>NZ_BQYI01000001.1:1342500-4280000 GCF_027923405.1 Paenibacillus sp. YYML68 | reverse complement strand
GGGGAACCCGCGTGAGGTAATACTCACGTACCATGTAGTGAATACATAGCTACATTGGAGGCAGACGAGGGGAACTGAAACATCTAAGTACCCTCAGGAAAAGAAAACAAAAGTGATTCCGTCAGTAGCGGCGAGCGAAAGCGGATTAGCCCAAACTTAGCGATTATATCGCTAGGGGTTGTAGGACCTCGATGTGGCAAAAGCTTGTTAGGCGAAGCGGTCTGGAAAGGCCCGGCACAGTAGGTAAAACCCCTGTAGCCAAAAGCGAGCGTATGCCTAGAGGGATCCTGAGTACGGCGGGACACGTGAAACCCCGTCGGAATCCGGCAGGACCATCTGCCAAGGCTAAATACTCCCTGGTGACCGATAGTGAAGCAGTACCGTGAGGGAAAGGTGAAAAGAACCGCGGGAGCGGAGTGAAAAAGAACCTGAAACCGTGTGCTTACAAGAAGTCAGAGCTCGTTAATGAGTGATGGCGTGCCTTTTGTAGAATGAACCGGCGAGTTACGTTTGCAAGCGAGGTTAAGGTGAGAAGCCGGAGCCATAGCGAAAGCGAGTCTGAATAGGGCGAATGAGTTTGTAGACGTAGACCCGAAACCGTGTGATCTACCCCTGTCCAGGGTGAAGGTGCGGTAACACGCACTGGAGGCCCGAACCCACGAATGTTGAAAAATTCGGGGATGAGGTGGGGGTAGGGGAGAAATTCCAATCGAACTCGGAGATAGCTGGTTCTCCCCGAAATAGCTTTAGGGCTAGCCTCGGGATTAGCGTAGCGGAGGTAAAGCACTGATTGGGTGCGGGGCCCGCCAAGGGTTACCAAGTCCAGTCAAACTCTGAATGCCGCATACGTATACCCGGGAGTCAGACAGTGAGTGCTAAGATCCATTGTCAAGAGGGAAACAGCCCAGATCATCAGCTAAGGTCCCCAAGTGTGTGTTAAGTGGGAAAGGATGTGGAGTTGCACAGACAACCAGGATGTTGGCTTAGAAGCAGCCACCATTTAAAGAGTGCGTAATAGCTCACTGGTCGAGTGACTCTGCGCCGAAAATGTAACGGGGCTAAACACACCACCGAAGCTATGGGTCCATTAAGGGCAGTAGGGGAGCGTTGTATGCGGGTTGAAGCTAGATCGTGAGGACTGGTGGACTGCATACAAGTGAGAATGCCGGTATGAGTAACGAAAAGATCAGTGAGAATCTGATCCGCCGTAAGCCTAAGGGTTCCTGAGGAAGGCTCGTCCGCTCAGGGTAAGTCGGGACCTAAGGCGAGGCCGAAAGGCGTAGTCGAAGGACAACAGGTTGAAATTCCTGTACCACCGTGAACCGTTATGAGCAATGGGGTGACGCAGAAGGATAGTGACGCGGACTGATGGATGTCCGTCCAAGCAGCAAGGCTGGTTAGTAGGCAAATCCGCTAACCGTAAGGCTGAGCTGTGATGGGGAGGGAAATAAAAGTACCGAAGGTCATGAGTTCAAGCTGCCAAGAAAAGCCTCTAGCCAGGGAGAAGGTGCCCGTACCGCAAACCGACACAGGTAGGCGAGCAGAGCATGCTAAGGCGCGCGGAAGAACTCTCGTTAAGGAACTCGGCAAAATGACCCCGTAACTTCGGGAGAAGGGGTGCCTCGGTAGGGTGAATAGCCCGAGGGGGCCGCAGTGAAAAGGCCCAAGCGACTGTTTAGCAAAAACACAGGTCTGTGCGAAGCCGCAAGGCGAAGTATACGGGCTGACGCCTGCCCGGTGCTGGAAGGTTAAGGGGAGCGGTTAGGAGTAATCCGAAGCTGTGAACCGAAGCCCCAGTAAACGGCGGCCGTAACTATAACGGTCCTAAGGTAGCGAAATTCCTTGTCAGGTAAATTCTGACCCGCACGAATGGCGTAACGACTTGGGCGCTGTCTCGACGAGAGATCCGGTGAAATTTTAATACCTGTGAAGATGCAGGTTACCCGCGACAAGACGGAAAGACCCCATGGAGCTTTACTGCAGCTTGATATTGGACTTTGGTACGATCTGTACAGGATAGGTGGGAGCCTGAGAAGCCGGAGCGCCAGCTTCGGTGGAGGCGCCGTTGGGATACCACCCTGATCGTATCGGAGTTCTAACCTGGTACCGTGAACCGGTATGGGGACAGTGTCAGGTGGGCAGTTTGACTGGGGCGGTCGCCTCCTAAAATGTAACGGAGGCGCCCTAAGGTTCCCTCAGAATGGTTGGAAATCATTCGCAGAGTGCAAAGGCATAAGGGAGCTTGACTGCGAGACAAACAGGTCGAGCAGGGACGAAAGTCGGGCTTAGTGATCCGGTGGTACCGTATGGAAGGGCCATCGCTCAACGGATAAAAGCTACCCTGGGGATAACAGGCTTATCTCCCCCAAGAGTCCACATCGACGGGGAGGTTTGGCACCTCGATGTCGGCTCATCGCATCCTGGGGCTGAAGTAGGTCCCAAGGGTTGGGCTGTTCGCCCATTAAAGCGGTACGCGAGCTGGGTTCAGAACGTCGTGAGACAGTTCGGTCCCTATCTGTCGCGGGCGTAGGAAATTTGAGAGGAGCTGTCCTTAGTACGAGAGGACCGGGATGGACGTACCGCTGGTGTACCAGTTGTTCCGCCAGGAGCACGGCTGGATAGCCAAGTACGGACGGGATAAGCGCTGAAAGCATCTAAGCGTGAAGCCCCCCTCAAGATGAGATTTCCCAATTCGTAAGACCCCTTGTAGACGACGAGGTTGATAGGTTCGGGGTGTAAGCGCGGTAACGTGTGTAGCTGACGAATACTAATCGGTCGAGGGCTTATCCTACAACGTTTACGAAGTAAACGTACTTCGTAAGCAAATGCTAATAATGAGCATCAGCGTGCTTAGTTTCGTATCCAGTTTTCAAGGCGCAAGTCTTGAAACAATGTTCCCTGATAGCTCAGTTGGTAGAGCACTCGACTGTTAATCGAGTTGTCACAGGTTCGAGTCCTGTTCGGGGAGCCATATGGAGAGGTGTCCGAGTGGCCGAAGGAGCACGATTGGAAATCGTGTAGGCGTCACAAGCGTCTCGAGGGTTCGAATCCCTCTCTCTCCGTAGCAAGTAAGGCCCGTTGGTCAAGGGGTTAAGACACCTCCCTTTCACGGAGGTAACAGGGGTTCGAATCCCCTACGGGTCACCAGTATGGAGGCTTAGCTCAGCTGGGAGAGCATCTGCCTTACAAGCAGAGGGTCGGCGGTTCGATCCCGTCAGCCTCCACCATACTAATATCGCGGGGTGGAGCAGCTCGGTAGCTCGTCGGGCTCATAACCCGAAGGCCGCAGGTTCAAATCCTGCCCCCGCAACCAAACTTCTCTGGATGAATATTCAGAAAGTATATTATCGCGGAGCCGTGGTGTAGAGGCCTAACATGCCTGCCTGTCACGCAGGAGACCGCGGGTTCGAATCCCGTCGGCTCCGCCATTAATTAACTCTTTACTTTTTGTAAAAAATGTTTTAGTATCAAGTGTACGGCTCGGTAGCTCAGATGGTAGAGCAGAGGACTGAAAATCCTCGTGTCGGCGGTTCGATTCCGTCCCGAGCCACCACCATTATGCCGCTGTAGCTCAATTGGTAGAGCAACTGACTTGTAATCAGTAGGTTGGGGGTTCAAGTCCTCTCGGCGGCACCAGCTTCATACGGAGGCTTAGCGAAGTGGCCAAACGCAGCAGACTGTAAATCTGTTCTCTGACGAGTTCGGTGGTTCGAATCCATCAGCCTCCACCACTTTTTTTAGGGGCATAGTTTAAGGGTAGAACAGCGGTCTCCAAAACCGTTAGTGTGGGTTCGATTCCTGCTGCCCCTGCCAATTAAATAGTATTATGGCGGTCGTGGCGAAGTGGCTAACGCATCGGATTGTGGCTCCGACATTCGAGGGTTCAATTCCCTTCGATCGCCCCATACTTACTTACTAGTGTACCATAATGGGGATTAGCCAAGCGGTAAGGCAACGGACTTTGACTCCGTCATGCCTAGGTTCGAATCCTAGATCCCCAGTTTATATGCGGAAGTGGCTCAGCGGTAGAGCATCGCCTTGCCAAGGCGAGGGTCGCGGGTTCGATTCCCGTCTTCCGCTCCATATTAGACATGGCGCCATAGCCAAGTGGTAAGGCAGAGCTCTGCAAAAGCTTTACCCCCAGTTCGAGTCTGGGTGGCGCCTCCATTCTTTGCCGGAGTGGCGGAATCGGCAGACGCACAGGACTTAAAATCCTGCGGTAGGTGACTACCGTACCAGTTCAAGTCTGGTCTTCGGCACCACTCCAAATTGATTATAATATGTGCCCTTAGCTCAGCTGGATAGAGCGTTTGACTACGAATCAAAAGGTCAGGAGTTCGAATCTCTTAGGGCACGCCACTAGCCGGTATGGCGGAACTGGCAGACGCGCGCGACTCAAAATCGTGAGGGAAACCGTGGGGGTTCAAGTCCCTCTACCGGCATTATAAAAGCTCATCAACGTAATAACGTTGATGAGCTTTTTAATATTAGTGACATATATAGTTGTTGTTACTTCGACTTCGCAACATCCAATAGCTTTGTTAGTGGCACGAGTTCATAGCCATCATCTTGCAGCTTTTCAATAATGCGTGGCAAAGCTTTCACCGTGCCACTCAGATCTTGCTTAGGGCCGCCTCCAGAGTGCTGTAATATGATAGCTCCAGATTTCACGCGCTTCAATATGTTAGCCGATACTTGCTCCGCTTTAAGCTGCTTCCAATCCAATGAATCTACATTCCAGTTCACAACTAAGTATCCATTGTTCTTCGCCCACAGCAGCTGACTTTCTGTTATTTCACCATAGGGTGGACGAATGAGCTTAGGAGCGTAGCCGATCATGGGCGACAATACATCCTCGGTTTGATTCACTTGAGCTGCAAAGCTTTCGTCCGACAGCTTCGTAAACAATTGATGAGAATACGAGTGGTTCCCTATGACATGACCTTCGTCTATCATGCGCTTGACGAGCTGTGGGTACTTTTCAGCTTGATTGCCGAGAAGGAAAAAGGTCGCTTTGACCTTGTAGGTTTTCAAAATATCTAGAACTTGTGCCGTATACTTAAGGTCAGGTGCATCGTCAAACGTTAATGCAACCTGCTTGGAGTTCGATGAGCCTTGCAGCTTGATAAATGCAGGATACTTACGGACGAGCTGCGCTAAGCTTAGCTGCTTATTCGTAGTAGCAGCTGTTTTACGGGCTGCCTCCGCCTCTTGAGCTGATTTCTGTTTGGCTTTGGTGGCTGTTGTGAGCTTGCTGTTCGTTGACTTCTTTGCCGCCTCGTGAGCTTCGGATGAGCCTTTAGAATGCGATGCTTCTTCAGCTACTGGGGTGGTTGAAACGTCCTCCTGCTTAGTCGGTGTAGGTATGGCTGCTGGAGGCTGGGTTGCTGCATTTACATTAGAATCATGTGCAGTTAATTTGCGATGAGGCGGTCCATTCGGCTCAATGGCAAGCTTCCGCTCTTGATCTTCACCCTTGTTTAATACCTCTTGACTAGAATCCGCTGCTTCAGTTGCTGGAGAATTATTTGCTGAAGGCGGTGAATCAGGTGACGGGACAGAAGAATGATTACTGTAGGAACAGGAGCTGAGTAATATGCCGATCGCTCCGGTCCATATGAGGAGGCCTCTTGTGTAAGAAGACATACGGATTCCCCCTTAGCTCGTAGTTGTGCTTAGTTTGGAGTAAGGGGGGCAGATTTATGCTTGAGGTTAGGTGAGTCCAGAACCTTCAAATATCATTTTACAAGCGATGAGCAGGAATGAAATTCGAAGTACCCATAGCAGCTTCGTGCTGCTTAGCTTGCTCGCGATCTTGGCGCCCAGGAGGCCGCCAATAATGGCTGTCGGGGCTAGGTATAGAACCATGCCGTAATCGACCTCGCCTAAGCTTGCGTGCATCACTGTTCCCGTAATGGAGGATAGCAGGATGACAAACATGGATGTAGCTGTTGCCATATGGGGAGGATAACGATAGAGCAGCACCATGGCCGGTACAAAAAGAGATCCGCCGCCGATACCGAATAAGCCGGAGATGGCGCCAACCAAAAAGCCGAGTAACAGCGCCGTCGGAATGCTGTACCCGTACACATGCTTATGACCGTTGGAGTCAACGTATGTGCGCTTGATGCTCCAGTTGACCCGTAGCGGGGGGATTCGATCACGGAAGATGAGCAACATGGACATACACAGCATGAACAGGCCAAAGCCGAGCTGAAACGACTGGGCGTCGATGAAGTGCGTCATGTAAGAGCCGAGCATGGCAGCCGGACCGCTCGTCGTGAAGAAGAGCCAGCCGCTGCGAAAGTCGACACGTTGCTGCCGCATGAAGGCGGCTGTGGAGGACAGTGCGGTAAAAATAAGAACAGCAAGCGACGTCCCGACAGCTGTGGAGATCGTGATCGATTCTCCTACGAAAAGCGGTCCTAAATAAACGAGGGCTGGAACAATGATAATGCCTCCCCCAAGACCGACTAAGCTGCCGAACGTCGCTGCTACAAGACCTACTGCGGTATAGAACAATATGCTCATGTTAACCTTCCTCTGTGTTCGTATAGGTTCTTATTAAATATTAACACAGAGAGGCTTAAGATCAATGTTACTTCGATAAGATTTCCTGGAGCAGTTGCTTATTCGGCAAATAGTGACTCGACTGAATGAAGCGAATTGTCCGTGTTTTGGCGCGCATCACGATGGAGTGGGTGTCTGCACGATGATCGGATGTGTAACGAACACCGCTCAAGAACTCACCAGGCGTAATGCCTGTTGCCGCGAATATAACGTCTCCCGTGCCGATCATGTCGTCCATGGACAAGATCCGGTGAGGGTCCTCAATGCCCATCTGCTTGCAGCGCTCAATCTCCTCTTCATTGCCAGGGAGCAGACGTCCGATTAGCTCGCCTCCCAAACAGCGCAGCGCAGCGGCGGCCAGAACGCCTTCAGGGGCTCCGCCAGAGCCTACATACAGGTCAATGCCTGATTCGGACAGAGCAGGCGCGATAGCTCCAGCCACATCGCCATCACTTAGAAGCTTGATGCGTACTCCGACCTCGCGCAGAGTAGCAATTTGCTTCTGATGACGCTCACGATCAAGGATCATGACGGTCAAGTTGCTCAAGGGCTTACCTAGAGCGTCTGCGGCCTTTTGCAAAGTGATCTCAAGAGGATCATCGAGCTGTAGCTTGCCTGTCAACGCAGGACCTACAGCGAGCTTCTCCATGTACATATCCGGCGCGTGCAGCAGCTGTCCTTTGCCAGCTATGGCGATTACAGCAAGTGCATTGTTCAAGCCCTTCGCGACGAGCTCGGTGCCCTCTAGCGGGTCAACCGCAACATCCACCTCAGGACCTTGTCCATTGCCTACAGCTTCGCCTATGTAGAGCATCGGAGCTTCATCCATTTCACCTTCTCCGATGACGACTGTACCGCGAATGGCGACGGAGTCGAACATGGCCCGCATAGCTGTTGTCGCAGCACCATCCGCCTCGTATTTGTTGCCGCGGCCCATCCAGCTGGCAGCTGCAAGTGCAGCAAGCTCCGTGACTCGTACAATTTCCAGTGCTAATTCTCTCTCCATACGTCACAATCCTCCATTACCGTTATCTTTTAGCGTTTATATGAAGTACTATAACACATTTATTATTGAATGTTATGTACTATTAATATTAATTTTCTTTATTGTGATGATTACTTTATTCAATAAGAGGACGAAGATTGGCTATGAGTTTTCGGCTAAATTTGGTACAATCGAACAATACAGACGTTGCTTGTATACGAAGGAGGGACCGGTCATCGAATTAACTGCGCGCCAATTACAAATTGTTGAACTCGTGAAGGCGAACGCGCCGATTACCGGCGAACAGATAGCAGAGCTGCTCGGACTCAGCAGACCTACGCTGCGTTCGGATTTGGCGCTGCTCGTCATGCTCGGTTACATTGATGCCAAGCCGAAGGTGGGCTACACGCCAGGCACCTCTATGAATCCGGGCGCTCATGCGGCCAGGAAGCTCATGGAGCTGAAGGTGAGCGATGTACAATCGATGCCGATTATTATTAAGGAGCAGGCATCGGTGCATGATGCGGTCGTTACCCTTTTTATGGAAAATGTAGGGAGCTTAATGGTGGTCGATGACGATGGTTTCTTGTCAGGCGTCATTTCTCGTAAAGATTTATTGAAGTTTACGCTTGGCAATTCTAATACAGCCGTCATGCCGGTAAGTATGGTGATGACGCGCGAGCCGAATGTGATACATGTGATACCTGATGAAGCGGTAATCGAAGCCGCACGCAAAATGATCCATCATCAGATCGACAGCCTGCCGGTCGTGGTGCCGGCCAAGCTCAGTGGGAGCAGCGGCCGAACACGCTGGGAAATCGTCGGACGTATAACGAAAACGATCATGACCAGCATCTTATTAGATCTGGCGACAGACAGATAACGAGATCGGAAGTAGACGATAAGGAGAACAAGCGTATGAGGGAAGATCAGCATTATCAAATTACGATATGCTCCGATTCGGTAGGCGAGACGGCTGAGGGTGTCGTGAAGGCGACGATCCGTCAGTTCGATGCCCATCAAGTGACGACCAAGCGAATTGGCCATATCAAAAATGAAGACGAAATTCGCAGCATCGTCGAGGAGGCCGCCAAACGAGGAGGCTTCATCGCCTATACGTTAGTGCAGCCGGAGCTTCGGGAAACGATGAAGGAGGAGGCGCTGCGGCTCGGTGTTCGCGCAGTTGATATAATGGGTCCGATGATGGAGGCGTTCGTCGATACGTTCAACGATGCACCGAAGCGGGAGCCAGGTCTTCTGCACAGGCTGGATGAAGATTATTTCAAGCGTGTCGAGGCTGTTGAGTTCGCGGTGAAGTGCGATGACGGACGAGATACGAGCTCTCTGCTGAAGGCTGGACTCGTGCTGGTGGGCGTATCGCGGACGTCGAAGACGCCGCTGAGCATTTTTCTCGCGCATAAAGGGATTAAGGTGTGCAATCTACCGCTCGTGCCGGAGGTAAAGCCGCCTAAGGAGCTGTTCCTGGTGCCGGGCAGCCGCATTGTCGGCCTGACGATGGACGCCGATAAGATGTACAAAATTCGCGAGGAGCGGCTGAAGGCTGTCGGTCTTCCGTTCGGAGCGAAATACGCGACGATTGAGCGCATTCAAGAGGAGCTCACCTATGCGAACTCGCTGATGAAGCAGCTCGGCTGCCTGGTCATTAATGTGACAGATAAGGCGATTGAGGAAACGGCCGGCATCATCATGGGTTATGTGAGATAATCTAACAGGAAACGGAAGAAAGAATCGGGAAGGTGTAGACATCTCGGTTCTTTTTGCTATATAGTTAGAGGATTAAGGGAGTCAGTATGCAGGAGGTGGCCGCAATGTCGCAGCGCTTGGTCGATCGTTATGGACGGGTGCATGATTATCTCCGCATATCAGTGACGGATCGGTGTAACTTACGCTGCGTATACTGTATGCCGGAGGAAGGAATGGAGTTCGAGCCGGAGGCGAATATTCTCACCTTCGAGGAGATTGCTGAGGTGGTTCGGGTTCTAGCTAGCTATGGCGTTCGTAAGCTAAGATTGACAGGCGGTGAGCCGCTTGTTCGTAAAAATGTAGAGAAGCTCGTCGCGATGCTGAATCAGATTCCCGGAATCGAGGATATCGCGCTGACGACGAACGGTATCTACTTCGCTTCGAGAGCAGAGGCGCTTCGTGCGGCTGGCTTGACCCGGATTAATATAAGTCTCGATTCACTTCGATCGGATCGGTTCTCCTTCATTACAAGGGGCGGAGATGTGAGCAAGGTGCTGCAGTCTATAGACGCGGCGAGGCGTGTCGGGCTATCGCCGATTAAGCTGAACGTTGTATTGATGAAGGGCTTGAACGACGATGAGATCGACGATTTCCTTAGGCTGACGCAGGACAAGGAGCTGCACGTGCGCTTCATTGAATATATGCCGATCGGTCACGATGATCAAGGGTGGCGGAGCCGGTACGTGCCCTTGTCGGAGGTTCATGATCGTTGCTCACATAACGGATGGGCGGTGCAGGAGCTTACGGACGCTGTACGCGGCAACGGTCCATCGCGGAACTATAAGCTGGAGGGCGCCGCGGGCTCCTTCGGGCTGATCCATCCGGTCAGCGACCACTTCTGCCAGACGTGCAATCGGCTCAGACTGACGGCGGACGGGAACATTAAGCCTTGTCTATACTGGTCGGACGAGTTCAACGTGCGGAAGGCCATCGGCGATGACAAGGCGCTGGCGGAGCTGTTCTTCCGGGCGCTGGATGTGAAGCCGGAGAGCCACGAGATGGCGAAGGCGCTCGCCGACGAGTCGCAGAGTCACAAGCCGACCGAGCGCAGAATGTCGCAGATCGGCGGATAGCAAGGAAAACCCCCTTCAAGCTGGCAGCAGCTCGAAGGGGGTTTTGGCCTTAGCTATACATTACACCAAGAAAGTGCGGGAAACGATAACAAGCAGGATAAAGAGAACAAGGATAACACCAGTAGTTGTGTACAGTCCGCCTACAGCGCTCATGTGACATCCCCCTTTCCAGTTTCATAATACAGAATATGAACGACAGTAGCCCCACGTATAGACGATCGCCCGATTCGTATAAAAAAAACGTCTGTCTTCCAGAGGAAGACAAACGTCAAGTCGAGGATATGTAAAGGTTAGAAATACCTGATTAATAAGTAGCTCCGCCAAAGAGGAATCGGTGCTCCCATGAAGTGCCAGCGATGCGGTCGATTCGAACGCCGCCGGATTCCTCCGAGTACGTGTGAAGCATCGTGCCGTCGCCGAGGTAGATGCCGACGTGGGTAATCGTCTCCTTCGACTTGTCGATGCCAGCATACTTGGAGGCTGAATTGCCCTTATACGACATGAAGAACAAGAGATCTCCCTTGCGCAGCTTGCTCCAGTCGGTAGACGTCTTGCCGACCGCCTTCACGTGAGAGCCTTGCGTGCGGGAGTTGCTCGGCAGCTGCTGCCCGATCCCTTCCATGAACGCTTGGCGGACGAAGTCCGAGCAGTCGAAGGTGGTCGTGTCGGTACGGCTAGAGCCGAATTCATACGGCACGCCTACATATTTCATTCCGGTATCGATCACTTGCTGAACTGCGGCCGCACGTGTTAAAGATTTGTATGGCTCAACATAGGTGGTGCTTATGTATTTGGAGCTCGTGCTGACGTAGCCGATGTCGCCGTTCTTATCCTGTACGCTGAACCAATACTGGTTATACTTGTCCAGCACGAGCAGCTCCTCACCCTTCGATATGTAACGAATACGAGTGCTGTCTGTCGTCGGTTCGGTCCGGAAGGAGACAGAGCTTACTGCGGTTGCATTCGGCGGCTCCGGGAATAATATCTCCTCCTGCTCAACCTCTACGCTAGCGCCGTTGTTGAATGTCGTCTCGATATACCGCTCACTGGAGCTCACATACCCGATGACGTCGCTTGCATCCATCACCTTGTACCAATAGCTGTTCACCTGCTCCAGCACGAGCACCTGCTCACCCTCGCTCAAGTAGCGAAGTCTGGCATCACTCGTTGAAGGGCCTGTCCGGAACGAGACGGAGCTGACGATCGTCGCATTCGGCTGTACCGCTTCCTTCACTACGATCGACTTGACATATTTGTCTGAGGAGGATACGAAGCCTGTGACGCCTGCTGCATCGCGAACCTCCAGCCAATACGAATTGTATGTATTCACGAGCTCGAGCTGTTCGCCTGTCTTCAGGAAGCGAATGCGCTCGCTGGTGGTAGTAGGCTGAGTACGGAAGTTGACACCCTGCACGACCTCCATCCTCGGAACCTCGACATAATAGGCTGTTGCTTGGAAGGGAACGGCTGCGAAAGCAATGGCAGCGCTTAAGATCACAGAGAGTAGCTTCTTCTTCATCGTGTATTCCTCCTGGCAAGTAAGGTTATTAATGGTCGCTTGCTTAACTAGATGATAGCATAGGATGTTGTCGGATTTTAGAGGAAAAAGCTTACATGCGCTTTATGTGAGCTTGAGAATAATAGTTCTTTTGAATCTTGTGTTCTTGTAGTTTATGTTAATATTTAATAAGCAAGATCGTTATGTATGAATGTTTAATGAAAAATGAGTCAGGATTGTATTGAGAATGCTGGCTGTGTTGAAGAAGAAGCGTAAAAAAATAGAACAAAAGTCACGGACGAAAATGAAGAGCTTGCTGTGCTCAGCTATAAACTTTTTGGAATAATGGAGAGATATTGGTTATATATGTGCTTTCCTGCCTCATGGAGTGTATGATGAAATTGGGCTACAGTGGAAATGGGAGATAGATGCTCGTAGTGTGTTGTGACTGTAATGATGTAAGGCTAGGCTAGGGTCTAAGGGGAGGATGGGGGATGAAGGTAGATCGTGCGGAGCTATCACGCATACCGGAGGAGCATTACGGGGAGTCGCTGGCATTGTCGGAGTTCGCGTTCCAGATGCAGATGTCCGAAGCGGAGAGGACGCAGCGAAGGGCGCTCATGGCGCTGCATGAGCAGTACGGGGCTTATATAGAAGGAAAGCTCGCCGCGAAGCTGATGATCTACAAGCTCGAAGCTTGGGTGCAAGGCAAGCGGCTGGCAATGGGCGGCATTGCCGGAGTGGCATCCTGGCCGGAATATCGGCGTGGGGGACTCGTCGGTAGATTGATGCACCAGGCGCTTGAGACGATGCGGGCGAACGGTCAATCGATCTCGTTCCTGTATCCGTTCGAGTTCGGCTTCTACCGCAAGTACGGGTGGGGGATGTGTGCAGAGAAGAAGCAGTATGAAATTCCGGTTGCTCTCTTGCCGAGATGGAGCATGCCTTCAGGATGTGTCCGGCGTATCGGACACGAATGGGAGCTGCTGCAGCCGATCTACGCGGCATATGCTTCGACCTATAACGGCATGCTGGTTCGAGATGAGAGCTGGTGGACGCACCGTGTGTTCACAATGAAGGCGGGTACAGCTGCCGTCTATTATAACGAGCAAGGCGCTCCTGCAGGCTATGTGCTGTATCAGGTGAGGGAGCGACTGATGAAGGTGCATGAGCTGGTTGCGCTCACTCACGAGGCAAGGCTCGGGCTGTGGCGGTTCCTCGCGGATCACGACTCGATGCTGGATCGTCTGACGATCGAGGTGCCGACTGATGACCCGCTTCCGTTCTTGCTGGACAATCCGCGTATTAAGCAGGAGTTCGTCCCGACCTTCATGGCCCGGATCGTCGACGTGGAGTGGTTCTGGACGAAGTTTCCATTCGTCTCGGGTGTAGAGAGCTCCCTCTATGTAGGTGTGGAGGACCGGCAAGCATCGTGGAATACAGGCGTATGGCGCATTGCCGTCGATGAAGCGGGTACAGCAGCGGTGAAGCGGCAGGAGAGTGCCGAGACGCCGAGTGATATGCCGATCGTTCATTGCGAGCCGCCGGTGCTTGCTGCGATCTTCATGGGCTATCGCCGTCCGTCGTTCTTCCATGAGCTGGGCCTGCTGCATGGGACCCCAGAGGCGGTGGAGCAGCTGGATCGACTGCTGCCCACTCGGAAGACGTATATCGCAGACTTCTTCTAACCTAACTGGCTACGTGCAATCATGAACATCATATATATAGCCTCAGTGCCTGTCATCAGGTGCTGGGGCTTTTTCGCATGTGCGATCGGCATGGGCGGGGTCTTGTTCACGTCTTCGGACGGGGAGGGACTGGACTTTAGTCGGGCTGCAAAACTGGCCGTTGGTTCGTTTTGAACGAGGACGATTTCACCTAGAATAAGGACATAAGGAAGCGACGACGAAACGAAAGGCGGTGAACATGAATAAATGAGATTCACGAAGCATACAGGTGTAGCGCTGGCCCTCATTGTGGTCGGCACGATGATTCTCTTGAACCGAATGGGGCTTGATGTGTGGCACTCGGTCGCAGGTGTCTTGTTCCCGGCGCTGATGCTCGGATTCGGCTACCTCGGTCTGAGGAACGGCAAGAGAATCATCGGCGGAGGGTTGATGCTGATCGGCGGTATCATTCTTCTGTGCAAGATGTCCGGCTTCATCGGGCTAGTTCTTGCGGTCGGACTGATCGCCTACGGCGTGTCGATCATTCGCAAGGAGAAGTCGGTGTACTAACGAGCGTCACAATAATCTATGTAGAAAAGGTGGTAGAGCAGGCATGAGCTTAGGGAAACGATTCCGCGACATCACCGTCGCCCATTTCAACGAAATGCTCGAGCATTCAGAAGACCCGGTACGTCTCATCGATAAATACTTAGGCTCCCAGTCGGAGCACATTCGCGAGTCGGAGCGGCTGCTGCAGCAATGCTTGACGCATGCGGCATCGCTTCGCCAGCAGTATACGTCGGCTGAGCAGCTGCGAGAGCGGCGCGACCAGCAAGCGGTGCTGGCGATGAGAGCGGGCGAGGAGCACATCGCCCGGATGGCGCTGCAGGAGAAGCTGCAGCAGGAGGAGAAGGCGGCGCAGTACAAGGAGCTGTATGAGCAGAGCAAGCTCGGCATCGTCGAGCTGGAGGAGCAGATTCAGCAGCTGAAGGCCGACTTCGACGAGATCGCCTCGAAGCGCAGCTACTATGTGGCAAGGCTCGAATCGGTTCGTCTGCAGCAGCGGATGAACGAGCGAATGCGCTCGATGGGCGCAGGTCCAACGCCGCGAATGTTCGATCGTCTGGAGGAGCGGGTGTCGGATATGGAGCTGAACGCTCGCACGCTTCGCGAGGTTCGCGGTCAGCTGCGGGATGCATGGAGCCATGCCGGCAACGCAGCGGCGGATGCGCTCGAGCAAGAGCTGGAGAAGCTGCGACATAAATTAAAGCAGGAGGGCTGGAATCGCTGATGACTAAACTGTATCGTTCTCGTACGGATCGTAAAATTACCGGACTATGCGGCGGCTTGGCCGATATGTTGGGCTTCGACGCGACGCTGCTCCGACTCATAGTCGCTATTACTGCAGTGTTCACCAGCGGCATTGTGATCTTCATCTACGTATTGGCCGCGCTCGTCATTCCGAGCGAGCCTTGGACGGACGGCGGCGCTTACGCCGGAGGCCAAGGCGCAGGTGCACAAGGGCCTAACGGCGTCCGATGGGACCAGCAATATGACAGCTGGAAAGATTACAAGCGTGCAGAGAAGCATTACCGCAAGGCGCAGAAGTACGGCTGGGGAGCCGGACCTTCGGGATTTTCGCAGGCAGGACCGTCTGCAGGTGCGGCTGGTGAGCCGACGAGCGAGCTGGACGACATGATGAAGGATATCGAGAAGAAGGCGATGCAGAAGGAGATCGAGGAGCTGCGCGCCAAGGTGAAGCGGTATGAGCAAGAGCTGGATCAGAACAATAACAATAATAAGGGAGCGATCTAATCATGGGAGTTTTTTCGAGATTGAAGGATATGACGAAGGCGTCGATGCACGAGCTGCTGGATAAGGTAGAGGACCCGATCATCATGCTCAACCAGTACATTCGTGATATGGAGGAAGAGATTGCAAAGGCCGAGGTAACGGTTGCCCGTCAGATGGCGAGCGAGCGCAAGCTGAAGGAGCGTCTTGAGGAAGCAATCCGCTTGACAGCACAGTACGAGGCGCAGGCGGCAGAGGCGCTCAAGAGCGGTCAGGAGCTGGCGGCGCGCCAGGCGCTGGAGCAGAAGCTTCATTATGAAGCGAAGATTACGGAGTACAGCGAAATGCATGAGCAGGCGAAGGCGCAGGCGGCCGAGCTCGTCGCTCAGCTGCATGAGATGAAGGATTCGTTCTATCAGATGCGCAACAAGCGCAGCGAGCTGATCAACCGTGCTCAGCTGGCGAAGGCGAAGAAGCAGATGGCTGAGGTGACAACGAGCAACGTGATCGAGGGCGGTCATGCGGTGAAGGGCTTCCGCCGTATGGAGGAGAAGATCATGACGCTTGAGGCGGAGGCGGAGGTCGCACGCAAGTCGTACGTCAGCCCTGGCTATGCGGGTACTGTATATGGCTACGGCGCTGTGCAGGACCCGGCGAAGCAGCAGAAGCTCGACGAGCAGCTCAATCTGCTCAAGGAGAAGCTTGCGTCGACGGAGCAGAAGGAAGCTTAACAGCGGACGCAGGCCTGTGTGATCGTGCAAAAAGCAGCTGGAGGCCATCACGCGGATATGTTATGCTAAGTAAGGCAAAAATGGGCAAAAAGCCATACGGTCTGTACAAACAGCCGCTATGGCTTTTGTTGCCATACGAGGATGGGGTTGAAGGGGGGCGGCAGCATGGAACGTAAACGGAACCGGAATATGGGGCTGGTGCTTATTGGTGTCGGCATTTTTTTGCTGGCGAACGATCATCTCAGCTTCCTGACAATCGTCGCCCTCTCTCTACTTATATATGGTGTGTATCAAATTAGAGCTGGTACTGGACGCAAAGGATATGTGTTCATGCTAATCGGTCTGCTGCTGCTAGTCGGTGGGAACGTGCCGCTCATGATCTCTATCGTCTTGATCTCATTAGGTCTGTTCTACAATAAGACGCGCAAGCTGCATCAGGATGACAATCATTATCGCAAGCAAAGTCTGATCGACAGCATCCGCTGGGGCCGGGAGCCGTGGATATTGCGCAATATGTCAGTCTGGAACGTGCTGGCTGAGATACAGATGGACTTGACCTATGCGATACCGGAGCAGAAGGAGACGACGATCGTGCTGCAGGGCATCGTGGGCGATCTCGATGTGATCGTGCCGGAGGATGTCGGCTTGTCGGTCACGGCATCGGTCTTTATCGGACAAACGAGCATAGGCTATGATAAAGAGGCGGGCGTCATGAATCGCCTCGTCTGGCAGTCGCCCAACTATTGGACCGCGGACCGGCAGGTGAAGCTGGAGCTGTCCTACGTCGTTGCAGATGTAGATATTAAGATTGTGTAAATATAGAGCGAGCTGGAGGAGTCTACAATGGACGGCCATGAGAAGCGGTTGACCAACATGATATGGCGAAGTATGGCGGAGTCGATGGGGCTCAGCCTTATTTTGTTTGCGGTCATCGTCTACTTCCTCCAGGCGAAGGGGTACTTGCGCCCGTTCCAGTCGTGGCTGGAGGGGGTTATGCTGAGCTTGACCCTCATTATGATTACGGTGCTGATCGGAGCGGTGTACGGGCTATGGTCGGCTGGACGTATCAAGCGGCGTCTTGAGCAGCTTCGCGAGGCGATGCTGCTGCTGGAGAAGGGCAACCTGAGCCGCACCGTACCGCCGCTTGGCGAGGATGAAGTCGGGCGGCTAGGTGAGCAGCTGAACCGGATTACGAAGAAGTGGGAGGAGCAGGTGTCGTCGCTGCAGCGTCTGTCCAGCAGCAACGCGCAGCTGGCGCAGAAGGCGAAATATTCGGCGATCGTCGAGGAGCGGCAGCGGCTCGCGCGGGAGCTGCACGATGCGGTGAGCCAGCAGCTGTTCGCGATCTCGATGACGGCGACGGCGGTCGGGCGGACGCTGGACAAGGACTTTGATAAGGCGCAGCGTCAAATTCATCTGATCGAGGAGATGGCGTCGGTGGCGCAGTCCGAGATGCGCGCGCTGCTGCTGCATCTGCGTCCGGTTCATCTGGAGGGCAAGCGATTGTCGCAGGGGCTCGTCGAGCTGATGCAGGAGCTGGCCGCCAAGGTGCCGATGCAGATCGACTGGGAGATGGCTGATGATATACGGCTGCCGAAGGGGATCGAGGATCATCTGTTCCGGATCGCCCAAGAGGCGATGTCGAATGCGCTGCGCCATTCGAAGGCGTCGAGGCTGGAGCTGCGGCTATCGAATTCGTCATCGGATATGGTCAGGCTGCTCATCCGTGACGACGGGATCGGCTTCGATCTCGATACGAAGAAGCAGGCGTCATACGGCATCGTGACGATGCGGGAGCGGGTGAACGAGATCGGTGGGTCGATGAACCTGATTACAGCTCCAGGCAAAGGAACGCGGATCGACATTCGTGTCCCGATTCTGGAGGAAGGAGAGTCCGAGCATGGAAGAGATGAAGATTAAGGTGCTGCTCGTGGACGACCACGAGATGGTGCGTATTGGCCTTGCTGCCGTACTCGGTACCGAGGACGATATTGAGGTGGTGGGCGAGGCGAGCGGCGGTCAGGAGGGCATTCGGCTCGCGCTGGAGTACCGTCCTGACGTCGTGCTGATGGATCTCGTCATGGAAGGGATGGACGGGATCGAGACGACGCGCCGATTGCTCGAGCAGCATCCTGACTGCAAGGTGATCGTGCTGACGAGCTTCATAGACGATGCGAAGATTTACCCTGTCATCGAAGCGGGAGCGTTCAGCTATTTGCTGAAGACGTCCCGCGCTGCCGAGATCGCGCAAGCGATACGCTCTGCCGTGCGCGGACAATCCGTGCTCGAGCCGCAGGTCGCCTCGAAGCTAATGAATCGGTTCCGCCAGCCGAAGCAGGAGGCGATGCCGCACGAGGAGCTCACCGACCGCGAGATGGAGGTGCTGCGGCTCATTGCCTCCGGCAAGTCCAATCAGGACGTGGCGGACGAGCTGTTCATCGGCGTCAAGACGGTGAAGTTCCACGTCACGAACATTCTCGCGAAGCTGGGCGTGGAGGATCGGACACAGGCTGCGATCTACGCGTTCAAGCAGGGCTTGGTGGAGTAGGCAGCTGTAAGGCTCGGTCGTTGTTGGTGAAAAAGGAAGGACGATACGCAGAAAGCTTCGGCTTGTGCGGTATCGTCCTTGTTGTGTTGTGGCGGTGGCACGAATATATCCAGTACATTTCGAAAGAATAGCGCTCGAAAAAGGGGCTAGAACAAACGCGATTATTTCTTCATATTTGCCGCCAGTTCTCAAAATGATGGCGAGCATCCACTCCCTTCAATAAGACGGGGGTTTCTTGTCATGAGGATTTGATTCGAATGGTTGCAACTTCTCATAAAAGACTTACCGTAGCAGGTGTGGAGAATTCGACGCCCACATAGGAACTAAAAGGTCCATAACCCATATATGATAATAAGAAGGTAAAGGATACTTGCCTCTATAAACCTAGTTCATGATATGAGCGTAGTTTATTGAAACTCCCTCCCGTTTACAAATTTTGATAAATAATATAAAATATTTGAGTCGTATGAGTAAGCATCTCTGCGACTCTTTTTTCTTTAATATGTTTAGTGTGGAGGTAGCAATGAACCAAAAAGAAGTTGTAAATATTTTAAAACTAATCTATGAAGAGAATGCTGATAATAATCCTTGTATATTTATTGATGGGGATTGGGGTGTTGGTAAAACATATAGTATTAATAGCTTAAAAGAAGAAGAAAATGAAGAAATCAAATTTAAATATGTTTCAGTTTTTGGTAAGAATGAACTCGAACAAATTGAAAAAGACTTAATTATGCAGTTACTGACTATAACCAACAAAATGAATAAGATTAAAGATAACAATACAATTAAACTATTTGGGAACATTGTTACTGAGGCTCTAAAAATAGGTGGTATAGATGTAAACTTTAGCGACTTACTAAACAACTTGAGAATTGAGAATATCGGCCCAAAATTTGGTGAAAGAGTAGTATTATGCATTGATGATTTAGAAAGAAAGTCCCCTAATGTTGAGATTAAGGATTTACTAGGGTTAATTGAAAGGGCATCTACAAATTACAGTGTTATTTTTATTGCTAATTCAGCTAAATTTGACCATGATGATAGAGAAACATTAAATGAATATAAAGAAAAACTGATAGATTTTCAATTTACGATAAATCAAATCGATTTAGAAACACTCGAAAAAGTTGCACATTTAGGCAGTAACGGCTTGAGCATCGAAATTCAAAAATCAATATCCCGAATATATTTAAATAATTTGAATGACGAGCTTAATCAAGGAAAACGGTTGAACAACATCAGACAGTTTAGAAAATGTATAGAATTAATACAACGAATCAGTGATGTTGTTGTAGAAATGAAACATCCAAATGATAGTTTTGTTATAGACGAAGATATAGTGATACTTTGTATGAAAGTTATTGATGAATATTTCCATTCAAGTCCAGAAGATACAAAGAAGAACTGGCTGACTACAAATTATAAGAAAGCTATGTATGATGCATTTCGCTCAATTTTCTTGTTTGAACCATACGATGATACAGTATTACAGGATTACCTTATTCAAAATAGTGAAATTAGCAAAGACGTTAGGAAACTATATTCAGGTTCAGTAGCGTTGCATAAATCATGACATCTAAAATGGTGGAATATTCAGAAATTAGTTTTCAAATTCCAAGGGCCAAAAACTTACGGGGTACCCCTGAAACAGGCAGTTGCTGTCCATTTGTAATATTCATCCTTTTCAAGTTGATGATTGGTTTTTTTTCGACTTAGGCGACTTACTGGTCTTTCTGTTTCTTCTGTCGCCCTCTCGAAGTTCGACTTGGTTTTCGCTCTACTGCTGCGACCATCCTCAGCCACGGTTGCCACATGAGTTCTTTCAAAGCCTCAATGAGTTCCGTTAACGTTCGACTCGTTCCCAGTTCTAGCTTCATAAGCAGCAGCAAGCAGTATGCAATTAAACAGATCCAAATCTGATTCATCACTGCGTTCTCGCTGTCACCGTAAAAACAGGTTAGCTTCAGGTTCTGCTTGACCCACCGGAAGAACATCTCGATCTGCCAGCGGCTACGATACAGGTCACCAAGCTCTTCTGCCGTCAGGTCGAACCGATTCGTAATGATACGGACCTCATTACCGCGACCGTCTGTGGTGACGATCATACGAAGGGGGTGCTGCATGCGCTTGTGAGCTTTGCCTAGCACGACTTTGACATCGCGGATGATGTCTGAATCTGTGTTCACCGAAAGTTCTTCCACTTCTTCGACAACAGCATTGTCCTTTAATCGTGATACGAATCGAATGCCACGCTCGCAGTAACTGTCGTATTTGCCGTAGTCCAGATACCCGCGGTCCATCAGATACGTGACGTCCGACTCATCGATCAGGACGTCCATTTGGCTGCGGTCTGCGGGCCTTGCAGGCGTAACCACTGCCTTATCCGGATAAACATGGTCGGGGTCAGCAAATGCCACTCGCAGGTGCAGTTTCACGCCTGCTTTCGTTTTTCGGAAAGTCGCCCATTTATACCGCTGTAGGCAAACGCTGATCGTAGAAGAGTCTATAATCTTGACCGTTCCGATGCGCCCTGATATCGGCCTAGCATCTCGATGCAACTGTGTAATGAGATTACAAAGGATGGCTTGAAGTACTTCTGGGTCCAGTTGATTATTTTTACGGGACAACTGGGATGCACTGATCGAAGCAATGCCGAGTTGCTTTTGAAATTCCTCGTCGTGCTCCAGCTTTCGCATGATGGAACGAAGACCCTTTCGCTTCTCTAACTGTGCTTCGATGAAGATGTACAGAAAGACTAAGGTGTCGAGCTTTTTCACATAACGGTCGAGCGTAGTCGTGCTTTGCCAATTCGGGATGATGTTTGGATTTATTGGTGCAACCCATTTACCAAATGCAGAAAATAGTGTATCCTTGTCCATGCGTATCTCCTAAGTTAGGGATTTGGACAGGGCTACCTGTTACCCTAATTTTAGGAGTTTTTTGTTACAGAGTACGACCTATTTATTACAATAATAGCACAATTTGTCCAATCTGTTCGCGTGTTAGTTTTTATGCAACGCTACTGATTCAGGTTATAGATTAAATGAGGCAGAACTAAGTGAACTATTAAAAAAAATATCACAAAACATTGATACAGAAAACAGATCTTACTTTAAGGAACAAAACTTAGTTGTCTCTTTATTCGATGCTTTGGACAAAATCGGTGAGCTATCAGATATGGGAGACAAGCTTCTGAAACTCTCAATTTCACTCTATACACCTAATGTGGATAATAGAGATAATATCTTGAATAGTGAAGATTGGCATGACTGTCAACGCTCACGTAATTTGTCGGTGCAATCATCACCGCCAATGACGTGAGCGTTTGTGCGTCAGCCACGTCACTCCATTGAGAATGCTAACGCCAATCATCGCAGTAGCGGAAAAACGGCGGTTATCCCGCCGTCCCTCGCTGTCGGTCCATATCAGACAGCACACGCCCAATGTGCCCATCCTCGACTACTTCGGCGTCCGAACGCTCGACGTCATAGAGCGCTTGGCTGCAAATTTGGTTCACCACTCGTGGGATGCCCTGGCTTGCTGCGTGCAGCATCTGGATCGCACTGTCGGAAAACACAGGCCGCTGCAGCTCAGCCGCTCCCATATGATGACGGACGTAGCCCGCCGTCTCCTCACGGCTCATCCCGCTTAGATGGTACTGGATGCCGATGCGCTGGCTAATCGACTCATACTTCTTCAAGCGTAGCTTCTTCCGTAGCTCCGGCTGACCCGCAAGCAGTACAGGGAATAGCGACCTCGCATCCATCTGGTGACTCATCACAAAGCGCAGCTCCAGCAGCATCGCTTCGTTCATTTCGTGAGCTTCGTCGATGACGACGAGAATGTTGCGCTCTCCCTGCGCCTCCCGCCGAGACATCACCTCGCCCCACAACCGACGCGCCTTCGCGACGGAGTAAGGGGCCTCTTCATCGACGTGCGCCAGAAGCTGTCCGTAAAAGTCTCTTGGCTTCAGGTCCGCCATGCTGATGTAGATCGGATGTGTGCGCATCGTGTCCAGCGATCGGAATAAACGCCGCAATAGAGCGGATTTTCCGCTGCCCACTTCACCGGTCAAGACACCGAGCAGCCGGTTCTCGACCGCCATGCTTAGTCGGGCGTACGCTTCCCGGTGTCCTTGAAACTCGTAGCACGGCTCCACCTCGCGCGTAAAGGGACGTCGTGTCATCGCACCTCACCACCTTGACGCTGTGCATAGCTCACTTCATCTTGCTCCCACTGCGCCTGACGCTTCTTCTCGGCAAGCTCAACGAACGACAATGTCTCCGCCGACGTCTCGACCTCTACAGGCTTCACTTCATCCGGCTTGCGCTTGCGACGCTTTTTCAGATCGATCGGCACCGCATCGGCGTATCGCTTGCCCTCGAACCAGACCTGCAGCTCTGTCAAGTCGTACGGATCGTATCGAAGCGCGATTCGCTTACGGGCAAGCTCGCTGTCGACCTCATAGGTGTTACCGGACAGCTGGATACAGCCGGTTTTGTCTACGGTGCGCTCCTCTTCCCATAGGAACATCTCATTCAACTCGGTAAGCGGCCTGCGCTTGCGCGCCTTCGTGCTTGCCTCGAAGCGTTCATGCGGCGTCTGTTTCGTGCTGCTGTGCACGCGGAGATGGTAGTAACCATCCAGCCAGCTGCGAAGCGCTTGGTTTACGTCCTCCAGCGTCGTCACTTCTCCCCGGTCGATGAGCGCCTGCACCTCGGGGCGGAAGCTGCTATCGACAAACTGGAACAGACGCTCTACCTTCCCACGACCTTGAGGCCGGTAAGGTCTACTATGCCGAAGCTCAATGCCGAGCCGCCCGCAAATACGGGCTAAATGGTGAGCCGAGAAAGCGGAGCCGTTGTCACAATAGAACATCTCCGGAATGCCGTGACGGAGGATTGCTTTTTTCAAGCTGTCCTCTAGCCGAGGCAGTTGCTCGTCCCAATAGATTTGAGCCTGCACCACGTATCGGCTGTAGTCATCGAGGATGGCCAGCAGAATGGTCTTTCGCTTCTTCTTCGGCTCCTTCGGATCAGGCAAGTAGACGAAGTGCTTGAAGTCTGCCTGCAGCAGCTCTAATATATCTTCCGCCTCAAAGCGGCGAAACGTCTGAGCCGAACTCGCTTCTATGACTTGTCCGCGGCTGACGCCAGCTCGTCTGAGGTGCCTGGCTAATGTGCTAACGGCGATTTGGCCCGGGGCGGCTGCTCCGCTCTCTTCGAGCAGGAAGATCAGCTGCTCCACGCTGCGAGCTGGCCGTTGCCGTCGCAGCTCAATGGCTTGCTGCAGTAAGCTTGGAGCCAGCCGGGTACGTCCGTCTGTTGCTCGCTCGCGCGGCATCAGCGCCTCCCATCCCCCCTTGCGGTACGCTTCTAGGTACCGTTCCAGCGTCCGAACGCTGACCTGCTGACGACGACTTCCGGGAAGCTCGTACATGCGGCTTGCGGTTTCGCGAAGCCACGCTCCCAGCTCCCCCGGCGCAAGCGGGGTTTGACGGCTGACGATGGGGGCAATAAGCGCATACCGCGCTAGGGCAATCTGTTCCTTTGTAATCTGATGAGACATGGTTCATCCTCCTTCAGCATGTTCATGGGTACAGGGTATCCTCCGTCCATTGTGAGGGGAAAGAGGCACCCTCAGCCATACCCAGCTTTTGTGGGATGAAGTGGGCCTACCGTCACCTGAAATGAGCGCTCCATTCGCAAGAAGACAGAAAGGAGCCTGCCCGGGCGTTCAAGCTGACGCCAAGCGGCCCACAGCGCCTTCCAGGCAGAGCGGCGTTCGCGAGGTAAGGCCGCATCCATGCCTTCATGAAAAAGCGTTGCCCACACCCGAGCTTCTTGCGCAATTCGACGCTGCTCCCAGCATCGACGCCATCGCCATAGCGTCTTCTCGGCGTAGGGTCCGCCCGCATACGCCTGGCTTTCTGCTGCGATCTCAGACAAGCTCAAGCCATCCTCTCCCGCGAGGACGACGGTCTCCTTGACATCGACCGCTGCCTGATGATGCCGCTCCACGAAAGAAGGCACGATGCTAATCGCACGCTCGCAGTCTGGACATCGAAAACGGAATATAGGGATGGAGAGCGCCTCCTCCAGCGTGTACAGCATACGCGTAAACTTCCCGTGCCGATGCGGCTTGCGCTCGGAGTGACAGTGCTTGCATCCGACAGGCCGGTCGGCTTCCGGCAAGCCGTCCTCGCATCGTAATAAATAGCTCTTTACATCGATGTCCCAATCCACTACGATAATAGAGGCGAAAGCTGTGGTGAACAGGGAGACGAGGCCGCCAAACCTTGACGTCTCCCTGTTTTTTTGTCAATCGCCTTAACTCCTTATGATTGTCGGCACATTCAGGCTGCCCCTCCGCCAATTATATCCTTGCTGTACCGTCAGCGTATATGAGAAATAGCCGCCCATCTTCCGACATTGGAAGTGAGCGACGACAGCATGACTATGATTTTATGGGTAATGAAGTTGAAAATAAAAACACTTCGAAGTTTATTAAGATGATTAACTCCTATAATAACCAAAAATTTGATGAGTATATATTGTTGGAATATGATAAAGCTATCACAGATAAAAATATATCAAAATTATACGAGTTAATAAAAGAGAGACCCGTAGCAGACACATTAACTTTCGAGAAAATGTTCGATTTAGCTTTCGAAAAAATATCATATTGTTATGAAGAAGAAATATGGAGATTTATTCATTCAATAATTAATACGCAAGCGAGTGAATATGTAAGAAATTTCATAGAAACTAAGTTAGAGGCGAGACCAGAAAAGTCCGTCCAGTTGAAATATAGAAAGTTATTAAATGAATTAGATGAAATTAATGATTATCAATATTTAAATTTTGATAGCGAATACGAATAGAATATTGAGGACATGTGGTATGAAGGTTAGTGAAATAAATAACCGTGCTACAAGCTCTGCAGCAAGATGCATCTATATAGGCGATGTCTGAAAACTCATTATTGAGTTAAACCTGAAGATGGACGCATCATAAACAAACGCCAGCAATGACTTGATCCAAAGAATGGCCTTAAACATAGTTCGATCACTTAATTTGGTCCTGTTCGATAGGGCGGGAACATGTCTTTAATTTGTTCCCACTGTTCATCGTTTATTTCTAACCACTTTATTCGATAGTTTTCAGACACGTCCTAGGTGTGATGAATTTGACACTTACTCAAATCCAGCCACTCTCCGAGCAGCTGGTCGTAAGCGAACGGCTCGAACTTAAGGAAGCCATTTCCAGGTGCGAACGTCAGCTCTCCGAAGTAGATGCGGCCGCTCGTATAATACAGGTCAACGCGAACGAATGGGAACGGCTCCGCCAGCCTCTCGGCGATGGCGATCAACTCATCGAGCTGCGCAGGCTTCTCGACAGGCTCGGTGATGTTATCGAAGCGCAGCCGAGCCGGAAGCTGGGTCCACTCCGCGTCATATAAGTTACGCTTATGATCGCCGTACCGCTCCGCATCGACCTGAATCATTCTCACCTTGCCGTGGAAGCAGAAGAGCTTGTAATCCTTGAGATCACCAAGCGGATCGGTGATGAGCTCCTCGATGACGACTCGACCGCGTATTGGCGTGTAGCACGCTTCCCCTGATTGCTCGCCGAAGCTCGTCGCGAGCCATTGATCCAGCTGGGCACATGTGTCTGCCCAATCGACGGTCTGCTTATCGTGGACGATCCGGTTCCAGCCGGAGCCGTGCGTTGCCTTCATGATGAAGGCGCTGGGCAGGCTGTCGAGGTCGACGTCCTGTGTGCGCTCGTACACGCCTATGAGCGGGATGAGATGGGGCTCGCCAATCGTCCGCGCTACATATTCGCGCACCTCGTATTTGTCTGCATAGGGTGCGAACCGCTCGAGCTGGCCGTGCAGCTTGATCCACTGCAGCTTCTCGCTGAACGTGCGAGGCGTCACGAGGTCAGGGGTGTAGCCGTGATAGTGCATGAAGCGCTGAATGAGAGCTTGGATTTGGTCTTGCACCGGAAGGACTCCTTCGGATAAGTTCGATTGTTGGAATCTATTGTACTATAATCCGAGGAATTAGGCATAGAAGGAGAATGTATTGAAGCGGGAGGTAATCATTTACAGGGGTGAAGTGTGAATGGTAATGTAGTGGGGGAGGCAAACAAAATGAGTGTCTGGAGAATACGTTATGAAGCGCTATAGCACAATGCTCGTGATGTCTATGTTGATTGTAGCGGGGATGGCTGTAACTTACTTGATGGGTCTAAAGCATTACCCAACGCGCGACCATCACTCCGAGCTTCGAGCTGCCATTGCCACTCGACTGCACGCAGAGCATGCAGAGATCGACCTGAAGCTGGTCGAACAGACGGGTCATAAGCTCCACGTGCTGTATCGGGCGTGGAATTACGTGGGACTGGCTGAGTTCGAGGAGGGATGGAATGGTCGCTACAAGCTACACTCTGCCAGCACCGGAACGAGCTGGATCGACATTCGCAAGGTAGATACGAACAATGTGAGTTATCTGTTTCTGTCAGGGCGCAATACGTTGGGAATACACCAAGCGGTAGCTTCGGTGAACGACGATCATCCCGAGCTGGAATTCCCTGAGAGCGAATATTTCATAGTCAAAGTGCAGATTCAGGAAGAAGCGTTGAAGCAGCCGTCTTATGTTCATTTTCTCGATAAGTCTGGCGAGGTCATTCGGACGATCAAGCTTACTCTGTAATAGGTAAGTAGACCACAGCCAGCCTTCGTTTATCAACCATTGGTTATTTGTGAAATTTTATAAAGCACCGAGTGGTTTCACCTGCTTACGTCGTCTAATGGTGTATAAGAGCAAGCACGTATTGGGACGTGAGGGGGAATATGGAAATGTTAGGCTTGTTGCGGCGAGAAAAGAGGGAGCCGAGGACGAGATCGAGGCTGAGCTTCAGCGATAAGACAGACTGCTTGAGGCGGTATGAGACCTACAGCTACCAGATCGCTTTCTACTTGCTGCAAAATGAAGGTGCAGCTCGGCTGGCAGCCGAACGAACGCTGCTGGAGTTGTATCGATCAGACAGCTGGTTTCAGCTGGAGACTGATCCACAGACTGCCCAGGTGAAGCGCGAGGCGATGAGGCAGTCGCTGCTCGTTCGTCGCAGCCTGCTGACGTAGTGGCAGAGCCAGTGAGAGGAGCTGCTCGCAGCCAGATGACGAGAAAACAGGACGGCTGCGAGGAGTTGCTCATACTATGTGTACCTGTTGATGAGAAGGCAGATCAGAGCGCTACGTCCTACTCGGACAGAAACATAAAAGCGGCCGAGCTCGGCCGCTTTTATCATCCATATGAACGTCTGCCAATATCCAGCAGACATACGCTACATGAGCACATCCAGCAGTGTGCCGCGCATCGGTGAGGCCAAATACGTCTGGAGGCCGTACACGGCGCTTGCGGTGTAGTTGGTGTGCGAACGGTAGGCAGCGTGACTCGTGTCGATCAGAGAAGCTGCGGATGACGAGCTGAACGACTCAGCGGCATCGACCAGCTGCGCAAGCAGTCCGTTCGGTCCTTGAAGCAGCTCCTTGGCTTGCTCGGGCGAGTCGCTTACCGCCTCCCGCAGCCGCTGTTGATCGACTTGAAGCGTGCCGTCCTGCTGCCGCTCAATGCCGATATCGCGCAGCGTCTCGTCAGATAGCTTAGCACCTAGCTTCTTCGCCGCTGGGCGCAGGAGCGGACCGGCTTCCGATAGAGCGGAAGCGAGCTTGTTGTAGCTCTGAACGACCTGCTCGGCAGTCTCGGCTAGCTGGGCGTCGTCCGTTGGTGTGCGCTTGGCTGCAGCTTGAGCGGCTTGCTTCAGCTGCTCGCCTTTATCTATAACGCCGGACAGCTCTTGAGCGGTCTGCTTGGCGAAGTGATCGTGCTTGTAGGTCAGCTCTGGCATGATCGGCAGTCCGGGCTGCTTCGAGCGTACAGGTCCGACGGCCCGAGCCTGCTTCGCCTGGTCGAGGGCTACCCATTGCGTGTGCACCTCATACGAACGGAATGCGTTACTGATCGGTGTAATGAACATGTGTTCCCCCTCCTTCAATTGCGAATTGGCTGTAGCTTCTTCCCTTACCAACATTATACGCGAGCGACAGCCGTTCGTAAATAGTTGGCACTTGACACTCATCGCAACAATTCGGTATGATGTTCTATCGACCATTGAACGTAAAGGAGCTTACCTCTGATGAACTGGGTTCAAATCATCGTCATTTCCGGTGTGTTGGTGATCTGTGTAGCCTTCATGCAATTTGTCGCGAAAAAATATAAAAAATAAGGCGGTTACCCTGCCATTTCGCCCTTGTCGCTCATAAGCTATAGGAAAAGCTTACGAAGCGGGTGAAAGGCGGTCGGCTGCAATGCTGCGCAAACGAGTACCATCGAAGGATGACAGCGTCATTTTTCAGCTAGTGGAGGAGGAGCTGCTTCCCTATGCGAGACTAACGAAGCCGGGCTTGAAGCTGACACGTCCGGAGCTGCGCAAGCGGCTAAGAAGAGCCGAGACGTATGTCGAGGTGACGGCAGGGCGGCAGGCGGCAGGGTTCATTACGCTGAAACTGGACCGGGAGCGGGTAACGGTCGATCTGCTGGCGGTGCATCCGAGATACCAAGGGAAGGGCATCGGCAAGCGGATGATGCAGCTGGCCGAGCGGAAGGCGCAGGTGAAGGGGCTGAAGGAAGCGGCGCTGTGGGTCGATGAGGCGAACGGGAAGGCGAGAATGTTCTATGAGCGTCTTGGCTATCGTCCGGCTTACTACGACCGTAACTTGAGATGTATGCTGATGGTGAAGAGCTTGCAGAGCGGTATACTTGAATAGATGGCTATGTGGATGAAAAAAAACCAAGTACCTCGGGCGACAAATAGCGCCGCAAGGGACTTGGTTTTTTGGTAATTCTTCTAGATCAGAATGAGTAGCAGGGTGATGAGCGCAAGGTCGAGAGCGATGCGTCCTGCGCGGAAGCCTGGATACGGATAGGGGTATGGACCGTAAGGGTATGCAGATGTCGTAACCTGCTGCTTGCGTGCCTTGCTCGAAGCTGCGCGCTTCAGCTTGGAAGAGGACGTTCTGAGCTTAGAGGAACGCTTGGAGCGCTTCGCTGCTGGCAGTGCAGCATTCGTTAGCGCCTCGACTTCAGCCTCAGCCGTGTTGTCTGTACCGAGGATCAGCTTGCCGTTCTCGATGCAGGACATGACGCCCATCACTTCGGTTCCGTCACGAAGAATGACACATACCGGCTTGCCGTAATGAGGCGCGCATTCTGCCTCGCAGATCGGGTAAATGCGTTTCATGATCGAAATCACCTCCGTCGTAAGTTCGATTGAGTAATAGCCTACACTTCAGACTATGCGGCATCCGCCCTTGTGTTATGGACGAATGCCCAGGTGAATGCGCCTAAATGTGGAGTAAGCTGTAACGCACCGTATAACTCGATACGAATCCGGGCAAGCTGATTGCTAGAGTGATAGATTCGGCTTGAGAGGATGGGATCTGGTGATGACGAAGCGTTCGATGATGGCGGCTGTGCTGGCTATGGTGCTCGTAATTAGTGTGTGGGCGGCGGTACAGGTACAAGCCTCGGCTCGTGCAGAGGGAGCACATGAGGATACGAAGAAGCTGCTGGCGGCTGCGAGAGAGGCATTCGGTCAAGACGCCGCTGTCAGGCTGACGCTGAAGAAGACCGGTCCCATTCAGGTGAACGATATGGAGCATGTGGGAGGACTGCTGTTATTAGGTGAGAAATGGGGGGAGCAGCTCGGCCTAACAGCAGCTGGCGAAGGGGGTGAGCAGTCCGGACATCCGGTATACCGCCAGAGCGGTGCGCTGACAGAGGAGCTGCGCGGCTGCATGCAGACGCTGCTGCTGACCGAGCTGCAGCCAGGTGAGCTGTACGGCATCGTGAAGCTGGAGTGCGAGTCGTTCCCGCTGGAGCGGTCGGACGCGGTCGTGGCACTACAAGCGCGGGTGGATGAGGCGATGGCCGGACTTGGCTGGCAGGCGAGCTGGAACGTGATGATCCAGGGAGAGCTGGATGGCCGCGAGCTGGAGCGTGGACAGGAGCCAGAGCATGGGCAGGAGCACAAGCAAGAGCACGAGGCTGAGGCGATCTTAGGCGCGGTTGCCGCCAAGCTTGGCGGTAGCGAGCTTGAGCGCTATGAGGACGTCGGAACGGTCAGCGTCTCCTACGGGTCGCAGGAGCTGCGGGGCTACGCGAGCAGCGGGGCGAATAAGCTGAGCTTCCAGACGGCGCAGCATCGCGATTCGCGGACAGGCAAGAGCAGGCTGACGATCGGAGCACCGCTTATTACAACGGAGTATTGAAACTGTGTCTCATTTTCGTTATGCTTAAGGAAAATGATGAGAGAGAATGAGGGAAATTATGACCAATGCTGTGTTTCTAATATTCGGAGCTACAGGGGATCTGGCACGCCGCAAGCTGTTCCCGGCGTTCTACAGCTTGTACCGCGAACGTAAGCTCGGAGAGAAGTTCGCCGTCGTCGGCCTTGCCCGTCGTTCGCGCACGAATGAGGAGTTCCGCGAGGACGTGCTGGAGTCTATTAAAGAGTTCGCGCGTTACAACGTCACCAAGGACGAGCGGTGGGAGTCGTTCGCTGACCATTTTGAATACATGTCATTAGATATTAACGATGTGAACAGCTTCCGTGAGCTGAAGGCGCTGACGGATCGGCTCGACGAGAAGTTCGATGCGGGCGGCAACAAGCTGTCCTACCTCGCGCTCGCGCCAGAGCTGTTCGGTCCTGTGTCGCACAACCTGAAGGCAGGCGGGCTGCTCGAGACGGAGGGCTGGCACCGCGTCGTTATTGAGAAGCCATTCGGCTATGATCTGAAGTCGGCTGAGAAGCTGAATGCGGAGATTCGCCAAGTGTTCGAGGAGCAGGATATATACCGCATTGACCATTATCTCGGCAAAGAAATGGTGCAGAACATCAACGTTGTACGCTTCGCGAATGCGTTCTTCGAGCCGCTGTGGAACAACAAATATATTAGCAACATTCAGATTACGCTGAGTGAAACGGTCGGCGTCGAGGAGCGCGGCGGCTACTACGACCGCTCGGGCGCGCTGCGCGATATGGGTCAGAACCATATGCTGCAGATGCTCGCAATTATGGCGATGGAGCCGCCAAGCCGGATGCATCCGGAGGATATCCGCGATGAGAAGGTGAAGGTGCTGCGCAGTCTGCGCGGCTTCGAGAGCGCTGCGGATGTGCGGGCGAACACCGTTCGCGGTCAATATTCGCAAGGCACGATGAAGGGGCAGCAGGTGCCGGGGTATCGTCAGGAGGACAAGGTGAATCCGGAGTCGGCGACGGAGACGTATTTTGCCGCGCGGGTATTCGTGGATAACTTCCGCTGGGCTGGCGTACCGTTCTACATTCGGACAGGCAAGCGGCTGCCGGTGAAGACGACCGAGGTCGTGGTGGAGTTCAAGAACGTGCCGAACAACGTGTACTTGTCGACGAAGCATAAGCTCGAGCCGAACCTGCTCGTCTTCCGCGTCAACCCGATGGAGGGCATCTACTTCAAGATGAATGCGAAGCAGCCGGGCTCTGAGGGTGTGATCGTGCCGGTGGCGATGGACTTCTGCCAGAGCTGCCAGGTCGGACTGAACACGCCTGAGGCGTACGAGCGGCTGCTCTACGATGCGGCGCGCGGCGACTCGACGTATTTCACCCGATGGGACGAGGTTGCACTGGCGTGGAAGTATGTCGACCAGATCGAGTCGGCGTGGAAGGAAGGCGCAGACGATCTCCAGACGTACGCAGCAGGCACATGGGGACCGGAGCGCGGGCAGAAGCTCGTGACGCAGGACGGCTTCAAGTGGTGGCCGGTGAACGGGCAGGACGAGAACGAGGTGGCGTGGGAGTTCACGCAGCGCTAAGCTTCATGTAAGAACTGACGACGTAGGAGTCTATGCAGCGCTAAGCGAAGACTAGCGGTTCAATAAGGAGGGTGCGGACGATGTTCAAGCTGTACGATATCTCGATGACAATTCATCGTGACATGATGGTGTGGAAGGATAGGGATGCGAAGCGCCCTAGCTTCGAGAATACAGGCAATCACGAGACGGGCCAAACGTACGAGACGCGCATCAGTCTTGACGCGCATACGGGCACGCATCTGGATGCGCCGCTGCACATGCTCAAGGACGGGGCGACGATTGAGACGATCCCGCTGCAGGACTTGATCGGAACGGCGCGTGTGCTCGACCTGACGCATGTCGTGGACGGCGTGACGAAGGCGGACCTGGAGCCATTGGCGATTCAGAAGGGCGAATGGATTCTATTCAAGACAAGCAATTCGTTCACCGATAAGTTCGAGCTGGACTTCATCTTCCTGAAGGAGGACGGGGCGCAATATTTGGCCGAGCTCGGGATTAAGGGCGTTGGCACGGATGCGCTCGGCATCGAGCGCTCGCAGCCGGAGTACGGCACACACCGTACGCTGATGCGTAATAACGTGCTCATTCTCGAGGGGCTGCGGCTCGCGGACGTGCCGGCTGGCACGTACTTCTTCGTGCTCGCTCCGCTGAAGCTGGAGGGCATTGAGGCGGCTCCGGCGAGAGCGTTCCTGCTTGGCTCTTAGGTTTGAGTAGCATAGAGAGATTGTTCGGGGGCGGCTGTTGGCTGCTGCTGGACAGTCTCTTTTTTTCATTCTCACAAATATGGTATGATGGAGTGTAAGCCTCAGCGAGCAGGGAGGGAGCACATATGACGAGGCGAGCATTCGTCGTCTGGCTGCTTGGCCTTCTGGCATGGGGGGCGGCGCTGGTCGTCGGCTTCTTGGAGCTGATGGAGCGTATGGGCCGGTCGAGCCGACTGCTGGATGGAGGCGCACGATCGCAGGCGGCGGACGGAGCTCGCGCAGAACAGCGCGAGCCGCGGCAAGAGGCCGAGGCGGTGCCGTTATTCGCCTTCATGGTACTCAGCGATCTTCATATATCGAAGCACGACCCCGGCACGATCCGGCATCTGAAGCAGGCACTGACCGACATCGAGCAGATGGATACGAGAGTAGGTGCGATTGCGCTTACGGGTGACTTGACCGAATACGGTACGGATGAGGAGTACGGGGAGCTGCGCAAGCTGCTAGCGGCCTACAAGCTGCCGCCAGTGTACGCCAATATGGGTAACCACGACTATTACCACGTCTGGCTGGACCGGAGCGGGCAGTTCAATCCGAAGACGATGCCGCATGGCAAGACGGATTGGCAGTCTCGGGAGCGGTTCCAGCAGTTTTTTGGCCTGAAGAAGCCTTATCATGACGCATGGGTGAATGGACATCATCTGATCGCGCTGTCGCAAGAGACGTACGTGCAGGAGCGGCCGGAGGTGGGCGAGGGCGCCTGGTACTCCGAGGAGCAGCTTCGCTGGCTGGAGCAGCAGCTCGCTCCGCACAAGGACGGTAGTCCGGTGTTCATTCTGACGCACCAGCCGCTGCCGCCTGCTGGTCAGGACGGCAAGAGTCACCAGCTGATCCCGGCGCAGCGGCTGCGCGCGATTTTGAAGCCGTACAAGAACGTGTTCGTGTTCTGCGGACATCGGCATCAGGATTTTGCAGGGAAGGGCGAGCATTATGTGAAGGAAGGGTTCCATTACTTCCACAACTCGTCGGTTGGCCGCGTGCTGAATGAGAAGTATGAGCATGTGGCGAAGGAGAAGGCGCAAGGGATGTACGTCGAGGTGTTCGCGGATCGGGTCAGGCTGAGAGGCCGGGAATTCGCTTCGCGTAAGTGGGTGAAGGAAGCGGACTGGACAGTCCCGTTCGCCTAACACTCGTTGATTCATAAATAAACTTAAGGCCAAGGAAGGAACTAGACCGACTATGAGTACAGATATAAGCAAGAAGCTGTCTGAAGAGGTTCAGAAGCGCAGAACGTTCGCCATTATTTCTCACCCGGATGCGGGAAAAACGACACTCACCGAGAAGCTGCTGCTGTTCGGAGGCGCGATTCGTCTGGCGGGTACGGTGAAGGGACGCAAGGCGAGCCGTCACGCGACGAGCGACTGGATGGAGATCGAGAAGCAGCGCGGAATCTCGGTTACGTCCAGCGTGATGCAGTTCGATTACAACGGACATCGGGTGAACATTCTCGATACACCGGGTCATCAGGACTTCAGTGAGGACACGTACCGGACGCTGACAGCGGCGGATAGCGCGGTCATGCTGATCGACTCGGCGAAGGGTGTCGAGGCACAGACGAAGAAGCTGTTCCAGGTGTGCCGGATGCGCGGCATTCCGATCTTCACCTTCATTAACAAGCTGGACCGTGAGGGACGTAATCCGTTCGAGCTGCTGGAGGAGCTGGAGAACTTGCTCGGCATCCGCTCGTACCCGATGAACTGGCCGATCGGCATGGGCAAGCAGTTCTGCGGCGTGTACGACCGCAAGCTGACGCAGGTGGAGCTGTTCCAGGGCGACGACCACCGCGAGATTAAGGTGAAGAAGGTCAGCGGCTATGAGGACCCGATCGTGAAGGAGATTGCAGGCGAGTTCTTCTACGATCAGCTCGTGCAGGATCTGGAGCTGCTCGACGTGGCGGGTGACGAGTTCGATTATGAGAAGGTGCGTACCGGAGAGCTGACGCCAGTGTTCTTCGGCAGTGCGATCAACAACTTCGGCGTGCAGACGTTCCTCGAGAACTTCCTGCAGCTCGCGCCTGCGCCGACATCACGCAAGACCAGCGACGGTAGCATCATCGAGCCGCTCAATGAGAAGTTCACGGGCTACGTGTTCAAGATTCAGGCGAACATGAACCCGGCTCACCGCGACCGTCTCGCGTTCCTGCGCATCTGCTCGGGGAAGTTCGAGCGCGGCATGAGCGTGAAGCACGTGCGTGCGGGCAAGGACATCAAGCTGTCGCAGCCGCAGCAGTTTCTCGCGCAGGATCGCGACATCGTGGACGAGGCGTTCCCGGGCGACATCATCGGTCTGTTCGATCCGGGCATCTTCCGCATCGGCGATACGCTCAGCCAAGCGGGCGTGCTCGAGTTCGACGAGCTGCCGACGTTCTCGCCAGAGCTGTTCTCCAAGGTGACGGTCAAGAACGCGCTGAAGCATAAGCAGTTCCAGAAGGGTGTTGACCAGCTGACGGAGGAGGGCACGATTCAGGTCTTCAAGACGATCGGCTTCGAGGATCTCATTCTCGGTGTCGTCGGTCAGCTCCAGTTCGAGGTGTTCGAGTACCGGATGAAGGGGGAATACGGCGTCGATGTGCAGCTGTCGCGCATGACGTACCAATTCGCCCGCTGGCTCGTCGGCGACGACATCGACCCTTCGAAGTTCCGCATCAATTCGCAGCTCGTGAAGGACAAGAACGACAACTACGTGGCGCTGTTCGAGAACGAGTATGCGCTGCGCACGTCGACGGAGAAGAACCCGACGCTGAAGTTTCTAGAGACGGCGCCTTAAGTCGAGTCGACTGTACTGTGGTGACCTGAGTATTCGATGACGTATTGCAACAGCCTTCGCTGCTTTCGCCCTTCAGGGCGGGTGGTGAAGGCTTTTTGTGCGCCCATCTAGACGCACGACACGGACGCCAAGACGACTGCAGGCATACGATACTAAGGGCAATATCATGATGAGCGTATGTCAGCCTCAGAAGGGCAGGGAGCATTCCCGTGAGGATCTTAATTATAGCGCCTGAGCAAATTCCGGTGCCTCCGCTTCTCGGAGGGTCGGTCGAAATATGCATCTGGGCAATCGCAAACAGACTAGCGAAGAAGCACGAGGTGACGGTCATCAGCCGCAGACACCCGAAATATCCGAACAGGTCCGAGATGTCCAGCCGCTTGACCATTGTTCGCGTGCCGTCGGGCTCAGAGGGGGAGTACCAGAAGGCGGTGCTGAAGGCGGTGCAGTCGCTGCAGCAGCGTGCTCACCGTGGTGGACGCTTCGATGCCGTGCAGGTCGACAATCGACCGAAGCTGGCTGCCGCTGTACAGCGAGCGCTGCCCGGCACGCCCGTATGGCTGTTCCTTCATTCCCTCACCTTCGTCTCGCCTCGCAAAATCAAACGCAAGAACGCCTCCGCCTGTCTGTCGGCGGTCCATGGCATCGTCGCGAACAGCGCATCGCTTCGGGAGAAGCTGTCGGCGCGGTTCCCGTCTGTCGCAAGGCGCATTCGCGAGGTATGGCTCGGCGTCGATACGGAGGCATTCCGCCAGGCGAAACGTCGTTCTGCAGCACGGTCGGCCGCCTTCCGCGTCCTGTATGCCGGGCGGCTCGTGCGGCAGAAGGGCATTCCTGTGCTGATGAAGGCCGTCAAGCAGGCGGAGGCGGCAAGCGTAGGACGGAGCCTGTCGCTGACAATCGCAGGCGGACCGGTAACGGGTCCATATGCCGCAAGGCTCAAGCGGCTCGCCGCAAGTCTTCGGCTACGTGTGCAATTCCTCGGCTCGGTGCCACATAAGAGGATGCCGGACGTCTACCGCGAGGCGGACTGCCTCGTCTGTCCGTCGCAAGGCCACGAGGCGTTCGGCCTCGTGAACGTTGAGGCGATGGCATCGGGCGTGCCGGTCATTGCCGCTGCGAATGGCGGCATCCGCGAGATCGTGCAGCATCGTCAGAACGGGCTGCTCGTGACGAAGTACCGCTCGCCTAAGGCGTATGCTTCGGCGATCCGGAAGCTGCAGCGGTCGCCTAGGCTCGCCGCACGTCTTGCGAAGGCGGGGCGGCGTACGGTGAAGAGTCGCTTCAGCTGGGAGCTGACCGCTAGCCGACTGGCAGAGCTGTACCGGGAGCGGGGCAGCCGGGCGAAGCGTTGAGTGAGGCGTCGGCCTCGCTTAATCAGACGAACGTGTACATGAAGCGAAAGGTGGTTCGGGTCAACAGTGAAGCGAAAGTCAGCAAATAAAAAAATACGTTGTTGCCGATATGTGTCCAGCAAGTGGTCAAAGACGCAAGCACTGATGAAGAAGAGCTCCATTGCAAGGCATGTTCCGGATACGAGAATCTTAACGCCGGGCACGCTGCAGAGCATGCTGAAGCAGTACAAGATGATCTACATTAAGCCGAATCGGGGCATGTTCGGTGATGGGGTCATTCGCATTGAGCACCATCTCGATCGCGCCGAATACTCGTATCATGCCGGTACGACCGTACGAACGTTCAAATCGTTCGATGAATTACGCGATTCGTTGTTTCAGCTGATCAAAAAGCGTAAATATTTAGCTCAGAAGGGGATACATCTGTTAAAATATAAAGGACGCCGCTTCGACCTGCGAGTGATGGCGCAGAAGTCGCCTGCGAACAAATGGGAGACGACTGGCATCGCCGGACGTGTCGCGGCACCCGATAAAGCAGTCACGAATGTGCATAACGGCGGCACGGTGAAGGATCTACACGAGCTACTGGGCACCTATGCAAGCAGTGCGGCGCGCAGCCAGCTTACGCGCAGACTTCGGCTGCTCGGGGTAGAGGTTGGACAACGTATGCAGATGCGGTACCCGGGTGTGAAGGAGGTCGGGCTCGACATCGCTCTGGATGAGAGCTTGTATCCGTGGATTTTGGAGGTTAACACGTGCCCCGATCCTTATATATTCCGTAAAATTAAAGATAAGAGCGTATTCCGGCGCATCAGCCGGTACGCCAAGGCATATGGACGGCTCTAGCAGCCGTCCTTTCCATCCGCTGTAGGGGACAGGCTCTACTTAACAATGAAAGTGAGGTGCGAGCGATCGTAACTCGTAAAGAAGTGGCCGCATTGGCCGGAGTATCGGAGGCGACGGTATCCCGTGTGTTCAACGGAGTCGGCCCGATGCGTGAATCGACCAAGCAACGCGTCATGAAGGCGGCGGAGGAGCTGCATTACCATCCGAACGCCATTGCGCAGAGCTTCGCAAGGCGGCGCAGCGGCAATATTGGCGTCGTGCTGCCGTATGTGCCGAAGGTGCACATTTTTTCAACCTATTATTTCTCCGAGGTGCTGAGCGGGATCGGCGAACAGTCGAAGGAATCCGGCTACGATATGCTGCTCATGTTCCGCTCGCCGGGTGAGGAGAGCAACTATAGCGCCTTCTTCCGCTCGTACAAGATGGATGCATGTCTCATTCTCGGCGCTACTGATACGCCCCCCGAGAGAGCAGCGATTCGTAGTCTGCACGAGGGCGGTTATCCGTACTGTCTGGTGAATCAGCGCTTCGTCGGGGAGCGCTTCCATGTGGTTGAAGCCGATCATGAGGCAGGCAGCTATGACGCGGTGCGAGCATTAATAGAGCAAGGCGCTAGGCGCATTGCCTTCTTGAACGGCTCGGCTGAGTATTCGAACAGCGCAGACCGGTTCCGCGGCTACGTGCGGGCGATGAAGGAAGCGGGTCTGCTGGAAGCTCATGTCGAGGATTACACGCAGATGCCCGAGGGGCTGTATTACGAGGGCAATTACAGTCGAACGAGCGGCTATCGGGCGGCCACGCAGATGGCGACTTATATTCAAGAGCTGGATGCGGTGTTCGCCTCGAACGATCGTATGGCGATCGGGCTCATCCAAGGCTTGCGGGAGCAGGGATATTTTCCAGGACACGACTATGCGATCATCGGCTATGACAATTCCGACGCGGCCCGAGTGACGGACCCGCCGCTGAGCAGTGTGATGGTACCGTTCTATGAGATGGGGCGACTAGCGGCAAGGCGCGTGCTGGAGCGGATCGGCCAAGAGGATGACAGCCTGTCAGATGGACATATAGACGAGAGGCTGCAGACGAAGCTGGTCGTCAGGGCGTCAAGCGCTACGGATGTTACTAGGTGAGGAAAGGGCAGCCCAGCCTCCAGATGGAAGTGAGCTGCCGGTTGGGGTTGGTTCGAATCTAGTGCGTTCTGGTGAAAAGCAAGTAGTAGGTTCCCGTAACGCTGAACTAGTGCAGATGCTCCTTCAACGTTGTGACCATCTGCGACTGCTGCTCTGCCTCGCTGTGCTGCCATATAATTTCGAACAGGACGCCAAGGCCAGGTAGCACCCGTTCCTCGGCACCGATCGAGTCTGCGATGACGCCGAACAATTCTTCGTCATTCTTATCATGCATACGCTGAACAATAGCTTGTCTTAAGTTTAAGTTCATGATTATTACCTCCGATTCTCGGCATTCGTACCTGTTGTAGTATGTGCATGGCTGCTCGATTTCATGCTGAACTATTGGACGCAAGGCGAGCTGCCTTATATAATGGAAATAACACCCAAGGGAGTGGGAGGCGCAGCATTCATGAAGAAGCAGTACGCGGTAATCGGTATGGGCCGATTCGGCTCCAGTGTAGCGAAGACGCTGTCGAATATGGGCTTTGAGGTGCTTGCCATTGATAGTGACGAGCATCGCATTCAAGAGGTATCGTATATTGTCACGCATGTCGTGCAGGCGGATTCGACGGATGAGGAGACGCTGCGCTCGCTCGGACTGCGTAACTTTGACGTCGTCGTCGTAGCGATTGGGCAAGATATACAGGCAAGCATTCTGACGACGATTATCGTGAAGGAGATCGGCGTGCCGAAGGTGATCGTCAAGGCGCAGAATGAGCTGCACGGCAAGGTGCTGCGCAAGGTAGGCGCGGACAAGGTGATTTTCCCAGAGCGGGATATGGGTACACGGGTTGCCCACAACCTGATCTCGTCCAACATTATTGACCATATCGAATTGTCCGACGATTACAGCATCGTCGAGATTCGGGCGTCGAGGCCGATGGTCGGGCGCAGCTTAAGACAGCTGGACATCCGCGCGAGATTCGGGTGCAACGTGATGGGCATCAAGACCGGAGATAAGATGAATATTGCGCCTTACGCAGAGGATCTGATCAAGGAGAACGACGTGCTCGTTATCGTCGGGAAGAATGAGGATCTGGAGACGTTCGAGAAGACGTTCGCGGAGTAAGGTGCTGAATATGACAGAATTGAGGAAGCTACATTGATGGATGCTAGAGGTAAACAGGCTGAGCCGATCCGCTCGCTGCAAAATCCGCGCGTGAAGCAATGGACGGAGCTGCTCAGCCGCAAAGGTAGAGAAAAAACAGGCCGCTTCCTGATCGAAGGGCTGCACCTGGTCGAGGAGGCGCTCCGCTCGGAGCTGCAGCCCGAGACGGTCGTGTACGCAGAGGAGAAGGCGGCCGCATGCGCCGCGGTGCTGGCTGAAGCGCGGGAGCTGGGCATCGAGTGCGTGCCCGTTAGCGAGCAGGTGCTCGCGAAGTGTACAGACACGCTGACGCCGCAGCCGGTGTTCGCGATCGTGCCGAAGCTGCCGTGGCAGCTTGGCGACGTGCTGAAGCGCAGCACGCAGGGCGGGCTCGTCGTCGTCGTCGACGGCCTGCAGGACCCGGGCAACCTCGGCACGATCATTCGCAGCGCCGACGCGGTCGGGGCGAGCGGCGTCGTGCTCGGCAAGGGGACCGTTGACCTGTACAATCCGAAGACGGTGCGCTCGACGATGGGCTCGCTGTTCCATCTGCCGATCGTCACGCAGGCGGAGCTGGCGGCATGCTTGCCAGAGGCAGCGGCGCAGGGCATTCAGATCGTAAGCATGAGTCTGGACGGAGCTGAGCCGCTGTATGCGTGCGACCTGCGACCGTCGACGTGGTTCGTGATCGGTAACGAGGGACAAGGCGTATCGATCGAGGTCGACCAGCTCGCAAGCAAGCGCGTGCTCATCCCGATGGCGGGCCGCGCCGAGTCGCTGAATGCAGCGATGGCCGCGACGGTGGTGCTGTTTGAGGCGATGCGGCAGCGGGGAATCCAACGTAGTTGAACATGTAGCTGTTAGTTATAACGTAAATTGAGACTGGTTATAAGATAGTTTGAGATTGTTTATAACATCAAAACGAGACAACCAGATGGCATCAAAAACCTTGTAATACAAGGATTTGCTGCCATTTGGTTTATACATGAGCTTAAAAAATTCTAAGATGAATGATAAAAAAGTGGTACTTTTAGACCTGGTAAAATTTTATATCCATAATTCGGACAAACCGTAGGAACCATTTCCATTTTCGACGAGGATTATTCACCATTAGTTTGGGAAAAGAATAAGAAAGGATGAGCCTATCATGATCGGTGAAAAAATAAAGGCTTTTCGAAAATTACATAATTTAAGCCATGTTGAATTTTCAACAGCTCTTGGTATATCACAAGGTAATCTAAATGAAATAGAAAAAGGTAACAGCAAGCCATCCGCCGATACTTTAATTGCGTTGAGAAACAAATATGGGTTTGATCTTAATTGGTTGTTGATCGAGGGAGTTCAAAAGTCGTCTGATCCATTACGACCTGAGGGTGAGTATGCCTTTTCACTAACTTCAGCAGAGATTAAACTTATGTCAATGTTTAAAAAGTTGAATTTAGACGAGCAAGAACGTGTTGTAGAATTTGTCGACTATAAATTACAGAAGAGGAGTAGGGATTCTAAATGATGGGATGGTTAGATAAGAATGAAGGAGTGATCTTAAAAATAATAACTGTCATATTCGTCGGATGGGGAACAGGGTCAATTCTTTCCGGAGAATATTTGCATGAAGTTGAAAGTTTTTTAATAGGCACATTAATTTACGGTATATACCGAATAAGCCTTGATTTTGAGAAAAAGATGCTTGATTGAACCATTAGATTCCTTCCTCAAGTCTTTTCAAAGCTTTTGTATATGCATTTTCACGCTCTTTTTCTTCCCAATCAAGTCTTTGTAAAATCCTCTGCCAGTATATGTTCCCTTTAATTGCATAAGATTTCGCCGTTTCTCGCCATATAAATGCCTCGGCTTCCTCAAGTACAACGTAGAACCTGCTCTGTAATTTCAAATGAGGCATTCCATCCTCTTTAATTAAACTATAAATTGTCGATGGACTTGTTCTAAAATGCTGTGCAGATTCTTTTATAGTTAGAATCGTTCTTCCATAAAAATTTTCTCCGTTTTTTTTTGGTGCTCTGAATTTCCCGTAAGAAACTATTTAATTCTTCCCTTATTATCTTCCTGATTATTTCCTCAATCAAAATAGATCCCTCCTTTGACTTTTGAAAAGTATTAATCTCATTTTGAGCTTCTTTGACATCCCAATCATGATTGGGGTCAGCCCAGCCATTATCCTTATAACAATCAATTGTTGCCTTTATTTCATTTTCAACAAACATGATCCGAGACTTAACAAGCCTATGAGGCATCGCTCTAGCATAAGTAAGCTGTCTTAAAGTATAGGTTCCGATTCCAGTTATCGAAGAGACTTCCTTAATAGTTAAGTACTTATTTGGAGTATAGGTATATCGTTGCCTCAATTTTATTACAGCTTGAACAATTTCATCGTGAAAGACGGATGAAAAAAGAAATTCAAATGAAGGGTTAAGGGATTGTGTATTCATGTCAATCCTCCTCATTCTCAAAACGATCAGTTGAACGATACTTGCTTCGACACAATATTTAGGAAATCCTTCTATATAGATTTTAAGTTGTCTCGGGACAAGGAAACAAAGCCTATTCTGTCGAATTACTCAATAATATAGAAAAGAAACAGGGTGGCATATGGACAGGCGATCGCCTACAGCTTGAACCAGTGGGAGAAGTTGACGGCCTTCATGGAAGATGGATGGCTGGAGATCGACAACAATCGAAGTGAACGCTCCATTAAACCGTTTGTGATCGGCCGGAAGAACTGGCTGTTCGCGAACACGCCGCGAGGAGCGAAGGCGAGCGCTGTCATCTATAGCGTGATTGAGACAGCCAAGGAAAACGGACTGCATCCGTACAACTACTTGAAGTATCTATTCGAGCAGTTGCCTCAGTTGCCTGATCCGCTTGATGAATCAACACTCGATTCATTCATGCCATGGTCGGGATCGCTCCCGGCTGAATGCAGTATGAATAAGAAGTAATCGTAGCATACATCAGGTTCGCTCCCACCGCTAGGTGGGGACTATTTGACGCTCACCTTTATTACTTTGAGCGCTATACTAACAAAATTCTCTATTAGGTTACAAAAATCGACAGAAAGACAAAGGGCTTTAGTGTAAAATTGTAGGAAGAAGCTCTTTAATTAAAATGGACCGGCAGGAGGGTAACGAATGTACATATCTAAGCTGAGTATTCAGAACTATAAATCTTTTGTGGACTTTACAATAGAATTCAACCAGGGACTGTCAGTGATAATTGGCGAGAACAATATTGGTAAATCAAATATGCTAGATGCATTGTCCCTCATTTTTATATCGAACAACGGTTGGAGACGCCGACAATTAACTCAAGATGATTTTAATAATGAAATAGTAGTTCATGGAGTATGGCCTTCGATTAAAGTTGAGGTTACATTATCTGAAATAATTACTGAAGATGAAATGGCACTTGCTTATAAGTGGCTAACTAAGGAACCAGGGCAAGCTAAATTAACATATATTTTTAGGCCAAAAGGCAACTGTAAAAAAACACCACCAGTCAATCCTACTTTAATTAAAGATTTAAAAATACCTATTGATCAATATGAATGGGTTATTTTTGGTGGTGAAAAGGAAACAAATGATATATTTGATCATCAGATGCTTCAACGATTCACTTTTGAAAGTGTGGATGCTTTAAGAGATGCTACATCCGATTTAAGTAGATCCTCAAGTAAGTTACATAAAATTATTAGCTCCTACGACCAAGACGAAATAAATAAAGATGAAGTGATTAGGAAAATTCAAGAGTTAAATAAACAGATAAAGTTATCCAGTGAAATAGATAAAGCGAAAACAACGATTAATGATTATCTAAAACAAATAACAGGTCATTTACACCAACGTACTGAAATTCAGATGGCAGAAAGTAGTTACGAGCAATTACTTAAGAATTTAAAAGTCTTAATAGGGCCCAATAATGGTAACGTCCACTCAGTAGAAACTAACGGATTAGGATATAATAATTTGCTTTTTATTAGTCTATTGCTGGCGCAATACTTTAATAAAAAAGATAAAAAGGGCATTGATTATACATTTCCAATTTTAACAGTTGAAGAACCTGAAGCGCATTTGCATACCCATTTACAAAGGTATTTAAGCAACTACTTCTTCAAGGAGTCTTTAGCTGGCCAAATTCTTGTAACTTCCCATTCGACCCACATCTCATCATCCGTTAATTTAAATTCATTAATTCTGATGTATAGAGAAGGCGAAAAAATACAGTCAAAACAAATAGGCAGTATCTTTGATAAAAAGACAGAACAATATAAACGCCACCTTGAAAGATGGCTAGATGCTACAAAATCCAATATATTTTTTGGGAGAAAAACCCTTTTGGTAGAGGGTATTGCTGAAAGATTGCTTATTCCCAAAATGGCAGAAATATATTGGAATAAGGGAAGGAAGAAAAACGAGCCAATAAAAACATTAGAAGGCTATGGGGTATCAATTATATCTGTCGATGGAGTCGCTTTCCGACCATTCTTACATCTTTTTGGACAAACTGGTCTTAACCAAAAATGTGCAGTATTGACTGATAGTGATCCAGAAAAACGTGAGATAATTGATCCAGTATCTAATGAAAAACTCAAGGTCGATGTGTTCCCGACTAAACAGAATCCTGCCAGCCCTTGCTCTAGAACTACTAACTTAATAAATGATTTTAAAGGATTACCTCACGTATTCATACAAACAAACCTAAAAACATTTGAATATGACCTTATACTTGAGAATCATAGCTTTTTCAAAAATCTAATAGCTAAATACGAATTAGGCACCAAGGATGAAAGAGAAAAAATTGCAACATTAACTGGCCATGAATTTGAAAGGGAGGCTTTCCTCATTGTCGCCGAGACTAAAGGAGAAGCCGCTCAATATGTACTAGATGAATTAATATTAGGTGAAGAAATAAAAATTCCAAAATATATTACAGATATTTTGGATATTCTTTCGGAGGATTAATGAAAGATTCCAAAGAACTGAGAAAAGAAATTGCTACTCTTCCTGTAACTGAGAGTATTATTGTCGCGGCTGGTCCCGGGAGCGGGAAAACAAAGCTACTAATAGATCGCCTCGTTTATTTGTGCAAGCACACAATCAGACCTAATTCTAATATTGCTTGTATTACGTATACAAATGCGGCAAAAGATGAAATACTTGAACGTCTTCAAAAAGAAAATGAGTTCTCCTTACCGCAGGGTACTTTCATTGGGACAATACATTCATTTTTAAATGAGTATTTGATAGCTCCCTATAGCTATCTACTTTCGCAAGTTGGACAAACCTATGAATTGTTACCTCGTGGTTTCTCTAAATATTATGTTAATAGTGTCTCTGATTCAAGAAAATTTAAAATACCAGATAACGTTATTGCACTAGAATCAATCGGATATGATAAATCCGGTGATTTAATTTGTTATAGGTCAAACAAAATTACAGAAGGTGAAATGTCAATATTAAAAAAATTGATACATGATGATCATAAGATTGACCAACAAGATACAATATATTTTGCATTTCAACTTTTATCAAAGTTCCCACATCTTAAAGCTGCACTAACTTCCCGCTTTTCAGCGATTTTAGTTGACGAATATCAGGACGTAACTTATTACCAGGATCAGATATTTCGATTATTAGATAGTACGTCCTTCTTTTTTGTTGGAGATCCTAACCAGTCGATATTTAGTTTTACGGGGGCTGAACCAACAATATTTGAAAGTAGGTTAAGCAACCCCGGTACATTTAAGAAATATACTCTCACAAATAATTTCCGCAGTACTACGGCAATTGTTGATTTCAATAACAAGAAAGCTACTTTTAAGCAATTTGCAAACGGAAGTAACGCGGGCATACATCAAGACGTTATTCTTCTTATGGATAAAGCTAATACAAAACAAGCCATTGAAGCTTTTCATGAGCTTAGGTTAAAAGTTGGTTCGGAACAAGAGCATATTCCATTTTTAATTCTGTCTAGGAAACATGAAATGCTTACAGAAATTCAACATAAGATTAATGGACATGAGATCGAACAGGCTCCATTTCTTAATAAATTAAAAGAAATTGATTATAGACGATACGAAATCATTAATCAATTATTGAAAGCAGTACTCTTGAACCATTCTCAGGAATATGGCAAAAGTATTGAAGCAATTGAATTTGCATTGGCTCGTGTAATATTCAACAAGAATCCCAATTTTATTAATCTTTCTGAAATAAAGTATGATCGCATGGTATGGAGGAAACTACAGGTAGGAGTATTTGCTTGGTTAAATGCTCAAGATTTCAATGTAATGACTATAGATAGCTTTTTTAAAGCATTAAAGGGGCATCTAAAGGATTTTTCTGAGAAGAGATTAGGGATTAAAATAGGTATTAAACTTAAGAGCCTTGATTACGACTGGCCAAGCCAAAAGAGGGAAATCAAAAAGATAACAGTACAACAAGTAATGGATCAAATCATCCTAGATCCGAATGAGGCTGAAAGAGCCTATCTATCAACAATACACAGTGCCAAAGGAAGAGAGGCTACCTCCATCCTAGTTATTGCTGAAGATTTAAAGGAACTTGAAGGATGGCTTAAAATAAATGATAAAGAAGAGGCCCGTGTAGGATTTGTAGCTTTTACCAGAGCAAGAAGGTTCCTTTGTGTTTGGTGCCCAGGTATAACTGAGTTAGCTAAACTCAGCAGCTTAGATGTTCCGGATAAATGAGCACATCTCGAATCGTGAGTCGCATGAAGATGCCGCGGCAGGGCGACAAGTTTCTAAAAGGAAGATTAAATTCATTATTTCAATATAAAGTAGGAGTAATTATCACCATGGAAGAGAAAAAATTCGTACAAGATCTATATGATGATAAAACTAAAAATGATAGTAATTCGAAATCACTTGCTAGTCTTCTGAATATACTTACAAAAACAGTATTTGGAGATGCAAATCGATTTATTTTTGAATTAATTCAGAATGCTGACGATTCTCCAGGAGCAAATATTCATGGAGATGTAGAAATTGAATTAAAACTTCTAGATAACTATTTAATATTTAGCCATAATGGAAAGCACTTTACAAAAGAAGATGTAAGAGGGATATCAAATGTAGGTAGTGGTGACAGTGGTAAAACGAAAGATATTGAGAAAACTGGATATAAAGGGATAGGGTTTAAATCGATTTTTGGAACATGTGATCAAGTATTTATTATATCAAATAAGTTCACCTTTAAGTTCGATAGATACTTTGATCAGTGGAGAAATACACAAGAGTATCCATGGCAGATAATTCCTATATGGTTTGAGAAAACTGAGTTGGAAAGTGAACTAAGTAATGAATTTAATAGTTCTTATGTTACTACGATTATTGCGGTAAGTAACAGAGAAAAGATAAAGAAGGAGATACTTAGCGTATTAGAGGACCCAAGAATCATGCTGTTTTTGCGCCATGTTAAAAAGATCACATTCTTTGATAAGAATAAAGAAGAAAAGAAAATTAGCTGTGAGAAAATTGGGAATGATTCAAAGGAAATATCAGTTAGTGGACAAATAAAAAGCAAATGGATTTATAAAGAATTTGTTGTCCCTGTTGATAAAGAAACGAAAGATAAAGTTATGCTTCTTGATTCTACCGTTTGCCCTGATAAATTGAAATTTTCAACGAAAACAAAAATAATTTTTTCAGCCTGTGTCTTAAATGATGAATTACAAGAAATATCTAATGCTTTATTTTATTCGTATTTACCAACAAAGGCCAAAAGTGAATTCAACTTTTTGATTAATGGTGACTTTATTACTAATGCTGAAAGAACTCAAATACTTGAGAATGCATGGAATAACTTTATTTTTAAACAAATAGCGATTTGCAAAGTACAATGGATCTCTGAATTGGTTGAAGATAATAAATTTGTATATGAATTTACAAAGTTGATTAAACCCCATTATACATCCGTCGGATCATCAGAACTAAAACAAGCGTATAACGATGGATTAGATGCAGCAATCGCTAAGACAGCATTTATACCAAAACATGATAAAGATGGTTTGCTAAAAGTTAATCAGAGTATTTTGGATACAACAGGATTTTGTGGAGAGTTTAACACTTCTATAATTAAAAATCACTACAATAATAATTATGAAGTTGCTGCTTGTGAAATTATTAATCCGAATAAATTGTCAGTTTTGGGAGTAAAGAAGATTGAAATCAAGGATTTATGCGAGATTTTTAAATCTGCTCGGTTTATAGAATTATGTAATTCTAATTTAGAGTTCAATATTAATCTTGTTCAGTTTCTGTTTAAAAAGGATTCTTATAAACAAAAGTTTGATTGGTCACGAACACTGAGGTCGTCAGCATTTTTATTAAGTGATAGTAATAAGCTAAACTCTCCAGAAAATTTATATTTTCCGATATCTGAAGGAGATAATGAAATAAACAATATAGTTGGACTAGCATGTATAAATGAAGGATTATTTGAAGCCTTTAAAAGTAACAAAGAGTTATTAGAATGGTTGAAAATATTAGGAGTAAGAGAGCCTTCTGACATAGAAATAATACGTAAGTCAATTGTTGAAATGATAAAAAACAATCTTATAAACATTAATAATGCATTACCTATCGGAAGGTTTATATTCAAAGTTTATCAGCAAGGCAAACTAGATGATAATGACTACAGAAATTTGTTAGCATTAAAGTTGGTAACCACAAAAGGAACTTTAGAGTTACCAAGTGAATGTTATTTATCTAATTTTTATGATCCAGAGCTAAAAATCGAAGAAATACTTCCCGAAGGAAAGTACGTAACAAATGGATACGTGGATAATGAAAAGGAAATTTATCGATGGAAATCCTTGATGGTTAGAATAGGGGTTAAAGAAAAAATAAAATATAATGTTGTATCAAGAATCGAAAGAACAGAAGCGATTAGGAAATATCCCTTAATGAAGGTGTATTTCGACCATATAGATAATGATGGGAGTTATTATGAAAGTATAACTAGTCGTTATAAATCTTCTGGGCAGCATGGATTGCAAAATGCGTTATTCATTGATTATTTAGAGTATACTAATAATTTTAGTTTCTCTATATCATATTGGAAATTGATTTGTGAAAAATGGGATGTGATTCATTCAAATTGCAATAAAACAACCTATTATACTTATGTTGGTTCAAAAGCGGTAGTTTCTTATTTCCAATACTTTGTTCAAAATCATCCTAGTATACCTACTAATAACAAACAGTGTTACAAATCTACTGAGGTATATTCAGAAAATTTGAGGAGTATTGTTAGAGACTACTATCCCACTGTTCATGAATCTCTCAATTTTAATAAAGAACAGGAAAACTTTTTGGGGATTAAAAGAGTAGTTACTCTTCAAGATTGTGTATATTTACTTAAAAAAATTGAGGACTGCACAGTTGATAAAAATACATTTAAGCAGATCGAAGCTATATACAAACAAATTATAAGCAATAAGCCGGTAGGCGAACGCAATGGTGTTACTATGAAATTATTAGCAACCGATGATTCTTTTCAATCTAATTCTTCACTATACTTTTTTAACGTTTTAGGATATCTACCGCCCGCTAATTCAAAATATTTTCTGAAAATATCAGATTCACTAAAGGATAAAGAAATTTTATTTGATTATTTCGACATTAAAATTATTCAGAACGATAATCTTAAACTAAACGTAATAGATGCAGAGCATGATACTGAGCTACTAAATGCTTTGCAAAAAAAAGCAAATTACTTTGCTACACTTCTATCAAATATTAAAGCTGAACATCCAAGCGATACATTTGCTAAGTTTATTAAAAAACTTAATGAAGTTAGCTTTTATAAAGCTGACTCGTTATCTTTATCTTTTGCAGATGATTACGGCACTATAATATACAATCAAAATGTTGATTCATATTATGAAGTGTCCACGAATTCTTTGTATTATGTTGGGCATTTTAAAAATCCATTGACTCTCTATAATTTAAGTAGTTCTTTAGGTTCTCTCTTTGAAATGGAAGGAAAAGATAGAGAGATTGGTCTATTACTACAACTTTCTAGTGCTGATATTGAAAGCTGGTTATATTCGAAGGGATATACTGTTATTCAGTATGAGTCCTACGAAGATTTTAGGGATGATGAAAATATCAGCGAAGATTATTTTTATGAGAATTGGCCTCAACTTGATGAAGGAAGTAATTTGGAGATACAAGTAGAAGATGGTGAAGATAGTGCGATTGTGCATGCTCTTAATAGACAAAATGGAACCATAAGTTTCAATTTTACAAAAGGAAGTTATAAAGAGGACAGCAATTCTAATAAAGTTAACTTTGATGATTTTGATGAAGCATATAATTACGAGCCATCTAATGGCTCACTAACAAAAGTAGATAATTTAATTTCTAATAATCAAAAAAAACGTTTGATCTCATATGTTTCAAGTGATCTAATTGAACCTTCTTTGCAAATGGTCGAAAGGGAAGAAGAGATACAATTACGATTATTATCTAGAAGGCTTACATTGAATTATGAGGAGAAAACAGGGAGAAATCCAACTCTATCATCTGAAATGGAAGAAGACTATGACGTTATTTCATGTAGTGGCGATTCTGAGGAAATAAATAGGTATATAAAAGTATTCGGTTTTTCTGGAGAATGGAATAATTATGGTGTGTTACTTTCAAGCTCCCAAATGAAAAAGGCAAAGGTTCTTGCAGATAGATATTGGCTATACATTTTGGAGTTCGTCGGGGATGAACAACATGTTCGAATTAACCGAATACAGGATCCTTATAATAAAATTACAAATTATGTTTTTGATTACGGTTGGAGGGCAATAGCAGAAGCAAATAATCCAATAGATAAGTTAATTTTAGGTACAAAAATAAATCATCACACACATGGAATAGGAGTTATTAAAGGTGAAGTTATTAAAGGCAAACTAAAGCTATTAATTGTTGATTTTGAAAGCGGTGAAAAGAAAATTCCAATTAATGTAACTCAAATGGATATTTTGGAGGATTAAGTAAATGGCTAATATGATACCGGATTTGACTGAATCACAACTTTCTGAGATTGAATCAAAAGCTGAGGTTCAGGTATATAAAGCTTTAAAAGAAGGATTACCTAATAGTTATTTTGTTTTTTCTCAAGTTGCATGGATTCTTAAACGAGAAAATGATGAAGCAAAAGATGGAGAAACTGATTTTGTTATTGTGCATCCTAATTTTGGATACTTGTGTATAGAAGTAAAGGGTGGGGGGCTTTCTTTTGACGCTGCTACTAATCAATGGTTCTCTACAGATCGTTACGGACAGAAAAATTTAATAAAAGATCCAATAAGGCAAGCACTAAAAGCAAAGTATTCTATCCGAACAAAACTTTTTGAAACCGAAGAGTGGAAACTATTTGGAGTCAAAAAAATCACCTACGGACATGCAGTGTTTTTCCCGGATATTAGGGATTCAAAACTTTTAGAGAGGCCAGACATGCCGGCAGTTTTAATTGGAACAAATAATCACTTAACGGATATAAAAAAGTGGGTAGAAGGTTGTGTGGATTTTTGGACTGATGATGATCAAATGACAACTCCTATTGGGCATAAGGGGCTAGATATCTTTAAAAAGGTTTTCGCAAAATCATTCTTTATCACCCCCCTAATCTCAAACAGTTTAAAAACTGAAGAAGAAGCAAGGATACTCCTAACAAACGAACAAGTTAAGTTGTTGGATATATTAAGGAAGAAACGACGGGTTGTAGTTAGTGGTGGTGCAGGAACTGGGAAAACTATACTTGCTGTGGAAAAGGCGAAACGATTAGCTAGCGAAGGGTTTTCAACACTATTAACATGTTATAATCGTCCACTTGCAGACCATTTGTCTGAAATCTGTAAAAATACTAATGGATTAACTGTTATGAGCTTTCATCAACTTTGTCATACAAAGATCAAAGAAGCAAAAGAAATGAGCGGTATTGACTTATTAGAGGATGCAAAAAAAACATATCCTGGTGAAGATGAGTTCGATGTGCAACTTCCAAATGCTCTTGCATGCTCTCTGGATATTATTGCTGATAGATATGATGCAATAGTATGTGATGAGGGCCAAGACTTTAGAGAAGAATACTGGTTGCCCCTTGAATTAATGCTGTCTGATGAAAAGTCTAGTCCTTTCTATATCTTTTATGATGATAATCAAAATCTATATTCCCGTGTGAGTACATTCCCAATAGGTGAAGATGAAATATATCCACTTTCAAGAAACTGTAGAAACACTGTTCAAATTCATAAGGCTTCATATAGATATTATAATGGTGACCCCGTTGAACATTCTAATTTAGATGGATTAGAACCGCAGTTTGAAGTTGCAATGAATATAAATAATCAAGCGAACAAGATTCATTCTAGAATTCAAAAATTATTATTAGAGGAGCAGGTTGACTCTAGTAAAATTGCAATATTAATTGTAGATGCTAAAAACAAAAGGGGATATTTACAAGCTCTTGAGAAACAGCCGCTACCCAGAGGACATCACTTTTCAGATATTGAACAAAGGAATGATAGTTCAGTGTTAGTAACAACAGTTAATAGATTTAAGGGATTAGAGTCTGAGATAGTTTTTTTATGGGGAATGGATTCTATTGATATTCAGGAACACAGAGAACAATTATATGTTGGCTTAAGTCGAGCGAAGTCTATACTGGTTATTTTTGGAAATAAACAAACCTGTTCATATTTTCAAACTGAATAATTTTCATTTCTCAAATGAGTACCTTTTGGGAGGTGTTCATTTTGCGTACAAATCTATCTAAAAGGAGTATAAAGATGTTTTTATTATTCCTTAAAACAACGAATGATTTGAAGAACTAACCTGTAGAATGGGGTCGAACAAGGGAGATGACTTAGAACTTGCGTTTTTCGGGGAAGATAGCAAACGGAATCCGATAGATTGACTTTTTAGTGACTGACAGCAATTGTCAGCCTACTTTTTGTGTCTTATAATGATGTTATTTGTCAAGCAGGCATGCCCTCCAAAGGAGTAGAAGAACATGCACCCGACTTTAGCGTATCTTTACATTCACGAAATCGGCAGATGCTTCCGGCAGCAGCAGTTTACTTTCACAAACGATTTCCGCATCAACTATGACCATCATCATAGGAAGTTGAGCCTTACGAAGAATAGGACTAATCCGTACGCTGGATTATGGGGAGACCATATAAGCAATATCAACCTTATTGTCGGAAAGAACGGTTCGGGTAAGTCAACGGTGCTGGATCTGCTAGGCATGAAACAGTATCAGAGAAATCAATTTTTCGAACATGCCCAATGGTTTGCTGTTTATCATCTCGAAGATGATACATTTGTCATCGAGGGCCGGAATCCTGGTTTACTGGAGAATGTTGCGCGAGTTTTACCGGAGGGAATCACGGATTATAGCGTGTGCATCTCTTTCAGTTATGAGCGGCAGCAAATAACCGTTCAGGGAAACACCTCGGGTGAATTTCATGACGGCCGCCGAACGGCTGAAAACGAAAGACTTATTTACTTGTACCAATCGAAGGCTCCCACACGGAGCTGGTTCCGGCAGGTAAAGGATATAGGGGCACAGGATACGTTTATCGGCTATCAACGCGTATATTTGGACAATACGTTATTTGCCGGCATTTATCGGTTCATGAGTGCGGAATACAAGAAGTTGGAGAACGTATTTACGATCGATAGAGCGGTTTGCGAGTTTCGAAGGCGCGATAAGATTTTCCCGGACTTTACAACACAAGAGGATAAGCTTGAGATGCTTGGCTTCCGGTTCTATCAAGGCAAAGGTAACGTTTTATTTTTCGAGAACGATAAGTTACCTATATTGCCTAAGAAGAAAAGGCAACCCAGCCCATGGAGTCTCAAGGACAGGTTTATCATTTCCTACCTGGAAGCTGTCGTTATGGATCTGTGGCTTAATTCCCTGCTAGGCGATCTTAGCAAAGAGGAGGAGCAGGAATACATCGATCGGATCAACGGAATCGCATATGATACGGATGATTATTCGACCCGAATCAAGTATCTTTTCGATTTACTGGACTTGTTGGGGGAGTGGCTACTTCCGAAGCTGCAGGAAAAAGAAGGCATTAATTTCGACCCCAACATTTACAAAGCAATGAAGGTTGCGTTCGAAGAGCTAGAGGCCACCTATTATATATCCGGTGCGGAAGTGGTGGTCCTTGTCAGCACGGGTATGGATGACGCTGTTCACGAGCTGCTCCTCTTATATGACCGATTCATCAATAAGTACGGGCTTCGGCGTTCCTTGGACGTTTCGTTCAGGCACATGAGCAGCGGCGAGCTTGAGTTTATTCATAGTTTTGTCAGCGTGTACGGGGCGATACAAGTCGCCATCAATCATGAGCAAGTGAATACGATATTACTGCTGTTGGACGAGCCGGACGCCTCCTTCCATCCCGAGTGGTCGAGGCGCTATATCCACTATTTGACGGAATGCATACGCCTTGCTGAGCTTAACGAAGGCATCAAATTTCAAGTTGTGATAGCCACGCATTCTCCATTTATCGTCTCGGACATTCCTAAGGAGCATATTACTTGTATCAATGTGTCGCATGACTTGAAGAGAATCGTAAAAAAAGCCGACTTCGGATTAATGGGCAACTTTTACGATATCGTCAAAAACGATTTTTTCCTCGATTCGCCCGTAGGCGAGTTTGCTAAGGGCTTGTTCAAGCGCACCATGGAACGGATCAACGAGTGGAGAGAGTACGATGGGACGGAAATCGAACGGGTAAGCGGCTTGATCTCAGCTATTGACGAGCCGGTGATCCGATCGAGGCTGCGGGAGCGGCTAGAGGACAGAGCGGCGGAGCTCGCGGTTCGACAGGAAGAGTTTGCGTCTCAACGGGAGTTGGAGGACAAGATCGTCAGGATGGAAAAGGAATTGGCCGCACTGAAGAAGCGGAGGGAACGTTCTCGTGATTAAGTTGGATCCAACCAATATAACCAGGCAGGTTACCGAATACCTGAATGAGATGAAGAATATAATTAAGCGCGGTTACCTGGAAGAGTGTGCCTCACCAAGTCCTGCTATAAATCCGTTCACCGGGCGGCGCGTTACTGAGCTCTTCGAGAGAGGGAGCGCATTGGACGAGACGCTGCTGGAAACGCTGTTAACCGGAACCTTCAGCGATATGACATCCAGATATGCGGATCTCCAGGATTACATCCAGACGTGTGGGCTGGTCTATTACAGCTCCTTTAAGATTCATTATGAGTTAGATAAGCTAGGACTCCCTAGGACGCAAAGAGAGCGGGAAAGATTTCGCGAACGGTATGCAGCTCGCTACTCATCGAGTTGGTTCGACCGGATCAAGGCGGCCCATCCTAATTATATGGAAAACGATGAGTATTTTGATGCATTCACCGATGCCGTGGAAGCCGATTTGATTAAGCTGAATGAGGGGATTGGGCGGATCGTCAATTATAGCATGCTGCCGGACGAACAGAGGCATAGCATTATGAATCGTATGGGGGTTGAGGTATGCCCATACTGCAATAGGCAGTACATCACGCAATATCATGACGGAATCAAGTTCAAAACGACGGCGGACCTAGATCATTTTTATCCGAAATCGGTCTTTATGCTGCTCTCGTTATCGTTGTTCAATTTTGTCCCTTCCTGCCATATTTGCAATTCACGCTGCAAGCTCGCTAAAGGCGTCGAGATTTTGTATCCGTATGATCGGGGCTTTATGGATGACGCCCGCTTCAAATATGTATTAGCGGCCGGAGCTTCGATTGATTCGATTATCGGAGGCAATACGGATTTTGATATTGAGATAGAAATGAGCGGAACGGGAGCGCTCCACCGGATACTACAGAACGGCGTCGACATGTTCAAGCTGGAGAAGCTGTATCAAAGCCACAAGGAATGCGTCCGGGAGATTTTATACAAAAAACAGGCCTATGGCAAAGCTTATCAGGACGATCTGCAGAAACTGCTGGAGCAGATGGGGCTGGATCAATTAACGCAGCATGAAATGAATCTGTTCCAATACGGCTACACTCTCGATCCCGAGGACTTCGGCAAAAGACCGCTATCCAAGCTGGCTTACGATGTGATCCGACAAATGTAGAATTGACCAGGAAAGTGAATCGGACAGGCAGATTGGACTTGCAGCGGTGTGGCTAACAAGACGGTTTGAGTTCTTTTCACTGATATCTACATATAAAGCCTATGACTATGAGACGAACTAAAATATAATGTGGATCTGATGATGCATTTTTGGATTTCCGTTTTTCGGAAAGGAGGCGGAAATCGTCTGAGAAAAGCGAGGATATCCACATAGGTGATCAGAATTTCTTATATCAAATATTTCTCTAAATGCGCCGCGGTTATGCTGAACGTTGATTGTCTAAAAAAATCATATAAAAACAAGTGGTTAATCTCATCGAACGATATAAACTGTCTCAAGCAAATCTTATAAAAACTGCCTTAAATGAGCTTTTTTTGTCTCAACTGATCTTATAACTCACATGTAGCCAAGCAAATAAATTCGTCAGAGCGTAAACAAAGTCATGTAAGAAACACTTTTCTGCATGGTAATTGGGGCCTCGATAGTTCCAATTGTAGTCATTCTCAAACTATACAAAGGCTGGAACCTGGTTGACGCTTGCCCAACCATTGCTCCAGCCTATTTCTCTGCTTATTCGAAATCAGCTTTACTTTCAAATCAAATATTGGAAGCTAAGTGATCCGTCGTAACTGCGATATGATCGTAGGCTTTCTTCAGCTCACTAATCGCTTGTGAGTTCACCGAAATCTTCTTCGTTACATCGTCTATACGTTTTGTCATCGAAATAACAGAATGGGTTACTTCATTTAATTGAGCAGACATCTCCTCTGCTGATTGTTTACTGGAGTCTGCCATTTTTCTAACTTCAACTGCAACAACCTCGAAGCCTCGACCATGCTCACCAGCTCTTGCAGCTTCGATTGCTGCATTAAGTCCGAGTAAGTGGGATTGGGAAGCGATGTCTTTTACTACAGAGATTATAGACTGAACACTGTGAATATGAGCGCTCACTTTTCCCGATTCAGCGTTTAATGTATTCATATCCTTCACTATACGCTGGGATGAATCCAATACGTCATCTGTATTCGCGGTCATTTCCTGCACCATCGCCATAAGCTCCGAGGTGCTATGCTGAAGAAGCTGCTCACGCTCGGTAATGTCAGTTGCTACTTTGACGATTGCTTCTACACGGTCATCTTCATATACCGGCATGTAGCTAGCCTCTAAAGATATAGTGTTTCCGTTTTTTGTGAGCCGTACAATCTTGTCCTGGAAAGCCTTCCCCTGACGTAACCCCGCCCAAAGGTCTTGATAAGCCTGACTTGAGGCGAACTCCGGCAAACAGAACTTGCTATGATGCATGCTTAACAGTTCATCCTTTGTGTAGCCCATAGGAATAGCAAAATTCTCATTTACCCATATGACATGCCCTTGTGTATCAAAAACAATCATAGCAAGATGTTCTTGAATAGTTGATAGAATGGCTAATTGGTTGATTGTTACAATAGTTTGCACCCACTATTCCCCTTCCAGCTCTGTAAATAGGACTTTAGCTTTATTATATACCCACCACTTGAAACATTTTTGAAACAGGAGTTCCTACATCAAAGATGGGGAAAGGAAAGTTACGTGAACAAATATGGTAAATGCAGGAGCTGTTTTTTGATGATCATCTTCGTAATATGGAATTTCACTGAAAATCATGGTGGATGTGGAAGTTAGCTCAATAAACAGCGGCAGTCAAGGACTTGTACCATTGTCCAGAACTGTCGCTGTTCGTCATACCTTACCCCCGTCCCCGCAAAAACTCCACCAGCTCCGCATAAGGCATCGGCCGGCTGATGTAATACCCCTGCGCCATGTGGCAGCGCTGCTTCTTCGCGAACTCGAGCTGCTCGTCGGTCTCGATTCCTTCGACACAGCTATCCAGCTTCAGATCATCAATCAAGTTCTGGATCGTCGTAAAGATGGCGCGGCTAATCTCGTTGTGCGAGATGTCCCGCACGAACATCTGATCGATCTTAATCATATCGAGCGGCAGCGTCTTGACGAACGATAAGGACGAGTTGCCGATGCCGAAGTCGTCGAGCGCGATGCGGATACCGAGCTGGCGCAAGGCGTTCAGCTGCTCGGCTGACGTGCTCCACTGCTGGACCGCTATCCGCTCGGTAATCTCGAGGCACAGCTGCTCTGGCGCTAGCCCGGTCTGCTGCACGATCGTTGAGATGCTATCCGCGAAATGTGGCTCGGCCAGGTGCAGAGCGGATATGTTAACCGAAATCTTGAGCGCCCCGAAGCCTTGCTCCAGCAGCAGCTTCGTGTCCTCGCACGCTCGGCGCACGATCCATTCGCTGATCGGAATGATCAGCCGCGTCTCCTCGGCAAGCGGAATGAAATCGAGCGGCGATACACGTCCGAACACGGGCGACACCCACCGGATCAGCGCTTCGATGCCGACGATGGCATTCGTATGCATATCGATTTGCGGCTGGTAGTGAAGCTCGAATTGCTTAGCCTCGAGTGCGCCGTGCAAGCAGCTCTCCATAGTTAGCTTCTGCATCGAATTCAAGCTCATGCTCGGATGGTAGATACGGTATCGGTTTTTGCCTGCTTCCTTCGCTTGGTACATTGCCAGATCGGCGTTCTGGATGAGCTGCTCACGGTTATTGCCATGCTCCGGGTAGAAGCAGATCCCCATGCTCGGAGTGGCGTACACCGTATGCCCATTAATCTCCTGCGGCGCATTGAGCGCCCTTAAGATGCGGGTTGCCAGCTGCTCCGGGTGCTGGGCATTGTCGAGTCTCGTACAGACGATGATGAATTCGTCGCCGCCCAGTCGGGCCACGATCTCTGAGGGTCCCGCCGCCGTCTGCAGGAGCGACGCAACCTGCCGCAGCAGCTCGTCTCCGACGAGATGCCCCATGCTGTCGTTGATCACCTTGAATCGATCCAGGTCGAGCATAATGAGGGCAGCGCGTTCCTCCTTCATCGTCAGCTCGGCGATGCGCTCGTAGATGAAGCGGCGGTTCGCCAGCTGCGTAAGCGTATCGGTGTACGCCATCCGATGAATTTGCTCCTCTGCTCGCTTGCGGGCTGTAATATCGACGATTGAACCGATCATGCGAAAAGGTGTATCGTGCGAGTCCTTGATCGCCTCGCCCGCCGCTTGAATCCAGATCTGCTCGGTCTCGTTCTTCAGCATGCGGAACTCGATCTGGAACGGCGCGCCGTGCTCGTAATGATTCTGCAATGCATCACATAGCGCGGGAACATCGTCGGGGTGTACACGCTCGATGAATTCATCGGCGCCCATCTCGAGCTCCTCACGTTGCAGGATGTGATGAATTTGCTTATTCCACACCATCCGCCCCGTCGTCAGATCCCAATCGAATATGCCGTCATTGGTCGTGTTGGACACAATTTCCAGACGATTCTCTCGCTCGCGCGCTTCCTCATGCAGCATCTCCCTCTCCAGTGCATAGGCGAGCAGGTTGATTGGATGTGTGATGGAGTGGACGAACGGTCCGAGGCTTCGCGTCAGCTGCACATCGAAGAAGTCCCCGATCAGCACAAGGAAGCCAATGTCACGATTCGCCGTCTTCAACGATTGAATGGTCATCATTTCCCCATCCTGAAGGAGTTCATGCAGCATAGGAGGAGGGAAGGCAAGCTCCTCGTACACGTCCCCGATGACTAGCATCGGGTGCGGCTTCGTGCTGTACACGTTATCGACAACAAGACGTCCGTCACGAGTCCACAATGCAACGCAGCCCCACGTATAGGTGGTGTACGTGAGCCAGTCCAGACTGCGCAATGTATCATTGTTAACTTGAATCAGATTGTGCCCGATGTTTTGGTTGCGCCTTACAATATCGGTTAAATATTCAACAACCTTCAGATTTTCATGGTAAAGCGTTTCCATATCTGGACTCGGCTCTTCTGGCTGACACCCACAGGAGCGCCTTGTTACAAGCTGAATCGGCTGGACTATCGTATAGGTTGAGGGGGGTTCCGGATGTTCGATCTGGCTAACTAGATGCTGCAGCATACATTGGCCCCTCGAGAACAATGGCTGCGCAACGGAGGAGAGCGAGAACCGCTTGGCATATTCGGTGTTATCGAAGCTGAATAGCGCTACATCCTCAGGCACTCGAATGCCGAATGTGTTGAACGATTGCAAAATCCCGATCGCCATCATATCCGAGCTAACGATACAAGCAGTGAAGCACAGTCCCCGTTCCTTCATCTGACTGGCTAGCGCCTCTCCGTGCTTTTCCCATAGGTTCGGCGTTTGGTAAATGAGATTAGGATTGATTGGAATGCCATGCTCCTCGAGTGCGCGCAAGTAGCCCTGGTATCGCAGCACGCTCTCCTCATTACTGGTGCTATATACGAAGGCGATGTCGCGGTGCCCGTGCGCAAGCATATGTAACGTGGCCTCGTAGCCGCCCTGTTCGTTACTGACGGTATACGTAACAGCGGATTGTATGCCTAGGTCATCCGGTGTGCATATGACGGGCTTGCCTGTTTGTTCAATGTGCTTCTTGTAAGCGGGTTCCTGCACGGCATTCAATATGATGATCCAGCCATCTATGCGGTCGAATGCCAAGTAACGATTGTATTCAATTTCGTTGTTGTTGTGACATGTACGGAATACGATCAGATCGGTGCGCAGCTCTGCAGCCGCTTGATATATACCTTGCAGCATGCCGTTAAAGTAGAAACCTTCTATCAGCGGGGTCAAAATTCCAATTGTCCGTTTCGCCATACATTAACACCTCTTGCTGGCTGGGAATTATACCTGTTCTCTCCTGATGCGTGTTAGCGACTTCGATATATATACATATTCGATGTTGATACTAAAATCCCCTTCGAGCTCGAAGGGGATAATTTTGGACTAGCAATTATTAGCTGGACAAGCAGTTGCGACAGTTGCAACTAGGCTTCCTGCAGTTCTTTCTGATAAGTGAGTCGAATGAGCATGAAAAGTGCGACCGCTATGATCGGAACAACGATCGTAACGGATTCATGGTGACGCCAGACCCAGTTGAAGGCGAGAACAATTAAGACCGATGAGATAATTGAAGCGCCAATAATCAACTTATCCAGAGGAGAGGACTTCTGGGCAATAACGCGATTGTTGGTCGGAATGACGATGGATGTGAACCCGTATCGGCCTCTATGCAGAATATAACTAGTAAGAAAACAGACGGCGTGGGTGAATGCTTGGAGCATGTACGCGTCTGCTCCTGTACTCTTAGCTATGGTAGACAGCTCAAACAGTTGTAGAGGTGTAAGTAGTATGAAGGTTAGGTTAACGACAAGTACTAAGAACAGCGCGCCGACCGCTGTCATCGCAGCCGCTTCATGCCAACGAACTTTAACTAGAAGCCTAAGCATGACAATAATTAAAAGATGCTGAGCCGGCAAGTCCCATTGTTGAATATGGAGCACTATTCGGTTCAAGTAGGATAGCAGCGAAGCTGACCCTGCGATAATGAGAATGGAGCCTAAATAAGGGCGAAGTGGAAACCGAAATACTTTGAGCGCGACTGTTAAAATAACAATAATATCAAGTGCACCAAGAATGAGGTAAAGTAGCTGATTCATAAGGTGAGCATCTCCAATATTCGTTTCTAACTAAGAGGGTACCACATTTTTCGCGGAACTGCTGTGATTTTATAGGTAGTTAGAATCATAAGTTTTTGATAAAAATCGACATTCGATGCTTTTCGACGGTTGGGTGATAAACTGTGGGCATGACCAGATCGGTGCGCAGCTCCGCAGCCGCATTTCTGGAATATCTGAAAGCAATATCGTGTAATATTTAAATAACAATAGTGATGCTCGATGTAGATACGAAATCCCCTTCGAGCTCGAAGGGGATACATCTGATCTAACAGTTGCAATTGACTTGACAACTGAGTCCAGAGAAAAATCTGGACTAACAGTTGCAAGTGACTTGACAACTGAGTCCAGAGAAAGGTCTGGACTAACAGTTGCAATTAGGATTCCTGCAGTTCTTTCTGATACGTAAGTCGAATGAGAATGAAAAGTGCGACCGCTATGATCGGCATCACGATCGTGATGGATTCATGGTGACGCCAGACCCAGTTGAAGGCGAGAACAATTAAGACCGATGAGATAATTGAAGCGCCAGTGATCAACTTATCCAGAGGAGAGGACTTCTGGGCAATCACGTGATTGTTGGTCGGAATGACGATAGAAGTGAACCCGTATCGGCCTCTATGCAGAATATAACTAGTAAGAAAGCAGACGGCCTGGATGAATGCTTGGAACAAGTATATGTCTGCTCCTGTACTCCTAACTATGTCAGACTGCTCAAACAGTTGCAGAGGTGTAAGTAGTATGAAGGTTAGATTAACGACAAGTACTAAGAACACGAAGCCGACCGCTGTCATTGCAGCTGATTCATGCCAACGAACGCGAACAAGCAGCCGAAGCAGAACGATGAATAAGATGATCTGAGACAGCATGTCCCATTGTGGGATATGGAGCACTAATCGGTTCAAGCAGGATAGCAGCGAAGCTGACACGGCGATAATGAGAATGGGGCCTAAATACGGGCGAAGTGGAAACCGAAATACTGTAAGCGCGATGGTTAAGGCAGCAATAGCATCAAGTGCACCAAGAATGAAGAAAAGTAGATGATTCATGAGGCGAGCATCTCCAGAATTCGTTTTTATCTAATAGTTTACCACATTTTTCGTGTATGTGTTGTGATTATATAGGTAATGAGAACTTAAAATGTACATTAAAACCTATTATTCGACTTTATTCAACAGTTCTGTACTAAACTGTGCACATGCAAATGAGCAGTGTTCAAGATCACGAGACTACATACTCTGAGCCGTAGATCGATACGATGAGGGTGGCGAGCATTATAAAAGCTAAGATGTCGGCGACCATGAAGCGATTGCTGGAGAAGTCGGATTTGATATAGAAAAAGACTGGAAGATGCTCGGAAGAAGCTCTGAGTGTCTTTCAGTCTTTTTTGAAATAGTAATCGCAGTATGGAATGGCTCAAGCTAGTGCTGTTGCAGCTCCTTCTGGTAGGACATTCTGATGAGAATGATCAGTGCTGCTGCAATAGATGGAATAACGATGATGACGGAATAAAAATTGACCATGATCCAATTGATGCCGAGCACGATGAGGAGGGAAGAGATAACAGCTGCGCCTGTGATCAGCCTATCTAGAGCGGAAGTCTTATGCATCACGATCTTGTTGGTGGTCGGAATGACGATGGATGTGAAGCCGTACCTCCTGAGGTGGAGGAAGTAGCAGGTAAGAAAGCAGGCGGCCTCGGAGGTGATCTGAATCAGGTGGACGCCTAGACCTATATTATCGTTTGCAATTGATGGATCAAATATCTTCAGAGCTACTAAGGTTGCATAGGCGGTACAGCTTATAAGTGAAATAAACAATGTCCCGACGGTCGCAATCGTAGCGGCTTCATGCCAATGGACCTTCAACAACAGTCTTAATAATACAATGAACAGGATAAGCTGGGCAAGTAAGTCCCATTCCGGAATCAGAAGCACCATTCGGTTCGTGTAGGACAGCAGCGAGGCACAGACTGCAATGACCACCAGTGAGCCGATGTAGGTGCGCAGTGGAAATCGAAAAGCTTTTAGCGCGAGCGTCAGGAGTGCAAGGACATCCAATGCTCCAAGAATGAAATATAGCAGCTGGTCCATGGGGAATACAACTCCGAATCCAGTATGTTTATATATAGCTTACCATATATTTACCATCTGCAAAACGGCTGCTTTACAGCAGTAATGAATGCCAAAAGGACTCCGCTGCGGTCGTACCGCTTTGGAATCCTTTATAACGTTACGTCTATTCCCGAATCGGCTGCCCATCGAACAAGCAATAGCCGTTCTTCCCGTTCGCCTTCGCTTCGTACATCGCGATATCCGCATAGCGGATCAGATCCTCCAGCTCCAGCGAGTCTCCTTGCCGCACATTGCATATGCCGATGCTGGCCGAGATCTGCGCCTTCGTCTGCTTAAGCGACATGGGCTTATTCAAGGCGGATACAAGTCGGGCAGCCAGCTGCTCGGCCGCCTGCTCATGACCGTCGTGCGGCAGCAGCAGTAGAAATTCGTCTCCACCCATGCGAGCGAGCGTACAATGCTCGGGAGCAGTGTCCCGCAGTCGATCAGCTACACGCTGCAGCAGCTCATCGCCAGTCGAGTGCCCGTACGTATCGTTGACCCACTTGAATTGATCCAGGTCGATCAAGAGCACAGCGAAGCCGGCGGTCTGTTCCTTCTCATGGGCCTGCAGCTGATCGCCCAGCACCTCGTACAATCGTCTGCGGTTGACAAGACCTGTCAATGAATCCTGATAAGCGAGCTCGTACAGCTTGCGTTCATATTCCTTCTGCCCACTCAGATCCTTAACGGTAAAATACGTCCATGTCCGTCCCTCTACATCGATGTAAGCGGAGCTGAATTCGATGTCGTACGTCTCGCCCTTGTGATTGTCCAGCTGAGCCTGCATATGCAACGGCTCCGTGCTGGATAACGCCGACATAATACGTTGCACGATCTCTTGATCGTGAATGGTGACGTAATGGAAGACGGGCTTTCCTTTCCATGCATGATCTCCAGTCAATGCCAGCAGCTGCTTCGCGCTCGAGTTCATCTCGACAAGCTCCAGCCTGTCATTCAGAAGGAAGATAGCGTCGGTTGAGGAGCTGAACAACAGCTCATACCGCTTGGAGGCGGTAGATAGGAAGTCGTAATTGACCATGGCGACTCGCAGGAAGAAGGCGAACATGACGACGCAATATGAAGTGAATACAGAGTACGGGAATAGTGGATTGTTGACGAACATAGGCTTGATGAGCAGTTCGGACAACAGTACCCAAGGACCGACGAGGATGCTGCCGATCATGATCAGCTTAAGACGCTGCAGCTCTTGCCTGCTGAATTGCCGCTTCTTCGCCTGTCGATAGGCGCGCGTAATATGGAAGAGGAACCAAGACAGCGTATAGGCGATAATCACGACGATCAGATACCCATAGAGCGGGCTGAATGGTCGCTCACGCTGGTAAGCGGTACCGGGATGGTGCAATTCCAGCATGGGAATAGGTACGAGCAGCGGAACGATGCCAACGAGCGGGATGAGCGCGATGAGATGCTGGGACAATGAACGACCGGAATAAGACTTGCGCACGAAGTAAAAAAAATAAAAGCCGCTCGACATAATAGCGAAGGCGGTAATTAATCGCAGCTTCATTCCTGTCATCGCTTCCTGCTCAGGGAATACATCACTTACGAAGCCGCCGAGAAACAAGAGACTGAATAGACCAATCAAGACAGCTGTTATACAATGCAGACGGTTGCGGGGGTCGCGAACATACACCTCGGCCGCCATATACGTTAAGAAGGCAAATGGAACTAAGTCATAGATGATGTAGTAGTATATGCGAATCAGCCCCAGACAAGCGGAAATTTGATTACGTATGTAGATACTTCGACACGAATTGACATATTCCTTCTATTTGTTATTTGGAAAGGGAGAGAAGCGGCGCGTCAATCTCTTCTACTTTTTTCCTCCTGCATAATGACTGGTCGCCCTGTGCTATAATGACAGAAGCTTTGGTCGTATGGAGGCTTGACCGTATGGAGATGGATCATTTTTTGGAACGGAAAAAGCAGGAGCTCGGCGTTAGCCTTAATGATGTGCAGAAGCAGGCGGTGCTGCAGACCGAAGGACCGCTGCTGCTGCTCGCTTCCCCCGGCTCGGGGAAGACGACGACGCTGATCATGCGCATCGGCGCCTTGATCGAGGTGAAGGGAATACACCCTTCGCGCATTAAGGCGGTGACGTTCAGCCGGGCTGCGGCCTCAGATATGAAGGCGCGATACGAGCGCTTCTTCCCGCAGCTGCCACCTGTGCAGTTCTCGACGATACATAGTCTGGCGTATGAGGTGATGCGTGAGCATTACCGCCGGACGGGGACGGCCTATCAGATCATTGAGGGGGAGCTGGACCTCGAGGATCAGGAGACGATCGACTGGGATGCGAATCCGCCCTTGCACAAGAAGCTTATTCTACGTAAGCTGTTCGCCTCGATCACTGGAGATACCATCACCGATGATCAGATGGACGAGCTGACGACCTATATCAGCTATGTGAAAAATAAACTGCTGCCACGCGATCGCTGGGAGCTCGTCCCGTGCAGCGTCCCGCATGCGGTGCGCATTCTAGATGAATATGAGGCGTACAAGCGTTCGGGAACTGCGAACCTGCTCATCGACTTCGACGATATGCTGACGATCGGCCATACGGTGTTGGAGGAGCAGCCGGAGCTGCTGCGCAAATACCAGCGCAGGTACGATTATGTGCTGACCGACGAGAGTCAGGATACGTCGCTCGTGCAGCATGCGATCATCGAGAAGCTCGCGCGGCAGCACGGCAACCTGTGCGTCGTGGCCGATGACGACCAGTCGATCTACAGCTGGCGCGGTGCCGAGCCGTCCTACTTGCTCGAGTTCAAGCAGGTGTACCCGCAGGCGACGATCCTCTATATGGAGCAGAATTACCGCTCGACCCAAGACATCGTACACGTCGCGGCGCAGTTCATCAAGCGCAATCAGGATCGGTACGATAAGAGCATGTTCACGCTGAATGGCAAGCACGAGCCGATATCGATTCGGAGCTTGGCCGATTACAAGCTGCAGGCGAAGTATGTGGTGCAGCAGATTCAGAAGTGCAGCAGGCTGTCGGAGATCGCGGTGCTGTATCGGAACAATTCGTCGTCGATCGGATTGATGAACGAATTTGATCGCGCGGGCATTCCCTTCTATATGAAGGATGCGGATAACCGGTTTTTCTCCCACTGGGTGGTGGAGGACATCTTGAACTTCATGCGGATGACGTTCACGGATAAGCGGACAGAGCTGCTGGAGAAAATTCATCTGAAGCTGAGCGGTTACATTAGCAAGCAGCAGATGGCGGCGGTCAAGCAGATTCAGAACAATGAGTCGGTGTTCGACAACCTGCTGCAGCATGTGAAGCTGCACGATTACCAGGTGAAGCTGATCGAGGAGTGTCGAGATACGCTGCGCGAGATGAAGGGGATGCCGCCACAGCAGGCGATCAAGGTGATTCGCAGCCGACTCGGCTACGAGAAGGCGATCGAGAAGATGTGCGACCGTCTCGGCTTCCGCAAGGAGTACCTGATCGGCATACTGAACACGCTGGAGGAGATTGCGGATTCACTTGCGACGATGGAGGATTTTGCCGCGAGGCTGAAATATCTGGAGTCTGTGCTGCGGGGAGCGAGACATCGTAAGGGGCAGAACGCGGTGACGTTCTCAACGCTCCATAGTGCGAAGGGGCTGGAGTTCGAGCAGGTGTATATGATAGATCTGATCGACGGCATCCTGCCGTCCAAGGACGATGTGAAGGCGAAGGAGAGCAAGGCGCTGCTCGAGGAGGCCACTCGGCTGTTCTATGTCGGCATGACGCGTGCGAAGAAGTGTCTCGAGCTGATCACGTACAGCCAGCGCGATGGGGAGAAGACGGTGGAGTCCGAGTTCGTCGCGGATGTGCGCCGTATTATGAATCCAGAGCCGAAGTCACAGACGAGTCTGAAATCGAGGCAAGTGTTTAGCAAGGAGTCTGTTCAGCGTAACCCGAATGCGATACGCGAGCTCGCCGAGCTGGCGCCGGGCAAGCGGGTGAAGCATCGCGTATTCGGGATCGGCTCGATTGAGAAGCGTACCGTGGACCGGGTGTATGTGCAGTTTCCTGCCGGGGTGAAGGTGCTGCTCATCGAGACGTGTCTGGAGATGGGGCTGCTCGAGTCTGCTGAGACGGACGTGTCATCAATGGCTGTGTCAGGTTGAACGCTGTGACAGGATGAACGAGCATACCGCTTACGAGACATTCGCCCTTACCGATGCGGACAGCGCGACATATAGTGATATCAGGAAGTGCAGCAGACGCTGTGACTTTCACAAATCTATAATGGAGCGTGATATTCATGGCATATGCAGGTGCAGGTGTAGGTGCTGGAGTAGGTGCGGGTGCAGGTATGTGGACGTCGACAGGTGCGATCCTGGTATTGTTCATCCTGCTGGTTATCGTCTCCCGTACGGTATTGGTGTAAGGGTACAAGAAGGTCCGACTTATTAGCGGATGAACGACAGGCTGCCGGAGCGACCCGGCAGCCTATTTGGGTTGGTGCTAGAAGCAGTGATGAATCGGTTGCTTCGCTTAGTACGGGAATAAGTATGGGAATCCGATGTAGTAAGGCGTCTCTGTATCGTACGTTCCGCCAATCGGGAAGACGAGCACCGTGTACTTTTTGCCAGCAACGAGATTAGCGTTCATCGTCACATAGTTGCCGTAGGACTGCTTGTACGCGAGCGGAGTGCCACTGCCGTACTCGTAGATGCCGATCGCATAGTTTTTGCCGTAGGGCGGGAGGAACCACATCTCTTGGTTCATCGTCTTCGGCGAGACGAAGGTGATGAAGTCGATGTCGCTGCTGTATTGAATATAAGAGGTCCACACGTTCTGGGACATCTGGTACGTCGTCGATTCGGCGTTGTTCGCAGGCTCAAGAATATCTTGCTCGGCAGGCATCGCGAGCGCGGAGGATGCAGCAAGCATGGAGGCGATAAGTGTTACTCCAGTTAATTTTAGAAATTTACGTGTGAACATCGGTAAATCCTCCTCAATTGGAAATGAACTTATCGGAAAGGAATGAGCTTCCGGTAGATGCTGGCCAGCGATCTATAACAAACTATACCATTATATCCCATAAATTGTATAGAGTAATTTACAGTAAAAAACTTTTATTTACAAAATTTATATAATAGAGGTGTTGGATTACACGAAATGTCGCAAACTCTCGTGATCACAATGATTTATATGACCAATATCAATCAATTTATTGTAAAGCTGAGTCTTTATATGTTATACATTATTTATAAATAAGACACACTATTAAATTGGCTGGTTTCACTACCATTTCACGAACAAGGAGAGATGACCATGAGCTTGAGGCATGCTAACGGATTGACGCTGGATCACATCATTCGCTCGGACCGTGCTTCTATTCAGCTAAGCGTTCCGCAGTTGATCGAGGCCGCCTTGTATCGTCGGGAAGGAAGCTTAACCGATTCCGGTGCGCTTCAAGTGACGACGGGTACCTATACCGGACGCTCTCCTAAGGATAAATACATCGTTCGTGACTCGATAACAGCATCTCATGTCGCATGGGGAAGCACGAATCAGCCGATGACGACGGAGCAATTCGGACGGTTATATCGGAAAGCGCTTCAATATTTGGAGCAGCGGGAGCTGTTCGTATTCGACGGCTATGCCGGAGCCGATGCCGCCTATAGGCTGCCGGTCCGCGTCGTGAGTGAATATGCGTGGCACAATCTGTTCGCGCAGCAGCTGTTCATTAAGCCGATGCAGGAGGAACTCCGCTCGCACAAGCCTGCGTTCACGGTTATATCCGCTCCCGGCTTCAAGGCGGACCCGGCAGAGGACGGAACGAACTCGGAGGTCGTCGTGGCGATCTCGTTCGAGGAGCGGGTGGTGCTGATCGGCGGCACGGAATATGCGGGCGAGATGAAGAAATCGATATTCAGCGTGTTGAACTATTTGCTACCGTTCCAGGACGTCTTCCCGATGCACTGCTCGGCGAATATCGGAGCGGATGGTGACACGGCGTTGTTCTTCGGCTTGTCAGGCACAGGGAAGACGACGCTGTCGGCCGACCCGAACCGGAGCCTGATCGGGGATGACGAGCACGGCTGGTCACCGCAGGGCGTATTCAACTTCGAGGGAGGCTGCTACGCGAAGTGCGCCGACCTAGCGCCTGAGAAGGAGCCCGAGATCTGGCAGGCGATTCGGTTCGGCACCGTGCTCGAGAACGTCGTGCTGGATAGCAAGACGCACGTACCGGATTATGCTGACAAGACGTTGACGGAGAATACGCGCGCAGCGTATCCGATCGACTTCATTCCGAACGCGATGATTCCCGGCGTAGGCGGTCATCCGAAGACGATTATCTTCCTCACTGCTGACGCGTCGGGGGTGCTGCCCCCGATCGCAAGGCTGACGAAGGAGCAGGCGATGTACTACTTCTTGTCTGGCTATACGTCGAAGCTCGCTGGCACTGAGCGCGGGGTGACGCAGCCGGTAGCCACGTTCTCGACCTGCTTCGGAGCGCCGTTCCTGCCGCTTCAGCCGACCGTCTATGCGGAGCTGCTCGGTCAGCGTCTTGATGAGCATCGCGCGCAGGTGTATCTGGTAAACACTGGCTGGACGAGTGGTCCCTATGGCACGGGCAGCCGTATGAAGCTCAGCTACACGCGGGCGATGGTGAAGGCTGCGCTGGCTGGAGCTCTGGCGGATGTGACCGTGACAGCCGACCCGATCTTCGGCGTTCTCGTACCCGATTATATCCCGGGTGTACCGAATGAAGTGCTCGTCCCGCGCCATACGTGGCCGGATGCCAAGGCGTATGAGGCGGCGGCTCAAGAGCTGGCCCAGCAGTTCAGCCGCAACTTCGAGAAGTTCTCAGACGTGGCTGACAATATTCGGGCGGCCGGGCCGAGGGTGAGTGGGTAGGTGGGATGCCGAGTACGAGGTATACGAAGCGTGAGTTGAACAAGCGGCCTACCGGAGTGCTCCGGGGCCGCTTTTTGCCATTGCCACATTTACTCCGACCGATTGCGGAATTCAGTAGGCGCCACATGGGCGTATTTACGGAAAATTTTCGAGAAATATTTATAATCCGGAATCCCCACACTCCTCGCAATATCCTGAACCTGCATCGACGTATCGGTGAGCAACAGCTTCGCCTGCTGAACACGGTAGATGGTCAAATATTCCGAGAAGTTGAACCCGACGACCTTCTTGAACAGATGGCTGAAATAGCTGGGGCTGATGCCGATCTGCTCGCAGACGTCAGTGAGCGACAGCGCTTCGTTGTAGTGCTCGGAGATGTAATCGAGCGCACGCTGCATATCCTCACGGGCAATCGGCTCAGTGATCAGGGCGTCCGGCATCGTGTGACTGGCGAGCACGGACTCCGCTGCCTCCACCGCATGATGGACGGCCGCTGCGAAGCCATTCTTCGCTACAACGGAATAGCTGCTGTCCGCAACTACCGTGACCGAGAAGGGCAAGTACGTGCGCACACTCTGCTCGATCCTGGTTGTCAAGGAAGACACCGCTTGGCGCATCGCTTCGGACTGAACCGCTTCCTCGCTCCAATGACAGAGCAGTACGATATCCTGCTCATTCTTGGGTAGTACGCTTGCACGAGTGTAGGCATGGGCAAGCTCCTCAGCCATCTGGGACAGTGCATATTTCAATAGTGCGATATCCTTCGGAGGGAACATCGAGACGAGAGAGTCGTATCGATCGATCCGGATGAGCAGGACGGACAGCGCATAACTAGGGCGCGGCATGCCCATATAGTCGAATTTCTCATGAATCGCCTGCTCCGAGTACGGGACTTCATTCAGCAGCTCCTGTAAGAAATGTTGTCGAAGCACCCCCAGATGCTGCTGATAATGGTGCCGTTGCCGAATCTCCTCCGATTGTCTATGCTCCTGCGCCATAATCTCACGCCTCGCTCGCTCCAGCAAGCCCAGCAGCTCCTGATGGTCGGAGGTGACCTTCAAGAGATAGCCGATCGCTCCGAACTGCATAGCCTGTCTAGCGAATTCAAACTCCTGATAGTTCGATAACAGGATGACCTTAATGTGCGGGTATAGCTCCTTCAGTCTCTGCGTCAGCTCCAGCCCGTCCATACGGGGCATGACGATATCGGTAATGACGATGTGCACAGGCTGCTCGCTGCAGATGCGCAGCGCCTTCTCCCCGTCTCCTGCCGTACCGATGAGCTGGTAGCCGTGCTCGCGGAAGGGGAAGGTGCTGATCAGTCGCTCCCGAGCCAGCGGCTCATCATCGACAATAATCATATTCAGCTCATGACTCATGGTGTGTGCTCCTCTCCGACCTCGATGAATATAGCGGGATACCGAATGTCTACTCGAGTCCCTTTCCCTAGCTCGCTACGTATGCGCAGACCGAACGCCGCTCCGTCATGCAGCTGCAGTCGTTCATGGACGTTCCGCAGACCGATTGAGTTGAAGCCGCTAAGCCGCTTGCGGGGCTCCGAAGCCTGTGACGGGCTGTCCTGCGGGGACAGCAGCTTGTCCACAGCTTCAGGCGGCATGCCGCAGCCGTTATCCTCTACATAGAGCAGTAGGCTCCCGTCCTCAAGAAGCGTGCCGCCGACGGTAATGAGGCCTGGCTCCGCTTGATCCTCCTGTATACCGTGGAAGATCGCATTCTCGACGATCGGCTGGAGTGTCATTCGGAGAATGCGATAGCGATACAGCTCCTGTGGAATCATATATTGCACCCGGAATATACCGGAATAGCGTATCGATTGGAGCTCGACATATTGCTGTAGCGCAGCCAGCTCCTGCGCAATGGTCGTCCACTCCTTGTCCTTGTTGAGCGTATGCTGGAACAGCCGAACGAGTGACGTGATGACGACCGGAATCTGTTCCGTTCGCTTCAGATCGAGCAATGAGGTGATCGAATTGAGCGTATTGAACAGAAAGTGCGGGTTAATCTGATACTGCAGCGCCTTCAGCTGGAAGTGCTTCTTCTGTACCTCGATGCGTGTCTTCTCCTCGATCAATGCTTCAATGCGATCCAGCATACGATTGAATGCCTCGTTCAACGTATGGAATTCATCCCGTCGCTGCAGTCTCACTCTTGCCTGAAGATTTCCTCTCTGAATATGCTGCGTCTGGCGCACGAGCATACGGATCGGCTTATTAATATATCGGGCAAGCTGATACGAATACAGCAGCATGACGAGCGCGAACACAAGGGTGAACAGGAGCGTTCCCTGCTGCAGCGCACGGATCTTCGCCAGGAAATGCTGCTCCTCGGTAAAGTAAACTAGCGTCCAGTCCTGGAAGCCGACCGCGCTCTTGACAGCGAGATAGCGGCTGTCCTCGGTTGCAATCGTCTCGGAGGCTGTTGGGCGTGAGCGAAGCCACTCATTGAGCTCCGGCCGCAATGAATTGTACGCCTGCTGATGCAGCTTCAGCTGGCTAACGAGCGGGACCAGCTCTCGGTTGAGCAGCAGCATCGAGATGTCGGGGTCTCGGTTCCACTTCGTGAGCTCATCTGCGAGCCGAGCTAAGTCCAGCTCAGCGGCAAGCACGCCGATCCGCCCCGTGGTGCTCACGATAGACGTCGAGATCGTCATCGTCGCCCCGCGCTGAGCCTTCATGTAAGGACCTGTGGGCACTAGATCTCTTGCGGAGTCCACTGTCTCATTGTAGACGCTGCGGTGATGCGCACTCCATTCCTCCGGCCTCTGCTGCGTCGCGTACTTCATGCCGTCCGGAGTGAGCAGGTACCATGCTGCCCATTGCGAATGAGGAGGATATACCTGCTGATCGGCCCAAGTCTGCAGCGCATCGGGTGAGAAGTCGTCGGATGTCAGCTCATAGGACATATTGCTGAAGGCGTAGCGCCATTGCAGGATGGAATCGTTAATGAGCTCATCGGTGCGGCTGACGAGCGCATTGATCTTGTCGTGCTCATTGTTCGTTAAGGTCTGAATCGAGTAGCTGTAGGCGATCGACCCTAATACGAAGACGACAGCGAACGGGATGAGGCTGCTCGCTACAAATATTTTGAAGCCAATCTGATTCCATAATAGAGAGATCCGACTCATCTTCCTCCACTCCTATTCGTCGGTGATGCCAGCTGTTCTGATTCACACTATACAAGCACAGAGGGCGAGGATCAATTCCCGATCCGACATTCATAAAAATTGACGCTATCGTTCGTAATATTGTGGGATATGCAGCGACAGACCAAATGTGAAATGATTATAGCATCACACAAAGGGAGGTCATTCATATGAAGCTATGGCCCATCACAACGAAGGTTGGTATTACTGCAGTAGGAGCCACCTTGATCGCGGCAGCCGTTACAGGCTGTTCAGGAGACGGAGGCTCTACTCCGACCGCTGAGAAGGCTGGAGAGCTCCAGCAAGCGGTCAAGACGGTCAAGGTCGTGCTCCCCATCGGAGTATCCGGGGAAGAGGAGTTCTACAAGGAGCAGCTGAAGCAATTCATGCAGAGGCATGCAGATATTAAGGTCGATCTGCAGTTTGTCCCAACGGATCAGTACGGCAATACGATCTCGCTAATGTTCGCCTCGAACGAGGCGCCTGACATTATTCGGATGAGCGGGAGTCTTCCGACGAAGATGAGCATCTCCTATGAGAAGGGCTGGATTCAGCCGCTGGATGCGTTCGTCACCGATTCGTTCAAGCAGCGCTTCCCGTCCACCTTCTTCACACCGCATAGCGGGCTGTATCTGGATGGCAAGCTGTACTCGATTCCGTATACGGAGCAGAACACGCCGGCCTTCCGTCCCTTCTATTATAATATCGACATTCTGAAGCAATTCGGCTATAACGAGCCGCCGAGAACATGGTCGGAGCTGACGACGATGGCGGAGAGCATCACGAAGCAAGGGAAGGGTCAAGTGTACGGATTCTCCTTGAATGGCAAGGACGCCGCGCATATCCAGGTGATCGAGCTGTACGAAACGGCGAACGACCGCTACCACGATGCGCATGTGACGGAAGGCAACCTGATCTACGATACGAAGACAGGTAAGTCCGCCGCGAGCAATCCGGCCTTGACCGAAGCGGTGCAGCTCTTCCAGGAGATGGCGGCGAAGAAGGTATACGTCCCTGGCTGGGAGTCGGTCGATGGCAAGACGTTATTCACGCAGTTCGCCTCCGGTAAGGTCGCCATGTACATCGGACCGTTCTTCTATGCCAATGAGATGATGAAGCTGAATCCGAGCTTGAAGCTCGGTATGACGACCGCACCTGTGCCAGATACGGGCCGCAAGGGCTATAAGGCGGTGTACGGTGCGGCTGATCCGTACTTCGGCATTACGTCGGAGTCGAAGCACCCGAAGGAAGCGTTCAAGGTGATCGAGTTCTTCAGCACGAAGGAATTCCAGCAAGGCTGGTCGAAGACGACCAACCTGCCGGCCGTCCTATGGCGAGACTACGATATTCATCCTATGACGAAGAAGCTGCTTGACCTTGCCTATGAGGATCTGCGGATTGCGCCGAACCCTGGTAATCGACATCCAGATGGCGAGAAGCTGCTCTCCTCCATTATGGCGGGTGTGCCGAAGCCAGATGTGAAGGAATTAATCAACCTGTCGATCATCAGCAACAAGGACTATGGCAAGCTTGCGAAGGAATTCGACGCGCTCGTTGATCAAGTGATCGAGAAGCAGCTTGCAGAGCACAAAGGGAAGGGCAGCAGTGTGAGCCGTGACATCTTCATCGCCCCTGCCGACTGGAACCCGATGGAAAACTACTTGAAGTAAGGGGGACTTGCAATGAGTGCTGTAACAACTGCTGCGCCGGAAGGTCTTGCTCTGGAGGGCAAGACCTTCCTCCTCCGACGTATCCGTCGTCATGCCTGGCATTACGTGTTCATCATGCCCATGCTCATTCTGTTCGTCCTGTTCACGCTGTGGCCGATGGCCGGGAGCATCTACTACGCATTCTTCAATTGGGACGGGGTCGGTCCTGCGACCGATTACGTCGGTCTTGATAACTTTCGGGAGACTGTGAGCAATCCTTACTTCTGGAACGCCTTCACGAATAACTACGTCTTCGCACTGGCCCATCTGGCGATCCAATATCCACTAGCCCTACTGCTTGCGATCGTCCTGAATAACGCGATGCTGCGTGGACGGAATGCGTATCGGCTGCTGATCTTCCTCCCGGTCGTGACGACGACGGCGCTGATCGGACTCGTCTTCAACGTGCTGCTGCATCCTGCAGGCGGACCGATCAATGCAGCGCTGCTCGGCAGCGGCCTGCTGACTGAGCCGATCAACTTCCTCGGCTCGGAGAAGCTGGCGCTTCCGACCGCGATTGGGATCTCGATATGGAAAAACATTGGGATTACCATGATCTACTGGCTGGCCGCGCTGCAGACGATCCCGCAGGATCTGTATGAAGCGGCGAGGATCGACGGTGCGTCGAGGCAGCGGACCTTCTTCTCCATAACGGTGCCGCTGGTCGCGCCGATCGGGGCGGTCATTCTGCTGCTGACCTTCATGCAGAGCCTGCATCCGTTCGATCTGATTCAAGCTCTGACGCAGGGTGGACCGAACTATGCATCCGACGTCGTCGATACGTTCGTGTACCGATACGCCTTCAACCCGGAGATGTCTCTGCCTCGCTATGGCTTCGCTTCTGCGGCCGGGCTGGTGTTCGGTCTGACGATTATGCTGATTACGCTCGTTCAAGGCGTCGTTGTGCGCACATTGAGAAGGAAGTGAGGGATTAACAGCTATGACGAGTATTCATCGCCTAAAAAGCATGTGCACGCACATCCTCTTCATCCTGCTTACGCTTGTATGGTCGTATCCGTTCATCTGGATGATCTCCTCCTCGTTCAAGACGAGCAGCGAAATGCTGATGGACGGACTGAGCCTCTGGCCCAAGACATGGACGCTCAGCAACTTCGGCAGAGCATGGGAGCGGGCGAATTTCGATACGTACTTCCTCAATACACTGGTGATCTCCGTATCGGTTGTCGCCCTGGTGGTACTGATCTCGGCCACTTCGGGCTACGCACTGGGCAGAGGGAATATGCCCGGCAAGAGGTGGATCGTCGGCATTCTGGTCGCCACGATGTTTCTGCCGAAGGGAGTCGTGGTCATCCCGGTGTTCAAGCTGATCCATGCGATGGGGCTGAACAATACGCTCACGGGCATTATTCTTGCCGAGGCTGGACCGGCTCATATCGTGGCGATCCTACTGTTTATGGGCTTCTTTGCGAAGGTGCCGGTTGAGCTGGAGGAGTCGGCGCGGATGGATGGCGCTGGATTTCTAACCACGTTCGTCAAGGTGATGTTCCCGCTGTCGGCTCCGGTCATCGGGACGGTGACGATCTTTAATTTTATCGGGGCGTGGAATTCGTTCCTGCTGCCTCTGATCTTCACTCTAAGCAAGCCCGAATTACGAACGCTTGGTGTCGGCATGTACTCGTTCTTCGGCGAGTTCTCCGTCGATTGGTCGGGCTTCGCGGCAGGCGCGCTGCTGTCGGTGCTGCCGATTCTGATTGTATTCCTGCTGCTCCAGCGGTCGTTCATCGAAGGCCTGGCAGGTGCAGTTAAAGGGTAAAGCGTAAAGGGGCTTGCCGCTTAGCAGGCGAGCGAACGCGTTGAATATGGATAAGGAGTGCTGAGCTTGAAAATAACGAGACTAGGAATCATTCATGTACGACCACGCTTCTCCTTCCTGCGCATTCATACCGATGAGGGCATCACCGGGCTCGGGGAAGCAGTGATCGAGGGACGCTCCAGAACGGTGGAGATGGCTGTGAAGGAGCTGGAGCCGCATCTGATCGGTCAAGATCCAAGAGACATCGAGCGGCTGTGGCAGACGATGTACCGGGGAACCTTTTACCGCGGCGGTCCGATCTTGACCAGTGCGATCAGCGGCATCGATCAAGCGCTGTGGGACATTCTCGGGAAGTCGCTCGGCGTGCCGGTCTATACGCTGCTGGGCGGGAAGGTGCGGGACCGCATCAAGCTGTACACCCACGTCGATGGGGAATCGTTGGAGGAGCTCCGCGCGCAGGCGCAGCGGGCCGTGCAGAGAGGCTTCACGCTCGTGAAGACGGTACTGTCGGAGAAGGCGCACTTCCTCGAGCCGATGTCCTATGTCAAGAAGCAGCTGCAACGGATGGAGACGATCCGGGATGCGATCGGACCGGATATCGACATGGCGATCGACTTTCACGGTCGGGTGAGTCCGGCAATGGCGATCCGGCTTGCCAAGGAGCTGGAGGGCTGTTACCCGTTGTTCATTGAAGAGCCGTGTCTGCCGCAAAATGTCGATACGCTCGCGACGATCGCCCGCTCGACGTCCATTCCGATCGCCACGGGTGAGCGGCTGTACAGTCGATGGGATTTCCGCGAGGTGCTGGAGAAGCAGGCGGCTGCGATCGTTCAGCCCGACCTTGCCCATTGCGGCGGTATCTCCGAGGCGCGCAGAATCGCGGCGATGGCGGAGGTGTATTATGCGGGCTTCGCACCGCACAATCCGCTGGGGCCGATCAATCTGGCTGCCAGCCTCCAGGTGTCCGCCCATGCATCGAACTTCTTGGCACAGGAGCATGTTACGCTAGGTCAGGACTATCTGAAGGAGCCGTTCGTATGCGAGAAGGGCTATATCGAGCTGTCGCAGAAGCCGGGCCTCGGCATTGAGCTGGATGAGGAAAAGGTCGAGGCACTTCGCTACTCGGGGGAATGGGAATCGCCGACGTGGCGGCACGAGGATGACGGCTCCTTCGCAGAATGGTAGGGTCGGAGTGAAAGCAGTCATTTTTACATAGGAAAGGGGAGTCTGTCATGACGGAGCAACGGCAGCAACAGCCGAACATCTTATTCATTCATACCGACCAGCAGCGGGCAGACAGCTTGGCCTGCTATGGCAACCGTGTCGTTCGGACGCCGCATCTGGATCAATTGGCACAGGAGGGGGTGCTGTTCGAGAATGCGCATTGCACACATCCGCTGTGCATGCCTTCTCGGGCAACCTTGCTGACCGGCAGATACAACCGAGCGCATAAGCTATATCGGAACGGCATCCCACTTCGTGAGGAGGAGACGACGATAGCCGAGCTGTTGAAGCAGCGCGGCTATCGGACCGGCCTGATCGGCAAGGCGCACTTCACACCGTACACAGGAGATCCGGCGCTCCATCCAGAGGCGGTACAGGTGAACAACGGAGTCTCGCACGACGACTGCTGGGCGTATTGGAGCCAGTTCCAGGGTCCATATTACGGCTTCGATCACGTGCAGATGTCGATGGGACACGGCAGCTACGGCATGTACGGCGGGCATTACGGGCTGTGGGTGCATCGCGAGCATCCGGAGCACGTTCGCTTATTCGCCCAAGATGCTGCGCTGGAGCCGACAGACCCTCGCTATCCGAGCTGGAAGTCGGCCGTTCCATTAGAGCTGCATTCGTCCACATGGATTACGGAGAAGACGATCGAGTTCATCGACGGAGCATCGGGCGATGCGGACCAGCCCTTCTATGCGTGGGTTGGCTTCCAGGAGCCTCATGAGCCGTTCAATCCGCCGAAGCCGTACTGCGACATGTACCGGCCAGAGGACATGCCGCTGCCTGTCCGTCGAGCCGGGGAGTGGGGGGAGCAGCCGCCGAGTCATGTTGGACATTACTTGAACCGTGGACATTGGGCGTCGATCTCGGAGGAGAAGGAGCGGGAGATTATCGCGCACTACTACGGCAATGTCACGCTCGTGGACGATTGTATCGGGCGCATCGTCGAGGCGTTGAAGCAGCGGGGCTTGTACGACAATACGATCATCGTCTTCACCTCCGATCATGGGGAGTGGCTCGGCGATCACAGCCTATGGCTGAAGGGAGCCGTGCATACGCGAGGCTTGACACGGGTGCCGCTCATCGTGCGCTGGCCGGGTGTGGCGAGTGAAGGACGCCGTGTCAGCTCGGTCGCGAGTCTCATCGATGTGGTACCGACGCTGCTCGATGCAGCGGGTGCGGACCCGTTACCGTACGGGGTGCAGGGGACGACGCTTCGTCATGTAGCTGCAGGGGAGACGAAGGGCAATCGCAGCTATGCGCTCATCGAGCATCGGCATGAGCCCTATCACTTGAATTTGGAGATAGAGGGCGAAGCCAATGTCATTAACAAGACCTCGACCGAGTTCCATATGAAATCGATCATTACCGATCAATATCGATTCACCTATATGCCTAGCTACACCTATGCCGAATGCTTCGATCTGGAGAAGGACCCGGAGGAGCTGCACAACTTATGGCCGGACTTGCTGAAGCCGAGTGTACGTGAACGGCTGTTCCAGATGATGCTGGATGCGTTGATCGAGACGGAGGACCCGCTGCCGCGTAGACAGTGGATCGTGTAGACGCATGAGCCGCACGTGAGCATGGAGGAGAGGAGCGTATGAATTATGCATAAGCCACATATCTTTTTTATAATGACGGACGAGCTGCGTGCTGATGCATTGGGCTTCATGGGTCATCCGATTGTACGTACCCCGCATCTGGATGCGCTGGCCGAAGATTGCGCCGTCTTCACGAACGCCTATACGAATTGTCCGATGTGCGCTCCGGCTCGTACGAGTCTGGCTACAGGACGATACGGCTTCAGTCATGGCGTGCTGGACAATGGCTTCGCGCCGATCGAGGATGAGCAGTCCCTGTATGAAGTGATGAGCAGAGGCGGGTACCATACGATCAATTATGGCAAAATTCACTTCAACACGCCCGGCAGCTTCGGCTTCGAGGAGCATTATCCGCGTCCAGGCGTCCAAGCCAGCGTCTTCGGACCGGACAATCAAGAGGCGCTGAATCGGAGCGTGTTTCACAAGAATCAGGGGGAAATCTCGCTCGTCATGCACGGTGTCAATGCGATGCGGCCTGAGGATACGCCTGACTCGATCATGACCGAGGCGTATGTGAGCCGACTGGATCAGCTGAAGGACAGCGATAGACCGTTGTTCCATCGCTTGTCGCTGCTCGATCCGCATACGCCGTATTTTCCAACGGAGCCGTATGCCTCGATGTATGCGTACTCCGACATGCCGCTGCCTGCGAGCTGGAATGAGGATCTGCGGACGAAGCCTCTGACGAACCGTTATTATTACCACGCCCGCGGCTTCGACCGATTGACGGAGGAGGACTACCGCCAATCAATCGCCAGCTACTACGGCCTGATCACTCATGTCGACGACCGAGTCGGGCAGGTGATCGACAAGCTGAAGCAGCTGGGTCTCTATGATCAGTCGATCATCGTCTTTACGTCGGACCACGGCAGCATGATGGGCGAGCATGGCTTCATCGAGAAGTGGGGGGTCATGTACGAGGAAGTGATGAAGATCCCGCTGATGATCAAGCTCCCGCATTCCAAGTATAAGGGCACATACGACGACTTCGCGGAAATCGTAGATATTATGCCGACGCTGCTGGATGCTGGAGGCATGGCGGTGCCGGGCCGTGTGCAGGGGAGGTCGCTGCTTCCGCTGCTGGAGAAGGAGGAGGGTGCTGGGAAGTCGGAGGTATTCGCCCACTTCTTCGCTGGAGGACTGCAGACGAAGCCCGCGCTGATGATTCGCAAGGGACCGTGGAAGCTCACCTGGTACCCGAATCAGGAGGACATCCACGATCGGCTGCTTCATGACCATTATCTGAAGTATACGTCGATGTTCCGCGATGATGTCGTGGAGGGAGAGCTGTACCACCTGGAGACGGACCCGCAGGAGATGAATAACTTGTTCGCGGACCCTGCCTATGGAGCGGTGAGAGACGAGCTGCTCTCGCGTCTGAAGACGTGGCAGTCGGAGGTGACGAAGATCAGCTACGAGGAGCTGGAGCAGCCGGAGTACACGGTAACGGGCTACCAGCTTATGCAGGCGGACAACATGGCGAAGCTGCAGCGGCTACTGAGGAACGAAGGGATTGTGAAGACGTTGACGAGGAAGTAAGGGTGATCCGATCAAGTCAGTCGCATGGTACTATGGAGCTTGTTCCAATATGCCCCCTATGGCGAGGAGTGAATTCGCGCTAGGGGGTGTTTTTGCTTACTGGCTACTGGTTACTGGTTGTTTTTTCATATACAATATAAATATTACTTTCATTGTGAATAACAGCTGGGGGAGTCTATGTGAGTTACCTAAAGTTGGATGATAGACGAATTTACTATGAAATCTTTGAAGCGATTACATATAATGAAGACACTTTGTTGCTTATTCATGGAATGGGTCTAGATTCTACGCTTTGGGAACGCATGATTCCTATTCTTAGAAAATATTATCGCATCGTAGTTCTTGATTTAAGCGGACATGGTCAGAGTGATGACTTGGCAACTAAACCGACATTTGATGGATTCGTAGAGGATATCGGAGCCTTAGTTGCATTTTTAGAACTAACTTCATTTAATATCGTGGCACATGGACTAGGAACTAATGTATCAGCTTTGTTAGCGCTTAAGTTTCCACATTACGTAAAATCGATGGCCTTTATCGGCGCGACTTTCGTTCTTCCAAAGTCTGTACTAGAAAGAGGAAGAGAGTTTCGGAAAAAAATTGCAGATAATGGTTCACTAGTGCCAGTTGGTATAGAAATCGCAAAACATATTACATTAGAACCTGTTAATAGCCCGGAGGTAAATAAAATCATACGTTGCTATTCCAGGACAACCTATGAATGCTACTTTAGTATCATGGAGCTGTACTCTGCATCTGAACAGCTCCAGCTTGTATCGAATATTAAGCACCCTACACTTTTTATCGCTGGGGAGAAGGATCAGCTTTATCCACCGAGCATCATCGAGATTGCGTCAAAGCTTGCTCCGCATGGTGTATTTCGAGTCATAAACAGCTCAAGTAATATGACGTTTGTTGACCAACCGGAAATGACGGCGACAACAATATACAATTTCTTAAGCAATCCTGAAACGATGCTGCCTTCAGAGTCACCACCCCTCGGGATAGATCTCACGAAAGTCGTTAGCACGTTATTTTATCAGGCTGCTGTCAAGCTTGAATCGACCATTTCATTACGAGTGGACTTGATACACTCATTCCGAGTTCAGATTAACGGTGAAGAGCACATAGATGGATGGAACCAACGTTACTCCAAAAACATCTTAATTTACTTAACCTTTCACCCGTCCTGTACGAGAGAAGAAATATGCGACGCGCTGTTCCCAGACGTTCCATTAAAGACAGCACTTCGTAATTTGAAGGTATACTTGAATTACTTGAAGAAGCTCTTGTTCGTGCCTCTGCCGCATGTGACGCTATTACATACAGATCATGAACATGTCATGTTAAAGTGTGAGCTTCAGTCAGATATCGTGGATCTCATTGAAAATATGAAGTTAATTGACACTCAACAAAATGACCATACGAAATACGTTGAAGCGTTAAAACTATTAAGCAGAGTTCCAGAGACGAACTTTTTGCCGGGAGTGTATGACAGATGGTTCATTGAACTGAAGGAACGAACAATGACACGTATAGCAGAATTAGCATTATGGGTTGCCGAAAAAGAAAAGTCAAAGGGTGAATATTCAAGAGCAATCCGATTTTATGATACTGCTAGAATGTATAAGCCATATGATGAGAGTGTTTATGATAAATTGATTGAGCTGTATCAATTTCTTAAATCGGAAAATCAGGTTTAATAGAACTGACTTCTTGGTGTTATTCCACCCCCAAGCTCACCCGCTTCCGATAATCCCCCGGCGACAAGCCGGTAGTCTTCTTGAATAGCCGATTGAAGGACGTCACATTGTAGTAGCCGACACTGGCGGCGATGTCCTTCACAGGCTTGTTCGTGCTGCCCAGCAGCTCCATCGCCCGGTTCATGCGCAGCGTCTGCAGATGCTCGCTGAACGTCTGCCCCGTCTTCTGCTTGATGTAGTTGGATAAATATCCGCTCGACCAGCTCAGCCGCTCGGCGGCTTGCTCGAGCGAGATGTCCTCGGCGAGCTGGCTCTCCATGTAGTGGAAGACGACCTCAAGCGGCACATCCTTACGGCTCTTCGCCGACTCGAACTGCTCGGCGGCCTCGGCGGACGTCCGCTGCAGGTAGGCGAGCAGCTCCTCCTTCGTGAAGCACTGGCGGATCGCGTGCGCCGCCGTCAGGTCGAAGTCGTCTGCGAGCTCCAACTGCTGCTTGCTGCTCCATTCGCCGAGCATCTCTATCAGGCGCAGCGCGAGCTGCTGGAATTGGTGCGCAGTCGCGCCCTTCTTGTCTATCTGCTCGACGATGGCGGTCAGCAGCTCCTGAGTGAGCCTCGTATTGCCTTCGCGGATGTGGGTGTAGAGCGTCTGCTCCTGCTGCGCGGAGACGGGCGCATGCTCGCTAGACGGACGCTTCTCCGTCATAATCTCGGTAGCCGCCTGCAGACTGCGCTGTAGCACCAGCCCCCGCACCTCTCCATACGCCTGCTGGAATTGTGACGGCTTCTCATAGCGACTGCTAACCGCAATCGTCACGACATAGTAATCCGTATCGCGATCGAACACCTGCTTCAGCGCGTTCAGCTTAGGCATCAGCACGCTAGGCTCCGCCTCTCCGAACAGCACCGTCACGATCTCATCATGCTCCAGCTGCAGCGTCCTCGACTGTGGGAACCGTTCAGCGACGGCCAGATCAATATATTCGCGTATAAAATACGACGCCTTCACCGGCGACATCGTCGTCTCCGGCATCGCCTTCGAGCGCAGACGAAGCTGCTACAGAATGAGCGTGAACGGGCTGTCCGTCAGCTCGCCTCCGCTCGGAACAGGCTGCTTCGAATGAATCGTCAAGATCCATATGACGGATCGAGGACATGTACTCGGTCAGCTTCTGTTGAATGCGGTCGAGCTCGGCAATCGGTCGCGTGCTGCCTGGCTTCGGCGGCTTCTGCTGCGAGATCGCATGAAGCATCTGCCGAAGTATTATCGAGCGGAAGGAGCGGGTTCGCATTCATGCTGCGGATCGTCGTCCACACCTCGCTTACGAGTAAATAGTTAACGTTCTTGCCTTGCCCCGTCACGAACTGGTTGTGCACCAGACGCAGCTTCTCGTTGTAATACAGGTTGAGCATCTGGTTGCGGATGAATTCCATCCGCGACTCATAGTGGGTCACCGTTTGCTCCAGACTGTGGGTGGACATGAGCACGAGTATGACGGTCAGGAGCCGAGCAGCACGCGGAAGAAGAGCGAGTCGGTTTTAAAGTCCCATCGTTTGAGCATAGCGTCGTGCCGATGCTGCTCGAATGCGCAGGCGTCCCGCTGCACCCGCAGTTGCAGGGACAGTCGCTCGCTCCTGTGCTGCGAGGCGAGGCGACCAGCGGCAAGGCTTGCGCCTTAATGGAATTCAAGGGCTGGCGCAACATCCGCACGTCCCGCTACCGCTATCTCTGCGAGGCCGACGGCCGCGAAGCGCTGTACGACCTCGACTGCGACCCGATGCAGTACCGCAATGTCGCTACCGACCCGGCTTACGCGGACGCGCTGTAGCAACTGCGGCATATGCTGCTCGTGCGCATGCTGCAGGCGGAGAAGCCGCTGGGCAGGGTGTGGCCATATTAGCAATAGAACGAGGGATGTGGATGCCTAGGAGGAGACTGAGCTCTTCCTAGGCATTGTTGTCTGTTTATTGCAAGGTGTTATTGTCCAGCATCGAATTGTTATTCCATATGCTTGAAATTTTTATCGTCTCTGTCGTTCATAGGAGCAATACCCGTTTGGCGTACCTCTTTTAGTTTGGATTTGTAATCATAAGTATAGTGATATATGGCATCAGGCTCATCCTTGAATACTACTTTAATAACATAGGGGTCATATCCAAGCCATCTACTCTCCCAGGAATATTTGATCGATAGATCGTAGCGATCTTCGGGTTCGCCTTTACGTCCTAGGTGTTCTATCACTTTCGGTTCTACTTCTTTTATATCTACCGGCGGTGCAAGCCATTCTGTGTACAAAAATCTACCAATCAACAGCAGTGTAACCAAGGCTAAGCTCCATATCGTCATTCTTCTTCTCATAAGAGATACCTCACATGTTATTTTTGTTTAACCAATGGCTTGGCTTCTCTAAGAACCATGGAATTTTAGTATGGACATCCCCTATTGCTGAATTGAGCTGCGACTGTGTAAGAAAGAGGGCATCTGTTAAGTCTGCCCCACTTAAATCTGCATCCCTAAGGTCAGCCCCAATCCAATCAGCCCTTCTCAAGTCACTGTTTCTTAAGCTTGATGAGATCATCAGCTTTCCGCGAAAATCTTTGCCTCGTAATGTTAATCCTTCTAGGTTTGCTCCTATGAAGTCTACATCCTTCTTGGTCCTTTGCTTTTCACCGGCATCATTCCTGTCGTTTCTATACATCTTACTTGTCTCAGTTAATAGAGCATTAACTTTGCTTCTATGAGCTGCAAGATCAATTTCTAGAATTTCCTTTGGACGCTTTATGGTTAGCTCGACTGTTTCTTCATAGATCTTCTGCAGACTGAGCTTAATGGATGTAGTCTCGCGTAATGCTAAGGCTTGTTTGAGGTAGTAAAGCATTTCGTGTAATTGTTGAACTATTGGAAATACAGCAAACATTTCGTTGGCATGGTCTACATCTTCACGCCAATCTTTATTATGAAATATTAATTGTGAAACTTTCTGTCCAGCACCGAAACACTCATATGAAACACACCCGCGAAAGCCTTCTACTCTTAATCTATTGTGTATCGCACACGAGTTATTTGAACATAAATGACGGCACGGATCACCAGCGTCTTTATTAATAGGAAAATCAGCTGATTTTCCGTAAGGTAAAGCTACACAGCATAATCCAAAGCAATTCGTACAATCTGATATGAAATCATTATACATGCTCATCACTTCCTATATTCCGCTTATTTCCATTCGTGGTAATGTTCTTGAAATCTCAAACTCTAGAGGAGGCAAGAAAATATTGATACATTATGATAGCAATAGTAATATTGGATGTAAATTGAATCTTATAAAAGTTTAGGGATTAAAGCCAGTATAATATCAGTATATCACGTGAGTTTCTCACTTCACTAAACAAGGAACAGGAAGGAACCCCTATGTCTAACTTCGCTATTAAAATAACAATTCCTAGACTGCTATTGTTAGTCTTGTTAGCTGCAGTATCGATTCTATATGCATTCCAAATTCCGATATACACCGTCAACTCCCACGGTGAAATATCTCAATACTTCAGTTCGATCCAAGAACTCAATGATCAAGCGGATCTGATTGTTCTCGCAGAGGTACAGCGTACCAAGAGCTTCAAATATAAGAATATGCCTTTCACGATCTCAACAGTTAGCATCAGCAAAGTGGTGAAGGGCAACAAGAATAAGCAGGATACGATTCAGGTTCTGGAAACCGGAGGCATCATGAATAACGTGGAATATACGTATGAGCATTCCAGAGCAATGAGAAGAAACGACAAGGTTGCCTTATATCTCGCACCATACAACGGCCCTATTACGCAGGAGGAAGCCTACGTCGTTCTCGGCGTCTACCAAGGGAAGCTCCAATACGATGAGAGCGGAGCGATCATCGGAGGTCATCAGCATATATCAGACGACTTGAAGAGTGTGAAGTCTATTGAAGACTTGGAATCAGGCCGTGGCGGTCGTCCAGCGCCGACTGCGCTCGTCTGCGCGAACGACACGATTGCGCTGACCGCGATGCAAGCGCTGAAGGAGCTTGGGGTGAAGGTGCCCGGTGACGTATCCGTGACCGGCTTCGACAACATCGAGAGCTCGTACCAGACGTCGCCCGCACTGACGACGGTGCACGTGCCGAAGGAGTCGCTCGGTGAGCGTGCGGTGGAGCGGCTGCTCGGTCGAATCGAGCGCAAGCAGACTCCGATGGAGAAGCTGCTCCTGTCAGGCGAGGTGTTCTACCGCGAGTCGACGGCAGGCCCGATGACGGCGCAGGAGCAATCGTCTTAGTGCGTGAGGGAGAATTCTTGGATATTTTAATCGTTGGTTAATCCAGATGCGCTTAATACTAACATAAAGATCCCCTCGTCTATGATGCACATCTATTTTCCGGGAGGAGACGAAGTGAGAATGATAAGAAAAGCTACGGCCCTCATGATTGCTGTAAGTTTAACCCTAATGTCCAATGCAGTTACATCCGCGACAAGTTCCACTCCAGTTGAGAAGGTGCCATTTCCGATTCAAATGAATGGCGTTACTATTGAAAACGAAAGTGCTCAATACCCTCTATTGCTATATAAAGACATCACCTATGTTCCAATGACATGGGATTACTGTCAACCCTTGCGCTAGACGTAAATTGGAATGAAAATGTAGGATTAACAATTACTAAATCAACCCCCAAAGCAATAGCTGTAAAACCTCGCACTTCTAGTTCCATAGATAAAATTCAAGCTGCATCGATTCCACCCTTTTCAGTAACAGTGAATGGTAAAAAGCTTGATAACACTAAAGAATCATACCCTTTGATTGTATACAAGGACATTACGTATTTTCCCTTAACTTGGAGATTTACTCGTGATGAATTCTCTTGGGAAACACAATGGGATAGCACATATGGATTTATACCTTCGTTGTTAAAGATGGAATTGCTAAACAAGTGCCTGGATTAAGCCAGATTCCTAGACGAATAATAAAATCATCGGATGGATCTATTTGGGTTATGAGTGATTCTGAAGGGTCACCTAGTCGCTCTATTCGGATTTACTCTCAAGTTGCTCTTATTCAAGCAAATGGTGATATGCATGGGTTAAATCAAGAGTTGGTTGCTACTGACGTGGAGCTAGTAACTATAAAAAACAACTTGGTAATCCTAAAGTCATCTAAGTAATCGGTTTACTTCTACGATGATTAGAGATAAAGATGGTTACTATAGCCTTGACACTGAGTTTTCATTAAGGAAACTATCTGATCTGAAAGTCTATTCCGCATATGAGGATCGGAATGGAGCTGTTGGTGAATGGTTACGATACCCCCTTCATCGTGTCATCTCCTCCTGAAATCAAAGCCTCCGAGTTCCCCCTACTGCTTGCTTGTGTAATACTCGCGTACGATGCGCTCGGCGCTCTTGCCTTACATGCAATAATCGTCGTCGGCCGCTGACTTTGAACGCTCATACAGGTGTGCCTGCCAGTCCCACAGCATGAAGCCGCCGACCCAGTCCCGCTTGTCGCTGAACATGGCCTCGTAGTAGGCCGCTTGCGCGGATTCGCTCCGCGGTCCGCAAGACCCCATTCGCCGCGAATACCGGTCCAGTCCCAAGTCATGCCCGCTGCGTAGGATTTGTTCATTCGAACCGCCTCTTTTTTACGTGATAAATTTTGTTATATAACTTACATAACTTAAAATAACTTCATGCTAACAATCGGTCAATCAATGATTGTAGCTACATCTCTGAGGACGATGATTTACTGGTATATAATAGGAAGTAAGATAGACAAAATGGGCAAAAACAAGTATAGTTAATAGCAAATCAACGGGCTTCGCCGTCGTGGCGAGACGTGGCTTAAGCTCAAGCATCCAGCTCCTATCGGATGCTTATTTTCTTGTGTCGGCCGTAGCCTTCGGTTGGTTGAATATGATATGAAGATATGTGCTAGGAAAGAGGGAGCTACTGTTATGAACGAAACGAACAACGTAAGAGCGAAGCTGCTAATCTCGTGCCCGGACCAGCCGGGAATCGTAGCGAAAATATCGAATTTGTTATATCAGCACAATGCGAATATCGTGTCCTCGGATCAATACTCGACTGACCCTTCGAGCGGCATGTTCTTCATGCGCATCGAGTTCGACATGCCGGGCATCGAGGAGCGGGAGCAGCAGATCGGTCAAGAGATCGAGGCGCTCGGACTGAACATCGACTACACGCTCTCGCTGGCGAAGCGGAAGAAGCGGATGGCGATCTTCGTATCCAAGGAGGATCATTGTCTTGTCGAACTGCTGTGGCAGTGGAAGTCGGGCGATCTGGATGTCGACATCCCGATGATCGTGAGCAACCACCCGGATTCGGCGGCGCTGGCCGAGCAGTTCGGTATTCCGTATTACCATATTCAGGTAGATAAGGATAACAAGAAGCTGGCCGAGGAGCAGCAGCTGAAGCTGCTGGACGGCAAGGTCGATTACGTCGTGCTGGCCCGCTACATGCAGATTCTGACACCGAACTTCGTTGCGGCCTACCGCAATCGGATCATTAACATTCACCATTCGTTCCTTCCAGCGTTCATCGGCGCGAAGCCTTACGAGCGCGCGTTCGCTCGCGGGGTCAAAATTATCGGCGCAACCGCCCACTTCGTGAACGAGCAGCTGGACGAAGGTCCGATCATCGAGCAGGACATTCAGCGCGTCACCCATAACGAGAATGCTAACGAGCTGAAGAAGATCGGCCGCATGATCGAGCGCGTCGTCCTCGCAAGAGCGGTGAAGTGGTACATCGAGGATCGCATCATTATTCATGAGAACAAGACGGTTGTGTTCAATTAGTCGTACCGTCGGCAGCTGTCGGCTGCAGGAGGTGGCACGATGAAGCCGAAGTGCGGCATCGTATATAATGGACATTTGCAATCTGATAAATTTATGGTGCAGCTCCATTGGCTGTCGGACACCGCGAAGCGACACGGCTTCGAGCCTGAGCTGATCGGCAATCATCGGCTCATCCCTGCGGTGATCGATGGACGCTGTACGCTGCTTGGACCGTATGCCGACTACAGGCCGGATTTCTTTTTCTTCTGGGATAAAGATATCCGGCTTGCCCGGCATCTGGAGAAGATGGGCTTCCGGCTGTTCAACAGCGCCTCCTCGATCGAAATATGCGACGATAAGTCGCGCACGTATGAGGTGCTGGCTGAACACGGCGTAACGATGCCGAAGACCGTTACAGGGCCGCTTCTATATGAAGGCTTCGAGCTGGAGGACGTGTCGAGTGTGCCGTCGATCGTAGCTGAGCTCGGTCTGCCGCTCGTGCTGAAGGAGGCGTACGGCTCGTTCGGGGAGCAGGTGTATTTGATCGCAAGTGAGGAGGAGCTCATCGGGCGGCTGAAGTCGCTAGGCGCTAAGCCTTACGTGCTGCAGGAGCTCGTAGCGTCGAGCTACGGCCGTGACGTACGGATTAACGTCGTCGGTGGCGAGGCGGCAGCGGCGATGCTGCGCCGATCGGAGACCGACTTCCGGGCGAACGTAACGGCAGGGGGGCGCATGTTCCCATACGAGCCGACGGACGAGGAGAAGGCGTTCGCCGTTCGGTGCGCGGAGCTCGTAGGCGCCGATTTCGCCGGGGTCGATCTGCTGTTCGGGCCTGACGGTGAGCCTGTGCTGTGTGAGATTAATTCGAATGCGCATTTTAAAAACATATTCGACTGCACCGGAGTCGATCTAGCTGAGGCGATGTTCCGGTACATTCGCTCGGTGCTGTACGCCGCCGATGGCAGCCGCAAGGGGGATGCTCCATGCTGACAGGCTGGCTCGTCTATAATGAAGCAGATGCGGCGCGCAACCGCGATTACATACGGTGGATGCTGGATGAGGCGGAGCAGCTTGGCCTGCGGCTGCAGCTGAAGCTGAAGGAGCGACTCGTGTTCGGCGCGCACAGTGGCGGGCTGTTCATCCGTGAACATGGCGTGGAGGCGAAGCTGCCGACGTTCGTGATCATGCGCAACATCGACAGCCTGTTCTCGAGGCAGTGCGAGCTGCTCGGGGTGAAGGTGTTCAACAGCTCCGCCGTGTCGGAGCTCGCCAATCACAAGGCGCGTACGTACCAATGGCTAGCGCAGCATGGCATTCCGATGCCACAGACGTACTTCATTCATCAGCATGAATATGAAGCGGCATCGTTCCAGTCGCTGACTTTCCCGATGGTGCTGAAGGCAGTAGACGGACGTGGCGGCACGGAGGTGCACCGCGTCGACAGCTTGAGCGAGCTGACAGACTATGTGGAATCGGGCGAGCGAGGCCGATCGTACGTGCTGCAGCGCATGGCGCAGCCGGGGCGAGACGTGAGAGTGTTCGTTATCGGTAGGCGCATCGTCGGGGCAGTGCTCCGCAGCTCGCAGCACGACTTCCGGGCGAACCATTCGCTCGGCGGTGATTCGTCTCTGTATGAGCTGGATGAAGAACAGCGCTGCTTGGTGGATCGAATTACAAGGCTGATCGAGCTCGGCATGGCTGGAATTGATTTCATGTTCGATGAGCACGGACAATTCGTCTTCAACGAGCTGGAGGACGTGGTCGGCAGTCGGACACTGTCGCTACACAGTGAAGTTAATATTGTGCGTCTCTATTTAAGCTGGATCATCGAGCAGCTTCATGCGGATGAGGCTTCGTGAGGATCGTCTGTAAATCCGTAGCATCCGACTAGCCTGTGCAGGTCAGCTAAGCTCGGAATCGGCATATATATCAGTCGACGGGGACGGCGGGAGGTAGCAGATGGCGGATCTACAGGTAAAAAGCATACGCCCCAAGCTCTGGCTTACTGCGCTGTTCGCACTGGTCGTCGTCGTGCTCGTGCAGCTGTCACAGCAGCTTGCGCAGAACGTGCCCTTCACGGCGCTTCAGCCGCTCGTGACGCTCTACACGCCATTCGCGCTCGCCTTGCTGCTGGCAGCGGTCGGTGCTGCAGCGCCAAGAGCGCTGCAGGTGCTCGTGCTCACGAGCGCCGCCTACGCGTGCGGTTATGGGCTGTCGGTGCCGCTGAAGGTGCTTCTGCTGGACGCTGCGCAAGCGTGGGAGCTTTCACATGAATGGACAGTGGTGCTGTCTCGTTTCAGCGTGCTCGGTTATATCACACCACTTGCACTCCTCATGGTGCTGAAGCGGCCGCGCATTCATTACATAGCTTGGGGCAGTTTTACCGCCCCGATCCAATTTCCGTTCATCTGGTACGGGATACGCGATCCGATGTGGCGGTTTTTGCTCATATTCGCTGTCGTTGTGACAGTGTCGTTCAGCTTCTTCGTCGATGCGGAACGGATCGGGCCGCTGCTCGGCGCAGCGCTCGGCTTCGCGGTCGTCAATGCGCTGCTCGAGGAGCTGCTGTGGCGCGGCCTTGTGTTAAGTCGTCTAGCTGATGAGCTCGGTCCTCGCTTAGCGGTGGTTGCTGCAGGTGTCGCCTTCGGCTTGTATCACTATTCCATTGGGTTTCCGTGGAGTATATGCGTGCTATTCGCACTGCCGGGCATGATCATGAGCGGCGTAACGGTGCGCTCTGGCGGCTTGCTGCCGGTCGTGCTGATGCATATCGTGATGAATGTGCTGTTTGCGTTCAGCGGCCTTATTTTTCCTAGGTGATTGATGATAGCTTCATGGCAGGACAGATGACATAGTTCGATGTATAATGTGCGTATTACATACTTATGGGGGTTGTCATGGATCTGTCATTATTATCCATCTTATCGTTCGGATTCATACTCGGGATCAAGCATGCGATCGAGCCCGATCATGTGATTGCCGTCTCGACGATTGCCAGCGAGAGCCGTCGACTGTCGCGCTCGTCGCTTGCAGGCGTATACTGGGGCATCGGTCACACGCTGACGTTGTTCTTAACAGGCGTATTGCTCATTTTGCTTAAGGTCGAGATCCCGGAGAAATGGGCAATGTCGTTCGAATTCCTCGTCGGCATTATGTTGGTCTATCTCGGTGTGGCGGCCATTCGCTCGTTCCGCAATGTTCACGTTCACAATCATAAGCATGATGAGGTGGAAGCCCACCATCATGTGCATGCACATGTGTACAATGGGGAGCATGCGCATACGCCGCATCGTCACAGCTCCTACGGCAAGTCGATGCTGATCGGCTTCATTCACGGTCTGGCCGGCAGCGGCGCGATGGTGCTGCTGACGATGAGTACGGTTAGCACCGCGTGGGAGGCTGCTCTCTACATTGCGGTGTTCGGAGCGGGGACAGTTGCAGGTATGCTGTTCTTCACGACGGTGATCGGCATCCCATTCGTGCTCAGCACAGGCAAGCGCGTTCTGAATCGGGCGCTCACGCAGGTGACGGGCGCGGTCAGCGCCTTGTTCGGCGTGTATTATATGTATAACCTCGGCGTGACCGAGGGGCTGTTCAAGCTGTGGCTGCAGTGATCGCTGCAGATTCGTGAAGTGGGGCACTCCGGGCTGCACGGGTTACATGAGCTACATGAGCTACATGAGGTACATGGACTGCACGGTTGTCAGTAGAGCTGGAGCTTACAATGGAATAGATGTGAGGGGGAGGCCGCCTGTTTGGGCGGCTTTTTCCATTAGGGCGGATGGATGGAGGTGCTGCTCGGATAAGGAAGAAGCTGCCTGCGAACACTATAGGTACAATGCTACAAGTCAGCAGGTGGTGAAGAATGACAACGAAGAAGCACAAGCTTGTTGAACATACCCGGGACTCCAGTGTCCAGAAGCCGAGCTTCCCGATGCGCACGTATGCAGTTGCGCTCTTCCTGATCGAATTCGTTCGTGGCGCGTTCCTGATCTCGTTCTTGCCCGCCTATGGGCTGCAGCACCTCGGCCTGACGACGGCCGCGATCGGGGTAGCGGTCTCTGTCCATTATGTGTCCGACACACTGGTCAAAAGCTTCGCCGGCTACATGCTGGATCGATTCTCGCTGCGGCTTATCGCTCCGATCGGTCTTGGCGTCTCGCTCGTCGGCCTGCTGCTCGTGCAGACCGCCTCCTCGCTCTGGCTGCTCGCAGTGGCAGCTGCGCTGTTCGGCATAGGCATCTCGCCGATATGGCTTAGTGGCTTAAGCAGGGCCGATTCGCGCAATCGCGGAACCCACATGGGCGTGCTGTACACGTGCTGGCTCGCGGGACTTGGCGCTGGACCGATCGTGGTCAACTTCATACTGGACCAGAGCTACTTCTTCGCGTATTGGCTGATGCTCGGATTGTGGGGGGCTGCGCTGATCGTTTCTCTGTTTATGGAGAGTGGGCATCATGCTCAGGGACATCAACAGGTGCAGCAGCTGAGTCGAGCTACACATGCTGGAGCTTCTTCTACGCTCGGTCTCGGCGAGCAGCTACGCCTGCTGGCCGACCGGCTGCGGTCGATGCGAGTGCTGCTGCCTGCGATGGTGCTGCAGACGATGGCGGCGGGCATGCTGGTGCCAGTGCTGCCAAGCTTCGCGACGTCGAGTCTTGGATTGACGTACTCGCAATATTCGCTGCTTCTCGTCGCAGCCGGGCTGTTCACGGTCGGGGGGCTTATACCGATGGGACGATGGATCGACAGCAAGGAGAAGCGGTGGTTCGTCATTATCGGCTTCTCCGTGTTTGCGGTGATGCTATATACGCTGACGCTCGTCCGAAGCTTGTGGCCTGCAGTGCTCACAGCTGCCGTGCTCGGTCTTGCCTATGCGGCTGTGTTGCCTGCATGGAATGCGGTGCTCGCCGCCTACGTGCCCGAGGAGCAGAAGGGAATGGGCTGGGGACTGCTCTCGAGCATCGAAGGTGTCGGCATCATGCTCGGCCCGATCGCAGGCGGCTGGCTCGCCGATCAGTTCGGCCCTCGCGGGGCGATATTGTCGAGCGCGGTGCTGCTTGGGTTTATTGCGGTGTATTATTTGGTAGTGTCTTCGGGGCTGAAGAGGGGAGTGAAGGTGGGCGGCTAAAAGAAAAAATTGTCGAATACATCACTCCCAGCAGGGATTACACATTTCGAGCCGAACCTTCAATAAGGAGAGCAAGACCGTACATACATTCCTTATGAAGGAGAGGATCTAGAAGATGGAAGCGATAGAACTATGGCCGGGCGCGATGCCTGGCGCACAGGAAGGTGTAGACGAGGAGTGTCCACGACTTACGCCCTACTTACTGGACACGATCGCTGCAAAAGGACCGCGGCCAGCCGTCATCGTCTGTCCGGGCGGAGGCTATGCGCGGTGCGCGCAGCATGAGGGAGAGCCGATCGCGCAGTGGCTGAACCGGATCGGAATCTCGGCGTTCGTGCTCGATTACCGGGTCGCCCCGTCGAAGCACCCGGCGCCGTTATCCGACGCGCAGCGGGCGGTTCGCATCGTGCGGGCGAATGCGGAAGCTTGGGGGATAGACCCGAGTCGCATTGGCATTCTCGGCTTCTCAGCTGGGGGACATGTGGCGGGGTCGACCGGCGTATTCTTCGATGAGGGAGCGCCAGAGGCAGAGGATCCGATCGAGCGCTGCAGCTCGAGGCCAGACGTGACGATCTTGTGCTATCCGGTCATTACGCTGACGGAGCCATTCGGGCATCAGGGCTCCCGACGTCATCTGCTCGGCGAAGAGTCTAGTGAGGAGCAGGCACACAGCATGAGTCTCGAGCGGCACGTGAGACCGGATACACCGCCTGTCTTCCTCTGGTACACGTCTGACGACGAGGTAGTGCCGGTCGAGAACGCGCTGCTGTATGCGGCAGCTCTGCGCCGCGAGCGCGTCCCGTTCGAGCTGCACAGCTACGAGAGCGGTCGCCACGGGCTCGGGCTCGCCGAGGAGCATCCGTATGCCGCTCCTTGGACTGAGGCGTGCGAGCGATGGCTGCGCATCCGGGGCTTCTAATGCGATGAAATGGCTTGCCGCAGCTTATCGTAACCACCGAGATTATACGTCTTCGATCGTAACCGATTCGTAACCGAGCGTGTCCCAACGAAAGCCAACATAACTGAACATAACGCATCCACATCGACACCTTCGTGAACACGCTGGAGAAGCTGCGCGACGAGAGCCACGGGCGGTGCCATACGATCAGCGAATGGTCGGACTGGCTGATGGAGTCGGGATTTGCGGTACGTAACAGCCGTGTACGGAAGAAACCGTTCGACTTCCCGGTTTGGGTGCGGCGCACGAATCGCTCGGAGGAGCAGGTCGAGCAGGTTGAGCGTCATATTACTAGCGCCACGGAGGAGCTTCGGTTGTACATCGGCGCGGTGCAGGAGGATGAACGCGTGCGCTCCATTCACATTAATGTATGGATGGTGCTTGCGGAGAAGGAGACGGAGTAGAACGTAGAGTGGTCAGTCGCGTAGGAGCGGCTGGCCTTTTTTACGCGGTGATGGCTGGAGCTAGTGAAAAAGGCCGGTGCACTCGCTGTGAGCGGTGCGCCAGAGGTGAGGGGCCGTGTGCGAGGACGGCGGCGTCGCGAGCCCATAGCGCACGAACCGTGCGCTAAGAGCGTCAGCGCGCCCGCGCGGCGCCCGCCGCCGCAAGACTTAGCGCACGAAGCGTGCGCTAAGAGCAGCAGCGCGCCTGCGCGGAGCCTGCCGCCGCGAGGCATAGCGCACGAAGCGTGCGCTAAGGGCGGCATCGTGCCCGCAAGGCGCCCGCCGCCGCGAGGCATAGCGCACGAAGCGTGCGCTAAGAGCGGCAGCGCGCCTGCGCGGAGCCTGCCGCCGCGAGGCATAGCGCACGAAGCGTGCGCTAAGAGCGGCAGCGCGCCTGTGCGGAGCCCGCCGCCGCAAGGCTTAGCGCACGAAACGTGCGCTAAGAGCGGCAGCGCGCCTGCGCGGAGCCTGCCGCCGCGAGGCATAGCGCACGAAGCGTGCGCTAAGAGCGGCAGCGCGCCTGTGCGGAGCCCGCCGCCGCAAGGCTTAGCGCACGAAACGTGCGCTAAGGGCGGCATCGCGCCCGCAAGGCGCTCGCCGCCGCAAGACTTAGCGCACGAAGCGTGCGCTAAGAGCAGCAGCGCGCCTGTGCGGAGCCCGCCGCCGCGAGGCATAGCGCACGAAGCGTGCGCTATGGGCGGCAGCGTGCCTACGCGGAGCCCGCCGCCGCGGGGCTTAGCGCACAAAGCGTGCGCTATGAGCGTCAGTGCGCCCGCCGCCGCTGACTCGCTTGAAAATACGAGTCGCTCCAAGTATGATGAACATCAGACGCATTGTCGAAAATTCACCGAGTACGAGGCGGCTCCAAGAGGTCGCTTCGTCCGGCGTCATAGACGTTCGAATTACAGTAGCACAAGGAGAGAGTAGCATGAAGGGGAAGGCGAAATATACGGCGGCAACGTCGTTGATTGTGATGTTCGCAGGCTTCGTCCTGACTATACCGTGGGCGGCGGAGGTGCCTTGGGTGCGCTTCCTGCAGAGCGGCTTCGAGGCGGGGCTCGTCGGCGGTCTGGCCGACTGGTTCGCGGTGACGGCGCTGTTCCGTCATCCGCTTGGCATACCGATCCCGCATACGGCATTATTGCCGAAAAACCGCGACCGCGTGACGAAGGCGCTCATCTCTACGATTGAAAATGAGCTGCTCAGCAAGGAGAGTCTCATGAGCAAGCTCGGCTCGCTCAGTATCGCATCGCGCCTACTCGATCTGATCGAGTCGAATCTGCGCACACCGCAAGCGAAATCCGCGCTCGTTCGAGTGCTTGAGACTGCGCTGGACCACATTCCTTGGGACGAGGCGGCACGCCTAGCCGACCGGGAGCTGAAGCGTCAGGCAGCCAAGGTGGACGTGCCTGCGGTCGTGCAGCAGGGCGTGCGCTACGCGGTAGACCGCCAGTACGATGAGAAGGCGCTGAACGGGCTGCTCGACATCGCTTACGAGCTCGTAAGCCGCGTTGACACGCGCGATCGACTTGGCGCGATGGCGATGCACGCCGTATCACAGCTGAACGTAGGCGGCTTCATGTCGTTCGCGATGAACGCACTCGCCGGCTTCTTAAGCGAAGAGAAGCTTGGCAGCATCATTCAGGAGCAGCTGCTCCGGGAGCTATCCAGACTCAAGAGCGAGCAGGACACGAACCGTCGCTGGGTCGTGCAGGAGCTGCGCAAGTACGTACTGGCGTTCGGTACGACGCAAGAGCAGCGTCAGGCGCTGGAAGACTGGAAGCACGATCTGCTGGATCGGCTTGATGTGACGGAGAAGGCTTCACAGGTGCTCAGCGATATACGTAGCCGCCTGCTTGGCTTCATTCGTGAGGAGCGCTTCGCCGATGACTACATGCTTCCGTTTCTGAGTCAGGCGCTCGGCAAGCTGAAGGCCGATCAGCAGGCGATGGATAGTCTGGAGAGCTTCATTCGCAACGGGCTTACCAATTGGGTGGGGGAAAACCATCATCTGATCGGTCGCTTGATCGAGGAGAACGTGAACAAGTTCGACGATCAGACGCTCATCTCGTTGATGGAGGATCGGATCGGTCAAGATCTGCAGTGGATTCGCGTGAACGGGGCGATCTGCGGCTTCTTGATCGGCCTGCTATTTGCCGCGTTTCATATGTTCGTATAGTGGATCGGCACAGGCCGCCGCGCTGTTACGCGCGGCGGTGCCATTTGTACTTCCGCTCGGGACGGCCGACCGTGCCGTATATAATATCGACCTCGACCTCCTGGATCGAGACCATGTACTCCAAGTAGCGTCTTACCGTCGAATGGCTCATGCCGGCTTGGCCGGCCAGCTCGTCGGCGCTGACTGCGGCTTGGATTTGTTTTATTTTTTCACGGACGAGCCTGAGTGTTAGCTTATCGCTGCATCGATGCCCTTCGGCCTCGGAGCATCGAAGGCATCGATAATTCGTTCGCGTGTCAGCGCAGCTTTTTCTGCTATAATAGGTTGAAAAGATGAAGTAGAGGACGTGCTGTACCATTGAACAACTTCGAATCGAACGAGCAGTGCGAGGACGTCTGCAGCGGAACGAGCTCAATCGACGAGCTGAAGAGGAGTCTGATCTCCGAGCCGACGGCAGCGGGCCTTGCCGAAATATTCAAGGCGCTGGGAGACCCGACGCGGGTCAAGCTCATACATACGCTGCTACAGCAGGAGCTGTGCGTGCATGACTTGACGCTGGTGCTGGAGATGGGGCAATCTGCCGTATCGCATCAGCTTCGTTACTTGCGTAATTTAAGAATCGTCAAGAGGCGAAAGGTAGGCAAGACGGTGTACTATTCGCTCGACGATGAGCATATTGAACAACTATTTACACAAATGCTGCAGCATATCAAGCATGAGTAGTCCATACAGCTCCATGTCTTCCCTTGCGGCCCTACAAAGACCTACACAGATAGACCGGCAGCATTGCCGGTCTTGTTTGGCCGTAAGCATCAGTGGTTAGCAGCTTATTTCTTCTGGCGGCGCAGACGCTCCTCGCGCTCCCACTTGCGCAGATGCGGGTACGGATCGAAGGACCAGTCCATCGAGCCGTTATCACGGTACATGCCGTAGTGCAGATGCGGCGGGAACTTGCCCGACGTACCGGGCTTGCCGTAGCCGGAGCTGCCGACCCAGCCGACGACTTGGCCGGGGGTGACGATGCTGCCCTGCTGCACATCCTTCTTGTTAAAGCCGGACAGGTGGGCGTAATAATGGTAGACGTTGTTCAAGTCACGAATCCCGATGCGCCAGCCTCCATACATGTTCCAGCCCATCACCTCGACGATGCCGTAGGTCGCGCTGCGGACAGGGACGCCGTGCCGGGCGAAGATGTCCGTCCCCTCGTGTATGCGGGCACCGCCCCAGCCGCGGCTCGCTCCCCATGTGCTGCGGTACGAATAGTCGGCGCCTAGCGGCATGACGAAGCGATGCTCATGCAGCTCGAGCGTATCGAACGTTTGGTACATGCGCGCGAATTGGCTGATGCGCTCGACGCTTCGTGAGCTTCGGTAATGCTCCCACAGCCCGGTTCGAAGATCCTCCTCCGCGGAGCCGCGCTTGAGCAGAAGAGCAGCCATCGCGTAGAGCCGGTCCAGATCGCTGCTTCGGCTTGCCTGACCGTCGCCGTCACCGTCTTGGCCGAGGCCGCCGAAGAAGGCGATGCTCGTTCTGTTCGTATCTGCTTGGTCTGGATTCAGCTTACCGGCCCAATCCCCTTCGCTGAAATCGATAGCGATTAATCGATTCGGGTCCGATGTCTTGCGCTTCTTCGTTAGCTGAATCGTACGCTCGTACTGGTCGATGGCAGCGAGCACAGTCCAAGGGATGCTGGTCAGCGTGCCGACTTGCTCGAACATGCTTTTGCGCTCGGCATATACATGGCTCACAACGTTCTTCGCTTCCGTCTTGGCAGGAGCTGCAGCGTAGGCGGAGCCTGCCGGGAGTCCGACGGCAGCGGAAAGTGTACCTGCGATCAGCGTCGAGCATATCCATATGGATAAGCGCCGCGATGCTGTCGCGATCTTCGTGGTGTTGCTGCATGTCCTCAAATCCGCTACCTCCCGTTCGCAATAAGGCTGCTTGATCATATAGGGATAGGTTGTTCGTTGGTCTGCCTTTTTATTCCGAAGGAAGTTTGCTATGATGCAGGAAGGAGGGAGAGCGATGGGTGTAGGTAACTTTAATCATCGATCCGAGCATGTGGATGACGGCATGCTTCTGCTGCAGGCTAATATCGACGATATGAACCCGGAGTGGACGCCCTATGTGACGGAGCTGCTGCTTGAGGCGGGGGCGAACGATGTGTTCTGGGTTCCGATCATTATGAAGAAGGGGCGGCCCGGCCTCATGCTGAACGTGCTGGTGGATGAAGCGAAGGCGCCTGACATGGAGCGTATTATGTTCACCGAGACGACGACCATTGGTCTGCGCTACATGCGGGCAAGCTGTCACCGGCTAGGACGGGAGTTCGTAACGGTGGAGACAGGCTGGGGACCGATTCAAGTGAAGGCGGGCTTCCATAATGGTCAAATGGTGCAGTTCGCGCCGGAATTCAAGCATTGCGAGCAAGTCGCGCGTGAGCATCAGGTACCACTGAAGGACGTGTATGACGAGGTGCGCCGACTGTTTCTGCAGATGACATCCAGCTCATAGATGATAGATGATGGTGATCTTACAATAAAACAGCCATGCCTCGACGCGAATCGAGAGCATGGCTGTTTTTGAGTTGCATGAGACTTGTGTAAGGCGTCATTGGAACCTGCTATTTCAGGATAGAGCTTATCTTATCGAAGCGAGAAGGCTGTGGACTAGTGGCGATGGTCGTGACTGCTAGCGCTTGAGCCTCGCTCGTCCTCGAGCTCGTCATGCAGATGAGGCTGCACCTCGTCGTGCTCCTCAAGCGATTCTACTTGAGTCTTGAGCTGACGCGCCTTCGTAGACTCATGCTTATGCTCAGATTGCTCATGCGGATGTGCATGATCGTGATCGTGATGGTGGTGCTCATCGTGATGATGGTGTTCATCATGATGATGGTGTTCATGATGATGGTGATGCTCGCCATGATCGTGATCGTTATGATGATGGTGCTCATCGTGATGGTGATGGTGGTGACCGTGCTCATGATGCGCATGCTCATGATGGACGTGATACAGGTTCAAGTAAGGGTCGGCCTTGCCCACAATGACGCGCAGCACGTTCGGCTGGTTAGGCAAGTCTCTCGTGCCTGCGCCGTAGCCGATCGCTTCCAAGATCATCGGCGGCAGTCCCTTGGCGAACTGGTCCACGAGTCCGGCAATAATGCCAGCACCGGTCGGCGTCGTCATCTCGAGCGTGTAAGGCGTCTGGGCAATCGGCAGACCGCGCATCATCTCCAGCGTTGCCGGAGCGGGCACCGGATAGATGCCGTGATCGCAGTGGACGGTGCCGGAGCCTAGAGGGACGGCGGTCGAGATCACTTTCTCTATACCGAGATAATCGACGGCGAGCGCGACGCCGACGGCATCGGCGATCGAGTCGATCGCGCCTACCTCGTGGAAGTGAACGCGTTCAATCGGCACATCGTGAATTTTGGCCTCGGCGACGGCGATCTTCTCGAAGATGCTCAACGCGAGCTTGACGACCTGCTGCGAGTAGCCTGCCTGCTCAATCATCTTAACGATCTCCGAGTAGTGACGGTGATGACGTGGCGGCGAATCCGGGTCTGTCACCACGTCCACCTTCAGCGAGGAGATGCCGCGCTTATTGACGCGCTTCCACTGCAAGCTGAATGGCTCGGCTTGCAGCTTGCGCAGCTCCTCCTCGATATAATCGCGGTCAGCGCCCGCGTCAACAAGTGCAGCGAGCGTCATATCTCCACTGATGCCGGAGAAGCAGTCCAGATATAAGATCTTCATGACTCATCCCTCTTCGTTCTTGATTTGAGCACCAGGGCGGCGTTATAGCCCGCGCCGAAGCCGTTGTCGATATTGACGACCGAGATGCCAGGAGCGCACGCATTCAGCATAGCCAGCAGAGCGGCAACACCCTGGAAGCTCGCGCCGTAGCCGATGCTGGTCGGTACTGCGTATACCGGCACGGAGACGAGACCGCCGAGCACGCTGGCGAGCGCGCCTTCCATGCCTGCGCATACGACGACACAGTCGGCCTGCTGGATCAGCGGCAGCCTGCGGAACAGCCGATGGATGCCGGCCACGCCGACATCGTAGATGCGCTCGACGCGCGCGCCGAAGTGCTCCGCTGTCACGGCCGCCTCCTCGGCGACTGGCACGTCCGACGTGCCTGCGCAGACGACGGCGATGAACGGCGCCGCTGGATCAGCTGGCGTTGACGGGAGGCCGCTACGGCTCCACAGAAGCGCGCGCGCGTCTTCGCGGTAGATCGCGCCCGGCCAGCGCTCCATGACGACTACGGCCTTCTCGGGACTGACACGCGTCGCGAGGACGCTGTCGTTATGCAGAGCGAGCCGCTCCATGATGGCGGCGATCTGCTCGGCCGTCTTCCCTTCGCCGAATATGACCTCAGGGAAGCCGGTACGCGCGCTGCGGTTCACGTCCAGCTGGGCGTACCCGAGCGTGTCGTCGATCCCGGAGACGTTCAGAGCTGCTTGTTGAGGCACGATGGCAGCCGATGGCTGCCCTGTATTCATCACCGTCTCTGCGATGACGGCCTTCTCCGCTAGGTCCGGCTGCTGCTGCGCCGCTTCGGCTGCCTCTTCTAGTAGACGCTTCGCTTCACTAACGTCCACATCGCCGGATTGGACGAGCTTCAGGATGTGCTCCATATTCATCATTCGAACAATTCCCTCCATATTTAACGATTGGACCATTGCGCCGCTTGCACGGCACCTTCAATCGACGAATGCTCAGTGTGGAATGGTACGTTGCAATGTACAAGATAGTTTAGCATATTTTGCTGTCAAGTGAAATTGAGCGGTGTGTCATGCGTGTGTATTGTGCTATAATAGCACAATACAGCAATTGGTGCGGATACTCGCAGGAAAGCAGGGATACAGATGAAGTCTTCTACGATAACGCGTAAGCCAGAGTGGCTTAAGATCAAGCTGGCTGACGGCGATTCTTATAAAGAACTGAAAAATATGATGCGCGGCAAGTCGCTCCATACGGTATGCGAGGAAGCGAAATGTCCGAACATTCACGAATGCTGGACAAACCGTACAGCTACTTTTATGATACTGGGCGACATTTGCACTCGGGCCTGCCGCTTCTGTGCAGTGAAGTCAGGCTTGCCGACGGAGCTTGATCTGCAGGAGCCTGAGCGCGTAGCCGAGGCTGCCGAGCAGATGGGTCTGCGTCACGTCGTTGTCACGTCGGTGGCAAGGGACGATCTTGCGGACGGTGGGGCGTCGATCTTCGCGGCGACGATTACGGCGATTAAGCAGCGGCTGCCGCTCTCCGGCGTCGAGGTGCTGATCCCGGATTTCCAAGGGGATGAGGAGTCGCTGCGGATCGTGCTGGAGGCGAAGCCGCACATCTTGAATCATAACCTGGAGACGGTTGAGCGCTTGTCGGACAAGGTTAGGGCGAAGGCCAAGTACCGCCGCTCGTTAGAGCTGCTGGAGCGCTCCAAGCGTATTGCGCCGAGCATTCCGACGAAGTCGAGCATTATGCTCGGCGTCGGGGAAACGTGGGACGAAATTTTGACGACGATGGACGATCTGCGTGCGATCGACTGCAGCATCATGACGATCGGTCAATATTTGCAGCCGACACCTCAGCATTTGCCAGTATCCGCTTATTATACACCTGAGCAATTCGCGGAGCTGAAGGAAGAGGGACTGAAGCGTGGCTTCAGCCACGTCGAATCCGGTCCGCTTGTGCGAAGCTCCTACCATGCGGAGACGCAGGTACAATCAGCGCAGCAGTCGTAATGAAGGAGGCGCTTAACGTGATTCATTTAGCGAACAAATCGTACGAGGTGTTGGCCGACCATCGGAACGGCTGGAAGCCGGACGCCTTCCGTGAGCGTTACAGTGAGGTGCTCGATCGATACGACTATATCGTCGGAGATTGGGGCTACAACCAGCTGCGTCTGAGAGGCTTCTTCAAGGACAACCATCCGAAGGCGAGTAAGGATTCGATTATCTCGACCATTCAGGATTACTTGAACGAATATTGCAATTTCGGCTGTGCCTACTTCATACTCGAGAAGGTGGCAACCCGTGAGCTTCCGCCGGCGGAAGGCGTAGACGAGGGGAAGCTGGCCGAAGAGGAGTATGAGAAGTCAGGCGGTGTGCGCGAGTACCGGGCACAGGAGCGTAAGGATTACTTGGCTGCCCGTGAAGCAGCACTTCTATCTGCGGCAGAGGCAAGAGGACAGGAATCGTCGCGCGGCTCGCAGAGCGGGGGTGGACGTCCGCAAGGCCGTGGACAGCAGGAGTCGTCGACGGGGCGGCAGCACCAGCCATATCAAGGCGGCAAGCAGCAGGGCGGCGGCTATTACAATAAGTCCAAGGACGGCAAGCAAGGCTCATCCAGGCAAGGCGGCGGCTACCAGCAGCAAGGCTCAGGGAGAAATGATCGCCAGGAACGCGGCGAGCAGCGCCAAGGCCAAGGGCGTCCAGACCGCAATGAGCGTCAAGAGCGGGGCGAAGGTCAGGAGCGGCATGACCGCGGTGACCGTCAGGGCCGTAACGATCGGGGTGAGCGTCAAGGGCGTCAAGATCGCGGCGGCGAGCGTCAGGGCCGCCACGACCGCGGCGAAGGTCAGGACCGCCAGCCGCACGATCGCGGCGGCGAGCGTCAGGGCCGCCACGACCGCGGTGAAGGTCAGGACCGCCAGCCGCACGATCGCGGCGGCGAGCGTCAGGGCCGCCACGACCGCGGCGAAGGTCAGGACCGCCAGCCGCACGATCGCTGCGGCGAGCGTCAGGGCCGCCACGACCGCGGCGAAGGTCAAGACCGCCAGCAGCATCCTCGCGGCGAGCGTCAAGGCCGCCACGACCGCGGCGAAGGTCAGGACCGCCAGCCGCACGAGCGGGGCGAACGGCACGACCGCGGACCGCGCGGCGAGCAAGGCGGCCGTCCGCACAGCGGTCAGTCCCGTCCGCCGAAGAGTGGCGGTCAAGGCCAGCAGCAAGGGCGCGGCAACTCGAAGCCGAGAGGCTCGGAATCTTCTCGTGTCGAGGCGTAGCCGACTCATCATCCATAATAAAGACCCTTTCCTCCAATTGGCTCTGTCGTCTAACAGAGTATGGTGAGAGGAAAGGGTCTTTGTCGTCGTTCGCCGCTACAGTCTTTCGTAGCCGATGAAGGCTTCGCGTACGCGGCTCCAGAACGGGAACGGCCGGAAGCGGGCGAACTTTACTTTTTTCCCGGCGGCGGTCATGCTTCGAATCGAGACGATGTCGCTGCGCTGCAGGCAAATATGGTCAAGGGTGAGCACAATGTTCTGTCCCGCCCGAGGATAGATGTCGCAATGATGGTGCTTCGGAAGTAGGATGGGCGAGCCGAGCGTCCGATATACGCGGTTGTTAATGGAAGCAATCTCTGCGATCTGGATCGCATCGAGAGAAGGGTGAACGATAGCGCCTCCGAGACTCTTGTTGTACGCTGTGCTGCCTGACGGAGTCGAGATGCAGATGCCGTCGCCGCGGAACGTCTCCAGCAGCTCGTCATTGATATGCAGCTCTGCCACGAGTGTGGCGTCCGCACCCTTCAGCGTGAATTCATTCAGCGCCAGCTGCGTCTCAATGCCATGCGGCGTCATAATCTGAATCTCGACCAACGGATACTTGACGATCCGCAAGTCGTTCTGTCGGGCGCTCTCGCCCATCAGCTCTGCCAGCAGCTCCACCTCATCCGGCTTCCAATCCGCAAAAAAGCCCAGTCGCCCCGTATGTATCCCAACGAATGCGATATGATCGAGCTGCTCCTTGTACCTATGGAAGGCATGCAGCATCGTGCCGTCTCCGCCGATCGACAATACGATGTCCGGATTGTTCTCCTCCAGCGTCAGACCTTGCCGTTGGATTAAATCGTGAAACGTATTCATCAGCTGAATCGATACTTCGTCTCCGCGGTTCACCACATTATAGTTCAACGGGTTGTCCTCCTCAAGCTCATTCGCATACATTATTATTCATCATAATCAATCTGGGAGCATAAAACAATGCCGCCCCCCGAAGGGGACGGCAGCTCGTCGATCGTTATTTAGAAACGCTTGATCAAAGGCAGCTCGAATCGATGTGCGAAGCTATCGCTGATCGGATGGACACGCACGGAGAAGTGGGCGCCATGACGGAGATGAGCCGGAATCTGCGCGCGATAGAGGAACGTTCCTTCGCTGAGCTGTCTGGCTGGCTCCATCGGAACGGTCACCTGTTCCCAGCCCTCCGGTCTTTCCTCGTAATAGATCAAGTCGACAGCCGCATCGCGGTGCCAGACCGGGCCGAACGAGATCGTTGCGGTCACTTCCTTCATCATATCCATCGGACGAGCGTTCGGCTTGCCATTGGACAGTCCGTCGTTCACCTCCAGCACACGCACCTGATGCCAGTTGCTGCGGATGAACTGCTTGAAGTCGGCGACCCGCGTTGCTTCTGCATACTGGTCGGCGACTAGCCGCTGAATGCGGGACAGCGTCGGAATATACGTGCCGTTCGTGTAATCCATGACCATGCGGTCCGTATTGTATACCGGAGCGAGCGTCTCGATGGACCGCTTCATCTTTTCCACCCAGCGGCTCGGAATGCCGTTGTGCCGATCATAATAGAGAGGGACAATCTCGTGCTCCAGCACATGGTAGATCGATTCCGTATTTTCCTGATCCTGCGCGGAGTCGTCTCCGTCCGGATTGGCAAGAATGCTCCAGCCGTTCGTGCCGTCGTACCCTTCCTCCCACCAGCCGTCGAGCACGCTGAAGTTGATGACGCCGTTCATCGCCGCCTTCTGACCGCTCGTTCCGCTCGCCTCGTACGGTCTGCGCGGATTGTTCATCCACACATCTACGCCTTGCACCAAGGCACGGGCGATATCCATGTCGTAGTTTTCGAGCATGACAATTTTACCGCGGAATCGGTCCATCTGGGACACATGATGAATGTGTCGAATCATATCCTGTCCCGGCATGTCGGCCGGATGCGCCTTGCCTGCGAAGATGAACTGAACAGGACGCTCCGGGTTGTTGACGATTCGGTCCAGACGGTCCAGATTGTTGAACAGCAGCGTCGCACGCTTATACGTCGCGAACCGGCGGGCGAAGCCGATCGTCAGCGCATCCTTCGATAAATAATGCTTCACCTCGTCGATGCGATCAGCAGACATTCCGTTGCGTCGGCGCTGCTCACGCAGGTTCGCGCGCGCTTCACGGATCAGCTTCTCCTTCAGCGCCTCATGCGTGCCCCACAGCGAAGCATCCGGAATGGTAGTCACGGAGTGCCATAGATCGCGGTTCGTCTGCTGCTCGAGCCAGTAGCCAGGCATGAAGCGGCTGAACAGCTCCTTCAGCTCGGCCGCGAGCCACGTGCTCATATGGACACCGTTCGTAATGTGCTCAATCGGTACCTCCTTCACATCGATATGTCCATGCAGCTCTCGGAACATATCTCGCGAGACGTGACCGTGCAGCTTGCTCACACCGTTGCGCAGTGCCGCCGTATGGAGCGCCAGATGCGTCATATTGAACAGCTGCTTCTTCTCATCATAGCCAAGACTCGTCATCGCATCCTTATGAGCCCCGTACGTGTTGAAAAATTGGCTGAAGTAGTACTCATACATCGGCATCGGAAAAGCGTCATGTCCGGCAGGCACCGGCGTATGCGTCGTGAATACGGTGCTGGCCCGTACGATCTCCAGTGCGACGTGGAACGGCACCCCTTGATCGAGCTGCTCGCGCAGTCGCTCGAACGAGAGGAAGGCCGCGTGTCCTTCGTTAATATGGAAGGCTCCGGTCGGTATGCCGAGTGCTCGCAGTGCGCGAAGTCCGCCCATGCCCAGCAATATTTCCTGCGCAATTCTTACGTCTTGCGTACCGCCGTACAGCTGCTCGGTCAGCTGTCGATCCCAAGGGCTGTTGTCCTGGAGGTCTGCATCCAGCAAGTAGACCGGGTTACGGCCGACCTGAACGAGCCATACCTTCAGGCGCACCGTACGATCGGCAACCGGAACCGTAATGTACAGCTCCTCGAAGGACGGCTGGCCATGATCACCCGTAGTGTCGGACGGCACGAGCACCGGAGTGATGGGCAGCTTATTGAAGTCGTAGGCGACGTTCTCGGTAATCTGATTGCCGTGAGTGTCGATTTTTTGCTTAAAATAGCCCTTACGGTACATGAGACCGACTCCGACGAGCGGTATGCCTAGATCGCTGGCGGACTTGCAATGATCACCGGCAAGGATGCCAAGGCCGCCCGAGTAGATCGGCAGCGATTCGTGAAAGCCGAATTCGGCGGAGAAGTAAGCGATCGCTTGATGACCATGCTGCGGGTAGTTACGCTTGAACCACGTTTCACCCTGCATGTAGCTGTCATATTGCTGCACGACTTGTTGGTAGCGGCGAAGGAAGCCGCCGTCCTCTGCGAGGCGGGTAAGCGTCTCCTGCTTCGTCTCCATTAATAATCGGACCGGATTGTGCTGCACCTGATGCCACAGCGGCTCGTCAATGCTCGCGAACAGCGACTTGGCGCTGTCGTTCCAGCTGAACCATAGGTTGATGGCGATATCGGATAATCGGGAGATTGCGTTCGGCAGCGGGATCGACTTGACAGGGAATGTCGTGTGCATAGGTCACCTCTACTCATGAATTTTCATCTTCCATCCATTACAAAATGACTGTCTTCGTTCGAGCGTCAAGGGCTCACCCTGTTGTATACCCAGCTAGTATCCTATGTTCGGAGGCGGTTCATACATGCGCGTATGAACAAGATGCAGCTGGAAATCGCCAGCATGACGGCAAGGCAGACGCTGAAGGTCCAGCCGATGCTGGGCCAGGTGAAGCGCAGCCACGTCTCTGCCGATTCTGTCATATCGATGCGGGCTAGCGTGGCGAGCGGCTCCAGTCTGGCCGCCGTGTGGGCCAGCGGCTCCCACAGTACAAGCACGAGCACCGCAGCAAGCAGCCCGTGAATGATTCTCGCTGCGAGGAATGGGCCGTAGCGGAGCGGGGTGCTGTGCAGCACGCTAACAATTTGCGCATGCACCGATAAGCCTGCCCACGACAGCACCCATGCGGCGATTGCTGCTTTATACACAAGCGGAAGTCCTGCTGCACTGCCTGCAGCCTTCGCGCCGAGTGTCACCTCGAAGAAGCCGTTGACGACAGCCTCAGACAGCCCAGGCGGTATTCCGACTGTCTGCAGCATCGTCTGTACAGCTGCATAGAAGATGGCCATGACGCCTGATGATGACATGATCTCCATGACGACCGAGAAGAAGACGACGAGTCCGCCAATAACGAATACGAGCTGGAGCGCCGAGGAGAGCGCCTGTGTCAGCATGACGCCGAGCGTGCGTCCGTCCTTGAGCCGCGCTTCATGCATCGCTTCGAATGCCCGCTGCCAGATCGGCTTCTGATCGATGGCAGTAGCCCTCGTGCTGAGGGCCTTCTGCTGGTATTGCGTGCTAGCTGCATGCTTGCCGCCATGGAATCGCATCAAGAGACCGAGCAATATGGCCGACCCGTAATGTGCCGTGGCGAGCACTACCGCCAGCTGCACATCATGGAAGAAGCCGACCGACACCGCACCGATCAGGAAGATCGGGTCGGAGCTCGTGGTGAAGGCGACTAGACGCTCCCCCTCCTCGCGAGTCACTAGGCGCTGATCCCACAGCTGAGAGGTGAGGCGGGCCCCGATCGGATAGCCGGAGGCGAAGCCCATCGCCATGACGAAGCCGCCGATGCCGGGCACGCGGAACAGCGGGCGCATCATTGGGTCGAGCAATGTTCCGAAGAAGTGAACGATACCGATGCCGAGCATCATTTCCGATATGACGAAGAACGGAAACAGCGCAGGAAACAGCACATCCCACCAGATGGCAATGCCTTTGACCGCGGCTTCAAGCGAGGGCTGAGGGAACACCAGCATCAAGCCGGCGAGCAAAGCGGCAGTCAGCGCAGCCAGCGGCAGGGCGGGATTCATGCGCATCGGCTCACATCCTTTCCCAAAAAGCTTGTCATTCTTGTATATGTGGTCCATCCCGAAGACATGCTTTGGAAATCGCGGGAATGAGTCTAAAAATTTTGGTAGGGCTTACAAAACCACTGGATGTTTCATTTTTTTATGCTACAATAGAACTAACCCACTATTCATGTGATGCTCGAATCAACAGCAATAGTGCGGAGCCGAAGGCAATACCGCAAGAGCCTACAGCGTCTTGCTTCGTTGCTTCACAGGCGTTCAATATGAGAACAGGGGTGATCCTTATGATGGGTGTTATTGCTGGTATTCTCGTATGTGCGTTCGTATATGTCATAAGGGAAACGTTGATGACCTCTGGTGAGGAAGACGTCTAGTTGACTCCACTATTATTTTTCATTGCAGACGAGCAGCATAGACATGCTTGCCCGGCTCATTTTATTCGTAAGATGCTGGCGAACGTCGTCCAGCATCTTTTTTCGTTATATTTTGTCGAAATAGCTCACATACATCTTGATAAATGAACATGGATGGGCCGATAATAGACAGCAGGGAGAGGAGGTCGTTCAATGGAAGAGAAGGAGCCGATTACCTTTTATCAAGCGCTGGGGGAGGAAGCAGGTATTCGCCGTCTAGTTGAGGCGTTCTACCCAAGGGTGCAGGCTCATCCGCTGCTAGGGCCGCTTTTTCCACAAGATATACGCCCCGTCATCGATAAGCAGTACATGTTTCTGAGTCAATTTTTCGGTGGACCGGCGTTATATTCGGAGCAATATGGACATCCGATGATGCGGGCGCGCCACTTGGCATTCCCGGTGACAGAAGCACGCGCTGAGGCGTGGCTCGCTTGCATGCAGGAAGCGATGGAGGAGGTCGGGATGCCTGGGGCGGTTCGGCTGGCGGCGCTGGACCGGCTTCGAGGGCCGGCTTATCATTTTATTAATAGTTAGACTATTATACGGCTAGCGCGGCAATTTCAGGTTAGATCATTCACGGTACGCTCGGTGTTACTGGAAAAGGATGTGTACAGCTATGGTGGAACCGCTGTTTCAGGCGAAGGTAGAGTGTCCACAGTGTGAATATGAGTTCGTATCATCGCGGGTGCGACCAAGCTTCAAGAAGACGATCAAGTCGGACACGGACTTCTGCATGCATTATAAAGATATTAATCCGAATTACTACGTCGTTCGTCTATGTCCGGCCTGCGGCTTCGCCAGCACGGAGAATTCGAAGAGCAGGCTGACCGAAGCGAACAAGCAGACGTATCGCCGGAAGCTCGGCGACCGCTTCGTGTACACGAAGGATTACGGCGTCGAACGGACATGGGACGATGCGCTGCATGTATTCAAGCTTGCGCTCGTGTGCGCTCAGACGGTCGATGACGATCCGCGCGTGCTGGCCGGGCTGCTGCATCACATCGCTTGGCTGTACCGGTATAAGGGCGATACGGTGCAGGAGAAGCGGTTTTTGCAATATGCGCTGGATGAATATTTGCGTTCGTTCGAGCGGGAGGCTTCAGAGACGAGCAATGCGCGGCTGATGTATATGATGGGAGAGCTTCACCGTCGGCTGGAGCAGTACAAGGAAGCCGTCAAGTGGTTCACGCGCGTCATTAACGATAAGCGAATTATGGATGCGGGTATGATTCGGGCATGCCGGGAGCAATGGCAGCATCTGCGTGAGGAGATGGCGGAGAAGAAGCTGGAGCTCGTGACCGAGGAAGAGACGCCGGGACAGACGTAGTGGCGTAGGGAACAGAACGAAGACACGACACACTGCCCGTCGTCCTGTGTCACCCCGCTAGCCTATAGGTGCATAGGCCGATCGGGCGTAGCGCAGCCATGATCGAATGTAACGCATGAAGCGGCTTGATCGCTGCTTCATGCGTTATTTGTGCTGTTCAGCCCATCGGAGCAGCTTACGACTTGTGACTTCTTCTCAGCGGCTTGTTGGCTAGCAAATAATCGCGGTCTGCATCGACGAGTGTCACCCTATTGTGGCAGCAAGGGAAGACGAGCAGCTTCTTCACGCCCTCGCCAAGCGCTTCGAGCTCCTTCGGCTTCAGCGGCAGCAGCACGTGCGACTTGTCGCAGAACGGACAGCTGGAAGCGAATATGTCGCTGCCGACGCGGTCATACGTCATCGTATTCTCGAATGGAATCATTGACTTACTCCTTGCTCGGTGCCGCGGTGTCTGCCTTGTCGGCTTCAGTGGCTGCTTCGGTCTTGGCGAGCTCTGCCAGCTTCTGGAGTAAGATGTGCTGCGGCATGTGAAGCAGATGCTCCAGTGGTACGTTGAGCTGCTTGGCCAGCTTCTGGGCTGTTTCCGGCGATATTTGTAATGGTCTCACCTGTAATCCCTCCGATTCGGTTGCGATTATGCTCTTCATTAAAGCATATGGATAGGAAGGAGAGCAACCGTAAAGTTGGGGAATGGTGCCCAATTATGGTTTAATGAGACTACGAATGTACATAGCTGACGAAGAAAGGTATGGTGAAGCGAAGATGAAGCACCCTTTGCCTCAAACGTGGAATGTGGATCGTTTCTTTGAAGGGGGGAGCGGCTCCGCGTCGTTCGCCCAGTATTTGCGGGAGCTGGAAGGAAAATTAGCCATGCTGGAGGGGCAGCTTGCGAGTCTGCAGCCGCCTACGACTGCCGCGGAGTCCGTAAGCCTGCTGCCGATCATCGAGCTGCTCCAGCAATGCGCGCTCGCCTTGAGAGAGGCCGATTCGTTCACCGCTTGTCTTGCTGCGGAGAATCAGAGCGACAAGGCGGCGATTGTATTATCGGGCAAGGTGAAATCGATTGGAGCCGCCTACGCGACCGTGCTGACGACCTTCGATGATAGATTGACGAAGCTGAGCGATGAAGCGTGGCAGGCGCTGCTGGCACTGCCGGAGCTTGCTGACGTTACGTACCCGCTGGAGGAGCGGAGACTGCTCGCAGCGGATAAGCTGCCTCCGGAGCAGGAGGCGCTGATCAATGAGCTGGCCGTAGACGGGTATCACGGCTGGGGAGAGCTGTACAATACGACGGTCAGCAAGTTCCGAGTGGCGATCGAGGAGAATGGGGAGACGGTACAGCTATCGGCTGGTCAGGCGGCGAACCGGATGCACAGCTCCGACCGGACGGTGAGGCAGCGTATTTTTCACCAGTGGGAGAAGGAGTGGTCGGAGCATGCCGATTATTGTGCAGATGCGCTGAATCATCTGGGCGGCTTCCGGCTGAAGCTGTACGAGCGTCGGGGCTGGGACGACATATTGAAGGAGCCGCTGTCGATCAACCGGATGTCTAGAGAGACGCTGGATACGATGTGGCGCGTCATCGAGGGCGGGAAGGACGTCTTCCTTCGGTATATGGAGCGGAAGGCGCGTCTGTTGGGTCTGGAGCAGCTGAGCTGGTACGACGTGGAGGCGCCGGTAGGGGAAGGCGTCCAGACGTTCACCTATGACGAAGGGGCGAAGCTCATCGTCGAGCAATTCCGGCGGTTCAGTCCGCGGATGGCTCAATTCGCCGAGGAGGCATTCGAGAACGGCTGGATTGAAGCCGAGGATCGGGCGGGCAAGCGTCCGGGCGGCTTCTGCACGTCGTTCCCGGTTGCCGAGGAGACACGCATCTTCATGACGTATGCGGGCACCGCCTCCAACGTAGCGACGCTCGCCCATGAGCTTGGACACGGCTACCATCAGCACGTGATGAACGACTTGCCTGCATTGGCGCAAGAGTACGCGATGAATGTGGCGGAGACGGCTTCTACGTTCGCGGAGATGATCGTCGCGGATGCAGCCGTGAAGGCAGCTGCGAGCGAGCAGGAACGATTGACGCTGCTAGAGGATAAGATTCAGCGCTCTGTCGCGTTCTATATGAACATCCACGCCCGGTTTTTGTTCGAGACGCGGTTTTACGAGGAGCGGCGGAACGGTCTTGTGTCCGTTGAGCGTCTGAACGAGCTGATGACCGAGGCGCAGCGCGAGGCGTTCTGCGGCAGTCTGGATGAGTACCATCCTCATTTTTGGGCGTCGAAGCTGCATTTCTATATTACCGAGGTACCGTTCTATAATTTCCCATACACGTTCGGATACATGTTCTCGACAGGGCTATATGCCGAGGCGCTGCGCCGCGGCGAGGCGTTCGAGGAGCAGTATGTGGCGCTATTGCGTGATACGGGGCGGATGACGGTGGAGGAGCTTGCGCTGAAGCATCTGGGCGTCGATCTTCGTCAGCCGCAGTTTTGGCAGCAGGCGCTGGACCTGTCGATTGAGGATGTGGAGCAGTTTTTGCAGCTGACGGAGTAATAGGACGGACGAGAGCTGTTATGAAGCATAGCATATAAATGAATAAGGCTGTCCGTCACTTACGTGCCTTGAGGCGCGAAGGTGCAGACAGCCTTTTTTTGTTGTTCAGCCTCAGTCTAGCGCGTTGGGCCTATACCTTGAATACGTTGATCGTATGCTGCAGCTGGGTGACCAGCTTCGTCATCTGCTCGGATTGAGCGACGATCGCCTGCACCGCCGCGATCTGCTCCTGCATGGAGGCGGATACTTGCTCGGTTCCTGCCGCAGATTGCTGCGTGATGGCCGATATATTTTCCATTGTGGCGGAGATGTGCTCTGCGCTGCCGAGCATCTGCTCGCTTTCCTTGGCGAACGTTGCGATCTGCTCTGTGATGAAGGTAACGCTGTTCACAATATCGGCGAATACGGCTTCGGTCTCGGAGATGAGCTGCGTCTGCTCCTGAACGACACGCTCGTTCTCGCTCATGGAGGCGAGTGCTTCCTTGATGCCTTGCTCGATGCTGCGGACAAGAGCGAATACTTCCTTGGTCGACGTTGTCGATTGCTCGGCAAGCTTGCGCACCTCTTGGGCGACGACGGCGAAGCCTTTACCGTGCTCACCTGCGCGAGCGGCCTCGATGGAGGCGTTCAGAGACAGCAGGTTTGTCTGCTCGGCAATTTCCGAGATGGAGTGCGTCATGTTGGAGATCCCCTTGGTCAGCTCGGCGAGCGAGTGGATCGTACTCGATACGTTGGCGGTTGCTTCTACATTTTTGCGTACACCGTCGCTCTGCGTCTCGACTGTATGTATGCCCTTGTGAATGAGCTGGAGCATCTGATCGGATCGATCGTTCATCTCACGGGACGAGGCAGTATAGCTCGATACCTTCAGCTCGATATCCTTCGTCGCGCTCGAGGCGGTGCAGATTTCTTCCGATATTTGCTGAGCGCCCGCTGCAAGCTCGTTCGCCGCAACAGCAGCCTCCTCCAGTACTGTCTTCATCCTCTCGTTGCGCGAGAAGATGTCGCGACTCGAATCAGAGACGTGACGTGTTGCCTTACCTGTTTCCTGTAGAATGTCGCGCAGCTTGTCGGTCATCCGATTGAAGGAGGTGGCAAGCTCGCCCAGAGCATCATCAGATTGCAGCTCAATTCTCGTCGTAAAATCGCCCTTGGCGATGTTCATCGCCGCTCGAGATATATCGCTAATCGGCTCTGTAAGCGCTCTCTCAAGAAATCGTACGAAAGGATAGCTAAGACCTGCGAGCAGCACGAGCACGGTAATGCCTGCAGCTGCGTTAATCGAGGATTGCAGCAGCACAATTAAGGCTGCAATACTGTACAAGGCTACGATCGTATAGCAGCCCAGCTGAAGCTTCGCCTTGAACGATAGACCGGACCAAAAGTTCATCCAAACAACTCCTTCAACTAAAAAATTAGAAACCAACCATTCCGCTAGTACGGCACCTTCGCGGCTAGACGAACGGGCGAAGCAAGGCTCTACATTCGACTATGCGAGCTTGTGGAGCTTCCCTAACAGGTCCCGATTAAGAGCAGGAACTGTTGGTTCAGTAATAGGCGGTTAGACCTTGGTCATGGTTCATGGTTTAGGTAATTATACCACCTGATGTAAGTTTTGGTCTACCTTACAGAGGGGGATATGAGGCGATAATAAGATAAATTTACTATAAATTAGTGAATTTTTTGTTGATCATTTACACATTTTGTCATATAATCGGATTGCATCTTGTTGATACATATAATAACATATCTTCAAAGTGAAAGGTGGTATCGGTTTTGATCTTGGAGCAATTGCCATTGGCAAGACAGTTGGAGCTTGCGTTTCGTGAGCTTAAGGAAGAGCTGGCGCATTTGACTTCAGGTACGGTGTTTATTCAGATTCGCAACAATGTGATTGGCAAGTTCGGTATTCGTCATTTTCCGATTGAGGGCCGCGGGACGGAGCTCAGACGGACGGAGAGCGGCTTAACCGAAAGCCATCAGCTTTCGATGACTCGCATGGCGCTTGAATCGTTGAAGCTGAAGAAGTGGTCGCATGGAGAAATTCAGTTCGAGTTCGCCATGAGGCAAAACCAGCTATGCACGAGTGTGACGTTCGAGTCTAACTACAACATGGCAAGCATAGTCGACAAGTCGAAAGCATCGAGATTTGAGTAGTGGCAAGGCAGGGCATTATTTAATATTATACCATTCGTAACAGGTCTCCGGCTTCTCCGGGGGCCTGTTCTTCGCGAGCAAACGGTTTTGCGCGGAGTTGATATCGTATATAATGATAGGATATAGCCTAGTGGTTCAAGCCGTCTGTACAGAGCAGTACGGCAGTACAGGAAAAAGCGGCCCTGCGAAGGACCGCTCACAAAGTATTCGTGAGGCTTCATTATCTTGTGAACTTGCCTGCAAGCTGCTGCTCGGCGATTTGAACCAGACGACGTGTGATGTGGCCACCAATTGCCCCAGTGTCACGAGTTGCCATGAAGCCATAGTAACCGTCCTGAGGAATTTGGATGCCCAGCTCTTGAGCAACCTCATACTTCAACTGGTCCAGAGCCTGGGAGGCCTGTGGAACGACTAAAGCGTTGCTGCTGCGGGATTGTCCTGCGCCCATCTTAATCACCTCCGTTCTGTAGGTAGTATGTACCATCGTTCAAATGATTACGCAGATTAGGGTTGGTAATTATGTCCACATCGCATAGAGGGAGAGGAGGCAGGGAAAATGTCATTAGAGCTTACTTATCGCAATTGGTCGTTCGATGCAGACCTTCAGATTGTTCATGCGGATGCCTTGCTCGTCATTGACGGGGAAGTCGTCGTTGACGAGCCGTTGTGTGTAGACGTTGGCTTGCCGGCACTGCTGCTGAGCACGCTGGAGGAGGTTGCGCCGAATCGATGGGCTGGAATCGAGGCTTGGGAGCGCGTTCCGTTCTTCTGCTGCGGCTGCGGTGACCCGGAATGCCGTGCATTCTCATTCATCGTCAAGCCAATCTCGCAGGCCAAGCTTGAGCTGGTCGAGGTCGAGGAGCGCCAAGATCAGGAGCCAAGACCGGTCGCAGTGTACGAGGTGGACAAGCAAGCGTATACCGCACAAGTAAGAGTAATTGGTGCAACGTTCCTGCAATTTGTAGAGGGACTCGATTATCGGCCGCTGTACGCCGATACGGTGAAGACCGTACAGCGACTGCTCGAGCGAATGGATGAGGCAACTCTAGGCGCTGAGGAGCCATCAGCTGACTAGGCACCGAAATTCATGTTCGGATATACATACGGAGTTGCGGCTGGCTCCGCCTTTGCGATTTTCTCAATCTTCAGCACCATAATCTCCACTTCGTTGAACGTCGTCTTCTCGATGGTGCCCGTCACTGTCACCCAGCTGTCGTCAGCCAGCGTCTTGGCACGGTCATACTCGGCAAGTATGCCGTAAGGGGCGGCATCTGCCGAGCAGCATTGAATCGAGAAGCGGCCGACGACGAACTGATTGTCCTTCATGTCCTCTTGACGATATACGAAGCCGGTCAGCTCCAGCTTTTTGCCAACGAAGCGGTCTAGATACAGATCCACGGACGTTAACGTCTCGATGTAAAACTCCTCAGGTACCCGGATGACATCCTCGCGGTACAGCTTCTTCGCGTGATCGGCATATTGCTTCGTAAACTTGTCAGACGGGAACAGCTCGTCTGCTGCGGACGTCTGCGCGTTGCCTTCAGTCGTTCCCTGCTCGGGCACAGGTGCCGCAGGTGTCGTCTGAGAGCTGCTCGTCGCTGCGCTCGACTCCTTCTTCACGGAGCTGGCGCTGCTCAGGTTCATCCCCTTCTTCGCCGCGAGGCTGCTGCTGAGCGACGTGTCGGGCAACAGGAAGCCCATCAAGAGCGGTAAAATGAACAGGCCGTATACGACCGTATTCTTAAGCAACGATCGGGATGGCGTATGATCATGACCGCAGCCGCAATCGGAAGGCGGTGTTCGCCAAGCCTTGTATGCGCGATACCCTTGATGCACCGAGACAGCGTACAGCGCCACGGCTGACCATTTCACATAATCTACCATCTTGGGCGCGATATATAGCAGTATAAGGTCGGTCTGCACCAAGTGGGCGATATAGCCGGCGAAGCCGAGCAGAATGATTGCCTTAAGCGCATGGTGGAAGCTGATGATACGCGGATTCATAGGTTAAGCTCACCTCTTCAGATCAGAATACGATACGTTCGAGCACAAGAGAACCGGCCAATGTCACAATAGTGACGAGCGTAATAATTAACAGCACGAACTTGACGCGGAACGCAGACAGCATCATCAGTGTCCCCTTCAGATCGATCATCGGTCCGAAGACGAGGAACGTCACCAGTGAACCGGTTGAGAACGTCGTGGCGAACGAGGAGGCGACGAAGGCGTCCGACGTCGAGCACAGCGACAGCACGTAAGCGAAGCCCATCATGAACAGGTGCGAGCTGAGTGGTCCTTCACCGATGGACACGAGACTTTCTCTGGACATGAACGTTTGAATAAGTGCGGTCAGCAAGGCGCCGAAGATTAAATATTTGCCCATATCGAAAAACTCGTCCGACGCGTGTCCGAACACGCTGGAAATGCGGTGTAATCGGCCCGGCTTCTCGTGCGAATGATCGTGTGAGTGGTCGTGCTCGTGTGCATGTGAATGAGCCGCCGCCGTATGGGTGTTCTCGTGCGTGTGAGCATGAGCAGCGCGCAGCGGATTGGTGCGCACGAGCCGGTATACGAGAAGTCCGACCGTCGCGGCGACGACGAAGGCGAGCGCCATGCGTGAATATGCAATTTCTGGCCGCGTGCGGAACGCCATGAAGGTCGAGGCGTATACGACTGGATTGATAATCGGACCGGCCAGAATGAACACGACGGCAGTGTAGACGGGCAGTCCCTTGCGGATGAGGCGCCGGATGACGGGGATCATGCCGCATTCGCACAGCGGGAATATGATGCCGAGCACGCAGGCGAACATTACACCGAGCACCGGATTTTTCGGAGCCCAGCGGCGTACAGTCTGCTCGGAGACGAACGTCTGCAGCAGCGCCGACACGAGCACGCCAAGGAGGACGAACGGCATCGCCTCCAGCACGATGCTGATGAACAATGTTTTGAAGTTTTGAACACTGTCGACACTTAGCCATGTTAAGTCAGGGGGCTGCTTTTGGGTGAAGATGAGGACAAGCATCACCAAGCATACCAGTGCGGTCACGTTCGTCAAGATTCGTTGAATGGTCATGGACAAGGCTCTGATCTCCTTTTATCCTTTTTCGTAATAATTATTATAACGTATGCAGGAGTGGATGAATATAGGACGAGTAATTGGAAATTCAGTTGACACCTTCGTCCGCGTTCGATACAATGACTGGAAACAACAGCGTGGACGGGAGCAAGTAGTCGTTAAGCCAAGCTACACAGAGAGCCGGTGGGTGGTGTGAACCGGTTAGCGGCTGATGTGCGAATGGGTCCCTGAGCTGACAGTTGAAAGGTGCCCGCAAGCCCGCAACGGCTTCAGCAAGCGGCTGGCGCTCAGTATGCTGTTCCGGTATGCTCCCGTTATCGAGCTGATTAAGGCTTATGGTCACATGCTTACACGTCATCGTGTGGCGCCATGAGCGAATTAGGGTGGCACCACGGTCCTTCGTCCCTTGCGGCGGAGGGCCTTTTTTGCATTCTATTATGATAGGTAAAGGAGACCACGACGATGACTAAGCTTAAGGTTCTTTCTGGCATGCAGCCAAGCGGTCAATTGACCCTCGGTAACTACATCGGCGCGCTGCGCAATTATGTGAAGCTGCAGCATACGCATGAATGCTACTTTATGGTGGTCGATATGCACGCGGTGACTGTTCCGCAGGAGCCAGCTGCATTGAAGGAGCAGTCCGAGTCGGTCGCGGCGTTATACTTGGCTGCGGGCATCGATCCGAAGGCGGCAACTGTGTTCCTGCAGTCAACGGTACCAGCGCACGCCGAGCTCGGCTGGCTGATGACGACCTTGACGTATATGGGCGAGCTGGAGCGGATGACGCAGTTCAAGGACAAGTCGGCTGGCAAGGAGTCGGTGGGCGCTGGCTTGTTCACCTATCCGTCTCTGATGGCAGCTGACATTATGCTGTACAACGCCGATCTCGTACCAGTCGGTGACGATCAGAAGCAGCATCTGGAGCTGACTCGCGATCTCGCGCAACGGTTCAACGGACGGTACGGCGATACGTTCACGATCCCGAAGGGCTATATTCCCGAGGTCGGCGCGCGCATCATGTCGCTGGACGACGCCTCGAAGAAGATGAGCAAGAGCAATCCGAACGCAGGCAGCTACATTGCACTCCTCGACCCTCCCGATGTGATTCGCAAAAAAATTAGCCGTGCTGTGACCGATTCGGGACGCGAGGTTAAGTACGACCCGGCGAATAAGCCTGAGGTCAGTAACCTGATCAGCATCTATTCGGCTGTGACCGATAAGTCGGTTGCCGACATTGAAGCGATGTACGACGGGCAGGGCTACGGTCCGTTCAAGAAGGAGCTGGCTGAGGCGGTCGTCGCACTGATTGAGCCTCTGCAGCAGTCTTATCGCGATATTCGCGAGTCTGGCGAGCTGCACCGTATACTGAAGGAAGGCCAGCAGAAGGCGAGCGAGCTGGCAGAACGTACGTTAAGAGACGTGAAGTCCAAGATGGGCTTCGTTGTGCTGTAGATTGAGTTGAAGCTTGGTACAGAAGAACCGGAAGCGCGAATGCACCTAGCAAAGGTGTGTAACGCGAATCCGGTTCTTTTTGGCATACAGCGAACTCATGAGCGAATGTGCGTCTTAGGAGTTGCGCTTACGCTGCTTCGCCTTCACGATAAAGCCGAAGCCGATGAAGAAGAAGGACACGACGCCTGCCACGACCGCGAGCCAAGGACGTCCTGCTGCCATGAAATAGCTGACCGCGGCGAGCAGCCCGGTGCCGATAAAAGCAAAAAGAAGCGCTAATGGTTTGTTCATATAGAGGGAGACCGCCTTTCTTAACGAATGGTAATGGTTATTGAAACTCTAATTATTTTTTCAAAAGCTGCGTATAAGATTCGGCATGCGGCACATAATAAGCTTGCAAGCTTGCAAATACATCAAAGACATCATCCAATTGAAAGGAGTGCTGAACATGGGTGCAGGACAATCCCGCAGCAGCAACGCTTTGGTAGTACCACAAGCTTCTCAAGCATTGGATCAGTTGAAGTATGAGGTAGCGCAAGAGTTAGGTATCCAAATTCCGCAAGACGGCTACTATGGTTACATGGCAACACGTGACACAGGTGCAATCGGTGGTCACATCACTCGCCGCTTGGTGCAAATCGCCGAGCAAGCGATCGCGGGTCAAGGCCGCTAATCGCTAACCTTGTACGCAGCAATCAGTTTGATATAGCCCAGGGGGAGCTTCTCTCCTTGGGCTTTTCCACGTTGCGCTGCAGCTCGCAGTCAGACAAAAGCGGATGAGCCAAGTGAAAACTTGCTCATCCGCATTTTATCATTAATAGACGTCTACGCGAAGCTTTTTCTCCAGCTTGGATTCACTTACCCATCCGACATAAGAGTCCAGCACGTCGTAGTTCTTATCCATACGAACGACCGCGACGAACGGGTACTGCTTGCGATGCCTGTATCTGACGTCCGCCCAGCGCACCTCGTAGCCCCAGTCATATTCCTTGCATTCGGCGCAGGCGAACGAGGTGAAGTACAAGAACGATGCAATGTTCTTATGCTTCTTCGAGGCGTCGACGGCCGGATGGCTGTCGCAGCTCACGTGGTCTGCCCACTTGATCAGCTTGCTGCGGTATTCTCCTAGACTGAACGAGCCGTCGCTGTTGTGCTTCACGACCTGCCAGTGGTACAAGTGAACGGTAGGAATTAACGTATACGTGTCACCTGGCTTGTAATCCGGATCGTGGCGCTTGAGTCCCCGCTCGAGTCTGTAATGGTCAACCGTCCGCCAGACGTAGTAGGCGGCAATGAGGCTGTACAGCGCCGGGAATACGACGTGAGGCTCGACGAGACGGAACGACCAGAGGAAGATCGCCAGCACATGGGTGGAGAAGATGAACGGGTCAAAAATGTGAATGATGTTCCAGGACACCCACCTTCGAGAGAAGGGGCGCAGCGCCTGTGTGCCATACGTATTGAACAAATCGGTGAAGACGTGAAAGGCGACGGCGATAAACACCCACATCGTCACATGCGCGAGCGGCAGCTCCTCGAACAGAAGACCAAGCGTGCCCGAGATCAAGGCGGTCCATACGAACAGTGCGGGGATGGAATGGGACAAGCCCCGATGGTTCTTCACATATAAAGCGTTGCTCTTAAGGCGAAGCAGCGTATCTGCATCGGGCGCCTGGGAGCCGGCGACTGTGCCGATCAAGACTGCAGTCGCGGTTACCGGATCGGCAGCCACTACAGGATCGATGTAGGCGAGTCCAGCCAAGCCAAGACCGATGACGAGGTGGGTACCGGTATCCATGGATGACCTCCTGTGAGCCGTATTGACCGCGCACCTTTAGCGTACGCATGAGCAGAGGTGCGCAGTCGTTTCTTGTAGTGTATCATTTTATTGGCCAAAATAAAGCTGATCGGAGTGAAAAAGATGTACATTGTGTTTGTCGAGTATCGAATCGAGCCTCAAGCTCTGGAGTTATATGCCGCTTGGGCGGAGCATATGAAGCTACGGGAGCCGCGGCTGCAATTGTTCGAGGGCACGGATCAGCCGGGGTTGTTCGTTGAGCTGTGGAGCGACCTCGCGGAGGAGGCTTACGTCCGAATGAAGCAAATGAGGACCGGCACGGAGGAGCTTGAACCGACGTCCGAAGACACGCAGCTATGGCGTGAGCTGGAGAGGTGGGTCGTTGGGGGTCGGGCAAAAATTCACATCTGGCGTTTCGTATCCAAATAAAGAAGGGAATCCCTCAAAGTTCATGTAATAATTGTTGACATTAAAAACGATGATGCATACAATTTAGGAAGAGAAAGTCGTGTGCCGGTTGTATCGAGTCAAACTAATGTCACTTATTATAACATTTACAAGAGAGCCGTCAGGCGTTGATAGCGTCTCGTAACGGTATGGGGGAGTGGAGAGGTATGGTGGCGGGGACGACTTTCAAGCTGGGGGAAACACGCTCTTCCCATTGCTGCTACTGCAGTATGCAATGTGGACTTGAGGTGCATGCCGCAGAGGGCGGAGCTGGACTTACGATTAAGCCGAGTCCTGATTTTCCGGTGGCGACAGGAAGGCTGTGTCAGAAGGGGCTGAATGCTCATCAGCACGTCTTACATGCGGGCCGCTTGAGCGCTCCTAGGAGTCGCAAGTATGTCGGTGATGCATGGAGTCCGGTTAGCTGGGGCCATGCGCTTGATGAGATTGCCGCAAGTATTGAATCGATTCAGCAGCAATATGGGAAGGATGCCGTGTCCATCTATGGCGGCGGCTCCTTGACGAATGAAGTGTGCTACTTGCTTGGCAAGTTCGCGCGGGTCGGGCTAGGTACCAAGTATATTGACTACAATGGGCGCTACTGCATGTCGTCTGCAGCAGCAGCATCCCACCTAGCCTTCGGTATTGACCGGGGAATGAGTATGCCGCTGTCTGAAATTCCGAAGGCGCAATACATTATATTGGCCGGTACGAATATCGCCGAATGCCAGCCTACGATGATGCCTTATATTATGGAAGCCAAAAAAAATAAAGCCATTATCGTAACGATCGATCCTCGCAATACGATGACGAGCAAGGTGGCGGACATTCATGTCCGTCTGCAGCCTGGCTTCGACTCGGTATTCGTCAACGGGCTGCTGAACGTTATTATTCAGGAGAAGCTGTATGACGAACGATTCGTGAATGATCGGACGAACGGCTTCGCTGAGCTTGCCCGCGCCGTAGAGGTGTATACGCCTGATCGGGTGCAACAAATTACCGGAGTGCTGGAGGGTGTGATCCGCACCGTTGCCCGCGGCTTCGCCAAGGCGAAGACTGGCATCGTGCTTACGGCTCGCGGGCTGGAGCAGCAGGTGAACGGCGTGGAGCATGCGCTCAATTATATGAATCTGAGCTTGCTTACAGGGAAGATCGGCAAGGAGGGCTGCGGCTTCGGCTCTGTTACGGGTCAAGCGAATGGACAGGGCGGCAGAGAGCACGGGCTGAAGGCAGACCAGCTGCCCGGCTACAAGTCGATTGAGGACCCGGAGGCTCGCCGCTACGTAAGCGAGGTGTGGGGCATTCGGGAGGAGGAGCTTCCTCGTAAGGGTGTATCGGCGTACGAGATGCTGCAGAAGGCGGATGCTGGAGAGATTAAGGCGATGATCGTGATCGGCTCGAATCCGGTCGTGTCGAGTCCGAACAGCTCGTTGGTCGAGCGTGCGCTGAGCAAGCTAGAGCTGCTGATCGTCGTCGATATGTTCGAGACGGAGACCGCCGAGTATGCGCATTGGCTGCTGCCTTCGACGTCGTTCCTAGAGGTGGAAGGTACGATGACGAATCTCGAGGGGCGTGTCTTTCATCGCGGTCAGCCGCTGCAGCCTCCGGAAGGCTGCATGTCTGATGTGCAGCTCGTGTGCGAGCTGGCTGAGCGGCTGGGGCGCGGAGCGTATTTTCGCTATGAATCGTCAGAGGACATCTTCAACGAGCTGGCTCGTGCATCCGCTGGCGGTAAGGCGGATTACAGCGGCATTACCTATGATCGTCTGAAGCGGGAGAAGGGGCTATTCTGGCCATGCCCGTCACAGGATCATCCGGGTACGCCGCATATGTTCCGCGATAAGTTCAACCTGCCCGACGGGAAGGCGAAGCTGCATCCGATTACGCCACAGATGCCTGCGGAGCCGGTGGAGCGGGAATATCCTTATGTACTCACCACGGGCAGGCTGCCGAATCACTATTTAAGTGGTACCCAGACGAGGCGCTCCGAGTCGTTGATGAAGAAGGCTCCGGTGCCGGTCGCGGAGATTCACCCTGCACTCGCCCAGAGGCTCGGGATGAGGGTCGGCAGCAAGCTGAGATTGACGAGCAAGCGAGGAGCTCTTGTGTTCGATGTGAAAGTGACGGAGGGTATACATCCGAGGACGATATTCGTGCCGTTCCACTGGGGCGGAGAGCTGTCGATTAATCGGCTGACGAACGATGCGCTGCATCCGATCAGTCGCATGCCTGAATTCAAGATTTGCGCTGTTCGGGCTGAACGGGTAGATTAGCCGTGTAACAGGCTATAGCTTGGCGGGCGGCGCACCGGTTAGGACGGGCGGAGGTGTCTGATGGAGCGAGAGAGTAATTGGCGGATTGAGGGGGCGGCACCTCCTGTGCAGGTTGATGAGGCAGTAAGGCTTATGCTGGAGCATATCGATCGGAAGAAGCTGTCGAGGAAGGAACGAGTGCCGCTCGGTGAAAGTCTCGGGCGAGTACTCGCTTCCAACGTGACCGCGGCGCAGTCTGTGCCTCGATTCGATCGATCGATGATGGATGGCTTCGCTGTGCGGGTAGAGGATGTGCTTGGGGCGAGGTCGGAGTCCCCAGCGAGGCTCAAGGTTGTCGGTTCGGTGAAGGCTGGCGAGGTGCCAGGACGCCCGCTTGCCGAGGGTGAAGCGATACGTATTATGACGGGGGCGATGATTCCGGCTGGAGCGAATGCAGTGTGTCGCTTCGAAGCGACGAAGGGGCGCTTTCGCCCTGATGTCGAGGAGATCGAAGTGCTGGCGCCGCTGAAGCGGGGGGACAACATTTCGTTCCGGGGCGAGGATATTGCAATGGGGAGTGTTGTTCTCGCGGAAGGGAGCCTCATCGGCGCGGCGGAGATCGCAGTGCTCGCGACATTCGGCATATCGGAGGTGGATGTGTTCCGCAGGCCTGTTGTCGGTATCGTTGCAAGCGGAACGGAGCTTATCGATGTCGCGGGTCCGCTGAAGCCGGGACAGATCTATGACTCCAACAGCTACATGCTCGCCGCGCTCATTCGTGAGGCAGGAGGGGTCCCTAGGCAGGTGTTGCCTGTCGCGGATGACGTAGACTCGATCTCCATGGCGATTGGCGACGTACTTGAAGGTGTAGATATGGTCGTCACAACAGGCGGCGTATCGGTTGGCGATACGGACGTCATGCATGCTGTCTATGAGAGGCTGCATGCGAGCACAGTGTTCTGGAAGGTGCTGATGCGTCCTGGCAGCCCGCTGCGCTTTGCGATGAAGGGGGATATTCCCTTCTTCGGTCTGTCCGGCAATGTGGCAGCGTGCTTCGTCAACGCGCAGCTGTTCGTGCTGCCAGCGCTTCGTGCTATGTCTGGATTCAACGGGGCGACGCTTCCGTTCATTCAAGCGAGGCTGGTCACGAAGATGGACCTTGTCCCCATTAAGCCGGTTCGTTTCCTTCGAGCTGAGGCTTATATGGAGGGTAGTGAGCTGAAGGTTGCGATGGCAAGGGGGCAGTCGTCCGGGATGATCGGTAGCTTCATTGGCGCTAACTGCCTCATTCGGCTTAATGGTGGGGCTGCATTGCGGGTTGGCGATACGGTGCCGATCATGGTCTATCGTTCGATTCATATGAAGTGTTGAACAAAGAGGAGCGCGACCTTACGGTCTTGCTCCTCTTTGCTTCATGTACACTATATATTAACGGGCTGTCGGAGCAGTGGCGTAAGGGTACGTGTACTGCAGCTCTTCGTCGAACGTAATATAGTCGAGGTTGACCATTAGCAGCAGGTAGCGCATGCCGGTTTGCGGATCGCTGATGATGATGTGGTCGCGGCCTGCCGCCTCGATGCGTCCTTTGTACACCTTCGCGTTCCATTCGGAGTTGTTCTCGTAAGTCATATAGATCGTCGCCAATTTGCCGAGGTTCAGACGCAAAATATTCTCAATATACGACTGCTCCATTGGAAGCAGCCCTGGCGTTCCCGGCATAGCCGGTGCTTGAGGAACGATCGGCACCCCTTGCGGTGTAATTGGAGTTCCGCTTGGAACAGGAGGGACATAGCCTTGAGCACCTGCAGGAGCAGTCTGCTGAACGACTGGCTGTGCACCTATGTAGCCTGGTTGCTGGCCGCCGTACGGGTTCGCTTTGTAAGGGTTATACATGGTTCGTGAAAACCTCCTCTAAATTATAACTAACACGACTTGATTAGTACGTGTTGTATACACCTGGACAGTTGGCTCCTGTTGGCGAGAAGAAGCAATGCTTCTTGTACCTGCCGGTATTCGGCTGGTTATACCATTGCGCCGGACAAGCGCCGGCAGGACGGAAAAACCACAAGGAGTTGCTGGCGGGATGGTAACGTTCGCCTGCAATGATCTTTTTGGCCAGGCGCACATCCTTATCCCGCGCCTTCTGGTAGAAGTAGCCCTTCTGTGTGGCCTCGAAGCCACCGGGGCTTTGGAACACCATTTGCGGAATCGTCTTGATTGACTTGAAGTCGAGACATCCTGACCGGACGCGATTGACCCCGACATTGCCGACCATCAGCATGCCGAGCTCGCCCTCACCTTCTGCCTCTGCACGCATCAGGCGAGCAAGCATCTTGACGTCATTGGAGTTTGCTTTGATGACTGCCATAGTAGTCATTCACTTCCTTTGCTTTTGCTCAACAGCTTTCGGGCTGCCGCACATATTACAGCCTATGAGGCTACCTTTGTATTCTTGACACCAAATTTAGCGATTTTCTGGAAGTAATGCAGAAGCTTGTCCGAAATTAGGTTAGGTGAAGTGGTTTGTGTCATATAATCTAACATAAGGTATATACACAGGTTCCATGTTATGTTATTATGAAGTTAATAACGTTCTGTTGAAGGTGATGTTCCATTCTGAATGCTGATAGCTGAATAGAGGGGGATGGAAGAACATGATACCGAATATGCTTCCAAGGCAAGATGGAGACCTTATACGGTCTGCGCGTCACTATGAGGACGAGGCCCATAAGAGGAGTCGGAGAGCCGCTGAGGCAGAGCAAGACCCGAAGGCTGCTCAACAGCGCTCGATGAATCGAGCTGCCGCCCGTCTGACGTTCGGAGTCGCAGCCTTAGCGGGCGGTACGGTTCGCCGTGGTCGTCTTGCATCACCGATCTGGATTCAGCTGGCGGAGTGGGAGGAAGGTATGTAGCGTGTTAGAGCTGCTGCCTAACGATACGCAATCCGATGGGCCCGTAAGTGCTTGCCTGACAAGGCAGGCGCTTCGGGCTCGTTTCGCATGCTCCAATGCTTTCTTATATTATGGAACAGTAGCGTTGCATAAAAACTAACACGCGAACAGATTGGACAAATTGTGCTATTATTGTAATAAATAGGTCGTACTCTGTAACAAAAAACTCCTAAAATTAGGGTAACAGGTAGCCCTGTCCAAATCCCTAACTTAGGAGATACGCATGGACAAGGATACACTATTTTCTGCATTTGGTAAATGGGTTGCACCAATAAATCCAAACATCATCCCGAATTGGCAAAGCACGACTACGCTCGACCGTTATGTGAAAAAGCTCGACACCTTAGTCTTTCTGTACATCTTCATCGAAGCACAGTTAGAGAAGCGAAAGGGTCTTCGTTCCATCATGCGAAAGCTGGAGCACGACGAGGAATTTCAAAAGCAACTCGGCATTGCTTCGATCAGTGCATCCCAGTTGTCCCGTAAAAATAATCAACTGGACCCAGAAGTACTTCAAGCCATCCTTTGTAATCTCATTACACAGTTGCATCGAGATGCTAGGCCGATATCAGGGCGCATCGGAACGGTCAAGATTATAGACTCTTCTACGATCAGCGTTTGCCTACAGCGGTATAAATGGGCGACTTTCCGAAAAACGAAAGCAGGCGTGAAACTGCACCTGCGAGTGGCATTTGCTGACCCCGACCATGTTTATCCGGATAAGGCAGTGGTTACGCCTGCAAGGCCCGCAGACCGCAGCCAAATGGACGTCCTGATCGATGAGTCGGACGTCACGTATCTGATGGACCGCGGGTATCTGGACTACGGCAAATACGACAGTTACTGCGAGCGTGGCATTCGATTCGTATCACGATTAAAGGACAATGCTGTTGTCGAAGAAGTGGAAGAACTTTCGGTGAACACAGATTCAGACATCATCCGCGATGTCAAAGTCGTGCTAGGCAAAGCTCACAAGCGCATGCAGCACCCCTTCGTATGATCGTCACCACAGACGGTCGCGGTAATGAGGTCCGTATCATTACGAATCGGTTCGACCTGACGGCAGAAGAGCTTGGTGACCTGTATCGTAGCCGCTGGCAGATCGAGATGTTCTTCCGGTGGGTCAAGCAGAACCTGAAGCTAACCTGTTTTTACGGTGACAGCGAGAACGCAGTGATGAATCAGATTTGGATCTGTTTAATTGCATACTGCTTGCTGCTGCTTATGAAGCTAGAACTGGGAACGAGTCGAACGTTAACGGAACTCATTGAGGCTTTGAAAGAACTCATGTGGCAACCGTGGCTGAGGATGGTCGCAGCAGTAGAGCGAAAACCAAGTCGAACTTCGAGAGGGCGACAGAAGAAACAGAAAGACCAGTAAGTCGCCTAAGTCGAAAAAAACCAATCATCAACTTGAAAAGGATGAATATTACAAATGGACAGCAACTGCCTGTTTCAGGGGTACCCCGTAAGTTTTTGGCCCTTGGAATTTGAAAACTAATTTCTGAATATTCCACCATTTTAGATGTCATGATTTATGCAACGCTACTGATTATGGAAGGGATTCGACAATATTTTGAACAGCGGTCGATGTTATTGTCAAATGGCCTGCGTGTTGATATGATAAGAGTCAAGTTGAGCGGCAAAAGGAGGTTTACAAATTGAAGGAGCATGCACATGCAGGCTTGGATATGGGATCGAATGCATCTGTAGGCGTAGAGGCGGCAGCGGCTGTCGAGTCGACAGAGAGCACATCGGTCAGCTGGAAGGACTTCGTTCAGCTTATTAAGCCAGGCATTATATTTTCTAACTCCATTACGGCGTTCGGCGGCTTCTGGGTAGCTTCCGCATGGCAGGTAGATTGGCTGAAGCTCGTGCTCACCTTGCTCGGTACGGCCCTCGTGATGGCCTCGGGTACGGTATTAAATAACTATTTGGACCGTGACATGGATGCGAAGATGGAGAGCAAGAAGAAGCGCGTACTCGTAACCGGTAAGCTGTCGCCGTCTATTGTGCTTGGCTATGGCATCGTGCTCGGGATTGCCGGACTTGCTGTTCTCTGGTTTCTTGTGAACAGTCCGCTCGCAGCGCTGCTTGGTCTGATCGGTCTCTTCTTATACGTATGGATTTATACCGCTTGGTTCAAGCGTACATCAATATGGAGTACATTCGTAGGCAGCTTCTCCGGAGCAGTGCCTCCGGTGATCGGCTACTGTGCGGTCACGCAGACCTTCGATATGGGTGCGCTCATTCTGTACTTGATCTTGTTCCTCTGGCAGCCGCCGCACTTCTGGGCGCTCGGCATTCGCCGTATGGAGGAGTACCGCGCTGCGGGCTTCCCGCTGCTGCCGGTAGTCAGAGGCACTTATCCGACCAAGATGGCGATGATTCGATATATCGTACTGCTTGTGCCGGTATCGCTATTGCTGTACGTATTTGACTACGTCGGCGAGTTGTATTTCTATGGAGCTGTCATTCTCGGTCTGTATTGGACGTTCCTTAGCTTGAAGGGCTTCAATGCGGAGGACGAGAATCAATGGGCGAAGAAGATGTTCATTGTGTCCATTAATTATTTGACGCTGCTCTTCATTATTATGGTGATCAGCACAACGCCTGTACAGGCCAGCTGATTATGGACCGTTTGTTTAATCCCATGCCGCAGCTGTGGCTTGGGATTTTATTTTACACTTTTTGCACGATACCATGAACTGAACGAAGGAGGAGTAACAGATGCCGAGCAGGCTGTTCCAAACAGTTGTCATCGTATTGCTTGTTGGCTTAATCGCGGTATTCGCTTACATGCTCATGAAGGGACCAGAGGAGAAGATCGGGGTGCTGAAGAAGGCGCCTGACTTCACTCTAACCAATCTGGATGGTAAGGAGGTATCGCTCGCAGATACAGCGGGGAAGGCGAAGCTCGTATACTTCTTCTTCTCGACATGTCCGGATGTGTGTCCGCCTTCGACGTACACACTGTCGAAGATTCAGAACGTTCTGAAGGACAAAGGGGCGTTCGGCTCGAAGACGGCTCTCATGTCCATCACATTCGACCCGACGAAGGATACGCCGGAGCGGCTGAAGGAATTCGCGGATCGCTATAATCCAGACTATAGCGCCTGGTACTTCCTCCGGGGAGAGGAGAAGGCGACGATCGAGCTTGCCGAGAAGTTCGGCGTACTTGTTGCGAAGGACCCGCAGGGCGACAGCTGGACGCACAGCAACCTGTTCCTGCTAGTCGATGGCAAGGGAGACCTGCGTACGTACTACAGCGCGCATGACGAGGATCTCGACGTCGAGAAGGTTGCGAACGACTTAATTCGGATTAGCAAAGAAAAATAATCGGCGAATCGAGGTGCTTATACCTTGGGCATATTTACTCATATTCTGTTAAACAACGTCATTCCGCTGACCATTATGATTGCGCTCGGTGCTCTTTTGTACCGAGCGTTTCAATTGGATATTAAGACGCTGTCGAAGCTGAACTTTTATTTATTCGCACCGGCTATCGTGTTCAAGATGCTGTATGAATCTGAGCTGTCGATGTCGCTGATCGGGCAGACGCTGCTGTTCTTTTTTATCTTTTTTGCCGCGTTGTACATCATGATGGAGATTGTGATACGTGTGCGCGGCTACAAGGGCGGCATGGTGCCAGCTGCGCGTAATACGGTGCTTTTCTATAACAGCGCTAACTATGCGATTCCGCTGAACCAGCTTGTGTTCGTCGGTGATCCGTTCACGCTGTCGATTCAGATTATTATTATGATGATGCAGAGCTTGATTCCGAATACATACGGCATCTATGCGGTCAACTCGGCCAAGACGAACGATTGGAGGAAGTCGGTCCGCACCATCTTATCGATGCCGGTCATCTATGTCATCCCGATTGCCTTCTTGATGCGCGGCTTCGAGATTCCGATTCCTGCGCCAATCTACACGCCGATCAATTATATATCGAATGCCTTCATCGCGACTGCACTCATTACGCTTGGGGTGCAGCTGGGCAGCATGAAGTGGAAGCTCAATTTCTCCGACGTGCTGCTGTCGAACGTGCTGAGGCTGTGCGTAGCACCGCTAATCGGCTTCGGTATTGTGCTGCTGCTTGGGATCGAAGGCTTGATGGCGAAGGCGCTGGTGTTGTCCTGTGCGGTGCCGACCTCGCTCAGCTCGGTGCTGCTCGCCGTCGAGTATGACAATGAGCCGGAGTTCACGTCACAGGTTGTGTTCTCATCCACTGTTTTTAGTATATTCACCGTATCGCTTGTCATTTATTTGATGCAATTCATAGGTTAATCGTTATTAGAAAGCCGGCTCAGCAGGAGGGTACAAGATGAACTCCTCGAGACCGGCTTTTTCGAGCTGCTGGATCAGATATTCATCCGGCGTACCCTCCACGCCCGCATAGCCCCGCCGCGTATAGATCTGTTCAGCGTCTGGGAACGTATCCCGCAGCACGCCGCGAATTTTTTTACCTGACGAATCATTATCAGTGAACAAGTAGACGTCGCGATCGCCGATCGTTTTCTTCAGCTGCTCCAGCTTGTCCGTATTCAACGTGCCGAACGTGCACACGATGAGGATGTCCTCCTTGAGTAGCCGCTTAAGCCGGCTCTTATCGTTCTTTCCTTCGACAACGATGGCAATCGACATCACAATCCCCCGCATTCCGTTCAATATGTTGAGCTTTATATGTAGTATAACCCGTTATGGTGTCTGTTCCAATCCGAGTCTTCACGTATTTCCCAGGAAATTGTCGAAGTCAGCGTTGTTGGATGACAAAAAAATCCCCGCCTAACTCCCGCAAGACGGGATAAGGCGAGGATTCGGTTCAAGCTGACTGCTTATGAATGAGTCCTAGTTGATGAACGATGCCTTCACGAGCAAGCGCTGCAGCATTGTAGCGGATTGTGCACGAGTCGCATCCATGCGTGCACCCAGTGTGCTGTCTGTCATACCGTCTACAACGCCCGCTTCAATCGCTGTGGCAAGCTCTTGCTTCGCCCAGACGATGGAGCTTGCATCCTTGTACTTGGCAAGTAACGCTGCCTGGCGGGAAGCTGTAACGTCCGGCTTGGCACCGGCATAGTCGAGTGCACGGACGACCATAGCTGCGAGCTCCTCGCGCTTGATCGTTGCATTCGGACGGAACGTGCCGTCCTCGTAGCCTTCAACGAGCTTCGCCTTCACCGCAGCAGCGACGACGCCGGCATGCCAATCGCTAGCGGCTACGTCCTTGAAGCTGCTGGAGCTTCCGGATGATGTCGTAAGACCAAGCGCGCGTACGACGAGAGCGGCGAATTCTGCGCGCGTAATGCTGCGCTCTGGCTCGAACGTTGTAGCAGTTACGCCATCGACGACAAGCTTATTCGCGAGCAGCTTAATGGTCGCCTCGGACCAGTGTCCGCCGATGTCAGAGAAGCTCTTGTTCAGCTTGATGATTGCATACATGCTGTTGCCGTTACGCTTCAGCAGCGCTTCCTTACCGGAGAACAGCGTAGGCACGAAGCTGAGCTTCTTCGTCGACGGGTCGTACAGGACGCCTGTCGTCTGAGCCTTGTTTGCTTCCTCGGCAAGAGGTAAGACACGGCTTACGTAATGGTTGCCGAAGTCTACGGACGTTGTCTTGTCCTCCTTGCCAACTGCTGCCAGCTCGAAGTCAACCGGCTTCACGAGCACCTCTGCTCCTAGCTGCTTGGCTGCGTCCGCAACGCCTTCTGCCTCCATCTCTGTCGCTTGGCGAATCGTAGCCTTCAGCTTCAGCTCGCTGATCGAGGTGTCGAGCTGCTCGCCAAGCTCCTTCAGCTTCAGCGACTTCAGTGGAATGTTGTATGTGCCGTTGTCATTCATAATGCGCAGCACCTTGGAGGAGCTAGTGACGAAGCTCTCAAGCGCACTCGCCGGGATGAGCACCGTATCGTCGCTAATATCAAGAGTGACGATGTCGTACTTCTCAAATGAGCTCTTCAGCTGGTCAGCGCTCACGCTGCCTCCAGAGCCGACGCTGATCGTGTCGGAGCTCGATGGCGTTCCGCCGCCTCCCCAGCAGCAGCCGCTGTCGGAGCTGTCATCTGAATCGTACGATTGATACACTGTGCTGTACACGGAGTCGGCGACATTGAAGCCTTCACCCGTAGGTCCGAGCACTCGAATGTATGAATGGCTGCCAAGTCCGTTCAGGCTGAACAAATATTCGTACACATTGCTGTATACGCTGTATGTAGCCGTCGTGACACCGAGCTGCTTGCCGCTTGCATCGTACACATAGACGGACGGGGTGACAGCTGGGCTGTAGACACTCGAATACACCGTACCGGTGACCGTCCCGTTTTTGTATACGAGATCCTTGAAGCCGGCGGCGAGCGCCATGACAGGTACGACCATCGACATCACGAGAATAATAGCGGTCAATTGTGCGATCTTACTTACAGCAGGGCGTTTCAAGAATAGCTCACTCCTATCTTTGTATGAACTGGACGATCAACGTGAGACTCGCTTCTTTCGCACGTGTCACACGGCATATACCTCCTTTCTGTACGATTGTCCCTTACATGCTTCGGACTGTGAAGCCAGAATACGACCGTACTTCCATCATCATCCATGGAAAAAATACAGTGACTACAATTGCAGCCCGAAGGTAATGCCGTATCCTTTAACGCAAGGTAGCTCACAAAAGTTTCTATTAAATACCATATTTGGACTTATGTCCTACGAAAACAGGACCATCCTCCTGAAACGCCAAGCAAGCGCAGCCCTCGATAACGAAGGCGTGCGCTTGGGTCTCAGTGCTCTGTACTAGATGAAAGAACAGGCTGTCTCGTCTAAGCTACGCAGCAGCTTGTATAGGCGTAAAGGCCCGCTTCAGCGGAATAACGGCGAGCGCCAGCATGAGGAGCAGGAACGCTATGAAGTATGGGGACAGCTGCTCTCGCACCTGTCCTGCGACGATCGGGCCGATGAAGGCGCCGAGCGAATAAGAGATCGCCAGCACGGAGAAGATGCGTCCGTAACGGCTTGAGCTCGTCACAACGGCAAGGAACGAAGCGATCGCAGGGAAGATGATGCCCTTGGCCATTCCAATCAAGATCAAGGAGGCTGACATCGGTAACGACCAACGTATCGACATGCCGAAGAAGACTAGCGCCAGGCACAAGGTGCCGAACGATACGCGTAAGAGTGGATTCACCTTGTTCAGGAACAGCATGCTGAGCGTAACAAGCGAGCCAAGGCTGACGAGCGAGAAGAAGATGCCGGACGTCATGATCGAGCGCTGCGTCTCCTTCATGAGCGGCAGCTCGAAGAACAGAATACCCTGCGAGCAGGAGAGCGCCAGCGGTATGGCGAAGAACAGCCAGGACATCGGCTCCTCTTGCGCTATACTTGGCTTGCCTGCGGCATTCAGCCGCCCGCTCTTGTCCGTAGCAGTCATACCTTCATGCGGCACGCTGGTGACCGGAACAGGAGGAGCTGCAGGCACTTCCTTAACGAAGATCCACGCGAGCAGTCCGGTCGCAATCAAGCCCCAGCCGAGCACAATGAACGATAGCTCGAAGCCGTACTGCGCTACCATATAGGCGCCAGCTGCTGGGCTCAGCACAGAGGCGAGCGTGTGCACCATGCCGTTGCCGCTCATCAGCTTGCCCTGCTGCACGCGGTCTCGTGCAAGCTTGGCCAGCATCGACAGGCAGGCAGGCGACAGGAAGGCGAGTACGAAGCCGCTGACCGAGCGAATGGCGAGCAGCTGCCAAGGGCTGTCGACGTGAGATTGCAGCAGCAGCAACACGCCGGCCGTAATGAGGCTGAACAGTATAAATATTTTGCTGCCATATCGGTCGACACCGTAGCCGGCAAGCACATTGCCCGGCAGATGCGTGATGGAATAGACGCCAAGAATAAGCCCGATGAACGAGGGTGCGGCTCCGAGTGATATCGCGAACGGAGACAGAATCGGATATTGCGCGTGCAGATCGAAGATGGCGACGAACATGAACAAGTATAGCCATACTGCCGTTTTCATTGGGTCACCCCTTTGCTTAATTGATAATTGCCGCTGCAGCAGGCGGGTTGTCCGCACGACCGTTCCTTATACGCATACGCCGGACAGGCCGAAGTTAGTACAACGATGAAGGGTGTTAATTGTTCATAGGGTCAATTACTTGCGATGTGAACAACTGTCGCAGCTCGTGCGAATGTAAAAAAAAGTAATGATCAAACGTCAAGGTGTGTTGTATGATAGACAGGCAGTCTTTTTCACTACACGGATGCGTATGATGCATTAACAACGATGCCTGAAGGCAGGAGGGACAAGATAGCATGGATACACTGATGAGCTTCGCTGCGGATCGATGGTATGTGATCGCAGGTGTGCTGGTGGCGCTCTGGATCGTTGTGAAGGTCGTGAAGACCGTTGTGAAGTGGGTTATCGTACTGGCGCTGCTCGCCGGACTGTTGTACTACGGAGCGAGCTACAAGGATCAGTTGATCGAGCTCGGCACGACTGTCGGCGCCGAGGCAGCGGCTGAGGTGAAGACGAGGATGGCAGCGCAGCTGCAGAATGAGATCAAGGAAGCCAAATATGAGAAGCGCCCGGACGGGTCTTACGTTGTGATGACGAAGAACGTGAAGCTGGAGGGCAAGCCCGGAGACCCAGATGTGAAGGTGATGTTTATGAACCAGACCTTTACGGTCAAAATGGATGATGTGCTGCAGGCGCTGATCGCTCAGGCACAGAAGAACGGAGGCGCTTAACGAGCGCCCCGTATCGATGCTCCATCTCACCGTAAGGAGGTTCGCTTATGAGCGGCACGGAGCTGCTGGACGCAGCGCTTGCCATGAACGCCATAACGATATTAATCATACTGGTCTTCGCGGCTTCGATCTTGCAAGGCTTGCTACGCGGAGCCTCCTCGTCAGCTAAGCGGCTGGCTCTTATGGTGGTAGAAGGAGCGGTGACCTTAATCAGCCTGTTCGCCGCCTGGCAGCTTACGGGCTGGCTGTCTCCGCTCGTGCAGGAGGCGCTCGGCTCGCTGGATCTATCTATACCGTCTGATGCCACGGAGGACCCTGGCAGGTGGAAGCAGCTCTACCTGACTGCCGTGACGAGCTTCCGAGATTTCTCCCTGCTGCGATACAGTGTGCTGTTCATGCTGACCTATACGATCGTGAAGCAACTCGTCTATCAGGTGCTGTCTCCGCTGCTGGATGGCTGGGCGTATGACCGGCTGCCTGACCGGACCGGAGCGCGAAGCGGTCGAGGTCTCTTCTCGTCACTGCTCAGCAGCTTGGCCGGTGGCGTCATCGGCGTCGCAACGGGTCTCGGTCGGGCACTGCTCGTCATCGCGGTGCTGTTCATCGTCACGGCGCTGCTGCCGCAATCACAGGTGGCGGCCTACATTCAGCAGTCGAGCTTATACCAGAAGGGTGCCGAGAAGGTGATTCAGCCGGTTACAGGCGACTTTCTGGAGAAGAAGCTGCCGGTGTTCACCCGTGCGGTGGAGCAGGAATTCACGAATATACTGCAGCGCAAGTATGAGGTGCTAGACGCCCGTATATCGCCGGACATTGCGGAAGCGGCTAAGCAGGTGACAGCTAAGGGCAACAATGACGAGGAGAAGGCTCGGCTCTTGTACGCCTGGGTCGGAACACGAGTCCAGTATGACTGGGATAAGGTCAAGCTGTACGAGGAGAAGCGAATCTGGAAGGAGCAGACGCCGGAGGATACGTTCAAGTCGAGGCTTGGCGTATGTATCGATTACTCGCGGCTGTATGCGGTCATGGCCCGCGCGATCGGACTTGATGTGAAGGTTGTCACTGGGCTCGGCTACGACGGCAAGGGTGGGTATGGCCCACACGCCTGGAACGAGGTGTATCTCACCGAGCAGCAGCGCTGGGCGCCTCTCGATTCGACCTGGGTGTCGAGTGGGGGAGACTGGTTTGACCCGCCGAATTTCAACGAGACGCATATTCCAGATTGAGGCAGTCGAAACGCCGTAGCATACGGTTTTCGACTTTTTTCTTGTGCGGGGCAATTATGTTACACTAGAGAGTGATAAGAAGACAGACTCTGCATAACGTAATGATGGTGAGCTGAAGTACAAAGGAGAAGCTATGAAGCTGAAGAAGCCGCTGACGGCGTATAAGGCCGTTTTCTTTGATGTGGGCGATACGCTGCTCACGATACCGGAAGCTAGAATGATTTTGCACAAGTTTTTGGCTGAGCGCTCGCTGCATCGCAACGAGGAGACGCTCGGAGAGCTGTTCCAGGAAGCGTTCCAGCTGTTCTATTACAACAAGCAGCTGGATGAGTCGTTCCCGGCCTGCTCTCCCGAGTCGGACCGCGTCTTCTGGATGGACATCTACCGCTACATGCTGAACAAGCTGGACGTGACGGGGCAGGACAATTGGACAGAGGAGCGCATTCACGCCGTCTGTCACGAGCTGTACGATGTGTTCACGTCGCCTGCTCACTATGCACTGTTCGAGGATGTGAAGCCGGTGCTGGCGGAGCTTGCTGCGCGAGGGTTTCGACTGGCGATCGTATCCAACTTTGCCCCGACGCTGGTGTCGATCCTGGAGGACAAGGGAATTGCGTCCTATTTCGATCCCATTATAGTATCGACGGTCGTCGGACTTGAGAAGCCGGACCCGGCAATATTCCGTCTAGCGCTTGACCAGAGCGGTCTGTCGGCGGAGGACGTGCTGTATGTAGGCGATCATGAGCGCAACGATCTATGGGCGCCGGGACAGGTAGGCATCGATGCGATCCGCATCATGCGCTACGATTACCAGACAGGCGAGGGCATGCGCTCGCTGCGAGAGCTACTCGAGCCTTAGAGGCTAGTGGCTGGGCGAATCGTGATGAGCTAATGGAAAGGAGAGGCCGGAAGCAATGAAGCAGCCGATGGGGATGGAGGATCCGGCGAAGCGGGAAGCCTCCAAGCGCCGTAATTTTACGGTGCGCATTAATTTATTTTTTTTCTTTACGTTTTTTCTATTCTCCGTCCTGATCGTCCGGCTTGCGATGCTGCAATTCGTGGAAGGGAAGGAGCTGCAGGCGGAGAAGGATAAGATCAACAAGGCGAACACACCGATTCCGCCGATCCGGGGCAACATCTTCGACCGGCAGAGCGCGCCGATCGCTTATACGACCTCAACGCAATCGCTGTACTTCCGCATCGAGCAGAATCAGCCGATGGAGGAGGTGATCGCGCTTGCGAACCGTCTGTCTGTCATCTTTGCCGAGCATGGACGCAAGGACGATACACCGCTGCAGCCCGCCGAGATATTGAAGCTGATGGACGTGGGCTACAATCTGGATACGAGCAAAAGCGAGCACGGGCCAAGCTACTACTCGGTACCTCGGCGCATCAAGGCGGACTTGACGAAGGAAGAGATGGCTTACCTGGTCGAGCATCGCGACGAGCTCAGATGGCTGGAGATTACGGAGGAGAGCATCCGTACGTACGATCCGCAGAAGCCAGTTGCCGTGCAACTGGTCGGCTATATGCGTCCGTTCTCGCAGGCGCGCGATCCGAAGAGCGGCATCGCCAAGTACCGGGAGAAGGACAAGGAAGAGGAATATCTTGATAAGGAGTACGTCGGCTATGACGGTATCGAGCTGATGTACCAGGATGAGCTGCGGGGGAAGAACGGCTCGAAGTCGTATCCGGTTAATGCAGCTCACAAGATTATCGGTCAGGTGGAGATTACACCGCCCGTGAAGGGGCACAACCTGTACTTGACGATTGATAAAAATGTGCAAAGCATTACCGAGACGGCGATTACGGACCACCTGGCTTACCTCAAAAGTCCGGCCGTTCGTAATGATCGGTATTTAGGTAAAGGCCAGAATGCTGTAGCTGGCTATGCCGTTGCCATCGAGGTGGAAACGGGGAAGGTTGTTGCAATGGCCAGTATGCCGGACTACAATCCGAGCGTCTGGGCGACCGGCTTCAAGACGTCAGCAGAATTCCAAAAAATTCAGCCGTTCATTAATAACGGTACGATCACGACCGCCTATCCGAACTATCCGTCTGACGAAATGAAGTATCACCCTACGTCCATCGTCTATATGGGTTCCGTTATCAAGCCACTGTCCGTGCTGATTGGGCTGCAGGAAGGGTTGTTCGGCGTCAATACGCTGTACAACGACACAGGCTCATTCACTTATGGCAAAGATAACAATGCGAAGCTATCGAACTCTGACGGCCGTGCCTGGGGACCGATCAATGCATCGAAGGCGATTCAATATTCGTCGAACACCTTCATGTCGGCGATGATCGGACATGAGCTGCACCGCCGCAAGGGCGAGAAGGCGGTCGACATCTGGGATTCGTACATGGCGAAGTTCGGTCTTGGGGTCTCGACCCAGAGCGGACTGCCGAAGGAATATGAGGGCCTGAGCGAGTACAAGACGAACACGAAGGAGTCGATTCAACAGCGCATGGTGTTCGCTTCGTGGGGGCAGAACGAGAAGTATACGACGCTGCAGCTGGCTCAGTATACAGCGACGCTCGCTTCTCGGGGGGAACGTCTGAAGCCGCTGCTCGTCGATAAGATTGAGACGTATGACGGCGAGCCAGTCCAATCGTTCAACGAGAAGGTCGTGCTCGACAAGACCGAGTTTCCGAAGGAATATTGGGATTCGGTATACAAGGGGATGGAGCATGTCGGCATTCAAGGCTTCGATAATTTCCCTTACACGCTCGCACGCAAAACCGGCACGTCGACCCAGCGCGTCGCCGGCGGCAAGGAGATCGACAACGCCGTATTCATCGCCTTCGCGCCGATGGATAAGCCGAAGCTCGCGGTCGCCGTCGTCGTGCCTGAGGGCGGCTTCGGGGCGTACGGCGCGGCGCCGATCGCGCGCAAAATTTTTGACGCGTATGACTACTACTATGGGCTCGACGGCGTGCCGAAAAAGCAACCAGCTGCACCGGCAGCGGACAATGCCGCGCAAGCAAGGACACAGACGCCGCCTGTTCCGCCTGCTTCGACGACACAATAAGCTCAGTCATAACGGAATACAGCCTCCGCAGGGCGGACGCGCTTCATCTATGAAGAAGCTCGTCCGTCTTTTTGTTATGACACGGGTGTGGGGACTGAATTCGGGCAAATGTTTAGAAATTGTTAAGCAATCATAAATGGTGAAAAATGTGGTAATATGAAGAAAATAATTCGAATGTGCTATTGGAGCTGGTGATAATGCCTCAGCAGTTATGGATGTATATCGTCATGCTTATAATCGGCAGCTCGCTAAGTCTAGGCTTATGTATCTATGCGTTCTTCCGATTGAAGGATGTGCCCGGCGGCAAATATTATCGTCTGGCGACGTTGGCCGCGGCTCTATTCAGCATGGCGTACTTAGGTGAGCTGAGCAGCTCGACCTTGGAGCAGATGACGTTCTGGCTGCAGGTGGAATATATTCCGCTACCGTTCATCTCCGTTTTTACATTACTCATGTGCTGTGATTATGTGCAGTTTAAGCTGAAGCGCTGGGTATACAGGCTCCTCTACTTGTCACCGATCGTTACGATTGCGCTGCAGGCGACCAATCCGTATCATCACCTGTACTACAAGTCGATGCAGCTGCGACCGGACGTACCGTTCCCGGTGCTACAGCTGGAGCACGGCCCCTTATTTGCGGCGTACAGTCTATTCTCCTACGGCTGTCTTGTGGCTGGTGTTGCGATATTGCTGTGGCATGCCAGGAAGGTTAAGCTGCGGTTTCGACTGCAAATTATGACAATGGTAATCGGTATGATCGTTCCGGTCATCGCGAGCCTTATCTATGTAGGCGGCAAGAGCCCGTTCGGCATCGATTTGTTTCCGGTATATTTAAGCGTTGGCTTCGTGTTCCACTGTATTGCTCTATTCAGATACCAGATGTTCAACGTCGCTCCCATTGCCCGTGACATCGTATTCGAGAGTATGAACGAAGGAGTTATCGTGACCAATGAGAACGATCTGATCATTGATTATAATAACGCAATGCTGAAGGTTATCCCGAAATTATGCTCTAGATCGATCGGCAAGCCGATCTACGAGCTGCTTAAGGATGACGAGAGGCTGTTTGAGCTGGTGAAGCAGGCACGGGACTGTGACTTCGAATGGACGGCAGCGGGCACGGTCGTTTATTATCGGCTGCAGTTCTCTCCAGTACGCAATCGGAACGGGCTGCAGGTTGGCAAAATTATGACGTTCGTCAATATTACGGAACGTGTTCGCATGGAGCATAAGCTGCTTCAGCTCGCGAGCACAGACCGGCTAACCGAGCTGCTGAATAAGACGACCTTGCTTCAGAGGTCGGATGAACAATTGGCAGACGATGCGCGCAGCTTGCGGCAAGTATGCGTCATTATGTTCGACATCGATCACTTCAAGAAGGTGAACGATACATACGGACATGGAGCGGGTGACCTTGCGCTCATTCATGCCGCTGACACGGTCAGGGCTGTCATCAGGCCGGAGCATCTTGCCGGACGATATGGCGGCGACGAGTTTATCGTTTTTTTACCCGATACGTCTGAAGAAGATGCTTATGAGCTCGCTGAACGTATACGCAATGCAATAGCGGGGAGACCGCTTACGTACCACGATCAAGAGGTGCGATTCACATCCAGCTTCGGCGTGGCCCATGCAGATCTCACTGACGGGGCTCGTTGGATGACGATGGAGCAGCTCATCCGGAAGGCGGACCAAGCGCTCTACGCCGCCAAGAGGAAGGGGAGAAATTGCGTACAGGTATTATCGGAATACGCCGATTCAGTTGGAGCTGGTAAGTGGTAGCAGCGTAGAGCTGGCCGGGAATCGACTATGATGCTAGAAGATGAGTGCACACTCAATGAGAGGAGCTTCTCCTACATGCAGTCCGATCGTGTCGTCTCCATAATCGAAAAACAGCGGGCCGCCTTCAACTCCGGTCGAACCCGCAGTATCGCGTATCGTCAGGAGCAGCTTCGCAAGCTGTACAGCTGTCTGCAGCAGGCGGAGCCCGATATTATGGAGGCAATCAGCCGCGACTTCTACAAGCCAGCCCATGACACGTACATGACCGAGATTGGCGTGCTTCTGACCGAAATCAGGCACGCGATCAAGCATCTGCCTCGCTGGGCGAAGCCGGAACGAGTGCCGACGACACCTCTGCTGCTGGGCTCCAGCAGCTCCATGATGTATGAGCCGTATGGCGTAACGCTCATTATAGCTCCGTGGAACTATCCCCTGCAGCTAGCCTTGTCTCCGCTTGTTGGCGCTTTGGCTGCCGGTAATTGCGCAGTGCTTAAGCCATCAGAGTTAACCCCGCATACGTCAGCGCTGCTTGCGAGGCTATGCAAGGATACGTTCGCCGAGGATGAAGTAGCTGTCGTCGAAGGTGGAGTAGAAGTGAGCACGGAGCTGCTGGAGCAGCCCTTCGACTTCATCTTCTTTACCGGCAGCACGGCGGTCGGCAAGATCGTCGCGGCAGCAGCGGCGAGGCAGCTCACGCCAGTTGTGCTCGAGCTGGGAGGCAAGAGTCCGACCATCGTGCATGCAGATGCCCAGATCGAGCTTGCTGCCAAGCGGATCGTGTGGGGTAAGTTTATGAACGCGGGTCAAACCTGCGTCGCGCCGGATTACGTGCTCGTTCACGACAGCGTGAGGGAGGCGTTCGTTCAAGCGATGCGCGCAAGCATCGAGGAGCTGTACGGTGACGTTCTGCAGGATCGCGCCCGCTATACCTCGATCGTCAATGAAAGACACTTCAACCGATTGACCCGGCTGCTTGAAGGAGCGACTCCGCTTATAGGCGGTCGAGTGGACGAGGAGCGACGGCTTATAGAGCCGACAGTGCTCGCGGATATTCAGTGGGATAGCAAGATTATGGAGGACGAAATATTCGGTCCGATCTTGCCGTTGATGTCCTATGAGTCGCTGAACGAAGTGATTGCGCCGATCGTGGCTCGACCTAAGCCGCTTGCGATGTATGTGTTCTCCGAAAGTCGCGAGGTGCAGCAGCGTCTGCTTGACTCGATCTCGTTCGGCGGCGGCTGCATCAATGATACGATTATGCATCTCAGCTCGCCGTACCTGCCTTTCGGCGGAGTAGGGGCAAGCGGGGTTGGCGCCTACCATGGCTGTTACAGCTTCAAGGCATTCTCCCATACGAAGAGCGTGCTGAAGCAAACGACCGCCTTCGACCTTCCGTTCCGATACGGTACGATGAAGCATTCGATGCGTTGGATGAAGCGATTTTTCAAATAATCGAAGCGTTCTCTCTGACCTCGTCTCCTGCAAACAGGCTATATGGTCTGAAGCCTCTGAAGTCCACGCGTGTGTGTGGTGCAGAGGCTCTTCTTCATGCGGCTGGCGCCCATACTACTAGTCATTAGAACGCTAGAAAATAATTGTTGCATTAAGGAAACATTATTGTGTATTATAAAAACATAGTCGGACGCGCAAGAAATGTTGTCTGGAACAAAAAAGCAGGTCTGAGACAACTTTCACGCACCATAAACATGGTTTTGTAATACGATAGAACGATAATGGGCATCGGCCAACAGCCCAGCTGCCCACAAGAAACATATACATTCATATCTAGACATCGATCGGAACCGTCACAAAGGAGTGAGACGTCATGCTGCCAAAGAAAGCAGAAAGCAACTCTCCGCTCGTCATTGAGGGCTTGACTGTTGCTTACCAAAAGAAGCCGGTGCTGCGGGACATTACGCTGTCCGTCCCCGAGGGCAAGCTCATCGGTATTGTCGGGCCGAATGGTGCAGGTAAATCTACACTCATTAAAGCGGCTCTCGGGCTGATCCCTAAAGTAACTGGTGAAGTGTCGGTCTACGGCAAGCCATGCCATCAGCAGCGCAAGCTGATCGGCTACGTGCCGCAGCGCGAATCGGTAGACTGGGACTTCCCGACGAATGCGCTAGACGTCGTCATGATGGGCCGTTACGGACATCTTGGCTGGTTCAAGCGTCCGGGGGCGAAGGAACGGGACATCGCAATGGATTGTCTGTCCAAGGTCGGCATGGCCGACTATGCAGGGCGGCAAATTAGCCAGCTGTCCGGAGGACAGCAGCAACGCGTATTTCTCGCCAGAGCGCTTGCGCAGGATGCGCAGCTGTATTTCATGGATGAGCCCTTCGTCGGTGTCGATGCGGCGACCGAGAAGGCGATCATTACGCTGCTGAACGAGCTGAAGAAGCAAGGGAAGACGGTGCTGGTCGTGCATCACGACCTCGCTACGGTTAAGGAATATTTCGACTGGATCATGCTGCTCAACGTTGAGCTGATGGGCATCGGACCGACAGAGGAATGGTTCACGCCTGACCATCTGCAGCGCACCTATGGCGGCAGACTGGCGATGCTCGAGAAGAACGATGATTCCGTCATCATACAATCGAGGTGATCGGGATGTTGAACTATTTGCTGTATGTGCTTCAGGACCCGAATGCCCGATGGATATTGCTCGGCAGTATGCTGCTCGGTCTTAGCAGCGGAGTGCTCGGCAGCTTCGCTTATTTGCGTAAGCAGAGCTTGATGGGCGACGCGCTGGCGCATGCCGCGCTGCCTGGTGTATGCATCGCCTTCATGCTGACCGGCTCGAAGTCCATTCTCCTGTTCCTGCTAGGTGCAGCGGTAGCGGGGCTGATCGCCACGTTCGGCATCGGCTACGTGACGCGTAACTCGCGCATTAAGCAGGATACGGCGCTCGGTATTGTGCTGTCTGTGTTCTTCGGCTTAGGCATCGTATTGTTAACGAAAATTCAGCATAGCGGTGCAGGCAACCAGAGCGGTCTCGATAAGTTTCTGTTCGGTCAAGCCGCGTCCATGGTGTATGCAGACGTTGTGACGATGGCGATCGTCGCTGTGCTGCTCGTTGTCACCTGCAGCCTGCTGTTCAAGGAGTTCAAGCTGCTCAGCTTCGACCCCGGCTTTGCCAAGGGCATCGGTCTGCCAGTCGGCGTGCTGGATCAGCTCATGATGTTTCTCATCGTCGTAGCGGTTGTCGTCGGTATTCAGGCCGTCGGCGTCGTGTTGATGTCGGCGCTGCTCATTACGCCTGCCGTATCGGCCCGCTATTGGACCGACCGACTCGGCGTGATGGTGGTGCTGTCCGGCCTGTTCGGCGCACTGAGTGGATTTATCGGGACGTTCGTCAGCGGGATGGGCAGCAATTTGCCGACCGGACCGCTTAGCGTATTGGCTGCAACCGCGTTGTTCATCCTCTCGGTGCTGTTCGCACCTCGCCGCGGCTTGGCAGCGAAGCTGCTGGAGCAGCTGTCCGTGAAGCGTACCGTCATTCGGGAGCTGGAGCAGCAGCCGCAGCGGTCCGGCGTCAGAGCGAATGCGCAGCAATCGAGGGAGGGAGGCGGACTATGAACGATTTTTGGATACTGCTTACAGCGTCTCTCGTTGCGTGCTCCTGTAGCTTGCTCGGCTGTTTTCTAGTTTTGCGCAGAATGGCCATGATCGGTGACGCAATCAGCCACTCCGTCCTTCCCGGCATCGTCATCGCCTTCCTGCTCAGCGGCTCGCGCGATTCGCTGTTCATGATGCTTGGGGCGTCTGTGCTTGGACTTATTACCGTCTTTCTTATTCAGTGGTTCCATCAGAACGGGGTGCAGTCCGATGCCTCAATCGGAGTCGTGTTCACTGCGCTGTTCGCCTTAGGTGTATTGCTGGTCAGCTTGTACACAAGGCAGATTGATCTTGACCTCGATTGTGTGCTGTATGGAGAAATTATCGCCGTGCCGTGGGAGACGATTGAGGCGTTCGGCATAGATATAGGGCCGAAGGCTGTCTGGGCGCTGGGCCTTGCGTTCGGAGTGAGTCTGCTCTTGATTGGACTGTTCTACAAGCAGTTCAAGCTATGCGCCTTCGACCCGGCGATGGCCGCTGCGGTCGGCATCCCGGTGGCGCTGTTCCACTACTTGCTGATGGGTCTGGTGTCGGTAACGACGGTTGCGTCGTTCGAGAGCGTAGGCGCCATTCTCGTTGTCGGCATGCTCGTTGTACCGGCAGCGACCGCTTACCTGCTCACCGAGAAGCTCAGTCTGATGATCGTATACAGCATGCTCGTCGGTGTTGCCAGCGCGATCATCGGCTACGGCGTATCCGTTCTGCTGGACGCATCGATTGCGGGCTGCATGATTACCGTTGCAGGCGTACTGTTCATACTGGCTTTCCTGTTCTCGCCTTCACACGGCATCGTGTGGCGCAAGCTGAAGCATCGCAAGCAGGCGAAGGAAATGACGGCGTAGCATCCGTTTTTAAGTTTAATTATGAGCAAGCTTTTCTGAAGCATTCCGTGCATGCAGGATTTTGCATCCTGCCGCAAGGGGTGCTTTTTTTGCCTATGTTATCGGCTCGAAGCTTTCCTTTACCTATTATTAACTTGTAGAGAAATTCATCCGTGTACTATCATTTCAACTAGAGGACTGTTCCATTTTTTATTCATTCTTTATTTTTAGGAGGCATTTCTGTGTTGAAAAAATCGATGTTGTTCGTATTCGCGCTGGTTTTGACCGTGTCTGCTGCGCTGCAGTATGGCGTGCCGACGGTATCGGCATTTCCTCCGGGGACACCGTCCAAGTCCGCCGCTCAATCCCAGCTGAACTCGCTGACAGTGAAGGCTGAGGGCTCCATGTCCGGCTACTCGCGTGAGAAGTTCCCGCACTGGAGCAGTCAGAGCGGCGGCTGTGACACGCGCCAGGTCGTGCTGAAGCGGGATGCCGACTACTACAGCGGCAGCTGCCCGGTCACGTCTGGCAAGTGGTACAGCTATTACGACGGTGTAACCGTGTACTCGCCATCTGATATTGACATCGATCACGTTGTCCCGCTAGCCGAGGCTTGGCGTTCAGGCGCCAGCAGCTGGACGACGACGAAGCGCCAGCAGTTCGCGAACGACCTTAGCGGCCCGCAGCTGATCGCCGTAACAGCCAGCGTGAACCGCTCCAAGGGTGACCAAGATCCTTCCACATGGCAGCCGCCGCGCGCTGGCGCGAAGTGTGCATATGCGAAGTGGTGGATCAATACCAAGTACCGCTGGGGACTGTCCCTGCAGTCGTCCGAGAAGACTGCACTGCAGAGCATGCTGAACAGTTGCTCCTACTAGGCTTGTATTAATCGTCGATAGGGAAGGAAGTTACTTTAATGGAACAGAAGTCGTCCATCTTCACCGCAACTCATGGTGTAATGACCGTTGAGGTCGGCGTAATCAGCGGGCAGCTCGAGCTTCGCACGACATGCGAGTGTGACGGAAGCCTTAGCTTAAAGATTACATATGTCGGAGCTGAGGAATGGTACACGTTACCAGGCGAAGATTACCGCCTGCACGATCCACGTGATCACGAGGTCGTTCACCGTATGCTTGTTCATGTGCTGGAACGCTCATAATGTAGAAGCCGTACGGGCATAGCTGTTTATTGAAAAAAGCGACAGACAGGAACAATGACGTGTCCTGGACTGTCGCTTTTTCGCTCTTCTCATTTGTACCGTTAAGCCACTGAAAATCGACTGCTTTACTGTGCTTTCCTTAGCAATTCGATTCTCAGCTGCTGCTCACCCTGAATGCGCGCCAGTGCGCTGACTTCTTCCTTCGTTGCGCACAGCTCCAGCTTCGTCTGGACATGTGAGAGCATGCCAAGCACATCATCGTTCTGATGGAGCTCAATGCGGTCGAGCTGCTGTCTGACCGCAGCGAATTCAGCGCCGACCTGCTCCTTGAAGGAAGCTAGGTCTAGCTGAATCCCGTCGACCTGCTGCTTGACGGAAGTAAGCTCGGTACGCATCCCGTCGACCTGCTGCTTGACAGAGGTAAGCTCGGTACGCATGCCGTCGACCTGCTGCTTGAGTGCAGCGACCTCCTGCGTAATCGGGGCAAGCTCCTCACGAACAATGTGTCGGAAGTCGTCCCTTAGCACATCGCGCAATTGGGTAATCCAATCTTCATTCATCGAGTTACACACTCCTATCTGATCTATCAGGCTTCGACGCCGCGCGAGCGTCATCGTAATCTCTCAGATGTCGGTTATAGTTACTTTCAAGTCTATCACTGTAGAGGAGCTTGCTCAAGCACAAGATTGAGCCAGATACGAGATGAAATCGACATGGAACACTTCTACAACCGTCATTTCCTGTAAACGTTATCCTTATGCTATACTGTTGTATCGGACTACTAGTCGCGTGCACGAAGAATATGCGGCATAAGGGGGATATACGGCTATGTGCGGAATAACCGGTGTCATGTATTTTAACGATCGCGAGCCGTCTGGAGAGCTGCTGAAGAGCATGACCGATTGCATCGAGCATCGGGGACCGGACGACTTCGGATTTTGGACGGACAATCGAATTGGGCTTGGCTTCCGCCGCTTGTCCATCATCGACCTGAAGGAAGGGCATCAGCCTCTCGCCAACGAGGACGATTCCGTTTGGATCGCATTCAACGGCGAGATTTATAATTATAAATACTTACGTAATTCACTGCAGAGCAAGGGACACGTGTTCAAGACGCATACCGATACGGAAGTTATCGTTCATCTGTATGAGGAGTACGGCGAGGCATGTGTCGAGCAGCTGCGCGGCATGTTCGGCTTCGTCATCTGGGACCGTAAGCGCAAGAAGCTGTTCGGCGCCCGCGATCACTTCGGCATTAAGCCTTTCTACTATTATAATGACGGGTCCAAGTTCCTGTTCGGCTCGGAGATGAAGAGCATTCTCGCCGCTGGCGTCGAGCGTTCGCTGCATCAGGAAAGCTTGCTCAATTACTTAACGTTCCAGTACGTGCCGGAGCCGGATACGATGCTGCGCGGCATCCGCAAGCTGCCGCCGGGCCATAGCGTGACGATTACATACGACGGGGAGATGTCGATCCGCAAATATTGGGACCCGATGCTCGAGCCGAAGGAGCAGAAGCTTGAAGACTGCATCGAGCAAATTCGCTCGACGCTGAAGGACTCCGTTATTCATCATATGCAAAGCGATGTAGAGCGGGGCTGCTTCCTATCTAGCGGTATTGACTCAACAGCGATAGCTTCCATGATGCGTCAGATCGAGCCGATTCGGACGTTCTCTGTCGGCTTCGAGGGCGCGAACAACGAGACGATTATTGCCCGTCAGACGGCGCAGGCGATCGGATCTGAGCATTATGACAAGGTCATTACCGAGGACGATTATTTCGCTACGTTACAAAAGGCGGCCTGGCACCAGGATGAGCCGGTCGCTGACCCGTCGGCGATCGCCTTGTACCATGTTGCGCAGCTTGCACGTGAGCACGTAACGGTCGTGCTGTCGGGCGAGGGTGCCGACGAGCTGTTCGGCGGCTATCGCATCTACCGCGAGCCGCAGTCGCTCGCTCCGATTGAGCGGCTGCCACACGGCGTCAAGCAGCTGCTGCGGGCGCTGGCTCGCGTGCTGCCGTCCGGCTTCAAGGGGCGCAATTATGTGTTGCGCGGCACGACGCCGCTCGAGGAGCGGTTCTTAGGCAATGCGAGAATTTTCAGCGAGGATCTGAAGGCTGAGCTCGTTCATGCAGACCGTGAGCTGTTGAGGTCGTACCGCAACCCGCTTGAGGTCGCGAAGACGTTCTACGACCGGAGCAAGCACCTCGATCCGGTATCGCGCATGCAGTACATCGACATGAATCTGTGGCTGCCGGGCGATATTCTCATGAAGGCGGACAAAATGACGATGGCCCATTCGCTGGAGCTGCGCGTACCGTTCCTCGACGTCGAGCTGTATGAGGTGGCGCGACGCATTCCAGTTCAGCACCGGATCGCAGAGGGAACGACGAAGTACGTGTTCCGCAAGGCGATGGAAGGCATTATTCCGGACTTCATTCTGAACCGTCCGAAGCTCGGCTTCCCGGTTCCGATGCGTGACTGGATGAAGGGCGCAAGAGGAACCTCCATCGTCGAGCAGATCGAGGGCAGCGGTATTGATGCTTACATCCGCATGGATACGGTACATCGTCTGCTTGAGGCGCATCGAAGCGGCAAGGGCGATTATGCCCGTCATCTGTGGACTGTCTATATGTTCGCGCTATGGCATGCGACTTATATGAAGGAAGAAGTGAAGCCGTCGCTTGCCTTTGCACGGTAAGCTTAAGGCGTAGCGTACATTACGTTTTACTAGAATCAGACCGGGTCCGAAAAAGGAAGGGGAGTGGGACGATGAAGCCGTATCGCTTAATCGCACTGGATATGGATGGTACACTGCTAACAGAGGAGAAGACCGTCTCGGATGCGAACAGAGCCGCCATTCAAGACGCAGTTGCCGCTGGCATTACCGTAATGTTCGCGACAGGTCGCGGCATTCATAGCGCACTTCCTTACGCGGAGGAGCTCGGACTGACGTCACCGCTCGTGACGGTGAACGGCAGCGAGGTGTGGAAGGCTCCGGGCGAGCTGCTGGAGCGCCATCGGATGGACGTAGAGGACATTCGCTCGATGCGGCAGCTGGTGCTGGACGATGAGCCGTGGTACTGGGCTTACAGCACCGAAGGGGTATTTAACCGCGACAACTGGCACGAGATTAAGGACGAGGAGGCGCTCGTCTGGATGAAGCTCGGCTATTATACGGAGGATGCGAAGAAGCTCGCCTCCCTTCGGGAGCAGCTGGAGGCGACAGGCCGCTATGCGATTACGAACTCGCATCCGTGCAACATTGAGATGAATCCGAAGGGTGTCAGCAAGGCGAGCGGTCTTCATCGTGTATGCGAGTTGCTCGGCATCGACATGTCTCAGGTAATCGCGATGGGCGACAGTCTGAATGACGAAACGATGATTCGTGAGGCCGGCCTAGGCGTCGCGATGGGCAATGCGCAGGATGAGGTGAAGTCGTTCGCCGACGTCGTGACGCTGACGAATGAGGAAGACGGCGTCGCTCACATCATTCGGAAGTATGCGTTGTCGTAGGAAGAGTAATACGCCTGCACAGTCAGTCGAAATTGAAATACTCATGCAATTGGAATTCGTAATCAGCTAAGGAGGGTGTCAGGTGGTTATAGCCGCTTGGTCCATCATCATTATATTGTTCACCATTGGTATGGCAGGGGCGGTGTACCCTGTCCTGCCTGGAGCGCTCGCCATCTACGGGGCGTTCTTTGTATACGGGTTTATGATCGGCTTCGAGCCGTTCGGCGTCTGGTTCTGGCTCATTCAGACGACGATCGTCGCGGTGCTGATGATTGCCGACTATCTCGTCAGTGCGCTCGGCGTCCGCAAATTCGGCGGCACCCGAGCATCGGTCATCGGGAGCACCATCGGTCTGCTCGTCGGACCGTTCGTCATTCCCGTGGTCGGCCTCATCGCCGGTCCGTTCCTTGGCGCTGTCGTCGGGGAGCTGATGACTGGAGCAGACATGCGTCAGTCGATGCGGGCGGGCATAGGGGCGCTTGTCGGCTTCTTCTCCGGATTGATCGTCAAGGTTGTGCTGCAGCTGCTCATGATCGTCTTGTTCATCATTTGGATTGTTTAGTCTGAGGCTTGCCATAACAGCTCCGATATAACATCGGAGCTGTTATTTCAGGGGGAGGAGTTCACATTGGCTAAAGAAGCTACAGCCACCAAGGATTCGCTGGTCAAGGGTACATTGATATTGACGCTGGCTGCGTTAGTCGCCCGTGCGCTTGGTGTCGTGCAGCGTATTCCGCTCGTTTATTTGCTCGGGGACATCGGGATGGCTGCTTTCGGAATTGCATTCAATCTGTACTCTGTGCTGCTCGTCGTAGCGACGGCAGGCATTCCGAGCGCGCTGAGCAAAATGATCGCCGAGCGCGTCTCGCTCGGCCGACATGAGGAAGCCGACCGCATCTATACGGCGGCTGTATGGTTTGCGGTCGTGGCGGGCGTGGGCATGACCGCGATCCTGTACGTCGGCGCGCCTTATTATGCCGACATGATTCTGAATCCGCAGGCGACGATGCCCATTCGGGCTATAGCGCCAGCGCTGTTGCTGTTCCCGCTCATCGCTATTATGCGCGGATATTTCCAGGGCCGTCGGATGATGATGCCCAACGGCATCTCGCAAATTATCGAGCAAATCGCCAGAGTCGCCACGTCCGTGGCGCTCGCGTACTTGCTGCTCGATTACAGCTTGGACGCCGCCGTGGCCGGGGCCTCGTTCGGCGGCGTAACCGGCAGCATCGCGGCATTGGCCGTGATGCTGTACTACGCGCTGCGCCTTCGCCGCAGCGACAAGCGTGAGCGGGCGGCGATGGCCGCACCGCCCGCAGCAGCTAACGCGGCGGCCGCCCAGCCGCTCGCGGAAGCCTCGCCAACGGCGCCCCCAATAGCGGGGGCGCCCCAGGGCTCGGCGGCGCAGGCCGCCCGCACGGAGCCGGCGGGCGGGCTGACGCTGCGCGCCATCTACGGACAGCTGTTCAAGCTGTCCGTGCCGATCGTCATCTTCTCGATGACGGTCACGCTCATTTACACGATCGATTCCTCGATCGTAACATTGCTTCTGATGGATAGCCTCGGCGAGAACGGGGCTAAGGAGCTGCTCGGCATTTTGACCGGAAGGGCGCAATCGCTTGCTGGTATCCCGATTATTCTCGCGATTGCGCTGAGTCAGTCGATCGTGCCGATCATCTCCGCGGCGCACTCGCAGGGCGATGCGAAGCAGGTGGCCCAGCAGACGTCGAAGGTGCTGCGTCTGTCGCTGCTGTCGGGTCTGCCGCTCGTGCTCGTCATTGCGCTGGCAGCACGGCCGCTGAACGCCTTCATATTCGGCAATTCGGACGGCTCGCCAATCGTGGACACGTATGCCGGTCCGGTCATTGCATGCTTGACCGTGACGGCCATTTTCCAAACTGTGATGCAGACGTCTGGGGCTGTGCTCATGGGGATGGGGCGGATGAAGCCGCTCGTGCTCGGCGTTGTCGCAGGCATCGCCGTGAAGCTGGTCGCAAGCTGGTGGCTGGCGGACGTTGCCGGCATCTATGGCATCGTTGCCGCGACGGCGCTCTGCTTCATCGTCATGACCGTGATGAACTTGACCGTGCTGCGACGCGAGGTGACGTTCACCGTGCTCAGCCTCAGACAGTGGCTAGGCCTGTCCATTGCAACGATCGTAACGACCGCAGCAGGCGTCGCTCTCGAGCTCGCGCTTAACGCGTACGTGACTCCGTTCGCAGGCATGTGGCTGAATGCAGCACTGCAGGCGATCGTGCTATGCTCGGTCGTCGGCATTCTCTTTTCATTGCTGCTGCTCGTTACGAAGACGATCGCCGTCCAAGATCTGGAGCAGCTGCCCGGGCCGCTGCGCAAGCTGGTGAAGCCATTGCTTGCTCGACTGCAGCGCAAGGCGCACCGAGGCGAAGGCTAGAGGACTGCTGCAGTCGCACTCCCAACTGAATGAAACTCCAATTAATCGAGCAGGCCGTTCGCCAGGACAGCCAGCTCGATTTTTTTGAGACTGCGGCCATATTCGGTCGTCATCTCGAAGGAGGTCGGCACCTCGATACTGCACATCCGATCGAGCACGCTCAGGTCGCGGAACCAATCGCTGCCCTCCGGCGTCGCCACAGGGCGATCGGCCCAAACGTCGGCAAGCGACGGACTGTACAGTCGCCCCTTGCCAGGCTTCAGCCGCAGCTCATCCATGCTGTCCAGCTTCTCCTCTAGCTGACCTCTCGTGGGAGGGGCGTCCTGACGAACAGCGCTGAACAGCTGAGGCAGCATGTCGGCTCTCGAGCCGGTATGTCGATGGGCGAAGGCGAAGCGTCGTGCACCCTCGTACACCTCAGGCAGGCCGAACAGGATGGCGTACAGCTTTTTACCCACCTCGATGCGAGCATGGACGCTGCTGAAGTGATCGACGGTGACCCCTGCCAGCTTCAATCCGCCGTCCTGGTCTGCATACGGAAACAGCACCTGATTCAGCTGCAGCAGCGACTGTGCCTGGAAGAACAGCGTATCGATAACGTTGTGCAAATACGCGGGATTGCGAACGACGCGCTCCTCGATATAGTGCTGCTCGTTCGTAATTAGACCGACGGTCAACAGCGCGGATTGCTGCTCGAGCCAGAACAGCTCCCACACCGGCAGCATGAAGCGGGACACGCCGAACAGCGGGAGCAGGTGGAAGAGCGGCCGTCCGCACACCTTGCTCGCGTCGTACAGCAGCAGCTGGGGATACGCATCTCGGAAAATAAGCGCATTCGCACGCTCCAGAAAGCTGAACACCCACCTGCGCTGATCCTCATCGAGCAGGAACGGCACGAGCTCGCCGCGCAGGTCGGTCATCGACCAGCCGCCGTTGCGCGACACCATATGGGCAAGGAACGCCCAATGCAGCTCAGGTCGCTTCTGGTATAGGCGCAGGTAGGCTGCCGTTCGCGTCACATTGTTGCGGTTGCAGCGGTCTCGCTCGAGCCGGATCCGCTCCACCCATTGCCGCTCCTCGCCCGTAAGCGCCACAGGGGCGGTGTGAACTGTCGATACTGCCTCCGTCGATAGTCCAAGCCTCCAGCTGCAGCGTGCGCGAAGCGTCTGTACAGACGCTTGCTTCAGCTCGAGCATAGCTGCACGAGCAGTAGGCTGCTCAGCTTCAGGCTGCTGCACCGACTGAACGGCGGAGGTGAGCACTTGCAGCGATGCGCGGCACATGACGCCAATGGTTGCCCACATGCGCCGCGGAACACGAAGAAGACGACGCCATCGTCCCCATGCCGGGGTGCCGCTCACGGACTCCTTGTTTTTCACCATCGATCGGGTCGTCTCCGTTCTGCACATCGCGAGAAATAGGGATCTCTACACTTGAATTTGAATCATATGGAAGTATATTGAAACATTTCGCTCGAATCAGCGTATAGGTAGATGCACAACCGAATACGATTGAGGAGGATGTTCATGTTGAAGAAGCAATGGAAGTCGAAGCTTGGTCTTACGCTTGCCTCTATTTCGCTGCTGGCCGCAGGCTGCCAGCCTGTAGGCGGCGTCGATATCGCAAAGGTAATGTCTAGCTCTCATCAGATCAACTCTTACGTCGGCTCCTCCGCTGTATCGATCGAGCTGATCGCGGATGAGGCAGCCGATCCGAAGCAGAAGGAGCTGCTCGCGCTGCTCAGCTCGATGAAGGTGAACATTGAAGAAGCGAAGATGCAATCGAAGACGTCCGCATCGATGAAGGGCTCGATTACATACGGTAAAGCGAACATTCCGTTCAAGCTCGTCATCCAGGATATGAGCTACATCCTTGAGATTGAAGGCGCGGATAAGCCGATCGTCCTTCGTTCGTACGCTGCCGGCATGGGCGGGAACGCTCCGCAGCTTACCGAGGCGATGCAGGAGCAGCTGGAGCAGCTGAGCCAGCGAGCGGTTGAAGCGACACCGACGATCAGCAGCTTCATCACCGGACATTTCCCGAACCCTTCCGTTCTGAAGGTAGAGCCAGCGAATGTACAGATCAACAACGAGTCGTTGCAGCTGAACAAGGTTCATCTGGAGCTGAACGGCAGCGAGCTCGTCAAGCTCGTGAAGCAATTCTTACTGAGCGCCATCGCGGATGAGCAAGGGACGAAGGAGCTGTTAGCCGTCCTGTACGACCTCTATGCGCCTCTCTTGAAGGAAACGATGAAATCTCTTGGAGGCTCAAGCCCGCAGTCTCAGGGCCAGAACGATGCCTTCCTTACCATTCTGAACAATAAGAAGATGGCTGTAGAATTCATGTATATGTATGCGAAGCAAAATATCGAACCGTTCGTCGCGAATCTGGACCAGACGCTCGCCATGATGCCGATCGGTCAATCGGGCGCGACGTATAAGCAGTGGCTGGACGATAACCAGTCACTGAAGCTTGATCTGTACGTCGATGCGGAGCATCAGACACGCATGTCGGCGATGGAGCTGCTGCTCACGCTGCCGAAGACTGCGCCGAATGGCATGAAGGCGCTGAAGGTCACCTCCGAGTCGAAGCTGTGGGATGTGAACAAGCCAGTGACGATGGATACGATCTCTACGGAGAACGGCGTCATCGAATGGATGAACAAGTCCGGGCGTCTCAGCTCGAGCAAGCTCGTCACATCGCTGGACCCGCAATCCGAGCTGTACACGCTGCTGAAGGACCAATTGCAGATTACGAGAAAGCAGATTACGCTGCCGGTACCTCCGGCCTCATCGTCCCAGTATTTCTTCCACGGTCCTTACAACGACAACGGTACCGTGATGGTGCCTGTGCGCTTCGTCACTGAGCAGCTGGATGCGGAGCTAGAGTGGAACGCTGCGGCACGTCAAGTGACCATTACCGAACCGCTCAGCGGCTCAGTTGCGGTACTGACGCTGGACAGCAAGGAGGCGACGGTCAACGGTCAGCCGTTCATGCTGGAGAAGGCCGCAGTGCTGGTGCAGGGCAGCACGTATGTTCCGATTCGCTTCATCGCGGAGAGTATGAACGCTAAGGTCGAGTGGAGTCAAGAGATGCAATCGGTTACGATTAACAGGGAGTAGCCGCACACGTCTCTGTATACGACAGCCGAGCTTCCTTGCAAGGCTAGTATTCCCAGATCTTCAACGGTTCATGAACGTTAGCTAAGCGAACAGCCCCCGAGTGATCGTCTGCCTCAGACGATCACTCAGGGGCTTCTTGTTATTCCTCTGGCTGCTCCGCTCCGGCGTTAGCACCCTTCTTAGGCGGTGCTAACGCCTGCTCGCCGGCTGGGTCGGAAGGAGGAGCCGGCCTCGCAGAAGGGAGCCGGCCTGCCCGCAGCGCCGCATCGCGAAGCAAATATTCGATGTGGCTGTTGACGCTGCGAAATTCGTCCTGCGCCCAACGCTCTAGCACCTCGTACAGCTTCGGGTCGAGACGGAGCGGGAAGTTTTTTTTCGGAGGCATGACGGCGGTCTGCTAGTACAAGCTTCCTGTATTGATAACCGGCGAGGCAGCCCGGTCGGATACGATGGCGACGAGCAGGTTGTTGATCATAGCAGCCTTGCGCTCCTCGTCCAGCTCAATGATACCGTCGCGTTGAAGCTGTGCGATCGCCAGCTGCACCATGCCGACGGCGCCCTCCACGATCTTGGAGCGAGCGGCAATGATGGCGGCAGCCTGCTGTCGCTGGAGCATGGCGCTCGCGATCTCGGTGGAGTAGGCCAGGTGGGTGAGACGCGCCTCCATCACTTCAACGCCTGCAACCGACAGTCGGTCCTGCAGCTCCCGCGCCAGCTCCGTCGCCACCTCGTCCGAATTGCCGCGCAGCGAGTAGCCCTCCGCCTCGAATGTGTCGTACGGATACTTATTGGCAACATGACGCAGCGCGGTCTCGCTCTGAATCTCGACGAACTGCTCGTAGCTGTCGACGTCGAATGTCGCCTTCGCCGAGTCGATAACTCGGAATACGATAACGGCAGCGATCTCAATCGGGTTGCCCTCGATGTCATTGACCTTCAGCTTGGCGCTGTTGAAGTTGCGCACCCGCAGCGATACGTTCTTACGTGTGGAGAACGGGATCGTCAGCCACATGCCGCTGCTGCGCAGCGTGCCCGAATAGCTGCCGAAGAACGTGACGACCATCGCTTGGTTCGGCTGTACGATCGTCAAGCCGGTGAGGAGAGTGATCGCGCCACCTGCCAGCAATATTCCTGCTATCGGCGATACATCAAGGACGAGCAGCGCAGCACCTGCGGCCAGCAGTCCGAGCACAAGCACTAATCCGAGAAAGCCATTCAAGGCCCAAGCTTTTTTTTCGTTCATCGTGATCACTCCTTCTAGGATTGAGAATATTATTTTGATACTTATATGATATCACTATTACAAGTTAATGTAAATTGACAACTGTTGGTCTCTCGATACCGGTGTACGTATTGAGCGAGTTTGACAGTAAGACGTACGAGTGCTATAAGTGAGGGTAATGAAAGGGGCGCAGAAGCGCTTCAACTATATAGCGGAGGTGTGTCATGGAGAAAGTAACGAACGAACAGCGCTACAGAGAGGCCATCGGTCAGGTGAAGCCAACGGTGGTCGTATTCAAGACGACCTGGTGCAAGGACTGTCATTATATCGAGCCGTTCATGCCTGAGCTGGAGAAGGCGTATGCAGATCGGCTGACGTTTATGGAGATTGATCGTGACGACCTGCCGGAGCTGTGCTCCGAGCTGAACATTCTCGGTATTCCGAGCTTCATTGTGTTCCGTGAAGGCCAGGAGCTCGTCCGCTTCGTCAGCAAGCTGCGCAAGACGAGAGAGGAGATCGAGCAGTTCCTCGATCGGGCGCTTGCTGTATCGGAGCAGCTGCCGCGATAAGCTGCGTCTATCATACACACTTGAACGGATATGCTGCTAGTTGGCGTGCCGGCTGGTCGAAGCTTCTTTCATCGACTTGTAACATTTCCGCATAGTATTGAGCTCTATTAGTCGTTATAATGTTATCAGGAACGTCATCGTGTCTATTCATGTCGATGTACGTTCATAACGAGCGAAGAGCGGGTGATCTTACGATGAAGCTGGCACGTTATATGAAGCCATTATCTTTAGCAAGCATGCTAGGCATGTTTATCATTATATTGATGGGAGCACTGGTCACGAAGACGGAGTCCGGCCGCGGGTGCGGTGACGATTGGCCGCTCTGTAACGGCAAGTTCGTCCCGGCGTATACGATCGAGTCGTTCATTGAGTACAGTCACCGGTTTGTTGTCGGAGTGGTGGGGTTAATATTGCTGGCTACGACAATCCTCGTCTTTCTGTACAGCAAGCGCAGGGATGCGAAGTGGTATGTAGCTGGAGCGATGTTCTTCACGTTCCTGCAGGCGATACTTGGCGCGATGGCGGTCATGTGGCCGCAGTCCTCCGCGGTGCTGGCGCTGCACTTCGGCTTCTCGCTCATGTCGTTCGCCTTCACGCTCTTGTTATACCTCGTATTCACCAAGTTCGGGGAAGCGATGAGGATTAGCGACGGAGCAAGCCTGTCACGAGGTGTTCGCTGGTCGATATGGGGGCTTCTCATCTATAGCTACGTCGTCGTCTACATGGGCGCATTCGTCCGCCATACGGAATCGGTCGGCGGCTGCGTCGGCTGGCCGCTCTGCAACGGGGAAGTAATACCGGAGCTGACCGGTGCAACGGGAATCGTCTTCATGCACCGCGTCGGGGCCGCACTGCTCGGTATTGCGATTGTGCTCGTGTTCTTGCTCGTACGCGCGCAGACAAGCCCGGACAGTGCCATCTACAAGGCTGTGAAGCTGTCGATGATCGTCGTCGGCCTGCAAATCTTGAGCGGCGGCTTCGTCACGCTGGCAATCGGCCATGACATTTACTTGCTCGCAAGCATGACGCATGCGCTGCTTATTTCATGCTTGTTCGGCATACTGTGCTACGCGGGTATTGTCGCGTGGCACACCGAGGAATCGCACGCCCAGGCTTACGCAGCTCCCCGACTTCCTTAGGGAGGCTGCTGTAAGCCTTCTTCTACATATGACTGAATATCGCATTGAAGCGAAAGGGGAGCATACCTTCGGATGAGATTCCATAATCTTCGCGCTTTCATCGAGGCGCTACGTCAAGAGAAAGAGCTTCAAATTATATCGGCACCGGTTGATCCGAATCTGGAGCTAGCTGAAATTCATCGTCGCGTCATCGAAAATGAAGGGCCTGCGCTGCTGTTCACAAACGTCAAGGGGTCATCCTTCCCGATCGTCACTAACCTGTTCGGGACGAGCCGCCGAGTTGATCTCGCCTTCGGTCCAAGGCCCGAGCAGCTGATGCGCCAAATCGTCGGGGCGATGAATACGCTGCTCCCGCCGACGCCGAAGGCGATCTGGGAGCAGAAGGATCTGATCTTCGACATGATGAAGGTCGGTCTCAAGAACGTCTCCCGTGATTCTGCGCCTATTCTGCAGACGCTCAGAGCTGACGCACCGCTTGAAGGCATTCCGGTGCTGACCTCTTGGCAGGAGGACGGCGGCCCGTTCGTTACGCTGCCGCTCGTCTATACGGAGCACCCGAAGACGAAGCACCACAATCTCGGGATGTATCGGATGCAGGTATATGACGCGAGCACGACGGGTATGCACTGGCAGATTCATAAGGGCGGCGGCTTCCATTATCACGAGGCCGAGCTCGCCAACGAGCCGCTGCCTGTTACCGTCTTCCTAGGCGGCCCGCCAGCGCTCATCGCCTCGGCGATTGCGCCGGTTCCTGAGAACTTGCCTGAGCTGATGCTCGCCTCGCTCATTATCGGGCAGAAGCTGCCTGTTGTCGACAATCCGCGCGGCGGACATCGACTGATCGCAGAGGCAGAGTTCGCCATCAGCGGTAAGGTGCCACCGCACGTGCGCCGTCCGGAAGGACCGTTCGGTGACCACTTCGGCTATTACTCGCTCGTTCACGACTTCCCGGTATTCAACGTCGATCACGTGTGGCACCGTAAGGATGCGATCTACCCGGCTACGATCGTCGGCAAGCCGCGTCAGGAGGATTACTACCTCGGCGAATATTTGCAGCGGCTGCTGTCCCCGGCGTTCCCGATGGCGATGCCTGGCGTCAAGGAGTTGTGGGCGTACGCCGAGACAGGTGTTCACCCTCTCGCAGCGGCTATAGTCCGCGAGAGCTACAGCCGTGAGGCGCTGTCGACAGCCTTCCGCATCTTCGGCGAAGGGCAGCTGACGCTGACGAAGTTCCTGATTGTAACGAATCAGGCGCTCGACCTGAGCAACTTCCCGCAGCTGCTCGAGACGGTGCTGGAGCGCTTCGATCCGCAGACCGATCTGTTCATCTTCAACAATACGTCTCACGATACGCTTGATTATACGGGCGACCGACTCAATCACGGCAGCAAGGCGCTCCTGCTCGGTGTCGGCGAGCCGAAGCGTTCGCTACCGGCTATATACGAGGGCGGCAACATACCGGGCATCCATAGCGCGGTTCCTTATTGCCGCGGCTGTCTCGTCGTCTCAGGCGCTTCCTATGCCGAAGATCCAGAGCTTGCTCCTCGTCTCGTGCGAGACGCAGGCGAGCAGCTGGCAGAATGGCCGTTCGTCATCCTTGCGGACGATACGTCGATCGCGGCGGGGCAGACCGCGTTCCTGTGGACCGTGTTCACGCGGTTCAACCCGGCTGCCGACATGTATGCGGACGCGCAGACGGCGCGTCATCATATCGGCTACCGATTGCCGATTGTCATCGATGCGCGAATGAAGCCGGGCTATCCCGACGAGCTGTTCCCGCGCGAGGATATTGTCCAGCTTGTCGACTCGAAGTGGAAGCAATATTTCGAGTAAGCTTTGACGCACTCACCACTTGATCTGAACGAACCGGCTTCGAGCTTTCAGCTCAGCCGGTTTTTTGACGTTGGAGCGGCACATTGGTTTTTTGCCCGTCTTCGGATATACTAATAGGTACCATTTTTCTGACACAACTAAAGGAGATCATACGTATGCTGCGAGCCTTGTTCGACGAGCCCACGCGTCAAGACACGGGACTAATGCTGGAGGCAATTCAGGCGATACGCGCGTTCATGGCGAGCCTGTCGGACTTATCCGAAGTCAAGCGAGCGCCCTCAGGGAGAAGGCTGATGATCTACGGCGAGAGCTTCTTGCGGGCGCTTGACGAGCTGGAGCAGAGCCAATATGCGGCGGAGCGGTACAGCCGGCTCGTTCACGCCGAATATGTGGACCAGCTGCCGCCTGGCGAGAAGGTGAGCTATAATCGGTATTTATATTATTACAAAAATGCAATCATCCGTTTATTCGCCATCCTGGATAAGCTCGGACACTTCTTGGACGAGCGCTACGGCCTACAGACCGAGCGGATGAAGTCTCGCTTCTCGTACTTCACTGTGCTAAGGAATATGCATCAGAACAAGCTTCACGCTGATCTCGAGCAGAAGCTATACGAGCTGAAGCAGCAATTCAGGGAGCCGGTCGACCGTCTGCGTAACCAGCGCAACATGGAGATTCATTATATTAACGCGGATCTGTTCGATGATCTGATGCGGGCGGCAGAGAGCAGGCAGCACAATCCCGTAAGGCTGGAGACAGACGATATGGAGGAGCATCTGGCGGACCTGCGTGTAGGCACGACGATGACGTTGAAGGTGGTCGTGACGATCTTCCAATACGTGCTGGCACATCCGGAGATGCCTAAGGTAGATTCGAGCGGGTCTGAGGAACGCGAGTGTCATTGAACTCGAATCGGTCATCTACTATACTTGAGATATAATCTGGAAGCCGGAGGGGAACGGTTGATGAATCCGCGCAAAGCTGCGCTCATAACCGGCAGCGCGAAAGGTCTTGGCAAGATGACTGCGCTCCGGCTCGCCGAGCAAGGGATCGATCTGATCGTCAATTATGTACATAGCCAGCAAGAGGCCGAGGAGCTGTGCGAGCGCGTCCGTGCGCTTGATGTACGCTGTCACGTCGTCCAAGGCGACGTATCGAAGCCTGCGGACCGGGAGCGGCTCGTTGAGGAGGCCATCAAGCATTACGGCAAGCTAGACATTCTGGTGAACAACGCAGGACCGTTCATTCGGGAGAGGCGGTTGTTCCGCGAGTATGATGCCTCGGAGATCGAGTCGCTCATGCAGGGGAACCTGCTAGGCGTCATGCATCTCGATCATCTGGTCATTCCGATGATGCGCGCAAGCGGATGGGGACGCATCATTCACTTCGGCTTCGGTCATGCAGCAGAGGCGCGGGGCTGGCCGCATCGTGCCGTCTATGCCGCGGCGAAGGTCGGGCTCGTCTCGTTCACGAAGACGTTGGCCGTGGAGGAAGCGGCGAGCGGCATTACGGTCAATATGATATGTCCCGGCGATATTCGCGGTGCGAACAAGGAGCGGTATATCGAGGAGGTACGGCACGTCCACGATGAGGAGTCACCTCGGGGCCGTCCCGGCACCGGCGAAGACGTGGCCCGTGTCATCTCGTTCCTGTGCGAGGAACGCTCGGATTTCATCACCGGCAACATTATGGACGTCTCGGGCGGGCTCGATCCGATCCGGGCAATCGTGGGCGCGGCTAGCGCGGTCAAGGGGACAGTCGAGTAAGCGGAAGCGGTGCGTCGTTGCTCTGATTTACTGTATAGCTCAAAAAGGCCGACACGCGCTAACGACGCGGTCGACCTTTTTTGGCCTGTTTCCAGGCGTTGCTATGCAAATGCTCCAGTATTAGAATACTTGCACGACCTCATGCACGCCTTCCACTTCTTCAACAAGCGCGCGCTCAATACCGGCCTTCAGCGTAATCGTGGAGCTTGGGCAGCTGCCGCAAGCGCCTACGAGACGAAGCTTCACGATGCCGTCCTCCACATCAACAAGCTCGACGTCACCGCCGTCGCGCTGCAGGAATGGGCGAAGCTTATCTAGAACCTCGAGCACCTCGTCATACTTTGTGCTTTGCTGCGTGTTTTCGCTCATTTGCATCATCTCCCTTCTTCCCTTTATTATATTACAAACCCCTTGAAATTAAAATGGGTGCCAAGGAGGCCTGCTTTTCGTGAGACCGATTATTGAATTTTGTACGAACAACATGCACAACGGTACGGATCGGCTGATGAAGGAGCTTGAGGCGAATCCGGACTATGATGTGATCGAATATGGCTGTCTTGGCAATTGCGGAGAATGTTACCTGTCTCCATTTGCGCTGGTGAACGGTGAGATCGTGTCCGCGCCGTCCGCCGACGAGTTGAAGGAAGCGGTTCAAGGTAAAATAAAAGAGATCGAGGACATGCTCGATCTCTTCAAGGAATAGCAGCACCTGATCAGCAGGCGGAACAACGGTTCAGCCCCAGGCCAGGTGCGGCCCATTAGCCCAGATGCTGCTTCGCCATCCAGAGCACGCCGCTCTTCAGCGCGCGAGGAACCATGCCGGTCATCACCGTTCGCTTGCCCATCACGCCGAAGCCGGACTTTTTACCGAGAGACCCCAGAACTCCCTTGAGCTTGATTCGATCAAGCCGGGGAGTTTCGTTCTTCCACAGCGCCTTGATAATATCGCCTACTTGCTTCCCTTGTGCGCCTGCCGCTTGCCCGCTCGGCGAGAACGGAAGCGAGGCGCAGTCCCCGACGATGTACACTTCAGGATAGCTCGGAAGCTGATGGTACTGGTTAATGATCAGTCTGCCCATCGCGTCCTTCTCTAGGTTCATCTGCTGCACGATTGGACTCGGCTGAATGCCGGCTGTCCAGATTGTAATATCGGTACGAATTGTCTCCTCGCCGTTGTACAGAACTCCGTTCTCAAGACGGGACAGCGAGACGTGGGAGCGAAGCTCGATCTCATGCTCAAGCATCCATTCACGGACGAAGCGCTGCAGCTTCTCCGGGAACGGGGATAAGATACTCGCGCCGCGGTCGAGGATGCGTATGTTCAGATCAGGCCTGCTCTCTCGGAGCTCAGCCGCCATCTCGACGCCGCTCAAGCCGCCGCCGACGATCGTCACCTGTCCATAGGGCGAGATGTCGTTCGTGCGCTGGTACGTCTTGCGCGTCGCAGACAGCGACTGAATGCTACAGGAGAATTGCTCGGCGCCTGGAATGCCGTGATATTTATCCACACAGCCAAGAGCAATAACCAGCTGATCGTAGGCGAGCGGCTCATCTTGGTCGAAGTGGATCACCTTAGCCTCGAGATCGACGCTCTGCACATCGCCGTACTTCATGACAAGACGCGGGTCGACCGGGAACTGTACGCGAATTTCTTTGTCCGACACCGTTCCGGCAGCCAGCGCATAATACTCGGTCTTGAGGCCTTGGAACGGCATCCGGTCGACAAGCACAATAGCGGTATCGGCTGGGATGCTGCCCTCCAGCAATTGCTGGACGACAGCGAGCCCTCCGTACCCGCCGCCTAATATAACGATTTTTTTCATAGGTGCGGGGTCCTTTCTGCGGTGTGCTTTATTCGTATACCTTAATTTCGTTGTAGAACGTGTCTCGCTCGACAGGAATGCGTCCTGCTCCGCGAATGAGGAACACAAGCTCTTCCCGGGTTAAGCCTTCTGGCGACGTTGCGCCTGCGGAATGGCTGATCCGCTCCTGAATAATGGTGCCATGAGCGTCAGATGCGCCGAATGTAAATGCAAGCTGTGTCAGCTGCGTGCCAAGATTGATGAAGTACGCCTTCACGTGCTGGATGTTATCGAGCATAAGACGGCTGATCGCAATCGTCTTCAGGTTGTCATAGGCCGACACGCGGCGCTTCAGTCCAGCGTCCACGCTGGCTGGCTGGACTGCATTCGGAATGAACACCATGAAGCCTCCGGTCTCATCCTGCAGCTCGCGCAAGTACATCAGATGGCGAATGCGCTCCTCGTACGTCTCGATCGATCCGAACAGCATCGTCGCATGCGTCTTCATGCCGAGCTTGTGAGCGGTGCGGTGCACGTCCAGCCATTGATCGGTCGATGCCTTGTCGACCAGATGCATCTTCTTCCGGTACCGCTCCGATAAGATCTCCGCACCGCCGCCAGGCATCGTGCCAAGACCCGCCTCCATGAGCGTCTTCAGTACTTGTTCAAACGTTTGTCCGCTTAGTCTTGAGAAGAACTCGATCTCAGCCGCCGTATGCGCCTTAATCGTGACGTTCGGATATCGCAGCTTCAGCTGCTTGATGCTGTTTACGTAGTATTCGAATGGAACATTCGGGTTATGCCCACCGGTAATGTGGAACTCGCGCAAGCCCGGGTGATAGTGCTTATCGATGTACTCGAACATTTCCTCCGGTGTGAGCGTGTACGCCCCAGGCTGTCCCTCATCCCGCCGAAAATGGCAAAACGCACAATGCTCCTCGCACACGTTTGTGAAATACAGACTCATGTTGTCGACGAAATAAACCTTCTTGCCGTTCTTGCGTAAATTAACCTCGTTGGCCATTTGTCCGATCTTCAGCAGATCCTCAGACTCATACAAAAACTTGCCGTCCGCAAGCGTCAGACGCTCGCCATGCTGCACCTTCTCCGCGATCTCAGCTAGCCGCTGGTCATCTCCACTAATTACAATGTTCAACAGTGCCACCTCCGTTATCCGAAAACAATACAACCTATTATAAACCTCTGTGTATGGCGGGGCAATACATGCCATCCGGTTAAACGTTTTAATCGAGCAATGACTTTTGTAACCGGGTATTTATGACAAACTATTTATTTTTTTGTAAGATTCTAGTATACTTCATGATTGTTACTCAGAGTCGAGTAATTCCTCGATTCTTAAACCTGTTAGATTCCGATGGACAGGCGGTGCCGTGTGGATAACATACTTACACCTGAGGCGGGCGGCGTCGCACTGCTGAGGGATATTGAATTGCTGCGCGAGAAGATGGTGCAGATGGGACTCGAGCTCGGCTTGATGCATCCTGCGGTGCAGCTTACGAGTCAGCAACTAGATGAGCTGCTACTGCGGTATTATGAGCTCTCCAGAACCGATAAGCTTGCACGAGCAGCGGTAGCCCTTGAGGAGTCGGCCGTGAAGGAGTATACTTTAGTATAGATCCGACTTTAAGGTAAGGGAGGCTGTTCGAGTTATGATTAAAATCAGCGATACGGCTGTCGATAAAATGAAGGAAATGCTGGCGCAGCAAGAAATTCCGAATCTGTTCCTGCGTGTAGGTGTCAAGTCCGGAGGCTGTAGCGGCTTCTCCTATGGAATGGGCTTTGACGACAAGCAGAACGAGGATGATCAAGTGCTGGATATTCAAGGCTTGAAGGTCGTCGTTGATGAGGAGAGCGCCAAATATTTATTCGGGGTTGAAATTGACTTCCAGGATACAGGCATCGGCGGAGGATTTACCATTCAGAATCCGAATGCGGTTGCGACGTGCGGCTGCGGAGCAAGCTTCCGTACGAAGGAAGAGGATGCGTCATTGGCGCAGCCTTGCGAGGACTAATGAGCTCCATCTAAGCTGTTGATCGGACGAACGAATCGCGAAGCTATGAGATCTCTCTATGTTATGCTGCTGCTGGCAGGATGACATAGGGGGATTTTTTTATCTATATGAAGCAAGATGAAAAAAAAGGCTGTGGATAACTAGTCATCTCAATCGCACATATCCACAAGAGTGAAATGCCGACTGACAAGCTATCCACGTCGTTATCCACTGTATGCACAGGTGGTTACGCACATGCTGTGGACAAGGTGCCACTCGCTGCACAGATTATAGATCTTACCACAAGGAGACGGACGGCGGCAAATAAAAATGGCCTTGATGAGCAGCGACGAGCGTATGCGACGCTACTGCATCAAGGCGAGTGCTCGCGTGAGCGACGTGGTCTATTCGCTATGGCCTGCGATTATTCGAATTCCTTGTATGATGTTATAAATCATGACGGCCAAGTACAGTACGCCGCACAGCACACTCGATATAATGAAGATGCTCATATCGGGCAGTGTGAAGAAGGAGATGAACAGGAACAGGAGCGAGAAGAAAGGCAAAATGTGAGAAATAAAGGCCTTCTTCGCGTGATATCGAACGATTGAATCGTTAGTGATGAAGTAGATGACGATCGGAATGATGAAGCCTGCGACAAAAATGCTGAAGTAGCTAGCGGCGGACAGCAATCTGCGTGTTTCCACGGCAATTCCCCTTTCTAAATGGAAGACTTGTGGAATGTTTACGAAAGCAGAGCTGTCCCGGTTTCAAGCTTCAGCAAAGATGGGGCACTCACCCAAACAGCTTCTGATACAATAAATATCCGAGTGTGATGCCGAATATGCCGAATACGGCTGGAATTGCAGGTGGCGCAGGTACTGGCAGCCGCAGGAACGCGAAGAGTAGTCCGACGATTAAGCCGGTGCCTAATGAGAGCAAGGTTTGCCATACAACTGAGGAGTTCATGAAATATTCCTCCGCTTTCTGATTAAATTTTTTTATGAGGCAACAGGTCAAATGGGGTGTGTATAACATTGTCCACATATCCCTATGCAGTATTACCCATTTTTGGACAGTTATCAACACTCCGTGCACAGCTTGTACACACCTGGGTGTGGATAACGGAACGCTTGTTCTTATTTCGTTACCGTGTTAAGATGTGTTTACTTTCGGCAGATAGAAGGTGAATATGGTGAGATTAATCAGCAACGAGATTTTAATTGAATCTTATTTCAAAGCGATCGAAATGAAGCTGGAGGAAGCCTTCGTCGAGCTGCTGCTACAGGAAATTAAGAGACGTAAGCTCAACTTGGATTATTACACAAATCATGATGCGCAGGTCAGCTGACCGCGCTTTTTTTTCTGCAGTCGGACCGACTAAATTTTGATGTACACCCTTATTTTTAACAAAATAATACTTGCTATTTAGGGCGTAAAATTATATTATTTCTTTTGAATTGGTGTAAAAACTGACATTTGACATGGTTTGTGTAATTTTTCACAATCGAATTTGGGAAAAGCTACAACATATAGAGATAGATAAAACCTAAGGATGGAAGGGATAGAACCATGAGCCGAATTCCAAGAATCGTAATACTGGGCGCAGGATACGGCGGTATCGTGACAGCGATCCGTCTGCAGAAGGAACTGAACTACAACGAGGCTGACGTTACGCTCGTGAACAAGCACGACTACCATTACATTACGACGCACCTGCATATGCCGGCTGCCGGCACGGACAATCCGGAGAATGCACGCGTGAACATCCTCAAGCTGATCGACGAATTCAAGATTGACTTCGTCAAGTCGACAGTCGTACAGATCAGACCGCAGGAGAAGAAGGTTATTCTTGAGGAGGGCACGCTCTCTTACGATTACCTTGTGATCGGACTAGGCGGCGAGCCGGAGACGTTCGGTATCCCGGGCCTGAAGGAATATGCATTGAACATCCGCTCGATCAACAGCGTTCGCTTCATTCGCGAGCATATTGAATATCAGTTCGCCAAGTTCAAGCGTGAGCCGAACCGTAAAGATTACTTGACGTTCGTCGTCGGCGGAGCGGGCTTCACAGGCATTGAATTCGTGGGCGAGCTGGCAGACCGGATCCCAGAGCTGTGTAAGGAGTTCGACGTCGATCCGTCGCACGTACAGATCGTGAACATAGAGGCGGCACCGACCGCGCTTCCGGGCTTCGATGCTGAGCTTGTGGAATACGCGATGAACGTGCTGAAAAATAAACGAGTTACGTTCAAAATTGCGACAGCGATTAAGGAGTGTACACCTGAGGGCGTCGTTCTTGCAACTGGCGAAGAAATTAAGTCGTCCACAGTTATCTGGACCGGTGGTGTGCGCGGCAACCGGATGCTGGAGGAGGCAGGCTTCGAGACGATGCGCGGCAGAGTGAAGGTCGACGAGGAGCTGCGCATACCAGGTCATGAGAACGTCTATGTGCTCGGCGATTGCTCCATCGTCATGAATCCGGAGGGCAGACCGTACCCGCCGACAGCCCAGATCTCGATCCAGCAGGCAGAGGTGTGCGCGCACAACCTCGTGGCGCAAATTCGCGGCTCGGAGCTGCGCAAGTTCGAGTACAAGCCGAAGGGCACGGTGGCGTCGCTCGGACGCGGTGAGGCAATCGGTATCGTCGGCTCCCGCAAAATTAAAGGCGGCTTCGCAGCGGCGATGAAGAAAATCATCGACGTGCGCTACCTGTACATCATCGGTGGCATTCCGCTCGTTCTGAAGAAAGGACGCTTCTAATCGATGCGTCATTGCAGCGTGCAGGTGCGGGGTCTTCTGACCCGCGATGAGCTCGACAGGTACAATGCCCTGATCGAGGTCGGTCATTACCTGGAGCAGCAGAGCCGATACGATCTCGTCGCCGTCGTCCAGAAGGAGATCGACATTCTCATTCTGCCTGCTATTGAACGGCTGAAGGAGAAGTCTCGTCAGCGCGACCGGGACACGGAGGAATATTTGCGGCGCAAGGCGATGGATGAGGAGCTGGCCCGTCTTGCCGCAGAGGACGATGACGATTAAGGTTTTATCCTTTAATGCCGATAATGGTTAACGGAGCGGAATATTTACGACATGAATGATGAACAGAGCTGACGATTCGTATGGTGAATGATTGCTGCAGCTAAAAAAACCTTGCCCGCTCGGCTTATCAGCTGAGTAGGCAAGGTTTTTGTTCATTCGCGCGTAAGGCGCGTATCGTCTTACGGCTGCGGTTGCTTACAGCTTGATCATCGCTGCCATCTTCTCTTGATCGAGCAGGTTGCCGACGTAGAAGTCGCCGAATTCGCCGAAGCGGGCGCTCGTCTCGTCGAAGCGCATCTCGTGTACGATCTTCTTGAACTGCAGCGCATCGTCGGCGAACAGCGTGACGCCCCATTCCCAATCGTCAAGGCCGATGGAGCCGCTGATAATTTGCTTGATCTTGCCCGCGTAGTTGCGGCCGATCATGCCGTGTCCGCGCATGAAGGTGCGGCGCTCGTCGGTGCTGAGCATGTACCAGTTGTCGTTGCCCTCGCGCTTCTTGTTCATCGGGTAGAAGCAGAGGTGCTTCGACTTCGGCAAGATCGGCTTCAGGCGGGCGAGAATGTCCGGGTCCTGCATCGGATCGGTGCCCGGCTTCGCCATGTAGCCGCCCAGCTCGACGATCGACACGTACGAGTACGTCGGAATCGTCACCTGTGCGAACATCGATTTGTTGAACTCCGTCTCGAGCTCGTTCAGCTCCTCCAGCGACTCGCGCAGATGCATGAAGACGAAGTCGGCCTTCTGGCCGACGATCGAGTAGAAGGCCGTGCTGCCTAGCTTCTGATCCTCGGTCGCTTGGTACTTCTTCAGCAGCGAGAACAGCTCGTCCTCGGCGCGCGCGCGCTCCTTGTCGGTCAGCGCCTTCCAGGCGTTCCAGTCGATCGCGCGGAAGTCATGCAGGCTGTACCAGCCTTCAAGCGTGTGTAATGCTTCACTCATTTCAGTCTCGCTCCTTTGTCAAGCTTGTATGCTATCGCATTTTATTTATTGTATCGAAACGAACGGACAAGGGCAAATGCTGGCAATCGTTATGACGAAACGGTGACAATCTGACTGGAATCGGCAACCGAATGGCGGCATCAGCCTTTACCGGTGCCCGCTTTTGATTATAATAGAAGGTAACTATAGCGTTACGCGTAATAGAAAAGGAGCTGTCTGGCTTGCTGGAAATCATTCAATTGATGATCGTGACGGTGCTGCTGTTCGTATTATTTTTCGGGATTGGCTTCATACTGAACATGCTGATGAAGACGACCTGGTTCCCGATCTACGGATATATCGCTTTGGTAATCGGACTCGTTATTTATTGGGGCTGGGGAACGGGCTCACTTGCCGAGAACGTTGCCGAGTACACGTTAGGTGACTATATTCCGGCCATTGGCGGACTGATCGGGGCGGTGCTGAGCGGTACGGCGATCAAGACGCTGCGTCAGAAGGGGTTCAAGATGTTCTAGTCTCGTACGCGCTGCGATGCGATGGAGGCCACGCTACTGCCTGACCATATAGGGCTTGACCTAGCCAAGAGGGCTTGCTTTCCGTAACCGTATCGGAAGGTGAAGCCTTCTTTTTCATCTACACCGGGTGTTGCGGCTGTGGTACAATGAAGCTTAAGACTTATGAGACGGATGTGTGTGAAGACGATGCGAATCACGAATATGCTGCACTTTTCTGAATATCACCGGTTTGTCGTCGTTCGCGATTTTGCAATGAGCAGTCTGCAGTATAAGGCGGTTGCCGCGATGTACCAGCCGATGGTCGGCGCCTATGCGATCAGCGTCTACCAGACGTTGTACCACCAGCTCTCCGGCGACCGTATGGGATACTCGGCCATCGAGCAGCAGCGCAAGCTGTTCCGCGAGCTGGAGCTGGAGGCCGGTGAACGCGGGCGTAAATGGTTCGTCGAGCAGACGTCGAAGCTGGAGGCGGTCGGCCTCCTGCGCACGTCGCGGCGGTTCGCGGCATCCTCGGACGATTACATCTATGAATACGAGCTGTTCGCGCCGCTGCCGCCTGCGGAGTTTTTCAAGAACCACCATCTAACGCTTCTGCTGCGAGATAAGATCGGGAAGTATGCGGTGCTTGGGCTGCGGGACGAGCTGATTGCACCGGAGCCGGACGAGCTGCGGAGATCGAACTCGGAGAACTTGTCCGTGCCGTTCTACGATCTGTTCAAGCTGAACACGACGGTGGACCCGGAGCTGGAGCAGGAGCTGTTTGAGGCGCAGGATGGGGCTAAGAAGACCGATGCAGAGCGAACTGAGACAACGGTCAAGGGCTTCTCGTACACGGAGATTATGATGCGCTTCCCGTACGATTCGGTGAATCGGGAGTATGTCGAGCGGCTGAAGTATGAGCCGGAGCAGCTCGCTGCGATTAATTACGTGGCGAAGAAGTACGGGCTGTACCTTGGCGATATGTGCAAGCTGCTCGATGAGGAGGGCGTCTTCGACGAGGGGGGCGAGCTGTCGCTCGAGCTGCTGCAGATGAAGGCGAATCAGGTGTTCCGCCAGGCGAAAAAGCGTTCCGAGGACCGCACCCGCTGGATGGCGAAGCTGCCGTCACCGGATGCGTCGACAGCCGAGGGGAGCGAGGCGGACGCGTCAGGCGCCAAGCAGCAGAGCGGAGCTGCGCAATCAGCTGTGACAGCAGGCTCAGCTGCTGACCCGGATGCAGGCGGTGCAGGCGCGAAGGATCGCGCGGTGGAGATGACGTATTATCTCGACGTGCCGGATCTGTTCCAAGGCGAGTGCAGTCCGCACCAGTACAATTACATTTTGCGTAACGAGCCGTATACGTACTTGTTGGAGAAAATATTCTCGCGAGGTACCGTACCGGACATTCTGCTCGATACGCTGACGCGCATGGAGCTGAACTACGGGATGACCGAGGAGGTCATCAACGTGCTAATCCATTATATATACGTGTCCAAGCGTTCATGGGCGAAGAAGTATCTCGAAGCGATCGCGACCGATATGCTGGGCAAGCAAATCTTGACGTTCGAGCAGGCGGTGCTGTATGTGCGCGAGCAGCTTGCTTATATTGACCGCAGCCGGTCGGGGCCGCCTCGCCCAGCAGAAGGCGACGCAGGCGGTAGCGCGGCCGGGACAAGCGGCGCAGGAGCCGCTGGCGGCGGCAAGGCGGGCGGCGCGGGTGCAGGCGCAGCAGGCGGCGGCTCAGCCGCTGGCGGGCAAGGACGCTCGTACAGCCCGTCCAAGGGCCGCGGCTACGGAGGCGGCAGGCAGAAGCCGCTGCTGCCGATCGTCGAGTCGGTGCCTTCGACGAAGCCGCGCTCCGATGCGGAGCGGGAGGCGCTGCGGCTGAAGGCGAAGCAGCTCGACGGCAAGGTGTAGGCTGCTGGCCAAGCCCGTCGTAGCCAGTCGTAGCGTAGAGGCTCAGGTGGCCTACAGTGACGAACGCGAGTGCGGCTGTAGCGCCTCGTGTTCGTCCGTCTTTTTCACAGGGCGGGGATTCGGGGTAGGGCAGGGTAAGGCAAGTAAGGTGCTTAGAAGCTTAACGGGGGAGGGACGGCTATCGTGACGATGGAATCGATCGGGGAGCTGCTGAAGGGGAGTATGTCAGGCCGCAGGCTGCTGCAGCAGGCGGAGGAGAAGCTGAGGCAGGTCATGAACGACCCGCTAATCGTCAAGCTGCGGCACAAGCATCCGGAGCTCGATCTGGAGGCGGTCAAGCTCAACCTGAACAAGCTGCACCAGTACGTGAAGGAATATAACCAGTGCACGAACTGTCCGGGGCTGGATCAATGCCCGAACGACATGGAGGGGCACTATACGCTGCTTCACGTCGAGTCGGGGACGGATCGGACCCGTGTGTACGATCAGAAGGTCGCGTGCAAGAAATATATTGCCAAATCGACGCAGGACTCGATTCGCAGCCGTATTCGCAGCTTCTACGTCGATGAGCGCGCGCTGTCGCAGGGTTACTCGTCACTGGAAATACTCGACACGGATCCGGAGCGGGAGGATGCGGTCGGGCAAGTGATTGATTACGTGCTCCATGTACGTAAGGAAGGGCTGAAGCCGCAAGGGATGTATCTGGCTGGCTCGTTCGGGACAGGCAAGACGTTCCTCATGTGCTACATGCTGTATGAGCTTGCCAAGGACGGGTATACGGGCGCGATCGTGTATATGCCGGATTTTGCCGAGGATCTGAAGTCGATGTTCCAGGATCCGCTCAAGCTGAAGGAGACGATCGACGTGCTGAAGGAGACGGATCTGCTCGTGTTCGACGATATCGGGGCGGAGAATCTCAATCCGTGGCTGCGCGATCATGTGATGGGGGCGATCTTGAACTACCGGATGAACCGGAAGCCGACGTTCTTCACCTCGAACCACGATCTGAGCGCACTGGAGCGGCACTTCAGCTTCACGAGCAAGGACGGGGACGAGGAGTACAAGGGACGACGTATCATGGACCGCATACGGCCGTTCGTCGACGTCGTGCATGTGAACGGCCGCAACAAGCGAGGCACGGTGTAGAGAGTCGGATAGGGACGGGGCGGCTGGGCTGGATAAGTCCGCCGCAGCTCTCGGCAGCTTTACGGGTTGTACGTTGGTATGGAAGCAGCGTGGTGGGCATAGCGCTAAGCCACGACCGTAACAGAAAAAAGGCCTCGTCCTTCTTGAGCGAAGGATGAGGCCTGCTTGCGTATGCGGGCGCGTATTAACGGATCATCACGGAAATTACGGTGGCGACGATGGCAATCAAAAACAGAACGCCGAAGAACACTCCAAATCCCATCGCGACATCCATCAGATCATCGCGCTGCTCCTCGTATACGTGAAGCTCAGGATGTTTCGGATCGTTACTCATAATTGGTTCCTCCTTGTTGCAAGGTGCGAATACGTGAGCTTGGCGGCATAGGCTTCGTTCACCGCTTGAAGCTTGCTTTTGTACATATAGCGTTAGTATACCCAACTTCTTCGAGACTTGTAAAGAACGGAAAGTGACAATTGTGCAAACTTTGGCGCGGTTGAAAAGTAGGTCGGTTGTGGTATACTTTACATGTTGACATCATTATAGTGGATTGAAAGGAGATTTACTCTCATGGCTATCGTAAATGTATCGGATAACTCCTTCACGAATGAGGTTGAAGGCTCCGGCACGGTTCTTGTAGATTTCTGGGCGCCTTGGTGCGGTCCTTGCAAAATGATCGCTCCAGTGCTTGAGGAGCTCGATAAGGAAGTAGGCGAGAGCGTCAAGATCGCGAAGGTGAACGTGGACGACAATCCGGAGTCCGCATCCCGCTTCGGCGTGATGAGCATCCCGACGCTGATCGTGTTCAAGGACGGCCAGCCGGTTGACAAGGTTGTCGGCTTCCAGTCCAAGGACGCACTGAAGAACGTGCTCAGCCGTCATCAATAATTTGGCAGCCTGCGTACAACGTGAGAAAAAGCTCTTTTTCTGCTATGCTGAAAAAGAGCTTTTTTGCGTGATGCGGGGGAGGTAGAAAGCATGAACATCGATGAGGATGACTGGGGAACGGAGCAGCGGAGGAAGACGCTGGAGGCGATCAAGACGAAGCTGTCGCTCGTGCCGGAGCAGCCGGGCTGCTACTTGATGAAGAACCGCGAGGGGACGATCATCTACGTCGGCAAGGCGAAGGTGCTGCGCAACCGGCTTCGGTCTTACTTTACCGGCAGCCATACGGCGAAGACGCAGGTGCTGGTGAGCGAAATTACCGACTTCGAATATATCGTGACGGCGAGCAACATGGAGGCACTCATTCTGGAGTGCAACCTGATCAAGAAGCATATGCCGCGGTACAACGTATTGCTGAAGGACGATAAGTCTTTTCCATATATCAAAATTACGTACGAGCGTCATCCGAAGCTTGAGGTGACACGGCGCGTGCTGAAGGACAAGGCGAAATACTTCGGCCCTTATCCGAATGGGTACGCGGCGCAGGAGACGAAGAAGCTGCTCGATCGGCTGTATCCGCTGCGCAAGTGCAGCACTATACCGGATAAGGTATGCCTGTACTATCATATGGGGCAGTGCATCGCGCCATGTGAGTTCGAGGTGGAGAAGGAGACGTACGACCAGATGGTCGGAGAGATCTCCCGATTCTTGAACGGCGGTCATGATGAGATTAAGACGCAGCTGAGGCAGAAGATGCACGAGGCGGCCGAGGAGCTGAACTTCGAGCGGGCGAAGGAGCTGCGCGATCAGATTATGCACATCGACGCGCTGATGGAGAAGCAGAAGATTACGACGACCGATAAGATGGACCGTGACGTATTCGGCTTCGCTGTCGATAAGGGCTGGATGTGTGTACAGATTCTATATATGCGCCAAGGCAAAATGATCGAGCGCCACGCGTCGATGTTCCCGTATTACGGGGACGCGTACGAGGACTTCGTCACGTTCGTGACGCAATATTATAGCGACAACCCGGCGCTGCCGAAGGAGATCTTCCTGCCGGCCGCTGAGGTGGCTGCAGGTGTGCAGGAGGCGGTCGAGGCGAGAGCAGCGGGTCCGGGTACTGCGGAGGGGCTGACTGACGGTCAGTTGGAGCGTGAAGTAGGTGTGAAGGCTACTGAGTCGCGTGACGCAGCTGCTGAGCATGCCACAGAAGAGCCTGCTGAGCCGAAGTCCGACGTCAAGGAGGCGCTCGAGAGCTGGCTGAAGGTGAAGGTGCACAGCCCGCGACGCGGGCTGAAGAAGAACATGGTCGAGATGGCGTGTGACAACGCCAAGGTGGCGCTGGAGGAGAAGTTCAAGCTGATCGAGCGCGACGCCGAGCGGACGATCCACGCCGTCGAGAATCTTGGGGCTTACATCGGCACTGGCACGATTCATCGCATCGAGGCGTTCGACAACTCGAACATTCAAGGCTCCGATCCGGTGTCGGCGATGGTCGTCTTCACTGACGGCAAGCCGGACCGCAAGGAGTACCGCAAGTATAAGGTCAAGACGGTGCAGGGACCGGATGACTACGAGACGATGCGGGAGGTCGTGCGCCGCCGTTATGAGCGCGTATTGAAGGAAGGGCTCAAGCTGCCTGACCTAATCGTCATTGACGGCGGGCGTGGGCACCTGTCGGCGGCGATCGACGTGCTGCACAACGAGCTCGGGCTGTACGCCGTTCCGGTGTGCGGACTCGTGAAGGATGCCAAGCATAAGACGGCACAGCTGCTGCTCGGCGATCCTGCGGAGGTCGTGCCGCTGCCGCGCGACAGCCAAGAGTTCTACCTGCTGCAGCGTATTCAGGACGAGGTGCACCGGTTCGCCATTACGTTCCACCGCGAGACGCGGGCGAAGTCGATGACGGTGTCGGCGCTCGATGCGATCGAGGGCGTCGGCGAGAAGCGGCGCAAGGCGTTGCTGAAGCACTTCGGCTCGCTGCGCAAAATTAAAGAGGCTTCAGTCGAAGACTTCAAGCCTCTTGGAATCGGTGAGAAGCTCGCCCGTCACATTCTGGCGTCGCTGAACGGTGAGGGCGAGTCGGATGCTACGGAAGACGAGGCTCTAGAGGAGGCTCCATCGCACGTGGAGGCTGCTCCCCTGGAGGCCGACGCTTGAGCCTCGAATGAATCTTATAGATGATCCAGCCGGCGGCTGCAGGGACGAAGAAGTAGACGATCCCTGCAGCCGCTTCGCGTTCGTCGCCGCTGTAGACGAGCGACAGCCCCATCAGGATGCTGTCCATCGTCGCATGCGCGAAGACGGCCGTCAGGAAGCCGTAGCGCAGGAATACATAGCCGAAGATGACGCCGATGACCGACACCTCGATCAGCCGCGTATAGACCGGGTAGATCGGATACTGCGTATGGCTCATTGCCCATAGGATGCTCGGCAGCAGCACCGCAACGAACGGGCTGCGCGTCAGCTTGAGCAGGAGCGTCACGCCCAGCAGTCGGTATACGGCCTCCTCAGAGATCGCAGCTGACCAGGCGAGCAGCGGGAACAGCTCGGGAATGCGCATATTGTAGACGGAGCTGCCAGGGTCAGAAACTGCCCATATATCGAAGCTGTACGAGCCTGCGAAGAAGAGCGCCTGCTGCACGCCAAGGATGAACAGGCCGATGATATAACCATCCTTCATCGCGAGGTACACTTGGCCGCCGAACTGTTCGTCTCTCCATGCCGGCAGCGGCTCCACTTCGGTATCCAGACACAGCTTCCGTCCGGCAAGCAGCGCGAAGTAGGTCGATAGCGCCATCAGCGTTACATAGATGTTCATGATCCACAGGTACAGCAACGCGTTCGGCTCGGATGGCCCCGTATTGTGCATCGTGCGGAACGAAGGCAGCATGTTGAAGTTGTTCATCACATAGATGCCGAGGAAGACTAGGGTGAGCATCAAGCCGCGTGAGAACGTGATGTGCCGTCTGTGCCGAATAACGAGGATGAGAGCAGTCAAGGACAGCAACAGCGACCCGAGCAGGCTGATCTGTGTCATTCGTCCGGAGCGCTCGTCCTGCGCCTCCTGCCACGTCAGGAAGCTATCAGGAGGCGGGAACGCCGGGCGGAACGAGGTGATGCGGCCGTTCTCGTAGCCGAGGTGCAGCTCAAGCGGAGCCTCGCCGACGACAATCGAACGGCTGACGTAGACGAGCCCGTAGTCCTCAGATGGTCGGCCGCTGTCCTGTAGCGTGAAGGCGGCTGGGTCATAGCCCATATCTCGCAGCGCCTTCTCGCCTGCAGCCGCAGGTGAAGCCTCTGAGGCGGCAGGCAGTGCGCCTGACTTCGCAGCAGCGTCCTTCCACGCGCTATAGCTGAATATGTGCTTCGTCGTGTAATTGACCCCAACATAATAATTGCGCGACAGTGCGTCGTCCGTTATTTCAACCTCGAAGTAATCGATCGGGAACTGCTCGCCGTACTTCTTCTCATATTCCTCCTCGAGGCCAGCATGCTGCAGGTAGCCGCTGCGTACAGTGTGCGACTGGAACAGCGTCTCCACCTTGGCCGTGTCAGACAGCTCGAAGCGCTGACGAATGAAGTCTGAGGCAAGCACAGCCGCCTCCTGCTTCGAGATGGCCGGTGTCTGCACAGCATTCTCGGGAGCACGGTCCTCCGGCTCCAGCAGCGGAGACAGGTAGGCAAGCCCGATATATAAGATGATTCCGAGCACGGCGAGCAGCAGCGGGGGACGGGCTTGTAATTTGGCAGGCATAGTCGCACTCCTTGTCCTTATTTTGTTCATCGACCTATTGTATTCGGCTATAACTTTTTCCATGCTTCCCCTATAGAGTCATGATAACATGAGCAAGCGCAGGTAAAAACAAGCAAAGTGACGCGCCGACCAGATAGGAGCGCTTACATCTGTCGTATTATTGCGAATTACCTCTCTTTTCGTTCTAAAATGGCTTTGTACTTCGTTCGAAACCGCCGTATAATTCATCTCATATGAATTTGCAGCAGCTGCCTAATTAAATATTGAGCCGAATTTCCAATGGAAAACGGGGGAACCACTAATGATGGGGTGAATTTTGTGCCAGCCACGCAGCTGCGCACAGATAGGGTGCCTGTACATCCGAATCCGACAGCTAACCTCGTAGGCTTTTGTTACAGGAACCTTGTACGCACGGCACCGGGTTTCGTTCCCTGTGTCTTTTTTGCTGTTCCATTATGAATCCGAAGAGGTGCCGGATGAAGCTTCAAGCCAAAAAAATAGAGCTCACCCCTCCGCAAATCTTGGTGCTGGGGTTCGCGGCGATCATTCTGCTCGGTGCGACGCTGCTTACGCTGCCGATCGCCGCAAGCTCAGGGGACGGCACGCCGTTCCTGGATGCGTTCTTCACCGCAACGTCGGCAACGTGCGTAACTGGCCTCGTCGTCGTCGACACAGGTCAGCATTGGTCGCTGTTCGGTAAAATCGTGATCGTGCTGCTCATTCAAGTCGGCGGACTCGGCTTCATGACGATGTCGACGCTGTTCGCCTTCGTGCTGAGGAAGCGCATCTCGCTCAAAGAACGGCTCATTCTGCAAGAGGCGATGAATCAGGGCAGCATGGAAGGCATCGTTCGGCTTATACGCAAGGTTATTATCTATTCCTTAACGATTGAGCTCACGGCGGCGGTCGTCTTCACCTTGAGATGGTCAATGGACATGGAGCCGCTGCAGGCGCTCGGCTTCGGACTATTTCACGCGATCTCGTTCTTCAACAATGCGGGCTTCGATCTATTTGGACTTGTGACAGGTCCATTCGCCAGCATTACCGCTTACGCGGACGATTATGTGATCAATATCGTCTCCATCTGTCTCATCATACTTGGCGGACTCGGCTTCGTCGTCTTATCCGATCTGCTCGATTACCGACGGCTGCGCAGATTGTCGCTGCATTCCAAGGTCGTGCTAACGGCAAGCGGCGTGCTGATCGCGGTGGGAGCTGTCGTCATCTTCATCTTCGAGTTCACGAATGCGAGGACGCTCGGTGCGCTCGATTGGGATGGTAAGCTATTAGCGTCGATCTTCCAATCCGTTACCCCCCGCACCGCAGGCGCCAATACATTAGACATTGCGGCGATGCGTCAGGCGACCCAATTTTTCATCATATTCCTCATGTTCATCGGAGCTTCACCCGGCTCGACGGGTGGTGGCATTAAGACGACGACGTTCACAACGTTGGTCGGGGCGATTATTGCGATGGTGCGAGGCAAGGAGGACATCGTCTTCTTCCATAACCGTCTCGGCAAGGATCGATTGCTGAAGGCGATTACGATCACGATGATTGCCTTGTTCGTCGTCATCTTCGTGACGATGGTGCTGTCGACGACTGAGGATCGTCACTTCCTGATGATCCTGTTCGAGGTGACGTCCGCATTCGGCACAGTCGGCTTATCGATGGGGCTGACGCCTATGCTGAGCGATGTCGGCAAGGTGATGATCGCACTCACGATGTTCATCGGCCGTCTTGGTCCCTTGACGCTCGCCTATGCGCTCGGACCGAAGGCGGAGAAGGAATTGTATCGATACCCGGAAGGGAAAATAACGATCGGATAGGGGATATCAGCGATGAAACGCAGTCAATACGCCGTCATCGGACTGGGGCGCTTCGGCTCCAGTCTTGCCAAGGAGCTCATCAAGCTAGGCTACCAGGTGCTCGGCATCGATAAGGACGAGGAGGCCGTCGAGGAGATGAGCAGTGTGCTCACTCACGTCGTCGCGGCTGATTCCACAGATGAGGATGTGATTCGATCGCTAGGCCTGCGTAACTTCGACAGTGTGGTCGTGGCGATCGGCGACGATATACAGGCCAGCATTCTAACTACTATATTATTGAAGGATGTCGGGGTGAAAAATGTCGTCGGCAAGGCGCTCTCCGAGCTGCACGGCAAGGTGCTGCAGAAGATCGGCGCCGACCGCGTCATCTTCCCGGAGCGGGATATGGGCATCCGCGTCGCTCACCAGCTCGTCTCCCCGAACCTGCTCGACTATATCGAGCTGTCGAAGGATTATACGATCGCCGAGCTGACGGTGCCGAGCTGTCTTGATGGACGCTCGCTTAAGGATCTCGATACGCGAGCGCTCTACGGCTGCAGCGTCGTGGCGATTAACAAGAAGAAGGGCGTCATCATCGCCCCGACCGCTACTGACATGGTCGAGGAAGGCGATATTATGGTCATTATCGGCACGAACGATGAGATCGAGCTGTTCGAGAACGAGGTTATTCGTTAACATTCATTCGATTCATATAGGTGACATTAAGCTCGGTAATACTTGACTGCCAGATCGATAAATAGCTGAATCGCAGGCTCCATCGCGGCCTCCTTCTTGAATAAGAGGGAGGTCGTTCTCTTCGTCTGCTCGAGCTCGGGGATGAAGCGTACGGTCAGCTCGTTGTTGTCGACGAGCGGGTGCCGCACGTATGACTCGGGCAGCAGTGTAGCGGTCTGGCACGTTGAGACAAGACGTACGATCGCCTCGAAGGAGTCGATCTCCATCTTCACGTCGGGGTGTACGCTGTAGCGCATGAACATCTCATCCATGAGCACTCTGTACCATGTCCCGCGTGAGAACAGAATCATCGGCAGCTCATGCAGGTCGCCGATCGTCAGCTCCTCGCGGTCCGCATACGGATGACCGGACGGCAGCACGAGGCACAGCGAGTCGTCGAACAGCGGTACGGAGCTCAGCTGCGGATCGTCGATGCGCGAGGCGACGAGGCCGATGTCGACCTTCTTCTCCTTGACGAGCGGCACGACCTCGTGCGTCTTGCCTGTAATCGCTTTAATATCTGTGAGCGGGTGCTCCCGAATATAGATGGTCACAAGGTCAGGCAGCGTCGACTGCAGCGTCGTCAGGCTGGCGCCGATGATGATGCTCGCGGGCTTCGTCTCGGTGCGGTACAGGCGAAGCGTATCGTCGAGCTTGCGCTGCAGCCGCTGCTGCTCGAGGGCGTGCTCGTAGCACAGCTCCCCGGCGCGCGTCAGCTCGAGCCGCTTGCCCTTGCGCCGGAACAGCTCGACACCGAGCTCCTCCTCGAGCTTCATCATTTTGCGCGACAGCGCGGGCTGGGACAGGTTGAGTATGGAGGAAGCTTTATTCAAGCTCTGCTGCTGGACGACTGTAATTAAGATTTCCCAATGGTTCATAGTTGGCGTGTGCTCCCTTGATAGATATGCTTATGCGCATGGTGCATAATCGATTATAAAAAATCGGCACTTCCATTATAAGCGAAACAGGAGTAGTATGATAGTTGTAACGTTTTATTCACAAAACCATGCCCGCAGTATAAAACGTTGTCGATTCATGGAAAATAGGCGTAGCGAATGTTGTTGACGCTCCCTATCGACGGGGGTACAATGGTAGATGGTTTTTATAAGAATGCCGTTGCATGCTTAATTTTAGGGGGGAACGAAGGGTAATGTTTAAGAACTCGTATTTTTCACGAAAGCTCCATTCCTTGCTCGGTGTCATTCCAGTCGGGTTTTTCCTGATTGAGCACCTGCTGACGAACTACACGGCGGTCAAGGGTGGTCATCAGGGCTTTCTCGACGCCATCGACTTCCTGCACAGCTTGCCGCTCGTGCTGGCGCTCGAAATCTTCATGATCTGGATTCCGCTGGCGTACCATGCGATCTATGGTCTGTATGTGGTGTACACTGCGCGTAACAACGTCAACAATTACGGCTATTTCCGCAACCAGATGTTTTTCCTGCAGCGCGTAACTGGCGTCATTACGTTCTTGTTCGTCGCGTGGCACTTCTTCCAGACTCGCTTGCAGATTGCCATCGGTGCTGTAGACCAGCATGCGATTGGTACGGAGATGCACCATATCGCGTCGAATCAGTTCTTCTTCGTGCTGTATGTCATCGGTATCGTCGCTTCCGTATTCCATTTCAGCAACGGAATGTGGTCGTTCCTCGTTAGCTGGGGCATTACCGTGGGAGCGAAGGCTCAGCGTATTTCGACATACGTATGGATGGGCGTGTTCGTTGTCATGACGGTTATGTTCATCATGTCCTTGACGGCATTCGCGGGTCCTGATTTCCAGAGCGTGCCGACAGCGACCAAAGGTTAAGGGGGGAGTACACAGATCATGGCTAAAACGAAAGTTATCGTAGTCGGTGGCGGCCTTGCAGGCTTGATGGCCACTATTAAAGCAGCAGAAGCTGGTACACATGTAGACTTGTTCTCACTAGTTCCGGTAAAACGTTCCCACTCCGTCTGTGCGCAAGGGGGCATCAACGGCGCCGTTAATACGAAAGGCGAAGGCGATTCTCCCTGGGAGCACTTTGACGATACGGTATATGGCGGCGACTTCTTAGCTAACCAGCCGCCGGTTAAGGCGATGTGTGATGCAGCGCCGGGCATTATTCACCTGATGGACCGGATGGGCGTTATGTTCAACCGTACGCCAGAGGGCTTGCTGGACTTCCGCCGCTTCGGCGGTACGAAGCACCACCGTACAGCGTTCGCAGGTGCGACGACTGGTCAGCAGCTGCTGTACGCACTCGATGAGCAGGTGCGCCGCTGGGAGACTGCAGGTCTTGTACAGAAGTACGAGCACTGGGAGTTCCTTGGCGCGGTGCTCGACGATGACGGCGTATGCCGCGGTGTAGCCGCACAAGATCTGCGCAGCATGGAAGTGAAGACGTTCCCTGCCGATGCGGTTATTTTGGCGACTGGCGGTCCTGGTATTATTTTCGGTAAAACGACGAACTCGGTTATCAACACAGGTACGGCTGCAAGTGCGGTGTACCAGCAGGGCGTGCATTATGCGAACGGTGAGTTCATTCAGATTCACCCGACGGCCATTCCGGGCGACGACAAGCTGCGCCTCATGAGCGAATCCGCTCGCGGCGAGGGCGGACGCGTATGGACGTACAAGGACGGTAAGCCTTGGTACTTCCTCGAGGAGAAATATCCAGCGTACGGTAACCTTGTTCCGCGTGACATCGCGACACGTGAGATCTTCGCGGTGTGCGTTGATATGAAGCTCGGCGTTAACGGCGAGAACATGGTTTATCTCGACCTGTCCCATAAGGACCCGAAGGAGCTGGACGTGAAGCTCGGCGGTATTATCGAGATCTACGAGAAGTTCATGGGCGACGACCCGCGTAAGATTCCGATGAAAATATTCCCTGCGGTTCACTACTCGATGGGCGGCATGTGGGTAGACTACAACCAGATGACGAACATTCCGGGTCTGTTCGCGGCAGGCGAGTGTGAGTACCAGTACCACGGCGCGAACCGTCTCGGTGCGAACTCGCTGCTGTCTGCGATCTACGGCGGTATGGTAGCTGGACCGAAGGCGATCGAATATATTAAGGGTCTGGATAAGCACAGCGCAGACATCTCTTCGACAGTGTTCGATCGTGCGACGAAGGAGCATGCGAACAAGTACGAGAGCATCTTGAAGCTGGACGGCAACGAGAACGCGTATGTGCTCGGTAAGGAGCTTGGCGAGTGGATGACGAACAACATGACCGTCGTTCGCTACAACAAGAACCTGGAGCAGACGATTGATAAGATCAACGAGCTGAAGCAGCGCTACAAGAAGATCAACATAAATGACTCTGCACGCTACAACAACCCTGGCGTTGCGTACACGCGTCAGCTGTGGAACATGCTTGAGCTTGCGCATGCGATGACGCTGGGCGGATTGCTCCGTAACGAGAGCCGCGGCGCGCACTACAAGCCGGAGTTCCCGGAGCGTAACGATGACGAGTTCATGAAGACGACGAAGGCGACTTGGACGCCGGATGGACCGAAGATCAGCTGGGAAGAGATCGACGTCTCCTTGATCCAGCCGCGTAAGCGTGACTATACAACTGACAAGAAGAAGGGAGGCAACTAATCATGGCCGAGGCAACAGCAGCGAGCAAGAAGGTTAAATTCATCGTCACTCGTCAAGATGCACCGGAGAGCAAGCCGTATACGGAGGAGTTCGAAATTCCGTACCGCCCGAACATGAACGTTATCAGCGCGCTGATGGAGGTTCAACGTAATCCGGTTAAGGCTGATGGCGGGAAGACGACACCTGTATGCTGGGAGTCGAACTGCTTGGAGGAAGTGTGCGGCGCTTGCTCGATGGTTATCAACGGCAAGCCTCGTCAGGCGTGCAGCGCGCTCGTCGATAAGCTGGAGCAGCCGATTCGCATCGCGCCAATGAATACGTTCCCTGTCGTGCGTGACCTTGTCATTGACCGCGAGCGTATGTTCGCCGCTCTGAAGAAGGTCAAGGCGTGGATTCCGATCGACGGAACTTACGACCTCGGTCCTGGACCACGGATGGCCGAGTCGAAGCGTCAATGGGCGTATGAGCTGTCCAAGTGTATGACGTGCGGCGTATGTCTGGAATCCTGTCCGAATGTTAACGACAAGACAGACTTCATCGGTCCTGCAGCGATCTCGCAGGTTCGTCTGTTCAACGCTCACCCGACAGGTGAGATGAACAAGCATGAGCGTCTCGAGGCGCTGATGACGGACGGCGGCATCGAGGGCTGCGGTAACTCGCAGAACTGCGTGCGTTCGTGCCCGAAAGGTATTCCGCTGACGACGTCGATCGCAGCAATGAACCTCGATACGACGAAGCAGCTGTTCAAGAACTGGCTCGGTATTGAGTCGTAGAATACGACAAATGAACAAGAAGGCTCCCGATTGGCTTGATGCCAGTTGGGAGCCTTCTTGTGCGTTACTAGCAGCTGCGATGCTGTGCGTTGTTAAGGTTGTGTTCGTAGCTACTGCTCTTGCTCGCACATCCTGTATCAGCTATGGACGAGCTCAGGCACTTGCAGCTGGAGTGGCGGCGGCACGAGCCAGCCCTTCGCCTTGTTCATGCGTAGTACGCGTGCGCTTAGCACCGCCTTTGTGCCGTGGTATTTCATGAACATCGTACCGAGATCCTCTCGTGTACATTGGCCCATCGCTTGGCTGCACGTGGCAAGACCTTCGGCTACATCCTGCATCAGCGTTGCCGCAATCTCCATATCGGTGAAGCGGGCTCCGACTGGAATTTCCTCGTAGCTGGCACGCGGCTTCTCCGGGAATGTTGGCGGCGGCACGATACCGTTTTTGACGAGAATCGCGTCGCATTCCTCAATTTCCTTGCGGCCCATCTCAATAATGTCTCGGATCACTTCCTTCAGATCCTGGTCACCTGCATGGTTGATCATCGTTTGGTAGCAGGTGACGGCCAGCTTCGCCTTCGCGCTGTACGACCAGATGGAATGAATTTCACCGTAATGCATCGGTTCGTTCTTGGAGTTACCGTCGAGAATTCCCATTGCTGCACGCTCCTTTGTGATGTGGATGAGTACTCCGCTATTATGGCACTTGGCATTGCGAACTATAGCTTATGGGCTGAAGGAATTATTGGCGATTGGAATGCTGAATACAGAGCTTGCGGTGGAGATACAACTATAGGGCGGCTTCGCGAAGGAAGTCCGACATTCGATGCGAGGAGTGGATAGCAATGGGTAAAAACAAAGGCATGAAGCAAAAAAATCAGTCCATGGCCGATAACTCCAGTCAAGCAACGGACAGCAAGGCGAACCTGATGCCGACGTATCACAAGGATCGTCACGAGCCGAATCGTCCATCGGTGTAAGGGAACTCATAGGATGCCAAGCTGCTTCGTGTGGCTTGGCTTTTTGTGTTCTGCGGTGTGCCTAGCTAAGCCTAAATCTTCTCGCCGGTGACAATTATATGCTTTCAGGTCTAGAATTAATAGAGGAATTATGAGACAATCGATTACAGGTATTTCTACATAAGATAAGGGGATTAGCAGATGAAGCAATGGTCATATTTTACTGGAAGTATCAAGAGCATGGCAGCAAGCTATATGTCAAAAGTACTTATTGCTTGTTTAATATGTCAGATCGGCATTAGTTCTATGGCAGTGCAGGTCACAGCCAGCAGTACGTTCCCTAATCAATCTGGATTATCCTTCAGCCCTAACATTACCGGCTCTCCTGTACCTAATAATGCTTCGTATACGGGGTATTACTGTTGGCCCCAAGGCTTTACGAAAGGTTTAACCGCTTTTTCTAGCGGAGTATTCGATGGTGAGAGTATTTGGTTAGCGCCGCTCAATGCGGATCGGGTCATGAAGGTCAATAAAGACACAGGGGAGATGACCGGTTATAACAATTGGCCTGCAGGCTTCACCAAGTCAACTACCGCCTTTTATAGTAGTTTGTTTGATGGAACGCATGTGTGGTTGATTCCCTTCAACGCGGACCGCGTGATTAAAGTAAACAAGAACACAGGGGAGATGACAGGATATAACGAGTGGCCCTCCGGATTTACTAAAGGAAACTCTGCTTTTGTAGGCACGGTTTTTGATGGGCAAAATATATGGCTGATTCCACAAACCGCTGATCGTGTCATTAAAATAGACAAAGACACGGGCGTAATGACCGGATATAATAGTTGGCCAGCAGGCTTTACAAAAGGTTCTGGCGCTTTCGCAGGCGGCGTTTATGATGGGGAAAATATTTGGTTAATTCCATACAACGCCGACCGTGTAATCAAGTTCAATACGACTACGGGTGTAATGACCGGATATAATAGTTGGCCTACGGGTTTTACTAAACCAAGTAGTGCTTTTATCGGCGGAGTGCTGGAGGGAGATCATATATGGCTTATTCCGAGTACTGCCGACCGTCTCATTAGAGTGAATAAAAATACCGGGGCGATGACAGGGCATAACAACTGGCCTACAGGATTTATCAAAAATGGAAGTGCTTTCTTCGGCGGGGTATATGATGGGCAATACATATGGTTGATTCCTTCAAATGCCGATCGAGCTGTTAGAGTAAACAAAGATACGTTCGAGATGACATCCTACATGGATTGGCCATCTAATTTCTCTAAAGGTACAGCAGCTTTCATAGGAGGCGTCTATGACGGGGCTAATATTTGGATGGTTCCGTCGAATAGCAACCAACTCATGAAGTTAGGCGCTAGTTCTGTTTCCTCCAATAATAATTTAAGCATATTGGCATTGTCGAGTGGTGTATTAAACTCGGTGTTTGCGAGCAGTACGACTGATTACACGGCCAATGTGCCTAACAGTACTAATAGCATCTCGATTATTCCTACGGCGAGTGATTGCAAGTCCACGGTGAAGGTGAACGGTACGACTGTGACGAGCGGCCAAGCGAGCGGAGCTATCGAGCTGAGCGTAGGCAGCAACACGATCAGTACAGTAGTGACTGCGGAGAACGGAGCGACGAAGACTTATACCGTGCAGGTGACGAGAGAAGCAGCAAGCAACGCAGACTTGAGCGGCATGACGCTGTCCGCCGGAGCACTGAGCCCGACGTTCGCGAGCGGCACCACGAGTTACACAGCTAGCGTGGCGAATAACGTAACGAGCCTCACGGTAACGCCGACGGCGAGCGACAGCACAGCAACGGTGGCGGTGAACGGTGCGACTGTGACGAGCGGCCAAGCGAGCGGAGCTATCGCGCTGAGCGTAGGCAGCAACACGATCAGCACGGTAGTGACCGCGCAGAGCGGAGCGACGAAGACGTATACCGTGCAGGTGACGAGAGAAGCAGCAAGCAACGCAGACTTGAGCGGCATGACGCTGTCCGCCGGAGCACTGAGCCCGACGTTCGCGAGCGGCACCACGAGTTACACAGCTAGCGTGGCGAATAACGTAACGAGCCTCACGGTAACGCCGACGGCGAGCGACAGCATAGCAACGGTGAAGGTGAACGGTGCGACTGTGACGAGCGGCCAAGCGAGCGGAGCTATCGCGCTGAGCGTAGGCAGCAACACGATCAGCACGGTAGTGACCGCGCAGAGCGGAGCGACGAAGACGTATACCGTGACGGTGACGAGAGAAGCAGCAAGCAACGCAGACTTGAGCGGCATGACGCTGTCCGCCGGAGCACTGAGCCCGACGTTCGCGAGCGGCACCACGAGTTACACAGCCAATGTGTCAAACAATGTATACAGCCTCACGGTAACGCCGACAGTGAGCGATAGCACAGCGACGGTGACGGTGAACGGTACGACTGTGACGAGCGGCCAAGCGAGCGGAGCTGTCGCGCTGAGCGTGGGCAGCAATACCATCAGCACGGTAGTGACCGCGCAGAGCGGAGCGACGAAGACGTATACCGTGACGGTGACGAGAGAAGCAGCAAGCAACGCAGACTTGAGCGGCATGACGCTGTCCGCCGGAACATTGAGCCCGACGTTCGTGAGCGGCACCACGAGTTATACAGCCAATGTGTCAAACAATGTATACAGCCTCACGGTAACGCCGACAGTGAGCGATAGCACAGCGACGGTGACGGTGAACGGTACGACTGTGACGAGCGGCCAAGCGAGCGGAGCTGTCGCGCTGAGCGTGGGCAGCAATACCATCAGCACGGTAGTGACCGCGGAGAACGGAGCGACGAAGACGTATACCGTGACGGTGACCCGGGATCAAATTCCGAACCCTGGAGCCCCACTTGCTAAGCTGGAGTCAGTTGGGGACGGTAAAGTGACGTTGAGCTGGGAGCCAGTAGCAAGCTCGACGGGCTACAAAATATTCAGGAGTGAAACGTCCGGTACGTACGGATCAGAGCTGTCCACCGTTAACGAATCCGTCTACAGCTATGAGTCATCTGGACTGCAAAATGGAGTAACGTATTACTTCGTAATTAGAGCGGTCAATGCTGGAGGAGACAGTGCCGTATCTAATGAAGTGAGTGCAATGCCCATAACCGTACCAGGGCAGCCGACGAATATATCCGCAGCTCTCTCGGACAGAGTGGCGACGATAACATTCACAGCACCTGTGAATGATGGAGGAAGCTCGATTACGTCGTACGAAGTGACCTCTTCGGAAGGCGGTGTTGCAGTAACGGACACGTCAAGCCCGATCAAGATTAAAGACTTAGCTTACGGAACTAGATATACGTTTACTGTTAGAGCGGTTAACCAAGCAGGGAAGAGTGCCCCTTCCGCTGAATCCAATGCTGTGATTCCAATGGCTCCGGAGAGCGACAGTTCGCCTGCGGCTCCTGAGAATAGGGAGACAGCAGTCCAAGTGATAGTTAATGGCAAGCTCGAAGAGGCGGGAACATTAACGACGAGTGTTGTGAACGACCAGGTCGTTACTACCATACGGGTTGATCAGGGCAAGCTGGAAAGTAAGCTCGCAGCTGAAGGCCAGCGGACAGTCGTAACGATTCCAGTGAGTGGAAAGGCAGACGTTGTTGTAGGTGAACTTTCCGGTCAAATGGTTAAAATCATGGAATCTAAAGAAGCGGTTCTTGAAATCAAGACGGACAGAGCTACCTACACCTTACCAGCTGAGCAAGTTAATATCGACTCGATCTCCAGACAGCTTGGCAGATTGATAGCTCTTCAGAACATTAGAGTGCAGATTGAAGTAGCAGCACCAACCCCGGCTGTGCAGAGATTGGTCGAGAACGCGGCCGCCAAGGAATCCTTTACTTTGGTTGCGCCTCCGATCAGTTTCAAGGTGAAAGCTGTCAGCGAGGGGACGACAGTGGAGGTATCTACATTCAATGCCTACGTTGAAAGGACGATTGCTATTCCAGAAGGAGTAGGAGCGGATAAGATCACAACAGGCGTTGTCGTTGAACCGGATGGAACTGTTCGCCATGTGCCAACCAAAATTGTTCAGGTGGACGGTAAATGGTACGCTCAAATCAACAGCTTGACTAACAGTACTTACTCCGTCATATGGAAGCCACTGCAATTCAAAGATGCCTCGAATCATTGGGCTGAGAAGGCGATTAACAATATGGCCTCGCGTATGGTGGTTGAAGGGACAGGGGATAGCTTGTTCACTCCTGATCGGGAAATTACCAGAGCTGAATTTATTTCCATCGTTGTTCGTGGCTTGGGTCTAAGAGTGACTAAGGGAAATATCTCATATAAAGATGTCAACATAACAGATTGGTACTACAACACTGTTAGCACGGCAGCTGAGTACTCGTTAATTAGCGGATATGAAGATGGAACGTTCCGCCCTAATGACAAAATAACGAGGGAACAAGCGATGGTTATCGTAGCAGAAGCGATGAAGCTTACCCGGTTGTCGGCGAAACCGCCGACGAACGACTTATTGCAATCTTATGTGGATTCGGCAGAGGTTTCAGACTGGGCCAAGCGCAGTGTAGAACAGAATCTTCTTGCAGCACTTATTAATGGGCGCAGTGACCAAATGCTTGCTCCAGGAGCTTATATGACTCGAGCAGAGATGGCGACAATTATCCAGAAGCTGTTGGTACGGTCCGGGCTCATTTAGTATGAGCCAGTAAGTCCGGTTGGATGACAGATAAGCGGCAGTTCGGAACAGAATTATCTCTGTTGCGAAACTGCCGTTTTTTGGCGCTATGATTGTCTCAGAATGCGGGCTCCGCAAAGAGGTCAGTGTTCCATCTGAAGAATGTCATCACGCGATAGCAGCGCTCGCTTGTGCTAAGCATTGACGGTGATAAACGTATACGGTTAGAATAAATCGATTAGACGTAATTTAGCATAGTGGGTATTGGAGAGGAAGTCACAATGATGATGCGAAAAAAACGGCAAGTTACGATCGTTGATCTCGCCGCGGCGGCCGGCGTTTCTATAGCAACAGTATCTAATGTGTTAAATCGTCGTAACGTGCCGATGTCACAGGAGACGATCCGCAAGGTCGAGCAGGCGGCGGAGGAGCTAGGCTATCGCCGCAATGTGATGGCGGCCAACTTGAGCAGGCAGAAGTCGTACGAGCTCGGCATGCTCGTGCCAAGCTTCGGCGGCTATCACGGGCGATTCGCTGAGGAGATGCAGCGCACGGCTCACACTTACGGCTACCATCTGTCTGTGTTCTCAGCGGCTGGCTTTGATCCTGAGATCGAGAAGCGGCATCTGGATGTGCTGCTGCAGCGACGGGTGGACGGCTTGATCAGTCACGGTCTTGCGATGTCGCAGGAGGCGACTCGTCATCTCGTTGGCGAGGGGACGCCGCTTGTGCTGTTTAACGCATGGGGATGGCCGACAGATTTTGCCGAAGGTGCGGTCAATCTGGACTTCGTCGTCGGTTGCGAGGAGGCGGTGCGGTGCTTGTATGAGCGCGGCTGTCGGAGGATCATGTATTTAGGGAATTCTGCCTTGTATGCTACCGATCAGCAGCGAAGAATCGGCTTCAACAATGGCTTAAGCAAGCTAGAGGAGCCGCTCTTGACCGGAATCTTCGATACGCACTTGTACCCTTCGATGGAGCAGACGGTCGATGATGTGGAGGCGCTTGTCAGTGAGAGCCACGTAGGCGGCCCTGTAGGGGTGCTCGGCTTCGATGACTTCATCACGATGTCCTTCATGTCGGCGCTGCTGCGGCGAGGACGGAAGGTGCCTGGCGATTACTGCGTGATCGGCATTAACAATGATCCAGTCTCACTCCTCGGTCATCCGACGCTGTCAACGCTTGACATTCCGTACACGCTGCAGGCAGAGCTGACGATGCTGCTTATGTTGAAGGCGCTGGGTGATACGACACACCTGAACCGGTTCCCAGCCGAGTATGAGGCGAAGCTGGCACGGGATGGCTATGAGGTGCAAATACCGCTGAAGCTGATTGCCCGTGCTTCAACTGGCACATAACGAAGAGCCTATCTCCATAGCTGCTGACAGCTGAAGGAGGAAGGCTCTTTTCGTTATTTATCGACGGGTATGATATTAGGGGGCCGTGTACTAGTTGCGCTTAGGTCAGCTGTGGAAGGTGTGTGCTTGCGTGTGCGCGTGCTGAGAGCTGCCGTCAGTCTCTACCCGGTCCAGAAACTGCTCGCCGTACTCTCCATGCGGATGAATGCGTGCATGCTCGAGCTGAACGGCCGCATGGACGATGCCGAAGCGTGCCTTCAGCGTCTCGTTAATGTCGTAGATGATGCGCAGCGCATCGGCGTTCTCATTCATGAAGACGTGCGCCGTTAACGAATAGTGATCGGTCGATACTGCCCACAGGTGCATGTCATGCACGTCCTCGACGCCCTCGACCATGCCGATGGTTCGGCGAATCTCATCCAGGTCGAAGCATTCCGGCACCGATTCCATCAGGATGAGGTACGCTTCCTTGATGATTTTGGCTCCGCCGGTGAAGATGATCGCCCCGATGACGATGCTGATGAACGGATCGAACCACTGCAGACCAGAATAATAGATGATGATGGCAGACACAATAACACCGATCGAGCTGAGCAGATCTCCGATAAAATGCCACAGCGCACTCTTCACATTCAAGTTATCCTCTTCCTTCATGCTGCGGCTGAGCACAAGTGTCAGCACGATGTTAACGACGAGGCCGATGGAGGCGATGACGAGCATGAGCTGCAGGTCGATCGGCTCCGGCTGCAGGAAGCGGCGAATGCCCTCGATGCAGATGCCGATGGCGATGATGGCGAGCGCGAGTCCGTTCAGCAGCGAGGCGATGATCTCGAAGCGCAAGTAGCCGAACGTGAAGCGGGCATTCGGCGGCCGCGACGCGAGGTAGATCGCAAGCATGCTCAGTCCGAGGGCGAAGACGTCGGAGATCATGTGCGCGGAGTCGGAGAGCAGGGCAAGTGAATTCGAGAGCAATCCCCCGATCACCTCGACAATGGTGAAAAACAAAGTAAGGGCCAGCGTTACCCATAACGTCTTCTTCGAGCGAGTCTGCTGCTTCTGATGTCGCAGATGATGATAATCGTACATCTCGATACACCCTTTCCAAGAGAGGTCTCTTACGGAAAGTATATGTCAAACCTTAAATATTGGCAAATACTTTAATTGATACCGATTTTCACCTATTTGATGATGATTATCAGTATTATTGCGATGAAATACTCGCTGTAGCTTGGGTTATCGCCCATTCTAAGTGAAAGTGATAATCATTACTGCGACAACGCTTTCTTATTTGTTACACAATTGAAATATTTCTGTTACGGTTCTAACATGTTTCCGGTGTATATTAATTAGCAAGACCCCCTTTTTAATATATACACCTTAAGACCCGCCCCGTTGGCGGGTCTCTTTTTTGTGCCCCACATTAAAAACCACTAAAATACTTGTAGATTTCTGTCGAAATATAGAGTAGAGCTAACACTTTCCTAAAATCGTCTTGATACGATTGCTTTACTAAGGAACGTGTGTGCAACGGCAGAAAGTAGCGTGATCCCAATGGAAAAATATATAAAATATGATCTGCTCGACTTGAGCAGCACGTCCGGGCAGCGGAGGGTCGTCGTCATCGTCTCCTTGCTGCTGACCCTGATCTCGGCAGTGGCCTTTGTATTTGCCGATGTGCCGTTGCCGCAGGTGAACGGCTTTATGCCGCTCGTCATCGCGCCGGTCATTTGCTTCGATTTGTTGACGGCGTTTATTTTTCATAGACACTATACGCTCGTACGCAAGCCGGCGCTGCTGGTGCTGACGCTGACTTACTTGTTCGCGGGAATCATCAACATCCCGTTCCTGGCGGGCTTCCCGAATGTAGTGTCCGACTCCGGGCTGCTGCATCCAGGCGGGCAGTCGTCGGTGTGGCTGTGGGTCGTATCGCACGGGATGTTCCCGTTAGGACTGCTCGGCTACTTCATCTTCCATATGAATCGGCCGGAGCTCGTGCTGTCGAAGGCAGCGACGGTCAGGTGGGGGTGGACAGGTCTGCTCGGTACTGTCGCTCTCGCTAGTCTGTTCACGCTGATGGTGACGCGCTACCACGATTCGCTGCCACCGCTACTGATCAATGGTCAATTCACACCGTTCCTAATGGACTTGGCTGAGCCCGTGCTGATTGCCATTCATGCGCTAGGGCTGATTGCCTTCTGGCGCAGCGGGATGAAGGACAAGACGATCCAGCTGTGGCTCGCGGTGGCGCTGCTGGCGGGGCTGCTCGACGTCATTGTGACGCTGGCGTCTGCGTCGCGCTACTCACTTGGCTGGTATGCGGCGAAGTGGAACAGCTTCATCTGCTCCAACATCGTGCTCGGCGCACTCATCTATGAGTTCACGCGGATGTTCAACCGGAATGCGACGCTGTATGAGAAATCAATCGAGCACGAGCAGCGCTATAAGTCGTTGTTCACCCATAACTATGACGGCGTGTTCTCGCTGAACCTTGCGGGCTGCTTCACGAGCGTCAGCCCGAAGGGGGAGCAGATCTCCGGCTATGCGGAGAACGAGCTGCTCGGCAAGCCGTTCTCATTACTTGTATGTATAGACGATCTGCCGAAGGCACAGCAATCGTTCATGACCTCGCTGCACGGTAAGCCTGACCATTACGAGCTGGTTATCTACCATAAGAGCGGGGCACGTATCATGCTTGATCTTAGAAGTATTCCAATTATCATCGCTGGACAAGTGACCGGTATATTCGGATTGGCGCGAGACATTACAGCATTGAAGCAGGCGTCGGAGGAGCTGCTGGAGGCGAAGCGGAAGGCCGAGGAGGCCAGTCAGTCGAAGAGCGAGTTTCTCGCCAGCATGAGTCATGAGATTCGAACGCCGATGAATGCCATTATCGGGATGTCGGAGCTGCTCAGTGAGACACCGCTTAACGAGGAGCAGCGCATGTATGTAGACACGTTCCGCCGCGCCGGTGATACGCTGCTGACCGTCATTAACGATATTCTCGACTTTTCGAAAATTGAAGCGGGTTATATGCATCTGGAGCAGATCGAATTCGACCTGGAGGAGCTGCTGGAGAAGACGACCGATGTGCTGGCGGTACGCGCGCATGCCAAGGGTCTTGATCTCATCTTCGAGCCGATCGATGCTGAGCTCACCTCATTAATCGGAGACCCTGGACGGCTGCAGCAGGTGCTGTTCAATCTCGTCGGCAATGCGATTAAGTTCACCGATCATGGGGAGGTCGTCATCTCCTGCAAGCAGTCGGCGCCCGATATGCTGCTGTTCGCTGTTCGTGATACCGGTATCGGTATTGCGGCGGATAAGCTGGAGGCGATCTTCGGCCGCTTCGCGCAAGCGAATACGTCGACGACCCGTAGGTATGGAGGAACAGGTCTTGGTCTTGCGATCTCCCAGAAAATCATCGAGCAAATGGGAGGCACCATCTGTGTCGATAGCATGGAGGGGCTAGGCAGCACGTTCTTCTTCACAGTGCCTCTTCAGAAGGGAAGAGGGGGCAAGGGCTGGAAGCGGACAGTGTCACCTAAGCTGCCCGGATTGTCTGTACTGATTGTCGACGACAATGCGATGCACCGAGTCGTGCTGCGCATGATGCTGGAGCAGAGCGGCATGGTCATCGACGAGGCGGCCAGCGGCGAAGAAGCGATCGCAACGATGCGCAGAGCAGCCGAGACAGGCTCCTCTTACGCGCTCGTCCTGATGGACAGTAAGATGCCGGGACAGAGCGGCTTCGATACGATTCATGCGCTGAACGGGCAATCGTTGCTCGGGCAGGCGGCGGTCATGATGCTGAGCTCGGATGACCAGCCGGGCGGACAGCAGCGCTGCAGGGAGCTGGGGATCGATTCCTACGTGATGAAGCCGATTAAGCGGCAGAAGCTGAATGATATGATCATGGAGCTGTTCACGAAGCGCAGCGCGGCTCTCCAAGTGGCAAGCGTGACGATTGAGGAGCAGACGTCCTCTGAGCGTGAGCTGCACATTTTACTCGCGGAGGACAATGAAGATAATGAGCTCTTGTTCCGTTCCTTCGTGAAGAGCACACCGGTTCGCATCAGTCATGCTTCGAACGGGAAGACGGCGCTGGAGCTGAGAATGAACGGCCAGTACGATCTCGTGTTCATGGATATTCAGATGCCGGTGATGGACGGCTATGAGGCGACACGGCACATTCGGGCTTGGGAGGCTGCGTCTGGCAGCCGTACAGTTCCGATCGTCGCGCTAACGGCTCATGCGGTTCAGCAGGAGCTGGACAAATGTATACAGGCTGGCTGTGAGGAAGTATTGACGAAGCCGATGAAGAAGCGACAGCTTTTGGATATGATAGAGAAGTATAGGAAGCTGGCGTAACCTAAATATGTTCCACAAGACGAGTCAACAAGAGAGCGGGGAATTCAGGATGAACGAGAGCTTGGAGAACGTCAATCGATATATGGTTACGATAGATGCGGATCTGGAGGAGCTGGTGCCTGGTTACTTGACCAATCGGGCGGCAGATTATAGGAATATGACGAGCGCACTGAAGCAGGCCGACTATGACCACATTCGCGCCATTAGTCATAGCATGAAGGGGAGCGGCGGCGGCTACGGGTTCGACGAGCTGACGGAGATCGGCAGCTTGCTCGAGCAGCATGCTATAGCCGCGGACTACAATGGGATTGCAGCGACGCTCCATAGACTGCAAGACTATTTGGCAAAGGTCGTGGTCCGCTATGAAGCATGACGAGCATGCGAGGCCGCTCATTCTGCTCGTGGACGATGATCCTGAGCTAAGAGCGCTACTTGCCCACCGCTTGCGTCATGACCATCTGGAGCTGCATGAAGCGGGCGATGTGAAGACAGCTAAGCAGAAGCTGTATGAAGCCGACTACGACCTCATCATTCTCGATCTGATGATGGCGCCAGAGTCGGGATATGTAATGTTCGAGTTTCTCAAGCAGGAGCCGAAGTTCATGTGGGTGCCTCTGATCGTGCTGTCGGGCAAGGACGACCTGGACGATAAGGTACGCTGTCTGGAGCTAGGAGCCGACGATTACGTGACGAAGCCGTTCGAGCTGCGCGAGCTGAAGGCGCGCGTGAATCGACTGATTCACCGGACGCGAGATTATGAGAGTCTGGCCTTCCGCGACAGCTTGACCGGTATATTCAATCGTCGTTACTTCGAGATGCAATATACGATGGAGTTGAATCGGATGGAGCGGTACGAGCAGCCGCTGGCGTTGGCGTTGATTGACATTGATCGGTTCAAGATGATCAATGATCGATACGGTCATCCGATCGGTGATCAGGTGCTCATGCAGATGAGCGATGCGCTCCGGGAACGTCTCAGGAAGACAGACCTTCTCGCCCGCTTCGGCGGCGAGGAATTCGTCATCCTGTTCGTCAATACGGAGGTGGAGCAGGCCATGGCGATCCTCGAATCGATGCGGCTGTCTGTCCAGGAGCGGGTGATGGCGACCGCGCAAGGGGAACGAATCCGGATTACGTTCTCGGCAGGCGTGTCCGGCTGGCGGAGCGGACGCGAAGGACGGGAATGGCTGAACTATACCGATCAGCTATTGTATAAGGCGAAGCAGAACGGACGGAATCGGATAGAAAGCGAGTCGTGCTAACATGCATATGGCGATCAGATACACAGTGTCGAATTTTGCGGAGGGAATCTCGCATGATTCGGCACTTTTTCTTACATACAATCTCATTTCGATAATATAAAATGGTTTATGTTACTATACTATTCAATATTAGGAGGTATGAATGAGATGGGACAGGGCGGCTATATCACATTAGTGAATGGTACCAATTGCAACTGGGTACTGACCAAGGAGCATTCTTATCAGATGGATCGATGGGAATTCCCGAGCACCGTAGCTGCGGGAACGAGTGTGACCGTGTATGTGGAATGGAATGATAGTTGGATTCACACGACAAGCGATGATGCGGGAGAGGCCACGTATAGTCTTAGCGGAACGGGTCACAGCTTTCAGATTCAAGCTAGAGCACAGCATGGATTCAATCTTCAGGTTGAGCTGACCTCCATCTCGACGATGGGGCATGCGCAAGGCTCGGTCATCCCGCTCGGGTGGAAGCATGACGGCTACGTCGACTTCATACTGGCTGGCGAAGAAGGGAATTTCATCTCGAACAACATGCCGACAGCCTGGATGCAATCGAATGTGAATGTACTAGGCGATAAAACCTTGCGTGAGCTGTGCATCCCAGGCTCTCACGATGCTGGTATGAGCACGTATACGTCAGGAACTGCGTTCAGCTACGAATGCAATACGCTTACGCAGACGAAGAGTGTGTATGATCAGCTTGTGGCGGGTGCCCGATACTTCGACATTCGGCCAGTCATTAGCGCAGGACAATATTATACAGGTCACTATAGCTTAATTGTAGACATGTCTTGGCAAGGTGGGAATGGGCAGTCCATTGCATCGATCATTGAAGACGTGAATCGCTTTACAGCTACGAATAAAGAGCTTGTCATTCTGTACTTATCCCATGACTATAACACGGATGTCGGCAATATGAGCTACAGACATTTCACCCAAGAGGAATGGGACGGACTGTTCGAAGAGCTGATGGCATTGAATAATCTGTATACGGCAGCAAGCCCTGAGCCAGACTTAACGATGCTTAAGTTGAATGACTACATCGGCGGTGAGCGTGCAGCCGTAGCCGTGATTGTGGACCCTGGTGTTCCATCGACACACTTGGGTAACTATAGTCAACGTGGGTTGTATCTTAAAAACTGTTTTAAAGTATTTGACTCCTACTCCGAAACGAACATTTTAAACGATATGATGTCGGATCAGCTGGAAAAGCTGCGTGTGCAGAAGCCGACACCAGACGCATGCTACTTCTTACTGTCATGGACACTGACGCAGGGCGTATCTCAGGCAACGTCATGCTACTTGCCGGGTATCAAAAGTATTCTGGATTTGGCCAATGAGGCGAATCCTCAGCTATACACGACGCTAACTCAATATACCAATAAGTGCTATCCGAATATTCTATATATCGACAACGTCACTATTTCTACGATCGCATCGTTCGCTATGGCGGTCAATTGGAAGGCGAAGCATTAATCGATTGCATCATAGGGTGATCGTTCAATGAATCGGCTGTGAGAGAGAACTCTTACAGCCGATTTGTTGTGCGCTTGGCATGGGCGGTAACTTAGCGGTGAAGAAGTCCATTTCATTCACGCATATATAAGGCAGAGGACGTTAGGCGAAGCGGGTATACATGCGTATAATGGGAGAATGGGCTTGTCGAAGCAAGAGCATCCGTCGGAGCAGGCTTGGGAAGCTTATCGAGATGACACAGGATGGAGGACGACCGAATATGAGCAGAAGGTATCGGATTACAAGAGCATTCCAGCATAGTGAAGGCCCGCAATCGGTCATCAGCTTGGAGGAGTGCAAGCAATATTTCGCGGCGAAGCCTGACTTCGAGTACACAGCTGTGTACAAGGTCAGGGGCGCGGACGGTACGACGATGGCGATCGAGGGTGACTTCTTCTTATGGAGCTACGGCGAAGTTAGGATTCCATTCCGCCATTATGAAGGCGATATCTATGTGTCCGGTGCGAATGAGGCTGTCGTACCGATGATGCTAGAGGTCGCGAGCGAGCTCGTTGCGGATGTGGCGGAGGGGTGAAGGAATCGGTGTTCATGACTGTTCTCGTGGCCGAGGAAGCGGGGATTATAGCTGCACCTCGCGAAGCTGAATGTGGTGTTGACCGGAGAGCGGTACAATACATTCAATTCGTACTTCGTATTCATCGGAGCTAGCAACACAGTCAATGAAATCGTTAGAGACAGGAGCAAGCAGCCCTCGTCACCGTACATGTCCTGTACGGTGCGCGAGGGCTGCTTGCTGTCCGTTCCAGCCTGATTCCTACAGCGTGCGGACCGCTCTGGATGCCGCAATCAGCACGGTACAAAATATCGCGATCATACCGCCGAATACAACCAGAATCGTAGCTATAGAGGCTCCTCCATTCATTAATAAGGAAATGGTAGCGTGGGATAGCGGGAGCAGGCCTGTTGTAGCCGTCGTGACCAAGCTCATCACCCGTCCCAGCTTATCCGGTGGTGTACGTTCCTGAAGCAGAGTAATGAAGTACGTGTTGCTGAAGGACAGTACAAGTCCGCAAATGAGCAGCAACGACAGGATTGAGAAGAACTGACTCGTGATGCCCAGGCCTAGCACGCACAGACCGCAAGCGGCTAGACAGGATAAGGAGATGAGCATCCGCCTTTGTCGTATTCGAGTGAATGCAATGATAGCGCCGCCTGCGATCATGCCGACTGATATCGAAATTTCCAGATAGCTGAGCGTCAGCGCATTGCCCTTCAGTACAGAGTCTACGAGTAACGGGATTGCGACTGCGAGGGGGCCTGAGAGGAAGAAGCCGGCCATCATCAAGGTTAGCATCAATACTTTAATGTAAGGCTCTGTTCGAATGTAGGTAAAGCCTCCCTGCCATTCCTTCAACAGAGATTCTCTGCTGCCAGCTTCATCCTCGGATATGCGGGGCATGAACTTTCCGACGAGTAATGAGAGGAATGCGCCGATGATGAGGATGATGGAGATGGTGCTGAATAACGAGGAATAGGAGCCCCACGTCAGCATCAGACCGCCGATTAACGGGCCGATCAAATAGAAGCCTTGTTGAATGATCTGGAAATAAGAGTTCGCTTGAGCCAGCTGATGCTCCGGTACGATGGCAGGAATGAGTGATGAAGCAGCAGGCCAGTAGAAGGCATCCAGCGTACCGAACAGCAGTGCAAATACGAGCATCCACGAAAAGCTGAGCACATCAGAGATCAAGCAGATGAGCATAACAAGCAGCAGAAGTGCGCGAAGGATATCTGACATAAACATCAGCTGCGGTTTCGGGATCCGATCGGCGAGCACTCCGCCTAAAGGCATGAGTACAAGTCGAGGTATCGCTGTCATCATAAGAACGATTCCTAGCGATTGACCGAGTCCCAAATAATTAACAATATACCAAGCCTCAGCTAATTGAAATACAGACGAACCAACGCTGTTAAAGACGAGAGAAAGCATGGCCAATAGAAAAGCTTTGCTTTGCATTAAAGGCAGCGATTGCCTCAACGACTCTTGATCGGGAGAAATAGCCGATTGCGTCTGCATGATTTTCCCTCCTAGCTTTTTATCCTCTATCAAATATTAGGAATCTTCCGATAAAATATATCAAATAAACCCAGTTAATGCTAGTATATTGCACTAAATTTAAATTTTATTAATATTTGACAAAATATAGCATTTGGTTTAGGTTGGAATAAGAATTTACTCTCCGTTTGATTTCACTATAATTGGGAGCTTGATAGAGTAAAGCTGAGTTCAATTTTATGTACAGCATTGGTGTGCATTTTACCTGATGACATAGGAATCGATAATTTGGAGAACAAGGAGAGAGGCAAGGTATGATTGAAAGACAGTCTCATGGCCCTCCCCGCTTACGTGATGATGAGTCCCTCGTATCCATTCCGCTGGCACGCAGTAATCAGGTCGTGATGAGTAAGCAGATGGGGTCGCTTCGAATGGAGCTTGCCACTGAACTTGCTTCGGCAGTGCAGGAGATTAGTGAGCGATGTGGCGTGACGTCGTCGTCGGTCTTGCTTGCGTTGTGGGGGGGACTGCTGCATCGTTACACGGATGCCGAGGAAGTGCTGCTCTATACATTGGGGGGGACTGGTAATGATGCGGCAAGCGCACCTTGCTGTGTTCCACTGCGAGTACCTGATCTTCATCCCGACACCTCCTTCATCCAGATACTATCTTGGATCACTCAAGAGGAGCAGGTGACACTAGGGCTGGAGCGTGTTGGGCAAGCATACCCAGAGCAAGTGGGTGCAATGCAGCCGTTACTATTTGTGTGCGAGTCATCACAGTCTACAGCGACGCTGGAGTGCTACGACCATTATGGTGAGCTCATCGTCTGTACGGAAGCAGGAATCGGCCTGTGTCTGCATATGCGCTATGATGCACGACTGTACACTGAAGCGTACGTTCGGGGAATCGCGTGCCATTATGAGAAGCTCGGGCTACAGGCTCTGCAGCATCCTGAGCGAAGCATTCAGTCCTTCGAGCTATTAAGTTGGGAGGAGGGAGAAATGCTGCTGCGTGTCAACGACACTGCGATGGACTATCCGCTGCAATCGATTGGCGATCTGTTCAGAGCGCAGGTGCAGCAATCACCCCTGCAGACTGCTGTCGTATATGGAGAGCAGCTGCTGTCGTATCAGCAGTTGGACGAAAGCTCGGATCGGATCGCCGCTTATCTGCTAAGCAGAGGACTTGTACAAGGGATGCGCGTAGGCTTGATCGCGGAAAGGACACCCTCTATGCTCGTTGCGATCATCGGTATGTTGAAGGCAGGCATGACATATGTCCCGATCGATCCGCAGTATCCAGGAGAACGAATTGAATTCATGCTGAACGATAGCAGCTGCGCCTATATTGTGGCTGATGAGGTTTGTAGTGTTGCGGCTCAGCAGCTTGGCCGGGAAGTGCTGCAGATCGAGCATATGTTGCAGTATACCAACGAAGAAGAGCTGGATAAGCCGTTCGTCAGTCCGGCCGCACCAGCTTATATGATGTACACGTCGGGCTCTACTGGTCAGCCGAAGGGTATACTGACCACGCATTGCAACATTGTGAGGACGGTGCGGAATTGCGGCTATATCGAGCTGCATGCTCAGGATAAGCTGCTGCAGCTGTCCAATTATGCGTTCGATGGCTCGACCTTCGATATATTTGGTGCTCTGTTGAATGGGGCACAGCTTGTACTTACACCTAAGTCTGTCCTATTGGACGCTTCGTTGCTGGCTGAGCTGATTCGCACGGAGCGGATTACAGTGGCCTTCATGACGACAGCGTTGTTCAATGTGTTGACTGATATGGATGTAGCCTGCTTCGAGCCGCTTCGCAAGCTGTTATTTGGCGGCGAGACGGCTTCAGTCAAGCATGTGCGGAGGTGTCTCGATTATATGGGGGACCACCGGCTTATCCATGTTTATGGTCCTACGGAGACTACGGTGTTTGCCACGTTCTACCCGGTCGATCATCGTATTTACGATATGGACTATGTGCCAATTGGCAGGCCGATTCATAATACTACGGTATACGTGGTGAACAAGCTGGGCCAGCTCCAGCCTGTAGGTGTGCCCGGTGAGCTATGGATTGGAGGCGATGGGACAGCGATTGGATATGTGAACAGGGATGATCTGACCAGCTCCAAATTTGTAGACAGTCCATTCATAACTGGAGAACGCCTCTATAAGACTGGCGACCGGGTTCGTTGGACCAACGAGGGCCAGCTCGAATTTATCGAGCGGATGGACCAACAGGTGAAAATTCGGGGTTACCGTATCGAGATGGGGGAAGTAGAGAAGCAGCTGCAGCGGCTTGAGCTTGTCAAAGAAGCGATCGTTACTGCAGGTAAAGACGACAGCGGTCACGCTTATTTATGTGCGTACTATATTCCGAATGCGAATATCAGTGTGTCAGAGCTCAAGAGTCGTCTGAGCGCGGTCCTTCCGGCTTACATGGTACCGGACTGCTTCATGGCGATGGAGAAATTCCCGCTAACCCCGAATGGTAAAATAAACAAGCGTGCTCTTCCGGCACCCGTACGAATAGATATACGTCCCTATGAGGCTCCAGCGACAGAGACAGAAGCCGCACTAGCTGAGCTGTGGCAGTCTGTGCTGGCTGTTGGGCAAGTGAGCCGATACGCCCACTTCTTTGAGCTGGGCGGACAATCGTTGAAGGCGATGATGCTGCTGGCCCAGGTTCGAGAGCAATTTCAAGTAACACTTCCCGTAGCTGAGATATTTGACAAGCCTGTGCTTTTGGAGCTGGCCGCTACCATCGAAACGATCTCTGACGGAACAGTTCTTATGCCTCTTGATCGGGCAGAATACCGATCCTTCTATCCCGCTACATCCGCACAAAAGGCGATGTTCGCCCTCCAACAGCTTGCTCCTGCAAGCTGTAGCTACAACATTACGTCCGCGTATCGGATCATCGGCCGTTTTCATCCAGATCAGCTGGAGCGCGTCTTGCAAGCGCTCGCCCGGCGCCATGAGAGCTTGCGTACGTCATTCCAGTACATGCAAGGTGAGCCTGTGCAGATCATTCATGATGAGCTCTCCTTTCAGCTTGAGCGTTATGAGGCTGGACACGAGGAGGAGGCAGCAGCTCTTGTTCAGCAATTTATACGTCCGTTCGATTTGTCGAAGACTCCCTTATTCCGTGCAGGCTGCATTCAGCTAGGCTCGTCGGATGAATATATCGTTGTGCTCGATTTTCACCACATTATATGTGACGGCATTTCCCTGAATATAGTGCATCGGGAATTGTCGGAGCTGTACAAGGGACTTGCATTGCCAGAGCTGGATATCCAGGTTAAGGATTATGCGGTGTGGCAGCAGAAGCTGCTGATGACGCCTATGTATGAGGCCAAGCAAGTGTTCTGGCAGGGGCATCTGGGCGGCGAGCTGCCGCTATTGAATATGCCGACTGATCGACCGCGTCCTACTGTCAGGCAGTCCGCAGGCAGCCGATACCGTGTCAAGCTGGGAGCTCGCAGGACCGAGGGACTTAGGCAATTGTCTAGACAATGCCAGTCCACGTTGTTCATGACCTTGCTGTCGTTGTATCAGGTAATTCTATCTAAATATGGAGACCAGTCGGAGGTCGTTATCGGAACGCCGGTTGCAGGTCGACTCCATTCTGCCATCGATTCGCTAATCGGTATGTTTGTCAACACGATTGCACTGAGGCTGTCCGTTCGACGGAATCAGACGTTCATGGAGATCGTCAGTAATGTGAAGGATATTGTGCTGCAAGCGTTCGAGCATGCGGATTATCCATTCGACAAGGTGCAGGAGAAGCTGGGCTGTAGGCGAGATCCGAGCCGTCACCCGGTGTTCGATGCCATGCTTGTATTGCAAAATATGGATAGCGTCGCTCTCGAGCTGGCGGATACGCGCGTTGAGCGGATCTTCGTAAGCGGGAATGAGACCCGATTCGACTTGACCTGGGAGTTCTACGAGGGCGTGGAGCTAGAGCTATATATCGAATACAGCACGGTGCTGTTCGAGGAGTCAACGATTACACGAATGTCAGAGCACCTTCTGCATGTGATCGATCAAGTAATCGAGTGTCCGGATATGAAGCTTGGTGAGCTAGAGCTCGTCAATGATACCCAGCGGGAGCAGCTGCTTGTTCAGTTCAACGACACGGATCAAGCTTATCCGAGCCAGACGACTGTGCACCAGCTGTTCGAGCAGCAGGCAGCTCGAACACCGGATGAGACGGCGGTCTTGTCTGAAGGGAGGACGGTGACGTATCGTCAGTTGAACCAGCTGGCCAACACCTTGGCCCGCAGGCTGCGCGAGAAGCATGGGGTGAAGCGTGACCAGTTCGTCGGCATGCTGCTGGACAAATCGGTGGAGATGGTGGCAGCGGTGCTAGCGGTGCTGAAGGCTGGGGCGGCCTATATTCCGATTGATCCGACATATCCCGAGGAGCGCATTCAATACATGCTGACGGACAGCGGGGCAGAGCTGCTGCTCGTGGACGAAGGTGGGAGGCCTCCTTCCAGCTATGCCGGCAGCGTGCTCGAGGTGAAGCGAATGGAAGGGTGGCTAGAGGAGGATTGCTCCAATCTTGAGTCGGTGAATGCTGCTTCTGACCTTGCCTATATGATTTATACATCAGGCTCGACTGGACAACCCAAGGGAGTCATGATCGAGCATCAAGGGTTATGCAACTTTGCGCTCTTGTCCGAAGCATACGGAATCCAGAGCAAGGGGCGTGTGCTCCAGTTTGCGCCATTCAGCTTTGATGCTTCTGCTGCAGAGCTGATTCATACGCTGCTGTCGGGAGCGACACTGATCGTTGAGAAGAAGGAGGTGTTCTTGTCCAATCTCGTTTCGTTCCTTCAGGAGCGACAGGTGACCTCGGTTACTTTGCCGCCAAGCTTGCTGAAGGCAGTGGACGTCCGGGCATTGCCGGAGCTGAAGACGATCGTCACAGCCGGGGAAGCTTGCAGTATGGAGCTTGTCGAACGATGGGGGGAAGGTCGCACGTTTATTAACGCGTACGGACCGACGGAAGCGACCATCGGCTCTACGTATGGCGTACTGGTCAGCGGGATGCGGACGGCGGTGATCGGCAAGCCGATACCGAATAAGAAGCTGTACGTTGTCAATGCGGACTACCAACTTCAGCCGATTGGGGTGCCAGGTGAGCTATGGATCGGCGGAGCAGGGATTGCTAGAGGCTATTGGAACAAGCCGGAATTAACAGCAGAGCGATTCATAACTAATCCGTTCGGAGAAGGCCGCATCTACCGCACCGGAGATATGGTGCGATGGCTGCCGGACGGGACGCTGGAATTTCTAGGACGCATCGACCATCAAGTGAAGATTAACGGGTATCGGATCGAGCTGGACGAGATTGTTGAGGCATTGTTGAGGCATCCTGGCATATCCGATGCGATCGTCATCGATTGGAAGCGGGGGAATCAGGTCGAGCTGGCAGCGTACATCACCGTGTACGATCGGTTGGAGGAGAGGGAGATCCGGGCGTACTTGCGTCAAGCGCTGCCGGCGTACATGATTCCGGCGTCCTTCATCGTTCTGCCGTATCTCCCACTCACGCCGAACCTGAAGGTGGACCGCACATTGCTCCCGGAGCCAAGGCTCTACGCTCAGCAGGAAACACGTTATCGTGTCCCGCAGAATGAGCTTGAGTCCATGCTTGCTGCAATATGGGAGGAGGTGCTGAACATACCAAGGGTCGGGATCGATGATCACTATTTAGAGCTGGGCGGTGATTCGATTAAAGGTATTCAGATGGCAGCAAGACTTAACCATCTGGGCTATAAGCTTGACATTCAGCAGCTCTTCCAATATTCGACGATAGCCGAGCTTGCCCCACATGTAAAGCTGCTGACTCACAGCATCAGCCAGGAGCCTGTCATCGGCGCTGTCGAGCTGACGCCAATCCAGAGGTGGTTCTTCGGCCTCGACATCCCGAACAAGAGCCATTGGAATCAATCGATGATTCTCCCTTCTGAGCAGGGCTGGGAAGAAGTCGAGGTTAGAACGGTATTGCGGAAGCTCACCGAGCATCACGATGCTCTCAGGATGACATTTCGGCTGGAAGGTACACGGATCGAGCCCTATAACCAAGGACTGGAGCATGACGCATTCGCGCTTCGAGTGTATGCGCTGGATGTAGCTACGGATATAGGGCTGACCATCGAGCGTGAGGCCAACAAGCTGCAGAGAGGCATGAACCTGGAAGAGGGACCGCTGCTGCAGGCCTGTATTTTTCAGACGAACCGCTGTCATTATTTGCTGCTTGCCATTCATCATCTGGTTATTGATGCGGTGTCCTGGCGTATATTGCTGGAGGACTTCCACACGCTGGTCGGTCAGCTACAAGCAGAACAACCGCTGTTGCTTCCGCTTAAGACGGATTCTTATGTAACGTGGAGCCACGCGATCATGGAATATAGGCAGACCCCGTTCTTTGAGTCAGAACGACGGTATTGGCAGCGTGTCGAGGAACGGCTGCAAGGAGCGAACATGCTACAGCCAACTGCTCGATGTACTGTGCGTGAGAGCCGAAGGACGGCGTTGACTCTAGGTGAGCATGCCGCTGCAGAGCTGCTGGGTCCGGTACACCGGGCATTTGGTACAGAGGCGAATGATATATGGCTCAGTGCGCTCGCCTTGACGGTTCAAGCCTGTCTTGGACATTCTACGATCGTTATTCATATGGAGGGACACGGTCGTGAAGCGCTGCATCAGGAGCTTAATGTGACACGAACCGTCGGCTGGTTCACATCGTTATATCCGGTCATTATCGAATTGCCGTCAGACCGCATTGCGGAGACGATTGTGAACGTCAAAAACTCGCTGCGAGAGATACCAAATAAAGGAATGGGCTACAACATGATGATTTCGCAGCAGTCAGGTGAAGCGTTGCTGCGAGCTGTGACTCCTGCGTTGACCTTCAATTATTTAGGCCGTTTCGATAACGGCGCAGCCTTGAATGGGATCGGAGCCTCGTACCCGTCAACCGGTGATTCCATAGACCCGGCAACTCCAATGCTCGCTGGTATTGACATCGTGGCGGCAGTTGTCGAGGAGCAGCTGCATATTGTGTTTACCTATGACCCAAGTCAGTACACGGTTGGTCAGATGAGTGAATTCGTCAGCGTGTTTCATCGCTGCTTGGATCGAATTCGTTCACATTGTCTGGAGCAGCGGGAGCAGGTGTTGACCTCCAGCGATTTTAGCGCTACTGGCTTGGATCAGGATGAGCTTGAGCTGTTTTTGAACACATTAGAATAATGGATTCGGGACGGGGGGCATACGATGGTTGAAAGAAGCAATATCAAGGATATTTATGAATTGACTCCATTGCAGAAGGGCGTATTATTCCACTATGTAGAGGACCCGACCCGTCACGCTTACTTTGAGCAAATGACGTTGTCGCTGGACGGAGACGTACATCCACAGGCGCTGGAGCAAGCGTTACAGGGACTCATTGAGAAGCATGATGTGCTGCGTACCGTGTTCGATCATACGTCCTTCAAGCAGCCAGTCCAGATCGTGTTGAAGCATCGCACGACTTGTATACATGTCGAGGATTTGACCGGGTTCTCGGAGGAGGAGCAAGCCAGCGCTGTCGATGCTTACCGTGTGCTTGATCGCAGCAAGGGCTTCACCTTGTCGGCTGATGTGTTGATCCGATTCGCCTTGTTTAAGCTGAAGGACGACTCTTGGAAGCTTGTATGGAGCCACCATCATATATTACTAGACGGCTGGTGCCTGGAGATTATTCTGAACGATCTGTTCACCTTGTATCAGGCGAGCTTGCAAGGCGTACGAGTTGAATCTGTCAGTGCTGCTCCCCCATTCAGCAGCTATGTCAAATGGCTGCAAGCTCAGCCAACATCAGGCGCACAGCTATATTGGGACACCTATTTACGTGGGTATGACGGCTGTACCGGTATACCGATTCAGCAGATGGCGCCCTCTGACCCGTATCAGCACGGGACGTATAGCTTTCGTCTTGAGGAGCGGCTGACGTCTGGCTTAATAGAGCTTGCAAGGCACAATCAGGTGACGCTTAGCTCGGCGTTCCAGGCGGTGTGGGGGGTTCTGTTACAAAAATATAATCAGACTCGAGATGTTGTCTTCGGCACAGTGGTCTCTGGTAGAAGCGCTCCCGTTCCTCATATTGAGCGTATCGTCGGCTTGTTCATCAATACAATACCGGTTCGGGTCAGCAGCGAGGAGCGCGGCACCATTGCTGAGCTAATGAAGAGTGTCCAGAAGCATATGCTGGAGGCCGAGCGCTGCAGCTACTTGTCGTTGTCGGATATGACGGCGAGTACCCTGCATCATAGCCAGTCGATCAACCATGTGGTGACGTTCGAGAATTATCCACTGGACCTGGATAAGCTGAATGAACAATTGGGGCAGACGATGCGTGTGACCGCCATCGAAGCCTTCGAACAGACAAACTATAATATCGATCTGACGGTATACCCCGGAGCGTCTATGGCTCTGGTATGTACCTATAACAAGAGCTTGTATACGGAGCCTTTCATTCACAGGATCGGGGGACACTTGAGTCGGATCATAGAGCAGCTTCTGGAGCGTCCCGATATGCCGGTCTCTGAGATACAACTGCTCACGGAACAGGAGCGGGAGCAGATTGCCGCATGGACGTCCAAGGAAGTGGACGAAGCAAGGACGGCTCTGCGAACAGTGCCGTCCTTGCTTGAGCAGCAAGCTCAATTGCAGCCTGATGCTGTCGCGATTGAGCTGGGGGCGCTCAGTATGACCTATGCCGCATTGAACGAACGGGCTAGCGCTGCAGCGAGTATGCTGAGAAGCCGGGGGCTGGGTGGCAACGATCGTGCCGTAGTTCTCATGGAACAGACGATGGAGGCGGCTGTGGCGATGGTCGCCGTGATCAAGGCGGGAGCTGTCTATGCAGCCATTGATGCAGCAAGCTCGGAAGCAGTCATCGAGCAGGCATTGAATGCAAGCGGCGCCGCATTCCTACTTGTCCCGGCCTCTTGGCGGCAGAGCCATAACTTGAGGTTCGAGGGCATCGTCATGACACATGCGGAGCTGTTCGCTTCTGAAGAAGTGGTGCAGGCGGGTACTGTAGTCCATGAGCCGGATGATCTCCTGTGCATAAGCTGCATGCTACCGCCATCTGTCAAGAACGAGGCCAGTAAACAGGCGCTTCCACCGGAACATCCGCACGCCGCATTCTGGCTCCATATGCATTGCGGTGAGCGGCCTACTCTCTGCCTGCCAACAGATTACGTAAGAACAACTACCCAGCGTGGATCTGTTGGAGTGAGCACGATTCAGCTTGAAGCTGAATGGTCTCGGACGCTTCATATGACGGCGGAACGCAACGGAGTTACGCTGCATATGCTGCTTCTTACCTCATACATGATATGGCTGCATAAGTACACAGGGCAGGAGACGATGAATGTAGCCGTTCTATCCTGCTCCCAGCATGGAAGCAGTGAGCTCCAGCACGATCAACGATGCCGATTATTAGCGCTTCGCTATCATTGCCCGGAAGCTGCGACGATCAATGCTCATCTTCAGTATACACGGGATTTGGTTCATGCGGCGTTCCAGCATCGAGACTACCCGCTGGATCAGCTTGTCCGTCAGCTGCAAGAGAGCGGCAGCGGCAACTCGCTCCCGTTATTCGATACGATGTTCGAGCTTCGGGAGTCCGGTCAGGAGTCTGTGGATAGCTGTCTGACAGAGCAAGAGGCGGTCACCGTGAAGCACCTGGACCTGCGGCTCGTTGCGCATCAGGACGAACAGAACGTCACGTTCTCCTTTCACTTCGCCGCTGGGCTATTCAATAAGGGCACCGTCGACCGCATGGCTGCTCATTACTTGGAGCTGCTGAAGCAGCTGTTCACGGAGCCGTCGATGCATCTTGGACAGCTGTGCATGCTGTCCGGCGAAGAGCGTGAACGGCTGCTGCATGATTTTAACCCGATTGGACTCCAGCCAGCTCCGAGGGTAACGTTCCATCAGCTATTCGAGCAGCAGACAGAACGCACTCCTCATGCTGTTGCGGTCATCGATACGGAAGAACAGCTGACGTATATGGAGCTGAATACGCGGGCCAATCGACTTGCACATACTTTGCGTAGCCAAGGTGTTCTGCCGAATCAACTGGTGGGAATATGGGCGGACCGCTCGACACACTTGCTCACGGCGGTGCTCGCTGTGTGGAAGGCGGGCGGAGCTTATGTGCCAATCGATCCCGAGTATCCGTCCGAGCGAATTCGCTATATGCTCGAGGACAGCTCGGCCGCCGTAGTGCTGACGCTGAGGCACTTGCTTCAAGGGGCGGAGGCATGGCTGCAGGAATGGAGCGGTCCTGAGTCCATATTATGTCTGGATGATGACGAAGCCTACGATGTTGCCGATACTAATCCTGATCCGGTTAACGCACCGAATGATCTGGCTTACGTCATCTATACCTCGGGTACAACCGGAAGACCCAAAGGGGTGATGATAGAGCATGTTAGTCTTGTGAATACAGCGGATGCGTATCGACGAGAGTATCGACTGGAGCAGTTTCCCGTGCGTCTTCTGCAGCTGGCCAGCTTCTCCTTCGATGTCTTTGTTGGAGACATCGCGAGAGCCCTGTACAACGGCGGTGCGATGGTGATCTGTCCGCAGGAAGACCGGCTTGATCCCAGAAGGCTATACAGCTGGATCACCGATCAACACATTACGGTATTCGAATCAACCCCAGCGCTCGTGGTTCCTTTCCTGGAGTATGTGTATGAGCAAGGCTGGGAGCTGTCTTCCATGCGCTTACTTATTACGAGCTCCGACAGCTGCAGGGTGAACGATTATCGGACGATGCAGGAGCGGTATGGCAGCAAGCTTCGGATTATGAACAGCTATGGCGTCACGGAGGCCGCTATTGATTCAGGCTTTTATGATGAGCCGCTTGCCAAGCTGCCAGAAGCAGGGAATGTTCCGATCGGCAAGCCAATGCTGAATGCTACATTCTACATCGTTGATTCAACGATGAATCCGGTGCCCGTCGGTGTGCTGGGTGAGCTGTGCATCGGCGGTATCGGAGTAGCTCGTGGCTACTGGAATCGTCCAGAGCTGACCAGTGAGAAATTTGTAGCCAGTCCCTTTCATCCTGAGCAACGGCTGTATCGCACCGGAGATCTAGCGCGCTGGATGGAGGACGGGAACGTTGATTTCGTTGGACGTATCGATCATCAGGCCAAAATAAGAGGCTACCGGATTGAGACGGGTGAGGTTGAAGCTCGTCTGCTTCAGGTGCCCGGTGTTCGGGAAGCCGTGGCGGTCGTACGGGACAACGCGAGCGGCGAGAAGGTGCTATGTGCCTTCATGACGGCTTCATGCCAGCTTAATATGTTGGAGGTGAGGGATTCCCTCAGCCAGCTGCTGCCAAGTTATATGATTCCTTCGTACCTCCTGCAGCTGGAGCGTCTGCCTATTACACCGAATGGAAAGCTGGACCGCAAGGCGCTGCCTAATCCGGCCCTCGCTGATGAAGCCTGCGATCCGCTACTCGATGATGAGTCGCCGATGCGGATTGTGCCTGTCACACATCGTGCGGTGCATCGACTGGCAAGACATGACGATTACAGGCTGCTCGGACCTGGATCGCGGTGTCTGAGCGTATTCAACGGGCATCCAGTGTGGGAGCTGGAGCTGCTGCTGCCGCTGCTGCGCGGAGCTACGGTTGTGCAAGTCCCGAGCCTGAACTACGGGGTGGAGGAGCAGCAGTCAGGTCTACTGCGCACACTGCAGCAACAATCGATACATGTGCTTCAGACAGCGCCTTCCTTGCTGAAGTCGCTGCCCTGCGAGCCTTGTCCAGATCTGAAGCTAATTGTGATCCGAGGGGAAGCGATTACAAGGCGTCTTATTCAAGAGTGGGGAACCGGAAGATCCCTGGTTCACGTATACGGTTCCGCGGAGACAGGCTGGGCATGTATGCACACCGTTTACCGTGGGGATGCGTTGCAGCCGCATGCGGCTAGGCCGGAGCCGGGCGTACAGGTTCATGTTCTGAACGGTCAGCTGCAGCTTCAGCCCGTGGGCCTTCCTGGTGAGCTGTACGTCGGAGGCGAATGGATTGCTGACGCTTCGTGGACTGAGGCTGGGTCTGGGCGATACGTCTTCATCGACAATCCGTTCAGGGCGGGTGAGCGCCTGTATCGTACCGGTGAATACGCCAAGCTGCTGGAGGCCGGGACGATCCTACGGTTAGGTCGAGCGAAGGAATATTCGCCGCTACAGGAGAGAGCTCTCGAGCGAAGAATGGTGGAGCACGCACTTCAGGAGCATTCCCTCGTGCGGGATGCCGTCGTCGTGTGTGTCGGGGAGAGGCGGGAGCTTTGCGCGTTCATCGTCGTGGAGCAGGGCAAGGTGCAGGGCAAAGAGAAGGGATTGCATCAGCAATTGGCCCGGTTCCTGCAGTCCCGAGTGCCCTCCGAATGGCTGCCCTCCATGTTCATCGATGTCCCGGAAATATACGCCGCGCGGGATGAGAGCGCTGATCTGAAGCGGCTGCCGCTGCCGAGTGAACCGTCGGGCTGGCAGGCTCCTCGCAATGCAACAGAGCAGCAGCTTCTCTCTATATGGCGGGAGGTGCTCGGTAACGATAAGCTCGACTGCAACGAGCATTTCTACACGGTCGGCGGACATTCATTGAAGCTCATGCTTCTCTTGTCCCGTATTCAAAAGAAATTCCAAGTGAACCTGTCCTTGAAGACGATGATGGAGCATCTTACGATTCGTGAGCAAGCTGAATATGTGGTGCGTGCAAAGGCAGAAGCTTATTGTGCCATTCAGCCAGCGGACAAGCAGGCGTACTATCCGGTGTCCTTCGTGCAGAAGCGTCTGTACGCGGTCCAGCAATTCGAAGGAGTCGGAACGAGCTACAACGTTCCGACGCTGATCGAAGTGTCTGGTGTGCTCGATACAGATGCCATGATGGACGCGATGCGCCAGATTGTCGATCGACACGAATCGCTGCGCACCTCCTTTCATTATATGAATGGTGCATTACTTCAGAAGGTTCATGAACGGGCTGAGCTATCAATTCCTCTTCTCTTCTCGTCGCTAGAGGAGCTGCCATCGATGCTTCGCTCGCTCGTGCGTCCGTTCGCCTTGGATCAGGCCCCATTACTGCGCTGTGCCATAATTCGCCTGGAGGCTGACCACCATTACGTGCTAATAGATGCCAATCATATTATTTACGATGGACTATCCGGCGATATGGTTGTAGAGGAGCTACTACGACTGTATCAGGGAGAGTCACTACCTGAGCTTGAGCTCCAATACAAGGACTATGCTGTGTGGCAGCAGCAATCGATACATACAGAGCTGATGCAGCGTCAGGAGCGGTACTGGCTCGATCGATTCGGCGGCGAGCTTCCTGTACTGGAGCTGCCTGCGGATGATCCGAGACCTTCTGTGCAGTCCTTCGAGGGCAGCACCGTTACCTTCAAGCTCAGCGATCAGACGCTTGCGGCTGCAAGAAGATATATGAAGGAGCAACAGGTGTCTCTGTACGTGCTGCTGTTCGCCGTCTATAGTGTGCTGCTTGCCAAATATACAGGAACGGAGGACTTCGTTGTCGGCACTACGAGCACGGGACGATCTCATCCGGACCTGGAGCCGCTGGTCGGCATGTTTGCAAGCACGCTGCCGATTCGCTGCGATGCGGCGGGGCATCGGACGTTCGCTGAGCACGTGAGGCAGATCCAGTCTGCTATTTTTGATGCGCTGGAGCATGCCGACTATCCGCTTGAGCAACTCATCGGGAAGCTGAAGCTGCAGCGGGATGTGAGTCGTCATCCGCTGTTTGATACGATGCTGGTGATGGAGCCACAGGCTCCACGTATGGCAGCGCCGCCCGGACTTCACTTGACCATGCACAATGCCGAATGGACGAACGCGAAGCTGGACTTGACCTGGTACGTGCAGGAGTGCGGGGATGGTGTACAGCTGGTGGTGGAGTACAGCACGGCGTTGTTCAGGGAGAGGACGATCCAGCGTATGGCGAATCACTTCATTCATGTGCTGGAAGCTTGCACCGCAGCACCGGAGCGATCCTTGAACGAGGTAGAGCTAATGACGGCGGAGGAGAAGGCGATCATTCTGAATCAGTTCAATGCGACGGCCGTCACGTATCCGCCGTTCCGTTCGCTGCCGCTCATCTTCCAGGAGCAGTCCAGTCGTTCTCCGGACGCTGTGGCCTTGCGCTATGCCGATCAGAGGCTTACCTATGGTGAGCTGAACAGGCGGGTCAACAGCCTTGCGCACATTCTTCGCGCCAAGGGTGTTGGAAGGAACATCGTCGTCGGGGTTCGGATGAACCGCTCCCTGGAGATGATGATGGCGATCCTGGCGATATTGAAGGCAGGCGGAGCCTATATGCCGATAGCGCCCCAATTTCCGCAGGATCGAGCCGCTTATATGCTAGGTAACAGCCATGCTCGGCTGCTTCTGACGGAGCATTCGCTTCCACCTCTAGCCGATGGTCTTCAGGTGGAGTGCATCTATGCAGATGAGCTAGAGCTGTATAATGGCGAGTCTGCCAACCCACTACCAGTGAATGATGCTCATGATCTAGCGTATGTGCTGTATACGTCAGGCTCCACGGGGCTTCCGAAGGGTGTGATGATCGAGCATGGTACCGTATATAATCGGCTCAGCTGGATGGTTCGTGAATATGGCATCGCACCTTGCGATGTGCTGCTGCAGAAGACGCCCATTGTATTTGACGTCTCGGTCTGGGAGCTGTTTATGTGGTTTTTTGTCGGGGCTTCATTGAGTGTACTGGAGCCGGAGGCGGAGAAGTCGCCGGAGACGATGATTCAAGCTATCGCCAAGCACGGGGTAACGAGCATCCATTTTGTACCTTCCATGTTGAACACGTTCTTGACCTACATGGAGCTGCCTGGCACGATCGAGCAGCTGGGAAGCTTGACCCGCGTGTTTACGAGCGGTGAAGCGCTGCTGCCAAGTCACGTAGCCCGATTCCAGCGGACCGGGCATCCGGCTCGTCTGTACAATCTGTATGGCCCGACAGAGGCGACCATTGATGTATCGTATTACAATTGTCCGGAGCAGGAGGAGCCACGAATCGTTCCGATTGGCAGACCGATACATAATGTACAGCTGTGGATTATGAACGATCGGATGCAGCTACAGCCAATCGGGGTCCCAGGTGAGCTATGTATTTCCGGCAATTGTTTGGCACGCGGATATATGAATCGCGACGAGCTGACACAGGAGCGATTCGTGCAGCATCCTATGGTACAGGGAGGCCGCCTCTATCGGACAGGCGATCTGGCACGCTGGCTGCCTGACGGTCAGATTGAATATTTGGGCCGCATCGATAATCAGGTGAAGATCAGAGGCTACCGAATCGAGCTGGATGAAGTCGCTGGTTGTCTTATGGACAGTGGGATCGCTCGGGAAGCCGTAGTCGTGGCAAGGAGTGACTCAGCAGGTGATCTGTATCTGTGTGCGTATTATACAGCCCATGCTGGGCTGGATGCCTCAGAGCTAAGACGACAGCTGGCGGCTAAGCTGCCGGAATATATGATACCGTCTTGCTTCGTACACATGGACCGGTTGCCTCTAACTCATAATGGCAAGCTGGACCGCAAGGCACTGCCTGAGCCTGAGCGAGCAGCAGCAGGCGAGTACAGCGCACCTGCAGATGAGCGGGAGCAATGGCTGGCAGAGGTGTGGCAGGATGTATTGAAGGTCGAGCAGGTTGGGGTGACCGATAACTTCTTCGAGCTGGGCGGCGACTCGATCAAGGCCATACATGTGGCAGCTCAATTGAACAAGCGCGGACTGCGCGTGGACATGTCGGATTTCTTCAAGCGACCTACCATCCGGGAGCTGGCACCGTGCATGCGAGAGAACGTCCGCAGGGTGAGTCAAGCACCGATCATAGGGGAAGGGTTACTGTCACCGATTCAGCGCTGGTTCTTCGAGCTGGAGCTGGAGAATCACCATCACTGGAACCAGGCGGTGCTCTTGCACCGGAAGCAGGGCTGGGAGCAAGCAATCGTCGTCGAGGCGATGAATGCGATCATTCGCCATCATGATGCGCTGCGAACGGTGTTCGTCCCACAGCCTGACGGCAGCTTCCTCCCGTACTTCAGGCCGGAGTCTGAAGCGCAGCTGGAACTGCGAGTGGTGTGGCTTGAGGAGGAAGAGGGTGCCCAGACTTGCATCGAGCGGCAGGGAGAGCAGGTGCATCGATCATTGCAGCTAGCAACGGGTCCGTTGACAGCAGGGGCACTGTTCAAGACCGAGGGAGAAGGCGACTACTTGCTTCTGTCTATTCATCATCTGGTTATCGACGGAGTGTCCTGGAGTATCCTGCTCGATGACTTCCAAGCGGCGTACGAACAGCTGCAGCGACAGGAGCGCGTACATTTGCAAGACAAGACGACATCTTATATGGAATGGTGTGCATGCCTTGAGCGGTACGCGGTGAGCGATCAGCTTATGCAGGAGCTACGCTATTGGCATAGCCTAGCAGCGTCGACGATTGATTCACTGCCGACAGAGGAGGTGCCTTATGGCGATACGGAGCTTCATGAGGACGTGACGTTGCTTGTGGATCGGGTGGCAGCACAGCAGCTTCGGACAAGTGCGAGCATGAACCGTACGGATATGCAGGAGCTGCTGCTTGCAGCTCTCGTCATCACGATTGCCGAATGGACAGGCAGCTCCAAGGTAGCCATTGATCTGGAGGGACACGGCAGGGAGGTCCTCGAGGATGGGATCGACCTGACGCGAACAATCGGCTGGTTCACCTCGCTCTATCCGGTTGTATTCCCGGTTCAGGAACGATCTCCGGCTCATGTATGGAGACAGGTGAAGGAGGTACTAAGCGCCATACCGTCAAGAGGCATCGGCTACGGAATATTGAAGTATTTAACGCCTGCTGACATGAAGGATCATGGCACGTTCTCCCTGAAGCCGGACATATTATTCAATTACCTCGGTGAGATCGGAGATGCATCAGAGGGGGGTGCCACCTTGATACAGCAGGAGACGGGTGCGCTGGGCAGTGCCTACGTCACGGCTCCATACAAGCTGGAGCTTACCGGTATGCTGACGAAGGACGGATTATTGTTCAAGCTCGGGTATTCCGAGCATCACTTGACTCGGCGCACGGTCGAGAGGCTGAGCCTGCGATATGGCGAGAATCTTCAGCGAATAGCCGAGCATTGTATGCAGCAGGCCTCATCGAAGCTGACACCGAGCGATTTCACTGCCGCCAAGCTGACTGTGGAGGAGCTGGACGATATATTGGAGGCGCTACAGCCATAATGAATCGATTCGAAAGGTGGACCTTATCTTGGATAAGAGTAATATTCTCGATATGTATGAGCTGACGCCTCTGCAGACAGGAATGCTGTTTCATGCGATGAAGGCTGCCAGCGAGCCGCAATATTTTGTTCAAGGCTCAGCAATACTGGAAGGTAGCGTTAAGGTGTCCATGCTGGAGCAGAGCTATCAGGCAGTGGTGGACAAGTATGATGTACTTCGTACCGTGTTCGTGTATGAGAAGGTGAGCAAGCCGATTCAGGTCGTGTACAGACACCGGGAAGCTAAGCTTACGTATATAGATCTCTCTCACCTGTCCGAGACGGAGCAGGATGATTACGTGAAGGCGTATAAGGAGCAGGATCGCAGCCGCACGTTCTGCTTATCGAAGGATATGCTGCTGCGCCTTCATCTGCTGAAGCGTTCAAGCATGCAATATGAGCTGATCTGGAACTTTCACCATATTATTATGGACGGCTGGTGCTGGGGGCTCGTGCTGGAGGACCTGTGGACCGGATACGAGCAGCTCAACGAAGGCCATGATCTTCGGCTAGGTGCTGCTCCGTCATACAGTCAGTATATCAAGTGGCTGAGGCTGCAGCCTTCCGAGCAAGCGTTAAGCTACTGGCGGACGTATCTGGACGGGTACGAGGAGTCGGTTACGATTCCGCGACAGCTGAATGGAAGCGGCCTCGGCTATAAGCACGGTGAACAATCGCTTCGACTGGACAGGGCGACGACACAGCGTCTGGCGGAGCTGTCGAGGAAGCTCCAGACGACGTTAAATCATGTAATGCTGTCCGTATGGGGCGTTCTGCTTCAGCTATATAGTCGGCAAGATGATGTCGTATTCGGCTCGGTCGTATCCGGACGCCCACCACAGCTATTAGACGTGGAACGGATGGTCGGATTACTTATCAACACGGTTCCTGTCCGGGTGAGAACGGAGCAGGAGGATTCGTTCACAAGCCTCGTTCGTAGACTTCATGGGGAGGTGTTGGAGTCCAAAAGCTATGAATACAGCTCGCTCGCGGACATTCAGAGCGTCTCGGCTTGCGGCGGTCAGCTTGTCCAGCATCTTGTCGTGTTTGAGAACTATGCTTCCTCGCTGGACACGCTTAAGGAATGCAGCGAGCGTCTGGGCTTCACCTTCACCGAGGGCAGCTCGCTGGAGTATACAAATTATGATTTGACGGTCATCATTCAACCTGGGGATGAGCTTGACATCTGTTTCGGCTACAACGAGCAGGCCTACACATCAGATTTTATGCAACGCATGTCAACTCATATGAATACGATCTTGATGTTCGTTCTCGATAACCCTGATCGCTGTCTCAATGAGCTGGAGCTTCTATTGAGTGCAGAGAAGCAGGCGATGCATGCTGCGCAGCAGATGACTGCCTCTGCCACCTACCCAGTGGATAAAACGATACACGGGCTCTTTGAAGAACAGGCGGCTCGCTATCCGGACCATATTGCGGTCGTTCATCTCGACAAGACGATGACGTACCAGCAATTGAACGAGGCTTCGAACCGATTCGCCCGTGTGCTTCGTGATGCCGGGGCGGGGCAGGAGACGATCGTGGCGCTGTCGGTTCAGCGCTCCTTATCTATGATCATCAGCATACTGGCAATTATGAAGGCGGGAGCTGCCTACTTGCCCATCGATCCTGAATATCCGGCTGAGCGCATCCAATATACGCTGGAGGACAGCAAGGCGCCGTTGCTGGTTACCGATCACAGCTTGGATGCTCTGATTACCTATGAAGGAACCGTTGTGACCTTGGCGGAGTCGTATGGGGAGAAGCTGCAAGAAGCGCAGCAGGGCGTGAATCTTGGGCTGGACGTGCCGTCGAATTCAGCTGCTTACATCATCTATACATCGGGCTCCACCGGGAAGCCGAAGGGCGTACTTGTCGAGCATCGGAATGTCGTAAGGCTGTTGTTTAATAGCTGTAACTTGTTCGATTTCCATGAGCATGACGTATGGACGTTGTTTCATTCCATGTGCTTCGATTTCTCCGTCTGGGAGATGTACGGTGCGCTCCTGTACGGAGGCAGGCTCGTCATTGTGCCTGCGTCTACGGCGCGGGATGCCCGTAAATTCCGTGAGCTGCTGCTGGAGCAGAAGGTAACCATCCTGAATCAAACACCATCCTCATTCAATATGCTCATACAGGAGGAGGCCGATCACGAAGATCACCTGCACATTCGCAAAGTTGTTTTTGGCGGTGAAGCGTTAGCACCTATTCAGTTGAGAGCTTGGCATCATAAATACCCGGTGACCGAGCTTATCAATATGTATGGAATTACCGAGACAACGGTGCATGTGACGTACAAACGAATCACCCGTGCCGAAATGGAGAGCAACGTCAGTAATATTGGCCATCCGATCCCGACGCTTCGCACGTATGTGATGGATGATCGGATGCGGCTCCTGCCGCCTGGCATTCCAGGGGAGCTGTACGTGAGTGGTGAAGGGGTGGCGCGAGGCTACCTGAACCGTCCGGAGTTAACTCGGAATCGATTCATGGAGAACCCGTTCGTGCCCGGCGAGCGCATGTACCGCTCAGGAGATCTGGTTAGAGCCCTGCCTAACGGAGAGCTGGAATATGTGGGGCGTATCGATCATCAGGTGAAGATCAGAGGTCATCGAATTGAACTTGGAGAAGTCAACACCCAGCTGCTCCGCTATGAGGGCATAAGAGAAGGTATTGTGCTGGCCAGACCGGACCACACAGGAGCCGATTGTCTGTGCGCCTATTACGTGGCTGACGGGGATGGAGACTTGGAGGGGTTGCGAGAGCATATGGCTGCGAGCTTGCCGGAGTATATGGTGCCTTCCTTCTTCCTTCGGCTGGAGGCGATGCCAGTGACCTCTAACGGCAAGATCAAGCGGGATGCGCTTCCGGAGCCGAAGGCTGCAAGACTGCATACCGATTACGCAGAGCCGCGCAATGAGCTGGAGTTCACCTTGCTGCGTATTTATCAGCAGGTGCTCGGCCACGAGAGCATCGGTATGAACGAGCATTTTCTTCAACTTGGCGGTCACTCTCTGAAAGCGGCGATGATCGTATCCAGGCTGCAGAAGGCGCTTCGTATCGATATTCCGATCTCAGCCGTCCTCCTCCATCCTTCCATTCGGCAGATGGCAAATTATGTGGCTGCCATGCGCAGCGAGCGGGGGACGGTCCCGCTGGAGAAGGCGGAACAGGCAACGTTCTATTCGGCAACGTCTCAGCAGTTGAGATTGTATTCCATTCAGCAATTCGACGATACCGAGGTCGGCTATAACGTACCGTTCGCTCTAGATATTCGAGGCAAGCTGGATGAAGCGCAGCTGGAGCGTGCTGTGCAGCAGTTGACAGTACGTCATGAAGCGTTGCGCACCTCATTTCATATGGAGAACGAGGAGCTCGTCTTCCGGGTACATGACCAAGTCGAGCTGAGCTTGACGTATCGAAATGTTGCACAAATGGAGCTGGAGCTAGAGATGCGGGCCTTCGTTCAACCGTTCCAACTGGAGCGAGCGCCGTTGTTCCGTGCCGCTCTGTTGCATGTGAATGATGAGGATCGATATGTGCTGCTCATGGACGTCCACCATATTGTGTGCGATGGGCTGTCCGTCCATATTGTTGTTCATGATCTGCTTCAGTTGTATCAAGGCAAGGCGCTGCCGCTTCTTACGTTCGAGTATTCAGACTACGCCGCTTGGCAGAAGCGGTGGGTGAAGAGCGACGAATTCAAGTGCCAGGAGCAATACTGGGTCAGTCGTTTTTCAGGAGAGCTCCCGATTTTGAGCCTCCCGACAGATGAGGTGAGACCGCCGGTGCAGACGTTTGAAGGGAGCACGCTGCTTTTTGAGCTGGATCATGAAATGACCTCGAGCTTGAAGGAGCTGGCGGTCCGGGAGCACGTGACGCTGTTCATGACGCTGATGGCCGTATACATGATCGTGCTGGCTAAATATTCAGGTCAGCGAGATCTTGTGGTGGGCACACCGTTGTCTGGCCGTCATACCGCGCAGCTGGAGCAAACGGTAGGGATGTTTGCCAATGTGATCCCGCTGCGAATTCAGCTGGAGGATGAACGAACGTTCATAGACCATTTGCAAGCGGTCAAGCAGGAGCTGCTTGCGGCTTATGAGCATGGTGATTATCCGCTGGAGGAGCTGATCAGATGCGTCCAGCTGCAGCGGGACTCAAGCCGCAACCCGTTGTTCGACACGATGTTCATGCTGCAGACATGGGAGCCAGTTCAACTCACAGTGCCGGGTCTTGAGATAACGGAGGCTGCCTTCAGTGAAGAGGCGGCGAAGCTCGATCTAACGTGGGAGATTACGGCTTCGGACAAGCTCGAGGTACGGCTTACATATAACCGTCGTCTGTTCGGTCCCGCTACAATGGAGAGGCTGGCAAGTCATTACAAGCAGGTCGTGGCTGAAATTGTCCGTAAGCCGCAGTCCAAGCTTGGCACGATTCGCATGGTGACAGATGACGAGGTGAAGCGCATATGCAGTGAGTTCAATCCTCCTTACGAGGCGCCCTTCCGCAATTCGACTATCATCGAGCTATTCGAAGCCCGTGTCGACATGTCGCCAGAACTGCCGGCAGCCGTCTGGAGAGGGAGGAGCATGACCTATTCCGAGCTGAATATGCGGGCGAATCAGGTCGCGCTTCTTCTGCAGAGGAAGGGGGTTGGTAGTGGTGATATCGTCGGTGTCATGCTGAGGCCATCGCTGGACTTATTGGTCGGTGTCCTTGGAGTGCTGAAGGCTGGAGCCGCCTATTTACCGATCGATCCATCGTATCCGGCTGAACGCATCCGTTATTTTCTGGAGGACAGCAAGGCGCGGATCGTGGTTACTGAGTATGCTGTGACAGGGGTGCTCGATGACGAGGATTACGACGGAGAGTTGCTGCCCATTGATCGGCCCTCTGATTGGTCTGAGATGGTAGAATGCAATCCGCGTTCTGATGTGCAGCCCGAGGACCTCGCTTATGTGATCTATACCTCAGGTTCAACGGGTAAGCCCAAGGGTGTCATGATCGAGCATCGCAGCCTATGTAACTTGACGCTAGTCGCGGGCGAGCTGGGCATCCAAGAGGGTACCCGGGTCATCCAGTTCGCGTCCAGCAGCTTTGATGCTTCGGTGTGGGAAATATTCCCGACCCTTATAGCTGGAGCGACGCTGTATATGGAGGACAAGCACATTCTGATGGAGCGGGGAATCGCGGAATGGCTGAGTATGAACGGCATTCAAGTCGCAACCTTGCCGCCTTCCTTGCTTCGAACGATGGAGTACGAGCCGCTTGAGGCGCTACAGACCATTGTGACGGCTGGCGAAGCGTGTACGTTGGAGCTCGTGGCCAAGTGGGGCGAAGGGCGTAAGCTGATCAACGCCTACGGGCCAACCGAAGCGACAGTTTGCGCGACATGGTCGGTGCTTCATGCAGCTTCGGAGCAGGTTACGATCGGAAGACCGATTATGAATACGGAAGTCTACATCTTGAATGAGTCGAGTCAGCTGCAGCCTGTCGGCGTTCCGGGCGAGCTGTGCATCGGTGGCGAGGGGGTCGCCCGAGGCTATCTCAATAGGCCGCAATTGACAGAGCGCTCCTTCATCGCTCATCCGTTCAAGGTGGGGGCGCGTCTGTATCGAACCGGGGATTTGGCTCGCTGGCTACCGGACGGCACCATTGAGTATATGGGGAGACTGGATCATCAGGTTAAGGTGAGAGGGCACCGGGTCGAGCTGGGGGAAGTCACAGCTTGTCTGCTGGGGCATCCGGATCTCCATGAAGCCATCGTTGTGGCCCCTGCTCGTGAGGACGGTACAGTAGCGCTTGCCGCCTATTATTCGTCGAGCGTCTACGATGTAGAGCTGGCTGCTTCTACGCTGCGATCCTACATGGCTGCACGGCTTCCCGAGTACATGATCCCCTCTTGCTTCATCCAACTGACCGAGCTGCCATTAACAGCGAATGGCAAGATCGATGTGAAGCGCCTTCCGGAGCCGTCCATGTCTGATAAGGCGAAGGTGAGACCGCGTAATCAGGAGGAAGAGGTGCTAGTACAAGTATGGATGGACGTGCTGGGCATAGCGGAGATTGGGATAGATGAGCCATACTTCGAATTGGGCGGCGATTCGATCAAGGCGCTGCAAATATGCGCCAAGCTTGCCAAGCTGAACTATCAGCTCAAGGTCAAGCAGCTATTCGACTCTCCTACTATTATGGAGGTAGCTCCGAAGCTGACTAGGGAGGCTGGAGCTCAGGAGTGCCCCGATGAGGTTACAGGCGAGGTGCCGTTGACGCCCGTTCAGCAATGGGTGTTCGCTCTTCAGGAGCAGCCGTCACACTGGAATCAGGCTATCATGCTGAAGCACGCCGAAGGCTGGCAGGAGCATGAGGTCCGTCGAGCCTTCAGGCATTTGACGGAGCATCACGATGCGCTACGGATGATTTATACGCGAGATGAATATGGCATCAGACAGTTTAACAGAGCGGTTGGCAGCGATTGCTTCGAGCTAGACGTATTTCAATTGCAGGAGCAATCGGAGGTCGAGCGGATCATTCTTCAGGAAGCAAACAGGCTTCAGCGCAGTATACAATTAGAGACTGGACCGCTGGTCAAGCTCGGACTGTTCCATACGGGAACAGGAGACCACCTGCTGATCATCGTTCATCACCTCGTTATTGATGCCGTATCGTGGCGCATTATTCTGGAGGACTTCGCACAGGCGTACGGCTGTATGCGGGAGGATCGGGCGCTCTTGCTCCCGGCTAAGTCAACGTCGTTCCGAAGCTGGAGCGAGCAGCTGTCGCATTATGCAAGCAGCAGGGAAATTATAGAGCAACAGCCTTACTGGAGCCAGGTGCTGCAGGCTATTCCGAGTGCTCGACTAACGGAGCATACGGTAGGGGAAGAGCCGCCGCGGCATACCTTCTCCGATATGATGGAGCTGGAGAGCCAGCTGACTCGCGAGCAGACGGAGCAGCTTCTGCGCGAAGCCCCTGCAGCGTATCAGTCTGAGTTCCAGGATCTTCTGCTCGCCGCATGGACAAGAACGATCAAGACTTGGACAGGGCAGCGGCGCATTGCGATCGATTTGGAGGGTCACGGCCGTTATGAGTTCGCCGAGCGGCTGGACCTGACACGCACGGTCGGGTGGTTTACAGCGTGCTATCCCGTCGTATATGAGCTGGAGGATGAGGAGATATCCGTTCAGATCGTGTCTGTAGCCCGGGCTAATCAGAGCGTTCCGATCAGAGGCCTTGGCTATACGCTATTGCGGTTTATGACTGAACCAGCCTACACCCAAGGTATGACGTTCAAGGTCATGCCTGATCTATTATTCAATTATTTGGGCCAATTCGAGGACGGCGTCCGGGATGAGTCGATCTCGGTATCTGATATGCCGGTGGGTGACCTCATTGATGGCGATATGCCTTGGCCGTATCAGCTGGAGCTGAACGCTCACATCGTGAACAGCTGCCTGCATTACAGCATTCGTTACAATCATCATCTGTTCGAATATACGCTCATGTGTCAGCTAGGTGAGCAGCTTAAGCAGCAATTGCTGATGATGGCGGGACATGGCCTGAAGCAAGAGCTGGTTCGTCCATAGCGCATCCATCCCGTGCCCTTGCTGAGTGCAAGGGCATTTTGGCTCGATGGCCCGTGCCTGAGTCTGCTTATGAAATGTTGCGTAAGCTTTGCCACCTCTTTGCTTTGTTTTTACTTTCGTTGTCTACAATGGTATCAGAGCTGGTAAGACACAGCATCAAGCTGTTCGTACATTACATTCCATGGAGGAGTTCGAATTGGAGCTAAACATTCAGCACGTATCTAAAAACTATGGCGCGAAGCAAGCGCTTCGTGATGTACACGTTACGTTGAACGAAGGCATACTCGGTCTGCTCGGACCGAATGGTGCCGGCAAATCGACGCTCATGCGTATTCTGTCCACGATTGAGCAGCCGACATCGGGGGCAGTTAGCTGGAACGGCGTCGATATAGGGAAACACCCTGATGAACTTCGGCGGCAATTAGGCTATTTGCCTCAAGATTTCGGTGTGTATCCGAACATGACTCCGATTGAGTTCCTCGAGTATATGGCAGCCATGAAGGGGATCTCATCGAGGTCGGCTCGTAAGCGTATAGATGAGCTGCTGGACATTCTGAATTTAACCGAGCATCGCAAGCGGATGCTGGGAGGCTTCTCTGGCGGCATGAAGCAGCGGGTCGGGATCGCACAGTCTCTGCTTAACGATCCTTCGTTATTAATCGTCGATGAGCCGACGGTTGGGCTTGATCCCGAGGAGCGGATTCGATTCCGAAACCTGCTCTCAACGCTGGCCTCGGACCGTATCGTCATTCTATCTACGCACATTGTGACAGATATCGAATCGATTGCTCCACATATCGCCATCTTGTCAAGGGGCGAGCTAGTTACGTATACAACCCCGGAGAAGCTCATTCAGAGCGTCGATCATCACGTGTGGCATTGTGTTATTCCCGCTAACCAATATCAAGAGCTGCAGGAGAAGTACACCGTGAGCAGTGCTATTCATCGTCAGGACGGTGTGCATGCTCGAATTGTGTCTAAGTCTCGTCCGGCTTCGAACGCGGTGCCGCTGCCTCCATCGCTGGAGGATGCGTATCTGTTCTCGGTGTCCAGATTAGGAGTGCTGACATGATTTCATTCGCTGAATCCTTTCTTTGCTTAATTCGCACAGGCTTGATCAGGCAGATGAGGAGCTACGCCTTCCTGATCGTCGTCGGACTCAGTTTGTTTCTCAGCTATGCCTGCGTGCCAGCTGCTACAGCCGGGTATGAGGTGTTCTATATTGGCGGAGTTAGGGGGATTTACAATTCCGCTTGGCTTGGCGGGATGGTCGCGATGCTGTCGACGCTTCTGCTCTGGCTGTTCGGCTTCTACATGCTGCGCAGTCAGATCTCCGAGGACGGGAGACTTCGCATCGGGCAGATCATTGCGGCGACACCGATCAGCAATCTGCGTTATATCACAATCAAGGCGCTCTCGAATCTCGTAGTGCTTCTCGTGATTGAGCTCATCTTGATAGTCGGCTTTATGGCTATGCAGTTGCTTCGCGGCGAAGAGATGTATGTAAGCATGCACCATTACTTACTTCCCTTCCTGTATTTAGCACTTCCGTCCTTGATTGTTCTTGCTGCGTTGACTGTGTTTTTTGATGTATGTCCAGGCCTGCAGGGCGTAGTCGGCAACATTATGTTTTTTGTACTGTGGATTTTTTTCAGCGTGATGTCCATTGCGGCTCCGAATGCGTTCTGGGACTTGTTCGGTCTTGATGTCATTCGATCCGACATGGTTCAGGAGGCGGCGCTCACGTACGAATTCATTGCGAACAGCGAGGAGGGGGGAAGCTTCGGCTATTATCCGGTGGAAGGGGCTGTGCCGACCTTCGTATGGCAAGGGGTCGACTGGAGCATCCAGCTGCTCATGCAGAGGCTAATCTGGGTGATGCTGGCTGCCGTTCTCGTCCTGCTGACCGCCTTGCTGTTCAATCGCTTCAAGAAGCAGAAGTCCGGGGACAGCGGGTTCAAGCTTCCACTGTTCGAGGAGAAAGGGGCCGTCAAGCCTCGGATGGAGGCCAAGCATGAGTATAAGCTGTCGCCGCTCGAGCGAACGAAGCGCATAGCGTTGAGCCGTCTCATCACGGCGGAGCTCAAGCTAATGCTTAAGGGGTATTCCATCTGGTGGTATGGCTGTGCAGCTGCGCTGCTCGCGCTCAGTCTGCTTGTTCCACTGGAGTATGTGCGCAGCTGGCTGCCGGTGGTGATGGTGTGGCCTATTGCGATCTGGTCGCAGATGGGAACGAGAGATCGACATTACTTCACACAGGAGCTGATGAAGGCTAGCTGTCCTCCGATCTTCAAATGGATGGCGGTATGGATATCCGGGATCGCTGTGACGCTGCTCTTCTCCTCCGGGGCGCTCATTCAATTCGCATCAAGCGGGCTTTGGCTCGACCTCCAGACCTGGCTTGTCGGCGTCGTATTTGTCCCGACCATGGCGCTTGCGCTAGGAGGCTTCAGTGGCTCAAGAAAGCTGTTCGAGGTGCTGTATATGCTATGGTGGTATCTTGGACCGATCAATGATATTCCATATCTGGATTTCCTTGGAGCATCCTCGAGTTATCCATGGCTGTACTTGCTAATGACTCTCATGTTCTTGCTCGTATCACTGGCAGGTCAGCAGCTGTTCACGTATCGGAAGCAGGCTGCTCACGCTCGAAAAATCGTACACGTAAAAGGGAGAGTGTAATGGAAATGAACCAAGCGAAAAGAAAGCTGATGATGTTGATATGTGCGGCAGGCCTCGTTCTTACGATCGTTGGCTGCAGCTCGAATGCGGTCTCCGGACAACAAGAGCAGTCTTTTGACGCAGAGCAAGTGCAAGAGATTAAGCTCACGACAGAAGGACAGAACATCCAGGTGCGTCCGTCTAAGAGCACAGAGCTGAAGGTTAGTACGGACAGTGGTAAGGAGCTGCCTGTTCAAATGAGTGGCAGCGTTCTGACGATTGATGCCGCGGCTTCCTCGGGGATCATTAACTTTAAGACGGGGACAGTTTTCGTTGATTTGCCAGAGAAGATGTATCGGAAGATCAGCTTGAAATCAAGCTCGGGCTCGATTACAGGGAATAATGTGAAGGCTGAAGAGCTTGTGCTGCAGGCCGATTCAGGGAACATTGAAATGAACGGCTTCGAGGGAGGATTGCTGCGCAGCGAGCTTGTTGCAGGGGATATGAGCTTGAATCAGGTCGATGGAGCGCTCGCTATCGATAACGATACGGGTCATGTGAAAATTTCACATAAAGGAAATGTAAAGGCAAACAGCAGCATTCGTACGAGCACGGGCAAGATTGAGCTGTCGTTTCTGAATAAGCCGCAAGGCTTGCAGCTGAATGCTTCGTCTGAATCCGGGAAAATTCAATCGTCGCTCACGTCGGAGTCGGACGTGACCTCGAAGGGGGCAGGTCAGAAGCTGACCGCTGCTATTGGCAGCAACAGCTCCCAGGCACCGACCTTAACCATCATGACCTCCTCGGGTCACATTACATTGAAATAACGCTTCTATAACACTGCATCAGGCGCACTAAATAAAGCCAGACTCCTTCAGGAGTCTGGCTTTCCATGCTTCGGAATAATGACGGTGAAGGTGGTTCCTTGGCCGACAGTGCTGTCTACCGTAATGTGTCCGCCATGCGCTTCGATGAGACTTCGTACGATCGCCATCCCGAGGCCGGTGCCGAATTCGGAGGAGCTCGTAGGCTTGCCGCGGTAATACTTGGTGAATACGTTGCTGAGCGTCTGCTCGTCCATCCCTTGTCCGTCATCCGCGATTTGTATAATCACCTGAGAGCTTCGATTTTCGGTAACAGTAACCGCTATGCTTGTCCCTGGAGGGTTATGAAGGATAGCATTCATCATGATATTTTGCAGCGCGCGGTACAGAAGCCGGTCATCGAATGGAACATGGAGAGCCTCGCATTCCGAATGAAAGCTGAATTCGCATACCACTGCACGCGGATCGCTCGCGGCGTCAGCGATCAGCTTCTTCAGAAATTCGATCAGATCGCGGGGCTCCACCTGAAGGGGTAGAGGGGACTGGGCGTTGTTGAGCTGCATGGTCAAGCTCAGATCCTGAATTAACGCTTCCATATGTAAGCTCTTTTTCTGGATCTCGGTAATAAACGTGTATCTTTCCTGATCGTTCCATTCATAGTCCTCCATGAGCAGCAATGAAGAGTAGCCAGTAATATAAGTTAAGGGAGTCTTCAGATCGTGTGAGATGCCAGCAATCCAATCCTTCTTCGACTCCTCTACGATCAAGCGTTCCCGGCGGGCAGCCTGTAAGGAGGCAGCTAGCGACTCGAGATTCTGAATCACTTCTTCGTACAATGAATAGGGGAGCTTCAGCTTGTTGTTCCTGCGATACAGCTGCTGATGCTGCGGAGGGGCCTCGTACATCCCGCTGGACAGCTGTGAAATTCGAGAGACGATGAACCACAGTGGACCACCGAAGTACCAGCTGAATAAGAAGCTGCTCCATATGACATTCGCAGTAAAGACAAGGATGACGAACAGGTCGTAATGAGGATTCTCCTCCTCAAGTCCGAGCAGAGGAAACAGCACCTCAACGGCTAGCAGCAGCGTCATCCCGAGACTGAGCATCCAGACGATCAGACCGACGATATAATGCAACGTGAATCGGAGCCGTGTCTTCATGGGCATCTCTCACCGGGAGGCACGAACTTATAGCCAATACCTCTCAGGTTCATGATTGTGGCAGGTTCCTTCGGGTTTGACTCGATTTTTTTGCGAAGATTGGAGATGTGCATAGCGATCGTCTTTTCTACGCCGAATCCGGGCTCGCCCCATACGTATTCGTAAATTTGGGAGGCCGTAAAGATGCGGTTCGGATTGCTGCAAAAAAAGATGAGCAGCTGCAGCTCCTTAGCTGTGCAATCGAGCTCCTTGCCGTCGATGATCAGCTTGGCAATATCCGGCTTCAGTAAGAAGGAGCCAAAGCGATACTCCTTGGCCTCCGGTTGACCATCCGGCCCCGACTTCAGCATACTCTGCCGTCTGAGCAGTGCCTGGATTCTAGCGACAACCTCAAGCGGATTGAATGGCTTCGTAATATAATCGTCTCCTCCGATCCCAAGACCGGTTATTTTATCCAAGTCGCTTGCGCAGGATGTAATGAAGATGATCGGGGCTGTCGTGTGGCGGCGAATACGGCTGCACAGGTCGAAGCCGTTCATGTCCGGGAGCATCACGTCGAGCACGATCAGATCGTAGCTGTTCTGCTGCACGAGCGCCAGCGCTTCGCGGCCGGTCATGCAGCTTGTGATGTGCATGAACCGCTCCTTCTTTAATGTAATCTCCAGCAAGGTTAATATTCCTTCTTCGTCATCGGCTAGCAAGATGCGTTCAGGCTTCTGCAAGGCGGCTCCTCCTAACTATTACATGGATAGCTGATAGCTGATATAATAATAACCTTATTTTCCAGTAAGTTCAAAATAATTGAGTGCTGCTCTTCTTGGCTGTTCAGAGCTTCCTGTTCCCGTGGATCGATTACTTAGCAGGCAGATGCATGCTCGCCGGACAGACACGACCCATCATGGTGAGTAAGCTGACGATGGTGGTCACCTCGATGGTGCTGCTGCTCATGCTCGTCGTCACTGTGCCCGAGCTCAATGGAGCGTTAGCCGGCCTGACGGCTGCTGTCGGAGCGCCGATCGAGCTGACGGTGCTGTACGCTAGTCTTCGCCGTCTGGAGCGCAAGCAGCAAGCGTTGGTTGTGCAGCATGCAGGCCCAGCGCTATAGCTGACAACCCTCGCTCACTTGTATGTCAAAAAAAGCTTCATTCCGCCGTCCTTTGCTTAGGACGGGGAATGAAGCTTTTTTGGTGTAATGCCGGTAAGGCAAACAGGCTATGCCTTCGTCTTGAACTTCTGCAGCTCTTCCTTCAGCTGAACGGCTGTGGCGCTTAGCGTCTCCGCGGAAGCGGTAATTTCCTCGACAGAGGCGGTCTGCTCCTCGGTGGAGGCGTACACGGTCTGCGTCTGGCTCATCGTTCTCGTGGCGATCTGGAGCATTTCGTCTACGGAGGCTGTAATTTGCTCACTGCCTGCCGACATCTGCTCAGAGGCGGCAGATATTTCCTGAATCTGCTCGGTGACTTGCTCGATGGAGGCGCGAATAGCTCCGAATGCCTCGTTCGTCTCCATAATGACCTGCGAGCCGAGCTCAGCCTCCTGTACACCAGCGTCCATCGATATCTTGGCTTCATGGGCAGAGGCTTGAATATCTGCAACTAACGTCTGTATCATAGCCGCGGACGTGTTCGATTGATCCGCTAGCTTGCGAATCTCGCCTGCCACGACCGCGAAGCCTCGTCCGTGCTCTCCGGCGCGTGCAGCCTCGATCGAGGCATTGAGCGCGAGCAGGTTCGTCTGGGCTGTAATGTCGCTGATGGCGGAGATGATCGTACCGATCTCATCCGACTTGTCGCTGAGCACCTTCATCGTACCGGCGGTCAACAGCGCCTTGTCGCGAACCGTCTGCATCTGCTCGACAGCGCGCTGCACCGATTCGCTTCCGTTGCGTGCTAGCTTGGTTGTATCCATAGACGCCTCGGAGACAGTGCTGGCGTTCTCGGCAATGCGCTGGATGCCGATGGCCATCTCGTTCATCGCATTGGCGGTCTCCTCGCTGCTGCGCACCTGCAGCTCCGAGCCGGCTGCAATCTGCTGCATCGCCTCCGCGATCTGCTCGGTCGTGCGCGATGTCTGCTCTGCAACGGCCGTCAAGTCCGTCGACGAGGCGGCGACACGGTCAGCAAGCTCCTTGTTGCGCTGCAGCATGCGGCTCATCTGCTGAGCCATCGTCGTGAACGCTTCGCCGACCTCGCGAAGCTCATCGCGTGTCGTCAAGCTCGCATCTACAGTCAAGTCTCCGCCAGCCATCGTCCGCGCAGCGCGGCGAAGCTGGCTGATCGTTCCCTTCACAGACATATAGAAGCCGGTGAACATGTAGCAAGCTAGCAGGACGATGACGATGTTCGTGATCAGCACAGTGTTGAGCTTGTCGGTCAGACGTTGAACACGCTGCTGGAGGAGGAGATCCAGCTTCTCCGCTGATTTGACGTACATGGCGCTCGTGCCTTCGATGGCCTTCGTCCCTTGTTCGAACAGCTCAGCAGGCGCGATGTTGATCGTCTCGGCATTCAGCAGCTTCGTATCCAATGTTTTGACGAATTCGTCTGCCGCACCTACGGTGCCTGTGGCGAGCGGATGAAGATCAGCTCGGATTGAGGCGTTGTGCTTGAAGACGATACCCGCTTTTTTGTTCACGTCTGCAGAATTAGTTCGGATAGAATCCGTGAAGATCAAGAGCTCGAGCTTCTGCTCAGGCGTCAGCTTCTGTGAGGCAGCAATTCCGGTACCTTTGCCTCGCGCCTGTCCGAGCTTCTCCATGAGTGTCGGAAGGTTGTTCACTGTTAAGTCCATTAAGTAATAGGAGTCGAGATCCGGGTCCAAGGTCAGGTTCGACATATCGGCTGCGTGCTTGATCAAATGAATCGTGTCGTCTACCAAACCGGAATGTACCTCGAAGCTTTGCGCCGCCGTCATGCTGGCTGTCCCGTCACGCAGCTTCATCCACTTATCCTTCACAGCAAGCCAGCCGGCTGTTGTGTCGAGCTGAGCGCCAAGCTCGGCCTCCAGCGTCTCCATCTGCTTGATTGCTTCGTCGGCCTGCGATGCCTTCTCCTTCATTGCCGTCTCCAGTGAAGGGTCACCGTTCAGGTAACCGTTCGCCAGCCCGCGGTGCTGCTGGAACTGAAGCATAACCTTGAGCAAGCCTTCATTATAACGAACACCGAGACGCTCCTTCTCGGCGAATTGTCGGTCCGCTTGTATTTCTTTGACAGCGTTGTACATCATGAACGAGAGGGCGCTGAGGAACAGCAGCGTGATCACGAGAAATTTCTTTCCATACTGCAGTCTGTTCATGAGCGAGGAGGATGGCTTCAATAGTGTCCGGATCCAGGTCATGGCTGTACACTCCTAATATTCGTTTTGTCGAAAAATGTATGAAGCTAGTATACTACAGAGTATGATGTGAGGTAAACAAACATGAGGTGTTATTTTGTTAAGTAAGCGCTCTTAATTGTTTCCAAATTGTGAACTATGAATACATCGGAGTTGTTAAGGCTTGAAGGCATTAAATGTATGCAAACGGGGAACGTTATGTTCAGATATAAGCAATTGATGGCAATAACGCCAATCCATATATAAGGGGAGATGGATATGCAGCAGACAGCGCCATTGCAGGAGCAGGTCATTGAACTGCACGGCTTCAATAATTTGACGAAGTCGCTCAGCTTCAACATGTATGACGTATGCTATACGAAGACGAAGGAGGAACGCGAGGCGTATATTACGTACATCGATGAACAATATAACGCCGATCGGCTGACGAAGATATTAAAGACGGTGGCGGACATCATCGGTGCCAACGTTCTGAACATTGCGAAGCAAGACTATGTGCCGCAGGGCGCCAGCGTGACGATGCTCGTCTCTGAGGGGCCGATCGTGGAGGTGCCGACGGAGTCGTATGAGGAATCGCCAGGACCGTTGCCTGATTCCGTTGTGATGCAGCTGGACAAAAGCCATGTTACAGTTCATACGTATCCGGAGTACCATCCTGATGAAGAGATCAGCACGTTCCGCGCCGACATCGATGTATCCACCTGCGGAGAAATATCGCCACTCAAGGCGCTCAATTATTTGATCCGCTCGTTCGACACAGACATCATGACGATCGATTACCGGGTACGAGGCTTCACGCGCGATATACACGGCTATAAGCTGTTCATTGATCATGAGATTAGCTCGATTCAGAATTATATCCCCGATGAAGTGAAGGAGCTCTTCGATATGATCGATGTCAACGTGTATCAAGAGAACATCTTCCATACGAAGTGTAAGCTTAGGCAATTCGACCTGAACAATTACTTGTTCGGCTATACGAAGGAATCGTTGTCCCGTCAAGAGCAGGAGACGATTGCGAAGCGTCTCAAGCTGGAGATGGACGAAATTTATTATGGTAAAAACCTGGTCGGCTCCCACTAGCTATATGGCGCCTATATCGGGTGTACGAAGAAGCTGTGTCTCGAGTCTCTCGTCTCTATTCGCACTGTCTGCGGATGGGAGACGAGAGTTTTTTGTTTTTTCAGAATAATATTATTTCAATATATTACCTTCTTTTCAATCAGGAGGATACAATGTAATATAGAGCTATAAGTTCGACATAATTCTTTGTTATTCGCTAAAAAAATCAGTGCGCACAGGGGGGATTTCGCTTCATTTGGTATAATTCTACATATTCCTAGCTGGTGAGTCGTGATATAATGCTACATATCATTACATAGGGACTATTTTATATGACAAATTAAGACTATCGGATTAAGACCACTGGCGGGGGTGATCCATTGCTTGCTGCAGTACGTAACTGGATAACTGGATCTTCACAGAAGACTCTGAACAATATTCGTAAGCAGCTTCACCGCGTGGAGAAGCAGGTCGAGCTGCTGATGCGGATGGATGACGCCGAGCTGCTGAGAGAAGGAGAGCTGCTGAGACAGCGTGTGCGGCTGGGCAAGGCTCCGACCAATGCGGCGCTGACGGCGTTCGCCCTCGTGAAGGAGGCTGTGCGCAGGGAGTCGGGCATTCGGCTGCATCCCGAGCAGCTGATCGGAGGCTGGGCCATGCTCCAGGGGCATGTGGCCGAGATGCGGACTGGTGAAGGCAAGACCGTCGTGTCGCTGCTACCGTTGTACTGGTTTGGTCTTCAGGGTGAGGGAGTGCATATGATCACGGTGAACCGGTATTTGGCGGAGCGCGATTGCGAGCAGGCACGGAACGTTCTCGGACGACTCGGAATGACCGTTGCGCTGAATCATTCGGAGCTTAATCCCGAGGAGAAGAAGCAGGCCTACCTTCAAGATATTACTTACGGCACCTGGTCTGAGTTCGGCTTTGATTATTTGCGCGACCGACTCGTCTATGACCCGGACCGACAGGTGCAGCGCCCGCTCGCTTGTGCGGTGATCGATGAGATTGACAGCGTGCTGATTGATGAGGCGAGAACGCCTATTCTTATAGCCGGCAAGACGAAGGGTGCGCCGGATCTGTATTATATATGCGATAAGTTTGTTCGTGGACTGAAGGAAGACCGCGATTATGAGATTGACCGCGAGACGATGCAAGTGATGTTCACTGAGGCTGGCATACGTAAGGTAGAGTCGACCTTTATGGTGGATAATTTGTTCCATCTCGATAATACAACGGTATACCATTATTTACTTCAAAGTCTTCGAGCTCACAAGCTGATGCAGCATGACCGGGATTACCTCGTATCTGAGGGCAAGGTGAACATTATCGATGCGTTTACCGGTCGTATGATGAAAGGCCGGGAATTCAGCGATGGGCTCCATCAAGCGATCGAGGTTAAGGAAGGGCTTTCATTAAGTGCCGAGACGCGCGCCAACGCTTCGATTACGGTCCAGAAGTTTTTCGGGTTGTACCGCAGGCTGCTGGGCATGACAGGCACCATCGAGACGGATCAGGAGGAGCTCGCTCGCATCTACGGACTAGAGGTGCTGTCTGTTCCGACGCATCGTCCTGTGCAGCGTGTCGATGCGCCCGATCTCGTATTCGTCAGCAAGGAGGCGAAATATCGAGGGCTGCAGACTGCTGTGCAGGAGCTTCATGCACGGGGCACGCCGGTGCTGGTTGGGACGACGAGTGTTCAGCAGTCCTATGAGGTCGCCGAACGGCTGCAAGCAGCAGGCATACCGTGTCAGGTGCTGAATGCAAGGACTGAACGCGAGGAGGCCGACATCATCGGAAGGGCTGGGCAGCGCGGTGCGGTCACGATCGCGACGAACATGGCCGGACGAGGCGCCGATATTCGGCTTGGAGCAGGCGTCGAGGAGCTTGGAGGCTTGCATGTTATAGGTCTTGAGCGTCACGAGAGCCGGCGTATCGATCTTCAGCTTCGCGGCAGATCGGGACGGCAGGGCAGTCCTGGGCGGAGCCAGTTTTTCGTCTCGCTTGAGGACGAGCTGTTCCAGCGCTTCGCGGAGGAGGAAGCAGAGCGATGGATTCGCCAGTGGGCTTGGGGGGAAGAAGGGGTGCTCCACAAGCCGCTCAACAGCTTCGTTGAGCACGTACAGCGAAGGGCAGAGCGCCATATGTTCGACATTCGCTCGCTCGTGTACCGCTTCGACTGTGTCATTCATCGCCAGCGGGAGTGGTACTACACGTATCGCAGTGAGCTGCTGGAGAGCAGTAAGGCAAGCGAGCTGCTGAAGGATTGCTTGCAATACTGGCTGGATGAACAGACTGCAGCCTATTGTCCGCAGCACCAGCTGTACGAGGAGTGGGATGTGCGCCGTCTACAGCAGGAGCTGGCATTAGGCGCTGAGCTGAAGCTGAATGAGATGCTGGAGCTGGACGATGTCCAGCGGCTTGTCCGCAATCGCTGGAGCGAAGCGCTGGCCTGCTTGGAGTCGGAGTGGCTCGATGCTCAGTGGAAGGAGCGCTGGAGAGTCGATTGCTTGATGACGATGGATCGCTACTGGCAAGATCATATGGAGCAGCTTCAATACTTGAAGCAGGCGATTCATTTCCGTGCGATTGAGAAGCGCGATCCTGTCGACGCCTTCGAGGAGGAGGCCATTCATCTGCTGAACGAGCTTAAAGACAGAGTGAGCCGGAGAATCGGATCTATGCTGTCCGAGGAAGTCAAGACGTTTACCTTGCAGCCGTCATTCCCATCAGACCAGGCTGCTTCCATATATGCTGCAAGCTTTTAATACGATTACAAGCCAAAGCGAGGGATTCAGATGACTAAGAAGAAGAGTGATTCAAAGAAGAGCGTAGCTAAGGTGCTTACAGCAACCATGGCCGCCTCAACGATTGTAACGGTAGTGTCGGCGGCATCACTCGGCACAGATTTCCTTCAGGATGCCGGGCAGACCGAGACGACGGTGACCGATTCCGTCTATGAGGAGAAGGCAGAGCCGACCGTTACCGAGTCTGTGTATGAGGTGCAAGTCGAGCAGCCTCCGGTGACGCCGCCAGTTGTCGCGCCGCCAGTAGTGGTCGCCCCTGTACAAGCTCCTGTAGCGGGAGTCGAGGCTGCTCTTCAGCTCCTGAGTCAGGCAGCTGACGCCTCGAGCATGAAGGCGGTACTGGGTGCTCCTGAGCTGGCATTGAACCTGAGCTTGCTTGAAGAGCTCGCAGCGGAGGACCAGACTGCGGTGGCGGCGGAGCTTGTGAAGCTCAACATAGCCGGACAGTTCGGCAGCACGCTTGAGCTGCAGACAGCTCTGGACGCGGCAGTAGCGGCACAGCGGGATGTCGCAGCGCTTCGCAACGCGATTGCGGCTGTCAGTCAGGCTGCCGATGCAGCATCGATGAAGGAGGCGCTCGAGTCTCCGTACCTCGGTCTTGTCATGGTCGGCTACCGTACGATGACAGATGAAGCGAAGCTGCAGGTTGCAGATGCGGTGAAGAACGCTGTGCCGTCTGAGGGCTTCACAGACCGGGGCGCTGTTCAGACCGCCTTCAAGAAGGCAGTCGTTGCAGTGATCCAGCTTCAAGCAGCGAACTAGAAGTCCGACGTACATTGGATAAGGACTCTATGATGAGCAGACTTCAGAGGATGCCGGATTTTATTCGCGCCATTTACCAAGCCGTATTCCAACGTTCTATACATAAGTACGAAGCGGAGCCGGTTCTCGATGAACCGGAAGCGCCCCAAGCCGATGAGGTGTCACAATCGATTGAGCGCATTGAGCTATCGGAGCAGCTTCAGATGATCCGTGTCGGCGATTTATATATGCAGCACTATATGCAGGAGGCTAGTCAGCCTGAGGCCGGGCTGCTGAAGGGGTTCTTTTTGCAGAACGACATATTCGTATCGCAAGGCGAGGATACCGTATACCGCGCTAATATGGAATATTATTTCCAGACAGCAGGTGGGGAGAGAAAGCGGAGCTACATCATCAGCCTTGTCCGGTTTGCCGGTGACGAGTGGCGAGTGTTTCAGATCAAGCCTGTGTAGCATGAAGGAATTGAGTCGATTCTATTCACTAAATTGTTCATGAGAGAGGTTACAACATGCCGAAAAAGAAAAACGATAAGCCGTTAGTAAAAGGAATCGCAACCGTACTCTCCGCGACGATGGCAGCTACGTCGGTGCTGTCGGTCCTTCCGGCTTCTGTGGCGAACGCAGACGAAGCGGCCGCAGTCGCCGCAGCGAACAGTGCAGCATCCGTAGCTGAGATGCAGGCTGCGCTGACGCGCGTCGATATGGCTCTGAACTTGACCGGCTACAACAGCTTGAGCTCAACAGGTAAAGATATTGTTGCGCAGAACTTGCTCAACTACCGGAATTCGAACGGCAATTATGCCAGCTCATCGGTGATCCAGACGCAGCTGAATACAGAAGTTACTGCGCGCCAAAACGTAGAGAACATGGAGAACGCGCTGGCGAATGTGAACAATGCGGCGAGTGCAGCCGATATGAATACAGCTCTTCGCTCAACTCACCTTGGACTTATTCTCGCAAGCTATAATGCGCTGACATCGGATGCGAGCCGACTGGCTGTTTCCCAGAAGATGATCGACAATCGCGGTGGTGGCTATGCAGATAAGAACGCGATCCAGACGATGCTCAACAATCAGGTGTCGTTGCAAATGGATGCGGATGCTGCCGCTGCCGCGCTGGCGAATGTCAATGCTGCCGGGACCAACAGTGACATGCATGACGCGCTGAGCGCACCGGAGCTTGGACTTGTGCTGAACGGCTATAATGCGCTCGTCGACGATGCGATGCGTCTGCGTGCAGCAGGGCGAGTTCTTACCGCACGCGGTGCAGGCTATGCGAACAAGTCAGTGATCCAGACAGCCTTGAACAATGCGGTGCAGGCGGAATGGGATGCTCTATACGTTGACAATGTGAACAATGCAGCTTCGGATGCCGATGCACAGACGGCGCTTGAGGATCCGATGCTTGGACTCATTCTGACCTCCTACAACAGTCTGTCGGCAGATGGCAAGCTGTGGGTCGCTGGACAAGTGCGCGCTTACCGTATTGCGAATGGTGCGTATGCCGGCAAGTCTGCGATCCAGACGCGATTCAATACATACGTTACAGATCGCTCTAACTATGAAGCGTTCAAGCCGTATGTCGATGTGGTGAACAGTGCGGCTAACGCGACTGCAATGAGATCGGCTCTGGAGCAGTCAGGGCTTGCGCTTAATCTGATTGATTACTATCGACTGACTACAGCATATAAGAATGCAGTCGCTACCACCGTACTCGGCTATCGTAACAGCAATGGTGATTTCGTCTATCAAGCGGATGTTCAGACTCAGTTGGACGCAGCTGTTGCTGTGGAGACGGTGAGGCAGGCCGTCGAAGTGCTGAATACAGCTTCGGACGTGAATACGACGAAGAGCGCAATAGAAGCTACAGGGCTGGGTCTGGATCTGACCGGGAATGGCTACAATTCCATCAGCGCAGCTGACAGGCTGGCCGTTGCGACGCTCGTGATGAATCGTAAGGGTGGCGGCTATGCGGATCAGTACGCTATTCAAGCAGCGGTGAATACGGCAGTCATTGATGTAGTCGTGGCTATTGCAGCGGTCAATGCAGCTTCGGACGCAGGCAGCATGCAGACTGCGCTCGAGCAAGTGAATCTTACTTTGGAGCTGACGGCGAATGGCTATCAAGCCCTCTCCGCATCGGATAAACTGGATATCGGCTTGAGAGTGCTCACAGGACGTGGTGCGAGCTATGCCGATCAAGGTGCCATTCAGACAGCAGTAACGAATGCGGTAGCGGCGTTGAATGCAGGTAAAGCGGCTGTTGATGTTGCCGCAGACGCTGCGGCCATGAGAACTGCTCTTGTATCGTCGGATTTACTGCTCGATGTGATGGTGTACAGCGCTCTAAGCGATGCGGACCAATCGGCAGTAGCGGGTATGGTGCTGGCCGGACGTGGCGCTGGCTATGCCGATAAAGCGGCGATTCAAGCCGCCTTGGATAGCGCTATTGCCATCAATGCACCGGTTGCGGCTGTCAACCAGGCTGCAGAGGTGGCCGGGATGAAGACAGCGCTGACGGATGTTGCACTTGGCCTAACATTGACCACTTACAATAGCTTCACGATTGCGAGTCAGAATGCCGTGGCTGCTGCTGTACTGGCGGCACGTCCTGTAGGCGGCTATGTCGACCAAGCGGCGATCCAGGCTTCGTTAGATACGGCGATTGTGACGTATACACCGCTGGAGGCTGTGAACGATGCCGGCAACGTCACGGCAATGCAAACAGCGTTGACGGATGTAACGCTTGGACTGACGCTTGGTGATTACACTGCTCTGACGAATGCGAGTAAAGACAACGTCGCACAAGCGGTGCTGGATGCACGCCCTGCAGACGGCTATGCATCTGCAACGGACGTTCAAGGCTCGCTTGACAGCGCCATCGTGACGAATGCGCCGCTTGAAGCGGTCAATGATGCAGCTGATATCGCGTCGATGAAGCTCGCCATAACGGACATCCAGCTGGGGCTCAATCTGACAGCGTACGCTGATCTATCTGTGGCGAACCAGAACGCAGTAGCTCATGCGGTTCTATCGGCAAGACCGGCTGACGGGTATACGCTGACAAGCATCGTTCAGACGGAGCTGAACAATGCCATTACAGCTGTAGCAGCTGTGGAAGCGGTGAACGATGCGCTCAACGTGACGGGGATGCAGGCGGCGTTGACCGATGTTGCGCTTAGTCTGGATCTGACAGCCTACAACGCATTGACCGTTGCGAGCCAAGCGGCTGTTGCTTCTGATATACTGATAACTCGTCCCGCAGACGGCTATGCGGATGCGACAGCGGTGCAAGCTGCATTGGATGCTGCAATCACAGCTAACGTTCCAGTTGAGGCTGTCAACGATGCTGCTGACCTTGCTGCTATTCAAGCGGCGCTGACCGATCACGCGATCGGATTGGATTTGACGGCGTACAATGCATTGACCAATGCAAGTAAAGATATCGTCGCTCAGGCTGTGCTGAATGCTCGTCCTGTGGACGGCTATGCCGATGCTGAGGCGATCCAGACTTCTCTGGACGCTGAGGTTGCGGCCAACATTCCATTAGAAGCAGTGAACGATGCGAGTGATGTTACAACGATGAAAGCGGCTGTGGCTGACGTTGCGCTTGGTCTGAATCTGAGTGCATACAACGATTTGTCGGTGGCTAACCAGAACTATGTGGCGAACGCGATTTTATCGGCAAGACCGATTGACGGTTACTCTCTAGTGTCTGCGATTCAGTCAGAGCTTGATGGTGCGGTGACAGACGTCATGGCCGTTGAAGCGGTGAACGATGCGCTCGATGTGTCGGGGATGCAGGCGGCACTGATCGATGTTGCACTAGCTCTGAATCTGACAGCCTATAACGCACTCACAGTGGCGAGCCAGGCTGCAGTTGCCGATCACGTTCTGGCGAATCGTCCATCGGACGGATATGCTCTACAAGCGGATGTGCAGGCTGCTCTGGATGCTGCTGTAGCGGTTAACGCACCGCTAGAGGCTGTGAACGACGCGGCCGACCTGGCCGCCATACAAGTAGCGTTGACGGATAATGCGCTCGGACTGAATTTGACGACGTACACAGCATTGACGAATGCGAGCAAGGATGTTGTCGCACAGGCTGTGTTGAACGCTCGTCCTGCTGACGGATACGCGGATGTAACCTCGCTGCAAACGGTGCTTGACGCTGAGGTTGCACTGAATGCACCGCTCGAGGCTGTGAATGACGCGAGCGACATTACGGAGATGAAGGCAGCTGTCAGTGACTTAGCGCTTGGCTTGAATCTAACAGCATACAACGACTTGTCTGTGGCGAACCAGAATGCAGTAGCGAGTGCGATCCTGTCGGCAAGACCAGCAGACGGCTATTCGTTGGTGAGCACTGTGCAGACGGAGCTGAATACAGCGGTAACTGCGGTAGCAGCTGTAGAAGCTGTGAACGACGCGACGGATGTCGCTACGACACAGTCGGCGCTGACGAATGTGGCGCTGGGTCTGACCTTGACTGCATATAACGGCCTGACGGTTGCGAGTCAAAATGCGGTAGCAGCTGACGTGCTGGCTAACCGTCCTGCTGATGGCTATGCGGATCAGACGGCTGTGCAGACCGCGCTGGATGCTGCGATCGCATTGAACGGACCGATCGAGGCTGTTAACGATGCTGTAGATGTGATGACGATGCAGACGGCGCTGACAGATATGACGCTCGGACTTGATTTAACGGCGTATACAGCATTGACGAATGCGAGCAAGGATGTCGTCGCACAGGCTGTGCTGAGCGCACGTCCTGCTGATGGCTATGTCGATCTTGTAGCGATTCAAGCGGCGCTTGACAGTGCTGTAGCGGCGAATGTGCCGCTCGAGGCTGTGAATGATGCGAGCGACGTGACGGAGATGAAGGCAGCAGTAAGCGATGTTGCCCTGGGTCTTGACCTGACCGCATACAACGACTTGTCTGTGGCGAACCAGAATGCAGTAGCGACTTCGATCTTGTCGGCAAGACCAGCAGACGGCTACTCGTTGGCGAGCACCGTGCAGACGGAGCTGAATACAGCGGTAACTGCGGTAGCAGCTGTAGAAGCTGTGAACGACGCGACGGATGTCGCTACGACACAGTCGGCGCTGACGAATGTGGCGCTGGGTCTGACCTTGACTGCATATAACGGCCTGACGGTTGCGAGTCAAAATGCGGTAGCAGCTGACGTGCTGGCTAGCCGTCCTGCTGATGGCTATGCGGATCAGACCGCTGTGCAGACCGCGCTGGATGCAGCGGTAGCAACGAACGCACCAGTAGAGGCGGTCAACGATGCTGTAGATGTGATGACGATGCAGACGGCGCTGACAGATATGACGCTCGGACTTGATTTGACGGCGTATACAGCATTGACGAATGCGAGCAAGGATGTCGTCGCACAGGCTGTGCTGAGCGCACGTCCTGCTGATGGCTATGTCGATCTTGCAGCGATTCAAGCGGCGCTTGACAGTGCTGTAGTAGCGAATGCACCGCTCGAGGCTGTGAATGATGCGAGCGACGTGACGGAGATGAAGGCAGCAGTAAGCGATGTTGCCCTGGGTCTTGACCTGACCGCATACAACGACTTGTCTGTGGCGAACCAGAATGCAGTAGCGAGTGCGATCCTGTCGGCAAGACCAGCAGACGGCTATTCGTTGGCGAGCACCGTGCAGACGGAGCTGAATACAGCGGTAACTGCGGTAGCAGCTGTAGAAGCTGTGAACGACGCGACGGATGTCGCTACGACACAGGCTGCACTGACGAATATGGCACTTGGCCTGACCTTGACTGCATATAACGATCTGACGGTTGCGAGTCAAAATGCGGTAGCAGCTGACGTGCTGGCTAGCCGTCCTGCTGATGGCTATGCGGATCAGACCGCTGTGCAGACCGCGCTGGATGCTGCGGTAGCAACGAACGCACCAGTAGAGGCGGTCAACGATGCTGTAGATGTGATGACGATGCAGACGGCGCTGACAGATATGACGCTCGGACTTGATTTGACGGCGTATACAGCATTGACGAATGCGAGCAAGGATGTTGTTGCACAGTCAGTGCTGAGCGCACGTCCTGCTGATGGCTACGTGGATATTGCGGCGATTCAAGCGGCGCTTGACAGTGCTGTAGTAGCGAATGCACCGCTCGAGGCTGTGAATGATGCGAGCGACGTGACGGAGATGAAGGCAGCTGTCAGTGACTTAGCGCTTGGCTTGAATCTGACAGACTATAACGACTTGTCAACAGCGAACAAGAATGCAGCTGCGAGTGCGATCCTGTCGGCAAGACCAGCAGACGGCTATTCGTTGGCGAGCACCGTGCAGACGGAGCTGAATACAGCGGTAACTGCGGTAGCAGCTGTAGAAGCTGTGAACGACGCGACGGATGTCGCTACGACACAGTCGGCGCTGACGAATATGGCGCTGGGTCTGACCTTGACTGCATATAACGATCTGACGGTTGCGAGTCAAAATGCGGTAGCAGCTGACGTGCTGGCTAGCCGTCCTGCTGATGGTTATGCGGATCAGGCCGCTGTGCAGACCGCGCTGGATGCAGCGGTAGCAACGAACGCACCAGTAGAGGCGGTCAACGATGCTGTAGATGTGATGACGATGCAGACGGCGCTGACAGATATCACGCTCGGACTTGATTTAACGGCGTATACAGCATTGACGAATGCGAGCAAGGATGTCGTCGCACAGGCTGTGCTGAGCGCACGTCCTGCTGATGGCTATGTCGATTTTGCAGCGATTCAAGCGGCGCTTGACAGTGCTGTAGCGGCGAATGTACCGCTCGAGGCTGTGAATGATGCGAGCGACGTGACGGAGATGAAGGCAGCTGTCAGTGACGTAGCGCTTAGCTTGGATCTGACTGCTTACAACACCTTGTCTACAGCAAGCCAGAATGCTGTTGCGGATGCAATCCTGTCGGCAAGACCGGTAGACGGCTATTCGTTGACCAGCACCGTACAGACGGAGCTGAATACAGCGGTGACGGCAGTAGGCTCTGTGGAAGCGGTGAACGATGCTGCGGATACGACCGATATGCAGATGGCATTGACGAATGTGGTGCTCGGACTTGACTTGGTCGCGTACGATGCACTGACTACAGCGAGCAAGATCATCGTCGCACAGGATGTTCTTGATCATCGTCCTACAGATGGTTATGTAGATCAGTCTGCCGTACAGACGGCGCTGAATCTTGCCATAACGGCCAATATTCCGGTCGAGGCTGTGAACGATGCCGTAGATATCCCATCGATGCAGGCAGCGTTGACGGATGTGGCACTCGGACTTGATCTTAGTAGCTACCAAACTTTGACAGTTGCAAGTCAGAACAATGTAGCTCAAACCATGCTCACGTATCGCCCATTCAACGGATACGCGGGACAAGAGGTTATTCAGAATTTGTTGGGCAATGCTATTCTAGTTAATATGTTTGTGGAATATGTGAATGATGCGATGGATGCTAGCTCCATGCATTCTGCACTGACTGATCCGGATCTTGCATTAGACCTGACGGTATATAACAGCTTGTCACTAGCGAATCGAAATGTAGTGCTTCAGGAGATGCTGACGAACCGACCTGTCATTGGTTACGCTAGTGCGTCGAATATTCAGATTGAGCTGGATGCACAAGTTGCAGCGGTCGCAGCCGTTGAAGCAGTAAATGATGCAGTGGATGTTACGTCCATGCAAGCTGCTCTGACGAACGTAGCGCTCGGACTGGATCTGACGTACTACAATGCGATGTCGACGGACAATCAGGATGCTGTTGCACAATCGGTCATCAGCTCTCGTCCAAGCGAAGGATACTCGAGTCAAGCGGCAATTCTGACGATCTTCGACGATATCGTTGCAGTTGAAGGGGACAAGTATACGGTAGAGCTCGGACTGCATGCTATGGAAACGATCGCTGCCGTAACTAGCGACTTGACACTGCCTGTAAGTGCGAATTTGGGCTCGACGGTTACTTGGTCCAGCGATAAGCCTGACTATATTGCAGCGAACGGCATCGTTACACGTCCGGCCTACATCGATGGCGATCAAGCGGTCACGCTGACGGCGACGATTCAGAAGGGTTCGTTCAGTAAGACGAAGATATTCGTCGTGAAGGTGCTGAAGCAGCCGGTGACCGATATCGAGGCGGTAGCGGTAGCGAAGTCCGCTCTTGTCATTACGTATGAGCCAGGTGAGAGCAGCACGGGTGTGACGACCGTTCTCGGCTTGCCAGACACAGGTGTCGATGGTACTGCGATAAGCTGGTCATCGGATCAACCTCTTGTTATCGACAGCTTCGGACATGTGACACGACCGTTGTACAGTGCCGGTGACGCGACTGTGGTGCTGACTGCGACGATTACGAAGGGTGTAGAAGTAGATACGAAGGTATTTGTTGTCAAAGTGCTCAAGCAGACACAGACCGATGCTGAAGCGGTAGCGGCAGCTGCGCAGGCGTTGATGATCGGCTACGCGACAGATGAAGGTATGAACGGTGTTACACAGCCACTTACGTTGGCGAACACAGGTATTGATGGTACGACGATCAGCTGGAGCTCGGACAGCACAGCTGTGAATGCGAACACGGGTGGAGTCGTACGACCTGCTTATAGCGAAGGTGATGTTAGCGTCGCGTTGACGGCGACGATTACGAAGGGAACAGAGATTTCAACGAAGTCGTTCTTAATCAAGGTGCTGAAGGAGACGCAGACGCATGCAGAAGCAGTAGCTGCGGCGAAGAAGGCGCTTGAGGTGGAGTATGCGTTAAGTGACAGCATTGACCATGTGACACAGAGCTTGACGCTGCCTTCGACTGGGGTAGATGGCACAAGCATCAGCTGGAGCTCCAGCGATGATGAGGTCGTGAAGTCCAATGGTACGGTCATTCGTCCAGCCTTCAGTACAGGCGATGCAAGTGTAACATTGACGGCGACGATCACGAAGGGTGCCGAGACGGCGACGAAGACGTTCCTCGTCAAGGTGCTGAAGGTAGCCCAGAACGATGTTGAGGCGGTAGCAGCCGCGAAGCAGGCTCTGGAGATTGGCTATGCAGTGGGCGACAGCATCAATGGTGTGACACAGGCTCTTACGCTGCCAGCTGCGGGAGTTGATGGTACGTCCATCGAGTGGAGCACGGACAGCATGCTCATAGAGGCAGCGACTGGAATTGTGACTCGTCCGATGTACAGCTACGGCGATGTGAGTGTGACGCTGACGGCGACGATTAAGAAGGGTACGGAGACGGCGACGAAGACGTTCCTCGTCAAGGTGCTGAAGGAAGCGCAGAACGATGTTGAGGCGGTAGCAGCCGCGAAGCAGGCTCTGGAGATTGGCTATGCAATGGGCGACAGCATCAATGGTGTGACACAGGCTCTCACACTGCCAGCTGCGGGTGCTGACGGCACTACGATCACATGGAGCTCGGATAAGCCAGCAGTGGATGTGTCCACCGGAGCAGTGACACGACCAGCCTATGCTGCAGGCGACATGAGTGTAACGCTGACGGCTACGATTACGAAGGGTACGGAGACAGCGACGAAGACGTTCCTGATCAACGTGCTGAAGAAGACACAATCCGATGTCGAAGCGGTAGCTGCCGCGAAGCAGGCTCTAGAGATTGGCTATGCGATGGGCGACAGCATCAATGGTGTGACGCAGTCTCTTACGCTGCCAGCTGCAGGTGCAGACGGCACTGCGATCACATGGAGCTCGGATAAGCCTGCTGTAGATGTATCCACTGGAGCAGTAACGCGACCAGCCTATGCTGCAGGCGACATGAGTGTAACGCTGACGGCTACGATTACGAAGGGTACGGAGACAGCGACGAAGACGTTCCTGATCAACGTGCTGAAGAAGACGCAATCCGATGTTGAGGCAGTAGCAGCCGCGAAGCAGGCGCTTGATGTCATCTATACCGGAAGCGACAGCATGGCTAGCGTGACGCAGTCACTGACTCTTGTCACCACTGGAGCAGACGGTACAACGATCAGCTGGAGCACGAGCGACACGACGGTTAACGCAGCGACTGGAGCCGTTCAGCGTCCTGCTTTCTCTCAGGGAGACAAGGCAGTCACGTTGACAGCTACGATCACGAAGGGTACCGAGACAACGACGAAGGTGTTCCTGGTCAACGTAGTGAAGCAAGTACAGACCGATTCGGAAGCTGTTGCAGCGGCATCGGCAGCGTTAACGGTTGGGTATACCGGCTCGGATACAGCGAGCAGCGTGACACAGAGCTTGACGCTCCCGACCACGGGCGCGGCTGGAACAACAGTCACATGGTCGTCCGATCAATCGATCGTCACAGCGAACGGAACTGTAGTACGCCCGAGTCTGTCCCAGGGTGATACGATCGTGACATTGACAGCCGTGATTCAGAAAGGCTCCGCTTCGGTTACGAAGTCATTCGTTGTGAAGGTGCTGAAGCAGAATGTGACCGCAGCTCCGCTCGCGAGCGATATTACTGTAACGAATAACGCGGCAGGTCAAGCGGATACGGTAACGGTGAAGAACGTTCAAGCGGGCCATATGGTTAAGGTGTACGATGCGGCAGGAACGACGCTTCACGGATCGGTCATCGTACCTGTCGGAAGCACGACGGCTTCTGTGCAGGTCACACAGCTCGGTGTGCAGAACGGCTCGATCAGCGTCAGTGTACAGGCACCTGGCAAGGATGAGAGTGCCAAGACTGCGGCGGTGTTCGCTGCTGAGAACGCGAAGCCGTATGTGGTCGCAGCACAGCTCACGAACGACAACGGGATTACGGCGAAGGCGACCATTACACCGACTGCGGGCATCGTGGTCGGAGGTGAGAAGTATGTCGTGTTCCAGCTCATGAACGGTACGACAGCGGAGAGCATTAGCGTCGTTCAATTCAACAGCAACGAGGCGGCTCAGCTATCAGCGATCTTCAACCGCACCTTGACTGCACAGCATACGGTTAAAGTGTTCCTGATCGATAAGTTCGATACTTCTATCACCGATTTGGGCACGTCCTTGGCTGAAGCGGTAACCGTGTCTAAGCAGTAAGACCAATTACGATCGCGGTCGGGCTTGCTCGCCAAGCTCGACTGCGTCATTCAGGAGTGGTGAACGCGTGAAGAATAAATGGTTACAGACTGTCGCGGCGGCCGTCATTCTGACCCTGCCTGTTTCGGGAATCGTGTGGCCCTTGCCGACTGCTCAAGCAACCGCCTTGTCTACGATTACCGTTCAAACGTCAGCGAATGTTACGGCAGGACAAGCTATCGTCATTAAAGGAACGGCAACTCTGCCTACGGTGCTGGTGAAGGTCATTAATAATACGAATGATCTAGTTGAGTATTTCGACTCCGTCGCGGTCCAAAACGGCGAGTATCAAACGAGCTTCCATCTACGTTCAGGGGCGCCAGTAGGGAGCTACACGGTCGTCGTCGGTCAAGGCACAACGGTTCAGACCGCGGGCTTTCAATATGTAGCTCAACAGACTGGTGGAGGAGGCCCAACAGGGCCGACTGGTTCGACTCCACCACCTCCGCCGCCTACACCTGTAACACCGCCAGCTACGCCAGTCACGACAGGCAAAGTAGCTACTTACCAAGCGCCGAAGGATGCTACTGTCGTCACGCCAGTAACCGAGAACGGCAAGCAGGTGCTGAAGGCCGTTGTGGACAATAAGAAGCTGCAGGACTACATTGCGACCATAGCGAAAACGAGTGCAGCGAATCAACCGAAGCCGGTTGTCGTCATCGATGTCCCGGGCAAGGGAGATCAAGTACAGGCAACGCTGCAGATCGGTACATTCCAGACGCTGCAGCAGCAATCGGAGCAAGCGTCGCTGCAGATTAAGACCGAGCTTGGAGCGCTGAGTATTCCAACGAAATCGATCAGCAGTAAGGCGCAGGAGATCGGTTTGACAAGCGAAACCCCAGTTCAAATTAAGGTGACGAAGGCGGATGCTTCGTCGACAACACTCGTTGAATCGATGCTCGGCACAGGCAATACGATCGTCTCACCTGTCGAGTTCACGATTGAGGTTACATCAACAGGCACTACGACTGAAATGAACGGGTTTGATGCTTATTTGGAGCACACCGTATACATGCCTTCCGTTCCACAAGCTGATTACAAGTACATGACAGGCGTATATGTAGACCCTCTAACGAATAGCTACTATCCGATGCCAACGATGTTCAATGTCAGCGGTAGCGGTCAATTGGATGGTACGATCTTGCGTAAGGGCAACTCCATCTATACCGTTGTGAAAAATAAGAAGCAGTTCACGGACATGTCCGGAAGCTACGCGAGTGATGTCGTGGAGACGCTGGCGTCCAAGTACTTCTTGAACGGCTTCGAGGACGGTACCTTCCGTCCGGAGAAGTCGGTCACTCGTGCCGAGTTCATCACGATGCTGACGCGCAGCCTCGGTCTAGTGCCAGACAAGAGCGGAGCTGTCGGCTTCACCGACGTGCAGCCGGACCAATGGTTCGCAGGCGCTGTGTCGATCGCGGTGAAGGAGAAGCTAGTCAACGGCTACGAGGACAATACGTTCCGTCCGGAGCAGCGCATCAGCCGTCAAGAGATGGTGCAGCTGATGTACAACGCGATGAAGTCCGCAGGCTACTCGTCCAGCCTCACGAAGGAAGCATCGAGCGAGCTGCTGAAGCGTTTCTCGGATCAAGGCGACGTTCCGGCTTGGGCACAGGAGGCGGCAGCCGCGGCGATTCAGGAGAAGATCGTAAGCGGGATGGACAACGATCGCTTCGCGCCGGGTGAGACGGCAGACCGCGCGCAGAGCGCGACCATTTTGTACCGCATGATGAAGGCGTTGAACTTTATTAATTAACGAAGAGCTGCTCCTGAATTTGTCTGAACTTTGGCCGAATCGTGAATATTTCTTGAACATAAATGACGAAGCTGTGGTATAATGTTCAATAAGTAAGCAGTTTCATGAGTTTGGAGTGATCAGGATGACGACAAAAACAATGACAGCAGCTCCTCATAAGGAACGCGATGTGAACCGTCTTGTAACGATGATGACAGCGGCCGCTTGGGTCGTGCTCGCGATCGGCACACTGATGTGTCTCATCAATCTTCAGCATTTCAGCGATACGAATACGCCTCTTATGGTCGGTCTTGGCTTCATGGTCGGCAGCGTTCATATTTATGTGATACGTACAGCGATTCATCTCGTACATTCTCGTCAAGCGATGAATCGCACGGATGCAACTCAGTAATTCCTGCTAGTTATTCCGGATACCCCCTTTCAGAACAAGCTGAAAGGGGGTATTTATATTGTGCAGAGATTCAATTGCGGCAACTTCGTGTCTTTTGTTTTACAGGAGTAAGGCGATCGTTTGACGTATTTGTTAACCCCGGTCCCAAGCGTCAACAAATCTGATATGTTGAATATACGAAGCAGATCGTTAAGATTCGTTAGCTTCTATGCATAGATTCAATGATTGGCTTTATAGAGAGGAAGAGGAGGATTCCTATGAATCGATTAAGAAAGGCGAAGGCCAAGCACGCGGCCGTGTGGCTGCTGCTGCTCGTCTCGGCTGTTCTGCTGACCGGCTGCACCGAGCAGATCATCGTGCTCGACCCGAAGGGACCGATCGGGCAGAGCCAGAAGGACTTGATACTGATCGCCTCATTGCTTTGCGGCGTCATTCTGGTGCCAGTGCTATTGCTGACGGCCTTCATCGTGTGGAGGTATCGCGACAAGCCCGACAGCAAGGCGTCCTACAAGCCCGAATGGTCCCACAGCACGTCGCTCGAGACGATATGGTGGGCAATACCAATTGTCATCATCGCTATATTGGGCGTTGTTACCGTTCGGTATACGTATGAGCTGGAGCCCTCGAAGCCGCTCGAATCCGAGGCTAAGCCGATTACGATCCAGGCGACCTCACTGGACTGGAAGTGGTTGTTCACGTATCCGGAGCACGGAATTGCGACCGTCAATTATATTCACATTCCGGAGGATGTGCCGATTAAGTTCGAGCTCACCTCGGACGCACCGATGAACTCGTTCTGGATTCCGCAGCTCGGCGGTCAGATGTATACGATGTCTGGGATGGCGATGACGCTGTTCCTGCAAGCGGATGAGCCCGGTATTTATTACGGATCAGGGGCGAACTTCAGTGGCGAGCATTTCGCCGATATGCGGTTCGACGTCCATGCCGAATCGTCTGAGCAGTTCGAGCAGTGGGTCGCGCAGCTGAAGAAGCAGGCGCCACAGCTGACCGAGCAGGGCTATGAGGCACTGGCGGAGAAGGGCACCGCCGAGCGCAAGTCGTATTCGTCGTTCCCTGATGGACTGTTCCAGCGCATCGTCACCAAGTATGCACCTACAGGCCATGGAGCCCATGGGGGACACGCACAGCCTAACATTCCGGCCGAATCGGCCACTAAATAGAAAGAGAAAGGATGTCGGAACATGCTCGATTCGATTAAACAGTTTGCTTCCGAGTTTTTCGTCACCGGCGATCCGCTAATATTAGGAGCACAGGTCAGCATCGCCATTGCTATGGTTACAATCATCTTCGTGCTTACGTACTTCCGTAAGTGGGGCTGGCTGTGGCGCGAGTGGCTGACTACCGTCGATCATAAGCGCATCGGTATTATGTATATTATCTGCGCCCTTCTCATGCTGTTCCGCGGCGGCGTCGACGCGCTGCTCATGCGACTGCAGCTCGCGCTGCCCAATGTAGAGTTCCTCCACGCCGAGCACTATAACCAGATCTTCACGACACACGGTGTCATTATGATCTTATTCATGGCGATGCCGCTCATGTTCGGCTTGTTCAATATCATTATTCCGCTGCAGATCGGCGCACGCGATGTCGCCTACCCGTTCCTGAACTCGCTCAGCTTCTGGCTGTTCTTCTGGGGCGCGATGCTGTTCAACGTCTCGTTCGTCATCGGCGGCTCGCCGGATGCAGGCTGGCTTGCTTATCCGCCGCTGTCCGGTCTTGAGTTCAGCCCTGGTGTCGGGCAAGACTTCTACATCTGGGGCATTCAGGTGTCCGGAATCGGAAGCTTGGCGACGGGCATTAACTTTATTGTCACGATTCTCAAAATGCGCGCGCCAGGCATGACGCTCATGCGCTTGCCGATGTTCACCTGGTCCGTGCTGTCGAGCTGTATTATCATTATCTTCGCCTTCCCGATCTTGACGATTACATTGGCGCTGCTGTTCCTCGACCGCTTCGCGGGGACACATTTCTTCACGCTCGATGGCGGCGGCAATCCGATGATGTATATCAACATGATCTGGATGTGGGGACATCCCGAGGTATATATCGTCATCCTGCCAGCGTTCGGCATATTCTCGGAGATCGTCGCCACCTTCTCCCGCAAAAAGCTGTTCGGCTACAAGTCGATGGTGTTCGCGATGCTGATCATCAGCGTCCTGTCGTTCTTCACGTGGGCCCACCACTTCTTCACAATGGGCTCGGGCGCCGATGTCAATGCGTTCTTCGCCCTCACGACGATGGCGATTGCGATCCCGACGGGGGTCAAGGTGTTCAACTGGCTGTTCACAATGTACCGCGGCCGCATACAGTTCAAGACGCCGATGCTGTGGACGATCGCCTTCATCCCCTGCTTCGTCGTCGGCGGGATGACCGGTGTGCTGCTGTCCGTAGCGCCTGCAGACTTTCAGTTCCACAACAGCTACTTCCTCATTGCGCACTTCCATCAAGTATTGATCGGCGGTGTGGCGTTCGGCTTCTTCGCTGGCCTCTATTACTGGTGGCCGAAGATGTTCGGCTTCACGCTGAACGAGCATCTGGGCAAATGGGCGTTCTGGCTGTGGAACATCGGCTTCTACGTCTGCTTCATGCCGCAGTACATTCTCGGCTTGATGGGCATGACGCGCCGTATGTACACGTACGATTTCGACATGGGGTGGGGGCCGCTTAATCTCGTGTCCACTGTTGGCGGTTTCCTGATGGGTATCGGCTTCATTTTCCAAGTGTGGCAGATTGCCTATAGCATCAAGCAGCATAAGAAGGATGTCACCGGAGACGCATGGGATGGACGTACGCTCGAATGGTCGACGCCTTCACCAGCGCCAGTCTACAACTTCGCGGTGCTGCCGGAGATCAAGGCTGTCGATGATTGGTGGGAGCGCAAGCAGGAGAAGGCGGCGAGCCTGGCTGCTGGCTCTACATCAGCTTCAGAGGCGTCAGCTCTGACTCCTGCGTCTGAAGCGGCGAAGCAGACTGCCGAGGAGATTGCAGCTACTAAGCCGAAGTACGAGCCGATCCATATGCCGAAAAACTCAGGCCTGCCGTTCATCAAATCGACGCTATGGTTTTTCGTCGGCTTCGGCTTCGTCTGGCATTGGATGTGGATGGCCATTCCAGCCTTGATCGGTGTAGCAATCTGCATGATCGTCCGTTCGTTTACCTATGACACCGACTACTATATTCCGGTCTCCGAGATTGAACAAATAGAAGGCGACATCGCCTTACGAAAGGGGGGCGTCTAGATGGCACATGCAGTGAATTCGAGCGGCTCCATAGCCGCGGCTGGGCAAGCTTCAGCTCATCCGAATGCACACGGTCACGGACATGACAGCCATTCCGAGGAGCATGAGCATGAGCACGAATCGCTCAAGACGTTCGGCTTCTGGATCTTCCTAATAACCGACTGCATCCTGTTCGGGACACTGTTCGCCGTCTACGTCGTCCTGAGGGCGAACACGAACGGTGGACCTACACCAGAAGAGCTGTTCCATATGCCGGGTATTATCGCTGAGACGTTCATCTTGCTTACGAGCAGCTTCACGAGCGGCCTTGCGGTGCTGGCGATGCACCAAGGGAACAAGAAGGCGCTCATCGGCTGGCTCGGCGTAACAGCATTACTGGGGGCGGCCTTCATCAGTCTGGAGATCGCCGAGTTCGTGACGATGGTTCACGAAGGGGCAACGATCGGTACGAGCGCCTTCCTGTCGGCCTTCTTCACACTAGTAGGTACGCACGGACTGCACGTATCCATCGGTCTCGTATGGATGGTTGGCTTAATGCTTCAGCTTCGGAGAAGAGGCATTACGCCCGTAACGAAGCGCAAGGTAGAGGTCATCAGCTTATATTGGCACTTCTTGGATGTTGTGTGGATCTTCGTATTCACGGTCGTGTACTTGATGGGGGTGATGTAGGATGGAACGTATGAACTCAGGAGCGGCGGGGCATACCTCGTCAGCGGGACACGGCTCGTTGAAATCGTATGTGATCGGATTCGCCCTGTCAATCATTCTCACGATTATTCCGCTTGTAGCCGTCATGAATAAGCTGTTGAGCGAGACCGCGACGATCGTGCTGATCTTAGCGATGGCTGTCCTGCAGTTTGCTGTGCAGCTTGTGTTCTTCATGCATCTGAAGGAAGGTAAGGATGCACGATGGAACATGCTTGCACTTGTGCTCGGATTGATTATTTTGCTTACAATCGTCTCCGGCTCCATTTGGATTATGACCTATAATCAGGTTGCTCACTAATAGCCTGCCTATTTTGCAGAGGCTGGGAAACGAACCCAATCGCCCGTACATCGCTGGACATAATGTGTAGCAAGTAGATTGCCAGCATCATAGATGACGGAAGGGCAGGTGTGCTGCATGAGCAAGATTACACGTTCATATTCGGGTGGAATAAGCAGAAGCGCAAGCCGCCGAGCGGAAGTACGGCTTGCGAGTAAGCACCGGACGAAGGGGCGTATATCGAAGCCCCGCGTCGCAAGACCGCAGCCGGCAGTAGAGTCAGCTGCCGTGGAAGTACAGGGCTGGTCGTCGCCGTACGGTGGCATGGACGCAGGTCTTGGCGCAGGCCTTCAGTCCGGCCTGCCTGCCGGCGGCGCGGCAGGTGCTGGACTCGGTGGCGGTCCGAGCTTTCTCGAGCTGTACAATCGGGTCGGCGGACTCGACGGCATCATTGCAACGATGGGGAAGATTCAGAAGGTCGTCGGCTTCATGAAGTCGATGAGCCCTGTGTTTAAGCTCGTCGGGGGGATAGGCGGCCTTGGGGCAGGAATTGGCAGTCTGGGTGGTCCAGGGGCGATGACAGGTGGGGCCCCGCAGGCGCAGACGTCCGCGCTGCGGCCCGCCAGAGTCGGCAACCGCCAGCGCCGTAAGGCAAGCAGTGCAGCAGAACGTGCCAACAGGCAGCGCAGACCAGGTCGTACCTCCAACCGATAAGAATATGATCTTAATAAAACCGTCCCAGCTCCAAGTTTATTTGGAGCTGGGACGGTTTTTTTGTGCTACTCGTCTTAGATTATAACGGTACAACCTGCGGCTTCTTTTCTTTGAAATATACCCATTCGCGGTAACCGATTTCCTTCAGCCGAGCGGCTACCTCGTCCCAATCGTCACCTACACGCTCTGGAACATGCGCGTCTGAGCCGAATGTTACCTGAACTCCGTAGTAGCAAGCACGTTCAAGAACGGCGTCAATCGGGTACCAGCCGCCGCAATCCTTCGTCTTGCCGGATGTGTTGATCTCGATGGCAATGCCTTCCTCAGCAATCGTCTTCAGCGTCTTATCCACCGCATCGGTCTCGATATCTGAGAAGGCCGGATAGAAGCCGCGCATCGCATCAATGTGACCGAGGATCTGGAACATTCCGCTGCGGGCAGATTGCTCGATGAGGTCGTAATAGAGCTCCTTCTGCTCGACCTGTTGCTTGGTCGTCAAGCCGTTCCAGCGCTTCTTGTTGAATATGCTGACTCCTCCCGACAGATGGACGGAGCCGATAATATAGTCGAACGGATATTGAGCGTAGATGCCGCGGTACAGCTCCGCATGCTCCGGGAAGAAGTCGGATTCTACGCCGAGCAAGACGTCGATACGCCCCGCGTACTCGGCCTTCAGCTTCAGCACCTCGTCCACATACAGGGCGAATTCGCTCTTGGCCATCGCGATGCCGGGCTGAGCATGCTCCTTGTCGCTGCCGAAATACGGCGAGTGATCGCTGATTCCGATCACATGCAGCCCCCGTTTCATCGCGGCTTCGATGTAATGGCGAATCGTCCCTGTTGCATGTCCGCACCGTTCATGATGCGTATGTAAATCGAATTTCATGGTTATATCACTCCGAACCGATGAATTGGATTTCCTGCATTCCCTTCAAGTCTTGTAAAAACTGATGAAGAGCCGAGCTTAAATATCTGCCGGACTTGTACACGACACCGACCGGATGACTTGTTTCCAGCTCATTGACTTTGATCATCTTTAACGTACCGAGTCTGAGCTCATTCTGAATCGACATCTTCGAAATAATCGCCGCTCCGAGATCGAGCTCAACCATCCGCTTTACCTCTTCGCTGCTGGACAGCTCCATGACAATTTGCGGTGTAATGTAGAGCTGCTTGAAAATCTGATCAATAAACCGTCGTCCTGCTGTTTCCGGCGACAGCATAATAAGGGGCAGGTCATGTAGACGCTCAATCGGGATGTGCGCGAATCTGGCCAGCGGATGCTCCGGCGCCACCACAAGCTCGAACGTATCGAAGTACAGCACAGAGCTGCTGAGGGAAGGCAGCTTATCGAATAAATAAGTGATACCGATATCGATTGAGCCGTTTTCCACGCTTTGCATAATTGTCGCAGTCGACATTGAATGTATAGTTGTCTTAATAAGCGGGAACTGATTTTGGAAATAGGACAATACGCGAGGCAATATTTGCATCGCGATGGAAGTCGTTGTGCCTAAATGAATATGACCTTGAGGCGTCTGGTTCAGGTCTGCGAGTCTTTGCTTCAGATCATCGACTGTTTGCAATATCATCTCCGCATGCTCCAGAAACACACGCCCGCTATCGGTTAACGTAACCGGCTGGTTACGATCGATTAAGACGGTTTTAAATTCGTCCTCCAAGCTTTTGATTTGGGCGGATACGGCTGGTTGTGTTAAGTTTAGAATTTCCCCAGCCTTTCGAAAACTCATCGTCTTCGAGATGGTAATTAACGTCTCCAGCTGATTAAGGTTCACGTCGTTCCTCCTCTCCAAGGTGTGAACGTGCACACGCTCTGCTGATTGATAGAGTTTTTCTTCATATTGCATATGAGGTATAAAATAAATTTCTCACTCCTCATTATATGACACGAAGTAGGGAAGGGCAAACTTAGCTTCATGAGCTTTTGTAAATATTTAATGGACTAGATTGAGACATACTCAAATTTGAGTATAATGAATTGGTGATGTACCTTACTTAAAAAAAGGCGGGATGCAAGATGACCAATAAGAGAGCTTCCAATATTACGTGGACTGTTGCGGGTCTTATGCTTGCGCTGCTGCTCGCGGCGCTTGACCAGACGATCGTATCGACGGCGATGCCGACGATTCTTGGTGAACTGGGCGGTCTGGAGCAGTTTGTTTGGGTGTTTTCGGCTTACTTGATCGCGAACGTCGTAGCGATGCCAATCTTCGGCAAGCTCGGCGACATGTATGGGCGGAAGCTGTTTTTTATGATAGGGCTTATCGTATTTATGGTGGGCTCTGCGCTTTGCGGGACAGCGGAGACGATGCTGCAGCTTATCATTTACCGGGCGGTGCAAGGAATCGGGGGCGGAGCGCTTATGCCGATTACATTTGCGATCGTTTTCGATATTTTTCCTCCTGAGAAGCGGGGCAAGATGCAAGGGCTGTTCGGCGCCGTATTCGGCATCTCCAGTGTGTTAGGTCCGCTGGCCGGCGCATATTTCACGGATTATGTGAATTGGCAGTGGATCTTTTATATTAACCTGCCGCTAGGGGTTATTGCGTTCATTCTGATCGCCTTGTTCTACCACCCGGCGCTCCCCTCGAATCCGAATCAGCGAGTCGACTGGCTCGGCACACTAGTATTCGGTGCTTCAGTCATCAGTCTCATGCTGGGACTTGAGCTCGGGGGTAAGGAAGGATACCCATGGGCATCTGTAACAATCATTGGACTGTTCGCCGCTACCGTGGCACTGTTCGTGTTGTTCCTGCTAGTCGAGAAGAAGGCGGTGTCGCCAATCGTGCCGCTGCATCTGTTCCGTAAGCGACTGTTTACGGCCAATATGGGAATGAGCTTCTTCTACGGCGCATTGATGATCTCTGCTGCTACGTATATACCGCTCTATATTCAAGGCGTATTCCAAGGTACTGCTACAGCTTCCGGTCTTGTACTCACCCCGATGATGCTTGGAGTAGTGGCGAGCAGCATGATCGGAGGTCGCTTCATAGGCAAGACCTCTTACCGCAGCATCATGCTCGTCTCGGTATCCATGCTGCTCGTTGCAACCGTGCTTCTTGGAACGTTGACAACTGATACACCGCGATGGCTTGTGACCATGTACATGATCATGCTTGGTTTATCGATTGGAACATCATTTCCTGTCGTATCCATTTCTTCCGTCCAAAGTGTAAGCTTCGAATTTCGCGGCGTTGTGACGAGTCTGACTACTTTTTTCCGATCGATTGGCTCAGCTGTAGGCGTGACGATTCTTGGTATGGTTCAGAGCTATGCATTGAACGACAAGCTACGAGAATCAATGAACGGGAGCAGCGACTCTGCTCCAGTAGATCCTCACGTACTGCTGAGCGAGCAGTTTCGTGCCTCTGTACCGAAGCCCGTTATGGATCAATTGATTATGGGACTCGCCGAATCGATCGCCTTCGTGTTCCAGGTGTCGATCTCGATGGCTGCCGCGGCTTTCCTATTCGTGCTGCTCATGGGTAATGCGAGGCTTGAGCTAAGTAGTAACAGCAAGGATCATGCTGGCCGTCCCTCTAAGGACGACAATGACGATACTCATGGTTCTCAGCTCGGGTCCTTGTAGGAGGTGCACTCATGTCGATGAAGCTAGTCATATTGGGTTTGCTAATGGAGTGTGACAGCCATCCGTACGAGCTGATGCAGAAGATGAAGGAGCGAGCCATGCTGCACTATATTAAGATGGAGGAAGGCTCGCTCTATTATGCAATCGACAAGCTGGCGCAGGAGGCTTATGTTGAAGTTGTCGCGAAGGTTCAGTTAGGCGGGAAACGGGACCGTACCATATACCGGATAACGGAGAGGGGGACCGAGTTGTTTCATGAGCTTCTGGATGCTCAGTTTGCGGAGAGCAAGCATATTCATCATCCGTTGTATGCAGCGTTGGCATTCGCCAAGCACGGAAGAGCAAGCCGCATTCACGAGCTGCTACAACATCAGATTATGGAGCAGCAACGCATTGTGACTCACTTGAAGGACTTGTACGAGAGTCACATTCACGATGTGCCGCGAGCCGTGCTCCATATGATGAAGGGACGATTGGAGCACGCCGTAGTGGAGCTTCGCTGGCTGGAGCGGCTATCTGCAGATGCAGCTGCAGATCGATTGAAGATGAAGGGCGAGCCGATTGACGATGCTGGGGCGATGTAACCTTAATGCAACCCTTAGTTAACCGAATTGGCCCGCGAGCTCCATCAAGTGCCGGCATACGAGCTCCGGTCTTACACCAGCTTGCTCGACATGCATTTCCAATGTTTGTTCCGTCACAAGACCTGTCAGCACAAGTGCAGTTCTTGTTCCAGCGTCGAGACCACCGCGAATATCGGTTAGCATATTATCCCCGACGGTCCATAGCTGCGATGGGGCTAATCCCACGCGCGATGCAGCTAACTGCATAATAATGGGTGAGGGCTTGCCGATAACGAGTGGGGCTACTCCCGAAGCCTTCTCGATGGAGGCAGCGATGGCCCCGGCCCCTGGGGTCAGCACGCCGTTCCAGGGAAGCAGATGATCCGGATTCGTCAAGATCGAAGCTGCACCGTTCCGGATGTGACTGACGGCCTCCAGCAGCTTGTTATAGGTAAGAGCTCGATCAATACCTTGCACGACAGCCGCCGCGCTCCTGCTCGTCTCAGCTTCGTTAAGCAGCTCAAATCCGGCCTCTTCCAGTGCTAATCGTAATCCGCGCTCTCCGATGCAGTATACAAGGCGTGCAGGGAGCTCCAGTGTGCCTAAATAATGTGCTGCTGCCTGAGCAGATGTTAGCACCTCACGTTCGTCGGCCTCGATTCCAGTACGTATCAGATGCTCGGCCACCTCTGCTGGTGTACGAGAGGAGTTGTTCGTGACGAACAAAAACGGATACTGTCTTTCACGCAAAAAACGAATAAACTCCGCAGCATATGGAATTGGTTGATCCCCATTATAAAGTGTTCCGTCTAAATCGAGCAAAAACCCCGGCATAAGATGAGCAACTCCTACTTGTTCATTTAGATTCGAGCCTTAAACTACACTGCGAAAATTCGAAGCATCTCAAGTCTGCAAGTCTGGAGGGTGGAGCATATCCCGAAGCCTCCATTGAATCATTATCCCCTCGACTCAGGAAATAGGCAAGGAGAAAGGCAGCATGATCTCCACTGACTTGATCAAACTAAGTGCCGTAGACGTGCGCCTTCCTGTTGATAATGAGGCTACATCGTAGCTATTATGCGGCCAGCTTGAGGCAAGCTTTATTCACGATTGACATGTAGGTCCGATGAGTCGATTGTGAGCAAAGCTGTAGCAGGGCTGGGTAGCTATCAATGCCTTGTAGTGAGTAGTTGAGCGTAAAGCAAAATTCATCAAGATACACCTGCAGGTGCTTAGAGCCTATTCCTCGGAACGTATTGTTCAGCCAAGATGAAGCTTGAGCAGCAATTTGAAGAAGAGCGACTTTTTTCGTAGTACTGAAAAGAGCAGTAACGCATTCGTAGTTACATCTTGTTGGAAGGGTAAAATGATCTTTAAACCATTGCATGCCTGTTGGAATAAGTTGATTGTATCTTAAATACTCGTATCCGATCTGTTGAATAGTGACCTGCATCGGTGTAGACGGGTCGTGCATTGAGGCTCCGACAAGTAAAGGATGTCTGCTAGGATGAGCCTGCAGCTTGCTGACGAATGGATTTCCATAGTAAGCACTTTGTATGTAAACAGCACCTGATAATTTTGAATGCTGATTTGCGTCGCTGATGGCGTGCCGTATTTTTTGTAGCATGAGCCAGGCCGTTTTGTAGGTAACCTGAATCATAACACTTAATCGCGTGGCACTGATGCCATGTTGTGAGACGAGATGCATTGCGGCAAACCATTTATACAGAGGAGTGCGGCTCTTCTCCATAATAGTTCCGGTTAACAAGGAATGCTGATGCGAGCATTGGCTGCACTCATATAACGGAAGCTTGCGAGAACGAATGGTGTAGGCAGAACGGTGACCGCACTGCGAGCATTGGAAGCCGTTAGGCCACTTGTTGCGGAACAATTCTTCCTGGCATTGTGCATCCGACTTGTAAATGAAATTAATATCATCCTTGCCCTTGCCGGATGCCTGCATGTGAGCCCCTCCATACCAAACTGCTGTTCTTATAACTAAAATTATATCGAACATAAGTTCCTGTGTCAACGGTGTATTTCATAATAATGGAATTAATGATATTGAACATATGGAGAGAAATTGGGGCGAAGGATTTTCAGAATCGTGGTTTCGAAGGAGAAATGGGTCCGACGTGCATACTGAGCAAGGGGGATAATGGTCAAAAGGAGCTGTAAAGGTAGAGAGCAGTTATAACGTTAGAGAGCGGTTATCACGGTAGAGAGCAGTTATAACGGTTCGAAGTAGTTGTAGCCTACGATCTATCTAACTAATTGGATATCCATTGAGCCAGACAGTCGATTTATGCAATATTACCAATATTTTTTAGAGCTTCGATGCTGAATTCCTCCTATACGGCGGGCATAATATTGGGTATAATGAAATAACATTAAGTCCTACGGATCAGAAGGATTTTGTCGAAAAGGGGACCTGTCATTTCATGAAAGCAGAGCTAATAAATCCATTCTTGGAATCCGCGAGAATCGTTATTGAACAAGTTGCTAATGTCCGGCCCTCTACAGGCGAGCTTGGTGTCAAAGACGTGATATTTATTGATAATTACATATGGATACAAATTGGTATGACAGGCCAGATGCAAGGAGATATCGTGTTCGGTCTGAAGGAAGATGTCGCACTCAAGGTCGTGTCGGCCATGATGGGCGGGTATCCGATTAGCGAGATGGATGATATGAGCAAGAGCGCTATATCTGAGCTGAGCAATATGATTAGTGGTAATGCGAGCACGATGCTGTTCAACCAAGGTGTTCGGGTAGACATTACGCCGCCCAAGATGCTTCATTCGTCTAGCTCAGACGGTATTGACGCTAAGAAAGCGTTGACCATTCCACTTATTATGGAAGGTATTGGTGAGCTGGACATTCAAGTACTTATTTCTTAAGCTAGAAGCGATAGCTGTTCTGTGTAGTGAAACAGAGCACTTTCGCTTCTTTTAGTTGTAACTATTCAGAAAAAATGTTCATGCGGGGGTACATACAAGATGTTTGTTCGAGATAAGATTGTGGTGATTACAGGGGCTTCTAGCGGAATTGGCGCTCTAACTGCGCGAATGGTTGCGGAGCGTGGCGGCATCCCGATCTTGGCTGCGCGCTCTGAGTCGAAGCTGTCGGAGGCTGCAGCAAGCATTCATGGGCTTCACGGCACATATGTGCTGGACGTGACGAAGACCGAGCAGGTGCAAGCAGTTGTCGAGCAAGTGATTCAGCAATATGGGCGGATTGATATTCTTATCAATAATGCCGGCTACGGCGTCTTCGAGAAGTTCGCTGAAGCTCCCTTAGAGCAGTTCGAGAGTATGATGGATGTCAATTATATGGGAACGGTTCGCTGTACGAAGGCAGTGCTTCCTTATATGCTGAAGCAAGGCAGCGGTCATATCGTGAACGTCGCTTCGATGGCTGGCAAGGTCGGCTCTGCCAAGTCAAGCGGCTATACAGCTACGAAGCACGCGGTGCTAGGGCTGACAAATAGCTTGCGCCAGGAGCTGGTGGGAACTGGAGTGTCGATTACAGCTATTAATCCGGGTCCAGTCGATACGCCGTTCTTCGACCTTGCAGACCCTGGAGGCAACTATGTGAAGAACGTGAAGTGGTTTATGCTCAAGCCGGAGCAGGTCGTGTCGCACATGCTGCGAGCGATTGAACAGCGCAAGGCCGAGGTGGACCTGCCATTCACCGCTGCGGCAAGCGTGAAGCTGTATCAGCTGTTTCCGAGACTGTTTGACAAGATTGCGTACAAGCTGCTCAGCAATAAATAAACGGGGGCTTTACGCCTCCGTTTTGTTGGCTTCCTTGAGCTTCAGGTTAAGCTCCCGTACTTCCTCGAACAGGACGCGAATGGCAGCCTTGCCTTCCGGATGTGATTGATTCCAGTGGCTGGCCAGTGCGGGCATCGTCTTGTGTATGTGGCTGTAAATGGCCCATACTTTGATCTTCTCCAGCATTTCCGGTGAAGTGTCTCCAGTTAGCAGCTCTGAAAACTTCTCGACAAGCGCCTCGAATTCGGTTACGAACGATTGCTCCATGTTCATTGAATGTCCACCTTTCCGGTCATAATAACGTAAGTGTAACGTTGTAGTCAGTATGTGTCAAAATTGGGGTGGTATGATGGTACAGGTTGAGGGGAAGCCAGCAGGAGCAAAGCAGTCAATCGAGATGGAGCTCTGCAGTACGGCAGAAAGCGATGGTCAACTGCTTGAACGACAAGAGCTGAGAAGCTTTGTACGCGGTATATCATTATTCCTAATCACCTATCTAAGCCAAGGGCTGAAGGTAAAGGGCTACTTGGCTGTTCCGGATATGGGAAGGCCAGTTCCTGCTGTCATCTACTGCCGCGGCGGAATTCGTAAGGTTGGTATGGTGCGTAAGCGCAGAATCATGTCGATGGCGAAGCGGGGCTTCGTCATATTCGCACCTTTTTACCGAGGCAACGAAGGTGGGGAGGGGCGGGAGGACTTCGGAGGTGAGGACCGCTTCGACGTATGCCATGCGATCTCCATGGTGCTGCAGCTTCCTGAAGTAGAGCCAGGCCCCGTACCATTGATCGGCTTCTCACGGGGGGCGCTCATGGCGCTGCTGGCGGCCAAGGAGTGTCCGGAGGCTGGACCTGTCGTCGTCTGGGGCGGGGTAAGCAGCCTGTTCGATACGTACGAGGAGCGTGTAGACCTGCGACGGATGCTGAAGCGAGTCGTCGGTCATCCGAAGAAGCAGGCCGAGGCGTATGAGGATCGGTCGCCTATATATTGGATTGATCAAATCCGAGTGCCAGTTCTCATCATTCACGGGACGGAGGATGACCAAGTGAGCGTGGAGCAAGCCCGGAAGCTTGCACATGCGCTTGAAGCGGCAAGTCATGATTATGCGATGGAGCTATATGATGGGCTGAAGCATCGTTTTCCAAGAGATGAGGATGAACGAGCGTTGAATGCTGTATTCCGATGGATTGAGCGGAAGCGGGAGGAGATGGCGGAGGCGTAGTAGCGCTGTGGGCTGTAAGGACAGTCTGCTTTGTTCATTCGAATTCAACCTGTTATACTAGATAGATTAAGCACAAAGGGATGATGTAAATGGTAGATTCGGGCTTTGGACAGTTAGGTATTGATCCGATATATGTACAGCGGCTGGAGGAGCTTGAGATTACGGAGCCGTCGCCGATTCAGGCGGAGGCGATTCCTGTCGCGTTGCAAAAAAAAGATATTGTTGCTCAATCTCAGACGGGTACAGGGAAGACGCTGGCTTATGTGCTTCCAATCCTTCACCATATTGAACCAACGCTGCGTGAGGTGCAAGCGATGGTGCTCGTGCCGACGCGGGAGCTTGGCATGCAGATTGTTCATACGCTGGAGCAGCTTACGGAAGGTACGGATATACGGGTGCAGCAGCTGATCGGTGGCGCATCGATCGAGAGGCAAATCGATAAGCTGCGGACTAAGCCGCACATCGTAGTCGGCACGCCGGGACGGGTTCAGGAGCTGGCTGCGATGCGGAAGCTGAAGCTGACCGGTATTCGCACATTAGTCGTCGATGAAGTCGATCAAGTGTTCGAGCTGGGCTCCATGAAGGAGGTCGTTGCGCTGCTGAAGGGAATGCTGAGAGATCGGCAAATGTTGTTCTTCTCCGCGACGTTCCCTCCGCAGACGCAGGCTGTCATCGATACGTGGATGAATGAGCCCGAATATGTACGGGTTAATCCGTCTCAGCGAACAGCTGAGACGCTCGAGCATCTGTATGTAATGTGCGAGGAGCGGGATAAGATCGATACGCTGCGGCGCCTGGTGCGGCTCGAAAATCCGAAGGCAGCTATCGTCTTCATTAATGATACCGACGATATCGGGGAGGCTGTGCATAAGCTGAAGTATGCGGGGCTGTCAGCCGAGGGCTTGTACGGAGACTCGTTCAAGCAGGAGAGAGCGAAGGCGATGCAGGCGTTCCGCGCCGGACGCTTCCAGCTGCTGGTTGCAACCGATATCGCTGCTCGCGGTCTCGATCTCCCGCAGGTGACGCATGTGTTCAATCTCGACCCGCCGATCGATGCTGACCATTATGTTCATCGTGTCGGTCGCACGGGACGAATGGGCCGCCGAGGGCTAGCGATATCGATCATTACGCATAAGCAGAAATTCATTATGGAGAAGTTCGAGAAGGCACTGGACATCGTCATTCAACGTAAAATATTAAGCCATGGCAAGCTGTTCGATCCTCGTGAAAATAGTCGTCTTGCCGCTGGTGCGGAAGCTGGTAACGCGAGGAAGCTGGTCAAGGTTCAGCCTGCTCGACAGGAGCAGAACGGGTCAGGGACAGATGCACAGGTGGATGCCGAGACTGGTGGTGAGCGTCGTTCCAACGGATTGCCTGGTGGTCATTCGGTTCGCCAGCAGCCTTCCGGCGCTCAGGGCACTTCAGGTCGTGCAGCGAAGTCTAATGGGAACGCGGCGAAATCGGGTCAAGCGTCTGGAGGTAAGCAATCGCAGGGAGGCGGGAAGAAGGCGGCACAGCCTCCTGCTCCAAGCAATCGTGCGCTCGAGCGTGAGAAGGAACGCGACCGCAAAAACAAGGGTGCGCCGAAGTGGCTGAAGGCGAAGCCAGATCGAACGACGCCTAACAAGTAGAAATGCAAGCGATAAAATAAAAGGATGCCTCCTTACCGTTATATACATACACGTAAGGAGGCATCCTTTATTATTGTAGAAAAGTGATTACTTCTGCTTCTTCTTCACATATTGCGCGTACACAATCTCCCCTGTATCGAGCTTCGCAATTTCGTCTGCTGTCCAGCCGGTCAGCTTGTTGTTGCCGGTTACTCCAGTCAGCTTGATGCTGTACTTCGATGCCAGGTAGCTGTGCAGAGCAGGCATGTCTGCTTCCTTCAGCTCCCGCAGCTGCTTCTTCCCGTGAATCTGGCCGAGAATGACGCCGATGGACTCGGCGGCAAGGCTCGTATTCGGCTGAATGCGGGCACTGCCGTAGGCGATCGCGGACGCTCCAACGTTCTTGCCAGCGAGCAGCACGTTATCGTAGCCCTTCAGCATGAAGCTGCGCAGCGGCATGCCGTACTTGTCCGGGCGGCCCATCTCGATGCCCCACTTGTTCGCGCTGGTGCCTTGCAGGTCGAGCGGATAGCCGCCGATGCTGACGTTGTCCCAGAACATCTTCGCGCCGAGCATATCGGATGGCTTCAATACATAGTCAGTCTCGTAATGATCGTACTCACGAATGTACAAGTAATTCGGCGTATCGTTCAACTCCGCCTTCTCCCAGCCGATGGCATGCTCTCTGAAGTGCTTCAGGATGAGCGGCAGCTCCTTCTTCGTGAGCTCCATCGCCTCCTTAACGGAAGCATCGTCCGCTGGATTGACGGTATAGACGAGGAAGGCGTTAATCAGCACCTCGCCGTCGCGTTGATGGACCGCATTCAAGCCGCGGAGGAACAATCGGTCGCTGGTCGGCTTGTACTTGTTCGTCATTCCAGTCAAGCCGATGGCGAAGCTGTTATCGATGGAGCCCCATCCGTACTTCGCTCTCCGCTCCTCTGTAGGCATCGAGTTGAACGTCTGCTGGAACCTCGCCCAGTCTACATTCTTGAACTTCAGCATCATGCCTGCACTCATATATTCGATATTGGATTGTCCGTAAAATGCTTCAAGTCCGGGCAGTCGCTTCACCTTCAGCTTACTTGCGAAGGCGGCGTAGTCGGTATTCTCGACCCAGTAGGCGGCCTCGACCTTGCGGAGCTGCCCTTCCTTCGTGCGATAGGTCAGTCTCTTGACGGCTTCGCCACCGTCGAACTGTCCGGGCTGAACGTCGACGGCCTCCAGCTTGACGCCTTGCTCGACCGGAATCCCTTGCGTCAGCTTAGCGAAATATTGCTCGAATTCGTTCAGCTTACGTATCTTGCCTTGACGGAAGCCGTCAAACAGCTCCTTCGCCCGGCCTTGGACGAGCAGGCGGTGTTGGTCGTCGCGTGTCTCGTCGAGGAACAGCATCTCGCCTTGAAGCACCTGACCGCCGAAGGCGGCTCGAGGATCAATCACCTTCACCTTCAAGCCTTCGTCTGCAGCAGCTCGGGCGAGGTATAGTCCCTCTAGCTCGCTGCCGATGACGAGGACGTCGAGCTTCTCTGCGGGAGGCTGTAATTCGTCCTGTGGCGCAGGCTTCGTCTTGCTGTCTGCAGAGGGGGCTGCTCCGTTGGCTCCGGCTTGCTTGTCGGTCTGGCCGTCTGCACCAGGAGCGTTCCCGTTCGGCTGTGACGATTGTGCGGCGGGGGAGCTTCCGTCTGTACCAGACTTCGTCTCATTCTGATTCGTGAATACGTAGATGACAGCAAGCAGCGCGAAGGCTGCAGCGATGAGCACGGCCATCATCCGTTTCGTTGTATGTTTCATCGGCTTTCTGATCTCTCCTTTATTTATGGCTATGAACAAGTCTACCATTATTTTATAAATTGAGTAAGTGCACCCCCGCAAACAATTGTGGAGTGCCGAAACCTGTAGTAAATCAAGGAACACTTCGCGAAGGTTCTCAATGATTCATTATCCACTTATTCTACATATGAAGGAGAAATGAACATGAACAAAGCTTTCAAGAGATCGATTGTATCCGCATTGACACTGGCTATGGTGCTTGGTGGTTCGGCTTCGGCATGGGCTGATAGTGATGATCGCAAGGGCAAGAGCCATGATAAGGGGAAAAACTCCGGCAGCCAGCACAATCAGCGTAATTCGGCGAGTGCCACAGGAGGCATAAAGTTCGAATCGAAGGATGGCAAAATCGAAATTAAGCTGAGCTTCGACGACCTGAAGGGCAAGGACGTAGAGTGGGCAGCCAGATACATAGCAAGCCTTGCCTCCAAGCAAGTGTTCGAGGGGTATGAGGACGGAACGTTCCAGCCGCGCAAAACGATTACACGCATCGAAGCCATTACGGCGGCTGTCCGCTTAATGGGACTGCGTGAGCAAGCCGAGTCGACAGCTGCGAAGCAGACGAACCTGAATTTCTCCGATGCCGAGAAGGTGAAGGACAAGTATCCGTGGGCAGTCGGCTACGTCGCAGTTGCACTCGAGAACGACTTGTTCGCGGAGACGGACTTCGCGGTGCAGCCTGAGAAGGAGGCGGACCGACTGTGGGCGACGACGCTGCTCGTGAAGGCGCTCAAGCTGCAGGGCGAGGCGAAGACGAGAATGAACGCCCAGCTTCCGTTCAAGGATGAGAACAAGATTCCAGCGGGTGCCGTTGGCTATGTCGCAGTTGCGCTGGAGAAGAAGCTGATCGACGGCTACGAGGATAACACGTTCCGTCCGAACCAGCCTGTAACACGCGCCGAGCTGGCCGCGTTGCTCGATCGCACAGGCAACCAGCTGCCAGACCAGGCAGCCGTGAAGGGCAGTGTGACGGCCGCTGTGTCGAGCAACATCGTCCAAGTGCGCACGGCGAACGGCTCGGTCGTCAACATTGAGCTTGACGGAGGCGTCTACGTGTTCCGCAATGGCACGCGAGTCGGTGCCGCTGAGCTGAAGGCCGGTGACGAGGTGCTCATCCGCACATATAACGGCAAAGCGATCTTCATCGAAGTAACGAAGCGTGCAGACGTTGTGAATGCCCCGGATCAAACGGTTGATTTTACAGTAAACGGCACGTTGAACGGCTATACGCTGAACTCACAAGGTCAGCTGGCGACGATCTCGGTGAATCAAGCGGTGTATGAAGGTGTGCAGACTGCGGTCTACAGCCTGTCGTCGAACTTGTACATCTCCGGCGATGTGAGCCTGCTTACGAGCGGCCGCACCGTTGAGCTGAGAGGCAAGCAGTCTGTTGTACACACGATCATTATTAAATAAATAGAGACAGCGATAGCTGTCCAGATATGATAAAGGTTAGCGTTACGGCGCGGATACAAGGAACAGCCTTTCCAGGAACGTTCGTTCGGATGCGGACGGTGTCCGGAAGGGCTGTTCTTTTCCATGAGGACGTGTATAATTAGTAGAAAAATGCGCAAAGAGGATATCCGATGACATCTAATCGAATCAAGCTGGAGGACATCATGCTGGCGAGCCATCTGCTGAAGGATGTCGTCCATCATACGCCGCTACAAAAAAACTTCATCCTGTCTGAGCGGTACGGCTGCAACGTGTACTTGAAGCGCGAGGATCTGCAGGTCGTTCGCTCGTTCAAAATTCGCGGTGCGTACTATCGAATTCGTATGCTGCCCGAGGAGCAGCTGGTGAAGGGCGTCGTATGCGCGAGCGCCGGCAACCATGCCCAAGGGGTGGCGTACTCCTGCAAGGCGCTCGGCATACCGGGGAAGATCTTCATGCCAACGACGACGCCACGTCAAAAAATATCGCAGGTGAAGCTGTTCGGCGGCGAGCAGGTCGAGGTCGTGCTGACCGGAGATACGTTCGACGACTCGCTGCGCGAGGCGCTCGCCTACGGGGAACGGGAAGGGCTCTCCTTCATACATCCGTTCGACCATCCGCAGGTCATTGCCGGTCAAGGGACGATCGGCATGGAGCTGATGGCTGACATGCGCGAGCCGGTCGACTTCGTATTCGGCGGTATCGGCGGCGGCGGCATGATGTCGGGCGTCGGCACCTACGTGAAGGGCATCAGTCCTTCGACGCGCGTCATCGGCGTGGAGACGATTGGTGCGCCTTCGATGCGGCAATCGATTGATGCCGGGTCCATCGTGACGCTGGCGAACATCGACAAGTTCGTCGATGGCACGGCGGTGAAGCGGGTCGGCGAGCTGAACTATGAGATTGCGCGCGAGGTCGTGGACGACATTGTCGTCGTTCCCGAGGGGAAGGTGTGCACGACGATTCTCGAGCTGTACAATGAGAACGCGATCGTCGCCGAGCCAGCCGGCGCGCTGTCGGTCGCTGCGCTCGATCTGTATCGAGAGCATATCGCAGGTAAAAATGTAGTATGCATCATCAGCGGCGGCAACAACGACATTGATCGGATGCAGGAAATTAAGGAGCGCAGTCTGATCTACGAAGGGCTGAAGCATTACTTCATCGTCAACTTCCCGCAGCGAGCGGGTGCGCTCCGCGAATTTCTCGAATTCGTGCTCGGGCCTAACGATGACATTACGCGGTTCGAATATACGAAGAAGACGAGCAAGGAGAACGGTCCAGCGCTGGTCGGCATCGAGCTGAAGCATAAGGAAGACTACGGACCGCTGATCGGGCGTATGGAGGAGCGGGGACTATCGGTTGTTGAGATTAACAAGGATCCGAATTTGTTCAATTTGCTGATCTAGATTATAGGCGAAGCAGACGAGCGAGGGGGGAGAAGCTATGGAGCAGAAGCAGGGACCGATGACAGATACGTTCATTGAGGATTATGAGGAGTTTCTGGAGGAGGACGACCGCTGGCAGCCGCCAGCTCTGGCCGCTCCTAGCTCGAGTGACCGCAACGGCTGGTCCGGATCAAGGCGAGGTCAAGGCTCGGTACGGTTGTAGTCGGAATGGATGAATGATAGATGTGAGAAAAAAAGCCAAGCATCGGCTGATAGGCGCATCGTGTGCGCCGCAGTCGGTGCTTGGCTTTCGTCTTATTGCAGCCTGTAACGTCTTGCTTACTTCGCTGTAACGCCCTGCACATCGAGCACGCCCTGGTAGATCGTATCGAACAGCTCGTCGATGTTCGCTTCCTCGATGCAGGAGAAGGCGACGCGAAGATCTGTCTCGCCCAAGGCTATCGTACCTACACCGCACTGGTTGAGCAGGTGAGTGCGGAGCGCCTCGGCGGTCACGGTCTTCAGCTTCAGGCACATGAAGTAGCCGGAGTTGAACGGATAATATTCCCACACATCTCCGTACTTGCCGCTGTCCAGCAGCGCCTTCACACGGTTCGCGCGGCCCTTCATGATGTTGAACTTCTCTTCCTTCTGCGCCTTGAACTCGGGCGACTGCAGTGCGTGCAGCACGAACGTCTGCGACGGGTGCGGTCCGCTCGAGATCGTCGCGCGGATAATGCCCATCGTCTTCTGCTCAAGTGCGGCGAGCATCGTCTCGCTCTGTCCAGCGTACGTGATGAAGCCGACGCGGAAGCCCCACACATATTCTTCCTTCGTCGCGCCGTCGATCTTGATCGACAGTACGCGCGGATGGAGATCGGCTAGCTGACCGGCGAGCGATTCCTGCAGCGAATCCTCGAAGAAGAGGCCGAAGTAGGCATCGTCGGTGACAGCGACAACATTGACGCCAGCCTCCGCTGCGTCACGGATCGCTTCAACGATGGCCTTGCCCTCCTCTGCATCCGGCGAGTAGCCGGTCGGGTTGTTCGGGAAGTTCAGCACGACGATCGCCTTGCCCTTATCCTTCTGGGCGAGCAGTGCGTCGCGCAGTCCGTCGGCGTTGAAGCGGCGCGCTTCATTATATAGCGGGTAGTAGACGAGCTCGGCACCGCGGCGGATGCCGAAGGTGAGCTCGTAATTTTCCCAATTTTTATCCGGAATGACGACTGCATCACCAGCTCCTGCGAACAGGTCAGCGACAATGCTGAGGCCGTGAGTCAATGCGTTCGTAGCGATCGGATTGCCGACGCTCTTGCCTTGCAGCGAAGGGTTCTCCTCCAGCATCTTGGCACGCCAAGCAGCGCGCAGCTCTGGCTTACCCGCAGGCGGCGCGTACTCGTAGATGTCCTTCGGCTCATAAGCGCTCAGCGTATCCTGTATCACCTTCAGGTGCATCGGCTGGCCGTTCTCGAGCGCAGTGCCGATCGTAGCATTGAACTTCTTCGCCTTCGCCTTCGCTTCGGCCGACTGGCTTAGAATGCCGACCTTCGGGAAATAGATCTGGCGTCCGAGCTCGGACAGCATGTCGTAGACGTGGTTGTTCTCTTGATTAATCGTGTCGTTCAATCCTTGTGCAAGAGGATTCATGAACTTCATTCCTTCCATCTTCTTTCTTCGCTGACATTAGCCAATATTATACCACTTTACCGCGGGAGCGTCACGGTGCTTTTTACATATACTTGGCCGACTATTGTAAGTACAACAACTTGTTACGAATTGCTATCTTGGCATAGACCGTTTGCTATGTTAGGATATATACGTGCGAAGTGTGGTACGGCTGATATTTGCTTTAGACTATGATTGAAACGTTTCAATCATAGGTTGTTCTGCTCGTTCAGCTGCTGCCGTGTCCATGCTTGTATGTACAAATATATACATCATCTCAAGGAGGCCCCATCTATTATGGAAATCCGTTACGCAACGAACCCAACCGAAGTGAAAGCTTACGACACGAACCGTCTTCGCCAAGAGTTCCTGATCGAGCAGCTGTTCGTGCCAGGCGAGCTGAAGCTCGTGTACAGCCACGTCGACCGCTTCATTACAGGCGGTGCGATTCCAACGACTGCCCCAATCAAGCTGGAGGCTGACCGCCATGACATGGGCGCGGACTTCTTCCTCGAGCGCCGCGAGATCGGCATCATCAATGTCGGTGCTACGGGTATCGTGTCCGTAGACGGCACGGATTATGAGCTGGCAAGCAAGGATTGCCTGTACGTTGGCCTTGGCAACAAGGACGTGATCTTCAAGAGTCAGGACCCTGCTAACCCTGCGCGCTTCTACCTGAGCTCCACACCAGCGCATAAGAACTATCCGACGCAGAAGGTCGCGATCAGCGAGGCGGAGCCTGCGCACCTCGGCTCGATCACGAACTCGAACGAGCGCACCATCTACAAGTACATCCATCAGAACGGCGTGCAAAGCTGCCAGCTCGTCATGGGTATGACGCTGCTGAAGCCGGGCAACATGTGGAACACGATGCCTTGCCACACGCACAACCGCCGCTCCGAGGTGTACTTCTACTTCGATATGCCAGAGGATGGCGTCGTATTCCATCTGATGGGCGAGCCAACGGAGACGCGCCATGTAGTCGTGCGCAATGAGCAAGCAATCATCAGCCCGAGCTGGTCGATTCACAGCGGCGTAGGCACGAGTAACTACACGTTCATTTGGGCGATGGCTGGCGAGAACCAGGAGTTCTCCGACATGGACCATGTGGCGATGCAGGACTTGAAGTAATTGCTTCTTATTTAATAGTAAAAGGACAGGCGCTGCGTGCTGCAGACTCCTGTCCTTTTTTTGCGTAAGCTCGTGTATGAATCGGTTAAAAAATGCTCCAGTCCATCGCCTCCGACATCGTACGGAGCAAGTGAACGCCTGCTACGCTGTTGCCCTTGTCATTCAGCGCCGGTCCGACGACACCGATGCCGTATCGACCCGGCACGAGCGCCAGAATGCCGCCGGCGACGCCGCTCTTCGCAGGCAGACCGACCTGTATCGCGAATTCGCCCGACGCGTTGTACATGCCGCACGTAATCATGAACGACTTCGCGATCTGCACATATCTGCGCGGCACGAGCTCACGCCCGGTGTGCGGGTCCTTGCCGTTCAGCGCCAGCACGAGGGCAAGACGTGCCAGGTGACTGCAGTCCGCCTCGATCGAGCAATGCTTGAAGTACACGTCCAGCGTCTCCTCCACATCGGCGTCCAGCACGTCGTTATCCTTCAGGAAGTAAGCGAGCGAACGGTTGCGGTGCGCGGTTGCTTTCTCCGAAGCATAGACCGTCTCGTTGTAGGTCAAGGCCGGGTCACCCGTCAGCTCGCGGAAAAAAGCAAGCACGCGGCTCGTTCTCTCCGTTGGCGTCTGTCCGGCAATGAGCGAGGTGACCGTAATCGCTCCCGCGTTAATGAGCGGGTTGAACGGAATGCCCGGCTCGACCAGCTCCAGCTTCAGCATCGAGTTGAAATCGTCGCCCGTCGGCTCCATGCCGACCTTGCGGAATACACGCTCCTCGCCTTGGTCCATGAGCGCAAGCAGTAGGGTGAACACCTTCGAGATGCTCTGCAGCGTGAACACGTAGCTGCTGTCTCCAGCCTCCAGCTTCCGTCCGTCGGCGCTCAGGATGACTGCGCCGAGCGCGTCTGCCGGGGCGTGGGCGAGCTCGGGGATGTAGCTGGCCGGACGGCCATGCTGCGCTTCGCTGCGGCTCTTGGCGAGCCACAGGGGAAGCTGTGCGGTTATGTGCTGCCATTGCGCTTCATTCGTCATAGGGCTAACGCCTCCTTCGGGTAGCCACCCGTTATCTATTCCTTCTAGCATAACGGCTATCGTCCGGGTTGAAAAGCGTCAGCTGCAGATGTAAGGGCTTACGTCTGTGAGCGATGGTGTGGGCAATATTTCCTCATCAGCTCCATCGTCTCGTGATCGAGCTCCGCGCCCCGCCGTGCGAGGCCGTCCATGATGCTCTCGCGTTTCGGTTCGGTCAAATTTTGACCGAACTTGAACTTGGCGGACATTGTCTCTACGTTAATCTTGACGATAGCCGTGGCCCGGAGCTGCGGAAGGTAGTCTGCGTCTGCAGGATCAATCGGCGCATAGCCGCCCTCAGGCTGCAGCTTGCGCATGAACGCTGCCAGCGCCAGCGCCTTCTCCTCCAGCTCATTAACGAGCTGCGCGGTGCCCTTGATGAGTACCGATTTGAAGTAGGCGGTCGCGGGGCAGGCGAGCTTCGGGTCCAAGTAGTAGGACGGAATAATGGCGTACTCCTTGGCGACGGAGAACGTCACCCTCGGCTGTGCCTTCAGGTTGGACATCTTCTGTCCAATTCGACTTCCGTGAAAATAAATACAGCCACCGTCGTACACGAAGTTAAGCGGCGTCAGCTCCGGCCATCCATCCTCTCCCCATGTGCCCAGCGTTCCATAGCTCATATCGGCAAGGAATAGCTCGAGCTCCTCTTGGTCCGCAATAGCTGAATCGATTCTTCGCATCGTTCATAGCCTCCTTCAGTTCATAGACAATGTATGAATTGCTCTACAAGTAGCTTAGTCAATCAATTGGCTTATGATAAGATCCAATTATAGTGTTTTTCATTAGACCATTATAGAGGTGAAGTGATCGATGCAGTTCCATGTTCCATTCGATTCTTATTGTCTACGGTATGCAACGAAATCTGACGCACTGTATTATGCGTTGAAAGATGGGATCGTCGAGGGGGTGTGGCCCCGAGGGACGAGGCTACCGTCGACGAGGGAGCTGGCAGGGCAGCTGTCCCTGTCGCGCGGAACGGTGAGCGCCGTATATGAGACGCTCGCTGCCGAAGGCTATGTGAGCTCTAAGGTCGGTCAAGGTACCGTAATTGTGTATCAGAGTGGAGTTGGTCGTGCTGAAGAGCCGATGGCTCGTCCTGAGCTTCGGCTTACGGCTTGGGCGAGCAGGCTGGAGCGTCTGCACGGCGATGCTGCGAGAGCTGGCGGGCGTGCTGGAGTCGCCGGAGGTACAGGAGATTCCTTGTCTACTAATGTGTTTGAAGTTACCGGAGCCAGTCCGTGTCATGCCAGCCGTCCGAAGACGATCGACTTCTCTAAGGGACACACCGACATGAGCTTGTTTCCCGACTCCGAATGGAGCAAATGGATGCATACGTCCGTGCGTGCTTCGCTGCACCGTACGGATGATGAGAGGAGCAGCCGTCAGCAAGTGACGGCTCAAGGCAGTCTGAGCCTGCGCGAAGCGATTGCGGCTTATCTGGGGCGTGCAAGAGGGATGCGCGTCAAGGCTGAGCAGGTCGCGATCGTTCACGGGTCGATGCAGGCGATCGCTTTGATTGTGCAGCTCATGCTGGAGGAGGGGGACGCGGCTGTTGTCGAGACGCCGGGCTATTCCGGTATTCGCCGCTCCATACGCGCAGCGGGCGGACGACTGCTGGAGGGGAGTCTGGATGAACAGGGCATCGTCCCGGCCGATTGGGACGCACGTCTATTGTTCGTCACTCCTTCCCGTCAATTCCCGACCGGTGTTGTGCTCAGTCTGGAGCGACGGCAGGCGCTGCTCGCGTGGGCGGCACGCCGAGGTGCTGTCATCGTCGAGGATGACTATGACAGCGAGTTCCGCCATAAGGGGCGCAGCCTTGAGCCGCTGCAGGTGCTCGATCGGGACGGACGCGTCATCTACGTCGGCTCCTTCACGAAGACGATGCCGCCGGGCCTACGGATCGGGTATGCCGTGCTGCCAGAGCGGCTCGTCGCTCCGTTCGTGATGGGGCAGTCACTGTATGAGCCGTATCCGGCCAATGCGCTGGAGCAGCAGGCGCTGGCTGCTTTTATGACCAGCGGGGGCTACGAACGTCATCTGCGCCGCATGAAGCGCGTATACAGCCGTAGGTATGAGGCGCTGTCCGGCCTGCTGTCTGATCGGCTTGTCGATCGGTTCGAATGGGTGCCGAGCGACGCGGGGCTGCATCTGTTCGGCTGGTGGCGGGGAACGGAGCAGGCGTATATAGCCTACCGGGACGCGTGTCGGCGCAGAGGCGTGTACTGGGCAGAGACGGTGGTGCAGGAAGCTGGCACGGAGGAGGCGCGCTGGGGCGCTTACTTCCATTTCTCAGATGTGGAGGAGGCGGAGATGAGGGAGGCGATAGATCGAATAGTGGGTATGCAGGGAGTAAATTAATACATTCATTACAAAATATTAACATCAGCTTAACAGGTGCTTAACGATACCATCGTATAATTTGTCCGTTATGGCAAGCTTTCGACGCAATTCGATAGTAAAGGAGCGCCTGAACGTGAATGTAACGTGTGAGCAATTAACGATCGAGTTCGGCTCTGTGAAGGCGGTCGACGGCTTGACCGTAGACTTCCGCAGCGGGGAGCTGACGGCGCTGCTCGGACCGAGCGGCTGCGGCAAGAGCACGACGCTGTTCGCGCTGGCTGGCATCTACAAGCCATCCCGGGGAGAGATCCGGTTCGACGGCAGGCTGATGAATCAGGTGGAGCCCGAGGACCGTGAGATCGGTATGGTGTTCCAAAATTATGCCCTATATCCGCATATGACCGTCCTTGACAATATATTATTTCCGCTGCAGATGAAGAAGGTGCCGAAGCAGGAAGCGCGAGCCCGTGCGGAAGCGATGGCCGAGCTCGTCCAGATCGGGCAGCTGCTCGCCCGCAAGCCGCGCGAGCTGTCGGGTGGGCAGCAGCAGCGCGTCGCCATCGCCCGCGCGCTCGTCAAGGAGCCGCGGCTGCTGCTGCTGGACGAGCCGCTGTCTAATCTCGATGCGCGGCTGCGCCTTGAGATGCGCGAGGAAATTCGCCGCATCCAGCAGGAGGTCGGCATCACGACCGTGTTCGTGACGCACGACCAGGAGGAGGCGATGAGCATCGCCGACCGCATCCTGCTACTGGAGGGCGGCAGGCTGCAGCAGGATGCGTCTCCGCAGGCGATGTATCGCGAGCCTGCGAACGTCTTCGCGGCCGAGTTCATCGGCTCGCCGCGGATGAATATGCTCGGCGCTTCACTCGCCGAGGACGGTCGCACCGTCGTCTTGACCGAAGACGGTGCTGCAGCTGGTGCGGCCGTCACGGTCGGCGTGCGGCCCGAGCATTGGACGCTGGCCGCGGTCGCAGACGACTCTACCGTCGCTTGGGCGACGGTAGAGCTCGTCGAGACGATCGGCCGCGATAAGCTGCTGCGCGCCCGCCTACGCGGCGGCGCGGCCATTCGGCTGTACGTCCCGGAGGAGACGGACGTACAGCCGGGCGAGCGCCTCGCGCTCGCCGTGCGCCCGGGCACCGCGCACGTGTTCGATGCGGCCAGCGGTGTTCGGCTGGCCGGCGACTACGCGCTGGCGGGAGGTGTGCCGCGCCCATGAAGGAACGCCCGACGCTGCGCTCCACGCTCCATGCCTGGCTGTATCTTACGCCGGCGTTCGCGATACTCGGCGTGTTCACGCTGTATCCGATCGTCAAGGCGTTCGATGTCAGCCTGTACACCAAGTACAACTACTTCAAGAATATCGTCTACGAACGCGGCTTCGATAATTACGTAGCGATCGTGCACGATCCGCTGTTCTGGCTGTCCCTTCGCAACACGTTCATCCTCGTGCTCGGGACGGTTCCGGTGACGATTGCCATCTCGCTGTTCATCGCGGTGCTGCTGACGTCCTCGATCAAGGGACGCGCCTTCTTCCGCTCTGTCTATTTTCTCCCTGTCGTTACCAGTGTGATCGCGATCTCGATGGTATGGCGCTGGATGTACCATACGGATTACGGGCTCATCAACGCGATGCTCGGCTCGCTTGGCGTGTCACCGATCGGTTGGCTGACGAGCCCGGACTGGGCGATGCCGTCGCTGATTATTTTGTGCATATGGAAGGGTCTTGGGTATAACATCATCATCTTTCTCGCGGGGCTGCAGAGCATTGACCGCAGCATGTATATAGCTGCACGCATGGATGGCGCAAGGAGCTGGCAGCGCTTCTGGCGCATCACCGTGCCGCTCTTGTCGCCGACGACGTTCTACATCGCCATCGTCTCGGTTATCGTGTCGTTCAAGGTGTTCGATGAGGTGTTCGCGCTGTTCGGCGGATTAGGCGGTCATGCAGGCCCAGGTCGGAGTGCGATGACGATCGTGTACTATATATTCGAAAAGTTCTACAGCGAGTCCAAGTACGGCATGGCGGCGGCCGCCTCCTACGTACTGCTTGGCGTAACGCTGCTGTTCACACTGCTGCAAATGTACATCGGACGCAAGCGTGTCCATTATTAATGCGCTGGAGAGGGGGAGGCCGATGAGCAAGGACTCAATCGCAAAGGCTGCAGCATACGTCGTCTTGACGGCAGGAAGCTTGTCCATGCTGCTGCCGTTCGTGTGGATGATCTCCACCTCCCTGAAGCTTCCGTCTGAGGTAGCTGCGATACCGCCGGTCTGGCTTCCGTCGGAGCTCAATTGGAGCAATTATGTCACAGCCTGGCAAGCTGCGCCGTTCGGCCGATACTTGCTGAACAGCGTCGTCGTCGTCGTGCTATGCACCGTCGGCGAGCTCGTGACGGCTGTGCTGGCCAGCTACGCGTTCGCGAGGCTGCGGTTCTGGGGGAGGGAGACGCTGTTCACATTGCTGCTGGCGACGCTGATGGTGCCAGAGGAGCTGCTGCTCATCCCGAACTACATGACGCTCGCGCAGCTCGGCTGGATTGACCGCTATGAGGCGCTGGTCGTGCCGTGGCTTGCTTCGGTGTACGCCATTTTCTTATTGCGTCAATATATGCTGGGAGTGCCGCAGCAGCTGTATTACGCCGCGAGAATCGACGGCTCGACAGACCGGGTGTTTCTGTGGCGGGTGATGGTGCCTCTTGTCCGTCCCGCACTGGTGACGCTGGCGCTGTTCAAGGCGATCGGCTCCTGGAATGCGTTCCTGTGGCCGCTCATCATGACGAATTCCGAAGAGATGCGGACGATGCCCGTCGGCTTAACTGCCTTTACGACCGAGATGAATACCGACTACGAGCTGATGATGGCTGCGGCCACGTTCATTGTGCTGCCGATGATGGTGCTGTATGCCTTGCTGCAGCGACACATCGTGGAGGGCATCTCTAGAGGCGGGTTAAAGGGCTAACCGCTCTTAATCATATATATTAACCAATTCGGAGGGAAATGGGATGAACAAGCAATTATCCGTCATGCTGCTTGCCGCTGCTGTCGCTGTAAGCGCGACGGGCTGCAGTGGCGAAGGAAGCGCACCGGGAGAGCAGAAGGCCGAGAAGGAAGCACCGAAGGGCATTCAGACGACGCTGGAGGGCAAGGAAGTTGAGATCGAGTTCTGGCATGCAATGGCCGGCGAGCAGCAGAAGGCACTTCAAAAAATTACGGATGATTTCACAGCCAAGCATTCCAATATTAAGGTGAAGCTGGTCGCGCAAGGCAACTATACCGACCTGCAGCAGAAGCTGACGGCCGCAGCGAAGGCGAAGACGTCGCCGACGCTGTCGCAGACGTATGAGGACTGGAACACGGAGTTCATTGCCAACGACATCGTCGCTGATCTGACACCATATGTGAACGATCCGAAGTATGGCTGGAAGAAGGAAGAGCTTGAGGACATCGCCAAGGTGTTCCGCGACAACAATATGTGGGATGAGCGCTATTACTCCATGCCTTTTAACAAATCAACGAATGTGCTGTTCTACAATAAGACATTGCTGGACAAGGCGGGCGTGAAGGTGCCGACTACTTGGGACGAGCTGAAGGAAGCGGCGGCGAAGCTGACACAGCCGAAGCCGGACGGCCAAGGGCGCATCATCGGGATGGGCTTCGAGAACTCGATTGGCATGGACCTGCATGCCTATGTGCTGCAGGCGGGTGGTCATTACATTCTGGAGCACGAGCTCAAGCTGCAGCTGACGAAGCCGGAGGCGAACGAAGCGCTGACGTTCCTGCACAGCTTCATTAAGGACGGCACTGGTCGCACAGCTGGAGAAGACAAGTTCATGTCCGAGCCGTTCGGACGCGGTGACGTCGCGATGTATGTCGGCTCTTCTGCTGGCATGACGTTCGTCGACAAGGGTGTTGCCGGCAAGTTCGAGTGGGGCGTTGCTCCGCTGGTGAAGGGTAAGGCGGCGGCTGCCGTCATCCAGGGAACGAACGTGTCTGTCTTCGACATTGCGACCGAGGAGCAGAAGCTGGCGGCGTGGGAATATATCAAGTTCTTGATCAACACGGACAATACGGCTTACTGGGCGATGAAGACGGGCTATCTGCCTGTACGGAAGTCGGCTGAGGAGTCCCCGGCCTACAAGGAGTACCTCGCGCTGAATCCGAAGCAAGGCGTAGCGGCAACCCAGCTGAAGGACGGCTTCTTCTATACTCGTCTGCTCGGCTCGTCAGCGGTAAAGAACATCGTGATGAAGGAAGTCGAGAACGTCTTCCTCGGCAAGAAGTTCGTGCATCAAGCGCTGGAGGATGCGGAGAAGGCAGGCAACGAGGAGCTGCAGAAGGCGAAGGCGGCTGCAGGGAAGTAGTTTGAACAGTGGTTAAAGGAATAGGTAGAGCGGCGGTCCTGTAGGATGAGGTTGGTCGCTTATATATAGGTCATTTGGAGAAGGAGCACGCTGCAGGCGTCGTTCGCTTCTCCTTTTTTTTACAGAAGTATTCGACTTTAGTTGACGATTTACGATATCTTAACGTGTGCATATACTTCCGATAACATTGGAGTGATAATCTTCAGTCGATAACTATCATTCTATTTGAATATGGGAGGTACTAGGCATGCCGGGAATGAATCGAAGCGCGAATAAGTCGCTTCATTGGCTTCTTGTCATCATGATGCTCTTCACGTTAATAACGCCTGGCGGATGGATCAACACCGCATCTGCTGAAGCCGCAGCAGAGAAGGTCGCAGGATGGGTATTTACGTCCGAGACGTCCTTCACAGCGAACAGTGGCAACGGATTGAACAATGGTATCAGCTTGTTCTCCATTAGTGGTAACCGAACAGCGAGCTATACAGGCTCGAGCACTACGATCTATACGAACAGCTGGGATACGCCGAACAGTTATTGGCAGATCAAGCTGAATTCGACAGGCTACTCTCAGCTTGCGCTATCCTCGATGAACTACGGTACGAACACGTCACCGAAGGAATTCAAGCTCCAATACAGCACGGACGGATCTACCTTCCAAGATGTCCCGAACAGCTCCTACACGCTGACAACGACGAACAGCAAGGTTGTGGACAATGTTCCACTGCCAAGCGCTGCGTCGGATCAGTCTGAGCTGTACATTCGCTGGGTCAATACGAGCAACGTATCCATTAATAACGGTACGGTAGCCAACACCGGCAACAGCCGTATCTCGAATATCGAAGTATGGGGCGTTCCGATGGGAGCTCCGAGCACCTCTGCTGTAGTGGCCAGCCCTGCTCCGAACGCATGGCTGGTCGGAACGGAGATTATGCTGAGCTCCTCCACGGTAGGCGCTTCCGTCTATGTCAACACAGGCGCTGGATATAACCTCTATACAGGTCCAATTGTGCTTACAGACAGTATGGCACTCCAGACTTATGCGTCTGCTCCAGGTCATGCGAACAGTGCCGAGACGACGCTGGATTATGCTGTTCTGGAGAAGAAGAGCATTGCTGAGACACGGACAGCACCTAAGTCCCGCAATGTATGGACACGAGGCATCGTGACTCATATTGATGGTCAAGAAATGTACATTCAGGATGGTGAGGCTGGCATTGTGCTGTACAGCTTCCCGAGCTTCGCGGAAGTAGGCGATGAGATCGAAGTCGCAGGTACGATGGATATCTATCGCAACCTTGAGGAGATTAAGCCGGTGAACGGTCTCTCCTACACGGTCGTACAGGAGAATGCAGGCGTCCCTGCAGCGAAGCTGATTACCGCCTCGGATTTATCCGAAGCGAACGGCGCCCAGCACGAGGCGCAGCTTGTCTATCTTGAGGACGTGAAGATCGACAGCAAGAGCGGAAGCGTCGTAACGGCGAGTCAGGGCGGAACGACCTTCACGATCTATTCCAGCCTGTCCAAGCTCGTTGAAGGCAAGACTTTTGAGAAAGTGACAGGTGTAATTAAGCAATTCGATTCGAGCTATCAGCTCATTCCGCTTGGCGACCATGCGCTGGTCGAGAATGTATTCTCGGTAACGGCTGTTCCAGGCGCAGGTAAAATTATTAAGGGCAAGGGAGTTACTCTTACTAGCCCAACAGCAGGAACGAGCATCTATTACACGTTAGATGGCTCGACTCCAACGAAGAACAGCATTTTGTATAAATCATCCATTCAAGTGAATGAGAATGTTACGATCAAGGCAATAGCAGTCAAGGATGCAGAGGAAAGCCCGGTCTATACGTTCGAGTATACGGCAACCGAGCAGCCTCGTATTCACGACATTCAAGGCGAGACTCATACATCCGAGTACGTCGGTCAGAAGGTTGAAGAGATCGAAGGAATTGTAACGCAGCTCGGCTACACGTTTGCGACTGGAGCGTACAAGGGCTTCTATATTCAAGACCCGACTCCGGACAACAAGGTGAACACGTCCGAAGCGATCTATGTATTCAGCACGAATGAAGCACTGAAGCCGGCTGTCGGCGACAAGGTGTTGGTCAGCGGTACGGTCAGCGAGTACAACGAGGGCAGCAGCAGCAACTTGACCTCGACGCAAATTACGTTGTCCACCATCACGAAGGTATCATCTGGCAATGATCTTCCAGCGCCAGTGGTGCTCGGCAAAAACGGCAGAATGATTCCTTCCTCGATCATCGACAACGATGCGATGACGCTGTTCGAGCCGGAGGAGGATGCGATCGATTTCTACGAATCGCTCGAAGGGATGCGTGTGGAGCTTCAGAATGCGACGATTCTGAGCCCGTATTGGACCAGCGGCACAGATAGCTCGATGCTGTACAACATTCCGACTCGCGTGGAGAATGACGGCAACGAAGTGTTGACGCCTGCAGGCGGCCTCGTACTGAAGGAAGCGGGTCACTTCAATCCACAGCGCTTGCTACTCGCCTATGGCAATCCAGGTCAAGAGGTAAGCACAGGCGATACATTCGCTGCACCGATTACAGGTGTGATCGGTTATAACTTCGGTAATTACAAGGTTATTCCGGCTCAGAACAGTCTGCCAGCCATTCAGAGCAGTACGGTACAGCAAGAGACGTCCACCATCACGAAGGATGACAACAAGCTTACGGTTGCAACCTATAACATTGAGAACTTCTATCCTGGCGTTGGGGATGTCAAGATTAACAAGCTTGCGGACTCGTTCGTGAATAGCCTGAAGGCACCGGACATTATCGGCGTCGTCGAGATGCAGGATAACAACGGAGAAACGGATGATGGCACGGTCGAAGCCGACCTAGGTGCCAAGGCCTTGATCGACGCGATCAAAGCAAAGGGAGGTCCAGATTACCTCTACACGGATGTGGCCCCTGAGAACAAGAAGGACGGCGGCGCACCTGGCGGTAACATCCGCGTAGGCTTCCTGTACAATCCGGCTCGTGTCACACTGTCGGGCAGCGTGAGCAATGCGAGGGGCAATGCGACGACTGCGGTTGCCTACGATGCTGCTACAGGTCAGCTGACCTACAATCCAGGACGCATCGATCCGACGAACAGTGCCTACAATAGCTCGCGTAAGCCTGTAGCGGCACAGTTCGAATTCCGCGGTGAGAAGGTTATCGTCGTTGCGGCTCACTTCAATTCCAAGGGCGGAGACAACGGTCCATTCGGCAAGGTACAGCCTCCGGTGCTCTCCAGCGAGGTACAGCGTCATCAGATCGCTACAGTTGTGAATGGCTTTGTGAAAAATGTCATGACAGCGAACCCGAAGGCGAACATCGTCGTAGTGGGTGACTTGAATGACTTCCAGTTCACCCAGACGGTAACGATCTTGAAGGGCAATGAGCTGGATAACCTGATCGATACGCTGCCGCAGGGCGAGCGCTACACGTATACGTTCGACGGTAATTCACAGGCGCTGGATCATATCCTAGTCAGCAAAAACTTGACGGCCAAATCGGAAGTCGACATCGTTCACCTGAACGCAGACTTCTCGCCGTCCAAGGGGCGCGTATCCGATCACGATCCGATCGTGGCGCAGATTGATCTGCTAGGTACAACGCCGCCGCAAGGTCATATCAAGCTACAAATTCTTGGCGTGAACGACTTACACGGTTATATTGACGTCAAGTTCAACGAGAAGGACTCCGGTATTAATAAAGACTTGGACGGCGATGGTCATAAGGATAAAGACCTCGGCGGTATGCAGTTCCTGGCTACACATATCGCAGCGAAGAGAGCGACGAACCCGAACACGCTGTTAGTCCATTCCGGCGATATGGTAGGGGCAAGCCCGCCATTATCCGCACTGTTCCAGGACGAGCCTACCATCGAAGTGCTGAACCAGATCGGCTTCGATATCGGCGCGGTCGGCAACCATGAATTTGACGAAGGCACCAATGAGCTGATTCGTCTTGCTGAGGGCGGCGCTCATCCGGATGGGAAGGGCTCCCCGACGTATAAGGGAATGGAATTCCCGATTCTTGGAGCGAACGTACGCTACAAGTCAACGAATAAGCATGCGTTCAAGCCGTATGTCGTGAAGGAAGTTGAAGGTGTGAAGGTCGGCTTCATCGGTGTCGTCACCGAGAGCACGCCTCATATCGTCATTCCAACAGGCATACAGGACCTCGTATTTACGGACGCTGTCGAAGAAGTCAATCTCGCGGTTAGCGAGCTGAAGGACCAAGGTGTGAAGGCGATCATCGTGCTCGCACATATGGCTGCTGATGCGGATGCGCACAATACATTGACCGGTGAAGCGGTTGATCTGGCCAATAAGATCGACGATGAGGTAGACGTTATCTTCGCCGCACACAACCATAAGGAAGTGAAGGGCGAGGTTGACGGCAAGCTAGTTGTTTCCGCATGGGAATACAGCAAGGCGCTGATGGACGTAGATCTTGAGATTAGCCGGGAAACGGGCGACGTCGTGTCGAAGACAGCGGAGATTCTGTACAACCTCCGCACCGTAGATGCAGATGTCCATGTACAGGGCATTATCGATCATTACCACCAACTGGCAGGTTCTCAGCTTCAGCAGGTGGTTGGTTACAATGCGAAGGATATGGGCAAGGATTATCCGGGACTTGGGATCGGTGTGTATGGCGATAAGCCGCTCGGTAACTTGATTGCTGACGCGATGAGAGCGGAGATGAATGCAGACTTTGCGCTCATGAACGGCGGAGGCGTACGCGATACGCTGAATGTCGGGGACATTACGTGGGAAGAGCTGTACAAGATTCAGCCATTCAACAATACGCTCATTAAGGTAGAGGTGACGGGGGCTCAGATGAAGGAGATTGTAGAGCCTCTGCTTGGAACGAATCCGGTATTCGGACCAGACTCGCACATTGGCGGCTTCCGTTATACTTGGGCAGTGGTAGGGAATACACGCAAGGTCATTGACCTGACGCTTCCAGACGGTACACCGCTTGACCCGAATGCAACCTATACGGTAGTGGTCAACAGCTTCATGTTCACGAATACATCGGACCGATATGTACGGATTCATACGCTGGGCCAAAATCCTGTTCAAGGTCCAGAGGATCTGCAAGCAACGGTGAACTTTGTGAAAAATTATAACGGTCCGGTTAGCTACGTGGCTGAAGGCCGTATTCGTCAAGTGGAGGACCCGAATGGCGACGCATCGCTGCGTATCATGTACTCCAACGACACGCATGCGAACCTGGACAATGTACCGCGTAAAGTAACGGCTGTTCGCGAGCTGCGTCAAGAGACACGTAATTCTGTATTGCTTGATGCGGGTGACGTATTCTCGGGTACACTGTACTTCAATAAGTTCTTGGGTCAGGCTGACCTCGAATTTATGAATATGCTCGACTACGACGCAATGACGTTTGGTAACCATGAGTTTGACAAGGGGCCGCAGGTGCTGGCAGACTTCGTCAAAGGTGCGAAGTTCCCATTCGTCAGCTCGAACGTTGACTTCGGACAAGAGCCGCTGCTAAGTGGATACGTCCGCAACGAAATCGGCAAGCCGGCGAAGGATGGACATATTTATTCATCGATCATTCTGGATGTCTATGGACATAAGGTCGGCGTATTCGGCTTAACGACGGAGGATACCGCGTTCCTGTCGTCTCCGGGCGCGAACATCACGTTCGAGAATTATTTGGATAAGGCGCAACAGACTGTGCAGCAGCTTCAGGCAGCAGGTATTAACAAAATTATCGCGGTCACGCACCTTGGCTATGAGTTCGATAAGGTACTTGCGAACACCGTTACAGGCATTGACGTCATCGTAGGCGGTCACAGCCATACGAAGCTTAATGTGCCAGTCGTTATTCAGAAGACGGAGCCTGTGCTGATTGTACAGGGCGAGGATTATAACAAATATCTCGGACTGCTTGATGTCGTATTCACTCCTGATGGCGTGCTGAAGTCGTGGAATGGCAAGCTGGTTGACTTGGGTAAGTCGGCGGCGAAGCCATTCGCTGAAGATGCAGTAGCTAAGGCGAAGCTGGCGGTATACGCAGCTGAGCTCGAGCAGCTACGCAAGGAGATCGTAGGTAAAACGAGTGTCGTGCTCGATGGTGTGCGAGACAATGTACGTGTCCGTGAAACGAACCTCGGCAACCTGATCACAGACGGTATGGTGTCTAGGGCACGTGAGATGGGCGTTCCGGCGACCCTTGCGATTCAGAATGGCGGCGGAATCCGTGAGTCGATTCCAGCAGGCGATATCAATCTCGGTCAAGTAATGACTGTGATGCCGTTCGGCAATCTGCTGGTCGGTCTGAAGATGACTGGTCAAGAAGTGATTGATGCACTGGAGCACGGTGTAGCTAAGGTGGAGCTGAAGGAAGGACGCTTCCCGCAAGTATCCGGCATGAAGTTCACCTATGATTCATCGAAGCCTGCAGGAGAGCGTATTGTAAGTGTTCAAGTGAAGACCGATACCGGCTACACGAATATTGATCCAAACGCTTATTACATCGTCGCTACAAACGCCTTCCTGGCTGACGGCGGTGACGGCTACACGATGATGAAGCAGGCGAAGAGCGAAGGCCGCTTCTACGAATTGTTCGAGGTCGATTATCAAGTATTCGTCGATTACTTGGCGAAATTTAGTTCGGTGAGCCCGCAAGTCGAAGGGCGCATCGTAGACTTGAAGGGTCAAGACTTGACTCCGCCAGTATGGCCGAGCAACAAGTCGCTAACGGCTTCGAACATTTCGACCTCCAGCTTGCAGCTGACTTGGTCGAAGGCAACAGATAACGTCGCAGTTACAGATTACAAAGTATTCAATGGCACGAATCTGATCAAGACCGTAGCAGGTTCTGTATACAGTGTAACAGTGGACAACCTATCTTCGTCTACAACGTACAAGTTCACTGTACAAGCGGTAGATGCTGCGGGACACGTAACGACTGACGGTCCTACTATAACGGTAACGACGGACAGCGATAGCGAGAGCACGCCGAACACGAATACTTCGGGTGGTACAAGTGGTCAACCGAGCACGACGCCTGAAGTTCCGACTGAAGTGACCTCTAAGGGCGTAGAGCTGAAGTTCGACGAGAAGTCGGTGAAGAAGGAAACAGAGGCGAACGGTCAAGTGGTGACGAAGTTGGAGGTTGACGCGGCTACGCTGACGAAGGCATTCGAGCAGCTGAGCAGCAGCAATGCAGGCAAGATAGCAGTCATTCAGCTCAGCAATGTTGAAGGTGCTGCGAAGGTTGCGCTTCCTGCTGATGCACTCAAGAGCGCGGCCGCTAGCACTGCTGGTGCTGTGATTCAGATCAACGCGGACGGCAAGTCGTATGATCTTCCACTCAGCATTCTGAAGGTCGATACGCTTGCGGCAGCACTAGGCACAACTGCGGATCAAGTGACGATCAGTGTGAAGATCGAAGAAGTAACGGGCGCAGAAGCACAGCAGGTGCAATCGTCCGCTTCACAAACGGGTGTTGAGCTATTGGCCGAAGCCGTAAGCTTCACGATTACAGCGGAAGCTGGCAGCAGCACAACGGAAGTGAATGACTTCGGCAACATCTATGTGACACGCTCGCTCACGATTCAGAAGCCGGTGAACGGCTCCGAAGCAACAGCAGTCGTCTTCGACCCGGCAACGCAGGAGTTCAGCTTCGTTCCAGCTGTATTCGAGGTCGTGGACGGCAAGACGGTCGTGCAGATGAAGCGTAACTCGAACAGTACGTACACGGTTGTAAAAGCAAATAAAACGTTCAGTGATCTGAACGGTCACTGGTCGCAGACAGATGTGGAGCTGTTAGCCTCCAAGCTGGTCGTGAAGGGGCAGACAGAGACGACATTCGCTCCAGACAGCAGCATCACTCGCGCTGAATTCGCGGCGCTGCTCGTCCGTGCGCTGGGTCTTAAGGAGAGCAAGGCTACGTTGTCTGGTCTGAACGATGTGACGGGCAACGAGTGGTTTGCTGGTGCGCTTGGCGCAGCGATGAAGGCGGGTCTCGTCGATGGCTTCGAGGACGGTACGTTCCGTCCGAATGCTACGATTACACGTGAGCAGATGGCTGTCATGATCAGTAGAGCGATCACTGCAGCGGGCAAGCGCGCAGCAGGCGATGCTACGGTAGCTGCTAAGTTCGCAGATGGCGGTAAGATTCAGAGCTGGGCGGTCGAGGCGGTTGCTGTCAATGCGACTGCTGGCATCGTTCAAGGCAACGAGTCGAACCAGTTCCAGCCGGAGAAGCAAGCTTCCCGCGCTGAAGCGACGGTTATGCTGAAGCGATTGCTGCAGCACGTAGGGTTCATCAACTAATATCTGTTCTAGAATCGTATAAGCATGATAACAGCAATAGAGAGGGAGCTGCCTGAGTGGCAGCTCCCTCTTTGCTATGTTGATCTAGGTCCAACGAACAGGTCAGCGTTAGGTCTGTGCCAAGTCAGCGACAAGGCTGCTTTATGTATACGAGGAGACTGACAAGCCTGACAAGCCTCTCTCACCCACTAGTCCCATCCTGAGCAAAGGGGATAACGTTCCAAGGAAGCGCTGAGGGAGCAGCACCCCTCATCCCGACACATAACCCGGAGCCTGTTGTAGACATTTGTTGTAAAAAAATGGTTCCTGCCTATCGGCAAGGAACCATTTTTGTTAAAAGCTCTACTGCTCTGCCTCCTGCGTCCATGCCTTAAGCGTCTTGTCGCTCGGCAGGAATAAGGTGAGCAGGCCGAGCAGCGGCAGGAAGCTGACCGCAAGCATGACGGCCTCCAGCTCATAGACGTCGGCGAGACGTCCGAGGGCGAGTGCGCCGAGGGCGCCAAGACCGAAGGCGAAGCCGATCGTGAGACCAGACACCGTACCCACCTTGCCTGGAATGAGCTCCTGAGCGTATACGACCGTAACCGAGAAGCTGGATAAGATGATGAAGCCGTTAACCAGCATAATGACATAGGCCCAGCCGGATGAAGCGTAAGGCAGCAGCAGCGCGAGCGGTGCTGAGCCTAGCATCGAGAAGAAGATCATGTTGCGTCGGCCGAACCGATCGGAGAGCGGACCGCCGAAGAACGTACCGACCGCACCAGCTGCGGCGAATAAGAAGATATAAATTTGGGCTTGCTCTAGCGTAATGGCGAATTGGTCCATGAGTTGAAATGGATAATAAATGGTAATTCCTGCGTGGTACCACGAACGTGCAAAAATGAGAAACAGCAGCAGTCCGATCGCCAGCTTAATCTGGCGTTTGCGCTGCAAGCTCATGCCTCGCGAGCCACTCTTACGCTGCGAGGGAGGATTGAGCGTCAAATATCGGTCATACCAGCGTGCAATATAGAGCTGGACGACGATGGCGATGGCTGCGATCGCAGTGAACCAGATAGCCCCGAGCTGTCCGAGAGGGGCGAATATGATCGCGGTCATGACCGATGCGAGCGATTGTCCGGAATTGCCGCCGACCTGGAAGATCGACTGCGCAAGCCCGCGGCGCGAGCCTCCAGCCATGAAGGCGACTCTGGAGCCTTCGGGATGGAAGACGGCGGAGCCAAGACCGATCAATATGACCGACAGCAGCACCATGCCGTAATTCGGAGCGAGCGCGATACCGAGTACACCGAAGAACGTGAAGCCCATACCGATCGGCAACATATAGGGCATCGGTCTTCGGTCTGCATACAGGCCGATCAGAGGCTGCATGACAGAGGCTGTCATGTTAAGCATGAATACGATGATGCCTGACTGTGTGTACGTCAGCTTCATCGTATCCTTCAAGATCGGCAGGATGGCGGGAATGATCGACTGAATCGTGTCGTTGAACAAGTGGACGAGACTAATTGCGAATAAGATCCGGAAGACCGTAGGCTTCACGTCGGCCTGTTGAGGCTGGTGTGACGATTGAGCCGCGGAAGCTCCTCGGTCTTGCTTGACGATCTCTGTATGCGCACTCACAGCACTGCACCTCTTTTTCTGCCATAGAGTGGCAAGTCTCTCTTAATTGGTCGAAGAAGGCTTAAGCGAGCCCAGCGCTTCGCCCATTCGGACTCGTGAACCGACCTGGAGCTCTGGACGGCTTGAATACGTACCATTCTCCATAAGCAGCACGACGGTAGAGCCGAACTCGAAGTAAGCGAGCTCATCGCCAGCTTGCACTTGATCAGGAAGCGGAGAGACGTACTGGATCGAGCTGACATTGAGTGCTCCGACCTTGACGACCGCGACCTCACCGGAGCCGTGCTGGATGTACGTGATCAGTCGTTCGTTACGGCTCAGCACCCGTCGCATGTGACGGAGACCGAATTCGTTGACCGGATACACCTTGCCTGGGACGTGCTCCTTCTCCACAATCTTGCCCGATGTCGGGGTGTGTATGCGATGGTAATCAGTCGGGCTCAAGTACAATACGTAGAAGAAGCCGTGCTTGTAATTCACTTGCCGCGGGCTGTTGTTCAGCAGCTCGGCGATCGTGTAATCCTGCCCCTTCACCTGCAGCATCGTGCCATCCTGAATGACGCCCATTCCGGTAATGAGCGCATCAACGGGGCTGACGACAGCATGCTCGGTCGTATCGATGGGGCGTAGTCCGGGCTTCAGCCGACGTGTAAAGAAATCGTTCAACGAACCGTATTCATGCAGCTGCTTCTCGGCGTCCTCAATGCGAATGCCGTACGTTTTGGCGAAGCGGGGGATGAAGGAGCGGCTCGCCTTGGACTTGGCAATGGCCCCTGTCAGCCGGGATATAGACTTGCGCGAGGAAAGCTCGGTTAACAGCCGAAATATCGTCTTTTTCATGGGGATTCAAGTTCACCTGTTTTCTTATAAGTCTAATTGCAGCTCACGATTATCTTGACACAAGAAGCCTTGCAACGCAATACATATCCCGACTTCATAGCTGATAGGTGGTACGGGATGGAGCTAGGCTTGCTTATAGCTTTCCTTGGCGCTGTATCCGAGCTTCTTCAGGAGAGCGATCGCCTGCTGCTTCTCATCGGCAGTCAGACCGGCAACAGCTGTCGCGACGACTTGCCTGTGATACGGGAACGCATCGTTCAAGAATGCGATGCCGGTCTCTGTAATGTCTGCATAGCTGACGCGACGGTCGGCGTGACAAGGCTTGCGAACGACAAGACCTTTACGCTCCAGCTTGTCAACGACGTACGTAATGTTGCCGCTTGACATTAATATTTTTTCACCAATTTGCTGAAGTGGATGGGGACCCTTATGATACAGCAGCTCCAGCACGCCATACTCGGTTGTATTCAGTCCATGGCGCTTGATGTCGCGCTCCGCATGTGCAGCTACCCATTCATACGCACGTGCCAGAACAACAAACAAGTGCAGCGATTCGTCTTGATCGTTCGGCATGACTGGCATCACCTTTCTGTTCAGTACATCAATCTTTAATTGAAGATAGTACAATGTCAGGTAGGTGTCAAGACAGTAAACGTTCATGACACAAGAGGCGAGCTTGCTTGCTGCACAGCTGCGGCTAGCCGTCGATGTCTTTTTGCTGCAGCCATCGAAGGCGATAAGCATGCATGGCCGTCTGACCGAGCTCCTCCAGTAGCCCGTAATTAGCCCAAGCCCCAATGATCGCTCCGATGCCGGGGACGAGCTGTAGCATTTTGCGAAAATCGATCGTATCACGATACTCCTGCTGCAGCTGCCGCCAATTGATTTGTGTGGCGAATGCTTCTGCAGGTGGGAGCTGACGAGCAAGCTGGGGCCAATCGGCAAGTATGCGGAATTGACCATGCTTCTTCACCTGCGAGCAGAAGGCGAGCTGGAACACATACAGAATGTACAGGCGCTCGCGGTAGTCGAGAGTGGAGAAGCCGTACACGTGGGCGAGCTCGAATAGAAACTTCATTTTAATACCAATCAGAATTGGGAAGTCGGCGAGTCCGAGCAGCAGGCCTCCGGCTCCGGTCCCGGCGCCCTCTGCCGCGGCAACCTTCTTATACAGGCTGAGCAGCTCCTCCGCACGTTGGTCCCGGGCAGCGAGAGAGAGTCCGGTGAGAGGCTTTCCCTTAGGCATATATTCCATTGTGAAGAGCGCGGTTTGCACGATGCTTTTGACTGATACGGTGATCGCTTCGTGTACTTTCTCTGGAATGACACGGTTCACTCGATGCTGAACGGATCGCGACGTTCGCTCGAGCATTCCCGGTGCCTTCAGCAGCTCCTTCTCCCACCGCTGCAATGCTCTTGCTGTCTGCCTTTCATAGATCGTGTATCGTTCGTTCATATCGAATCACATCCGTAGATAGATTACAGTCAGCCTGCCACTAGTTCATACGCGTCATAGGTGAAAAGTATGCATGTAGCGCCTATTCCTGCATGGGGGCCCATCCGTAGCCTGCCGATCTTGAATAAGATAGGTGCAAGCGGATTACGGTTACAAAGGAGTGAGTGTGCTATGAAGCGCAAATTAGATGCAGCTGTCGTAACCCCCGGCTCATTCGTCATTCCGTCGAAGAAGAGCAGCTCGGTAGAGATCGTCGTCGAGCAGGTGTCACGGCGTCTCGGTAACCGGCTGAAGCTTGTCGTTGTCGGTCGCAAGAGCAGGCTGCGGCCTGCGAAGGAGCGCTGTAACGGGGTTCATTATCGACGTGTACCTGCCCCGTCGCCGCGCGTATATATCCAGTCGGTGAGCAGGCTGCTGAAGCCGATGCGTCCGAGACTCATACAGGTGGAGAATAGGCCTCGCTTCGCACGGCTGCTGCGTCGCAAGCATCCGAAGTCACGGATCTGGCTGTCGCTCCATTCGATTACGTTCGTCTCAAGGCCACATATGGGGCGCAAGGAGCTGCGCCGATGTCTGGCGGCTGTGGACCGCATCATTGTGAACAGCCAATTTCTAGGCAATGAGATCGCCCGGAGAGTACCGGAGGCAAGGGGTAAAATTAAAGTCAACTATCTCGGTGTCGATCCCGACCGCTTCGTATCCCGCTGGACAGAGGAGGGGGCGGTAAAGCGGGAGCAGTTTCTGGAGAAGCAAGGCTTAACGGGTAAAAAAATAATTGTGTATGTTGGCCGCCTCATTCCAATTAAGGGTGTTCATCATCTGCTGGAGGCGATGCCGGAAATAGTAGCCCGGGTTCCGAATGCGATGCTGCTCGTCGTTGGCAGCGCCTACTATGGCTCAAGCCGAGTAACTCCGTATGTACGACGACTGCAGCAGATGGCAGCGGGCTTCAAGGCGAACGTCAGGTTCATCCCTTACGTGCCGCACGACGAGGTGGATGATTGGTTTCGACTCGGGGATGTGCTCGTCGTGCCTTCCTCGCGCAATGAGGCGTTCGGACTTGTCAATGTGGAGGCGATGGCCGCGGGCGTTCCTGTTGTCGCCTCGAGGGCTGGAGGGATGCCGGAAATTATTGCCGAGGGTGTAACGGGCTTCACCGTGGAGCCGGAGCTGATCGTACCGGGTATCGTGGAACGGGTGAGCCGCCTGCTGCTCGATGAGCCTTTGGCCAGGCAGCTTGGAGAATGCTCGGTACAGCGGGTCAGAGAGCATTTTACGTGGTCGTGCACGGCCGATCGATGGGTGAGCATGGTTCAGGAGAAGTGAAGACGGGGCGGCTGTGCAGGGGCAGTCGCCTAATTTTGTATGGACACAAGGACCATGGATGGGCGATGTGCATATGTTACCATGACTGGATAACATTATCTGCCATCTAGGAGGAACCCCCATGAAGAAGGAGAGCCGCCGGGAATCCCGCAAGCCCAGCACGCAATATCCAAAGCGGATGCGTCCCCAAATCAACGAGCTGCGTTGGCTCGATGAGGAGCTGTCGAAGAAGGCCGGCAGCCCAAAGCGTCAAGAAAATGCCGTAGTTAGTGCCGCTCCGGTAACCGAGGAGCTGCGAAGCGAGCCTAAAGCGAAGCCGCCAGTGCCTGTAACGAAGAAGGAAGTATTCGTTGCACCGCAGCAAACAACATTCGTACGTCGCGACTCGAATGTGTACACGGACGATATATCTGACGAAGCGGTTACAACAGAGAAGATTGCTAGATATGCGGTCGATGGTACAAGGCTGAAGCGAGGCAGCGTTACACGTGATAATTTATCAGACTATGCAGTAGATACAAGTAAGCTGGCCGATCACAGCGTAACCGGACAAAAAATTGCGCCTCGCTCGATCTCGAGCGAGCATCTTGTTACAGGCTCCATTACGGGAGATAAGCTCCACGCCCATACCATTACCGGAGACAAAATCCAAGACAACAGTATCACATCGGAGAAGCTTGCTGACAAAACGATCGACGCCATGAAGCTGGCTGATCATTCCATTCATACGAAGCATCTGGCGGAGGAAGCCATTACCGGCGAATTGATTCAAAGCCAGTCGATTACGACAGATAAAATCAGAAGCGGTGCGGTCCATACGATCAATCTGGCGAATGGTGCCGTCAATACGTCAAAGCTCGCAGACATGTCGGTCACGCATGAGAAGCTTCGCGACCAGACGGTCACCGCTTCCAAGCTCGCAGAAGGCAGTGTGAGTACGGAGAAGCTTGCAGCGGGAGCCGTAACGGAGGAGAAGCTGGCCGTTTGGAGCGTCACATCGGAGCACTTGAAGCCGAGCTCCGTCGTGACAGAGCATCTGACCGATTCATGCATATACAGCGGCCATATTGCCGCCAAGCAGATCGAGAGCATGCACCTGACGGACCTATCCGTGCAGCAGTCGCATCTGAAGGACGGTGCGGTCACGGCCTCGAAGCTGGGGAAGGGTTCGGTACAGAGTGCGCATCTACAGGACCATACGATCGAAGGTAAGCATCTAGCACCGGGTGTCGTGGATGCCCACCATCTGGCTGCTCGGTCGGTAAACGGCGACAAGCTCGCTGCCCAGAGCGTTAGCGCAAGCCACCTTACCGATAAGGCCGTTACTGCAGAGAAGCTTGAGGATCAGTCGGTCACATCCAAGAAGCTTGGGAAGCAAGTCGTGCTTGGCGAGCATGTGGCAGAAGGTGTGATCGGCTCCAAGCACCTGGCTGAGAGCAGCGTGCAGGGCGTTCATCTGGCTCCGAAGTCCGTCGGTACGGAGCAGCTGCAGCCGCGTTCGATTACATCGGAGAAGCTGGCGTCCGGCATCATCGATACGGAGCAGCTCGTTCATCTGTCGGTAACAAGCGAGAAGCTGGCCGATCAGGCGATCACGTCGAAGAAGCTGGCGAAGCATTCGGTGCTCAGCGAGCATGTAGCAGGAGGCTCCATTCAATCCGGACATTTGGCGGAAAAAAGTGTGCAGTCCGTCCATCTTGGCGCCAGGCTGATCGGATCGGAGCATGTGATGGAGCGTGCCATTGGCGCCGATAAGCTGGCTGAACGGGCAGTGACGTCTGAGAAGCTAGCACCGGGTGCGGTGCAGACGCAGCATCTGCAGGAGTCGTCGGTCCAGAATGCTCACCTTGCCAACCATTGCATTACGACGTCGAAGCTGTCCGTCGAGTCGGTCTCGACCGACAAGCTGACGAACTTGGCGGTAACGAGTGCGAAGCTGGCACAGGGCAGCGTGACGAGCGATAAGCTCGCCCGCGCGTCAGTGCTGACCGATCATCTGTCGCCCGGCATTATTCAGAACCTGCACCTCGGTTCTGCGGTTATTAAGGCACAGCAGCTCGCTACTGGCGCCGTGACGCGTGACAAAATCGAGAGCGGCTCGATCACGACCGATAAGCTGGCCGAAGGTGCGGTGACATCGACTCAGCTGTCGGCAGGCGCTGTAGACAGCGTGCATCTGGCAGCAGGCTCCGTAGCCTCGATGCACCTTCAGGAAGGCGCCATCGGCGCGCTGCAGCTGTCGGAAGCGGCGGTGCACACGGTGCACCTCGGTGCTTTCGCTGTAACGGGTGAGAAGCTGTCGGAGGGCGCAGTGACCGGCGCCAAGCTCGCAGCTGGTGCCGTAAGCGCTGAGAAGCTGGCGGATGGCTCCGTTGTATCGGAGAAGCTGGCCTATGGCGTGGTCGGTACGGAGAAGCTGAGCGACGGTGCGGTCCGTACGGAGAAGCTGAGCGATGGAGCGGTCGTAGCTGATAAGCTAGCAGACGGTGCGGTGGAGTCTTCGAAGCTTGCAGCTGCGTCGGTCGTCACCGAGAAGCTGGCCGATCACTCGGTCGTCTTCGAGAAGCTCGCCAATGGCGCAGTAACGGGCGAGAAGCTGGCGGACGGCGCGGTCACAGCAGAGAAGGTGGCAGAGCGCTCAATTACGAGCGTGAAGCTGGCGGAATGCTCGGTCGAGACGTCGAAGCTAGCGGACTGGGCGGTAGTCAGCTGGAAGCTGGCGGACGGAGCTGTAACGACCGAGAAGCTGGCCGAAGGCTCCGTGACGGGCGAGAAGCTGTCGGAGGGCTCGGTGGATGGCTCGAAACTGGCCGATGGCGCTGTGAGCTGGGAGAAGCTGGCGCGAGGCTCGGTGCAGGCTGACCATATATGCAACGATACGATTGACAGCCTGCATATTAAGGCAGAGGCGATCTCGGGCTATCACCTGCGTCCGGGCAGCATCTCGGCGAGCCACCTCGATGCTTCGTTCCAGGAGCTGGTGCTCCAGCTGGTCACAGAAGCGCAGGCCGCTCAGCAGGCGCAGCGTCAGTCGGATGTGGGATCTGCGGTGTCCGGGGCAGGAGCTGAATCGTTGGAAGCTGGAGCTGCTCTTGATGCGAGTGTGGCTGCAACCGACGCGGATGGCGTGCTTGATCAAGCGGTGCAAGGAATCGGCGCAGAGGCGCTGGACGGTGCTGTTGCATCTCAGGAGACTGATACGCTGCGTGCTACAGGCGAGTGTGCAGCTGAAGCGAGCGAAGCCTACGCGGCTGAGTTCGCCGCTGAGTTCGAGCTGGATGCCGAAGGCTGGGAAAGCTCGAGCGCTGCCGTTGAGGCGGCGGAAGGAGCGGTCGCCGAGGTAGAGGCTGTGGACGGAGCAGGTGTGGTCGAGGAAACGGATGGTAGTGCCGCGGTCGAAGCAGCGGACGGAAGCGACTCGGTCGAGGGAGCGGATGGAACAGCCGAGCTCGTTGAGCTTGCTGGAGCGGAGCCTGCAGCAGAGCAGGAAGTAGCTCCTGCTGAGGCAACAGCAGCACCTGCATCGGCTATCGCTAAGCCGGCTTCTGTGCAGCAGTACGGCATCGAGATGTTCCAGCTCGCAGACGAGTGCGAGGAAGTGCTGGTAACGATCGGCTACGAGGAGCCGTTCTCCGATGTGCACTACGCGCTGGTCGCTACACTTAGTGAGTCGGGCTGCTACGCTTCGATCTGCGAGAAGCGGCAGGATGGCGCGACACTGCGTATCGTGCGGAGTCAGCCATCGTCGGCTGTTGTTGGTATGGTGAACTGGATCGCGATGGGCAAGCGAGCGTAAGGCTTAGTGAGCAGTGAGCAGTGAGCAGTGAGCAGTGAGAGTAGAACTGCGAGCAGCTGCAGCTTGCATGGCGGCGAGCGGCCTGTAACGTAACTCGCCGCGGCATAGGCGGACGTCCGGCATATTGCTGGACGTCCGTTTGTTGCTTACATCAAAGTTTTTTTGCTAAGCGCTGCTCGGTTGTTGCTAAACTACGTCGAACGGGGTCCGTACACTATGTAGCTCAACGTAGCCGCATGGTAGCACACCTCACTGACACCACACGCTCCCGACAGAGTAACGGACACAGGAGACGCTAACTAGCAAAAGTCGTTGATCGAACAATAGTTGCGGACACATAAAGCCTTATTACGCGGTAGAGTGCGGTATAACGAGTAAAAGAGGAGCAATAGAGTCTTCTGAGTCCGTTAGACTGTGCAAAACGACTAATACTTCGAAATAAGGTCATTCGTGTCCCTTCGCTCGAGTGACAGAGGCTTCACGACGGTTGGACAAGCCAGAGCGACCTCGGGAGAAGTCGAGCACGAGCAGAAGTCGACCTCGGCTGAAGTCGAGTCCTAGCAAAAGCCGAGCGTGACCAGAAACCGAGCGGGTCCAGAAGTCGAGTCCCAGGACAAGCCAGTGTGCCCCCAGTAGAGGACGTGCCCGATCGGCAGAGGCCGTTCCCTAGCAGAAATCATCCCCTGCTGGAGACTTACGGAGTGCCCGTCCACTTCGGCCTCGCAACGGCAGCGAACGACGGACAACAGCCAATTTTTCCGTATGCGTGGTAATCGTCCACTAGACGACTGCGGCAGGTGCATACCATAACAGCATGGCAGCGAACATCATCAAATGCGCGTGGCGCTAGGAGGGAGTAACTGCGATGAAAGGAATACTATTGGCCGGTGGCAACGGTACACGGTTGCGTCCGATGACCCGTATTGTGAATAAGCATCTGCTACCGGTCGGCAAATATCCGATGATCCATTACGCCATCGCCAAGATGGCGGAGGCCGGTATCAAGGATGTGCTGCTCATTACGGGCAAGCATTCGATGGGGCTGTACGCGGAGTATGTCGGCAGCGGAGCGTGCTGGGGTGTGCGTGTCGCCTACTTGCTGCAGGAGGAGGCGGGGGGCATCGCTCAAGCTCTAGGGTTGGCGGAGCCGTTCGTGGAGGCTGATGATAAGGTGCTCCTGCTGCTCGGCGATAACTTGTACGAGGATTCGCTCGCCGAGGCGGTTGCGGCATTCAAGCAGCGCGAGCATGGTGCTCATGTGTTCGTGAAGCGGGTGCCTGACCCTGAGCGCTACGGCGTGGCTGAAGTCGAGAACGGCGTTATTACTCGTATAGTAGAAAAGCCGCAGGAGCCTCATTCCGATCTTGCGGTGACGGGCATGTACTTGTACGATTCTAATGTATTCCAAATTGTTCGGAGCCTGAAGCCATCTGCGCGAGGGGAGCTGGAGATTACGGACGTCAACAATGAGTACGCCCGACTCGGACAGCTCACGTACAGCGAGCTTCGCGGATGGTGGACTGATGCTGGAACGCATCGTTCACTGCTTGACGCAGGCATCCGATTGCTGGGGGAAGAGGAAGCATGAGAACGATACTTGTAACAGGAGGCTGCGGCTTCATTGGCAGTAATTTCATTAAATATTGGGCGAGCCACCATCCGCACGATCGGATTGTCAATCTGGACCTGCTCACGTATGCGGGCAACCCGAACAACGTGGCTGAGCTTGAGGGCAGCGAGCAGTACCGATTCGTCAAGGCAGACATAGCCGACGCTGAGGCGGTAGCGCGTCTGTTCGATGAGGAGAAGCTGGCTGCGGTCGTCCATTTTGCAGCGGAATCACATGTGGATCGGAGCATCCGGGATGCGGGGGCGTTCGTCCGGACGAACGTGATGGGCACGCTGTGCCTGCTCGAGGAGGCTCGTCGGCACCAAGTAGCTCGCTTCGTGCATGTGTCGACGGACGAGGTGTACGGCTCGCTGGGCGACGAGGGTCTGTTCACCGAGGAGACGCCGCTTGCGCCGAACAGCCCGTATTCTGCGAGCAAGGCAGGCTCGGACTTGATGGCGAGAGCTTACTTCGAGACGTACGGGCTCCCGGTCATGACGACGCGCTGCTCGAACAACTACGGGCCGTACCAGCATCCGGAGAAATTAATTCCTACTATTATAACGCGTGCGCTGCAGGATCAATTGATCCCGGTATACGGCGACGGAACGAATGTGCGGGATTGGCTGCACGTCGAGGATCATTGCGCGGCGATCGCGCTCGTCCTGTTGAATGGCAAGCCGGGCGAGGTCTATAACATCGGCGGCCATAACGAGCGGCGCAACCTCGACATCGTCCGTACGGTACTGCAGCAGCTCGGCAAGCCGGAGACGCTCATTCAGTACGTGCAGGACCGACTCGGACACGACCGCCGTTATGCGATCGATCCGTCCAAGATGACGACAGAGCTTGGCTGGAAGCCGAAGTATAAGCTCGACGACGGTCTGACCGCCACCATCGAGTGGTACCAGCACAACGAGGCCTGGTGGCGCGAGCTGCTGACGCGAGGTGATCGCGGATGAAGTTGCTCATTACTGGGATTAAGCGTTACGAGTACAAGTCGAAGCTTCAGGCGAGAGGTGAGCGCGGATGAAGCTGCTCATTACAGGAGCTGGCGGGCAGCTCGGTCGTGACCTAACCCGGGTGCTGTCAGAGCAGCACGAGGTCGTGCCCATGACGAGGCAACAGCTCGATATCGTCGATGAGAAAGTGGTGCGGGAGGCGCTCGCGGATGTGCGGCCGGATGCCGTCATTCATGCGGCGGCTTACACGAAGGTGGATCTGGCAGAGACTGAGACAGCCGAGGCTTATCGCATCAACACGCTCGGAACCGGGTACGTCGCACTTGCGGCCGACGCTGTGAAGGCCAAGGTCGTCTATGTCAGCACCGACTATGTGTTCGACGGTAGCAAGGGAGCGCCGTACAGCGAGGACGATCCTGTTCGCCCGCTCAGCGTCTATGGCGTCACGAAGCGTCTGGGCGAGCAGCTGGTCGAGACGACATGTGCGCGGCACTATATCGTCCGTACGTCTTGGCTGTACGGGCAAGGCGGCGACAACTTCGTCACCAAGGTGCTGTCCAAGGCACAAGCGGGTCAGCCGCTGCAGGTCGTTGACGACCAGTTCGGCTCGCCGACGTACACGAGAGATTTGGCCGAGTGCATCGGTCGTCTCGTCGAGACGGAGCATTACGGGCTGTATCACGTATCCAACGGCGGCTACTGCTCGCGGTTCGCGTTCGCCGAGGCGATTGTGCAGGAGGCTGGCCTTGCGCATGTCGAGCTGCGTCCCGTTACATCCGACCAGTTCGTAACGCCCGCGCATCGTCCAGCGCATTCTGCCTTCGCTCATGAGGCGCTGCGTAAGGCTGGTTTTCCGCCGATGCGGGGCTGGAGAGAGGCGCTGGCCGCCTATATTCAAGACGATGTACAGATTATGAACAGCAAGGGGGAGCAGGAATGAGCATTATCGGTGTGAACAAAAAACCGCTGGTGAAGCACTGCGACGACAGAGGCTTCTTCATGGAGCTGCTGCGGGAGGACGATTCGATCTACGGACGGTTCGGCCAGGCGTCGATGTCCACGTCTTACCCCGGCGTCATCAAGGCGTTCCATTACCATAAGCTGCAGGATGACATATGGTTTTTCCCTAGCGGGCATGCGCAGGTCGTTCTGCACGATATGCGTTCGGACTCCGCGTCCTATGGCAAGACAGACGTCTATTATATGGGCGAGGACGTCCCGTATCTGTTATTCATTCCGCGCGGCGTTGCCCATGGCTACCGGGTACTCGGACAGACGCCAGCGACGATCGTGTACTTCACGAACATGGCTTACGACCCGAAGCAGCCGGATGAATACCGGATCGCGTATGACGATCCTGCGATCGGGTTCGATTGGTCGACCAAGTTCCGTTAACTCGAGAGGAGGCTTCGCTCTGTTATGTCCAGAACCCATTCAAGCGGAGCTGCGGCAGGCCGTGAGGCAGGCTGGGATGAGGGCTATGACACCGGATGGGAGCATGGCCGGCATTACGGCCGCTGCGAGGCTGTGCGGCAGCGTGTGAGCGTTCCAGCGCCATCGGTTCGGAGGCTGAAGGTCCTGTTCGTCCCGCAAGGGTTCGACGGACTCGACCAAGGGCTCGAGGCGGCCTTGCGCAGAACCGTTGCCACTACAATAATCGCGCATGCGACAGAAATGTTCACGAAGGCGGCCGAGCATCGACCTGATCTGGTGCTCGTCATGAACGGTCTGCACATATTTCCCGCGGATCATCTGGAGCAGGTCGACCGCATTCGCTCGGAGCTTGGCATCAAGACCGCCATCTGGTTTGCAGATGATCCGTACTTTACCGACCACACGGTCACCATTGCTCCGCACTACGATTGCATCGTTACGCATGAGATGAGCTGCGTGCCGTTCTACGCGTCGCTCGGCTGTAAGCAGGTGCACTACTTGCCGCTCGCCGTCGATACGGACCGATTCCGTCCGCAGCCGGCAGCCATGTCCTACCGAAGCGATATATGCTTCATCGGCAACGCGTTCTGGAACCGAGTAGAATGGTTCGATCGGCTTGCGCCGTACTTGGCTGGCAAGCGTGTCTTCATAGGCGGCGGTCATTGGGACCGTATGACCAGCTACAAGCTGCTGAAGCCGTACATTCGTGACGGCTGGATACCCGTAGAGGAAACCGTTCGCTATTACAGCGGTGCGAAGATCGTCATCAACATGCACCGGGGTCATGATCATCAGACGGACAATCGAAATCAGCGACACATCCCCCCTTTCTCCATCAATCCACGCACTTACGAAATTTCCGCCTGCGGTACGCTGCAGCTGACCGATGTGCGCAGCGACTTGACCCGCTATTATACACCCGGCGTCGAGCTCGACGTCTATCATTCTCCCGAAGACCTAATCGCTAAGCTTGATTATTACTTGAAGCATGAGGAGGCTCGTCAGCGGATTGCTCTGAACGGCTTGAAGCGAACGCTGCAGGAGCATACCTTCGTCCACAGGGTAGATCAGCTGTTCACCCTGCTCGGATACAGCGGCTGACTTGACTTCTTGACTACACTTTCGTGCAAAGGAGGAGGTAAGGAATGGCCGGAAAAGCTGTAAATCGGCGCGCCCTAAGCGCTCGGCCTGCCGCATGGCGCAAGGGCTGGGACGATGGTTACCGTTCCGGCAGTGAATGCGGCTATCACTTGGGACGATGTGAGGCGGTTATGCGCAAGCTGCCCCCGAGCCAGCTCGCCTGGTGGGACGTCCGCCTGTTGTACATTACTTCAGGCAAGGGCTATCCGTACTCCCCTCTGGATGATTCGATCATCGTCGCGCTGAGGGCACTTGTGCGGCAGCTGGATGTGATGACTCCGAGTGAGCCTTACGTTGAATATGCGATACAGACGAAGCCGGATGTCGTGCTCGTCCTGGATGGCTTGAATATCGATACCGGGCATATGGATACGATTCGATCGCACGGTATACGTACGGCGGTATGGCTGACCGACGATCCGTATTACACGGACTTGACGCTGCCGCTCGTGCTGCACTTCGATACGGTGTTTACGCTGGAGCTCAGCTGCGTTGATTTTTACCGGAGACACGGCAGCCGGGACGTTCATTACTTGCCGTTCGCGGCGAACCCGGCTATATTTCGGCCGAAGCCAGCCTTAGCTTCACATCGTTATGAGGTCAGCTTCATCGGCTCGGCCTATTGGAATCGTGTCGCCATCTTCGATCAGCTCGCTCCATATTTGGCAAGACGAAGGTCGTATATATGCGGCATTTGGTGGGACCGTCTTAAAGCTTACTCACAGCTGTCGTCCTCTATCGCACTGAACAAGTGGATGTCCGCTGAGGAGACGTCACTCTATTACAATGGAACAAAAATTGTCATTAACCTGCACCGGGCAACGGATGACGATACATTTAATCACAATTCACGGCTGATCAGCGCCGTATCCCCGAATCCGAGAACGTTCGAGATTGCCGCCTGCGGCACGCTCCAGCTGACCGACATTCGTCACGATATCGCCCGCTTCTATAAGCCGGGGGAAGAAATCGTCACCTATGGCTCGGCCGAGGAGCTCCTTCAGAAGCTGGACTACTACTTGCACCACGAGGAGGAGCGGAGGCGGATTGCGCTGAACGCACTCAAGCGTACGATGACCGAGCATACGTACGCAACTCGGATGGCGCAGATGCTGCGCATCTTGTTCGGTTAATCTAACGACGGGAAGGAGTGGAGGACGATGCAGCAACGGAGGAAGCGTGTACGACGTTCGGTCCGTGGTCAGAAGAAGCGAGGCCAAGTACGATCGGCGATAGCCAGTAAGGTGTCTGCTGTGCGCAAGAAGCGGTCGACAGGCATGCGTAAGACGTCTTCAATCAAGCTTAAGCGCAAGACGTCCGTGGTAAGACGGAAGCTAGGCCGCAAGTCGAGCTACAAGCTAAGCCGTAAGTCGGGCGCAAGGCGCACCAAGTCGGTACGCCGCCGTCCGCTCGGGGCCGGCTATGCCGCCGCCTACAATCAGGCGTTCGATCAAGCGTACAACGTCGGCTTTACCGAGGGCTTCGAGCAAGGCTTGAAGGAGGAGCTAGCTCAGCGATTGACCTCGTAATTCATCGTATGAACGCCACAGATTACCGAGACGGACTGTACCAAGATTGAAGCTGAGCACGGAGGTGAATGCCGTAATCCGCAGCATCGCGTCGAGATCAGGTGCACAGCGGACGGCTAAGGATGAATATTGTACTGTTCTCGCATCTATGCGGCAAGGACATGATTACCGGTGCCGAAAAATACGTACTCACGCTCGCAAGGGAGCTTACCCGCTGGGCGGATTGCACGCTGGTCGTCCCTCAGGATGGCTTGCTGCGGCAGGAGGCACAGCGTTATGGACTGCGCACACACATTCAAGACTATGACAACGTGTGGATGATGACAGAGCCAGGGCTGGATCTCATCGAGAGGTTGGAGACGAGGCTGCAGCAGCGCGAGCACGGCTCGATCATCGCTCTCCTGCAGTCGCTGCAGCCTGATCTAGTTATCGTGAACACGTGTGTGAATGTCCTGCCGGCAGTCGCTGCCCGCCAGCTCGGCATACCGGTCGCCTGGTTCATGAATGAGAAAATATCCGAGCATGCGGCTACGCTGCATGCGGTCGAGGTCATTGACCGATATGCCGATTGGATTATCGGCATATCGGAGACGACGCTGCGTCCGTTCCGACAGAAGCCGCCCGTAGCGTCGAAGCTGCAGCTTCTGATGCCGACCTGGAATCCGGAGGAGCTTCATCCCGACGCCTGGTCGACGCTACGGGAGGCGAAGCGTTGGTCGCTGGGCATCCGGCCGCAGGAGCAGGTGGTCGGCTTCATTTCTTCCGGCTTCACCGCGCTGAAGGGGACGGAGCACTTCGCCGTAATGGCTGCCGAGGTGGCCCGGCGCAAGCCCGGCACCCGGTTCCTCATGGTTGGCAGAGCGACAGACCCTGAGCTGTTCGAGCGGTGTATGCGTGTCCTGCAAGCGTCGGGACATCGTTCACGCGTTCAGCATATTCAGTTCGACTCGAACATCGAGAGCATCGTGCCTGCGATGGATGTCGTGGTCGTACCGAGCTTGATTGACGAGGGCTTCGGACTCACGGCGATCGAAGGGATGCTGTTCGGCAAGGGAGTCGTGACGTACCGCTCGGGAGGTCTGGAGGAAATTATGAGAGCGACCGGCAACGCCGAGTGGATCGCCGAGCAGGGGGATACGATCGGACTGATCGAGCGAGTTACCCAGCTACTCGATGCTCCTCTACCCCAGCTCGGGCAGGCGAGCCGCAGTGCGGTCGAAGCCGCATTCGGCATCGCCGCCTATCGTCATCGTCTTGGCGGGCTGATCGGGCTGTTTCACTCGAGACAGGAGGTGGCCCGCGCTCATCGGCCTCAAGAGGCGGCAGCGGTCGCGCAGGCGAGCGGGCTGTATGTCGGCGAGCACGATCCGTCCGTCTACTTGGTCGAGTATGGACAGAAGCGTCCGTTCGTCTCCCAAGAGACATTCCGCTTCTATAAATATGCATGGCAAGATGTGCGGAAGGTGTCGGACCGTGCGCTGTACGGCGTTCCATCTGGTGCTCCAATACGTATGGACGGCGGATGGGCCCATCGACCGCCGATCATGCTCGCGCGGGGCTCGGGCAAGTCGGTCTACCTGATCGCGAACGGGCGCAAGCATCCGTTCTCCTCGCCTGCAGCGGTTCAGCAGCGGGGCTACGCGATGAGTCAGGTCATCGAGCTGCCCGAGGAGGAGCTGCAGCAGCTTCCGCTGGGCGATGCGATCTTCGCCGAGCGCTCAGCGTATAGAGCGCGTCGGAACCGTCTGCGCGTACGACGAATCCGGCTGAAGCAGCGAGGCAGACGTCGTAAGCCAAGAGCCCGCCATCTCAAGCGATTGAGACTGCTGGGCAAGCGCATCCGCTTGCGCAAGGGACGGCGCTTGCGTCGCGTATCCGGTCACAGCGCTCGATTGACCAGTCGCAGCCGGAGGCTTACGAAGCGCCTCGTCCGAAGCAAGGCCGGTCATCGCAGGCACCGGCGTCGGCTCGGGCTGCGCGTAAGGCGCAAGGGGACCGGGCGCACCGCCCGAAGAAGATAGCCTCTGATATACGCATCAAGGAAGGCACATTATAGGCAGAGGAAGGTGTGGAAGATGAAGGTTATGACAATATTGGGCACGAGACCGGAAATTATTCGGCTCAGCCTCATTATTCGCAAGCTGGATGAACGGGCCGAGAAGCACATCCTCGTGCATACGGGCCAAAACTTTACGCACAGCTTGAGCGATGTTTTTTTTCAGGAAATGGGACTTCGCGAGCCCGACTATCGGATGCACCATCAGCACCATTCGCTCGGTGGACAGCTGTCCACGATGTTCGCTGAAATCGAACGCATCCTGAAGCTGGAGCGTCCGGATAAGGTGCTGCTGCTAGGCGATACGAATAGCGCGCTGTGCGCCATCGTCGCAGAGCGTATGGGTATTCCGGTCATTCATATGGAAGCGGGCAACCGCTGCTTCGACCTGACGGTGCCGGAGGAGAAGAACCGCAAGGTGATTGACGCCGTATCGACGATCAATATGCCCTACACGCCGCAGAGCAAGCAGAATCTCATACGCGAGGGTGTACCGAGTCAGCGCATCGTGCTGACGGGCAATCCGATCTACGAAGTATTGACCGCTTACGAGCAGCAGATCGAGGCAAGCACGGTGCTGGAGCGTCTTGCGCTGTCGCCCAAGCATTACTTCCTCGTGACGGCGCACCGGGCGGAAAATGTTGACGATCCGGTTCATCTGAGCGGTATTATGAACGGTCTGAACCTGGTCGCCGAACGCTTCGGGCTGCGCATCGTATGCAGCATTCATCCGCGCACGCGCTCGCGGATCGAGCAGGGGGAGTCCTTGGCGATGAGCCCGCTCGTCGAGTTCCATGAGCCGTTCGGGTTCTTCGATTTTGTGAAGCTGGAGAAGGAGGCGCTCTGTGTGCTGACCGACAGCGGAACGGTGCAGGAGGAATGCTGCATATTCGGGGTGCCAACGGTGACGATGCGTAATACGACGGAACGTCCGGAGACGGTCGATTGCGGCAGTAACGTTGTATCGGGCTTACAAGCGGAGCAAATTGCGTCGGCCGCCGAGCTGATGGCTGCCATGCCGAGTCATTGGGATATGCCAGCAGGCTATATGGATACCGACGTGTCCTACAAGGTAGTTAAATATGTGCTGGGGGGAAAGAAGCATGTTTAATGGAAGCACGATCTTAGTTACCGGGGGTACGGGTTCTTGGGGCCACGAGCTGGTCACGCAGCTGCTGACGTGCGACCCGAAGGAAGTGATCGTCTTCTCCCGCAACGAATCGACGCAGGTCGCAATGAAGCGGGCGTTCGAGGATGATCGTCTGAAGTTTTGTATCGGCGACATTCGCGACAGAGAAGCGGTCACAGCCGCATGCAAGGGCGTCGACTATGTGTTCCATCTGGCAGCCTTGAAGCACGTGCCCGTCTGTGAGGACCAGCCGTACGAGGCGCTGAAGACGAATGTGCACGGCACGCAGCACATCATCGAGGCGGCGATCGAGAACAAGGTGAAGAAGGTCATTAACATCTCCACAGATAAGGCGGCGAACCCGTCCAACTTCTACGGCATGACGAAGGCGATCGGCGAGAAGCTGATTATTCATGCCAATCTGCTCGATTCAGGCACGAAGTTCGTCTGCGTGCGGGGCGGCAACGTGCTCGGCACGAACGGCAGCGTCATACATCTGTTCAAGAAGCAAATTCGCGAGCGTGGCACGATCGGCTTGACTCACCGGGATATGACCCGCTTCTTCCTGACCCAGCAGGAGGCGATCTCGCTGCTGCTGAAGGCGACAGTGGAGGGCAGGGGCGGCGAAATATTCGTTATGAAGATGCCGACCTGCAAAATTATTGACCTCGCACAAGTGCTGGCGGAGCAAATGGGCACCCCGAGTCTCAACATCCGGGAGCTTGGCATTCGTCCCGGCGAAAAAATTCATGAAATTTTGTACTCGGAATATGAGGCACAAAGCACGGTGCTGTATGACGAGGATTACTTGGTCATTCTGCCTACGCTGCCAATTCCGGGTCTGAACGAAGCTTACACCAACTGCCCGAAGGTCGAGGTATCCGAGTACTCGTCCGCTTACTCCTTAATGTCGAATGAGGAAATTCGGGAGATGCTGGATAAAGGCGGGTTTTTATCATGAGAATGCTAGTGATCGGCGGAAACGGCATGGCCGGTCATATGCTGCTCCATCATTTGGCCAATGACCGATCCTATGAGCTGTTCTACACGCTTCGTGAGCGAGCTCTGTATACGCTGCCCGGGGCGGGGCTGTACGCAGATGTGCGCGATGCGAATCGAATCGAGCAGCTGCTGCTGGCGGTTCGTCCTGATGTCATCGTCAACGCGGTCGGATTGCTGAACGATCTGGCACGCCAGCATGAGGTCGATGCGTATACGATCAACGGCCTTCTCCCGCATCGACTTGCAGCTATAGCTGATCGGATCAGAGCGAAGGTCATTCATATCAGCACGGACTGTGTATTCGAAGGGAAACGGGGCGGCTATACGGAGCGTCATGTGCCGGATGGCACGACTGTATACGCCAGAACGAAGGCGCTCGGCGAGGTGACCTTCGGTCAGCATATGACGATCCGCACCTCGATAATCGGGCCGGAGCTGCGTAAGGATGGGATCGGCTTGTTGCGCTGGTTTTTGCTTCAGCAGGGTGAGATCAAGGGCTATACGCGGGTTCCGTGGAACGGCGTGACGACGCTGGAGCTTGCCAAGTTCATCCAGCATGTGTGCGAGAGCGGAGGAGCGCTGAGTGGACTTGTTCATCTGACAGCTCCAGAGACGGTCAGCAAATACGAGCTGCTGCTCAAGTTCCAGCGCGCGTTCAATAAACAGGATGTGACGATCGTCCCTGACGATGTGATTGTGCTGGACCGAACGCTGATCTCGACGCGCAGCGATCTGAGCTACACGGTGCCGTCGTATGATGACATGCTGGCGGAGCTGCGCGACCGGATGATGAAGCTCCCATGAGGAAAGGATCGCGCATCCTTATCACGGGTGCGGCAGGCTTCACGGGACGGCATGCATGCTCGTACTTCGCGAGCCTCGGCTGTCACGTCACGGGTATCGTCCGCCAGCTGCCGTCCCGGTCTCTTGATGGTTCGGAATCGCTTAGGCTCCGAGTATGCGACTTGACGAAGCAGGATGATGTCCAGCAGCTCATCGCCGAGGAGCAGCCGCACTATGTGCTGCATCTGGCTGGCCTCAACGCGGTAGCGGATTCGTGGGTGGAGCCTCTCGCGTATATGCAGGTGAATGTGCTCTCGACGCTGCATCTGCTGGAGGGGGTGCGCAGGTCAGGATTGACTGGCAGCCGGGTGCTGGTCGCAGGCTCCATGCTCAGCTCCCGGCTAACGGATGATGAGCGGCGGCCTGCGCCCGACCATCCTTATGGCCTTAGCAAGTCGCTCCAATCGATGCTCAGTCTGGCGTGGAGCTCGATGTTCGGACTGTCGGTGCTTATTGCGAAGCCGTCTAACTTGATCGGGCCGGGGGAGTCGAATGGTCTATGCGGACTCATCGGAGCCTATGCGGCTCAGGTGGAAGCAGGTGAACCGGTGGAGCCGTTCTATCTGTCCTCCACGACGGCGTATCGTGATTTCCTCGACGTCCGCGATGCGGTGCGTGCGTATGCGCTCCTGTTGGAGCATGGAGAATGCGGCCGCACGTATCCGATCGGCTCGGGCTTGCGGCGGTCACTCGGGGAAGCGGCACGCTGCTTCGAGCAGGAGGCGACCGTTCCATTATGGTGGCGAGTCGGAGCAGCCGATGCCACTCCCGTCCGACTGACCTGTGCAGGCGACGACACTACGTTGAACGTTCCGAAGCCAGCTCCGTCTGAGATTGACCCGCTTCCCATGCAGCAGCTCGGCTGGACACCATCCATCGCGTTCAAGCAGTCGGTTGCCGACATCATCGCTTATCACAGACATCAACGCCTTGATTAGGTAACGTTTCATCATGCTGGAATTGATACGGAAAGGAGTGACGTAGCTCTTGTATCCGAAGGTTTCGATTATTATCCCGTTCTATAACGATCCATATATTTCGCAGGCGCTAACGAGCGCGGTGAACCAGACGTATCCGAATCTGGAGATCATCGTTATTGATGACGGCTCGACGCAGCATACCGAGCTCATCGAGCCGTTCCGCAGCCGTGTTCATTATATTGGCAAATCAAACGGCGGAACGGCGAGCGCATTGAATCACGGCATTCGCATCACTTCGGGCGATTATATCGCTTGGCTAAGCTCGGATGATATGTTCTACCCGCATAAGCTGACGGCACAGCTGCAGTACATGCTTCGTGTGCAGGCGGCGATCTGCTTCACCTCGTTCGATTATATCGACCAGCACGGACGCGTGACTCAGGCGCATGCTGGTGTTCGCTTTCCGGGCTATGCCGCATTCGTGCGCTCGCTCATGTATTCGAATCCGATTAACGGGTGTACCGTTGTCGCCCGCAGAGACTTGCTGCAGCAGGCGGGCTTGTTCAATGAGGCGCTTCGCTACACGCAGGATTACGACCTGTGGATTCGCATCGTACTATGCGGAATACCGTTCGTTTATCATGATTTGCCGCTCACCCAATACCGCTGGCATAACGGCATGGGCACGATGCGGCACAAGCCAGCCATTGAGCAGGAGATTCAGCTCGTACGCTCGACATATGGCCATCTGCTCGACTCGTATGCACGTCAATTGGGCGGCTAGCCTGTCCTTGGGAAAGGGAAGCTCTCGGCTCTTGGGCCGAGGGCTTCTTGCTTATATGCGTCATAGCTTGAATCGACTGCATCGTGCGTGGAAGGATTGTCGAGCTGCAGGACCGGACAAGCGGACTGTCGATTTTTTATCCGGGCATCCACCATAGCCCTCGCTCGCTCGGGATACGAGCATACGATAAAGAGAAGATGTGCAGGTCTATATATGACAAAAGGAGCTGAGGAACGATGGAACGTTGCAGTGCGTTCATATGCTCGGTCAAGCGCAAGCGTCCGCGCCGGCATGGGTCGGCCGCTCGCGTCTCCATCATCATTCCTGTGATGAACGAGCGTCGTACGCTTGCGGCTGTGCTGAGAGAGGCGAAGAAGGTGTCGCCTCATGAAATTATCGTCGTGGCGAACGGCTCGACGGACGGATCGGGCTCATTAGCCGAGTCGCTAGGAGCCCGAGTTATTTCAATTGCCGAGCCGCTCGGTCACGACGTCGGACGAAGCGTCGGGGCGCGTCATGCGACGGGCGATGTGCTGCTGTTTCTCGACGGTGATATGGTCATTGCTGCGCGGAAGCTTAAGCCGTTCATCCGTGCGGTACAGAGCGGCTGCGACGTAGCACTGAACCGATATTTAGGTCCCATAGGGGCGAAGCGTACCCATCCGGTCGTTCTAGCGAAGCATGCACTTAATGCGGCGCTGAAGCGGCCGGACCTCGCTGGAGCGTCGATGACGACGGTACCGCATGCGATCAGCAGGCGGGCGCTCATGACGATCGGCGCGGAAGCGCTCACGGTGCCGCCGAAGGCGCAGGTGCTTGCGATCTTAAGCGGCTTGAAGGTGAGAGCCGTTCATCTGGTCGGCGTCGGCAAGCTGAACAAGGCCCGCAACCGCCCGAAGTCGAGCGAAGGGATGGACGTTCTCGGCTCGCTTATCGTAGGGGACCATTTGGAGGCGATGCGTGTGCTCATTCAGACAGCCGGGGAGCGGGGAGGGCATACCGATTTAACACGAAACCGCGATGCAGCGAGGTGAGATGAGAATGGAGCATGAAGGGAACCATATGCAGCTGAATAGCAGACCGAGCGTGAAGCGGCGGTTGGTCCAAAAGGCTGCCGCCTCGCCTTCCGATAGCGGCAAGGCGGTGGCGACCAGTGCTGCGCGCACGGGCGGCAGCGCGCGCAAGGGCGTTGGCGCGCGCAAGGGCGGCGGCGCGCGCAAGGGCGGTGGCGCGCGCACGGGCGGTAGCGCGCGCACGTGCGGTGGCGCGCGCACGGGCGGCGGCGCGCGCAAGGGCGTAGGCGCGCGCAAGGGCGGCGGCGCGCGCAAGGGCGGTGGCGCGCGCACAGGCGCAGGCGCGCGCACGGGCGGCAGCGCGCGCACAGGCGCAGGCGCGCGCAAGCGCGCGGCGAAGCCGCTTCTCTACGCGCGGCATACAGCTCCGCGCGGGCCGCGTACGTCGCGCCGCAGCGCGATGCAGCTGCTGGGCCGCAGGCTGGGCGCTGAGGATGCGCCGATGCTCGGGGCGGCTCCTGATTTGCGCGCAGCGATCAATCGCAGATGGGCGGAGCGAGTAGAGGAGCATCGGCTGCTGGAGTCGTCCTGGCGCTCCTATCACGAAGCGTCTGCAGGCTATGCAGCAGCTGTGTTCAAGGCGCTCGGCAGATCGGACCCAGGCTGGGTGCTGCTTCCAGTGAAGTCGTCGGTTGGCATTATCGTCACCGCCATGAACGAGGAGTCGACCATTACACGCGTGCTGCATCAGCTTGGCCGTCTTACGGCGGATGCGCTGTACGTCATTGTGAACGGCTCGACAGACCGTACATTCCAAGCGGCCCGGCAATTTCCGGGAGCTGTCGTGCTGTCGTACCCGGAGCCGCTCGGTCACGATGTCGGCCGTGCCATCGGAGCGAGGCTGGTCGGCACCGACATTATGCTGTTCGTAGACGGTGATATTCCGATTGCGGCAGAACGGCTCGTGCCGTTCATACGGGCCATAGCGACGGGAATGGACGTTGCGCTCAATGACATTACACCTTTCCTCGGTACCTTCAAGCAAAGGGATCAGGTGACGCACATGAAGCAGATGCTCAATTGGTCACTCGGACGGCGTGATCTCGAAGCGAATTCGATGACGGCCATTCCGCATGCGCTCTCGCGTAAGGCAGTCGAGACGATCGGCGCCGAGCTGCTCGCGGTGCCGCCGAAGGCGCAGGCATCCGCGCTGCTGCAGGGACTTGCGGTCGGCGTCGCCGGCAGCGTGAATGTCATCCGACGCAACAAGCGGAGAGCGAACAACAGCGGGCGCATGAATCAAGTGGCGGAGCTCATTATCGGCGATCATGTAGAGGCGCTGAAGCTGGCCGGAGACAGGCTGGGCGAGCGGCTGCGCTACGAGGACTCGATTCGGCGGCGCGATGCTGCAGGAGGTGGAGAGGCATGACGCAGGTCAGCATCATTATTCCGAATTACAACGGTGCACATGTGCTGGAGCCGTGTCTGCGATCAATCCGGACTCACGTCCGTGTACCGCATGAGATCATCGTCGTCGACAACGGCTCGAAGGATGCGTCGCTTGACATAAGTCGGAAGCTTGGCGTTACCGTCGCCTCGCTTCCGGATAATCGCGGCTTCCCGGCGGCCTGCAATATCGGACTGCGGCTGGCGACTGGCAGTACCCTTCTGCTGCTCAACAACGACACGCTCATGACGCCGAGGGCGCTTGAGCATATGCTCGATTGCTTGCACAGCAGCGCACATATTGGCATCGTTGGGCCGATGTGCAACTATGCGAGCGGCAAGCAGCAGCTGGAGGAGCCTTTTACGAATGTGGACGATATGGCGGCTCGGCTGAATGTGAAGGATCCCGGCAAATGGCGAGAGGTGGAGCGGATCGTCGGCATCTGCTTCCTGTTCCGGAGAGAGCTGTACGAGCGGATCGGGCTCATGGACGAAGTGTTCTCGCCCGGCCATTATGAGGACGACGATTATTGCTATCGCGCCCGGCAGGCAGGCTATCGGCTCATGCTGGCCGGTGACGCCTTCGTCTTCCATCACGGGAGCGCCAGCTTTAATCGCGAGGCTGCGGAGCGGGTGCAGCAGCTGCTCGCGACGAATCGGGCGCGGTTTATCGAGAAGTGGGGCGTCGATCCGCATACTTTTATATAAACGATAGGCACGCGCCCTGCTTCCTCTGGCATCACTTGCATAAATTGCTAAGGTACAGCAGTCACAATCGTATGCACAGACAGCAGCTACAGGAGAAGGAGGAGGGACAGCATGCAGCAGAAGGTTACGGAAATATTGGCGCATATGGCCACTTCCCAGCAGGAGATCGCCAATATATTAGAAGCGAAGCGTCAGGTTGCGGTACGCATGGCACAGCAGGTGCACGATATTCCGCCGGAGCAGCCGGCCTTCGAGGATGTCGAGACGCTGACGTATAACGCGATGAACGTGTCGAAGAGCATTGCCGCTTACTTGAACGGATTGTCCGACTTATCCGATGCGCTTGCCGATAATTTGGCTTACGTGCTGAAGGAGCTGGAGACGCCTTCGGATGAGGAATAGACGACGTTGGAGAGGACACCGCGAGCTTGAACATAGCTCGGAATTCACATACAGGAATGAGGGTTAGACGGTGAACAGAACGGATTCGTATCATAAGATGCTCGCCGCAGCAGCGAAAATGCAGCACAACATCGCGCTTCTGCTGGAGGCGAAGGCGGTGGAGGCGCAGCGTTCGTGTCAATGGATTTGCGCGCATATGGGCGGAGCGCAATATGAGGACCATACGGAGCAGCTGAAGAGCTCGCTCGACGTGCATGACCAGCTGCTGGAGGTCATTGACGGCATGACCAAGATGGAGCGTGCGCTGGCGAAGCATATGACCATTCTGCTCGGCGAGCAGGAAGACGGCGACGGAGGGGAGCAGGGCGGCGAGCTAGGCGATCTATTCTCGTTCGGAGGCGGTTCGTCCAAATGAACAGGCCCGCGGAGTACAATCAACTAACGCTGGACCTGATGCAGTCGCTGGCTCGCAGTCAGCGGGCGCTAGCCGGTATGCTGGAGCATGTGGGCGAAGCGATGCAGAGGAGCGCAGCGGTGCCAGATGCAGGACAGCGTGAGCTGCTGGCCGAAATCAGCCTGCTGTCCCGCTACCAGCAGCAAATCGCCCGGAAATTCGATCTGCTTACGATTCGCAAGCTGCGTATGGGCATACCGCAAAAGCCCTGGCTGCGTCGTGACCTGCGCCGTGACCTGCGCCGTGACAAGCGCAGCTGTGATAAGCGCCGGCTGACTTCCAGATGAAGCAGCCGGCGTTCGTGCGCATCGGAATAGCAGCCTTGGAGGCTGGAGTATTGTGTGAGCCAGATCGGACACCTGGTTCGCCCGAACGTCAGGTGGGGCCGTTACGCCAGGTACGGCCGGTATGGCTATAAGGTCTCCCCGCACGGTACGGTCCATTCAGTCGTTCAGACAGCCTACAATGGCTTCCACTTCATGACGAGGCCGCTGTAGGTGAAGCCGCCTCCGAAGCCGAAGAGCACGAGTACGTCGTCCTTGCGCAGCAGACCGTCCCGTATTGCGTAATCAAGCGCGAGCGGAATGGTCGCCGCCGACGTATTGCCGTACTGCTCGATCGTATGGAGCGTCTTCGCGAGCGGAATCCCTGTCTTCTCGCAGACGGATTCGATGATGCGGAGGTTCGCGCTGTGCGGCACGAACCAGCTGACATCTGAGGCGGACAAGCCCGCCTGCTCCAGCAGCTCGGCGACGCCGATCGGCACGGTCTGAACGGCGAAGCGATACACCTCGCGTCCGTTCTGGACGAGCTTGCCGTCGTCACGCAGTGCAAGTCCGTTCAGCGCGTTCGCTGTGCAGGAGCGGTACAGATGACCGCCGCCGGTGCCGTCGCTGCCTGCGCTGCGTGCAAGGAAGGCCGGCTCCGCGTCAGGCGCATCATCGCGCTCCAGCAGGACAGCCGCCGCCGCATCGCCGAACAGGATGCACGTGGTGCGGTCTGTATAGTCTGCGATCTTGGACAGCGCCTCCGCCCCGATGACGAGCACCCTCCGGTTCGCGCCCGAGGCGATCAAGCTGTCCGCGACCTGCAGGCCGTGCACGAACCCGGCGCAGGCGGCGGCGAGGTCCATGGCAAGAGGTGCCCGAATACCGAAGTGTGCCTGAACGAGACATGCTGTCGAGGGGAATGAGAAATCAGGCGTGCTCGTGCAGACGAGAATGGCATCCACATCCGCCAGCTCAACAGGATACCGCTCCTGCAACGCTCGCACCGCTTCAATCGCCAGATGGCTCGTGAATTGCTCAGGTGCCGCGATACGTCGCTCACGAATGCCAGTGCGCTGCACGATCCACTCGTCGCTCGTCTCCACCATGCCCTCCAGACCAGCATTGGTCAGCCTTCGCTCCGGCGTGTAGCTGCCGATCGCAGTCATGCGGGAATGGAACAGACGGTCACTTACGGATTGGTTCGATTGACTCGACTTCGATGAACTCTTCAACTCAATCACCCCTGCACAGAAATATTGTACACCTAATACTATTATCAAGTTATAGTACCTAGTACTAAATAAACTTTATACGCTGCCTTTCATTTTGTCAACGCTGTCGCACGGCTGGCTGCCAGCAAGCGTGTGTGTACGCGCATACAAGCAAGCCTGACTGCATCACAGTCAGGCTTGTTTGTTCCAGCTGCTATTGCTATTGCTGCTCGGCATAGACGACGAATCGATTTTTGCCAGCTTCCTTCGCCCGGTACATCGCAATATCGGCGTTCTTCATCAAGGTCTGCACATCGTTGCCGTGGTACGGATACAGGCTGAGCCCGATGCTCGTGGTTACGGTCACGGACGTGCCGCCGATTTCGAACGGATTGGCGAAGAGTGGCAATATTTTGTGAATGACGGTCAAGGCATCGTTCTTATCCAGCAGCTCGGGCAATATAATCGTGAACTCATCCCCGCCCATCCGGGCCACTGTATCGCCAGCACGAGTCACGCTCTTCAGTCGCGTCGCGACCTGCTTCAGCAGCTCATCCCCGACATCGTGACCAAGAGTATCGTTCACCTGCTTGAAGCCGTCCAGATCGAGGAAGCAGACCGCTAGCCGTTCGCTGTTGCGCTTCGCATGAATAAGGGCCATATTAAGGCGGTCAGTGAACATGACCCGATTCGGCAGTCCGGTGAGCGCATCGTGGTACGCCTGGTACGCCATCTGCTCCTCATATTGCTTGCGCTTCGTAATATCCTCGACCATTCCGATCAGAAATTCCGGCTTATCGTCCAGTCCGCGAACGATGGATAGGATCGAATTGCCCCACACGATGCGGCCTTCCTGATGCAGGAAGCGCTTCTCGACCGAGTAGTTCTGCAGCTCGCCGCTCAGCAGCTCCTGCCATTGCTGCTCATCCTTGCGGTGATCCTCGGCCAGTATCAGCTCCGTGAGCGGCTTCTTCTTAAGCGCATCCTCGCTATAGCCGGTCATCTGCTGGAAGGCGACGTTCGTTTCGATCGGACGACCTGACAGATCGAGGCGGGCAATGCCGACTGCGGCGAATTCGAATACGGTTCGGAAGATGCGCTCCTGCTGCACAATCCGTTCATACAGCGAGCGGATCTCGAACAGCAGCGTGGAGAGCACGAACCCGGCTGAGAGCAGGCTGTTCATTCTTGCCGCGTACCAGCCGATGCTGTAGCGGCTTCCCGAGAATAGCGTAAGCGTCACATCGAGCAGGGAAGCGAGCATGGCTACGGTCAGCCACAGCTGTAGAATCGTCCTGCCACGGAACGTGGCGACGAGCAGTACAAGCGCTGCTGCGTTCAGCAGCCAGACGAGCGGTCCGACGCCGGATGTAATCAAGATGTTGAAGTTGCCCTTCATGATGATGACGGGCAAATAGTCCGTCGCGTATAGGGCAGTCAGCGTCAGCGCTGCGACGATGACGAGCACGCCGCCGACTGCCCCGACAAGCGCGAGCTCCGCTTGCTTCGAGCTGAGCCGAACGCGGCTTAGCTGCTTCTCTGCGAATATGTAAGCGATCGTAAATAACGGGTAGCCGCCGTGCCAGAACACCCATAGCCACGTCGCAGATTGAGACGTCGCCCCTAACAGACCGCTCGAGGAGAACACACCTGGGAATACGAGCAGATGAGGCACTGTGATCAATCCGGTGAACAAGTAGGCAGAGCCGAGCACGACGAGCGGAGCTGCGCGGGTGACTAAGAATTCGCTGTACACCAGATACGCCGTAATGAGCTCGAAGACGAGCACCGCTGAGATGAACAGCGGCAGGAACGGCTGAATTTCAGGACCTGCCAGCTTGGCGAATGGCAGCAGAGCGCCTACTGATAGGCTGAGCAGGGCGCAGACGATGAGAGCGGTCCATTTATTTTTACGAGTCGAGGCATAGTTGGTAATACTGAGACTGGTATCGGCTTGACTGCGTAGCGGAAGAGACATAGTAGATTGCTCCAATACATTTTTATTTTTACGCAAACTTATAACGACATAATTCGACATCTCTGTTTATACTATAGCGTAATTTCGTTACGGAAACTATCAAAAATTCATCAAATTATGATAGATTGGAACGTAAGAGCCGTTGATGCTTTCATGGAGTAGACCGGAGACGCCGATATAGACGTATAATAGGAGCTATACACATACAATACCAACACGACAGCAGGGGAGTCAGAGGATGATGAAGCCGCAACGGTATGTCTATGATCGCGTATATACGCTGCCCCGCGACAAGGTGTGGGAGCTGCTGAGCCGAACGGACCATTTGAACCGAGTGATCGGTCTATTCCCGCTGCGCAAAAGAACGCTTCGAACGAACGGGACGCAATTCGTGCAGGATCTGCAGGCCATGGTGTTCGGTATCATTCCGCTGCAGTGGACGGAGCATCCGTTCACGTGGGTGAAGGAGCAGTCGTACGCTGTAGTCCGCGAGTACCATTCGGGTCCTCTGCGCCGCTTCTACGGCGGCATCGAGCTGAGCGACGCAGAGGAGCGGCTGCCGGACGGACAGCCTGCGACCAAGGTGCGGCTGTTCGCAGAATTCACACCGAACGGAGCGCTCGGCATGCTCGCGATTCCGATCGTGGGCGTACAGTCGATGCGCAAGACGCTTACGTTTCTAGAGCAGAGCGTTCGGCTGGCGGCTGAGCAGAAGAGCTATATGGACCCGCAGACGAAGACGATGTACCAACTTAACGTATCGGAGCTTGACCGTCTGCTGGCGAAGCTTGCGGACTTGACCGACGATCAGCGGCACGCCGTTAAGCTTCTGCGCGAGCATCTGCTGCGCACAGGAGACGATGAGGTGGTCGACATGCGACCTTATACGCTCGCGGACCGATGGCAGGCGGACCGCGAAGCGGTGCTGCAGCTGTTCCTTCATGCGACGAAGGCGGGCATCCTTAATCTGAGCTGGCAGCTGCTCTGTCCGAACTGCCGCGTGTCCAAGGCGGGGGCGGGCAAGCTGTCCGATATTACGCCGCAGTTTCACTGCGACTTCTGCGGCATTGAATATGCCGCTAGCTTCGACCGCTATGTGGAGCTGACGTTCAGTGTCCACCCGTTGATTCGTCATGCGGTTAAACAGGTATTCTGTGTCGGCGGTCCGCTCATTACCCCGCATATTCATACGCAGCTGGCCGTAGCGCCGGGTGAGACGGCATCGGTCATATATCCGGATGTGAAGGGGCCAATGCGTCTGCGCGTGCTTCGCACGAACGAGACAGTGCCGCTTATGCGTAACGAGGGTGAACAAGGCTCAAGTCTCGTGGATGCGCAGCTTGCGTATCGAGCAGATGGAGGGTGGTCGCGGCGTGAACTTGCTCTGTCTGCGCCCGGCTCAGTCTTGAGTCTGACCAACGAGAGCGAGAGCATCATCCACGTCGCGCTAGAGCGGGCGGATTGGAGCGATGATACGGTTACGGCGGCCAAGGTGTCGACGATGCAGCAATTCCGCACGCTGTTCTCCTCCGAGGTGCTGGCGCCGGGGCAGCAGATTGGCATCGAGAACGTAACGGTGCTGTTCAGCGACTTGCGCGGCTCCACAGCCTATTACGAGAAGGTCGGAGACGCCCATGCGTACAGTCAGGTGCGGGGGCACTTCGAGTTTTTGCTGCAGCACATTCGGGCGAATGGCGGTGCAGTCGTCAAGACGATCGGCGATGCGGTCATGGCCGTATTCGAATATCCAGAGAATGCGATGAAGGCGGCGCTCGCTATTCAAGCGGATGCAAGACATATGAACGGTCTGGAGCTGCATGAGGCGTCGGTCGTCATTAAGCTGGGCTTCTACCATGGCCCGGCGATTGCCGTCAATACGGACGGCGTGCTCGATTATTTCGGGCGGACGGTGAACCTCGCTGCGCGTACGCAAGGACTCAGCGCTGGTGACGACATCGTTGTGAGTCGAGAATGCACCCTGCGTCTAGGCGTCAGGCAGCAGCTCGCGGACTGCGGAGCGGAGATCGATTATTTCACCGAACGGCTTAAGGGGATTGAAGGGCTGGCGGAGCTGGCGCGCATTCGTCTGCGCTGATTCATAGGCTTGATTTCGAATTGTAATGGAAAGTTGGAGGGAGTAGAAGACCGTGATGTCGATGCGTACGCTCAAATGGTGCACCATCCTGCTGCCGCCGCTCATTCTGGGCGGCTTCGAATACATTCGCCACGACTTCCTGCTGCACACGCTGTCGATGGAGACGGGCAATCTGTACATGACGCTGCTGACGCTGCTGCTGTCTTACTTGTTCGCTACCTGGATGTTTCGCCGCATCGAGCAAATGAATGAGAAGCTCGCCGCGGAGCGGGCGAAGCATGCGGTGTACGAGGAGCGGGAGCGTGTCGCTCAGGAGCTTCACGATAACATTGCGCAGGTGCTGTTTTTCTTGAATGTGCAGCTGGCCAAGGGTCAAGTGCAGGAGGCGAGAGAAGCGGTGTCCGAGATCGACCAGCATGTGAGGCAGGCGATCTTCAATCTGCGGACGGCACCGGAGGAGGGTGCTACCTTCGAGGCGCGACTGGCCGCCTGGCTGCAGGAGTGGAGCGGCATGACAGGTATTGCGGTCGAGCAGTCTGTGAAGCTGGATGGCATTGAGGTGACCCCCTCGCGCGAGGTGGCGCTGTTCTCGATCGTGCGGGAGGCGTTCACGAACATTCGCAAGCATTCCGAAGCGGATCATGCCTATCTGGAGCTTGGACCTATCGAGGATGGGACGCGCTGGCGCTTGCGCATCGCAGATAATGGCACAGGCTGCATACTGGAAGAACCCCGGCCGCTGAACAGTCTGGGCTTGTCGCTGCTCGGCAAGCGGTCGCAGGACCTTGGCGCGGAGCTGTTGATAGCTTCTGAGCCTGGGCAAGGGCTTGAGCTAGTGCTGATCGGACCGATGAAGGAAGGAAGTGTGCTATGAATTATCGGGTGTTAGTTGCAGACGACCACCGGCTTGCACGTCAGGCGATTCGATCGTTACTGGAAGGCGAGCCTGGCTTCGAGTGGATTGGAGAGGCCGCGGATGCCGCTGAAGCTGTGGAGAAGTGCGGCGAGCTGCTGCCGGACCTTGTGCTGATGGACATCCGTATGCCGCAGGGCGGCGGGTTGGAGGCGACGAAGCGGATTAAGCAGCTGTACCCGTACACGCGCATCGTCATGCTCACCGTATCCGACGATGCGTCGGATTTGTTCACGGCGATCCGATACGGGGCGCAAGGGTATTTACTCAAGAACATGAATCCGGACGATTGGATCCATTACTTGCGAGGTCTGCTTGAGGATTCGGGAGAGATCTCGCAAGGTATGGCGGATCGTCTGCTGCAATCGTTCCGTGCTCCTGAAGGGCGCGATGGCGTCGATGTGTCCCCTCATGTGCTCTCAACGCGTGAGAGTGAAATTGTTGGCTATGTCGCGGCCGGGTTCAGTAACCGTCAAATTGCGGACATGCTCGTCATCGCCGAGAACACGGTGAAAAACCACATCAAAAATATGCTTGCGAAGCTGTCGCTTGACAACCGGGTTCAGCTGACCGCCTATGCGGTGAGGCACGGCATGACACGAAATATACAAAAACAGTCGCACAAATAGCCCGATCGGGTCATATTCGGAGCGTGACCGTTTGCGGTACATTACACATGGATATAATGACGTATAGTTTGGAAAGGGGTACTTGGTTTATGTTGAAGTGGAAGCATATTGGAATATTGGCGCTGTTGGGCGCCTTTTTGATGACCGGAGCGGCAAGCGCGCACGTGACGGTGCAGCCGTCGGTGACGACGCAGGGCAGCTATGAGAAGTTTGCAGTGCGCGTGCCGACGGAGAAGACGATCCCGACAGTGAAGGTCGAGGTGAAGTTTCCGCTAGATGCGGTTACGATCTCCCGCTTCGAGCCGAAGCCGGGCTGGACGTATGAGCTGACGAAGGACGGGGACAAAATCTCCGGAGTCATCTGGACAGCTACTGCAGGCGGCTTCGGTGCAACGGAGTTCGGCGAGTTCTACATGCAGGGCAAGGTGGCCGACTCGGCAACGTCAATCGTCTGGAAGGCGTATCAGACGTATCAAGACGGCAGTGTCGTCGAGTGGGTAGGCGCTGAAGGCGCGGACAAGCCTGCGTCGGTGACGAAGGTGAACCCGAAGCCGGCTGGCTCCGGTCACGACAGCCACGGGCACACGGCAGGAGCTGCGGCTGGCCATGGAGCTGACGCTGCTGAGCCTGCTGCCGCAGGCGGAAGCAGTACGCCGCTGTACTTATCCATCGCCGCGGTCGTACTGAGCGCTATTTCACTGCTCGTTACGCTGATGCGCAGACGAGCATAAATGATTGTAACGCCGCTCCATCGGGGAGCGGCGTTTTTTTGTGCTGCGTCGGCCCTTGGCGCGCGGGCGAGTGACCGAGCTGTAGCGATGCTTTACATCGCAACAGCTGCGGTGGCCTAGTGTGCGCCCGCCTGCGTCGGCCCCGCGCACACCCGTACTGCCGCACACAACGTCGCAGTCCCGAGCGGACATATCATGTGACGAATGAGTCCAAAATTCATCTTAGACTCGTTCATATTTTTTTCTTGAATAGGGGATGCTTGGATTAGATTACAACACACCTAGCTCAGGAGGAATTACCAACTCATGTGGAATCGATTACGCACGAAGAAGTCACTGCTGCTGCTGCTCGTCCTTCTGCTCAGCTTCACCGCGTCCGGCACGGTGCTTGCCTTCGGCAAGGGCGCTCAAGGTCCGGATGTGTACGCCGTACAAGGAATGCTGAAGTCGCTTGGCTATTACAGCGGCAGCATTACCGGCTATTACGGCTCGGTCACCGAGAACGGCGTCAAGCTGTTCCAGAAGGCGTACGGACTGCCGCAGACCGGTGCGGTGGACGGGAAGACGCTGGAGTCTATTTTGTGGGCATACGGTAATTTGAAAATTCCGAGAAAGCCCGCTCCGACGCCCGCTCCGACGCCCGCTCCGATGCCCGCTCCGATGCCCGCTCCGACGCCTGCCCCGACCCCGACGCCAGCACCGAATCCGAAGCCTCCTTCAACAGGGCAGCTTAGCGCGGAAGAGCAGCAAATGGTGGACCTCGTGAACAAGGCGCGGGCCGAGCAAGGCTTGGCGCCGCTGGCTGTCGATACGAAGCTGTCGAGCGTAGCCCGGCTGAAGAGCAAGGATATGGTGGACAACAACTACTTCTCCCACCAGTCTCCGACGTACGGCTCTCCGTTCGATATGATGAAGCAGTTCGGCATCTCGTATCGCACCGGAGGCGAGAACATTGCGTGTAACCAAGGAGTTGCAGCAGCTCATCAAGCATTGCTGAACTCGCCAGGTCATCGTGCCAACATCATGAGCAAGGACTTCACGCACATCGGGATCGGGATCGTCAACGGCGGACCGTGTGGCAAGATGTTCACCCAGATGTTTATCGGCAAGTAGTTCCTTTGTGAAGGCTACCATGTAGCTGTATAGAGCTGTTAAGCTATTACCTATGAAGCTGTAAAGCCGCCATGTGCGGCTTTTTTTGTTCTTCATAGGTCCACGTAGCTTTGGTTTAATTTTTCAACATATAAGGGTGGAAACTATAATAATAATGTCGTAAAATGTCGAAATATCATATATGATAGAGCTGGAAGCGTAGTGAAACCGGCCTTTACTTCGCAACAGGGTGGTTTGGGCATTCCAGACAATCAGCAAACAGGGGGAATCGAAGATGAGAATGTCCATTCGTATTAAGCTGCTCGCAGGCTTCGGCGCGATTGCACTGCTGATGCTGGCGACAGGGTGGTTCGCTATTGTGAAAATGAATGATATGGGTGACAACGCCAAGGCGATCGAGCAGCGATGGATGCCGGGTGTGTATGATCTTGGCAAAATATCCGAGGATGTCGTCGATACACAAAGGCTCGTGCTGCGGGTTATTATGGAGGAGGAAAAGTCCGAAATCGAACGGCTTCAGGGAAAGGTCAGAGATAATATGAAAGCGATTCAAACGTATCGCGACGATTACAACAAGCTGATAAAGACGAGTGAAGAGCGCACAGCTTATGAGGCGTTCTCCAAGGCGTACGATACATATACGAAGCTGCTGCCTGCTGTATTCAAGGAGGCGGATGCGAATAACGATCAGAAGGCAGATGCGCTGCATGATGAGGCCCATCCGTACTTCATGGAGGCGACAAAGCAGCTCGATGTGCTCGGCAAGCTCAGCAAGGACGGCTCTGACTATACAACGAAGCATTCCATTGCCGTCTACGAGCAGTCCCGCACTTATGTCATCGTGTTCATCTGTATTGCGCTTGCCCTAGCGGTACTGCTGGCCGTCTGGATCGCTCAGACGATCTCGAAGCCTGTGGTGCAGCTGCAGTCGATGCTGACGCATATTGCAGAGGGTGATCTTCGTGACCGACTTCAGGTGTCTAACCGTGATGAGCTCGGTGTAATGGCAGAGCTGGCCAATGCGATGGTGGACAATCTGAGAGCGTTGATCGGGCGTACTTCAGCCTCAGCCCAAAGCTTGGCCGCAGCCTCTCAGGAAATATCTGCGAGCACTCAAGAAATCGCGAGCGGCACCAGTCAGCAATCGACCTCGGCACAGACGATCAACGAGCTGCTGAAGGAGCTGTCTCGTGCGATCTCCTCCGTTGCCACGAATGCCGAGGCGTCGGCGGAGCTAAGCAGCATGACGCTGAAGGAAGCAATGGATGGCGGCAAGGTGGTCGGCTCTGCGATCGAGAGCATGAACCAATTGAGTGTGAAGATGGAGCGTCTGCAGGAGGATTCCTCCAAGATTGGAGAAATTATCGCGGTCATTAACGAAATTGCGGAACAGACGAATCTACTCGCGCTTAATGCGGCGATCGAGGCGGCTCGTGCAGGCGATCAAGGGCGCGGCTTCGCGGTCGTTGCCGATGAGGTTCGCAAGCTGGCCGAGCGTAGCGGCGATGCGACGAAGCAAATCGCTCAAATCATCAAGGCGATGCAAAACAATACGCTGGACAGCGTGTCTGCTGTTCAGAACGCGGTCGGCTTGTCGCTGCAGACCGGAACTGCATTCGATCATATAATTTCTCGTGTGAACGAGACGAGTCAGCAGGCGTCTGAGATCGCAGCGGCAAGTGAGGAGCAGTCCGCTCAGTCGCTCGAGGTGCTGCGTGCTGTTGAAATGATCGCTAGTGCAACGGAGCAGGCAGCAGCTGCATCGGAGGAGACGGCGAACGCTTCCTCGTCGCTTGCGCAGCTGGCGGAGCAGCTTAATGATTCTGTGTCGCATTTTAAAGTATAGCAAGGAGGGCGCGTATGACGAACCAGCCATTCGGCCGCATGGATATGCCCTTTATATCAGTCGGTATCGGTAGCGAGCAGTTCGCGTTGCCGATCCATGAAGTTCGCGAGATTATACGGCTGCAAGAAATTACAGAGGTTCCGCACGCAAGAGCGGGCCTGCTCGGCGTCATCAACTTACGCGGGACGATCGTGCCTGTTATTGATATATCAGAGAGACTGCACGTTACTGCTTCTCCGTTCTCCTCAGCTACCCGTATCGTCATCGTGTCGTTTAAGGGCGAGGATGTCGGTCTGATCGTCGACAGTGTGCATCAGGTCGTAGAGATGGAGCTGCTGCAGTCATCCTCGGACAATGGACTAGCGGGTCATCGAGCGGGCGTGCTCGGCATTGGACGAACGGGTGATAGCTTGGTCGGACTGCTGGAGCTTGAGGCGATGCTGACCGATTTTTGACAGGAGCAGCCGTATATCACTTGATGGAGAGTAGAAAGGAGGCACGACGATATGGATGCACATTTGTCCTCCTACGCTGGCTTGTTCCTCGATGAGATGGAGGAGCAGCTGCAGGTGCTCGATGAGAAGCTGCTCGAGCTGGAGCAAGGTCAAGATGCGGCAACGATCAGCTCGATATTCCGGGCAGCACATACGCTGAAGGGCTCAGCTGGGATGATGGGTTATGTCCCGATTGAGCAGCTGACGCATAGACTGGAAAGCGTCTTTGACCTGCTGCGCTCTGGCAAGCTGGAGCTGAGCGGCGAGCTGATGCGTGTTGTATTCGAAAGTGTGGATATGCTCCGTCTGATGCGTCAGGCGATTGTGGAGGAGTGTCTCGGGAGTGTCGACGCATCGGCTTGCGTGAGTCGATTAGAAGGGCTGTATACCGGTGACCCCGGGGCTTCTACCCCGTCCGCCGTGCCGAAGGTGCAGGGCGGATGCGACGGAAGCGGCTTGAGCGACGGAAGTGCGTCGACTCAGCCCGAGAGAGGGGAGGCGCCAGGTGCTGGAGACGGCTTGGGCGGGCACGACTTGTTAAGCAGTGACAGTCAGCGTGCGGTGCTCGAGCATGCACTCGGCAACGGCCTGCGGGCCTTCGTCATTACGGTACAGCTTGAAGATGAGACGCCGATGAAATCTGTTCGCGCTCTGCTGATCTTCAATCGGGTCGGGGAAGACGGAGAGATCGTCGCGACGGCGCCCGAGGTCGAGAGAATTGAGGATGAGCGGACGTTCGGCGGCCGCTTCAGCATGGTGCTTGTGACCTCGGAGCCTGGCGAGCGTATCGAGGAGACGCTCAAGCAGCTGTCGCATATTAAGCATTACGAGCTGTCTCCGTATATTCTAGGTGATAAGCGTCTGGAGAACAGGGGCGATAAGCCGCAGACGAACATGGCTGATGAAGCGGGTGCGGCAGTCTTGCTTGGCGATGAGGCTAACAGCGGCTGCCAGCATGAGGGGTCAACAGGTGCTGTCGGGGCCGCAGCATCCATATTCCGAAGCTCCAGCTCCGAGGTGGAGCAAGCATCCTCTGCGGCTGCTGAAGCGCGGCCGAAGCCCGGCGGGGATGGTGCATCGGAGGCGAAGCTGCCGAAGCAGGCTGCGACTGTCCGCGTCGACGTCAGCCGACTGGAGCATCTGCTCAACCTGGTCGGCGAGCTGCTGATCGACAATACGAGGCTGCACGAGACGAAGAAGCGGCTGCACGATCAGCTGAAGTGCAGCGAGATGGACATGTCTCACGTCAACGGGCTGCACGATATTAGCCACCACCTCAGCCGCGTCATCAGCGAGCTGCAGGAGGGGATGATGAAGACGCGCATGCTGCCGATCGATCAGCTGTTCAACCGATTTCCGCGCATGGTGCGCGATCTGGCTGACAAGACGAGCAAGGAGATCGAGCTGGTTATCGAAGGCAGAGAGACTGAGCTGGACCGAACGTTGATCGAGGAGATCAGCGATCCGATCATACATATTATTCGCAATGCCGGCGACCACGGTCTGGAGACGCCTGAGGAGCGTATCGCAGCCGGTAAGCCGCGCAAGGGCCGCCTCCTGCTGCGCGCTGAGCATAAGGCGAACCAGATCGTCATTACGATCGCAGACGACGGCAGAGGGATCGACCCGGAGCGCATCAAGCAGGCTTCCATTCGCAAAGGCTTCATTACGGCCGAGGAGGGCGAGCGCATGAGTCGCAAGGAGCTCGTGTCGCTTATTTTTCACTCCGGCTTGTCGACGGCTCAAGAGGTTACGAACTTGTCCGGTCGCGGCGTCGGGATGGATATCGTCCGTTCCCATATCGAGAAGCTGAATGGCTTGATCGATATTGATACGAAGGTCGGGCAAGGCACTGTCTTCACGATTAAGCTGCCGCTGACGCTCGCGATCATTCGTTCGCTGCTCGTGAAGCTGGGCGCTGCGACGTATGCCGTTCCGCTAACGAATGTCGTGGAAATTATGCGCATTCAATCGAGCGCGCTGCGTACGGTGCAAGGGCGGGAGGTCGTGCTCGTCCGCGGCGAGGTGCTACCGCTCGTCCGACTGACGGAGCTGCTTAAGCTGAGCAAGGGCGAAGAGTGCACGGAGCCGTCCACGGCTGACCAGAGCTTGTCGATCGTCATTGTCGGCATTGCTGAGAAGCGTCTATGCCTGCTTGTCGATCGGACTATTGGTAATCAAGAGATCGTGATCAAGAGCCTCGGCGCGTTCGTTGGACACGTTCCATTCGTATCTGGCTCCACAATACTAGGCGGAGGCAATGTTGCGCTTATTCTCGATGTCGGGGCGGTCGTCCGCGAGCAGGGGGCGAGCAGCAGAGCATCGGATGTTGCGGAGGTCGGCGTTGCAGCGGGCAAGAGAGCGCGTCATGTCGTCACCTTCCGGCTTGCTACGGATACGTTCGGAGTGACGATCGCTAGTGTGAAGGAGATCATTACACTGCCGACGCTTAGTCATGTGGCGATGTCGTCGCCTTCCATACTCGGGATGGTAAACTTGCGTGGCAGCCTGCTGCCTGTCTATGACCTTCGTCGACAGCTGTGCCTCGATTGCGCGGAGCCGACCTCTGCGAGCCGCATATTGATACTTGAGACGAGTAGGCAAGACGTCGGTGTTATGGTCGACGAGGTGCGGTCGGTCGTCAGCCTGGCTGAGGACGACATCGAGCCGGTCGATCAGCACGCCGCACTCATTCCGGGACTGCTGCAGGGTATCGGCAAGACGAGCGAAGGGCTCATCCAGCTGCTTGACATGGAGAAGGTGCTGGGGGAGACTTGTGCAAGGACCATTTAGACGGTAGGGAACTTACAATGGGAGCTTGGAGCAGATCGAACGGATTTGCTTCAGGCTTCTTTGTTCTAGTACAATGGACACGATCAACCGGCACCTGCCGTTGGAAGGAAGGAGCAGTGCAAGGATGAAGTCGTCGTTCTGGAAAGAATTCAAGCAGTTTGCCATGAAGGGTAACATGATTGAGCTGGCCGTTGGTGTCATTATCGGCGGAGCGTTCGGTAAGGTCGTGACGTCGATCGTCAACGATCTCATTATGCCGCTTGTCGGCTTATTGGCGGGACGGGTCAATTTCAAGGATCTGTTCATCAGTCTGAACGGGGTTACATACAGCTCGCTGGAGGAAGCGAAGAAGGCTTCGGCGCCGACGTTGAACTACGGCATGTTCCTCAGCACGCTGATCGACTTTATGATTGTAGCGATGGTGATCTTCATTGTCGTGAAACAGTTCCAGCGATTCCGCAAGAAGGAAGAGGAGAAGCCCGCTTCTTCGAAGGCCGAGACGAAGGAATGTCCGCAATGCTTGTCAGAGATTCCGAAGAAGGCGTCCCGGTGTAAATATTGTACGGCCGTTATTGTGCAGACGAACATTTCGTAGCCGTTGTTTGCGGCAGACAGAGCTTGTATAAGTAGAAGGACAGCCCCTTCTGATCGGTGCCCAGTCGTTAGCCGGGTGCCCGCAGGAGAGGCTGTCTTTTTGTTGTGGATGAGCTGTTAATTCCCGCTTCAGACGTCGTGTGCCCATTTTTCCTTGCAACCGCACCAGTTCAGTATGCCTTTCATAAACTGAATTTGACTGTATCCCTAGACCTTGTAATGATACAAAAACCCGGGCAAGGAGGGGTGACATTGAAGGGCCACGACCACAATAGCAAGTTTCTGCTCACCAACCGCGAACGCGAAGTATTCGAGCTGCTCGTGCAGGACAAAACGACTAAGGACATCGCACAGCAGCTGTTTATCAGCGAGAAGACGGTGCGAAATCATATTTCCAACGTCATGCAAAAGCTCAACGTCAAAGGGCGTTCGCAAGCAGTAGTCGAGCTGATTAAGCTTGGGGAACTGCAAATCTGAGGCTTTACCGAATAAACCACACCCAGCCTTCGCCTTCACTCCAAATCTACTGGAGTGCAGGACGAGGGCTCTTTGGTTTTGTTGCTTTGGATGCGCTAACGGTATCGAATATTCATTTTCTCAAAATCTACTTTCAAGCCCGTTCGTTGCATGTAGTCGATGCCCAGAATACCTTCGAATCCATAAGGCTCCTGTATGGACCCGAGCTGCATTCTGAATGTTTCAAAGTGAAGGCCATCAATGATTAGGTTTGGTATTAGTTGTTCGTAACAAGCCTCGCTGGTGCCGCCTATGCCATACATTCGCTTAGCTGTTCCGTTAATAAAATCAATATGAAGATCGATTGATGCCATTAAATCCGTATCAAAAACCGTGGCTGCACAGCCTGTATCAAAGAGTACATTTTCCAAACAAATTGTCTTACCTTCATAAGAAACGTTCAATGAGACAATAGGAAGCCCATCTTTCATCTGTATCTGCATTAGTGCTGTCTAACCCCCGAGAAAAACTCCTCTACTACCTCGACGATTTCTCGGCTCGTATGGAAGATGTACAATTCGCGGCTGGGGTCGTCTTTGTGGTAGGCTTTGTATCCTTCCCAAGCTTCCTTGGAGTCGGAATATTCCTGAACGACGGACATCTCCTCGATTGTTCTTATACGATTTTGAGACGTTGCTTTTAAGGCTTCGATCAAGACTAGGCGGTTAGGATATATTCTGGTGATGTCGCTCCATTTCATAACGCTCACCTCGTGTTCTAAGATATATTGATTATACCACAAACACTTGTCCATCGGAGTGCAGGACGAAGGCACTTTGGTTTTGTTATCGCATCATACCTTTCCTTTACAATCCGTTCACAGTCCTAAACTTTAGATAAATTTTAGGTTGGTTCGACATTTAGTCGACAAGCTTCTACAAATTTCTCATAATTCCTTATGTATAATGGACAACGTTGATTTCATACAACAGGGCAAAGGCCAACTACAACTCGATGAAGGGAAGACATTCAATTGAAAGCTAGCCCAACGAAAGCAGCTCTTGCTCTATGCGTGGTCTCCATGCTCGCCGGCACGAGCGCCGCAGCGCAGCTGACAGACAGCACGGCGGTACAGCCTGTTCAGTGGCAGACGAAGGAGCTGAACGGCGAGGTCTATGTGAAGGCCTCTGATATCGTGAAGACACTCGGCGGGACCGGACATTACAATTCCGGCACAGGCCACTATCAATACACGCCATCGTCGCCGATTACCGAGGTGGTGAAGAGCGTATCGCCGTCAATCGTCGGCATCATCGGCAAGCCGAAGAACGACCGGGGCTCGGCGGCAGATAACAGATACAATCTCGGGCACGGCACAGGCATCGTGATCGGGGCGAACGGACTGATCGTGACGAACGCTCACGTAGTGAAGGATATGAAGCAGCTCGTCGTCGTACTCGCAGACGGCAAGCAATATGTGGGCAAGACGACACATATGGACGAGGAGAGTGATCTTGCCCTTGTGAAGATCGAGGCGACGGGCCTACCTGTCGCTGCGCTTGCTGATAGTACGCAGGTCGAGGTCGGTGAGACTGTCGTTGCGATCGGCACACCGATGTCGTTCGCGCTTCGCAATTCGGTAACGGTCGGTGTCGTCAGCGGCATGGACCGCTCGATCCATTCGACGTACCGTCTCTTGCAGACGGATGCGGCGATTAATCCGGGTAACAGCGGAGGCGCACTGGTCAACCTGAAGGGCGAGGTGATCGGCATCAATTCATTGAAGCTCGCAGCGGCAGGCGTTGACGGACTTGGCTTTGCCATTCCGGCCGATACGGTGGAGTACGTGCTTCATCATTTTGTCACCTACGGCAAGGTCAAGCATCCTTCACTCGGCTTCGATCTGGAGGAGAGCTGGGCGGCCATTATCGGGCTGCCGACGGACGAGCCGCTTAAGGTCGTACGTGTGACATCCGGATCGCTGGCTGACAAGGCGGGCATTAAGGCTGGGGACATCTTGTACTCCGTCGACGATGTGAACCTTCGTTCACTTGTCGATCTGAATGAGCACTTGAAGGCGTACTTGCCTGGCGATCAGGTGACGCTGACGCTGCAATCGAGCGGCGACATCGTGCAGAAGAAGCTTGCATTGTCTGAGTCGAGGTAACATTAGAATCTAATACATAATCGGAGTGTGTAGCATGCGAACAAGTAAATGGCTTCAAACGTGCCTGGCAGCCTCTCTGCTGCTCGGAGCAATATCCCCGTTCACCGTAGCGGATAGCTATGCAGCAAGCGATGAGAAGGGTGTAAGCATCAAGCTGAAGCTCGGTGAGTCCTCCCTTCAGGTTAATGCAGAGAACATGACGGTAGAGAAGCCGTTTGTCTCGAACGGCTCGACGCTCGTACCGCTGCGCGTCATTACAACCGCGTTCGGCGCGCAGCTGAACTGGGATTCGGCTACACAGACGGTCGGTCTGAAGCAGGGAATCATCCGTCTTTCGCTCCAGATCGGCAGCACGACTGCGACTGTGAACGACGCAAGCGTGACGCTTGAGGCAGCACCGCAGCTCGTCAATGGAACGACAATGGTACCGCTTCGCTTCATCGCGGAGCAATTCGGTGCGAAGGTAGCATTCGATGAAGCGACTTCTACGATCGAGATCAGCGGTGAGGCAGGCGACTCGGCTGCTTCGGCTGGTACCGGCATAGATTCGGACGTAGGTAAGACCCAGATCGGCAACAGCCATTTCGGCTGGTCGATGAAGTACCCTTCTGGCCTTGTGAAGAGCTACCAGAGCTTTAAGGAGGATTACGTTAGCTTCGAGGATGCGAATGGCGAGTACTCCTTAGGGGTATGGGTCATGACGGATATGTCATCCGACATGTCAGACGACTCGCTGATCAGTCTGCTGACCGATGAGGTGGAGGAGAAAGTATTAGAGAAGAAGATGGTTCGCGAAGGCGGCACCTCGTATGCGAAGATCGTGTCCACGGAACGTGGCAGCATGTATGAATACCGCGCCTACCAGAAGGGCGAGAATGTGTTCATCCTATATTTCACAGTTGAGAAGGAAGCGGATTACAAGAATCCTTCGAAGTACAGCGGGTATAAGGACTTGCTGGACAGCTTCACAATGTCGTTCGATGCGAAGAGCTCAGAGTACAAGGATCTATCGACGGTGAAGGACGGCTGGCGCGAGTACGAGGACGAGACGTACGGCTTCTCGCTGAAGGTGCCGGCGGACTGGGATATAAATGACGATTCCGGCGAAACCGTTGTGTTCGAGAACGAGAAGGAAACCGCAATGATTGAAATTAATCTTCGCTCGAAGAAGGAAGGCGAGTCCCTTCAAGCATGGGTAGATGGTATGGGTAAGAGATATGAGGAGTTGTACTTACCTGAATATAGATCGAGCGGGCCTATCAAGAAACAGACGATTGATGGAGTGGAGACAATCGTTCTGCGGTCGAGCAATACGTTTGATTTGAAAAGCTGGTATGCGACAGAGAACGTATTTGCGATCAAGGGTGACTACAAATATACAGTGGTCATCAATTTCACTAAGAAGGAAGAGCTGTCGGAATCTCTCATTAAAGAAGTACTTCAATCGTTAAAGTTCGGAACACCTTCAAGCACCTTGGGCACGATCCAAGACAATGAGGAGCATAAAGATCGAAGCAAGCGTACGACCGTGACTAACAAGCTGTACAATTATTCCCTCTCTGTTCCGGAATACTGGAAGTCGGAGACAACCCGAGACAAGAGTTCCTTTAGCTACTCTTATTTTGGGGGTGGATTTTTTGTAATCGCCGATGAGGATCCAGATGAGACCCCGTCGGAATTGGCGGACAAGCTAAAGAAAAAAATGAACGAAAATGGAAAGCCTAGTGACCTAACAGTGTTGGAGGACCGTAATGAGACGGTTGCCGGTCAACAGGCTAAATGGCTTCAAATCGAGCATCAGAACCTGATCACGACGATGTGTGTGTTCGAAAAAGACGGTGTATTGTATTACATCGGTGACTCGCACGTGAAGGCTGTTGACACCGAGTTCATGAAGAAGCTCGTTGACGACACGATTAAATCCTTTAAGATCACCAACTAACTCAGCTCTAGCAAAAGAGCCTGTCCCTTCAGCCAATCTGGCTGGAAGGAGCAGGCTCTTTCGCTTGTAGCATCCATATAATCGCATGAAAGAGAGCGTGATCGCGCGTGTCGATCGCTGCTGCTATTTCTTCTTGCCTCGCTTCGCCTTCTTCGGCATGGCGGGCAAATGCTTGAAGCTGCGCAGGGTCGGGCCCTTGCACAGTGGACAGGGCGGATACGGATCGGGAGCGAATTCCTCGCGAACCCATGCTTTGCATTCGGCGTCCTTGCAGCGCCAGATGACGGTTGGCTTCAATTCCGGCTTGACCTCAGCCGCAGTCGATTCCGTCTTCCCCTCTTGAGTCAACTCTTCATTTAATACCTGCTTCTCAACATCCATTCAAGGCACCTCTTCTGTTCTTCTGTGACGATAGTCCTAGGCTGTGGCGGGTATGCCCGTTAGGCTTCTTACCTCGCTTCATCCGGCATGCTGCCGTGAAGAGAGAATAGTATCGCAACCTGTACGATGTTACCGCCTGAGGAAATGTTTTGTCAATATCATAACCATGGTTGACCGTTACAGCGTAAATTATTCAACAAAGCTGTGACCATTACGTTTCGAATGTATGAAATACCGGGTAAATAGTGTGGAAAGTTCGTGTCGAAAAATTTATAATAAATGTTAAGCTAATGGTGCATCATGCAAGAATCGAATCCGTTACGAGAATGGAAGCTTGTAGAGCTGAAGGGAGCGCTTTCGCCTGATGCATCCGTTACTACGTCGCTCGTCGCATCGACCATGGCCTCTGCCTGAGCTGCCTTGGATCATGAAGCAGACGTGGCACGACTTATTATTCGCGCATTGGCCGATCTCAATGGAGACGCTTGCGCGCTATGTGCCGGGCCGTCTGCCGATAGACACGTATGAGGGTACGGCCTGGATTGCGGTTGTCCCGTTCGGCATGTGCGGCATACGGGGGCGGGGGCTGCCGCCGATCCCGGGCACAAGCCGCTTTCCCGAGCTTAACGTGCGTACATACGTCACGCTTGACGGCAAGCCTGGCGTTTATTTTTTCAGTCTTGATGCATCGAGTATGCTGGCGGTGCTTGGGGCTAGACGTTTTTTTCATCTACCTTATTACCATGCGGCGATGAAGCTAGAGAGGGAAGGGGAGACGATCGTATATACGAGCAGGCGGCGGGACGGGTCTGTACAGTTCGCGGGGACTTACCGTCCGGTGTCAGCTGTATTCCGGGCAGCGCCCGGCTCGCTGGCACATTGGTTGACGGAGCGCTACTGTCTGTATACCGAGAATGCGCGGGGACAGCTGCTGCGCTGCGATATACATCATGATCGATGGCCGCTGCAGCTGGCCGAGGCACAGCTGTCGAGCAATACGATGCTGGCTGGGCATCCGCTTGTACTGGGCGGGGAGACGATGCCCGATGAATGCTCGAATGACCTAGAGCTTCACCCTCCGCTCCTGCATTATGCTTCCAGCCTTGATGTGTTAATCTGGCCGCTCGTACATGTCTGAGAGTGCTAGAGCGTTGCCATCGGTGTATGATGGTCAAATAATTCGTGCCCACGGCCTGCTGTCGTTGAATGTTTCTCGATTATTAGGTGTATAATGGGAGTATATGAACCTATTGTTTCGAAATAGGGTATACTTGTCTGAATTATGAATGCTGGGAGGAATCCACTTGGATCAAATTTCATCCTTATCCGAGCTGATCGCGGTTCAGAAGGCTTCGTCCTTCATCGAAATTCCGGGCTCGCAATCACAAACGTTCGGTCAAACGACAATTTCTACAACGCTGCCGATGAGCAAGCTGTTTGCTATTTACGAGGTCGACCTTGAGGTGCAGCGTTCGATCGTTCCGTTAAACTTATCTCGTATGATGGATTACATCATGCTATATCTGGATCATGGTCAAGGCATCTATTTCCCAGGACTCATCTTATCCGCTAGAGGGGCTGGGGAATACGATCACGCGGCGGGCGTGTATCGGCTGCAGGCGATTGAGAAGCTGTACGTTGTGGACGGACAGCATCGTCTTGCGGCGTTCCGTCGCCTGATGGAGACGCTCCAGAGCGCGATGGCGCGCGCCAAGGACCGCCGGGAGTACGACCGGATGGAGGAGATCGGCAAGAAGCTGAGCAAGCTGTATACGTTCCCGATGTCGACGATGATTTACCTTGACATTAACGCGCGTCAGGAGCGTCAGCTGTTCTCTGACATTAATAAGCTTCCTCGTAAAATTGGCGGCAATCTTGCCGTGCTGCGCGAGCAGCGTCGGTTCTATCATGTGCTCGCCTCGCGTCTTGTTGAAGAGTCGAGCGTGATGCGCAGCATTCCGGTCGATATGTTCACCGAGCGCGGTAAGGGACCGGAATATATGTTCTCGTACCATCTGCTCATTGAAATATTGATCGGCGTATTCGAGGGCAGATTGAAGTCGGCGGCGCGTAATAACGGCTATTATTTCAACGATAAAGAAATCGAGGACGGCATGAAGCTGGCGGAGCAATACTTCGCAGGTCTGCTTCGTCATCTGCCTCAACCCGAGAAGGGTGAGCTGTGCTGGTCGGAGAATCTACAGATTGCTCTTGCGATGTTCTTCCATGGCGAAGCGTCGAAGAGCGGCAGCTTCAACAAGTATGCGCTGGAATACGCGATGAACATCTTGCCGCATCTGGATTGGAATGCGATCTACGTAGGCGATGAGAAGGATCGTCTGCCAAGACGCTCGCGCATCATGAAGGCGTATACGTACGTGAAGAGCTTCTACGAGGAGCATCACCTGTTCCTGATTCGGGAGTCGGACATTCCGGAAGCGTATGCCGATGAGCAGGATGAGAAGGAGGAAGTGGGCTAATGGAAGGCTTGCAGTTAAGAATGACGATCCATCCGTTCTGCGACCGCTACGGACTGGCAACCGTGCCGATTCAGGTGCAGGACCTGTTGAACTATACGACGATTGATCCGATGGTACAGCGTAAGCTGAGCAGCGGTCAGCGACGCAAGATTGCCAATTACTTGCAGGAGCGGGAGTTGGACCGCGTCTTCTTCGGACCGGTCACATTGTCGCTGCGCGACGTGGCGAGCCTCGCCAAGACGGGCGACGGGCTCAGCCTGCGTCCCGGCTCGAAGCTCAGCATTCTGGACGGACAGCACCGTATTCTGGCACTGGGCTATGTGAACGAGCAGATGCTCAAGGAGACGCGCCGACTCGAGAAGAAGCTCGCCTCACTGAAGGTGAAGCTCCGCAAGGCGCCGGAGGACTCCGAGACCGCTACGGAGCTGGAGCTCGTGGGTGGTCAGCTGGAGCAGCTGGAGCGTCGCCGTCTCGAATTGATGGAGAGTGAGCTCGCGGTTCAGATCTATATCGGCCTCAGCGAAGAGGAGGAGAAGCAGCTGTTCGGCGACATTAACTCCAAGGTACAGCTCGTGAGCAAGGAGCTTGGTCATTCGTTCGATTCGATCGATCCGCTGAACCTCATCATTCAGCAGGTCGTCGATCACAACATGTTCCTGAAGGGTGCCGGTGTCGAGCGGAGAGCGAACTTGACCGCGTATAACAAAAACTTCACCTCGTTCAGCTGGCTCTATTCGACGGCTACGATGCTGTTCACAGGTAAAATGCAGCCGTCCTACGAGCTCGCTCGTAAAATCAAGAAGGACCCGAGCGCGTATACGGAAATGCTGCATCAGTTCTACAGCGCCTTGATCCCGCTCATGCCAGAGCAGCCGGGTCTGCCCGCATACAGCTCGTCTTCAAGAGCGATGCAGGAAAGCATTGCGTTGTTCGCACATCGCTACTTGTTCGCAGACGGTCAATATGTGAAGAACTGGACCTCTTGTCTGCGCATCTTCGAGGGCTTCGACTGGAGTCATGAGAACGAGCTGCTGATCGAGCGGTTCGGCCTGCAGGATAACGGCAAGCTGAATCTCATTCACGAGAAGTCGCTGCGTAAGCACGGACGTCTCGTGCAGCTGTTCGAGGAGCTTCTTGGCGGCGAGGTAGCTGAGGACGAAGCGACGGCTTAAGGTCTAGCGCGAGAGCTTCCTGCTACGGCCTCAGGCCACAGTAAAGAAGCTGCCTTCATATGGTGGTCACGATAAAAAAATAAGGCTCTGCGCCGTCGCTTGAACGGAATCGAATCCGGTTCAAGCGGCATGTGCGCAGAGCCTTTTTGTCATACAGAGGTAGGTTAACGGTTTGTAATGGTAGGCTGCAGGTGCTCAAAGATAGCTGCTCGTTAATTGGCGGTCAGCTGATTGATGACCATCAAGGCGGCACCGGCTGCCAGTGCATCCTCGCCTAGCGCTCCTTGACTGAACACGACCTGGTAGCTCGGATAATGATACGTGCGCTGTATGGCCGCCCGCGTCGCTTGATGGAAGAAGCTGGCGTGACTGGTCACGAGCGCCCCTCCGAGAATGACCTTCTCCGGGTGGAGGATGTTCAGTAAGTTCGCAAGCCCGATGCCCAGATACGTGGCCGCTTGAGAGAACAGCTCGACGGTGAGCGGGTCGCTCTGCCGGAGTGCCTGCAGCAGATGGGTGAACTGGACATCTTCCGGACTAGCCGCGAGCTTCAGCAGCAGGCTGTCACGGCCTTGCTTCAATCGGGACTTCGCCTGCTCCTCGAGCGCATGGACCGACACGTACGATTCGAGTGCGCCGTAATTGCCCTGACCCCATAGACGGGGGCCGTCGGTCTGAATAATCATTTGTCCGATCGAGCCCTCCATATCGACAGCGCCGTAGACGACTTGACCACTTGTCATCATCGCAGAGCGCAGGCCGACCCCTACGTGTACATACAGCAGATGTCTGTAGTCGCGATCGCGGTCGGACCACGATTCGCCGATCAGCGCCGTGTTCGCTCCGTTGTCCAGCATAATCTCGAAGCCGAGCCGGCTCTTGAGCTCCTCGACGACGTACACCTGCGACCAGCCCCCAGCGGGAAAATGAAGCGGCTCCAGCAGGACGCCGTGCTGACGGTCGAGCGGTCCGACGGCGCCGATGCCCATGCCGAGCACTTGCTCGCTATGGAGTCCGCGTCGTGTAAGCATAGCTTCGGCTTCGGCTGCCACCTCACCGAGGAGCACATCAGGGGTCATACGCTCGTTCATCGACCAGACACGGGCTTCCAACTGCTTCATCTCCAGATCGAACAGCATCAGCTTCGTGTGCATGCGGGATATATCCATTCCGAACACATAGGCATAGTCGGAATTGATCGTATACAGGATAGGTCGTCGACCGCCAGTCGACTCGCCGAAGCCGGCCTCACGAATCAGCTGCTGGCTCGTCAGCTCCTCCAGCGTGCGCGTGAGTGTGCTTCCGGTCAGACCGCTCTTGTCGAGAAGCTCCAGCTTCGATACGACGCCCTTGCGGCGAATGTGCTCATATATATCTTTGGCCTTGCGCCCGTTAATGATCTGCTCTATTGGAATACGGCTCATCGTTATCGTTCCTCACTCTATGTTAAGACCTTACTTCAAGCTTCCATTATACTATAGACTCCTCGCGCTGCACATAGCCTAATAGCATTAGGTACGCGAATTCTGGTACAATGAATTATTCCGAGATACGTCGGAGCCCGTTATTCCAGGGGAGGAGTTAGCAGAGATGGCACAATGGTATGAGAAAAGCTTCGGAGATGATTACTTAATTGTATATAAGCATCGAGACATGCAGGGCGCCTATGAAGAGGTTCGACGCATGATGGAGTGGCTGGAGCTGCCCGAGAGCTCGGAGGTGCTCGATCTGTGCTGCGGCATGGGGCGGCACGCGCTGGCGCTGACCGGCTTCGGCTTTCGTGTGACTGGCGTCGATCTGTCCGAGGTGCTGCTGCGCGAGGCGCGCAAGCTCGATACGAAGGAGGAGGTGCGCTGGGTACAGGGCGATATGCGCCACGTGCCGCTAGATGGCCCGTACGATGCTGTCGTCAACCTGTTCACCTCCTTCGGCTACTTCGACGACGATGCCGAGCATGAGCAGGTGCTTCGTGAAATATACCGAGTGCTCGCGCCGGGCGGGAAGTTCATTATCGACTTCTTGAACCCGGAGTATGTGAAGGAGCAGCTCGTACCGCAATCGTCCCGGATGGAGGGAACGCTCCACATCGAGGAGACGCGCCGCATTGAGAACGGCTACGTGTGCAAGACGATCGTGCTCCAGGAGGATGGCTCCGAGGAACGGCGACGGTATGAGGAGCGCGTGAAGCTGATCGGGCTGGAGTCGTTCCAGCGTATGCTGGCTGCGTCCGGTCTTACGGTCGATCACGTGTATGGCGGCTATGATGCCTCGGCGTATGAGCCGCAAGCGTCGCGCCGAATGATCTTCGTCGGGAGGAGGGAATAGCGTCATGAGCAGTCGTATGGTCAAAAGTCAATCTACCCTCACCCGCCATGGCGACGTCTGGCAAGTGCGGGTGCCGCTGCCGTTCCCGTTGAGATGGGTGAACGGCTACCTGCTGCCGGGCGAGGCAGGCTGGACGCTGATCGATCCCGGCTTGCGCACGCCCGATGCAGAACAAGTATGGGAGGCCGCGCTGGACGAGCTGGGCCTGTCCTTCAAGCAGCTCGAGCGCATCGTGCTGACGCATCATCACCCCGATCATTACGGCCTTGCGGGGTGGCTTCAGCAGCGCTCGGACGCTAAGGTGTTCATATCTCGCACAGGGGCAGAGCTCGTCAGCAAGCTGTGGGGAGAAGGCACACCGATGAACGAGCAGCTGCTGGACGTATTCCGCGCCCATGGGCTGCCCAGCGAGCTGGAGGCGCCGATGCTCGAGCATATGGTGAGCTTCGTGCCGATGGTATCGCCGCAGCCGGAGCTGTCGTTCATCCCGCTCGAGGAGCCGTTCCGGCTCGGGGATGGCTGGTACAAGCCGATATTGACCCCTGGTCATGCGGCTGGACATCTCTGCTTCTATCAGGAGGAGACGAAGGCGATGTTCTGCGGGGATCACGTGCTGCCGCAAATATCGCCGAACGTCAGCTATTTGCCTGGCGGCATCGACGAGAATCCGCTGGCCAGCTATTTGGCAAGTCTAGCAGCGGTTAGCACGCTTGAGGTGTCCATCGCCTACCCCGGGCACCGGGAGCCATTCCACCGATTCGGTGATCGCGCACGCGAGCTGCTCGCGCACCATGAGGATCGGCTCGCCGCGATGGAGGCCGCAGTTGTGCAGCCTGCTACAGCCTACGACATATGCCGCGCCTCGTTCGGCTTCGAGCTGAGCTATCACCAGCTCCGCTTCGCGCTGGCCGAGACGATCGCGCACATGATTTGGCTGCAGGTGGAGGGCCGGGTCACGGCACAAGAGCGTGCCGGAGTGCTGCTGTATGAGCGGTAAGAGATAGGCTCGACGAGAGATGCCTTGGCTTCGTGTCCGTGAGGGAAGGCGAACAACGAATAGAGACCGTATTCGGGCTCCGCTGTGCAGCTTTATAGCTGATAGGCGGAGCTTGAGAGACGGTCTTTTTCACATGGGAGGAAGGTCGAACGAGCTGCTATATGGATAGAGCTGGGCAGAGCTGCATACGAAGCGAAGGAGTGGGAAATAGTAGGAATTCAAGGGGGTGGGTGCATGGACAAGCAGACCATTATATTCAATCTGGATGACACGCTCATTCATTGCAACAAATACTTCAACGCTGCGATCGCACAGTTCGCTGAGCGGATGAGCGAATGGTTCGACGGCGTTACTGTGTATGCGGCGAAGGAGAAGCAGCTCGAGCTCGACCTGATCTCGGTTCAGAAGAACGGCCTCACGATCGAGCATTTCCCGCAGTCGTTCGTCGATGTGTACCGGTATTACGCCAAGGAGCGGGGGCAGGAGCCTGAAGCGGACAGAATCAAGCAGCTGACTGAGCTCGGTTACAGTGTGTTCGAGACGCCGGTGGAGCCGCTGCCGGACCTGTACTTGACGCTGGAGCGTCTGAAGCACGAGGGGCACGACTTATATGTACATACGGGGGGAGATGAGCGTAACCAACTGCGTAAGATCGCCCAGCTCGAGCTAGGCGTCTACTTCGAGACCCGGATCTTCGTGTCCTTACACAAGGATACCGAGGCGCTCCGCAAAATGCTCGATTCGATCCAGCCCGACATACGCAATACGTGGATGGTTGGCAACTCGGTACGCACTGACATCATTCCGGGTCTTGAGCTCGGGGTCAACACGATCTACATTCCTGCGGAATCGGAATGGCAATACAATGTGCTCGACATTACGATCGAGCCGAAGGCTGCGTACATGACGCTGGATACGCTCAAGGAGGTTCCGGGAGCCATCTACACGTACTTGCTCACTCGTGAGGCGGATGAAGACCGTGGCAAGCTGCCGTACCGTGATGTCGAGACGGCTGCTTGGGATTACACACCGCTGTAGGCGAGCTATGCCCCCGAATACGAACGAAGCCAAGGCTACCTGCGCCTTGGCTTATTCTCTTTCCTCCGCTTGAGAAGCGTCCGTGTAAAATTGAAATCCGTTTTTGCCCTTGCTCTTCGAGGCATACATCGCGATGTCAGCCAGCTGCAGCAGCGTATCGCGGTCACTGCTGTCGTCCGGGCAGAAGGCGCCTCCGATGCTGCTCGTAATCGTCAGGTGCAAGCCGTTCAGCTCGTAGGGCTGGCTGATTGAATGCGCAATTCGCGCAGCGACCTTGGCGACGTCCTCCCGCTGCTCGAACTTCTGCAGCAGCACGACGAACTCGTCTCCCCCGATGCGGGAAGCCGTATCGGGCTCGCGTATGGAATGCGACAGACGGGAGGCGACGGTGCGCAGCAGCTCATCGCCGACGGCGTGACCGTGCCTGTCGTTCACCTGCTTGAAGTCATCCAAGTCGAGGTACAAGAGAGCAAGCTTCTGGTTGTATCTTTTGCACGTGTGAAGCGCTTGGGTGAAGCGGTCCTGAAACAGATGTCGGTTCGGAAGCTGTGTCAGCGCATCGTAATAGGCAAGACGGGTCAGCTTCTCTTCCTGGTGCTTATACGCTGTAATATCACGGGCGGCAATGGCGGCATACCGGTCCAGGTCCGCTTCGCCCGTAAGCGGATAGCCCTTCGCCTCAAGCCAAGCCAGCGAGCCGTTCGGAAGTGTAGCGCGAAATACGAGCGAGAAAGGCTGAGCTTGCTCAAGCAAGCTGACGCAAGCCTCTTGAAGCGGTTTCAAATCACCGTCATACACGAGTCGGTACAACGATTGACCACGGTTGTGCGCGGGCGTTGCGCCGATTGGCGTTCCCGAAGCGTCTAATATCCAGAGCCAGTCCGGCGAGTGCAGAACGATGCTTGGATACAGACTATCGGGACACGATAGGTCTTTCCTGTTTTCCATCCGAATCACCTCAATATGGAAACAACAATTTCATTATAGGCTCCGTGAAAGCGTCGCGCAAGTGGCAAAGCGCGGTTCTCTCGTTCAGTAAGATTGTCTTTAATTATGGACAAACGGTTGTCATAAACTTGTCTTCCACCCGTATACATAAAGTAAACGGACAACACTCAGTTCTTAAGGGAGGACACGAACAATGAAACAGGATAAGTGGTTCCGGATGGCCGCCGTTACCGGCCTCGTCATGGTGATGACAACAGGCTGCCAGGTGCTGGAGACGAAGGAGCAGTCCAAGGCGATCGATCCTCCTCCAAGCGGCATCGAGGCGCAGGCGACGGGCGCACAGCCATCGAGCGCAATCGCGAGTCCCATGCATCTGACCGTATACGCGAAGGATGAGCGCGGCCTTGTAGCGCCGATTACGCTGCGTGTTGAGAAGACCGAGAGCACAGCCAAGCGCGCGCTTGAATACATGGTAGACGGTGGTCCTGCGGAAGGACGCATGCCAGCTGGCTTTACTAGCTTGCTGCCGAAGGGTACCGAGGTTAAGGGAATCAACATTATCCCGGACCAGAAGCTGGCGGTCGTTGATTTCTCCAAGCAGTTCACCGATTACAACCTTCAGGACGAGCGCAAGATGCTCGAGGCCGTTACTTGGACGATGACCAGCTTCCCAACGGTAGACAAGGTGCAGCTCCGCGTAGAAGGCGTCGCGGTCAAGGAGATGCCGGTCGGCGGGACGCCGCTTGACGAGCCGTTGTCGCGTGCGATGGGCATCAACCTCGAGCGGTCAGATAACGTGGAGTTCGGTCAGTCCACGCCGGTCACGCTCTATTTTTTAAGCCAGAACCAAGAAGAGTATAAGTATTATGTACCCGTTACGCGCTTAATTAAACGGACCGATCAGGTATCCGAGGCGATCGTGCAGGAGCTCATTACAGGACCTAGCGACAATAAGGGCCTGGCCGCTGTCATGAATGCCGGAGCAGAGCTTCTGAATGTTACGCAGGCTAGCGACGTCATCACGGTCAATTTCTCCGATAAGCTGCTCGGTCCGGATCTGTTGGCACCTGCTGAGGCGCTGCAGGCCGTCGTTCTATCGCTCACTGAGCATGCTGGCGCGTCGAAGAAGGTGCAAATTCTCGTGAACGGTGATGCGAAGGTAAGCGCGACAGATAACCAGAGCTACGCGAAGCCGATTCTTCGTCCGAGTCTTGTGAACGCAACAGAGCTCTAGTTTTTTGGATAAGGCTCATATGTTGCAGTAATACAATCTAACATAATCACGCGTCCGAATGTATGCGCATCGTGCGGAGCATTCGGGCGTTTTTTGCAATTTGACAACGATGCCGCTTTGTTTCAGGAGGGAGAGGGGCTCGGTTGGCTTTCCTGGCACCCTTTGGTACAATGTATAGGTTCAACCTAAAGGAGGAAAGTCGATTCACATGAGAGCTGACGGAAGAAAAGTAAACGAAGCAAGAGCGATTAAAATAACGCCCCATTACAATAAACATGCGGAAGGCTCTGTTCTGATCGAGATCGGCGACACGAAGGTGATCTGCACGGCATCGGTTGAGGAGCGCGTGCCGCCGTTCATGAAGGGACAAGGCAAGGGCTGGGTGACAGCCGAATATTCGATGCTGCCGCGCGCGACTTCGGTGCGCAATCAGCGGGAGGCGGCAAGGGGCAAGCTCGGCGGCAGAACGATGGAGATTCAGCGTCTGATCGGCAGAGCGCTTCGCTCGGTCGTTAAGCAGGAGGCGATGGGCGAGCGCACGATTACACTCGACTGCGACGTCATTCAGGCGGACGGCGGAACGCGTACAACGTCGATTACAGGTGCCTTCGTCGCGATGGCCATTGCGATGGACAAAATTTGCCGCGAGCGTAACCTGAGCACGTTCCCGATCACAGACTTCCTCGCCTCCACCAGTGTAGGTGTGATTCAGGAGACCGCTTGCCTCGATCTGAACTATGAGGAGGATTCGAAGGCGAAGGTCGACATGAACGTCGTCATGACTGGACAAGGCAAGTTCGTCGAGGTGCAGGGCACTGGCGAGGAGGCGCCCTTCACAAGAGAAGAGCTGAACGCGCTGCTGGAGCTGGCTGAAGGGGGCATTCGCGCCTTGATCGCCGAGCAGGCGGCGGCTCTTGGTCCGATCGCCGAGAAGATCAGGGGGAATACACATGCGGCTGCTAGGCTCTGAGCTCGTTCTCGCCACGACGAACGCCGGCAAGGTGAAGGAGCTGGCGGCGCTGCTTGTCGAGCATGGCATTACGGTCCGAAGCTTGAAGGACTATCCGGACATTCCCGACATCGTCGAGGATGGCGAGACGTTCGCTGACAATGCGCTCATTAAGGCGAGAGCTGTTGCCAAGGTGCTGCAGCTGCCTGTAGCCGCCGACGATTCGGGCTTGTCCGTCGATCGGCTGAACGGTGCACCCGGCGTATACTCTGCCCGCTACGCAGGCAAGCATGGCGATGATGAGGCGAACAACCGCAAGCTCGTGGAGGAGCTCCTGAAGCTTGACGTAGATGGGCGACCCGCCACGCCTGAAGGAGCATTGAGTGCAGCACAGTTCATCTCGGCGATGGCGCTTGTAGGACCGGACGGCGAGACGATCGCGCTCGTGGAGGGAGAGTGCCCCGGCATCATTGTGGCTGAGGCGAAGGGACAGGGCGGCTTCGGCTACGATCCGCACTTCTATGTGCCGCAGCTGGGTCGTACGATGGCGGAGCTGTCGATGGAGGAGAAGAACGGGATCAGCCACCGCGGACAGGCGCTGCGCAAGCTGCTGGCCGCAGTGCTCTAGCAGCATCATACATCCTCGAACGAAAGGAGCCCCAGCCACTCGTCGTGCAGACGAGTGGCCGGAGCTCCTTTTTATCTATCATGCGATCAAGTGCTGTTAGCGAACCGATACCTTGTAATGTCTCAGCCAAGTATCAACCTGTGCCAAGTAAGCGAACAGCTGCGGTCCGGTCATCAGCTGCCCGAACCATGGCAGGTTGAATTGACCGTTGTCATGCTCTGCGAGCTCGCGAATCTTCTTCACATCGATGAATTGGAGGAGCGGAGAGCTCGGATCGTTCAGGATGTCTAGCACCCACGTGCGCACGGCGGCCATATAGTTCGGGTTGTGCGTCTTCGGATACGGGCTCTTCTTACGCGTCAGCACGTCGTCTGGCAGCACGCCCTGCAGCGCCTTGCGCAGAATGCCCTTCTCGCGGTCGCCGGACGTCTTGATCTCCCAAGGGACGTTCCAGACGTATTCAACAAGACGATGGTCGCAGAACGGGACGCGCACCTCGAGGCCGACCGACATGCTCATCCGGTCCTTGCGATCGAGCAGCGTCGGCATGAAGCGCGTAATGTTCAGGTACGACATCTCGCGCATTCGGTTCTGCTTCTGGTCTTCACCGGACAGACGCGGCACCTCGGACAGCGCTTCGCGGTAACGGTTCTTCACATACTGCTCCGGCTTCACCCAATCGACGAACTCTGGTGACAACAGGCCGGCGCGCTCCGGTGTGGCGAGCGCCCAAGGGAACGTGTCAGCATTCAGCGCCTCCTCGCGATGGAACCAAGGGTAGCCGCCGAATATTTCATCCGCCGCTTCGCCGGATACCGCTACGGTGGCATCCTTCTTGATTTCGCGGCAGAATAAGTACAGGGAGCCGTCTACGTCGGCCATGCCCGGCGTATCGCGGGCGAAGACGACCGTCTTCAACGAATCGACAAGCTCCGGCGTATCAAATTCCTTGTAGTGGTGGATCGTGCCGAGGAACTCTGTCATTCTCTTGATCCAAGGAGCGTCAGCATTCGGCTGGAATGCATTGGCCTTGAAGTGCTTGTCGTTATCTACATAATCGATCGAGTACGTATGCAGCGGTCCTGCGCCCTGCTCCTTGTAGTACGCGGAGGCGAGAGCCGTGAGCGCGCTGGAGTCAAGGCCGCCGGACAGTAGTGTGCAGATCGGCACGTCGGAGGCGAGCTGACGGATGACGGTGTCGCGCAGCAGCTCCTGAATGCGGGCGGCCGTTGCCTCGACATCGTCCTCGTGCGGCTTGCTCTCAAGCTTCCAGTACGTGCGGATGTGGAGGCCGTTCGCATCCATCACTGCAGCATGGCCTGGCTTCAGCTCGTTCATGTTGCGGTATATGCCGTGCCCTGGCGTGCGCGCTGGACTGACTGCGAATATTTCGGCAAGACCTTCGCCAGTAATTTCCGCGGGGAAATCCGGATGCGCCAATATCGCCTTAGGCTCCGAGCCGAAGAGCAGCCGGCCTGACTGATAGGAGTAGAACAGCGGCTTGACGCCTAGGCGGTCGCGCACGAGGTACAGGCTCTGCTCCTCATCGTTCCAGATGCCGAAGGCGAAGATGCCGTTCAGTCGATCGACGCAAGCGCGTCCCCATTCGATAAATGAGACGAGAAGAACCTCCGTGTCGCACGTTGTCGTGAAACGGTGGCCTTTCGTCTCCAGCTCTTTTTTTAGCTCGGGTGCATTGTATAGCTCTCCGTTATACACAATAGTGTACGTTGTATCCCCTTGCTTGCGGGTCATCGGCTGTGCGCCGTTCTCGGGGTCCATCACGCTGAGTCGGCGGTGACCGAGCGCACAGCGCGGCGAGATCCACGTGCCGGCGGCGTCGGGTCCGCGATTGGTCAGCGTATCCGTCATATTTTCAAGAATGGACGGACACTGGGTTAAATCTCGGCTCCAATCGATCCATCCTGTTATGCCACACATACGTCTCATCCTCTCTTGTCTCCAAAGTGTGAGCAGTCCTTCTCGCGTCGTGCGCAACAGCAAGATGATAAAAGTTATGCAGAGCTTGCGCGGATCATGTCTGTCCAAGGAAGAAACGTAAGCTCCTGAGACAGGTCCAAAAATTGGACAAATGTGCTCGGACAAGCTACACTATATAGAATATAAATCAATTGGAAAGCATTGTTCCCGTCCGCGTGAATAGAACATACTCGAATTGTCCCCATACTAAGCATAAGGCGCGGCTGGGATGAGGAATGGATCCAACTCGAAAGGTGGTCGTCATCATTGAAAAAGACAATGTCTGAAGAACAGAAGGCATATAAGGAAGCAAAGGAGCAATTCGAAAGCATCAACAGCGAGTTTGAGAAAAAGCTTGCCGCTACGAAGAAGCTCGGCAAGGTTGATCAACAGGTTATGGAGCGTCTGATCGAGGATACAGGTCTTCATACAGCCTTGAACAAGCTGGGGGCTGCCGAGAAGGCGTTGCTGGAGTGGTCGCACGAGATGATCCGCAACGAGCGCGATTACTTGAAGAACAAGGATGCTGTTGACAAAATGTACGCGTTCATCGACCAAAATCCTAAAATCAAGGCACAGCTGATTCAAGCCGCCATGAAGATGGAATAGCTGCTCATATAGTATGAAGCCGGGGGCGATCCCCGGCTGTTTTTGCATGACGATCATGCTTTAATTGGAAAGGCGGTGGTGATATTGAGCTCGCTGCCCGAAGAGAATGTCATACTTTTTCCGAAAACGGTCGAATACTATCAGTACGAGCTGACGAAGCTGCTGGAAAATGAACGGTATGACGAAGCGATGAAGCTGCTGCGCTTCTTGCTTGGCTTCCGCATGGATGATGTTACAGCCCGTGAGGAGTGGCAATCACTGCTTGATTGGCTGCAGCTGATGTTTCCCGAAGGGAGCTTAGGCGATGAAGCGCTTGGCGCTCGCTCCGAGATCGAAGACGTAACCGAATCCGAGCTGCTCCGCGAGCATCTGGAGCTGACGGGCAAGCAGAGCGAGGCGTATGCCAACCGTCTGCTTGACGCGGTCCGAACCGGAAGCGAGGCCGGCAAGGTGCTGCTAGCTCTGGAGCAGCTCGCCTTCATCGAGCATCCGCCAATCTCGGACGAGCTGCGTGCCTGGTTGGAGGAGCAGCCGCTCCATCCGCTGCTGCAATTCAAGACGCTGCAGACGCTGAGGAGGCGGGGCTGCACAGGCTCGATCACAGTGCCAAGACACGATGAGCAGCTTGTGCTGGATATTGAGGATACGCCGCCCGATTACGAGCGATTCCCGTCCCAGATCCAAGAGATTGTCGTACGCGTTCAGCAAATCAGCGAGATGAAGCATCCTGCGCTTGCTTACTTTGCCGCGGAGACGTGGAATGAATTTCTTGCTTACATATACGGAACGTCCACGTATCGACAGATGCTTCGTCAAGAGCCGGAGTGCGTCGATGTATGGGCTGCGGCTCTTCACTTGACGCTGCTCGAGCGCGTATTCGAAGGTGGAGACAAGGCCGAGCTGCTGGAGCTGTACGGAGTTACGGACGAGCTGACGTTCCAATGGGAGCAGGCGTACCGCATGATGCAGCAGTTTGCTTCAGCGGTATTTACCAGGAGTAAGTAGGCTTACCAGTAAGCACACGGTTGACACCTTGAAAACAGGTTCTATTATGGTTATAATAGAGTGGTTATATTGGCGGGCTTGTCCGTTAACGGTCGTCCCTGCCAGGACGTGAAAATATGGGAATGGAACATTTTTGGAGGGGAAGGCATAAAATGAAAGCAAGCTGGGAAAAAATAGAGAAGAACGTAGGCGTTCTTGATATTGAAGTGGACGCGGAGCAGGTAGCGGACGCTTTGGACAAAGCTTTTAAGAAAGTATCACAGAAGGTAGCCGTACCGGGCTTCCGTAAGGGCAAGGTGCCACGGGCTATTTTCGAATCCAAATTCGGTGTGGAAAGCTTGTATCAAGACGCACTTGACATTATCGTGCCGAACGCTTACATGGCGGCTGTGCAGGAAACAGGAATCGTACCGGTTGATCGTCCAGAGGTGGACGTTGAGCAATTCGGCAAGGGCCAAGTGCTGAAGTTCAAGGCGAAGGTAGTCGTGAAGCCTGAGGTTGAGCTTGGCGAATACAAGGGCATCGAGCTTGCAGCTGGCGATGTCAGCGTATCGGAAGAGGAAGTGCAGGCTGAGCTTGAGAAGCTGCAGCAGCGCCATGCGGAGCTTGCTCCTGTTGAGGAAGGCGAAGCCCAGAACGGCGACATCGTGGTCATCGACTTCGAAGGCTTCGTAGACGGCGTAGCGTTCGACGGCGGCAAGGCTGAGCGTTACTCGCTCGAGCTCGGCTCGGGCAGCTTCATCCCAGGCTTCGAGGAGCAGGTAGTCGGTCTGGCGAAGGACGGCGAGAAGGATATTACGGTATCGTTCCCGGAAGACTATCATTCCGAAGAGCTGAAGGGCAAGGAAGCTGTGTTCAAGATCAAGCTGCATGAGATTAAGCGCAAGAACCTGCCTGCTCTTGACGACGAGTTCGCGAAGGACGTAAGCGAGTTCGAGACGCTGGATGAGTACAAGGCAGACTTGACGGACAAGCTGAAGGCTCGCAAGGAGCAAGAAGCAGCTAGCAAGAAGGAAGCCGAGGTTGTTGAGAAGGTAGCCGCAGCTTCCCAGGTTGAAATTCCGCAAGTTATGGTCGATGAAGAGATCGAGCAGATGATTAAGGAATTCGAAAACCGTCTTCGCTCGCAAGGTATGAACATCGACATGTACTACCAGTTCACGGGTCAGACTGCAGACGATCTCAAGGCACAGATGAATAACGACGCGGTAACACGCGTACGTAACAACCTGGTTCTTGAGGCTGTAGCGAAGGCTGAGAACGTCGAAGTATCGGATGAGGAGCTTCAAGCGGAGCTTGAGAACCTGTCCAAGATGTACGGCCGCTCGGCAGACGAAATTCGCAGCATCTTCGCGGCGAACGGAACGCTGAACGCGCTGGCGCATGACATCATTGTTCGCAAAACCGTGAAGCTTCTTGTCGAACAGAGCAAGACAGCTTAAGCGTAACCTATACGCAACATATTCAACCAAAGGCACGTGTACAATGGATGCGTGCCTTTGTTTTACCTTCTTAACGATTACATACATAAAAATGAAGCTGTTACATACTTATTTGCCAATCCGTTAATTTGTCGGAGCCTGATATTTCACTATAGCCGCAACGGTCAAATTCCTGTAAGCCTGCATGTCTGCCCTCCGGGCGGGCGATATGACTTTGAGCTTTAAACGTGTTACAATGATGGGCAAGGCGTTAGTTTTAGGCTATGTAATATGAAGTAAAGGGGTTGGATCTCGATGACTCTGGTACCTATGGTTGTGGAACAGGAAGGCCGCGGCGAACGCTCTTACGATATTTATTCCCGTTTGCTGAAGGATCGCATTATTTTTCTGGGAAGCGCGATTGATGATGACGTCGCCAACCTGGTTATTGCGCAGCTGCTCTTTTTGGCTGCTCAAGATTCCGATAAGGATATCAGCTTGTACATTAACTCACCTGGTGGTTCGGTAACAGCCGGAATGGGTATTTATGATACAATGCAGTTCATCAAGCCGGATGTTTCGACGATTTGCGTCGGTATGGCGGCAAGCATGGGTTCTTTGCTGCTGACAGCGGGAGCGCCGGGCAAGCGCTTTGCTCTGCCGAACAGCGAGATCATGATTCATCAGCCACTTGGCGGTGTGCGGGGTCAGGCCTCTGACATCAAGATTCACGCCGATTGGATCATCAAGACGAAGCAGAAGCTGAATCAGATCTATGTAGATCGTACCGGTCAGCCTTACGAGAAGATTGAACGCGATACCGACCGCGATAATTTCATGAGCGCCGAGGAAGCGAAGGCTTACGGTCTCATTGATTCGGTTATCACTCGCAGTGATTTGACTTAGAATAGGAGTGATCCCATGTTTAAATTTAACGATGAGAAGGGTCAGCTGAAATGCTCCTTCTGCGGCAAGTCGCAGGAGCAAGTGCGTAAGCTGGTCGCTGGGCCAGGCGTTTATATATGCGACGAATGCATCGAGCTTTGTACCGAAATCGTTGAGGAAGAATTGGGTCACGAGGAAGAGCTTGACCTGAAGGACGTTCCGAAGCCGATGGAGATCCGGGCCATTCTTGATTCGTATGTAATCGGTCAAGAGCAGGCGAAGAAGTCGCTGTCCGTAGCGGTATATAACCACTATAAGCGTATTAATTCGCAGGCTGGCAAGCAGGAAGAGGTTGAGCTTCAGAAGTCCAACATCATCCTTGTAGGACCTACAGGTAGCGGTAAGACACTACTCGCGCAAACGCTTGCTAAAATTTTAAACGTTCCTTTTGCGATCGCAGACGCTACTTCTTTGACAGAGGCTGGCTATGTGGGCGAGGACGTTGAGAACATTTTGCTCAAGCTGATTCAGGCTGCCGATTACGATGTGGAGAAGGCCGAACGCGGCATTATTTATATCGATGAGATCGATAAAGTAGCGCGCAAGTCGGAGAACCCATCGATCACTCGTGACGTCTCGGGCGAAGGTGTACAGCAGGCGCTCCTCAAGATTCTGGAGGGTACGGTTGCTTCTGTTCCTCCGCAGGGCGGTCGTAAGCATCCGCATCAGGAGTTCATCCAGATTGATACGACGAACATCTTGTTCATCTGCGGTGGTGCGTTCGACGGACTGGAGCAAATTATTAAGCGCCGGATCGGTAAGAAGGTCATCGGCTTCGGCACGGATGGACATAAGGTTGATCTGAAGCCAGGTGAATATTTGTCCCTCGTCTTACCTGAGGATCTGTTGAAGTTCGGTCTCATTCCGGAGTTCGTTGGTCGTCTTCCCGTCGTATCGACGCTGGAGCCGCTTGACGAGGGTGCACTCGTGCGCATTCTGAGCGAGCCGAAGAACGCGCTTGTGAAGCAGTATCAGAAGCTGCTGGAGATGGATAACGTAACGCTCGAATTCGAGCAAGAGGCGCTTGAGGAGATCGCGAAGGAAGCGATCAAGCGTAATACGGGTGCCCGCGGACTGCGTGCGATCATCGAAGGCATTATGCTCGATGTGATGTACGAGGCGCCTTCCCGTACTGAGTCCTCGAAGTGCGTAGTCACGAAGGATGCGGTACAGGCGAAGATGGTGCCACAGATTACGGCTGTCGACGGTGTATCGATCAAGAAGAAGGAAGAAAGCGCGTAAGCGTTCATATTATGCAATCCGACACCTCCAATCTATTGACGAGAAGCGGCCGCTGATGGCTGCGGCGAAGCTCTCAATAGAGCGGAGGATGTTTCGGTTCATGGGGAGAGAATCCAATGTTCCACAGAACAGAAACCATACCGGTCAAGGTCGGCAATCTCACGATTGGCGGCAGTAACGATGTTATTATTCAAAGCATGTGCACGACGAAAACAGCAGATGTGAAGGCGACGGTAGCCGAGATCCATCGTCTCGAGGAGGCAGGCTGCCAAATCGTTCGAGTGACGGTGAATAACAAGGAAGCAGCGGAGGCGATTAAAGAAATTAAGCGCCAAATCTCGATTCCGCTCGTAGCTGACATTCACTTCGATCATCGTCTCGCGCTCATGGCCATTGAGAACGGTATTGACAAGGTTCGGATCAATCCGGGCAACATTGGCCGCCGCGAGAAGGTCGAAGCGGTAGTGAAGGCGTGTAAGGAACGCGGCATTCCGATCCGGATCGGTGTGAACGCAGGCTCGCTGGAGAATCACCTGCTGGAGAAGTACGGCTATCCGACGCCGGAGGCGATGGTGGAGAGCGCGCTCTTCCACATTGGCATTCTAGAGGAGCTCGATTTCAAAGATATCATCGTCTCGCTTAAGGCTTCCGACGTTCCAATGGCGATCGCTGCATATACGCAGGCGGCTTCTGCTTTCCGCTACCCACTGCATCTGGGCATCACGGAAGCTGGTACGCTATTCTCCGGTACGGTGAAAAGCGCAGCAGGCCTCGGCGCTCTGCTCAGCATGGGCCTCGGCTCGACGATCCGCATCTCGCTAAGCGCGGATCCGGTCGAGGAAGTGAAGGTATGCCGCGAGCTGTTGAAATCATTCGGTCTTATTACGAACGCGGCGACTCTCGTCTCGTGTCCGACATGCGGTCGTCTGGATATCGATCTGTTCTCCATCGCTAATGAGGTGGAGGAGTACATCTCCAAGCTGAAGGTGCCGATCAAGGTGTCGGTGCTGGGCTGCGCAGTGAACGGCCCAGGCGAGGCGCGTGAGGCCGATATCGGCATCGCTGGCGCCCGCGGCGAGGGAATGCTGTTCCGCTACGGAGAGATGATCCGCAAGGTGCCTGAGGCAGAGCTGCTTTCCGAGCTGAAGAAGGAAATCGACATTATCGTCGAGCATTTCGAACGGACCGGCGAAATACCGGGTCGGGACAAGCACGCGAATGTGTAGCTGGAAGTAGACATAGCAGTAGGGAGTACCCTGTAGGGCAATGTCAGTTATGACGTTGGGCCTGCAACACAAAAAGAGCGGTTATCGAAAAGATAGCCTGCTCTTTTTGGATTAAACTGGAAGTTTATATTCAAAAGACTCAAGGTTATAGCTTGAATCAAGGAGAGTATATGACGATTTCAAAAAAAATTATGATTACAATATGTATGATTATATTAGTTGCTTGTTCAAATGAACAAGCTACCGTAAAAACAAAGAATGTGAACGTTTCTGACCTAGATCAAAGCCTACAAACATGGATAGAAAACAATTCGAATGAAGTCGGTATATATGTAAAAAAAATAACTGGAGATCATGTTCAAACAGAGGATATAAGCTACCTGGTCTATTCAAGAAAAGAACTTAGCTACGATTACAGAATAACGAAATCAAAATACAAAGATGGGACTTTGAGTATATATTTGAATGATAAAATGGCATCTAACGATCATTATGTAAAAAAAGAGTCTCTAGCAATCATAACTTTAAACACTCAACCTAACAAAATTGAGCTGTATCTAAATGACGAAAAAGCTAACTTCAAGCTTGAGTAGCACTGATGAGATAATTTGGCGCTATCGCAACACTTGTTGTCAGGTCATAGGACATTCTTCGTACCGAATAGGATAGAGCTGTTGCATGAGATAGCATGTCGAATTGCAAACGAGCTTGCGGGAGGAATGACATCCATGTTCTATCATGTGAAGGAGCTTCAGTACGAGGCAAGACCTGAACGGCCAGATCCGGTGTTCGCACGAAAGCTGCAGGAGGTGCTGGGCGGACAATTCGGAGAGATTACAGTTGCGATTCAATATTTGTTCCAAGGCTGGAATACACGCGGAGACGGTAAATATCGGGATCTGCTGTTCGATACAGGTGCGGAGGAGCTGGCGCACGTTGAGATGCTGGCGACGATGATCGCTAGACTGCTTGAGGGGGCGCCGGTCGCTCAGCTGGAGGAGGCTGCGCAGAACCCGCTCATCGCGGCGATACTCGGCGGCATGAATCCACAGCATATGATCGTGTCCGGACTTGGTGCGATGCCGGCTGATTGTGTAGGTCTGCCGTGGAGCGCCAAATATGTAGCCGCGAGCGGCAACCTGCTGGCTGACTTCCGCGCGAACTTGACTGCGGAATCGCAGGGACGACTTCAAGTAGCGAGATTGTATGAGCAGACGTCGGACCGCGGTGTGCGCGACATGCTCTCGTTCCTGATCGCCCGTGATACGATGCATCAGAACCAGTGGGCGGCCGCGATCGCTGAGCTGGAGGCGAAGGAAGGTCTGGTCGTGCCGAGCACATTCCCTCGCGAGCTGGAGAAATCGTCCGTAGCCTACACACTCTACAACTTGTCGAGAGGCGATGAGAGTGCTGCAGGACGGTGGGCGCACGGCCCAAGCATGGACGGCTACGGCCAATTTCAATACGTTCAGCAGCCAGTGCCGTTCGGCTCGAAGCCGGTGCTCGCCCCTGCGCCTAGCTACATATACGATACGCCGCCGGCGGTGCTGCACGGCAACACTAACGCTCCTCATGTACCGCCAATCGCTTAGAGCGATCAATACTGCATCAATAGGCCTGTGCTTTTACGCACAGGCCTTCTTGCGTTTATTGCAATTGTTTTATTTTGCACGTGTTGCAAAGTAAAAGGGCATAGACGCCGCTGCTACAATGCCTATTGCAGTGGCAATGATGCGGGAATACCATAGGCTACGATACTGCATGCTTCATCACCTCATTCTTTGGTTAACGTCAACGTATGCGTATAGTTCGAACCCATTTAGAGAACAACAACATATACCATACCTAGAGAAAGAAGGCTGCGTATATGAGAAAACATGGAATTCGCTTGATACTATGCCTGGTGCTCGCTTGGGCATGTACAGCTCCAGCTGCTGGACAAGCATGGACGGCACCGCAGCCGACTGGCCTGCCCCCAGAGGTAGCTGAAGCTACAGCCAAGCGCGTTGCCCTCGTGATCGACGACTTCGGTAACGATATGCAGGGCACCGAGCAGATGATGGAGCTCTCCATTCCGTTCGGCGCCGCGGTCATGCCGTTCCTGCCGACGACGAAGCGCGATGCGGAATGGGCGCATCGGCTCGGCAAGGAGGTGCTTGTGCATATGCCGCTCGAGCCTCGCAAGGGGAAGCCAGAATGGCTCGGTCCCGGCGCCATTACGACGAAGCTGACCGATGACGAGATTCGGGAACGGGTGACGAAGGCGATCGATGATGTACCGCATGCGATCGGCATTAACAACCATATGGGCTCCAAGGCGACTGCAGATGAGCGTGTGATGCGCATCATCCTCGAGGTGTGCAAGGAGCGCGGACTATTTTTCCTGGACAGTCGGACAACAGATAAGAGCGTAATTGGCAAGCTATCCAAGGAGCTCGGCGTGAAGACAGCGGAGAATCATATCTTCATGGACGATGTGTACACCCGCGCTCATATTGCGAAGCAAGCGGTGTTGCTGCAGAAGCTCGTAAAGAAGCAGTCCGATACGATCGTCATTGGCCACGTCGGCCCACCGGGCAAGCATACGGCAGCTGTCATGAAGGAGACGATTCCACAGCTCGAGAAGCTGGGAGCCAGCTTCGTACCTGTGTCTCAGGTGATGAAGTAATGGTATTCGGGTTTAATGATCTAGCTGTAAGATCCGATCAAGAGCCGCTGCGAGGCGGCTCGCTCTCCTCACTCGATGGCGGGACGTCCTTCAAGTATGCCTCCGTGCCAGCCGCGATCGCAGCAGCCAGCTTCTGCTGACCTTCCTCACTGCGCATCAGCTCCCGATCCTCACCATTCGTAATAAAGCCCATTTCGACGATAACGGCAGGCGATTTGATGTGCTTGAGCAAGTAATACGTTTTGCCGAGCACCGGTTCATTCTCAATCTCGTACATCGCATTCATGCTTTGCTGCAGCGCGTTGGCCAGTGTTTGGCTGCGCTCGTTTTGTTGATGCAGCATGATCGCACCACGCTTAGCGGGACGCTTGGCCGAGTTAACGTGGATGCTGATGACTGCCTTCGCACTTACCTCATTGGCCAGATGGGCGCGCTGAGCGAGATCTTTAATATGCCTCGAGCGCGTATGGAGCCACTTATTCTCTCCGCTTAATGCATAATCGTCCATACGGTTGATGAGCACCGTGTACCCGCTCTGTCGAAGCTGATCGTACGTTTTTTTGGCGACAGCCAGATTAATATCTTTCTCAAGAAGGTTACCGTGGGAGGTACCGCCATCGATTCCGCCGTGCCCGACATCGATTAGAATATCAACGTTAGACATGGCCGGGTGGTCTGTCTTGATTTCAGGCAACAGGAACGAGTCAGGCATCGCCTGGGCGGACGGAGGCACACGCAGCCCGAGCATGAGACTAGCTATCAATATCAGGTATTTAATGGTACGGATCGCAGCATTCATATCGATTCGCTTTCCTTTCGTACGGAATGATAAGCCTTGCCTATACAGCAGCAGTACTAGCATTTCCGAAAAGAATGGACTTTGCGCGGATTAATGCTACCAGCTAAGGGCAATACTACCAAGTATACTCGCAACAACGGGAGGTTGAGGAACGATGGGAATCAGCGTGATCGTCATGATCGTACAACTTTTTTTTGCTGTCGTCATCGGCTTGTACTTTTGGAACATGCTACGCAACCAGCAGAGCAATCGAACGGCGATGGACAAGGAGTCGAAGAAGGAGCTGGAGAAGCTTCGCCGGCTTAGAACGATATCATTAAATAAGCCGTTGGCTGAAAAAACGAGGCCGCAAGCGATGGAGGACATCATCGGGCAGAAGGAGGGCCTGAAGGCGCTCAAGGCGGCGCTGTGCGGCGCTAATCCGCAGCACGTCATTATTTACGGACCGCCGGGGGTCGGCAAGACGGCCGCTGCACGGGTCGTGCTCGAGGAAGCGAAGAAGAACGCGGAATCGCCTTTTCGCCCGGATGCCAAATTCACGGAGATCGACGCGACGACGGCACGGTTCGACGAACGGGGCATCGCCGATCCGCTCATTGGCTCGGTACACGATCCGATCTACCAAGGCGCTGGAGCGATGGGGGTAGCCGGCATACCACAGCCGAAGCCAGGGGCGGTGACGAAGGCGCACGGCGGCCTGCTGTTCATCGACGAGATCGGTGAATTGCATCCGCATCAGATGAATAAATTGTTAAAGGTGCTGGAGGACCGCAAGGTATTCCTTGAGAGCGCCTACTACAATTCCGAGGATACTAACGTTCCGAGCTACATCCATGACGTGTTCCAGAACGGCCTGCCGGCCGATTTCCGGTTAGTGGGCGCGACGACGCGCAGTCCGCAGGAGCTTCCACCTGCGATTCGTTCACGTTGTATGGAGATCTACTTCCGCCCGCTGCTGCCTGATGAGATCGGCACGATCGCGACGAAGGCGCTTAAGAAGATCGGGCTCCCAGACAATGCCGAGGCGATCGAGGTCGTAATGAAGTATGCGACGAACGGTCGAGAAGCTGTTAATGTTATCCAGCTGGCAGCAGGGATGGCCCTCACCGAGAATCGGCGCGAGCTGACCGTGGCCGACGTTGAATGGGTCGTGAACAGCTCGCAGATCTCACCCCGACCGGAGAAGAAGATTCACCTAAGACCAGAAATCGGTCTTGTGAACGGACTTGCCGTCTACGGGCCGAACCTTGGCATGCTGCTCGATATTGAGGTGACCGCCATTCCGGTTGTTGAGCCGGGCACGGGTCAATTGACGATAACAGGTGTCGTCGATGAGGAAGAGATGGGCGGCGGCTCTCGCACGCTCAGGCGTAAAAGTATGGCGCGCGGCTCGCTCGACAACGTGCTGACGGTGCTGCGTCGGCTTGGCTTCCGGCCGTATGATTACGATCTGCACATTAACTTCCCGGGCGGCGTACCGATCGACGGCCCTTCCGCTGGTGTCGCGATGGCTGTTGCGATCGCGTCGGCCTTGAAGCGAGTGCCTGTCGACAACCATATCGCCATAACAGGCGAGATGAGCATTCGCGGCAAGGTGAAGCCGGTGGGAGGCGTTATCGCCAAGGTGGAGGCGGCGTTTCAGGCGGGCGCGACGAAGGTGCTCATTCCGAAGGAGAACTGGCAAGAAATATTCGCCGAGCTAAGCGGAGAGCTTCAGGTTGTGGCGATTGAATCGGTCGAAGAGGCGCTTCACCATACATTAGGTCTTGATCTGGTCAAGACGTCCGAGCTGGACACGGCTGCGGCCGATGCGGCAGCGCCAGCCTCGGTCACGATTCTTCACGCTGATGCGCTCGAATAGAGCGCATTTTGTTTGCCGCTATACGCTCATGAGCGTTTAAAAATTCGATTGATGGATTGCTTCACGTTTGGAAACACTCGTATAAGGATTAGGTGCACAGCTGCCGCGCCGTTGGTGTTTTGAATTTAATTTTGTTAGAATGTAATTCACAGCAAGTCAGTATAGTCTGGAGGTGCTCGCGGATGGGACCGAGCAAACATAGGATGCGCCGCTTGCCGCTATTGCCGCTGCGGGGGCTGCTTGTATACCCTAGCATGGTTCTGCACTTGGATGTGGGCAGGGAGAAGTCGGTTCGCGCGCTCGAGAAGGCGATGGTAGAGGATAGCATGATCTTGCTGTGCACGCAGTCCGAGGTGAACATTGAGGAGCCGAAGACAGAGGATATATACCGCACAGGTACGATTGCGAAGGTCCGCCAAATGCTGAAGCTGCCGAACGGGACGATCCGTGTTCTTGTAGAAGGCATGCTTCGTGCGGAAATTACGGAGTTTCTCACGAATGAGGACTATTATGAGGTGAACGTTCGGGAGCTGCCGGAGCAGGAGACGAACGATCCTGAGATCGATGCACTCATGCGAACCGTCCTGAATCAATTCGAGCATTATATTAATTTATCGAAAAAAGTGACGCCGGAAACGCTCGCGGCCGTGTCTGACATCGATGAGCCAGGAAGGCTCGCGGACGTCATCTGCAGTCATTTATCATTGAAAATTAAAGATAAGCAGGACATTCTCGAAACGGTAGATGTGCGTCAGCGGCTCGAGAAGCTGCTCTCTATTCTGAACAACGAGCGCGAGGTGCTCGAGCTGGAGCGCAAGATTAGCCAGCGCGTCAAGAAGCAGATGGAGAAGACGCAGAAGGAATATTACTTACGTGAGCAGATGAAGGCGATTCAGAAGGAGCTTGGCGACAAGGAAGGACGCGCCGGTGAAGCGGATGAGCTGCGCAGCCAGCTGAGCGAGAGCTCCGTGCCGGAGAAGGTGCGGGAGAAGATCGAGAAGGAGATCGAGCGACTCGAGAAGATGCCTGCCACCTCAGCCGAGGGCTCGGTCATCCGCAACTATATCGATTGGCTGCTCGTTCTTCCGTGGACGCATACGGCTGACGAGAAGGATATTGATATTCGCCGTGCTGAGGACATATTGAACGAGGATCACTACGGTCTCGAGAAGCCGAAGGAGCGCGTGCTGGAGTACTTGGCCGTGCAGAAGCTGGTCAAGAAGATGAAGGGGCCGATTCTGTGCCTCGTCGGGCCTCCGGGTGTCGGTAAGACATCGATCGCCCGCTCCATCGCCCGCTCGCTTGACCGCGAGTTCGTGCGCATCTCGCTTGGCGGCGTACGCGATGAAGCTGAGATTCGCGGCCACCGTCGTACGTACGTTGGCGCGATGCCGGGACGTATCATCCAGGGAATGAAGACCGCGGGTACGAGCAACCCTGTGTTCCTGCTCGATGAGATTGACAAGATGGCGATGGATTTCCGCGGTGACCCGGCGTCTGCGCTGCTTGAGGTGCTCGATCCGGAGCAGAACAATACGTTCAGCGATCACTTCATCGAGATGCCGTTCGATCTGTCGAACGTCATGTTCGTCACAACGGCCAATGCGCTCCATAACATTCCGCGCCCGCTGCTGGACCGGATGGAGGTGCTCTACATCCCGGGCTACACCGAGATCGAGAAGCTGCATATCGCGCGCAACTACTTGCTGCCGAAGCAGCAGCGCGATCACGGTCTGCAGGATGCTCAACTGGTTGTTGAGGAGCCGGCGCTCATGCGGACCGTTCGAGAGTATACGCGTGAGGCTGGTGTTCGTAATCTGGAGCAGCAAATTTCTTCCATATGTCGGAAGGCTGCGAAGAAAATTGTAGACGGTGCTGAGCGTGTCGTGCTGACCGAGACGGGACTTAAGGATTTGCTCGGACCGGCGAAGTTCCGCTTCGGCGTTGCCGAGGAGCAGGATCAGGTGGGCGCGGTTACCGGACTTGCGTGGACCGAGGTTGGCGGCGATACGCTGGTGATCGAGGTTACGATTATGCCGGGTAACGGCAAGCTGACGCTGACAGGCAAGCTCGGCGATGTGATGAAGGAATCGGCGCAGGCCGCCTTCAGCTACACACGCTCGCGAGCCCAGCAGCTGCAGATTCAGTCGGACTTCCATGAGAAGTTCGATATTCATATTCACATTCCGGAAGGTGCGATTCCGAAGGACGGTCCTTCGGCTGGTATTACGATGGGGACGGCGCTGATCTCGGCGCTGACCAACATTCCAGTATCGAAGCATGTCGCGATGACCGGCGAAATTACGCTGCGCGGGCGCGTGCTGCCGATCGGCGGTCTGAAGGAAAAGAGTCTGGCTGCGCATCGTGCCGGCATACGCACTGTTATTTTACCGAAGGACAATACGAAGGATATCGATGATATTCCGGAGAGCGTGCGCAGCGAGCTTACGTTCATTCCCGTGTCTCATATGGATGAAGTGCTCGAGCATGCGCTGGTGAAGCCTGCGCGGGTGTAATCGATGTGCAGTAAATTATTAAGTTGAAATGAGTGAAGTCGCATGAAGGTCAATCAAGCTGAGTTCATTATCAGCGCGGTTGGTCCGAGTCAGTATCCTGTCGACGCCTTGCCGGAGATCGCTCTGGCAGGGCGTTCTAACGTCGGCAAGTCGTCACTGATCAATCGGATGATCAACCGTAGAAATCTAGCAAGAACGAGCTCCAAGCCGGGCAAGACGCAGCAGTTGAACTATTATCGAATTAATCAAGATTTATACTTCGTCGATCTGCCCGGCTATGGCTATGCCAAGGTATCCAAGAGCGAGCGCGAGAAGTGGGGCAAGTTCATCGAGGCGTACTTGCTGAAGCGGGAGGAGCTGAAGCTCGTCCTGCACATCATCGATATTCGGCATGCGCCGTCGAAGGATGATCAAGCGATGTACACTTGGTTGAAGCATAACGGCGCAAGTCTGTGCATCGTAGCAACGAAGGCGGACAAAATTCCGAAGGGCAAGTGGCAGAAGCATATCAAGATCATTCGCGACACGCTAGGAGCAGACAAGAACGATCCCCTCGTCCTGTTCTCCTCGGAGACGGGGTACGGCAAGGACGAGCTGTGGCGCTTGATCGAGGAGCGGATCGGCTACGAGACTGCTAGCGCCTCGGAGGAGCTCGTACAGACGACCGCCGCGTTGCCTGAAGGTGAAGCTGCTGAGCAAGCTGAGCTTGCTGAGACGACGTCTGAGCAGGTGTCTGGGACTGCAGAGCGGTCTAAGAACGACTAGATAGGCCGGGCTCCACAGGTAAGGAGCCTTGCTACATAAGAGCTTTCCGCAGAAGCTGTGCGGAAGGCTCTTTTGCAATTATGCCTTTCGGATCAGGCAGGGAACCTGCTGACTTGCAGAGGATTTAGGAGTTATTATGCGCTTCTTCTGGGCTGAATCGAGGTAAAAGCGAAATTTTCTGAATTCCGGCGAAAAACAATGCCTTTGTCAGCAGGAATATTAAAATAATGTGTAGTATAATGTATATAGAACAACTAAAGAAAAGACTACGCTTCATGGTTCGAAAAAAATGAATCGAGGGATTTTTATGGCAAATAGGTTAGCGACTGAATATGTCAAAACCTGCCTACAGTTATCTGAAGCTGAGTTTTCCCAGTTTATCCGAATGTTCAAAGATCACGGAGCATCCATGCAAGTGAAGGTACTCGAAAACGGAAATCAAGAGGTGGTACTGCAGGATGACCGGGACGAAGAAATTGTCCTGTCGTTCGAGCGCAAAATGAATTTGTACGTTTGTCAGGGAACGTGCCGTATTCACAATCGAAGTCTTGTGAACGCGATGCGCAAAGCCGTCTCAGAATTCAAGGGCGATGCGATCGTACACCGAAATTACCCAACCTACACAATGGTCTACACGTACAAGCAAGGCGCAGTGGTGAAAATAACGGAAAATACGGCAACGTCTGAAAAAATCGTATACGAATACCGTGATACGATCGGCATGCTGCAGCAATTGTTCCAGAAGAATGAAGTTGAAGCCGAAATTCAATCGGTGCGTGCTCAAATTAATGAGCTGCTTGACCTGCGCAATGATATTGCGGAAGCAGGCATTCGCGAGCATATTGACGAGCGACTGCAGCGTCTTACACATCGATTGTTCGTACTCGAAGCTTAATATACATGTATAGAGAACCCGAAAGCTCGCCTTGTGCCGCTTCCGGGTTCTTGTTTTTGTGGAACAGGCTCATGCAGGTTGGGCCGTGTGAAGGCTGCTCCCGGCATCACACCATACAAGCCGAATACATACAGTATTGTTGTGCGATGGTAAGGTTTGGATGGCGCGTCTAAAAAAAACTATTGCATTTCTGTTCAATAGATGTTATTTTTATTCTCGTTGAAAACAAAATAGGAACCAGGATTCACTCAGGACATTGAATGTTGCGAGAGATTACTCCCTCGGGAAGTGAATGACGTAGGTCCTAGCGGATGAAATTAGTACAACATTTTATTCCTAGGAAGGGGGAACCGGAAGATGGAATACTCAACTTTCGGAAGACATGTAGCTGTAGACACTTGGGGGGTCGATTTTGATCTTCTCAACAACTCGGAATGGTTACAGGCACAAATGGTAGAAGCAGCTGAGGTATGCGGAGCAACAGTATTGTCTGTACAATCCAAGCAATTCGAACCACAAGGAGCAACTGTTCTCGTATTGCTCTCAGAAAGCCATCTCTCCATTCATACGTATCCTGAGAGAGGTTTTGCCGCACTGGACTGCTACACTTGCGGTGAAACAGTAGATCCTCAGCTTGCGATTGAGCACATGCTGTCCGTATTGAAGCCAACCACATCGCACGCGAAGAAGCTCGTTCGCGGCATGGGCGAGCTGCAAGTCGAAACACCTGTACTGAAGCAAGCGCAATTGGTAAAATAATAATATTTTGACGATTACACATAATATAACCTCGGGGAACATGCCCGAGGTTATTTCTTTTATGTTGCCGCGAAGCGCGCAAGGTGTTCAAGCAGTTGCGATGCGCTAGCGAGCTAAGGTATTAAGGTTGTCGCGATGCGATAGCGAGCCAAAAGGCGCGATGCGCTAGCAAGCTAAAAGTCGGCGATGCGCTAGCGAGCCTAAGACGGTAGCGATGCGCTAGCGAGCACGCTACGCTCTTAAATGGCTGTGCGAAGCGTTAGCGAGCGAGCACCGCCCGCTCTTCAAGCTGTTGCGATGCGAACAGCAAGCCCCGTGGCACCCTCGAATCGAGCGACTTTTGCGCTGTGCGCAACGGAGCGAGATCGAGCACAAGGGCCCGCAGCGCGCACGCAGTTAACTCACGCGAGCGCGACAAGCAGTGCGAGCGAAACCGATCGAGCCAGCGTCCAGCGAAGCGCGCGGCTAGCCCAGGTCTTTACTCCAGCGAGGTGGTGCTCTTTTCAAGCGTCTTTGCGCGCAGCGCAACCTAGCGAGAAAAGAGCACCACTCCGAGCGTTTATAAAATGTTCATAAATTTTGTCGAAGAACATTAGGGCTTGTGCTATAATAAACTGAAATGAAAAGAGAAGGAGGCAGGTGAACCAGATGCATATTGTCGTAGCGGGTCTCAACTATCGTACAGCACCAGTGTCTATCCGTGAAAAGTTCGCATTCGCACAAGGGGAGTTGCCTCTGGCTCTGCAAGAGCTGAAGTCAACCAAGTGCGTAATGGAATGTGTCATCGTGGGCACCTGTAATCGGACGGAGCTGTACGTCGCTGTAGATACGCAGAACATGTGTGCGCACCATTTGCGTACATTTATCGAGAAGTGGTTTAAGGTGCCGAAGGAGCAGTTCAGCGAGCACTTATATATATATGAGAATCAGGCGGCCATCAACCATCTGTTCCGTGTCACGAGCGGTCTCGATTCGATGATCCTCGGTGAGACGCAGATTTTGGGTCAGGTGCGCGATGCGTTCTTCCTAGCACAGGAGCACAAGACAACCGGCGTGTTGTTCAATACGCTGTTCAAGCAGGCGGTGACGATGGCGAAGCGGGCACATACGGATACGGGCATTAACGAGAATCCGGTATCGGTCAGCTATGCAGCGGTCGAGCTCGGCAAGCGCATCTTCGGCTCGTATGAGAACAAGAAGGTGCTTATTATCGGGGCAGGCAAGATGAGCGAGCTGACGGCGAAGCATCTGACTGCAAGCGGTGCGAATAAGGTGACCGTAGTGAATCGTACGCTTGGCCGCGCCCAAGAGCTCGCGGAACGGTTCCGCGGCGTGGCGAGCACCATGGACAAGCTGATGCTTCACCTGGAGGAGGCTGATATTGTCATCAGCTCCACAGGGTCGACAGGCTACGTTCTAACGGCGGAGATGGTGTCGAGCGTACTGCAGCGTCGCAGATCCAGACCACTGTTCATGATCGATATTGCCGTCCCTCGCGATCTCGACCCGCGTCTTGGCGATATGCCGAACGTCTATTTATACGATATTGATAACCTGCAGTCGATCGTCAGCGCCCACCTCGAGGAGCGCCAGAAGGCTGCTGTGAAGATTGAGGAAATGATTCAAGCCGAGATCGTAGCGTTCGAGCAATGGTCGAAGACGCTTGGTATCGCGCCGGTCATTCAGGCGCTGCAGGCGAAGGCTTCCGCCATTCATGAAGAGACGATGGACAGCTTGATGAACAAGCTGCCGGAGCTCGATGAGCGTGAGCTCAAGGTGATCCGCAAGCTGACGAAGAGCATTGTGAACCAGATGCTCCGTGATCCGATTGTCCGCATTAAGGAAATGGCCGCAGAACGTAACGGAGACGAAGCGGTAGACCTATTTGCGAAAATTTTTGCTTTAGAAGAACAGTTGGAAGGGCAAAAACGGGCAGAGCAGGAGCAGCGGCAGCGGGAGGCGGAGGCGGCACAGGAGCGGATGAAGGATGAGCTTCTCGCCAAGGTTCGGTCGAGCAACGCGCCCAGCGAAGCTTGGGCCAAGGCCTAGCCGGAAAGGAAATAGACCATGGTGACGGAAACCTGGTTATACGACGCGATACTTTATATTTATGCCCTGAGCCTGCTGTTTTACTTCGCGGATTTTAGTAATCCGAATCGAAGTGCTAAACGGATGGGGACAGGGTTGCTTCTTTTTGTATGGGTTTTACAAACAGGCTATTTCGTGTATAGTATGGTCACCTATGAGAGCAGCGTCGGCTTCTCGAAGTTTGAGACGCTATTTATATTCAGCTGGCTGCTCATCACGGTTTCATTCGTAATCAGTCGCTTTTTCCGATTAGACCTGTTCATGTTTTTCGTCAATTTAATTGGCTTTGCGATATTGGCGTTGAACGTATTCGGCAAGCCGGGCCTTGCGCCTGCGCTTTCACGCTGGAACATTAACGATGAGCTCTTATTCATCCATATTACGCTCGCTGTTGCAGGCTATGCTGCGTTCGTCGTGTCGGCCGTGTTCTCGGGCATGTATTTGTTTTTGCACCGGAAGCTGAAGGAGAAGCAATGGTCGCAGCGTATGCAGCGTCTTCCGTCGCTGGAGAAAACAGACCACTTCGCCTTCATCGCGGTGATGATCGGTACCCCGCTGCTACTGATGACGACCTCGCTAGGTATCGTCTGGATTACGCTGCACGGCGACGTGCGGCTGCTGTACGATCCGAAGGTGCTCAATTCCTGGTTTGTGCTGCTAGCCTATATCTTCTATCTCGTGCAGCGGCTGTTGCTGAAAGCACCAGGCAACCGTCTTGCTTTGTGGAATTTGGCGGCGTTTGCCATTACGGTTGTGAATGTGCTGCTGTCTAATTATTACTCCTCCTTTCACCAGTGGACATAGAAGGCACGAAGGAAATGAAGGGTGGTAAGCAGATGGCATCGACGTATCCAGTTATGCTGATCATTCATAATGAGCCATGCGTCGTCATCGGCGGCGGACAGGTGGCAGCTCGCAAGGTTCGAGGACTGCTGCAGGCCGAGGCTGCCGTCACCGTCATTAGCCCGCATGTGACGAGCGAGCTGGAGGGGCTGGCTGCGGACGGCTCGATTCGCTGGCTCCGCAGCTGCTATGCGCCCGGTATGCCAGAGGTGCGAGAGGCGAGGCTGCTGTTCGCCGCTACGGATGCTCCTGAAGTGAATGCTGCCGTCCGTGTGGAAGCGGAGCAGCTGGGCATCTGGGTCAATGCGGCCGATGAGGCTGATCACGGAAGCTTCTTGCTGCCTGCCGTGCTGAGACAGGGGCGCTTGACGGTCGCTGTATCGACCTCCGGGGCGAGTCCGGGGATGGCGCTGCACGTCCGTGATCAAGTTAGTCGGTGGCTGCAGGCTGAACATTACGAGCTATATCTCGAGCTACTGTATGGACTGCGTCAAGAGGTGCAGCAGCTGGTGTCGGATAGTAGCGTACGGCAAGAGATGTTCCGGCATATGCTGCGCTGGGAGCTTGCTCCACACTTGGGGCGGGGCGGCAGTATGGACTTGGAGAAGCTGAGGGTAGAGCTATCGCAACGGTTGTATGCCAACCCGACGATAGAAGGAGTGCTAGCGATCGGGGAGTGGCTTCGTCTGATCACTCCGCATGATGGGCAAGCTGGATTGTAGTGGATATTGAAGTGAGCTGTTGAAACTATACATACGGTTAGGAGTAATCAGATGCGCACAATTAAAGTAGGTACAAGACAAAGCCAGCTGGCCTTAACGCAAACGGGTCATGTCGTCGAGCATTTGCGGCAGCTGTGCGAGCAGCACGGCATAGAGGCCGAGTTCGAGCTAGTCAAAATTGTGACCAAGGGTGACATTATTCTCGACGTTACGCTGTCCAAGGTCGGGGGTAAAGGCCTGTTCGTCAAGGAGATCGAGCAAGCGCTGTTGAACGGCGATATTGATATGGCGGTACACAGCATGAAGGATATGCCGTTCGAGCTGCCGGAAGGTCTGACGATCGGTGCTGTACCCGAGCGGGAGGACCCGCGGGACTGCATTATTATGCGTGACGGTCAAGGCGTGGATGACTTGCCGCAAGGGGCAAAGGTCGGCACAAGCTCGCTGCGCAGATCGAGTCAGCTGCAGAACTATAGACCGGATCTGGTTATTGAGCCGATCCGTGGCAACATTGATTCCCGGCTTCGCAAGCTGGAGACGGAAGGCTTTCACGCTATCATTTTGGCGGGAGCGGGGCTGCATCGGGTTGGCTGGAACGACCGCATCACCGCGTACCTCGAGCCGGGGCTGTGCTTGCCTGCAGTAGGGCAAGGGGCACTGTGCGTCGAATGCCGGGAGGACGACAGCTTCATGCTGGAGCTGCTGAACCATTATCAGCATGAGGAGACGGCAGTTACGGTCGCGGCAGAGCGAACGTTCCTCGGTAAGCTGAACGGCGGTTGCCAGGTGCCGATCGGCGCCTATGCGAAGCTGACAGGCGAGCAGTCCAGCACAGGGAAGCCGCTCATGCAGCTGACGGGTATGGTCGGCTCGCCGGACGGCAAGACGATCCTGAAGGCCTCGCAGACCGGAGATGATCCGATCCAGCTTGGAGACGCTGTAGCCGAGCAGCTTATTGCGCAAGGAGCGGCGGAGCTGCTGGAGGCGGCAAGAGGGTAACGAATAGACGGTACTCGCTTGCTTGCCGCAGCTTTCTTTAGAGAGAATGCAGATTGAATATATACATAGAGAGATAAGCAGTTCGACATGACATGGGGCGCACGAATGCATATTGAATGGTAAGGTGAGGGGAGAAGCAGGATGCGTAAGGGTGTCGTATATTTGGTTGGTGCAGGTCCTGGTGACCCGAAGCTCATTACGCTGCGCGGGCTGGAGGCGATCCAGCGTGCTGACGTCGTCGTCTATGATCGATTGGCAAGTCCAAGGCTGCTGAAGCATATGAAGCCAGGAGCGGAGAAAATATTCGTAGGGAAGCTGCCAGACAAGCACATGATGAAGCAGGAGGAGATCAACCAGCTGCTCGTCGATCTTGCGCTCCAGGGCAAGACGGTCACAAGATTAAAGGGCGGAGATCCTAGCGTGTTCGGCCGTGTCGGCGAGGAGGCGGAGCTGCTGGCGGAGAACGACATTGCCTTCGAAATCGTGCCGGGCATTACGTCCTCCATCGCCGTTCCGGCATATGCCGGCATTCCGGTGACGCATCGGGATTTCACGTCCTCGTTCTCAATTGTGACGGGTCATGAATATAAGAATAAGACGTATTCGAATGTCAACTGGACGAACCTAGCGCAGGCGTCCGGTACGCTGATCTTCCTGATGGGTGTTGCCAATCTGGAGACGATCTGTGAATCGTTGATCGATGGCGGCAAGTCGCCCGACACGCCGGTTGCGCTCATCCGCTGGGGAACGTGGATGGAGCAGGAGACGCTGACAGGTACGCTGACCGATATTGTGCAAAAGGTACGTGAGGCTGGCTTCCAGTCCCCAGCTGTGACGATTGTAGGCAAGGTTGTGCAGCTTCGGGAGAAGCTGGCGTGGTTCGAGAAGAAGAAGCTGTTCGGTCGCCGCATTCTGGTAACACGGGCGCGCAGTCAGGCAAGCGATCTGGTCAATCAGATCGATGAGCTGGGTGGGGAAGCGGTCGAGTTCCCGGTGATCCGCACACAGCCGCCGACACCTGTGGAAGCTCAGCAGAAGCGCGATGAGGCGCTGCGTCGACTCGATACGTTCGACTGGATCGTCTTCACCAGCGTCAACGGGGTGGACGCGTTCTTCGACCGTATGAAGGAGCTGCGCCTAGACATTAGACTGATGGGCAAGGCAAGACTCGTCGCGGTCGGACCGAAGACAGCTGAAGCGCTGGAGCGTCGCGGCCTGCTCGTCGATGTCATCCCACCTGTGTTCCAGGGCGATGCGCTGCTGGAGACGATCGCACCTGAGCTGGAAGCCGGTCAACGGGTGCTGCTCGCCACTGCTGACATTGCACGGACAGACATGCCAGTCAAGCTGCGGGAGCTCGGACTCGACGTCACGAAGATCGACATCTATGAGAATGTGCTCGATACGGAAGGCGGCGAGCATGTCGTCGAGCTGCTGCAGCAGGGCGCTATTCATACGGTGACGTTCACGAGCTCGTCGACGGTCACGAATCTAATTCTCGCGCTTGAGAAGCTTGGCGTGGAGAAGCCGCTTGAGCTGCTGGCGCCATGCCGCATCGCTTGTATCGGTCCGATGACAGTGAAGACAGCCGAGAAGGCGGGGCTTCAGGTGCATCATCTGGCCAAGGAAGCGACAGTAGACGCGCTGGTGCGCAGTCTGATCGAGGAACAGGCATAGTTGAGCCTGTAATATAGAAGCAGAATGAATGTGCGAATGAGAAGCAAGGAGGGACACCATGGCTTATCCAACCGTACGCAACCGTAGATTGCGCACGTCGGCAGCTCTCCGCAATATGGTGCGAGAGCATGCGGTAACGGTCAACGATTTGATTTATCCGATTTTCGTGACGCATGAGAGCAATGTGAAGCATGAGATTCCGTCTATGCCTGGCGTGTTTCACTGGTCGCTAGATCGACTTGAAGTCGAGATTCAAGAGATTGTCGCACTCGGTATTCAGTCGGTGCTGCTCTTCGGCATACCACATGAGAAGGATGCACACGGAGGCCCGGCGTCGGACCCGAATGGCATCGTTCAGCAGGCGACTCGGCTGATCAAGCAATGGGCGCCTCAACTGCTCGTCATCGCGGATACGTGCTTGTGCCAGTTCACCGAGCACGGTCATTGCGGTGTTGTGCAATATGATGAAGCGAAGAAGCGGGCGGATGTGCTGAACGATCCGTCCCTAGAGCTGCTGGCGAAGACGGCGGTGTCTCAGGCTGAGGCAGGTGCGGATATTATTGCTCCATCCAATATGATGGACGGCTTCGTCGCCGCCATTCGCCAAGGTCTGGATGAGGCGGGCTACCAGGACGTGCCGATCATGTCGTACGCGGTGAAGTATGCGTCGTCCTTCTACGGTCCGTTCCGCGATGCGGCTCACTCCGCGCCACAGTTCGGTGACCGCAAGACGTACCAGATGGATCCGGCGAATGCGCGCGAGGCGATTCGCGAGGCGGACAGCGACGTCGCGGAGGGTGCTGATTTTCTCATGGTGAAGCCGGGGCTGGCGTATATGGATATTGTATACAGACTGCGCGAGCGGTACGAGCTGCCGATCGTTGTATACAATGTGAGCGCGGAATATTCGATGGTGAAGGCGGCTGCTGCACAAGGCTGGATCGACGAGCGTTCGATCGTGCTGGAGACGATGGTCAGCTTCAAGCGGGCCGGAGCCGATTTGATCATTACGTATTTTGCGAAAGATATTGCGAGCTGGTTGAACGGCCCTCGCAGCTAACGAACGAACGTTCGATGAACCAACGTCCTGCTTCCGATCTGGAGGCTAGGACTTTTTTTGCAGAGGCGAAGGCGCTGTCATACTTTTGTCGGAAAGCATTCCCGTTATTGCGTTGTTACGGCGCTTCAATTCGGGCATAATGGAAGGTAGACTATGGAAGCTAGCGGGAAAGAGGGTAAGCCGATGAGCTACAACGATTTGTTTATTCGCGCATGTAAGCAGCAGCCGGTGGATCGGTTGCCGGTATGGTATATGAGGCAGGCGGGCCGATACGACCCGGACTACCGTAAGATTAAGGAGAAATACAGTCTGCTCGAGATCTGCAAGCAGCCAGAGCTCGCTGCTGAGGTAACGCTGATGCCGATTAAGAAGCTCGGCGTCGATGCAGCGATTCTGTATTCAGATATTATGAATCCGGTCGCCTCGATCGGGATTGATTTCGATATTGTGAAGAACGTCGGACCGGTCATCGACAACCCGATTCGTTCGGCCGCCGATGTGGAGCGTCTTCGTCCAATTCAGGTGGAGGAGCATCTGCCCCACATTCTGCGTACGATTGAGCTGCTCGTCGAGCAGCTGGAGGTGCCGCTCATCACGTTCGCAGGCGCACCGTTCACGATTGCGAGCTACTTGATCGAGGGCAAGCCGTCCAAGAGCTACATCCGCACGAAGGCGCTCATGTACGGGGAGCCTGCGGTCTGGTTCCAGCTGATGGATAAGCTCGGCGACATGGTCATCGCCTACTTGAAGGCGCATGTGGCGTCCGGTGCGAAGGCGTTCCAGCTGTTCGACAGCTGGGTGGGCGCATTGTCTCCGGCCGACTTCCAAGTGTATGTGCTGCCTACAATCGAGCGCATCTTCAACGAGCTGAGTCATCTCGACGTGCCTAAGATTTATTTCCCAGGCGTCAGCTCGGGGGAGCTTCTTCCGTATTTGCACAACGTGAAGGCAGATGTTATCGGTCTGGATTGGCGTGTGCGAATCTCAGAGGGACGCAATCGTCTCGCTGGCAAGTTCGCGGTGCAGGGCAACCTCGATCCGTACGTGCTGACTGCGCCGCTGTCAGTCATTCAGGAGCAGGCGAAGGCGATTATCGATGACGGTATTCGGGAGCCGGGCTATGTATTCAACCTGGGGCATGGGCTGTTCCCGGAGGCGTCGCTGGAGAAGCTGAAGGAGCTAACCGATTTCATTCACGACTATTCGCGTCAAGCGATTGCAGCGCAGTCTGCTAACGCTACATCCAAACAGGAAAGCGGTGTATAGCATGAGCCAAGCTCGCAGCCGTAAAGTCGGCGTACTTGTGATGTCCTATGGCACTCCAGAAAGTCTCGATCAGGTCGAGGCTTATTATACGCATATTCGCCGCGGCTCGCCCCCTTCGCCGGAGCAGCTGAAGGAGCTGACCGACCGGTATGAGGCGATTGTGGGTGGATTTTTTCCATTAAGACAACATACGGACAATCAGGTGAAGGCGCTCGAGGAGAAGCTGAATGAGGCTTATCCGGACATCGAATTCGTCTGCTATCAAGGGCTGAAGCACGCATCTCCGTTCATCGAGGACGGTGTGGAGCAGATGGTGAAGGACGGCATTACGGAAGCGGTTGGCGTTGTACTTGCACCGCACTATTCGGTAATGAGCGTCGGCAGCTACATCAAGCGGGCGCAGGAGAAGGCGGACCAGCTCGGACTGTCGATCAGCTTCGTACGCAGCTATCATCTGCATCCGAAGCTGATTGAGGCGCTGTCCATCCGTGTGGAGGAGGCGCTAGCTAGATTCGAGGGCGTGAGCAAGGACGAGGTGCTCGTTATGTTCACGGCGCACAGCTTGCCTGAGCGTATTCTCGAGATGAAGGACCCGTATCCGGAGCAGCTGCTGGAGACGTCGCGGGCAATCGTGGAGAAGACGGGCGTTACCCGTTGGCAGTTCGGCTGGCAGAGCGCGGGACAGACTGGCGTGCCGTGGCTCGGACCGGACATTCTGGACGTCCTGCAGACGGTTAAGGACGAGAACAAGGCCGAATGCGTGCTCGTCTGTCCAATCGGCTTCGTATCGGATCATCTGGAGGTACTGTATGATCTGGATATTGAAGCGAAGCGGACGGCCGAGGAGCTGGGTCTTCGCTTCGAGCGGACGCGCTCGCTCAATACAGATCCACTGTATATGGAGACGCTCGGCGAAGTGGTCCATGCTCTGCTGACGAATGCGGTGAAGGGCTAATGAGCGACAGGGCAGGGAAGCCGCTTCATCTGGTCATCATCGGCGGTGGCATAACCGGTCTTACTGCGGCTTACGAGGCGAAGAAGCAGCTCGAGCAGAGCGGACGTGCTCATCGCATAACTGTATACGAGAAGAGCGACAAGTTCGGCGGTAAGATCAACACGCTACGGCGGGACGGCTTCATTATTGAACGTGGGCCAGATTCGTTCCTGGCCCGCAAGCTCGCGATGGCGGACCTGGCGAAGGAGCTGGGGCTCGAGGATCAGCTGACCGGCACGAATCCCGAGGCGAAGAAGACGTACATTCTGACGCGCGGGAAGCTGCACCGGATGCCACCAGGCTTGATGCTCGGTATTCCGACGCAGCTGTTGCCGTTCGCGCGTACGAGTCTGCTATCGCCAGCAGGCAAAGCAAGAGCGATGCTGGACCTGTTGCTGCCAAGGCGAGAGGACCAAGCGGATGAGTCGCTGGGCAGCTTCCTGGAGCGGCGTCTTGGCCGTGAGGTACTGACGCAGATCGCTGAGCCGCTCCTCGCTGGCATCTACGCAGGCGATACGTACGCCTTAAGCTTAAGAGCGACCTTCCCGCAATTTCATTCGATTGAGCAGAAGCACCGGAGTCTCATTCTCGGTATGATGCACAATCGGAAGGCTGGTGGCGAGGAGAGCCGCAGCTTGCCTGAATACGCCCGCAACACGACGTTCCTGACGTTCAAGGATGGGCTGGATACGGTGGTGAACGGCTTGATCGATTCGCTCGACAACGTGCGCTTCGTGAAGGATTGCGGCATTCGTTCGATAGAGAAGGTGGAGGTCGTCCAAGAGGCCGAACCGGCGTCAGAGGCTTCGCCATCAGCCTATAGGCTCGTTCGTACGGACGGCGAGCTGGAGGAAGCGGGCGGCGTCATCGTCACACTGCCCTCTTACGGTGCGGCAGAGCTGCTGGAGAAGACGATTCCAGTGGCGCGACAGCTTCGGGAGATGGAGTATGTATCGGTGGCGAACGTCGTGCTTGCTTATGACGAGAGTGACATCGCGCATCGTCTGGACGGCTCGGGCTTCGTCGTGCCGCGCAGGGAAGGCAGATTCATTACGGCGTGCACATGGACGTCGAAAAAATGGCTGCACACGGCTCCAGCCGGCAAGGTACTGCTGCGCTGCTACGTCGGGCGTGCTGGGGACGACAGATGGCTCCACATGTCTGCAGATGAGGTCATTCGCGCAGTCAAGCGCGATCTGTTGGAGACGATGGGCATATCGGCTGAGCCGTTATTCACCGAGCTGACACCGCTAATGCGGTCAATGCCGCAATATCCGGTCGGTCATCTTGAGCGTGTTCGCAAGGTGAGAGAGAGTATACGGACGGCGATGCCGCATGTGCTCGTAACCGGGGCGGCGTTCCATGGAGTCGGGCTTCCCGATTGTGTGAGACAAGGCAGGGAGGCGGGCGCTGAGCTGGTCAAGCGCCTAGTGGAGGCTAAGTCCGAGGCTGATGCTGAGACAAGCCCGGTGTAAGTCGCCGGGCTTGTGGCTGTGTTATGCTGAGCAAGAGCTGCCGCTATTATGCGAGCCGCTACTGTGTCTCCTACCCTCGCAGCTTCGCCAGATCAAGCACGATGTCTGAACCACGGAACGTAATGATCTGCTTGTCCTGAAAATCGCGTATGACCTGCATTAAGATGGGCTTGTTGACACCGGCCATCTGCGACACCTCGTCATAATTGAGCGTCATGCGGATCGTGATGAGACTGCCGCTTCGGCTCCCGTTCTTATTGGCCAGCTTAATTAGGCTCTTAATAACACGGCTACGCGCATCGAGGAACGTCAGGTCGTATACATGCTGATTCGTATCCCGCAGACGGCTGCACAGCTCCTGCATGATGATCAGGCTCATATCGAAGTTGGAGCGCAGCAGCGCGAGGAAGTTCTGGGCGCTAATGGCGATCAGACTGCTTTCCTCCAGCGTCTGGGCGGAGGCTGAGCGCGGCTTGCCGTCGATCAAGGACAGCTCTCCGAAGCTTTCTCCGGCTTGAATGACGGATAATATTTTTTCTTCACCTGTGTTCGAGCTTGTATATATTTTGACCGAGCCGGTATGTACGATATAGAAGATGGAGCCTACGTCCTTCTCTTGAAACAGAGTCGTGTACGCCTTGAACGTCTTCTTCTGACAAATATTGGAGATGGCGACGAGCTGATGCGGGTTCATGCCTTGAAATAAAGGTACCTTGGATAATATGTCGATCATGCGATCCTCTCGTTTCAGGGGGAATGGTGCTGGACACGGACGGCTTAGAGCCGCAGCCAGGGGATGATTTTGCGGATAATTATATATGGCTTGATCGGTGTTTTCAAGTGATATCTTCGTAAAGGAGCTTAACGATGAACGAGATGCACAAACGGACGGATGCACGGTCTGCGCAAGCATTTGCCGAGGCGAAGCAGTACATACCAGGAGGGGTGAACAGCCCTGTACGAGCGTTCAAGTCGGTCGGCTTGACCCCGTTGTTCATGAAAAGCGGAGCAGGCGCTTATGTGAAGGATATAGACGGCAATGAGTTCATTGACTATATCGGCTCGTGGGGACCGCTTATCCTCGGTCACGCCCACCCGCAGGTAATAGAGGCGATCAAGCAGGCGGCGGAGCATGGGACGAGCTTCGGCGCTCCTACCGAGCTAGAGACGGAGATGGCGAAGCTCGTGCTGGAACGCGTGCCGTCGATGGAGCTAGTGCGGATGGTCAGCTCCGGTACGGAGGCGACGATGAGCGCCTTGCGCCTCGCGAGAGGTTATACAGGTCGCAGCAAGATCTTGAAGTTCGAGGGCTGCTACCACGGCCATGCCGACTCGCTGCTGATTAAGGCTGGCTCTGGTGTCGCGACGCTGGGCTTGCCCGACAGCCCTGGCGTGCCGGAGAGCATTGCCGTCAATACGATTACGGTGCCTTATAACGATATGGAATCGGTGAAGGTGGCGTTCGAGCGGTACGGGGATGACATCGCGGCAGTTATTGTAGAGCCGATAGCTGGCAACATGGGAGTCGTACCTCCTGCGGAAGGGTATTTGCAAGGGTTGCGGGACATTACGCTGCAATACGGTAGCGTGCTCATCTTCGATGAGGTGATGACCGGCTTCCGCGTCGGTCTGCACAGCGCACAAGGGCTGTATGGCATTACACCAGACTTGACGTGTCTAGGCAAAGTGATCGGCGGCGGGCTTCCGGTCGGTGCTTACGGCGGCAAGCGGGAGATTATGGAGCATATTGCGCCAGTTGGGCCGATCTACCAGGCGGGGACGCTGTCGGGCAATCCGCTCGCCATGGCAGCAGGCTATACGACACTGAAGCTGCTCGGTGAGCCGGGCGTATACGAGCAGCTTGAGCGCCGCTCTGCGCGTATCGAGGAGGGCTTCCTTGCGAATGCCAAGGAGCTGGGCATTGAGCTGACGATCAATCGGGTCGGGTCGATGGTATGTCCGTTCTTCACGGCAGAGCCGGTGACGGACTATGAGTCCGCGAAGCGCTCGGACCTTCAGCGGTTCAATCGTTATTTTGCCGCGATGCTGGACGAGGGAGTCAGCTTGCCGCCGTCGCAGTTCGAGGGCATGTTCGTCTCTACCGCGCATGGGGACGATGTCGTTGAGGCGACGATCGAAGCTCAGCGCCGGGCGTTGCAGCGACTGTAGACTTAAGCTTCAACGTGAAGTATCATCCGAACTTGGCTATATTGAAGGACCTGAACGACTCAACCGTTCAGGTCCTTTATTTGTCCGCCACGCACGAGTGGCGACGAACTAGCCGATCGATCGCCCTATGGACAACCATCATTCAATTAGCATTCATAATTGAGGCGCTTATACCCGGACTTATAGGTGCTTATCCAAACGATTTCCAGTAGATGTACATATGCTATCGTGTACAAATACCAGGAGGTGGATGGAATATGAAGTCGAAGTGTAGGAAGCCAGTTAACCCGGTCAAGAAGAAACCATTGTGTCCGGGCAAAAAAAGTACTCATGTGAAGCGCAGTAAAGTATTGAAATGCTGTCCGACGAAGGTCAAAATATTCGCACCCGTAGGACCGCAGGGACGGTCCGGTCCAGCAGGACCTGCAGGTGCTCAAGGTCCTCAAGGACCACAAGGCCCGGCAGGACCGATTGGTCCGCAAGGGATGACAGGTCCGCAGGGCTTAACAGGGGCACAGGGTCCTGCAGGACCACAGGGGCCAGCTGGAGCAGCAGGGCCACAAGGACCTGAAGGCCCTCAAGGCCCTCAAGGCGCTCAAGGACCTCAAGGTGCTCAAGGACCACAAGGACCACAAGGACCACAAGGACCACAAGGACCACAAGGACCACAAGGACCACAAGGACCTGCAGGGACACCAGGTGTCCTCATTGAGTTTGAATGTGTGAAGTTTGCGAATAACTTACTGACAGCAGAAGTTCCGATGGCGAATCTCGGGTCTGTGACGTTGAACGTGGATGAGGCGAATAATGTGGTTTGGCTGACGACCTCGATCACATGGCTGCCGAGCTCGGCGAACCCGACAATTACGTTCCAGTTCTTCCGTGATGATAACACCTTAATTGAGTCTGCCAGTGACACGCCTGTATCAGCGAACAGTCCAATTACGACAGCGATGATCGGCTGCGATGACGCTCCGATTGTCGGTATGCGTACGTACAGACTGGTTGCAACTGGTAATAGCCTTAGCGGTAATCAGACGATCATGATTAACCGTGGAACGCTGACAGGTGCGGAAATGAACACGTAGCTCAAAATGTGATGGTAGTAAAAAAATCCCTGACAATCAATTGTCAGGGCGATGCGGATTGACTTGCGTTGTGAGCTCGCAGCACAGCGTGAGTCAGTCCGTGTTCAATAAAACTGTACATACTCGTATGTAATCTATTGCGCGTCGAGCTTCATAGACGGAGCGACCTTCACGTCCTGCGACTGAACGGATGAGCTGGACGTAGAGCCTGCAGAGCTGCCGGAGCTTGTCCCACTGGCACCAGTATTGCTCGGAGCAGTCTTGCCTGCTGTGTCGTCCTGCTTGTCCTGCGTTGCTGGCGTGCCGGCTGACTGTGAGGAGCCGGATGTTCCGGCTCCCGTATTCGCTCCAGAGCTTGCACCTGATGCATCATTCGGCGACCTCGTACTGCCTGCCGAAGCGTCATGACTACCGCTACCACCATTGCCGGTCGTGCTGCTGGAGCCTTCATCATCTGCTCCGCCGTTCGTCGGCTGCTTCGACGTACCCGATGAAGATGCGCCAGTCCCGTTCGGAGCCGCTGGCGAGGTCGCTTTGCCATTCGCGCCTGTGCCTGAGCTCGTGCTGCCAGTTCCGTTCGTAGCGTCCTTGCCCTTGCTCGCTGTGCCGCCTGAGGCATTACCGTCGCCCGCAGCGCCTGTCTGCGGCGTGCTGGTCTTGCCTTCTTGTGTGCCTTGAGCGCCGTCCTTCGGATCTGTCGTCTTCGGCGTCGTCTGCCCTTGCTGCTGCCGGGCCTTCTTCTCAGCCTGCTCGCGCAGAAAATCCGGATGGTCGTGCGAGCCGCCCGCATCGATCTTGTCGACGCCGTCCCATACTCGCGTTGCCTTCACCGATGACGGATCATCGTAGACGAGGAAGGCGGAAGGCAGTCGTCGTTCGCCGTAACGGCTCGATGGCTTCGTCAGCAGCTCGCCGTCTACGACAAGCTCGGAGGAGGCGCCGCCGTCGAGGTTGCCCGCATTCACGACACCTTCCTCGAGGAACAGATCCTGCAGCTCCTTCAGCGTAGCGCCGACGCTATGCGATTGGCGACCGTCGATGACGAGGAAGATGACCGTTCCGTCCGCCTTCTGTCCGACCGCTGTCCGTGGTGCGCGTCCCCAGCCGCCGTCGCCGTTCGTAATGAGCGGCTTGCCGTTAGCGATGAGACGAGGGTAGAACGAGACCGCCTCGGATACGCCCATGTCGCGAAGCTGGAACGCATCGTACTTACCGACGACGAGCTGGCCCTCGCGGGTGAAGCCGACGATGTGCTGCGGGATCGAGCCGTCCTTGTCGGTAAAAATGATTTCGCCGTCCGAGATAATAAACCCGATTGCCGCGAAGCCGTTGCCGAGTCCCTCAGGGTCGTCGAAGGCGCCGCCGTTCACGCCGGCGACCGCTCCGGTGCGCGTCACCATGGAGCTGATCCGTTCACCCTCACCCGGCTTGTGAGGCGTCATAATTTTGATCGTGGTCGGGTCGTACACGTACATTTTTTTGCCCTTCCAGAACTGTCCGGAAATATCCTCGACCTTGATGAGCTCATCGATGGATCGCGCCTTTTCGCCGTTTTTGCGAATTTTGACCAGATTCAGGTCCTGCTTCTCCTTCGCCGCATCCTCGATGTCATTGTGCATCTTCTGCACCATCTGGTCGCGCCGCTCGGCGCCGACGAATATCCATGCCCAGCTGCGATGCTGCGTCGTAATGACCGTCTCGGCCATCCACATTCGCATATCTCCACCTGGAGGCGTTAAGTACAAAAAGCTCGATGTCATAAAGGTAAGCAGAGCGATCGCAAATAAAATCTTCTTCAGCCAGCCCCATTTTCGAACAGCTAGCAATTGGCCCTTCAATATTCTCCACTCCCAAGCAAATATTTGCTTTCTTTTATCGACAATTCTTCTCACATTCTATCATAATTACCACCTATTTAATAGATCACCCGAATTGTAAGTAAAGGTGTACCTGGCAGTGTAACCGCTTTGCGGAATGGATCTGCTTTGGTAAAATGTGAGGAACGTGTTCATTCACATATATCAAGGACAGGGGCGGCTTATGTGTTAAAAAAATATAGTTTTTATGGAATTCCGTTCGAGCTGTATGTCGTATTCGGCTTGTTCGCAGCCGCACTTGTCATGCTGGTCGCGTATCAATGGCTGAAGGTGCGCCAAGAGAGCAAGCACGCCGGCGGGCGTCTGGAGGAGGAAGCTCGATGATGCATTGGCGGCGCAAGGGCGAATGGCTTGAGCTTGAGGTGGCAGATACGCTGGAATCAGTTGAACAAGCGGCGAAGCAAGCCGCAGCAATCATCGGGGAGAAGTGGAGCCGCACGCTTCTGCGGCAGGAGGGGCTGCAGTGGAAGGGCAGGAGGCTTCTGTTGAAGCTGTTTCCTGATGAGCCAGCGGACACGGTCTGCGAGCTCGACGCAGAGGCTGGAGGACGCGGCGATGTCGCGATCCTGTATGAGGACGACTTCGCGCTCGTGGTGAGCAAGCCTGCGGGTATGAAGGTGCATCCGACGGAGGCGGGTGAACGGGGTACACTGCTGCAGGCGGTCGATTACTTGCTGGCATCGGATGGACAGCGTGTGAGAGCGCGGCACATTCATCGGCTTGACGAGGATACGACAGGCCCGGTGTTGTTCGCTAAGCACGCCTGGGTGCAGACGGTGCTGGACGCTGCGATGCGGGAGAAGGCGATCGGCCGTACGTACATAGCGGTCGTGCAAGGCAGACTGGCTAAGGCAGCGGGACGCATCGATGCGCCGATCGGGCGGGATCGTCACCATCCGACGAGGCGCCGCGTGTCGCCGCGGGGGGAGCATGCGGTCACACGGTTCGAACGGCTAGAGACGTACCGAGACGCTTCGCTCGTCCGACTGCGGCTGGAGACGGGGCGGACGCATCAGATTCGGGTGCATCTGAGCGATGCCGGACACCCGCTGTACGGCGACCTATTATATGGAGGGAAGCCGGATGCCATCGGGCGTCAGGCGCTGCACGGCGAACATCTTGCGTTCCCGCATCCACTTACGAGCGAGCTTATCGAGGTAGAGGCGCCGTGGCCGGACGATTTCCACGCGCTGCTGCAACGGTTGAAAAAATAGTAGTCATGCTCCTCTCGGCAGTGCCATATAAATGAGATAGACGACGGCACTAGTATTTCTTTTCGCGAGAAAAGGTAGAAATACGAAAGGGAGGATTACACATTGGCTACAGAACAAAACGGACTGCGATTCGATATTTATGAGCGTGTTCATCTTCATGAGGGAGTGCTCGGCATCCAGGCGCTGGAGGGCGTGGAGCTGGTTCCTCATATTCAGGTCATCTCGCAAGGGGAACAAGCTGTACTGCGGGGCAACCTACTTCTGAGCGGAACGTATACGGATGAGCAGCAGCAGGAGGGACAGACGCTGGAGCATCTGATTCCGGTTGAAATTACGTTGCCGATGAGCCGCGTAGCGCGCGTTGAGGACATCTCCGTTGAAATCGACAACTTCGATGTCGATCTGCTGACGTCCCGCAGCTTGAACATCACCGGTGTGCTCTCGCTGAACGGTCTGGAGCTGCCAGCTAACGATGAGCAGAGCTGGGAGCCGGACAGCCGCCGTCAGGACAGCGCGACACCGCTGGAGACGCAGCCGCAGCGCTCGGAGAGCGCCAGCGATGCAGCGCCAGCTCGCTCCGATTGGCAGCAATGGGCACAGCAGTCTGAGCAAGCGCAGCCTGCGATGCGTTCAGCCGCTAGCGAGGAGGAAGCTCCTCAGGATGCGACTGCTGCCAGCAGCGATGCCGAGCGCGTCGAGCCGGTAAGCGCCGCAGAGCCGCAAGCGGCACCAGCAGCACCAGCTGCACTTGAGGCTGTCGAGCAAGCATCTGAGGCAGCGATGAACGCGGAGGCGTCTGCTGTGCCTGTTCCGGTGCAAGCGGAGCAGCCGATCGCAGCAGTCGAGGAGAAGAAGGAGCTCAAGGTCGCATTCGGCGCGAAGAAGCCTGCCGTGGACGCAGCACCAGCTGCCAAGGCACCAGGCGGCATCGCCTCGCTCATGAGCTTCAGCGGTGCGAAGTCGCAAGGAGATCAGCCTGCCGCGCAGCAGCAAGCTGTAGCCGCACCTGCGACGACAGCCGCAGAGCGTGTGGAGTGGAAGAGCATGCTGCTTAGCACAAGCGACGAGCAGCAGCAATTCCGCAAGCTGCGTATGGTTATCGTGCAGAAGGACGACACGCTGGAGTCAATCGCGAAGAAATACAACGTGAACGCGAGAGAAATCGTGCTCTACAACCGTCTTGGCGATAATGACATTGCAGTCGGTCAAATCGTTCGTATTCCGAGATAAGACTTCATACTTGTGCACGAGCACCCGGACGGCCTCTGAGGCTTTCCGGGTTATTCGTATTCGCGCGAAGTCGAGTGCTCGACATGTTGACTCTGACGCCTCGATTGTTTATGATAATACGCATGAAGATGCTGTAATAACGTGGAAAGGGAATAGTAGGCAGCGAGCCCTTCAGAGAGCGGAGCCGGCACCAGCTGAGAGGTTCTGCAGGATGTACCTGTCGAAGTCGCCCCGGAGTTGCCGAATTGAAGCGATGCTTAGATTCGGCCGGTCACAGCCGTTATCTGTTCGAGCGCCGCAATGGATGCGCCTAGCCTGCTTGTTGTCACATGGACAGGTCTAAGGCGGCATAGACTGCGGAATAAAGGTGGTACCACGGATGCGAAAGCCTTCGTCCTTTACGGGCGGCGGGCTTTTTTTGTTCAACATACGAATAGTTAATGGTATTAATCAAACACCTGCAGTACGGTCCGAGCTGCTTCGGAGCCTGCTACGCAGGTGCAGGTCTAGTGTATGACAACTTGTGACAAGGAGAGAAGATGCATGGAACAGAACAAGCAAGCGGCGCCGGAGACGGCAATGCCGACGACGTACGACCCGAAGGTAAGCGAGAAGAAATGGTACGATTATTGGCTCGAGGGCCAATATTTCAAGGCAGGACAGCGTCCGGAGGCGAAGCCGTACAGCATCGTCATCCCGCCGCCGAACGTGACCGGGATGCTCCATATCGGGCATGCGCTCGATTGCACGCTGCAGGACATTATGATCCGCGCGAAGCGGATGCAGGGCTATGACGCACTCTGGATGCCGGGCACCGACCACGCGGGCATCGCGACGCAGACGAAGGTGGAGCAGAAGCTGCGTGAGGAAGGCGTGACGCGCTACGACCTCGGACGCGAGAAGTTTCTCGAGAAGGTGTGGGAGTGGAAGGAGCTGTACGCGAACACGATTCACGAGCAGTGGGCGAAGATGGGCTTCTCCCTCGACTATTCGCGGGAGCGCTTCACCCTCGATGAGGGGCTGTCGAAGGCGGTTCGCGAGGTGTTCGTTCGTCTGTATGAGAAGGGACTTATTTATCGCGGCAAATATATTATTAACTGGGACCCGGCCGCCCGCACGGCGCTGTCGGATATTGAGGTCGAATATAAAGAGGTTCAAGGCGCGCTGTATCATCTGAAGTATACGGTGAAGGACAGCAGCGAATCGATCATCGTGGCGACGACCCGTCCGGAGACGATGCTGGGCGATACAGCGGTAGCTGTCCATCCGGAGGATGAGCGCTATAAGCATCTGATCGGCAAGACGCTCGTGCTCCCGATTGTCGAACGCGAAATTCCGATCATCGGCGACGAGTACGTGGAGAAGGAGTTCGGGAGCGGTGCGGTGAAGATTACGCCAGCGCACGATCCGAACGACTTCGAGGTCGGCAATCGCCACAGTTTGCCTCAGGTGCTCGTCATGGACGAATCGGGCAAGATGAATGCGAATGCAGGCAAATATCAAGGACTCGACCGCTTCGAGTGCCGCAAGCAGATTGTCGCAGACATGTTGGAGCTCGGCGTTCTTGTGAAGATCGAGGAGCATACGCACCAGGTCGGCCATAGCGAGCGCAGCGGTGCGGTGATCGAGCCGTATTTGTCGACGCAATGGTTCGTGAAGATGAAGCCGCTCGCCGACCGCGCTGTCGATGCGCAGAAGTCAGGCGAAGGCGTTAACTTCGTACCGGATCGCTTCGAGAAAATATATTTGCACTGGATCGAGAATGTGCGCGACTGGTGCATCTCCCGCCAGCTGTGGTGGGGACACCGTATTCCGGCTTGGTATTGTCAGGATTGCAACGAGATGGTCGTCGCTCGCGAGGAGACGTCTGTATGTCCATCCTGCGGCGGCACCCATATGAAGCAGGACGAGGACGTGCTCGACACATGGTTCAGCTCGGCGCTGTGGCCGTTCTCGACGATGGGCTGGCCGGATGAGGAAGCGGCTGACTTCAAGCGCTTTTTCCCGAACAGCCTGCTCGTAACCGGCTATGACATCATCTATTTCTGGGTAGCGCGCATGGTGTTCAGCTCCCTAGAGTTTACAGACCGCATTCCGTTCCAGGACGTGCTGGTGCACGGTCTTGTCCGCGACGCGGAGGGACGGAAGATGTCGAAGTCGCTCGGCAACGGGGTTGATCCGATCGAGGTCATCGAGAAGTATGGCGCGGATGCGATGCGCTTCATGCTATCGACCTCTTCGACGCCAGGTCAGGACCTTCGCTTCCGTTGGGAGAAGGTTGAGCAGGCGCGTAATTTTGCCAATAAAATATGGAACGCATCCCGCTTCGCCCTCATGAATCTGGGAGACTTCGCGGTGAGCGATATTGACCTTAGCGGCAAGCTCGGTACGGCGGACCGTTGGATTCTGCACCGCTTGAACGAGACGGTTCGCGATGTAACGCGCCTGATCGATGTCTATGAGTTCGGTGAAACGGGAAGACTGCTCTACAACTTCATCTGGGACGATCTGTGCGATTGGTACATCGAGTTCAGCAAGCTGTCGCTGTACGGCACAGACGAAGAGGCGAAGAAGACGACGAAGTCGGTGCTTGCTTACGTGCTTGACCAGACGCAGCGGCTGCTTCATCCGTTCATGCCATTCATCAGCGAGGAGATCTGGCAGCATCTGCCGCATGAGGGCGAGTCGATTACACTCGCAGCTTGGCCGGTGGTCGACTCTGCGTTCGAAGCGCCGGAGGCGGTCAAGGAGATGGAGCTGCTCATGGACGTCATTCGCTCGGTCCGCAACATTCGCGCGGAGGTGAACGTGCCGATGAGCAAGAAGATCGAGCTGCAGCTGAAGCCGACGAGCGCGGAGACGCTCGACATTTTGCAGCGCAATCAAGAGTATGTGCGTCGCTTCTGCAACACGTCGGAGCTCGTGATCGACAGCGCGATCAGCGCGCCGGATAAGGCGATGACGGGAATTGTCACCGGAGCGGAGCTATTCTTGCCGCTGGCGGGCTTAATCGACATTGCCCAGGAAATATCGCGCCTCGAGAAGGAGCTGCAGACGCTTCATGGCGAAGTGGAGCGAATCGAGCGCAAGCTGTCGAACGAAGGCTTCGTAGCGAAGGCGCCTGCGAAGGTAATCGAAGAAGAGAAGGCGAAGCTGGCTGATTATGCTGATAAGCGAGATAAAGTTATCGCTCGAATCGGCGAGCTGAAGGGGTGAGCATAGATGAGCGGTGAGGTGAGTATGCCGGGCGCGGCCCCTTTTGCGACTGCGCGTGAGGCGATAGATTGGATCGTCCGGTTCATGCCGGTGACGGGTATTAAGCTTGGACTTGAGCGGATGGAGCTGCTGATGGAGCGACTTGACAATCCGCACCGGAGACTGAAGTTCATTCATGTCGCAGGTACGAACGGCAAGGGCTCTGTATGCGCCTACTTGTCCGAGACGATTCGACAGTGTGGCTATGAGGTGGGGACGTTCACGTCCCCTTATATCGAGACGTACACGGAGCGCATTCGAATGAACGGCGTGAACATCTCCGAGGAGGATTTACTTCATGTCGTTAATAAAATAAAGCCGATCGTCGACGAGGTGTCCGAGCTGCACGGGCAGCCGACGATGTTCGAGATCTCGACGGTCATGGCGATTGAATATTTCGCTCGAGTCGCTTATCCGGACTTCGTCGTCTGGGAGACTGGTCTTGGCGGCACGCTGGACGCGACCACTATTGTGACGCCGATCGTCTCGATCATTACGAACATCGGACACGATCATATGGACCTGCTGGGCGAGTCGATCGCAGAGATCGCGGCTCATAAAGCGGGTATTATCAAGGCTGGCGTCCCAGTCGTGACAGCGGTGACCGATCCCGAGGCGCTTGCGGTCATCGAAGCGGCGGCACAGCGGAAGCAGAGCAAGCTGTATAAGCTCGGGGCGGAGTACCGCGTGGAGCTTGTCTCAGCGCGGGAGGACGAGCAAGCGTTCCACTTCGACGGCTTGTTCCGTCGTATCGATGACGTTACGATTCGGATGAACGGCGAGCATCAGGTGCATAATGCAGCGGCGGCGATTATGGCTATTGAGGTGCTCAGACAGTACTACGCGCTCATCGTTGACGACGAAGCGCTGTACAAGGGGATGAGGGAGACGAGCTGGCCGGGTCGTATGGAGCTGGTGTCGAGAGAGCCTCGCTTGCTGCTGGACGGTGCTCACAATCCGGAGGGCGCTGCTGCGCTTGCGGCTACACTGAAGAGCACGTACACGTATAATAAGCTTCATTTTATGATGGGGATGGTCACAAATAAGAATCATTCGGGCTATCTGAGGCATATACTGCCAATAGTGGATACGCTTATCGTGACCGAGCCGGATTGGCTGAAGAAGGCTGCTGCGTCTGCTCTTGCCGATATGGCGAAGGAGCTGGCGCACGAGCTCGGCCGCGGGCAAGTGGAAATTATTATCGAACCGGACTGGAAGGCAGCGCTGGAGCGCTTAACGTCGCTGACGGCGCAGGACGATTTGGCCGTCGTATCCGGAAGTCTTTATGTCATCGGGGATGTACGCTCCTGGGTCAAGCATCAATCCGATTCTGAAAAAGGCTGGTGAAACGAGCGTGAATACTTCGGAGCACATCCATTTTATCGGTATCGGCGGTTACGGCATGAGCGCCATCGCCAAGGTGATGCTTGAAATGGGCTATAACGTATCGGGTTCTGACCTCGCGCAGGCCGAGCTGACCGAAAAGCTGGCGGCGAAGGGCGCGCGTGTGTTCATAGGACACGAGGCGAGCAACGTATCAGGCGCCGACGTCGTCGTCTATTCTACGGCATTGTCCAAGGACAACGTGGAGATGGTGGCAGCGGAGGAGCTGAACATACCGATTCTGCATCGGTCCCAAATGCTGGCGAAATTAATGAACGCGAAGAAGGGCATTGCGGTAGCCGGCGCGCACGGCAAGACGACGACGTCCTCGATGATCGCGCTTGTGCTGGAGCATTGCGGACAGGACCCGACGTTCATTATCGGCGGCGAGCTGCTCAACGTCGGCAGCAATGCGAAGGCAGGCAAGGGCGCCTATGTCGTCGCCGAGGCCGATGAGAGCGATGGCTCGTTCCTGCAGTATAATCCGCTCATTGCGCTCGTGAACAACGTGGAAGCGGATCACCTTGAGAATTATGATGGCAGCTTCGATAACTTGAAGAAGGCGTACGCCCAGTTCCTGAGCCAGGTGAAGCCGGAGGGGAAGGCGGTCATCTGCAAGGACGATGCGTACTTGCGCGAGATGATGCCGTCGATTCAGAGCGAGGTCATTACGTACGGAATCGATACGGAAGCGGATGTGATGGCGCGCAGCATCGTGCTGGGCGACCGCAAGGTGTCGTTCGAGGTCGTTCGGGACGGGCAAACGCTCGGCACGATGCGACTGTCCGTACCAGGACGTCATAACGTGTACAATGCGATGGCTACGCTGATTACGTGTATGGAGGCAGGCCTGACGTTCGAGCAGGTAGCTGAGGCGATCACGGAGTTCCGCGGCGCGAAGCGGCGCTTCCAGGTGCTCGGTGAGGTCGATGACATGCTCGTCATAGACGATTATGCGCACCATCCGACCGAGATCGAAGCGACGATTCAGGCGGCGAGGGCGACGGGCAAGCGCATTATTGCCGTCTTCCAGCCGCAGCGGTACACGCGTACGTTCTTCTTGTTCGAGCAGTTCAGCCGCGCGTTCCCGGATGCGGACGAGGTAATCATTACCGACATCTACTCGCCTGCGGGAGAGAAGCAGATCGAGGGCATTACGTCCGCCAAGCTGGTCGAGCTGATCAAGCAGAACAGCAACCCGAATGTGAAGTATGTGCCGACGAAGGAAGAAGTGCAGGCCTACCTGCTAGACACGATCCGCTCAGGCGACCTGGTCATTACGATGGGCGCAGGAGACATCTGGAAGGCGGCCTACGGGCTTGCACAGGCGCTGGAAGCGCGAGCGGGGCAGAAGTAGCTTTGTTTCTCAGCGAATGCAGAATGTAAAAAGGCTGATTATGTTCCGAGATGGAACGTAGTCAGCCTTTTGTACGTAGATGGCTACGCCTTAATGCGAGCGGACAGACGCGATGCCTTGTCCCGCACCCAGTCGTAGTTGCCGGCGCTGATCTCCTTCAGATTGACGAGGGAGCCGCCGATGCCGACGCCGTAGCAGCCAAGCTTCACGAACTCGGCAATGTTGTCCTCGGTTACACCGCCTACCGCAATCATCGGAATGCTGCTCAGCGGTCCCATCAGCTCCTTCAGGAATGGCAGCCCGAGGCTTGCACTTGGGAACACCTTGACCGCAGTCGCTCCGGCCCTCCAAGCCTTCACGATCTCTGTCGGTGTCATCGCCCCCGGATAGATCGGGACGTTCTGCTCTGCCGCGAAGCGAATCACATCTTCATCCATGTTCGGCGTGACGAGATACGAAGCCCCTGCGGATAGCGCATTGCGCGCATCGTCCAGATCGAGCACCGTGCCTGCTCCGATATACATCCGGTCACCAAGCGCAGCCTGCAGCTCGGTAATCATCTCAAGTGCGCCCGGTGTATTCAAGGTCACCTCCATGACTGGAATGCCGCCCTCCAATAGCGCTTCGGCCAAGCCTCGAATGTGCAGCTTCTCAACACCGCGTACGATCGCGATAATTTTCGTTTGCTCAACTAATCTTAAGCCTTCTTCCCGTTTCATAGGAACACCGCCTGTTCGATAATTTGCTGCTGATGGTTGTGCAGCCGGACACTATGTACGTTTCCATTATACATGTGGCGTTTGGAAGAAGGTAGTGCTCAGCCTTAATTATGTACGAATCGAGTTCTAATTGCAGATCGACTCTCATAGTCTAGTAACACAATATAGGGACAAGGGAGAGTTGAAGCAATGAACAAAGCTGATAAGTCGAAAATGACGTTTCGCTTCTCGTCGGGACAAGGGCAGGAGGTTCGTGATCACAAGTCTAATGTGATTCCTCTGCGTCCAGATGAATATCGCCTGTATGAGGATTCATCCATAGAAGCCGCTCCAAGCTCGGCAGACCAGCGTACAGAAGTAGAAGCAGAAGCTTCGGAGTTTACACCGCCAGCACAGAAGGGGACGGTCATTAAGCCGCTTAACGACTTCCATACAGACTTCGGCGGGTGGCAGAGCTCGTTCGACCTAGAGGTGGAGCGGGTGGAGCAAGCGATTCGCTCGACGGGCGGAGCAGACGTTAACCCGGAGACCGGTCTATATCAGAGGGAGACGCGAACTGGACGCGGCGGCTATGGGTATAGCGAGCGTGAGGTCATCGTAGATGAACAGCTGCATTATTCAAGACCGCCGGGCGGAGGATCGTTTTTGAAAATAACAGCGTCTGTTGCGGGGGCAGTCGTGACGGGCGTCGCCTTCGGCTTCCTCGTGCTGTCGATGTTCGCCGGCGGTGAAGAGGGCGATCCGCTGAAGCCTGCCATTCAGACAGGCTCAACGGCGCAGCAGGGGAAGACGGCCGCAGGCAGCGATGCTGGCGCCGCTGCTCAAGGGAGTGCAGCCGAGGCGAAGGCAGGTCAGTCTGGCGCGGCTGTGTCGGGGCTTGAAGCAGGCGACGCTGTCGCCGTTAACTTGCCGATGCGCAGCTATACGTTCCTGCAGGGCGGCGTGTTCAGCACGGCGCAGAGCTCGGAGTCGGAGGCGGCTGCCTTCCGCAAGAAGGGACTGGCTGCTGTCAGCGAGGCCGGCGACAAGTATACACTGTTCGTCGGTATGGCATCGAGCCGCGATGAGGCGCTCGGGCTGTCGCAATTTTATGAGAACCAGAGTATTGATGTGATGCTGAAGCCGTATGAAATCCCTGCGGTGTCGAGCATTCGCTGGAGCGGCAAGCAGCCGGAGCAGTTCGTCAGCTACATGGATCAGGGCAGCAAGCTCGTGCAGCAGATCGCAGCTCAGACTGTCGTGCACGCGGCAGAGACGGAAGCAACTCCGATCGACGAGAAGGCGCTCCAGACGATTAAGTCGACGCATCAAGCTTGGGCGAAGTCTGCCTCTACCGTCGGCGAAGGTCTCGGAGAGGCTGGCAAGACAGCATTGCCGAAGATGAACAGCGCGCTGAATACAGCAGTCGTATCGCTAGAGGAATACCGGAAGAACCCGTCGTCATCCTTGATCTGGCAAGCTCAGACGGCGTTAATGCAATATCTGGTGGCGGAGAAGGAGCTGCTGAAGACGGTTACGGTGTCCTAAGCTTACGTTTCCATCTTATCGTTACTTGCTCATACGGTAAAAGGGGTGTCTCGCAGCCGATTTTCAGTCTACGGGACACCCCATTTCATTCGTTACGGCTTGCTCGGATGAAGATGCCGATCCATCAGGACAGCTGCTTCCGCACGCGTTAGCTTACGGTCAAGAGCGAACGTCTGATCAGTGATGCCTTGAACAAGGCCGCTGCTCACTAGCGCTGAGACCGCATCGAAGGCCCAATGCTCCCTAGGTACATCGCTGAATGAAGCGAATGTCAGCTCCGTCGTAGGCGGCTTCACGAGACGGTTGAGCATAACGGCTGCCTCTGCACGGCTTACGACCGCATCCGGTCGGAGTGTACCATCCTCGTAGCCGCTCAGAAGGCCGCTCTTGACGGCCAGATCAAGCTGTGCGTATGCCCAGTGTGCCGACAACACGTCCTTGAAATCGGACGCGTTCTTCGGCGCCGATATGTGCTGCGCTTCCTTGCACTTGTCCGTCGCGCCGCTTGGCGTGCTACCGCTGTTTACTGCCCCGTCAGTCGCCGCCCTGCTTTCTGTCGCGCCATCACCACTGCCCGACGCACCGCTGCCAGCTGCACCTTTTGGTGCGCAAGCGCTGCTTGACGGCGCTTTCATCGCGACTGCTGCCTCAGCCGCGAGCTTGTCCAGCGGGAATATGCGGCCTAGCAGCGTGGCGAGCTCGGCGCGGGTGACGGCGCGGTCCGGCTCGTACTTGTTGTCGCCAGAGCCGGTCACGATGCCGAGCTCGTTCAGTCGCAGAATCGACTCGCGAGCCCAGTGGCTGCGCGTATCCGGGAACGTCACGTGGAGCGGCAAGTATGCTTGAATTCCTTGGGCAATACCTTGCGAGATTTGTTGTCTGAACGTGGTCGAAGCGAGCAGCGCCGCATCCGTACTGTTCGAGAGGAACGCCGTCTCGACTAGGATGCTCGGCATGTTGCCCATGCGCACCACATACACCGAGCTTGGCACGAGGCCGCGGTCGGGTATACCGGTCTGCTCGACCATACCGTCTTGCACAAGCCGCGCCAGCTCGCGACTTTCCGGGGTGAGCAGCTTCATCTCGCTGCTGGCCGGATATTTATCCTGGGGATATGCGTGATCGTAGTATAGGACCAATGCGCCTCGGACGGAATGACTTGTGTGCGCATTCGCATGGATCGAAACGAATATATCGGCATCGGTATTTCTCGCATAAGCGACACGCTCGCTGAGCGATAAATATACATCGGTATCTCTAGTCATCGCAACCGAGTAGCCGCTCTTGATGAGCAGGTCTGCGACGCGTCTAGTAATGTCCAGATTGACGTCCTTCTCCTGCAGCTTCGTTGCCGAGACAGCGCCCGGGTCCTTGCCGCCATGACCAGCGTCGAGAATAACCGTTGCGGCGACCGCTTGTCCGGGCATGACCCACAGACTAAGCGCGAGCAGAGAAGCGAGCAATCGACGTGCAGCCATCCGGTTCACCCCTTTCGGTTAACATTGTACAAGCTCTGCGCATCGCTGTAAGCCGGTAACATGCACCAGCTATGCAGCCCGCGGCCACACTCCAATCCATCACGGTAACAGCGTTACTCTCACTGCCTCGGATTCGCTTATCCGATGCGGCCGCCTTTGCGGCTCCGAACTGATCTCCTCGCATGAAAAAAGATGTGACTTTTCTCAAATGTGGTATAATAACGAGTGGCTTTATCGCATCATTTTTTTGTGGATGAACAACGGACAGAGCCGATGTACAGTCGGTAGCTGGAATCATATTTTCCTGAAAGAGGTAAGCTATCCATTGAAAAAAAATACGATCACCCTCGTCTTCATGCTGCTGATCGGTCTTGTCGCTGGAACGCTCATCGGTCAGCTGCTTGCGTCGTATTCGGCCTTATCCTTCCTAACGAAAACCGTTGAGCTCACGTGGCAGCCTAAGGCAGACCTGCTCGTGCTCAAGTACGACCTGGACCTGCTCATTCGCTTGAATCTGATCAGTCTTGCCGGGCTTGCTGCAGGCTTCTGGCTATTCCGCAAGCTCTAACTACACTATTCGATAGGAGAGAGAAGATTTATGTCGATTTCGGAGCAAAAAGTTCGAATCATTCTCGCCTCCTCCTCGCCGCGGCGACAGGAGCTGCTCGCCCTAATCGGCTTGCCGTTCCGGGTACAGTCGAGCGACGCGGATGAGTCGACCGAGGAAGGATTAGACCCGCACCAGATCGTCGAGCAGCTCGCCGAGCGCAAGGCGCGGGCGGTGCTCGAGCAGGGCCGGGCAAGCGGCACACTGGAGTCGGACGCCGTCATTATTGGCTCCGACACGATTGTTGTGCAGGACGGCCACGTGCTGGGCAAGCCCAAGGATGAGGCAGACGCGCTGCACATGCTCCGCATGCTGCAGGGGCGGGAGCATGAGGTGTACACCGGCATCGCGTGTATTCTGACAACAGACGGCTCAGCACGGCTAGCTCATGAACGCACCGTCGTGCGAATGAAGTCGGCCGATGATGAGCGGCTGCGACGGTACATCGCCACAGGCGAGCCGATGGATAAGGCGGGCTCGTATGGCATTCAGGGCTTCGGCGCGACGCTCGTGGAGCGGATTGAAGGCGACTACTTCTCGGTCGTCGGGCTGCCGGTGTCGAAGCTGTATGACATGCTGAGTGATTGGGGCTTGACTGTCTTTTGACTAACAATCGTGGTATAATGGTATTTCTTAACAAATGTGAAAGAGGGGAAGCATTGATACATGGAATCGCTCAATGTTTCGTTGCGCGATGTCCCGAGTGAGGATCGACCTAGAGAACGTATGTTGCAGCATGGGGCTGAAGCATTAAGCAACGCGGAGCTGCTCGCTATATTGCTCCGAACAGGTACAGCACAGGAATCGGCCATACGACTTGCGGAGCGTCTGCTGCGTGAGAGCGGCGGCCTGCGGCAGCTGGTGGACATCAGCATCGAGCAGCTGATCGGGTTCAAGGGGATCGGCACCGCGAAGGCGCTGCAGATCAAGGCAGGCGTCGAGCTCGGACGCAGGCTGGCTAAGGCATCGATGGACGATACGGTGACGATTCGTTCGCCGCAGGATGCGGCCTCGCTGCTGATGGAGGATTTGCGCTACTTGCAGAAGGAGCACTTCGTCTGCTTGTTCTTGAATACGAAGAACCATGTCATCGGGCAGGAGACGCTGTCGATGGGCAGTCTGAACGCTTCCATCGTTCATCCGCGCGAAGTATTTCGAGCGGCGATCAAGCGCAGCAGCGCGGCAATCATCTGTGCGCATAACCATCCGAGCGGAGATCCGACGCCGAGCTCAGAGGATATTCAGATTACGAAGCGGCTCGCGGAGGCTGGCGAGCTGATCGGCATTGAGCTGCTGGATCATCTCATTATCGGTGATCAGCGCTTCGTCAGTTTGAAGGAGCTTGGAATGATGTAATATAATAGCTAGACGCGTGAATATACGCCTTCAAGATAGAGAAGGGAGCAGCATAGATGTTCGGATTCGGAGGATTTACGAAAGATTTAGGCATTGACTTAGGAACGGCGAATACGCTTGTATATGTGAAGGGAAAAGGGATTGTCGTGCGCGAGCCCTCGGTTGTCGCCATTCGGACCGATACGAAAACGATTGAGGCGGTTGGGAATGACGCGAAAAAGATGATCGGCCGGACGCCCGGCAACATCCGTGCTATTCGTCCGATGAAGGATGGCGTAATCGCCGACTTCGAGACGACCTCGACGATGATTAAATATTTTATACGCCAAGCCCAGAAGCCGCGCCTGTTGTTCCAGCGCCATCCGAGCGTCATGGTCTGCGTGCCGTCGGGCATTACGGCGGTGGAGAAGCGGGCAGTCGAGGATGCAACCCGTCAAGCTGGTGCGCGTGAGGCTTATACGATCGAGGAGCCGTTCGCGGCAGCGATCGGCGCGGACTTGCCCGTATGGGAGCCAACGGGAAGCATGGTCGTCGATATCGGCGGCGGTACGACCGAGGTTGCGGTCATCTCGCTGGGCGGAATCGTTACGAGCCGATCGATCCGTGTGGCCGGCGATGAAATGGATGAAGCGATCATTCAATACATTAAGCGCACCTACAACTTGATGATCGGGGAGCGTACGAGCGAGCAGATCAAGATGGAGATCGGCTCGGCGCTGCATATGGACGAGGTTGTACGATTCGAGATTCGCGGCCGCGACCTCGTGTCTGGGCTGCCGAAGACGATGAGCGTCACGTCGGAGGAGATTACAGATGCGCTGAGCGATACGGTTAACAGCATCGTGGACGCGGTGAAGGTGACGCTGGAGAAGTGTCCGCCTGAGCTGTCGGCCGACATTATGGACCGCGGTATCGTGCTGACCGGAGGCGGGGGACTGCTGCGCAATCTGGATAAGCTACTGTCCCGCGAGACAGGAATGCCGGTGCTCGTTGCAGAGAATCCGCTGGATTGCGTAGCAATCGGAACGGGACGGGCGCTGGAGAACATTCACCTGTTCCGCACGCGGTCCGGCCCAACGAGCAAGGCGTCGAGACGTTAATACGTGCAAGGTTGGAAGGTGTAAGCCGTGAAGCTATTGGGGAACAAAAGACTGCTTATATTGATGCTGGGGCTTATTTGCTTCATCGCCCTGATGGGTCTTACCTTTGGGAAGAGAGCGTACGGCACGTTTCCGGAGAAGGTTATGAAGGATACGGTGGCGTTCACTCAGGGCTTGATCTATAAGCCGGTCGGAGCGATCGCGGAATATTTTCAGGATGTGGGGCAGCTGTACACGATTTATGAGGAGAACAAGGTGCTGCGCGAGACGCTGACCCGTTACGCCCGCGATACGACGAGACTGAACGACCTCGAGCTGCAAAATCAGCGGCTGCAGGATGCGCTCGGCTTCACCGAGCGGCAGAAGCAGATGAACCAATACCGCTTCCGCATCGCCGAGGTCATCTCGTTCGATCAGCCGGGCAAAACGATTACCGTGAACTTGGGAGAGAAGGATGGAATACGTCCGAATATGGCTGTCATGTCCGTTGAAGGGTTGATCGGAAGAGTGACAGCCGTATCTGGCTTCTATTCCGTCGTGCAGCTGCTGACAGGGGTAGACGATAAGGCAGCGATGGACTCCAAGGCGATCTCGGTTACAGTTAAGACGAAGGAGAACGAGTCGTTCGGATTAATTGAGAAATACGACCCTGAGGCGCGCATGCTCGTCATGACGAAAATAGACCCGAACGACCCGCTTCAGGTGGGGGATACGGTTATCACATCGGGTAAAGGTCTCGTATTCCCGAGAGGGATTGAGGTTGGGAAGGTCGTCGACCGATACGAAGGTGAATTCGGCATCACGCACGTGGCGACGATCGAGCCGTTCGCTTCGTTTAATCACCTGCGCGAGGTATTTGTCGTTGAAGTGCCGGAGCTGAGGTGAGCATGAGCATGATGATGAATCATAGACGGCTGTGCCTCCTCTTGTTTGTCTTTTTTTTACTGGAAACGACGATGCTGCCGTGGATTACACCGCTAAGCTGGCAGTCCAATATTGAGGTTAATCCTCATCTTGTGCTTGTGCTCGTGCTGTTTATCGGCTTGTATGTCAACCGGCACATCGCGCTGATGTACGGACTTATTTTCGGTATGTTATTCGACTTCATTATGTACTCTCCGATGCTGGGGCCTGTTTCGTTCGCAATGGGATTGTCGGGCTACTTGGCCGGTCTTATGCAAGGACGCTTATATTCCAGCATCGTCATCAGTATGCTTGTCGTAGGCGGGGGACTTTTATTTTACGACGCGACTCTGTTCGGCATTTACCGTCTGTTCCGGGTGACGCACCTTACCTTTGAGTGGGCGTTTTTACATCGCATGCTGCCGAGCATGCTCATTAATTTGCTTCTTGCGCTTGCTGCCTACGTTCCGGCTCGCCGTTTGCTCGAAGGAATGCCAGGCAAGCCCGCTGAGCCTGAGCAGTGAGAAAATTTTATCGGTATGCAGGAGAACGACTGAGCCAAGCCGAATTGTATAGGCTTAGGAGGTAAGAGCGTTTATGACTGCAGCCAAACATCGAGTCACAATTAAAGGGGTTAAAGACGGTCTTGTCTTTTTGCTGGACGACGAATGCGAATTTTCTCAGGTGCTTGAGGAGCTTCATCATAAGCTGGAGAAGACGCACCAGCAAATATTGACCGGACCTATCATACATGTGCATGTTAAGCTTGGTAAACGGGCGATTAGCACCGAGGAGAAGGAGCAGGTACGGCGCATTATTGGCCAGAAGGGGAACCTGCTTATTCAATCGATGGAGTCGTCGGACCCGACCTTCGAGAAGGCGGATTCGGACTCGCAGGAAGTGAAGGTCGTCAAGGGGATCGTTCGGTCTGGACAGACACTCGCTCACGAAGGAAGTCTGCTATTTCTCGGGGACGTTAATCCAGGCGGCACGATTATCAGTACAGGCAGCATCTATATTATGGGAGCTCTGCGCGGCATGGCCCATGCAGGCTCTGATGGTGATGAGCAGGCCATCATTGCTGCATCTTGTTTGCGCCCGACGCAGCTTCGCATCGCAGGCGTGATTAGTCGTCCTCCTGATGAGTGGGAACTTGGCGAGGCGTTCGATGCTTACATGGAATATGCCTACGTGAAGGACGGCAAGATGGAGATCGATAAGGTCCATCATATGCATAAGCTTTCGTTGCTCAACAAGCTGTAATTCAAGTTTTCATGCAAAGGGGTAAGACCTATGGGAGAGGCAATCGTCATCACTTCAGGCAAGGGCGGAGTCGGCAAAACGACAACCTCGGCCAACATCGGAACGGCCTTGGCGCTTCAGGGGAAAAAAGTGGTCATGGTCGATACCGACATCGGTCTTCGCAACCTGGATGTCGTCATGGGTCTCGAAAACCGAATTATTTATGACTTGATCGACGTCGCGGAGGGGCGCTGTCGTCTTGCTCAGGCACTAGTCAAGGATAAGCGCTTCGAGGAGCTGTATATGCTGCCAGCTGCGCAGACGAAGGATAAGCATGCGATCTCGCCGGAGGCGGTCCGTCAAATTGTGCTCGACCTGAAGCGGGACTTCGAGTTCGTCATTATTGATTGTCCTGCGGGCATCGAGCAAGGCTTCAAGAACGCGATCGCTGGAGCGGATAAGGCGATTGTCGTCACGACGCCGGAGAATGCCGCGGTGCGCGACGCCGACCGCATCATTGGTCTGCTCGAGAAGTCGCCGAACGTAGAAGCGCCGAAGCTGATCATTAATCGGATTCGTCCGAACATGGTCAAGAAGGGCGAGATGCTCGATATAGACGAGATTTGCTCGGTGCTTGCCATCGACCTGCTCGGCATTGTGCCGGACGATGAAGGTGTCATTAAGGCATCTAACATAGGCGAGCCGGTCGTCATGAATCCGAACCTGCGGGCCGCTATTGCTTATCGCAATATCGCAAGACGCATCTTGGGCGACTCAGTGCCGTTGATGCCGCTCGACGATCGCTCATCGGTAATGAATAAGATGAAAAAGTTTTTCGGGATAGGATGACTGCCCCGTGCTGCATAAATTTAAAAAAATTGATCCGTTGATCGTCCTGCTGCTGGTTGCCTTCATGGTAATCAGCACATTGCTTTTGTACAGTGCTACGCTGAATGATGTTACCTTTAACTTCGATCCGAAGAAGCTGGGGATCATCTATGTCATCGCGATCATCGCGTTCTTGGTGACGGCCGCCTTCGATTACAGGGTATTGCTTAAGCTGACATATTACTTGTACGGCGTCGGGGTTATACTGCTTGTTGCAGTCTATCTCTATGCTCCCAAAATTAACGGTGCGCGCGGCTGGTTCAGGGGCTTGCCCTTCGGACTCGATTTTCAGCCCGTAGAGCTGATGAAAATTATATTGATTCTCACCCTAGCAGCGTTCATGGCACGACGTAAGGGGGAGCCTCTCGAGCTGCTGCAGGATGTCGTCCCGGTCGGCTTGCTTGCAATGATTCCGATCGGTCTTGTCGTCATTCAGCCGGATTTCGGTAATGCGATTATTCTCGGCGTTATTCTGCTCGGCATGTATTGGATTGGTAACATCCGAATGATCTATGCGGCGGCAGGAGCGGCGATATTCGCGGGCTGTGCCTACTTGTTCATCTACTTATTCAAGCTGTACCATGAGCCTGTGAAGGAATACTTGAAGGCGAAGGAGATCCCGACGCACTGGATGGATCGAATCAATACGTACGTCAATCCGGATACAGCAGATAAGGACAGCACGTATCATGTCGAGAACGCGATCCGGGCCATCGGCTCCGGTTCACTAACTGGTGAAGGATACTTGAATGGATCGTCGATTCACAGTAATTTTATTCCCGTGACCTATACCGATTCGATATTCGTCGTAGTAGGAGAAGAATTCGGCTTCGTTGGGGCTTCGGTTCTGCTGCTCATGTACTTTGTGCTGATCTATCGCATGATCTTGATCTCGATCTATTGCAACAATTACGCGGGCTCCTTCATCATTATAGGCATCGTATCGATGCTCGTCTTCCAGATCTTCCAGAACGTCGGAATGATGATCGGGCTTATGCCATTGACGGGCATTACGCTCCCGTTCATTAGCTATGGCGGTACGTCGCTGCTCATTAATATGGTGGCGATGGGGCTCGTGATGAGTATACGGATGCATGACGATAAGCTGCTGGAAGAGGAATGACATGAAGCTCTCGTTATGAAATAAGCAAAAGCCATACCTCGGCCAAGCGGCCTGCAGGTATGGCTTTTGTTGAGGATGGCGGTGCGGGGGAGTATCGCGGTGGGTAAGGTGATGCTTCGGTTTCTGGAGCAGCAATGCCGCAATGAAGCTAAGTCAGCTCCAGCTTCCGCGCTGCTAGCTCGTCGTGCGGGACAGAACGGCGCTGAGCCAGCGCTTGTAGGCAAGCAGCGCTTCTCCTTGCTCGATGGCATGGCGGGCCATGTAGATGCCTTCCTCGATCGAGCCAGCGCGGTGGCTAACCCAGAGGCGTACGGCGCTGTTCAGCAGCACCGGGTTCAGGAGGCCGAGCTCGGCATCGCCTGTTAATACTGACATCGACGCTTCTGCCTGCTGCTCTGGCGTCCATATGCGCTCGATCATTTCACTCTGCAGCTCATACATGTCCGGATCGATAATGAACAGCTCGGCTTGCCCGTCACGAAGTCGGTAAGCTCTTGTTCGTTGGTGCGCTCCGATATCCTCAGAGCCTTCTAATCCTTGGACGACGATGCCGTCCTGCACGCCGAGCGCCAATAGCAGCTCGCTCATTCGCTCGAAGACGGTGCCATGGAAGACGCCGACGGCCATGGCAGACGCATCGGTAGGGCGTAGTAGCTTCTCTGCGGTGTTGAAGATCGTTCGCATGCCTAGCTCCTCCCGCACAGCGCGAAGTCGCCCGAGCGGTGGACACCATTGCTCGGTAGGCACATATATGAAGCCGGACTGTACGGCGGCTTCGGTAAGTGCTGTATAGGTTAGCCGCTCTACGGGTGCGCCTAGCGCCTCTAGCACGTCGCTCACCGCGATGCCGCGCTTGGGCGGCAGACTCGGGCTGCCATGCAGCGTCACTGGCAAGCCGCAGGCGGCCAGCACGAAGGCGGTCGGCACGGTGGCGATGAACGTACGCACCCTGCCGTCGTACGGTCCAGCGCAATCGATGCCATCTGCTATCGGGAACACGGTGCAGCGGCTGCGCAGCGCATCTACGAAGGCGCGCAGCTCATCGGTGGATTCCATCTTCATCCTCTGAGCCATGAGGAAGGCTGCTGTCTGTGCGGTGGTCGCTTCTCCTTCTAATATAGAGAGCGCTCCTCGCAGCGCTTCTTCATAAGTAAGATCTCTCGAGCCGCGCTTGCCGCGGCCAATTTCCCTGAGGAGAGCGATCATCGTCTTCGACCTCCTTTGTTTTCATCCTGCAGCAGTTGATACACCTTCACGATCGAGGTTGCGACATCGACGAGCCGCTTGCGCTCGTTCATAGCTTGCTTTCTGAGAAAATCATAGGCTTCGGCCTCTGATATTTTCTTGATCTCACTGATAATGCGCTTCGCCTGATCGATCCACTTGCGTTCCTCTAGCTTCGCGAGTAGCTGCTCGCGCTCCTGCCGCCATTCGGTCCGCTGGAAATAATGGTTCATGCCGAGCAGCATGGCGCAATGAAGCTCGAGATCGCTCATCGCACCTCCTAATAAGCCGTCTATAGCGGGATCAAGGGTGCATTCATGATTCGGGAACGTATAGCCATTGCACCACCAAAATATAGGCACCGAGCGTACCGATTCGATACGGCCACACCACGAGGCAACGTGGTCTGGGGACACGGCGAGCAGGGCGGCGTCGTAATAGACAGCGGTCGAGGAGAGTTCCTTCTGTGATGTGATGGAATGAACAGTCATTCCTAGATCTTGAAGTCTCGCTTCAGGGGCAGCTTCCGATGCTGGGAGGCGGCCGCTTGTGCCTGCTGTCGGTGAAGGCATATGAATGAGAGCAAATGACTTTAACATATCGACCCTCCCATGCAGTTGCAATTTATGTTAAGTACATGTGAAGTTTTTGGTGAGATCGTATTTCCATAAAGAGAATATAACATAAAATCGGCGCTAGAAATATGAAAAAAATAAGTTTCACAAATTTATGTTAAGTTTATTGACATGAACTTATCTCATGCATATAATAACGATATAAGCCTTACGCGATCACGGCACAATGGTGTGTCGGCGGATAGGCAAAGGCAGTTCGCTTCATCCCAGGCTCAATTAGAGCATTGAAGGATGAGCTTCATGTTCTCCCTTCCCGCAAGGTACAGCAAACGAACAGGCAGAGCCACAACTGGGTGGTTCGCCTGCGGCAATGAGGCCGATGAGCTTACGCCCGATTGTACGGGTGTTGTTCGTCGGCCTTCGTTTATGTTCCGGTGCGGTTCGGGGGACAATAAGGAAAAGTAGAGATACCGGACAGGAATTCAACAAAGGAGAGGGTAAACATGGTCGATCGGAAAAGTTTTTTGCAAAGCGGACACAAAGGTTCATTAATGAGCTCGTTCCTCTATTTTGATGTCAGCTTCATGCTATGGGTGCTGCTCGGGCCTCTTGCCGTATTGATCGCGAGTGACTACAACCTGAACGCAGCGGAGAAGGCGAGTCTGGTTGCACTCCCGGCTCTCGGTGGTTCGATTCTACGTCTTGTGCTCGGCTACTTGACGGACCGGATCGGACCGAAGAAGACCGGGATCGTCGGTATGATCCTGACCGTCATTCCACTCGTATATGGCTGGAAGTTCGCGAACTCCTTAACGGATATGTATTTCGTCGCACTGATGCTCGGAATAGCAGGCGCCAGCTTCGCTGCAGCTCTGCCGCTCGCTAGCCGCTGGTATCCGCCGCAGTATCAAGGTCTTGCGCTCGGTATTGCAGGCGCAGGTAACAGCGGTACGATCTTCAGTACACTATTCGCCAATCGTCTTGCCCAGCATTACGGAGACTGGCACATCGTATTCGGTCTTGCTCTTATTCCGCTTGTCATCGTATTCTTCATCTTCCTGTTCACGGCCAAGGACTCTCCGAATCAGCCAGCTCCGCTGAAGCTGAAGGATTACGGCCGCGTGCTTGCCCAGAAGGATACTTGGCTGTTCTGTCTGTTCTACATGGTCACGTTCGGCGGCTTCTCGGGTATGGCGAACTACTTGACGATCTTCTATAACACCGAGTACGGTCTTAGCCCGGTCATGGCCGCGGATTTCGCCACGATCTGTATTATTGCCGGCTCCTTGTTCCGACCGATCGGCGGCTACTTGTCTGACCGTATGGGTGGCATCCGGATGCTCATGATTTTGTACGGAGTCATAGGTCTGATGCTCGCCATCACAGCAACACTTCCAGCTCTATGGGTCACGACAGGACTTCTGTTCGTTGCGATGATGGGTATGGGTATGGGTAATGGAGCGGTGTTCCAGCTCGTGCCGCAGCGCTTCAGTCAAGAGGTGGGTATTATAACTGGTATTGTCGGTGCGGCAGGCGGTCTTGGTGGCTTCTTCCTTCCGAAAATTCTCGGTAACCTGAAGCTGTCCACAGGCTCCTTCACACCAGGCTTCCTCATTCTTGCTGCAATTGCAGTCAGCTGCATTGTGATCATGGCGATTGTGCAGACGCAGTGGAAGAAGACTTGGATCGGTGAGGGCGGTAAGGTGAAGACCAACTCCATCGATAGCGTGGGTGCTTAATTAGGGGATACTCGGTCGTTAGCGTCTTTGGGTGCGGCGCCTCGCCGCAGCGGGACCCGGACCCAAAGACGTTAACGACCACACGTCTTTGACTGCATTCTTAATTTCATGGGAGCTGTCCTAAGCTCAGACTCTTATCCGCGATTGCGCCAGCGGGTAGGGGTCTTTTTTTGGCGTTTTACTAGTAACAATGGCTTGACTCCGAGGTTCCTACACAGATAAGTCGCCTCCGCTAGTAACAGAGGCCGTTAGGGAAGCCGCACCTATACCAACACCAAATTATCTGTATCGTGCCTCTCTATTAAGATATACTATGAATATCTTGATCAAGTGGAACGAACCATCCATTCCAATAGAACGACTGGATGGGGCTGTTTCAACTCATACCTAAGGAGGGATCGTTTGAATACGTTGATGAAGGTCGTGTTGATTATTGCGATTAGTTCGTCTGTCATCTACCTGGGGATTGCCTATGGATTAGTTCTCCTTATGCCATTAAAGGGGGCGGAGGGCCGTTCGGAGAGCTTACAATTCTCAGATATTGACGCCGACTATACGAGATTGCCGACGCTATCGCAATATGAAACACGTAATCATACCCGGTTACCGTATCGTCACTATCCATCCTCTGCTAATCAAGTTCTGATTATGATTCATGGTTCAAGCTATCATAGCAGCTATTTGCAGCCACTGGCATCCTTCGCAGCACAGAGCGGTCTGGCCACCGTGTATACACCCGACTTGCGCGGACATGGTCCACTGGCGGAGGATCGGGGAGATCTGGACTATATGGGGCAAATCGAGGATGATCTCTACGACTTCATCGATTACGTACAGGCGAAGCATCCCAATCAATCGATTATTCTGGGCGGACATTCCAGCGGCGGCGGTACGGTCCTCCGATTGGCAGGCGGAGAGCGAGCTCATGCAGCTGTCGACCGCTATCTGCTTATCGCACCTTATATCCATCATAATGCGCCGACCTATAACGAGAACAGTAACTGGGCGAATGTCTCGGTTCCTCGATTCGTCGGATTAAGTATGCTGAATCAGCTCGGCATCCGCCATTTAAATGGTCAGGCCGTCCTTTCCTTTAATATGCCTGAGCCTTATCGTAACGGTACTGAAACGTTAATCTACAGCTATCGAATGCAAGTTTCGATGCACCCGCGTGATGATTACCAGGCGGATATTCGCTCATTGAATGGACCTGTGCTCGTCATTGCTGGAGGCGAGGATGAAGCATTTCTAGCCGATCAATATGAACGCGTATTTGAAATAAACCCACTTGTCGAAGTGAGTATTGTCGATGGATTATCCCATTTTCATCCGATTCATGACGAACGAGCACTCAAGGTCATCGGAGATTGGTTAGGTGGATAGCATGTAAATTCGGTCAGCTGCTATATGGTCATGGCGATTGTACCTACGCAGTGGAAGAAGACGTGGAGCGGTAAGGTTGGTAAGATCAAGAGCAGCTCCAACGGATAAGGGTCTTTTTTTGGTGCATTACTGGCTAATCGCGGCGAGAATCAGCTCGTCGATTTCTTGCTTGGATAAGTCCATTTGGCCAATAATCTTGCCAATAGCTGTCGTCTTATCCCCCAAACGATCGATGTGCTCCTGGGGTATATTCAGTTTCTTGAGGTACTCGATGGAGCCTTTGATAAGATCAGCCTCGGTGTAGGTGGTTCGTATCATATGGCCGTCTACCTTGCCTAAGCCAAGAGTGACATATTTGTAGGAGGATAGGTCCTCGTCCGCAAGCAGTTGGATCGTATTGATTCCTTTATGATGCAGCACTTGGTCGACTAGAAGGAAGCTAATCGGTTCAGCCTTGTTATTGTAGAAGGCGAGTGAGCCGCCTATTTCACCTGTTTCTCCGCGGTCGTTTCTAATCTGGAGCGTAATCTTCGTCTGAGAGTCTACCCGTTCGAGTTGGATATTACCAAAGAAAATTCCATGTTGGTTCGTACTGAAGCTGACCTCCTTGCTCCTCACGTGCACTGGTAGTGGCTCTGGCGGCTCGCTCGGAACGCCATAGTTGACAAGGATCTGACGGTTCTCCTCGTCATACCCGATCTTCATACCCGTATGCTCAGCGATGAATCGGATCGGGACATAGGCATGGCCATTGTAGTTCAAGGTTACATATTCGTCTGTTAATGGTTTCGTTTCCTGGTTGAACACATAGCTGACAGGGAACTTATACGCCTGGATTAGCTCGCTCGCGAAGGCAGTTGTTGTGAGGGTTAGCACGCAGCCTGTGATGACACCCATTGCGAATTTTTTCATACGAATCATCCTTCTCTCGATAAAATGGTATTCACTCAGTACAAACCCATTTTTTATTAATTTTATAACATCCTCCCAAGTTAGTTAGACGCGCGTCTTAGAGAAAGGTTTCTGTGTGACTGTCAGCTACTCGCATATTCCCCCGTACAAGCTCATAGGATGAAGGGAACAAGCTATGGGCAAGGAGTGGAGCGGTCTTGAATATACGCAATAACGTTCGTGAACGCCGATATGAGAAAATTCGCAGGCTGCAGCAGCAGGCGTGGCGGCAAGGACGCGGGGAGCCGCGCTTGACCTCAAGCGACCTGCTCGGACGCGAGGAGCTGTACGACGATGCGGGGCGGTACACGCCGCCTTGGCATGGAGGAACGCCGTCGACCCACTATGGCGAGGCTGATGACAGCCGTACGCCCTATTCGATGCAACCTCCCGATCCCGAGGAGGAATGGCGGCGCAAGTACGAGCGGGACTGGTCTGGATTCGGCCGCAGCGACAGCTACGACCCTGCGAGAGGCCAACAGCCGCCGACAGACAGGACGAGCCGCTTCGCCGTGAAGCTGCTGCTAAGCACGTTGCTGTTCGCAGGCGTGTGGGCGATGTACCAGAGCGAGCATCCGCTCGCTGAGCGGGGCAAGCAGCTCGTGACGGCATCGCTGAACGAGCCGATGGATACAGCGGCGCTGACGGCTTGGTACGAGCGGCATTTTGGCACCATACCTTCCATACTGCCCGCGATTCAATCGACGAGGCATCAGGAGGCGGAGAAGGTGGCGGTCGTGCCGAAGCATTATTTTTCGCCTATTGAAGGGAAGCTGCTTGCGCCGTTCTCCACGGAGCTCGGCGGGGTGCTGATGGAGGCGGAGGCAGGTAAGCCGGTATCAGCGGTAGATACGGGACTTGTCGTGTACGCGGGCGATAAGGATGATACAGGGTATACGATTGTGTTGAGACATACAGACGGCATGGAGTCCGTGTACGGGTTGATCGAGCCCGGCACCTTGCAGCTTAACGACTGGGTCAAGGGTGGGGAGACGGTTGGCACGATTGCGAAGCCGAAGTCGGAGAAGTCGGCCGGTACGTTGTTTTTCTCCGTTACGAAGGCGGGCAAGCCTGTCGATCCTGCGGATGTGATTCCTTTTGATTAAGTTGAGGGGCACGCCGTGGAATGTGTGGACGGGCATTACGTTTCGCTTCCATCCGCTGTTCACCTTGCTCATGCTGCTGTCCGTCATTACGGGCTACTTCATCGAGATCGTAACGCTGTTCGTCATCGTCCTCATTCACGAGCTCGGCCACGTCTCGGTGGCGCGCAGCTTCGGGTGGAAGGTGAAGGAGGTGCAGCTGCTGCCCTTCGGCGGCGTGGCTGCGATGGAGGAGGCACCGGGCTCCCGGGCGCTCGAGGAGCTGCTCGTCGCGCTCGGAGGGCCGCTGCAGAATGTGTGGATGATGCTCGTTGCCTATGCGTTGACGCTGTTAGGCTTGATTCCGCAAGCGTGGGGCGACTATTTCATACAAGCGAATGCGTTGATTGCGGCCTTCAACCTGCTGCCTGTGCTGCCGCTCGACGGCGGGCGTATTCTGCAGGTGCTGATCGGACTGTGGCTGCCGTACCAGCGAACGATGCAGGTGTCAACGCTGGTCAGTCTTGTCGTCAGCGGCGTGCTGATTATAGGTGCGGCGTTTCATGTGTGGACGGAGCAGGGCGGCATTTTGTTAAATTGGCTGATGATCGCCTTTTTTTTATTTTATTCCAATTGGCATGACTGGCGGGGAACGCCGTACCGGTTTATGCGATTTTTGCTCAATCGGGAGAAGCGGCTCGAGCATCGGGGGGCAGCTGCCGAGCCGATCTATGCGGCGAGCCGCAGCAGAGCGGGGGATATCGTTAGACTGTTCATGCGTGATAAATATCACGTCGTGTGCGTGCTCGACGAGCGCGATCGTGTGCTTGGGATCGTACCTGAGCGCGCGTTGCTCGACTGTTATTTTGACGAGAGAAGGCGTGGGACGCCATTGGCCGAGCTTTTTGCCTGAGCGGTATGTTACAATAGTGCCGAGGTGTTGCTGCAGATGAAGCGAATATTGGTTAAGTGCAACGAGGAGCTAACCGAGGTAGCCATTCTTGAACAGGGCAAGCTGGCCGAATACTACAAGGGTCATCGTGAGCAGAGTCAGCTGGCCGGCAATATTTATATCGGACGCGTCGAGCGTGTGCTCCAGGGCATGCAGGCGGCGTTCGTTGAGATCGGACTTGAGCGTAACGGCTTTCTTTATATTGATGATCTGCTTCCAGCGAACCTGGATAAGCAGCCGAAGGAGAAGCCTTCCATTCACGAGCTCGTGAAGGTGGGGCAGCACATTATGGTGCAGGTGGTGAAGGAGCCGGTCGGCACGAAGGGGGCGCGTCTGACGACGCATTATTCGATACCCGGGCGCTTCGGCGTCTATATGCCTTATGCGGATTACGTCGGCGTCTCGCGCAAGATCGAGCAGGCAGCCGAGCGCGATAAGCTGAAGCGGATGGCGGAGCGGCTGATTGAGCCGAGCGAGGGCTATATCGTACGCACGGCCGCTCTCGGGGAAACGGAGCAGTCGCTTGCAGCTGATCTAGCCGAGCTGCGCGCCCGCTGGCGGTACATGGAGGAAGCAGTGAAGCGGGGCGGGCACGTGCCTCGTCAAATATTCGGCGATCTGGACATGCTGCCGCGTCTGATTCGCGACGTGTTCCGCGATGACGTTCAGGAGGTGCTGGTCAGCGGCCGTGAGGTGCTGGAGGAAATACGCGCGATGCTGTCAATCGGCTCGCAGCCGCTGGCTGAGCGGGTATATGTGTATGAGGGTGTAGACGTAATGGCCGACTTCGGCATCGCGAAGCAGCTGGAGCAGGGGCTTAGGCGCAAGGTGTGGCTTGACAGCGGCAGCTATCTGATCATCGATCGGACGGAGGCGCTGACGGTGATCGATATCAACACGGGCAAATACACCGGCTCGGTCGATCTCGAGCAGACGGTCTTCGATACGAATCTGGAGGCGGCACGCGAGGTTGCGCGGCTGCTGAGGCTGCGTGACATCGGCGGACTGATCGTGATCGACTTCATTGATATGGAGACCGAGGCGCTGCGCAGCCGGGTGCTCGATGAGCTGGCGCGAGAGACGCGTAAGGATCGGACGAAGACGGTCGTCGTCGGCTGGACGAAGCTCGGGCTTGTGGAGATGACGCGCAAGAAGGTCCGGGACAGCAAGGAGACGACGGTGCCTGAGTCTTGTCAAGCTTGCGGTGGCAGCGGCTTTGCCGATCGTGGAAAATAATCGTTGCATTCGTCATCTGTGCTGTGGTAGAATATTCGAGTGCATTGCTATGCATGCTGTAACCGCACGAAGCGGGTTTATGAAGCGCGCGGCCCGAATAAGGCCAAGCCACCTGGCTAAGGCGAGTCTGAGACATGAGGAGGTGCAACAATGTACGCAATTATTGAAACTGGCGGCAAGCAGTACAAAGTATCCGAGGGCGATGTTCTTTACATCGAGAAGCTCGAGGCTGGTGCTGGCGATGCTGTAACGTTCGACCGCGTATTGGCCGTTTCTAAGGAAACAGGTCTAGTGGTAGGTGCTCCGGTAGTAGCCGGCGCAACGGTATCCGCGAAGGTGGAGAAGCAAGGTAAAGGCGAGAAGATCATCGTTTTCAAATATAAAGCGAAGAAGAACTATCGTCGTAAGCAAGGTCATCGTCAACCGTACACGAAGGTTGTAATCGAGAAGATCCAGGCGTAATCATTATGATTCGCATTGCGATCTATCGGAACACTTCAGGACGGATTGAATGGTATGAGGTCGACGGTCACGCGGAATTCGACGAAGCAGGCAAAGATATTGTGTGCGCAGGCGTATCCGCTGTTACCGTTGGCACGGTCAACGCCATCGAGGCGTTAACCGGAGTGAAGCCTGGCGTCCGTATGAAGCACGGCATGCTCAAGGTGAACGCCTTGGCTGCTGCTGATGCAGAGACGGACGCGAAGGTACAGCTGTTGCTCGAAGGCATGATTGTCATGCTGACGTCTATTGAACAATCGTACGGCGCATATATAGCAATGCAACAAATCACAGTAAATAAGTAAGGAGGTAGACTACTATGTTACAATTGAATCTTCAATTGTTCGCATCCAAGAAGGGTGTAGGTTCGACGAAGAACGGACGTGACAGCATCGCGAAGCGCCTTGGCGTGAAGCGTGCAGACGGTCAAACCGTATCGGCTGGCAGCATCCTCGTTCGTCAGCGCGGAACTAAGATTCATCCGGGCAACAACGTAGGCATCGGCTCCGATGACACGTTGTTCGCGAAGGTGGAGGGCGTTGTGAAGTTCGAGCGTCTTGGCCGCGATCGCAAAAAAGTGAGCGTCTACCCTGCGCAGGCTGCTCCGGTAGCTGCTGCAGTAGAAGTGTAATTCTACGACAACATGTCCAAACCCTGGCGAACGTAGCTCGCCAGGGTTTGTTGTTTTATTAGTGAAGTTGAACACTCATCATGGTATACTAGACGGGAATACTTGGATAATGCAATGGAACGGAGAATTGAAGCATGACCTCAAACGGTAAGGAAGACCAATATCAACAGTCTGCAGCGGTGAAGCCGGGAAGTACGCCTGACGCCAATGAGACTGCTCGGGATACGTCGCAGCAGGACTTACGTTTGCTTCGTCTGTTCAATCACTACCGGCACGATTGGATGAATGACATTCAGATCCTGATGAGCTATGTTCAATTAAAAAAGTATGATAAATTACCTCCAATGATGGAGAAAATAAAAGACAGAGTACAACAGGAGAGCATGATCTCCAACCTTGGACTGCCTTCGCTCGTTGTTTATCTGCTGACGTTCAAGACTGAAGTCAAGGAGCTTCAGCTGAAGGTCAGGATGAATGAGGAGGTTCGACTTCAGAGCTTTGCCGATGCGGACAAGCTCGTGCAGATCGTCAAGGACGTTCTGGAGCTGTACAAGCGGGAGGCGCAGGGAGCTCCGGAATGTGTGGACAACATGCTTTCCTTGACATGGTCTAAGCCCGAAGAACGGCTGCAGCTTGATTTTCGCTATGAGGGCGGCTGCAAGCTGGAGCGGGTACAGGCTCAAGGTGAGCTGCTGGCTAGGCAGTGGAAGCAGCATGGCATTGGTCTGGACACATTATACGGCGAAGGCTGCATCGATTGGACCATTATCTGGACAGCTGGACGTAACTAGAACGGCTACATAAGAGGGTGAACGTAATGTTTGTTGATAAGGCGAAGATTTATGTGAAGGGCGGGGACGGCGGGGACGGTCTCGTTGCGTTTCGCAGAGAGAAGTACGTACCTGAAGGCGGACCCGCAGGCGGTGACGGTGGTCATGGCGGCGACGTTATTTTCCGCGTAGATGAAGGTCTTCGGACGCTCGTCGACTTCCGTTATCAGAAGCACTTCAAGGCTGATCGCGGGGAGAAGGGGCGTAACAAGAGCCAGCACGGGGCGAACGCCGATGATATGATCGTGCGCGTGCCACCGGGCACAGTTGTCGTCGATGACGATACGCAAGAAATTGTAGCCGACCTGACGCGTCACGGTCAAGAGGTCGTCATCGCGAAGGGCGGACGGGGCGGACGGGGCAATACCCGCTTCGCGACGTCGAACAACACCGCTCCTGAGATTGCCGAGAACGGCGAGGAAGGTCAGGAGCGATGGGTCGTGCTCGAGCTGAAGGTGATGGCGGACGTTGGGCTCGTCGGCTTCCCGAGCGTTGGCAAGTCGACGCTGCTGTCGGTCGTGTCGGGCGCAAGACCGAAGATCGGTGCCTATCACTTTACGACGCTGACGCCGAACCTGGGTGTCGTCGACGTCGGAGATGGCCGAAGCTTCGTGATGGCGGACTTGCCGGGATTGATCGAGGGTGCTCACGAGGGTGTCGGTCTCGGACACGAGTTCCTGCGGCATGTCGAGCGGACGAGAATTATCGTTCACGTCGTTGATATGGCAGGGACCGAAGGACGCGATCCGTTCGAGGATTGGCTGAAGATCAATGATGAGCTGCGTCTCTACAACGCGAAGCTGGAGGAGCGTCCGCAGATCATCGCGGCGAACAAGATGGATATACCGGACGCCGAGGAGCATCTGCAGCGGTTCAAGGAGGAGCTCGCCGCAAGAGGGCTGGAGCATCCGATCTATCCGATCTCGGCTGTGTCGAAGTCCGGCGTGCAGGAGCTGCTGTATAAGGTGTCCGATCTTCTGGAGACGATACCGGAGATGCCGCTCGTCGAGGAGATCATTGACCTGTCTGAGCGCAAGGTGTACAAGCTCGAGGCGAGCGACGACGACGAAGCCTTCACCATTCGCCGCGACAATGAAGCGTATGTGGTGGATAGCCCGAGCATCGAGCGGCTGATTAAGCGAACGAACTTCAGCACGCACGAGGCTGTGATGCGCTTCGCCCGCATATTGCGCAAGAAGGGCGTCGATAAGGCGCTGCGCGAGCGCGGGGCGAAGGACGGCACAATCGTGCGCATCGGCGACTTCGAGTTCGAGTTCGTGGAGCACGAGTAATAGGCATTACAGTGACATAAAGTATCGCACTTCAATAGCAGACGAACAGCAAGAAGCCAAGGCAGCGGCGCAGGACGCGGTTGCCTTGGCTTTTGAGCTTTTGATCATAGCAGAAGGTGAAGGTTAAGCTTGCAGCGGACAGGCACAACGGTTCGTGTGCTAGCGGTTCAGCCGTTCGGCTATCGAATGCAGCTTCTGGGCGATCGAGCCTTGCTTGTCCCGTCTGTCGTCGAGCTTAATCGACGTGCAGACGCGATGGGCTCCTTCCGTGAACGGCTGCTCGTGCATGCCCTGCACGACGCGCAGCAGATCGGTGAGCTCACCCTCGACAATCGTGCTCATGGCCGTCATCTCGAACGAAATACGGCCGCCTGCCGATTCCTGCTCGAGATATCGGTGAATACCTGCTACATAAGCGCTTAGACTCGTTGATTCGGTTCCGACTGGAATGACGGTAATTTCGGCGATAGCCATAGTAGATCCCTCCTATTAAGTTGGTACAATATCGGTGAGGCTTGATCGAGAGCTACAGCTGCCCTGGATCGATTAGTGGTGTCCAATGGACGGTCGGTTCGCCGTTCTCCTCGACTCCGGCTGTTCCGACCCAGACGTGGTCGCTCGGTCCATAGGTGAAGTAATGCTCGAGCAGCTTCCGGTATATGAAGGGCAGCTCCCGATTCATGACCAGCTCTCGCGGAATCCAGTGCAGCTCGCCTTCCTCGGATTGTCCGACTATGCGTGTCATCGCTTCCGCGCTGTAAATAAACTGCTGGCGCACCTCGTTCCGATTAAGACGATGCAGGATATACCGCAGTCGCAGCTGCTTGATTTGGTCCAGCTCGAGGCCGGTCTCTTCATGAATTTCCCGAAGCACAGCCTTCTCCGGGTCGTTGATCTCTTCAGGCTCCAGATGTCCGCCGACCGCGGCCCACAGTCCGGGGGACAGGGTGCGGCTCATCGAGCGTTTCATCATGAGCAGCTCGTTATCGTGGAACAGCATGGCGGCTGCGAGCATACGGGTTCGAATCAAGTGGTTCGCTCCTTCTGAAGTAATGGGCTCCGAACGCTCGGAATCCGCTATACGTAGTTACATACAACTTTAACATATTTGCATGTCCGCTGCCTATTGCTTCGGAACGGTTGCTACGCTATAATGTCCACTATATAAGAACAATCGTCTCTGTAGAAAGGACTGTTACCGTGTCTGACAAATCGATGGACGACAACGCGCAGCCGGGGCATCGTTTTTTTCTCGTTCGGGAAGATATGCTTCCAGAGGCGCTAGTGAAGACGGTACAAGCGAAGAGTCTGCTCGCCCGGGGCGACGTCAAGACGATTCATGAGGCGGTGGAGCAGGTGGAGCTCAGCCGCAGCGCCTTTTACAAATATAAGGACGGCATATTCCCTCTAAGCAAGCTGGAGCGCGACCGCATCGTAACGATCTCGCTTGATCTGGAGCATCGCTCGGGCATATTGTCTAAGGTGCTGTCGCTCATCGCGGGCCTCGAGGGCAACGTGCTGACGATTCATCAGACGATACCGCTGCAAGGGATCGCAGGTGTCGTCATATCCGTCGAGATGACGCGGATGGACATGGACGTATCGACGCTGCTCGATCGACTGCGAGGTATGGACGGTGTCAGCCGAGCTATCGTCACGGGACAAGGCTAACAAGGATAGACCTATACAACAAGGAGGAGATTACATGAAAGCTGTTAAGGTAGGATTACTCGGACTCGGTACGGTCGGTACCGGCGTCGTTCGTATTGTAGAAGGGCATCAGCACGACTTGTTGAGCCAGTCCGGCTCCCCGATCGAGATCGCGAAGGTGCTCGTGAAGGACAAGAGCAAGGCACGGAGCATTCAGGTGCCGGAGGAAGCATTGACGGAGAACGCGTGGGACGTGATCGAGGACGCGAGCATTGACATCGTCGTTGAAGTCATGGGCGGCATCGAGCTGTCCAAGGAGCTTATTCTCGCTGCACTGGAGCGTGGCAAGCATGTCGTGACGGCGAATAAGGATCTGATGGCGCTGCACGGGCCGGAGATTCTGGCGAAGGCTGCAGAGAAGGGCTGCGACATATTCTACGAGGCGAGCGTGGCGGGTGGCATCCCGATCATTCGCACGCTGATTGAGGGCTTCACCTCCGATCGCATTACGAAGATTATGGGCATCGTGAACGGCACGACGAACTACATCATGACGAAGATGAGCCAGGAGGGTGCTGCATACGAGGATGTGCTGAAGGAAGCGCAGGCACTCGGCTATGCGGAGGCTGATCCAACGTCTGACGTAGAAGGCTTCGATGCCGCTCGTAAGATGACGATTCTGAGCACGCTCGGCTTCCGTTCCAGCGTAGCGCTGTCCGATGTGACGGTGAAGGGCATCTCCAGCGTATCGAAGGAAGATATTACGTATGGCAAAAAGCTCGGCTACGAGGTCAAGCTGCTCGGCATCGCCGAGAGCGAGGATGACCGTATCAGCATCAGCGTGCAGCCGACGATGGTGAAGCAATCTCACCCGCTCGCCTCGGTGAACGGCGTGTTCAACGCGGTGTACGTCTACGGGGAAGCGGTCGGCGAGACGATGTTCTATGGCCCGGGCGCTGGCGAGCTGCCGACGGCTACGTCCGTGGTCGCGGATCTTGTAGCGGTCGTCCGCAACCTGAACCTCGGCATTAATGGACGCCGCGGCTTCGTGCCATACAAGGAGAAGAAGCTGAAGACCGACGAGCAGATCGAGTCGAAAAACTTCATCCGCCTCCACGTCGCGGACAGAACAGGTGTTCTTGCGCAAATTACACAGGTGTTCGCGGAGTACGAGGTCAGCTTAGAGTCGGTGCTGCAGCATCCGAACGAGCAGAAGCAGGAAGCGGAAATTATTATTATAACTCACAACGCGAACCGCGCAGCGATGAACAAGGTGCTTGGTCGCTTCAATACGATGGATGTCGTGCTCGGCATTAAGAGCGTATATCGGGTAGAAGGGTAGGAGTCGGAACCATGAATGAATCGACGAGGCGCAAGGTGCGCGTGAAGGTGCCTGCAAGCACAGCGAATCTGGGACCCGGCTTCGACACGCTCGGCATGGCGCTGGAGCTGTACGCATGGCTCGACATGAGTATTGCGGATGAGACACGGATTACGCTGTATGGGGATCAGATGAACGGCGTCCCGACGGACAAGAGCAATCTGATCTACAAGGTCGCCCAGCTCGTGTTCGAGCGGGCGGGCGTCCATCATCCGGAGCTGGACATTGCGATGTACAGCGATATTCCGCTGACGCGCGGGCTTGGCAGCAGTGCATCCGCTATTGTAGGGGCGCTCGTAGGCGCGAACGCCTTGATCGGCGAGCCGCTGACGAAGGACGAGCTGTTCCAGATGGCGACCGAGCTGGAGCACCATCCCGACAACGTCGGGGCGTCTCTCTTCGGCGGCATTCTCGTCGCCTTCTGGGACGGGAAGCGGGCGGAGCACATACGCGTCGAGCCGCATGAACGGCTGGAGGCGCTCGTGGCGATTCCGCATTTTCAGCTGTCGACGGAGAAGGCTAGGGACGTGCTGCCTCGGCAGCAGTCGCTGGAGAACGCGGTGTTCAACGTCGGGCACTCGTCCTTGCTCGTTGCGGCGCTCTGTACGGGTCGTCTCGATATGATCAAGCCGGCGATGAAGGATGCGCTGCATCAGCCGTATCGCGCGACGCTCGTGCCTGGTCTGGCCGCTATTCTGGAGGAGGCTCCCGATCACGGCGCGCTAGGCGTTGCGCTGAGCGGAGCCGGTCCGACGATATTGGCGCTAGTCGACCGCGATTCGATCGAGAAGGCAGTGCTTGAGTCCTTCATGCTCGGCAAGCTGAAGCAGGAAGGCATTGAAGCGACGATGCTATGGCTGAACCCGGACAAGCAGGGAGTACGTGTCGATGTGCTGGCCCCTGAGGAGTCAAATGAGACGCTAGAGGATGCCCTTAAGAAGGAGCGTGTAGGATGAAACGGATTTCGTTACTCGGACCCGGGACGTTTACGGAGGAGTCGGCGCACCATTTTCTAGGCGAGCAGACGTTCGAGTATGTGAACTACAAGCTTATCGCTGATGTGTTCCAGTCCACAGTGAATGGATCGACGGATTACAGCGTCATTCCGATTGAGAACACGTTCGAGGGCTCGGTCAGTCTTCATATGGACTGGCTCGTGCATGAGGTGGAGCTGCCGATTCAAGCCGAGTGGGTATACCCGATCTCGATTAACCTGCTTCGGCTTCCGCATGGAGACGAGGAGGCGCTCGATCAGGCGGCCGTCTGCCGCTCGATACGCAAGGTGCTGTCGCATTCGGTGACGATGGCGCAATGCCAGCGCTTCCTGCGCCGGCTGCTGCCGCATGTGGAGCTGGAGCAGGTCGGCAGCAACGGCGAGGCGGCCCGTCTCGTACGGGAGCTGAACGATCCGTCCGTCGCTGCGCTCGCTCCGATCGGCGCGGGAGTGCTGTATGGTCTTGAGACGGTTGCGGCCGGGGTGCAGGATCATCAGAACAATTACACGCGCTTCGTACTAATCGGCCGGGACAAGCCTGAGCTGAGACCTGCACCGTACGTGAAGACGACCATACTGGTGACGCTGCCCGAGGATTATCCGGGCGCTCTGCATCAGGTGCTGTCGGCCTTCGCTTGGCGGCGTATCAACCTGTCGAAGATCGAATCGCGTCCGACGAAGAAGAAGCTTGGCAATTATTTTTTCTATATTGATATTGAGGAATCGATGGATACGGTGCTGCTGCCTGCCGCTCTTCAAGAGATTGAAGCGATCGGCTGTCAGGTGCGCATTATGGGCTGCTACAAGGCCTACTCTTATCCGGCTATGTAGCTGTGTTCTCCAGCCATTCGACGATGCTCGTCTAGAGCGCGTGCGAATGGCTTTTTTTTGTTTTCAGAGGTGGAGCTGAAAATTTTCGAATGAAAATCGGTCAAATGCCCAGAAGGCGTGCATAGACTGATAATGTCATTTTGTTACGGGCTGCTTACAGCGCAAAACTGAAGGAGGTTTATGCATTGAAAATTCATATCGTGAAACCGGGCGACACTCTCTACAAGCTCTGCGAGAAGTACAACGTGGAGCTCGACAAGCTGATTGCGGCCAATCCGCAAATTCCGAATCCGGATGTGCTGGATGTCGGAATGAAGGTGAAGGTGCCGAATGCGCCGAAGCCTCTGCAGCCTCCTACGGACTATCTATATAAGCATGTTGTGCAGCAGGGTGACACGTTGTGGAAGCTGGGCAAGGCGTGGGGCATTCCTCTTGCAGCGATGGTGGCGGCGAATCCTCAGCTGAAAAATCCGAACGTGCTCATGACCGGCGAGCTCGTCTATATTCCGAAGCCGAGCGCAGCTGCAGATGCAAGTCAGCAGCCGAAGGCTGATACGTCGATGCTACAGGCACAGTCGCTGCCGACGGAGATGGCTCCAGTCAGCGAGACGCCGTTGCCAGAGCTGCCGGTTGAGCTGAATGAAGCGCCAAGCGCAGCGCAGCAGGCACCGATGATGCAGCCGCCGATGCCGAATATGGCGCAGCAGGCGCCAGTTATGCAGCCGCCGATGCCGAATATGGCACAGCAGTCTCCGGTAATGGAGCAGGCCGTGCCTAATGTGGCGCAGCAGGCGCCAGTCATGCAGTCGCCAATGCCGAATATGGCGCAGCAGCTGCCGTATGCATCCAATGAGCCGTGGATGCAGCAGCCAGCGTACGGGGCGCAGCTCCCGGGAGGACCGGTGCATGCCGGACAGATGCCTCCGTCCGTCGATCTGTTCCAGCAATATGAGGTGCCTGCAGTAGAGGCAGGCGCTCAGCCGTGGGGTCAGGAGCCGGAGCTGCCTGCTTATCCGAACATGACGCAATCGTTCGCAGCGCCATATGCCTCTGCGCCGAACGTGGGGCCAGCAGCGGAGCTGCCGTACGGCATGATGCCGAACATGGCGCCGAACATGCCGCCACAAGCAGAGCTGCCGTACGGCATGATGCCGAACATGGCGCCGAATATGCCGCCAGCAGCGGAGCTGCCATACGGCATGATGCCGAACATGGCGCCGAATATGCCGCCAGCAGCGGAGCTGCCGTACGGCATGATGCCGAACATGGCGCCGAACATGCCGCCACAAGCAGAGCTGCCGTACGGCATGATGCCGAACATGGCGCCGAATATGCCGCCAGCAGCGGAGCTGCCGTACGGCATGATGCCGAACATGGCGCCGAACATGCCGCCAGCAGCGGAGCTGCCGTACGGCATGATGCCGAACATGGCGCCGAATATGCCGCCAGCAGCGGAGCTGCCGTACGGCATGATGCCGAACATGGCGCCGAATATGCCGCCAGCAGCGGAGCTGCCGTACGGCATGATGCCGAACATGGCACCGAATATGCCGCCACAAGCGGAGCTGCCGTACGGCATGATGCCGAACATGGCGCCGAATATGCCGTATGCTGCACCGATGGCGAATGCGCCTTATGCAGGCATCGTCGGTTATCCGAATATGCCATACCCGACTGCGAACGCGCCAGTGGCAGGAGATGCCGACTGCGGCTGCGGACAGCCGAATGTGCCCCACCCATACCAGCCGGAGGCTGTATCACCTTACGCCCCATACCCAGGGCACCCAGCTCACGGTAATGAATACTACGGCGCTCCAATGGTACCGCACATGACAGGCAGCTATCCGTTCATGGATCAGCCGTTCCAGGTGCATGCGTATCCGGGGCTCGGCGCGATGCCGTTCGCAAGCAATATGCCGTACCCAGCAGTGAATGCACCGTTCACCGATCTTGAGAACGAGGCACCGAACATGCCGGCAGCGGAATCACCGTTAGCGGCGACGAAGGCCGTGAAGGATAAAGATAAGCGAGCTTCCAAGGGGAAGCGCGAGACGCGCCAAGCTTCCGCGCAGGACAGTCTCGCAAGCCTCTTGGAGCGTAACCGCCGCAAGGCCGAGGAGGAGCAGCGTGTCAGAAGAACAAGTCCTTGGCTGAATACGTAAGATAGATGAACGTAGTTAATTATTCATAATGAAAAAGGCCATCTGCCAGCGAACGAAAGTCGCTGCGGATGGCCTGCTTTAGTTTACATCTAAAATTTAATGCCAAGCACATGGTTGAACGGAACGAAGCCGATCTGCCTGCTGTCCTTGCTGTTATTGCGGTTATCTCCTAGGACGAAGACGTGACCTTCCGGAACAGTCCACGTGCGGGGAGGTTCAGGATACATGGGCTCCTTCACGTACGGCTCGTCCAGCAGCTGGCCGTTAAGGAACACTTGGCCATCCTTGATTTCGACCGCATCTCCGGATTTGGCAATGACGCGCTTCACATACATATTCGGATCCTCCTGGTCGCGGATCAACCGAATAAGCGGATGCTCCAGCAGATCATCCTTCCACGTGCGCGGGCGGTCTACACGGCTGTCGATGATGACGATATCACCGTAGTCAGGCTCATACCGAAACGTATGTGACAGCTTCGACACATAGATGCGCTGCTGGTCGTAAAGCGTAGGATCCATCGATTTGCCCAGCACCTTCGTCGGCTGGAAGATGAACATGCCGATTAAGATCGTAAGGACGAGGGCGGCTGCGATGGATCGGACCCAAGCCCATACTTCTTTCAGAAACGACTGCATCGGTAAAATTCCACTTCCCTTCATAGCAACATCACTCTTAAGTATACACCGAAACCGTATAAACGTCGACTCTCATGGCAAAAATAGTAAATCATAAAGGTGTATATAGAGGGGGTCGATGTGATGACCATAAGCGCGTTTTGGAGTCAGTTAAAAAAGCACCTGAAGCGAAGGTTTAGAAGGAAAAAGCGATGGCTTAATTTGGCCGTGATGCTGATCATAATCGGGGCCGGGGCGGCATGGCTCCAAGGAACGGGGCAGGAGGAGGGAGCCCGGCCAAGCGTAGAATGGGAGCGCTGGAAGGACAAGGCCGTGTTCGGCGGCAGCTTGAACGACGAGGAAACTAATCCGGAGGAAGAGGTTAAGGCGATGATCAGTGGGCTATCAGGAAAAAGAGAAGCATACTCCCGCAAGGCGTACTTGTGCGGCGAGGAGGTAGAGCGTATCGGCGTGCTGGATGCGTCCGGCATTCTCGACTATTACTTGAAGCATCCGAGAATGTCCGTCAGCTTAAGTGAAACGAGCGAGGCGGTCTACTTCGTTGAGACAATCAACGACTTGTCGCCCCGCTGTAAGGAGAGTGCCTACTTCGGACTAGACGTACAGGGGAACTTGTCGATCTTCGAGGGTGTGCCTGGCTCGGGGAATGACCATGTGATGCGCACCTTCTTCCAGCTTAACATTGAGCATCTGGAGAGCAGTCTGCCCCGTGAGACCGTTAGGCAGCTGTATCAGGGCATCCGTATTCACGATCTGGACGATTACAACAGCGTGCTGTCGACGCTTAGCGATTATGCAGTTGAGGTGACGGAGAAGGCGATGCAGCCTGCTGCCGTGGAATAGCCGAGTGCTAGCGTGCTCGCGAACGAATAGATAGATGTAGCTTATGGCTCAAGGAATCCCGAGCCCCTGCTGATCACTCCTGCTGGAGTGGAGGCAGGGGCTTATTGGCGTGTTCATCGTGAATAAATTCTGATATAATGGGCAGGTGAATACATATGTTCGCTTCTCGCAGTAGAAGCAACGGGCAGAGGAGCTGGATGAACAGTTGCGCGTATTAGGCATTGACCCGGGGATTGCGATTGTCGGCTTCGGCTTCATTGATAAAGAAGGACATAAGCTGACGCCTGTGCAATACGGCTCGATTCAGACGGAGGCGCATACCGATGATGCGTTTCGCTTGAAGCAGGTGTATGAGGCGATGGTGCAGCTAATTGACAAATATAAGCCGGACGCGGTGGCGATCGAGAAGCTGTTCTTCAATCGCAACGTGACGACAGCGCTGACCGTCGGTCAGGCGCGTGGTGTGCTCATGCTGGCTGCGGTGCAGAAGGGGCTGCCGATCGGCGAATATACGCCGCTTCAGGTGAAGCAGGCGATCGTCGGCTACGGTAAGGCCGAGAAGAAGCAGGTGCAGGAGATGGTGAAGATGTTTCTCAAGCTGTCCGCGGTGCCGAAGCCAGATGATGTCGCCGATGCGCTAGCGGTTGCCATCTGTCATGCGCATTCGTCGGGCTTGTTAGATAAAATGAACGGAGCGATGAGACGATGATCGACTTTCTAAGAGGAACGGTGGCTCATCGCGATCCGGAGTTCGTCGTGCTTGATGTCAGAGGCGTTGGCTACCGCGTATTTTGTGCGAATCCATATGCGGTGGGGGCGAAGGAAGCGGCGAAGGACGGCAAGGATGGCGGAGAAGTCACCTTATATATTCATTATCACGTGCGTGAGGATGCGCACTTGTTGTTCGGCTTCCCGACGCGGGAGGAGCAGGGGCTGTTCCGGCTGCTGCTCGAGGTCAGCGGCATCGGACCGAAGGTGGCGATTGGCGTACTCGCTGGCGGCAAGCCGGAGACGATTGCAGCGGCGATCCGTCAGGATAACATCACGTTCCTCATGAAGCTGCCGGGTATTGGGAAAAAGACGGCCCAGCGCATGGTGCTCGACTTGAAGGACAAGCTCGGCGCGTGGTCGTCAGACGAAGCGGACGCGGTATCGATGGGCATAGGCGCTGTGGCTGCAGAGCCGCTTGGTGGAGGCGCATGGGCGGAGGCGAAGGCTGGGCTGATGTCGCTCGGTTATACGGAGGCGGAGGCCGATCGGGCCGGACAGGCGATTAAGCCGAAGCTTGAGGGCGGCGAAACGACCGACACGGTGATGAAGCTGGCGCTTAAGGCGATTTATCAGCAATCGATGTCTTGATTGGGCTTGAACGAAGCTGGGGCTTGGGATGTAGTGCTTAAGCAAGAGAGGAGTGTGCCCTATGGACGACCGCATCATTTCCGCGCATTTGATGATGGAGGATCAGGCTGTCGAGTTCAGTCTGCGTCCGCGTTACTTGGCTGAGTATATTGGACAGGCGCAGGCGAAGGAGAATTTGAAGATCTATATCGAGGCGGCCAAGATGCGCAAGGAGGCGCTCGATCATGTGCTGCTGTATGGACCACCGGGTCTTGGCAAAACGACGCTGTCGAACATTATCGCCAACGAGCTGGGTGTCAGTATGCGGACGACGAGCGGACCTGCGATCGAGAGGCCAGGCGACCTGGCGGCGATCTTGACGAACCTGCAGGAGGGCGACGTTCTGTTCATCGACGAGATTCACCGGCTTCACCGGACGGTGGAGGAGGTGCTCTACCCGGCGATGGAGGATTATGCGCTCGATATTATTATAGGTAAAGGGCCGAGCGCCCGCTCGGTGCGGCTCGACCTGCCGCCGTTCACGCTCGTCGGCGCGACGACGCGGGTCGGTCTGCTATCGGCGCCATTGCGCGACCGATTCGGCGTCGTCAGTCGGCTCGAATATTACACGATAGACGAGCTGACCTACATCGTTAGCCGGACGGCTGACCTGCTGCAGGCAGAGATCGTCGGCGAGGCTGCGCGAGAGATTGGCATGCGCTCGAGAGGGACGCCGCGTATTGCGAACCGGCTGCTGAAGCGGGTGCGCGACTTTGCTCAAGTGAAGGGCGACGGCATCATTACGCTGGATATTGCGCGAACGGCGCTGCAGAGCATTCAGGTCGATCCGCTCGGGCTCGATGAGATCGATCATAAGATGCTGCGGGCGATTATATTGAATTTTCAAGGCGGTCCTGTCGGCCTCGATACGATTGCGGCCTCGATCGGCGAGGAGAGCCAGACGATTGAGGACGTCTATGAGCCGTACTTGCTGCAGATCGGCTTCCTGCAGCGGACACCGCGCGGACGGATGATTACGGACAGCGCTTGCAAGCATCTCGGGCTGCCGATGCCGAAGCGGGGGTAGCGATAATCGTTGGGATGCAGGCACAGGCGGAGTATGCGTATGAGCGGTCATGTGGAGTCATGTGATGTAGCTTGGCTTGCAGCTGTGCTTGAGCGATATGCGCCAATCGTGTAGTGGGATGATGCTGATATTGTGAATCTGGAGGAGGGAAATCGCGAGCATGAGCAACGAACGAGCGGGGCGCCGGGAGAAGTGGCGCCCGAGAAGGACTGGCGGCGGCGGTGCCCATGCCGCCGCCAAAGTATTCGCCTGCGCGGCGCTGCTCGCGACCGGCGCTCTCGGCGCCGGTCGCGAGGCAGCGCCCTGGCCGCAGGCGCAGCAGCTGGCAGCCGCCGCGACACCGGCGGCTGCGAGCCCAACTGCCGCAAGCGCAGCTGCGGCAGCTACATCCGGGCAGACGCCGGTGCGCGTCGCCCTGTTCATTGAGTCGGGCCGCTATAGCGCCACGACCCCAGCGGCCGCCCTGGAGGCGGATCGCGGGCTGACGCTCGCGATCCGCGAAGCGGGCGGCCTGCGGCCGGCCGCCGCGGCCGGCCCGGGCGAAGCCGTCCGAGTGTACGCGGACGGCTACTACGCGGAGCTGCTGCAATCGGCTGATGCAGCAGCAGTGCAAGCGGCCGCCGAGGCGCTTGCGGCGGCCGAAGGCGGCGCAGCTGTGGGCATCTGGCAGCGCGCGCAGCAGGGCAAGCCGCTGTATGTGCTCTTCTCGGGGCCGTTCCCCGCGAAGGAGCAGGCGGCGGCAGCGGCGGCGAAGCACAAGGGCGCAGCGGTGCGCGGCCCGCTGCGCTACAGCGCGGGCAGCTACGCCGACGAGGCGCAGGCGGCGGCACAGGCCGCTGCGCTTGAGGCTGCCGGGTACCCGGCGGGCGTCGCCCATATGAGCGGCGGCGGCTACGCGGCGCTCGTCGGCAACGAGCCCGACGAAGCGGCGCTCGCCGCGCTGAAGGCGAAGCTGGCGGCTGCGCTGCCTGCAGTGAAGGTGGCGGCGCTGGAGTCTGGGCAGTCGTACGTGCTGAAGCAGTCCGGGGCGGTGACAGGCGTGGATGGTAAGCTGAAGTCGATAGCCGCTTACACCATCTCAGGTGAGGCGAAGCTGTGGGTCGAACCTGCCGATCCAACAGACGGTGTGCGGGTGAAGGAGCGTTCAGGGCGTTCGTATCGCGGCGGCATCGAGGTGACGACGCTTAACGGGAAGCTTGCTGTCATCAACGAGCTGCCGCTCGAGACGTATGTCGAGAGCGTGCTCGGCTCCGAGCTGAGCGCAGGCTGGCCGATCGAGGCGCTGAAGGCGCAGGCGGTAGCGGCGCGCACTTATATATTGAAGCAGAAGCCGGATAAATACAGCATCGCCAGCGTGTCCGACACGACGACGGACCAGATGTACAAGGGGATAGAGGGCGAGTTCGCAGCGGCCCGTCAGGCGGTGGAGGCGACGAAGGGCGAGGTGCTTCGCTATAATGGAGCACTCATCGAGCCGTTGTACTACTCCAATGCAGGCGGCATGACCGCCGATCCTACCGAAGTATGGGGCAATCCGCTGCCTTACTTGAAGCCCGTCCCTTCTCCTGACGACGGAGCGCAGGCGGGCAAGCTGAAATGGCTGCATGTCGTGCTGCCGACAGGCGTGCTCGGCTACATCCGCTCCGATCTGACGCATAAGACGAATGAGCAGAACGCGTTCGGCATTCCTTATTACGAGTCGGCGCAGGACGGGGTGAATGTTCGCTCCGCGCCTTACGTGAGCGATGTGACGAACCCGGCTATTGCCAAGGTGAATCGGAACGACCGATTCCTCGTCATCGGCGACATGATGGAGTCGAATGCGTTCTCCTGGATTCGTGGTCCATACAGCGCGGAGCAGCTGAGGGAACGGATGGCCGGCTCACTTCCTGCAGCCTCGGCTACCGCTTCGTTGGACAAGCTCGAGGTGACGAAGCGGGGGCCGTCAGGACGCGTGATGGAGGTGTCGGTCAACGGTCAGCCGGTGAAGACGACGTATCCCGATTCATTGCGTACGCTGCTCGGCGGCTTGCCGAGCACGCGGTTTGAAATCGAGCAGACAGGACGCTATACTATATGGGGAGCGAACGGGAGCACTCGTGATCAGAGTGAAGCAAGCAAGCCGCTCTATGCGGTGAGCGCCTCAGGGGCTGTCACAGAGATGAAGGGAGAGCACTTCTTCGTGCTGAGCGCAGGCAATAGCGTAACTCCAGTATCTCGTAAGCCGCAGTTTCTGTTCAAGGGCACCGGCTTCGGTCACGGACTCGGAATGTCCCAATGGGGCGCCAAGGGCTACGCCGAGCTCGGGTATAGCTACGCCAAGATATTAGAAGCGTACTATCCGGGAGCGCAGCTGTCCAAGCAGTAAGCTCTACGGACCAGCGCCTAGCTTCATGGACCAGCACGCGAAGGTTGCGGATCATCGTGATCTACTCGCACCAGTGCCAAGCTACACGCAACGACGATCGAAGCTCTGCGGATGACGCAGCTTGATATAGACTTAAGGACAAGGACGGAATGTATTAGATGAAGGTAGACTTATTTGACTATGAGCTCCCGGAGGAGCTGATTGCGCAGACGCCGCTGCAGGACCGTACAGCATCGCGGCTCTTGACGCTCGACAAGCGCTCTGGGTACGTTCGCCATCACCAGTTCGAGGAGCTGGAGCAATATTTGCAAGCCGGGGATGTGCTCGTGCTGAACAACACGCGAGTCATTCCAGCCCGGCTTTTTGGCGTGAAGCCAGACACAGGAGCGAAGGTGGAGGTGCTGCTGCTGAAGCAGCTCGAGGGCGACGCTTGGGAAGCTCTTGTGCGTCCGGGCAAGCGGCTGAAGGCAGGGGCAGTCATTCATTTCGGCTCGGCCGACGACCCTTCACAGCAAGCTACTACAGTCGGCGATTCAAGTGACTCGCTCACGACTCCATCGTCGAATGCCCAGTCGTCGAACCCGCAGGCATCGAATGCTCAGTCGTCGAACGCTCAGGCATCAAATGCCCAGTCGTCGAACGCGCAGGCCTCGAACGCCCAGGCCTCGAACGCCCAATCGCCGAGCACTCACTCGTCGCACAACTCTGCCAGCTCTAGCCCACTCCTCGTCGCAACCGTAGAGGCGGAGGGCGAGATGGGCACGCGGGTGCTTCGCTTCACGTACGAGGGCATCTTCAATGAGCTGCTCGACCGGCTCGGCCACATGCCGCTGCCGCCTTACATTAAGGAGCAGCTGCCCGAGCGGGAGCGCTACCAGACCGTCTATGCGAAGCATCAGGGCTCAGCCGCCGCACCGACGGCAGGTCTGCACTTCACCGAGGCGTATCTGAATAGGCTGGAACAAAAAGGTATACAATTAGCCTATGTCACACTGCATGTCGGACTCGGCACGTTCCGTCCTGTTGCAGCTGACGACGTTGAGGCTCATGACATGCACGAGGAGTATTACGAGGTGTCGGCGGAGACGGCGGAGCTGGTGAATCGCGCGAAGGCTAGCGGCGGACGCGTTATTGCTGTCGGCACGACGAGCGCACGAACGCTCGAGTCTGTCGCGAGGGAGGACGGCAGCTTAGAGGCGGGCAGCGGCTGGACCGGCATCTTCATCTATCCGGGCTACTCCTTCCGCATCGTCGATGCGCTGCTCACGAACTTCCATCTTCCGAAGTCGACGCTGCTCATGCTGATCAGTGCGCTGGCGACCCGAGAGCACATCCTAGCTGCTTATAAGGAAGCGGTCGAGCAGCGGTATCGCTTTTTCAGCTTCGGCGACGCGATGTTTATATATTAATCGCCTGACTAGTTTATATACGGACGGCTAACTTTGGCCTGCAAGCAATTTGAATGAAAAGAAGTGATTCCAGATGGCAGTAACTTACGAGCATATCAAAACGTGCAAGCAATCCGGAGCAAGACTCGGCCGCGTCCATACGCCTCACGGCGTCATCGAGACGCCGGCCTTCATGCCCGTCGGCACGCAGGCTACGGTGAAGACGATGAGCCCCGAGGAGCTCAAGGCGATGGACGCGCACATTATATTAAGTAACACATACCACCTGTTTCTCCGACCGGGACACGAGATCGTGAAGGAGGCGGGCGGCCTGCACCGCTTCATGAATTGGGATCGTCCGATCTTGACCGACAGCGGCGGCTTCCAGGTGTTCTCGCTCAGCGAGATGCGCAAAATTACGGAGGAGGGCGTTCAATTCCGCTCCCACTTGAATGGCGATAAGCTGTTCATCTCTCCGGAGAAATCAATTGAAATCCAAAATGCGCTCGGCGCCGACATTATTATGGCGTTCGACGAGTGCCCGCCTTATCCGGCGGAGCATAGCTACGCGAAGCAGTCACTCGAACGGACGACACGCTGGGCAGCTCGATGTCTCGAGGCGCATAGCCGCAAGGACGATCAAGCGCTGTTCGCCATCATCCAAGGCGGCATGTACGAGGACCTGCGCAAGCAGAGCGCCGCTGAGTTGACTTCCATGGATTTCCCGGGTTATGCTATTGGAGGACTTAGCGTCGGTGAGCCGAAGCCTCTCATGATGGAGGTGCTCGACTACACGGTGCCGCTCATGCCTGCGAACAAGCCCCGTTACTTGATGGGTGTCGGTTCGCCGGATGCGCTTGTGGAGGGCTCCATTCGCGGGATCGACATGTTCGACTGCGTGCTGCCGACCCGTATCGCGCGTAACGGTACGGTCATGACCAGTGAGGGCAGACTCGTCGTCCGCAATGCGAAGTTCGCGCGTGATTACGGACCGCTCGATCCGAAGTGCTCCTGCTATACGTGTCAGAATTACTCGCGTGCATACATTCGCCATCTCATCAAGGCCGATGAGACGTTCGGTATACGACTGACGACATATCATAACCTGCACTTCCTGCTCGAGCTGATGCGTGGCGTGCGGCAGGCGATTCGCGAGGACAGACTGCTCGACTTCCGGGATCAGTTTTTTGCCGAATACGGCATCGATGAGAATAGCAAAGGATTCTAGTGCTCGCAAGCGAGCGCCCGCTTGCTTTGAGGATTGGCTTCACTCTTTCTACATATTTTATTTCAGGCTAGAACAATCGAAACGGAGGAACTGCACATGTTGTTGGCTACGGCCCAAACTTCACCAGGCGGCATCGAAGGCATTCTGATTACCTACGGACCGCTCGTCCTAATGTTTGTTGTTCTGTACTTCCTACTCATTCGTCCACAGCAGAAGCGTCAGAAGACTCGCAACCAGATGCTGGGCGCCTTGAAGAAGGGCGATAAGGTTGTCACGATCGGCGGCTTGCACGGTACTCTTGTAGAGCTGACCGACGACACGGTTATTCTTCGTGTGAACGACGTCACGAAGCTGACGTTCGAGCGCTCCGCGGTCAATTCCGTGAAGTCGGCGCCTGAGACGGAAGAGGGCAAGTAATTCGTGTCATTATTCGTCACATTGAAAAAGCATGTGCAAGAGGCTCGCCTCCTGCACATGCTTTTTTGCTTACGCGGCGTATTACTTCTTCATGTTCACCCCGACCACGCCTCCGAATGCTCCCGCAACGAGCGCGATACCGCCGACCATCAGCAGCTCGTTCGTGACACCGCTGTCGTATGCTAGAAATCCGATCATCCAGACGATGCCCGTATAGAGCATGCCGAGCATGCCGCCGTGGTACCAGCCCTTCGATTCACAGCGCTTGCCGGTCAACACACCACCGATGAGCAGCGATAGTCCGTGGACGAGGAGCGTCGTCGACAGCCATGAGCTTTCCGATAGGCCAGTAGCGAGTAGGAGCAATGAGGCTAGCAACGTGCCGAGCAATGTAATGACGGTGGAATACATAAGTCCAGATAACAGTGGCGAACGGTTCATTAGGTAGCAAACCTCCCCGGGCTTGATAGAGTTAGTCCCATTTTATGGGCTTGTTTCACAAATTATTCGTCTAAGACGATGACAGTCTTACCAACATTTCTACGGAATGAGCGGCTCTCCCCAAGGTCACAATACTCATTGAGCCACAATTGCGGGAGGGACAGTCACATGGAGCTGTGGACGCTTTTTTTGCGCACGGTCTTGGTGTACATATTCGTCTTTCTGATGATGCGGATCATGGGCAAACGCGAGATCGGCAAGCTGTCGATCTTTGACCTGGTCATCTCCATTATGATTGCGGAAATCGCGGTGTTCGTGCTCGATGACATCCGCAAACCGATCATTGAGGGACTTCTGCCGATGGTCACGCTCGTGGGCATTCAGATTCTAATCGCCTTTATCTCGATGAAGAGCGAACGGCTGCGGCGGCTGTTCGAGGGCCGACCGGCCGTCATTATGGAGCATGGACGTATGAATCAGTCCGAAATGGCGAAGCAGCGCTACAATTTGGACGACCTGCTTCATCAGCTGCGGCAAAATAAAGTGTTGAACCCGGCGGACGTTGAATTCGCCATACTCGAGCCGTCCGGCAAGCTGACAGTCGCGCGGAAGGACCAGCTTGCCTCGATCAAGACCACCTCCAAGTCCGAGCCGAAGCACAGCATTCGGTATGAAGGCTTGCCCTTGCCCTTAATTATGGATGGGAAGGTGCAGGAGGAAAGCTTGGCGAAGCTTGATCAAACCCGGTTTTGGCTAAAGAGGGAGCTGCAGCAGCGCGGCGTGAACGACTTCAAGGACGTCTTCTTCTGCTCCATCGATCATCGCGGCAAATGGTTCATCGATAAGAAAAGGTAGAGGCAAGCAGCTTACTTCACCAGCTTCTTGCCTAGCAGCACGACTCGGAGCACGTCGTCCTTCTCGATTAATCGGGTTAGCAGTGCGAGCACAATATAGCAGCTGAACCCAATAGCGGAAGCGGTCAGAAACCGGCTAAGTCCGCCTTCAATCCAATTGCTGTTCATGACGACTACGCTTGCCCACCCCGACCCTGCCATACACGCCCCAACCTTGATGAAATCGGTAACGGCCATTCGGAACTTGAGCAGACGGGCGACGCTGTAGCCATGCAAGATGGTGACGAGCATAATGTTGACGGTGATCGCTACGATCGCCCCAAGAATGCCGAATTCCGGACGGCTGGCAAGAAACCAGATGAGCGTAAGCTTAACGGCCGAGCCGATCAGTGTATTAATAAGCGCCGCGCCGGGCTTATCTAGAGCTTGCAGCGCTGCCTGCAGCGGTGCTTGCAGGTAGATGAAGAGAGCAGCGGGGGCCATCAGGCGTAGCATAGCGCCAACCTCCGGCGCTGCATATAGATAGGTACAGATCGGTTCGGCGAGCACATACATGAGGGCGGCGAACGGTGCACCGGTAACAAGGGCGAGCCGTAACGATTGGTGCAGTCTCGCATGGATCGTTCTCATATCGCCCTTGGCTGCCGCCTCGGACAACGAAGGAACGAGCGAGACGGCAAGCGAATAGGTCAGAGCGCTCGGCAGCAGCAACACCGGAATGACCATGCCCTGCAGGGCGCCATACTGAGCGGTAGCTGCTGCTGTCGCGACGCCGGCTGCTGCGAGACTCTGTACAATCATGATCGACTCGAGGAAAAAAGAGCCCGACCCTACAAGCTTACTGCCAGTTACCGGCACAGCCAGCTTCAAGAGCTCCTTCAGGCTCGTCCAGGCGCTAGCCGATGCTGTGGTAACGGCAGAGACTGCTCTCCTCGCTGCTGTGTAGGCTGATTCGCGAGCAAGCTCCTGCCGATGCAGCAGCAGCAGCACGAGCAGCGCGCACATCTCACCGCTCATGACCCCGACCATCGCGCCCGCTGCGGCGTAAGCGATTCCGTACGGCAGCATCATATACGCGAATAGCAGAACGGTAACGATGCGAACGAGTGTTTCGGTCACTTGAGACAGTGCCGTAGGAATCATATTTTGACGGCCCTGGAAGTATCCCCGATACACCGAGGATATGGCAACTAGCGGAACGATCGGCGTCATGCATAGGAATGTATAGTAGACGCGCGGGTCTGTGAACAGATGGGCTGTAATCCACTCGGCGCCAACGACGATTAGAGCTGTGAACAGCACACCGAGTATAGTGGCAAGCACGAGGGCGGAGCGGAATATCATCTTGACCCTCGCCTTATTCCCTTCAGCTTCGGCTTCCGCGACGAGCTTGGCTACAGCAATCGGAATACCGCCTGTCACGATCGTTAGAATAACGACCAGAAATGGCCAGCCCATCTGGTACAAGCCGATGCCCTCGGCGCCTATGACTCTCGGCAGCGTCATTCGTGGAATAAAACCGAGTATGCGGTTAATAATACCGGCCGCCAGCAAGATCAGCGTTCCTTTTATAAACGATTGTTTCGTCAACGGAATAACCTCTTTTCTCATGAAATAACAGGTTCCGAGCACTTGATCGGAGCTTGCTATGGAAGCTTCGAGCTGGGCAGAGAGTATCTAGGGCGTGTACTACATGAATATGCCGAACATGTCCGCCTGCATGCACACATTTTTGTACAGGTCTATAGACGCAAGGAAAGCAGGAGAAACGACAAATATAGCGAATTGTTAGATCAACGAGTGAGCTGCGAAACGGGAGGGGGTACTATCGATGAGCGACGAGAAGCAGCTGCAGTCTGGCAGCGGAGAAGCGCAAGCGACGGATCATGAGAAGGCTGAGGAAAAAGCCGCTTCGGGAGAGGAAGAGAGAGATCATAAAGATGCACGTTCTGAGCAGGTGCCCTATATGGAGCTGTTCTATTCGGATGAGTCTGCCGCGGCAGTGGATGCTCCTGAGAGGCGTGCGCAGCCGACCATGATGGACTGGGCGTCCATGACGATTGAGACGGCACCGGGCCAAGCTCAGAAGCATGAGATGGACTCATCGGAAGCATTGGAGGCTGGCGCTGACGATGCTGAAGCCAGTGAGGTCGATCAAGCTCAGATCGAACAGCATTTGGCGGACACGGATTGGACGGAGCAAGGCGCAGAGGGATCGTCTGAGCTGATGGAAGCTGAGGAGCTGAACCAGGTGATCGAGGACATATGCCGGAGCAAGGCGGAGGAGTTCCGTATGATCGGCTATGAGCGGGTAACGGGAGCGGAGATATGGGAATGCGTCAGCGACAGCTATCGGAAAAAGGGGCTCCCACCGCTGCATCGCATCGTCAACGATATATTGACGTTGAAGGTGACGTCGTTCATGAATTGGATGACGATGAGCGTCTACAGAGACTCCCAGCGCTAGAGGGGAGTCTTTGCGGCATGTATTCGTGCCGTTTTCGAGCGTTTCTTGCTAAATTGACTCGATTTTCGCAGGTGGTTATAATAGGACTACCTAGGTGTGGAAGGAGAACGTTAATGGATACTAAGCGTATTGTCGCGTTTTTCGCGGTGGTCATCATCGTGTTAAGCGCGATCGGTCTGACCAGCCCAAGCTTGATGAAGGATATCAGGCTCGGATTGGATTTGAAGGGCGGCTTTGAAATCTTGTACGTTGCGGAGCCGATTGAAGAGGGACAGACGATTACGAAGGAGTCGCTGCTGGAGACGGCGCGCAGCGTCGAGAAGCGGGCGAACGATTCCGGTGTTGCCGAGCCGGAGGTTACGACTGAGGGCAAGGACCGTATTCGTGTTCGTATTGCCGGCATTACGAATGAGGACGAAGTTCGAGCAATCCTGAAGAAGCCAGCTGAGCTGACGTTCCGTGGACCGGATGGCACGAAGGAGATGATCGGCAGCGATTTCGTTCAGGGCGGAGCTGAGCTCATGTTCGATGAGGCGAATCGTCCGCAGATCAACATCACCGTGAAGGACGCTCAGAAGTTCAAGAACGTGACGGAGAAGCTGCTCGGTCAGCCGCTTGCAATCTACCTTGACGAGACGATGCTGTCAGCTCCGATCGTACAGGCTGTGCTATCCGACGGCAAGGCGACGATCTCCGGTAACTATACGATCGACGAAGCGCGGAAGCTGCGCGACACGATCAATCTCGGTGCGCTGCCGCTGAAGCTGACGGAGAAATATACGCAGTCTGTCGGAGCCTCGCTCGGACAAGCGTCGCTGGAGCAGACCGTACGCGCTAGTGTAGTCGCTTCCATCCTAATTTTACTATTCATGATTTTCGTTTACCGGATTCCAGGCCTGGTCGCAAGCGTATCGATCATTGCCTACATCTGGCTGCTACTTGGCATCATCTATATGATGAACGCAACGTTGACGCTCCCTGGTATTGCCGCCTTCGTGCTTGGGGTCGGTATGGCCGTGGACGCCAACATCATTACGTACGAGCGGATTAAAGAGGAGATGCGCAGCGGCAAGAGTGCCTTGTCGTCGCTGAAGGCTGGCTCGCGCAACTCGCTGCGCACCATTATCGACGCGAACCTGACGACGATTTTGGCCGGTGCGGTGCTGTACTTCCTCGGAACAGGCGCGATTCAAGGCTTTGCGCTGACGCTTATTTTCAGCATTCTGGTCAGTATCCTTTCGAACGTCCTTTTCTCCAGATGGCTGCTGTATTTGCTCATTCGTAGCAACTGGTTGAAGAAGCCGGAGTACTTTGGAGTAAAGGAGTCCGAGATTAATGCGCTTTAATTATGATTTTGTCGGTAATCGCAAGAAGGCGTTCATATTCTCCATCGTCATTACGATACTGGGCATTGCGACGCTGCTGTTCTCAGGCCTGAATCTGGGCGTTGACTTCAAGGCAGGCACGACGCTCGATATATCTACAGGCGGACAAGCGGTGGAGCAGGCGAAGGCGGTTGAGATCTTGAAGAGTGCCGGTCAGTCGCCAGCGACTCCGCCGATTATTGGCGGCGACTTGGGTGATCGTGTGACCGTACGCTTCGATCAGGTGCTGTCTCAGGAGCAGGTGAAGCAGGTAGAGGACGCCTTCAAGTCCGTATATGGTGACAAGGTGACGAAGGAAGAGAATACGGTCGACACCGAGCTTGCGAAGGAGCTGGCAATGAAGGCGATATACGCCGTTCTGGTTGCGAGTGTCGGAATCATTATTTATGTCAGCATCCGCTTCGAATGGCGCTTCGCAGTGGCAGCGATCGTCGCTCTGTTGCATGATGCGTTCATCGTCATCAGTGTATTCTCGATCTTCCGTCTCGAGGTTAACCTGCCGTTCGTCGCCGCAGTGCTTACGATCATCGGTTATTCCATCAACGATACGATCGTTATATTTGACCGGATTCGTGAGAACCTGCGCTTCTCCAAGCTGAAGTCGTTCGAAGATCTGGCTGATCTTGTGAACAAGAGTATATCGCAGACGATGCTGCGCTCCATTAATACGGTGCTGACCGTATTCATCGCCGCGGTGCTGCTGTTCGTCATGGGAAGTCCGGCGATTCGGTTGTTCTCGCTTGCGATGATTCTCGGCTTGCTTAGCGGGGCATACTCTTCGATCTTCATCGCAAGTCCAATCTGGCTGCTGCTGAAGAACAAGTCGATCGGTTCCAAAAAGAAAGCTGCAGCGTAAGCAATAGAAAAACGGCCGCCGCGCATAGGCATGCTGCGGCGGCTGTTGTACTTGTATAGGCTTTGACGAAACGATACTTTCATGGAGGAGAGGCCCCATGACAGAGGAACGATATAAACAGGCGTCAGTCGGCATGTGGATTGGTATAGGAGTGAACGTCGTCTTGACGCTGATCAAAGCGGCTGCAGGCATTATGGCGCAAAGTAAGGCTTTGCTTGCTGATGCTGTCCATTCAGCCTCCGATGTCGTTGGCTCCATTGCAGTTCTGATCGGACTTCGTACCGCGAAGCTGCCTCCTGACGAGGATCATCCGTACGGTCACGGCAAGGCGGAGCCCATCGCGGCTATTGTCTTGTCCGTTCTCCTCATGGTAGCAGGGCTTGAGGTCGGCATTACAACAGTGAAGGTGTTTTTGGAGGGAGTAGAAGGCCCACCGAAGAGCTTGGCTTTAATTGTCATCGTTCTATCTATTGTCGTGAAGGAAATTATGTTTCAATATAAGTATAGGCTCGGTCAGCGGCTGTCCAGCCAAGCGTTGATCGCTAGCGCCTGGGAGCACCGCTCAGACGTCTACTCGTCCATCGCCGCTTTCGTTGGTATTGGCGGTGCAATGGCGGGCGCTTATTTTGGCGTGCCGGGCATGTATTATCTCGATCCGATTGCAGGCTTGCTCGTTGCAGTGCTGATCATCCGTATGGGCTATCGCATCATGATGGACGCGGCTCATCGTACGATGGATCACGTTCTGCACCAAGAGGATGCGAAGGATCTGCTCGATACGGTGCAGCGGATCAAGGGTGTTATCTCGATTGACGATCTGCGGGCGAGAGAGCACGGGCATTACGTCATTGTAGATGTCAAAATCAGCGTGAATCCGAAAATTTCGATATTCGAAGGTCATGAGATCGCCAAAACGGTGAAGCAGACGTTGATGAAGCGCTTCATCCATGTATCGGACGTGTTCGTACACGTGAATCCTTACGACCCGGGCTATCCATATAAGAATGAAGGTCTCGAACACGATGATTTGCCGACGCTGCTGCACTAAACGATAGGTCTATCGTTGATAGGCACAGCACGATTTTAACTAAAAGGGGGATCGACACGTATGCTTCAGGGGAAGGCAAGATGGTCGGTCGGTCAACCGGAGCCGCATATCGCACAGACGCTGGAGCAAGCCTTAGGCGTGCCCCCGCTCGTGGCCAAGCTGCTTGCGGTACGCGGCTGGACGGACATCGAGCAGGCAGCTCAGTTTTTACACGGAGGAACGGAGCATACGCACGATCCGTACTTGCTGGACGGAATGGAGCAGGCTGTCGAGCGTATTCGCCGCGCCGTCGAGGCTGGCGAATATATTCGCGTGTATGGCGATTACGATGCGGACGGGGTAAGCAGCACCACACTTATGGTTAAGCTGCTGCAGCAGCTCGATTGCCGCTTCGATACGTATATACCGCATCGGGTGCATGAGGGCTATGGCTTGAATACGGCGGCGCTCGATGCAGCGAAGGAAGCAGGCGTGTCCCTCATCATCACTGTCGATACAGGGATCAGCGCTGTCGAGCAGATCGCTTATGCTGCAGAGCTTGGTATCGATGTCGTCGTGACGGATCATCATGAGCCGCCGGAGCGGCTGCCTGATGCCTACGCGATCATCAATCCGAAGAAGCCAACCTGTTCGTATCCGTTCAAGCACTTGGCTGGCGTCGGCGTCAGCTTCAAGCTGGCTCAGGCGCTGCTTGGCCGCTGGCCGGAGGAGCTGCTAGAATACGTCGCAATCGGTACAGTCGCGGATCTGATGCACCTATCTGGAGAGAATCGCATTATGGTAAAGCAAGGCATTGCCCGCATGCGCTCCACGACGAACTATGGAATACGCTCTTTGCTCGGCGTAGCCGGTATTGCGCTGAAGGATGTGAACTCGACCCATATCGGCTTCGCGATCGCTCCTCGCATCAACGCAAGCGGAAGGCTGCTTAGTGCTGATACGGCTGTCCGATTGCTGACGACTGACAGCGAGCAGGAGGCCGAGCATCTGGCACATGAGCTCGATCAGCTGAATAAGGAGCGACAGCGGATCGTAGATGAGATGACGAAGCAGGCTGCATCGATGGTCGAGCGTCGCAAGGCGGCGGATGGCAAGCTGCCGGAGGCCATCGTGCTGGCAGACGAATCGTGGAACGTCGGCGTCATCGGCATCGTCGCCTCCAAGATGGTAGATCGGTATTACAGGCCGACGATCATTCTCGGCATTGATCCGGACACCGGGAAGGCGAAGGGCTCCGCCCGCTCCATCGCTGGCTACGACATGTACAAGGCGCTCACCCGCTGCGACGACTTGATGGAGCATTACGGTGGCCATCCGATGGCGGCAGGTATGACAGTCGCAAGAGATCATTTGCCAGAGCTGGAGGCGAGGATGATTCAGCTCGCGCAGGAGTGGCTGCAGCCGGAAGACTATATACCGGTGATGCAGTCAGATCTGGAGTGCCGGTTCGAGGACATTCATATTGACAGCATTCGGCAGCTGGAGCAGCTCGGCCCGTTCGGCATGGGCAACCCGGCTCCGCGCTTCACGTTCACTGAGCTGCATGTGAGCGAGCAGCGGACGCTCGGCAAGGAGCATCAGCACTTGAAGCTGACGCTGAAGAGCTCGCTGGAGGCGGCGGCCGGGGTGGAAGCGATCGCGTTCGGGAAGGGCGCGCTAGGCGAGTGGATCTCGCCGTCCGCTCGGATGAACGTGATCGGCGAGCTATCCTTGAACGAATGGAATGGCACGTGTCGGCCTCAAATTATGGTGCAGGATCTATGTGTACCAGGCGTACAGCTGTTCGACTGGCGAGGCACCGCTCAGCCGGAGCGCAAGCTTGCCGAGGTGCTGGACCGGCTGAAGCGTCTGCCGGGGGGCGAGCGTCCTGCTCGGAAGCCTCCGGTCGTCATCGTGTTCGGCTCCTATGTGCCGGACGCCCTGCGTCAGCTCGATGCTGAGGCGGCGGTGTGGACGGTCGATGTATTCGGCACAGCAGCGCCTCATGGCTTGGCTGCTGAGCTCATATCGATCTCTGAGGCGAGCGACATCGTGCTGTACACCGTTCCCGATACGATGAAGCAGCTGCAGTCAGTCACGACATCGGCACTGTCCGTGCACAGGTACTTCGCGCTGTTCGGCAGCTCCGAGATAGATCGGCAGGCGTCGACCGTACCGGATCGCGACATGTTCAAGGCGGTGTACGGCGCGGCGTCCCTGCTCGATAAGAATGGACATCAAGTCGGCTCGGTGCTCGCTTACGAGCAAGCGATTGCGAAGCGCGCAGGAGTATCTGTCGGTCTCGTACGGTTCATGCTCGACGTATTCACTGAGCTCGGATTAGCCGAGCGTATCGAGGGCGGCTTCCGCCTCGTGGCTGCAGCCCAGAAGAGAGAGCTGACATCGTCTACCTTATATCAAGCCAGATTGAAGCGTCCGGAGGCGGAGCAGCAGCTACTGTACTCCTCCTCCAGGGAGCTGCTTGAATTATTGACTGACCACCTTATGACTAGTGAACCTATATTGGAGGAAATCGTATGAACTACAAATCGTATATCCGCGAAATTGCGGACTTCCCTCAGCCCGGCATCAGCTTCAAAGACATTACAACGCTTCTGAACGACGGCGCGGCGTACAAGGCCGTCATTGAGGAGCTCGTGAAGCGGCTGGAGGGTCAGCAGATTGATTGCATCGCAGGGCCTGAAGCGCGCGGCTTCGTCATCGGCGCTCCGCTTGCTGTAGCGCTCGGGGTCGGCTTCGTGCCGATCCGCAAGAGCGGCAAGCTGCCAGGCGAGACGATCGAGGCTGACTATGCGCTCGAGTATGGCAAGGATAAGCTGGCGATGCACAGCGATGCAATCTCGCCAGGGCAAAAGGTGCTGATCGCCGACGATCTGCTCGCAACTGGCGGCACCATTGCAGCCTCGATGAATCTCGTGAAGCAGCTGGGCGGCGAGGTCGTCGGCGCAGCGTTCCTGATCGAGCTGCTCGAGCTGAACGGCCGTGAGAAGCTGGACGGCGTTGAAGTGATTTCACTCGTACAATACGAATAGCACCAAGTAGCGCACGATAGTGAGAGATGCAGGAGACCGCGAGGTCTCCTTTTTATGTATAATTAAGAATCGAAATCGCTCGGTTGTTCGGCTTATTCTTGACGGAGAGCCTGCTTCAGGGGCATAATGGATTAAAATCAAATCGAGGGAATGGAAAAGACCGATGGGGATAGAACAGCTTCTTGAGAAGGCATCTAAATATATGAAGGAACAAGAGCTTATCCGAATCCGGGAGGCTTACGTATTTGCCGACGAAGCCCACTTCGGTCAAGTTCGTAAGTCCGGCGAGCCTTACATTCTGCATCCGCTTGCAGTTGCGGACATTCTGGTTAACATGCAGATGGACGTCATCAGCGTCATCGCGGCGCTGCTGCATGATGTGGTGGAGGATACGACGGTGCCGCTCGAGGCGGTGCATGAACGGTTCGGCGCGACGTGTGCAATGATTGTGGACGGCTTGACGAAGCTGGAGAAGATCAAGTTCAAGAGCAAGGAAGAGCATCAGAACGAGAATTATCGGAAAATGTTCGTGGCGATGGCGCAAGATATTCGTGTAATCTTGATCAAGCTTGCCGATCGTCTTCATAATATGCGCACGTTGAAGCACCAATCCGAGGAGGCGCAGCGGCGAATCGCGGATGAGACGCTTGAAATATTTTGCCCGATTGCGCACCGGCTCGGTATATCGGCGATCAAGTGGGAGATGGAGGATATCGCGCTCCGCTACTTGAACCCGCAGCAATATTACCGGATCGTCAACCTGATGCAGAAGAAGCGGACCGAGCGAGAGCAATATATTAACGATGTCATCACGAATGTACGTGAGAAGCTCGGCGAGATGGGCATCGAGGGCGATATATCTGGCAGACCGAAGCATATTTACAGTATTTACAAAAAAATGACGACGCGAAACAAGCAGTTCAACGAAATCTACGATCTGCTCGCACTGCGTATTATCGTGGACAACATTAAAGATTGTTATGCAACGCTCGGCATCATTCATACGCTGTGGAAGCCGATGCCTGGCCGCTTCAAGGATTATATCGCGATGCCGAAGCCGAACATGTACCAGTCGCTGCATACGACGGTGATCGGACCGAAGGGTGAGCCGCTCGAGGTGCAGATTCGGACGTTCGACATGCATCGCACGTCGGAGTACGGGGTGGCGGCGCACTGGGCTTATAAGGAGGGCGCGACCGGACCTTCCAGCGGCTATGAGGACAAGATGCAGTTCATCCGCGAAATTATCGAGCTGCAGAATGAGGCGGAGGACGCCTCGGAGTTCGTGGAGTCGCTCAAGATGGATTTCTTCTCCGATCTTGTGTTCGTCTTCACGCCGAAGGGTGAGGTGATCGAGCTGCCTGCTGGATCGGTGCCGCTCGATTTTGCATATCGCATCCATACAGAGGTCGGTAACCGAACGATCGGGGCCAAGGTGAACGGACGTATTGTGCCGCTCGACCATAAGCTGAAGACGGGAGATATTATCGAGATCTTAACGTCCAAGCATTCCTATGGCCCTAGTCAGGATTGGGTGAAGATCGCCCAGTCGTCGCATGCCCGCTCGAAGATTCGTCAATGGTTCAAGAAGGAGCGGCGCGAGGAGAACGTGCTGAAGGGTCGCGACATGATCGAGCGTGAGCTCAAGCGACTCGGCTATGAGCCGCCTGCGCTGATGAAGGACGACGAGCTGCTCGAGGTGGCGAAGAAGTTCAACTTCCACGAGATTGAGGATATGATGTCGGCTGTCGGCTTCGGCGGCATTACCGCTGCACAGATCGTGACCCGGCTGACGGAGAAGGTTCGTCGTGAAGCAGAGGAGGCGCAGCAGCAGGCGCTGCAGCTGACCAGCGAGGTGCGCGATATGCGCGTCCCGTCTCACGACAAGGAGCGCAAGGGGCGGCCGACGAACGGAGTACGTGTTAAGGGTGTAGATAACTTGCTCGTCCGCTTCGCGCGCTGCTGCAATCCGGTGCCCGGCGACCGCATTATCGGGTATATTACACGCGGACGAGGCGTGTCCGTGCATCGCTCGGACTGTACGAATATTCCTTCTCCTGAGCATAGCGACGAGGGCAACCGCGTCATTGAGGTCGAATGGGCCGATCAGGTGGAGGCGAACTATAATGTCGAGATCGAAATTACCGGCCATGACCGTCGCGGACTGCTGAACGAGGTGCTGCAGGCCGTGTCAGAGAGCAAGACCGTCATCTCTGCCGTATCCGGCCGTTCGGACAAGAACAAGATGGCGATGATTCATATGACGATACTGATTCGCAATATCGATCATCTGCATGCCGTTGTGGAGAAAATTAAGCGGGTGAAGGATGTTTATTCGGTGCAGCGCATTATGCAGGCTTAGTCAGTCAATCGGAGCTATGACAGGAGCCCGGGACGGCTAGAGCGTGAGCTTTACCGACTCGTCGGAGGGAAAGGGGACTAGGAAGCAGATGCTCGTTGTATTGCAGCGCAGCAAGGCGGCAAGCGTCACTGTGGACGGTGAGCTCGTCGGCCGCATCGACTCGGGACTTGTGCTGCTCGTCGGTATAGCGGAGGGCGATACGGAGCACGATGCGAAGTATGTGGCGGATAAAATTGCGGGGCTTCGCATTTTTGAGGACGAGCAGGGGAAGATGAATCATTCGATTACGGAGACAGGCGGACAAATCTTGTCCGTCTCCCAATTCACGCTGTACGGCGATTGCAGCAAGGGAAAGCGGCCGAACTTCATGGCTGCTGCCCGTCCGGAGAAGGCGGAGCCGCTCTATGAGACGTTCAACGAGCTGCTGCGTGGACATGGTCTGACTGTAGAGACGGGGCGGTTCGGGGCGATGATGGACGTCGCGCTCGTGAATGACGGTCCGGTGACGCTGATCGTGGAGAGCAAGCGCAAGTCGTAGCAGACGTAGAAGGTCCCGGGTGCTGGCTGTAGCTGGGCTGAGGCTGGCTAGGGCTTGAGATGCAGCTTGAAGGGATAAACATGCGCTCAATGGGCAATGCTGACAAGTGTGAGAGCAGCAAGCCCTACAACTTGAGCACGCAAGGAGACAGCGAAGCATGTACCGATCCCCGAAGGAGCAAATCGCGCTGATGCCGGAGCTCTACATGGCGCTTGGCAATATGGAGGAGGCTGCGGCGATGCTATCGTCGGAGCGCTCGGTGTCCGATTGGAGCATGAGCCATTCCTCGGCGCATGAGCAGCTGAAGCGGACGCCGCGCAAGACGTTTCGTTAATACGACCAGACCGTAATCGCCGCTGTGCGAGAACGGTCTGTTTTCTTTTCCTGCACAGGAGAAATATGCTACACTATGGCTAGTTTGGCTTCCGCTAATCGCACGGAATCAAGGGGGGAACCACTTAGTGAGGATAGAGATTGAGCGCGTCGGCGTCGGTGAGCACGCCGGTGAGCTGTTACATATAGCGAAGCTGTTCTTCGAGAATGTGGAGGTCGTCTATACGCCGGATTCGGAAGCACAGCTGCATCTGCGTGTCGCGGCCGTTCTCGACGAGAATTCGCAGCGTGTGAAGGTCGAGCTTACGTTAACGGACCGTGCAAGCGGTCAAGTGCTGACGAGCACGAACAGTCGAGCTCTAGGAGCTCGAGACGAGGGCTTGAGACGGATGACGAAGCGCGCGGTCAGCTACGGGATGCTGGAGGTGCTCGGGGAGTATACGGGGCTTGAGCAGCCTTGGGGCATATTGACCGGCGTTCGACCGACGAAGCTCATGCACAATTTGATGATGAAGAATACGGGGATCGAGTCATGCAAGCAGGTGCTGCGCGATGAATATTTGGTCACGGAGCCGAAGGTCGAGCTGTTGGCGGACATCGCGGAGCGCCAGCTGAAGGTGATCCCGGACTTGTTCCACCTCGATCGCGAGGTTAGTCTGTACATCGGCATCCCGTTCTGTCCGACCAAGTGCGCCTACTGTACGTTCCCAGCCTACGATATTCGCGGACAGAACGGCTCGGTTGAGGCGTTCCTCGAAGGGCTGCATGAGGAGATTCGGCTGACGGGGCAATGGCTGAAGGAGCAGGGACTGTCGATTACAACGATCTATTGGGGCGGCGGCACACCGACCAGCATTACGGCGGAGCAGATGGAGGCGCTGTTCGTCACGATGCACGAGTGGATGCCGTCGATGGATCGGGTACGCGAGCTGACGGTCGAGGCAGGTCGTCCCGATACGATTACGGCCGATAAGATCGAGGTGATGAAGCGCTACAACGTGCATCGGATCAGCATTAATCCGCAAAGCTTCACGCAGGCGACGCTGGATGCGATCGGGCGCCACCATACAGTCGAGGAGACGATTGAGAAGTTCAAGCTCGCAAGGGAGCTCGGCATGAACAACATTAATATGGACCTCATCGTAGGTCTTCCGGACGAAGGTCTTGAGGAGCTGCAGCGAACGCTGGACGAGACGGGGAAGCTGATGCCTGAGTCTCTGACCGTCCATACGCTGTCCTTCAAGCGCGCTTCCCGTATGACGAAGAACAAGGACGAGTACGAGGTGGCAGGACGGGAGGAGATCGCCGAGATGATCAAGACGGCCTCCGACTGGACGACGGCGCATCAGTACGTTCCGTATTACATGTATCGTCAAAAAAATATTCTCGGCAACCAGGAGAACGTCGGCTACTCGTTCGAAGGCTACGAAAGCTTGTATAACATCCTTATGATGGAGGAGCGCCAGACGATTATCGGGCTCGGCTGCGGCGCCGTCAGCAAGGTGCTGTTCCCGAAGGTCGAGCATGAGGAAGGCTACGAGCAGCGCATCGAGCGTTTCCCGAATCCGAAGGAGCCGTCGGTCTACAACCAGGCCTATCGAGAATATATCGACAAGAAGCTGCGGCTATTGGACGAGGCTTACGGAGCGGCAGGCTCCATGGTGTCGGTATGACACATTGAGACTTGACACGGGCAGCACATTCCATTAGATTGGTCACGATGCTGCGTGAGCGAGGCCCTCGTCTGTCCAAGTGATGTCGAAGGAAAGCGAAGGCTGCAACTTTATTCCATGCTATTCGTCTATTGTGTAGAAATTTATTCCAATTATAAAGAGGTGTGTCATGGCAGGAAATTTGAGTAATTCGGGCGGCAGCATGAAGGGCTACATCGGCGTATTGCTTGCGATCATCGTGATCGCTGCAGCGGCGAGCGGTCTGTACGTATGGAAGCAATACGATATCAAGCATAATCCGGCGGCGCGACAATCGCAGACGTTGACAGAGGTGAAGACGATTGCTTCACCACAGGAGCAGTACGATGTCATTGTAGCGGGCACCGACCCTGAGGGCGTCGCGGCTGCAGTGTCGGCCTCCCGGAACGGACTGAAGACGTTGCTCGTGGACGGACGCGACCGGGCCATTCTCGGCGGCTTAATGACTCTTGGCTGGCTGAACAGTTTGGATATGAATTACGAGCCGGAGAAGGGCGTTCTGAATCATCACGAGCTGATGAATAAGGGGATTTTTGCCGAATGGTATTCCAAGATTGAGGGAGATTCGTTCGATGTCGTGACGGCTGCTAACGCGTTCCATCAGATCGCAGGCGGGGAAGCGAACCTGGACGTGCTGCTGAAGGTGCAGTCGATGGAGCCGATCGTCGATACGGCTGGCGGCGCCTCCAAGGTGACTGGCCTTAAGCTGACGCTGGCTGATGGGTCTACACGCGAGGTGAAGGCTAGCGCAGTCATCGACGCGACGCAGGATGCGGATATCGCGGCGCTCGCTGGCGTGCCTTATACGTTCGGACGCGAGGATCTTGGGGACAAGAAGTCGCGTATGGCGGTAACGCTTGTCTTCCGTCTGAACAACATTACGCCTGACGTGTGGAAGAAGGTGCAGGAGCGTCTTGAAGGAGACGGTGATGCCGGCACTGGCGCCAATGCGATGAGCGCGTGGGGCTACAAGGATATGAAGGACTATCCTTCGGTGAACAAGGAGCGCGTCGCGATGCGCGGGCTCAATATTGGCCGACAGAACGACAACACGATGCTGATCAATGCGCTGCAGGTGTTCGGCATTGACGGCACCGATCCAAAATCGCGCGAGGAAGCGTTCGAGATTGCGAAGAGCGAGCTGCCGCACATCGTTGCGCATATGAAGAGTAAGTATCCCGAATTCGCTAACATTGAGCTGGATGGCACCGCTCCAGAGCTGTACGTGCGTGAGACGCGCCACATACAGGGCGAATACCGTCTGAGCATTATCGACGTGGTGGAGAACCGCGACCATTGGGACCGCATCGGCTTCGGCGAATATCCGGTCGATATTCAGCGTCTGTCGCCTGCGGATACAGGGGCAGTCGTGACGGATCCGAAGAAATATGCGATTCCGTTCCGCACCATTGTGCCGCTGAAGGTAGACGGGCTGCTCGTCATCGGTCGCGCGTCCAGCTTCGATACGCTGCCGCATGGCAGCGCGCGCGTCATCCCGATCGGCATGGCAGCTGGCGAAGCGGCTGGCGCGGCGGTCAAGATCGCGAACGAGCGCAAGCTGACGTTCCGCCAGATGGCGGCTTCGAAGGAAGCGATCGAGACGCTGCAGGCGACGCTGAACGCACAAGGCATGGTGCTGCAGCCGTACGAGCTGAAGCCAGAGCCGTTCATGTCGCACAAGGCGTATGAGGGCTTGAAGGTGGCCATCACGCTCGGATTGACGACTGGCGGCTACGATAACAATTTCCGCATGGATGAGAAGAGCAATCAGCAGCGGATGGTCAACCTGCTCGAGGGGCTCCGCAAGCATAAGCCGGATGCGATGAAGGGTGCGCCGTCGGGAGCGCTCGCGAAGGGTGCTGACGCGAAGACGCTGCCAGTCACGCTTGATCATGCCGCCTACATGATCGCGCTGCTCTTGAAGCTCGAGGGAGCGGGTATGAAGCAGGCGGTCAGCCAGCTGCAGACAGCCGGTTACTTGACGGCGGCAACGGTAGAGTCGATCGCAAACAAGGAGGAGCTGACGAACGCCGACACGTACATGCTCATTAAGGATGTCGTACAAGCGCTGAACAAGTAAGCGGGAGCAGCGCGAATCGACTTTCGTACACCATTTGACCGGATTCGACTTGACTTTGTACAGCATTGGAAGTTAAAATGTGAGCATTGAATGTCATGAATACCCAATGATCCGTTAGATGGGAACAAGTAGTTCGAACCTTGCATACGCCAGAGAGGGAAGACGCGGCTGAAAGCTTCCTTATGCGAATCGGATGAACAGACCTCCCGGAGGACGAGCAGGGAACCCCGGCTGTGATACATGTAACAGATTAGCTGTGCACATGAATCGCAACATTGACGGGCAGTAGCTGCTTGCGCAGGCGGGCGTTACCCGCATCAAGTGTGAATAAGCTTTCGCCGACTGGATGGTGTCTAATGTCCGGCCAGCAGCGATCGTTTGTTCAAATCGCGGGTGGTACCGCGGGAGATAGCAGCTGTGATTCGTATCTCTCGTCCCTGATGCATACAGGGGCGGGAGATTTTTTGCGTACATGCGTACAAGGAAGAGTTCAATCACTATCAGAATAAGGAAGGAGCTGAAGCTCAGGATGTCCATTCAGAAGCCGAAGGGTACGCAGGATCTGCTGCCAGGTGTTGTGGAGAAGTGGCAATATCTCGAAGGCAAGGCTCGCGAGCTGTGCGCGCGGTTCAATTATCGCGAAATTCGTACGCCGATCTTCGAGCACACCGAGCTGTTTCAGCGCGGCGTAGGCGAGACGACGGATATTGTCGAGAAGGAAATGTACACGTTCATGGACAAGGGCGACCGCAGCATCTCGCTACGTCCAGAAGGAACAGCAGGCGTCGTCCGCGCTTATGTCGAGAACAAGCTGTACGGCGAGCCGGATGTGAGCAAGCTGTATTATATCGGACCGATGTTCAGGTATGAGCAGCCGCAGGCGGGAAGGTACCGCCAGTTTCACCAGTTCGGCATCGAGGCGTTCGGCTCGGTCGATCCGGCGATCGATGCAGAGGTGATTGCGCTCGGCTACACGTTCTACAAGGAGATCGGGCTGAAGGACGTCACGGTTGAGGTGAACTCCGTCGGCAATCCGGCTGTGCGTGCGGCGTATCGGACGCATATCCAGCAATTTTTCGCCCCGGTCAAGGAGCAGCTGTGCAAGGATTGCCAATCTCGCTATGACCGCAACCCGATGCGTATTCTCGATTGCAAGATTGATCAGAAATTCGGCGAGGGCGCACCGACGATTGTGGAGCATCTGGATGAGGAGTGCCGCACGCACTTCGAGGCGCTGCAGGAGCATCTGACTGCGCTCGGCGTACCGTTCCGGCTCAATCCGAGGCTTGTGCGCGGACTGGACTACTACACGCATACGGCGTTCGAGTACAAGGCGGCGGGCATTGGCGCGATCGACACGATCGGCGGCGGCGGCCGCTTCAACGGACTCGTCGGACAGATCGGCGGTAACGACCAGCCGGGTGTCGGCCTCGGTCTAGGGCTCGAGCGCATCCTGCTCGTGCTGCAGGCGCAGGGCATCGAGGTGCCGGGCGCGAAGCCGCTCGACGTGTACGTAATCGGGCTCGGCGAAGCGGCTGAGAAGGCGACGGTGAAGCTGGTGCACGAGCTGCGCGGCGCAGGGCTGTCAGCAGAGCGGGACTACCAGTCGCGCAAGATCAAGGCGCAGATGAAGTCCGCTGACCGCCATCAGGCTGCGTACGTGGCTATTCTCGGCGATGACGAGCTGGCCAAGGGCGAGATTACGGTCAAGGCGATGGCGACCGGGGAGCAGGAGACGTTGGCGCTCTCGGACGTTGCGAGCGTGCTAGCGGGTAGAGTAAGAGGCTCGAACTAGGCAGGCGAAGCTTGCGGAGAGCGATGCTCGCGTGTTGTGTAACGAAATTGCCTAGCGCTTCAGCACAGCTGTACGAATAATAATTGTAGCCATTCACCAAACTTTGGAGGTAGACCATTCCTATGACGCAAATGTTAAAAACAAACGACTGCGGCTCGCTGACTAAAGCGAACGTCGGTCAAACCGTAACCTTGAACGGCTGGGTGCAGCGCAGACGCGACCTCGGCGGCGTTCTGTTCATCGATCTTCGCGACCGCAGCGGTCTTGTACAGATCGTATTCAACCCAGAGTTCTCCGCAGAGGCGCTTGCGATTGCTGACCGTGCGCGCAACGAGTACGTGCTTGCTGTTCGCGGCACCGTTATCGAGCGCGATGCTGAGACGGTGAATGCCAACATCCCGACAGGGGAAATCGAGATCCGCGTGACGGAAATCGAAATATTGAATGCAGCGAAAAACCCGCCGTTCTTCATCGAAGACGGCATCGAGATCGACGAGTCTCTTCGTCTGAAGTACCGTTACCTCGACCTGCGCCGTCCGGAAATGCAGCGTACACTGCAGCTTCGCTCCAAAGCAGCGAAGGTGTTCCGCGATTACTTAGACGACAGTGGCTTCATCGAGGTCGAGACGCCGATCTTGACGAAGAGCACGCCTGAGGGCGCGCGCGATTACCTCGTGCCAAGCCGTGTGCATCCGGGCGAGTTCTTCGCCTTGCCGCAGTCTCCGCAAATATTCAAGCAGCTGCTGATGGTCGGCGGTCTTGAGCGCTACTACCAGATCGCACGTTGCTTCCGTGACGAGGATCTTCGTGCAGACCGTCAGCCGGAGTTCACGCAGGTCGACATCGAGACGTCGTTCCTGACGCAGGATCAGCTTCTCGACATGATGGAGCAGCTGATGGTGAAGCTGTTCCGTGCGACGGCGAATGTCGAGCTCCAGACGCCGTTCCAGCGCATCTCTTATGCGGACGCCATGGGCAAGTACGGCTCGGACAAGCCGGACCTGCGCTTCGGCCTCGAGCTGAAGGACGTATCCGATATCGTTGCGCAATCGGGCGTGCAGGTGTTCGCAAGCGTCATTAGCAAGGGTGGCCAGGTGAAGGCGCTCAACGCGAAGGGCTGCGGCGTATGGAGCCGCAAGGAGATCGACGATCTCGGCGTATACGCGGCCCGTTACGGAGCGAAGGGTCTTGCTTGGATCACGTACAAGGACGGCGAGCTGAAGGGGCCGATCGTGAAGTTCTTCAACGAGCAGGAGCTGGAGCTCTTGAAGGAGCGCCTCGAGGCGGAGGAGGGCGACCTGCTGCTGTTCTCGGCGGATACGAAGAAGGTCGTGGCCGACGTGCTTGGCAACCTGCGTCTGAAGATCGGTCGTCAGCTCGGTCTGATCGACGAGAGCCAGTTCAAGTTCGCATGGGTCGTCGACTTCCCGCTGCTCAGCTATGACGATGAGGCGAAGCGCTACGTGGCCGAGCATCATCCGTTCACCCGTCCGAAGGAAGAGGACGTTCATTATTTCGATACAGACCCAGGTCAAATTCGCGCCCAAGCGTACGACCTTGTCCTGAACGGCTACGAGGTCGGCGGCGGTTCGATGCGTATATACAAGCGTGAGGTACAGGAAAAAATGTTCGCGGCGCTCGGCTTCTCGCCTGACGAAGCGAACGAGAAGTTCGGCTTCCTGCTCGAGGCATTCGAGTACGGCACGCCGCCACACGGCGGTATTGCGTTCGGCTTCGATCGTCTCGTCATGCTGATCACGGGACGCACGAACCTCCGCGAGACGATCGCGTTCCCTAAGACAGCAAGCGCGACGGACCTCTTGACCGATGCACCGGGAACAGTCGACGAGAAGCAGCTCGAGCAGCTGTCCATTCGCATCGCGACGAAGCCGCCTGTATTCAAGTCCTAACTCGTTACACTTCAAAGGAGTTGACAGCGTCATGCTGCATCAATTTTCGCGAACGGAGCTTGCAATCGGCCCGGAAGGGCTCGATGTGATGAAGAACAGCACGGTAGCTGTGCTCGGAATCGGCGGCGTCGGCTCGATCGCAGCTGAGGCGCTCGCACGCACGGGCGTCGGTAGATTGATCCTGATCGACAAGGACGTCGTCGACATTACGAACGTGAATCGGCAAATTCACGCCCTCGTTACGACCGTCGGTCAGCCGAAGGCGGAGCTCATGCGCGACCGTATCCTGCAAATTAATCCGGAGTGCGATTGTATCGCGCTCAAGATGTTCTATACCGAGGAGACGTACGAGCAGCTATTCGCCTATCCGCTCGACTACGTGCTGGACGCCTCCGACACGATCAGCTACAAGATTCATCTGATCAAGGAATGCCGTCGCCGCCGCATCTCGCTCATCTCGAGCATGGGCGCGGCGAACAAGATGGACCCGACGAAGTTCCAGGTGGCGGACATCTCGAAGACGTCAGTCGATCCGCTCGCCCGCGTTATTCGCCACAAGCTCCGCAAGGAGGGCATTACGCGCGGCGTCAAGGTCGTCTTCTCGACCGAGACGCCGATGAAGCCGCGCGAGGACGTGACGCAGCGTATCGTCCCGGAGAATGCGCCGGAAATTCGCAAGGCGCAGCAGCCTCCGGCGAGCAACGCGTTCGTGCCGCCAGTCGCTGGGCTCATCATGGTTAGCGTCGCCGTGCGCGATATGCTGGCTAAGGCCGACATTCAAGCGTAAGCATTGCGAAGCACACCGATCTCATCAACGCTTACCGAGCCATATCGAAGCTCATATAACCGCGGATTAAGCCGCGATCTGCCTTACAGGGCAGGTCGCGGCTTTTCTTTTTGACCAAGATGTAAATAATATGTAAATCGGGGCATGCTAACCATAACGAATGAGTATGGAGAGATGCGTATGACGAAGACGACAGAAACAGGTACGACGCAGCGGCTACTTGCGTATATGAGCACGATGAACATTAATATTTTGCACCTACGTAATCCTTGGGTAACTGCCTGGTGGTCAGCGGCATTTCCGGGCTTTGGTCATTTGCAGCTTGGCCTTCATGTGAAAGGATTCATTTTAATATTATGGGAGGTGCTAATCAATGTTCACTCACGCATTAATGAGGCGATGGTACTTTCCTTCACGGGGCGGTTTAAGGAAGCTCAGCAGGTCATTAATCACAAGTGGGTGCTACTATACATTGCTGTATACGTGTATGCGATCTGGGATAGCTATCGGACGACGGTGGAGCAGAATAAGCTGTATGTGATGGCCGATCGGGAGAACTGTCGGGTAGGCTTCTACCAGCTAAGCTCTGTCGTAATGAAATATTTAGATCGGCGCATACCCTGGCTTGCTCTTGTATGGTCTTTACTGATGCCCGGACTTGGCCAATTGTATCTGCACCGGATTCCGAACGGCTTCTTCCTTCTGGCAGGCTGGATTGTTCTGTCGTATTACTCCAACTTCATGGACGGCTTGCTGACCGCAGCGATGGGTGACTGGAGCAGCATCCCGAGTCTCGACCCGCAATGGGCTTTATTCATGCCCTCGATCTACTGCTTTGCTGCCTTCGACGCTTACATCTACTCGGTCGAGTATAACAAGCTGTTCGCGCGCGTACAGCGCAGCTGGCTGGTGGATCACTATCAGCAATTGACTCCAATCTTAGGCTCCGGCTTGGCACGGAGGGACTAATGTACATTGTAGCGACGTTTCAATATTCGATAGAGCTGGAGATGGCAATAAGCGATCTGGAGAAAAAAGGAATAGCAAGCAGCTCCATCGCAGCCGTACCGCTCGATCGTCAGAAGCCGAAGGCGATCCATGTATTCGACACGATGAACCATTCGGACGGGGTCAGTCTGCTGGACGGTCCCGCCGTCTTGGGAACCGTATTCGCTGTTCTCGGCGCCTCGGCCGGCTTCATCTGGACGTGGGGGCCGATTATATGGGGACTCATTGGACTTGCTGTCGGTGGGCTGCTTGGAGGTCTATGTGAAGCGCTCGTATTCCGCAGGTGGAAGCAGCTGAAGCTGCGTAGAGCTGAGGAAGCGCAGGATGTGGTCGTCATCTTAGAATGCCAGCGTGAACAGGCTGAGGATGTGATAGATCTGCTGCGTGATCGTAATGCCGTGTCGATCGGCCACTGGGGCTGAGCCGTGACACGGCTTTTTTCCTATGCTTCAGTATAAGGTCAGCGCTGTGATGGCTGCCGCTTCGCGTAAATTTTCGCCTCAACACCACTGTTCTGCGGCTTGTACAGCTCGAGCCCCTGCAGCTCCTCAGGCATATATTGGACTCGGCTTCCGGGATTGTCGATGGGGTTAATGTACGACTTGGAGCCGTCCTTGATGTTGTCGGGCACCGGGTAGGCGCGGGTGCTGCGCACGGTGTCTAGCGCCTTCGCGATCGCCTTGTACGCCGAATTCGACTTCGGACTCTCGCATAAATAGATGACCGCCTGGGCGAGCGGAATGCGCGCCTCGGGCATGCCGACGAACTGTACCGCGTCCTTGGCGGCCAGCGCGATCTGCAGCGCATGCGGATTGGCCATGCCAATATCCTCGCTCGCGTGCACGACCATGCGGCGTACAATGTATATCGGGTCAACACCGGATTCGAGCAGGCGGGCTAGCCAATATACAGCTGCGTCGGAATGACTGCCGCGGATGCTCTTGCAGAAGGCGGAGGTCAAATTGTATACGTCGCTTGTCGTTACCGCATTCGTGCGGAATTGATACACCTCCTGCACCGTCGCGAGGGTCACGGTGTCCGACTCAGTCAAGCTGTACACGGCGTTCTCCAGCGCATTGAGCGCATTGCGAATATCTCCGTTGCAAATATCCGCCACATAGTCGAGCGCCTCCGGCTCGAGCTTCACCTTCAGCTTCCCAAGCCCTCTCTCCTCATCGGCCAGCGCCTTCGTGATTACCTTCTTGATGTCGTTCTCCGACAGCGTCTCCAGCCTGTAGATGCGGCAGCGCGAGGCAAGCGGAGGGATGATGTCATGGGCAATCGACTCCGTTGTCGCGCCCATCAGCACGATCGTTCCGTTCTCGACGACGGGTAAGAGCGCCTCTTGAACGTTCGATTTCATCGCGTGGATCTCGTCAATGAAGACGATCGTATTCTGTCCGTACAGCTTCTGCTCGTCGAGCGCTCTGGCGAATACGTTGCGCAGCTCTGCGACGGTGAGCGAGACGGCGTTCAGCTTGACGAAGTGAGCCTTGGTCAGGAGGCTGATGACGGTAGCGATTGTCGTTTTGCCCGAGGAGGGCGGTCCCTGCAAGATCATCGAGGTGACGCGATCCTGCTCGATGAGGCTTCGCAGCAGCTTGCCCTTGCCGAGCAGATGCTGCTGCCCGGCGATATCGTCAAGTGTCAAGGGGCGGAACCGCTCGGATAATGGCTGAATGCTGCGGCGCTCCTCTTCATAGTTCATTTCGAATAGGTCCATGTTCAGTACGCTCACTTTACTTCAGGATTAGGCTATTAATCTGTCGTTAGACATATTCGAGGCTTGCCGTAATGTTAACAAGTACTTGTGGCTTGCAACCCATTGGAGTATCAAACCCCATTCATTTTATCACCGAAGATCCATGTCCATTCTCTGCAACTGTTCCTTTTTGTAAGCTTGATTGCGGTCTTCTTGTGCTTTACGCTCGTAGTACTCCACTAACTCCTCGCGAGTGTAAATCTCCACTTTAGCGCAAAAATCTTTCTTATAGGCAGACAAGCCGATAATCACAATATCATTCTTATTTTCAAAAAATCTATAGTATCTGTTGTCTTTAACTTGTGCGATAGCTATATCCGCATCCCTCTCAAGGTTGGTTGCTTTGGAAGACTCCTTTAACTCGAATACATAATTTCTTAGCGGGCCGTCTAAGGGGGTTAACGCGATGTCAAATCGGCCTCTACCTGCTTCTCGATTTGATCGAACTACATACTTGTGGGACAAAGAGCACATCAATCCGAGTACCCACATGTGGTAAGAATTTTCACCCTTCAAATCCATATAGCTCGCAGACTCGTCAAACATATCGTGCAGTACTCTGGACAGCCTGCCGCAGCTCTCGTCAGTGGAGTCTAGATGATTAAGAATCTCGGACCAGTCGATGCGCTTTCCGATCCGAACCAGAAGTTTTAAGTTGTGAATCCAAGCTGCTTCAACCTCTTTGTTAGGGACCCTTAGCGACACAAACTCACCGGTGCTTTCTGTGTAAGTCAAGTAGCCCGTGTAGAACGCATATGTCAAAAAGTTGCTGAAGTTATCCACGCGATCGCTGTAGCCTATCGCATCATTTAATTTGGTACTCACACTGTCACCTGTTAGGAGAAGACTAACGTTTTTTATGTCCTCACTTGATAGATCATTATAGTACTGGATCCACTCAGACTTACCCGTAGTAACCCAAGTATTAGACGTGGACGGTTCCCCTCGTTTTACAGATTCGATAAACGTCATCACGCTCCAGGGGTTTAATATCTCTTTGTTTCCAGAATTGTAGAAATCAATTAGGGAGAACATCCGATCTTTGTCGTCGTCGGACATCCAGCTCCCAGTTAATATATTAACCTCTTCATAAGTAAATCCGAATATATCGTTATACTTACTTTGAAGGAATGAGTCCCTTATTGCATTATTAAACGAGCTAAGGATACTGTTTGCTGCCAAAGGAAGAACACCTGTGAGCAACGCCTTCTCCAAGTATGATTTGTCTTTAAATAATGCACTTAGGATTTGACTGTAAATTAACAGAACCTGGTCAAAATGCTCCCTGTCTTTTGTAGCGTCCGCAGTCTCTAGAACTCTGTCATATTCATCCACCAATATGATAAACTTCTTTTCCTCTGTTAAGTGCATATATTCCAAAAAAGCAGTCACTAAGCTGGTCAAGCTTTGAATGAATTGCTTAATAGTTGTTGTAGTAGTAGATGGGTTTGGCTGCATGGGTATTTCGCCATAGATGAGCTTGAATTGCACAAACTGCTTTTGATAGCGCATGAATAATGTAGAAAAGCAATTTCGTAATCCAGTGGCAAGACCAAACAATGTACTAGCGTCAATATCTTTAAAGGACAGCAATATAGAGTCACAATGATCCCTTGCAGATAGCAGTTCGGGACTTGCCAAGTTATTGATGTCTAGCTCCTTAAACCATCCTTTTTTGATCGGGTCAAAATAGGAATTAGTCATGTCCAAGACTGTAGTTTTGGTGAAGCGTCTAGGACGAACTATCAAGGTAACCTTGGCCCCGCTATCCCACCACCTTTGTATGAATCTTGTCTTATCCACGTATGCAGCAGATCCTGACATGTGCGACACGAAATCATGCTCACCCATTAGAAACGTAGGTGGCTTATCCAAAGCTTTGCTTTTATTATTTATTATTTGCGCCATAACAGGCCTCCTTAGTTTTTCGTATCTTCATGTAGGGAGAGATAAATCTCCTCGCGGCACTATATGTGAACGAATCGCTGTTGGCTTAACGGAAGTTCTATTACATGGAACAAATGTTTCTATATCTCTATTATTTTAGCATATTCCCGACCGTGATGAAATGGAGCTGTCCTCGAACTGGCGATTTGGAGTTCTAGGCCAAACCTCAAATGTATAGGGTATGAATAGAAGCTTAATTCGGACCTATACATCTTGAGCCAGGAAGGTGATGAAGCGTGGAAAGTGATCCATACCCCCAGTGGGTACATGCTCTGATGATTGTCGTGTTGCTTGGTTTGCATGCTTTCTTCGTCGCGGCCCAATTCGCCTTAGTGAAGGCGTCACGCAGTAAGCTTGAGAGGTTAGCTGCCTCAGCGTCAGCTCCAGCCTCAAGTCGATCCCACTGGCCTGGAACGATGACAGGCAAGCTGGATTCGTACTTATCCGTCTGCCGTCTCGGTCTGACGATGACCACGCTTGGACTCGGCTGGATGATGGAGCCGGCGTTCTATTCCGTGCTTCAGCCGCAGCTCGCTCCGCTAGGGGCACCGGAGCCTCTTACAGCATCCATCTCCTTCATCTCGGCCTTCCTGCTGATGTCCGGGCTTCATCTGCTCATTGGCGAGCAGCTTCCCCGCATGTATGCCATCCATAAGCCTGAGCGCGTCAGCGCAGCGGCTGTGCTGCCGCTTGCTGCGTTCCTGAAGCTGATGTATCCGATGATCGTTCCGATCGAATGGCTGTCTGTTCGACTGCTTCGCTTATGGGGCATTGAGCCGCAGCAGGAGCACCGCATCGTGCATACGGAGGAAGAGCTGCGCGTCATGCTGAAGGAGAGCAACCAGAGCGGGCTGATCGATAACGTCGAGATGGCACTCGTTGACAACATCTTCGAATTTACAGTAACGAGTGCACGAGAAATTATGATCCCCCGAACAGAGATGGTATGTCTGTACGCTAGCCTTCCGTTCGAGGAGAACCGAAGTATCGCGATCAGTGAAATGCATACCCGCTATCCGGTATGTAGTCCAGATAAGGACAACATTGGCGGCTTCGTTCATATGAAGGATCTGCTCAAGCTGCAGGAGGAGGATGGAGAGCTCTCGGCGATCATTCGTCCGATTCTGAAGGTGCCCCAGTCGATGCAGATCAGTGCACTGCTGAAGCTGATGCAGAAGCGCAAGGCACAGATGGCGCTGCTCATCGATGAGTTCGGCGGCACGAGCGGTCTTGTCACCTTCGAGGATATTATTGAAGAGATCGTAGGGGAAATACAGGATGAATTCGACGAGGAGCGTCCTCGTATCGAGCGAAGAGAAGACGGCAGCTTCTCCATTGACGGCAGAATGCTGATCGAAGAGGTGAACAGCTATTTCGGGCTGTCGATTGAATCGGATGATTACGACACCGTTGGCGGCTGGATCTACGCACAGGTCGAGATGCCGCCGACACGTCTGCAATATGTCGAGTGGGGTGACATGTACCGGTTCGCTGTTGAGGAGATCGAGCATTTGCGCATATCCCGCGTAACCGTTCGACGGCTCGAGGACCGGCAGCAGTTCAGCGATAGGAGACAGGTACAAGGCGAATGATTTTCCATTATGTCCCGGGAAATAAAATGCAAAAAACCGTCACCTCCAGTCGGATGGTGACGGTTATTCTTCTTACTTCAGCATCTTGTCGATGACAGCTCCACCGAGACATACGTCGCTATCGTAGAACACGACCGACTGCCCCGGCGTAATCGCCTTCTGCGGTACGTCGAAGTCGATGCGGCAGTGACCGTCCGCCTCGAAGTGAACAGTGACGCCTTGGTCCGGCTGTCGGTAGCGGAACTTGGCCGTACACTTGAACGGCTCCTTCGGCGGCGCTCCTGCGATCCAGTTGAGGTCGGAGGCGAGCAGGCCGGTCGAATAGAGCGCAGGATGCTTCTCGCCTTGGACGACGTACAGAATGTTGCGCTCCAGGTCCTTGCCCGCGACGAACCACGGCTCTCCGCTGCCCGATCCTCCGATGCCTAGACCTTGACGCTGCCCGAGCGTATAGTACATGAGGCCGTCGTGACGACCCTTCACCTCGCCGTCGAGCGTCTGCATGTCGCCCGGCTTCGCTGGCAAGTAGCCGCTCAGGAACTCCTTGAAGTTACGCTCGCCGATGAAGCAGACGCCGGTGCTGTCCTTCTTCTTCGCTGTCGCAAGTCCGGCCCGCTCCGCGATCGCCCGCACCTCGGGCTTCGGCAGATGCCCGATCGGGAACATCGCCTTCGACAGCTGCTGCTGGTTCAGAGCGTGCAGGAAGTACGTCTGGTCCTTGTTCGAATCGACGCCTCGCAGCAGACGGAATAGACCGTCCTGCTCCTCGACACGGGCGTAATGACCGGTTGCAAGGTAATCAGCTCCTAGCTCCAGCGCCTTATTCAGGAATTCACCGAATTTGATCTCCCGATTGCACATGACGTCCGGATTCGGCGTACGTCCCTTGCGATATTCGTTCAGGAAGTACGAGAATACCTTGTCCATGTATGGCTTCTCAAAATTTACCGTATAATAGGGGATGCCGATCTGGCTGCATACGCGGCGAACGTCCTCTGCGTCCTCTTCCGCCGTACAATGACCGAATTCGTCGGTATCATCCCAATTTTTCATAAAAACGCCAATAACCTCGTAGCCCTGCTCCTTCAAGAGCAGCGCAGCGACCGAAGAGTCGACTCCGCCGGACATGCCGAGGACGACGCGTGCTTTACTCATGTGAACCCCTCGCTTTGCTCAATAACCTTTACGCTATTATACATAGTATCGAACAGAATATAAAATTTTTTACGAGTTCGACATTGTTTTTTCACCCATAGGCGGCCATTTTATGTTAGGATAGAAAAGATACAAAAATGTATGATATGTAAACGAGGTGTCTGATTTGAAAATTTCTACCAAAGGCCGATACGGACTGACCATCATGATGGAGCTTGCGACTCGGTTCGGGGAAGGCCCCACCTCATTGAAAAGCATTGCCGAAAAGCATCAGCTATCCGAGCATTATCTGGAGCAGCTGGTCGCTCCGCTTCGCAACGCCGGTCTTGTCAAAAGCATTCGCGGCGCATATGGCGGCTACATATTATCGAAGGCACCGGAGGAAATTACGTCCGGAGATATTATTCGCGTGCTGGAGGGCCCGATTAGTCCCGTCGACTTCACGGAGGAGGACGACCCGGCCAAGCGCAATTTGTGGATACGCATTCGAGATGGAATCGCTCAGGTACTGGACTCTACTACGTTGCAGGACCTGATCACATATACAGATAAGGGCGAGAGCAAGGACAGCTATATGTTCTACATCTAGACTCGACTGAAGTATAAATTGACACAATGTGGTGAAGGCATGAGACGTATTTATTTGGACCACGCGGCTACGACACCGGTGCATCCTGAAGTTGTCGCTGCGATGCTTCCTTACTGGACCGAGCAGTTCGGCAACGCCTCGAGCACGCATGAAGCGGGACGAGCAAGCCGGAACGCGGTGCAGGAGGCGAGAGACACAATCTCGGCCTATATCGGCTGTACGCCGAATGAGCTCGTGTTCACCTCCGGGGGGACGGAGAGTGACAATATGGCGCTGTTCGGCGCTGTAGAAGCTTATTCGGGCAAGGGCAACCATATTATCACGACCGAGATTGAGCACCACGCGGTGCTTCATGCCTGTCAGCGACTCGAGCGGATGGGGTACGAGGTGACTTATGTTCCGGTGAACAAGTACGGTGAAGTGTCGGTGACGGACATTAAGGAAGCGATCCGTCCGAATACGATATTGATCAGCGTCATGTTCGGGAACAACGAGGTCGGCTCGCTTCAGCCGATTCACGAGATCGGGCAGCTGGCTCGAGAGAGAGGGATTGCGTTCCATGTCGACGCCGTGCAGGCGCTCGCGCATGTTCCGATCGATCTGAAGCAGCTTCCGGTTGACTATATGAGCTTCTCCGCCCATAAGCTGAACGGTCCGAAGGGGGTCGGCGCGTTGTATATCGCGAGGACGGCCCGATTCGTTCCTCAAGTATATGGCGGTAATCAGGAGCGCAAGCGTCGTCCCGGCACGGAGAATACGCCTGCTATCGTCGGCTTTGCTAGGGCGGTGCAGCTTTTTTCCGATAATAGGTATGAAATGAAACAAAAGGTGGCAACACTACGTCAAGAGCTTGTAAACGGATTGGAGCAAAGTCTCGGAGCGGGCGCATTCAGGATCAACGGAAATCCGGACCCGAGCCGAGTATTGCCGCACATCGTGAATGTCAGCTTCTCAGGCGTATCGACCGAAACGATGCTGATGAACCTCGATATGGCCGGTGTGTCGGCCGCTAGCGGCTCAGCCTGTACGTCAGGCTCGCTGGAGGTGTCGCATGTGCTGAAGGCGATGAAGCTGCCGGAGGAGCGAACGAGGTCGGCCGTGCGGTTCAGCCTCGGGCTGATGAACGACTCCGAGCAGGTGCGGGAAGCGGTGCAAATTGTTGAAACCGTTCTTCGCCGTTTACGTAGTTACGCTTGATGTAGGAGAGAGAGCCTTGAAGCGAATACGCGATGTAATCGGGCTGCCTGTTATGAACGTGCAATCCGGCAAGCAGATCGGTGAAATCAAAGATATCGTCGTAGACGAGAGCTGGCATGTGCAGTCGTTCGTATTGACGACAGGGCACTGGTTCCAGGAGGCAACCTGCATACGGGCGGACGATGCGCTCTCGCTCGGCGAGGATGCGTTAACGGTCGACCGTGACGATTGTGTGCAGCCGCTTGCCGAGTGCAAGGGCTGGAAGCTGCTCGTTGGAGGCAGCCATCATGTTAAGGGAATGCCGATGATGACCGTGAACGGACAGCAGCTAGGCTGTGTGGAAGACGTTTATTTGGATGGCGATATGGGTAAACAGGTAATAGGCTATGAATTAACCGAGGGTTTCATCTCAGATCTCAGAGAAGGGCGCAAGTGGCTGCCGATGCCGGAATACGTGAAGATCGGTGAGGACGCCTTGATTGTTCCCGTTCACGCGAGCGAGTCGTTGGAGGAAATCTTCGAACCAAATCAGGAATAGGGTGATACGGATGATGCGTTGTCCAAATTGTAATTCTAAAGATATCGGCAAAATCGGCTCGCACCAGTTTTATTGCTGGGGCTGCTTTATCGAACTGACCGTGAACGGGGAAAAAATGTCGGTCTTCCAGGTGGAGGAGGACGGCACGCTCAGCTCTCTTGACGATCTTTTCTTTGAAGAGGAAATGCCGCAAGTTCATGCGAATTAAAGGTGGGGGGGCTGCTCATACGAAGCAGCGGCCCGCATCGATCTGCGAACACCGTCCTGAGCCGGCTTGCCGATTTGGGTGCGGTGTTTTTTCATGCCTTCGCATCCATGCGCGATGCAGCTCGACGTGCCTGTCTAGCTCGCATTAAAAATTTATGCGACCATCTCGCTGCATATGCGTATGAAGTCTATTGGGCTCTAACATTTAATATTCAGGCATGATCAGCGCGTCGAATGGTTCATCTCTCTAGTACATACGCTTCACGATGCGTACATACTCTCTTGGCTGGAAGGTGGCGTGAGCCGACCGATTCTCTGCTCCTTCTTGCATGCCATTTACCGAGTGGTCCGAGAGCGTGCGGAATGCTTCGCTGCTGTAGTGATGCGGCTTCTCTTGTCGTTCCAGATAGGAGCTGGAGGCGAGCAGCGCGACGAACAGCGTGAGGCAGACGATGAGTTTTTGAGCCATGACGAATTTTACCTCCTTTTCGTGTTACAATAAGCTTTAGCCTTTATTATGGTAAAATATCATCAGACGTATGCGCTGTGGCTGGGAAATCGTTCCTGCTGCCGCCATAGCAGATTCCGCGCAAACGTTCGGAACCTGTATTTCAAGATAGGAGGAATCACAGGTGTCTTTGCTCCATGCTGCAATTTTATTACCGTTCCTGTATGCGGTGGTCGTGCCATTGCTCGGGAAGCTTGCTCCCCGCATCCATACAGGCTGGTTCGTCCTGCCGGTACCGGTGCTTTTATTCGCCTATATGGTGTCTTGGCTGCCAGACATTCGGGCAGGACGTGTCGAATCATCGAGCTTTCCTTGGATTCCGTCGCTGGGGATTGACTTTACGGTATACATGGACGGCCTCGGACTGCTCTTCGCCCTCCTCATTACGGGCATAGGCAGTCTTGTCCTGCTGTATTCGATCTATTACCTCGACCCGCGTAAGGAGCAGCTGCGACACTTCTATGTCTACCTGCTGCTCTTCATGGGGGCGATGCTCGGTGTCGTGCTGTCCGATAATCTCATCGTGCTGTACGGCTTCTGGGAGCTGACGAGCTTATCCTCGTTCCTACTGATCGCATTCTGGTATGAGCGGGAGAAATCTCGCTACGGCGCGCAAAAGTCGATGCTGATCACCGTGCTTGGCGGTTTCGCCATGCTGGCGGGCTTCGTGCTGCTCTCGGTTATGGGCGGTACGTTCAGCGTGCGTGAGCTGATCGGTCAGGTCGATGTCATCGCACAGCACAGTCTGTTCGTGCCGGCGATGCTGCTCATTCTGCTCGGCGCATTCACGAAGTCGGCGCAGTTCCCGTTCCACATCTGGCTGCCGGATGCGATGGAGGCGCCGACGCCGGTCAGCGCGTATCTCCATTCCGCAACGATGGTCAAGGCGGGTATTTATCTCGTGGCGAGATTGACTCCGCTGTTCGGCGGGGCGGCTGAATGGTTCTGGCTCGTGTCGGCGTTCGGCATGGCGACGCTGTTCTGGGGCTCATTCTCGGCGGTGAAGCAGACGGACCTGAAGAGCATTCTCGCCTTCTCTACAGTGAGCCAGCTCGGACTCATTATGTCGCTGCTCGGTCTTGGCTCAGCGGCGCTGTATACAGGTCAAGGCCAAGATTCCAAGCTGTATGTGCTCGCAATTACAGCCGCGGTGTTCCACCTGATTAACCATGCGACGTTCAAGGGCGCCTTGTTCATGGTCGTCGGCATTATTGATCACGAGACAGGCACGCGTGACATTCGCAAGCTGGGCGGTCTCGCTTCGCTGATGCCGATTACGTTTACGTTCGCTGTCATTGGAGCGTTCTCGATGGCGGGACTGCCGCCGTTCAACGGATTTCTAAGTAAGGAAATGTTCTTCACCAGCGTATTGAACGCTTCGATGATGGATATGTTTAACATGCAAACGTGGGGGCAGCTGCTTCCGGTGCTGGCGTGGGTGGCGAGCGTGTTCACCTTCGTGTATTGCATGCTGTTCGTGTTCCGTACGTTCACAGGCAAGTTCAAGCCTGAGCAGCTTGACAAGAAGCCGCACGAGGCGCCGCTCGGTATGCTGCTGCCGCCGGCCGTGCTCGCAACGCTTGTCATCGTGTTCGGACTGTTCCCGGATCTGCTGTCGTATTCGCTCATCGAGCCGGCGATGGCATCCATCGCTCCTTCGCTGCTCGCCTCTGGCGATCAATATCTCGTCCATATTACGTTCTGGCACGGCTGGACGACCGAGATCTTCATGACGATCGGCGTCATTGCGGTCGGTACACTGCTATATATGACGATGAAGCGGTGGGAGCGTCTGTACGATGCGATGCCTAAGCGTCTGACGCTGAACGCGTTGTATGACGGCGCTCTGGTCGGCCTTGAGCGGTTCTCCAAGCGACTAACCAACCTGTATATGACGGGCTCCATACGGGACTACCTCGTCTACATATTCGTGTTCTTCATCGTTGTACTCGGCTATCAGTGGTACAAGGCGGGGGTGTGGGACTGGAGCGATACGGTGTATGCCCCGATCTCGATATTCGAGGGTGTATTGATGGCGGTCATGCTGCTGGCTGCGCTCGCAGTGCCCTTCGTTCAATCCAGACTGGCGATGATTATTCTGGTCGGTGCGGTCGGCTATATCGTGACGCTGTTCTTCGTCATCTTCCGCGCGCCGGACTTGGCGCTGACACAACTGATCGTGGAGACGGTGTCGGTGGCGCTGTTCCTGCTCTGCTTCTACCATCTGCCGAGGCTGAAGAAGGAGCTGTCCTCGATCCGCTTTCGTGCGACGAATCTGATCATTTCGATCGGAGTAGGAGTCATTGTGACGCTGATTGCACTGTCAGCAGGCAGTGAGCGGAAGTTCGAGAGCATCGCTGATTATTACGTGAAGGAAAGCTACAATTTGGCGGGCGGCAAAAATATCGTCAACGTCATTCTCGTTGACTTCCGCGGCTTCGATACATTGCTGGAAATTATGGTGCTCGGCATCGCCTCGCTCGGCATCTATGCGCTGATCAAGCTGCGTCTAGGAAGGGGGAAAACGGATGAGGGCCAATGATGTCATCCTGCGAACGGCGGCCAAGGTGCTCGTATTCATCATCTTGACCGTGTCGGCCTCGCTCTTCTTCGCCGGGCACAACCATCCCGGAGGCGGCTTCATCGGCGGTCTTGTGACCGCCTCCGCGCTCGTGCTGCTCGCGCTCGCGTTCGGCATCGAGACGGTGCGCAAGGCGGTCCCGTTCAACTTCCGCATCGTTACGGCGCTTGGGCTGCTCATCGCGGCGCTGACAGGCGCAGGATCCTTCCTGCTCGGGGTGCCGTTCCTCAGTCACGCATTCGGCTATTTCCAGCTGCCGCTGCTCGGCAAGACCGAGCTCGCGACAGCGGTGCTGTTCGACCTCGGTGTGTACCTCGGGGTCGTCGGTGTGACGATGACGATCATCTTGTCTATCGGGGAGGATCGATAAGCGATGGAAATATGGATGTCCGTTTCAATCGGCGTGCTGTTTACTGTTGGCACGTATTTAATATTAACGCGCAGCTTGCTCCGCATCATACTGGGCACGGCCTTGATCAGCCATGGCGTGCATCTGCTGCTGCTGACGATGTCGAGGCTGAAGACAGGGGCCCCGCCGCTGCTCGGAGAGAGCGCGAGCACCTATACGGACCCGCTGCCGCAAGCGCTCATCTTGACATCGATCGTCATTAGCTTCGGGGTGACGTCGCTGTTCTTCGTGCTCGCCTATCGGGCTTACCAGGAGCTCGGAACGGACGATATGGAGCAATTAAGGGGACGTGATGATGAATAATTGGGTTGTAGCTCCGCTGTTCATACCTTTGCTTACCGGTATTGTTCTTATCTTCTTCAACCGTCGCGAGACGCAGCGTGCAATTACAGGCGCAAGTGTGCTGGCCAATATCGCTGCGGCAGCTTATCTCGTGTACAGCGTCAGGCACGATGGGATACAGACGCTTCATATGAGCGGCTGGGAGCCGCCGTTCGGCATCGTCTTCGTTGCCGATATGTTTGCCGCGCTGCTCGTGCTGACGACAACGATTATTGGGGCAGCGTGCTCGTTCTACGCGTTCCACAGCATCGGAGAGGCGAAGGAGAACCATTACTTTTATACGTTTACACAGTTTCTGCTTGTCGGTGTCATCGGCTCCTTCTTAACTGGGGACATCTTCAATCTGTTCGTCTGCTTCGAGGTGATGCTGATTTCCTCCTATGCACTCATAACGCTTGGGGGCCGCAAGGAGCAGCTGCGGGAATCGCTGAAATATATGCTGGTCAACATCTTATCGTCAGCGCTGTTCGTCGCCTCGGTGGCGTACTTATATGCCGTCACCGGAACGTTGAATATGGCGCATCTGGCGGAGCGGGTCGCACAGGACGGGCAGGGCGGCATATTGACGCTGCTGTCGATTCTGTTCCTGATCGTGTTCGGGCTGAAGGCCGGACTGCTGCTGTTCTTCTGGCTGCCTGGCTCCTACCGGACGCCGCCCGCGGCGATTACGGCGCTGTTCGGCGGCTTGCTGACGAAGGTCGGCGTCTACGCGATCATTCGAATATTCACGCTCATCTTCTACCATCAGCCGGAGACGACGCATTCGCTGATCAGCTGGATGGCAGCTGCGACGATGGTGCTCGGCGTCATCGGGGCGGTGGCGTACCGCGACGTAGGACGTATCCTGATCTATAACATCGTCGTGTCGGTCGGCTTCATCTGCTTCGGACTGTCGGTCGCCAACGAAGCGGCGCTGCAGGGCGTCGTGTTCTACTTAGTCCATGACATGATCGCGAAGGCGCTGCTCTTCCTGCTCGGCGGCTCGCTCGTTGCGCTGGCCGGGACAGACCGATTGAAGCAGATGGGCGGGCTGATCAAGCAAGCGCCTGTACTCGGGTGGATGCTGTTCGCCGCAGCGATGGCGATCGTCGGCGTGCCGCCGCTCAGCGGCTTCGTCGGGAAGCTGCTGATCGTGCAGGGTGGTCTTGAGGGCGGACATTACGTGGTGACCGCGATCTCGCTTGCTTCCAGCTTGCTGGTGCTTTACTCCATGATGACGCTGTTCATGCATGCGTTCTGGGGCAAGCCTGCGCAGAGCGAGGCTGGCGCTCCAGCCTCCGCTAATAAGCTGGACTCGCGTCTGCTCGCGCCGTCAGCAGCGCTGCTAGCACTCGTCGTGCTGCTTGGACTTGGTGCCGAATGGGTGTTCCCGTATGTCAATCAGGCCGCTGAAGTGCTGCTGGAGCCGCAGCAATATATTCAAGCGGTGCTAAGGGGGGAATAGCCGATGGCATTTCAGGTTGTACTGAATGTACTGATCGCGCTCGTATGGATGCTGCTGCAGGACGGGGGCAGCTTCGTTAGCTTCGTCGTGGGTTATGTGATCGGACTTGCGTTTTTATACATGCTAAGAAGATTTTTCGCTGGACCGTTCTATACGAAGAAGGTGGGAGCGATCTGGAGGCTGCTCGTTCTGTTCGTGAAGGAGCTCGTCCTGTCCAACATCTCTGTCATTGCGCATATTGTGAAGCCGCGGCTGAACGTACGGCCCGGAATCGTGGCGATTCCGACGGTGCTCGATTCGGATGGAGAGATTACGATTCTCTCCTGCCTGATCACACTGACGCCGGGTACCTTGACACTGGAGGTGTCGCCAGACCAGCGCACGCTCTACATTCACGCGATCGATATTGAGGATGCGGAGCAGCTGGCGGAGCAGATTAAGAACAGCTTTGAGAAGGCGATCATGGAGGTGACGCGGGGATGATGACGGTAGTCTACATGACGGCACTTGCCATATTGTCGCTGTCCATAGTAGGAGCACTATATCGGGTGCTGAAGGGACCCTCCATGCCGGATCGTATCATTGCGCTGGACCTTGTCGGTATCTTCCTGATCGGCATCATTGCGATTCTATCGATTATGCTGCGAACACAGGCGTATCTCGAGATCATATTGCTCATCGGCGTGCTGGCGTTTCTAGGTACAGTCGCTTTTTCCAAATATTTAGAAAAAGGTGTGGTGATCGAGCATGAATCCGATGCTGACAACGGTCGCTGAGGCGGTCATTGCTGTTCTCGTGCTGCTAGGCGCGTTGCTCAGTCTTGTGAGCGCCTTCGGCCTCATCCGCTTGCCTGACGTATACCTGCGCTCGCATGCTGCGACGAAGAGCTCGACGCTTGGCGTGCTGGCGATCTTGCTCGGAGCGTTCCTGTATTTCCTCATATTCGAGGATACGGCTAGTGTAAGACTGCTGCTCGGTGTTGTGTTCGTGTTCATTACAGCGCCAGTGGCTGGGCATCTCGTCGGACGTGCTGCTTACCGGACAGGCGTACCGCTGTGGGAGAAGAGTGTGCGGGACGATCTGGGCAAGGTCGTGAAGCCGAAGCGGGCGAAGGATGCAGAGTCTTGATGTTATAAGTGCTACAAGTGTGAAGTCGTGATCTACGCCGGGCATGGGTTAAAATGCAAGGGTTGTACATATACTGTAACCAGTACATGCGACCCTTGGCATAGCCTGTGTAAGAGGAGGGACACGATGGATCGGCTTACGAATAACCGTTTTCTTCTAGGTATGATATACACCCTAATCGGACTCGTCATCTTGTATGTCTTGATGCAGCTAAGGCCGATGCTGACGGGTGTATATGTATTTCTCCGCGAAATATTAACTCCATTCATCATTGCCCTCATTATTTCGTACGTGCTTAATCCGGTCGTCTCGCTGCTGGGGGCGCGGAAGGTGCCTCGGACGGTCGCGGTTTTGCTGATCTACGCGCTGTTCATCATTTCGGTTACGGTCGTGCTCATGAACGTCATTCCGCTGTTTATGAAGCAGCTGACCGAGCTCAACGAGCATATGCCTGACGTTTCATTCAAGGCTCAGAGTCTTGTTGACAATTTGAACGGCGTTCAATTTCTACCCGACAGCGTGCGCATCGGTCTCAATCAGTCGCTGGCCAAGCTGGAGGATGGCATCTCGCTTGCGATCTCGGAATATGTGAACGGCATCGGCGGAGTGATCGATACCGTGTTCACCATCTTCATCATCCCGTTCGTCGCCTTCTATATGCTTAAGGATTTCCAGCTGATGGAGAAAATGACGCTGGCCGTCGTCCCGAAGAAGCACCGCAAAGAGATCGTCTCGACGCTGATGGACATCGATACGGCGCTCGGCAACTACATACGCGGTCAGTTCATCGTCTGTCTGATCATCGGCTTGCTCGCCTACATCGGATATTGGCTGATCGGCATCCCGTATGCGCTGCTGCTGGCGAGCGTCGTCGCCGTATTCAACATCGTGCCGTACTTAGGACCGTTCCTCGGCGCGGCGCCGGCGCTCGTCGTGGCATCGACGATTTCGCTGAAGATGGTGCTGCTCGTCATCGTCGTCAACACAGCGTGTCAAATACTAGAGGGCAACGTCATTTCGCCGCAGGTCGTCGGTCGGTCGCTGAAGATGCACCCGCTGTTCATTATTTTCGCCTTGCTGGTCGGTGGCGAGGTGGCGGGTATCGTCGGCTTGATCCTCGCAGTGCCGTTCTTCGCGGTCATGAAGGTGATCCTGCAGCACGTGTTTCAATACTATGTGCACAGAAGGCCGGTGTAGCGGCTCATGAACTTATCTCAGGCTGAAGTAGTCTAACTCATGTGTAGACTATACAGTTGAAATGAGGGATCAAGTGATGAAGAGGTATATGGGAGTGCTCGTGCTGCTGGCGGTGCTGACCGCAGGCTGCTCAGGACATAACGATCAAGCCGTAACCAAGCAGCATGAAGCAAGCCATGCGCAGACGGAGGTCATCGCGCAGAGCCAGGACCAATCCGTACGTGTCAAGGCAAATACAAGCGTTACCGGCGACATGCTTCAAGGCTTAACCGTTCAGATCGGAGAGCAAGAAAGGTCGTTCCCGTGGAGCAACGTCTCGAACCCGACTTACTACCCGGAAGTACGGTTAGCGAACGTCGATGCGGATGCTGAATCTGAAGTTCTTATTATCCTTACGACTGCGTATGGTACAGGAGTTCGGCAAGCAGAGCTCCATGTGCTGAACAAGGACTTCACCGAGCTCGATGTCGACAATCCGACGGACGCTGTGAAGTCGCATATCCGAACCAGTCATGCCATAGCTGGCGACAAGCACACCTACTCCGTAACCGTTGACAACCACACGTACACCAAGTCATACAGCAAAGCTGAAGCGGGGCAATGGTTTGAAGATGTCGTGATCGGTAATATCACCACGTATCGTGTGCAAGGTCAAAGCATCGTTGTTGAGCTCTCCGCTCAAGTATCGCCAGGCACTTTCATGGGAACGGTAGTGGCTGAGTACGAGGTAAGAGGTGACCGGCTAGCGATCGGTCGCGTAGCCTTTCGTGAAGGCGATTAGCTGTACATAGACGAAGGCAGCCCCCTGAAGCGGGAGCTGCCTTCTCTTATAACGCTCGATTAATAGCCCTCAACCCGGAAGAAGGTGTGATTGCCCAGAACGACCTTCTCTACAATTTTTTTGCTGCCAGCGCCAAAATTCCAATATTCCGAGCCATTGCTTGTCGTCACCTTGCTGCTGAAGTAAGTGTTGGTTACAAACCACAAGCACTTGCCAATAGGATTGGAGCTTCGTGAGGACGATAGCGCTTCGCTGATGCAGTCATCCCAGGCGCTGGAGCTTGTGTCTGGTTGACGGGCAGACTGCGTAGTCAAGCCTGCGAACGCATTCGGCTTCAAGCATACTCCCTTGTAGGTGCTTCCTCCAAACTCAGACAAATTCTTATCCACTCGATTGCTTACGACCCACACGACGCCTGCTTTGCCTGTACGCGATTCGCCGCGTGCCTCCGAGTAAATGAGCCGTGCTAGTACATCCACTGGATCCAGCGGATCAAACTCCTGCAGTCCAGATAAGTCTTGAATCGGATCTCCCCATGCCATTTGCATAACCTCCAGAATTTGTTTGGTGAAGCGTGGCCTACGCTTCATTGCTTTGTAACAGCTGTCCTTATGTAAAGTGTTGGAGCCCAGTCTGGATACAACCTTCGCCATATTCTTTTTTCGCATGTGCATGCAACGATTGCAGCTTTCGGCAAGCAGGACACTTTAATATAAGGAACGTATGTTCTATAATGGCTGTTTAGGGATCACTTGGTGGTGCATCCTCATTTTTTGCAGTAAAATAAGAACGTATGTTCTTGATGTGGTTGTATTTCAGCTAATCTCGAACACTTTAATAGTCAAAGAGCAAGACAAGGAGGAGTTGATATGAAGATGGAGCTGGATGGCAGAGGCTTAACGAAGGAAGAACGACAAGCGATTACGATGTATGTTGACCATAACAAGCGAATATTCAACCATCCGTTGATTCAAGGCTTCTACAAGGACGAAGCACATGTAATCCTTCTGGCGAAGAAGCTGCTTAGTCCCAATAGCGAGGCAAGTGTGGCATTAGAAGGGGCGTTCAGACGCTTCTTATTTCGAATTCGATTTACGAAGTATCTCTGTTCGTTAATTCGATATAGCGATATAGATTACCACCGGAAGCGTACTCGTCATGAGGAGCGGCAGCCTCTCGTATTTGATACGCCGCTAGGCGAAGGGGAATCGACGCTGGGTGAATGTTTGTACACCCGTTCAGCTTCAATGGAGGATGAGATGCTCATCACAGATCCGAGCTCCTTTCAGCAGGTGCTTCATAACGAGTCGCTATACGTTGCCTTCAACCGATTAACAGATAAGCAGAAGCTCATCATTACGCTGGCTTACTCAGCTTGCGTGTTGGATCGAGACATCATGCAGCTGCTTCACATCTCCCAGCAGGCGATCTCCAAGTCCCGCACCACAGCTTTGAGAAAAATGAAGGCTTACATGACCGAGTCACCTAATGGCTCGTACAGAAAACAAAGAGGCGGGGTGAGCTAATTTGGAGGATGCTCAGTTAATCAGTCTCATTACAACCTCGATTTCCAATTTTGGGTTTCCGATCGTCATTACAGCTTATTTGCTAACACGCTTTGAAAAAAGACTCGATGCCCTTAATGCTTCGATTATTGAATTGCTTCAAGCTCTTAAAGATGAGGTGAGAAAGTAGAAATGAGTGAATCTGATTTGTACGATCTTGTACATCGTGCCCAAAACGGCGATAAGGAGGCGCTCGGAACGATTCTTCATTTATTCCGACCGGTGATCCTGAAGGCGAGCAAAAAAGCTAAGCCTCAAGAGCGCCGTGACCTCGAGCAGCATATGAGTGAAAAAATCATTCGCGCTGTGTATGCGTACGACATGGATTCGATTCCGAATTATTCACAGTTCGTTAAAGAAATATCCGATGCGGGAGAAGCATGACCGTCAGCATCGCGTGACAGTTTGTTGAACAGCTAAAATAATGGTTGACGTATCTATTGAGAGTAGTTATCATTATCCATGATATTGATTCTCATTTGTATCTAGCAATCCATTAAGCCATCAGCTAGAATGGTCGGAAGGAGGGAAACGTACACCAATGAAACGCATGCTAGTATGGATGCTGCTACTACTCATCACGCTTCCTCATTCTGCATGGGGTTACAGCTATGGAGATCCGAACAAGGAAGATATAGCTGAGGCGCTGATTATTATCAGCGGCAAGCTTAACGGCTCACCTGCTGATTGGGAGGGAGCATTCCAGCAATATTTGGTACATAAAAAGGTGCTGGAGCTGGAATTCGGTACGAAGCTGACAGGTACGCTGGAGGCGAACTTCGCGTCTAAGGACAAGGAGCTGCTGATCGCGAACTATAGAGGAATGCTCGCTCTGAACATCGAGCGCCGATTCAACTACGTGGAGAAGGAGCTCGCCGATTACTCCAAGACGAAGCTGCTGCTCGCGAAGTCGAAGGGCACGTTCGATGTGCTGAAGCCGTCCGTGAAGGATGCAGCGACGATTACGGCCGTTGAAGCCTCCTTCAACAAGGCGCTTGAGGCGCTAGGCAACCCCGGCTTGTTCGGAGTGGGGAAGGTGGAGCCGAATCTGGAGCAGTTCAAGACGGAATCCAGCTTCATATTAAGCAAAGTAAAGCCATTATTCACGATCAAGTATGCTCAGGCACCAGCTCAAGCGTCAGCCTCACAGACGGAGACGAAGCCTGCTCAGACGACGCAGGAGACAGCCCCGAAGGCAGCTCAGACGCAGACTTCTGCACAAGCAGAGACGGGCGCGAAGACGAACGCAGCTGCAGGAGCTGTCGCATCAGATGCGGCGAAGTCTACGGCCTCGCAGCCTTCAAGCGAGTCTCAGTCTCAGATATCTCAGAGCGAAGCCTCGAATGAAGCGGCAGTGAAGGCTTCAGCAGAAGGCGATAAGCCGGCTGCAGAGGCAAGCGGCGTTACAGGACAGGCGGAGCAAGCCGCCTCAGCCGACGCGAAGACCGATGGCACGGTGAAGACCGAAGCATCAGCAATCACCAGCGTAAGCGGTGGTGAGGCCGGAGGCGCGAAGCAGGAGACTGCAGCAGCTGCGCCTCTCGATGTGACCGTGCAGGCGGAGAGCAAGGTGAACCCTGTAGTCACCATTATGGTGATCGGACTTGTGCTGCTCGTGGGCGGCGCTGCGGTCTGGTTCGGATTGAAGAAGGGTCTGTTCAAGTTTTAACTATCCCGGTAATTATGTCATTGACTATCATACATTAGCACGAAGCTGAAGGAGAGAATTCATCGTGAAAAAAATCGCAACGCTCGTATTAGCAGCATCCATCGCAGCAAGCTCTGTTGGCGCCGTAAGCGCGTCTGCTGCAACTCTAGGTCAGACTGAATTCAAGCTGTCCGCCGACACATCCGTTCAAATCGGTCAAGTGAAGGCTTACACGGAGCTGCTCGCTCTGTTCACAGCTGAGAAGGTAGATCTGGCGAAGGTTAAGGCTTCCTATGAAGCGTCCTTCAAAGAAGCAGTGAAGGCTCGCAGCACAGATATTGACGCTCAGGTGTCTGCTATTATTGATGCGGGTATTGCAGGTACATATAGCGCAGCACAAGTGAAGCAGGCCGTTGATAAAGGTCTGCAGTGGTACTTCTTCGCAGAGATCGCCTTCCTGACGAAGACAGATGCGGCTGAAGCGCTCAAGAAGGGTGACAAGGCTGCGGCGAAGGCTTCTCTTGAGAAAGCAATCGAGCTGACAGCAGGCACAGTCGGCGTGACGGCTGGCAAGCGCGACACGGACTACAAGACGCTGACACAGAATGTGTTGAACACGATCGCGATCCCTGGTCTGATCAAGGCTGTAGAGGCAGGCGATATGACGGAGTACCAAGTATACCGTCAAATTTTTGAGAAGACGATCATGAAGGTGTTCGTGATGGGCACTGTGAAATATGCAGGCAAGGTTGAGGAGAGCCTCGCAGCTGGCAAGCTGGACGATGCGAAGGTTCAGCAGGTGGAGGGCTACTTCTTCTACATGCCGATCTACGGCTCGATGACTGGCGGCTCGAAGGTAGCAGCTGATGCGATCAAGGATGCATTCGGCTCCGATGGTAAGGCACTGAGCACGAAGACAGTCGGCCTTCAGCTCGCTGACACGATCAACGTGAAGATTAACGGCTATGTGAACCGCATCTTCGATGAGTCGCTGCCGAAGGGTGACATCGCGAAGGCGCTGGAGCAGGCGGCAGAGGCAGGAGCATTCGTCAGCTCGCTCGAAACTATTGCGAAGGCGGAGCTTGGCGATGAGGCGTTCGCAAGCCTGGAGCAGACGACACAGCTGTTCTTCATGGAGCTGAAGGATGGCAAGTACGACAGCGCGAAGAAGCATGCATATGACATGCTGAAGAAGCTGGCACAGCTGAAGGGCGTAAGCTTCAAGGTGGGCGACAAGGCGATCACAGTTGACGGCAAGGAGCAGACGACAGACACGGCAACCTCTTATGTCGATGCGAACAGCGGCCGTACCGTTGCATCTGTACGCTTCGTAGCAGAGGCGCTTGGCGCTGATGTGAAGTTCGACGATGCAACTCAAGTCGTAACGGTAACAAGAGGCAGCAACGTGCTGAAGCTGCAGGTTGGCAGCACGGCGATTGAGCTGAACGGCAAGGTGTCCGACAAGAAGCTCGATCAGGCTGTTGTGATCAATGACGGCCGTGCGTATATTCCGGTTCGCGCAGCGGCAGAGACACTTGGCTCGAAGGTATTCTGGTTCGACGGCAGCGTTATTATTAACTAATTGGTACGACTGAATCTCTTGCCCCTAGCTGCGTTTATGCAGCTAGGGGTCCCGACTTTTAGAAAGGATGCTGGACAAATATGGGTTTCTCACAATTCGCCGCATTTCTGATTACGTTCCGCGAGGCGCTGGAGGCGCTGCTGATCGTCGGCATTATTATGACCTACATTAATCGTGTAGGCGCGAAGCGATTTAATATATGGGTCATCGTCGGCGTGCTGCTGGCGCTCCTGACGAGCCTTGGCGTTGCGTTCGTGTTCCAGGTTGTGCTGGATGGCTTCGAGGGGCTGAAGAGTCAGAGCTATCTGCGCTTCGGCGTCATGTTCGTCTCTGTCATATTACTCACCCATATGGTCGTCTGGATGGCGGATCAGAAGAAGGACATGAAGAAGAGCATGGAGGCTAAGCTGCAGGTTATCATTACGGCAGGCAGCGCCTTTAACATGATCGTCCATTCTTACTTGGTCGTTATGCGCGAGGCAGTGGAGACCGTATTTTTCTTTGCGGCAATCAGCGGCGGGGACGTAACGAAGGCGATGATGAGCTGGGGAGCGCTGACAGGGTTAGCTTCTGCTACGATCGTTGCGCTGATCTTCTTCAAGGGGTTCAAAAAAATTCCGCTTGCCACCTACTTCAAGGTGACGGGAGCGCTCCTCATCATGATTGCCGCCGGCTTGCTCTCTAACGGAATCGGTATGATGCAGGATATGGGCTACATGAAGAGTGTACACATGACACAGGGTGGTCAGATCGGCGAAGTGTACAACATCGCATGGCTGCTGCCGGAGCATGAGAAGGATGCGAACGACTATTTGCGCGATCATGGCGAGGAGACCGTATTCAGCGGTAATGTAGGCATCTTCTTCGCGGCGATGTTCGGCTATTCGCAAAATCCGTCCGTCGAGCAGTTCGTCGGCTACTGGATGTACTACTTGTTCGCGCTCTTCCTTGCCGGGTGGTCGCTAAGAATCAAGGAGCGCCGCGAGCAGGCGTCAGCTACTCGATTGCCTTCGCATTCGTCTGCGAGCACGGTCCAGGCGCAGAAGACGACGACGTAGCCGATGGTCAACAACGACAACGAGCTTTCAGCGAATTTACACAAGGAGAAGAGGGAGAAACGTGCAGCGGCGTTTCTTTTTCTTCTTTTCGCCGCTTTATTGGTATGGCGGCTGCCTTACGTTGCGAGATACGCGGGCAGCTGGGATGCGGTCGACTTTGCGCTGGCGCTGAAGAGATACGATATATTCGCCATGCAGCCGCACTTCCCAGGGTATCCTGTATTCATCGTAGCAGCGAAGCCGGTCTATGCGCTGACGCAGGACGCTGTCTGGTCGCTGTCGCTCGTGTCCGCGGTGTTCGGCAGCTTGTCGGTGCTGTGCGTCTACGCGCTGATGAGGAGTGTCGGCGGGAGCGTCCGCGCTTCCCTTCTGGCCGCCGCGCTGTACGCGGTGCATCCCTTGATCTCGCTCACCCATGTGCAGCCGATGAGCGAGAGTATGGGACTGTTCAGCGTGCTGCTGCTGCTTGCCGTCTCTTCGTTAAGTGTACGGGCCGGACTTCGTGCAGACCAATATTTGCACATCGCCGTATGGAGCTGCATCCTATATGCTGTTGCTATGGGCGTTCGTATTTCGTATTTTCCGCTAGGGGCGGCGCTGCTCGTTCCATTATGGAGGCTGAGGTCGACTCGATTCGGCTGGTGGAAAATAGCAGGCGCCCTCACCGCAGGCGCACTAACTGGACTTGCCTGGATCGTGCCTGTCGCGATGACGGAGGGTGGATTGGCGCCATACTTCATGCTCGGACAATCGTTCTCGGCGGGGCACTTCAACGATTGGGGCGGCGCGATGACGTCGGCGACGTCGTCGCTGTACGACTATATCGTTCGCTTGAAGCAGTGGCTGTGGGACCAGCTGCTGTGGGCCGGCTGGACCGGCGCTGACGCGGGAGCTCTCGACAGAGCGTCTGCCGAAGGCATCTCTGCTGGTGCTGCGTCCGCTGCTTCCACGGTGACCGCTTCGGCAGAGCAGAGTATGGCCCCACTGATACTGCGGATCACTTCAGCCAGTGTGATGGCCCTGCTTGTGCTCACGGTGTGGGGCAGCCGAGTGCTTGCGTACATACGCTCGAAGCCGGGAGTCTCGCGCATGGCTGGTGCCGTACGCTTCGTCGCTCATGTGAATTGGGCCAAGCTCATGCTCTTACTGACAGCCGTTGTCCCGTATACGATCTGGATGTTCTGGGGGCAAAATCCGGAGAAAGCCCGGCATCTGCTGCCTCTCATTCCACTCCTGCTTATGGGTGCTGCTGTAGCTGTGGAGTCGAGCATGCGTGCGCTTCAAGCAAGAAGGACGCTGCAGGCTGCAGTTGGAGCGGCTGTCGGTCTATTCCTGCTAACCTCCGTGCAGCAGTCTGCAGTTCTGCTCGAGGCGAGCGTCCAGCCTGCTCCTGCGCTGCAGCTTGTTCGTTATACGGAGCAGCTGAAGCTGCCGGCGGCACCCGTCGTCTTTACGTGGGAGGAGGAGCGTCTGTTCCATTATTATGCGCCTCATCTCGCGGCGACGCGGGTGAAGAGCTATGGGCTGTTCCAACAGCAGGCTAGAGAATACTTGGCAGGCGGGCGGCGAGTGCTTCTGACGAGCAAGGTGCTTGATGGCTTCGCTGCTGACGAGCGGGCTGAGCTGTTGCCGCACTTGACGAGCTTGGCTGATTTTCAGGGAAATCCGATCGTCAATCCGGTATATGACCGTCTGACGCTGTACGAATATAACATACGAAGGGAGGAGGGGAATCGATGAAGGAAGCATCCGGCTTCGAAATTGTCGCCGCACGCTGCTGGAACCTGGTCAATGAAGGGAAGCCGTTTACGCCGATTTTTACAGCGGGGGCGTTCCTGCTCTATCATATATCGGACTGGGGAAGCGGCTCGTTCTGGCTCGGCACGGCGCTAGCAGCGCTGCTGCTCGTCCCCTTGTTCGCGGTCTGGTTTATATACGACTATCCACTGTTCATGCGCAATTATTTATGGCTGCCATTCGTCGCATATTTCTTCATCTGGGGTGTGCCTGAGCTTGGGATTGGGCTATGGACGATCGCGCTGTACTTCTTCTTCACCGTCTTCTTCTGGGGGACGTTGTATTACCATCTGCGCATCGGCACGTCGTGGCTGAACTTCCGCCGCTTCTGGAAGCTCGTGCTGAAGAACAGCGACTCGACGAGCGGCAATGCGCAGGAGCAGCTGCCGAAGACGCTGCTGCTCGTCTACCTGTGGGAGCGACTGCATACGGAGCTGCTTGGCAGCGGCGCATTTGCGATTGAGGCGCCAACAGTGCTCGCATTCACGGCGGCTGTCGCGCTACTGAGCTATGTGCTGCATCGTAACCTGTTCGACTGGAAGCCGAAGGAGGATCTGTCGTTCACGCATGAACGGTATGCCGAGCCTCTGGAGCCGATGACCGGGAAGGTGATCGTGCTCGTCATCGACGGCATGCGCAAGGAGCGGTTCGATGTGGCGCGCACGCCGTTCCTGGATCGGCTGAGGCAGGGCGGAACGGAGTATACGCAGATGGAGACGGTATATCCGGCGCGTACGGTCGTCTGCTTCTCCTCGATGTTCACAGGCACGTATCCACGTGAGCACGGTATTCAGTCAAATATGGTGTGGAAGCTCGGCATTCGGGTGGAGAGCATCTTCGACTCGCTGCGCAAGATCGGCAAGAAGGGTCGTCTGCTCGGTATCGCGCATCTGATCGACTCGATGGGCGACGATGTGGAGAGCGTCACCGCGGTTATGCATAATGATAAGGCGGACCGATTCATCGTCGAGCGGGCGAAGAAGATTATGGCGGAGCAGAACCCGGACCTGCTCGTCGTCCAGCTCATCGCCACAGACCAGACGGGACATAGCATGGGTGTACTGTACGACGAATATGTGCAGAAAATCGAGGAAGCTGACGCGCTGCTCGACGAGTTCGTTCAATGGCTAGAGGTGAACGGGCATATGCAGGACACGACGCTGCTCGTCTGCGCCGATCACGGACAAGCGGACGGCATCGGCGGTCACGGCCATCTCGATGAGGGCGAACGGTTCGTACCGTTCTTCCTGTACGGTCCGCGCATTGCGCAAGGACGCAAGATTGAGCGCCGCATGTCGCTGACGTCGGTGGCGCCGACGATCGCTTGTCTGCTCGGAGCGCCGTATCCCGACCATAGCCGAGGCGATGTGCTGACCGAGGCGTGGTCGACAGCTAGTAGTGCAGACAAGCGGGAGAACGGAGTGAAAGGAAGTACAACATGACTAGACAGAAGAACGCAGCCTGGACCCCGAGCAACATGACATCGACACGTAAAGTTATCGTATTCCTGCCCGCTCATAACGAGGAGGCTTCGATCGGCGAGGTGCTGAAGCGAATTCCGCGACGGTTCGATGCACGAGTGACGGTAGAGACGCTCATTATCGACGACGGCTCGACCGATCGGACGGTGGAGCGGGCGCTCGCTGCCGGGGCTGACCATGTGCTCAGCTTGCCTGTGAACGGCGGACTTGGCGCTGCAGTGCGTCACGGCCTGAAGGAAAGCGTACGCCTCGGCGCTGATGTCGTCATCATGATCGACGCGGACAACGAGTATCCAGCCGATCAAATTCCTGAGCTGCTCTCGCCGATCTTCGCCGGTCAGGCGGACTATACGATGGGCTCGCGGTTCATGGGCACGATCGATGGGATGAAGCTGTATCGTCGGCTGGGCAACTATTTTTTCACAGCGCTGCAGGCGATCTTGCTCCGTCGTATCATTACAGACGGTCAATCAGGAATGCGGGCGTTCACGCGCTCGGCTGCTGAGGCAGCCGAAATTATACATGACTATAACTATGCGCAGGTGCTCACGCTCAATCTCTTGCGCAAAGGGTTTCGGCTTGCCGAGATTCCGATCCGCTACCGATTTCGCACCGAGGGGCGTTCTTTTATCTCAATCGCATACATCGGCAAGGTGCTTCCAGCGATCTGGAAGGAGCTGCGGAGGCCGGTTGAGATCGGTAAGGAGCGGGATCGCGCGGATGTAAGTCTGCCTGAATATCCGCTGCCGAAGGGGGAGCCTGCCCTATCCGCGGCGTGTTCGCAGCGTCCAGCCATCAGTTGACAGAGGCCAAGCTGGAATCATATAATTAGCAGATGAAAGCGTTGATGAAATACAGTACGTCATAGTCCATTAGCCAGAGAGCAGGCTTGTAACTGAGCACTTGTTCGGAGCGTCGATTCGTTCGCTTCCCCGTGCTCGCGTTCCGCTGCGAGAGCCCGCCTAATGAAGGATGACCGAACGCTCATTTCGGAGCGCGGATGAACTCCGCCGGCACGGAACCGTTATTGTCCGATCAGAGGAGATTGCTGCCGCACCCGATCAAGCACGAGCTGATGGGACGAAGCAATAACCAGGGTGGTACCGCGAGCAATTCGTCCCTGTATACAGGGGCGATTTTTTGCGTTTTTTTGCCGAATTAGGCGTATAGAACCGAGCTTGCGCTTCAACGTGAAATTCAATTCAAGCCCAGGGGGTATAAGTAACATGAAAGCCAGTGAAATTCGCTCGAAATGGCTGCAGTTTTTCGAAAGCAAGGGACATAAGATTGAGCCGAGCGCACCGCTCGTGCCGCACAACGATCCGTCGCTCCTGTGGATTAATGCTGGTATGGCGCCACTGAAGGCGTACTTCGACGGACGCGTCGTACCAGACAATCCGCGTATCACGAACTCGCAGAAGTGTATCCGCACGAACGATATCGAGAACGTCGGCAAGACGCGCCGTCACCATACGTTCTTCGAGATGCTCGGCAACTTCTCCATCGGTGACTACTTCAAGGAGGAAGCGATCACGTGGGCGTGGGAGTTCTTGACTAGCAAGGAGTGGATCGGCTTCGATCCGGAGCGTCTGTCCGTGACGGTGTATCCAGAGGATACGGAGGCATTCGAATTCTGGAGCAAGAAGATCGGTCTTCCGGAGGAGCGCATCTACAAGCTGCAGGATAACTTCTGGGATATCGGCGAAGGTCCGTGCGGTCCGTGTACCGAGATATTCTACGACCGCGGCGACAAGTATGGCGATCTGAACGATCCGGAATGTTGGCCGGGCGGGGAGAATGAGCGCTTCCTCGAGGTGTGGAACCTCGTGTTCTCGCAGTTCAACCATAATAAGGACGGCAGCTACACGCCGCTTCCGAACAAGAACATCGATACGGGCGCGGGACTAGAGCGCTTCGCATCAATTCTGCAGGACGTCGACTCGAACTTCGACACCGACCTGTTCCAGCCGATCATTCAGAAGACGGCCGAGCTGGCAGGTGTGACCTATAAGGAAAACACGGACAACGACGTGGCGCTGAAGGTCATTGCCGATCATATTCGTACGGTCGTCTTCTCCGTTGGCGACGGCGTGCTGCCGTCCAACGAAGGCCGCGGCTACGTCATTCGCCGTCTGCTGCGCCGCGCGGTGCGCTACGGCAAGGTGCTCGGACTGGACAAGCCGTTCCTGTACACATTGACGCCGATCGTCGGTGACGTGATGGGTGTCTACTATTCGGAGGTTGTGGACAAGCGTGAGTTCATCGAGCGCGTCATCCGCACCGAGGAGGAGCGGTTCCACGAGACACTGTCTGACGGTCTTCTTATTCTCGCTGAGATGTCGGATAAGGCTCGTGCAGAGGGCCGCACGGTCATTAACGGGCCGGAGGCGTTCAAGCTGTATGACACGTACGGCTTCCCGTTCGACTTGACGGAGGACTTCGCTGCAGAGCGCGGCATGACCGTCGATCGCGAAGGCTTCGACCAGTCGATGCAGGAGCAGCGTGACCGGGCGCGTGCGGCGCGTCAGGAATCCGACAGCATGAAGGTGCAGGGCGGACCGCTGGCGGAGCTGACGGTTAAAAGCGAGTTTGTTGGATATACTGAACTGGTAACAAGTGCTAAAATCATCGCCGTCATTCACGAGCAGCAGCTCGTTGATGTCGTCGGCACTGGTGAAGTATGCCAGGTGCTGCTGGATCGGACACCGTTCTATGCGGAGAGCGGCGGTCAAGTGAGCGACCACGGCTTGATGACCGCAGGCGACACGGTGCTGAAGGTCGAGGAGGTCGGTAAAGCTCCGCACGGTCAGCATGTGCACACGGTGCGCGTCCAGTCGGGCGTGCTGCGCAGCGGCGAGACGGTGCAGGCAATCGTGACGCAGGACGTGCGTGAAGATATTATTAAGAACCATACGGCGACGCACTTGCTTCACAAGGCGCTCAAGGAAGTGCTCGGCGACCATGTCAATCAGGCGGGCTCGCTCGTGGCGCCGGAGAGACTGCGCTTCGACTTCTCCCACTTCGGCAGCATTACGCCGCAGGAGCTGCAGGAGATCGAGCAGCGCGTTAACGCTCAAGTATGGCGCAGTATTGCAGTCGACATCTCGCTGAAGCCGATTGCCGAAGCGAAGGCGATGGGTGCCATGGCGCTGTTCGGTGAGAAATACGGCGACGTCGTGCGCGTCGTGCGCGTCGGCGATTACAGCCTCGAGCTGTGCGGCGGCTGCCATGTAGCGAACACAAGTGAGATCGGTCTGTTCAAAATTATTAGCGAGTCCGGTATCGGCTCGGGCATTCGCCGTATCGAGGCGACGAGCGGCCGCCAGGCGTACCAGTACCTGGAAGGTCAGCTGCAGCTGCTGCGCGACGCGGCGTCGCTCTTGAAGTCGAACATCCAGGACGTGCCGAAGCGTGTTGAGGGCTTGTTCGCTCAGATGAAGGAGCTGTCACGCGAGAATGAATCGCTCAAGTCGAAGCTGAGTGGCATCGAGGCAGGATCCTTGACGGATCATGCGCAGGAGATCAATGGCGTTACGGTGCTGGCTGCTGAGGTCAGCGCGAGCGATATGGAATCGCTGCGCAGCATCGTCGACCAGATGAAGCAGAAGCTGAGCTCTGCGGTCATCGTGCTCGGCGCGAAGGCCGACGACAAGGTGAACCTTGTCGCGGCGGTCAGTGCAGACCTTGTAGGGCGCGGCTTCCATGCCGGCAAGCTGATCAAGGAAGTGGCGACCGCTTGCGGTGGCAGCGGCGGCGGCCGTCCGGATATGGCGCAGGCAGGCGGCAAGGACGCTGCGAAGCTGAAGGACGCGCTCGCGCTTGTCGTTTCGCATGTCGAGTCGGTGAAATAGCGGCATGCCGGGCTTGGTTTTAAATATTTTGTAAAAAACTCGTGCTTGTCTACAGGAATAAAATGGCGAATGTCGAATAATAGAGTATTAGAGTCCCGTACCGCTTCGTGCGGCATTCTCTAGGGATGAAGTTCGAGTAAATTCGAGGCTTGCCATAACAGTATTCCATCCGATTAGGAACCTGTTATTTCAGGAAACGAATGAAGGAGGTGCTTCGCAGGATGAATTCAATGGATAAGACGATGAAATTCAACGTAAAAGCGGAAGAGATCGAAACGACGCCCAAAGAAGTCATACTGGCGGTGTATGATGCGCTGCAGGAGAAGGGCTACAACCCGATCAATCAGATCGTTGGTTATTTGCTCTCCGGGGACCCGGCCTACATTCCGCGTCATAACAATGCCCGAAGCATCATTCGGAAGCGGGAGCGCGACGAATTGATTGAAGAGCTCGTTCGTTCGTATCTGCAGCAAGCGAAGCAGTAGTGAAGGACGAACAGTAGCGAAGGTTGCAGGCAGGAGAGTTCAGATGCGAGTAATGGGATTGGATTACGGGGATAAGACGATTGGCGTCGCTGTAAGCGATGAGCTGGGATGGACGGCTCAAGGGCTTGAGGTCATACGGCGTACGACCGAGGAGAAGGATCTGGATCGGCTCCGGACGATCATCGAGCAGTACGGCGTAAGCGACATCGTCGTCGGCCTGCCGAAAAATATGAACAATACGATCGGCCCGCGTGGAGAAATTTGTATTGCATTCTCCCAAACTTTACATGAGAAACTACAACTGCCTGTCCATCTGTGGGATGAACGGCTGACGACTGCTTCGGCGCAGCGAACGCTGCTCGAAGCGGATGTAAGCCGCAAGAAGCGCAAGCTGGTTGTAGATAAAATGGCGGCTGCGCTCATTTTACAAGGCTATATGGATGCAAATGCAAATTCGAAGCTGAGAGGAGAATGAACCATGTCTAAGGAACCTGTAACAAATCACGATGAGCTCGAGGAGGAGCCGGAAATAATATTCATTCCGGATGAAGAGGGCAACGAGGAGGAATTCGAGGTCATCATGAAGTTCGAGGTCGACGATTCCGACAAGAAATACATGATGGTCGTGCCTGTGGATGCAGATGAGGAATCCGACGAGGTGTACGCGTTCCGCTATGAGGAGGACGGCGACGATCTCCAGCTGTACACGATCGAGGATGAGGAAGAGTGGAACATCGTCGAGGAGACGTTCAATACATTGATGGCCGAATACGAGGACGAAGAAGAGGAAGAGTCCAAGTAGTCCTAGCCCTCAGCCAAATTCGAGGCTTGCCATAACAGAACCGGAGTGAACTCCGAACCTGTTATTTAAGAGGAGTTGAAAAACATGTCTGAAGCATTGAACCAAGTAGTGCCGACGAGCCAGTTGCGGGAAGCATACGGAGATGATATTATTTTGTATGATGAGCGTCAGGAATCCGTCGTACACCGCATCGTGTCGGAGCTGATGCTGAACGGCCACGGCTATGCCATGCTCGAGAAGGCGAAGCCGGGGAAAGAGGATGAGCCTGAAATTTTCCGTGTTACTCGGAAAGCGGACGGAGAGCTTGAGCTAGAGACGATTGAGGATGATGACGAGTGGGAGACGGTGTCGGAGCTATTCGACGAGTTGACGTTCCCGTCGGATGAATCGTTTTAACTCATTACGAACACTCATGAGCGGAGATGATCCGCTCTTTTTCCGTTTTACAATATGGATAGGGGAGGCGGCCTCTGAGGCTGCATACGTACGATGTCGGTGAAGGCTAAGCGTGGAATTTTATTGACAATTATATTCATTGTAATGGCAGTAATTGGACTTGGAGCGGGCTTGCTGTTGTATGTTGGCAAAGGTCTGGCGCCAGCAGACCCGTCGACAGAGGTGCAGCGCATAGCGTATCCCCCTGGAACCGGTGTCGCGCAATTGGCTAACGTGCTGGAGGAGAAGGGCATCGTGAGGGATGCGAGGCTGTTCACCTATTATGTGAAGCTGAAGGGTGAAGGCTCGCGCTTCCAAGCGGGTGAGTACGAGATGACCCCCGGCATGACGCGTGATGACATTATAGCGAAGCTTAATCGCGGTGAGACGGTGAAGGCGGAGGTCGTGCGGCTGACGGTGCCGGAAGGGTTCACGGTCAAGCAGGTGGCCGAGAAGCTGAGCGAGCAAGGGCTGGATGGAGCAGCCTTCGCGACGGCCGCGGCCAAGTTCCGCGCTCCTGCCGAGTCATGGGCTGCGCGTATACCGGACGACGCTCCGTTGAAGGATCGTCTGGAGGGGTATCTTTTTCCGGAGACGTATGAATGGAAGAAGGATGTGAGCGCCGAGGAGATGGTCGCTTCGATGGTCGAGCAGCTGGACAAGCGGCTGCAGGAGCTGCCGAAGGATTGGCAGGCGGCGCTTGAGGCTCATGGCCTGTCGTTCCATCAGCTGATGACGATCGCGTCGCTTATCGAACGGGAGGTTGTCGTCGAGGAGGAGCGCTCACTCGTTAGCAGTGTCATTCATAATCGGCTGAAGCTGAACAAGCAGCTGGAGATCGACGCGACGGTGCAGTATTTGCTCGACAAGCAGAAGGAGCGTCTGTTGTTTGCCGATCTTAAGGTCGACAGTCCGTATAATACGTATCTGAATAAGGGACTGCCGCCGGGACCGATTGCGAGCCCATCGCTGTCGTCCATTCGTGCGGCGTTGTATCCGGCCGAATCGCCTTACTTGTTCTATGTGACGAAGAAGGACGGCAGCAAGACGCATCTGTTCGCCGAGACGTTCGAGCAGCATAAGCGCAATATTGCGTTGAGTAATCAATAATCCGTGGTCACCCAATCAAGTGCCACAATAGATGAAGTCTGTTATTTCAGGAGGGAACCTATGAGCGACAAACCGGAATTGTTAATAACCGCGGGCTCGTCCGAGGAGGCGAAACGGTATGCCGAGGCGGGAGCTAGCGCCATTCTGTTCGGTGAGCACCGTTACGGACTGAGACTGCCGGGAGAAATTGTACGGTCTGAGCTGGAGACGCTGATCCCATGGCTGCATGAACGGAGCGTTAAGGTGTATGCAGCGGTGAACAATATCTTGAGTAATGAGCAGCTCGATGAGCTGCCTGCCTACCTTGCCGAGCTGCAGAGGCTTCAGGTTGACGCTGTCGTATTCGGCGATCCGGCTGTGCTGCTCGCGCTGCGCGAGGCGGCGCCTGGCATGAAGCTGCACTGGAATGCGGAGATGACGTCGACCAACTATGCGACTGCGGCCTATTGGGGACGTAAGGGGGCGATCCGCGTCGTGCTGGCGCGCGAGCTCAATCTCGAGGAGACGCTTGAGATTAAGCAGCAGCTTGCCGATATGGAGGTACAGGTGCAGGTGCACGGCATTACGAACATTTACCATTCGAAGCGCAGCCTGTTGACGAATTATCAGGAGCATCAAGGCCGCGCTGAAGAGCAGGAGCCGATCAGCCTCAGCAAGGAGGAGGGACTGTTCCTCATTGAGCAGGAGCGCCAGAACGAGCGGTTCCCGGTGTATGAGGATGTGAACGGCACGCACATTATGAGCTCTGACGACATCTGCATGCTTGACGGTCTGCACGAGCTGATGGAGGGCGGCATTGACAGCTTCAAGGTGGAGTCGCTGCTCAAGACGGTTGAATATAACGAGGCTGTGCTGCGCAGCTATCGCAAGGCGATTGACGCTTATGCGGCTGATCCGTCCGCCTACGAGTTTCAGGACGAGTGGCTGGAGCCGATCCGCGAGCTGCAGGATCCGCGGCGCGAGCTAAGCTACGGATTTTTCTATAAGGAGCAGGTGTATTAAGGGCTAGGACTTGTTAATACAAGAGAGAGGTGAACAACGCCAATGAATAGCACGAAGGAAGCGCTGCTCGGCAAGCGGGTGCGGCTCGAGAAGCCAGAGCTGCTCGCGCCAGCCGGCAGCCTGGAGAAGCTGAAGTTCGCGGTGCATTACGGAGCGGACGCCGTATATATCGGTGGGCAGCAGTACGGATTGCGCTCGAATGCGGACAACTTCACGTTCGAGGAGATGCGCGAGGGTGTCGAGTTCGCGGAACGATACGGTGCGAAGGTGTTCGTCGCAACGAACATTTATGCACACAACGAAGATATAAGCGGTCTTGAGGACTATCTGCGCGGCATTCAGGATGCCGGGGTGCATGCGATTATCGTAGCTGATCCGATCATTATTGAGACGTGCAAGCGGGTGGCTCCGAAGCTGGAGATCCATCTGAGCACGCAGCAGTCGACGATGAACTGGCAGGCGGTGCAGTTCTGGAAGGAAGACGGTGCGGAGCGTGTCGTGCTGGCGCGCGAGGTAAGCATGGAAGAGATCGAGGAGATCAAGCGGAAGGTCGATATCGAGATCGAGGTATTCGTCCACGGCGCGATGTGCAGCTCGTACTCTGGCCGCTGTGTGCTGTCGAACCACTTCACGGACCGCGACTCGAACCGAGGCGGCTGCTCGCAGTCGTGCCGCTGGAAGTACGACCTGTTCACGACGGAGGAGGAGCTTGCTGGAGCCAGCCCGCAAATTGGCATCAAGGAGCTGCCGCTGTTCCAGGAGGGCGACAATCCGTTCTCGATGAGCTCGAAGGATCTGTGCATGATTGAGCATATCCCTGCGCTCATTCGATCGGGTGTGGATAGCTTCAAGATCGAGGGACGGATGAAGAGCGTGCACTACGTTGCGACCGTCGTGAATGCGTATCGGCAGGCGATCGATGCGTACTTTGCTGATCCGGAGAACTATGAGCTGAAGCCGGAATGGCTCTATGAAATCCAGAAGGCGGCCAATCGTCCGCTGAACACGGGCTTCTTCTATGATCATCCCGGACATGAGGATCACATCTTCGAGCCGGAGGACAAGGCTGCACCTTACGATTTCGTCGGTGTTGTGCTAGCGTATGACGAGGCGGAGGGGACGGCGCTCATTCAGCAGCGCAATCACTTCAAGCCAGGTCAAGAGGTTGAGTTCTTCGGTCCGGGCGGCACGTTCTTCAAGCAGACGGTGCCTGCGATTACGAATGAGGCCGGAGATCCGCTTGATGCTGCGCGTCATCCGCTTCAGCCAATTCGAATGAAGGTCGAGCAGCCGGTGCAGCCGCTGGATATGATGAGGAAGAAGATAGGGAAATAACGATAGGCTCTCCAATTGCGGAGAGCTTTTTTAGTCAAGAGGCAAACGGAATCATTTGGGACTATTTTCTTGTGAAAAGGGATACAGATTCTAGAGGAATTTGCATCATCATGTCGAATATGTAACACAATCAATCCAAATACAATTGATGCGTTCAGTAAACTTAGACTAGGTAGGTGGTTCTTGTGAAGAAACAATGGTCATCGCTTCGATCGAAGCTGCAGCAAGCTGGCAGGGCGGTGCAATCTAGGCTGGAGGCGGGCCGGAATTCCAAGCAAGACGGCACAGGCGCAATCTCCCTCAGTACAATCACGAAACAATTGAAGAGCATTCGTCCCGACATTGTTACGAAGTCTGTTGGGGTGAAGCTGTTTCTTATTTTCTTTTCTTGTATTGTGCTGTTCGTTTTAACAGTCGGACTTCTGTCCTACTCGAAGTCGAAGGAGGTACTGCAGGATAAGGTCGCCTATGCCTCTGAGCAAACGATCATTCAGGCAGGCTCAAAGCTTGACTTCGTCTACGGTACGTTCGAAGAGATGACGATGCAGATTATGCTCAATGAGCAGCTCGGCGAAGCGATTGCTATGCTTAAGACGGAATCGCGCAGCGGTTATAATTATTTAACTTACATGCGTGCGGTGACACAAGAGCTGAACATGTATGCGTTCTCGAACAAAGCGATCAAGGCGATTCACCTGTTCAATGAGGATGGGCAGCCGATCGGATCAACAACGAACTCGTTCTCATCGGATTCGATTAAGGATGTCGAATGGTACAAGAAGACGGTAGAGGGCAACGGCAAGGCTCTATGGCATAATACGACTGGTAAGTGGGGCGGTGTTTCCAGCATCTCCAATAAGCCTACGTTCGCTGTAGCGCGACTGTTGAAGGACTCAAACACGAACACGCCTAAGGGTGTCGTGCTGATGGAGATTGACATCGAAACGCTTGGCAAGGAAACGGCTCAAATCAGCATGGGTGAGGGCGGGCAAACCGTCATTCTATCTAAAGAGCATACGTACAACTACACGGATGAGCTCGATAAGCTCGGAGCGGCTAGCGAGCTCGATATCGATAAAGAAGCATTGTCAGAGGACCATGGTTATGTAGTGACACGTAATGGAGACTTCGCCATCGTATATTATAAGTCCCAGGTGAACGGCTGGTACACGGTCGGCATTATGCCGATTAAGGAGCTGGTCAAGGACGCCGGCGTTATCTTCAACATGACGATCGTGATTGCGGTCGTTGCGATGCTGATTGCGGTCGTGATCGGCTACTTCGTCGCCCGAATGATCGGGCAGCCGCTCGTGCAGCTGCGTAATCTGATGAAGGAAGGCGAGCAAGGTAACCTGGGCGTCCGTATGAACGTGAATACTAAGGATGAGATCGGCCAGCTTGGCGACAGCTTCAACGAGATGATGGAGAAAATTACGGAGCTTGTGAAGCGGACAAGCATATCGGCGCAAGAGGTGCTGGCGACCGCCAGTGAGCTGTCGGAAGCATCCAAGAAGACGGCGATGTCTGCCAAAGATATTGCAATAGCTACAGAGGAGATTGCTAATGGAGCCTCTAGTCTTGCAGTTGAGGCGGAGCGCGGCAACGAGCTGACGCACAATATCGGTATGCAGATGCAGTCCGTTGTGGAGGCTAATGTCATTATGGGAACGGCAGCCGGTGACGTTCAAGGCTCCAGTAAGCAAGGGATCGAGTATATGCAGGTGCTGATCGGCAAGACGAATGAGACCGAGGCGATGACGCGCTCGATGGTCGAGAAGGTCGATAATCTGAAGGAAAGCACGCGCTCGATTCGCAAAATTCTTGACGTACTCGGCAACATGACGAAGCAGACGAACATCCTGTCCTTGAATGCGACGATCGAAGCAGCTCGCGCCGGCGCAGCAGGTAAAGGGTTCATGGTTGTGGCAGACGAAATTCGCAAGCTCGCCGACCAGTCCCGCCAATCGATTGCGGTCGTCGGTCAAATTACGGAGACGATCCAGCGTGAGATTGACGAGACGGTTCAAGTGCTGTCCAAGGCTTACCCGATCTTCCAAGAGCAGATTACGTCTGTGAAGGAAGCGGACTCGATCTTCAAGCAGGTCGATGAGCAAATGAGCGGCTTCATCCTTCGTCTGACTGACGTCACGGAGTCGATCAGTCATCTCGAGGCTTCGCAATCGATACTGACCGAAGCGATGTCCAACGTAAGTGCTGTTGCGGAGGAGTCGTCCGCTACGTCGCAGGAGGTCGCGTCGCTCAGTACGGAGCAGCTGAACGTGTCTTCCGGACTTGTGAAGCTGTCCGACAGTCTTGAGCAGCTGTCCAACTCGTTGAAGGAATCGTTGTCCAAGTTCCGTGTATAAGCGTAAGTGGTAATACCGTTAGCTGAGTGTCATGGCCCGTCCCCGTCTGGGGGCGGGCTTTCGTACGTTCCGTACGTTCAGCGGTCCCCTTGTTATAGCTCGTCGAATAATGGAGATACTTGTATACAAATATTGGACGATATGATTCCGTCGAGATGTACGGAACGATAAGGCGGGGGAAGCAATGAACGACACGACAGAACAGCCTAAGCATCGTATCTTTATCATACTGATGCTCATCATTATTGCACTGCTCGTATGGAACATCCGGCTGTTCTGGATTCAGATCGCAGCGGCCGGAAGCTTCACGTCCCGACGGATTGATCTTGTCGGCAATTCAGTGCTGCAGCGGGAGCAAGGGATCGTGCTCGACAGCGGTCGCGGAGACTTCTATGACAGCAGCGGCCGACCGTTGACCGGCCGTACATATCCTGCGCTGGCGGTGTTCCCGATTAACACGGGGATGAGTCAAGCAGAGCGATGGACTAGGCTTCAGGCGGTTGCCTCACTACTGCACACATCCGCCCAGCAGCTCGATGCATATCAGCAATCGTTGAACCACCCTGAGCTATGGGGACAAGGTCAACTCGGGAGAAGGAGAGCGATGGAGCTTACACCAGAGCAAGTGGAAGGCCTAAGCGCTCTGCGGCTGCCGGATTGGCAAGTGACGATGTACAAGCAGCGATATGCAGAGTCGCAAGTAGCAGCCCACATGATTGGCTACATTGGGCAAAATCCGGAGCGCATTACGAAGCAATTCACCGACCAGTTCCATCGTGGTGAGCTGCAGCTGACGAGTCGAATCGGCAACGCGGGTCTTGAGAAAATGTTCGAGCCCTGGCTGCGCGGCATCGGTCCGACCTCCGTGTCGCTGTTCACGGATGCAAGACGCATCCCGTTGCCGGGAATGGACATTCGAACGTTCGATCCCGCCAATCCTTATTATCCGCTTAAGGTAATCACCACGCTGGAGCTTGATGTGCAGGAGCGCATCGAACAGAAGCTGGAGCAGCTCGCTGTTCAGGATGGCGCTGTCGTCGTGCTGAGGCTGGACAATGCGGATGTTACAGCAGTGGCGAGCCGTCCTGCTTTTCACCCGGAGCATGTGCATCTGGAGCTGGCAGATTGGGGCAATCGGGCCTTGCAGGCACAGACGCCGGGTTCGATCTTCAAGACGGTAACGGCTGCTGCAGCGCTGGAGGAGCATGTGGTGCGGCTTGACGAGACCTTTCATTGTGACGGCGAGCTCGGCAGGTACGGCTTCTCTTGCTGGAAGAAGGGGGGTCACGGGACGATTACGCTCCAGGAAGCGTTCGCGCATTCGTGCAACATCGTCTTCGCGAAGGTAGCCGAGCGGATCGGGGGCGTCCAGCTGGAGCAATATGCAGGTCGTATGGGATTGACGGAGCCTGTAGGCTGGACGGGTCAGCCTTCAGGACGCCGTGAGACGCTGAAGCAGTGGGATGGGGAGCAGGCGGGGCACGTATATGCCTTCGGTACGGACAAGAACGATGCTGGAGCGCTTGTGCAGACGTCGATCGGACAGCGAGATGTGCAGCTCACTCCGCTACAAGCGGCTAATCTGCTCGTGACGTTATATCATGGGGGGGAGGTGCTGTCGCCGCGCATCGTGAAGGAAATACGATTCCGCAACGACAGGCTATACGAGCGATTCGACGAGCAAGAGGCGAAGCTGGAGCATGACGATGTAATCGGCGAGAAGACGTCGCGGACGCTGCTGCAATGGATGGGGGATGTCGTCGCCTACGGCACAGGTCAGCCGCTCCAGAAGTCGAAGTGGCCGGTAGCTGGCAAGAGCGGTACTGCTGAGGTACGCTCCACGAGCGGGGGCCCGGCGGAGAACCATTGGTTCATCGGCTACGGTCCGACGGATAAGCCCCAGTATGCGGTCGCTGTACTGATCAGGGGCGTGCCGCAAGGGACGCCGAACAAGTCACTGCAGCTGTTCCGTGAGGTGATGGATGTGCTTGCCTCACGCACGCCGTAGCAGCACCTGTCGCTCTTGCACACCATAGCAGCGTGACAGAGACTGTTGCACAAGTATTACCCTAGCTCCTAGCGTCAGAACAGCCGCTGCGCCTTCTCAGCCAGCCGCGTGAACGGTCCACGCACCTCTTTCTCCAATATGCCCTGGGTGACGAACGTATGCACCTCGATGCGACTTAGATACTTCAGCAGCCGCCAGCCGCAATAAGCGAAGCTGATCAAGGAGGCGAGGAAATAATTGAGTCCGTAATAGTCAAGGCCCGGCGGAATGACGACGAGCGTCATGACCGTATTGGCCGCGAAAAATAAAACGGACGCATACAGCGCTCCTCTGCGGTCCTCAAAGTACAGCATAATGAGAATGCACATGAGCATGATCGTACTCGTCATCGCGCCAAGAGCGTAGATCTGAAAGATGTCGGTCGTCATCTCCGCATATTTCAGCCAATCGAATAAGAAATCGGCCACGATAATGAGCGACAGCGTACAGACGCCCTGCAGCTTCGTCAGCCGCAGCATCTGATACCACAGCACCTCGACCATCCGCTTCTTCGCGCGCATGATCATCTCCAGCGTCCCCCCGTTCGTCACATAGCCGTAAAATTCACGGTACCGACTATAGAACTCCGTCTCCACGGCGACAACAAACAATACAAGCGACGGAATGACCGAAAAGTAGGCGAGAAAGACGGCGTTGTCATAGATCGGACTGAATCGGAACGTCTGCTCGACATAGACGCCAGCCGGACCGAGCCAGATCAATATTTTGTCCATCCAAATACCGAGATTGTACAAAAAGCCGACGGCGAGCAGCGAAGGGTATTTGTCCACATAGTGCAAAAAGCCGTAATGGTTCTGCCTCGTACGAGCCGGAAACGTACGGAGCAGCACCGCCAGCAGCATCAAGAGTGTGATGCCGACGCCTACCGTAAAGCCGATGAGCACATTCGTCACGCGTTCATGCTGCTCGAATGGGAGCGGGGTAGCGAGCAACACGAATACGCCGAGCACGGAGACGATACTGCCGGTGAGGAAGGCGTAGGAGATGATTTGATAATTTTTGGCCGCGGATAAGAAGACCATGCATAGCCATATTTGACCAATCATCAAAAACAGCATCGTCGAGATCAGCTTGTAGCTAAACGGCAACGGTGAGCCGATGTAGAACAAGATGGCAGCACCTAGTGAGGTGACGAACACGATGCGGCTGATGCCGGTGAAGGTCGGTGTGATGATGTCCAGCTTATTCTGATAGAAGTGATCGGCTAAAAATCGGGTCACGACGAGCTGCCAGCCTCCCGACAGTACCTGCGAGAAGATGAACGAGTACGAGATCGTGACGATGAACAGCTGCGACTCGAGCTCCTCCAGACCGCCCAGACGCTTCACGAGCAGATTGATCAGCGCGACGCTGATGACCGAGATGAGCCACGGTCCGGCAGCGATGAAGGACGCATAGGCATAAGCGCGAATGTGAAGGGATGTATAATCGTCGCGAAACAGCTTCTGCAGCTTGAAGCCTATACCTGCCATTGGGTCACGGCCTCCTCGTACAGCATTCTGTAGGTGTGAATGAACTGCGCCTGTTGATAGAAGGCTTCGACGCGCTTGCGGCCGACACGCCCCATATAGCTGCGCTCGTCCGGGTAACGGTACATATGCACCATGCGCTCAGCCATGGCGGGAGGATTCACCGGAGGCACGACGTACCCGGCTGTGCCCGGATCATGCTCGTCCCGTCCCTCCAGCAGCTCGCGGCAGCTGCCGACATCGGTGCAGATCCAAGGAATACCTGCGGCCATACCTTCGAGGACGGCGAGCGGCTGACCCTCCGAGATGCTGCTCAGAATGAGTACATCCAGCTTCGGCAAATATTCGGCTATGTTGACCTTGCCGGTGAAGGTAACGACGTCCTCCAGCTGAAGCCCCTTCGTTAACGCGAGACATTCCTCGTAATACTCAGGGTCTTCCTCTGTCGGTCCGAGAATGAGCAGCTGCATATCCGGGATGTTCTGTCGAGCAATGCGAGTCGCATACAGCAGCGTCTTAATGTCCTTGATCGGCACGATGCGGACGAGCGCCCCGAATACGATGGGAGCGCCTTGATCGCTGACGGGCTTGCGGGGCAGCGAGGAGAGCCGCTCGTAGGCGATACCGTTCGGCACGACAAGCGAGCGCTCAGGCGGCACGCCAAGCTCAAGCTGAATGCGCTGCGTACCGCCGTACAGGGCAATGGTGCGATCGGCAATCCGGTACGCACCCTTCGACAGATGGTAGAAGTAGTCGATCCATCTCGGCTTGAACGCGGGCTCGACCCACGCCGACTGCAGAATCTCCTCCTCGCGCTCGCGAGCATACACGCCGTGCTCGGTCAGCACGAACGGCTTCCTGCGCTGCAGTCGCAAGTACGTTGCAATGAGTCCTGCATAGCCTGTCGACACGGCATGATAAATATCAGCCTCGGGGTACGGCTGCTGCAGCAAATAGATAGCAGGCAAGTACATCGAGCGCCACGTCCAGAAGTAGGCGTTGAACGAATGCTCCGGCATCTCCGACTTGTAGGTCGAGACCAGCAGCTCCCAGAACGCCTCGCTCTTCAGGAAGGCGATCGGGCTGCCGAGCCTTCCGACGTCTGCTATGATCGGCAGCGCCTGTTCAGAGCGCCCCTCCAGCTTGAACCAGCTCAGGCAAGCGTCGGACTCCTCGCGGCTGAGCCGAGGTCCTCGCCCTTCGGCGAGCTGCATGTAATCCATAATGAACACGTCATGCACACGTAGGACGTTGCTGGGCAGCTCGTACTTGTAGGCTCCTGCATCTTTGCGGGAGGAGGAGATGGCGATAATTTCGAATTGATGCTCGGGCATCGACGAGACGAGCATCTGGATCCAGCTGGCTACGCCGCCGGATACGTACGGATAGCTGCCCTCGACGATCAGTGCGATGTTCACCCTTACTCCTCCTCTGCTTGGAATGTGATCGTAATTCGTGATTTGCTAGCTTCCACACGCCAGAGCCTGTTCTCGGCGTCTACCTCGAACAGGGAGAAGTCCTTGGCGGCTGCGACTGGCTTAAGGCCCGATGGCGCACGTACGATGTAATGGATCGGTGCGGGCACCTGATCGGCCACAACGGTCATCTCATTCGCGGTGTAATAAGTGCGGATGGTACCGTCCTGATACGTACTCAGCTTGTTGACCGCATCCCGTACCGTCAGCGGCTCGAGATGGGGATAGGACTTCACAAGTGCATTCATCCAATCCTCGAACCAAGAGCTCAGGAAGCCCCAGCCCTTGCCGAACGAGCGTCTGCTGTCGAGCACATCGTCGGGGTGGACGAAGTGATGCACGAGACCGAGGTTGGCAATCACATCGTTCTGCAGGAACAAGCTCGTATCGTTCAGCCAATATCCGCTCGTCATGCGTGGGAAGCTGTAGAAGCGGTCGTCATCCGGATCAGGTCCGAACTCCTGTACGAGGACACCGGGCTCACCTGTGTCCTCGTACAGTCCAGCCAAAATGCTCACGCTCGGCAGCCCCTGGGCGATAGCCTCCTTACCTGTAGGTCCAAGGATGTTGGACGGCGGCACATAGGTTCGCAGCTCATGCTCGGGCAGGTGATAGTGCGCAAGCTCAGCCAGCTGCTTCAGGCCGAGCGTCATCGCCTCCACATTCGGCCAAGGCTTGTAGCCGAGGTAGGCTGGAATCGGCTCCTCTGTGGTCACGAGCGACTGGTGGTTGTAGCCGTGCACACCGAGCTCGCCGCCGATCCGCAGCAGCTTCGAGCCGAAGTAGCGCGTCACGTGCGCGTCCTCCTCCACTAGCGACGCGAAGGGAGGGGTTGTCTCGTTGCGGTAATTCCCGATCATGAGACCGGTATACTTCCAGTTGTATTGCAAGGCGAACCGCTCCATGTCGGTCCACCATACGCGCTCATAATAGTCCGCCGTACTCATTCCGTATTCCTTGGCGATGATGGGATTGGTCGCATCCGGAGCAGGCGAAGGGAAGTCATCGATGTTCAGGCTCCGAATACCGACCTGAGCAGTCACCAGACTGTCGGTCACCAGTCCGAGCGAATGCACGAGTAGACCTCGTACCGATTTCTGAGTATTACCTGTAGCGTTCCAGACGAGCACCTTGCCCTGTCCGTACGAATGGGTCCATAGCAGCGGTACCTTCTCGACGGCAGCATATACATCAGCCGCTTCGTTCAGCTCGACCTTCAGCATGCTGTTCGATAGCGTCTTGTTCGTCTCGGGCAAGCTCGGATAGCCGGGGAACACCGACTTGATGAACTGAATACCGTAGGCGGTATTGTTCAAATAGCCTTCATTAATGCGAATGCCAAGAAGTTCGTTCCAGCTCGGTTCCAGGAATCGGGTCAAGACAGCGAGCCGTCCGCCAGCGGACACGTATCGCTTCACAGCTTCGAGCTCCAGCTCCGACACCTGCTCGCCGCACAGCACAAGCACCTGCCAGCCGCGCGGCTCGAGCTCCTCTATATCTTCAGCCTCCACTTCCTCCCACGGCAGCTTGGCCAGCTCCAGCGCACGGACGAGGTTGCCGAATACCTTAACCCCTTCTGTGTCGCCAGACCTCACATATAGCTTCAGCTCGAGCTCGGCAGCGCCGGGGGGCGGTTCCAGCTCGCTTGCTGAAGCGGTGAGAAGCTGGAGAGGCTTCTCCATGTAGGCGGTGATACTGATGGAAGGGAAAATTTGAACGATCCGCAGCAGCTGCAGCAGCAGTCCGACGGCGAGTAGACTACCGGTAACGAAGGTAAACATTTTGCGTTTGCGGGACAAGGCTTCCATTCATCTCCTTCCACAGCTCTACAGCTGATGCGTAGCGGTCCGGAATCGGCTCTCCGCTCTCCTGCCAGCGCCGCGCCAGCTGCTGCAGCTCCTCGAATTGACCCCCGCTGTACAGCGCTTCGGCTTGCGCCGCATAGGCCAAATACCGGTAAGCAGGCGTCTGCCCAAGTGTACGCGCATACCGCTCGGCGACCTTGTAATCGCATCTCCATAGGGCGGCCCGGCACGCGAATGCGGTGAACATCGGCTCTGTGGGGAACAGCGATTGACCGCGTTCGATCAAACGGCTCCATGCTTCCTCTACCCCAGCAGCCAGCTCCGCGCTCAGTAGCCTGCTCTCCAGATAGTGCTCGTACGTCTCGAGCAGCTCGCTCCAGATCGGAAGCGACAGCTCGTCCTCCTTCAGCGCCTGCGTGAGCCGCTTCAGGCTTAGGACGTACGATTCGTTCAAGTAATTGAGCGATGTCGCAGCGTAATGGACGACCTCGGGGTCTTGATCACGCAGCGCTTCCTGGAACAGCGCAACCTTCGCACTGCCTTCATATTGGAGCAAGGAGAACAGCGCTTCCTTCTTGCTGTCGTGGCTGCCGGATTGCAGAATTTCACGAACAGGCACAAGGCCGTTCGCCTTGTCCATATGGACGACATACGTCTCCAGCGAGTCGGGTGTATAGTACACATAATTTTCATATTCGGTAAAAAACTGATCGTCATACCTGCCGATGAACAAGAACAGCAGCAGCAGCGAGATGAACATGAGCCCGATTCCAGGCAAAAATAGAGCCATCGTATAGAGCGGCTGCAGGCTCACTTGATCTCGGACGCGGATGCCCCGCTTGAACGTAAATAAGGCGTACACCAAGGCGCAGCTGAACGAATGAAGCGCAAAGGCAGCGGCCCAGCCGATGCCAAGTCCGGCCAGGCCCGGGAAGGCGAGCGCCAGCTTCGGGGACAGCAGCAGGAAGGCCAGGAAGTCGATCGTTCCGAGCGCTGCTGTCAGCACGACGAGCCACACGATGAAGCGGGGCAAATCCCGATGCTTGGAGGTGCGTGTTCGTTTCATCGCGGCTAAGCCCCTTCCTGGAATCGACTGCGAATTCGCTGCTCGATCTTATCCTTCAGCTCCGGCGAAGTCGCCGGCAGCAGGAACAGCAGCTCGCCGCGGAAGGCATCATAGGTCATGACGTCGTTCTCACGCAGCGTATGCTTAAGTAACGACTCTACCTCGCGCAGTCCAGCCTCGCTGTCTTGTGCTCCGAAATCAATCGGCAGCTGGAACAGTGCAAATTGCTGGTCGAAGTCGGAGGCGCGCGTCGTCTCCTCGGTTAGACGGCTGTAGAAGTGCTCCGGCTTCAAGATCGAAGTGCCCGGGAAGCTCTTCTCCTGTCTAGCCGCCTTCTCGAGTCGATACGCCTTCACGAAGCTCTCGCCCATCCATAGCAGAATAAGCCGGAACAGCTCCACCGTCTGCCGGTTCACCGTCTTGAAGTCGAGGCCGTTCAAGCCGATAACGCCGATCAAGTCGCCGTGCTCACCGACGATGGGACCGGCCATCACCGGGATGCTCGATTGCTCCTGCTCGCTGCGCAGCTGGATGAGCCTGCTCTCGCAGACGCGTCGGTACAGCGAGTCCTGATCCATGAAGACGGAGGATGGGTAGCTCGTCCCAGCGCCGTAGCTGACCTTCAGGCGCAGCGCCTTGCCGGACGAATCCATCCGGTAGATGACGATGGAGCTAGCACCAATCAGCTCCTTGAATAGACGCACTGCATCGGTGAATATAATCTCCGAGTCATCCGAGCCGAGCGCCTTGGCCATCTTGTACAGTGTGAATAGGCTGTCCTGCGCGCCTACAATGCGCTTCTCCAGCGCCTCCTTCACGATGCTCAGCTCCTTGTAGCTCTGCTCGATCTTGGTGAAGCGAGCTTCCTGCTCCTCGTACTCGCCGGCCAAGGTGAAGTAGCGCGACCGCCATTCCGACGCGTAGAAGCCGACGACAAGTCCAGTGAGCAGAAATATTACAACCCACTTGTACAATAGCCAATCATTCAGCATAAAAAATAAATCCTGCTCCTTCTCATACACTTCCCATGCATATAGGAGAACGGCGAGGACGGCAGCAGGTAGGCCAGAACGAATGCCGTATCGTAGAGCGAAATAGAGGACAACAAATAGCAGTGGATTCGGCGACCAGTCATGGAAGCTCCACTGCCATATCGTCATGCCCGCGAAGATGATGCCCATCACAGCAAGCAGCTCGATCAGGGGGAGCCATCGCTTCGTATGTTTATAAATCAATGGGGGTCGTCCCTTCTGTCATCACCGGATTTCATCACGATCGGATTATGCTTCTTGCGGTAAGCAGCCATCAGCCGCTGGACGATGTCATCAGGCTGGAACGGCTTAATAATATATTCGTCTGCGCCAGCGGCCATGGCCTTCGCCAGCTCACTGATCGAATGCTTGGCGCTCATGATGAAGATCGGCTTGCGGGCGAAGCCTGGCCGCGAGCGCAGCTCTCTGCACAGGGAGTAGCCGTCCATGCCGGGCATCAGGCAATCGGACAATACAGCGTCTGTCGTCTCTGGTTGAATGTGGGCGAGTGCCTCCGATGGCTGATCGAACGTGCGGACGTCAAGGCCGCGCAGCGCGAACATATCGTGCAGCAGGCTCAGCAATACGGTATCGTCGTCAACGATGACAAGCTGTTTCATGATTAACCTCCATATCGAATACGGTCACATAGGTTAGATGCTCCGAGTCTTGACCAATCTACAGGCTATAGCCCGTGCAAGCTTATGCTTGTATAATAACGTTAATTGCTGAATCGTTCCATTCCAATAATAAGTAGAGGTAGAAGGGAATTGTACCTTAATGAGAACAATGCCAGGTAAGCGTACACGTATTGCGGCTGCGGCGGTGCTATGCGTCGGCACCGTCTTGTTCATGCTCCCGTTCTGGAAGGTTAAGAAGGGACCGCTGCATGAAGTCAAATCGTTCCAAATTTATTACGGTCCTCCAAGCGAGCGAACGATGGCCGAGCTTACGAAGGCACAGCTGGCTGTCATCGAGCCGCAGAGCTATACCGCCTCGCAGGTGGAGCAGCTGAAGCTGGCAGGAACGATGCCTGCGGCCTATATCAGTGTCATGGAGACTCCGGCCTGGAACAGGTGGCGTCTCGAACGACTGCAGGACGCTCATTACCTCATACAGCACGGTCGAAAAGTACATATCCCGCAATGGGACGCTTACCTGATGGACCTGCGTCGTCCTGAATACCGGGAGCTGCTGCTCGAGGAGATCGGTGCGTCGGCTGCGAATAAAGGCTTCGGCGTCGTGTTCCTCGACACGGTCGGCGACATCGACGAATATGTGGTTGATCCCGGTCTGCAGCAGCAGCTTCGGGACGGGTACCGCGAGCTGCTGAGAAGTATCCGCGAACGGTTCGGGACGATGCTGGTCATTCAGAACCGCGGCTTCGACTCACTGTCTGCCGCCTCGGGCTACATACACGGCTTCCTCTGGGAGGACTGGCAGCGCGGCTGGAAGGACAGCGAGTGGGTAAGTCAGCGCGTCGATCGGCTTCGCCGGGAGCAACGCAAGGGAGTAGCCGTCTTCTCCGTGTCGATCGCTCCGCCAGGCAAGGAAGGTGCGAAGGAAGCCGCGAAGCTGAAGTATGTGCACTGGGATTCACCGTACGGCTACGATAAGCTGCACGACTAGAGCATGGCCCCGCTGTGCAGCGCTTCAAGCGTCCAATGAGCCGACTAGGCCTTCAGGGGCACGGTCCAGGAGGCGGACGCAATCCAGGAGCGATCGCTGAATTCACGCCCGCGTACGACGACGCGATCGGCATACACCTGCACATACATGCCTTGCACGGCAGGCTTGCCGTCTCCGGCTGAGCGTGTCTTGCCGACGGACGCGTTGCTGAACCAGTGGAACGTGTTCTCCGTGTTATACTGATTCGTGCTGCGGAAGTTGCGGTGCGTATGTCCGGAGAACACGAATACGTTCCGGTACGGCTCCAGAATGGCGCGCAGCCTCTTGGCGCGAATGACCCGGTGTGTGCCGCCGTCCGTTCCGGGAGCAGGCAGCGGCTGATGGATGAAGATGAGCGCAGGCTTCCCGTCCTGGTGCGCCTTCAGCGTCTCCTCGAGCCAGGCGAGCTGCTCATCCGAATACCAGGCGCCTTCGCCGACATCTTTTTTCTCCTGCACATACAGCTCCTGCGACAGCAGGATGAAGTGAACACCGTTCACCCACACATCGGTATAAGGCTTACCCTTGTAATTGAAAAATTGAATGAAACGCTCTCTGGCCATCGCGTCTGTCTTGCCGTTCGGCATCGTTTCGGTCGAGAAAGCACCCTCGTCAGTCAGCCAAATGTCATAGTAGTCATGATTGCCCATATTGGCGTAGTAGGGCGGTAGCTTATAGCGATTCAGTATGGTGCGCAGCTGCTTATATTCAATATCACGGGCGAAGTCGGTCAAGTCCCCGCCGAATATAATTGTATCCACAGGCGATTCGAAGTCAGTCACATCCTTGAGCGCCAGATCGAGCTTGTCGCCAATCGACGTATCGGCTACCGATATATGAATGTCGCTGAGCAAAAAAAACGAGGCAAGCAGAGCTCCCTCGCCTTGATTAGCTGCCTGCTGCGCGTCCTTGTCAGCTGGAGCGCTCTCTGCTGCGACAGGCTGTGCCTGTTCCGGCTCAGGGCGGAGCAAGCTTCGCGATGCGGCAACGCCGCCGGTGACGAGCGTAATCAGAGCGAGCAGCTGCTTCACAAATAGTCTTCTGGATATCATGATCGGTTCCTCCCATAAGCTGGCCTAGTGTGACTGTAAGTACATTTATTATATAGCACGATAGTTTAAAATTGAAACAATTGCAGCTATATGCGGTACTATGCCAGGTTAGTACTTACAAGCTATCGAATGAAAGCTGTATACTTAAAGATAATAAGGCTCATCATGCAGCATAGAGCCGGAAATCGGGGTGGTGTGCGAATGAGCAGGAAATGGGCGGAGAGAGAAGCTCCGATATGGGTAGAGAAAGGAATCGTGACCCGCGAGCAGGCGGATGCGATCGTTGCTCTGTATGTGGGCAGAGGATCCATGCTTGGTGTGCTGCCTCTGCTTGGGAGTGTGCTCGTCGGCCTAGGCATTCTGAGCTTCGTCGCGGCGAACTGGCAGGAGATTCCACAGCTTGTGAGGCTGCTGTTCATCGCAGCGGTGATGGTCGGCTTCTATGCTGGCGGAGAGTCGTTCGTGCGCAGCGGACAGCAGAAGCTTGGCATCGCCTTAATCGGTCTTGGTGTCATCAGCTTCGGCGCAGGCATTATTTTGATCGGTCAAATGTTCCACATGGTCGCCTACGACGCCACGTCGTTTATTTTATGGGCATCGGCGGGAGCAGCTGCAGCTTATTTATATAAGAGTCGTTACTTATATATTTTGTCGATAGCGCTGTTCAACATTGCCCAATGGTACAGCGTGTCGCAGTTCGACGGCTTCAGCTACGTCTGCTTCACGGTGATGGTGCTTGCGCTCGGCTTGTACGCGTGGCGGTCGAGCAGCACGCTGCTGCTGCTACTGTTCAGCCTGAGCGTATCCCTGCAGTCGCTGATGTGGGCGCTCTCTGCGGAGCTGAAGGCGAGCTGGATGCTCATTCCGATGATGGCGCTCTATGCACTAGGCGACTGGCTGCCGGAACGGAGACGCAGCTTCGCACTGCAGGCTTCGCCGCTAGCCTCTGTATTCCTGTTCAACGTGGTGCTGGTGATGACCCATGACTGGACTGGAGTCGGTATTCGGGAAGATATCGTGGCCGAGCCGTTCTCGTATATCGGGCTGCTGTTGTTCGTCCTCGTCGTATCGCTAGCAGGTAAATATTACAGAGGCAGCCTGCCGAGCGCCTTCGAATGGGTGCTGCTGCTGCCATTTATGTATGTGCCGCAGGGCATGGGGCTGTTGTACTTGCTCGGCTTGTTCGTCTTCTCGCTCGGGGTGCTGTGGCGGGGGTATGCCGAGGGCTGGAGCTTCAAGGTTAACTTCGGCACCGTGCTGTTCGTCGGAACAGCGCTTGTCGCTTACAGCAAGCTGACATGGAATTTCATGGACAAATCGCTGTTCTTCATCCTCGGCGGTATGCTGCTGATCGGATTGAGCTGGTTCTTGAACCGCCGCAACAAGCAGGTGTTGAGTGAAGTGAAGGGGGGAAGCGGCGATGACTGATAATCGAACATGGTTTACCCGCCGGAAGCCGCTCGTGATGCTGGTCGTGCTCCTTCAGGTGCTGGTGCTGTCGGGTCTTGCAGTCTCATATTATGCGATTGGTTGGTTCGGCGATTCGATCAAGGTTCGCACGGTGCCTGTCGATCCGCGGGACTTGTTCTACGGTGATTATGTAACGCTTCAATATGAAATCAGCACGATTCCGCTATCGATCTGGCAGGGCAGTCCTGAACGACTGGAGCAAGGCACGAAGCTGTACGTCGTGGTGAAGTCCGGTGCCGATGGCATCTATGAGGCGATCGCAGCATCAGATAAGCCGCTGGAGGCAGGTGCGGGTGAATATGTGCTGATCGGCAGTACTGAATATTACTGGGACCACAAGTACTCGGGTATGGGCATTCCTGTTCGTTATGGCATTGAGAAGTTCTATGTTCCGGAGAATACCGGCAAGGCGCTGGAGGAGAAGGCGGACCGACTGGTCGTCGAGCTGAAGGTTGCCCCGTGGGGCAAGATGAAGATCGAGCAGCTGGTGGAATAGAAAGTGGGAAGTAGTCAGATAGCCCCTGAGCACATTCGTGCTCGGGGGCTGTTGTGTGACTGCGCCTGTGGAGGAAGTGCCTCGCTCACTGGTGACGCAGCGATGAATGTAGTTGATTCGTCTATTTGCGCAGCATATAACGTACTCCGCTTACAATCATTGCGCCTGCGAAGGTCAGCATCGCCAGCGTGCCGATGAGGTGTACAATTGGGTGAAGAAAGCCAAGACCAGCGCCGCTAAGTGGTACCATGACGATCGCGTATCCGCCGAGCAGTCCGCCGAAGTAGGCCAAAAATCGATCCATGCAGCTCACCTCCTCAATGTTACGTTGTTGGCATTATACGAGTGCTCACTTCATAACGTTCGGGTGCGTGTCCTTGTTGTAGCGGAATTGAGTGTATTTACGCTTGTAAAGTGGTATACCTTGCAAGCGGTGCGCTTCCCTTTTACAATGGGACAAAACGAGCGGATGCGTAAGCAGGAGGGATATGGATGAAGGTGGAAGGGCAAGAGCAAGAGCAAGGAAGGGATGGTACACAACGTCCGCAGCACGCCGGATTGAACGATCTGTTGATACTGGACCGGACAGCCGAGCTGGACGAGGATGTGCTCGATCCGTTCGCGCTTGAGGAGCTGCTGTGCCGCAGTGTAGGTGAGGGCGGGCCGCCGTTGCTGCACATGTGGCGGCATCGACGCGGCTTCGTCATGGGCTTGCGCGACAGTCGGCTTCCGGGAGCGCGTGACGCGGCTCGCTGGCTGGAGGCGGACGGCTACAGCGTAGCGGTGCGCAACTCGGGAGGTGCGGCGGTTCCGCTCGATGAGGGCGTCGTGAACGTCTCGATCATCTTGCCGAAGGCGGCGGGACAGATCGATTTCCACGACGACTTCGAGCTGATGTACGAGCTGATCGCGCTTGCGCTTCAGGAGACCGGAGCAGGGGTGGACAAAGGCGAGATCGACGGGGCGTATTGTCCCGGCGATTTCGACCTGAGCATCGGCGGGCGCAAATTCTGCGGCATTGCGCAGAGACGGCAGCTGCACGGCTATGTCGTGCAGGCGTTCGTCATCGCCGCCGGCTCGGGCGGCGAGAAGGCCGGGCTCGCCCGCCAGTTCTACGAGCGGGCGGGAGCGGGCGCGCCAGTGGGCGCGCATCCGCAGGTCGCCGCGCATAGCATGGCGAGCCTCGCGGAGCTGCTCGGCCCCGAGCGCTTCGCCGGGGCGGATGCCTTCATCGACGCGGTGAAGCGCGTCGTCCGCGAGCGCCAGAGCGCAGCGGGGCTCGCGGATGCGGCCGCGCGGCTGCGGCTGCCGAGCGAGGCCGACGTGCGCGAGATGGTGGCGCGTCTGCGAGCGCGGTACGGGCTCGGGTAGGGCGAGGCGGCTACCATGAGCAGGCGCAACCGCACTCCAGCGAGCTGTTGCGCCACAAGTGCGAAGCGGTCTCCCTCGTTACACGAACCTGCGCAGCAGTCTTGGCAGCTCCTGCTGCCAGAAGCCCCACAGATGCTTGCCGGGCTTCTCTTCATATTCTAGCTGGCAGCTCCTCTCGATGAGGAGCTTCTTCGTGTTGCGGTTGGCCTCCACGAAGTCGAACGTGCCGCGTCCGGTGCTGACGTCCTTTTCATCCAGACCAATAAGCATGGAGAGCGTCAGCCAGGACAAGTCGTCCTCTGCGGCGACTCTTGCTTGGGTGCTCTGCAAAAATGCCCCGGATAAGGATAGTACACGGGTAAATAGGCTACGATAATCCAAGGCGAGATGTAAGGAGACGGTAGCTCCGAGTGAATCGCCGGCAAGCAGTCGCTCGTCAGCCGTCGTTCGAACGGGATAGCGGCTCTCTACATACGGCAGCAGCTCTTCCGCGAAGAAGCGGCAATACCGCTCGAAGCGCTCACCCTCCGGTGCGTATTCGCTCGTGCGGACAGCCTTATCGACGTCGACGCCGACGATGATGGCGGGCTCCGCATTGTCGTCGTAGATGAGCCGATTCATCGTCGTAGCGATCCGACCGAAGTTGAAGAAGTCCTCCCCGTCCTGGCAATAGACGACAGGATACGACAGCAGCTCGTTATAGCCGGGGGGCAAATAGATGCGAAGCGGCCGCTCCTCCCCTAGCTCTTGGGAGGGAACGTGCTCCTTGACGATCGTTCTTTTATAGTACATAGCGTCATCCATACTGCCTGAGCCTCCGTTTGTATTATAATAGTTTTTAAGATTTTGTGAATCTGTATTATATGCGTGTTGACACTGTTATAGTCGGCAGTCAATAAAAATATCAATAAATACAAGAAGTATATTGTGTTCCGACGGAAAACAGGTTTATAATACTACTATAACAGATTTACGTTTTACCAGCATTACCGGATTTTCCATTAACCGTAAGAGGTGACTTACTGATGAGCAAGCCTTATATCGTTGACGTACAGGATGTACAGCCGTTGAGCGTTCTATCGACAGACGGTCAAATTGTGAATCCTGAAGAAATGCCGAAGCTGTCCGATGATCAGCTGCGCGAGCTGATGCGCCGGATGGTATTTACACGCACATGGGACCAGCGCGCGGTGAACTTGACGCGTCAGGGAAGACTTGGCTTCTATGCACCGGTATCCGGTCAAGAAGCGACGATGGTCGGCAGCGAGTTCGTGCTGAACCAGGACGACTTCGTATGCCCAGGCTACCGCGACATGCCGCAGATCGTATGGCACGGCCTGCCGATGTACCAGGCGTTCCTATACTCCCGCGGCCACCAGCACGGCGGCCAAATTCCGGAGGGCGTGCATGTGCTCATGCCGCAGATCATTATCGGTGCCCAGTACCTGCATGCGATGGGCGTTGCGATGGCGTTCAAGAAGCGCGGTGAGAAGCGCGTTGCGATCACATACACAGGCGACGGCGGTTCGTCCGAGGGCGATTTCTACGAAGCGCTGAACTTTGCGGGAGCGTTCAAGCTGCCTGCAATTTTCATCGTACAGAACAACGGCTATGCGATTACGACACCATATGAGAAGCAGACGGCTGCGAAGTCGGTTGCGCATAAGGCTGTTGCAGCTGGTATTACAGGCGTTCAGGTCGACGGTATGGACCCGCTCGCAGTGACGAAGGCGGTTCAGGATGCAGCAGAGCGCGCGCGTAACGGCGAAGGCGCAACGTTGATCGAGGCGATCACGTACCGCTACTTGCCGCACTCGATGTCCGGCGACGATCCGTCGAAGTACCGTACGAAGGAAGAGACGGCTGAATGGGAGCAGAAGGACCCGCTGAACCGCTTCCGCACATATCTGAAGGGTAAGGGTCTGTGGACGGACGAGGAAGAAGCAGCTGTCGCGGAGGAAGCGAAGAATACGGTAGCCGAGCAAATCAAGAAGGCTGAGACAGTCGAGAAGATGACTGTGCCTGGCTTGATCGACAGCATGTTCGAGACGACGCCGCAGCATCTGGAAGAGCAAAAAGCGGATTATTTAGCGTAAGGGTAAAGGGGAGGACTTTCAGCCATGGCTCAAATGACAATGATTCAAGCGATAAAGGACGCGATGCGCGTCGAGCTTCAGCGCGACCCGAACGTCGTCATCTTCGGTGAAGACGTCGGTAAGGTAGGCGGCGTGTTCCGTGCGACAGAAGGACTTCAAGGCGAATTCGGCGAGGAGCGCGTATTCGATACGCCGCTTGCTGAGTCTGCAATCGGTGGTATGGCGGTCGGTATGGCCCTTCAAGGCTTCCGTCCGATTATGGAAATTCAGTTCGTCGGCTTCATCTTCGAGGCGTTCGACCAGATCGCGGTACAAGCTGCTCGTATGCGTTACCGCTCCGGCGGCCGCTACCAGGCGCCTATCACGATCCGTACGCCATTCGGCGGCGGCGTAAAGGCTGCTGAGCTGCACACGGATCCGCTCGAGGGCTTGCTCGTGCAGACGCCGGGTATTAAGGTCGTTGTGCCTTCGAACCCTTACGATGCGAAGGGCTTGCTGATCTCCGCGATCCGCGACAACGATCCGGTCTTCTTCATGGAGCACTTGAACCTGTATCGTTCGTTCCGTGCAGAGGTGCCTGAGGGCGAGTACACGGTGCCGATCGGCAAGGCGAACGTTGTCCGCGAGGGCAGCGACGTGACGATCATTACGTACGGCGCAATGGTTCACACCTCGCTCAAGGCAGCTGAGGAGATCGAGAAGACGCGCGGCGTGAAGGTCGAGGTTATCGACCTGCGCACGCTGATGCCGCTGGATACAGATACGATTGTAGAATCGATCAAGAAGACGAACCGCGCCATTGTGGTTCAAGAAGCACAGAAGACGTCCGGCATCGCAGCGGAAGTCATCGCACAGATCAACGAGAAGGCGATTCTTCATCTGGAAGCGCCGGTGCTGCGCGTTGCGCCTCCGGATACGGTATATCCGTTCGCACAGGTGGAGGACCAGTGGCTTCCGAACCCGGCCCGTATTGTGGCTGGCTTGAACAAAGTGCTTGATTTTTAATCCGATAAGCGATAAGGGACGGTGAACCATCGATGGCAACATTTGAATACCGGTTTCCGGAGCTCGGGGAAGGCATCCATGAAGGCGAGATCGTCAAGTGGCATGTGAAGCCGGGAGATACCGTGAACGATGAAACGATATTAATGGATGTACAGAACGATAAATCGACTGTTGAAGTTCCTTCTCCAGTTGAAGGCACGATCGTCGAGCTGAAGGTCGGCGAAGGTACCGTGTGCACCGTAGGCGACGTCATCGCTGTGATCGACGTTGTCGGCGAGGTGCCTCAGCAGGCAGGCCATGGGCATGCGCCTGAGGCGGCAGCTCCTGCACCGGCGGCTGTCGAGCCGGTGGGCAGTGCGGTCGCAGCGAACGTAGCGGCTGCGAAGATCGATACGCCGCTGGCAGGCAGCGCCCCAGCGGCAGCAGCTCCTGCGGCGGCCGGCAGCGCGAAGGCCGCCGTGCTCGCGACGCCGAGCGTGCGTAAGCTCGCGCGCGAGAAGGGCGTGAACCTCGCCGCGGTACCGGCGACGGGCAAGAATGGGCGCGTCACGAAGGAAGACGTGCTCGCATTCGCTGCTGGCGGCGGTGCGGCTGCTGTGGCAGCGGCGCCAGCTGAAGCAGCAGGTGCGGCGGCGGCTGGCGAAGCGCCGGCGGTAGCTGCGGCTGCGCCATCGAGCGCAGCCGGTGCAATCAGCGGCGACCGCGTCGAGGAGCGCGTGCCTCTGAAGGGCATTCGCAAGGCGATCTCGAATGCGATGGTGAAGAGCGCGTACACAGCTCCGCACGTGACGCTGATGGACGAGGTCGATGTGACTCGACTCGTCGCGCTGCGCACGAAGGCGAAGCCTGTTGCCGAGAAGAAGGGCGTCAAGCTGACGTACTTGCCTTTCATCGTGAAGGCTCTCGTTGCGGCTGCTCGTCAGTTCCCGGCGATGAACGCGATGATCGACGAAGAGAAGCAAGAGATCGTGTACAAGAAGTACTACCATATCGGTATTGCGACTGACACGGACAACGGCCTGATCGTTCCGGTTATTCAGGACGCAGACCGCAAGAACATCTGGACGATCGCTGAGGCGATCACGGATCTGGCTGTTCGCGGTCGCGACGGCAAGCTGAGCGGCTCCGAGCTGCGCGGCTCGACGCTGACGATCACGAACATCGGCTCCGCGGGCGGCATGTTCTTCACGCCGATCATCAATTTCCCTGAGGTTGCGATTCTCGGAACAGGACGCATCACGGAGAAGCCGGTTGTGAAGAATGGCGAGATCGTTGTGGCTCCGGTCATGGCGCTGTCGCTTAGCTTCGACCACCGCATCATCGACGGCGCGATGGCACAGAACTTCCTGAACTATATCAAACAATTGCTCTCCGATCCGGAGCTGCTCGTCATGGAGGTGTAACCGACTATGGTCGTAGGTGACGCATCGGTAGAAATAGACGTTCTCGTCATTGGCGCAGGTCCCGGCGGTTACGTCGCGGCAATTCGTGCAGCCCAGCTAGGCAAAAGCGTCCTTGTCGTAGACAAGGACGAGGTCGGCGGCGTCTGCTTGAACCGCGGCTGCATTCCGTCCAAGGCGCTCATCTCGGCAGCTCATCACTATGAGCTGGCGAGCCACAGCGAGTCGATCGGTATTACAGCAGAGAATGTGAAGGTTGACTTCTCCAAGGTGCAGGCGTGGAAGGACGGCATCGTGAAGAAGCAGACCGGCGGCGTGAACATGCTGCTGAAGGGTAACAAAATTCAGACGTTCAGCGGTGAAGCGTTGTTCATCAACGAGCATGAGGCGCGTCTGTTCAACGACAACGAAACGGCTCGCTACCGCTTCGAGCATTGCATTATCGCGACGGGTTCCCGCCCGATTGAGCTGAAGGCGTTCCCTTACGGCGGACGCATTCTGTCCTCGACAGAGGCGCTCGCGCTGAAGGAAATTCCGAAGAGCATGATCGTTATCGGCGGCGGCTACATCGGTATCGAGCTCGGCCAGACTTACGCGAAGTTCGGCACGCAGGTAACGGTGCTCGAGGGCTCCGATTACATTTTGCCAGGCTTCGAGAAGGACTTGACGAAGCTCGTCGAGCGCAACCTGAAGAAGCTGAACGTGGATATCGTTACCGAGGCGCTTGCACAGTCGTGCGAGCAATCCGGCGACAGCGTGACCGTGACGTACACCGTCAAGGGCGAGGAGAAGAAGGTTACAGCGGATTACGTGCTCGTCACCGTCGGACGCCGCCCGAATACGGACGGAGAGCTGTCGCTCGAGCTGGCAGGTGTCGAGGTTGGCGAACGCGGCTTGATCCCAGTCAACGAGAAGTGCCAGACGAACGTCCCGCACATCTACGCGATCGGCGACATCGTGGCAGGTCCTGCACTTGCTCACAAGGCGTCGTACGAGGCGAAGGTAGCGGCAGAGTCGATCGCTGGACTGCCTAGCGTTGTCGACTACAAGGTGATCCCGTCTGTTGTATTCGCAGATCCTGAGATCGCAGGCGTAGGCTTGAGCGAGGCGGAAGCGAAGGCACAGGGTATCAATGTGGTCGTAGGTAAATTCCCTTATGGAGCGAATGGACGCGCGCAGTCGATGAACGCGACGGACGGCTTCGTGAAGCTGATCGGCGACAAGGATACAGGTCTCTTGGTCGGTGGCTTCGCGGTTGGAGCCGAGGCGTCGAACCTGATCGCCGAGCTGACGCTCGCAATCGAGATGGGCGCTACGCTTGAGGATATCGCGCTGACGATTCATGCGCATCCGACGCTTGGTGAGATTACGATGGACGCCGCTGAAGGCGCGCTTGGTCATCCGATTCACCAGCTCGGCAAGTAGATATTTATTGTATTGAAACAGCCCTGCATGCAGCTCTTTTGAGCCGTATGCAGGGCTGTTGTCGTTAGGGGTTGATAATTCGACAACTATTCACAATTTACGTGTTGTTTTTTGAATTTAATGTTAGTATAATCTTTGTATAATGTTTATACGATGTTGATGCTTAGCCAAGCCTAATGATTCAGTGTGAGCATCCAGGAACGAAGGAACAGGGGGAAGAACAATGCGGGCAGCGGATGTAGCGGTAATTGGGGCAGGGTTCGGCGGTCTTGCAACGGCGGCAGTGCTCGCCGCTAAAGGATTGCATGTTGTCGTATGCGAGGGCTCAAGCGAGCTCGGCGGCTGTGCGGGCAAGTTCGAGCGAGAGGGCTATCGCTTCTCTGTCGGGGCAACGTATGGCATGGGCTTCGAGCGGGGAGGCTTGTTCGATCGGCTGTATCGGGAGCTGAAGCTGCCGAATCCACCGCTGCGCTCGCAGTCTGTCATTATGGACGTACATCTTCCTGATCGAATCACTCGCTATTATCGGTTCAAGGATGATTGGTTCAAGGAGATTAAGCGAGTGTTCCCCGAGCAGTCGCAGGCGATCGTGGACTTCTACACCGAGGTGCTGGGCTGCTCCTCGATGCTTGAGGGGATGGCTGAGCATCGTCCTCTGCTCCCCCCGAAGCGCATAGACGATGTGCGTCGCTTCATGCGTATGCTGTCTCCGCGTCTTGTATCTGCTGCTCCACTGCTGCTGCAGACCGTGGAGCAGCGATTGCGGCGGTTCGGACTCGCTGGGAATAAGCCATTCGTCCATTTCTTGAACGGACAGCTGATCGACAGTGTGCAGACGACGGCGGACCGCTGTCCGGCGCTGCTTGGCTATACGGCGCTGAACGTTTTTCACCGCGGTGCTTATTATGTGGAGGGTGGCCTTGCTCGAATCGCAGAGGATCTGGCTGGCGCTGTGAGAGAGCGTGGTGGAGAAGTGAAGCTGCGCACACGCATTCGGTCGCTGAAGCGTATAGGTAGCGGGTGGTTGCTGGAATCTGCACGAGGCGATCAGGTTCTTGCAAGACACGTCGTGGTGAACAATTCGCATCGACATCTGAACAATCTACTGGAAGCGGGTGGAAAGGGTGAGGATTCAGCAGCGAAGCAAGCTCCTATCGAGATGGCTCGAGCTGCGGCCAGCTCCTCGTCCACGTACGTGCAGAAGCAGTACGCCCAGGAGGATGTAGGTGATGAAATGGGTCACAGCAACGGGGCATTACGTGTCGAGTCCGAGGCGTGGGGTGCATTCGCGCTATATATGGGCTGCAAGCTGACAGCAGCTGACTCGAATCCGATTCGCGAAGCCGAGGTGCTGTACCATCAGGTCATCAGCTCCTATGATGAGCCGATGACCGAAGGGAATCAGCTGCTGCTCTCGTTCTCGCACGAGCTGGACGCGGGTCGCGCGCCTGCCGGACGTACGGCTGTTACCGCATCCACGCATACCGAGGCGAAGATGTGGTGGGATCGCAGCCGCTACGAGGCTCTGAAGAACGCGTATACCGAGCGCATGCTGGCATCCTGCGAACGCGCGCTTCCCGGCTTCCGTAGCACGGTCGAGCTGCTGCTGCCTGCGACTCCAGTTACGTTCAAGCGCTATACGCAGCGGGAGCTCGGTTATGTCGGCGGACCAGCGCCAAGCAGGGCATCTGACGTGCTCCGTATGGCTTCTCCTTATACGGATACTGAAGGCTTGTGGGTGTGCGGCGATCACGTATATCCTGGTGCGGGCACGCTCGGCACAGCGATGTCCGGGTGGATGGTGGCCGAGCGGCTGAGCGCACAGCTGGAGAAGCAGACTAGCCGCTGATGCTGCAGGCCAAGCTGCTGATCAGCCTGGCAGCACCATGTTATTGAGCCAAAGGCTAGACGTACGCAGCTTCTTCTTGTGAGCAGCCCGAGTCCGGTTGCTTCGATTATTACTCGCCGTAGAGATTGTGTAAGCAGCTCGGCGGATGGCGCTCTTGCTGCTTACGGGCGTTTGCGCCCTAGGCGCAGCTCGTCGATCACGCTTGCTTGCAGACTCAGGACCGGCGTAGAGACGGCTCATGCCATACGATGCTGCAGGCGCGGGCTGGCTGTATGAGCTGGCAGAGGCTGAATTGATCGTAGTCTGGAATACGGCTGGCGTCTCGGAACGTGCGCTCGATGCTGGCGTCGATAGGGGTGTCTTCGTTATAAGACGCTGTGACTTGCTCGTATGTGCTGCTGTCGTATGGCTTCGTCTCCAGCCGGTTGACATCAGGATGGACTGCAGTACGGCGTCCTGCTCTTCCATATGCTCATGCGTCTTCTGTACACCGCCCATCTCTTCAGCTACAGACGTATGTGCCAGCAGCAGCGTCTTGCTTCGCTGGTTGTACTGGACCGTTAAGTGAGTACCTGTCGGTAGCTCAAGCTCCCTGCATAACCCGGCTGACAGCTTGAGCTGCTCACTGATCTCATTCGGGATAAGGTGAAGTCGAGCCTTCATCTTCCGCTGTCCGTTCGAAACGACGATGGTGCTGCTCGGCTTCTCCCACAGGCCGAGTCTTGCGGCGAGCGCAGGCCCGATGCTGAGGCGATGGAGCTTGCTCTTGCGCGGATCGAGCTGCAGTCTCGCTTCCGAGCCGCTGACCGGTGCCCGGTGCAGCGTCATCTGCTTCATCGCGGCGTCATAGTCGACGCGGTATCGTGCCATGTCCTTTAGCCCGAGCGCCATTGCGGTCGTCGGACTTACCTCGAGGTACGGGTACGCGCATTCATCGGCGTCTCCTTGGGCAATGCGAACACGCTGCTGCCTATCCTTGCAGGTTAAGGTTATCATTTCCCCTATTTGCACATCCATCAGCTCCGTCGCTGTCCGGCAATAGCCATCGAGGACAAGCACCGCCTCGTCATCCTTCACGTGCCCCGATACGTATACATCGATAATATCTTTTCCCATGTTGATTTATCCCTCCTGAAATAACAGGTTCCGAGCTTACCGGAAGTTGTTATGGCAAGCCTCGAATTTGGCGAAGCCAAATTGAGGGCCATCCTTGATCATGCGTCTCCTGAAGGTGCCGCGTGAGCGGCAATGTTGCCCCTCCTGAAATAACAGGTTCCGAGCTTACCGGAAGTTGTTATGGCAAGCCTCGAATTTGGCGCAGCCAAATTGAGGGCCATCCTTGATCATGCGTCTCCTGAAGGTGCGCGTGAGCGGCAATGTTGCTCCTCCTGAAATAACAGGTTCCGCCATCTACCCTACAACGTATGTAGGCATTCATGGATTTGCCTGAGCGAATGTCTCGGTTGAGCTGGACGAATGACCGTTTAGGTCGCTACAATATAGCGTAGAATGAGAAAAGGGAAATTTTCTCTCATGGTCGGATTGACAAACGGTATTTACATAATTAGGGAGGGTTATCGGGTGAAGCGACGTAGGTCACATCGAGCTGTGGAGGACAACAGGAATGAGTCCATATTTGAGCAGGACGATTATTTCTATATGATCATCGGCTATACCGAGGGTGGGGCGCCTTATGGTGTCACGTGGGAGGAGCATGAAGAGCAGCAACGGCGAGAGCAGCATGCTGAGCTGAGAAAGGATGATAGAGTATGGAAGGAGCTTCAGCTCAGAGCGGATGTATTGAAGGAGCTGGCGGATACGTTTGATTGGCGCATGGATGGGTTCGATTTCTTCTTCAACATCGAGACGCAGGAGGTCGTGTCCGTTCGAACGTACGACCGGGATGAAGAGGATGAGGAGCTGAGTGAGCTCATCGAGGAAGGCTTCGGTGAGAGCTATTACCGGGTACCACATACCGAATCGTGGGAGGGGGAGGCAGACCTGACGGATTTCACAGAGACGGTGGCGGACAGCAAGCTTAGGAAGAGACTGTCGGATACGATCTACCACAGACGCCAAATGTTCCGCAGGTTCAAGAATGCCCTGGCTTCGTATCCAGCTGAGCTGGAACGCTATTACCGATTCGTGGAGGAGCGTAATCGCGGACGGGTGCTCGAATGGCTGGAGTCGCTTGGGTATAAGGTAACGGTGGTGTAGAGAGAGCTTCTGCCATGCGTGCGACACCATGCTGGAGGTGTGAGTCATAGTCGGTGTATACCGAAGCGGACGGTGGACTCGACGTCTCCGTAACGGACAGAAGAGACGTTAATACGGCAGATAGCAAGCATGGTAACTTGTTGAGGACACAGAGGACCTTATTTTCCCCGTGAGTACGGTAAAATTAACGATCAGGGAGAGTTAGCGTCATCTCTTCCCCCCCGGAATGGAGAGATGTTCCGGTAAGTTTTGAGCCTAAATTGATATCCTTTTTACAACCGTTATAAGCCGCCTCAAAGTGCCATAGGACTGGCAAATGAGGCGGCTTTTTAGAAAGCTCAAGCGCGAACACTCGACCCAGATCGCTCAACTTTGTTCAAGAGCAGGAACCAGTCTCCTTGGAGTAGACAATGATTCCTCCGCTTACCCCTTCGGATGAATAGCCAGCTTCTTCGCGCATTTTCTTAGCCTCGGCTTCCGACACTTTAATCGTGACAGTCTTTAGGGCAGACGAGCACCCATCAACAACCAGTTGAATATCCTGAGATTCATTTTCTACAGGATAAGTGTCTGCCTGTGTGCCAGGCGGATAGACGTATACCCGCTCGCCGTGAACATGAATAAGCTGACTAGCCAACAAGCATATCCCGGTAACAATGCCGAGAAAACCGATCATTCGGTATCTCACGAAGGTTCCTCCTTTCTTTATATCAGTAGACATATTATATTCTAACTTTATTACCGGAGTTGCTGAGAATTCGTCAATAAAGGTAAAAATGAATCCTTAGTCCAGAATTACATACCTAGACAAAGGATTCATCCGCAAAGGAGGAAATTTACATTGCTCTTTCTTCATAATAAACGGTATGGAGTAATCTTGCTTTATAGTCGCCTATGTAGTCATCAAACCACACATCATCTTCCCACAGGTCGCCAGTCTTTTCTTGATATCTCGGATATCCCATCAATGTTTTACAACCTGTTACTTGTGCTGCCGAGGGTGCGTCAGGACTGGTTTCACTTGCGATTCCTGACATCTACATGAAGCAGCCTCATCCTGTAACGAACCGCAGAGGCAAGCAAGTCAACAAGCAGCGCTATGTACAAATTGCCGCTGTAGCCGCCATGCGCTTAAAGGAAGATGATTCCGAGTTGCTCGAGACGGAGGAGGAAGCCCCCGCGACTTACAAGGGTGCCTACCTGCTCATCAGCAACCGCTTCGATGCGCCTGAAGAAGCCTTGCGTACTTACGTGAAGCGTTGGCGGATCGAGGTGTTTTTCCGTACGGCCAAGCAGGAGCTAGCCTTGGAGAAGAAGTGTCATTCCGAAACTGAAGCCCATCACCATGCACACTTCGAACTATTGTTTACGGCCGAAACGTTGCTGTCCGTTGCTCTATACGAATTAAACAAAGAAAAAACGAGTGATGAAGGCTACACCCACGGCGAAATGGTTCGTGGCCTCTTCCACACTCGTTGTCAGGTCCGCATGTCACACCACAAAGGGCAACAGCGAATCTATATCGATTGTGACACACATGTACAGCAGTTTGCAAGACTTATTGAAACTTTTCACTGTCCAGATATAAGGAAGTCATCGGATAATCAGGCTATGGAATATATTACATATCCGCAAGTTCAAGTCGTACAGGCACGGTTGGGCGGTCGCCCACATACAATGGTAGTGATCTCTTCATAAGGGGTGACCGCCGTGTTTGGACTATTTGGGGCCATATCGATCTTTATTAAGCAGCTCATGCTTCTCGTCTCGTTCGTGAAAAACAATGCATTCCCGCAGCCTCTAACGGAGGCGGAGGAGGAGCGGCATCTTCGCTTGATGGCCGAGGGCAACACGCACTCGCGCAATATGTTGATCGAGCATAACCTGCGGCTCGTGGCGCATATCGTCAAGAAGTTCGACAACACCGGCGAGGACCTCGAGGATCTGATCTCGATCGGTACGATTGGCTTGATCAAGGCGATCGAGTCGTTCAGCCCGGACAAAGGGACGAAGCTGGCGACGTTCGCCGCACGCTGTATTGAGAACGAAATTCTCATGCACCTGCGATCGCTGAAGAAGACGAAGAAGGACGTATCGCTTCACGACCCGATCGGGACGGACAAGGAGGGAAATGAGATTTCGTTGATCGATATACTCGGCACGGACGCCGACGATGTCGTTGATAAGGTGCAGCTGAAAATTGAAAAAAGCAAGATTTACAAAAATCTCGATATATTAGATGAACGGGAGCGGGAGGTCGTCGTCGGACGGTTCGGCCTCGAGGCTGGAGGTGAGGAGCGGACGCAGCGGGAGATTGCGAAGGAGCTTGGCATCTCGCGCTCGTACGTGTCGAGGATTGAGAAGCGGGCGCTGATGAAGCTGTATCATGAGTTTTATAAGGCGAAGCGATAGGATAAGAAAAACTGCCATCTCTCCTAATCTAAAGGGATTTGGCAGTTTTTTGTTTTGACTAGTAGCATATCATCCACATTATGGGACGACCACGGTCAATTGTCACCCTATGATTATTTATATTGAGTTTTTCAAGTATGGTTTTAAGCTCATTGCAGTATGGGCATCAAGCTTTTTTGGAATCATTATCATTGCCCCTTTCGAATGGTGCTGTATTCTCATTATATCATATTTGCTTCCAGTACAATCTCTGAAGGTTATTTCATCTTGTCCACAGGCAAGGCTCTTACTTGACAACAATTAAAGAAGCTTCTACAGTTATAATTGTAATTATTACGATTAAATAACATTGGTTATCTAGGAGTGACTGCCATGTCATCGGTTGAAGAGCATCGACGTCAAGCCCCTGCCTCCGTTCGCTGTATGATTATCACTGTATCGGATACGAGAACAGCTGAGACCGACGTTAGCGGAAGCTTGATCATGGAGCTGCTGAGTCAGGCAGGAGGCTTTGAGGTTGTGGATTACCGTATTGTGAGAGATGAATATGCATCGATACAAAGGTTGATTCGAGAAGCTGCAGGCGGCGATACGGTCGAGGCCGTTCTGATCAATGGCGGTACCGGAATCGCCAAACGAGATACGACGCATGAAGCTGTTCGGGATGTGCTCGATAAGGAAATGCCGGGCTTCGGAGAAATTTTCCGTTATCTCAGCTTTGTGGAGGACATTGGCGCTGCAGCCATTCTGAGTCGCGCTGTAGCTGGAGTATGCAACGATACAGCGATCTTCTCGATGCCCGGCTCTTCGGGGGCTGTCAAGCTTGCCATGAACCGGATCGTGATTCCTGAGCTGAAGCATGTGATGCGGGAAATTTACAAGGACCTTACGTAGTGGTCTGCTTGAACCTGTGAGCCTACACCATACAGTCTGCACCTTGGCCGATAAGGCAGCAGGCTGTTTTTGTGTATGTGCGCCTTGCTGTGGCATGAAGGAAATAAAAAAGAAATTGACACTTTTAATCGTAATCATTACAATTAAGCATGGATTTACAGTGAGATGAGTTATCATTCTATGCTCAGGCTCTCACAAGGATAAATAGTAATAATTACGAATATAAAAATCAAACGTACACTTCTCGAGAAGGAGCTAGCAGCATGAGCAAAAGCAAAACAAACAGCCGTCTTCCCCGGTCTAAAGGAATCGACATGGCGACCTTTTATGCACCCAAGGATTGCGCAAGAAAAGTAAGGCGGATCGTTCTTCCGCCAGATAACCGACAAATTATCGAAGAGTTTATTACGATTCTAAGCATGAAGGAGAAGTTCGAGCAGTACGATGTTCCGATTCCAAACAAGATGCTTATGTTTGGTCCTCCCGGCACTGGAAAAACGTTATCAGCGTTTTATTTGGCAACGAGGCTAGAGCTTCCACTTATTATGGTCAGGCTGGACGCCATTATCCACAGTCACTTGGGGGAAACGGGCAGCAACATACGCAAAATATTCGATTACGCCAAAGCCGAGCCATGCGTGCTGTTTCTCGATGAGTTCGACGCCATCGCAAGGACGCGCGAGACCAATGATGAAGTGAAGGAAATGGCGAGAGCGGTCAATACGCTCTTGCAATGCTTGGATGAGTTCGAATGCGACAGCACGTTGATTGCGGCCACCAATCTGGAGGGGGAGCTGGATCAAGCGATCTGGCGCCGATTCGATACGAAGATGACGTACAGCATGCCGAACGACGCGAGCAGAACCGAATTCATTGCCTTGTTAATCGGAGAGTTCGAGCAAGAGGAAGCCGTTCAGCTGCAGACAACGGAATTGTTGAAGGGCTGCAGCTTTGCCGATATTGAACAAATTGTGCTGAAGGCCAAGCGCAAAGCGATCATCGAGAGCCGTCCACTATGTCAATCGCACATTGAGGAAGCATTACGTGAGTATAACCCTCAGATTGCTCGCGAGTCCAACAATCGTACGCCTCAGGAGGTCATGAATTCATGAATGTAGCGCTTAATGAGATTGAAACGAAAATTCCGGTGACGGTGCTGAGTGGTTATTTGGGTGCGGGAAAAACGACCATCCTGAATCATGTGCTTCATAACCGGGTAGGACTCAAGGTGGCGGTGATCGTTAACGACTTGAGCGAGGTTAACATTGATGCTGATCTCGTTCGCGATGGAGGTGGACTAAGCCGCACGGATGAGAAGCTCGTAGAGATGTCCAACGGCTGCATCTGCTGCACGCTCCGAGACGACTTGCTTAAGGAAGTGGAGCGGCTAGCTCTGGAGAAGCGGTTCGATTACATCTTGATTGAATCGACGGGTGTCGGAGAGCCGTTGCCAGTTGCACAAACCTTCACTTATGTTGACGAGGAGCAAGGGATCGATCTGTCCAAGCTGACTCGGCTCGATTGTATGGTGACGGTGGTAGATGCTTACCATTTCTGGCAAGATTACAACACAAGGGAAACGTTGAAGGATCGGAATCAGGAGGCGAGCGAGGAGGATACGCGGGGCGTCGTCAATCTGCTGATCGATCAGGTGGAGTTCTGTGATGTATTGATTATCAACAAATGCGATATGGTGAGTGAGGCCGAGCTAGTTAACCTTGAGACAGCCTTGCGCGGACTTCAGCCACGAGCGAAGATCATTCGTACTAGCTACGGCAAGGTGGACCCGAACGAAATTTTGAATACGCACATGTTCGATTTCGATGCGGCCAGTCATTCGGCGGGTTGGATTAAAGAGTTACAGAAGGAACACCATACGCCGGAGACGGAGGAGTATGGCATTACGTCGTTCGTTTATACGCGAAAAATACCTTTCCACCCGGAACGATTGCTGGAAAGGATAAATCAATGGCCCAAGGAGGTCGTTCGCTCCAAGGGTATCCTATGGATAGCTTCTCGAAACGGTATGGCCATCACCTTCAGCCAGGCAGGTGTATCCATGACGATGGCGCCAGCAGGGCTGTGGGTCGCCACATTGACCGAAGAGGAACGGCAGGTTTACTTCGGAGAAGAGTATATCAAGTCACCCGATTGGGATGATGTGTGGGGTGATCGCGTGACCAAGCTGGTCTTGATTGGCGTTGGTCTGGATAAGGAGCAGATCAGTCGCAGCCTAGACCAAGCCCTGCTGACATCGGAAGAGATGAACAGCAATTGGAAGGACTTCCATGACAGATTGCCAAGCTTCTAATACGAAGGACGACGTCGAAACAGTCATCAGCGTTCATCCGACCCGGCATTGGCTGCGCAGAGAGTCGGAATTGAACGATTGGATACAGCGCCCCAAGGTGCGGAGGCGGGCGAAGCAATTAGCGTTGCTAGGATGTGTGCATGTCGATTCGGAATGGCTCGTCACACTGGAGCTCTTGAAGCAGGCGGGTATCCAAACCGAGTTCTCCTGCGCGGGTGTCAGCCCTATGGATGAACCGGAGGATCACTCGTTATATGCGTACATCACGCTGATCGCATCGGACAGCACGGATCGGTTTGTGAGGCTCGCGAGGGGACAATTGAGACACCGCTTGCTTGTCACATTCGAGCCGTCGCGCAATCGGTACGATCTCTCTTCCTTTTATATCGGGCATAATCGCTCCTTCTGCCTCCTGATGCAGCGTTGCGTAGAAGACTTTATGCAGCTTGACTGCGGTACTGGTGATGTTCATCCATTGTTGTAATTCGAAATAGTTACTATTTACAAAGAGTTAATAATGAGTTATGATTAAACGTAATTATTACTAATAAATAAGAGCGAAGGAGCTTTACAATAGTGAACGATTCAACAGTGAAAATTCCGGTAACCGTGCTGAGTGGCTATTTGGGTGCAGGCAAAACGACGGTACTCAATCAAATACTTAACAATAAACAAGGCTTAAGGGTAGCGGTTATTGTCAACGATCTGGGCGAAGTGAACGTTGACGCCGATCTGATTAAGGATAACGGTGGATTGTCCCGCACCGAAGAGAAGCTGGTTGAGATGTCTAACGGCTGTATCTGCTGTACACTTCGAGAGGACCTGCTGCGCGAGGTAGAGCGTCTTGCGAAGGAGGGGCGTTTCGATTATATCCTGATCGAATCGACGGGTGTAGGTGAGCCGATTCCTGTAGCGCAGACCTTCACGTACATTGATGAGGAGCATGGCATTGATCTGACGCAGTTTTGTCGATTAGATACGATGGTAACGGTGGTGGACGCCTATCGCTTCTGGCACGACTTCTCCAGCGGCGAATCTCTACTGGAGCGTCAGCAGGCAGTAGGTGAGGATGATACCCGCGATGTGGTCGACCTGCTCATCAGCCAGATTGAATTCTGTGATGTGCTGCTGTTGAACAAATGTGACATGGTAGAGGAAGAGGATCTGGAGGAGCTGGAGCAGGTGCTGCGCAAGCTGCAGCCGCGTGCAACGATTGTGCGGACGACCTACGGCAAGGTAGATCCTCAGGAGCTGCTGAATACAGGCAAGTTCGACTTCGATGAGGCTAGCAGCTCCGCAGGATGGATGAAGGAGCTGGAGCAGGAGCATCATACGCCGGAGACTGAGGAGTATGGCATATCCTCGTTCGTGTATGAGCGTCGCCGCCCATTCAATACGGAGCGTCTGACCGAGTGGATGGCGAATTGGCCGGCTGAAGTTGTTCGAGCGAAGGGTACTCTGTGGCTCGCGACACGCCCTGAGCTGGCGCAGAGCTTGAGCCAGGCGGGGCCGTCCATTCAGTTCGGCCCGGCAGGACTGTGGGCCGCGGCGCTGCCCGATGACCAACGGGAGGCACTGCTAGCCGAAGAGCCAGAGCTATTGCAGCACTGGGACCCTGTACATGGGGACCGGGTTACTCGCTTCGTGCTGATCGGCATTAGTATGGATAAGGCTGCACTGACCGCGCAGCTGGACCACTGTCTGTTGACAGAGGAAGAGCTGCAGCTCGATTGGAAGCAGATGAAGGATGAGCTCCCGAATTACTCCTCGGAGCAGCTGGAGCAGCTTCTGGCTTCTGGTGCCGTTTAATCTTAGAGAAGGAGGTATAGGACAATGCGTGTTATCGTTACCTTGGCTTGCACAGAAACAGGCGACCGGAACTACACAACGTCTAAGAACAAGAGGAACCACCCGAATCGGTTGGAGCTGAAGAAGTACTGCCCGCGATTGAAGCGAGTTACTCTGCACCGTGAAACGAGATAATGATCAGCCCTGAGCTGGAATGAAGGGGCCGTCCTCCAAGTAGAATCCATACTTTGGGGACGGTCCCTTCGTTATTTTGTGACCAATATTCATACAATATGTACAGCATGATTAAATCTTGAAGTCTGGGCTAAAAACATTGATAATATAGGTAATGTGCAAAAGAGGAGGTGGCTTTGAACATGGACGATGACCCAGGGGAACCGAGCAATAATAGCCTGTGGGTACTTGCTGCAGCCCAAAAGAGCAGTAAAGCAAGTTTTTATCAGCTGGAATAACCTCCATCAAGAATGAGTGGATGCCTAAACTTATTTTGATGGGAGATGATAAGCTTGCTAACTGAAATTTTGATTTTACTTGTACTTATAGTGCTGAATGCTTTTTTCGCCGCTTCGGAAATCGCTCTTATTTCGTTGAATGATAACAAAATTAAAGCAATGGCTGAAGAAGGGCATAAAAAAGCGAAGTTATTGCAAAATCTTCTGAGCGAACCGAGCCGGTTCCTAGCCACCATTCAAATCGGAATTACATTGGCAGGATTTTTGGCGAGTGCGTTTGCGGCGGAAAGCTTCGCGGGAAGGCTGGCGCAATTTTTACACTCCGCCAATGTCCCGTTACCGATTGCAACGTTAGAATTAATTTCCGTTATTCTTATAACGCTATTATTATCTTATTTCACGCTTGTGCTAGGTGAGCTTGTTCCGAAACGACTAGCCCTGCAAAAAGCCGAGCCGATTGCCATGTTTGCAGCGACGCCATTAACTTTGTTGTCCAAAATTTCTTCTCCTTTCGTTAAGCTGTTAACTTTTTCTATGAACGCGCTCGTTCGATTAGCAGGCGTTGATCCTAATGAAAAAAAGGACGAAGTAACAGAAGAAGAAATTCGAATGATGGTTGAAGTTGGTAACGAAAACGGAGCTATTCAAGAAACCGAACGATTAATGATCAACAACATCTTTGATTTCGACAATAAAACGGTCAGTGATATTATGACACACCGAAGCAACGTTGTTGGTATTCCAGTAAATATATCTCTGAATGAAGTTATTAGGCTAATCAATATCGAGAAATATACAAGGCTGCCTGTGTATGAAGGAAGTATAGATACAGTAGTGGGCATTCTTCATGTTAAAGATTTGCTGGACTATATTGAACATGGTGGAGAATCAGAATTAGAGGTTCGAAACATATCGCGACCTCCTTATTTTGTCCCGACCTCCAAAAAAATTGATCTGCTGTTCAAGGAGCTGCAAAAAAATAAAGTTCATATGGCGATCGCCATTGACGAGTACGGTGGAACTGCAGGAATTGTTACCATCGAGGATGTACTTGAAGAAATTGTAGGTAACATATTCGACGAACACGATGAGGATGACAAAGAAATTGAAAAGCTGGACGCTAACACCTATATGGTGAGCGGAATCGTAAACCTTCGTGACCTCCGTAATCAACTCCATATTAGCTTTCCCTATGAGGAGTACGATACATTAAACGGATTCTTAATTGGTCAGCTTGGGAGAATACCATTACGAGGTGAACACCCGGTGATTGAATATGAGGGTGTGGTCTTCAGAGTGGAAGAGGTAGATGAACGTAGAATTACTAAGGTGAAGATTGGGATAACAGAAGAGCCTGTTGAAGTCTAAGCGAAAATGATAATATGCACCCCGCGGCTTGCATGGCGTGGGGTGCATCTTTTATTGGCAGTACCCATACTCACTTTACTTTAGCCACTCCTAATGCAAGATGCTCCCATAATATATGCTCCACGAGTTCAACCTTCGCTTCGTCACATTCGACGATTAGAATAATCTCGGACTGCTTGCCTCGAAGCAGTCTGCTATTCTTCTTCGTCACTTGCAGATACAAGTATTTGATAATCACACCGAGAACAAAGCCGATCAACGAGCCGATCATTCCCCAGTAAATCGGGCCCCATGCTAGGATAAATCCGATACTGGCACCAATAACCGAGAAAGCTGTGGCAAGCGCCATGGCGATATCGATGAGGGAGACTCCATCCGCTCGGTGTAACGTATCGAATAGCTTTCGGTCCTCCGTACGGTTATCGAGCGGGACGGCAAATATATGCTCCTTCTGAATGCCTTTCTCCTGCAACAACGCAATGGCAATTTCCAAGAAGGAGCTGTTTTCGAATGTGGAGAAAACCTGCATTAAGTAACCTTCTTTCCTTTGTTCAATCGAAAAGTGTCATGCTGAAAATGTTTTCTCAAATACGATCTCATTTCGCTCTCAAACAGCTTGTTATTCTCGACAGTGTTGACATAGGCGTCATAGATCGAAAAGCCGACAACGGACGGGAAAAATAATAGCCACTCTGGATTTAACACGGCAGTTGCTTCGTCAATCTTCCCCAAGAACAGCAGGCTGATCCCTTCGAGCGTTCGTGAGTAATAAAAAAATAAGACGGACCAAACGACAACAAAAGCCGCAGTCGTTATACGGTGAATATGTAAGCGTCAAACCTAGCACACCTTCAACAAGATGAATCGTTATGAGAAGATAAGGCCAACGTTATTCAGAGATGGAGGCTTATACTCATGACGAAGAAAGAGCTGAGAAGACAAGAATGGATCGCTCGTGTCTCGGACTATGAAGCGAGCGGACAGACCATGAAAGCATGGTGCGCCGAACAAGGCGTGACCAAGGACCAATTGCGTTATTGGCTTCGTACACTTAACGAACGTACTTCTGGTAAATCCTCTGGCAACACCAGTAATTCCTTCATTCCACTGACCCTATCGGATTCGAGTAATCCAACATCCTCCTGCATCATCGTTCATGCGGGTGCCGCTCGTCTTGAAGTACGATCAGGCTTCGATGCCAAGCTTCTTCATGACGTCGTCAGCGCTCTAACGGTCTCATGCTGAGCATCTCGAGTGCGCATCAGGTCTATCTGGCCGCTGGAGCAACGGATCTTCGAAAATCGATTGACGGACTGGCGGCAATCGTTCAAGAATGCTTTGGCCTGAATCCCTTCTCCAAGTGCCTCTTCGTCTTCTGCAATCGAGAGCGCAACAAGCTCAAACTGCTGTACTGGGACCATAACGGCTTCTGGCTATTTTATCGCCGGTTAGAGCGCGGCACCTTCCAATGGCCGAGCAGCACGGAACGTACGGTTGCGATCTCGGCACGCGAGCTACGCTGGCTGCTGGATGGACTGGCGCTCACACAGCGGCAGGCACACCGGGCCGTTACAGCAGACAACGCCTGGTAATCCATACATTGTTCGCGGAATCGCCTTATCTAGCAGCAGGCGAGAGCCATCTGCTGACGAATATATCCGTTATGGATAAGCGACCGGATTCCCCAACTCTCGAAGAACTCCAACAACAAAATAAGAAGCTGGAAGAACAGAACGTAGAACTATCGGCCAAGCTCAAATGGTACGAGGAGCAATTCCGTCTGGCTCAGCAGAAACGTTTCGGCTCTTCCAGCGAGAAGACGCATCCGGATCAACTCGAGCTGAACCTGTTCAACGAAGCGGAAATGCTGGCAACACCAGCTGGTGAAGAACCGCCAATGGAGAAGGTGACGTATGAGCGCCGGAAGTCTTCCGGCAAGCGTGAGGAAGATCTGTCCAACCTGCCCGTGGAGACTATTGTCTATACACTGGAAGAAGGTCAGCAGCTCTGCGCATGCTGCGGCGGTTCGCTGCACGAGATGACGACCGAGACGCGCAGCGAGATTGCCATTGTACCGCCACAGGTCAAGGTGATGCGTCATGTGCGTCAGGTCTACTCCTGCCGTCACTGTGAGCGCCATGAGCTGCAGACGCCAATCGTCACCGCGCCCATGCCGAAGCCGGTCTATCCCGGCAGCTTGGCTTCGCCGTCCATCCTATCTCATGTCATGTGTCAGAAGTACGTGGACAGTTTGCCGCTGTATCGACAGGAGCAAGCTTTTGCCCGGCTGGGCTATTCGCTCTCCCGGCAGACGATGGCGAACTGGATGATCTACGGAGCTGAGAAGTGGCTCATGCCGATGTATGAAGCGATGAAGCGTTATCTGCTTAGTCAGGATGCGCTGCATGCGGATGAAACGACCCTTCAGGTGCTGCGGGAGCCGGGCAAATCGGCAGAATCCACCTCGTATCTGTGGCTGTATCGCACAGGCCGCGGGATACCGCCGGTTGTGCTGTATGACTACCAGCGGACGCGGGGCGGCGAGCATCCTCGGAATTTCCTGGCTGGATTTACAGGCTATCTGCATGTGGACGGCTACGCCGGATACCACAAGGTCGCGAAGGTCAAGCTCGTCGGCTGCTGGGCGCATGCGCGTCGCAAGTTCGATGAAGCATTGAAGGGAGCTCCCCCAGAGACGGGAACGCTCGGCAGTGTCGCGGGACAAGGATTGGCTTATTGCAATCAGTTGTTTGCAATCGAGCGCGAGCTTGCGGAGGCTTCACCGGAAGAGCGGCATGAAGAGCGGCAGAAGCGCAGTGCTCCCGTATTGGAAGCCTACAAAGCTTGGCTCAAGCAACAGCGTTCTCGGACATTGCCGAAGAGCTTGACCGGTCAGGCGATTGCCTACAGCTTGAACCAGTGGGAGAAGTTGACGGCCTTCATGGAAAATGGACGGCTGGAGATCGACAACAACCGAAGTGAACGCTCCATTAAACCGTTTGTGATCGGCCGGAAGAACTGGCTGTTCGCGAACACGCCGCGAGGAGCGAAGGCGAGCGCTGTCATCTATAGCATGATTGAGACAGCCAAGGAAAACGGACTGCATCCGTACAACTACTTGAAGTATCTATTCGAGCAGTTGCCTCAGTTGCCTGATCCGCTTGATGAACCAGCACTCGATTCATTCATGCCATGGTCGGGATCGCTCCCGGCTGAATGTCGTATGAATAAGAAGTAATCGTAGCATACATCAGGTTCGCTCCCACCGCTAGGTGGGGGCTATTTGACGCTCACATAGAAGCCGCTCCAACATGAATCCGTAGGGATCCCGTTGGCAGATTGCTACGCACGGGAGAAGGTGGCACGATAACGGGGATGAAGGTTGATGCAGACTTTGATCGTTTGGATTTTGGGGGGCCTTCGATCTGTTTGAGCCAGTACTTCAGCTCATGGATGGTATGGTTATTGGCTTTACTCCAGGCTACCATGGTTTGACCGCTCGCTCGATAGTTCTCAATGCGAGTTCTCCATGCCTGTTGCCGCTCTACTCGATTCATGGGATGTCCTCCTCGATTCATATTGAGGACATTATCTCATCTATGCATGCATGGGGTGAAGGTGTGATGTATTTGACGCTTACGTGAATATAGAGTTGGCCGAGACCGGGCATCATGAATGACCAGATGGCAGACAATATCGGATTTCGCTTGTCCAAGTAATTAATTTCTAAGGCAGCGATACTGTATGTATTGAAGGTGTGGTCCTCATGCGAGGCCAATATATATACCTTGTTCATATCTACCGTTGTACGATAGCTGTCCCATATGGCAAATATATAGACAGGAATATAGATCAGAAGCCAACGGGTATCCAGTACTTCCTTGGCTAATTGGATCTTTCCTTGAAAGGAATAGATCATCGCCAGATTAACATTAGCCTGGATATTGACGACAACCTCCCAAATGAATAGTAAGTATCCACGAATATATTTGGATAGCAGCAAGTGCCCAAAGCCTGGGAACGCCGCTGACCACCAAGCGATGATGTAAGGATTTCGCAGATGTAGCTGTGTCGTCCCTAATATGCTGACATGCGCTTTATAGCGTCTTGCTGTATTGTCGTTATTATATTTTTGCATGTGGGGCTCCCTGAGTGGCATTTTTCATAATATGCCCTAGAAGTAACCACATCATGTATACGATTCAAGTAAAAACGTGCGAATTTCCTCGTTAATCCGCTCCGCCTGCTCATGATTAATGCCATGTCCCGCGCTAGCGATGATTTTGTAAGGAATCTGGTGCTGCGCAAGCGCCTTGATTGCCGCTGGATAATGAGACAATCGATCATGCTCTCCCACCAGGAATAGCGCTTTCTGTTGCAAGATGCGCAGCTCCTGCTCCGTAAACTTCCTATAGGTATGGGCCATCATCGATCGGTTGTTGAAATATTGGAGCAAATAGGTCCAATGCTTCATGATTTCCTCGTTATTCTCGAACACATTCGACGTGCCAGGAGCACATAGCTTTCTCAGTAGTTTTCGGGTCGTTGTCTCAGATGCCGGAAACAGTGCTTCAGGAAGAAACAGCATGGCCATCCGCAGCATATTCAGCTTCACACCTCCGGCCATGCCGACCATACGATGAACGTTGTCCGGATAAGTCACGGTGTAGGTACTTGCCAAGTACGATCCGTTCGAAACACCTGCAAGATTCACTTTATCAAGGTTCAATCGTTCCAGCAGCTCGTTGATCCATCTGGCCTGGTCAAAGCCCGTTGTATACGACAAATTCGGCTCGCTCTTACCCGGCCCGCCTAATGTATCCACGGCTATAACATAGAAGTCTTTCGATAATGCCTTCGCATTGAATATCCACATCAGTGCAGAGTTATCACCCACTCCATGAAATAAGAGCAGCGGTGGCTTACTTGGGTCTCCGGCCGTCACGATATGAGTATGTCCACAGGACGTTGGAATGTCTGCCTCTTGGATGTCAACATCCCATTGCTGTAGCAACCTGTTGTAAGAGTCGAAAATCAGCTGCTTACCTTCCTATTTTTTGAAACGGGTGATGGCCATTAGGATCATCCTTTGTATGATGGGATATGGATATAACAACTCAACTATACCATAATATGACTAAGATGATGGATGCGGATTCAGAAACAATATAAGCGGCAGAGTGCTCCTCCCAGCACCCACCGCTTCTTCAGCATGATACAGCAATAAGGCGAAGCTCTTCAGCCTCGCCCTGCGTGTTCTACACGTTCGTCTTACTCCTGCGACAAGATCAGCTGCATCGCACCATCGACCTCGTATGGACCGAAGTCAATCGGAACAATGAAGTGATCTCCCTTCTTCATCTCATAGGTACGCCCGCTGGCATGCAGGCTGCCCGTCCCTTCAATGACGCTGAAGATGGTGTACGTGGAGCTCGCCGGGATGTGCGCCTTGCCCGTGACAGACCATTGCTCCACGGTGAAAAAGTCGTTCGAGACGAGCGTCGTCGCTGCAAGTCCCTCGGACACGCGTGTCGTCTGTGTGAGCGGCACGTACGACTGCGGCACGCTCGTTACCTCGATTGCCTTAGCAAGATGCAGCTCGCGCAGCCTGCCGTCCTTGTCCCGGCGGTCATAGTCGTACACGCGGTACGTCGTGTCGGAGCTCTGCTGTGTCTCGAGGACGACGATGCCCTTGCCCAAGGCGTGGATCGTGCCGCTCGGCACGTAGAAGAAGTCGCCAGCCTTCACGGGTACATGGGTCAGCAGGTCGTTCCATCTGCCACTGTCGATCATGTCGATCAGCTCCGCCTTAGACTGCGCCGTATGACCATATATAATGGAAGCGCCAGGCTCGGCGTCGACGATGTACCAGCACTCGGTCTTGCCCAGCTCGCCGTTCTCATGCTCGCCTGCGTACGCGTCGTCCGGGTGCACCTGCACCGACAGGTCGTCCGACGCATCGAGCAGCTTGATCAGCAGCGGGAACACCGGGGAGCTTGAACGAAACAGCTCCGGATGGCTGCTCCACAGCTGTCCGAGCGTCAAGCCCTCGTAAGGTCCGTTCTGTACGACGCTCTGTCCGTTCGGATGAGCAGATACGGCCCAGCATTCCCCAGTCGTATCGGACGGAATGTCATAGCCGAATATCGTCTGAAGCTTGCGGCCTCCCCAGATGCGTTCTTGGAACACAGGTTGTAAGAAAATAGGCTCGTTCATGTGAATGCTCCTCTCTAAGCTAACATGTTAATAAGCGATATGCACCAAGGCGGCAGCGCCGATCAGCCCGGCATCCTGCTTCAGTCTCGCGGGAACGATCGGTGTCTGGCGTCCCGAAGGATTGAGCGCATAGCGCTGTACATACTGGGTTACCGCCTCGAACAGCGTGTCGCCGATCTGGGAGACGCCGCCGCCGATGACGAGCAGCTCCGGGTCGAACGTGTTGATCAGCGTCGTGCAGCCTGCGCCGATATAATCGAGCACCTGCCTCACGAGCTTCGCAAGCTCGTCCTGCTCGTCCTGCTCGCCAGATCCGGCGAGCTCGAATGCTTCCTTGGTCGTCACCGGACGACCGAGCAGCTTGCTCGCTTCCCGAGCGATCGCCGTTCCCGAGGCGACGTACTCGAAGCAGCCTCGCTGTCCGCATGGACATACGCCAGCGGACATGTCGATGACCATATGCCCGACGTCCCCGGCATTGCCAGTTGCTCCGGTGAGCAGCCGGCCGTGGCTGTAGATGCCTGCGCCGATGCCGGTGCTGATCGTTACGTAGACGAAGTGGTCGGCGTCCTTGGCGGCGCCGACCCATTTTTCCGCGAGGGCGGCAGCGGTGGCGTCATTCTCGAAGGCGATCGGCACACGGCTGAAGTGCGACTTGAACGCGTCTACGACTGGGAAGCCCCACCAGCCCCGCATGTTCGGCGGCTCGGCGATCTGACCGAGCTTCGTGTTCAGCGGACCGGGCGCGCCGATTCCGATGCCCTGCAGCTGTGCTTCCTGTATATTCGCTTCATGGAGAAGACGACGGACGGTGGCTGCCATCTGCTCGACCATGTGAGCGGGCGACAGCGCTTGGTCGGTCGGCAGCACAGCCTTGGACAGCACCAGACCATCTGCATCAACCAGACCGATAGCTGTCTTCGTTCCGCCGATATCGATTCCAACTGCAACTTGCATAAGGCTTGACCTCCTGTAATATGGACTCATGTCACTTGACAAACTTGACAAAATCAATTTCCGTAAAGTAAACTTGCAATTAGTGTAACACGTTTCGGAAGGAATGGGAACTATGGCGCGTCAAAAAAAGGTGTCGATGCAGGATATTGCCGATCGGCTGGATATTTCGAAAAATGCGGTATCGCTCGCCCTGCAGCATAAAAAAGGGATCAGTGAGGAGCTGCGGCTCCGCGTATTGGAGACGGCGAAGGAGCTCGGATACGGCACGCTGTCGTCCGAGACGCTAGGTCAGCCAAGCGGCAATGTGCTCGTGCTGGTGCCGGAGAGAGTGATGACCTATGAGGATAACGATCACTTTCAATTTTTCCACGATATGATCTGGGGCTTGGAGCGCAGCATACGACGGAAGGGCATCAATGCGATCATCGTGCCGATTACGAGTGAGATGGAGTCGTCGAGGACGCTCCCGCAGCATTGCCGGGATATTGCGCATCAAGGGATCGTGCTGTTCGGTATTGTGGACAAGGCGTATGCAGGCGTCGTCTGGGAGCTCGATACGCCGCTTGTGATGCTCGATTCGTATCATCGGGAGTGGCCTTGTCCAGCTGTAGCCTCTGCGAATCTCGAAGGGGCTTATGAGGCGGTGTCGCTGCTGATCCGCTCCGGTCACCGTGAGATTGGCTTCATCGGACCTGCGAACTTGACGACGAGCTTCGAGGAGCGGTGGTACGGCTATTGGCGGGCGATGCAGGAGCATGGGCTGGCTGTCGATATGACGAAGGGGCTGACGCATCTTCGAAGCCTGGACAATACGGAGGCGGAGCTCGGGCAGTTCTTGTCGGGACTACCAAGGGAAAGCATGCCGACGGCCTTCTTCTGCGGGAATGATCGGATTGCGTACTTGCTCATTCGGCAGCTTCGAGAGCGGGGCTTACGGGTTCCGGACGACGTCTCGGTCGTCGGCTTCGATGACCTGAAGTATGAGGATGAAGCGGGATTGAGGCTGACGACGATGCGGGTGGACAAGGACCAGCTATGTGAGCGGGCGGCTGAGCTGCTGCTGTCGTTAACCGGCCCGTCCCGGGAGCTGCTTCGGGTGTACATCAAGCCGACGCTCGTGGTGCAGGATACGGTGAAGCAGCTGGGCGGGCGCTACAGCAAGACAACTTCTACTTGAAGGTGGAGCCCGGCAACTGCATAGCAGCATGGATGGCCGTAGGTATTATAATGACAGCAATCACTTCACTTCCACTTTGATTACAAATGCAACATTTCCTTCAGACCATTCGGCAGTGTAATAGTAGGTGTGAATTCCTTCCGAATATGGAATTAGAATCTCATTTTTTGAATTGTCCAGAACCACTGCTTTTTTTTCTTTGAAAATTTCCTGAATTGTACCCATCTTTTCAGGACTTCTATCGAACGATAGGACGATTTTTGAATGAGGCGGAATGATGACGGGCTCAACCTCAACATCAATGGCTGCTGAATCTCCATAATCCGTTTCTGCTCCCCAGCGGTAGGTATGATATTTAGCGGGAATAGAAATATCAGTGTTTTGGACATATGCTGTAGAAGTAGGCAGTGGTTTGTTGCGAGTATTGCTAAACATCGATTCGCAGGAGCTGAGAAGCATACAACAACATATCCACAAGGTAAATAACATGATTCTCATTAAATGGTGTCCTCTCTCTCATAAGAATAAAGAAAAGGGAAAGCAGACTTCCACTTTCCCTCTTCTAGTTAATATTAAAATTTAATTCTATTGCAATTATCTAAGAACAGTCATCTCTCCGGCTTCAATTTTCGCTGCAACACGATTTTGCAGAGTTTGATCTGATGTCCATAGAATATTGTCTGTAATTATGTTCCAGCAATCTCTGCCCTTTTCATTATTGTGCAGGTCCATGTTTTTATGTTCCAATCCCGTAAAACCATCGAAAATAGTAGTATTATAGTTCGGATCATCTTGTGCTTCGTGAGCAGTTGCCCAAACATATGCTGAAAATTTGTTTAGATACTTACACATTAAAGCATTCCATATGGCGTGACGAAATGCATCTTTTTTAGTACCATTTCCATTTAAAGAACCGTATACACTGTTATTTGAATAATTAACCGCTTTATCCCTACATGAGTCTACGATGAGAGCTTGACCAGGAGTGGTGACTACTAACACCTTTTCCGCATTAGTTAGTTCTTTCCATTTAGCAACATAAGGGTCATAACTTGCATTTACACTAAAAAAAAGATTTTGTTGATGGTTATTCAATCTGCTGTCGAACTCTTGGATGATTTCATTAGATGTCATTTTAGGATTATTTTTCTTGAATTTTTCAATCTCTTTAAATAATTTTACTGAATCATCATCAAAAGTCAAACTCTTGAATTGCGGGCTGTTAAGAACGTCATCTACGGTTAGAGATTTTTGCTTTTGAGCATTGGTTGGTGAATTAACAGAGTGGTTGGTTGCAGCAGTGTTTTCGCTAGATTCAGCAAAGACCGTCATAGGCGTGATACTTGCAAACAAGATAGTGACAGCGGATAGAGCAACAAGTGGTTTTTTAGAATTCAACATTTACAACTCCTATAATTTACTATATTAGGATTTAATAGTAGTATAGAAATTCCGAAAAGGCTGTCGAAACATTGTCCTTTAATATTAAGTTTATATAAATAGCTGGACAGTGAAATGTTTTTCTTAATATTCGCTGTAAGAGGTTTTTTTCTATATAGTCGACAGTAAGAGGTGCCGAACATAATGGTAGGCAATGACGCCATTTCACGGTATAGTTAAAATGAAACGCGTTCTAACCTAAAGATGCATGAACTGAGCGGAGAGGGGAATAGTGAATAAAATGGAACTTATTCGAAAAATGACCGCTTCCCTATCCCGTTATATAGGCCGGACGATGTACCGGAAAATGCTGCTGTCGTACCTGCTCATTATCTCTACAATTGTAACCGTTCTCGTACTCGACTTCTACACACGGACAGCCCGCGATCTGAAGGAGGATGCGATCGAGACGAACGTCCGGATGACGCAGCAGTCTGCGCTGACGCTGAATGCGTATTTGACTAATGTTCGCAGCTTTGCTTGGAATTACTTCGGTGACTTTGACTTCCAGCGGTTCGTGCAGCAGCTGGGCAGTGACCCCGAGACGCAGAGTGCGTACGTCGGCAAGTTCTCCAACTTCGTGCTTAATCATCCGATCGTCTCGAGCGTCATCGTCTCGCAGCTGGACGGGTTCTCGATGCGGGTCGGCGCCTCGCTCCCGAATTCGGTGAAGGAGGAGACGGAGCGGCTTCAGGAGCTGGCGATCGCAGCCAATGGCAAGGGACTATGGGTATCGTCGCGCACGAACGCGATTATGTCCCGCAGCACGGTACGAACGCTGACGTTCGTTCAGGCGCTGCGCAGCATCTCGTTGACGTCGCCGGGACCTGTCATCGGGCATATGATCTTCCATCTGTCACCGGATACGCTGCGCCAATGGCTGACCGAGGTGGAGGGCAGAGGGGCCAACCGCACGTATATTGTTCATGCCGACAGCGGCCGAATCGTCCTGTCGCTGCATGAGGCGGAATGGGGACAGCAGCTGCTCGCGGAGGACGAGCTGGTGCGAGTCGATGGCTCGATCAGAGGGCATTATTATGCCGATAAAACGGGCGGTCACATGCTCGTCACGTTCGAGCGTCTCGAGCATACCGATTGGCTGCTCGTGTCGGAGGCGCCTGTCAGTCTATTGACGCAGGCGGTGGACGACTTCACGAAGCGCACGATCGGCATCGTCCTCGTTACGCTGCTGTTCTCGATGCTGCTCGCGAGCTTCTTCTCGGCGCGGACGATGACGCCGCTCAAGGAGCTGAGCAAGGGGATGAAGGCGATTGAATCCGGCAATTATTCCATCCACCTGCCTGTTCGGACACAGGATGAGGTCGGTTACTTGAGCTCCTCGTTCAACCGGATGACGGAGGAGATTGATCGGCTCATTACGAAGGTATATGAGAGCGAGCTGGTGAAGAAGAATGCGGAGATCAAGTCGCTGCAGTCGCAAATTAATCCGCATTTCCTGTACAACACACTGGGGATCATTGACAGTCTATCCACCATGCACGGCGATGCGCGTGTGTCTCAGATTAGCCGCTCGCTCGCGAAGATGTTCCGCTACAACATTAGCGGCAACGAGATATCGACGATGGAGGCCGAGATTCAGCAGATTCGCTTATATTTATCGATTCAAAAAATACGCTTCGAGCATCGCCTCGACTATTCGATCTATGTGGAGCCGGGCTTGTCCGAGGTTCCTATGCCGAAGCTGCTGTTCCAGCCGCTGGTGGAGAACAGCATAAACCACGGCATCAGCCGTATGGTGGAGGGCGGTGCGCTGCGCATTGAGGTGACGAGGGGAGAGCACGACCACGTCATCGTGGAGGTGTGGAACAACGGGCAGCCGATCGAGCGCGAACGGCAGCGCTGGCTTCAGGCGATGCTGGAGCGAGGAGAGCCTCTCATTGACACCCAGCAGCAGCGGTCCTCGATTGGGCTGAGCAATGTGCAGGATCGCATACGGCTTATCTATGGGCGCGGCTGCGGGTTAACGTTTACAAGCGATGAGGAGTATGGCACTTTCTTTACAATTACGATTCGATCAACGATACCCGACGAGGAGGCATACGATGCGAATAGTGGTGCTGGACGATGAGCCGATCATCCGTCAAGGAATTATTCATAAGATCGGTCAGACCGGTCTTCCGGTAGAGGTCGTCGGCGAGGCGGGAGACGGGCGGGCGGGCCTTGAGCTCGTGCGTACGCTGCGGCCGGATCTGGTCGTAACCGATATTCATATGCCTGCGATGGACGGGCTGACGTTCATTCAGGAGGCGCAGGAGCTCAACTCGTCGCTGCGGTTCATCATATTGAGCGGCTATGACGATTTTGACTATGCGAAGAGGGCGATCCGGTACGGGGTCAGTGACTATTTATTGAAGCCGCTGGAGGAGGAGGAGCTATACGCGGCACTGTCTGCACAGATTGAGCGCATGGAAGTGCAAGAACAGAGGTTGAAGCAGGTCGAGGAGCTGAAGGCGCTGGCGGAGACGAGTCAGGAGGCGGCGCGGCAGCAGACGCTGACTCAATATTTGCAGGACGACGATATGGATATTACGGATGAGGCGATTCGTACGCTGGAGCAGTCCTGCGTCTTGTTCACGGCCGCTGTGCTGCAGATGGAGCCGTTCACGACACCGCACCAATCGTTCGCGGAGGGCGAGGATGCCCTGATCTGGTTCGCGATCAAAAATATCGTCACCGAGCGCTTCGAGTCGCGCGGCATTCAAGGAGTGCTCGTTCACCATTCGCTCGACCGGGATCAGCTCGTGTACGTGCTCGGTCTGAAGGAGAAGCAGGATAACGTCTCAGTGCTGTCGACGCTGGAGGCGATATCGTATGGCATCCGCCAATACTTGAAGCTGAATGTGACGATCGGCATCGGACCGTATCAGGAGAAGCTGCACAAGATTAAGGAGAGCTACCGGGAGGCGAGAAGCCTAACACGGAACGCGATTGTACATGGCAACAATCGCATCTATACGTGGAGCCACAGCGCGGCGAGAGCGGCACAGCGCAAGACGATTATCGGCAACGAGGACGGCAAGCTGCTGGAGAGCTGGCTGAAGGGGCTGGAGAAGGATAAGGTGAGCCGCTGGCTCGAACGCCGCCTCGGGGCGATCGCGCAGGACCCGGAGTCGACCTTTCTGATGGTGGAATGGTTCTGCGTCGATCTGTACGTATACTTGCACAAGTTCCTGCTGGCGAATGCGGATGAGTCGGAGTGGGCAATCGGCGAGATGGAGGACCTGCTCCGCGGACTGCAGCAGGCGAAGGATTGGCGTGATGTGATGCTGCGGATGAACGAGCTGGCGACGAACGCGATCTTCCTCCTGTCCAAGACGAATACGGCGGCGGGCAAAGATATTATGGAATCGGTGCGGCTGTATATCCAGCATCATTATGCCGAGTCGATCCAGCTGCAGTCGATTGCTGAGCGGTTCTACATTCATCCGAATTATTTCTCCAAGCGCTTCAAGGAAAAATATGGGGAGTCGTTCGTCGACTATCTGAACAGTGTGCGTATGAAGGAGGCGGCTGTGCTGCTCTCGACGACGGATCTGAAGGTGAGGGAAATTAGCGAGCGAGTCGGCTTCGACGACGCGGCTTACTTCGGAAGCGTCTTCCGCAAGCGGTATGGACAGACGCCGACTCAATATCGGGAACGGATGGCGCAATCGTAGGCAGGATGTGAGGCTCGTCTTGTAGGAAGGGGGAGATCGGCATGTTCGTATGGCGTAGGCACGCCGCGCTAAGCTCGGTTATGGTGTTAGCTGTCATGGTGGCGCTGACCTCCTGTGACGGGCGAGCGGATGTGGGGCGGTTAGACGCTGAGTCTGCAGGTCAGCAGGAGGTCGTAGAGATCGTCGTCTGGGACAAGCCGCGGGAGGGCTCGGTCGATAAGCCGGTCATCCAGGAGCTGTTCAGGCGATTCGATGCGGCGCATCCGCATATTCGGGTGAAGCATGTGGAGCCGACGTTCCAGCGGGAGCGGGAGCAGTTCATGACGGCTGTTGCTGGAGGCGAGCAGCCGGATCTGTACAACAGTGCGTTCCCGGATATGGAGACGTATCTGAATCAGGGCATCCCTGCCGATATGACGGAGCTGTGGAGCGCGTATCCGGAGCGTGAGCAATATTTGCCGGGAGCGCTCGCGGCGGCGATGAGAGACGGGCGCATCTATGGTGTTCCGAACTTCATGTATGTGTCGGGGCTAGCCTACAACAAGCAGCTATTCCGTGAGGCGGGGGTCGACCCGTCTGAGGCGCTGCAGAGCTGGACGTCGTTCGGCGAGGCGGCCGAGAGGCTGACGGATCGGAGCAAGGGGACGTACGGGTATGCGATGCTCGGGACGGACTGGGCGGACTGGTTCTTCGAATATTATGTGTGGCAGGCCGGTGGTGATCTGACGGAGCGGCTGCCGGGTGGTCATGTGAGGCTGCGGTTCACGTCGGAGGAAGCGATCGCGGCGCTGCAGTATTACAAGGATCTGCGCTTCAAGTATCGGGCGACGCAGCGCAATGTGCTGCAAAGTCTAGATGACAACATCAAGGACTTCTTCTCCGGCCGGGCCGCGACGATGATCGCGACGTCGAACTGGTTCGGCGAGATGGTGTCGGCGGGCATGGACGTTCGAGATATAGGCTTCGCGCCGCTTCCTCCCGGTCCGGGAGGCGTGTCGCCGTCGCAGGTGGGCGGCGGGATCTGGATCTTCAACCCGAAGGCATCAGAGGAGAAGCGGAAGGCGGCCTTCACGTACGCGACGTATATGACGTCGAAGGAGGCGCTTGAGCTGATGCTGCAATATCAGAGCGAGCATGGCATATTCCCGAACCTGCTGTCGATACGCCAGGACGTCGATGTGGATCGTTACGCCGCAGGTATGCCGAAGGAGCTCATCGCGAACGTGAAGCAGGTGACCGAGCAGGGGCGGCTCGAATATTACATGAAGTCGAGGCTGAGCCCGTACGTGTCGCGAGCGGTCCAGCAGGTGCTGATGGACGAGAATGCCGACCCGCTGACGGTCATGCAGGCTGCGGAGCAGCTCGTCCAGCGCGAGGTTGTTGACCGGCTTGCAGCGGAGACGGGGCCGTGAGGGGCGAACCAGGCACGAGGGGGGCCTGGTTCGGGTCGAGCGCATGGCTAGCGCGTAGGCGGCGCTGCCTGCCGCGGCGCGCGGTGGGGAGCTTGCGTTGATTTGCATCGCAAGCGGGCGGTTGGCGCTGCCTGTCGGGGCGTGCGCCGCCCGCGCAGCGATGTTTTGCATCGCAAGCGCACTATCCTGTGCCTGCCCCCGTCATGCTCACTACCGCCTAAGCGTACCATCCTCTACTCTATCCCACTGCTCATAATCGGTCGATCTGAATACGGCTCGCACATCACTATTGTTCTTGCCGCTTCCCACACATTCGATATAGAGCACACCGTCGTGCTCATATTCGTTGACGACCTGCCAATGCGTATTGAACATCTTATGTTCCTCGATGAGCTTAGCGGTGAAGGTCGAATGACCATACATGCGAAAATGCCTGGACATGATGCTGTACGTAAAAGGCTTAGTGAAATCAGAGCTCGGGATGATGGTAGTAGGCCTCTTTTCCGAATAATGTCCGTATGCTAGACGGAGCTGTTCTTCGATCTGAACCTTAACCACTGCCTTATAGCCTACATAGGCGACACAGATCAGCAGCCCGAAGACGATACAGGTCTTAAATGAAACTCTTGGCATGAAGCCGATCGCCATACAAGCTACCAGAGCCACGGGGATCGCCATGTCTTGCTTGGCAAGCAAGGCAAGCTCAAATTCGGTTGGGATGATCGGGTAGAGGAGTGCAACTCCGTTATCCAACAGATCGAGTCCTAAGTGCCCCATGAGGATGGTGCAGGTCGCTGCTGCCCATATGCGCCAGAAGCGAAATTGCTTGTGATAGTACAATGCGATGAATGTTGCCAACACGGGAGAGCACCATATGGTATGCGCCCATAGGTCCCCGAGTAGCAGCTTGGAGATGTCGGGTGTGATTCCCGTGAATGCGCCCATGGATAATAGTAGGAGACGCGTCCTGACCGCTACATGCTGTAGACCGCTTGTTCGTACATAGACCAAATAAAAAACGACAGCACCAACCGTAAGGTGAGGCAGCTCGCCTATTATCAAATGATGCACGAAGTGACCGCCTCCTCATTCAGACTACAAACCAGACGTAGATTAACAGGGAAAAGTTCATCCTCATGGTCTAGTATTAGCTATAAACTATAGATATTTTATATATAAAATGATATTCTCCATAATGAGGGGGCGTGAACGTTGAATCGAATCTATGAAGCTCAGTATAAGGGCTGGAAGGCGGTCTGCCTAGAGAGTCCGAGCATGAAGGCGATCCTTATTCCTGAGCTTGGCAGCAAAATGGTATCGCTCGTCGACAAACGAGCGGGGCGGGAGTGGCTCGTCCAGGCAACTGAAGGAGCATTGCGAAGGTATGAGTACGGGTCGGACTTCCTGGCATCGGATGTAAGCGGATGGGATGAGATGTGTCCGACGGTCGAGTCGTGCGAATATAGCGGCATCTCGTTGCCCGACCATGGCGAGGTGTGGTCGATTCCGTGGGAGACTCGCGCAACATCGGAGTCCGTGACGATGACGGTCAGAGGGAGAGCGATGTCTTACGAGCTGCGCAAGACGATCTCCTTCGTTCAGGACGATACGCTGCGCTTCGACTATGAGCTCGTCAATCTGGGAGACGCTCCGATTCCGTTCCTGTGGATGCCGCATCCACTCCTGCAGATGAACGAGCATACCGTAATCAGCCTGCCACCGTCGATGACGGAACTGGTATGTGTGTTCGGTGGGCGTCAGCTGGAGATTGGATCGGTGTATAAGTGGCCAGAGGCTGACCATGCGAGTGGAGAGAGGCTGGCGCTGGATCAGGTCGGACCGCTCACGAACAACGATTGCCGCAAGCTGTATTACCCGGTCGAGGTGCCGGACGGCTGGAGCGGGCTGTACGATCGGCAATGCGAGGCACTGCTTACGCTGCAGGTGAGTCGGGAGCAGGTGCCTTACTTCGGCCTCTGGATCGATGAAGGGGCTTGCCTGCCTCATTTCTCCAATTGCGCGCTGGAGCCGTGTACAGGCTATTATGACGCCCTGTCTCGTGCGGTGGATAACGGTCAAGTCTCTTGGGCGGAGGCTGGTCAGTCGTATCGCTGGACGATGTCGGTCCATGTGCGTCAGGGGAGAGATGCTTCGCTCGAACAGTTGCTGACAGCAGGTGAATGACACGCAGTAATGATGATCCACTGACCGAACCACTAACCGAAGTGCTAGACGAATACGCTCCAAGGCAAGCTCAAACCTGTGTCCGGTTATTCCGGTCACAGGTTTATTCGCATTTCAGATGAGATCTAGAGGCAAGATGTTAATATTTTCATATTTTCAGAGGAGTCACCTTAATATTTTAGTATCCAACCAGATTGACAGGAATTATATTCCAATATATGATATGAATGTGTTAACAAATGGAACTTATTCCGAAATTATTAGACGTTGTCACGTGTCTTGCTCCTCGGCTCATTGCCGATGTAAATAGCAAGAAATAGGAACAGAAAGGAGGGCCGTTGCGAGACGACCATGTAAGGAAGCTCTATCATCGCGTAGAGGGACAGAAGAAGAACTCACTCATTCTAGGAGGGATTTATGTTGAAAAAGTTCATGGTAAGCGCTTTAACATGCGCAATGCTCGCCAGCATCGTCGCTATACCGTCCTACGGTATGAACGAGCAGCCGAGTGCAACGAATGAGTCCGCTGCGTCGCAGCAGCAAGCCGATTCGCAGGAGGCTGCGCCAGCACCGCAGCAGCAAGCCGATTCGCAGCAAGCTGCACCAGCTCCAGTACCTGCTTCACAGCAGCAGTCCGCATCGTCGGCCTCCGTCAGCGCAGCGAGCGTCGCCTTCACGCCGATTAACTTCGACAATGGCGTCATTCCGTCCTATGTGACAGGCCAGCAGGCGACTCTGCAGGTCATCAATCACACGACGGGCTCGAAGGCGCTGCAGGCGAACTATGCAGCTGCTGACTATCCTTCGGTCAAATTCGCTCCGTCGACGCCGTGGAACTTCGGCAGCAACAAGGCGCTCTCGTTCCAGCTGACGAATCCGACGAACAAGGATGTCACGTTCTACCTTCGTGTAGACGAGAATGTTAATTCAGACGGCGTGAACCACTCCATCGTCAGCACGGCGGTGGCGAAGGCCGGGACGACGCAGAACTATTTCTTAAGCCTCGGCTCGAACGTTCTCGACTTCGGTATGAGATTCCTGCCGCCTACCCCGGCGGGGACGCAGATGAGCTACGCATGGGGGAAGACGAGCCTCAACACGAGTAACATCGTCAGCTTCCAGTTCTGGCTGCTCCAGCCGAGTACCGCTACGACGCTCGTCTTCGATAACATCAATGTGGTCAACGACCCGAACTCCGACCTCAGCTATATGAACGGCATCGTTGACAAGTACGGTCAATATTCCAAGGTGAACTGGACAGACAAGATCAAGACCGATCAGGATCTGATCAACGACAAGAACGCCGAAGCCCCTACGCTGACAGGCGCTCCTCCAGTAGCGACGAGCAAGTACGGCGGCTGGAAGAACGGTCCGAAGCTTGCAGGTACGGGACACTTCCGTGTGCAGAAGCATCAGGGCAAGTGGGCGCTCGTCGATCCGGAAGGGTATCTGTTCTTCTCCACGGGGCTTGACATCGTCCGTCTGGACGACATGCATACGTGGGTGTCCGGTCGAGAGAATATGTTCGCTGGACTTCCGACGCGAGAGAGCTCACTAGGCGAGCATTGGCGCTACACGACGGTCGTCGGCAAGCCGCCACTCGGTCAGACGGAGGGCTGGCTGTTCAATCACTACTCGGCGAACCTGGAGCGCAAGTACGGAGCAGACTATATCAATCAGTGGAAAAATGTATCGCTCGCCCGCTTCAAAAACTGGGGCTTCAACTCACTCGGCAACTGGTCCGATCCGACGCTGTTCCATGGCAAGGGTGAGGCGAACAAGCTCGCTTATGTTGCGAACGGCTGGACGCATGGCAACCATGCGAAAATTCCGAGCACGAACGGCGATCTGGTCGCCGATCCGTTCGACCCGCAATTCCAGACCAGCGTGAACAATATGTTGAACCAGCAAATATTGAACTATGGGGTCGCGACGGACCCATGGGTGATCGGCGTCTATGTCGACAACGAAATTTCGTGGGGGGACCCGTCCAGCACGCAGAGCAAGTATATTCTGATCACGAATATTATGGCGATGGATGCGAAGGCGGCAACCAGCCATGCGAAGCGTGCGATGGTCGCGCAGATGAAGACGAAGTACAGCAACAACATCGGCGCACTGAATGCGCAGTGGGGCACAAGCTTCGCTTCGTGGGCAGCGCTGGAGGCTCCATTCAAGCCAGCCTCGATCAGCAATGGCATGGTGCCGGATTACTCCGCGATGCTCAAGGAGCTGGCGCGTAAGTATTTCGGAATCGTAGATAGCGCGCTCACCTCGAAGGTTCCGAACAAGCTGAACCTCGGCGCACGCTTCGCGAGCTGGGGGACGAGCCTTGAGGTGCAGCAGGCCGCAGCAGAATTCGTCGATGTGGTCAGCTTCAACATCTATAAGGAAACGGTAAATGGTCACAGCTGGATTCATATCGGCAGCCAGCTCGATAAGCCGATGATCGTCGGCGAATACGCGTTCGGCGCGACAGATCGCGGTATGTTCGGAGCTGGACCGAACCCGGATACGGCTGCGTCGAGCCAGCAGAACCGCGGAGCGAAGTATACGACGTACATGAACTCAGCGCTGAACAACCCGTACTTCGTCGGGGCGCATTGGTTCCAATACGTCGACGAGCCGCTCGTCGGTCGGGCTTGGGACGGGGAGAACTACAACCTCGGCTTCGTGGACGTCGCCGACCTGCCTTATGCGCCGATGGTGAACGCAGCGAAGAGCATCCACGCTCAGATGTATGATGTTCGCTGGTAATTCAAGGATTGGTTAGGATCATAGTGAATTGCCCTCGGTAATGAAGAAGGCCCGTGCGATCATCGCATGGGCCTTTCACTTTCACTCCTATCTGCACAGCGCTTGCATATAAACACCTTCAGCTGCACAAGTACGTCACGAAGCTTGAGCCGTCAGGCTCGCTATGGTGCCGAGCCGTGGCAGGTCATTCGGACTCTACCACTCCGCCAGCGAGCCGTCCTCGTAGTAATATCTCGGCGTCTCCCAGTCCCCGGCATATTGCTGCTCGCGTAGGAAATCCTCATTGACCTCAATGCCCAGTCCCGGCCCCTTCGGCACCTCGATATAGCCGTCCTCGATGACAAAGGGCTGCTTCAGGTAGCCGACGCCCAGATCCCACTTCTCATCGAGCGTCGGATGCTCTTGTATGAGGAAGTTCGGCGTGCAAGCGTCGAGCTGCAGACACGATGCGAGTGAGATTGGACCGAGCGGATTGTGCGGGGCGATCGAGCCGTAGTACAGCTCCGCCATCGCTGCAATCTTCTTCGCCTCTAGAATGCCGCCGCAATGGCACAGGTCCGGCTGCACAATGACAGCCGCCTGCTTCTCGATGACTTCGCGGAAGCCCCAGCGCGTGTACAGACGCTCGCCCGTCGCAATCGGGATCGACGTCGAATTGGCGATGCGAACCATCGCATCCACATTCTCGGGCAGACAAGGCTCCTCGAGGAACATCGGGTAGAACGGCTCGAACGCCTTCGCCAGCCGAATCGCCATCGCCGGGCTCACTCGGCCGTGGAAGTCAATCGCGATATCCATCTCTGGGCCAGTGGCCGAGCGGATTGCCTCTAGGCGTGCCGCTTGGCGCTCGACGTAGGCCATGCTGTCTACGTTGAGGACTGGCGCATCGATGCCGATCTTAACGGCCGTGAAGCCTTGCGCCTTCAGCTTGCGTGCCGCCTCGGCCAGCTCCTCCGGCGACTCGCCCCGGCAATGGGCGTACATGCGGATCTTCGTCCGGCAAGCGCCGCCGAGCAGCTCGTACACCGGCACGTTGTACGCCTTGCCCTTAATGTCCCACAACGACTGCTCGATGCCGCTAATGGCGCTGACCAGAATCGGACCTCCCCGGTAAAAGGCACCTCGGTACATCGTCTGCCACAGATGCTCGATCTGCATCGGGTCTTGTCCGAGCAGTACGGGCTCGAGCTCCTTGATCGCCATCTCCACCGTGCGGGCTTTCCCCTCGACGATCGGCTCCCCGAAGCCGCATATGCCTTCGTCGGTATGCGTTTTCAGAATAAGCCAACGTGGCTTGACATGAAACAGCTCCAGCTTCGTAATTTTCATCGCTAACCCACCTTATTGAATAGATTATCTATCCTGATATTTCAGAACTAATTCCATTCTATATAAAAATGTTCTAAAATACAAAGATAATATTAAATTTGTGAGAACACATTGAGAGTCATGGATACCACTGACCACTGACCACTGACCACAGACCACAGACCACAGACTGCAGACGGCTCACGCCTTCCGTATCGTAGCGAGCTGCTTGTATCTCGCCGGGGTCTGTCCGAGTGTCTTCTTGAAGCTTCGATGAAAGTGAGTCATGCTGTGAATGCCGCAGCACGAGGCGATCTCGTGTAAGCTGAGCTCGGTCTGATGAAGCAGCTCGGCTGCATACAGCATGCGCTTGGTCGACACATATTCGCTCACGGTGAGCCCGGTATGCTGCTTGAAGGAGCGTGACAGGTGAGCGGCCGATACGTTCGCAGAGGCTGCGAGTGAGGACAGCGTCAAGTCGTCGCCGATCGACAGATCGATGCGCTCGAGTGTCTTACGTAGCCAGGCGGGCACGGTGGCATGATCGCCGGGAAGCTGCCTCTGCTTGGGCACAGCCTCCCTGTGCAGCTGCAGGAGCAGGTGCTCGAGGTAGAGCAGCATCGCGTGGCGGTAGCCATGCGGGCGCAGCTGCCATTCCTCATGCATCAGGTCGATCCGTCGCACGTACTCGTCACGGTGAGGTATCTGAATATTCAGCTTGTACTGCTTCCGCTTCCTTGCCTCCTCGAAGCAGCTGAGGTACGAGAACGATTCTCCGAGCAGCTGCTGTCGTACGAGCACTGGACTGAAGAAGATAGCCGTGGACGTGACCGGGTTCTCCACAGAAGGGAACGCGCGGTGAATCGTATTGCCCGGGATGATGAACCAGTCGCCCTCACGCATCTCGAGGAACTGCTGGTCGATGAACATCGTGCCGCAGCCTTCGTATACGTACACCAGCTCGAACCATTCATGGATGTGGTCGGGGAGCTCATTCTGATAGCTCTTCGTGTCACGGTACACAAGCTGGAGCGGAAAGTGCCGATCGCCGGCGAATTGCTTCTGAATCGCTTTTGACATCAGGGGTCAGCTCCGTTCATGTTAAGATTTCATATTATTGTATCAATATAGGGTATAATTCTGCAATGATTAAGTAACTTTACACTTCATTATGATGTTAAGATTACATTGTAGATGATTGAAGCGCAATAATAAATCAGGAGGCGAACAGCATGCTCATAGGCATTCCCAGAATTATTTCACCCGAGTTATTGAAGCTGATGATGGAGATGGGTCACGGCGATGAGCTGGTGCTCGCCGACGGCAACTTCCCGGCTGCAAGCTGCGCCCAGCGTCTTGTCCGCTGCGACGGACACGGAATCGCTGAGCTGCTGGAGGCGATCGTGCAGCTCATGCCGCTCGATTCATACGTGGAGCGCCCGGCCTTCGTTATGGCGGTCGTACCGGGCGATTCGGTGCAGACGCCGATCTGGACGCGCTACCGCAGCACGCTGAGCGCAAGAACAGGACTCGAGGAGCCGCTCGAGCAGGTCGAGCGATTCGCTTTTTATGAGCGGGCGAAGAAGGCGTACGCAATCGTCGCGACAGGGGAGACCGCCCTGTATGGCAATCTCATCTTGAAGAAGGGAGTGATCCGAGAGCATGAGAATTGATGCGCATCAGCATTATTGGCGAATTAGTCGTGGAGATTACGGCTGGATTACGCCCGAGCTTCCGGTGCTGTACCGCGACCTGCTGCCAGAGCAGCTCGAGCCTGCCTTGAAGGCGCATCAGCTCGATGGCACGATCGTCGTGCAGGCGGCACCGACCTTCGAGGAGACGAGATTCTTGCTTGAGCTGTCCGAGCAGCACGACTCCATACTTGGCGTCGTCGGTCTGTTCGATGCAGAGGCTGCTTCGTGCTGGGAGCATTACGAATTGTTCCGCACGCATCCGAAGCTCAAGGGTGTACGGGTCATGATTCAGGACATGGCCGATGCGTCTGCTATCGTTCGTGAGCCTTGGCTGTCCGCGTGGACGAGGCTTGAGGCGGACCAGACGCCTGTCGACCTGCTCGTTCGCGCCAATCAGCTCGATGAGGTCTTGAATCTGCTGAAGCATGCGCCGACATTGCATGCGGTCATCGATCATCTGGGTAAGCCTGCGATTGCACAGGGCGTACTGGAGCCGTGGAGGGAGCAGCTGCAGGCGATAGCTGCCTATCCGAACGTATATGGCAAGCTGTCCGGTATGGTGACGGAGGCTAATCACTCGTCATGGAATGTAAGCGATTTCCGTCCTTACGTCGAGCATGCGCTGGACTGCTTCGGTCCAGAACGGGTCATGTTCGGCAGCGATTGGCCGGTGTGCCTGCTCGCTGGCTCGTATGAGGAGGTGCTGGACGTGCTCGAGCAGTCGCTTCCCCAGAGCTGGGGCGAGGCGGAGCGGTCCCGGCTGTTCGGACGGAATGCGCTTCAATTTTATCGAATATAGCACGAACGGGTCCAAGAGATCTCGGCTTCAGATGTTGCTGCGCGGTCGGCACAGGACACTCACTTATGAGGAAGAAAGGATGCGGTATCCCTATGAAATATCGTCAGCTTGGGCGGACTGGTCTTGACGTATCGGTACTCAGCTATGGAGCTTCGTCGCTCGGCTCGGTGTTCCGCGAGACCGATGAGATGGAGAGCATTCGTACCGTACACGAGGCGCTCGACACGGGAATAAATTTGATCGATGTATCACCTTATTATGGCTTGACGAAGGCGGAGACAGTGCTCGGGAATGCGCTGCGCTCGATTCCTCGCGACCGCTATGTGCTGTCCACGAAGGCGGGACGGTACGGATTGGACGAATTTGATTACTCACGCCAGCGAATCGTCGCGAGTCTGGATGAGAGCCTGCAGCGTCTTGGGACCGATGATGTTGATATATTGCTGCTGCATGATGTCGAGTTCGTCGACCCGGCTATTATAGTGGAGGAAGCGATCCCGACGCTGCGGACACTGAAGGCCCAGGGGAAAATCCGCTTCTACGGCTTATGCGGCTTGCCGCTGCCGATGTTCGAGCAGCTGCTGCCGAAGGTCGAGGCGGATGTGATCATCTCGTATTGTCATCATTCGCTGAATGACACGTCACTGCTCTCGCTGTTGCCCTTCCTCGAGCAGCAGCAGGTTGGAGTCATTAATGCCTCTCCCTTGTCGATGGGCTTGCTCGGTACGAGAGGCGCTCCCGATTGGCACCCGGCCAGTCAGCAGGTGAAGGACGTATGCCGGAAGGCGGCGGAATATTGTGCGAGTCAAGGGACAGATATAGCGAAGCTGGCGGTGCAATTCGCCACGAGCGAGGAGCGCATTCCGACGACGCTCGTCAGTACGGCGAATCCGCTCAATATTCGCAGGAATGCCGACTGGGTGGATGAGCCGCTTGATGAGGAGCTGCTTCAGGCGGTGCAGCACATTCTCGCTCCGATTCAGGACGAGAGCTGGAGCAGCGGCCTGCCGATGTACAACCGACATCTGGATAGCGAACGGAGGGAGAGCCGATGAAGATGAAGACCATCATATGTGAGCAGGTGGAGCGCTTTGTCATGACGGAGCAGGAGGAGCCAGAGCTTACCGAGGGCTGCGCGGTCGTCCAGATCCGGCGCATCGGAATATGCGGCACTGATCTGCATGCCTATAAGGGCAACCAGCCGTTCTTCACCTATCCGAAGGTGCTCGGTCATGAGCTGTCTGGAACAATCGTGCGTGTCGCTGGCGAATCGGAGTGGAAGGCGGGCGACTTGGTCAGCATCATTCCCTACATGCATTGCGGCAAGTGCTTGGCGTGCCGGGAGGGCAAGACGAACTGCTGTACGAGCATGCAGGTGCTCGGGGTCCATATGGATGGCGGCATGCGCGAGCGGATCGCGGTGCCCCTCTCGCACCTGGTTCGCGCTGACGGCTTGACGCTCGACGAGGCGGCGCTGCTGGAGCCGCTGAGCATCGGAGCCCATGCGGTGCGAAGAGCTCAGGTGAAGGAAGGGCAGCGGGCGCTCGTCATCGGCGCAGGTCCGATTGGGCTTGGTGTGATGGCATTCGCGAGGCTCGCAGGCGCGGAGGTGATCGCGATGGATGTGAACGAGGAGCGGCTCGACTTCTGCAGACGGTGGGCCGGGGTGAAGCAGACGGTCCATGCGCTGCAGGAGCCGCTGGCTGCACTTCGCGAGCTGACCGAAGGCGAGCTGCCGCAGGTCGTGTTCGACGCGACCGGTAACGGACGGTCGATGACGGCGGCGTTCGATTACGCTGCACATGGCGGCACGCTCGTGTACGTCGGGCTGGTGAAGGGCGATATTACGTTTCACGATCCGGAGTTCCACAAGCGGGAGCTGACCTTGATGGGCAGCCGCAATGCGACGGCTGACGATTTTGGCCATGTGCTGGAGGCTGTACGCTCGGGGGCGGTTCAGGTCGGTCCGCTTATTACGCACCGTGCCGCCTTCACTCAGATGATCGACGAATTCGAGCAGTGGCTCTTGCCGGAGCAGCGTGTCATCAAGGCAATCGTCGAGCTGTAGACATACCTTATCCATAGCAGAGGAGCTGAATAGAGATGGCAGCATACACGATGCAAGCTGTTCATGACGTCATTAGCAAGGGGCCGTATCGGGATGATTGGGAATCGCTGAGCGCTTATACGATTCCCGAGTGGTACAAGAATGCGAAGTTCGGCATCTTCATCCACTGGGGAGTGTACGCGGTGCCGGCCTATGGGAACGAATGGTATCCCCGTGAGATGTACCTGCAGCAGAAGGAGAAGCGTGATCGGCAAGATGTCAGCATATTCGATCATCATATCAAGACGTACGGTCCGCAGCATGAGTTCGGGTACAAGGACTTCATTCCGATGTTCAAGGCGGAGCGGTTCGAGCCGAAGCGATGGGCGGAGCTGTTCAAGAAGGCCGGAGCCCGCTACGTCATGCCGGTAGCCGAGCACCATGACGGGTTCCAGATGTACAACAGCGACCTGTCGATCTGGAATGCGGTGCAGATGGGACCGAAGCGCGACGTCATCGGAGAGCTCAAGGAGGCCATCGAGGAGCACGATATGGTGTTCTCGGTCTCATCTCACCGTGCCGAGCATTGGTGGTTCTTCGATGGCGGGATGGAGTTTCCTTCTGACGTGCAGGATGAGCAGTACCGCAGTCTGTACGGCCCGGCCAAGCCTCGTGATAACGGCTGGACGATCTACGGACATCCTCCGGATGAGGAGTTCCTGACGGATTGGCTGCTGCGCACGTGCGAGCTGGTGGACAACTACCGTCCGTCCATCGTCTGGTTCGATTGGTGGATCATGAACGTCGCCTTCAAGCCGTATCTGAAGAAGTTCGCCGCCTACTACTACAATCGTGCTGTGGAGTGGGGCAAGGAGGTAGCGATCAACTACAAGCTCGACGCATACATGCATGGTACTGCCGTCTATGATGTGGAGCGGGGGCAGCTCAATGGCATTCGTCCCGAGCTATGGCAGACTGACACCTCGGTCGCGCGTAATTCGTGGTCGCACAGCATCAATAACAGCTATAAGGACCCGGTCGAGCTCGTCTGTGATCTGGTCGATATCGTCAGCAAGAACGGCTGCCTGCTGTTGAATGTTGGTCCTAAGGCCGATGGCACCATTCCCGAGGAGGACGAGGCGATTCTGCTGGCAATCGGGAAGTGGCTGGAGGCGAATGGCGAAGGCATCTATGATACCCGTCATTGGAAAATATACGGTGAAGGTCCGACGCAGATGGACGAGGGGATGCATACCGAGTCGAAGCGCAGTCCGTACACGACAGAGGACATCCGGTTCACGTTCAAGAATGGCGTGCTGTACGCCTACGCGCTGAAGCTGCCGGAGTCCGGCACGCTGACGATCCGAGCGCTCGCTGAAGGCTCCAAGCATTATCAGAGCACGATTACGAGCATCCGTCTTCTGGGCGATGACCGCGAATTGGATTGGAGCAGGACGGCAGAAGGGCTGCATATCGAGCTCGCCTCGATGACCCGGACGCCTTATCCAGTTGGCTTCCGTATTGGGATGGATTGATTGGAATAGATCAAGTCAAGAGAGCAGCTTTCGACAGGAGGGCTGCTCTTTGACACCTACTGACTTGTTTAGCAACCTATAATATGATTGCGCTTACACATTAAAAGGGGGGATTCATGTGCATGTACAGCTTCCGCGTCGATGGATCGCGCTCAGCTTCCTGCTCCCGTACTTGTGCGTGCTGCTGCTCTCGGCTCTCATCGCCTGGATGATGTACAGGCAGACGATTGAGACGGTGCAGGAGGAGGTGATGAACCGCAACCGGGCCATTCTCGAGCTGGCCAAGCAGCAGCTGGACCGTCAGCTGGCCCAGACGTATCAGCTGGCCGTCTCCTTGAGCAATGATCCGAAGGTGCTCGCCATGCAATATGTGCAGGAGCCTTACCAGTCAAGTCAGATCTCGCGCCTCCTCGAGCTCGAGAAGCAGCTGAAGAGCTATGCCGTGCTCACCTCATCCATTCAAGGCTACTATGTGTATTATCCGGGAAGCCGTCTGGTCGTCACCTCCGACCGTCATGCCATTCTGGATACTAACGGCGAGACTCTGCTGCCGGTGTCATCGACGCTGGACTTCATTGCGAGTATGCCCGACCGCTACTACTTCCGGGAGGTGATGACGGAGCGGGTGCTGCGGACGAATAATGGCGAGCAGCGTCTCATTCCGTATGTGCATTCGATTGGCTATCCGAATCATTACTTGTCGCATCTCGTGCTCATGCTGGACAGCACGCCGATGAAGCAGGCGCTGAGCCGAATCGATCTTGAGGGCGGAGGGTATGTGTACGTGATGAACGAGCGCGGTGAGGTCATATTAGCTGTGACCGGACAATCGGATGCTGAAGAGCTCACGCCAGCCGATCTTGCACGTGAGCAGGAGCAGGAGGGAAGGCAGCTGCTGAAGACGTCTATCGCGCTGGAGAACGGCAGCTGGAAGCTGGTCGCCATACAGCCGCGCCACGTCGTACTGAGCAAGGTTCACGATCTTAGACAGCTGTTCTCCTCGATCTTGACGGTCATGCTCGCTCTTGGAGGAATCGTCTCCGGAATGTTCGCCTACCGCAACAGCAAGCCGATGAAGAAGCTGACGCAGACCGTCTTCCAGCTCGAGCTGCATAACGAGAGCCTGCACCGCAGCATCGAATTGCAGAGGCCGCTCTTGCAGGCTGCGTTCCTGCAGCGTCTGTTCGACGGCTCCTTCACGAGTCAGTCCAGTCTCGATTCGTTGAAGCAGCATGTGGGCATAAGGCTCGACGGCTCACTGCATAGGTGTGCGGTTGTGCAGATTCGCTACATCCTCGATACGATGGATGAGAGCGCATGGGGACGGCTTGATCGGGAGAAGGCGGGTCTTAGAGAGCTGCTTGAGGGAGCCGCAGTGGCTACGCCTTATATGCTCGAGACCGCGGAGAATGAGCTCACGGTGCTGTACAGTCTCGAAGGTGACCAGGCAGCAGCATGGATGGAGCAGCTAGAGGAGACGCTCCAGCAGGTGAAGGAGCAATTCAGCGAACGTTATGCCAATACGTTGCAGATCGGTCTTGGCCGGGCTTATACGTCACTGCTGGAGGTCTCGGCCTCGTATCAGGAGGCAGCCTGCGCCGTGACGTTCGCCGTGACAGAGGACACCTCAATCATGCATTATGAACGGCTGCCTCGCAGCCCGATGACGTATTATTACCCGTTCGAGCTGGAGCAGAGGCTGCTTAATTATGTGCGAAGCGGTAGTCTTGACGAGCTGAAGAAGACGATTGAGCTGCTGTATGAGGAGAATTTCCGCCAGCGCTCTCTCGTCTTCCCGGTGCTGCGACTGTTTGTATGCGAGCTGATGGGCACCGTCATGAAGCAGAGCGAGCAGGAGGAGCGGCAGCCTGCGGAGGAGGCCGGCACTCTGCTGCTGGCACCTCATCTGTCTCCTCCCGGCACCCTGCAGGAGGCAGAGTCTTGCTTCAGACAGCTAACGGAGCTTCTCCTCGAGGCAGGGGAGCAGGTCAATGACCGTAAGCGTCAGCGCAATCAGGAGCTTATCATGGAGGCCGTCGCTTATTTGGATGAGCACTACGGTGACAGTGGGCTTTGCCTTGCGCTGCTGTCCGGCCGATTTCAGATATCGGAGACGTATCTGTCGCTGTTGATTAAGGAATATACCGGACTGCCCTTCTCCGATTACTTGAACATGCGCAGAATGAGTGCGGCCAAGGAGCTGCTCGTGCATACGAGTCTTGGGATTGAGGTGATTGCGGGGAGAGTCGGCTTCACCTCGCTGAATTCGTTCAGCCGCGCCTTCAAGCGCATCCACGGCGTGACGCCGACAAGCTACCGCAATGCGTTCGCGTAGGGCGCATAAGGCGTTCGAGGTCAGCTGTCCGGCCTTACAACGCGCTAGGAGCTGTGTGCGGTGCGCGTTGCAGCAGCTTTTTCGTGAAAAGGAATAATGAATAATCGATTGCATGATAGCGGTTTCGGCCTATTGCATACTGTGTAAGCACTTGCAGATTGTACTTCTCGACACCATCCCGTAAGGTTAGAGCATCTCAACCAGCTTGCAGAACGACTTGCTGAACGAAAGGGGAAGGTCACAATTGAAAACGGCTTCACAAACGCAAGACGCGGCTGTCCGCACCGACGCCATGCCGCGATGGCGGGACCATTATAGACGGTTCATGAAGAGCCGACAGCTCCTGCTGCTGTTCCTGCTACCGCTCCTGTACATCCTCGTGTTCCAGTATTATCCGATGTACGGTGCGCAGATTGCGTTCAAGAACTTCATTCCCGTGAAGGGAATTGTGGGCAGTGAATGGGTAGGTCTGAAGCATATGCTGCGGTTTGTCGGCTCGTATGATTTCTGGAAGGTGCTGAAGAATACGATTGGACTGGCGGCTTACCAGCTCGTCGTCGGGTTCCCGGTGCCGATCATTCTCGCGCTCTGTCTCAACTACGCCCGTCACGCGAGCTTCAAGAAGCTGGTACAGCTCGTCACGTATGCGCCGCACTTCATCTCTACCGTCGTGATGGTCGGGATGCTGCTGCAGTTTCTTGACCCGCGCACCGGGCTGATCAACCAATTCATGAAGCTGCTCGGCTATGAGCCGATTCACTTCATGGCACGGCCCGAGCTGTTCCAATCGATCTATGTGTTCTCTGACATCTGGCAGAACGCCGGCTGGGGCTGCATCATCTATCTCGCAGCGCTCGCAGGCGTCTCACCGACGCTGCACGAGGCTGCTGTTGTCGACGGGGCGAACAAGTGGCACCGTATCTGGCACATCGATCTGCCGAGCATTATGCCCGTTATGACGATCATGCTCATTCTGTCGATGGGCAATCTGCTGCAGACCGGCTTCGAGAAGGTATACCTGATGCAGAATCCGGTCAACGTGCTGACCTCTGAGGTCATTGATACGTACGTGTACAAGGTTGGCCTCATCTCCGACGGACTGAACTTCTCCTACGCCGCGGCTATCGGCCTATTCAAGTCCGTCGTCAACCTGATTCTGCTCGTCACGGTCAACCAGCTCGCACGCAGAGTCGGCAAAGAAAGTCTATGGTAGGAGGAATACGATGCACACCGATACACACTCATTGTCCATCAAGGATACACGCGAGGACCGGCTGTTCAACTGGATGAACGGCACGCTCTTAACCGTAGCGCTCATCAGTACGCTGTATCCGCTCATCTATATTGTCAGCGCTTCCTTCAGCGACAGCTCAGCGATCCTCTCGGGCAAGGTATGGCTATGGCCCGTTGACCCGACGCTCGAAGGCTATGCCGCGATTGTCAAGCATAATCTGATCGTCACCTCGGTTCTGAATTCGTTCTACTACATGATTGTTGGAACCGTCTTCAACGTCGTGCTGACGCTGATGGCCGCGTACCCACTGTCGCGCAAGGATTTCTACGCTGGCAAGCTGTTCATGTTCCTGTTCGTATTCACGATGATGTTCGACGGCGGCCTCATCCCGAGGTACTTGCTGGTCAAGGATCTGGGCCTGCTCGACACGCGCTGGGCACTCCTTATTCCAGCTGCGCTTAGCGTCTGGAACGTCATCATCACCCGTACCTACTTCCGTGTGACGATCTCGAATGAGCTGCTGGAGGCGGCTCAGATGGACGGGTGCAACGATCTTCGATTCTTATGGAAAATTGTGCTGCCGCTCTCCGCCCCGATCATCGCTGTCATCAGCCTGTTCTATGCGGTGGGCCACTGGAACCAATACTTCAACGCGCTGATATATTTGAAGGATCAGTCGCTATACCCGCTGCAGATCGTCCTGAAGGACATCTTGATTCAGAACAAGGTGGACATGAGCATGATGGCCGACGCCACCGAGCTGGCGGAGAAGGATGCGCTCAGGCAGCTATTGAAATATTCGCTCATCGTCGTTGCCGCGGGACCTGTGCTGATGATCTATCCGTTCGTGCAGAAATATTTTGTCAAGGGCGTCATGATCGGTTCGTTGAAGGAATAGGCCCTAACGGTGCTAGACTCTGGCAGGGAGGTGAATATCCGAAGGCAGCACCAAGCTATAATTCGAATGACAATTAGGGGAGGCATACACACATGGTCTTGAAAAAATACGCAATGGCCGCGCTGGCGACGAGCCTGCTGCTGACCGCCTGCACGTCCCAGGGCACAAGTCCGGAAGGCAGTACGGCGAACGAAGTGAACGACAATCTGACCGCTCCAGGTACGTATCCGATCGTGAAGGAGAAGGTGACGCTGAAGGTGCTGGCCGCGTTAAGGCCGGGCGTTGACGATTACCGGACGAATGCTTTTACGAAGTGGCTGGAGGAGAAGACGAATGTTCATCTGGAGTGGGAGACCGTTCCGGAATCGAACATGAAGGAGAAGCTGAACCTGACGCTGGCAAGCGGCTCGTATCCGGACATCTTCCTGAACATGGGCGTTACTCCGGCCCAACTGGAAATATACGGAAGTCAGGGCGTGTTCCTGCCGCTGGAGGATTTCATTGAGAAGCATGCCGTGAATACGAAGGACATCTTCAGCAAGCAGAAGAATGTGAAGCCGTTCATCACGTCCAACAACGGACATATCTATACGATGCCGGAGGTTAACGAGTGCTTCCACTGCTCCTATTCGGGCAAAATGTGGATCTACAAGCCTTGGCTCGATCAGCTCGGACTGCAGGTGCCTCAGACGACAGAGGAGTTCTACGAGGTGCTGAAGGCGTTCAAGACGAAGGACCCGAACGGTAACGGCAAGGCTGATGAGATACCGCTGTCGGGCTCCCCGAAGGGCTGGAACGCTTCGATCGAGGGGTTCCTGATGAATGCCTTTGTGTACTATGATGTCATTAACGGAGATGCAACGAAGCGAGTATATTTAAACAACGGTAAGATTGAGCCTGCCTTCTTGTCGCCGAATTACAAGGAGGGTGTCGCCTATCTGAAGAAGCTGTACGACGAAGGGCTGATTAACGCGCAGTCGTTCGTTCAGGATGGTGACCAGCTCAAGCAGCTCGGCAACAACAAGGACGTCGTCGTGCTCGGTGCTGTACCGAACGGAAGTCCGCTGCAAGTATTCGACAAGACGCGCTGGAAGGATTATGTCGTTGTTCCTCCGCTTAAGGGTCCAGGCGGTGCGCAATATGTGAATACACAGAACACGAACGGAATCGTCAGCGGACGACTGGTCATCAGTGCGACGACGAAGCATCCCGATGTGGCGGTCCGTCTGGCAGACGCCTTCTATGATCCGGAGGTCCAGATGTTCTCCCTGTTCGGGGTTGAAGGGCAAGATTGGAGGAAGGCGAAGGAGGGCGAGAAGGGGCTTGAGGGAGGTCAGGCGGAATACGTGCGGCTGAAGAACGTCAGCGAGTCGAAGAACGCGTACTGGAATCAGGCGAACCCGACGAATCGTACGGTGAAATTCCGGGTAGGGGAAGCGATCGATGATCCGGAGAATAATGTAGAGTATGTACTCCATTCGTCGACGAAGGGGTACGAGCCGTTCCGTAACGAAGCGGTCATGGTACCGCCGCTCGTCTTCAACGAGGAGCAATCGTCCGAGCTGCTTGGCCTGCAGAAGACGATTCAAGATTATGTGGACACGATGCTCGTCCAATTCGTCATGGGTGAGGCGGACTTGAGCAAGGGCTGGGACAGCTATGTGAATGAGCTGAACAACATGAACGTCAAGCGGTACCTGGAGATACTGCAGCAAGCTTATGACGCGCGGTATAAGAAGTAGGCGATCATTACCGATGTGAGCTGCATCCGCATAATAGCAGACGTACACCTCCGGCAATCTGTTCAGTTGGAAGCGCTTAGAGCTATACGATAGGAGCGACTACGACATGTTGTGTCATAGTTGGATGGTAGGCTTAAGCTATTCTTAGTTGTCGGAGGGAAACCCTATATGAATGACGTCGAGTATATTCGTCTGTATGGAGTGACGGAGCGGAATCTGAAGGAGATCGATGTGGCGATTCCGAAGCGGCGGCTAACTGTCGTTACCGGACTATCCGGCTCGGGCAAGTCTACGTTATTGTTCGATGTGCTGTGCAAGGAAGCGGAGCGGCAGCATCTGCTGACGATGGGGAGAGTGGCGGAGCAGGTGCAGCGTCCACACTTCCGGGAGGCGGTCAATCTCGCACCAGTCGTCGCGGTGTCTCAACGGCGGACGAACGATCATCCGCGTTCTACCGTGGGGACATATAGCGAGATCTATACGCATCTGCGAATTCTGTATCTCGCCGCAAGTGTACGCAAGTGCGGCGAGTGCGGGGCCGGGATTGCGCTCTCCGACTCGAAGGCGCATAAGGCATGTCCGGAGTGCTCGGCAGAGCTGACACCGCTCACATTAGCTCACTTGTCGTTCAATACACCGTATGGAGCTTGTGAGACTTGCGGTGGACTGGGTGAGGAGCTGATCCCGGACCCTGACAAGCTGCTCGATCTGCAAGCATCGATTACCGGAGGCGGGATGCTCGCCTGGAAGAAGGGGGTGGGCCGCTTCTTCGAGACTGCGCTCGTTCAAGCTGCCCGGCATTACGGACTGCCCTTCGAGCCGGAACATATGCACAAGCCGATCGGTGAGCTGCCTGCCATGCTGCAGGAGCTGCTTATCTATGGAACCGATGACGAGCGTATTCGACAGCTTAGACCGGACGTTCCTCCTCCCAAGACGGCCGAGACCGGGCGCTTCGAGGGTGCAGTGCCTGCGGTAAGGCGTCGCTTCTTCGACAATCCGGGGCATGTTGCAAGTGAAACGTCCGACCTCAAGCCGCTCATGAAGCAGCAGGTCTGTACGTCCTGTCAAGGGACGCGGCTGAAGGCGGATGCTCGCAGCCTTACGATTAACGGCACCTCCATCGCCGAAGCCTGCGGCCTATCGCTACGCGGATTAGGTGTGTTGTTGGAGGAGTGGACAGACAGCTATAGAGGCTTGTCGTCCTTCGCTGCTGTTCAGCCGCTCATGTACGAGCTGCAGGAACGGGTACAGAGCCTAGCGGATGTCGGATTGTCCTATCTAACACTGGACCGCCCGATGACGAGCCTATCCGGAGGTGAGTCGCAGCGTGTGCGACTCGCCTCCTCCCTGCATTCCAATTTGACCGACATTGTCTTCGTATACGATGAGCCGTCCTCGGGTCTTCATCCCAAGGATGTCGAGAGGCTGTTCCGTTCCTTGCAGCGGCAGAGAGATCGAGGGAATACAGTCATCGTCGTGGAGCATCAGCTGGAGCTGGCAGCGCTTGCGGATTATGTGATTGAGGTCGGACCGGGGGCGGGGCGGCATGGGGGACAGATTGTGTTTCAAGGCGATGTGTCCAGCATGCTGAGCTGCAGCAGCTCCTTGACGAGCAGATATATTCAGGCCGGGAACGGAGCTGCCTCCGATTCTGAGGGTTATGAGCGGTCTGGGGTCTCCGAAGGGAGCCAGCGCGCCCTACGGTCTGAACGTCAGCAGGCGCAGAAGTCAGGTTGGCTTCGATTGACGGATGTGACGCAGCGAAATCTGAAGGCGGTGAGCGCTGAATTTCCGCTAGGCTCCATTACAGCTGTGGTGGGTGTGTCCGGCTCGGGGAAGACGACGCTGCTCTTCGACGAGCTATTGCCAGCCATTCGGGATAAGAGGGGGAGCGGCTCCGAGTGCATCGAGCGAATTGTGGAGATTGACCAGAAGGACATGGGACGCAGCTCCAGGTCCAATGCTGCAACGTATACTGGTATTTTCGATGCGATCCGTGAATGGTTTGCTGCTCAAGCTCGGAAGGCTGGCTTCGCTTATAAAGCGTCACATTTTTCGTTCAATGTGAAGGGAGGACGCTGCGAGAACTGTCAAGGGCATGGAGTCATCAAGACGAATATGTACTTCATGCCTGACGCGATGGTAGCTTGCGACACATGTCGGGGCTCGCGCTACACGGAAGACATTCTGAAGGTGACTTACAAGGGCTATTCCATTGCGAGTATTCTCGAGGCAAGCATTCAAGAAGCGGCAGACCTATTCGCTGATGTGCCGTCGATTCATCAGCGGCTCGAGTGGCTGCTACGATTGGGGCTGGGGTACTTGCCGTTAGGTCAGCCTGCCAGCACGCTGTCAGGAGGAGAAGCGCGTCGTATTCAACTGGCTAAGGAGCTGCAGAGTCCCGTAGATAAGCATACGCTATATGTGCTGGATGAGCCTTCTACCGGCTTACATCCTCAAGATACAGATAAGCTAGGGGCGGCCATCGACGAGCTCATTCGACTCGGACATACGGTTATTATGATCGAGCATAAGCCGCTGCTGATCAGGCGAGCGCATTGGATTGTGGAGCTGGGCCCTGAGGGCGGTGAGCGAGGCGGATACTTACTCTGTCAAGGGACGGTGTCACAGGTGCGGGGCCATGCTACCTCACAGATCGGCCCCTTCTTGTAGGCTCGCTGCATCTGTCACATGCGTACTCAGCTGCTGACGCGGTAGCTTCGTATCCCGATGAATAGAGCAGCAGTCCGTAGAAGGCTGCTGCTCTTCATTCATGACCGTCGAGCTTGCGGAATTCGGTGGGGGTCAGTCCGGTATGCTTCTTGAACACTTGGGTGAAATAATACGGAGATTCGAAGCCAGTCTGCTCGGCGACCGTCTTGATCGACAGCTTGCCCAGCATGAGCAGCTCCTTGGCGGCGCGGATGCGCTGCAGGTTCAAGTATTGGATCGGTGTGAAGCCGAACTGCGCCTTGAACAGCCGCACCATGTAATTCGGATGCACGTTGACGATGTCCGCGAGCTGCTGCAGCGTCAGCTTGCTGCCCAGATGCTGATCGATATAGGGCAGCAGACTGCTCATATCGGTGTACGTCTCGAGCGGCCTGGCTGTCAGCTGCTCTGGACCAACCGTCTGCAAGTAGAAGTACACGAGCTCCAGCAGTACGGATTGGGTCAGGATCGGGGCGCACGGATCGGGTGATCGCTCAGCCTCGATGAGGCGATCGAACAGATGTTCGAGCTGCTGGGCGCTTGTGCCTTCCTCGACTTGAAGCAGGCTCGGGAACGAGCAGACAGCAGCAAGTGGCTGCGAGCCGATGTTGGCTGTGAAGTGACACCAGTACTTCGTATAAGGCTTCTGGTTCTCGAGCGAGTAGCCATGGATGCACCCTTCCGGGATGAACAGGAGGTCCCCTCGTCTTGGGTAGTACGTCTTGTCGTTGATCGTCACACAGCCTTCGCCGTCCCGAATGTAGTACAGCTTGTTGAATTCGAGCTCGGACGGCGAGGCTCTCCATGTGAGCGGAGTCGTCGCATAGCGCGACGTAATGAGCGACACGCGGAGCTGCGACAAGTAGGTATGCTTCATCTTGCGGTTCATGTCTGATCACGCCCCTCGAACGTTCCGACCGACCCAGATTATGGACTGGACTGCAGGTCACTTGATATACCTGTAGTATACGGGATGTATACCGGAATTGGAAACGTTCAGGCAGCGTGCGTGAATCCTCTCATGATCGGTTACTTGCCTTGTGCTCGAAGCACCAGCTCCGGATACGGATCATCCGTATCCCGGTAGTGCTGCTTCAGCTGGTGCAGCTCCTCCTTCAGACGGTGCGTGACGTCTGCATAGGCGGGATCGCCGTAGACGTTGTTCAGCTCGTACGGATCGCTCGTCAGATCGTACAGCTCCCAGCCCGGAGGCGTCGGCCGATCGATCGCTCCGCTCGCGTCGAGCGGCAGTCCGTAGTAGAAGATCAGCTTATATTGCCGTGTGCGAATCCCATAGTGGGCCGGATTATCGTGCCTATGGGCCAGATGCATCCAGTAGCGGAAGTATACGCTCGTTCTTACGGGCACGTCACTGCGGCTCTCGATGACCGCTCGCTGGGTCGTGCCCTGCATCGTAGCCGGGATCGGAAGGCCAGCGTAGTCGAGCAGGGTCGGTGCCATGTCGATATTGGCCATTAGCTCGTCACAGACGGACTGTGCCGGGATGGAGCGCGGATATCGGATAATTAGCGGAGCGCGCAGCGACTCCTCGTAGCTCCAGCGCTTATCCTGGTAATCATGCTCACCGAGGAACATGCCTTGATCGGAGGTGTAGACGATGATCGTGTCGTCGAGCTCTCCGAGCGCCTCGAGGCAGTCGAGCAGTCGTCCTATCGAATCATCGATGGCGGCCACGGTGCGCAGGTAGTCCTTAAGATATTTCTGGTAGGCGGCCATTCCCTTCTGCTCGAAGGTCATCTCCTCCGTGCCCTGTAGCGGTCCTGTGACGTAGTCGGGCGCGCAGAAGTCCTCGTACAGACTGCGGACGTTGCTGCGCGGTGTGACGGAGCTGCCATAATCGCGGGACGCCTCACTGCGGTGACTTCGATCCTCGAATAAGCTGTCCGGTGCCGGGATGTGGATGCCATCGAACAGCGCTTCGTGTCGATCCGCATATTCCCAGAAGTCATGGGGAGCCTTGTGGTGACACATGAGGAAGAAGGGCTTGCCTGAGCTGCGCTGCTCGAGCCAATGCACCGTCATGTCGGTAATGAGATCGGTGACGTAGCCTTCGTGGCAGCGCACGGGCTGACCCTTCGACTGGAACTCGGGATTCTGGTACGAGCCTTGTCCGCCGAAGCCGGTCAAATAGCTGTAATCGTCGAAGCCCTCCGGCTCGCAATGCAGGTGCCACTTGCCGAACAGCGCGGTCTCATAGCCGTGCGATTGCAGCTCACGGGCGAGGTTCGGCCCACGGTCCGGCCGCCAGCTATCGCTCAAGGTGCGTACGCCGTTAATGTGACCGTACTGCCCCGTCATGATCGATGCTCTCGCAGGCGTGCAGATCGAATTCGTGCTGAAGAAGCTGTTCATGCGAACGCCCTCCTCCGCGAGTCGATCCAGATTCGGCGTGCGGAAGACGCTGCTCAATCTCGAGCCGTAGCAGCTGATCGCTTCGGCGGAATGGTCATCGGACATGATGTAGAGAATGTTTGGTTGCTTGGTCATTCGTGCTCAGCCTCCAGCGTGTGTAATAGTGGGTTGCCCTATCGTTATTGTAGAGAAAGAAGAGCCGTATCGAACATACAAAATATGAACGAAAAAGCTGTAAAATCTTAAGCTTGTGTACAATCGAAGGAGGATGAAGGTATGAGAGGATTAGGGAAAGTGCTCTTGAGTATGGCCGTGCTGCTGTCCACGGTCCCTGCTGCATGGACGGCGAACATTGGGATCGCCCAGGAAGCGCCAGCCTATGTGAATGCGGTAGGTAACGGTGACTTCGAGGCGAGCAGTCTTGATCCGTGGCATAAAACGTGGGGTACGGGTACGGCAAGCACGACGTCAGAGCCTGTCCATGTCATAAGCGGGAGCCAAGCGGCCGTCTATGACGGTCAAGGCTCACTGGAGCAGGTGGTCAACGGTCTGAAGCCTGCTACGACGTATACGATGACTGCCTACGGCAAGGTCGGCACGAGCAAGGAGCTGGCGCTCGGGGTGAAGGAATACAATGGCGCCGAGACGGCATCCAAGGTGATCACGAGTTCGGAGTACGAGCGGGTAGAGCTCACCTTCACGACCGGGGCAGCGAGCACCTCAGCGAAGGTGTACGTGTTCAATCGGGGTGTGCAGGGGACGGTGTATGCCGACCACTTCCAGCTGATGGTCGAAGCGTCTTCTCCCCAAGACCCGCAGCCGCAATATCCAGATCAAGTGACGGATAACGGCATCTACCCGTTCTCAGATCCGGATAATAGGGGCAAGTGGAAGTACAGCCTCGACTTCAGCGATGAGTTCGACGCGCAGCAGTTGAACTCGGAGAAGTGGCATGACCATCATATTTTTTGGAGCGGTCGTGCGCCTTCCTTCTTCTCTGCGAACAACGTTCGGATGGAGAACGGCAAGCTGATCCTTACTGCGAGGTATGAGAACATCCCCGAGATGGATGAGGCGAACAGCAAGCTGCCTGAGGGGGCAACCCGGTATGAGAATTATACGACGGCAGCCGTCATGTCTACGCGCAAGTCGCACTATGGCTACTTCGAGATCAAGGCCAAGGCGGCGAAGGCTTCGATCACAAGCTCCTTCTGGCTGAAGGCGTCCGATGGCGACAAGTCGGAGATCGATGTATTCGAGATTGTCGGTGCCTCGAAGCTGAAGCCTTACTTCTCGAAGCTGTTCCCGACGAATCTGCACTATTACCCGGACGGACCGGGCGGACGCGACGTGAGCTTCCCTTATGACTATCATACGGAGGATGATTTGACTGAAGATTTTCACGTATATGGATTAGAATGGAATGAGAAATGGATCAAGTACTACTACGACGGCAAGCTGGTGCGAGCGCAAAAAAATCTGCATTGGCAAACACCGGAATATATCATCATGGATATGGAAACGTTCGCGTGGCACGGCTACCCGGACCCGGCATCGCTTCCGGCGGACTATGAGGTCGACTACGTTCGGGTGTGGCGCACGAACGAGCCGGCCTCGGACGATTCGGGCTACGAGCTGCCGGAGCCGAAGCTGGCAAGTGCGGTGAAGGGGACACCTGTGATCGACGGTCAAGTCGATGCACTCTGGAGCAAGGCGGCTAATCTTGGCCCGCTGCGGACGAAGGGCGGCGCTCCGCTCAACGCTGCAGCTGTGCGCACCCTATGGGATGAGAGCTACCTCTATGTGCTCGCCGAGGTTCAGGATCAGGAGCTGGCGGGGACGAACCCGAAGGATACGTACCAGAACGACTCCGTGGAGATCTATATCGATGAAGGGCGTGAAGGCGCGTCGCCTTATGACAGTAACGATCGCAAGATCAATGTCGATTATTTGGCACAGGTGTCGGGATTGAACGTTCCGGATGGTCTTCTGCGTAGGGTTGAGAGGATGGAGGGCGGTTATCGGGTAGAGCTGGCGATCCCTTGGCAGTCGGCTGCTCCGCAGGTGGGTGCGCAGATCGGGTTCGATGTGCAGGTGAACGATGCGACGGCTCAGGCTGGCGTGCGTGTCGGCTACCTCGGCTGGAATGACCCGCTCGATCTCGTATGGAAGGACATGAGCATGGCCGGCATTCTGGAGCTTGCTCCTGAAGCAGCCTCCGAGCTTGAGGCTAATCTTCAGGGCGCGGATGCGGTTCAGAGCGAGGAGTCGTACGTGTTGACGTACGGTCTTGCTGGAGTGGACGCTGCGGACCCGATCTATGCGCAAGAGGTTACAGTGCAATATGATGCGAGCGTATTCGAGTTCAAGGGCGCTGAGGTGATCCCGAATGAGCTGCGTCAGGTTGGCGATCTTGAGCATGATAAGCAAGAGGGACGCATTCGTATCGTGCTGGCCAGTCTTGGCGCGAACGGAGCTGTAGCTGGAGCGACGGATGTGCTTGCACTGAAGTTCAAGTCCAAGGCAGGCTCGCGAGCTGCTGGCGGGTCGTTCGAGCTCTCTGCTGACGTCTCGAACGGAGCGGGTGAAGAGAAGTCGCTTCAGACGGTGCGTAAGCAGGTTGCAGTGGTTCGAAGCCTCGTCGATCTCAATGGTGATGGGAAGGCTGGAATCGGCGATCTGGGTATCGTCTCCAAGAGCTACGGCAGGACCAAGCGTGATTCCGATTGGTGGCAGATCCAGTCCGGGGATCGGAACGGAAATGGGAAAATTGATCTACCTGATCTAAATGTTATGGGAAAACAGCTTATAGAGTGATAAGATGTTTTAGTATCGGATGAGGCTATGACTCTAGCAGGAAGGAAGTGGCACCATTGGCACGTGAAATATGGAATATGAATCTGGATTGGAAGTTTCATGAGGGGGACATCGCCGAGCGCAACTTCAACGCGATTCACCAAGAGCGGTATATCAATTCGCAGTGGATCAAGTCGGGGAATAACGGTGTCGCCAAGTGGGGATACGATGACACGGCATGGAGGCTTGTGCAGGTGCCTCACGACTTCGTGCTCGAGCGGTCGGCCTACAGCGAGGCTGTACCGGCCTCCCACGGGTCGCTGGTTAAGGGCATTGGCTGGTACCGCAAATCGTTCGAGCTGCCGGCAGAGGATGAGGGGAAGTGTCTGCGGCTGGAGTTCGACGGGGTGTTCCGTGATTGCTCGGTCTGGCTGAACGGACACTTCCTCGGACGGCATCTGAGCGGCTATACCAGCTTCTCCTACGACATAACGGATGTCGCTTGCTATGGTGGGCCCAACGTGGTCGCTGTACGAGCTGATGCTACAGAGTTCGAGGGCTGGTGGTACGAGGGGGGCGGCATCTACCGTGACGTGCGACTCGTGAAGACGCATCGGCTGCATGTTCCGCAATGGGGGACGTGTGTGACGTCAGAGCTCAATGAGACTCACACATCTGCCGTCGTCACGCTGGAGACGGAGGTTCACAATGACGAGCTGCACGACGTCACGTTTGAGCTGGTCACTGTGCTCATCGATCCGCAAGGCCGTACCGTCTGTGAGGTGCAGACGACCGCGGTCATCGCGAGCGAGGAGCGTCTCGTGCTGAAGCAGGACGCCGAGGTGGAGCTGCCGATTCTATGGTCTGTTGATGCGCCGCACCTGTATACGGCGCATACGATGCTGCGGCAGGCTGGCGTCGTCGTCGACAGCTATGACACTCCATTCGGCATTCGCTCCATCCGCTTCGACCCACAGCAAGGGTTCCTGCTGAACGGCAAGCCTGTGAAGCTCAAGGGCGTATGCTGTCACGAGGATCATGCAGGTGTTGGTATGGCGCTCCCTGCAGCGGTCCATGAATTCCGCATTCAACGGCTGAAGGAGATGGGCGGCAATGCGTACCGGACGTCGCACAATCCGCCGACCCCTGCGCTGCTGGAGGCGTGCGACCGCCTCGGGATGCTCGTCATCGACGAGGTGCGCTTCACGGAGACGAGTGAGGAGGCGCTGGAGCAGCTGCGCAGCTTGATTAAGCGCGACCGCAATCATCCATCCGTCATCCTCTGGTCGCTCGGTAATGAGGAGATGGGCATTCAAGGACGCGAGGTCGGCGTCCGCATTATGAGCCGTATGCAGCGGCTTGCGCATAAGCTGGACCCGACTCGCGCGTGTACGTATGGCATGAATGGCGACTGGCTGCCGATGACCGAATTTCATGAGCAGCACGGCTTCCATCTCGATGTACACGGCTTCAACTATATGATGCGTCGCAATTGGAATGCTTACGATCAATTCCGGGAGAGGTTCCCTGATCAGGGCTGCATCGGCTCGGAGAACGCCTCCACGCTCTCGACCCGCGGGCTGTACAAGGAGGAGCATTCGGAGCCGCCGCTTGTGCTCTCTGAGCATGCGAACCAGCTGTGCATCTGGTCGAATCCGAAGCGCCAAGGCATCGTGAGCGGCTACGGTGAGACGTATCCAGTATGGGGGGCACAGCCGGAGGAGGCTTGGAAGGCAGCGGCAGAGCGGCCGTATGTGGCGGGCCTGTTCGTGTGGACCGGGTTCGACTATCGTGGCGAGACGTTCCCGTATGAGTATCCGAGCGTGCTATCTCGTTATGGCATTATGGACTTCTGCGGCTTCGCCAAGGATATCTTCTACTATTATAAGGCCAGATGGACGGAGGAGCCGGTGCTGCACGTATTCCCGCATTGGGACTGGGCAGGCAATGAAGGCGAAGTGATCGACGTGTGGGCGTTCACGAATATGGATGAGGTGGAGCTCTTCTTGAACGGGCAGAGTCTCGGGAAGCAGATCGTGCCGCCGCACGGTCATCCGGAGTGGCAGGTGCCTTATGCGCAGGGTCGCTTGACGGCGAAGGGGTATACGAATGGTGCGCTCGTTGTGACAACGGACATCGAGACGACAACAGGTGCTGCGAAGCTCGAGCTGCGCTCCGCTCGATTCGATCTGACGGCGGATCATGAGGATGTAGGCATCGTTGAAGTGAGGGTCGTCGACGCGAGCGGCCGTCTCGTTCCAGGCGCGGACCACGAGATCGTATTCTCCCTCGAAGGACCGGGCAAGCTGATCGGTACTGGCAACGGTAATCCGGTCAGCCGTGAGGAGGACAAGAAGCCGCAGCGCAAGGCGTATCACGGGTTATGTCAGGTGCTCGTTCAGACGACCGACGAGGCGGGCGAGCTTCGTCTGATGGCGAAGTCGCCGGGGCTCGCGTCAGCGGAGCTCGTGCTTCGGTCGGTTCAGGCAGAAGATGCCGCAGGTGTCAGGTTCGTTCCGTCCATAGGTCTGGCAGACGAAGATGTACTGCATGTTGTCGGCCGTCTGGATGCAGCGGATGGAGGCGTGTAAGGGTAATGGTGTAAGAGCCCTCTTCGTTGCGTACGGAGAGGGCTCTATGCGCAGTGTGCTGATCCTTACTTCATCCTCGCCTCCGTCGGCGACATGCCGTAGTACCGGGTGAACGCCCGAGTGAAGGTGAACAGGTCCGGATATCCGACCGTGAGTGCGATCTCTTGAATGAGCGAGAGTCGGTCTGCCCGTATGAGCTCGAGCGCCTTCGTCATTCGCAGCTTCGTCAAGTAGGCTTTGGGCGACGTCCCGAAGCGTTCGCGGAAGGCGAATGAGAAGTGGGAGCGGTGTATGCCTACCTCGGCGGCGAGGGCATCCACTCGCAGCGGCTCGGCGTAGTGCAGCTGCATGTAGCGTGCGCAATAGTCGAGCCAGGGTGCTCGGCCGGATGGCTCAGCGGCCTGCTGCTCTGCTGCAGCTACAGTCCGCTGTTGAGGCAAGTGCTCGCCATGCCTTGGATGCTCTGTTGAAGCAATGAGCCTCTGTTGAGGTAACTTCTTATCTTGACCCGTCTGCTCCACGGCCTCCGTCGGCGCCTGCTCACGCGGCTGTCTGCTCGCTTGCCCGGACGCTTGCCCCAGCGCTTGCTCGCGAGCAAGCTGCAGCAGCTCCAGCAGCGCGTAGACGTCGCTCAGCTGCTGGTATGGCCGTCCGCCCATCGAGTCGTGGATGCGGCTCAGCAGGGCACGCAGCGTTGCGTCGAGCTGTACGGGCATCGACGGCCGACTGCGCGTCAGTCCGAGCGCTTCGACTGTCGCCGCCGCTTGCGGTCCGCCCATCGCGAGCCAGCTGAGCGACAGCTCCGGGCTGTTCTCCGCTATGTAGTATCGGTAGGTGACGTGAGGGAACAGGACGAACAGCTGTCCCGCGTACAGCTCGTGCGTGCTGCCCTTATCCTCGAGGCACAGTCTTCCACTTCGAATGAAGTGAAGGCTGTAGCATTCAATTCGCTTCGGCCCAACATCATAGCCCGGCTTCGCACGGTTGTAGCCAGAGCGGAGCACATAGAGACCGCCGCTTCGCTGCAGGTCGCTCGGCACCTGCATGCGGATGTCCGCGAACTCGTGGGCGTATTCCTTCATATGCGATACACCTCGAATCTTACATTTTACTAAAGAGTATAACATTTTGGTATGTAGGCTGTGAACGATCTTTGTTACGATTCTAAGAGAGGCATGAATATGAAGGAGTGGATCGACGACGATGAGAAAACCGAACATTTTACTAATTACAAGTGATCAGCAGCATTGGAATACAATCGGCGCCTTCAACCCGGAGCTGTCGACACCGAATCTGGACCGTCTCGTGCGAGAGGGGACGACGTTCACGCGGGCGTATTGCCCGAATCCGACATGCACGCCGACACGTGCATCGATCATTACTGGACAATATCCGAGCCAGCACGGCGCATGGACGCTCGGCACGAAGCTGCTGGAGGATCGGCACGTCGTCGGGACGGATTTCCAAGAGGCGGGCTACCGGACGGCGCTGGTCGGCAAGGCGCATTTTCAACCACTAATGGGCAATGAGGCTTATCCGTCACTGGAGTCGTACCCGCTGCTGCAGGATCTCGACTACTGGCGTCAGTTCAGTGACAGCTTCTACGGCTTCGACCATGTCGAGCTTGCACGGAACCATACGAACGAGGCGCACGTCGGGCAGCATTATGCGATCTGGATGGAGGAGAAGGGCTGTACGAACTGGAGAGACTACTTCCTTGCGCCGACGGGTACGATGGACCCGAAGCAGCTGCATCGATGGGAGTTGCCGGAGGAGTACCATTACAATACGTGGATCGCGGAGCGAACGAACGCGCTGCTGGAGCAGTATAAGGATCAGGACGAGAGCTTCTTCCTATGGGCGAGCTTCTTCGATCCGCATCCGCCGTATCTCGTGTCTGAGCCGTGGGATACGATGTATGATCCGGAGAAGCTGACGATTCCCGAGGTGACTCCCGGTGAGCATGACAACAATCCGCCGCACTTCGGCATGACGCAGCAGGAGCGTCCGGACTTCTCGGCGTGGAAGGAGACGGGGTATGGCATTCACGGCTACCACTCCCACCTCATGCCAGAGTCGGAGCGTAAGCAGCTCGTCGCAACGTATTACGGCATGGTCAGCATGATGGACAAGTACATCGGACGCATACTCGATCGCTTGGAGGAGCTCGGTCTGGCAGAGGATACGATCGTTGTGTTCACGACGGACCACGGTCACTTCTTCGGGCAGCACGGGCTGCAGGCGAAGGGCGGCTTCATGTACGAGGACTTGATCAAGCTGCCGTTCATCGTTCGCTATCCGGGCAAGGTGCCAGCGAATGTTCAGTCGGATGCACTCGTGTCGCTCGTCGACCTCGCACCGACGTTCCTATCATTCGCAGGGCTGCCGATTCCGGTCTGGATGACGGGTGTTGATCAGTCTGCGGTATGGACAGGGGGCAAGAGCAGCGCGAGAGATCATATTATCTGCGAATTCCGACACGAGCCGACGACGATTCATCAGCGCACGTATGTCGATCAGCGCTACAAGCTGACGGTGTACTACAACCAGTCGTACGGCGAGTTGTTCGATCTGCAGGAGGATCCGGGCGAGCTGCACAATCGGTGGGACGATCCGTCTTGTTCGGGACTGAAGACCGAGCTGCTGCTGAAGTATGTCTGGGCGGAGCTTGGCAAGGAGCCGCTCGCGATGCCGAGAATATATCACGCTTAGAAGGTTTAGGCTCACCCCATAGGCCGTTGAGGCAACATTTCGAACGAAATGTTTGCTTTAACGGTCTTTTTTTGGACTGCTGCAGATAGGTCGAAATCCGAGCATCGGAAGTCGCTTCAGGTCCTTATGAAACAGCTTCATTCTCGATATGATAGTTTGTGTAAGCGGATCCAATCCACGTACATAAGTCTCGAAAGAAGGTAGAGGAAGCTTGAAAACGATGCAGAACGAAAATCGTAAAATCCACTTAGACTTTCATACGCCGTATTGGGTGAAGGAGGTCGGACAGCAATTTGACGCGGAGAAGCTCGTGAAAGTGTGGAAGAACGCACATATTAACGCAGCAACGGTCGTATTCGGGCTATGTGCTTGCGGCAATGCCTATTATGAATCGGAGCATGCTCCCGTTCATCCTGGATTGAAGACGGATATGCTGAGAGAGCTGCTGCCAGCAGCGGAGCGGGAGGGCATTACGATCTATGTTCACTTCGGTCCGGGCATTAACGACCGATCGGTGGTGGAGCATCCGGAGTGGGCGATGGTGTGCGAGAGCGGGAGGCGGCTCGATACGAATGGCGGTAAAGAATGGGGATGGGCGTGCTTCAACTCGCCGTATGTAACAGAGTGGTTCTATCCGCAGCTGCGGGACTTCGTTCGTCAGTTTCCACAGGTCGCTGGCGTGTTCCTCGACATGGTGACGTATCCTCGGGATACATGCTACTGCAGTCATTGCCGCACGAAGGCGGTGGAGCTGGGGCTTAATATTCATCAGCCCTCAGATCTGGCTAAGCTATGGGAGCATACCTTGGAGTCGTTTATGGCCGAGGCCAGGACGATTGTCAAGGAAGCTAATCCTGATATGGGATTCACCTCCAACTGTCGATGGTTCGTCGGCGGTGCGCGCTCCAAGTCACTCGATTCCATCGAGCTGGAGGCGCCTGTCAGCTGGAACAGCTATCATTATGCCGTCATGTCGCGATATATTCGCAATCTTGGTATCCCGCATAATGCCCAGACGACCCGCTTCCCCAAAAACTGGGGCTACTTCGGCAGCTTGAACAACGAGGTGCAGCTGAAGTATGAATGTGCAACGATTCTTGCAACACTTGGAGCGATCTGCATCGGAGATCATTTGCCCGCAAGCGGCAAGCCGGAGCAGGCCGTCTACGACTTGATCGGCACGGCCTACGAGTTCGTGAAGGACCGTGAAGATTGGGCGCTCGATGCCAGAACGGTGCCTTATATTGCCATACTAGCTGATTACCAGCAGATGGTTCGAGGCGACCGGGCCGAGGACTTCGGGCATCAGGCACCCGAGTCGCTGTACGGAGCAGGCTTGACGCTGCTCGAAGGCAATCGCCACTTTGACGTCATCGACGCTCAGCACGAGCTCGAACCCTTCAAGCTGATCTGGCTTGCCGAGAATGTGTCGCTCGACGAGGCTATGTCAGTGAACCTGGACGCTTATGTGTACAACGGCGGCAAGCTGCTCGTGACTGGAGGAGGTCTGTGGAGCAGTACGCTCTGGAGAAGCTGGCTTGAGCGGGTAGCCAAGGTTCGCTGGCTGGGCAACGCCTGCGAGGACGGCGAGTTCTTCCAGCCAGTGGAGCAGATAGCCAAGGACGTGCCAAGCGCCCCCATGTTCGTCAAGGGCTACTTTCCTCGATGGGATGTATATGAAGGGGCAGCGATCGTCGCAGAGGCGTATCGGCCTTATGAGAATATTCCACCGTCTCAGCGGTATGGGCATTTTCACGCGCCGGTTGGTGAGAAAGCGTCATATCCGGGTGCAGTCAGAGCTGCGTATGGGGCGGGGGAGGTCATCGTGTGCGCTGCCGAGCTTGCGCGGGATTACTTCCGGATCGGAAGCAAGCATGTACGCCAGTCGGTGCTGAACATGATTGATGCGTTGCTTCCCTTCTCGGAGCAGACCGTAGAGGTGCATGCACATTCGCCTTCGGTCGAAGTATCGCTGATGGAGAAGGAAGGCATGTGGGTGCTGCACTTGACCCAGTATAGCGCGAAGCGACATACAGGAAATACCGTCATCGAGGAGGTGCCTCTCCGCTATGACATTCCCGTCGTGCTGCGACCTCAGCAGCCGCCTAAGCGCGTATACACGGTGCCGACGATGGAGGAGCTGGAGTGGTCCTGGCACGATGGGGAAATGCGTTGTACCGTCCCCGAGCTGCATATTCATGTGATGGTCGTTGTCGAATGGTAGAGCGCTAGGCGGTCTTGAGGAAGGGGGAACTCTCCCTCTCCTCTCAGCTGTTCATCCGCTGCATCCGCTCCCGATATTGTCCAGGCGTCATGCCTTCCTTACCGCGGAAGATGCGAATGAAATAGCTGCTGCGCTCGAAGCCGATGTGATCGGCAATTTCTTGAATGCTGAGCATCGTAGTGGCGAGCTTCCGCTTGGAATGTTCGATGCGGATATGCTGCATATATTGAAGAGGCGTCATACCGGTATGCTTCTTCATGCAGCGCGTAATGTAGTCGATGTTGAAATGAATCTCCGTCTCGAGCTGACGTGCGCTAATCGGCGCGTTGAAGTTCATTTCGATGTAGCGGGTCACCTTGGTGCACAGCTCTAGCGATCTTGGCATCGCCTTCTGGCGATAGATAATATGTTGCAGCTCGACGAACAGCTTCACGGCCAAGCTATGCAGTTCCAGTACATTCTGAACGAAACTGTGGTCGCGAATTTCGACCATATGGTTCAGAACGGGAATGAGGTCAGACACCTGAACGTCCGCATACTTGGGTATGTACATACTATGGCCTCTGGGGCTCGGATCGAGATCGCAGCCAGGCTGGAGGGAGCTCGTCCACGGAAATCCGCTGCTGTCCAGCTCACGGTGCGGATACGGATGGCTGAAGTGTACGAAATACGTCTCCGTATCTTCCTCGCAGGACTGATGACCCCAATGGGTACGCGAGGGCTCCAGCAGCAGCATTTGACCCGCCGAGATCGTATACGGCTGATCATCCTCTGTGATATAGAGAGCTCCGTTCGTCACGATGATGAGATCATAGATGTTCCAGCTTCGCTTAAAATGTACTTGTCCGCGCTTCCACCACGAATGACCGACTGTGATGAAGTGAGGCAGCGGAGGTATGACAAGCTCCAGCATTTTCATAGGCAAGCCTCCTAGAAGGGGGAGTAATCGAATTATACGCTAAATCCGGTCTGAAGGAGTAGTGGAATTTGACTAATAAACTGAAGCTATTCAATATATGGCAGCTATATGCCATGCTGGCTCTTCCGATCATTTACCTGCTCATTTTCAAGTATTACCCCATGTACGGAGCTGTCATCTCGTTTAAGGACTATTCGGCGGTGAAGGGAATCATGGGCAGCGAGTGGGTAGGCTTGAAGCATTTTACCCGATTTTTCGTGTCGCACGATTTTTGGACGATGATGTGGAATACGATTAGTCTCAGCCTGTACCAATTAATCGCGGGCACGCCCTTCCCGATTATCCTAGCGCTGTGTCTGAACTATGCTCGGAACAAGATGTTCAAGAATACGGTTCAGATGATCTCGTATGCGCCCCATTTTATATCTGTCGTGGTAATGGTCGGAATTCTGATGCAGTTCCTCGCTCCGCGCACAGGACTGATCGCGAATCTCGCTTCATTCTTCGGTGTAAGCATCGGCAACTGGATGGGCAACCCTGATTATTTCCAATCCATCTACGTTTGGTCAGGCATCTGGCAAAATGTCGGCTTCTCCTGCATCATCTACTTGGCTGGGCTGGCAGGCATCGATCCTTCGCTGCATGAAGCGGCTGTCGTCGATGGAGCGTCGAAGCTGAGGCGGATGTGGCACATTGACTTGCCGGGGATCTTGCCGATTGTCATCATTCTGCTCATCCTGAATGTGGGCAATATGATGGAGATTGGCTTCGAGAAGGTGCTGCTGATGCAAAATCCGTTGAACCTGCGCACATCCGAGGTTATTGATACGTACGTGTACAAGGTCGGCTTAATCTCACCGATCGCCAACTTCTCGTACTCGGCGGCCATTGGCGTATTCAAAAATGTCGTTAATCTGGTGCTGCTTGTCATGGTCAACCAACTGGCAAGACGTGCGAAGCAAACAAGTCTATGGTAGGAGGTGACTTGAGCAATGGAGACTAGTAAGATCAAAGAACCGTTTGGTGATCAGTTATTTAATGTCATCAACTATATGGTACTAAGCTTATTCCTAATTATTGTTCTGTATCCATTATTGTATATCGTAAGCGCTTCATTCAGCTCGTCGGATGCGATTCTGTCCGGTAGGGTGTGGTTGTGGCCGGTTGAGCCGACACTCGAAGGCTATCAGGCTGTATTCGGCTATCGTAAAATTGTGACGGGCTTCGTCAACTCCTTCTACTACACCGTGTTCGGCACCATCATCAGTGTCGTGCTGACGATACTCGCTGCGTATCCGTTATCACGTAAGGATTTGATTGGTAAGCATGTCATTATGTTTCTGTTCGTATTCACGATGCTGTTCAATGGCGGGCTCATCCCGAACTATTTACTCGTGAAGGAGCTGGGCATGCTCGATACGAGATGGGCCATCTTGATTCCGTCTGCATTGTCGGTCTGGAATATGATCATTACACGAACGTACTTCATGATGAACATTTCCGATGAATTGCTGGAGGCGGCGAAGATGGATGGCTGCAGTGATTTTACATTTTTATGGAAATTGGTTGTACCCTTATCTGCTCCGATCATCGCCGTGATCACGCTGTTCTATGCGGTCGGTCAATGGAATCAGTTCTTCTCTGCGCTAATTTTCCTGAAGGACCCGAATCTGTACCCGCTGCAGTTGGTCATGAGAGAAATATTAGTACAAAACCAGATTGACTTGGAGATGATTAACGACGTACGGGAAGCGGCAGCCAAGGCAGGTCTTGCTGAGTTGTTGAAATATGCACTGATAATCGTCTCTAGTTTGCCGGTGCTGGCGATTTATCCGTTCGTTCAAAAATATTTCGTGAAAGGGGTGATGATCGGCTCATTGAAGGGGTAGGGATGAATTACGATTCGGTCATACACGGATTACACATTGGAGGGGTTGTACATGGTCAATAACAAAAAAATGGCCGTCATAGCGATGATGGCTGCATCAAGCATGCTCTTGGCTGCATGCACAGAAAATTCAAATGATCAAGCTTCTGAGCTTGAGAGTACGCAGGTTATTCTCTCAGAGCAAGGGGTATACCCGCTTGTGCAGGAGAAGGTGACGTTGAAGGTAATGGTCGGCGCTCGCGACTTCGTTGAGAATTACGAGACTAATCAATTTACGAAGTGGTATGAGGAGCTGACGAATGTTCATATCGATTGGGAGGTCGTACCATCCAAGAGCATTCCAGAGAAGCTGAATCTGATGCTGGCGAGCGGCGATTACCCGGATGTCGTGCTGAATATGGCTGTATCCAATGAGCAGCAGATGGTCTATGGCAAGGATGGCGTGTTTCTTCCGTTGAACGGACTGATTGAGAAGCACGCTCCGAATGTGCAGCAGCGGCTCGCTGAGCTTGCTGGCATGAAGGAGGTGCTCACCGCACCGAACGGCAGTATCTATGCTCTGCCGCAGATCGAGCAATGCTACCACTGCACGTTGTCGCAGAAGCTATGGATCTACAAGCCGTGGCTTGATAAGCTGAAGCTCGATATGCCGACCACGACAGAAGCCTATTATGAGGTGCTGAAGGCGTTCAAGGAACAAGACCCGAATGGCAACGGTCTTCAAGATGAAATTCCGCTGGCCGGCTCGCCTAAGGGCTGGAACACTAGAGTCAACGACGTGCTCATGAATGCGTTCATTCCGAATAATACACTGACTTCAACGAAGCATATGTTCCTAAATGGCGGTAAGGTGGAGGTGGCGTTCGACAAGCCGGAGTGGAAGCAAGGTCTGGAATACTTGCACAGGATGCATAAGGAGGGGCTGTTGGCGACTGAGTCGTTCACGCAGGATGGTATGCAGCTGCAGCAGATGGGCGAGCAAGTCGGTGCACATCTACTCGGCTCCGCACCAGGTGGAGCGACTGGAGCGATGTCCAAGATGTTCGGCGCGAGCGGCAAGTGGATGGAGTTCGCTCCTGTACCGCCGCTGAAGGGGCCCCGAGGTGTGCAGCTCGCGGCCTACAATCCTTATGGAGGCAGTATGTTCGGAAAGTTCCTCATTACGAAGAATGCAAAGTACCCAGAGGTGGCGATGCGGTGGGTGGACGGATTTTACGGCAAGTGGGACGATCCAACCGAAATTATGATGCGCTCGTTGTACGGGGTACCGGGCAGAGATTGGGTGAAGGCGGAGGAAGGTATGATCGGCATTCACGGTCAGGCTGCCAAGTATAAAGTGCTCGTACCATCAGAGACGACGAATCAGAATGTGCATTGGTCACAGACCGCTCCGACCGTACGTTCCTCGGACTTCCGATTGTCTGAAGCGATCGACCTGGCCACGGCTGACCAGAACCCGGAGGTTAGATTGTATAAGGCGACTAAGCTATACGAGCCTCATCAGATGAAGGTGAATACAATCCTGCCTCCGTTGTTCCTAACTCGAGAGCAAAGCGAGGAGCTGGCTGGGCTTCAGAAGACGATTTTGGAATATGTGGATCAGATGGTAGCACGCTTCGTAACAGGTGACGCCGACTTGAATACAGAGTGGACACCGTATCTGGATACATTGAAAGGGATGAAACTGAAACGGTATGTTGAGATCTATCAGGAGGCGTACGATAAGCGGTAGCGGTGCGTCATAGACGAACGCATAAGCAGATTACGAGGGTTGACATTAAGGAGGTGAGATGTGATTGAGATTTCAGGATTGGATAGAGATGGTGTCGTGCCCGATGGATGATGGGTCTCCGTTATATCTGTATGTGGTGAAGGGTGAGCGACTGATGCTAGTCGATAGCGGATTGGCCCGTACACCAGAGCAGTACATACTCCCCTACCTTCAGCGAACGGGTCGTTCGATGTCGCAATTACAGTCTGTAGTCATCACGCATGCCCATGTGGATCACATCGGTGGTAATAGCGCTCTCTATAGAGCGAACTCTGACATTCACTTCTATATACATCGAGATGACCTGGAGTGGGCGGAGAATCGCAGAAGGCACTTCATGGAGCTGTATGAGGCACTTCCTGGGCAATGGGAGCCGGATGATCGCTATCGTCTTGAAGTGCTCAGACATTGCGGCGAAGATGTCCCGATCACCCATGCGCTAGTGGAAGGTGAGCTGGTCTGCACAGGCGCTGTTGCGTTCACGTGCATGCATGCGCCCGGACATTCGCGAGGACATCTCCTACTATATCAGCCTGAGATGAAGGCTGCGATCTGCGGGGATCTGCTTCAGCAGGCGGGGACGGGGCCTGTTGGGAAGCGAGTATTCCCACTGTACCAGCAGGTGGAGTCATACGTTCAGACGCTGGATCGTTTTGAAGCGCTGCAGCTGCAGACGGCAGCTACGAGTCACTTTGGCGTACTTGAGGGGGAGCACATTTCCGAGGCGATTCGTAAATCCCGAGATTTTGTACGTGTTCACAATAGCAGGCTCGTGAAGATGCTGCAGGAGGCTGCCGAGCCGTTAACGTTGAAGGAGCTCACCCAGCGTCTCCATATGACTTATTACCCTGAATATGAGCTGGGGCTTCAAATTCATGCAACAACCTATGCGCACTGCCAGCACTTACGTGACCGGCAGCTCGTACATCGATGTCTCCATCGAGGACAGATGACGTGGAAGGCTGGGATCGCATGATCAGCAACGAACAGAAGGAGTGAGGATCGAGGATGAGGAGTATCTATTATGAGGATTATGAACTGGAGGCTTACCGAAAAACAGGCGGGCGAACGATCACTGAGACAGACATCGTGCTGCATGCCGGACAGACCGGAGATTTCTACCCGCATCACATGGATGCTGAATGGTGCAAGACGCAGCCGTTCGGACAGCGGATTGCTCATGGAACGCTCACATTCAGCATCGGGATTGGACTGACCGCAGGTGAATTGAATCCCGAGGCATTCTCCTACGGCTATAATCGGCTTCGCTTCATTAAGCCGGTGTTTATCGGAGACACACTGTATGCTACGGTTACGATTAAGGAGAAGAATGAGCATCCGAAGCGGTCGGATATGGGATTTGTCATCGAGGATGTGTTGGTGATGAATCAGCATGGGAATACGGTCATGGCTTGCGAGCATGTGCTGCTTGTGAACAAGCGGAGAGGATGAACCAACGTGAATGAACCGTTACAGCTCCATTATAAGCCGAAGCTGCCACGCAACAAGCGCAGAGGCATCGGTATCATTGGTGCGGGAGAAATTGTACAGGAAGCGCACCTTCCAGCGTATCGAATGGCAGGCTTCCATGTAGTCGGCATTACGAATCGAAGCTTGCAGCGGGCGGAGGAGGTAGCCAACTTATTCTCGATTCCGCGTGTGTACACATCGATCGAGGAGCTGCTGGCTGATCCGGATATCGAGATCGTAGACATCGCCTTGCCAGCCGAGCTGCAACCGGAGGCGGTCCGGCTGGCTACACTGGCCGGCAAGCATGTCTTGTGTCAGAAGCCGCTCGGGGCTACATTCAAGGACGCGAAGCGCATCGTCGAGCTATGTGCTTCCGCGAATGTCATCGGCGCGATCAACCAGCAGATGCGATGGGCGCCAGGCATTCGAGCGAGTCACGACATCATCTCGAGGGGATGGCTAGGAGAGTTGACGCAAGCTTCCATTCAGGTCAATGTCGAGACGAAGTTCGAGCAGTGGCCTTTCTTGAGGACGATCGACACGCTGGAGGTGATGTATCATAGCATTCATTATCTGGATTCAATTCGATTCTTGTTCGGGGACCCGCTGATGGTGTATGCAGATGGAGCCCAATTCCCCGGGCAGGTGTGCAAGGGGGAAACCCGTACTTTGATTCATCTGATCTTCCCCGGCGAAGCCCGAGGACTTGTGCATGACAATCATAACAGTATATCGACGACTGATGATTGGTACGCAACGTACCGCTTTGAAGGAACACGAGGGGTGATCAAGGGGACGAACGGAGCGTTGTACAGTTACCCACAGGGCCGAGAGGATACGCTCAGCTTCACCTCCAAGGAGCTCGCACCCGACTGCTGGATAATGCCTAAGCTGGAAGGGAAATGGTTCCCACATGCCTTCATGGGCACGATGGGCGAGCTCATGTGTGCGATTGAAGAGGGGAGACAGCCGGAGAACAGTGTTGCCGACAATCTGCAGACGATGCGACTCGTGTTCGCTGCTTATCGATCCATGCGCGAATGCAGGGCGGTTCGACTTACTGAAGTCAATGAGGAAGGATAGATTGATATGAAGCGTTACGGCAGCGTCATTCGACTGCGCCCGGATAAGTTGGAGGAATACCGAGCGCTTCATGCGGCGGTGTGGCCAGGGGTGCTGGCTATAATCGACCAATGCAGCATACACAACTATTCCATCTATTATAAGGATGGATATCTGTTCAGCTACTTCGAATATGTCGGCGAGAACTATGAGCGTGATATGGAGACGATGGCAGCCGATCCGATGACCCAGCAATGGTGGAGCCTGTGCAAGCCTTGCCAGGAGCCGCTGGAGACTCGGGCACCCGGCGAGTGGTGGGCGAGCATGGAGGAATGGTTTCACCATAATTAGTAAGACGTGTTCATTCCTTCTGCCTGCCTTACAGCAAGCGGCACAGCTTCCGGTACTCCCCCGGCGGCATCCCCTCCCACTTGTGAAAAATACGAGCGAAGTAATGCACATCCGTATAGCCGATCGTTCGCCCAATATGCTCGATCGTGTCATTCGTGTCGCGGAGCAGACGCTTCGCTTCCGAATGGCGAATGTGCTGGACGAACTTATTCGGGCTTGCGCCGATACACTTCTTGAATAGCCGTCCCATGTAATCGACGTTGACGCTGAGAATGGCGGCAAGCCTCTCGTTCGACCAGTCGTCTCCCGGCGAAGCCTCGATGGTGCGGGCGAGGTCCGAGATCGCTTGCTGGGTGCCTGCGCTTGCCTGCTCCCGATGGTGCTGGTGGATCGCTCTTGTGATCTGAACGAACAGCTGGAGCAGCAGGCCTTGGCAGCACATCATATACCCGGCTGGACGATGGGTGAATTCGTGAATGATGCGCTCCAGCAGACTGTACACGTCAGGCGTAGCCTGCACGCTCGCTGCCTCGAGCCAATCGCTGAACTCCGATTGGTCCGGAAGGCTGCAGAACGAATCGTCGTCCGCCTTGTCCTCGTACACGATAATGTCTTCGTCCTTGGCAATATGCAGCTCGTTGTAGAAGTCGAAGTGTACCCCGAGGAACAGCGCATACGTATCACAGGTGACCTGTACGCGGTGCTTGAGCCTTGACGGCAGTATGAAAAATTGCCCGGGCTGCACCTGAAAGGGCGCCCTCGCTTCGATCTGAACCTCGACCGTCCCCTGCTCAAGCAGCAATATTTCGAAGTCGCGAATACGGCGGTGAATAATGCGCTCGCGCATTTGCTTATGCTGCTGAGCCCAATGGACGACTGGCTTCAGCTGCGGCGATGCTGGCTGCATAACGTGTTCCTCCTCGTTGGATTGAAAGTCGGAAAAGTACAAAAAAGTATCTCTTATGTTCTAATACATATCGATCGCTCCATGAACTTCGCCAGCGGCTCACACAAGCATGGCTACATCAGCAAGCTGGCGATCTCGAATGAGTCACAGAAGACACTCGCCCAATATATTGAAGCCAAAGAGATGGAAGTAGAGAATTACGGCGCATTAGAAGCGGGCGATGCGACGTGGCATTACGGCTGGACGCTGCACAGTGCTCCGGGCAATCCGACCTCGACGATGCGCGAGGTGATGACCATTATTTATTACGCGGACGGTGCGAAGGTCATCGAGCCGGATACGAATGCACGCAAGAGCGACCTAGCGCGCTGGCTGCCGGGTCTTGCGCCGGGTGATGTGGCGGCAAGTCCGCTGAACCCGCTCGTGTATAAGAAGTAGGCTGTAGTAGCTGCAGCTAATAAGAAGCCTCCGCCATGTCAGATGGTGGAGGCTTTTTGGATGTGCGCCCGGCATGGGCGATAACTTGGCGGTGAAAGTCCGCTACAGGCTTGGCAGTAGGAACTGTTAGCCAAGGGCAAGGGTGTCCGCCGCGAGGTGGAATCTGAAGGAAGCCGGAGGCAAACCCTCGGTCTGACGAACAGAAATCACATATAAGGCATGGTGAGACGGACGAGCTTGCATGACAAAGCAAAGTCCAATTCTGCCCGAATCTCATCATGTAAATGTGGCAGATAGATGAGGGGAAGGTTATCGCTCTTACCCGGAGAGGTCTCACAGACGTCAAGTAGATCATTCGAAAGACGGAGTAAAGCTTGCTTTGAGAAGTCAGCAGAGGCCATATTACTGGAAAGATTTTTTTCCGGGAAGGGTCGAACAATCGTAAGTCTCGAGTATACGCAGGAAGGAGAACCGGCGCGATGAAAGCAGAATACCGAAAGGGCTGCCTGCAAAGGGATAGTGTGGAACACGAAGAGTATGCAGGAGCGCGGAGCACCGGAGCTCGGGAAAGCAGAGAAAGAGATGGTGCAAGCGACTTACTGGAGAGGATACTGAGCAGGGATAACCTGAACAGAGCCTACAAGCGAGTCAAGAGCAACCATGGAGCGCCGGGAATCGACGGGATGACCGTCGAGGCGGCACTGCCGTGGTTGCGGGAACATAGAGATGAACTTTTGCAAAGCATCCGGGATGGAAGTTACAAGCCAAGCCCTGTGCGACGCAAGGAGATTCCCAAGCCAGATGGAAGCGGAGTACGAAAGCTCGGTATTCCTACCGTGGTAGATCGAGTGATCCAACAAGCGATCGCCCAGCAGCTACAGCCGTTGTTTGAACCGCTGTTCTCGGAGGGGAGCTACGTCTACCGCCCAGGACGAAGTGCACAGCAAGCAATTCGAAAAGTGAAAGCCTACGCGGAGCAGGGATACGGGCACGCGGTCGAAATTGACCTCTCGAAATACTTCGATACGTTGAATCACGAGCTCCTGCTGCATGGACGGCGAACATTGGGATCGCCCAGGAAGCGCCAGCCTATGTGAATGCGGTAGGTAACGGTGACTTCGAGGCGAGCAGTCTTGATCCGTGGCATAAAACGTGGGGTACGGGTACGGCAAGCACGACGTCAGAGCCTGTCCATGTCATAAGCGGGAGCCAAGCGGCCGTCTATGACGGTCAAGGCTCACTGGAGCAGGTGGTCAACGGTCTGAAGCCTGCTACGACGTATACGATGACTGCCTACGGCAAGGTCGGCACGAGCAAGGAGCTGGCGCTCGGGGTGAAGGAATACAATGGCGCCGAGACGGCATCCAAGGTGATCACGAGTTCGGAGTACGAGCGGGTAGAGCTCACCTTCACGACCGGGGCAGCGAGCACCTCAGCGAAGGTGTACGTGTTCAATCGGGGTGTGCAGGGGACGGTGTATGCCGACCACTTCCAGCTGATGGTCGAAGCGTCTTCTCCCCAAGACCCGCAGCCGCAATATCCAGATCAAGTGACGGATAACGGCATCTACCCGTTCTCAGATCCGGATAATAGGGGCAAGTGGAAGTACAGCCTCGACTTCAGCGATGAGTTCGACGCGCAGCAGTTGAACTCGGAGAAGTGGCATGACCATCATATTTTTTGGAGCGGTCGTGCGCCTTCCTTCTTCTCTGCGAACAACGTTCGGATGGAGAACGGCAAGCTGATCCTTACTGCGAGGTATGAGAATATCCCCGAGATGGATGAGGCGAACAGCAAGCTGCCTGAGGGGACAACCCGATATGAGAATTATACGACGGCAGCCGTCATGTCTACGCGCAAGTCGCACTATGGCTACTTCGAGATCAAGGCCAAGGCGGCGAAGGCTTCGATCACAAGCTCCTTCTGGCTGAAGGCGTCCGATGGCGACAAGTCGGAGATCGATGTATTCGAGATTGTCGGTGCCTCGAAGCTGAAGCCCGAATCCGACATGCACACCGACACGTGCATCGATCATTACTGGACAATATCCGAGCCAGCACGGCGCATGGACGCTCGGCACGAAGCTGCTGGAGGATCGGCACGTCGTTGGGACGGATTTCCAAGAGGCGGGCTACCGGACGGCGCTGGTCGGCAAGGCGCATTTTCAACCACTAATGGGCAATGAGGCGTATTCGTCGCTGGAGTCGTACCCGCTGCTGCAGGATCTTGATTACTGGCGTCAGTTCAGTGACAGCTTCTACGGCTTCGACCATGTCGAGCTTGCCCGCAACCATACGAACGAGGCGCACGTCGGGCAGCATTATGCGATCTGGATGGAGGAGAAGGGCTGTACGAACTGGAGAGACTACTTCCTCGCGCCGACGGGCACGATGGACCCGAAGCAGCTTCACCGATGGGAGTTGCCGGAGGAGTACCATTACAATACGTGGATCGCGGAGCGAACGAACGCGCTGCTGGAGCAGTACAAGGATCAGGACGAGAGCTTCTTCCTATGGGCGAGCTTCTTCGATCCGCATCCGCCGTATCTCGTGTCTGAGCCGTGGGATACGATGTATGATCCGGAATCGCTGACAATTCCTGAGGTGACTCCCGGTGAGCATGACAACAACCCGCCGCACTTCGGCATGACGCAGCAGGAGCGTCCGGACTTCTCGGCGTGGAAGGAGACGGGGTATGGCATTCACGGCTACCACTCCCACCTCATGCCAGAGTCGGAGCGTAAGCAGCTCGTCGCAACGTATTACGGCATGGTCAGCATGATGGACAAGTACATCGGACGCATTCTCGATCGCTTGGAGGAGCTCGGTCTGGCAGAGGATACGATCGTTGTGTTCACGACGGACCACGGTCACTTCTTCGGGCAGCACGGGCTGCAGGCGAAGGGCGGCTTCATGTACGAGGACTTGATCAAGCTGCCGTTCATCGTTCGCTATCCGGGCAAGGTGCCAGCGAATGTTCAGTCGGATGCACTCGTGTCGCTCGTCGACCTCGCACCGACGTTCCTATCATTCGCAGGGCTGCCGATTCCGGTCTGGATGACGGGTGTTGATCAGTCTGCGGTATGGACAGGGGGCAAGAGCAGCGCGAGAGATCATATTATCTGCGAATTCCGACACGAGCCGACGACGATTCATCAGCGCACGTATGTCGATCAGCGCTACAAGCTGACGGTGTACTACAACCAGTCGTACGGCGAGCTGTTCGATCTGCAGGAGGATCCGGGCGAGCTGCACAATCGGTGGGACGATCCGTCCTGCGCCGGACTGAAGACCGAGCTGCTGCTGAAGTACGTCTGGGCGGAGCTCGGCAAGGAGCCGCTCGCGATGCCGAGAATATATCACGCTTAGAAGTTGGGATGGACGCAGCCTAACTTGTACACAAGTAAGGAGGAGAAGCCTTCGCGATGAAGATTCGCGGAGGCTTCTTTGTGCATGATTCCAACCAAATTCATCTCATGCCTATGGACAAACAAACGATCAAGCAGGTACATGCTTACATAAGATATATCATACAGGGAAGGGGTGAAGTCAATTGACAGTTGTTCAACGATTTAACACGGTGACGAACGGAGCCATTACTTTTACGGGTAATACAATAGGACTAAGTAAGCAAGCGAATACGAATAATCAAGGGGACCAGGATTCGATAGGTGCCATGGCGACCCCGAATCTGGCAAGTCAGGTCAACGATTTTCCGCCAGGGACTACATTAAATTACACGGAGAATGCTGCTAGTGCGATACTGGAATTACCAGCGCAGAGCACCGTGCTTTATGCCGAATTGGTATGGTCTGGAAGCTATAGTGTCTCTGGAGAGGATCTGTCCGCATTTATCGATGATAATGTTGAGTTCACGACTCCATCCGGAGTGTTCTCCATAGCCTTTGACCCTGCTACTGCAGCGACCTTAGTTAACACTTTCTACGTACGGTCTGCCGATGTGACGGCAATTGTTCAAGGCGCAGGTGCGGGTGCGTATACAGTCGGCCAACTCGTCGCGACTACCTCCGCTTCAAGCAATACGACCAATGCAGGCGGGTGGACCTTGATGGTCGCCTATGGGAATCCGACCTTGCCCGTTCGAGACTTGTCGATCTTCGTTACAAGTGAATTCGTTAGCAGTGGCTCGGGTAGTACTCCTGTAACAATATCCGGCTTCGTTACCCCGGCCAGCGGTCCAGTGAGCGGGAGATTACAGGTCAGCGCCCTTGAAGGGGACTCCAACAGGACCGGGGACCAGCTATTATTCGGACCCACGGTTGGAACGATGACTCCATCCTCGGGTCCAAACAATCCGATCGACAACTTCTTTGCTTCTCAGATTAATGGCAACGATGGGACGCTAAACACGACAGGTACCTTTGGGAGCTTAAACCAACCTCTTGGCACTAATGCGGACGGTAGACGTCAAGGCTACGACATCACCAATATTGACGTCTCCTCCCAGATGATCAATTCGCAGAATAGTGCTGCCATTCAGGGTACCACGAGTGGTGATGCTTACTTGATTAACGGAATTGGCTTACAGATCGATGTCAATGCTCCACAATTTGAGGCGGTCAAGAGTGCAGATGTTACATTTGCGAAGCCTGGAGATGTCATTACGTACCAAATCGAAATTACGAATACAGGATCGACCGAAGCGAATGTTGTCTTCATGTTCGATGCCGCTCCTGTAGGGACAACGCTGGTTCCGAACAGCGTCACAATTGACGGGGTTCCGCAGCCGGGTGCAGACCCGTCGAACCTAAGCCTGGGTACAATCGAACCCGAGCAGACCGTTGTTGTTGAATATCAGCTGCTCGTGACCTGCAATCCGGCATCTGGACAATACGTGAATCAGGCCCTGTTCGAGTTTGAATACCAGATGTCTCCAGAGAGTCCTGTGTCACAGGGGTATGGCTCCTCGAATGAGCTCGTGATTCAGAACTTCAGAAAAATTATTGGTGCTCAGCTGGCTGCCATCGGTCTCCAGGAGGTGGCTATGGCTCATCTGATAAACTCTAGCGCGGAGATGGTGCAGGCGGCCGTAGGGACCTTGCATCCGAATGCGTCGCCAATGCATGTGACTGTCTCGCAGCTTCTAGAGGTCAACTCAGCCGTGTCCAAAACGTTAAAGAAAATCAATCGGAAAGAAATGCTGCTCCTCGATTGCTTCGATGAAATATTAGAGTTCATCTCTGCATCACCGAATGAATGCTGATTCGAGTATTCACACTTACGCACCTATACGCTTATGGAGATACCGCCGCTAACTCTGGACAAGGAGGGCGGCGGTGTTCGTAACCGATATCACAAGCAAGCTGTCGCTAACGATGGCTGTGGGTTGAATTCATCGCATGGACCGCCAGCAGTGACTTAATATCATCGCATGTGTCTCGTGAGGTTACAAGACACCCCTGTTCGGTCAGGACAACGATGAGATCAGAGACACCCATGCAGATTACAGGTGTCGGTGTCGTGTTAATCACATGGACATTGCCGGTATCCTTCGTAATTACAGCATTCCCGATATGCGGAAGACCAATCGTATCGATCAGTCGGTCCCAGCTGCCGATATCCGACCAGCAGCCCTCAAATGAAATGACACCAGCTCGCTCCGTCTTCTCCAGCACCTCGTAATCGAAGCTGATCTTAGGTAGCTCCTTGTAGTGGGCAAGGAAGGCTTGATAGGTGATTGGATAGCCCTTGTGCTGCAAATATTGCTTGATGAAGGACAGCGGAAAGATGAACACACCACTGTTCCACAGCGCCCCCTCTGCAATTAAGGCCGCCGCCTCGGTCTTGGAGGGCTTCTCTACAAACCGCTCAATCGCTCGCGTCTTACCGTCGATTAGAGCAGCTTCACCCTTCGGAATAATATATCCATACTTCTCCAATGGCTCGGTTGGCTGAATTCCCAATAAGGCTATGCTTACCTGTGACCAGTCGGTCTGTACAGAAGTGTCAGCAATCCGGTCTACAAATGGATGATCGACATACAGATCTGCAGGGCAGAAGCATACCAGCTCATCCTCCGGCAGCTGCATGACAGACATCAGATACAAGGAGCTGAGACAAATACTAGGGAATGTGTCTCGCCTCTCGGGCTCCACAATGATAGAAGGCTCCCAAGGCAGACACCTCCGAATCTCTTGGACATGCTCAATCCCGGATGAGATGAAGATGTCTGTTGTCTCGAATCGCTGCAGCATCAGCCTTGCGTTGCGCTGAAGAATGGACTCCATCTGATCACCCTCACGCTGGAACAAGGGGATGAATTGCTTCGGCATCGACTGACTGGACAGCGGCCAAAGGCGACTACCAGCTCCTCCCGACATTAGTACAATTCTCATAAGAATGACCGTCCCTCTACATGCTTCATCTCAGATCGGACTCGCTGAAGATCGCTCTCAACCATCATCGAGATTAATTGCTCCACGCTAGTGCGAGGCGTCCATCCAAGTTGACGAGAAGCCTTGGAAGGGTCCCCTAGTAGTACCTCGACTTCAGCAGGGCGATACAGCTTCGGGTCTACCTCTACATATCGAGTCCAGTCCAAGTTGACGTGGTTGAACGCTAGCTCGCACAGCGTACGAATCGATGTGGTCGTACCTGTCGCGATCACGTAGTCATCAGGCTGTTCCTGCTGCAGCATCAGCCACATCGCTTCGACATAGTCTCGTGCAAAGCCCCAATCTCTTTGTGCGTCCAGATTGCCTAGCTGAACCTTATCGGTTAAGCCGTAGTAGATGCGTGCGACAGCATCAGTTACTTTGCGGGTAACGAACTGAAGTCCTCGCAATGGAGACTCATGGTTGAACAGAATGCCACTGCAAGCGAACAGTCCATGACTCTCCCGGTAATTGACCGTCATCCAGTGAGAGAATAGCTTCGCAACGCCATAAGGGCTTCTCGGGTAGAACGGAGTGTCCTCGGTCTGTTGCGGTTGTTGAATTTTGCCGAACATTTCACTGGAGGAGGCTTGATAATATTTGCTTTCTGGATGAACCATCCGAACAGCTTCCAGCAGATTTAAGGCACCGATCCCTGTGATCTGACAAGTGAGTATAGGTTGGTTCCAGGAGGTACCGACGAAGCTCTGGGCTGCGAGGTTATAGATTTCATCCGGCTTGTAAGTGTCCAGCAGCTTAACCAATGAGGAGAGGTCGGTTACATCGCCTTCGACAAGCTCCACCTGCTCCGTTAGATTCAGCTCATTCAATCTCCACAGGTTGGCTGTGCTTCGCTGTGGGCGCATCCCGATGACACGGTAGCCCTTGGATAATAGCAGCTCTGCCAGGTAGGCTCCATCTTGTCCTGTAATTCCAGTAATGAAAGCAGTGCGCATGGTGGTCCTCCTTCGTTGTATGTTCGCTTATTACGCATGCAAGGTGTGCATCTGTAATGAATACGAACTCCTTACAAGTTATGCGGTCTGAATGATTACCGTGCAGAACACTCTTGGTTTGGGTGCATATAATACCGTAGAAGTCGTGACGATGGCCTACACGATCACGAAGGAGGGAATAATCATGAGTATGCCGTCTATACCTGAAGGGAAGTTCAGGCCTTCGATGGATGAAACGATAGTCGATTTGTTCGAGTCAATTGCTCTTGAAGAGATTGCAATATCTCACTTGATGAATGCTGAGGCTGAGAAGATTCAAGCCTTTGTCGGGAGCAAAGGGAACTTTCCAACGTGTCCCACGACTGAACAGATTATTCGTTTCAATCGACAGGTAAGTAAGTTTCTGGAAGTAATCGTGATGAAGGAGTGGCTCTTATTACGCAAGCTGGATGATGTGATGCTTCTGAAGGAACAGGAAGACTGCGATCACCACGACTGCGAGTAATGCAGAGCACCTTCTGGTAAGGGGGGTGAACGCATGCGGGGAAAAAAGTATGTAAAGGCGCTAGCGGAAAATGAGGCTGCCATATACCGAGTGCTGGCTGGTCTCATCACAATCAATCAGAGTCTTCAATATTTGTATGTAAGCGGACAGTTAAAGGATAAGCAGCAGCTTAAGCAGTTGCGATTCGGTACTGTTCGCAACTTAAGAGCGTTACTGAATCTTCAGCAGCTCTTGTTGAAGAAATATACCATCGTTCGGGAGTCCAGTGTACTTTCGGAAACGATACTCGAGGAGCACTTGTTTAGCGACATCCAGCAACAAATCGACATCTCTCCCATGCATCTGCACATGTACGGGACCTCTTCCTCTTCGAGCTTATATGTGCTTCTAAAAAAAATTAATAGCTATAAAAACAAGAGGATGAATATATTGACGAACCATACGGTAAGAACCATTCCGGACCGCCCCTGGTTCAATAATACCTTTGATCCCAAGAAGCAAAACCGAGTTTGATTAGGAAACCTTAGCATACAACCGGCTTGACTCCATCAAATTGGAGGAAAGCTGGTTGTATATTTTTATTACTCCACACGATCTCACAAAGAAAAACCGAGACAATGATGGACATTGGCTCGGTTAATTACGTTGGTGGACCTTCTGTTCGTTACGTTCCGACTACAGGGTGATCTGGGGATACCTGTATGAGGTCCAGCACGTTCTCGAACTTGAACTGGAGCAGCATATCTTTTTTAATGGTATCCTGAAGTGTGCGGCGTACACTGGATGTAACAAGAAGCAGATTAGAGATTGTGACGTCTGGAGGCGTCAATGTGGACGTAGTCGGTGTTAATGTGCCGAGAACGAATTGAAGCTTTTCGGCTTCGGCGTTCACAATGTGAGCAAGTGCCAGCTCTTCAAGTGCAATCGAAGTCAGCAGCAACGGAACAGTCTGACCGATCGTAATGCTGATGCTTGGCGTAATATTCGGGATATTCGCTTGGGACATGTTTCATCACCTCATCAAGTTTATGGGGTACTTCTCTTTACCATATGCATCCATCTAAAAGGCGCTCACTACACTTGCCTGTTTTCAGAAAGGTTTACACGTTTAATGTGGTCTTCTGTTTGTTACGTTCCGACTACTGGGTAATCCGGCGATACCTGGATCAAGTCCAGAATATTCTCAAACTTGAACTGAAGCAGCATCTCTTTCTTGATTACATCCTGCAGCGTGCGACGCACACTGGATGAAACGAGCAACAGGTTAGAGATTGTGACGTCTGGAGGCGTCAAGGTAGACGAGGTGGGTGTTAATGTGCCGAGGACGAATTGGAGCTTCTCGGCCTCTGCATTCATGATGTGAGCAAGTGCCAGCTCTTCAAGTGCAATGGATGTCAGCAGCAATGGGACAGTCTGACCGATCGTGATGCTAATGCTCGGGGTAATATTCGGAATATTCGCTTGAGACATGTTCTTCACCTCATTATAGTTTTAGGGTATTTCACTACACAATACGCATCCATCCACAATTTGCTCACCATATATGCCCATTACATGTATACATTAGGTCGCTATGGCACGATGATATCCGTATCCTCTGTCGCTATTGTGGGCAAGGTTTCCATCGCATTTACGGATATTGTATTGGTCAATGTTCCGCTTACAAGCGAAGTGACGAGCCCGTCAAATGAGAGGACTCTCACCTCGTTTGGCAGAAGTGTACCTAGGTTACAGACGACATTTCCGCCGACAACAGGTCCCTCCAGAACACATTCTGGAGGCAACGACAACGTGTTCAAGTTAAATGCTGGTCCATTCACTCCCCCGCTTGGCGGCAGCGTATCCGTCATGACGACTCCGGTAGCTGTGGTGGGGCCAGTGTTCTCCACCGTAATTGTGTATGTCAGCACGGTAGGTCCAAGCACAATAACCGGATCTGGGTTATCCGAGTTTTGAATGGTGAGAACAGGAGGAGGCGGAGGGATACTTTGAATTAGATCGAGAGTATTTCCCAGCTTGAACTGGAGCAGCATCTCGTGCTTGATCACATCCTGCAGTGTACTGCGTATGCTCCGATTCACATTCATCAGACTTGATAAGGTTACGACGCCGGGAGTGACCGGAGCCATCGAGGGCGTCAGTGTACCGAGCACATACTGCAGCTTCTCGGCCTCGGTATTCACGATGTGCGCTAATGCAAGCTCCTCGAGTGCGATGGAAGATAGAAGAAGCGGAACAGTACTGTTGACAGGTACGTTAATGGTCGGCGTAATATTCGGTATGCTGGCTTGCGACATGGTTCACCTCGCTTTCTGGAGCTGGCTTCATCCTGCTGTGTGGGTACTACAGTACATCGTATTCTGAAGTCCAGAGCGTGACTTGGCGAATGCGGAGGGTCATTAGCCCGTATGTTCTTGATTGCCTAACTCCCTAAGCGCCTCTAAGGAGTCGATATGACCTGGATGAAGGGCCAATGCCTGGTTGTAGCAATGCTCGGCCTCCTTGGGATCACCCAGCTTCTCCTTGCAAAGGCCCTTATAGTGCCAAGCATGAAAGCTCCCAAGCCCATTCTGGGTCAAGTGCTTCATATTCGACTCTCCGATCTCCAGACATTGCTCGAATGCCTCGATCGCCTCCTCATACTTGCTGGACATGTACAAGAGGATGCCCTTATAGAAGATTAAGTCTACATAATCGGGATACAGCATAATGGCTTTCTCGATGGCAGGATATCCGCCTTCATAGCTGCCTGTACTGATGAGAATGGAATATTTCAGCTTATAGAGCAACGACGGCGGTGTGAGCTGGTTCAACATAAACAGGAGGATAGATCGATTCGCATGATGGAAGGAAGGAGCGTAATCTTTAAGACGATAATATTCGGAGGCCATGTGATAGTGCAGCCACGGGTCCTCCTTGTTGCTCGACAGCGCCTTTTCTAATAATTGGATGTTGCGCTTCGATTTGTTCTTGTCTTGTACGAATTCATCCAAATAGCCATAATGCCACAGGATCACAGGAGTATGAGTGATTCGATGGACACGATCATGCTGATAGAAGATCTCGTCCACGTTAAGTGCTTCATGGATCTGATTACGAAACTTCAAGCCAATCCCATTGCGGAATAGTCTCGGGTGGGCGATTCGAATCACGTTATTCGGATCTACCCGAGGTCCGTAATAATTATTTAACTGAAACGAGTACAGATCATATTCATCACTCAAGGCCAGATCACGGAGCTGTTCACCATTCTCTCCTAGCTCCTCGTCGGCATCCAGCCACAGAATCCATTCACCATTTGCATGCACTAACCCATAATTCCTCGCCTCGGCAAAATGATCGTTCCACACATAATCATAGACCGTAGCGCCAATGTCCCTGCAGATGTCAGCCGTACCGTCAGTGGAGCCTGTGTCGACAATAATCATCTCGTCTACATAGGGCTTGACACTGGTTAGACAACGGGCGATGCAATTCGCCTCATTTTTAACAATCATACATAGTGAGATCAATGGTTTACTCAAGTTATTCACTCCTCCCGGTAGTATTATTTATCGTATGTAATGAATATCCATAAAGTGTAGCCTAGAGGGATATTAAGGTATTGAAGGTATATCGGTTATATCCAAATTCATAGAAATGCAGGTGAAGTGCTTGTGAGTAAAAAGATAAGAATGACTTGGGAGGGAGATTTCTCCGAAACGAATAGCCTGTCACTAGTGAACGCTCGCTTGTATGAAAGGCTTCAAACGAATGAGAGATTTGAATTACTTCGCTACCCGATCGCAGCTTCAGAGCAAGTGGATGTACATATCACTCATCAGTGGCCGCCGAGATTGACAAGACCAGCACAGGCCTCATATTGGATTCATATTCTTCCATGGGAGTTCGGAGCCGTGCCTGTTGCATGGTATATGCCCATGAAGTATGAGATGGATGAGATCTGGGTATACAGCGAGCTAAATAAGACTCAGTACGTTGATTCTGGAATTCCTGCAGACAAGATTCGAGTTCTACCTCTTGGAGTAGACCCGAACGTATTTTACCCCGGGAGCGTAAGGATGGAAGGAGCGAATCCAGGAGGGCCTTTTCGATTTTTATATGTTGGAGGTACGATCGTTCGCAAAGGTTTCGATATATTGCTCGATGCGTACTTGACAGAATTCAGTTCAGAAGACAAGGTGTGCTTAATTGTCAAGGATCATGGAACTACCTCACATTACAATGGGATTACGCTTCAAGACCGAGTGCTGGAGGCCCAAAAAGATTCAAAGAGCCCCTCGATTTCCTATACAGATGTACACGTAAAGGAGAAGGAGTTAGTCAAGCTGTATCAAAGCTGTGATTGCGCTGTGTTTCCGTTTCGCGGCGAGGGCTTCGGGCTTCCGATCGCAGAAGCAGCAGCATGCGGTACAGCGGTGATTGTGCCCGATGCAGGGCCAGTGACGGAATGGCTGGACGCAACGGAAGCATTGTTCGTGAAGTCATCCGTTTATGTTCATCCTGAAATGAAGGTTGGAGCGATGGAGACTGTCGATGCTCCGAGCTGGATTGAAGTAGATAAGCAAGCGCTGCAGCAGCAGCTTAGATATGCGTATCAACATGGACATCGATTGAAGGAAATTGGAGAGCGTGCGAGCGACAAGATAAGATCTCGCTATTCGTGGGACGATAGTGCATTGCTAGCCGCGCAGTATGTGCTCGAGCTCTGTTCACGAGAGCCTATGCCCGCATTGGACGAGGAGCAGAAGATCGAACAAGAGCTAGAGCTAGTTGCTGCCTATAATCATCAGAAACGTAACCAACGTGCGGCAGGAACTATGGCAGCCCTGACTCTTCATTATTCTGACCGAGCGGACCTGCAGCTTCAGAAGGCTTGGATGCTAATTGCTGACCGGAAATTTCTTCAGGCATTATCTATACTGAAATCTATTACAGAGGATCAAGAGTCTAAGTATTCGGATGTTACAGATGCTCTCTTGGGTAGAGCTTGGACACTCGTGGCAGTTTGTTACTGTGAATTGCAATCGTGGGCATTGGCCATAGAGGCATTCCATAAGGCTAATGAGCTGAAGACACCGATTCATGCACTTCAGATCTCGTATTTTCAATACGCAATCGGTACGCTTAAGCTGTTGCTAGGTGCCTTGCATCAGGAGCTAGGTGACACCTACTTCGCCTTGAATGTGGACGGCAAGGCGAAGCTCATCTATACGCAGGCGCTCGAATTAGATCCAGATGCAGAAGAAGCTTCGCAGAAGCTTATTGAGCTGGAGCTTCGCAAGGAAGCCGCACGTAGGAGGGCTGCTCCAGTGCTGGAAGCACACGCTCAAGCAATGGACTCCTATGAGCAGTCAGAGTCACCAATTCAATGGCATGTGCTGCTTCATGCTTACCTTTCTTCATCAATGCTGGTACAGCTCCAGTCAGCCTTATCTTCATGGTTCAATAGAGGTCAAGAGGCATATATGCTGGAGGTTAGTCATCCGGACATGCATCCAGCTCCTAGCCTTGCAGCAGCGCAAATCGTTCTACTGCTTCGTGCAGGTCTAGGTGCCGATCACCTGAAGAGCTGGTGTCGATGGTGCTTAGCCCAGTGCCCTCCTGGAAGCACCTTGATCATCTGTGGCGTAGATGGAGTGGAGGAGGAATATGAAGCGCTCTGCTCCTTGCTCGACAGTGGTCCATGGACCATGAAGGGCCGAGGGTCAATCCCGAGTGAAGAGGATGAGGAATATGGATACAGCGTGTTCCAGCTGGATGAAGTAGGGATCATCTGGGAGTCTCCATACTATAATGCGTCCGGATATGCCTCGGAGCAGCGTCACTTCGTGAAGAGTCTTCAGCCGTATCCATACTGTATTCAGGTGAGGCCGATTGATTCGCAGCTATCTCAAACCGAGCAGTCTCATGAACGGGTTGAGAATGCACATGCGAGCTTGAAGCATCCTGCGCTTATCCATTATCAAGCCTCGCCTGCTCACTGGTTTAAGACGGCCCAAGCTCCGATTCAGATCGGGAGAACGATGTTTGAGACGGATCGAATTCCCAGTGAGTGGGTGCCGATTCTGAATGAGCTGACGGAGGTCTGGGTTCCCTCTCAATTCAACGTGGAGACGTTCGTTCGTTCAGGAGTACATGCAGACCATATTCAGATCATTCCCGGTGCGCTGGATGAGCGGCTATACCGGGTCACATCGAGTGCCCGAGGATCAATAGACGGAGCGAGGAGCTTCACCTTCTTGTCTGTATTCGATTGGAGCATTCGTAAGGGCTGGGACATTCTGCTGTTGTCATACTTGACTAGCTTCACAGACGAGGATGATGTATCACTTGTGCTGAAGGTCAGTCGATTGAATGAGCCGAGAGCTCAAATTACATCTATAGTTGAAGAAATGATCAAGCAGCTTCAAATCAAAAATCCACCTCATCTGCACATTATCGACACACGGTTGACCGAGCAACAAATGCGCGAGCTGTATGCCTCCTGCAGCGCTTTCGTTCTGCCGACGCGCGGCGAAGGTTGGGGAAGACCTTTCATGGAAGCCCTTGCCTTTGAGGTGCCTGTGATCGGCACGAATTGGAGTGCTCAGCTTGAATTTATGAATGAGGACAACAGCTTTTTGATCGAGGTTGAGCGTATGGTCGAGATTACAGATTCGATGCCCGCACATTTTCACGGTCATCTTTGGGCAGAGCCGAGCATGGAGCACTTGGTGCAGATCATGCGTCAAGTCCACTCCGATTATGCTTCGGCGAAGCAGCGAGCGATCACTGGAAGGAAGAGCATCTTCCCTAAGTATTCTTTGGAATCCGTTGGCAGGTTGATTAATCGCAGATTGGAGCAGTTAATTGCTGACTACTTTCGTGGGTGAGACGGTCCTGCTGGGGAGGAGGCCCTACAGCAATCGGCACAGCTTCCGGTACTCCCCCGGCGGCATCCCCTCCCACTTGTGAAAAATACGAGCGAAGTAATGCACATCCGTATAGCCGATCGTTCGCCCGATATGCTCGATCGTGTCATTCGTGTCGCGGAGCAGTCGCTTCGCTTTCGAATGGCGAATGTGCTGGACGAACTTGTTCGGGCTTGCGCCGATACACTTCTTGAATAGCCGCCCCATGTAATCGACGTTGACGCTGAGAATGGCGGCAAGCCTCTCGTTCGACCAGTCGTCTCCCGGCGAAGCCTCGATGGTGCGGGCGAGGTCCGAGATCGCTTGCTGCGTGCCTGCGCTTGCCTGCTCCCGATGGTGCTGGTGGATCGCTCTTGTGATCTGAACGAACAGCTGGAGCAGCAGACCTTGGCAGCACATCATATACCCGGCTGGACGATGGGTGAATTCGTGAATGATGCGCTCCAGCAGACTGTAGACGTCAGGTGAAGCGTGCACGCTCGCGGCCTGGAGCCAATCGCTGAACTCCGATTGGTCCGGAAGGCTGCAGAACGAATCGTCGTCCGCTTTGTCCTCGTACACGATAATGTCTTCGTCCTTGGCAATATGCAGCTCGTTGTAGAAGTCGAAGTGTACCCCGAGGAACAGCGCATACGTATCACAGGTGACCTGTACGCGGTGCTTGAGCCTTGACGGCAGTATGAAAAATTGACCGGGCTGCACCTGAAAGGGCGCCCTCGCTTCGATCTGAACCTCGACCGTTCCCTGCTCCAGCAGCAATATTTCGAAGTCGCGGATACGGCGGTGAATGATGCGCTCGCGCATTTGCTTATGCTGCTGAGCCCAATGGACGACCGGATACAGCTGCGGCGTTGCTGGCTGCATAGATCGATCCTCCTCGTCTATAGGAAGTCGGAAAAGTACAAAAAAGTATCTCTTATGTTCAAATACATATCGCTCGCTCCATGATAACATAAGGTACATCAAGAAGAAAACACACTATTAAGGAGCGAGTGAATATGTCGGATTTGAACAGATTGCCAGAGCTGTCCAGTGACTATGCGTTGAGTCAGGAGCAGGTTCAGCAGTTTCAGGAGAAGGGGCATATCAAGCTGAACCAAGTGGCGACAGCCGACGAGGTCGCGGTGTACCGTACCATTATCGGGGAGAAGGTCAAGGAGCTCAACTACCAGAGTAAGCCGCTCGAGGAACGCGATACGTACGGCAAGGCGTTCATTCAGATCTCGAACATCTGGGAGAAGTCGGAGGAAGTGAGACGGTTCGTGTTCGCGCAGCGCTTCGCCAAGATTGCGGCCGAGCTGCTCGGAGTAGACGGCGTTCGCATCTATCACGATCAGGCGCTGTTCAAGGAGCCGGGCGGTGGCATTACACCGTGGCACCAGGACCAGATCTACTGGCCGGTAGATACGGATCAGTTCGTCACGATGTGGATGCCGCTCGTGCCCGTGTCCGAGGAAGTGGGCTCCATGAACTTCGCCAGCGGCTCACACAAGCATGGCTACATCAGCAAGCTGGCGATCTCGGATGAGTCACAGAAGACACTCGCGCAATATATTGAAGCCAAAGAAATGGAAGTGGAGAATTACGGCGCACTTGAAGCGGGCGATGCGACGTGGCATTACGGCTGGACGCTGCACAGTGCTCCGGGCAATCCGACCTCGACGATGCGCGAGGTGATGACCATTATTTATTACGCGGACGGTGCGAAGGTCATCGAGCCGGATACGAATGCACGCAAGAGCGACCTAGCGCGCTGGCTGCCAGGTCTTGCGCCGGGTGATGTCGCAGCAAGTCCGCTGAACCCGCTCGTGTATAAGAAGTAAGCCATTGCAGCTATAGCTAATAAGAAGCCTCCGCCATGTCAGATGGTGGAGGCTTTTTGGATTCTTTTGTCGAAATATAAACTAAGCTCAACGCTGATGCCCCTCTCAGACAGGGGACGGGGGTTAGGATGAATACTCAGTCGTTCCCTTATCGAGCTGGAAGAACGACAGCGAAATGTTCCGGTCGAAGGCGAAATTAGCCGCTCCGAGCGCACCGCCGAGCTCCATCAGCTGCGACGTGCTGACGACGGTGTCGGCCGATAGCGGACGCATCGCCCGCTGACGCATCGTGCGCGTCGCCGTCTCGACGAACAGGGGGCTGGCGTTCGGGATCGTTCCCCCTAGAATGATCGTCTCCGGATTAAACGTATTGAGCAAGTTAGCCATCGCAATACCGACATAGTTGGCCGCCTTCCGCACGACCTGTACAGCGAACGTGTCGCCAGCCTCCGCTGCTGCGCATACGTCTTGCGCCCGCACGAGCTGCAGGTCTATCGACGCATCTGCATACATCGACGTATGCTCACAGGTGCGCACCAATCTGCGGAACTCCTGCTCGATGGCCTGACCTGCGGATAGAGCCTGCAGACATCCGTGGTTGCCGCATGAGCAGAGCGGTCCATCGGGCTCGATTGTCGTATGTCCGATCTCGCCAGCGCCGCCGAGTGCCCCGGACAGCAGCTGACGGTCGAGGTACAAGCCCGCGGCGATGCCCATACCGACCCCGATATAGATCATATTCGAGTACGATTGCCCCGCGCCGTAGCGGCATTCGGATAGTCCCCTCGCGCGATGCCTGTTGACGACGACCGTCGGCCAGCCGGTCGCCTCCTCCATGAACTCCGCGACCTCGAACTGGTGCCAGTTCAGATCGGCCGCGCTGCGGATCATGCGATGCCTCCCATCGACAAGACCCGGCACGCCGAGTCCGAGCAGCGGAACGGGCTGCACGTCCAGGCTCTGCTTGAACGTTGCGATCTCCTCTGCCAGCGTACGGAACGTGATCTCCGGCTCGAACGAATGTACGGGGATCTTCACCGTCTTCACCGGATTGCCAAGCAGGTCGAACGCTCCGAGTGTCCACGTCTTGTTATCCAAGTCCGCTCCTATCATCACTGTGGAATGTGGCACGAGCTCGACGGACGTAGCGGGACGTCCCTTCGTCGTCAGTCGATTGTCCGTTTCGTACACGAGACCGCCCTCGATCAGCTCGGCGATCGTTAACGATATGGTGGCGCGGCTCAGTCCGGTTAATCGGGTCAGATCGATGCGCGACATCTTGCCGTGAACGCGCAGCGCTTGGATGAGAGCCAGCTTGCTGCCCTTCTGGTCCTTCCAATCATTAGGTATCATATTCATCACCCTTGAAGTTAGTTAGTTTTTAGTATTAATCATCGTTATATAACGTCATTTGATGCTGAATTAGTACTCGAACACTACGACATCAGTATATCATAATTTAAATCTTTACAAAACATTATTTTCCGTGTAGAATCGGTTTTGTAGCCGAGGAGCTTCCTCGATATTCCAACACCTACTTCAAAGTATACCCAATATCGGTGCGTGAATCGAATCAGGCGTAAGATGTGTTGACGCAAGGTGTGTGGATGTATTGGCAAGTTTAATCCTAAATAAAAAGAAAAGGGTGTGCAGACTATGTCTCAATCATCGGTTAAGTTCTCCGTATTCACGAAGCCTTGGAAGAACGTCTCGGTTGCGGAGCTCGGCAAATTTGTCAAGGAAATGGGCTTCGACGGGATCGAGTTCCCGCTCCGTGAAGGGTATCAGCTCGAGCCGGACAACGCGCATCAGCTGCCGAAGCTGGCAGAGAAGCTCGCCGATTACGGCGTGAGCATCTACAGCGTAGCGAGCAGCACCGAGGAGCGCGTGTTCGCTGGGTGTGCGGAGGCAGGCATTCCATTGATCCGCATTATGCCGGTCATCTCGCCGGAGCTCGGGTACATGGAATCGGAGAAACGCGAGCGCGCGAAATTGGAAGCGCTTATCCCGCTCTGCGAGCAGTACGGGGTGAAGGTCGGGCTGCAGCTGCACTACGGCAACCACGTCACCGATTCGATGGGGCTGCTGCACCTGCTCGATGGGCTGCCGCCGTCATGCGTCGGTGCCGTATGGGATTGTGCCCATGACGCCTTGGCTGGACAGCAGCCAGAATTCGGACTCGACATCGTGTGGCCATACCTCGCCATGGTCAATCTGAAGAACGTCTTCTATAACCGGATCAACGGACCTGAGGCGGAGAGCGCGGAGTGGAAGCGATATTTCACCTCCGGTCGCCAAGGACTCGCCTCGTGGCCTCGTGTAGCCGATTACTTGGCGCAGCGCAGCTACCAAGGCGTCGTCTGTCTGACGGCCGAATATACGAATGAGCACGACGTAGACCGCTTGATCCGGGAAGATCTGATCTACGCCAAGTCCTTGTTCCAGTAATGGCGCAACGGGAGCCGCCCATCGCATCTGAAGACGCTGGAATCGCCGTCGATGCACGGCGCGTGCTCCCGACGAACACACAGGACGAATGCACCGGGCGTACATATCCGTCGAACGTACCGACCGTACGCACCGGAGGCACACATCCGACATACACACCTTAGGAGGTGGTGGTCATGGAGATCGCAAGCGCGAAGCCGCAGACCGAGGCTGCTCGACTGAGCAAGCCTCGCAGACTGCTGCGGGATATGCGGAAGGTTTGGCAGCTGTATGTGCTGATGCTCCTTCCGTTAGCTTACATTATTATATTCAAATATGTACCGATGTACGGTGCGCAAATCGCCTTCAAAAACTTCGTGGCGAACAAGGGCATCTGGGGCAGCAGCTGGGTCGGCTTCGACCACTTCGTACGCTTCTTCGAATCGTACGAGTTCTGGACCATTATGTGGAACACGATCTCACTTAGTGTATACCAGCTCGTCGCGGGCTTTCCGTTCCCGATTCTGCTCGCGCTAAGCTTGAATTATGTCATGCATGACAAATTCAAGAAGATGGTGCAGATGGTCACGTATGCGCCGCACTTCATCTCTGTCGTCGTCATGGTCGGTATCATCTTCCAGGTGCTCGATCCACGGATCGGCCTCGTTAACCACCTCATCGCCTTGTTCGGTCTTGAGCCGATCAACTGGATGGGCGAGGCGTCCTACTTCCGCAGCATCTACGTATGGTCGGGCGTATGGCAGAACGTCGGCTTCAGCTGCATCATCTACTTGGCAGCGCTCGCCAGCATCGACCCGTCGCTCCATGAGGCCGCTGTCGTCGACGGAGCCTCCAAGCTGCGCCGTATGTGGCACATCGACCTTCCCGGCATATTGCCGATCGCGATCATTCTCCTCATCCTAGACGTAGGGCGCATGCTCGAGATCGGCTTCGAGAAATCGTTTCTCATGCAAAATCCGCTCAACCTGCGCACGTCCGAAATTATCGACACGTACGTGTACAAGGTCGGCTTAGCCTCGAACATCGTTAATTTCTCGTATTCCAGCGCCATCGGTTTATTCAAGAACGTCATCAACCTGATTCTGCTCATCTCCGTAAACCGGCTCGCAAAAAAAATCGGCCAAAGCAGCCTATGGTAGAGGGGGAGTAGATGCATGCATACGAACGTCAAGGAGTCGGCAGGCGATCGCGTCTTTAACGCGGTCAATTATACGGTGTTATCCGTCTTTTTCCTCGCTGTGCTCTATCCGCTACTGTATATTGTTAGCGCTTCCTTTAGCTCAACGGAGGCGGTGATCTCCGGTCGAGTGTGGCTGTGGCCCGTCGATCCGGGGCTGCAGGGCTATGAGGCCGTATTCAGCAACAAGGCGGTATGGAGCGGCTTCGCCAATTCATTATTTTACACCATTGTGGGTACAGTCCTGAATGTCGTGCTGACGGTGATGGCTGCTTATCCGCTGGCTCGGAAAGATTTCATCGGCCGCAATGCGATTATGTTCCTGTTCGTGTTCACCATCATGTTCTCCGGCGGCTTAATCCCGAACTATATGCTCGTCAAGGACCTCGGCCTGCTCGATACGAGATGGGCGATGATCATTCCTACGGCGCTCAGCGTGTTCAATGTCATCATTACGCGAACGTACTTCCAGGCGAACATTCCGCAGGAGATGCTCGAGGCGGCGCAGGTTGACGGAGCTACAGATTGGCAATTTCTTGGTAAAATTGTGCTGCCCCTATCGGGGCCGATCTTGGCCGTCATCGCACTCTTCTATGCGGTGCAGCATTGGAACACGTACTTCAACGCCTTGCTGTTCCTGAAGGACCGCGATCTATATCCGCTCCAGCTCATTCTGCGCAGCATTCTGATCCAGAATCAGATTGACCCGAGCATGGTGATGAGTGAGGAGGACTTGGTTGCGAGGCAGGGACTTGGGGATTTGCTGAAATATTCACTGATCGTCGTCGCTACCGTTCCCGTGCTGCTCATCTATCCGCTCGTGCAGAAGCACTTCGTGAAAGGGGTGATGATCGGCTCGATCAAGGGCTAGGTGCTGTTGAAGTGGCTAAGGTGTCTATACTGGCTTAGTGGGCGGAATGTATTACAGGGGGTAAGGTAAGTAGATTTCTCCATGAGGAGGTCAAGACTATGCATAAGCGGCTCGTCAAGCTGTGGACCATCGGCTTCTGTCTGTCGGTACTGTTAACTGCCTGTTCAACGGACACAGGGGATACCGACAAGGAGGGGACGAAGGATAGTCCGAATGCAGCGATCGTCAACCCGCCAGGTCAATTCCCGATTGTTAATGAGAAAATCAAGCTGAAGGTGCTCGTACGCGGCAATGCGCTTGTCGAAAACTTCAACACGAACGGCTACACGAAGTGGCTCGAGAATAAGACGAACATTCAGGTCGAATGGATCGTCGCCGACGAGAAAAATTACTTGGAGCAGCTCAATCTCGCACTGTCTGGTGGAGACTTGCCGGATGTGATCATGAACATGGGCATATCGCCCGAGCAGCAGATGGTGTACGGAGAGCAGGGAGTGTTCGTCTCGTGGACGGAGCTAATTGAGAAGTACGGCCCGAACACGCAGAACATTTTCAAGGAAATGCCTGAGGTGAAGGAAGCGATTACGGCCCCAGGGAATAAGATCTATAGCCTGCCGTACGTGAACGAGTGCTACCATTGCTCGATGAACTTCAAGCTGTACGTATATAAGCCGTGGCTGGAGAAGCTCGGACTGAAGGAGCCGTCGACGCTGGATGAGTTTTACCAGATGCTGAAGGCGTTTAAGGAGAAGGACCCGAATGGGAACGGCAAGCCGGACGAGATCGCGCTCGTCGGAGCTACCGGGACGCGAACGCTGATCGATCCGTTCATCATGAACTCGTTCATCTACGATGACGGGCTGAAGCGGATGATCGTGAAGGATGGCAAGATCGACGTCGTGTACAACAAGCCGGAGTGGAAGGAAGGGCTCCTGTACTTGCGTAAGCTGTATAAGGAGGGGTTGATCGCGCCGCAGTCGTTCACGCAGGATGATGCGAGTCTGAAAAAGGTCGCCGAGAACCCGGATGTCGCGATTGCTGGGGCGATGCCGGCACACTCGCCGTCGACGATTACGATCGTCGAAGGACCGAGCGGACGATGGCTCGACTATCAGCCGATCGCACCGCTCAAGGGGCCTAGCGGCAAGCAGACGTCGTTCTGGAATCCGTATGACAAGATTCGGGCTGGGCACTTCATCATGACGAACGCCAACAAGTACCCGGAGGCGACGATGCGATGGGCCGATGCGATGTATGAGTTTGAGGCGAATCTGTACTCGAACTTCGGGGTGGAGAACTCCTCGTGGAAGTGGGCGCAGCCGGGCGATGTCGGTCGCGATGGTCAGCCTGCGAAGTATCGTCTGCTCATTCCGTATGGACGGGTGCAGAACGAGAGCTGGGCGCAATACGGCGTCAATTACCGGACGGATAAGGACTGGTATGCCGGTCAGGCGGTGCTGAAGCTGCCGGATAAGGAGAAGATGTATTACGAGGTGACGAAGAAGAACTACGAGCCGTATCGACCGGACATCAAGTCCATCGTCCCGCCGCTGTTCTTCGCGCCGTCCGATTCGCAGGCGCTCGCCGAGCTGGATAAGACGATCAACGATTATGTGAAGACGATGATCGCCCGTTTCATCACCGGAGATGCGGATATTGAGAAGGAATGGAGCAGCTACTTGAGCACGCTGGAGAAGATGAACCTGAAGACCTATCTTGAGATCTATCAGAAGGCGTATGAGGCCAAGCAGAAGAAATAGGTACGACATAAACGATTCATACTGTCCGAAGGAGATGATTCAGAGCGATGAGAACGATACTTGTGCAAATTCCGAACCATATCGTAAGCGCATTCATGACTGAGGAGACGAAGCGTCAGCTGCAATCGCTTGGTCATGTGGAGTGGAACCCGCACGACCGCCCGTTCCATAAGGAGGAGCTGGCGGAGAAGGTGAAGGGCGTTCATGCCGTCATCACGTCATGGAGAACGTGTGCGCTTGATGACGAGGTGCTGGAGCAGGCCGATCAGCTGGAGCTGGTGGCGCATATGGCGGGCTCGATTCGCCCGGTGCTGCCGACGACGCTCGTCTATGACAAGGGCATTCGGGTGCTGAACAGCAACTACGCGATAGCGATCTCGGTCAGCGAGTCGGTGCTGGCGCTCATTCTCGCGCTCGGCCATCGGATCGTCCCGGTCCACGGCATCGTATCGACTGGCGGCAATGCGAAGATTCCAGCGATGGAGACGTATGAGCTTCGCGGCAAGACGGTCGGCCTCGTCGGTCTCGGCATGGTCGCCCGCGAGGTGATCAAGCTGCTGCAGCCGTTCGGCGTGACGATTCTAGGCTACGACCCGTTCATGCCGAAGGAGAAGGCGGCCGAGCTCGGCGTTCGGCTGACGTCGCTGCAGGAGCTGATGGCCGCCTCAGATATTGTGTCGCTGCATGCGCCGAAGGTGCCGACGACGTATCAGATGATCGGCAAGCAGGAGCTGGCGCTGCTGCGCGACGGCTCGATGCTGATCAATACGGCGCGGGGCGACCTGATCGACGAGGAGGCGCTGCTGGCGGAGCTGCGGACGAACCGATTCGTCGCCGGCTTGGATGTGTTCGTCGAGGAGCCGCTCGCTGCGGACAGCGAGTTCAGACGGCTGCCGAACGTCATTGCAAGGCCGCACCTGGCAGGGGTCAATCCAGACTCGAGGCTGCGGGTCGGCAAGATGATGGTGGAGGAGATGGCTCGCTTCTATGCGGGGGAGCCGCTGACATTCGAGGTGAAGCGGGAGCATCTCGCGATAATGACTTAAGAAGGAGGGATTGCGATGCAGCATAGACTGCGCTTGGCCGTCGTCGGCCTAGGACGTGTGTCCAAATCACATTTACCCGCGATTCGGGAGCTTCATGAGCATATTGAGCTGGTGGCGCTCGTATCCCGCGACCCGGCGAAGCTGGAGCAGGAGGCGGCCGAGTGGGACAGCGTCAGGACGTATACGTCCTATGAGGAGGCGCTTAATGACCCGACGATTGACGCGTTCCTGCTGCTGCTGCCGCACGACCTGCACGCGGATTACGCGATCCGCGCCCTGCAGCGGGGGAAGCATGTGCTCGTGGAGAAGCCGATGGCGATGAACGTTACAGAGGCGCGGAGCATGCTTGATGCAGCTGAGCAGCACGGCGCGAGGCTGATGGTCGGGCAGAGTCGCCGCTTCTTCGGACCAGTGATGGAGTCGATTGAGCGCATTCGTGCGAACGAGATCGGCGGATTGATTCATATTCACGCACTGCTGCTCGCGCATATGGATAAGCCGGCGACAGACTGGTGGAAGGACGAGGCGAAGATCGGCGGCTTCATTATTCCACTGTGGGGGAGCCATATTCTCGACTATATCGTCTGGGCGTATGATCGGCTGCCGGAGTCGGTATATGCGCAGGGTCTGTCGAACAATCCGAACTGGGGCGGCGAGGATGAGGTGACGATCTCGTTAAATTATGGCACGGGGCAGATGGCTACGGTGGTCATGTCGTTCAATGCGGGCTGCCGACCTGCGGATGCGGAGGGGCTGACCGGCAAGCGCATCTGGTCGACGCAGAACAGCATCTACCAGCGCTATGTGATCGGGCAGAACGGGATGCTGCAGCTGAACGACGAATACGAGCTGGCGCTGAACGGAGAGCAGGTCGCCGCCTGCGAGCGGTCGAACGCTAACTTCACCTGGCAGCTGCGTGAATTCGCCGAGGCGATCCGCGACGGTCGACAGCCGCTCGCATCCGGTCAGGAGATATTGCGGGTGATGCAGGTGATCGACGCCTGCTTCGAATCGATGCGTACCGGGCAGGTCGTGTCGCTCACTCGCAACACTAGCGTGTAAATTCATTTGGATCCTATAGGAGGTCATGGACAATGGTGACGAAGATGGCAGTTCCGCCGATGGAGCTCGTCGACAGCGACGGCCCAGGTACGCAGATGTGCGCCGTTATGGACGCAATTGGTGAAATTAGCGTGAAGCGTGCGATGATTCCCGAGCCCAAGGAGGGCGAGGTGCGCGTGAAGGTGAAGTGGGTCGGCATATGCGGCAGCGATATCGAGGTGTTCCGCGGCGCACGCGAGCCGGAGTTCATCAGCTACCCGACCCGACTCGGTCATGAGGTCGCAGGTGTGATCGACAAGGTCGGCCCGAACGTCATCGGGGTGAAGGAGGGCGACCACGTAGCGCTGCGCTACGTGTGGGGCGCCTTCGCGGAGTACGTCTGCTGCAGTCCGTTCTCGGTGAAGGTGCTGCCGAAGGACCTGCCCCTGATCGAGGGCTCACTCATTGAGGTGCTGCCGGGCATCCTGCATGCCGCTGAGCTCGCTGACATCTCCCCGCACAAGAATGTGCTGATCACCGGGCAAGGCGTCAGCGGACTCGTCATGACGCAGGTCGTCAAGCTGTTCAGTCCGCGCAACCTGGTCGTTACCGACCTGTTCGACGAGAAGCTGGCGCTCGCGCGTAAATACGGAGCGACGCATACGTATAAGCTGCCGCATGAGCATGCGAGCACGATGGACGTCGTGGGAAGCGACTTCCCCGACGGCTTCGATGTCGTCATCCCTTGCCTGCTGGAGGGCGAAGGGATGGTCGACGCGATTAACGCGGCGGCGCAGAATGGCCGCATCGTTATGTACGGCTGTATCGGCACGTGCCATAAGCCGGTTGATTTTTTCAAGGTGCATAAGAAGCGTCTCGACATTCTCTCGACAGAGCCGAAGCGGGATATAGATAATCGGCGGTTCTTCGAGGAGGGGCTGCGCCTCGTGATGGACGGTCTGGTCAATACGGAGGAGATGATTACGCACGTCGTGCCTCTGGCCGAAGTGGACCGGGCGTTCCAGCTGCGGAACGAGCATAAGGGCGATACGATCCATGTGATGATCGATTGTGAGCGAGGGTAGCGGGGTGTTGGTGAGGAGGGACTCGATGAGAGTCCCTTTTTGGCGTGGGGCGCGGGAGAGCAGTGGGTCAGAGGGGGCTGGGGAGTTGATGTAGCGATGATATACATCGCTAGAGCGTGCGGCGAGGCGTAGGTAGTGTGCTGAGGAGTTGCTGTAGCGATGATATACATCGCTAGAGCGTGAGGCGGGGCGTAGGTAGTGTGCTGGTGAGTGGTTGTAGCGATGATATACATCGTTAGAGCGGCCGATGTGCCGCAGGAGGAAGGACGAGCGGAACACCACGTCTCCTCATCCACTTGACATGACACCCTTAGGTGTCTTATATTTAGGACACTACTTGGTGTCCAATCATACGAGGAGGAGAGACCAACAATGAACGCAAGCGCACCCTCACATGACGTGTACCAGGCGATCGCGGACCCGACGCGCCGTAAGCTGATTCGGCTGCTGGCCGATGCGGAGGAGCTGCCGCTGAACCGTCTGACGCCGCATTTTGACATTGGGCGTACCGCCGTAGCGAAGCATCTGACGATCTTGAAGGAGGCGGGCATCGTGACGGATCGCAAGGTCGGGCGGGAGACGCGGAATCGTCTGAATCCGGCACCACTGAGAGAGATTCAGGACTGGCTGTCGTACTACGAGCGATTCTGGACGACGAATTTGCAGAAGCTGGACTATATTTTGAAGGAGAAGGAGGATTCGTAATGGGCTCAAATGTATCGTTAGATTATCGCTTCAGCAGTACCATCGATAAAGTGTGGGCAGCGCTTACCGATTCGGCTACGCTTGCCAAGTGGGTGATGGACAACGACTTCAAGCCGATAGTCGGGCATCGATTCCAGTTCCGTCAGCAGCCTCAGGGGGCTTGGGACGGTGTCATTCACTGCGAGGTTCTGGAGGTGGACGCGCCGCGGCGGTTATCCTATACCTGGGTGAGTGGTGGAGAGGACACAATCGTGACGTGGACCTTGGCGGATGGGCAGGACGGCTCGGTGCTGCTGCATCTGGAGCATATCGGCTTCAGCAAGCCTCAAGCGCTAGGCGGCGCGAGGTACGGCTGGACGCTCATGGGTGAACGGCTTGCCGGGGTGCTGGCATGGAGGGACGAGCATGTCTGATATCGTGGATTACAAGAAGGTGTCTACGGCTGGGCTGGAGTCATCCCCGGTAGCCGAAGCGCTGGCAGGCTTGCGGGCGCATGAAGCCCGGTATTTCATGAACAAGTACAAGCATGAATTTACGGTTATGCCCGCTAGTGAGAGCGAGGATACGCTCGCTTATGTAAACCAGATCTTGATGGAGGAGCGGAATATTGACTTTGCGGCTAGGCCGCTGCAGACGTCGCGCTTTCAGGTAGTGAACATCCGTTGGGCCTACGTCTTCTACGAGGACGGTCTTGGCGTCAACGTCATGTACACGGTGGATGATCCGAAGAAGAGGGCCGTCGGCTTCAAGCTTTCGGAAGGGATGGAGGTGCCGAGCGAGCTCGCGCCGAGGTTCAAGTTCGCCAGACAGAAGTCGGTGCTGGCCGGGACGATCCGAGGGTCGTTTTTCGTGATTAAGGGAGAGTATGATTGATGGATTGCACGCTATTGACTGCTATAACGCTACTTTTATTCCATAATAACAAGAGCAGGTTATCGAGGAGATAGCCTGCTCTTGTTTACTTGCCAGATTCGTATGTTCTATTTTTCTTTGGATAACACAAAAAACAGACTAATTCCCATAAAAATTCCACCTATGCATCGGTAAGATGCTGCCACCATCTCTTGTCTCTTTAACAATTGATCTATGTTAGCAGACCCTCCCCTACGCACAACATGATCAGCCTCATTGATTGCTAGTTCTGGACTGTATAGGACGATTAATACGCCAACGCAGCTAATAAAAAGATAGAGTACTTTTCTTATTGTAATAAGTATCCACTCCTTCCTATATCTAAAATTATATATCACTTGCCCCTACCTCTATGATACCATAATAAGGAAGTCGTAGAAATTAACTGGTGTTCAAACGTTTCATTAATCCTATTGTATGCTCTTTCTAGAGCGAGCATTGTACGCTTGTCTAAGAGGGCTTGCAAACGAATAGACCGCCATCCTTTAACTAGGGTGAGGTCTATTTTCGCTTACGATTTTTTTGAATTGCTTCATATCATTCCGTTTTACAAGCAATGGAAGTAAGTAATCATAGCAGGCCTGTGGATTAACCACTAAATGGTAGTAAAAGAGCCGTACTGTAGACAAAGCTTTCAATCGAAGGAATAGAGATTCAAGACGTTACTGACTTGATGAGCTTGGCACGACAGAAAATGCCGTATATGGCCAACTGTTCTCCGCGTTGATCGTCTTTGTGCTGCTCAAATGGTTGTTTGATGGGACCCTTTTTTATCACTTTACTTCTATTTTCAAAGCGTAATCCACAATTCCTTCTGACCAGTTCGTAAGCATCGAGTATATATGTATTCCTTCTTTATCCGGAACATTGATTTCGTATACATTTTTTTCGAAGTTTTCCCACTCGGTCTTGCTGATGTGGTGACGAATCTGTATGTTTTTAGGCTTGTATTCAAAAGAGATGTTGATTTTCGATTTTTTTGGCACGACTACAGCCTCTTTATCTTGCATATCATCCCACGCACCACCATACTCATCTTTAGCTAACCAACTGTAGGATATAATTTCCACGGGGATAGTAATTTCCGGATTTTCTACCTTAACAGTCGGTATTGGGATTTCTCTAATACTACAGCTTATAAGCATGGTTGAGACAACTAGCAGCATAATGATCATTTTTTTCATGTACCCGCCCCCCTGCTTACATAGAATGCAGAATATGATGCAGTTCCATATCTACTTGCTGCTGTCCAGTATAGACTTACGAATACTAGGCTCCAATAACCAGAAGAAGAAAGCGCCTATGAGAAAGCCGATTTCATTCAAAATCATATCATCGATGTCAAAAACACGATGGGCGTAATACACTTGGATGAATTCAATCGTAATGGTAGTAATAAGAGCAAGTAATGCCGTAGTCCCAATATTCATTAGCGTTTTCTTGATATAAGGTATCAGTAAGATCGGAAGCAGGAATCCGTATGGTATGAATAAAAGGACATTTCCAAATACATTTTTTATCACGTATTCTACACTTTGCGTCTGCATAATCCCGATTATGGATACGGTAAGCTTAAATATGGGTTCTCCTCTGTAATTAGAAAGGACATGATTAGAGAGCACTGTTAAGTATATCAGTGTCATAACATATAAGATGAAAACTACAATGACCGAAACGTACTTTCTGTTCATAGCAGACCTCGCTTTAGTATTTTTAGATTTAATTTCAGTAGCGCTGCAAAAACTTCACATGAAACTTGGACATGTATTCGAGTTAATTTATGCTAAAAATGTTAACTTTAAGGATACAGTAATTTCGTCACAGCCAAAATTCATTTCCATCAGATTCAATAAACTTCTCAAGCCATGTTTCGAAGTTCATGCATAGGTTAACTTTCGCCTCGAATGAGTCAATACAACTTTGCCAGAACAAATACTCCGTTGAAGATTTACTTAGCTCAGAATCAATGTAGATGATGGCTGAATTATAAAATCCTACTGGATAACAGTAATGAGGGAACATGTACTCATACTCATTTACTACCATGGGAATAGTCTCCGTTGATAATAAATCCATTCCACCACCGCCATACACAGCGTCATCAAATAATTTCGCCCCATTATGGATTTAGAAGAAATTTTTTATAATCTTCTGGCAAAGTCCAATTGTTGCTTCCAAAGAAACTGAGTAACGACTTTTCATCTTCTGGGGAATTGAAGGAAAATGATTTAATAAAAACCCGATCGTCATCAACCTTCACCTCCAATGTTCCGTTCTTGGATTGAGACAGCCTTCGCTTAAGCTCGTTTAGAGTAGCTTGAATTTTGTTAACCGTCATGAATATCGCTCCATTGCTTAGTAGTAATTCAACCAACCAAGTCTATAGGTATTGTTATTGTTTCTCGTTTGCTGGTTTACAAGCAAGTTAGCAGGGGGTTCGTCCAATGCAACCCTTAATCATACTGGAATAGCAAGTTCAATGTCTTCTTGGAGATACAGAGGCTGCTTCTTCAACTTGAATAGTCGAAGGAATAGCTGTAGCTTCTTGTGGAGACTACTGCTTAAGTAGAGAAGAGCCTGATTTTGCTGCGTTATGAGATTCAATAATTGAATCTAGATCCGTTGTCGTTTCACCTGTAATAGAATTTACAGCAACGACTTGAACACCTTCCTCCATTATGTCAATTGCGTCATAATTATTCAAGATATTTCAAGATCAGCTAATTTCTCAGCAGCCTCTTCATAGCTACATAGAGTTTGACTGTTAATTTCCGTATCAAACGGACTGTCGGAACGGGGGTGAGTGCTCGAACGCAATAAATGTTTGCAACGAATAGACCGCCATCCTTTTTGTCTAGCGTAGCTGTAAGAACCTAATCTGTAAGTTAATATCCTCCGCAATCATTGTGAAAAAAATAACTCGAAATTTGTCGAACTTCAAGCTATACTAGTAAACGATACACGTACGATAGGATCGTCATCGTGTATCGTTTTTTGTATCCACCAATTGTCAGTCAACTCTGACTTAATAATTGCCGATGAAGTGGGTAATGCGGGGAATGACAGGTGGGGGAGCATAGCATGGTTTTTCATTCAACAGCGTTTATGATATTCCTGCCGATCGTTACAATCATCTACTGGCTGCTGCCAGGCAAGGGGCGAGTGGCTTGGCTGCTGGCGGCGAGCTGTTTCTTTTACATGTATGCGGTGCCTTGGTATATCCTCATTATTATGACGATGATCCTGTTAGACTTCTATGCGGCGCGGTGGATCGATGCTTCTGCAGGTCGCGCGAGGCGAACTGCCTTGGCTGTAAGTATATTCGGAAATGCATTTCTACTGATCGGATTTAAATATACAGGTGTCATCGCCCTCTTATTTGACTCCACAAGCTATGAAGGCGGTCATTCGGTGCTGTCCCAATGGGCCATTCCGATCGGACTGTCCTTCCATACGCTGCAAAGTGTGGCTTATGTGGTGGATGTATATCGGCGTAAGATTAAGCCGGAACGAAGTCTGATGCATTTTGCCTTGTTCGTGATGTTCTATCCTCAGATGATCGCTGGTCCGATTGAGCGGGCTGCGCGGATGCTGCCTCAGCTTCATAAGCAGCAGGTGTTCTCTCAGCAGAACATGGTGGAGGGAGGACGGTTGCTCTTATGGGGACTGTTCCAAAAGCTCGTAGTTGCCGACCGGCTTGCGCTCGTAGTCGATCGGGTGTATGACAACCCAAGCGCCTTCAGCACACTTGAGGTATGGATGGCAGCGGTGCTATTTATGGTGCAAATTTATTGCGACTTTTCCGGCTACAGTGATATGGCTCGCGGCAGCGCTAGGCTGATGGGCTACGAGCTGTCCTTGAATTTCAATCATCCTCTGGGGGCGGTGTCGCTGCAGGATTTCTGGTCTCGCTGGCACATCACGCTGACGGACTGGATTCGAGCGTATCTGCTCACCCCGATGACACGGAAGCGAATATTCGGTACGAGGGCGACAGGCTACATCGTCTGCATGTTCCTGTTCAGCGGCTTGTGGCATGGCTCTAGCCTGACCTTCGTCGTATGGGGACTAGCCAATGCTGGGGTGTATCTGATGGAGCGGAGGTGGAAGGCCCCTCTACAGCTGATGCCGAAGCTGCTGCAGATGGTGGGTAATCTAGCGGTCGTCAGCTTCCTCTGCGTCTTGTTTAGAGCTCCGTCGCTCGAGGTCGCGTGGCAGGTTCATGCTAGGCTGCTGGATGGCTGGTTCCAGCCTGGCGGCTTGTCGTTATCGATCGAGCGCTGGCAAGGAATCGAGTCCGACCTGTGGCTCAGTCTAGCCTTGGCCGTCATGATGCTGGCGTTGCAGATGGTCAGTGCTGCTCGAGACCTCTCTTATGCTGAGCTTGTCCGCTTGCCGGACCGTCTGAAGTCTTGGCAGCGCTGGACGCTCTATTATGCCGTTTTAACAGGCATTTTGCTGCTAGGTGTGTTCGAGGAAAGGCCGTTTCTTTACTTGCAATTTTAACTGGACAACACGGAGGGTCGCAGCATGGTGTTATTTTCATGGAGCTATATTGCTTACTTGGTGGCGGCATCGCTCGTGTGTATGGTTGTACCGGAGAAATTCCGTAAGCTGACCGCTCTACTCGCTGGTATCGTTTTCGCCGTCGTCTTTTTGCCGCATGCGCTTCCGTTTCTGATCCTGCTCTTGGTGGTCAATCTGGGATTTGGACGAATGCTGGATTCATCTATCCTGTCTAAGAGCTACGTCCTTGCAGCGGGGATCGCCAGCAACATTCTTCTGCTTGGCTTGCAACAATCGACGCTATTGCACGGGTGGGTAGCTGAGCTGCTCCCCACTGCAGAGGCAGCAGGTAGCGTCTCCACGATGTCGCTGACGGTGCTTCATGTGGGCTCTGTATTCCTGACGCTGCAAGCGATCAGCTATCTAATGGAGCTCTATCGCGGGCGCTTGTCACGAGGTCCAGGTGCTGCCTTCAACCTCGCTCATTACTTGTTCTTCTTCCCGAAGCTGCTTGCCGGTCCCATTGAGAAGCCGCAAGCGATGATGGAACCGCCTAGAGTCGAGAGGCTGCTTGACCGCAAGCGACTCAAGGAAGGACTGCTCCTCATGGGCTGGGGAATATTCCAAAAGCTTGTCATTGCCGACCGGTTGGCCGTGATCTCCCATGCCGCACTGGATGATCCTCAAGGCAGCCTCGGCTGGGGGCTTATAATAGGAACCGTCTGCTTCGCGCTGCAGCTGTATTTCGACCTGTGCGCCTATACCGACATGTCCGTAGGGGCGGCACACTTGATGGGGTATCGCCTCGGGCATCACTTCCAGCTTCCATGGAAGGCGGATCGCCCCTTCCTATACTGGGAGCGGTGGATGTGCTCCTTGCGCTCTTGGGTCGAGGATTACATGGAGCAGCCTCTGCGGTGGCTGATACAGAGACGATTCATTCGCAGTCATGGGGATCGAATCGAGCGGGAGCAGCTTGTGCGTTCGATCGCGGTTCCGGTCCTATGCACGGGGCTGCTGCTCGCTTCGGGGAGCTGGGGCTTCCTGCTGCTCGGCGTTGTGTGGCTTGTCAGCACCGTGAGTCGCAGAAGTCCCGCGGCGCTTCGGACGCGGCAGCTGCAGGTGCCGTTCGCGAGTCGTTGGCTCGTGTGGCTCAGTGCGTGCCTTGCATCCGTCTGGCTGGCTTTTCCTGGGGTCGATCGGGTCGTGCCGTATGTGACATTGATAAGCAGGCGGCTCGACGACTTCTCCGGTCAGCGTATTGTGAGCAGTCTAGGTGTCTCATGGACGGATTTCAATCTGGCTCTCGTCGCCTTGCTGGTAGCGGCCTTGACCGGCTACGGGAAGCTTGGCTTGCATGATCGCTATCCGTATCCGTATCAGTTGCTGCATGCAGCGCATGTACCTCGATGGAAGCGATGGGTTGCTGGCTACGTGATGCTGCTGCTTGCGCTCGTGATGGGCGTGTACAAGACGACACCGTTCTTGTTCGGATTTTGATGGTGAGGTGATGGAGATGAAGTCAAGCTTTCGATTAGGCATGAAGCTGGTGCTCGCTGCCATGCCGCTGCTGCTGTTCGCCGGGTACCTTGAGTATGGGCTATCCCAAATGACGAGCACCTACTCGGTCAAGGCCAAGCTGCTGAAGCAACGAGCAGGGGAGACCGAGACATTGATTCTTGGAGCATCGCCTACCTTGTATGGAGTGAATCCTGCGTACATGGACAGCGGCGTGCTGAACATGGGCAACTATTATCAGCTACTGGAGCAGGATACCGCAATTGTGCACGAATGGGTCGATCGAATGCCCCGACTGCAGAGAGTTGTATTCAACGTCATTCCGCCTCTGCTGGATATGGGAGGAGAAGGGACCGATCTGGAGCGGCTTGCCTACGAATACCATCTGGAATATGGCACAGGCTTCGAGCAGTGGAGCGATTGGCTGGATCTCCGCGCGTTCAGTCGAATAGCGCTGCATGGCTACGGAACGAGCCTCGATTATTTATTCCGCGGGTTCCCGTCTGAGCAGCAGGAAGAGCTTGCGTTGAATGATTCTGGATTTTTCCTGAAGGAGAGTCAGGGGGTCGTCTCAACGAGCGAAGATGCTTCCTTAAGAATGCAGAGGGTAGCCGATCTACTCGAGCCCTATGTGAATCCCGACCATCGGGAGCGCAACGCACGCAGGCTGAAGACTGCCATGCAAGCCCTGCAAGACCGCAACGTGGAGGTTGTGTTCCTCATCACGCCGGTGATGCCGCTCTATGCGGATTTATATACTGATTCTTACCGGAATACGAAGGCGCTGCTGACATCGCTTCGCGAGGAGTATAAGGTTCGGACCTTTGATTATTTCCAGGACGACCGCTTCACGGTGGAGCACTTTCAGGATGACCTGCACTTGAATGCCGAGGGTGCGAGGAGGCTGAGTCAGCTGCTGCAGCAGGAGGGGATAACGGCACCCAAATGACGGAAGCTTAGCTGTACCCAATTACGTTCTAAGGAGTGCTCACATGAGTAAAGGAGCTTGGTTGCGCAGGAAAGTTAGCGGTCTCATCGCGGGAAGCATGCTGCTCGCGCTCGTCAGTCCGGCTCAGTATGCTGGTGCGGCTGTCTTACAGACTGCGATTACGAAGAAAATCGATTCGACTACCTTCACAGCGAACAATATGGTTGTAAATGGAAATGCATCTCTATTAACGGGAAGTGGAGCAGGGAATGGCGCGATCATTATGTCTGGTAACAATGGTCGTGGATCTGTCTTTACGAAGCAGCCAGTAACGATGTCGAACGATAAACGCTTCAATATGTACGCTGTTGTTAATTCGATCGGTGGTTCGTTTGGAGGAAGTCCGTATTATTTAGACACGGGCTATGCCTTCGTGCTTCAAACTAATGGTGTTTCATCGCTCGGAAGCAACAATAACGGCTTCGGTGCAGATGGAATCGGCAATAGCATCGCTGTAATCGTAGATGCGAGTGCGAATATGCTCCGCATCCGTAAGGATGGCTCTACCACCGATGCCGCCTCCGCACCGATCACACAGTTTGCGAGCTCCTATTCGACTCAGTCGGATGTGCAGAAGCATCTGTGGGTAGATTATGACGGGTCTTCTCTGAATGTATATATCAGTGGCTCTACGGTTCGGCCTACGACACCTGATTTGAGTTATCCCATAAGCTCAGATCAATTGCTTCCTTCTAACACAGTATATGCCGGCTTTAGCGCTTCGCATAATAAATACTACTATAACCCTGGCAGGCATATACTTAATACCTTTTACTTTAATGCGCACGACGTTGCGAATGTAGGCGCTATTTATCCAGAGAATGCCTACGAGCAGCTGCGTCCGAGTGTTGCAGCCGTTACGATACCTTCAAGCAGTACATATCTGACTGGATCCAGTATATCCTTTTCAGTGAGGTTCACTGAGGTCGTCACGGTGACAAGCAACCCAAGTATACAGCTGACAATAGGCTCGCAATCGAGACATGCTTATTACCAATCCGGTTCAAACTCAGACACACTGTTGTTCGGCTATTCGGTGCAAAGCAGCGATTTGGATACGGATGGGATTGCAATAGCTCCTACACTAGCTATGAATCTAGGAACCTTAAGGGACGTGTACGGCAAAGATGCGGACCTCACTCTGAATGGAGTCGGCAGCACTGCTGGAATCCTCGTAGGGAGCGTGCCGCAATATCATATCATCTATGATGGCAACGGTCATAGTGGAGGCAGTGTGCCTGCGAGTCCGACAAGCTATAATGAGAATACCAGCATTACCGTACCGGGTAACTCTGGACTGTTGGATAGAGCGAACTACACGTTCGCAGGCTGGAATACAGCCTCAGATGGCAGCGGTACTTCGTATTCCGAGGGCAATCAGTTTGTACTAACGGGCCACATTACACTGTACGCTCAGTGGACGCTGAACAGCTACACGGTGAGCTTCGACTCGCAAGGCGGCTCGACGGTAGCGAGTCAGACGGTGACGCATGGTGGGTATGCGACGATGCCAACGGTCCCTGTGAAGGCAGGGTACAGCTTCGATGGTTGGTATACGGATTCGTCCTTGACCACACCGCATCAGTTCTCGACTACGGCGATTCTGGGCGTGTCCACGCTGTACGCGAAGTGGACGCTGAACAGCTACACGGTCAGCTTCGATTCGCAAGGCGGCTCGGCAGTAGCGAGTCAGACGGTGACGCATGGTGGGTATGCGACGATGCCAACGCCCCCTGTGAAGGCAGGCTACAGCTTCGATGGTTGGTATACGGATTCGTCCTTGACCACACCGCACCAGTTCTCGACTACAGCGATTCTAGGCGTGTCCACGCTGTACGCGAAGTGGACGCTGAACAGCTACACGGTCAGCTTCGATTCGCAAGGCGGCTCGACGGTAGCGAGTCAGACGGTGACGCATGGCGGGTATGCGACGATGCCAACGGCCCCTGTGAAGGCAGGCTATAGCTTCGACGGTTGGTATACGGATTCGTCCTTGACCACACCGCACCAGTTCTCGACTACGGCGATTCTGGGCGTGTCGACGCTGTACGCCAAGTGGGCGCTGAACAGCTACACGGTCAGCTTCGACTCGCAAGGCGGCTCGGCAGTAGCGAGTCAGACGGTGTCGCATGGCGGGTATGCGACGATGCCAACGGCCCCTGAGAGGACAGGGTACAGCTTCGATGGTTGGTATACGGATTCGTCCTTGACCACACCGCACCAGTTCTCGACTACGGCGATTCTGGGCGTGTCGACGCTGTATGCCAAGTGGGCGCTCAACAGCTACGCGGTCAGCTTCGACTCGCAAGGCGGCTCGGCGGTAGCGAGTCAGACGGTGTCGCATGGCGGGTATGCGACGATGCCAGCAGCCCCTGTGAAGGCAGGCTATAGCTTCGATGGTTGGTATACGGATTCGTCCTTGACCACACCGCACCAGTTCTCGACTACGACGATTCTGGGCGTGTCCACGCTGTACGCGAAGTGGACGCTGAACAGCTACGCGGTCAGCTTTGACTCGCAAGGCGGCTCGACGGTAGCGAGTCAGACGGTGACGCATGGCGGGTATGCGACGATGCCAACGGCCCCAGTGAAGGCATGGTACAGCTTCGATGGTTGGTATACGGATTCGTCCTTGACCATACCGCACCAGTTCTCGACTACGGCGATTCTGGGCGTGTCGACGCTGTATGCCAAGTGGGCGCTCAACAGCTACACGGTCAGCTTCGACTCGCAAGGCGGCTCGACGGTAGCGAGTCAGACGGTGACGCATGGCGGGTATGCGACGATGCCAGCAGCCCCTGTGAAGGCAGGCTATAGCTTCGACGGTTGGTATACGGATTCGTCCTTGACCACATCGCATCAGTTCTCGACTACAACGATCCTGGGTGTGTCGACGCTGTACGCCAAGTGGACGCTGAACAGCTACACGGTGAGCTTCGATTCGCAAGGCGGCTCGGCGGTAGCGAGTCAGACGGTGATGCATGGTGGGTATGCGACGATGCCAGCAGCCCCTGTGAAGGCAGGCTATAGCTTCGACGGTTGGTATACGGATTCGTCCTTGACCACACCGCACCAGTTCTCGACTACGACGATCCTGGGCGTGTCGACGCTGTACGCGAAGTGGACGCTGAACAGCTACGCGGTCAGCTTCGACTCACAAGGCGGCTCGGCAGTAGCGAGTCAGACGGTGTCGCATGGCGGGTATGCGACGATGCCAACGCCCCCTGTGAAGGCAGGGTACAGCTTCGATGGTTGGTATACGGATTCGTCCTTGACCACACCGCACCAGTTCTCGACTACAGCGATTCTGGGCGTGTCGACGCTGTACGCGAAGTGGACGTTGAACAGCTACACGGTCAGCTTCGACTCGCAAGGCGGCTCGGCGGTAGCGAGTCAGACGGTGACGCATAATGCGTATGCTATGATGCCAACGGCCCCTGTGAAGGCAGGCTATAGCTTCGATGGCTGGTATACGGATTCGTCCTTGACCATACCGCATCAGTTCACGACGATGCCGATACTCGGCACTACAACACTGTATGTTAAGTGGACGGTTCTCCCTCTGTTGCTGCCATCCTTGCAATCGATCAACTCGGGAGATACGGTCGTAACGTTTAGCTGGAATCCAGTGGCTCATGCTACCAGCTATGATATTTACCAAAGCACAGTCTCCGGACAGCTTCCACTGCTCCCAACCGCAACCGTGAGCGGCAGTGTGTATATGTATCAAGCGACGGGCTTAACGAACGGAACGACGTATTACTATAGCATTGTAGCGAATCACGCCGCGGGCTCCAGCAATCTATCTAACGAGCTGAGCGCCACGCCGCAGGTGCCTGCACCTGGTGCGCCTGTGCTGCAGACGGCAGTTCATGGCGATGCCGAGGTATCGCTCACTTGGAGTCCCGTCGCAGGATCAACGGGATATGCGATATACACCAGCGTGAGCTCCGCTACATACGGGACTCAGGCACTTACCGTCGGAGCATCGGTGTACTCGGCTACCGTATCTGGCTTGACGAACGGTACAACCTATTACTTCGTCGTGACAGCGGTCAACCCGGGCGGTGAGAGCGGGTTATCGAATCAGGTAAGCGCGACGCCGAAAACCGTTCCGGCCGCTCCGACAGGGGTCAGCGCTGTACGCGCAGGGGAGAGAAGTGTAACCATCTCCTTCACGCCGGCAGGTGACGGAGGAAGTGCGATCACGAGCTATGTAGTGACGGCATCACCAGGGAATAAGGAAGTGACCGGAGCCGCAAGTCCGCTCACGTTGACAGATTTGCCATACGGTACGTATACCTTTACTGTCAAGGCGTTGAACAGTGAGGGAACGAGCAGTGGGTCGCTAGCCTCGAACACCGTCCTGCTGGACGAATATGTTTCATCAGGCCCGGCACCTATTACGGCTCCAGAGAAGAATGAAGCGACTGTAGCGAAGGTGCTGGTCAACGGCAAGGAAGAGTCGGCAGGGATCATGACGACGACGAAGCAAAAGGATCAAGTGGTTACGACGGTTGTGCTTGACCAGAAGAAGCTGGAGGACCGACTCGCCGCTGAAGGACAGCAGGCCGTCATTACGATTCCCGTGCTGGAGAAGTCCGATGTCACAATCGGCGAGCTGAACGGCCAGACGGTGAAGGCGTTGGAGCAGAAGCAGGCGGTTGTAGAGCTGAAGACGAGCCATGCGACGTATAAGCTTCCTGCTCAGCAGATTAACATTAACTCCTTGTCCCAGAAGTTAGGTCGTACACTTGCTCTGCAGGACATCAAGATCCAGATTGAGATTGCAGCCTCTCCCGCAACGACAACGAAGCGGGTAGAACAATCAGCAGCGGAGGGACCGTTCACCCTTGTAGCTCCTCCTGTTGACTTCCATGTGCGCGGCGTTGTAGGCAACCAGTCTATAGAGGTTGATACATTCAATAGCTACGTGGAGCGCTCCATTGTGTTGCCGCAGGGCGTAGATCCAGCGAAGGTAACAACAAGTATTGTGGTAGAAGCAGATGGAACGGTGCGTCATGTGCCGACGAAGGTTACGAAGGTGGATGGAGCATACTACGCTGTCGTGAACAGCTTCTCGAACAGCACGTACTCCGTGATCTGGAATCCGAAGCAGTTCAGTGACGTAGAGAAGCACTGGGCGAAGTCCGCGGTCAATGACATGGGCTCCCGACTCGTGATCAATGGCGTAAGTGAAGGTGCGTTCGCGCCAGATCAGTCCATTACACGTGCAGAGCTGGCAGCCATTCTGGTGCGGAGCCTCGGCTTGAAGCTCGAGACCGGCTCAGCTCCGTTCACGGACGTGGCCGACAGTGACTGGTTCCACAGCGCGGTGAAGACGGCTCATAGCTCGGGATTGATCAGCGGCTATGAGGACGGCACCTTCCGTCCGGCAGACTTGGTAACACGCGAGCAAGCGATGACGATGCTGGCGAAGGCGATGAGCATGACGAAGCTGCAGTCCAAGCTTGGCACGAAGACGGCGGATGACCTTCTGAAGCCGTACGCTGATAGCGAGTCTGCATCGGCTTGGGCGCTCGCAGCCATTGCCGATTGCTTGCAGGCAGGGCTTGTCTCCGGACGCAGCAGCACAGAGTTGGCTCCGCAGGCAACGATGACTCGAGCTGAGGTCGCGGCGATCGTACAGCGACTGCTGCAGAAGTCAGAGCTGATTTAATACCATAAGCAAGGGCCTTGCTATTACCGCGATGGAGCGGTGACAGCAGGCCCTTGTTTTTTGTCTTGCGCTACGGCAAGCAAGTACACACCCGCTCGCCTGGTCGCAGCAAGTAGGGGCGCTCTACCGAGCAGATGTTGCCGCGCTTGCGCTTGGCGGCGGCGACGAAGGGCTAGGTCGACCGCTTCTGCTATGAACTCGCCAGGCGGCTCCTTGCAGGTGAGGTCATAGCAGAAGCTGATCAGCCCTACCGGATGGTCTCCAATGAGTAGGCGAGCCCCAACGGCAGCGCGGTGAGCTTGGGATAACCGAGCTTCCGGTCATAGCGTAAATGATTAATCCGTAGACTAAGTATCGGATAATAATTTACATATAATGTAAATTATTATCGAATTATGACGAATTGCAGTGTATGCTGAATCACAGTGTATGCGCCGGGGCACCCAATCTGTGTGTGACAATTTGTCTGTATAACCGTATAGACGGGCAATTCAGAGCGTTCTCAGCGAAATGAATACTGCCTGCATCGATTGCATAATGCATTCTCAGCGAAATGAATACTGCTGCGTTGATTGCATAATGCGTTCCAAGCGTATCTGTTATATGGTGGAGCTAGCAACACGACATCAATAGCTTAACAGAGACGGGAAGGAGTCTGAGGCATGGACCATTATGAACCATCATCCTTCTGCAACCGGCTACAGTCCGTTGGGCGAATACTGGAGCTCGAAGGGTGGCACGTATGGTGCTGCTCCCCGATCGAGACTCCGGATGGGAAGATACATGTGTTCTTCTCCCGGTGGCCACTTGCGACGGAGCATGATGGATGGCTGACCCATAGTGAGATCGCCCACGCGGTTGCGGAGCATCCCGAAGGCCCGTATGAAGTGACCGGTACAGTGCTGAAGGGCAGGGGAGGTCGGCATTGGGATGCGGCTACGATTCATAATCCAACGGTGCATCAGGTTGGGGGCCGCTATGCGATGCTATATATAGGCAATCGTGACGGAACCGCTGCCACTCAGCGCATTGGACTGGCTATGGCCGATACGATAGAGGGGCCCTGGGAGAGGGTCGGGGATGAACCGATTCTCGATGTGAGTCCGGTGCGAACGGATTGGGACAGCTATTTGACGACGAATCCAGCGCTGCTGCTTCATCCGAACGGGCAATTCTGGTTGTATTACAAGGCGTGGGACACGTACAATGACCATATGCGAAAAATGGGGCTCGCGATCGCGGACCACATTGAAGGTCCGTATACGAGGGTGGCGTACAATCCGATCGTCGATTTCTCCTCATGTGGGTCTCAGGTTGAGGATGCTTATGTATTTATCGAGGACGGGCAGTATCATATGGTGATGCGCGATATGGGAGTGATCTCAGATCGAACTGGATTGTACTTGCGGTCGGAGGACGGCATTCACTGGTCCAGCCCCATGCTAGGGTATCATGCGAGCAATCGTTACTTCGCTGGACCGATCGAGCGATTCGAACGTCCTCAAGTGCTGGTACGGGACGGGAAGCCGGCTTATCTCTTTCTTGCGCTGATGGGAGGGAGGTATGGGACATCTAGTGGGGCCATATTGAAGATTGTGGAGGAGGAGAGATAGGTGTCGAACAGGAAGCCGAATATTGTGTTCATTCTGACGGATGATCAAGGAGCATGGGCGATGGGCTGTGCGGGTAATCGGGATATACATACGCCTCATCTGGACCGGTTGGCAGACAGAGGCATCCGGTTCACCAACTTCTTCTGCGCATCCCCGGTCTGTTCGCCGGCACGCGCATCTATATGGACAGGGAATATGCCATCCCGGCATGGGGTTCATGATTGGATACGGTCTGGCAATATCGATCGGGAGCTTCTGCCTGATTCGATGCGCGACCTCAAGGCATATGCCGAGGAGGACAGAGCCATTGACTATTTGGCAGGACAGCTTACCTTCCCTGAGGTGCTGGCGGACAACGGGTATGTATGCGGTCTGAGCGGCAAGTGGCACTTGGGTGATAACTTCCGACCGAGCAAAGGATTCTCCCATTGGTCTGCTCTCGGGCGCGGCGGGTGCGGCTATTATGAGGCGGACTTTGTGAGGAATGGGGATATCGTAACGGAGGATCGGTATGTTACGAACGTCATTACAGAGGATGCGCTGCAATTTGTACATGAACGAGCATCGGACGGGAGGCCGTTCTACTTAAGTGTTCACTATACGGCACCGCATACGCCGTGGGAACGTAATCAGCATCCTGCACCGTATTTTCGTATGTATGAGGATTGTAAGTTCGAGCATTTTCCCGATGAGCCGATTCATCCTGATCAAATCAATTCGTGCAGCTTCGGAACCGGAGAGGCAAGGCGCGAGCTGCTCAAGGGTTACTGTGCCGCCATTACCGCAATGGACGAGGATGTTGGTCGACTTATGGATGCACTGGAGAAGCAGGGACTTCGAGACCATACGCTCGTCATTTTTACAAGCGATAATGGGATGAATACGGGGCATCACGGAATCTGGGGCAAGGGTAACGGAACATTCCCCCAGAATATGTACGATACGTCGGTGAAGGTTCCCTTCCTTGTGAGTCGCCCCGGCACCGTGCCGGAGGGTATCGTAAGTGACGAGCTATTGAGCCATTATGATGTGATGCCGACATTGCTTGATTATGTGGGGATTGGTCACAGGATGGAAGCTTCCGCTCCGGGGACCAGCTTTGCACCGCTGCTGCGGGGAGAGAGACTGGCAGGTAGTGAGCAAGTGGTCGTGTGCGACGAATACGGACCCGTTCGAATGATTCGTAATCGCGAATGGAAGTATGTCCACCGGTATCCGTACGGTCCGCATGAGCTGTACCATCTAGCGCTTGACCCCGGCGAGACACATAATCTGATCGATGCTCCTGAGCTGCAAGAGAAGGTGGCAGAGATGCGGAGATCATTATCCGAATGGTTTCTTCGTCACACCGATCCGCAGAAGGATGGTACGAAGGAGCCTGTTACCGGTAAGGGGCAGGGCGGATTGGTCGGAGCTGGGCAGAATGTATTCTATAACGATTGGAAGAAGCAGAGCTAGATTTAACGAGCAAGAGCAAGCTATGCTGAAGATAGCCTGCTCTTCTTTATTGTTTTAACGGAGGGGGGGCTAGGCCTAAGCTTGTTATCCCTCTTTTGTAACTCTGAACCCTCTAACGATTAACCAAACTGCGAGTATCATCTCAGTCGCGAATACGGGTAAGGCTAATAGTCCGCCCCAAACCGAAAGCTGTGAAATAACCCCAAACATTTCAAGCAATGATGCTATGAAAATGGAAATAGATCCAATTAAACCTAAGATGGAGATGGAGCGAGGGACAATCTTCGTTTTGTAAAATAGATAGCTGTACATGAATGTGTTGATGCCAAGAAAGAAATTGGGTCCGAGCATAAATGTCCAGTCATGAGCTCCTTTTAGCATCGCTCCAGTTGCTTCTATAGAAGCGACATCCACAGATGGTGAGCTCGTTAAGTGCTGACTCAGCGAAAGTAAAGACAGGACGCTAACAATGCCTATAATAATGACGACTGCTTCCATAAATCGAAAACAAAGATGCCAAAGAGCGATCGTCACATTGTACTTTTGTAGAACAGGAAACATCGTAGACGCAGTACCTATTGCTGAAACAACCAAAATCAGTTCGAATAGAGCTCCGAGAACGATTTGGTCCTTATACTTCACGCCATCTATGAGGTAGTTCGGGTTGTTCAGTACAGGATCGTATAGAAGAAGCCCCAAAATAGCGGAAACAGCAGCAAGCAAAAATAAAACTCCTGTAATTGTAGACGTTGCTCGAATGGAAAACATATTAACTCTCCTCCTCGTTATGACTCCCATAGTAGAAAACCTCTTCTATCGATAAATTAAATGCATGGGCAATGCGAAAAGCCAGTTCTAATGAAGGAGAGTAGTTCCCCTTCTCTAGCGCCAAAATGGTTTGTCTTGTTACACCTACCTTGTCGGCCAATTGCTGTTGTGTCATTTCGTTGTGATTAAATCGCAATGTTCGGATGTGGTTGCCAACAAGTATCTTGCTCATATTAAACTCCACTCCTGTAGTGATAAAGTCTGGATAAAGAGCCTGCTATGTCAGAGATGAATCCAGAAACGATAAGAATCATGAACATCAAATTGATATTTTCCTGCATAACAAGCGAACCCATCGAAATGAGAAAACCAAGAATAAAAATAAAGAAAGAATTTCGAAAAGCTTTTAATTCAATATGTTTATCCATCTCATCTGCAAAATGGGGTTCCTTCTCCCCTGTTGTGACTCGAAAAAAGATAGTAAACACGATGCTGATGACAATATGCGCACCGATCGAAACAACAGTCAGCACAAGCACAAACGATCCCCAATATTCAAGTGGTTCACCTTCGGGAAATTGTCTGTACTTGATCATGCAGTAAGTAATGAAAATAAAAATGGAGCTCACTAACGAAACAATGCTTTTTTTCTCCTGATAGGTCATGCTTACCTACCACCTCCTGCATGTAATGTAAAGATTACTATATACAATGTAAAGTAAACCATATAGAATGTCAAGTTTCTTTTACATTGATCGCTATAGCTTGGGCATTCGGTTTACATGTGACTAGTCTGAACGTTCGGAAAATGAAAAAGAGGCCGGATCACAACTTGTGATCACGACCTTGTATATCACCCCGACCTCAACTCAAGGCACGCGCACGATGCGCGGGTCGGTGAAGATGTCCAGCTCGTCCCGGCTCGTACTGGAGAACTCCGACACGACCGCCCCTTCCGGCCCGGCCTGAAACCAATGCAGCGTATCAGGCTCAATGGTGTATTGATCTCCCGGCGCGAGCACGAGCTCGTGGAAGACGGTGTAATACGGCTTGCTCTCGTCGGGTACCTGTGCGTGCAGCGTCGGCGCGGCATCGCCCTCGACATATAAGTATACCGTTCCGCTGCGGCAGCGGAACGTCTCTCGCTTCCCAGGGTCCGCGCCGACTGGCGGATGGCGATGCTCCGGGCACGTCTGTCCTGGGAACAATACGAGCTCTTTCGCACAATACCGGTCGTTGTTGACGTACGTGATGAGCTGCAAGCCTTCCTGCTTCAGTCGCTTCAGGCCGAAGTCGGCGATCTCCAACTGCTCGGCTTCAGCGGGGGTCAAGATGATCCCGGCCTGCTGTAGCATCTGATGTGCTCTCTCTCTTGCTTCCTGTGAACTTATGCTCTTCATTCCAATTCCCATCCTCTCATGAACTATGGCGGGCCGCTCTTGCTGCTCATTGTATGCGCTGTCAATATTACGAATTCCACACGGAGGGTAAGACCTCCTGCTTCGTGTAATCATTTTCTCATACAATAACTTAATGAGATTATGTTCCGATAAAATATACAAAATCAATTATTATAGGAATTATGTATTGATAATTTGGATTCTTGTGATAAAATAAACTCAATTCCAAGTTTGAAAACGCTTAACTCATAATCGGGAGTGACAATTGAGCGTTATGGAGGGGGGCTTGATGTAGTTCTGATACAAGGTCGTACTTAAGCAGTAGGAATGCAATTCATAATAAGGGAGAGTTGAACATGATATTGAGCAGGAAGCTGAAGCAAACGCTGACCAGCGTGTTATGTATGCTGTTGATCGTTACCTCTGTCATCATGCCTGGCAGCTTGGGGTATGCTGCGACTTCGGAGGATGAATTACCGGAGAACATTCGTATCGACAAGGCTGATTTCGATACGATCACAGAGACGGCGGCTTATTACAAGTCGCAATTCGGAGACGATGCAGTTCAATATTTCAACAGTATCAATGGCGAGAGCCGGATTAAACGAATTAACTTCCTGCAATATCCGGAAGGACAGTACTTGCAGGTAAATGGTGAAGTGATCATCGACATTCCGGCTCGCGACGCTCGGATCTGGAGATTGTTCAACGATGTGCGGTTCGAGGGCTCTGTTGCACAAACGATGGAGCTGTATGTCATCGACCCGAATGGTGTCGAGACGAAGTGGACCGTATTCCAGAATGGCGGCTGGAAGGACGGGATTACAGGTCTGTACACGAACTACACGAAGATGAGCTTCCAGGAATCGAATCCGACGGAAAGCATTATGAAGCCATGGCTGGTCAAGGATCAGAACGGTAACTTACGGTATGACGGCTACAAGATGAAGATCGTCGGCAACGGTACGCTGCGAAGCATCTATCACTGGGAAGAGCAAGGCGTTCCGCTGCAATTCGATACGGCGGCTTGGACCGTATTAGGCGGCGACCGGGACATTCTGAACGTCACCGCTGATGTGTATGCGCTTACGAATCTGAGCATGAATGGCGTGCACAAGCTGCCTGAGGATGTATTCAAGCGCTACCATGTGAACAGTGGTCCGATCGGTGTCGAGCAATCGAGCGGCAGCGTCACACTTCTCGATGAAGCGTATCATAAGGCGACGAACGACTGGGGCTTCATACCAGGACGGGGTGCGTTCCACTATAAGCTGATGACGGAAAATGCCGGCTTGAAGGAGGACGCTGCACGTCCGGGGTATGCGGATTTCACAGAGACGAACAAGGTGTACGCGAGAAGCCAGGAAGCGATTGATAAGTTCGACAGTCTGTATGCTACCGTTGGCAAGGATTATGTCCTGACCTTGGACGGATGGCCAAGATGGATGTGGGCCGATCCGAACTCGAAGGAGTCGGAGCACTTCGGAACACCCTCGTATGCGAACTTCGATGCGGCTGCCGATTCTGCAGCGAAGCTGATCAAGAGCATCGACACGCGCTTCGACGGCAGAGGACCGAAGTATGTGGAGGTGAAGAACGAATCGACGATTCCGCAGGAATGGTGGTTCTTCTTGACTCATCCGAATCAAGCTTGGGACTACTTGTCCGAATTCCACAATAAGGTTGCAACCGCTGTCAAGGCGGAGAATCCGGATGTTCTGGTCGGAGGACCGAGCAGCGCGTTCATGTACTTCGAGAAGAAGGGCTTCGATGAAGCGAGAGCGCAGTTGAAGTTCATGGACGATACGAAGGATACGCTCGACTGGTACTCGCACCACTTCTACGAGAATGCGAACTTAATTATGCACGACCAAGAGAGCAATCCGAAGGGCTTCCTGAACGGAAGAATGGAAGCCGTGCTTGACCTGCTTAACGCGCATATGGTGAATACGAACAATGTGAAGCCGATCTACATTACGGAGGAAGGCACGTACAACACAGGCGGTACGGACATTGACTATTACCAGAACCTGATTGCCTTCAATGGCTACATGCAGCGCTTCATGAACTATTCCGATTCGATCGGCATGCTCGTACCGTATCTGTATCCGATCATCAACTGGAGACCGAATTCGAACCAGACCTTCTATAAGTACAATGAGACGAAGAATGGTCTGATGGAAGAGATGACGCCTCTCGAAGCGTATGTCGATATGTGGAAGGACTATCGCGGTGCCTACCTACCGTCTGAAGCGGACAACGAGCGCGTATTCACGAATGCGGTCCGCTACAATGATAAGGTCTATGTGGCCGTGCACAATCTGAACGCGCAGCGCGTCAATCTCGACCTTAACGTACTTGCAGGAAACGCTAACATTGCAGACGTCAAGAGAAAGCACTTCTATCTGGAAAAAGGGAAGCTGACGTACGAGGAAGAACACGTCGCGGACTTGAACAATGTGTACATGCGTGTTCAAGAAATGAGCGTCTTCGAAATTACACTTGACAGCAACCCGTCATTCACGAAGACGTGGGAGCGCAAGTTTGACTACGCACCGCAGGAGCTGGTGCCGACAAGCGAAGCAGCTCCGCTTGAGTTCACAGTCGCAGCGTCCACGACTAACCTTGCGAAATCGACCTTGCGTGTAGGCTTCGGTAAGGATGGAAGCGGCTTTACGACAGACATGGCTGTCGAGGTGAACCCAGGCAGCGGCTCTGACGCTCAAAGCTTCACCAAGGATCTCGAGTTCACGAATAAGTCAGGAGACATTCTGACGTTCACCGAGTTCGAGCTCGATCCGGCCAAGGTACAGTCGAACAATACGATTCAGATTACGATTCCTGAGAATGGCGGACATATAACTAGCGTGCAGCTCATCAATTACTATGAGCAGGCAGCTCCGACAGGCACAGCAACGACATCGCTCGCACAGCCGATCGCGAATGCGAAGGCGAAGCTCCAGGCTGCGGTCGTGTCGAAGACAGGCGCAGAGCTGTCGGTCGGCCAGAAGTGGGTGATGAAGCACATTCACAACACGCTCAATATCGAGCTGACGAAGGCGGATATCGTGAAGAACGATGCATTAGCAACTGCAGATGAGATCGCTTTGGTACAGAGCAATTTGGCTACAGCGGTGGCGATTTTCGATAAATATACGAAGACGAAAGGCTCGTCGGTCGGTATTACTGGTGCCCTCTTCTCCTTCGAGGATGGAGAGCCGATCAGCTATGCCGCTAACGGTTCAGGCTTGACGTTAACTCGTGGCACAGACGGTGTAACGAAGGGCTCGAAGGCGCTGAAGGCGGAGTTCACACAATTCACCTCCTATGCGTGGGATTCGAGTGGTAAGTATTCGGCTAACCTCGACTTTGCCGCAACGGACGAGGGCTGGAATCTGGAAGGCAAGCCGATCAAGTTCGATGTGAAAAATATGGAAAATGCTGCTGCACAGGTACGTGTCGAAATTGTCGACGGCTCCTCTAACAAAGGCACGTATTACTTCGCTGTAGCACCGAACACGTCGCGCAATATCTCGATCTCGGAGTTTGGCGTATCGGCGGCAAGCTGGCAGACCGATGGGAATTTCCCGAGAAATGCGGCGATCGATACGACCAATATTAAATTAGTTCGCTTCTATGTATTCGCGCCAACGGCAGCTCCGCTGACGAAGGCAACGATTACATTAGACAACGTGATGCTTGGCAACGTTCAGACAGGTCCAGCGCCAGGTCCTGATCCAGCACCGGGTACGATTACGTCCTTCGAGGACGGGGAAGCGGTTCAGTATACGTATAACAATCAGGCGATGACGGTAACAAGAGGTGCAGAGGGAGCTACGCACGGCTCGAAGGCACTGAAGGTCGATTTCAACCAATTCACGGCTTACACTTGGGATACGAGCGGTAAATATTCGGGCAATGTTGACTTTACAGCTCCGGCCGAGGGCTGGAATCTGGGCGGCAAGCCATTCAAGCTCGATGTGAAAAGCTTCGAAAACGTCGCCACCCAGCTGCGCGTTGAAATCGCCGATATCGCAGGCAATAAAGGCACGTATTATTTCGCCATCGCGCCGAACGCGTCGCGGAATATCTCGATCTCGGAGTTCGGCGTAACGGCTGCAAGCTGGCAGACGGATGGATATTACGCGAGATCAGCAGCGATCGATACGACGAAGCTCAAGTCTGTCAAGCTGTATGTATTCGCGCCGAATGCTGCACCGCTGACGAAGGCGACACTTGCCTTCGATGCGATTACGCTTGCGAATGCAGCTACAACACCACCAGTAACGCCTGTGCTGGGGACGGCGAATCAGACGGTCAAGGCGGGGACTACGTTCAAGGTGCCTGTTACATTGAAGAATGTGAAGGACCTCGGCCGATTGAAGGCTACCGTACAGTACGATTCGAATGTACTGACACTAGCGGGCGTAACGTTCACGAACGAGCTGCCAACCGTTCAATCGAACGATACGGTTCCAGGCAAGGTGACGTTCGACGGCGTCAATGCAGCAGGTCTTACGTCTGCCGACGCAACGATTGCCGAGCTGACATTCACAGCGAAGTCCGGTATTACGCAGGATGTGACGGCTGCCATCACCATTACAGGCATCGAGGCCAATACGAAGACCGAGGTGCCTTATGCGATGACAGCACAGACGGGTACGATTACCGTCACTGTAGCTCTGACGCCGGGCGATGTGAACGATGACGGCAAGGTTGACGGACTGGATGCGCTGAAGCTGATGAGACATCTGGCGAATCTCGCGACGTTAACGACGGCTCAAGTAACCGCTGCCGACTATGACGGCGATGGCGTGTTAACGGCATCGGATGCGTTGAAGATGCTGAAGAAGAGTGTAGGCTTAATCCAATAATCGAGTAGGGGCGCTTCGCGCTGTGCATGTCGCAGTGCGAAGCGTTTTTAATAGGAAGGACATGCGCAATACCTTAAGATTTTAGCAATATGAAATTAAAATATTCGTACAGGCGAACGCCCGATAACAGGTATACTAGGCTTGTAATTAATGGGACGGTGTTTCGATTTCTTGGACATGCTGATGTAACCGTTCCCACGGCGAGTGACTGCGCGAAGTACGTTCGCCGGCTGCTCGTACACAAGCATTATTGAATACTAGAAGGAGGCAGGTTATCCCAATGAGGATTATACGCAGTACGGAGAACAAGACGAGCACTAGCAGAGGCACAACAGGGAAGCGATGGACATCGGCTATGCTTTCCATGGCGATGGTAATGGGACTTGCAGCAGCTCCAGCCTACGGGATGGAGGGGCAGTCAGGCTCGACTGGCGGGAGCGTATCCAACGTGCAGACGACGGCGGGGAGCTTTCCAGGACTTGATTTTGAGAGCGGTGTCATTCCATCGTTCGTTAAGGGTGGAGACGCGACGCTATCGATCGTTGACAGTACGAACGGGTCCAAGGGGCTTAAGGTCGATTATAAGGCGGCTGATTTCCCTACGGTTAAGTTTACAGCGGAGACGCCATGGAGCTTCGGCGGCGGTGCGCTGGCGTTCGAGGTGACGAACCCGACGAATGAGCCGGTCGTCTTCTTCCTGCGAGTCGATGACGACAAGACTGCGGACGGTGTTAAGCATTCCACGGTCAGTACAGGCACATCCGTGAAGGCGAACTCGACGTCTAAGTTCTATATGAGCTTCGGCTCCAACGCGCTTGATCTCGGGATGCGCTTCTTACCGCCTAATCCAGCAGGCAACCAGCTCGGCTATGGCTGGGGGGAGAAGTCGCTGAATGCGAGTAACATCGTTGAATTCCAAATTTGGCAAATGTACGCGAAGAAGCCGTCGACGTTGATATTCGATAACATCAAGGTTATTCCTGACCCAAGCTCCGATCTGAGCTATCTGGACGGTCTGGTGGATAAGTACGGGCAATACACAGGCATAGACTGGGGGGGCAAGGTCAAGTCTGATCAAGACCTCGTGAACTATAAGCTGCAGGAAGCTCAGCAGCTGGCATCCTCGCAGCCTCCGCTTGCGACTAGCAAATATGGCGGCTGGCTGAACGGTCCGAAGCTGGAAGGAACCGGTCACTTCCGGGTGACGAAGCATGAAGGGAAATGGACGCTTGTCGATCCGGAGGGCTACTTGTTCTTCTCCACGGGACTTGACATCGCGCGTCTTCCCGACATGATGACGTGGATCTCCGGCAGAGAGAACATGTTCGAGGACGTTCCGGCGAAGGACGGTCCGCTCGGTGACCATTACGACTACACGACCTTTGTAGCGAGAGCACCGCTGGGACAGACCGAAGGGTGGCTGTTCAACCATTATGCAGCTAATCTCGAGCGCAAGTACGGCGATGATTACAAGAACGAGTGGAGAGCTTCGTCGGTGGCTCGTTTCAAGAATTGGGGCTTCAACTCGCTGGGCAACTGGTCGGACCCCGAGCTGTACTTCGGCAAGGGTAATGAGACGAAGCTCGCATATGTGGCGAACGGCTGGACACATGTCGGCACACATGCGAAGATCGGTCCGTTCCCGGATGTATTCGATCCAGAGTATAAGAACAGCGTGGAGAAGATGGTTCAGGACCAGATTCTCGCCTATGGCGTTGCGAATGATGAGTGGATGCTCGGCGTCTATATCGACAATGAGATGGAGTGGGGCAATCCGCGTGCCGTACAGAGCAAGTATTCATTGATCAGTCATATTCTGGAGACAGATGCGACGCTAAGCACGAGCTATGCGAAGAAGGCGATGCTCGCGCACCTGAAGGCTACGTACCAGGATAGCATCGCTTCCTTGAACGCGAAGTGGGGGACAAGCTTCGCCTCGTTCGCAGCGATGGAGGCGCCGTATCAGGTCGGTACGATTACAGACGCGATGGTGCCGGACTTCTCGGCGATGCTGAAGCTTGTGGCCGAGCAATATTTTAGCACGGTCGACACAGCGCTCACGGCTGCACTCCCGAATACGCTGTACCTCGGCTCCCGCTTCGCCGAGTGGGGGACGAGCCTTGAGGTGCAGGAGGTTGCAGCGAAGTACGTCGATGTGATCAGCTTCAACATTTATAAGGAAGATGTGGACGGTGAGAACTGGATGCATCTGGAAGCCCTCGATATGCCGACCATTATCGGGGAGTATGCCTTCGCCTCGAATGACAGAGGGATGTTCGGTACAGGTCCGGTTGCCGATACCGCTTCAGCTAATCAGCAGGACCGCGCAGACAAGTATCTCCATTATATGAAAACGGTGCTGAAGAGCCCTTACTTCGTGGGCGCGCACTGGTTCCAATACGTCGACCAGCCGCTACTCGGACGCGCTTGGGATGGCGAGAACTACAACCTCGGCTTCGTCGATGTAACCGATGTGCCATACCCGGCGATGGTCGCTGCGGCGAAGGAGCTGCACGCCAAGGCTTATGATGTGAAGTTCCTTGGACTCGATGATAACGAAGGTCCCGGTGAGACGGGTACTCCGCTGACGATCTCCTTCGAGGCTTCGGAGGATCTGTCGATCGTCTCCGGCTATAAGGGCGCGGTGGTGGAGTATCAGGCACAAGGCGCAACAGACGGTGAGCGTGCGATGAAGGTCAACGTAGGGACGCTGGATACCGACTACGCAGGTGTAACGATCAGTCCATCTGCTCCTTGGAATCTAGGCAAGACGCCTTCCATAACAGCAGATGTGACGAATCCGACGGCGAAGCCGAATCAGGTACGGGTCAATGTGACTGATGCAAGCGGCGCGTTGCGTACGTTCTACTTCGTCGTCGATGCGAATCAATCGCGAGCAATTGTGTTGGATAAGTTTAAGGCTTCTCCTGCAGACTGGGGAGCGACGGAAGGCTTCTGGGGAGCGGAGTCGGGTCTTGATTTCGGCAACATTACGTCGTTGAGCTTCTACTTGTGGGAGGACGCGCCAGAGAGTGGCGACAGCTTCATCATCGATAAGCTGACGCTCTCCCATCTTGTAGCGAATCCGAATCCAAATCCAAATCCGACGAAGCCGTCTATTGCAGCAGCGAATCAGTCGGTAGCGTCCGGTGCTACGTTCAGCGTGCCGGTCACGGTCCGCGATGTGAAGGATCTCGGCCGTCTGAAGGCGACGATCCAATACGATCACAGCTTGCTGACGTTGAAGCAGGTGACGTTCACAGATGCGTTCTCGCTCGTCGAGCGCAACACGTCGACTCCAGGCACCATTGTCTTCGACGGTGTGAAGGAGTCTGGCATTACGGGTACCAGCACGACGGTCGCGACGCTAGAGTTTACGGCTAAGGCAGGTATAACGGAGTCCACTCCAGCTTCAATCAGCTTCGCGAATCTGGAGGGGAACCTCATATCGGAAGCACCGTATGCGTTCACCGCTCAGCCGACAACGATTACGATTGAGAAGCTGGTGGTGGCCGGAGATGTGAACGATGACGGCAAGGTCGACGGACTGGACGCCCTGAAGCTGATGAAGCATCTGGCTAATATGGAGCTGCTGAACGAGAAGCAGACTCAGACGGCCGATTATGACGGTGACGGACAGCTAACGACATCGGACGCCCTCCGTATGCTGAAGAAGAGTGTAGGCTTAATCCAATAATCGAGTAGAGGCGCTTCGCGCTGTGCATGCCGCAGTGCGAGGCGTTTGTCCAGACATGAGAAGTGAGGTGCACAATGAACAAATATATCGCGTGGCTTCTAACGCTGCTCTTGGGAGCGGGCTTGCTTCCCGTCTCTGCGAATGCACAGCAGCCACCTATGCTGAAGGTGCAGGCTGCTTCTGGCGTCATCGGAAGTGAGGCGGCTGTACAGATCGTCCTCCAGGAGGCGAACAAGCTCAAGACCTTGAATGTGAAGCTGAAGTATGACCCGTCTAAGCTGAGTCTGGATCAAGCTGATGTAATCAAGGGCGAAGGCTTCAATAGCGGCTGGATGTATGTCAGCCATGTGGAGCAGGAGGTGGGCCGAGTGAATGTGGTGGCCGTAAGTACGGAAGGCTTCCATGATCATGCCTCCAAGCACATTGCGACGTTGAAATTCACGATCAAGCAAGGTGCCGAGATCGGCACGACACCGATCACGGTCGAGCATCTGAACGGCTACTACGAGGTGTCGATTCCGGCTGGACTGCAGCACACGGCTGGTGCGGTAACGATTGAGACAACTCCAAGCACACCGCCTCCTGGTGACGGACAAGGATCAACGGACCAGCCGACGGATCAGCCTCCGGGCAGCAATTCAGGCGCGGGTGGCGTTCAGAACGGCACAACATTAACCCAGCAAGCGGTCGTGACGAACGGAACAGCGTCAGCGGTCATTACGCATGATGCGGTGAAGAAGCTCGTCGAGCAGCTAGGCAAGACGGCATCAACAGGCACAGGGAAGCCGAAGCTGCAGCTGCTGGAGATCAAGTCTGAGGTGAAGCCGGGCGAAGCGGTGACGAAGGCGCAGGTCAGTCTGCCGAAGGCGGCGCTCGCCGATGTGGCGAAGCTGAAGGAAACAGGGGTAGCCTTGACGACGCCGCTCGGCCGTATCGTATTCGACAGCAAGGCGCTCCAGGCTATAACACGGCAAGCGGGTGATAACATCTCCGTAACCGTAGAGCAGCCGCAGGTTGAGGATGTTGTAGGCCGTATGCCTGCGGAGAAGCAAGCGGCGATCCGGGAGCAGCTGGCCGGGCGACCGCTCTATGACTTCACCGTCTCGTCGGAGTCAGGTGAAATCTCGAAGTTCCAGGGCGGCAAGGCGCAGCTGACGCTGCCGTATGAGCTGCAGCCGGGCGAGAAGCCCAGCTCGATCAACGTGTACTACGTGAGTTCGGATGGGAAGCTGAAGACGGAGCGCGGACGTTATGACGAGAAGACGAAGTCGGTGCAGCTGACGCTGACACACTTTTCCACCTATGCGATCGGGTATCAAGAGGTTGCCTTCAAGGACGTAACAGGTAGCGACTGGTATGCAGACGCTGTCTCGTTCCTTGCGGCACGCAGCATTACGACAGGTGTAGGTGAGGGCCGATTCGCTCCGGAGCTCGCCGTTACGCGCGGACAGTTCGTCAAGCTGCTGCTGGATGCGTACGGTATCGAGCCTGTGGCAGGAGGCGATAACTTCGCAGATGCAGGGGATACGTGGTATACAGGGTACTTGGCGGCAGCGAAGCAGCTGAGCATCGCAAGCGGCACAGGCGCGAATCGATTCGAGCCCGAGCAGCCGATTACTCGTCAAGAGCTGATGACTCTCATGTACAACGCGCTGAAGGTGCTGGAGGAGCTCCCAGAAGGTCAAGGCGCTCCATTGTCCCAATATGCCGATCAGAGCGAGGTTGCTCCGTGGGCGAACGAGGCGGTCGCGTACATGGCACAGAACGGTGTCGTCTCCGGGTATGACGGTCGAATTCATCCGTCTTTAACTGCTACACGGGCACAGACGGCGCAGCTGATCTACAACTTACTGAGCTATTGACGGGAATAGGGACGAACGGTATAATACAAATATATCGAAACTAATTCCGATTTTAATGCATTATGTCTTTTATAACGGGATTTAGTTTCTTTGTTTCATAACGCGTATAGCTATTCGAAGAAGGGAGAACGAGTCTATATGAAAAAAGAAAGCGCTGCAACGATCCGCGCGAAGCAATATACGAAGAACAGCGACTGGTTCTGCGATTTCCGATATTCGCCTGTAACCGGTCTTGCATACGAGGAAGGCGTACACCGCCGCGATCCGTCCGCTGTCATTCTGGTCGGTGACACGTATTACGTCTGGTATACGAAGTCGGTCGGAGAAGCGCATGGCTTCAGCACTGGCGATCCGGACGCGAAGGTGTTCCCGTGGGATCATTCCGAGGTATGGTATGCATCGTCACCTGACGGTGTGAACTGGACCGAGCAGGGGCTTGCCGTCGGTCGCGGGCCGAAGGGCTCGTATGACGACCGCAGCGTATTCACGCCGGAGATTCTACATCACGACGGGAAGTTCTATCTGGTGTACCAGGTCATCGAAGGTCAATATTTGCTGCGCAAGTACGAGAATATCGCGATGGCTGTCGCCGAGGCTCCGCAAGGTCCATGGCGCAAGCTGGATGAGCCCATTCTCCGCCCTGCGATGAACGGCGAATGGTACGGCGATGACGACAACCGTTTGACCGTGAAGCATAAGGGTGACTTCGACAGTCTGAAGGTTCACGATCCGGTTCTCTTCTATTATAATAACCAATTCTATCTATATTATAAGGGCGAGCAGAAGGGCGAGGAGATGACGTTCGGCGGACGCACGACGAAGTGGGGCGTTGCGATTGCCGATCATCCAGAAGGTCCATACGTGAAGTCCGAGTACAATCCTGTGACGAACAGCGGACACGAGACGCTGCTATGGCATTACCGCGGCGGTATGGCGGGGCTGCTGTCGACGGATGGACCGGAGAAGAATACGATTCAATATTCGCACGACGGCATTAATTTCGAGATCGAAGCGGTCATTAAGAACCCGCCGGAGGCTGCTGGCCCGTTCCGTACACCGGATCACGACCGCAGTCCGCTCGAGGGCATACGCTGGGGCTTGTGCCACAACGTGCATTCCAAGTGGAATTACATTATGAAGTTCAGCATCGATGAAGAGTTCAAGCATTGCTATGCGAACAAGGTCAATCCAGAAGTGCTCTGGCTAGGCAAGAAAGCGAGAAAGGATTAATCCAGGTACAGGAGTCGGACTTCCTTCGAGAAGACCGGCTCCTTGCTTGTATGCAGGGGTGAGCCCCCACAAAAAAACGGACGCTGCGGGGCAGCGTCCGTGCATGCATGCTCGTCACTGATGCAGGCGAGCGGTGCAGTTCAGTATGGGAGTCTGGTGCGGCTCGGATGCAGCGATCAGGACAAGTAGATCGAGCGCATCGACGGCACGTAGCCAAGTCGCTTGGAGATGAGGGACGACTTCTCCTTCACGTGCGCCTCGATCTCCTCTTGCTTGTCGAAGATGCGGGCGGTCGGTCCAGCGACGCTGATCGCAGCGATCACCTTACCCGTATAGTTGAAGACAGGGCCTGCAATGGAGCTGAGGCCTTCGTCGTACTCCTCGCGGTTGATGGCGACGCCCTTCTGTCTGATCTTGCTGAGCTCCTGCAGGAACTGCTGGTGATCGGTAATCGTCGTCTCGGTGTACTTATGCAGCCCCTTCTCGCTGACGATCTGATCGACGGCTTCAAGTGAGAAGTAGGCCATGATCGCCTTGCCAAGTCCGGTACAGTGTACCGGGTTGCGCGAGCCGAGTATGGCGTTCATAATGACCGAGGACGTGCCGTCCACCTTATAGATGTAGATCACTTCGCCTTCATTATATACGGCGAGGAACGCCGTCTGCCCCGTCTGCGCGGCAAGATCCTGCAGATGAGGGATGGCCGCTTCTACGAGATCGATATTATGAAGTCCGGACATGCCGATCTCGATCGCCTTCAGACCAACGTAATATTTCTCCGTGGACGGCTCCTGCATGACGAAGCCCGCCTTCTGCAGCGTCTCTAATATACGGTGGGTGGTGCTCTTCGGTAATTGTGTCGCCTCTGACAATTCTCCGATTCCGACGCCGCCTTTATTCAGAGCAAGCTGCTCAAGCAGCATGAGAGCACGTTCGAGCGTGGAGTTGGTTTTGTTCAATTCTGCACTCATCGTAGCACCTTCCTCCTAAAACTATCTTATTCCGTTATTTTAAATAATGTTTCGTTATGAGTCAATGACATAAATAAAGTGGGTTAGTGTTCCGATTTTATGTTGACTAAATTGTATACATGTAATACTATTTTATTAATCGGAACGAATGTGTCCAGACTACTGAGTATAGAGGGTGAAGAAGATGGCTAATGGCAAACAGATTACAGATATCGTGACACAATACTTCCAGATCCCGCTGTCGGAGCAGCTGGGAGACGCAAGACATGGCATTCATTCTCACTTCGAATTAATTACAGTCACGATCGTGCAGGCCAATGGCGCCAAGGGCGTCGGCTACACGTATACAGGCGGTGTCGGCGGCCGAGCAATCTGCCACATGATCGAGCACGATCTGAAGCCGTTCATGCTGGGCAAGGATGCGAGCTGTGTGGAGAAGCATTGGGAGGAGATGAATTGGAAGATTCATTACGTTGGCCGCGGCGGCATTGCCTCCTTCGCCATCTCCGCCATTGATATCGCGCTGTGGGATTTGCGCGGCAAGAGCATGGATGAGCCGCTGTGGAAGCTGCTCGGCGGCAACGATAGCTCGACGAAGGCATACGCAGGCGCGATCGATCTCAATTTCTCGATGGAGAAGCTGCTTGCAAACATTCAGAGCTACATGGATCAAGGCTTCCAGGCTGTGAAGATCAAGCTTGGCCAAGAGCGGCTCATGGATGATATTGAGCGTGTGGCAGCTGTACGCGAGCTAATCGGCCCAGAAAAGGTGTTCATGGTCGATGCGAATATGAAGTGGTCGGTTGAAACCGCTATCAAGGCGGCGAAGCTGCTGACGCCTTATGATATTTATTGGCTGGAGGAGCCGACAATTCCTGATGATTACAGCGGCTTCAAGCGCATCGGTACCGAGGGCGGTCTGGCGCTGGCAGCTGGGGAGAATTTCCATACCGTATATGAGTTTGTTAATATGATTACATGCGGGAACATCGATTTCCCGCAGCCGGATGCGTCGAACATTGGCGGCATTACAGGCTGGCTCAAGGTGGCGAACCTTGCCTATGCGTACAACCTGCCGGTCTGCACGCACGGGATGCAGGAGCTTCACGTCAGCTTGATGTCGGCGATGCCGAATGCGTCGTATCTGGAGGTGCACAGCTTCCCGATCGATCAATATACGACGCGTCCGCTCGTCTTGAAGGACGGTAGGGCAGTCGCACCGGATGCGCCGGGTACAGGAGTCGAATTCCGCGCCGACCTGTTGAAGCCGTACGAGAGCTCGTTCTAGCAAGATTGGAATACCCGCTTAGAAGACAAATCTCAGCAATAATCTAATTCAGGGAGAGTGAATCGAATGAAAGCAGCGTTCTATGAAGGCGATAAGACAATTCAGGTCGGTGCGGGCTCGCGCAGGGAGCCGGGTGCAGGTGAGGTTGAGATCAAGGTAGCATACGCAGGGATCTGCGGTACAGACCTTCATATCTATCACGGACATATGGACCATCGCGTCACGAAGCCGCATGTGATGGGGCATGAGATGTCCGGCATTATTGAGCGTGTGGGCGAAGGAGTAACAGACTATAAGGCGGGCGACAAGGTGACGGTGATGCCGCTTGGACCATGCGGCGAATGTCCGGCTTGTCAGGATGGCTGCAGCCACATCTGTCACCGTCTGAAGTTCATGGGCATCGAGACAGATGGCGCGTTCCAGTCGTACTGGACCGTACCTGCGGGCACTCTGCTTCCGCTTCCGGACTCTCTGAGTCTGCAGCATGGCGCGCTGATCGAGCCGCTGGCTGTCGCTTGTCACGATGTGCGTCTCGGTCAAGTGGCGCCTGGCGATTATGCAGTCGTCATCGGCGGCGGTCCGATCGGCACGCTGATCGCGCTCGTGGCGCGTGCGGCTGGCGCGAAGGTCGTCGTAGCCGAGATCAATCCGTATCGTCTCGAGCTGCTCGCCGAGCTCGGCTTCGAGACGTGCAACCCGAAGGAGCAGGATCTGGTCGAGTATGTGCAGTCCGCTACCTCTGAGCGTGGGGCAGATGTCGTATTCGAGGTCACGTCGTCGGTAGCTGGCGCTGAGGTGATGACGAAGCTTCCGAAGGTGCGGGGCCGTATCGTCATCGTCGGTATATTCAGCAAGCCGGTGCCGGTTGACCTGCATCGCTTCTTCTGGAGAGAGCTGCAGCTGGTCGGCGCACGCGTATACGAGCATGAAGACTTCGCGAAGGCCATCGAGCTGTCGGCTAGCGGCGTACTGCCGCTTGAGAAGGTCATTACAGAAGTATACCCGCTGGAGCAGATTCAGTCCGGCTTCGAGAAGATGGAGTCTGGCGGCAGTGTGATGAAGATTCTGATTCAATGTGACTAATGATTGTACTCTGGAACCTGTTATTTCAGGAGGAGCTGGTAAACGAATGAAGCTGGAGCTATACAAAGCATTATGGGGCATGAGCGGCACGTTCCACGAGATGCTCTGCAAGGCAGCGGAGGCTGGCTACGACGGTATTGAATCACCCCTGCCTGCGCCAGAGCGTGAGACAGAGTTCCGCAATGCGCTTGAGCACTATTCTCTACAGTACATTGCCCAAGTATTCACAGCAGGGGAAGATCATGCAGCGAGCTTGAAGGAGCAGGTGGAGCGTGCAGCTACGTTCAAGCCTGTCCATATCGTATCGCACAGCGCCCGAGACAAGATGAGCGAGCTGGAGCAGGATCGCTTCTTCGAGCAGGCGCTGAGGATCGAGGCTGACCACGGGATCGTCCTTGCCCATGAGACGCATCGTCACCGCTCGATGTTCGCACCATGGACGACGGCTCGCTTGCTGCGCAAATTCCCAGAGCTGCGCCTTACCGCAGACTTCAGCCATTGGACGAACGTGTGCGAGTCTCTGCTGCATGACATGGAGGAGGAGCTCGCGCTTGCGATCCGTCATACGCATCATATTCATGGACGTGTCGGCTTCAGCCAAGGACCGCAGGTGCCGCATCCGGGAGCGCCGGAATATACGCTGGAGCTGGAGCGGTTCGAGGGCTGGTGGAAGCAGATGCTCGATATCCGTGCGGCTCAAGGTGAAGCGGTCACGACTGTAACGCCTGAATTCGGCCCTGTACCATATATGCATACGCTGGCGTTCACGAATCAGCCTGTAGCCAGTCAGTGGGACGTGAACGAATGGATGGCTTCCCGCTTCCGTGAGCTATTCGCAGCTTCGAGAGCGTAGGATTATCCTTGCTACATCATGATAATGAGAGTGCTGGTAGCTGCACCCGGTTTCTTGAGGAAGCCGGGTGTTTGTGCGTCTGTATGTTCAGACCTTCGGCATAATGACCAGCTCAGAGTTCATTAATATTTTAATAGCATCTGGTTAAGATATTCTTAATGGTTCCGAAGATGCTTCTTCTATAATAAGAAGTGTAGAGAAGAACATATGACATGAAGGGGGAAATACAATGAAGAAGAAAACAAGATCGTTTGCCCTTCTCGCAGCCTTGCTCGCATTCTCGTCTGTTGTTAGCGCTTGCGGCGGAGGCAAGGAGAGCACAGGTAATCAAGCTGGTGACCAAGGCGGTAAAGAGGGTACAGCGAATTCTGGTAAGGTCGTGGAGATCGTAGCTTGGGATATGCCGCAGGATGGTGATGTGCTCAAGCCGTTCTGGGAGCAGACGTTCAAGGAGTTCGAAGCGAAAAATCCGAACATCAAAATCAAGCACGTTGCACCGACGCTGACGAAGGAGCGCGAGCAGTTCATGACCGCGGTCGTCGGCGGTGAGCAGCCGGACCTGTACAACAACGCATTCCCGGATATGGAGTCGTACATCGATAAGGGCATCCCGGCCGATATTACGAGCCTGTGGCAGCAATACAAGGAGAAGGACAAGTTCCTTCCATCCGCCATGGCTGCAGCTACAAGAGACGGCAAAATATACGGTATTCCGAGCTTCATGTATGTGACAGGACTTGCCTATAACAAAAAAATGTTCGCAGACGCAGGTGTAGATGCGAACGCAGCGTTGAAGGACTGGAATTCGTTCGGTGAGGCTGCACAGAAGCTGTCGAGCGCGGATAAAGGCACCTACGGCTACGCGCTGCTCGGGATGGATTGGGCCGACTGGTTCTTCGAGTATTACGTCTGGCAGGCGGGCGGCGACTTGACGGAGCGTCAGAAGGATGGTTCTGTGAAGCTGACCTTCACCAGCGAGCCAGCGGTTCAAGCGCTGCAATATTACAAGGATCTGAAGTTCAAGTACAAGGCGACGCAGAAGAACGTCGTTCAGAGCCTGGATGAGAACTTGAATGACTTCTACCAGGGACGTGCGGCATCGATGATCTCAGCGTCTAACTGGTTCGGCAACATGGTATCGAACGGCATGGACATTGAGAACATCGGCTTCTCTGCGCTTCCAGCAGGTCCAGGCGGATCGTCTCCGGCACAGGTAGGCGGCGCGATCTGGATTCTGAACCCGAAGGCATCGCCTGAGAAGCAACAGGCAGCGTTCCAGTATGCGACGTACCTCGTGTCCAAGGAAGTGCAGGACAACCTGCTCAAGTACCAGAGCGAGAACGGCATCTTCCCGAATCTCTTGAACGTGCGCAGCGACGTTGACGCTTCCGATCATGTGAAGGGCATGCCGGAGGAGCTGGTGAAGAACGTACAGAAGGCAGCGGACGAAGGTCGCCTCGAGTACTTCCTGAAGGCACGTCTTAGCCCTTATGTCGTGAAGGCGATTCAGCAAGTATTGCTGGAGGATGGTCTTGATCCGAAGAAGGTGATGCAGGCTGCTCAAGATCTTGCGCAGCGTGAGGTTGCTGATAAGTATAATGCAGAAATAAAAAAATAATAGAGGGCGGGATTCCTCCAGCCGGAGGAGTCCCGATCTACTATTCACGGATGGGGTGAGGCTTCTATGCAACGAATGTTCAATATACGCTGGGTTCCGTTTTTATTCTTATTTCCGTCAGTAGTATGTTACGTGCTGTTTAAGTATTATCCGCTGTTGAACATGGTGTATATTAGCTTGTTCGATTATAGCATGATCAATCCGCCGGGCCATTTTGTTGGGTTTGACAATTACACGGAGTTTTTGGCATCCTCTACGTTCTGGCAGGCGGTGTCGAATACGTTCATCTTCTTCGTTCTCTATATGGTGCTCACGTTCTGGATTCCGATCGTGCAGGCGTTGTTCCTGACGGAAATTCAGAAGGGCAACGCCTTCTTCCGCTTCATGTACCAGCTGCCGACGGTGATGCCTGTTGTCGCTGGCGTGCTCGTGTGGAAGTGGATGTATAATCCGGACTTCGGTCTGCTGAACTATTGGCTCGGTCAAATCGGACTCGGTCCGTACTTGTGGCTTAATGATGCGAGCATGACGAAGCTCGCGATCGTGCTGCCTGCTCTGTTTGCTGGTAACGGTATCTCCTTGCTGCTGTATTATGCAGCGATTAAATCGATCCCTGTGGAAATTCTGGAGGCGGCCAAGGTAGATGGGGCCGGACCGTGGAAGCGGATGTGGACGATGCTGCTGCCGAACATTAAGTTCATCATCGTCATCCAATTCATCGCGTTCATGTCCACCGTCCTGCTCGCTTACGATCACATATACATTATGACGCAAGGTGGTCCGGCGGGTACGACGACGGTCGTATCGATGCTGGTCGTCGATTCGGCGTTCCAGCAATCCCGCTTCGGCGTGTCGGCTGCGATCTCGGTATTCATGTTCATCGTCATCGCCCTACTGACAATTGTGCAAAATAAAATTTCCGAAGAAAAGGACTGAGCCGGATGAAACCAACCTCAAAGCCTGCAACGCAAGAGAACGTTCAAGCTTCTCAGTCCCGAATTCGGGAAAAAGGAAGCAAGTCGCTCAAAATAACAGCGTATGTCGTGACCATCTTCTTCATGATTAGTGCGGTCATTCCGATTCTGTGGATGATGTCGTCTGCGCTGAAGACGGAGAAGGAGATCAACTCGTATCCGCCGAAGTGGCTGCCGACCGTGCCGTCCTCGCTTCAGGTTACGATTGATTATAGCGGTCAGCCGCTCCAGGATGAGCTGTACTACGAGATTGATTCGATGGAAGCCTCTTGGTATCCGTGGATGAAAAATATTCGCGAGAGCATCGGCGAGGTGATCGTAACCGGTGTGCGTGACGGCAAGATGCTCTATCGCGCCGAGACGATCTCTGCTTCGTTCTTCGTCGGCCAATCGCGTATCGTACCGACGACGATCTTCAACGAGAAGATGATGGAGCGTAAGCTGCCATTAATTCGGGAGAAGAGCTACTCGTCCTTCGAATGGATGGGCGCTGAGGGGAAGGCGGCCGATGGGGCAGCGACTACAGCGACCGATGGCTTGGCCAAGCGCTTCTCCGACTTCTACGGCTCGAGCAAGCTGATCGGCGGCAAGGTGACAAGCATTGCAGAGCAGCCTGCCTACTCCCGTATGCTCGACAGCTTCATTGCGCTCAACAAGTTCGCTGTCGATACGGCTGGACCGCGCGGCTTCGCACAATATTTCCAGAATAGCGCTATCATTACGATCGCAAGTGTGCTCGTACAGATGATATTGGGCGGTATGGCTGGCTATGCGCTGGCGCATCTCATTAACAGCAAGAAGTGGAAGTTCTTCTGGGTCATGTTCTTCCTTGCGACGATTATGATTCCGGATATATCGCTGCTGCTGCCGTTGTACCTGTTGATGAAGGACCTCGGACTGACGAACTCGCTTCTCGCCGTCATTTTACCGCATACCGCATGGGGTATTGTTATCTTCCTGTTCAAGGGCTTCTTCGATCAACTCTCGAAGGAAGTGCTGCAGGCTGCGCGCATTGACGGCGCCTCCGAGTTCCGTACGTTCTCGCAGATCGTCGTTCCGCTGTCGGTTCCGATCTTCACGACGGTGGGAGTGATGACGTTCATTCCGGTCTGGAACGAGTTTCTGTGGCCGCTTGTCGTCAATAGCGATGCACAATATTGGACGTTCACCGTTGCGCTGAATGATCTGCAGAATCAGCCTGCGGTCATGCAGAACATGCTAATGGCGAGCTCGCTCATCTCGATGCTGCCGCTGCTGGTGATCTTCCTGTTTGCCCAGAAGTATATCGAGAAGGGTGTAGCCTTTACGGGAGTGAAGGGGTAACTGAGCAGAGGATGTGACAGACGATGGTGAACAAGGTCGCGATGGTGACTGGAGCTGCGAGCGGCATTGGTCGGGGGATAGCCGAGGTGCTGCTTCGCAGCGGGTATCGTGTAGCGGTGCTGGACTGGAATGCCGAAGATGGCGAGCGTGTGCTCCATGAGTGGTCTGCTTACGGCGAGCAAGTGTGCTTCATAAGGACGGACGTGTCCAAGGAGGCGGATATTGGCTCAGCTGTTGAGCAGACGGAGCGGCAGTGGGGGACCATCGATGTGCTGGTCAACAACGTAGGCACGCATTATTACAAGCCGGTCGAGGACGTAACGCTCGCCGATTGGGAGCGCGTCATGACGACGGATCTGAGGGGATATTTCCTGCTCATTCAGCGCGTCTTGCCGATCATGAAGCGGAGCGGAGGCGGGTCGATCATCAATATTACGTCGGTTCATGCGAATGTCACCTTTCCGAATTATTCGACCTATGCGGCGATCAAGGGCGGTGTCGTCGCAATGACCCGCAGCATGGCGTTGGAGTTCGCACCACATCGCATTCGCGTGAATGCAATCTTACCCGGCTTGACCCGGAATGCAGGAATTGATCGATATCTCGCCTCATTCACACCAGAGGAACGTCAGAGCAAGGAACACGAGATGACGAGCAGCATTCCGCTAGGACGAATGGCCGAGCCGCAGGACATCGGGGAGGCGGTCGCATTCCTCGCAAGCGACAAGGCTTCATTCATCACAGGCGCTTCGCTCGTCATTGATGGAGGCGCTTCCGTTCGCCTTCATAGCTGAGGCATATATCAAGCACATTCCGATACGATCGGACCCTGTTAGTTCAGAAGAGGAGTTGGAACGTATGATATCGATTGATAAATATTGGGAAGATCCGAAGACGCTGCACATTCATCGGGAGAAGGCTCGAGCCTACTACATTCCGTATGACAGCGCTGAGCAAGCGGCCACGCGCAAGAGAGGGCGTTCCCCGTTCTACCAAACGTTAAACGGAGCCTGGAGGTTCCAATATCACTCTAGCGTGGAGGATGTGAACGAAGCCTTCTACGAAGCCGATTATGATGCCTCGGGCTGGGATACACTGCTCGTCCCTTCGTGCTGGCAAACTAACGGCTACGATCAGCTTCATTATTCGAACGTGAACTATACGATTCCGTGCGACCCTCCTTACGTGCCGGATGAGAACCCGGCGGGCTTGTACATCCGTGATTTTGCTGTGGCGGAGCAGTGGGAGAAGAAGGACAAGTACGTCGTATTCGAGGGCGTCAATGCCTGCTTCTATCTGTGGATCAACGGTCAGTTCGTTGGCTACAGCCAGGGCAGTCGGGTTCCAGCCGAGTTTCAGATCGGTGATTACCTGACAGCGGGCGTGAACCGGATGGCGGTCATGGTGCTGAAATATTGCGACGGGACGTATCTGGAGGGGCAGGATCTGTGGCGGTACTCCGGTATATTCCGTGATGTGTATATGCTCGCCCGCGACGAGGCGCACATCCGTGACGCATTCGTCCGTACTTCGCTCGGGCAAGACCGCAGCGAAGCATCGCTGCGTGTGGAGCTGGAGACGACAGGCTCGCTAGATGTCTATGCGACGCTGCTCGGACCAGATGGTCACGAGGTGGGGGCAAGACATGTGACCGTGTCTGATTCGGGAGTGTTGGAGCTGTCGGTAACAGCCCCTCAGCTGTGGAGCGCCGAGCGCCCTGTGCTGTATGAGCTGTACTTGTCTGCAGGTGAGGAGATCATTCGCTTCGCGGTCGGGTTCCGCGAGATCGAGATTCAGGATGGCGTATTCCGCATTAATGGCGTACCTGTCAAGCTAAAGGGCGTGAATCGTCACGACTCGCATCCGCGACTTGGACAGACGATCCCGCTTCCGCATATGATCGAGGACTTGAAGGTCATGAAGCGTCACAATATTAACACGATCCGAACGTCCCATTACCCGAACGACCCGCGCTTCCTCGACCTGTGCAACGAGTACGGCTTCTATGTGATCGATGAGGCCGATCTGGAATGTCACGGACTCGCGATTACGGACAATTGGAAGAACATCGAGAAAGGCTTGAACATGCAGTCGTTCGTCGACTTCCATCAGCTGACCAAGGATGCACAGTGGGAGCAAGCCTTCGTAGATCGTGCAGTGCGCATGGTCGAGCGGGACAAGAATCAGCCGTGCATCGTCATCTGGTCGATGGGCAACGAGTCCGGCTATGGGCCGAATCATATCGCAATGGCGCGATGGACGAGAGAGCGCGATGCTTCAAGACCTGTTCATTACGAAGGGGCCGCTCCTCTCTATCTTGGGCATGAGGATGTCAGCTGCCTTGACATGGAGAGCCGGATGTACGCATCGGTGCCTGAGATTGAAGCGTACGCGAAGGATGAGGCGAGCACGAAGCCGCTCTTGTTATGCGAGTACAGCCATGCGATGGGCAATGGCCCTGGTGATCTGAAGGATTACTGGGACGTCATCTATGCAGAGCCGAAGCTGATGGGCGGCTGTGTGTGGGAGTGGTGCGACCACGGCATCGAGCAGTACACCGAGCAGGGGGAGCGCTACTATGCGTATGGCGGCGATTTTGGCGAGAAGCCGCACGATGGCAACTTCTGTATCGATGGACTGGTAGCACCCGACCGTACACCGCATACCGGCTTGCTTGAGCTGAAGCAGGTCATTGCACCCGTTCGGATCGAGGAGGTTCAGCTGCAGGCAGGTCGTCTAAGGCTTACGAATCTGTATGATTTCATCGACCTGTCGCATCTGAGCTTCCACTGGAAGCTGGAGCGTGACGGTCAGCTGCTGGAGCAGGGTGTTATCGACGGGCTGCGGACGAATCCGCATGCAAGCGAGGAGGTCGTCGTGCCATTCAGCTCGGCGTCTGCTCGCATCATCGACGAGCTGACGTTGACCGTATCGTGCTGCCTGCAGGATGAGACGGTGTGGTGCAGTCGCGGGCATGAGGTCATGTTCGCGCAGTTCGTGCCTTCGATGAAGCGTGAGGCGCTGGCAGACCACGTGCGGAAGGTAAGTCATCAGTCGATCCGGGCGGAGGAGCAGGGCCGCATGCTGCACGTGGCAGGCTTCGACTTCCACCATCAGTTCGATCTGCGCAAGGGGGTGCCGACTCAGCTGTCTAGACACGGTGTCGAGCTGCTCGCAGAGCCGATTCGCTTCAACCTGTGGCGTGCACCGATGGATAATGATCGGAACATGGTCCGAAGATGGACATACGAAGGGCTGGAGCATACGTCCTTGAAGGTATATCGCTGCGACTGGAAGCAGGAGAGCGAGCGCGAGGTCACCGTGACCGTCGATTATTCGATCGGCGTCTACACGCGCAGACCGATCGTACGCGGCATCGCCACGTGGCGCTTCGATGAGCAGGGTGGCGTATCGGTACAGCTGACCGCCTCGGTGAAGGAGGAGATCGACTTCCTGCCTCGCTTCGGCCTGCAGCTCGTCATGCCGGAAGGGATGAGCGAGGTGGAATATGTCGGCTATGGTCCGCATGAGAGCTACATCGACAAGCGCAATAGCGTGCGTAAGGGGAAATATGCATTCCGCGTCGAGGAGATGGAGCACGACTATATTATGCCGCAGGAGAACGGCTCGCGGTGGGGCACCGATTGGGCCATTGTGTCCAACGAGCTCGGGATGGGACTGCACTTCGAGGGGGCGGAGCCTTACTCGCTCAATGTCTCGCATTACTTGCCGCACGATCTGACCAAGGCGAAGCATACGTATGAGCTGGAGAGACGGAAGCAGACGATTGTGCAGCTCGACTACAAGATGAGTGGCGTCGGCTCCCATTCGTGCGGTCCGAAGCTTATGGAGAAGTATCAGCTGAATGACAAAGAGTTCACGTTCCGTATGGACATCAGTCCGATCTTTAAAGAAGACGAATAGCAAGGATGACCATCAGGGGGCGAAATTTCGCCCCCTGATTTGTTCCATATTTCGTATTGACGTGCTAGAGTGTCACATGTATAATCGACTTAAATCGGAACAATGTTCCGAAAATATAAAACACATGTGAAAAGTTGTTCTTGTTATTCGCATAATCGGAATGATATGATACAAGAACAAGATGGAGGGTCATGATGTCCAGAATCGTGAAGGATCTCAGCGGCAAGCTATGGCAAATGGAGAAGATGCGCATCGGGCAAGGGGAGCAGGAAGGCTTCCATGTGCTGCCTGCGGAGCGTCAGGGCGTTATTTTCAGCTGGAACTATGCTTCGGTGCCTGGAGATGTGTACACCGACCTGCAGCGTGCAGGCGAGCTCGACGATCTGTACTACGGCCGTAATATGCACAAGGCAAAGTGGGTGCAGGAGTATGAGTGGTGGTACGTTCGCAGCTTCAACGTATCCGAGGAGATGAAGGGCAAGAAGATTCATCTGGAATTCGAGGGCGTCGACTACAGCTGCACGGTGTGGCTGAATGGCAACCTGCTCGGCTCACATGAAGGTATGTTCTCGCCATTCTCATTCGAGGTTAGCGCATACCTGAACTTCGACAAGTGGGCAGGCGGCTCGAACCAGCTCGTCGTCAAGCTTGACCCGCCGCCTAAGAACTTCCGCAACGTTGGCGGCAAGAAGGTGAACTTCTCCGGAGATTACTTCACGGGACTTGTTCCCTTCGGCATCTGGCGTCCGGTGCGCTTGATCGCAACCGATTCGGTTCGGATCGTGAGCCATCGTACGGAGTCGATCCTCAAGGATGAGGGCGCGAGCGTACAGGTACAGCTTGAGCTCGACAACATGGCTGCAGACGCGCAGACGGTGCAGGTACACGTTGCGCTGAAGGGACATAACTTCGAATCTGCGGTGTCGACGTACTCGGTCGAGGTAACGGTGCAGCCTGGCGTTCAAGAAGCTCAAGTGCTCGTCGATGTAGCCGATGCACAGCTGTGGTGGCCTTGGGACCTCGGTACGCCAAGCTTGTACGACATCGAGATTACGGTTCGTCAGCACGAGCAGGAGCTCGACCGCGTCGAGGATCGGATCGGCATTCGCGACATTAAGATGGAGATGAACCCAGGCTTCACCGCGGAGGAATCGGAATATCCGTGGACATTCGTCATTAACGGGAAGCGCACGTTCCTGCGCTCAGCATGCTGGGGCGGGCAGCCTTCCTTCTTATATGGAAGAAACAGTGATAAGAAATATGAGCACCTGCTGAAGCTCGTGAAGGAAGCGAATATGAACAACCTGCGTATATTCGGCTGGCATCCGCCGGAAATCCAGACGTTCTATCGTCTGTGCGACGAGCTCGGCATTACAGTATGGACGAACTTCACGTTCTCCACGCAAGCGTTCTCGAACGACCCGGCGTTCGTCGATTCGGTCACGAAGGAATGTATCGAGATCGTCAAGCTGCGTCGCAATCATCCGTCGAACATTTATTGGATGGGCGGCGAAGAAGTGTTCTTCACCGATGCTCACGTCGAGAGCGGCAACAAGGAGCTGATGGAGGCGATCGGAGCTGCGATTGCGCCATATACGAACGTCCCTTACGGACTCGCATCACCGCTCAGCAATGAGTTCGGTCAGAGCATGGGCTTCAAGCCGAAGGAGTCGCAGCATGCGAACGAGCATTACTATGGCGGCGGACGCAGCTTCATGGAGGAATATTATCCAGCGCTCGACTGCTCGATCGTGCCGGAGCTGACAGCGGCTTCTGCTCCTGCCATCGAGAGCTTGAAGAAGTTCATCCCGGAGAACGAGCTGTGGCCGATGGGACCGAGCTGGGGCTACCATTGGGCCGACCTCGATATTCTCCAAGGCTTGAACCTGGAAGTATTCGGAGATAAGCGGATGGATTCGCTCGAGCAGTTCGTCGAGTCGACCCAAATCGCGCAGGGCACGATTCTGCAGTTCGCACTCGAGCTGTACCGCAGACGGAAGCCACGGATGAGCGGCGTGTCGCTGTGCCACTTCATTACACATTGGCCGGACATTAAGTGGGGCCTCGTCGACTATTACGGCTTGAAGAAGCTGAGCTTCGATTATGTCAGAACGAGCTACCAGCCGCTGCTGCCGAGCCTTGAGTTCTCGAGAAGACGGTGGAAGCAGGGCGAGACGTTCCAGGGCGGTCTATGGATCGTGAACGACATCCACGACGATCATAACGGTCTGACGCTCGAGTGGACGCTGCGCAACCATCTCGGAGACGTGGCTAGCGAAGGCGCTGTCGAGGTGAATGTGCCGTCGAACAGCTCCGCGAAGTACGCGGCCATCGACTGGCAGGTGGATGCGGATGCAGCAGGTCAATTCACCATTGCACTCGTGCTGAAGCGGGGCGAAGAAGTGCTGGCGAACAACGATTATGTGCTGCTGATCGGCGACCAGGCCGAGGCGAAGCGGATCGTGAACGAGCATCTGGATGAGACCCGTAAGCTGAGAGATGAGTTCGGTCACAGCTATTACCGCTACAACCCGGAGCTGTGGGAGCTTGAATAGCGTTGCAGGTGGTATTCGGCAAGGCGGCAGCTCGCTGCCGCTGGACGGATTGGTCGTGCTGGAGCTCGGCGAACAGCTCGCGGTCTCGTTCGCTGCACTGCGGCTCGCCGAGCTTGGCGCTCGCGTCATCAAGCTGGAGACGGCAGGTGGCTCAGACCGATTGAATGAGCTGTGGCACCGGGGCAAGGAGAGGTACAGCTACGATAAGTCGTGCGGTGACGCGTTCGAGAAGCTTAAGCGGTTGATCGGTCAGGCGGATGTCTTCCTTCGCTCGATAGATGAGGAACAGGATGGACCGTATGGCATACCGGATGCGGAGGCGATGCGAAGCATGAACCCTCGTGTGGTATGCGGCATCGTGACCAGCTGCGGATACGTACAGGAAGCGCCCTGGGCAAGCAAGCAGGCGAGCGAGCTCGTCATCCAGTCGCTGACAGGGATGCCGTGGCTGAACGGGAACGAGGGCGACCCGCCGATGCCGTTCCCGATCTCGGTAGTGGAGCTGTTCACAAGCTCCAATCTGGTGCAAGGGATCTTGTCTGCACTCCTCTACCGTGAAGCTACAGGTGAAGGGATGCGGGTAGACGTCAGCCTGCTGGAGTCGGCGCTCGACTTCCAGTTCGAGGTGCTGACGACGCATCTGAATGATGGCGGCAAGCTGCCCCAGCGGAGCCGCATCAGCAATGCGCATGCGTATCTCGGCGCTCCCTACGGCATCTATGAGACGCAGCATGGGTATGTGGCGCTTGCGATGGGCTCTGTGACGGAGCTGGGCAGGCTGCTGGAGTGCGCGTCGCTGGCCAAATATACGGAAGCCGCAAGCTGGTTCACGCAGCGGGATGAGATCAAGCGTCTGCTGGCTGAGCATCTGCTGACGCGAACGGCGTCCGAATGGGTAGGAGTGCTGGAGCCCGCTGGTTACTGGTGTGCGAGGCTGCAGACCGTCGATGAGCTGCTGAGTCACGAAGGCTTCACGGTGCTGCAGATGCTGCAGCAGGTCCGAACGGTGCACGGAACGGAGCTGGAGGCGCTCCGCTGTCCGATCCGGCTTGACGGAGAGCGGCTCGCTGGCTGCAGGGGGTTATTCGCACCGGGCTATCATACCGCGTCAATCGATGAGGAGTTCGAGCTGCTGTAGAAAGCGAGTGATGGGAACATGCGGAGGCCGCTGGAAGGAATGCTCGTGCTTGATTTCAGTCAATTTCTATCCGGACCTTACGCCGGACTTCGTCTTGCCGATCTGGGCGCTAGAGTGATCAAGATCGAGCGTCCTGACGGGGGCGACATATGCAGAAGGCTGTACATCTCCAATCTGGAGCTCGATGGGGACAGCACGCTGTTCCATTCGATCAACCGGAATAAGGAGAGCTACGCTGTCGATCTGAAGAATGCGACGGATCGAGGCAAGCTGAGGAAGCTGCTCCAGCGAGCCGATGTGATGATTCAGAACTTCAGACCCGGCGTGATCGAGAAGCTCGGCTTCGGCTATGACGATGTACGGACGATCAACCCGCGGCTCGTGTACGGCTCGATCTCCGGCTACGGCAAGGAAGGACCGCTCGTCAAGCGGCCGGGGCAGGATCTGCTCGTGCAGTCGTTCGTCGGACTGCCATGGCTTCAGCGTACCAGCCGAACGAGAAGCGGTCCGATTCCATTCGGACTTGCGATCGCGGATATGATGACGGGCTCACATCTGGCGCAGGGCATACTGGCGGCACTGGTACGAAGAGCTGTAAGCGGTATCGGGGCGTTAGTCGAGGTCAGCCTGCTGGAGTCGACGCTCGATGCGATGCAGGAGCTCTGGGTGGTGCGGGAGAGAGAGCGGGTGCAAGCGCGAGCTGCGCACTCGAGTACGGTGGGTGTAGTTGGCGCAGCTCGAATTAAAGAAAGTGCATCGGGTGCTACTGGCACAGCTTCAGATCGAGATGATACATCGGGTCAAGCTGGCTATGGCGTCTATACTCGGAATCATGTAGCTTCCGAGCTGCCAGCAGGGCTGTACCGTGTGAAGGACGGGTATATCGCCATCGAGCGAGCATCGCTAACCGATCTGTGTGCGGCTCTGGGTATCCATTACGCGATAGAGGAGTCGGCCCCTGTAAGTGCTGCCGACGTGCTGGAGCTGCTGCAGCAGCAGCCAGCTGCCTGCTGGCTGGAGAAGCTTCGAGCGGCTGGCCTCGTGTGTGAGGAGCTGTGGAGCTGGCAGCAGCTCGTGCAGCATGAAGTCTTCCGCGGGCTTGATATGACTCGTCAGGTGAGAAGGCCTTCAGGAGCGCAGATGACCGCTCTCGCGTGTCCAATCCGACTGAACGGTCAGAGGCCGGATGCCGGAGGAGGCGCGCCGATAGTTGGCGAGCATAATGCGAGGATCGAGTCGGAGTGGCAGCTTGTGGAAGCTCGGAATGTAGAAATGAACATAGACAACAAACGGTTATGATAACCATAATGTGGCAATCCAAGAGAGGTGAACGTGTATGAAGCTGAAGGGCATGACCTGGTCACACGAGAGAGGCTTGAATCCGCTTCTCGCTGCATCGCAAGCGTTCCGGGAGCTTGAGCCTGATGTAGACATCGAATGGGACGCTCGGTCTCTGGCCGACTTCGAGCTGTATCCGCTCGAGCTGCTCGCAGACGCCTATGATCTGATCATGATCGATCACCCGCACATCGGTACAGCTGTAGAGAAGAAGCTGCTGATGCCGCTGAATGGGCTGATCGACGCGGACTTCCTGTCCGATCAGGAGCGTCACTCGACTGGACTGAGCTACGCCAGCTACACGTATGAAGGGCAGCAGTGGGCGCTGCCGGTCGATGCGGCCGCACAAGTAAGCGCCTGCCGGACAGACTTGATGCGTGCAGCAGGTGCGGAGGTGGCACCTCGCACTTGGGACGACGTGCTGCAGCTCGCAGGCAAGCTGCCAGAGGGTCAGCGCATCGGTATGCCGCTCGTGCCCGTCCATGCGTACTCGACGTTCTTCACACTGTGCGCACAATTCGCGGACCGCGCTTACTGGAGCGAGGAGCTGGACCTGCCTGAGGAGATCGGCGTAGCCGTGCTGGAGCTGCTCGCCAGCCTCATGCCGGTGCTGCATCCGCAGTCGGTTCATTGCGATCCGATCGACATGCTGAATCGAATGGGAACGACCGACGAGCTCGTGTACGTTCCACTGATCTACGGCTATTCCAACTACGCTAGAGAAGGGTTCCGACCGCACGTGACGTCGTTCACGAACATTCCGTCCAGCAGCGGCAAGCCGAGCGGCAGCATGATCGGCGGGGTCGGGCTGGCGATCTCCTCGAAGTGCAAGTACCCTGAGGTCGCAGCACGCTTCGCGGAGATGACCGCTTCGCCACAGTTCCAGCGCAGCACCTTCTTCTTACGTGACGGACAGCCGGGCCATCGCACAGCATGGCTCGATTCGAAGGTGAACCGCCTGTCTGGAGGCTTCTTCGAGCAGACACTCGACACGCTGATGTACGGCTCGATGCGCCCGCGCTTCGACGGCTACATCGCGTTCCAGGAGCAGGCGGGACATCTCATTCGCGACACGCTGATGCAAGGCAGCAGCGATCTGCGAACGGTCGTTCGTCAGCTGAACGTCATGCACAGGCAGGCAAGAGCTGGAGAGCTCAAGGCGAGAGGGGTGTCGAACGTATGAAGCTGCTAGATGGCATCGTCGTTCTCGACTTCAGTCAATATCTCGCAGGGCCTGTGTCGGCGCTCCGCCTCGCAGACCTTGGCGCACGCGTCATCAAGATTGAGCGTCCTGATGCTGGAGACGGCAGCCGTCAGATTACATTGTCGAATCTGCGAGTGGACGGGGAGAGCACCGTCTTCCAATCGATGAACCGCAACAAGGAGAGCTACGCTGCGAACCTGAAGGACCCATCTGACTTGGACAAAATCAAGAAGCTCATCCAGCAGGCGGATGTGATCATCGAGAACTTCCGTCCCGGTGCGATGAAGAAGCTCGGACTCGATTACGAGTCGGTCAAGGCGCTGAACCCGCGCATCATCTATGGCAGCGTCACGGGCTACGGGGCGGAAGGCCCGTGGAAGAACAAGCCCGGTCAAGACCTGCTCGTGCAATCGATGTCGGGTCTTGCTTGGATGAACGGCGACCGCGATCAGCCTCCGGTTCCGTTCGGTCTTGCGGTTATCGACCTGCATACGAGCTCGATGTTCGTGCAGACGCTGCTCGGCATGCTGCTGCAACGGGAGAAGACTGGCACAGGCGGCCTCGTGGAGATCAGTCTGATGGAAGCGGCGCTCGACTTCCAGTTCGAGGTGCTGAGCGCCTACTTGAATCGGGAGGAGCGCGTGCAGCCCGAGCGGAGCGAATTTCACAACGCGCATGCGTATCTGGGCGCACCGTACGGCATCTACGAGACAGCGGACGGCTATATCGCACTCGCGATGGGCTCGGTGCTGACGCTGGGCGAGCTGCTCGGCTGCGACGCGCTGCTGGGCTATACCGATACGTCGACGTGGTTCAGCCGCCGCGATGAGATCAAGCGCACGCTGAACGCACATCTCAAGACGCAGCCGACCCGCTACTGGCTCGATCGACTGGAGCCTGCGGACTACTGGTGCGCCGAGGTGATGGACTGGGAGTCTGCGCTCGCGCACGATGGCATCGCAGGGCTCGATATGTTCCAGGACGTCGTTCGTACGAGCGGTGCCGTCTTCCGGACGACGCGCTATCCGGTGCGCGTGAACGGCACCGTGCTGAAGCATGCGAAGGGCGCGCCGCGGGTCGGCGAAGATACGGACCGCATTAATGAGCAATTCGAGCTGAGCAGCTCGCAGCAGTAGGAGTGATAGGGCGAGGGGGAGACGAGGATGGAGCTTCACGACATTCGTGTGGACGTTGCCGATTATATCGCGACGATCACCCTGAATCGGCCGAGTAAGCTGAATACGGTCACTCGGTCGATGGGCGAGCAGCTTCGCGCGATCTGCGACCATATGAATAAGAACAAAGAGGTCCGAGTCGTCATCTTGACCGGAGAGGGTCCGAAGAGCTTCAGCGCTGGCAGTGACATCGAGGTGCTGGACGATTACGGCAGTCCGTGGGACCTGCGCAACCGCGACGATTACTGCATGGCGATCCGCAGCATCCGCAAGCCGGTCATCGCGATGGTGAACGGCTATGCGATTGGCGGCGGGCTGGAGCTGGCGCTCCATGCCGACATTCGAATCGCCTCGAGCAACGCCAGGTTCGGGGCCGGGGAGATCAAGCTCGGCTGGATCGGCGGCAGCGGCAGCACGCAGCTGCTGCCCCGCCTCGTCGGGCCGGGCAAGGCAGCCGAGATGGTGCTGACGGGCGCGATGCTGTCCGCGGACGAAGCGCTGCGCACAGGGCTCGTCGAGCGTGTCGTCGAGCCCGACGAGCTCGAGCGCACCGTCCGCGAGCTGGCGTCGACGATCGTCAGCTACAGCCCGATCGCCGTCGAGAATGCGAAGCTCGCGCTCCGGGCGGCGATGAATATGCCGCTGGACGCCGGGCTGCAATACGAGAACAGCTTGTTCGCGTTCTGCTTCACGACCGAGGATGCCCAGGAGGGCAAGCAATCGTTCAAGGAGAAGCGGACGCCTCATTATAAAGGCAAGTGAATTTGACAATCCAAGGAGAGTGTGTAGAGATGATGAAAGGTACGCGCAATGGCAAAGAATACTATCGCTTGTATATCGATGGTCAATGGGTGGACTCCACCTCGGATAAGCTGACCGATGTACAGAATCCGGCCAATGAGGAGGTCATCGCTACCGTTACCGATGCTTCGCCTGAGGATGTACAGAAGGCGCTGGAGTCGTCGCAGCGTGCGCAGCTGGACTGGCAGGCGCTTCCATATGTGAAGCGTGCCGAATATCTTGTGAAGCTGGTGGAGAAGGTGAAGGAGAAGCGCGAGTTCTTCGCACGTCTTCTCGTCATGGAGCAAGGTAAGACGTACGGCGAAGCGCTCGGTGAAGTCGATGACACGATGGCGTATATGATGTATGCCGTCGAGTCTGCGAACAAGATCAAGGGTGATGTGCTCCCATCGAACCGTGTGGGCGAGCTGCTGCAAATTCAGAAGGTGCCTTACGGCGTCACGATCGGTCTGTGTGCGTGGAACTATCCGCTCGCTCTGATCGGTCGTAAGCTCGGCCCGGCGCTCGTCACGGGCAACACGATGATCATTAAGCCGCATGAGCTGACGCCTGTCGCGTCCGCGGAGTTCTTCAACCTGATCCACGAGGTCGGCTTCCCGCCGGGTGTGGCGAACTTCGTGACAGGCACAGGCGCAGAGGTCGGTCAGCTGCTCGTCAGCAGCCCAATCACGAAGCTCGTGACGGTAACAGGCAGCGTGCGTGCCGGACAGCAGATCTATAAGGCAGCAGCGGACAACATTACAGCGCTGTCGCTCGAGCTTGGCGGCAAGGCGCCGTTCATCGTGCTGGACGATGCCGATGTCGATAAGGCGGTCGAGGCAGCGGTTGTCGCTCGCTTCGCGAACTGCGGTCAAGTGTGCATCTGCAACGAGATGGTGCTCGTGCATGAGAAGGTGGCCGACGAGTTCACGGCGAAGCTGCTGGAGCGCGTGAAGCAGGTGAAGCTCGGCGATCCGTTCGACAGCTCGACGACGATGGGCCCGAAGGCGAACGGCCTCGATCTGAAGAAGATCGACGACATCGTGCAGGAGACGGTCGCTCAAGGTGCGAGCATCGCGGCGGGCGGCAAGCGTCCGACGGGCGGCATTTTCGACAAGGGATACTGGTATGAGCCGACGGTGCTGGTCAATGTGAAGCCGGATATGGCTGCGGCGCAGAAGGAGATCTTCGGACCGGTGCTGCCGATTATCCGTATCTCGAGCTTCGAGGAAGCGATCGAGATCGTGAACTCGAGCGAGCTCGGTCTGTCGGCGTACTTGTTCTCGAACGACTACCGGAAGCTGATGCACGGTATGAACGTGCTGCAGGTCGGCACGGTGTTCCTGAACCAAGGCATGTCCGGCTGCATGCAGGGCCACCACAGCGGCCACAAGCTGAGCGGACTTGGCGGCGAGGACGGCGAGTACGGCATCGCGGGCTACCTGCAGAAGCGTACCGTGTACTTGAACTATAATGCTTAATTCGTGACCGAAGCGTCCAAATTATAGCCTCCATCGCGGAGGTAACGTATACAGCCTGCAGTCTGCTACTCGTCCGGGTCACGGCGATAGCCTGCAGGCTATCGTCATAGGAAGGAGGGATACGCCCATGAGTCATTCACGGCTTCGGCTGAACGAAGCGTTAATTGAGGAGATGAATCGCACCGAGCCTCCCTACGGCACGCTTGCGGTCTGGCTGCTCGGCCAGGAGAGTATCGCGGTGAAGGGGGACGGCATCACGCTGTACATCGATCCGTTCGTGTCCGACTATGTGAGCCGGGTGCTCGGGCTGACACGACAATACGAAGCGCCGCTTACACCGGAGCACCTGACGAACGCTTCCATGTGTCTGATCACGCATGATCATGAGGATCATCTGGACCCGGGAACGATGGAGGTTGTGCGTACGACAAGTCCAGATTGTCTCGTGGTCGCACCGCGCTACAGCAAGGCGAGGCTGCTTCAGCTCGGCTTCGAGCCCGAGCGAATCATGGAGGCGAATACGCAGAGGATGACCGACTCGTTCGACGGGAGGCTGCAGGTGCTGGCCATTCCGGCAGCGCATGAGCAGCTTGAACAGGATGCGGACGGTCACCATCGCTATGTAGGCTACGTCATTCGCCTCAATGGTGTCACTGTATATCATGCAGGCGATACGCTGGTGTACGACGGATTGACGGAGCTGCTGCAGTCACAGCGGATCGACCTCGCCTGTCTGCCGATCAATGGCCGCGACTACTATCGTACCCGGCAGCCGATTGCAGGCAACATGAATTACAGCGAGGCGGCACAGCTTGCCTGGGAGATCGGGGCGGATACGGTCATTCCTCTGCATTATGATACGTTCGATTGGAACACAGAGAAGCCGGGTTACTTCGTGCAGGAGCTGTACGAGCGCTATCCCGAGCAGAAGTGTCACTTGCTGGCACGCGGCGAACGGTATGTATACGTATCCGGTCGCTCCTTCATCCGGGGCTGTGAATAGCCTGAACTACGTGAGCGACATAGCTGAATGATGAATATTGAAGAATGGCGAGGTTGAGTCGATGCGAGGGTTACCTATTAACGACAATTGGAAATTCATTCTGGACGAGCCTGAGGCTCCACATCTGCTGACAACGGACGATTCGAGCTGGAGAACGGTTCAGCTGCCGCACGACTGGAGTGTGGAGCAGCCGTTCGATCAGGAGAAGGGTGAAGCGTGTACAGGCTACTTGCTCGGCGGTATTGGCTGGTATCGTCGCAGCTTCAAGACGACAGAGGCGATGGCGGGCCAGCGTGTATTCGTTAACTTCGACGGCATCTATAACCGTGCGAGCATCTATTGCAATGGAACGCTCGTTCGCTTCCATCCGTACGGATATTCGCCGTGCGTCGTGGACCTGACAGCTGCACTGAACCCGCTGGGGAAGGAGAACGTCATTGCGGTACGGGTCGATCATTCCCGGTACGCTGACAGTCGCTGGTATACCGGCTCAGGCATTTATCGGAAGGTGTCGATGCATATCGTGCCACAGGTGCACATTCCGGTGTGGGGAACGTTCTATACGACACCTGAGGTCAGCGACGAGTCGGCGACCGTTCGGGGCGTCATGACGGTGCGCAACGATTCGGAGCGTGATGAGACGGTTGAGATCGTCGGGCGGTTGTATGGTCCGAACGGTGAGCAGGTCGCGGAGCAGAAGGCTACGTGCCATGTGAGCAAGCAAGGCCAAGTCGAGGTGACGCTCGACTATACGGTGTCGCAGCCCGAGCGCTGGGAGATTCATCAGGCGAAGCTGTATCGGGCGCAGGCCGACGTCGTGCTCGGCTGCAAGGTTATACAGACGGAGACGGATACGATCGGCATCCGCGAGTTCCGCTTCGATGCGGACAAGGGCTTCTTCTTCAACGGACGGCGTACGTTGATCAAGGGCGTCTGCCTGCACCATGACGGCGGCCTCGTCGGCGCAGCTGTGCCGCTCGATGTGTGGCGCAGACGGCTGGAGAAGCTGGCGGTATGCGGCTGCAACGCGATCCGAACGGCGCACAATCCGATGTCCGAGGACTTTATGGACTTGTGCGACGAGATGGGCTTCCTGGTGCAGGTGGAATTTTTCGACGAGTGGGACCATCCGAAGGATAAGCGCAGGAATGGCGGCGAGCAGTCGGTCGATTACTTGACGCGCGGTCATGCGGAGTACTTCCGTGAATATGCGCAGCAGGATCTGCAGGATACGATGCGGCGTGACCGTAATCATCCGTGCGTCATTCAGTGGAGCATCGGCAACGAGATCGAATGGACGTATCCGAAGTACAATGTGGCGACAGGCTACTTCGGCATGAATGCGTCGGGCAACTACTTCTGGACGCTGCCGCCGAACAGCCGTGATCAAATTCGCGAGATCATTCAGGCGACGCCGCGAGATCATTACGACATCGACAAGACGGCTCATCAGCTCGCCCGCTGGACGAGGGAGATGGACACGACGCGTCCGGTCATCGCTAATTGTATTCTGCCGAGCGCGAGCTACGAGTCGGGCTATATCGATGCGCTCGATATGGCGGGCTACAGCTACCGCCGCGTTATCTACGATTACGGGCATCACCACTATCCGGACAAGCCGATTATGGGAACGGAGAACGTTGCCCAGTGGCACGAGTGGAAGGCGGTGCTGGAGCGGGAGCATGTGCCAGGCATTTTCCTATGGACGGGCATCGATCATATGGGAGAGGCGATTCAGAAGCCGTGGCCGCGCAAGGGCTCGAACCTCGGGCTGCTGGACTTCGCCGCCTTCGAGAAGCCTTCCTATCATATGTTCAAAAGCTTATGGACGAACGAGCCGCATCTCCATCTCGTGACGCAGACGCTGGAGCAGTCGCTCTACGTGCTGAATGAGGATGGCGAGCTGGTTGAGAAGGTGGAGGGCGGCTGGCAGCAGCGGGTCTGGTTCTGGCACGATGTGAACACGCACTGGAATTACAGCCCGCAGGAGCTCGTCGTCGCCGAGGTGTACTCGAACTGTGACGAGGTCTCGCTGTACTTGAACGGTAAGCTGCTGGCGACGCGCAGACTTGAAGAGTTCGAGGATCGCATCTACAAGTGGGCGGTTCCGTATGAGGCAGGTGAGCTGAAGGCTGTCGGTCGGAAGCTGGGCGTGACGGAAGGTGAGACGCACGGAGAGACGCACAGTGAGTCGGTCGAGTCGGCGCTCCATACGGTCGGACCTGTGCAGCATATTGTGCTTGAGGTGGATAAGGCGACGGTTGCTGCACATGAGGACAGCGTCGTCCATGTCATTGCCCAGCTGATGGATGCAGCGGGACATGCAATTACGAACCAGAATGTGACACTCGACTTCGAGGTGGATGGACCGGGTCGCGTGCTGGGCGTCGATAACGGCAGCTCGGACAACGTGCAGCCTTATCAGAGCACTCGTCTGACGACGGAGGCCGGACGCGGCATGATGCTCGTACAGGGTGTGGAGGCTGGCGAGCTGGTGATCAGAGCTACGTGCAGGAGCATGAATAGGGTGTCGAATATGTGCAAGGTGATGGTTCACGAGTCGTAGCTGAATTATAGGGATGATCGTTTGAGGTTGCTTGAACAGGCAGCAATAACTCATAGAGATGAGTATAGAGTCGGCATCCATATGCCGGCTCTATATGAGTTTGAACGGACGACGTGATGGTATGGGATACGAGGTCGGAAAAGTCCAAAGACGAGCGGAAATGCTACAATTAAAAATGTGCAGATTTGTGCTACCATGTGGTAATGGAACAGGCCGCTGAGTAATTCCAGAGAGGATTATTGTTATGAAATTTGTACAAATTCAACATCTTGATGCCGTTACGTGCGGCCTTGCAGGTGAGCGGGGTGTGCTACAGCTTGAGGCGACACTCGAAGACATCATCTCCGGTGCTTATATGGTGTCGGAGCGTGACGCTGACCTCATCTGCACAGCATTATGATTATGAGGCGGAGCTTGGAGTCGTCATCGGCAAGCGGGCGAAGGCGGTTAGCGAGGAACGTGTGCTTGATGTCGTATTCGGCTACTGCAAAGTGAACGACTTATCGGCCCGTGAGCTGCAGATGCGGACCAGTCAGTGGATGCTAGGCAAGGTGCTGGACGGCAAGTATGAAGGCAAGGCGGCGTTCAAGGGGAGGTTCATCAAATGAAGATAACACAGATGGAGCTATTCCAGATTGAACCGCGTTGGCTGTTCCTGAAGATCAGCACAGACCAAGGCTTCGAGGGCGGCGAGCCGATTCTTGAGGGACGCGCATCGACGACGCGTGCGGCGGTAGAAGAGCTGAAGGATTATTTGACAGGGAAATATCCGCTGAAAATCGAGGACCATTTTCAAGTGTTATATCGGGGAGGGGGGGCTATCGTGATGGTCCCGTCCTGATGAGTGCGATCTCAGGGATCGAGCAGGCGCTCTGGGATATTAAGGGCAAATATTATGGAGCTCCGATCTATGAGCTGCTCGGCGGCTCGGTGCGTGAGAAGCTTCGTGTATACTCCTAGATTGGCGGCGACCGTCCAAGCGACGTCGGTTCGAGACTCATTGGTATGGTTATAACTAAAGAACTATATACCAAGACTGAAGTCACGGTATTATCATAAAAATCATGTCAATAAATGTAGAATGTGATACAATGACTGGGGCTAGGTAGGTTTAGTAATGATTTAAAGTTATTGGAGTCATGATGATGGGACAGAACAGTAGAGTTCATCGAGAACAAAATTGCAATGATTGCGGAGGTTAAATGAGAATGAAGCCATTCCAGCGCACTATGAGAGTACTAGCATTGCTCGCGGCAATATGCTTACTCATTCCTGCAGGCAGCCTGACAGCTTCTGAAGCGTCATGGCCATTGGTCGATGGGAATCAAAACACGGGTTTGAACGTCAATACTGGCGTCTCAGCCACGACGGGCAACGTCGTCGAATACAACGGCAAAGCCTATGCGATCTGGACGGAGCCCAATGGTTCAGCGAAGGGTCAGATTCGGGTTAAGGCTTACAATGGCAACACCTGGACGGCGGGTGACCTGGGTGTAAGCTTGAACTATGACGACACTAAAGACGCAATCAGCCCGTACCTCGCCTTACACAATAATGAGCTGTACGCTATATGGCAAGAGAACAACTCATATTGGCAGGTTCGTGTCAAGAAATTCGATGGAACGTCATGGACCTTCGTAGACGGTGGTCAAGATAACGGGATTAACCATACGAAGAGCAACGGTCGCAATCCGAAGTTAGCGGTGTACAACAATGATCTCTATGCGGTATGGGATGAGGCGTCTGGTAACGGCATTAATCAGATTATGGTCAAGAAGTATAGCAACGGTCAGTGGGCGTATGCGCATCAGGATGTGAGCTCCAGTAACAGCAATCTGCGTACTGGGATTAACAAGCTTACGACGACGGCGGGTCACTCCCCATCGATCATTGCTCATCAGAGCAAGCTCTATGTTGCTTGGCACGAAGGATCTCCATTGCAGATTCGAGTAGCAGAGTACGATGGCAGCACATGGACGTTCGTAGATGGCGGCAGCGATACGACAGGGCTGAATCATGACACGACCAAGAGTGCTACGAGCGTATCTTTACAAGTATATAACGATGTGCTGTATGCGGCCTGGAGCGAGTCTGCCACAAAGAATCAGATTCGGGTCAAGAAGTACGAGAACGGTGCATGGGCCTATGCAGACGGCGGGCAGGCAACGGGTATCAACTTCAACACCGGGGAGGAAGCTTATTTTCCAGTGCTGTATGCTTATAAGGATGAGCTGTATGCCATCCGGCATGAAGGAAGCTATAGCAGTCGTCAGATCCGGGTGTCTAAGTATAACGGTAGCACGTGGACCAGCGCTGACGGAGGTCAGACCGTTGGACTGAACAGAACGAGCACGAATTCGGCCAACAATGGTTCGTTATTCGCCTACAACAATGAGCTTCACGCGATGTGGTATGAGGGCTCGCCTTCACAGATTCGAGTCGCCGTCTCGAAATCGAAGCCGCAGATTTTGAAGGGAGACGCCAATGGCGACGGAGTCGTAACTCCTGCTGATGCATTACTAGTCAATAAATACATTCAAGGCAAGCTCCAGCTGACTGACGAGCAGAAGCTGCGTCTGGATATGAATGACGACATGGTCATTGATTCGATTGATGCAAGCATGATCATGTCCATTTATCTCGGGAAAGGGGTATAAGCACAATGAATATGAGCTTTCTTAGCCGTGGAAAGTCCCCGATCCGTTCCATCATTGCGGCCATTCTGGTCTGGACGATGGTGCTGTACTCCGGTCTTGGATTCGGTCTCGGGACGATTCATGCGGGTACACTTATTCAGAATAGTATTGAAATTGACAGTGTTGAAGGCGTCCGTGGCTCCGCTGTGACGATGTCGGTGTATATAGAGCCTAGCGATGGCATCTGGCAATATGATGTGGCGGTCACATATAAGAGCGATGCGCTCGAGCTGGATACCGCCAGCGGGAGCCCGGTCATGCATGCTGATGGCACTAACACATTATCTTATACAACAGCTGTCAACCCAGTAGACGGCACAAGCAGTGTACATGTGACCAATATGCACATGCTGCTAGGTAAGGAGAAGGTGTTCACAGTTCGCTTCAAGGTTAAGGATACGGCCCCGGATGGCGACACGCCTGTTACCGTATCCGGTACGGTCACTGAAGATACGAACCCGCTCCAGGCACTTGCAATGAATGGTAAAGTAACGATTAACGCGAAGCCTGTTGCTAGCCAAGTCAAAGTATCCGGTACGACGCAGGTCGGTCAGACGTTGACTGGCAGCTACTCGTATTCCGATGCAGAGAATGATACGGTCGGTGCGTCCGTGTACCAGTGGTACCGAGCGGACGATGCGGCAGGCTTGAATAAGGTCGCGATTACGGGAGCGACGTCCGTGACGTACACGCTCACCTCAGCCGAGCTAGAGAAGTATGTGCTGTTCGAGGTAACACCTGCAGCCTTGACCGGAGATAAGACCGGAGTGCCTGTCCTCAGTACAGGAGTAGGTCCTGTCGAGGCTGTACCCGTCATTGTCCATAGCGCAGGTGTGATGATTGGGGATATCGCAGGTTCACCGGGACAGGTCGTCGACGTTCCTGTTACGGTATATACCGCATCCGCGGGCATTGGCTCCTACGGAATGAAGCTGAGCTATGACCCGAGCCTCTACGAGGTGAAGGGAATTACCGGGAATACGGGAGGACTGTTCGATTCCCATTACGACAATACTGCAGGTTGGCTGAAGGCCGCTTGGGCCGATGCTACTGGAGGCGATCAGCCTGCTGTTGCGGGCGACAAGCTGTTCACTATCTCATTGATGATCAAGAATGTACCTGCGAACGGAGCAGGTCTGTCCGTGGAGACAGGCGTGCTGAGCAGCTTCACCTTCACAGATACGCTAGCAGTCGAGATGAATAAGGTGCTCTACAACGGACAAGTGCAGGTGACAGCGAATCCGAAGCTGAGCAGCCTGACGGTGTCTGCTGGTAACCTGAGCCCCGCATTCGATACCGACACAAGCAGCTACGCGATCCAGGTGCCGTTCGAGGTATCGAAGCTAACCGTCACAGCGACGGCGCAGGATGAGCAGGGGACGATTAAGGTGAACGGGTATGGGGCGACACAGGGAGCGCCTTCCCCACAGCTTGATTTGCAAGAAGGGAATAACGTATTGACCGTGCTTGTGACCGCTCGTGACGGCATAACCACCAAGTCCTACCAGATACAGGTGAACAGAGCGAACGAAGTCCTGTACCCGGACTTGAACAGTCTGGTGCTGTCAGAAGGCAGCCTGAGCCCAGCGTTCGATAAAAACACAACAGCGTATACGGCACAGGTACCGTTCTCGGTATCGGAGGTCCATGTGACGGCAGCCGTATACGATAGCCGTTCCACGTTGAAGCTTAATGGTCAAGTGGCAGCTAGCGGTGCTGCATCCGCCCCGATTGCCTTGCAGGAGGGCGAGAACACGATTGAAGTAGTCGTAACAGCGAAGGACGGCCACATCGCGAAGACGTATACGATTCAACTGAATCGGGAGTATGAGGTATTGAACGTGGACTTGAGCAGTCTGGCGCTGTCTGCGGGTACGCTGAGTCCTGCTTTTGCCAAAGACAAGACCGCATATTCCGCACAGGTGCCGAACTCGGTATCAGATGTAAAAGTCACGGCGACCGTAGACGACTCCCGTTCGACGCTTAAGATCAATGGACAGGCTGCTGTCAGTGGAACTGCCTCCGGTCTGATTCCGTTGAACGTAGGCGACAACACGATCGAGCTGGTCGTGACATCCTACAACAACAAGCTGTCCCGCACGTACACCATGACGGTGAAGCGTGAGGAGGAGGAGCCATCTTCATCGGGATCTGGGCCAGCACCAGCTGGACAAGGCTTCCGAGTCATCGTAGACGGCAAGCCTCAGGACCAGATTGCAACAGGTGTGACGACGAAGGACAACAACAGAACAATCATTACCGCGAATGTCGATGGCGACAAGCTGAAGGCGCAGCTGGATAAGGAAGGCGCCAAGCCGACCGTAATCATCCCGGTTACGACAACAGCGGACACCGTATCCGCCGTATTAAGCGGAGACGCGATGAAGGCGATGGAGAGCAAGCAGGCGACACTGGTCGTGCAGACGCCTAACGGAAGCTACAAGCTGCCCGCTCAAGAGCTTGCACTCGACAATCTGGTCAAGCGCTTCGACGGTCAAGTTCCTGTATCTGACCTGAAGATTCAAGTGGATGTGACCAAGAGCAGCGACGCCAAGGTCAGCACACTCGACCGCGCGGCAGCAGCACAACGCTTCAGTGTCGTCACAGCTCCTGTTGACTTCAAGGTGACGGCATCGTACCATGAGCAATCTGTTGCTATCGATACGTTCAGCTCGTACGTGGAGCGTGAGCTTGCACTTCCGTCTGACGTAGATGCGAGCAAGATAACAACGGGTGTTGTCCTTGAGGCCGATGGAACGGTTCGACATGTGCCGACGCATGTGATGAAGCGCGAAGCTTCCTATTATGCGGTCATTAACAGCTTGACGAACAGCACGTACACGTTAATCTGGAATCCGAAGTCATTCTTGGACGTAACGGGTCATTGGGCTCAGGACGCTGTGAACAGCATGGCCTCCCGTATGATCGTGAACGGAGTCGATGCGAACAGCTTCAACCCGGATGCGGCGATTACACGTGCGGAATTCGCAGCCATTGTTGTACGGGCGCTAGGACTGCCGAACAGCAGTCAGGCAACTGAGTTCGAGGACGTGCTGAACGGTCAATGGTTCGCCGGTGCGGTCCAGAAGGCATATGAGTATGGCATTATCGAGGGCTATGACAATCGCATGTTCCATCCGAACCAGACGATTACTCGTCAGGAAGCGATGGTCATGATCGCAAGGGCGATGCGGATCGTAGGCCTCGATCAGACGAGCAACGCGGATGTTGACGCGGCGCTGTCGGCCTTCGCCGATCAGAGCCAGGTTGCAGCGTGGGCGAAGACAGGAGCTGCGGCTCTCGTACAGAGCAAGCTTGTGGTCGGCTCCGATACTGGGCTGAAGCCTTCGAGCCTGATCACTAGAGCCGAGACAGCCGTCATCGTGAAGAGACTGCTGGAGCAAGCTCAGCTGATTGACAGCAACGAGAAGTAACACACCACACAGCATTAGCACGGAAGCAAAGCCATCCCCAGCCCTTCGCGGCTGAAGGATGGCTTTGCTGCTGCCTAAGGAGACGGCGACTCGCCATATATTTCTTGTCTCGGTTATGCTACGATGTGTCTGACAGGCGGCAAGCTGTTACAAGTCGCCGCCCGCTTATACATAGGAGGATATATCGTATGAAATTCGTACACATTCAACACAACGGCAGCGTAAGCTGCGGCATCGTCGGCGAGCGGGGCGTGCTTCCGCTGGAGGCAAGCCTTGAGGACGTCATCTCGGGTGCGTACGCCGTATCGGAGGAGCAGCTTGCGACGGAGCAAGGCTGGATCGCAGAGGAGCAGGTCGTATTCGAGCCATGCGTACCCCGCGGCAGCAAGATTGTATGCGTCGGTCTGAACTACCGCAACCATGCGAAGGAAGCGGGTCTGCCTGTGCCGGAGTATCCGATTCTGTTCAACAAGTTCTCGAACGGTCTGGTCGGTCATCAGGGATCTGTAACGCTGCCTGCCGAAGCACAGAACTGCGATTATGAAGCAGAGCTCGGCGTCGTTATCGGCAAGAAGGCGAAGAACGTAGGCAAGGAGGAGGCGCTGGAGTACGTATTCGGCTACTGCAACGTCAACGACCTGTCTGCACGCGATCTGCAGAACCGGACGAGCCAGTGGATGCTCGGCAAGGTGCTCGACGGCTTCTGTCCGGTGGGCCCCTACCTCGTGACCGCTGATGAAGTAGGCGATCCGAACGAGCTCGATATCAAGCTGTTCCTCAATGGCGAGCAGAGACAGTCGTCCAATACGCGCGACATGATCTTCACCGTTCCAGAGGTGATCAGCTACATCTCCACGTTCATGACGCTGGAGCCGGGCGACATCATCCTGACCGGTACGCCGGAGGGTGTTATTGCGGGCTACCCGCAGGATCAGCGCACCTGGCTGAAGCCGGGCGACGTGATGACTGTGGAGATCGAGAAGCTCGGCTCGCTCACGAATGTACTGAAGGGTTAGACCTGTACGACTTGAGCGGATGACTTACAGGCCGATCTAGATTGCCGCGCGCGGATTCACGATTGTAATGCGTAAGCCCCCAATGCTGGGTTCCAGCTTGGGGGCTTATTCGGCGTGTCTACACGTAGCCTGGAGGCTGCTGCAGACTGCTCCATCTGTTGCGATATTGCATCGGACTCATGCCCTCGGCATGCTTGAAGGCGCGGCTGAAGTGGCTCTGGCTCTCGTAGCCGCATTCGGCTGCGATCTGCTTGAGCGACATCGAGGAATCGATCAGCGCAAGCTTCGCATGATGCAGTCTGGCGCGGCGCACATATTCCATCGGCGGCATGCCGAGCATTTGGACGAATAGATGACTGAGGTGACTCTGACTTAAGTAGACATGCTCGCACAAGCTCTGCAGCGATAGCGGCTCCTTGTAATGGTGGTGAACATACATACATACCTTCATGACGCGAGAATCGAGCCTCCCTGTTAGATCTAAGGCGTGTGAGTTCAAGAAACCTATCACGAGGTGCAGCCAGTCGTATACTCTCGCATTCAATCTCCAGTAAGGTAAGGCGTGGGACAGACTCATTCGTTCCGGCTCGGTCGCGGATGCGTCGGAGTCGTTGTCGGTTGGCATGGCGGATAGAAGGGACGTGTACATCTCGTAGCACTCGAACAAGGAGAGCCATGCACGGGACAGCGCTTCTTGCTGCTCTTCATTCAAGTGGTGAAGAAGCGGGAAGCCGTACATAACGGGTATATCTATGGAAAATAAGGTAAGTTCACAACCGATGGAAAAATAATGGAATGGATCCGTCGCGTGTGCGGTAGGATGCAGCTTCAGCTGGCTGTTCGTTCGGAAGAACACGAGATCACCTGGTCGCAGCTCGATAACCTCATGATCGACCTCGAGCCGCCTTGTTCCCTCCAGTACAAGCCAGCATACAGTAAATGGATTCGACACAGGTCCGAATTGGTAGCTGTGCGGTAATCTCATGTCCCGAACCCACCTCGTGCGAATATGCAGCTTCTCCCACCAGTACGTGTCCTGTATGACATACATGCGGTCTGCACCTCCTGCTCGTGATATTGTGGCTTCATTATAGCAAACGGTCTGATCGGAAGAAATGTATAAAATCAAGCGATTGATGCTCTGTGGCTCCTACCGAACTCGTGATACGATGATCGCGGAAACGTTCCGACCTATGCTGTCTAGCACTCTCTATTGCTGTCTAGCTCAAGCATGTGTCGGGACACCGTAATCATTATAGTCAAGGGGTGTATGTCAATGAAACCGAACTTCCTAATCTTCGTCGTGGATCAAATGCAAGCACAAGCGCTGTCCCTTCATGGGCATCCGGACGTACAGACGCCGCATCTGGATCAGCTCGGTGCAGAGGGCGTATCGCTGTTCCGGGCGTATTGCAGCAATCCGGTCTGCATGCCTTCGCGCGCTACGCTGTTAACGGGACTGACTCCACGTCAGCACGGCTGTCTGACCAATGGTAATGCCGTGCCTGAGCATCTCCCGACGCTTCCTGGCGTTCTCGCAGAGCACGGCTACCGCACGCACGCGATCGGCAAGCTCCATCATCAGCCGATTGGCTCGGTCAATCGGGGAGAGGAGCTCGACTTCTCCTGGGAGGATCGCAAGCGCTGGGAGGCTGGCGAGATCGACAAGCTACCTGACGGGTATTACGGCTACCAGACGACCGAGCTGGTCGGCGGTCATGTCGATGTGTACGGCGAGTATACGCGCTGGCTGGAGCAGCAACAGCCGATGAGCAGCAGGCAGCTGACGATGGAGGGTGCCTACAAGCACGATCCGTCCGTTCCAATGAGCTGGAGAATCGGTCTTCCCGAGGAGCTGCATTATAACCGCTGGATTGCTCGCCGAACGGAAGCGTTCCTTGAGCAGCTTCAGCCCGATGAAGCGTTCTACCTGTGGTGCTCCTTCCCTGATCCGCATCACCCGTTCGCCGCATGCCGACCGTACAGCGAGATGTACGACTCGAGTACGCTTACCCTTCCTGCGAACTGGGAGACCGAGGCCGATTCGATCGCATGGCTGCACTCGATGCGCGGGGTGCATCCGAGTCATACGCAATTCGACGAGCAGGCGCTGCGAGAAATATTGGCCCAGACGTACGGCATGATTACCCATGTGGACAGCTGTATCGGACAGATCGTTGCGAAGCTGAAGGAGCAACAGCTGTATGACAATACCGTCATCGTGTTCTTGGCGGACCACGGTGAATATTTGGGCTCCCACCATCTCATTACGAAGGCGGAGTGGCCGTGGGAGGAGCTGCTGCGCGTTCCGTTCATCTGGAAGTCCCCGCAGTCTGCTGCTCAAGGCATGAATGATCGGCACGTCGCCAGCCTTCTTGACTTCGTACCGACGATACTGGACTTCGCTGGTATTGATCCGGCTGAGATGGACACGCGAGGTGTCTATGCGGCTCGTCCGCTCGGTCTGCCAGGTCGTTCGCTTCGGACACTTGTCGAGTTCGGTGTTCCGATGCCAGCGAGGCCTGCACTTGTCGAATACGACGAGGATTGGTACGCGCCAGACGTATGCAGGATGAGAGCGCTCATTACGGAGCAGTACAAGCTCGTCGTCTATATCCGTTCTGGCGAGGGTCTGCTCTTCGACCTTCAGCATGACCCGTATGAGCAAGTCAACCTGTGGTCCGATCCGGCGTATGCTCACATTCGCCATGCCTTGACCGAGCAGCTGCTGATGGAGCTCATACGAACAGACCGATTCGATACGAAGCGCGTGACAGGCGCGTAAAGCGGTTTCAATTTATTCATTGACGATAGGAGTTGCTGTATGTATAATAAAGAAAAATGAAACGCATTCCGAAATTAAGTGAATACACGCGAATAAAATGGTTGTGGTTTGGTTAAAGTACATGCGTGTGTTTGGTTCTTAATCATCCATGAAATAACGGAATGTAATCGTTCGCAATGCTAAGCTGTTTTGCCTCAAGATTTTACAAGGAATGGAGAGTGCCACTGTGACCAAAGAGACAGAGATGCAAGCAGCATCAGACTCAATGATGAGTACGCTTACAAAGAGATCCTCTGACAACCGCTTCAAATTGTTGAAAAACTATCAGCTGTACTTGTTCATCTTGCCGACAATCATCTACTTCATCGTGTTTCATTACGTGCCGATGTATGGCATCCAGATTGCGTTCAAAAACTTCATCGCGTTCAAGGGCATTATGGCAAGCCCCTGGGTCGGCCTCGAACACTTCGAGCGATTCTTCAACTCGTTCGAGTTTCAGAAAATTATTCTCAACACGTTGAAGCTTAGCTTGATGCAGCTGGTGCTCGGCTTCCCGGCTCCAATTATTCTGGCGCTCATGCTGAATCAATTGATGAATAAGAGCTTTAAGAAATTTGTTCAGACGGTCATCTACGCACCGCACTTTATATCGACAGTCGTCATCGCAGGTATGCTGTTTTTATTTCTATCCCCTGAAAGCGGATTCATCAACCGTATCATCGTCTACTTCGGCGGGGAACCGATCTTCTTCATGGGCAGCGCGGACTGGTTCAGACGGGTCTATGTGTTATCGGAGATCTGGCAAAATACGGGCTGGGGCACGATCATCTACCTCGCAGCTCTAACGACCATCAGTCCGGAGCTGCACGAATCGGCGGTCGTCGATGGTGCGACCAAGTTCCAGCGAATCGTACACATTGATCTGCCGGGTATTATGCCGACAGCGGTCATTCTGCTCATTCTGAGCGTCGGCAACATTATGAGCCTCGGCTTCGAGAAGGTGTACCTGCTGCAGACCGCGCTCAATATGCCGTCCTCCGAGATTATTGCCACTTACGTGTACAAGACGGGCTTGCTCGGCGCACAATACAGCTTCTCGACTGCGGTCGGCTTGTTCAACTCGATCATCAACTTCGTGATTCTGCTGTCAGTGAACTATTTTGCAAGGAAAGCAACGCAAACTTCATTATGGTAAGCACCAGGAGGTGAATGGAATGTTCAAGCAGAGCAAGAGTGACAAGTGGTTCGATGTCATCAACAAGACGCTCATCCTTGTCGGATTAGTCATCATTATATATCCGCTGTACTTCGTCTTGATTGCGTCGGTCACAGATCCGACATCGGTGCAGAGCATCGCTCTGTGGCCGGAGAAGCTGAACTTCGACGGCTATAAGAAAATATTAGAGAGTGACAGTCTGTGGACGGGATATCAGAACTCGCTGATCTACGCGGTGGCGGGAACGGCTATTAACCTCGCGCTGACGATTCCTGCTGCATACGCACTGTCGCGGAAGGACCTTCAAGGCCGAAGCGCGCTCATGATCATGATTACGTTCACGATGTTCTTCAGCGGGGGCTTGATCCCGACCTACTTGACGGTCAAAAGTCTCGGCATGCTCGATTCCGTCTGGGCGATGGTTATACCGAATGCGGTGGGGGCTTGGAACCTGATTATCGCAAGGACCTTCTTCCAGTCGACGATCCCCGATGAGCTGCTGGAGGCAGCTAAGATGGACGGCTGCTCGGATGTGACCTTCTTCTGGAAAGTCGTGCTACCGCTCTCGCAGGCTCTCATGGCGATTATGGTTCTATTCTACGGTGTAGCTCACTGGAATTCGTACTTCAGCGCACTGGTGTACCTAAGAGACGTGGAGCTATATCCGCTGCAGCTCGTACTGCGCTCCATACTGATCGAGAATCAGGTGCAGAGCGACATGATGATGGATATGTCTTCAATGGGCGATAAGCTGCGTGCTGCCGAGCTGATCAAGTACGGTATGATTATCGTCGCTGCGCTTCCACTGCTCATTCTGTATCCGTTCCTCCAGCGCTACTTCGTCAAGGGTGTCATGATCGGCAGTATTAAGGGATAACATCTGCACACGAAGCAGGCTGGAAGGGGGTGAGGGCAGGGAATTCACTGGCACATGCTGTTAGCTGTATATGGTGTTACTTACAAAAATATATTGGGAGGTCAACTCAATGAAACATCAAAAGCTCGTGATCTATTCCACGCTCTTCGCCACCTTCATGTCGGCGCTGACGGCATGCTCTGGCAACAACGCACCAAGCGGTGATTCATCCAAGGATGGCTCCGGTTCAGAAGCAGCAGCGAACATCTCCTTCCCTCTCAAGGATCAAGTGAAGCTTAAGATGGTCGCCTGTAAGCATCCGAATAACGGTGCGTTCCAAGACATGGAGTTCTTCAAGCAGTATGAGCAGAAGACGAATGTGAAGATTGATTGGACGAATATCGAGCTCGCTCAATGTAATGAGCAGCGCAACCTGATCTTCGCGAGCAACGACCTGCCGGATGCGTTCTATGGTAACATAACGATGCCGGGCTCTGATGTGCTCAATTATGGCGGCCAAGGCATGCTCGTTCCTCTTGAAAAGTACATCACGAAGGAGACGATGCCGAACCTGCATGCGCTGCTCGAGAGCAATCCGAAGTACCGGAGCATCATTACAGCCCCAGACGGTCACATCTATTCCTTGCCGAACATCCGGGAGCTGAAGCTATGGCTGTCACCGGATATGATGTACTTGAATAAGGAATGGCTCGATAAGCTCGGACTCGCTGTACCTACTACGATGGACGAATTCTATAACGTACTCCAGGCGTTCAAGACGAAGGACCCGAATGGCAATGGCAAGGCCGATGAGATTCCGTTCTCCTTCGCTTGGGATTACCGTTTCTACAACGTGAACGGCATCGGCTCGCTGTTTGGCGCATTCGGCCGTGCCGATTCAGTCAGTCATATGTTCGTCGAGAACGACAAGGTCATTTACTCTGCAAGAGAGAAGGAGTATAAGAACGCGATCAATTACTTCCACAAATTTTTCAAGGAAGGCTTGTTCGATATCGAGAGCTTGACGCAGGATAACAAGATGCTCATCGCGAAGGGCAGTGCCCCAGAGCCACGCTTAGGCGGCTTCTTCGCTTGGAATGCATTCTCCGTCGTAGGAGTCGACCGTGATCCGAAGTATGTCGTCGTGCCTGCCTTGAAGGGACCAGAGGGTCATCAGATCTGGAGAAAAACACTCAGCAATAATCAGGGTGTGAATCCGTTCGCCTTCTCTATGACGGCAGTAAACAAAAACCCGGAGCTGACGATGAAATGGATTGATCTGTCCTACGCTACAGATACGTCGATCGAAGCAGGCTGGGGTCCGATCAACGTCACCCTTGAGGATAACAACGGGCAGCTGAAGACGAAGCAGCCTCCAGCTGGCATGACGATCGACGAGTACGTGTTCAAGACAGCGCCTGTTGAAGCGCCATATGCCATTCTAGAGAAGACGTATGGCTCGCGTCTTGCGCTTGCTGAGAAGGATAAGATCAAGATTGATGCGATTAACGAGAAATATTTGCCTTACATGAAGTCGGAGACGTTCCCTGGCGTTCTGTTCTCTCCTCAGGAGAGCGAGAAGATTAAGACGCTGGAGACGGACCTGAACAGCTTCGTCAGTCAATCGAGCGCGAAGTGGCTGCTCGAAGGTAATGCGGATCAAGAGTGGGATGCTTATATGGCCAGCCTCAAGAAGATGAAGCTCGATGAGCTTGTAGGCGTCTACCAATCGGCTTACGACCGCTTCAAGAACGCAAGCAAGTAATAGAATGAATGAACGAAAGCAGAGCATTCAGGCGGCATTCGCAAGCCGCTTGAATGCTCTGTTTATTTTTTCTATGAATATATACATATGTAACTTATACTGATTCTCGATTTATGTCGAATTAGATGCTATGATAAATGAATGCAAGTTGTCACAGCTATACGTTTTATTTACGATGGTATGATCTTAACCTCAGGGAGTCATGAGTATGGGCAAATTGGGCGGCTTTTCCCCCTTCGTAAAGCTTCATATAGGACTAATCGGCTACGTGCTCATATTCGGGCTTGTCCTCCTGCTTGGAGATGAGGACACGCGAAGAGTGGCTTCTAATGTGCTGGCTGCCGGCGGCTCGATTACTGCTGCCGTCATCGTGCTCGCCTCGCTTCGGGGAATGCATAACAGACGGGATCGTATGGCGTGGACCTGCTTTGCCATTTCTCTTGTCTGGTACTCGATTTACGATATGTGCTGGCGATGGAACGATTACTTGATCTGGAAGACCGGGATTGACTACGGCATGGTGAAGGAGATTTATTTTTTAGGCGTCCCATTGTTCCTATTCGCCGGATTGCTCGTCTATTTGTACAAGATGTCGGTGCCGCATCTCATGGAGAATTTGTTCGATCTGCTCTTTGCTGCGGCTGTCGTGCTTTACTTGGATTGGACTTATTTCCTCTATCCTGTGTTCCAACTCGAGACATTTCAGGAATTGCTGCAGGTAAGCGGTATGATGGTCTATTCGTTAACCGCGACATTCGCTATCTTCGGACTGATCTACTTCATTCTCTCCCGCTGGCAAAAAGGCACGATCCATATTCAGCTGCTGTACTTAACGGTCGGCGCTGTTGCTGGCAAAATCGAAAATTACTTCTATTATTATATGTTTCTGAATGAAACATTTACGTCAGGACATGTGCTGGACGTGCTATGGACGATTAATTTGTTTCTCATCGCCTTATCTGGCTACATCACGAAGGAGCGCAGCATGGCCGCTGTTCTTCACCGAAGTCCGAGCCATGCGCGTGTATCGAATTCGGTGTTCTCGTACGCCCTTACTATTGTATTACTGCTAGCGTTCCTGCTATCCAGGCCGCAGCTGGATGCGTTCACGGTTGGCATCTTCATTGTGTTCGGCCTCATGCTGCTGCGCCAACTGTTCTCCGTTATTGAGAATACGCGTCTTGTGCGGAAGCTGGAGAAGGCGAACGAGCACATTTCATCGAAGAATCTTCAGCTTGAGGAGGCAATGGTGGGGCTGAAGCAGCTGCACGCCGAGGCCGACCGTTTGGCCAAGTCTGATTTCCTAACGTCACTGTACAATCGACGTCATATGATGACGCTGCTCCATAGTCAAGTGACCGCGGCGATAAATAGTAGAAAGCCTGTCAGCCTCATCCTATTGGACATTGACTACTTCAAGTCGATTAACGATACGTACGGGCATGAGTGCGGCGACTTCGTCCTTCAGCAAGCAGCGCAACTGCTGCAGGGTGCGGTTGTCGAAAGTGAAGCTGCAGTAGGCAGGTATGGCGGAGAAGAGTTCTTGATTGTGCTCTCCGACTGCGCTGAGGAGCGGGCGGCGGTCATAGCTGAGCGCATACGAGCTGCCATTGCAGGTACATTCCTGCACTATCAAGAGCAGAGGCTGCACATGACAGCTAGTCTTGGGGTTACTGGCTATCGTTCGCCGGAAACGGTCGATGAATGGATACGCCGAGCGGACGAATTGCTATATGAGGCGAAGGCGCAAGGAAGGAACAGTGTGAGCACGAGCGCTTCCGGCAAAAAATAAGCTTGGCGAACATGTATTCGCACCTATATAATAAGCATATATATTTCGTTGGATGCGAGAGGTGTGGACATGTCCGGGCTTTCATGGACGGCAATTGAGACGGAAGCAGTCCAATGCGGCCGGGTCGTGATCGACTTGATCGTTAGGGCTGAGAGTGGGATTGGTGAGTCAGATGATGATCGGTTAGGCCGCATTTCCGCTGCCTTGCAAAGGTTGATCTATTCGCTGGACGATAGCTGGAAGGGAAGCCGCACGAGGCCGCCTGCAACGATTCCAGTGGATCGAGCATTCTACGAGGCGGCGCGGGCACATCATCAAGAGTACGATGTGATGCGGCTACACTCGAGTGGAGCGGCAGATTTATTCGCGGCGACGCCGGTGACGCAGGCTGTGGGCCGTACGTTCCGGCTGCTTGACGTTACTGAGGACGTGGCGGCCGTACAGCAGCAGCTTGCTGCAGCGAGCACTGGTGCGGTGCTGGCGTATGAGCTGTGGATCAAGGAGCTTATGGCTGTGTCGGTGCAGGTTAAGCTGGAGTGGGCGACCCCTTGCGGGATGAAGGGCTCGATTCGGTTGAGCGATCGGCAGCTGCAAGGCGTATTCGAATGGCTGACAGAGGTTATCGTAACCGAGGCTGCACAGAAGGTGAAGGGGAGCTTAACTGCGCTCAATCTGGACCGAAGAACGTTTGAGCTCGTTACACAGGATGGCGTCGTCTATAATGGGACACTGTCGAAGTCTCTTCGGAAGCTGTTCGAGCAGGAGCCTCCTCTACTGGAGCTGCCGCTGAAAGTGGAGGCAGTCATTGGAAGACGAATCACGTACCGACCTTGCATCCAAGTGGAGACGGTGAGCGATTCGCTCCAGGAGCTGGATACGCATATCGGGCTGGACGTTCAGGAGACGCAGCTTGCCTTGCAGGAGCTGCTACGTCGTCTGGAGCAGTTCGGCGAGGGCGAGGGGGACAGTGGGCTCGTGACGAGCACGGTGCTGTCATTGGCGGAATACGAAGAGCTCGCTGGGCTGATGGATGCTCTCGTCAGCGGCCCCGAGGCGAAGGGCGCACGCGCCGCGCTCGACTCCTCTGAGCTGCTGGATGCGCAGTACATATTGGCGGGGAGCAGGCCAGTCAGCAGGCTGGTTCAGCTGTGCGAGGAGCTTCCGCCTGTGTCGGATGAGTATGTTGACGAATATGAAGCGAATGCATCTGTGCAGCGCCAGCAGCGCATGAGCCGGGACAAGCTGACTCGGCTTGTAGCCGAGGCGTATCCGGATTATATGAAGCTGCAGAGGCTCGTAAGGAGCATGGTTCAGGCGTTGGAGGCGGGGTAGTGGGTGGCCATAGGCAATGTTTGTAGGGACAGGTCGAAGAGACTTGTCCTTTTTTGACTTTTTTTGAAGGGACGATGTATCTTTGCGCAAGCACAGGAACAATGACCAAGGGCATATATTCATGACCTATGCAGTTGAAGTAATTAACTGGTAGCATCCCAATCCCCAAAAAAAACTTGACTTTTGAAAAACGGCCTAATAATTGCGAAGGATACCTTTTCACGAGGTATATCTTCTAGATAACAGGTGGTTTTCCAATGTCAGCGTTACAAAAACCGAGATTCAAACAATTAAACCATGGAGAGTGCGCAGGCGCACCCATACTAAAAAGCTTGTGGGAGCGGTTTGACCTTTCCCTGCTGCTCACACAATCCGGTATGATGAAACGAAGTGGTACTCCGTCCTGGCTCATCTGCTTTCTCTATGTGATCGGCCTTGTCAGTAACTGCTCGTCTGTCGTTCAGATGGCGAGACTGGCCGAGCAGGATGCGCTTCTTAAAGTGATGTTTCAGCCATGGAAGCTCGCTCAGTACACGATGAGTCGGTTTCTCTCCAACTCCTTCGCATGGACTACCTTTGGCAAAAAGCGAGTAGCGCGGCTTCAGCAGGATGAAGTCACTCGTCTGCAGGATGGGGATGTGATCAATCTGGATGATACGCATCTAGCTCATCCTTATGCCAAGCAGCTTCCTTTTTTGAGCTGGTTGTATGATTCGTCTAAGAAGACTTATGTGTGGGCGATGAATGTGGTCGTTGTTCAGGCCGTACTTCACAGCGGACTTGAATATCCGTTGTTTTACCGCGTATGGCACAAGTCTGAGCAGAAGAACGAAGGCTTGTCGAAGATCGATTTGGCTAAGCAAATGCTCTTGATGCTGCGCGAATCGGCGACCTGCCGTCTTTGGGTTGCGATGGACCGCTGGTACTTGTGTAAAGGCTTTTTCGCCTTTCTCGAAAAGCATCAATTTGACTGGGTAACGAAGGCTAAACGCAACACGGCATTATTTCGTAAGGTCATCGAGCCTTGCACGGGCAGGGAGCGGTACGTTCCTGTGACCCCGATCATGCTCATTCGGGAAGTGTACGGCCAGTTGGTTGCCGAGGGTGCGTCAGGACTGGTTTCACTTGCGATTCCTGACATCTACATGAAACAGCCTCATCCTGTAACGAACCGCAGAGGCAAGCAAGTCAACAAGCAGCGCTATGTACTAATTGCCGCTGTAGCCGCCATGCGCTTAAAGGAAGATGATTCCGAGTTGCTCGAGACGGAGGAGGAAGCCCCCGCGACTTACAAGGGTGCCTACCTGCTCATCAGCAACCGCTTCGATGCGCCTGAAGAAGCCTTGCGTACTTACGTGAAGCGTTGGCGGATCGAGGTGTTTTTCCGTACGGCCAAGCAGGAGCTAGCCTTGGAGAAGTGTCATTCCGAAACTGAAGCCCATCACCATGCACACTTCGAATTATTGTTTACGGCCGAAACGTTGCTGTCCGTTGCTCTATACGAATTAAACAAAGAAAAAACGAGTGATGAAGGCTACACCCACGGCGAAATGGTTCGTGGCCTCTTCCACACTCGTTGTCAGGTCCGCATGTCACACCACAAAGGGCAACAGCGAATCTACATCGATTGTGACACACATGTACAGCAGTTTGCAAGACTTATTGATTTATTTTGGCCGGAGCATTATCGGATGGTTCTTTGGGTTGCGCATCATCCGATAAACTACCAGACCTTACCACGAAGTGCATAGGTCATGATATATTTAAAGACGAGTTAAATAGTTCCAATAGTCTAAATATCCACAAGTAGCACAGACGAATAGAGTGAAAAATGTCAATTCATATCGTTTCAACTCGATTTGGATTCATGTATAATGGTTAATTGGTAGCATACAACACCTCTGGATTCTGCAAACTGAATGAACGTGCAGTACTTAACGCATTAGAGAAGTCACTTGCGATGATTGAGTTTAATACACAGGGAGATGTGCTGTGGGCCAATGAGAATTTCGCTCGTGCGATGGGTTATCAGGTGTCAGAACTGATAGGCATACATCATCGGAAATTTTGTGTACCGGATTTCGTCAATAGCTCAGATTATAAGATGCTTTGGGATAATTTGAGAAGAGGCAAGACATTTCAAGATAAGATCACTCGCGTGACTAAGCAAGGTATTATTCTATTGCTTGAAGCCACGTATATGCCAGTACTCGGTGAGGATGGACAAGTAGTGGCAGTCTTGAAGGTAGCCACTGACATAACAGCAAGGGAAACTGCCAAAACCCAAGTCACCACTGAATTGCAGCAGATGGCAGAGGATTTACTCGTACGTACAGAGAAGGGTATTGCACGTAATCAACAAGTGGCTTCCGCAATTGGTCGTGTAATGAACGACAATGAGAGCAACCTGAATGATCTTCACGACTTGAAAGAGCAGACAACTGCCATTCACCATATTGTACAGACGATTCGGGAGTTCGCATCGCACACGAATCTACTCGCCTTGAATGCGGCCATTGAAGCGGCACACGCCGGGGAGCATGGACGCGGCTTTAATGTAGTTGCAACCGAGGTGAGGAAATTAGCGCAGAGCGTCCAAGAAGCGGCAAAAGAGATTCATGCCACCGTTGAAGGGATTTCCAAGCATGTTCATCGAGTCAGTGAGGGAACGATGACGTCCCAACGAGCAATCGTCGATAGCCAGCATCAAATTCAGCTGACAGTTGATGAATTTGCAGGTATTGGCGAAGCCGTAGGCAAGCTAGATGTTCAGGCTAAGACTTTGAGTCAGATACTGTAATATAGCCGAAACTCACTTTTCGCAAATTGTTCAGAGAAATCAATGAAAAACATTTTCAATTTCATGACAGTTATGATTTAATTATTAATTATAACGGTCTGAGGTGAGAATAATGCAAACAACTGATTCCCAGAAAGTGCCAAGCGTATATTCGAGAACGAATCCGTTTCCAGCACGAATTATTAAGAATGTCAACCTGAATGGTGCTGGCTCCAGCAAGGAAACGCGTCACATCGAGCTTTCTCTAGAGGGCTCTGAGCTGTCTTACGTTCCGGGCGATTGCCTCGGTATCTTCCCATCGAATGATCCGGCGCTCGTCGAAGCTATTCTTGCTATCATGAAGTGGGACCCGGCTACTGAGGTTGTGGTGAACAAGCAGGGAGACACGCTCTCCATCCAAGACGCGCTGCTCAACCACTTCGAGCTGACGCTGCTGTCCAAGAAGATCGTTCAGCAGGCGGCCGAGTTCACGGACAACGAGGAGCTGAAGAAGCTCGTATCCGCGGAGCAAGCTGAGCAGCTCAAGGAATATATCGACGGACGCGATCTGCTTGATCTGGTGCAGGACTTCGGTCCGTGGAACGTATCGGCTCAAGATTTCGTTGCGCTGCTGAGAAAATTAAACGCTCGCCTGTATTCCATCGCGAGCAGCTTCGCTGCGAATCCGGGTCAAGTGCACCTGACGATTGGCGCCGTCCGCTACATGTCTCATGGCCGCGAGCGCAAGGGCGTATGCTCCGTGCAGTGCGCCGAGCGCGCGCATGAGGGCGAGACGCTGCCAGTCTTCATTCAAGTGAACAACCACTTCAACCTGCCAGAGGGCGACAAGGACATCATTATGGTCGGTCCTGGCACAGGTATTGCGCCGTTCCGTTCGTTCATTCAGGAGCGTGCGGTGACGAAGGCTGCAGGCCGCGCTTGGCTGTTCTTCGGCGACCAGCGTTCTTCGACGGACTTCCTGTACAAGGAAGAGCTGGAGGGCTACATGAACGACGGCGCGCTGACGAAGCTCGACACCGCGTTCTCCCGCGACTCCGAGCAGAAGGTGTATGTGCAGCATCGCATGATGGAGAACAGCAAGGAGCTGTTCGCATGGCTGAGCAGCGGCGCATACTTCTACGTCTGCGGCGATAAGAAGAACATGGCGAAGGACGTTCACAATACGCTGATCGACATCATTGAGAAGGAAGGCGCGATGAGCCGCGAAGAGGCCGAAGCGTACCTGAACCATATGCAGGAGCAGCATCGTTACCAGCGTGACGTGTATTAAGAGCTGAAGCATGGCGAAGGATAGGCCTGCAAAAGCATCCAAGGTGAGCGACATAACCGCGGATCGCTTGCAGGCTTTCCGTCATTTCAAGAACATGTTGATCGCTCGCTCGAAGCGTCACCGGCTGCAGCCGTAAGCGCAGCTCACCGAGACTTGACAAAGGAAAATTTGTACATAATAATTATAGCTAGATTAGAATTATTATAGTTTGTGAGTGATCCTAGCTTATCGTTAGGTCCGCTCCAGCTATATGTAATTCTCAACCTACATTTCGAGGAGGACTATAATCATGTCTTTGATTGGAACTCAAGTACTGCCATTTAAAGCTCAAGCATACCAGAACGGCAAGTTCATCGAGGTAACAGAAGAGAACTTCAAAGGAAAGTGGAGCGTTGTATGCTTCTACCCTGCGGACTTCACCTTCGTATGCCCAACTGAGCTTGAGGATCTGCAAAATCAATACGAGGCGCTGAAGGCGCTCGGCGCAGAGGTGTACTCCGTATCGACGGATACTCACTTCACGCACAAGGCATGGCATGACAGCTCCGACACTATCGGCAAAATTACATACATCATGATCGGCGACCCGACTCACACGATCTCCCGTAACTTCGACGTGCTGATCGAGTCCGAGGGTCTGGCTGACCGCGGTACGTTCATTATCGATCCGGACGGCGTGATCCAGACGGTCGAGATCTCGGCTGGCGGCATCGGCCGTGATGCAAGCATCCTCGTGAACAAGATCAAGGCTGCTCAGTACGTGCGCAACAACCCAGGTGAAGTATGCCCGGCGAAGTGGCAGGAAGGCGCAGCTACGCTGAAGCCAAGCCTGGACCTCGTAGGCAAAATCTAATCGAAGCTTAACCCCAAGCCGCAGGCGGACCATCTGTATAGATGCTCGCTTGCGGTTTTTTTGCGATCACGGCAACCTAACGACGGGGAACGAGTATTAGTCTGACACAGGACACGCTACCCGGACACTAGACATGTCACTATGGTACAATGGAAGGTATGACATGTTGAACGAATTACGATGATCAGAAGCGAATTCGAGCAGATGGATTTTGGCCGCGAGGGGGCTCGAGCTTCGACCTCGGATGGGTGCGGTTCGAACGATCATATAGCTGATGATGATCACACAGATGAAGGGGGAATGGACCAAGATGAAGCTGTCGGTGTGCATAGAGGCATTGTTCCGCGAAATGCCGCTAGAAGAGAAGCTGCATAAGGTGAAGGAAGCGGGCTTCGGGGCGTTCGAGTTCTGGAGCTGGGATAACAAAGATATCGAGCAGCTGGCGCGTACGGCCGAGGCGCTCGAGCTTACGGTGAGCGCCTTCTGCGTGAAGCAGACGAGCTTGACGGACGCGGCGGCTCGTCCCGCCTACCTCGAAGGACTTAAGGAGACGCTTGAGGTCGCAAGGCGGCTCCATTGCCGCACACTGATCGTAACGGTCGGTGCGGAGCTGGCTGGTGTGCCGCGCGAGGTGCAGCGGCAGAGCGTGCTGGAAGGACTGCGGGCGAGCGTACCGCTGCTCGAGGGGACTGGCGTCACACTGGTCGTGGAGCCGCTGAACGTTGCCGTCGATCATCCGGGCTACTTCTTATCCTCGTCAGAGGAGGCACAGCTGCTGCTGCAGGATGTAGGTCATCCGCAAGTACGGATGCTCTTCGATATTTATCATCAGCAGGTTACTGAAGGTCACGTGACGGCGAACATGGTTCGCATGCTGGACACCATCGGGCATGTGCATGCCGCAGGCAATCCGGGGCGCAGGGAGCTCGATGAGGGCGAGCTGCATTACCCGTACATCCTGCGTCGCCTGCACGAAGCGGGCTATGGCGGCTATGTGGGGCTTGAATATTTTCCTGTGGGGGAACCGATGGACGGCCTACGGCGAGTCGCGCAGCAGTACGCACATTGGCTGTAGCTAGGCGAGACCATTATTCCGAGTCGAACAGCTCGTTGAGATCGATGTAGAGGTCGGTGAACAGCTGTGAGCGTATAGGATCCGTTCGGAAATACGTTCCATGCTGCCTGTAGCGCTGTCCCTCCAGTACGAAGGTATCGATATATTCGTGATACGGGTCTACGATCCAGTACTCCTTGACACCAGCCCTTGCATAGGCGTTGTACTTCTGCACACGATCGGCCTTGGAGGTGGAAGGAGACAATACTTCAATGATCCAGTCGGGTGCTCCGACAATTCGATTCTCCTCAATCTTACTCGGATCACAGACGACCAAGAGGTCGGGCTGTACCCAGTCCTTAATCTCCGAGTCGCTCATGCTCGATGTTCCATATAAGCACACATCAATGGGAGCGATGAATGGGCGACAAGGCTTTCCTTTCATATATAACCGCAGCTCGGTATACAATCCTCCTACAATGTGCTGATGCCGGGGAGTCGGAGAAGGCGACATGCTGATGATCTCACCGTTCAGAGCCTCGTACCGTACTTCATCCTTCCTGTTCATATACTGAGCATAGGTGACAGGCGCTCTCAGCTCTCGCATGGCCTTGTATCGCCCCTCCAGGTTCGTTCTTTAGGTATAGCTCCAGTATAGCATTCGGCTATTCGGTCTCCAAGCCAGATCTAATCTTGACTCAAGCTGAATTGAGACTTCGGCTGGCATATGGTAAATTTACTTGGATAGGCAACGATACCGTTACATATTTCAGGATAGAGAACCATGCCGCTAGCGCGGCACCTTCAGGTGATGTAGTAACCTACTTATTCCAGGACAGAGAGCAGGTCAGACTTATAATGGTAGAAATGGTGAAGCAAACGTATCGCTACAGTGAGGCGCCGATCTGGGAATTACAGCGCGCATACTATGAGCAGCTCGGCATGAAGGCATGGAATAACGATCAAGTGCCGCAATATATTACGAACAGCCCGATGATTGCAACCGCTTATGCGGAGACGATATTCGGGCTGCTGCAGGATCGGGCGGCTCAAGGGGAGCTGTCCGAGCCGGTCACGATTGTAGAGCTAGGTGCGGGAGCGGGCCGTCTTGCCTACCACGTGCTCCAGCAGCTCGGCGAGCTGGTCGCGTTCGCTGGCATCGAGCTGCCGCCATATCGCTATGTGATTACCGATCTGCCGGTCAGCAACGTCAACGGCTGGCGGCGCCATCCGGCTCTGCAGCCGTACGTTCAGCAAGGGCTGGTCGACTTCGCCGTATTCGATGCGGTGAACGATACAGAGCTTAAGCTGGTCGAGTCAGGCGAGGTCGTGCGCAAGGGAGACCTGAAGCAGCCGGTGATCGTCATAGCGAATTATTTTTTTGACGGAATACCACAGGAGCTTCTCTACATGGGCGGCGGTCAGGTGTATGAGTGCGACATCGTGATGGAGTATCCGAAGTCGTACAAGGAGCTGAAGCCGGCTGAGGCGCTGGAGAGCTTGACGCTAGCATACGAGCATCGCCGGGCGCCGGAGTATGAGGATGAGAGCTTCGCGTACCGCGAGCTGATCTCCCTATACCTGGAGCAGGCGGACGATTCGCACATTCTGTTCCCGTCCTCGGGGCTGAGCTGTCTGGAGCGGCTGAATGCGCTGTCGAGAAGCGGCTTCCTGCTCATTACGGCGGATAAGGGCGACCATCGGCTGGAGGATCTTCAATTCGCTGATCCGCCGCAGTTGGTCATTCACGGCAGCTTCTCCTTGACGGCGAACTATCATGCGCTGGTGCACGTCTTCGAGCAGAGGGGGGCGGAGGCGCTCTTTACCGAGCATCATTATAAAAACATCAACATCGGCTGCATCCTCATGCTGGACAAGCCGAAAACGTACGTGAACACGCGTCTGGCGTTCCGTCGGTTCATCGAGCGGTTCGGTCCTGACGAGTTCTGCAGCATGAAGGAATGGCTCGACCAGCAGCTGGATGGCATTACGCTGCAGCCGATTCTCGCCTTCTGGCGTCTGGGGGGGTACGACGCGGAGTTCTTCATCCAGACGGCGCAGCGCATCGTCAGCCTGCTTCCGGAGGCGACAGATGAGGAGCTGCTCGATCTTCGCCTCGGGATTAATAAGATGTGGGATTCGTTCTACGTGATGGAGCAGCGCTACGATCTGGCGCTGGATGCGGGTCTATTGCTATTCGAGATGAACATGTACGAGGAGGCGAAGCGCTTCCTCGATCAGTCTGTACAGACCGATCCTGAAGATCCGGTGCCGACCGTGCTGTACTGTCTTGCGATCTGCAGCCTGGAGCTTGGACTTGAGCTGGAGGCGCGTTACTACTTAGGGCGGGCGCTCGAGCTGGAGCCGGAGCATGAGGAGGCGCTCGCGCTGCTGGAATGTCTGGGCGAGGAGCAGGGCGAGCAAGACGAGTAGCTGATTAGCTCGATAACAGGGAGGCTCACCGCGCATGAACGTCGATCACTGGCTCATTCATAATGCTAGCATCGTCACGCCCGATGCACCGGCGGCAGCGGGCTGGCTGCTGCTAAGCGGGAGCAGCATTGAGCGAATCGGCCACGCCGATGAGCCGATCCCGGCAGCAGAACGGCAATGCGATGCAGAGGGCGGCTATGTGCTGCCCGGCTTCATCGATGTGCATGTGCATGGAGGAGCCGGCTACGACTTCATGGAGGCCGATCGCGTTGGCCTAGACGCCATTACACGCTTCCATGCCGCCCACGGGACGACGTCGATGCTGGCGACGACGGTTACCGCTCCGAAGTGTGCCATCGATGAGGCGCTCAGCCGTCTCGCGGATTACGTCGCGGAGCCGATGCTGCATGCGCAGCTGCTCGGCGTTCATCTCGAGGGACCCTTCATCAGCAAGAAGTGGCCCGGCGCGCAACACCCGGCTCATATCGTCCCCCCTCAGTTGTGCTGGCTCGAGGAATGGACGACGCGGTATCCCGGTCTCCTGCGGCTGCAGACGCTCGCTCCGGAGCTGGAGGGGGCGGCGGATTATATCCGCGCCTTGCGGGAGCACGGGGTCGTCGCGGCCTGCGGCCATACGGACGCGACCTACGAGCAGGTGCAGGCTGCCGCGGAGCTCGGGCTCAGCCACGCCGCGCATACGTTCAACGCGATGCGCGGCCTGCACCACCGCGAGCCCGGCACGGTCGGCGCCGTGCTCACGGAGGACCGTCTGACGGCGGAGGTGATCGCTGACGGTCATCACGTGCATGCGGCCGCGCTGCGCTTGCTCGCGCGGGCGAAGGGCGAGCTCGGGCTCGTGCTGATCACCGACGCCATCTCGGCGGCAGGCCTTGGCGACGGCAGCTATGCGCTCGGCGGCCTCGACGTCGTCGTGCAGGGCGGGGTCGCCCGGCTCAAGGCGTGCGGCAGTCTGGCCGGCAGCACGCTGACGATGGACGCCGCACTGCGGTATGCAGTGCGCGAGGCGGGTATTCCGCTGGAGGCTGCGAGCCGCATGGCGAGCGGCAATCCGGCGAGGGTGCTCGGCATCAGCGATATAACCGGCGAGCTGCGCGAGGGCGCGCAGGCGGACGTCGTCGTGCTGAGTCGCGAGCTCGACGTCCGTCACGTCTGGGTGCGCGGGGCGATGCTGGCGGGTTTCGCGAACGGCCCCGGCGACATATAATGGAATTGTCATGCTGTGCAAGGCGCCTGCATATTTATTATGCTGGCGCCTTCTTTTCACTCTGGTGTATAATGGATCGAACAGACGGAGTGAAGTGAGGAGACATGCTCATGAATACTGGCAAGAACGGGATTCTGCACTATTTGAGAAATTATCAGCTCAATCAAGACGTCGTGAAGAGGCTGTCAGAGCTCGCGCCGTCAGATGTGAAGAAGACAGACAACGTATCCCTTCTTATGGAGGCACTGAAGCTGAACGGTCAAGTCAGTGAAGGGCACCTGCGAACGCTAGAGGTGAAGCGGGAGCTCGGTAACTTCTGCCGCTCGATCGAGGCCGAGATGGAGAATGCCCATGTTGCCATCATGTTCTGGAGCAAGGAAGAGAACACGTTCTATCATGGTGCGGGGCCGTCCGTGCCGATCGAATTTTATAATATATTCACCTGGTTCAAGGGCAAGTTCAACGAGACGTTCTCCAGCTGCGGTCTGGCCTGCCATACAGGCAAGCTTGCCGTCACCAGCTTCGAGACGTCGGACTGCTGGGAAGGTGTGCGCGAGTTCGCCGTGGATACGCTCGGGTATCGGAGCTGCTGGTCACATCCATTCACCGATCGGGTAACGGGTCAGATTGTTGGCACGTTCGCCGTCATGTCGCCGCAGGCTCAGCGTGTACCGACCGAGGATGAGGTGCGGCTGCTCACGGATCGAATTATTTACTATGCCGATGAGATTCGATTCATCTCTGAAGAGCTGAAGAAGCGTAATCCGGCTATTGTGAATTTCTAGAGGGGAGCCATGCCTGTCATGAGCTTTAACATTCGTCTGAAGGCCTTGCGCAAGGAAGGCGGGATGACCTTGGAGGAAGCTGCCGGGGAGCTAGGGGTTAGCATCACGACGCTGTCAGGGTGGGAGCAAGGCTATCGCAGGCCGAACATCGAGTCGATGGTCAAGCTTGCCCATCTGTACCAGACTAGCTCGGACTACATCCTCGGCTTAACCGAGAATCGTGAGCCGCAGCCGATCAGCATGAATGCGAAGGATGTACTCGCCCAGAGAGGTCTGCATTGGGACGGAATGCCGCTTAGCGACGAGGAGCTGCGCACGCTTCGCCTCTTGCTGGAATACGTGCTGAATGATCGTAAAGAGGATGTAGGGGGAACTAGGGAAGGTAAAGCTTCGAATGAATAATGAAGCCCCTTCTTTTTTTTATCGAATTATTATGCGTAACGCGTATTTTTATAATATTTTTACGCTTAATGATTGAAGTTTGTTTAAGCATATGTAAAAATAATACTAGAGGTGGCGATGATTTCCGATACTCTGGGAAGGACGAACTTCATTTGACTCAATTTGAGCTGACGGATGATTATTTATTTACTCACGCCTTCGAGCATGCGCCGATCGGCATGGCCCTGGTGGCCCCGGACGGAAGCTGGCTGCGTGTGAATTCTTCCTTATGCGATATTGTTGGATATTCGGAGCTGGAGCTCATGCAGATGAATTTTCAAATGCTGACGCATGAGGATGATCTGGACTTCGATCTCGAGCTTGTTCACGACACCTTGGAGGGCCGGCGTACGCACTATCAGCTGGACAAGAGGTATTATCATAAGCATGGACATGTCGTATGGGTGAGGCTAAGTGTGACGCTGGTGCGGGATGAGCACCGCAAGCCGTTATATTTCATAGGCCAGATTCAAGATATTACGGACCAAAAAACAGAGGCTCATGTGCTTATTCAGAGCAAGGAGCGGTATAAGTCGTTATTCCAATGCCATCCGGATGCGATTATGAGCTTCTCCCCGAGCGGTCAATTTACAAGCGTGAATGACGCATGTGAGAGAGTGACGGGATATACGAAGCAGGAGCTTCTTCATATGGACCCCAGCGTGCTTCTCGAACGAACGGATGTATCGAGGAAGCACTTTCTTCTTGCGCTCGAAGGCGAGCCGCAAGAGTTCGAGGAGATCATTATCCATAAGAACGGACATCGTGTCGTCTTGCGTGTCACCTATGTGCCGATCGTTGTAGAGAGCAAGATCGAGGGCATCTACAGTATTCTTAAGGATATTACCGAGTATCGCAAAGCGACCGAGCAGCTGCTGCACCATGATCAGCTGTATGAGCTTATTTCCGAGAATGCGCAGGATGTCATCTTTAGCCTGACGGCCAAAGGTACAGTCGATTATGTATCTCCCGGTGTGAAGGCGTTGCTCGGTTATGCTGCTGAGGACGTTCAGGGTCATCCTTTTTTTACATACGTGCACACAGAAGATCTTCAGGAATTGGTGAGCTCTCCCTTGATGAGCCAGAAGGATAGCGGCATCGTGTGTTGCCGGCTTCGTCACCAGCAAGGACATTACGTCTGGTTCGAGATCAACATTAAGGCGATTCAAGATGGTGAGGATCGACTTCAGCGGGTGATGGGAATCGGGCGCGATATTACAGAGAGGAAGCGCGCCGAAGCGGAGCGTATTCAATCTGAGCAGCAATTGCAGCTGTCCGAGAAGCTGTCGCTAGCCGGGCAGCTGGCCGCTGGCATCGCACACGAAATCCGCAATCCGCTCACGGCGATCAAGGGCTTCATCACGCTGCTGGAGCGGGAATATCGGAGCAAGCCAGAATACTTCAGCGTAATCGGCTCGGAGATCGAACGAATCGAGCAGATCATCAGCGAGCTGCTGATGCTAGCGAAGCCGCAGGCGGCTCAGTACGAGAGCAAGGATATACGCGACATTGTGGAGCCGATGATTAAGCTGATGGAGGCGCAGGCGCTGCTTCGCAATATTCAGCTTCAGTATGATTTCAGTGATGAGACGCTGCTTGTACATTGCAATGAGAACCAGCTGAAGCAGGTGTTCATTAATTTCGTTAAGAATGCGATCGAATCGATGCCGCATGGTGGCCAAATTCTCATTACAACGGCAAGCGCCGATCGCGAAGCCCGCACGCTCCAGATTACGATCAGGGATGAGGGGGAAGGTATTCCACCTGAGCTGCTGGCGAGACTGGGCGAGCCATTCTTCTCGACTAAGGAGAAGGGAACAGGTCTAGGCTACGCGGTAAGTAAAAAAATTATTGAAAATCACGGCGGTACGCTTGTTATTCGAAGCACCGTGCATGTTGGAACCGAGGTCCATATCCAGTTACCGTTGATCACGCAATGAGAAGGAATTGCGGTTCATCTTCCGCAGTCTGCATCAGTAACACGCATTATGCCGCCCGCTCGTCCGTACATACGGTCAGGCGGGCTGTTTGTTGTTTATACTTTGTTAATAGTTGCTTTAGAAATATTCAATACCGCTCCTCTATACTAAGAAATAAGGAAACGTTTCCCCCATTCTGTTGGAAGTAAAGGAGATTGTACTCATGAAGCGAAGTAAGAAATCATTGACGGTGCTCTCGTTCACAATCGGCGCGTGCCTGTTCGTGTCAACCGCCTTCGCCGATGCGCTGCTCGGCTCTGGATACGACAAGCTCAAGCAGGCGATTAAGGATACGGCCGGGCAGATGGAGAGCGGAATGGAGAACTATACGGTGGAGACGGTAGTCATACTGAAGAGCAGCGAGCAGGTGCTGATGCAGTCTGTGAACCAGATGAAGGTTGATCAAGCGAAGAAGGCGAAGGAGGAATTGTCGCAGACGCAGCAAGCAGGTGGCAATACACACTCGCGCTTCTCTTACCGTGATCCGAAGCTGTCCATCTGGAAGAATGATTCGGGGGATCATTATTTCGTAAGTGAGAACACACGTCCTTCGTCGCAGTTCAATGTGACGCCATTCGGCAACCCGTTCAAGGAGAAGGGGGCACCTGAGATCGAGAAGATCGTCGATGCGTTCGTCGGCAGCCTGAAGGAGTACGTGCAGGCCGAGGAGACGGTGGATGGAGGCATATCGTACGGTGGCAGCTTGTCGGAGGCCCAGGTGCCTGCGCTCGTCAATGCGGTCGCCTCCTACGGGATGAAGCGCATGGTCGAGGGGCAGTCGCATGGGCAGGGCGGTATGACTTTGCCGAGCGTCGAGAGCGACATCTATGTGAGCAGGGTCTCTGGCTCGGCCCATGAGAACAAGGTGGGCGTGCTGGAGAGCTTGCATGGCGATATTACACTGACGGGCCGGGATGAGAGCGGCGTGCAGCACGACTTGACGATGAGTATCATGTTCAAGCTGACGAATATCGGCAGCACGAAGGTGGAGGTGCCGGACCTGACGGGTAAGGATATCCAACGCATAGAAGAGACGTATAACGGCTTAAGCAACAAGCATGTGGGCGTCTACACGAACCCGATCGTCCTCGAGCAGGAGGGTCGATTCGTAAAGATCGGAGAGCGCAGACTGGAGCTTACGACCGTTACGCACGACCGGATTAAGGGGACATTTGCCGAGTTGATCAAGCCTGGCTTCGAATCGCAATATCTGGAGCCTGTCAGCTTCGCGTTCGATTCGAATCCGAGCGAGCTGGATCACGGTCATAGCTTCGTCTACACGAACGCTAAGGGCGAGCAGGAGTTCGGGCAGCTCCATGATGGGGGATTCGGTAAGCTGTATATGAACATTGCTAGGATGCATAATTACAAGGCTGGCGTAGGTTCGAGCTTCGATGGTCAGTTCCATCGAGTATTCGAGGAGTAGTCTAGCAGTACATTCGCAAGAAGGAGGGGCCGCGACCTTCGGCTTCCTCCCCTTGCCGTTACGATGATGAAGGAGTGACACGACTTATGAGCTTAGCTATAGAAATGACCGGACTGACGAAGGTATATCCGAATGGCCGAGGCATCAGTGATGTGAACCTTACGGTCGAAGAGGGCGACATCTTCGGCTTCCTCGGGCCGAACGGAGCGGGCAAGACGACTGCGATGAAGATGATGGCGGGTCTGGTGAAGCCGGACCGCGGCGATGTGCGCCTCTTCGGCGCGAGCGTTACCGACGACTTCGTCAACGCGATGAAGCATGTCGGCTGTATGATCGAGACGGCGGAGTCGTACCCGTATATGACGGCGAACGATAACCTGAAGCTGTTCGCGACGTTTTATCCAGATGTGGACCAGAAGCGTATTGATGAGTGTCTGGAGATTACAGGCATGCTGAAGTACAAGCACGAGAAGCCAAGACGGTTCTCGCTCGGCATGAAGCAGAGGCTCGGCATCGCCGCCGCGATCCTCTCGAGGCCCAGACTGCTGATCCTCGATGAGCCGCTGAACGGGCTGGACGTGGAAGGAATGCTCGAGATGCGGAGAATGATCAAGCAGCTGTCGCAGCATGGGACGACGTTCTTCATCTCGAGCCATCTTATTCACGACGTGGAGCTGACTTGTACGCGAATCGGCGTCGTCTATGGTGGCAAGCTCGTCAATGTCGATGATACGCAGAGCATTCTGGCGAATTACTCGTCGCTGGAGAATTATTTCGTAAGCGAGGTGGAACGCCATGCCAGGATTTAAGGCTGCATGCCAAGTCGAAGCGGTGAAGCTGCTGAAGAAGCGGAAGCTGATGTTCGCCGCCATCTTATCGATACTAGCGGTCGTCGTCGGACAGATTGCGGTGACGGCAATTAAGCACGGGCTTGGGCTGCGTGTGGTCGGGAGCACGGAGTTCCCGCTTGTCGTGCTGTCGATGTTCGCCTATACGATCTTGCCGCTGTTCGCTACGTTCGTCGCGATTGATATGTTCAGCGGCGAATTCTCCTCCAATACGATGAAAATAACGCTCACAAGACCCGTATCGCGCTTCAGCGTGTTCTGCGCCAAGGTGCTCAATATCGGAGGGTTCATAGCGGCGAACCTGCTGTTCGTGCTCGTGCTCTCGCTCATAGCCGGATACCTGTTCAACATGTCGACGGCGAGCCTGTCCGGCGTCTGGAACGTGATCGTGTCGTATGCGGCTACATTCTTCCCGGTGTTCGTCTTCTCGTTGCTCGTCGTGCTACTGGCCAATGTGCTGCGGGGCGGGCTCGCTGTCTTCTTCTTATCTGTCATTGCCTTCGTCGCGTTCATGTTCCTCGGCGTCGTATTCTCCAGCTACTCGGGCTTCTTCATTACGTCGATGCTCGACTGGTATACGCTGTGGATTGCGGAGTCGACCAATGTGTTCAAGCTCGTGCGGCAGAGCCTCATCCTGATTGGCTGTGGTATAATGCTGTTTACGGCGGGCTATTACATGTTCGACCGTAAGGACATTTAAGGTCTATGAAGTCTTGATGAGGCTACAGAGTGAGGAGACTCCTCCATGCGAGTAACGAAGCGTTTTTTCTTATTAAATGTCATATCCGTGCTGCTGGCGCTCGTCGTGACGGTGCTCGCCGTTATCGTCTTCGCGGCTATCTATACGAGGGTGATCGGCCAGAAGCCGACACTCCACGAGCTGCAGCGCAGCTACGAGAAGCGGGCCGCGATCGAAGCGCTCAAGCGAGAGGCGCAGTCGCTGCCGTTCGAGCAGCTGCTCGATCGCAGCTGGCAGCAGGCGTGGACGGAGCGGGCGACCGCTGTCGGCGCTCACCTCGTCGTACTGCGCAATCGAGGGATTGTCTATACGACGGCACCGTTCCATGAGGTGGAGCTGAAGAAGGCAGTGATGCTGACGGAGGGCGCTGCGGCGTCTGAGCACGATACGGTAGAGCTGAGCGGCAAGACGTACATGTTCGCCCGCGCATCGTATCCGCTCACCGCGGGTGACGAAGGGACGCTGCTGCTGGTTGCCCGCGTCCAGCCCCATACCGGGCTGTATGGGACGATTGCCCTTGGCATCGTCTGCTTCTTCGTCGCTGTCTTCGTGCTGCTCAATCTGTGGGTCACCTACCGTTTCTCCCGCGGCACGCTAAGACCGCTTGAGAGGCTTCGTGCGGCAGCTGTGAAGATTAGCGAGGGTGATCTGGACGGCGGCATTGCCGAGGAGGGCGAGGACGAGGTTCGGGAGCTGTGCCGGGCGCTCGAGCGGATGCGACTGAAGCTGAAGGAATCGATCTATTTACAGCGAAAATATGATGAAAATCGTTCGTTCCTCGTGTCGAGCATTTCCCACGACTTGAAGACGCCTGTCACCTCCATCATCGGCTATATCGAGGGCATTATGGACGGAGTGGCCACCACCCCGGAGAAGGTCGGCTCGTACCTGGAGACAGCGCGCGCGAAGGCGCTGCTCGTCAATACGATGATCGACGACCTGCTACTGTTCTCGAAGCTTGACTTGAACCAGCTTCCGTACCATTTTGAACGGGTGAAGCTGGCAGCCTATTTCGACGATTGCGCGGAGGAGCATCGCTGCGACTTCGACAAGCTGGGCGTGAAGCTGGAGCTGCGCCATGAGCTCGCGATGGACGTCACCGTGCTGATGGACCGGGAGCGGATGCGGCGCGTTATGCAGAACGTGCTGGATAATGCAGCCAAGTACGTACCGAAGCCGGGTGGCGAGGTCGTCATGATTTTGAGGGAAACGCGCACATCAGCCATTATCGAAATACGCGACAACGGGCAGGGGATACCGGAGGACGATCTTCCTCATATTTTCGACCGATTCTATCGGGTGGACGCTTCGCGCAATCAGACGGATGGCAGCGGGCTCGGGCTGGCGATTGCCAAGCAGATTGTTGAGGGGCACGACGGGAAAATATGGGCGAGAAGCACACTCGGCGAAGGAACGCGGATGATGATCTCGCTGAAGAAAGTATAGAGTACGGAGGCTGTGCGGCAATGAAACGAATATTGATCATCGAGGACGACACGAGCATCGCTGCGCTGCAGAAGGATTATCTGGAGCTGAGCGGCTATCAGGTGAAGATCGTGCCTAACGGTGCGCATGGCTTGCTGGCGCTCAAGGAGGAGACGTTCGACCTCGTTCTGCTGGATATTATGCTGCCGGGCATGGACGGGTTCGAGGTGCTGAAGACGATTCGGGAGGAGGAGGACATTCCAGTGCTGCTCGTATCGGCTCGCTCCGAGGAGATCTACAAGATTAACGGACTCGGGCTCGGCGCCGACGATTATATTACGAAGCCGTTCAGCTCGGGCGAGCTCGTCGCGCGGGTCAACGCGCACCTGAAGAAGTTCGAACGAATGAAGGAGCGGTTCGGCAAGTCACAGGAGACGGAGAAGCTGCATATTCGCGGGCTGGAGATTCATAAGGAGTCGCGCACCGTCTATGTGAACGGGCAGGAGGTGTCGATGGCGCAGAAGGAGTTCGAGCTGCTGCTGTTTCTCGCTCAGCATCCGAACCGGGTGTTCGGCAAGGAGGAGCTGTTCGAGCGTATATGGGGGATGGATGCGCTGGGCGATGCCGCGACGGTGACGGTCCATATCGCCCGAATTCGCGATAAGATCGAAGAGAATGCGTCGAAGCCCCAATACATCGGTACGGTGTGGGGGGCGGGGTATCGGTTTTTGGTGTAGGGTGCTTGACGGCGAGCCTGAGTATTTACATTGGGTAAATATTCAGGTTTTTTGTATGCGGAAAAAGAAGGTTAATGTCAGGTTATATCAAATTGTGTACGTGAACGTCATGATGAATATAACATATGCCGATGTACATAGGCTGTCAAGTACAGGAAACTCTGGGGAACGTTAATTGAGGCCCAATATTCCGAAGTGGCTCATCGCCACAATGATACTCGGTACAGCCGGCGCATTCGCAATTTCAAGAGTACCGATCTTCTCGGAGGCTTGGATCGTTACAGGCGCTGCAGACGGGGATGTCCATCTGAATGGCGAGTGGAATCTGTATCCAGCGGGAACGTGTGAATATAGATTCATTATTGTGAACTACCATCCACATAATTTCAGATGAATTTTATCGCAATCTGTATTATGATGAGAGGTAAAGAAATTGTTAAATTCATCTGCAGCGTGGTGACGACGAATGAAGGATGTAGCGATAAATGACTACAAGACATGGAACCGCGCGGTGCTGCACTTCCTCTGGGTGCTCGTCGCCTTGACCATCGTTATGGGCGAGGTTACATATATATTATCTTCCCGTACAGGCTCTATAGACTGGCGTCAGCCTGTTCCGGACTACCTGCTCCAGCTCTCGATGCTGTATCTGGGGCTGATGCTGCTGGCTGAAGGTATGTACCGACTTATGAAGCATGCTTTCGATTATGTGCTGATCTCCATCACATTCGTCATCGGTCTGTTGTTGATCCTGTTCTTGAGCAGCAAGCAGCCGGTGGAGGGACTGCTGCTGATCGCACTCGACTTGCCGCTCATGATGTCGATGTTCTACTTCAGCGTACGCAAGGTGTGGTATGCTCTTGTTCTCACCTTGGTGGGATTCATCGTGTTGTATCCGTTCATGGAGACGTTGCGTCAGGAGGTCGACATGTGGCACATGATTGCTCTGATCGGCATGCTGCTAGGGACGGGTGCGATTGCCATCGTCATCTGCCGACGAGGGGTGGAGCTGACGCAGGCGCTGGAGAGAGCGGTCCATTCGGAGATGCATGTGTTCGCTGAGGTGGTCGAGCTGGAGGGTGATTCACACAAGGATTACTTGACCGGATTGTACAAGCATTCCGTCTTCCATCAATATATGGCGACACTGACGGAGCAGCATCGCGCTCATGGGATGCCGCTGCAGCTGGCGCTGCTTGACCTCGACAGCTTCAAGTCGGTGAACGACACGTACGGGCATCAAGCCGGAGATCGGGTGCTTCGTGAGATGGGCAGCATCCTGTCGGAGTTCGTCTCCAGCAGCGATGTCGCGTTCCGGTATGGCGGCGAGGAGTTCGCGGTCATCTGGACGGGTCGCAGCATGAGTGAGACGCTTGAACGGCTGGAGGCGATTCGTGAGCGGATGGCCTCGACGATTTTCCCAGAGATGGACAACCGGATCGTCACCGTCAGCATTGGCTGTGCCGATTACCGAGGAGACCTAGACAAGGAGCCGTTCTTCAAGCTGACGGATGAGCTGCTGTATGAGGCGAAGAGGCAAGGCAAGAACCGTATCGTGCATGTGACAGGCGGTGAACCGTGATGAGTCGGAAGGCACCGAACCAAGTCCGTTATGATGCGGGTCGCTCGCACTGGAACATAAGATTATGTCGGGTGTACCGTTATGTGGCGCTGATTATTATCGTGGCTAATTTACTGGCGTTGCCGCTTATAGCGAGTGTGAAGCCAGAGGTTCTAGAACAATTTGTGTATAAAAATGTATTGTCGCAAAACGTAGCTGTGCTTCTGCTGCTCGCGCTGTCAGAGCTGGTCGTTCGGCGTCTGCATAAGTACCAGGACTATTGCATACTTACTTTGGGCGCGCTGTTCCCAATCGTAATCTTATATTACACAGGCACAGAGTCGTCAGGTCTCGAATTCGTCATGCTGATGCCTGTGCTCGTGTCCATCATCTACTTCGAATATCGGAAGGTGCTGTTCGCCTTCGGCTCGTCGCTCGTCTTGTTCACGCTGCTGATTACGCTGTCCGAGGAGCATCGGGTATTGCTAGCGGTTGAGCAGAAGATGCTTGGCTTCGGAGTAGTACTAGGCTGCTCGATCACGGCATGGTCGATCGTGAGGCGGGGGCTGCGTATGATGGAGCTGGAACGCAACTTCCTGTTGAAGGAAGAGGAGCATCGTCTGGAGCTGGCCTTGATCGACGAGCGCGCGCGCAAGGACGCCTTGACCGGACTTCATAACCACCGAACGTTCCAAGAGCAGCTGCACGAGACGATGGAGCAAGCACAAGGAACCGGTGAACAGACGTCCGTTCACCTTGCGCTGATCGATGTTGATCGGTTCAAGTCGATTAACGACAACTTCGGTCACTTGACTGGCGATCTGGTGCTGCGCACAATTGGAAAGCAGCTCGTCAAGCTGCAGAGTGAAGAAGTGTTCGCCGCCCGATACGGCGGTGAGGAGTTCGCTCTCATCTTCCGGTCGCTTGATCGCAGCGACGTGCTTGCCTGTCTGGAGCAGCTAAGAGCGGGTGTGGAGCGGACGTCGATCTATGAGCTGGATGGACGGCATGTTACCGTCAGCATCGGCTGCACCGAGCTGCGGAAGGACGACGATACATCCTCGTTGTTCGTTCGTACGGACGAAGCGATGTACAAGGCCAAGAATAACGGCCGCAACCGGATCATTGCGGAGCTGCGTTAGTCGATGGATGGATGATATGCTGCAGCTTGCTGCACGTTATATAGAGCGGTCGCTTTTCCTTATACAGGAGAAGCGGCCGCTTTATGTTGAAGGGGACGGCGCTATGCTGTTGACATACCGCCAGTAAACTCTTATCGCTAAATGCTCACCTGTCATGTTATGATTGAAAATAACACGAAAATTTAAATGGTCATTGCAATGGAAATTGAACTGCATGGAGACACATTCGAATGAGCTTACTACGTAATAATTGGCGATTATGGACGGCGATCGTCCTCTTGATTGCCATCAACGTGTTGATGTTGACCGATCGAGATCATGAGCCTCAGGCGCGCAATGGGGTGCTGGAGCTCAGCGAGCAGGGAGGTCGTCAGGAGGCGTACCGACTGCAAGGTGAATGGAGCTTCTATCCGAATCAGCTGCTGACTGGTCGTAGTACCATGTCAGAGGAGCAGGCGGCTTCGGCTATTGTCGTTGACGTGCCCGGAAGCTGGGACTTCGACGTATTCAGGGGCGGCCCTACGAATGCGATCGGGTACGGCACCTATCACCTGCGTGTGCAGCTGGGCAATCAAGAGGCTGGACTGCATGCCTTCTGGGTACCGTTAATTCGGGCGTCGCATCGTCTGTTCGTCAATGGAGAGGAGATCGGGGGCAGCGGCATCCCGGCGGATGAGTCGGGTCGGTACAGCGGAGAGATTAAGCCTTACATCGCCTACAAGCAGCTGGATGCAGGTCGCGTCGATCTATTCGTACAGGTGGCCAACTTCGATCATACGATGAGCGGCGGCATCATTCAGTCTATTCTGATGGGACCGCCTGAGCATGTTATTAAGCACCAGCAGAAGCTTGCGGCCTTCGAGTTTGGCATGATCGTCATTTATTTGATGCTCGCATTGTTCTTTGCCGGCTTACAGGCTCAGGCTCCAAGGAACGGGTGGTGCTGGTTGTCCTTGTTCTTTGTATCCCTGTCGTTGCTCGTATCGATTCAAGGCACCCGTTGGCTGCTGTACATTTGGCCTCATCAGCCCTTTGGCTGGGTAGTCAGTCTATATTGGCTTTGCTCGATCGGCATTCTCATGAGTATGTTTATGTTCATTAATAATCGTCATTACAAGCGTGTCCATCCTTGGTTTAGGCAGGGGCTCTGCTGCTTGTCACTTGCGATGACCGTATGCATTATGTTACTGCCTACAACGACGGCTACGCTGCTCTTGCCAGCCTGGCTACTATTGACGGCAGTGGTCCATCTCTATATTAACTATGTGCTCCTGCGCAGTCTGCGAACGGGTGATGTGCAGACTAAGTATGAATTTTGGTCGTACTGTCTGTTTACCGTTCAGTCGCTGTTGAATTCTTTGTATTTGTTCGGCTTCCGGGAATTGAACATTTGGTACTTTATTCAGGCGGCGGGCTTCAGTATCGTGATCACCTGTTTATTTTTGTTTGAGTTTTTTCGCGCTTACCGCCGCACGAGGTCGCTGACGCTGGACCTTCAGCGGACGAGCAGGTTCAAGTCGCAGTTTATGGCCGGTATTTCCAGACAAATGCGTGCGCCCTTGACCGATATTATGAATATAGCCGAAGCAAGGCTCCATACGGATCAACAGCTGCAGCGAGAGCATCAGCAAGATTTGCGACAAATTACGGCGGTCGGCTGGACGATGCGACGCTGGATCGACAATCTCATCGACTTCTCTCATCTGAGAGAAGACGGACTCGTGCTCCATAAGCGACCGCTTCAGCTGTATGGAGTCGTGAAGGAACTGATGGAACGGCAGCGTTACTTCGTCTACAACGAATCGATTCGATTCGTGAATGACGTTCCTGCCGAGCTGCCGGCCGTTCACGCGGACGAGCAGCGGATGCTGCAGATCGTAACCGGCATGATGCAGGCGCTCGTGAGAATGACAGCAGAAGGCACCATTACGGCTGCCGCAGCTGTCCACGACGAGCATGTTCAGCTCGAGCTGAGGATGCAGGGCAAGGGCATCACTCGCGCGCTGCCAGCAGAATTACGGCTGCTGCTGGAGCAGGAGGCCGGGATGTTCAAGCCATCTCTGTATGGACAAGGCGACGGTCTGGACTTATTCCTCATCGTTGCGCTGATTGAGCTTCATGACGGCCAATTAAGGGTACATGAAGATTGGCCTCGATCGGCCGCTGTTCGAATCACCTTCCCGATCGATGGGGAGATGCATTCACCCTCAGAGCGCGAACGAACGGCAGCAGCTTGCGCTCAGCCCTCAGGGCAGATTGACGAGCTGCTCTCGGCTTCACCATTGACGTATTCATCTTCCATGCGGTCCGAGCTGGACCTGAAGCGTGATCTCGATGAGCCAATAGCCGATATCGTGATCGTGCAAGACGATCCGCTCACGCTGAACGTATTGATTAACGTGCTCGCCATGTATCATTGCCGCGTCACGGTCGTCAGGGAAGGTCAAGAGCTGTTGAACAGGCTGCGGTCAATGGACAATGTCGATCTTGTGGTAATCGACCGTCATTTACAGGGAATGTCAGGCCTTGAGCTGTGCGCTAGCATACGCCATCATTACAGCTTGTTCGACCTGCCGATCTTGCTGTTGACGCCTGCGGGCATTCCTGTACATGCGCTAGAGGCCAGTCAGGCAGGGGCGAACGATTATATCGTGAAGCCGGTGGACGCCTCGGAGCTGCGGGTTCGCGTACGGACGCTAGTCGAATTAAAGCGCTCGGTCAGTGAGCGAATTCGGATGGAGCTGGCGTTTCTTCAAGCGCAGATCAAGCCCCATTTCTTATTCAATACCTTGAACTCTATCGCTGCGCTAAGCAGACATGAGCCTGATCAAATGACCCGGCTGTTGAATGAGTTAGGCTACTTCCTGCGGGAGAGCTTCCGCTTCGACAGCGCGGAGGAATTGATCTCGATTGAGCGAGAGCTTCGTATCGTGAAGTCGTATCTGCATATTGAAAAGGTGCGATTCGACGATTGGCTGAGCTTCGACATCGAACGCACGATCACAGTTCCGTTCCGCATTCCGATGCTGACGCTTCAGCCCTTGGTGGAAAATGCGGTATGTCATGGTATTATGCGTCGAGCCGAGGGCGGGCATATCTGGATTGGCATTCAGCAGGTTGGGCGCGAGGCGTGGATTACCGTGAAGGATAATGGTGTCGGTATGTCGGCGGAGCGGTTGGGGCAGGTGCGCAGCTCGCACAATGGGGGCGGCGTCGGCATTGCCAATATCGAGCGGCGAATGAAGAAGATGTTCGGCTATGGACTAGATATTGCCAGTGTAGAGGGGCAAGGAACGGAAATACGAATTCGATTGCCGCTGGAGAAGGTGGGTATACATGAGAGTGATGCTGGTGGATGACGAGCCTCTCGCCTTGCGTTATTTGAGCGAGGAGCTCAGAAGGTTCGAAGGGATCGAGATTACCGGGACGTATCGGAACCCAAGACTTGCCCTTGAGAGCTTGACTCGTGATAAGCCTGATGCCGTGTTCCTGGATATCGAGATGCCGGAGCTGAGCGGCATCGAATTAGCCGAATTGATTACGCAGACGGATGCACAGGTTCATCTTGTATTTGTTACGGTGTATGATGAGTTCGCGGTGAAGGCGTTCGAGCTGAACGCACTCGATTATTTGCTGAAGCCGATTCAGGCCGAGCGTCTGTCGAAGACGTTGAAGCGTCTATTCGATAGCGTGAACGACCCTTCGCAGCCGCAGACAGATCGTGCGCTTGCGCGTATTTATTGCTTCCGCTCTCTGCAGTTTGAGCGTTCGGGTCAGGAGCGCGTGTCACTGCGCTGGAAGACGTTGAAGGCGCAGGAGCTATTCTGCTTGCTGCTGAAGCATCGGGGGAAGCCCGTCCGTAAGGAGATGCTCGTGGAGCAGATCTGGCCGGATATGGAGTGGAAGAAGGGAATTACCCAGCTGTACACGGCCATCTATCAAATTCGCAGACTGCTTCAGACGGAGCGGTTCGAGATCGAGATCGCTAGCTACGATGGCGGCTACCGGATGGATGTGCAGCACGTTCGGATCGATACGGAGGAATGGGAGCTGCAGCTGAAGTCGGCTCCACCTCTGAACGAGCATACGCTGGCGCAGCATCTACAGCTGCTGGAGCAATACGAGGGCGATTACTTGGCGGAGTACGAGTACGGGTGGGCGCAGACCGAGAGGCGACGGCTTAGGGAGATGTGGCTGTCGCACGCGAAGCTTATCGCCCAGTATTATGTGTCGAGCGAGCGGCTATCAGATGCAGCTGCTCATTATTTGCGGCTTCAGAGCGTAGGTCCGACAGAGGAGAGCTTCTATCATGAGCTCATGCTTATCTATGATCGGATGGGCGATCGGCGCTCGGTTGAGAAGCAATACGAGCTGCTCGGCTCCATGCTGCACAAGGAGCTGGATGCAGAGCCTGATGAAGCCGTGCAGCAATGGTTCGAGCAATGGAGACACTCCGATCATCCCCTTTCCTAATTTACCGTTATTCAATAACGTTTCAAAAATGTTTCAAAAATGTTCGGTATAATGAACGGTGATCTACTCATGCTGAGCCTATCGGCCGCAGCTGTAGCCTTAAGCCTCGTCATTTTACACTGAATCAATGGCTTCATCCATTTGCTCATATGTCTGGCCACGGTTCGAACTATGAGATGACCCCGATGCTTACGGTGGGCGTGTACATGTTTATGATCGTGCCGTGTCTGCTGCTGGTGTGGGGTGTGTATGTATATTAGATCAGCGGCAGCGGCGGAGGCGTGGAGTTCCACTTCTCCATCTTCATGGTTGTCGCGGCCGTGGCCTACTATGAACAGATTCGTCTCGTTCTGCTCATGACCGTCCTGTTCGCGGTGCAGCATGTAGCGGGCTACTTCCTCATCCCGCAGCTCGTATTCGGCACGTCATCGTATTCGTTCCTCATGCTATGCATTCATGCGCTGTTCTTCATCTTGACCTCCGGGGCAACAAGCCTGTCATATGCTGGAGGGCATTCTGACGGACAGCTCCGCCTTGGCTAGCGAAATGAACGAGATTGTGTCCGTTACGCAAGAAGGAATGTCTTCCATGCAGGAGATGACAGCGATGAGCACCCAGCAGTCTTCTGCAGTAGAGGGAGTGGATCAAGAGCTGGTGAGGTTGTCGCAATTAAGCGGTGATCTGCAAGCTAAGTTCTTGGCATAGTGTGGAGACAGACAGCGCTTGAAGCGCAGGTGAAGTCTGATGTTATTGGAGGTATCCCCTAATGGAGCATATACATGGATCACATGATCCCATATTGGTCGTATTCTCATATATTGTAGCGGTGCTGGCATCCTACACGGCGCTAGATGTCACAGGACGAATCAGCACGACTGAAGGTGTCAGAAGATGGCTGTGGCTGCTGTTCGGCTCGATGGCAATGGGAACAGGTATCTGGTCCATGCACTTCGTGGCTATGATGGCGTTCTCGTTGCCGGTTCCTGTCGCTTATGACAGATGGATCGTAGCGGCATCTGTCGTGCCGTCTATCATGGGCTCTTTCGTTGCGCTGTACATCGTCGGCTTTAGCAAGCGGCTTGGTATGAGTCAGCTCATGAGCGGCGGCCTGCTGCTTGCGCTTGGCGTGACGAGCATGCATTATATCGGGATGGAAGCGATGCAGATCGGCATCTCGTACGATCGTTTCTACTTCGCGCTCTCTGTCCTCATTGCGCTCGTCGCATCGATTGCGGCGTTGTGGCTTACCTTTTATTTTCGTAAGGATCGCGGGCGCGGCCAATGGCTGAAGCTTGCGAGCGGACTCATTATGGGGGCTGCCATTGTCGGGCTTCATTACACCGGGATGATGGCTGCTCAGTTTCACATGGAAGAAGGCTTTAGCCGGGCGGGCGTTGTACTGGATCAGAAGTGGCTCGCATATTTTATTTCCGGCGGGACGTTATTTACGCTTGGCGTTAGCTTGTTTGGCATTTTCATATCCAAGCAATTCTCGTCCAAGGATCTCGAGATCGAGCTGAAGACGAACGAAATATATAGAATGAATCAGGAGCTGCTCCAATTCAATGAGCAACTGGAGGAATTGATTCAGGAGCGTACTGTTCAGCTGGAGCAGGCACGCGATGAAGCGATACAGGCGAACACGATCAAGAGTCAGTTTCTAGCGAACATGAGTCATGAGCTGCGTACACCTCTGAATGCGATAATCGGCTACAGTGAGATGCTGATGGAGGAAGCCGAGGAGCTCGGCGAGCCGATGTTCGTGGACGATCTCGGCAAGATTAGCAAGGCCGGGAAGCACTTGCTGTCGCTGATCAACGATATACTGGACATCTCCAAGATAGAAGCGGGCAAGATGGAGTTATATGAGGAAAGCTTCGACGTATCGCAGCTCATTCAAGATGTGTTAACGACGATCGAGCCGCTGATGGTGGTCAATGCGAATAAGCTTGAGGTAAGCTGTGTTGAAGGTGAAATTGTGGCCGATATGACCAAGCTGCGTCAAATTTTGATCAACCTGCTGAGCAATGCAAGCAAGTTTACGCGGGAGGGTCAGATTACGTTAGAAGTGTATCGACAGACGCGGCATCAACAATCGGGATACAGCTTCCAGGTGAAGGACACCGGCATCGGGATGTCGAAGGAACAGATCGATAAGCTGTTCCAAGCGTTCACGCAGGCCGATTCGTCCACCACACGCAAGTATGGAGGCACGGGACTTGGGCTTGCGATCAGTCAGAAGTTCTGTACCCTTATGGGCGGCGGCATTGATGTTCAGAGTGAGCCGGGTGTGGGCAGCACGTTCACTTGCTGGCTTCCGGAGGCTCCCGTCAAGCAAGGGGGGGCGCTTGAAGTAGCGTCGACGCAGTATGAGCATATCGAGGGACAGCCGCGCATATTGCTGATTGATGATGAGCCGTTCAACGAGCGTCTGATGAAGCGCTATCTGGATAAAGAGGGCTGGTCGCTCGTGTTCGCGGACAACGGGACGACAGGCATCGAGCTGGCACGGAAGCTGCGGCCTCAGGTCATCTGTCTGGATATTGTGATGCCGGGTCTCGATGGATGGAATGTGCTGACACAGCTGAAGAAGGATGAGGAGCTGGCGGACATTCCAGTCGTCATCTGGTCGATGACTAGCGACAAGCAGCTCGGCTATACGCTGGGGGCGTCTGACTTCTTAACGAAGCCTGTGGAGCGGGAACGACTCATTAAGGTGATGGATAAATATATCAAGCAACGCGAGGGGCAGCAGGTGCTGGTCGTAGAGGATGATGTGTCGACGAGCGAGCTGATGACGAAGCTACTGCGTAGGGAGGGATATTCGGCTATTCAGGCTCGTAACGGACGGGCTGCTCTGGAATGCATGAACGATTCCATTCCTGCGCTTATCCTGCTCGATCTGATGATGCCGGAGATGGACGGCTTCCAGTTCATAGCAGAGCTGAGGAGGCACGAGGCGTGGAGTGAATTACCTGTCATTGTCGTGACAGCCAAGACGATTACGACAGAGGACAGGCTGAAGCTGAGCGGGTATGTCAATAGTATTATTCAAAAAGGCGACTACGATTCTCAGATGCTGCTATCCCAAATTCGTCGCTGTCTCGTCACGGAAGGAAGAACGCAATGACAACGATTCTATTGATCGAGGATAACGAAATGAACCGCGATATGCTGTCGCGTAGACTGCAGCGCAAAGGCTATCAAGTCGCAACAGCAGAGGACGGCCAGCAAGGGGTTGAGCTGGCCGTGCAGCTGCTCCCCGAGCTTATTCTCATGGACATGAGCTTGCCGGTGCTCGACGGCTGGGAGGCGACTCGATGGCTGAAGGCCAATGCCGCGACGAAGCATATACCGGTGATCGCGTTAACGGCTCATGCGATGACCAGTGACGAGGAGAAGGCGTACGCTGCAGGCTGCGACGACTTTGATACGAAGCCAGTCATGCTCGAGCGTTTACTTGGCAAAATCGAGACCGTGCTGAGTAAAGCTTAATCTGTCGCTCTGTACATAGCTTGGAATGGAGAATGCAGGATGGAAGATATTAAGCAAGCCAGAATGATCATCGTAGATGATCAAGAGTATAACGTTCAGCTGCTGGAGCGTATTCTTCGGCGAGCGGAATTCAAGCATATCTATAGCATTATGGACCCGCTTCAGATGAGCACCATGCTTAAGGAGGTAGACCCCGATATCGTCCTGCTTGATATGCATATGCCGGGGATGGACGGACTTCAAGTGCTGCAGCTTATTCGTGAGCAGAGCGAGGAGGGCAGCTATTTGCCCGTGCTGATGCTTACAGCTGATGTGACACCAGCTATGAAGCAGCAAGGCTTGCAGGCGGGAGTCAACGATTTCTTGACGAAGCCTTACGACCGAACAGAGGTCATATTGCGCATTAACAATTTGTTAAAAACAAGGCAGCTGCATATTCAGCTGCAGCAGCATAAGAATACGCTGGAAGACAAGGTTAGAGCTCGAACGGAGGAGCTGCGGCGGGCGAAGCTTGAAATCCTGCAGCTGCTTGGACGTGCTTCGGAATATCGCGATGACTTGACGGGCAGCCATACGCTGAGAGTAGGGAGATTGGCTGGACTCATCGCCAGTCGCATCGGTTATACCGAGATGCAGGTGGAGAACCTTCGAATGGCAGCAGCACTGCATGATATCGGGAAGATTGGTATACCGGATCACATCCTGCTGAAGCCGGGCAGGTATGAGCCGTATGAGTTCGATCAGATGAAAGCTCACACACTTATTGGCAGCAGCATTCTCGCGGCGAGCTCCTTCTCCTTGCTGCGTCTGGCAGGTATTATTGCAAGGTCGCATCATGAGAAATGGGACGGCTCCGGCTATCCGGACGGACTGCAGGGGGAGCAGATTCCGGTGGAGGCGCGGATCGTCGCGCTTGCCGATTTCTACGATGCTTTGACCCATGAGCGGCCATACAAGAAGGCTTGGTCTGCTGAGGAGACGATCGCGGAGATCAAGAGGCAGAGCGGACTGCACTTCGATCCGGCCCTTGTCGAGGTATTCATTCAGTTGCATCAAGAGGGGGAAATTACGGAAGGTATGAAGTCTCTTGAGGAGGCTCTCTAGCAGCGATGGAGGGGAGGGCTGAATGCTCGCCAGGCTGTTCTCGATCGAATGAGCTTAAGAGCCGTCTAGCACTGGAGCTGTAGAGCAGAGAGAAGCTGAATCATTATGTGGTAAACAGGAGAAGGGGAGCCTTGCTGCAGATGCAATCGAGGCTCCCTATGCCAGATCGTGTATGGCCATAGACACTCCTTCACCTCGTGCTCTCGCGAATCGCTAGATAGTGATTCACATTCGAATGCTGCGGGATCGCGTTGTCTCCCTTAATCATCTTCACAAGGCTGCGGGTTGCGGTCATGCCGATCTCCGTCGCGGAATAGACGACTGTGGACAGTCTCGGTCTGACGATGGATGAGATGAAGCTGCCGTCGAAGCCGAAGACGGACACGTCCTCAGGCACCCGCAGTCCACGGTCGATCAAGCCGTTCATCGCCCCGATCGCCATCCAGTCCGTCGCGCAGAATACGGCGGTCGGCAGCGGACCCTTGCCCGCCATGCGGCTCATCGCCTTCGTCCCGTCCTCCACGGACAGGTCGCTCTCGACAACCCAATCCTCACGCAGCGGCAGCCCCGCATCTGTCAACGCTTGCACATAGCCTTCATACCGGTCGTCGCCAACAGCGCCCGCTCCAATGCCGCGGATCATGCCGATCTCCCGGTGCCCGCGCGAGATTAAATACGTCACCGCCTCGTAGGAGGCCGTTATATTATCGACGTGCACCGATGGGATATGCGGCCGCCCCGACACTTGCCCGACGACGACGCACGGGATGCCGTATTCGTCGAGAATGGCTGTATGCTCATCCGTAAGCGGCGAGCCTGCGAAGATGAGGCCGCGCGGCTGTATGCCGCAGAACTGGTTCAAGTAATGCAGCTCGCTTGCTGGCGTCTCATCGGTCAGCCCGATCATAATATCGTAGCCGTACAGCTTCGTAACGTTGTTAATGCCGGCGATGAAGTCGTTCAGCACCGTGTTGCTATATTCGGGAATAATGACGCCGATCATCGACGACTCCGCCTTGAACAGCTCGCTCTCCAGCATGCTCGGCTTGTAATTGGTCTCCTTCATCGCCTCTAAGACGCGCTTGCGCACATCATCCCGTACCGGCTTGCTATTATTAATGACACGTGAGACGGTCGAGATGGACACCCCGGCCAGCTCCGCGATTTGTTTAATCGTTACCTTCAACCTATCCTCACCCCTGAGTATTCAGGAAAAAACTTTCCCCTATATTCACCTGTGCATTGGCGGTATGCTCTGCTTGCACGTACAGTTCGTGCGGCGATCTGCCGAGTCGAATGGTACATAAGCTCCCCACACAAGCTGTCCTACGCTCACTTCGCAAGTCGCTCTGCTCCTAACTTACACAATATGAGGATGGAAAGCAAGCTGTGAACGATTCGTTCAAGCTTATTTATGCTGGAATAAATGCGTTGACGGTGTCCATGAGACCGCTTATAATGGCGAGGATGGGAAATTATTTTCCTACTTGTGACGGGATGGCTGATGGTGAAGGTTCCGGATATGGATCATTCATGCAGCGCCTGATTACCCTACGTATAAAGGAGCGGACAGCGTATGAACAACATATGGTGGAAGGAAGCAACCGCCTACCAAATATATCCCCGCAGCTTCATGGACAGCAACGGAGACGGGATCGGCGATCTGCAGGGCATCATCTCGCGCCTCGATTACTTGCAGGAGCTCGGCATTGACGTCATCTGGATCTGTCCGACATACAAGTCGCCTAACGACGACAACGGGTACGACATCTCAGACTATCAGGACATAATGGAGGAGTTCGGCACAATGGCCGACTTCGACGAGCTGCTTGCCGAGGTGCATAAGCGCGGTATGAAGCTTATTCTGGATCTGGTCATCAACCATACGTCCGACGAGCATCCGTGGTTCATGGAATCGCGCTCGAGCAAGGATAACCCGAAGCGGGATTATTACATCTGGGCCGATCCGAAGGATGGGGGCGAGCCGAACAACTGGGAGAGCATCTTCAGCGGCTCCGCTTGGGAATGGGATGAGCAGACGGGGCAATACTATATGCATATTTTTTCCCGGAAGCAGCCGGATCTGAATTGGGAGAACGCCGACGTTCGCCGCGAGCTGTACGATATGGTGAATTGGTGGCTGGATAAAGGGATCGATGGCTTCCGCGTTGACGCGATCTCGCATATCAAGAAGCTGCCGGGCTTCCCGGATATGCCGAATCCGCACAATCTGCGCTATGTGCCGTCGTTCGACGGTCATATGAATCGCGAAGGCATTCATGCGTTCCTCGAGGAGCTGAAGCGCGAGACGTTCGCGAAGTACGATATTATGACGGTCGGTGAGGCGAACGGCGTCAGCACGAAGGATGCAGACCTGTGGGTCGGCGAAGAGAACGGCAAGTTCAACATGGTGTTCCAGTTCGAGCATATGGGGCTGTGGGGCAAGGGTGCGGACGGCGGCCTGAATCTACCAGCGACGAAGCGGACGCTGACGCGCTGGCAGAAGGGGCTGCATGGTGTCGGCTGGAACGCGCTGTTCCTCGAGAATCACGATCAGCCGCGCTCCGTCTCGACGTGGGGGAACGATCAGGAGCATTGGGACAAGTCGGCCAAGTGTCTGGCGACGATGTACTTCCTGATGCAAGGCACGCCGTTCATCTACCAAGGTCAGGAGATCGGCATGACGAACGTGAAGTTCGATTCGATCGACGACTACAATGATGTGGCGATTCGCAACCTGTACAAGTACGAGACGGAGAATGGGAAGAGCCACGATGAGATTATGCAGGGCATATGGCGGAGCGGCCGGGACAATTCGCGGACGCCGATGCAGTGGAGCGACGAGGAGCAGGGCGGCTTCACGACGGGTACCCCTTGGCTGAAGGTGAACCCGAACTATACGGACATCAACGTGCGCAAGGCGATGGATGACCCGGATTCCATTTACCATTATTATAAGCAGCTCATTCAGCTCCGCAAAAAGCATGACGTCATCGTCTACGGCGACTACGACTTGATCGCAGATCACCACCCGCAGCTCTATGCGTATACGCGCACGCTGGGCGAGGAGACGCTGCTCGTCATCTGCAATATGTTCGGCGTCGAGGCTCGCTTCAACCTGCCGCGGTCGCTGAAGAAGGCGAAGCCGGAGCTGCTGCTCGCGAACTATGAGGTCGACGCGGCTCAAGGCATCCGCTCTGTGAAGCTGCGCCCTTATGAGGCGCGGGTGTATGTGTTGAAGGCGTAACGATAGGGCGGGTCAATCGAACGGTTGGCTCGACGGCTAAGGGAGGCATGACTAGTGAAGCGTACATGGTGGAAGGAAGCGGTCGTGTATCAGGTGTACTGGCGCAGCTTCTATGACACGGATGGAGACGGCTATGGGGATATTCAGGGCGTCATCGAGAAGCTCGATTATATCAAGGGACTCGGCGTTGACGTCATCTGGCTGAATCCGGTCTATGCGTCGCCTGATCGGGATAACGGCTACGACATCTCGAATTATTATGAGATTATGCCGAAGGCCGGGACGATGGAGGCGTGGGAGGCGCTGCTTGCGGGCGCACATGAGCGAGGTATGAAGCTTATTATGGACCTTGTCGTGAACCATACGTCCGATCAACACCCGTGGTTCCTCGAATCGCGCTCTTCCCGAACGAATCCGAAGCGGGACTGGTACATCTGGCACGATGCGAAGGACGGCAAGGAGCCGAACAATTGGCGGTCATACTTCGCCCCGAGTGTGTGGGAGTGGGACGCGGCTACGGAGCAGTATTACTACCATTCGTTCGCGGTGGAGCAGCCGGACTTGAACTGGCGTAACTCGGATGTACGGGAGGAAGTGTATCGGATGATGCGCTTCTGGCTGGACAAAGGGATCGACGGCTTCCGCATGGACGTCATTAACCTGCTCGCGAAGAAGGAAGGGTTCCCGGACGCGGACAATCCGAGCAGTATCCATTACCTGGGAAATAATCCGGGTATCCACGATTACTTGCAGGAGATGCACGAGCAAGTACTGAAGCATTACGACATCATGACGGTCGGTGAAATTCCGTTCGTTACGCCGGAGGACGGGCTGCTGTATGTCGGTGAGGATCGCGGCGAGCTGCATACACTGTTCCATTTCGAGGTAGCGGACGATATGCCGACCTGGGATATGCTGCGGTATAAGGAGATTCAGACGCGCTGGTATGAGGGGCTGAAGGGTAGAGGGACGAACTCCCAGTTCCTGAACAACCATGACCATACGCGTCAGGTCACTCGCTATGGCAACGACCGCGAGTACCGCGTGCAATCTGCGAAGCTCTTGGCGACGATGATTCATACGCTGCCGGGTATTCCTTACATCTACCAGGGCGAGGAGATCGGGATGACGGGCGTCCGCTTCGAGCGCATCGACGATTACAACGACATCGCGATGCGCAACAAGTATGCGGAGCTCATCGAGACGCGGGATCCCTCCGAGGTGCTGGCAAGCCTGCAGCCGTTGAGCCGGGACAACTCGCGCACGCCAGTGCAGTGGAGCGGGGAGCCGAACGCTGGCTTCACGAGTGGCACGCCGTGGATTAAGGTGAATCCGAACTATATGGACATTAACGTGGAGCGTGATCTGGCGAGTCCGGATTCGATCTACCGGTATTATGAGCAGCTAATCGCGCTGCGCAAGCAGCATCCGGTCATGGTGTACGGCGACTATCGTGATTGGTCCGAGGGCGATGCGCACGTGTATGCGTACACTCGGAGTCTGGAGGACGAGTGCTGGCTCGTGGTGCTGAATCACGCCGATGAGGAGTCGGTGTTCACGCTGCCTGATGAGCTAGGCTGGGCAGGCGGTGAGCTGCTGCTTGCGAACTATGCGGACTTGGCGGATGCGGACTTGGTAGCGGCGGAGGCTGGTGGCGATAGCGGCGATGTCAATGGCGGGGGCAGTGACAGTGGCAGTGACCATGGCGACGGCAGCAGCAATAGTGGGGACAATGGCGACGGCATCAGCAATGGTGGGGACATTGGCGACGGCAGCAGTAATGGCTGGGAGATCGCATTAAGCAATCTGGTACAGGCACGGAGTATACAGCTTCGTCCGCACGAGGCGCGAATTTATCGTGTGTTACGGGGGAGGTAATGATCCACTGGGCAGACATCAGCGTAATTAAGCGATGGTGCTAAGGAGATCTAGGTGCGTGATCCGGCGTTGGCGAACTCACGAACAAGCATATAGAATCGGTTGTTGCACATACGTGCTGCAGCCGGTTTTTTTATAAACGATGGACGTCGGTAATTATGCGCTGTAGACCTGTAGAAGTACCCCACTCGTTGCACCATCAGGCACAGGCCCATTCGCTGCAATAGGTGACGGACAGTAGCGGAGGGTTGTGGACAGTAACGTAACGGACAGAGGTGACGCTAATCAAGTAAACTGGGTTGTTGATCACTTAAAGCGTACCCTTGCGAATATGAGTATTCGGTCCATCCTAATGGTCAGCGCCGCCGGTGCTCGAATCTCAACAAACACCTCCGGCCCTCTGCTATATGTACCATACCTCGACCCTTCTCATCGACCAAAACGATCAAAACAAACAAAAAGACCAATTGATTGTATTTCTCATGAAAGTAATTAGAATAGAGCTATGAACGTTGGAAGCGCTTACTCACCAACTCATAAATCTGACACAACTCATAGGGGGATACGAACATGAAAAAGAACGTAGTTGGCGGATTGTTAGCGGTTGTATTGCTTGCAGGGACAGCAATTGGCTGTGGCGCGAAGACGGACGGAGGCGGCGGTACGGCATCTGCACCAGCGAAGGAAGAGCCGAAATACCCAACGAAGCAGATCGAAGTGACGGTACCGTTCGCAGCAGGCGGCGGAACTGACCTATATGCACGCGCGATGAGCGATTACTTGAATAAAGAATGGGGACAAGCGGTCGTCGTCGTGAACAAGCCGGGCGCAGGCGGTGCGACAGGCACGCAGGCGGTGCTGAAGCAAGGCACGAAGGACGGCTACTCAGTAGCGGTGCAGAGCGTCTCGGCGGTATCCGGACTGTTCGCAGGCAACAAGAACCTGCCATTCACAATGGACGATTACCAGTTCATCGCCAGAACGACGAATGACCCGCTCGCTTATATCGTGAAGGCGGATGCGCCGTGGAAGGATATGAAGGAGTTCAGCGAATGGGTGAAGAAAAATCCAGACCAGCTGACGTTCGCGAGCAACGGTCCGACAGCGATCGCTTCGTTCGGTGTTATCCAGTGGATGGACAGCATCGGTGTTGAGTACTCGAAGGCGAAGCTAGTCGTCACGAACGGCTCCGGCGACGCGCTGCCGAAGGTAGCGGGCGGACACATCGTGCTCGGCGTACAGGGCGTGAGTGAAGCGGCGAACCTCGTCAAGGCTGGCAAGCTTAAGATTCTCGGCGTAGCCTCCGACAAGAGAAGCCCGTACTTCCCGGACGTGCCGACGATGGAGGAGCAAGGCATTAAGGGCATTACCGCTTCGTTCTGGGTTGGCGTCTCGATGCCTGCTGGCGTACCGGATCATGTCGTGAAGAAGTGGGAGACGACGATCGACAAGATGCATAAGGACCCTGCGTTCCAAGAGAAGCTGAAGTCGATGAACGTTCAAGGTATTTTCCAGAACTCTGCCGATTATGCCAAGCATGTGAAGGAAGAGGTTACTCGCTTCTCGGACATCGTCAACAAGAAGAATCTGCTGAAGTAGGCAGCTCAGCCGTTAGCTACGGCGCCTGCAGCAGATGCAAGGTCATGATTAGGTCAGGACAAGGTGTTAGGATAAGGTGTTAGGACAGGGTAAAGCGGTCCCTGTAACAGAGCGGGAACGGCGGAAGGGAGGATACGCAAGGCGTGTCCTTTCTTCCCGCACGTTCGAGCTCTGAAGTACGATCACATGTACACATCCATCGCGTTCAAGGCACCTTGTGACTCGTTCGCATTGTCAATCGAAAGGAGGAGCTGCATATGCTCGCGGACCGCATTGGCGGCATTATCAGCATCATGTTTGGAAGCGTTGCAATCTCGGAGGCCGTGCGACTGTACCCGAGTCGAATGGACACGTTAGTCGGTGATCATGTATTGCCCGCGCTTGTCGGGGGGCTGCTCGTTGTGCTTGGCCTGCTTCTAGCATTTGTCATCAAGGGTGAGAAATTCTCAGTCGAGTTCCCGGAACGGAAGTCGTTCCTGCCGATGCTCACCGCATTCGGGATGCTGTTCGTGTATTGGGTGTTGATTCAGGTGCTTGGATACGTGTTGAGTACATTGCTGATCGCGACAGGACTGTTCAAGGTAATGGGGCCGTTTCGCCTCGGCAAGGCTGCCATGTTCGGCGCTCTGCTGACCGCGGTCTTCTACTTGATCTTCATATATTGGCTCGCAATGCCGTTCCCCAAGGGGATATTACAACGATAAGACGGGGGGATGGAAGTCATGGAAGCGTTATCGATGCTATTAACAGGCTTCGGCGAAGCGCTGACGCCGATGAATATTGCGATGGCTGTGCTCGGCGCACTCGTCGGAACGCTCGTCGGCATGCTGCCCGGTCTCGGGCCGACGTCGGCGATAGCGATCCTGCTGCCGCTGACCACGGTGCTCGGACCGATCCAGGGTATTATTATGCTGGCGGGAATCTATTACGGAGCGATGTACGGAGGATCGACTACTGCGATCTTGCTCAATATACCGGGTGAGGTATCGTCGGTTCCGACGTGTCTCGATGGCTATCCGCTTGCCAAGAAAGGGAGAGGGGGAGCGGCGCTCGGTATAGCGGCTATCGCTTCATTCGCAGCCGGCTTGCTCGGTGTGGTCGGTCTTGTGTTCTTCGCTCCGGTGCTGGCCGATCAGGCGCTCAAGTTCGGGCCGCCGGAATATTTTGCACTCATGGTGCTGGCGTTGACGGTTATCGTTAATCTCGCAGGCAACTCGATTATCAAGGGCTTGATCATGGGCTTGCTCGGCTACTTGTTCGCGATGATGGGTATGGGGCCGTCCGGTGGACAGATGCGCTTCACGTTCGGCAGCGATGCGTTGATGGCCGGCATCGATATGATCAGCGTCATTATCGGCTTGTTCGCGATTGCGGAAGTGTTCAAGGGGATGGAGGAGAATAAGGGGACGATTGCGATTGGTAAAATCTCGAACCCGTACCCGAACGCCTCCGAGCTGAAGCAGAGCACCGGCGCCATCGCGCGCGGCGGTCTGCTCGGCTTCGTGCTCGGCCTACTGCCGGGCTGCTCGACAGCGGTCACGACGTTCCTCGCCTACGATCTCGAGCGCAAGGTGTCGAAGACGCCGGAGCGGTTCGGCAAAGGCGCGATCGAAGGCGTCGCTGCACCAGAAGCGGCGAACAATGCGACAAGCTCCTCAGGCTTCATCCCGCTGTTCGCGCTAGGCATTCCAAGCTCGCCTCCGCTCGCAATCTTGCTCGCGGGACTAATGATCTACGGCCTGCAGCCGGGTCCTGTCTTGTTCGAGCAGAACGGCGGCTTCGTCTGGACCGTTATTGCGAGTATGTTCATCGGCAACGTCATGCTGCTCGTGCTGAATTTGCCGCTCGTCGGCCTATGGGCGAAGCTGACTCGTGTGCCGTACGGCATCATCGCGCCGATCATTCTGATCTTGAGCATTATCGGTACGTACACGCTCCGTAACAGCTTGTTCGACGTCTTGATGGCGTTGATCTTCGGTGTCGTTGGATACGTGCTGAATAAGTACCGCTGGCCCGTCGTTCCGTTCATTCTATGCTTCATTCTCGGACCGATGATGGAGCAGTCGTTCGTGCAGACGCTGTCCATGTCGGGAGGTAGCTTCGCGATCTTCGCGACCCGTCCGATCGCGCTGTCGATCTTCGCGCTCGCGCTCGTGCTGCTCGTCGTCTCGATCGTGCTCATTCGTCGTACGAAGAAGCAAGTGAAGGCAGCTGTTGGCGAGGATGCGGACATTGCGGGATAGTACGGGCTAGTACGGGATAGTAGCATGGCTGACAGACGTGCACGATGAAGCATGTGCCGCAGTCAGTGAGCTGTGCACGATGAAGCTGTGTCGCAGACTGCGACTGCTCTAAGTAGGCTGGCTGCTGTAGCAGCCAGCTGCTTCCAGAGCTGCCGTCCGCATCTAAAGGAGATCGAGCGATATGGATTACGGCACACCGGCTTATTGGAGGGCGACCGCTGCACTTAGCATGGGGTCGTTTCTCGTGTTTACCATTGTATACTTGACACAGCCGCTGCTGCCTATATTCGCCTCTGAGTTTCAATTAAGTGAGGAAGCGGCCAGCCTGTCGATCTCGATCGTCATGATGTGCATCAGCGTAGCGATGCTGCTCTATGGTCCGATATCGGATGCGTACGGACGGAAGCCGCTCATGGTGCTGTGCATGGCTGGAGGCACCGTCTCGACGCTGCTGACAGCCTATGTGAGCGATTACTCGCTGCTCATAGGCTTGAGAGCGGTTCAGGGGCTGTGCCTTGCCGGCATTCCTGCGCTCGCGATGGCTTATATGAGCGAGGAATTTTCCGCTAAGGCGCTTAGTGTATCGATGGGCATCAACATCGGCGCCAATACGATCGGGGGAATGAGCGGACGAATCTTGAGCGGCATCATTGCTGATCATTACGGTTGGCGCGCATCCTTCTTATGTATGGGCACGCTGGCGATCGTGCTGCTTGCGCTGTTCATTTGGCTGCTGCCTGCCTCTCGCCAGTTCCATCCGACACCGCTCCGCTTCATGTCGGCGGGACGCGCCTTGCTCGGGCATGTGCGCAATCCGGTGCTGCTGATCGGGATGGTTATCGGCGGACTGCATTTCTTCATCTTCATCGGCTCGTTCAACTACTTGACGTTCCTGCTGAGCGGGGAGCCGTACTGGCTGTCGGCTACAGCGATCGGCTTATTGTTCTTCGCTTATCTGGCCGGTACGCTCGGCTCGGTGCTCTCAGGTCAGGTGTCCGACCGCTGGGGGAAGGCACGCTGTATGATGGCAGGGATCGCCGTGTTTGCCATCGGCTTGCTTCTTACATTGCTAGGTGCGGTGCCGGTCATCTTGCTCGGTCTCGTGCTGCAATGCTTCGGGGCGTTCTTCGCTCATTCCGCCTCGGCGAGCTGGGTCAACGCCAGGGCACAGCATGCGAAGGCGAGCGCAGCAAGCTTGTACTTGTTCTTCTATTATATAGGGGGCAGCTTGGGCACCTACTACTTAGGACTGTTTTGGCAGTCGGATCGGTGGCCGGGGGTAGTGGCAGGCTCGCTGCTCGTCTTTGGAATCACATTCAAGCTCGCGCTCCGGCTGCATCGCATGGAGCGTTCCATGCGTAGACGTGCGGATGGATAGTTGGGCAGTTAAGCCGCACAGCAGCGCTTGAGTGATCATTACTGCGAATAAGCTCATATGGACAGCCTCTTCGAGGGCTGTTTTTCTCTTTTACAATAACTTCACTTGCAGTTAACATCTCTATGACAAATTCGTGTTTAATTTACAGTATATTCTATTGTTATAAAATAGTAGTATTGGAGGTTCGCCTGAATCATGCTTCATCATACCTGCAGTACATGCGATCGGACATTGCTCGATGTCCAGGAAGAAGGAATGCTCCGAATTCGTGCTCGTGTCATTCTTGTCTCTCCCGATAACGGTGACGTGTTCGGGCTTTGTCCACAGTGCAAGTCATTCGCTCCTTTGCCGCTTCGTATGGTGATTAATGCTACAGGTAACGACAATTATGTTGAAAATGATACAAAATGTTTCACAAACAACAACAATACCTTTAAATCTAGCTGATGCACGCTTAACAAATGTTGGGATTACAAGTGGTATACTGTCACTGTTGGTACAATGAGGTCCTCGGGACGGCCAAGCTTATTTGGTCGTGTCCGGGGATTTTTTTTTGTACGGCATCCGAGGTGAGCTCGGATTATTCACGAAGAGCGCAGTGACTGTTCAGGGAGTGGAGAGTCTGGACAAGCATGCTGTGCGTCTGGCCGAGAGGAGGGGCGCCTCGCTAACGCAGTGGTGTTGTCGGAAGGTGTAACACGCAGTCTTATAGCACTGTCGAATCGTATCTCGTCATAACCCGTCGCATATGCCAGTATCGGATGTATTCTGTATTCCATCTCTATCTCAAATATAAGGAGAGAAGAAATCATGAAATGGTTCCGTACGATTGCAACGACTGTATTAGGTGCAGGTATGATCGTAAGCATGTCCGCTATAGCTCCGCAAGCGCAAGCCGCATCCACGAGCGTGATGATTGTAGAAGTATATAATGCAACAGCTAACGGTGACGAGTGGGTGGCACTCGCTAACGTCGGATCGACCGAAGCGGATCTGAGCGGCTGGGCGTTACAGGATTACAGCGGTTCGGGCAACGCTCAGGCGAAGTGGTACTTCCCATCGGGAACGAAGATGCCTGCGAGCTCACTGCTCGTGATCGAGAAGACAGCGGGCAATTCCGGCTCGGCTGCGAAGGGTGTAGCGGCACTGACAGGCGGTAGCTTCAACTTCGCAGGCAGCAGCGATCGTATTGATCTGATCAACGCCTCGAACGCCTTGGTAGACGGTATCGCGTGGGGCACACCGAACACCGTAGAAGGCTTCAGCATCAACAGCTCCTCAACGAGCGGTACGTCGTTCGAGCGTCAGACAGCGACGGATACGGATGCAGCTGCAGATTGGCTGGCAGTTACTAGCAACGTACAAGCGTACGCTTGGTCCCCGTTGCCTGGACAGACGTCGAATGCGCCGATCGTACAGACGGTATCCCCGGCTGAGGGTGCGGTGAATGTGCCGATAGGCTCCGATCTGACGGTGACCTTCGACAAGGATATTACAGTCGGTGAAGGTGTTCTGACTGTAGTGAATGTGACGGATTCACTAACTTTCGCGACAATCGATGTAGAGGCCCCAGAAGTCGCTATCACAGGTTCAACGCTTCAAGTCAGCCTGAACGACCTGCAGCCAGGCAAGAAGTATGAGGTGACGATGCCTGCGGGATACGTGCTGGACGATGCAACATTCAACAATGGCAACGGCTTGAAGAAGTGGTCCTTCACGACAGCACCTCAGCTGTCCGCGAGTCTGTCGAGCGTACGCTCGGCTGCGATCGGATCGATCGTAGCTGTGCGCGGAGAGGTGACAGCTGTGCTCGGAAGCCATAACGCCTGGATTCAGGATGCCACGGCCGGTATTCGCATGTACCAGCCTAGCGGCATCGGCACGCTGACCGCTGGACAAGAGGTTATCGTGACAGGTACGGTTAAGAACTACAACAACGATCTGGAGCTCGAGCTGAGCTCGATCGAGGTGCAATCGAGCAATACGATCCCAACGCCGCAGCCGGCAGTAACAGCTGTGAATCTCGTAGGCGAAGCGAACGAAGGCAGCCTCGTGAAGGTCGAGAACGTATGGGTGAAGGCCGACTATAACACAGGAGCTGGCGGAGTGATCGTCACGGACGGCACGAATGATCTGGTCGTGTACGCACAGGCAGGCAGCAGCATGAAGGCTCATCTGCAAGCCTTGCCGAAGTCGTCCTCGAGCAAGTTCGATATGGTCGGTGTGAGCTCTGTATACAATTCGACGATTGAGCTGCTGCCACGTACGAACGCAGATATTGTAGCGAAATAACGATAGCAGAAGCTGTAGACGAATGCCGGGAAGCGCCTCTCCTTGACGGAGAGGTCTCCCGGATGTAGACAAGCCATAACGGACACGGAGGAACCTCATGACGAATTGCAGTACTCATCGTATTTCACATACGGACAGCAAGGCTCGCACGCATTCCAGCACGAGCATGAATCGAAGCCGCATGAAGACAGTCTCTCGCAGATGGTTATGTATTGTACTCTGCCTCCAGCTAGTCCTGAGCATGCTGGGCGGCTCGATCGGGATGACGGCCTCCGCCTCGGAATCGGTCGCCAAGGAAGTGATGATCGTACGCTATCATGTCGGTCAATTCGGCACATGGTTCACGCTCGCGAACGTCACCGACCGGGATATTGATTTGTCTGGCTGGAAGGTGAATGACTATGCCTCGGCTAGTACGGTCAACCCGAAGTGGACGATTCCCGATCATACGGTCATCAAGGCGAAGTCATTGTTAATTTTTGAAAAAACAAAGGGCTCTGGTACGGCCGATGCGGCGGCACATGGCGTTCCTGTTATTCCATTGCCAGTCACATTTGGTCTGTCACGCGGGGGAGAGAGACTTGAGCTGTGGAACCTGGAGGACCAGCAGGTCGATCAGTTGGCATTCAAGGTGAATTTCGGCACACGCCCTCCATTATTCTTCGTCGAGGGCGGTCTGAATATTGATCAAGGACTCGAGCGCGTCTCGATGGTGGACACCGATACAGCCGAGGACTGGAGGAAGGAGACGGGTACGGAGGCAAGCCCTGTTGTGGCGTGGTCATGGGCTCCGCTGTCAGGCAGTCCTTCGCCGACAGCTGCACCTGTAGCAGCTAAGACGGTATTCGATAACACGAATCCATCGGCAGCGAAGGTGACAGGTCAGGCGGGTGCCGTGGAGGCAGACTCCGTCGTGAAGCTGTATAGCAGTGCGGACAAGTCTACCGTGCTTGCGACGACGAATGCGACGGCAGCGGGTGCCTTCGAGGCTACCTTCAATAATGCATCATCGCTTCAGTCGATCTACGCGTCTGCACAGGCCGGCTCTAAGCCGGAGAGCGCCTTGACAGCGCTGCAGGCGGTCGTGCTGGACAACACACCTCCGTCTATGCAGTCGGTCACGCCTCTGGATGGCTCGATGGGCGCAGCACTGGACGCAGCGGTAAAGGCTGTGTTCGATGAGCCGATTACAGCTGGACCGAAGCTCGGTGACATCGTCATCGTCGATGCAGAGAACGAGCCGATCAGCAGCGTGTCCGCGACCGTAGCTGGCCACGAGCTGGTGATCGCGCATGCAGCGCTGAAGTCGAGCAAGTCCTACACGGTGAAGGTTCCTGCAGGTGCGGTGAACGATACTGCTGGCAATGGGAACGTCGAGCCGATCCAGTGGACGTTCACGACGATTCCAGAGGTGAAGACGTCCGCTCATGTGGCGATGGAGCTGTCGAAGTCAGCGGTCAAGCCGGGCGAGACGCTCGACCTCGCGGTCATGCTCGATGATTATGCCCACGTGTACGGACTGCAATTCCAGGTGAAGTACGATCCGTCGAAGCTGCGCGTCGTCGGTTCGATGGAGCCGGGCGATGTATGGAACGATCATGAGCAAGCCACCTTCGTTCGTACAGTGGACGAGACGGCAGGACTCATCACCTTCGGCGGTACGCTCGTCGGTGAAGCTGCAGGCATGAGCGGTGACACGCCGATGTCAGCAGCGAAGCTAACGCTGGAGGCAATCGGCTCAGCGGGAACGACCTCGCTCACCTTCCCGACAGGAAGTGTGAAGGCGGCAGCTCATCCGAGCACAGGCGCCATCGAGATCGTACCGACGGTAGCAGGCTCGGTCATGGTTGAGATCGAGGAGGCTGCACCTGTAGAGAAGGCTCGCATCGAGCTTGCTGCGGACGAGGCTGTAGTATCCATCGGTCAACCGTTCACCGTATCCGTCAACGTGTATCAATACACGAATCTGTACGGTGCACAGCTGCGACTGAGCTACGATGCAGCCAAGCTGATGCTACAGGATGACGACCTGACGAGGTCTGGTATTCAGGTGAAGGCAGGCACCTTGTTCAACGGTCGTGATACGATCGAGCTGGTGAATGAAGGCGGCGAAGGTCAAGTCGTATTCGCCTCTACGCTTCAAGGCAGTGGATCAGGTGTCACAGGTCATGGACCGAGCTCGATCGTCGAGCTGACGTTCATACCGACGGAAGCGTCAGATGAAGTCGAGCTGGCGCTCGTTCCAGGCGATCTCCTGCTGGCAGGCTATCCGCAAGGCTCGCCTGCACAGTGGCAGCTGCCCTATGAGCTGGCAGGCAATCCGTTAACGGTTCGCATACAAGCGGGTTCTACCGACGATCGGATCGCGCCGGAGTGGCCGGAGGGAAGCGAGCTGAGCGCGGAGGATGTCACAGCTACGAGTGTGAAGCTGAGCTGGCCTGTTGCTCAAGATAACGTAGCGGTTACGGGTTATCGACTGCTTCGCGATGGACAGACGGTGACTAGCGTGACATACGATGTATACAGCTATGTGGTGGACAGCTTGACAGCGGACACGACGTATCAGTTCGAGCTGGAAGCGCTGGATGCCGCAGGCAACGTTAGTCCGAAGCTTAGCGTCGTCGTGAAGACGACAGCGGAAGCCGACACGCAAGCTCCGACATGGCCGCAAGGCGCGAAGCTGGAGGCTGATTCGATCGGTCAGACGAGCGCACGTCTGAAGTGGACGCAAGCGACCGATAACGTCGCCGTCGCAGGGTACCGGATCGAGCGTGGCAACGTAGTTGTGGCGACGGTTACGGATGTCGTCTACAACGTTACAGGACTATGGGCGAATACGTCCTATAGCTACAAGGTGACTGCCTTCGATGCAGCTGGTCATACAAGCGCGCCGTTGACTGTTCAGTTCACGACGCAGGATGATGACAGCGGATCGGGCGGCACAGGCGGTGGATCAGGTGGCTGCTGCGCAGTCGAGCCGGAGAAGCCGGAAGCTAGCTGGAGCAAGGATGGACAAGCCGTATCCTTGAACGATAGCGCGATCAAGATCGTCACCGAGGCGGGCCAAGCGACGGTCACGGTTGATGAGAAGGCGCTGGAGGAAGCGATCAAGCAGCTGGAGGGCGCAGGTCAGCAGCTGATCGTGTCTGCGGCTTCGACAGAGCCGAAGGTGCAGTTCGAGCTGCCAGCTGACTTGCTCGCACAAGCGGTGGAGCAATCGCCGAAGGCTGTGCTTGTACTGAAGTCCGGCGATGTCAGCTACGAGCTGCCAATGAGTGTCATCGGCTTCAAGCAGCTTGCCTCCGAGCTGAAGGCGGAGCTTGGCGACTTGACGCTGCGCTTCACTGTAACGAAGCCGGCAGGTGCAGCGCTTGAGCAGCTGAAGGCAGGTATGGACGGTGAGATGACGCTGCTGAAGGCGGCGGAGTTCACATTAACGCTGGAAGGTGCAGGAAGCTCCAAGACGGTGAGCAGCTTCAACGGAACGATGGTAACGCGCAAGTTCCAGCTTGACGCGAATGTCAACGTCAATGAATTGACCGGTGTTCGGTTCGACGGCGGCAAGCCGGTATTCGTGCCGACGCTGTTCACCAAGGTCGGTAACCTAGTCGTCGCCCATGTAAAGAGCGCCACGAACAGCATGTATGGCGTTGTGCAGCATAAGCAATCGTTCCCGGATCTCGCCTCGCACTGGTCGAAGGCTGATGTGGAATGGCTCGCCTCCAAGCTGATCGTTCAAGGCATGTCTGAGAGCAGCTTCCAGCCGGATGCGGACATTACCCGGGCTGAGTTCGCAGCCTTGCTCGTGCGCGCACTCGCGCTGCCTGCAGCAAGCAGCGGCAAGACGTTCACCGACGTCGCGTCCGGAGAGTGGTATTCCAGCGTTGTGAATACAGCTTCTCAGGCCGGTCTGATTGAAGGCTTCGAGGATGGCAGCTTCCAGCCACAAGCGAAAATTACACGCGAGCAAATGGCCGTCATGATCGCTAGAGCACTGAAGCATGCCGGTAAGCAAGCCGATTCGACCTCGTCGACTATGGAACGGTTCAGCGACCAGTCGAAGGTCAGCGTATGGGCGAAGACAGCGATGAGCCAGACGCTGAACGCTCAAATTATGAACGGCATGACCGACACGGCGCTCGAGCCGTCCCTCAATGCAACCCGTGCGCAAGCGACCGTCATGCTGAAGCGATTGCTGCTGCATGTCGGCTATATGAACGCTAACTAACCGGAGGTACGATAAGCGATGACACAACGTAATAAGAGATGGCGCCGTAAGGCGGTAGGTCTTGCAGTTAAATCAGCGCTCAGTCTGAGCGTATTATTCTCGAGCATGGCAGGCACAGCGTGGGCGGAGGCGGATCACTCCGCCCCGCTCTCCAGCGGCTTCGAACCAACAGCCATTGAGACGGCTTCCGTCAGCTCCTACAAGACAATTGCTGAAGCACGCCAGCAGAAGACAGGCAGCGTAACCGTTAGAGGCGAAGTCGTTGCTGTCTATCCGAAGTCCAATGCCTACATTCATGACGGAACGGCAGGCTTGCGCATCTATGGTAACGAGGGAGCGGGACTGACGCTTAACTCCGAGATCGAGATTACGGGCACTCTGGTCGATTACAACGGCGATCTGGAGCTGAAGTATCCGTTCACGATTAACACATTGAGCGGCAACACGTACACGCCTCCGGCACCGCTTGAAGTATCTGTGAGCCAAGTCGGCACAGCGAATCAGGGGCAGCTAGTTAAGGTCAAGAACGTCTGGATCACAGGCAATTACAACAGCGGTGACGGCGGCGTGAATGTGACCGACGGCACAGGCAGTCTCGTCGTCTATGCGCTCGACCAGCCAGCGCTGAAGAGCTATCTGCAAGGCTTGCCGACCGGTGAGAGCAACAAGTTCGATATTGTCGGCGCAAGCTCGGTATTCCGCAGCACCGTTCAGATGTTCCCACGGGGGCAATCGGACATCATGCCTGCTGGCACTACGGGAGAGCAATATACTCCAGCTCCGAATGCTGCCTTCCTGACCTTCAGCAATGAGAATCCGGCTGCTGCCAAGCTGACCGGTCTTGCTGGGGCAGCTGCTGCGAGCAGCACGGTCAACATCTACACCAGCATGACGAAGGATAACAAGCTGGGTACAGTGCAGGCCGATGCAGCAGGAGCGTTCTCCTACACGTTCAATAACAGTGCAACGAAATATTCGTCCCTGTATGTGACGGCGAAGCAGCAGGACAAGCTGGAGAGCGGCGCCGTGTCCGTCATGGCGGTGACACCGGGCGAAGAATGGTACGAGGCGACAGTGACGCACATTACAGACGGTGATACGTTCAACATCTCTCCTGCGCTGCAGATCAACGGTCAATCCGTAAGCATTGTGCGGATGCTGTCGATCGACACGCCGGAGGTTGCGCAGGCGCCGCATGGCGATATGGCGACGGGCGTGCTGAAGAGTCTGATCTCCACAGGTTCGCAGGTGAAGCTGCGCCTCGATCATACGAAGGTAGACGTGTATGGCCGTCTGTTGGCTCACGTATTCCGCAAGAGCGACAATCTTGATGTGAACAAGGAAATGCTGAGACAGGGCGCAGCGATTAACTACTACATCTACCCGAACATGATGTACTTCGAGGAATACGGTGCTGCAGCGAGACAGGCGGCTACGGAGGGCAAGGGCATCTGGAATCCGTCGAATCCGTTGCAGAAGCTGCCGTATGAGTATCGTGCGGCCGGATGTCCGGAGCGTTACGTTGCAGACTATCGCACGAAGAAATATGTGGTGCCGAAGCGCTACACCGAGATTCCATTCGAGCACCGTGTGTTCTTCGGCTATGACAAGCAAGAGGCGAAGGCGGCGGGCTATACTCCGCTGGACCCAGCTGACCCGAGTCATAACCCGGCGACCGATTGCTCGACCGGCCAGCTGAAGACGATTGCGGACGTTCGCTCGAACTGGAACACGAACGATACGTATCAGGTGATCGCGGAAGTGACGGCGGTGCATGCACCGGATCATGCGTTCGTGCAGGATGGAACAGGCGGTATTCATCTGTATGGCAAAGTTCCGGACAGCCTCGCTGTCGGTCAAGAGGTGCGGGTCGATGGAAGCGTGCAGGAGTTCTACGGCGATCTGGAGTTCAAAAATGCGCGTATCGAGGTGCTGCAGCAAGACCAGATTCCGACGCCTCAGCCGATGCTCCGCAAGCTGAATCAGATCGACGAATCGACCGAAGGGTCGCTAGTCGAAGTGAGAGACGTATGGATTACAGGTAATTATTCCGGCGGCAACGGCGGCGTGAATATGACCGACAGCACGGGCGCAACGGTTGTCTTGTATTCGCCGACGAAGGGCGGTCCGTTCTTGTCGGCGCTCCACGCGCTGCCGAAGGGACAGGCACACAAGTTCAATGTAATCGGCAACGGCTCCGTGTGGAGCAGTACGCGCGAGATCTATCCACGCTCGCTGGCCGACATCGTCCCTGCTGGTCAGCAGAGCACGAAGGGGACGATTACAGGCACGGTGAAGGCGCAGGGCCGTGCTTCGCATGATGTGATCGATCTCGTAGCTGTTCATACGGCAACGGGCAGCGAGAAGAAGGCACAGGTGGCCGCGAACGGCTCCTTCACCTTGACCGAGCTCGAGGCTGGCACGTACACGCTTCGCGCTACGCTGAAGCATTATGTGACGGTGCAGATGACGGTACAGGTAGCTGCGGGTCAGACGGTACAAGCGGGCAACGTCTCCGCTTATGCGAACGGCGGCACGCAGGATGGCATGATGCGAGCGGGCAACACGTACGGCGGTGACCAGCAGATCAACATCTATGACGCGGTCATCGTAGGCGCGAACATGAATGTGACGTCGACTGCAGCTTTGTCTGCTGCTGATGTGAACGGGGACGGCTTCGTCAACATGGTCGACCTTGATCTGGTGAAGAGCAACTTCATGTACATGAATCCATAGTTGAAGGAGATTTGTCCTGTCTGCGACTTGCACGCGGGCAGGGCAGGCTCCTGCAGGAGAAGGGCTATTCGAGCATGCCGCGTAAGGCGGATGACGAATAGTCCTTCTTCGTGCTACGTATGCTGTGATGTGCTGTAAGCATCGATAGAGCGCATTTTCATCAGTATGCATATTGGATAATGGTACCTCAGTTGAATTGTGTACAAAATTCAGAATTTATCGTATATTGAAGGCAAGGACGATTCAACCAGGGGGCGGTCAACATGGAGAAGCTGCTAAGACATCTGTTCCAGACGCTCGGGAGGAGCCAAGCCGCGAATAGATTGGCGAAGCGCTACGGTCTTCGTCTTGGCGCAGGTCGATTCGTGGCGGGCGAGACGCTGAAGCAGTCGATCGAGGCTGTGCGCAGGCTGAATGAGCGCGGCCTCATCGCTACGGTCGATCATCTCGGCGAGTTCGTGTCGACCGAGGAGGAGGCGAGGCTGTCGGCCGAGATGTGTCTGCACACGCTGGATGCGATCGACAAGGCGGGCGTGCAATCGAACCTGTCGCTCAAGCTGACGTCGCTCGGCCTTGATCTGAACCGTGAGCTGTGCAAGCAGAGCATGAAGCTTATTGTGGAGCGGGCGAAGAGCTACGGTAATTTTGTCCGTATCGATATGGAGGATTATGTGCACTGTCAGCCGACGCTGGACCTGTACCGGGAGCTGCGCGAGCAGTATGATAACGTCGGCGTCGTCGTGCAGGCGTACTTGTACCGGACGGAGGAGGATGTGCGCAGCTTGAGCGAGCTTCAGGCGAATCTGCGGCTCGTGAAGGGAGCGTATAAGGAGTCGCCGGACGTTGCATTTTCCGATAAGCGCGATGTCGACGATAATTTCAAGCGGCTTATTCGTCTGCAGCTGGAGGGCGGCGGATATGCGGCGATCGCGACGCACGATGAACAGATTGTCGCGTATGCGAAGGAAGCGGTGAAGGAGCTCGCAATTCCGAACGGGCGGTTCGAATTCCAGATGCTGTACGGCATAGCCGAGGAGCTGCAGTCGCGTCTCGTTGATGAGGGGTACCGGGTGCGGGTATACGTGCCGTTCGGCGTCGATTGGTTCGGCTATTTCATGCGGAGGCTGGCGGAGCGTCCCGCGAATGTGTGGTTCGTCCTGAAGCATATGATGAGAACAACGAGACCGGGAAAGGGGAGCTGACGATGAGCGTACCGGAGTTTCGCAATGAGCCGTTCACGGACTTCACTGTTGAGTCGAATAAGGAAGCGATGCGGGCGGCGATCTTGAAGGTCAGAGGAGAGCTCGGGAAGCATTATCCGCTTCATATCGGTGCCGATCGAGTCATGACGGAGTCGAAGCTGACGTCGATCAATCCGGGTAAGACCGATGAGGTGATCGGCTATGTGAGCAAGGCGGATCAAGCGCTGGCGGAGACGGCGATGCAGACGGCGTGGCGTATGTTCGAGACATGGAAGCACGTTCCAGCTCGCGAGCGCGCTGCATATTTGTTCAAGGCGGCAGCGCTCATGCGCGAGCGCAAGCATGAATTTTCCGCATGGATGGTGCTGGAGGCCGGGAAGAACTATGCGGAGGCGGATGCCGATACGGCGGAGGCGATCGATTTCCTTGAATTCTATGGGCGAGAAATGATTAGGCTAAGCGAGATTCATCTGACGCAGCCGCTCGTGCGCATACCGGGAGAGGATAATCGTCTCAGCTACATTCCGCTCGGCGTCGGGGTCATTATTCCGCCGTGGAACTTCCCGCTGGCGATCTGCGTCGGGATGACGACGGCGGCGATCGTATCGGGCAATACGGTGCTACTGAAGCCGGCCTCGACGACGCCGGTTATTGCGTACCGATTCGTGGAGCTGATGGAGGAGGTCGGTCTGCCACCGGGCGTCATCAACTTCGTACCGGGCAGCGGGGCGGAGATCGGTGATTACTTGACCGCGCATCCGAGGACGCGCTTCATCTGCTTCACCGGCTCGAAGGAGGTCGGCCTGCACATCAATCGTCTGGCGGCAGAGACGGCGCCGGGACAGCTCTGGATCAAGCGCGTCATCGCCGAGATGGGCGGCAAGGACGGCATCGTCGTCGACGAGACGGCGGATCTGGACGCTGCGGCGCAAGGCATCGTCGCCTCGGCGTTCGGCTTCCAGGGACAGAAGTGCTCGGCAGGCTCGCGGGCTATTATCGTGGAGTCGGTGTACGACGAGGTGGTCGCCAAGGTCGAGGCGCTGACGCAGCAGCTCGTGGTCGGGCTCCCCGAGCATAATGATGCGGTCGGTCCGGTCATTGACAAGACGTCCTATGAGCGTATTTTACGTTATATTGAGCTAGGCAAGCGCGAGGGTCGTCTGCTGGCGGGCGGCGCATCTGCGGGTGGAGACGGCTACTACATTCAGCCTACCGTCTTCGCAGATGTCGCTGGCAAGGCGGTGCTGATGCAGGAGGAAATATTCGGGCCAGTGCTCGCGATCGCGAAGGCCCGCGACTGGGAGCATGCGATTGCGATGTACAACGATACAGAGTTCGGGCTGACGGGCGCGTTCTATTCAAGGAATGAGGAGCGCATCGCATGTGCGCTTGAGACGATGCACTGCGGCAACCTGTACGTGAACCGGAAGTGCACGGGCGCTCTCGTTGGGGTGCATCCGTTCGGCGGGTTCAACATGTCAGGTACCGACTCGAAGGCAGGCGGTTACGATTATTTGCTGCTGTTCACACAGGCGAAGCTGACGTCGCGGAAGGTGTAGGTTGTCTGGGGGGAGTGACACGAGGCAGAGCTATAGTGGTGAGAATAAGCTGAAGTACATTTCGTACGTGTCAGGATATGCTAGTATGGGAGTACGGGTCATGCTAGGGGACGCTAATGTGAATTTTGACAAATATAGAACCCACTCGAAGGCGGCTTTGCCTCGGGTGGGTTTTTACGTGCGGCGTGGAAACGTGAATACGGGTAGGAGCTGCCGCCGTGGCTGTTAAGGAACGTTTCGTACCTTAACGGAAGGCGCGGCGATGCGTAATAGCCGCCGCAGAGGCTCATAAGGAACGTTTCGTACCTTAACGGAAGGCGCATCGATGAGCGAGAGCCGCCGCAGAGGCTCATAAGGTACGTTTCGTACCTTAACGGCAGGCGCAGCGATGCGTAATAGCCGCCCTAGCGCGGTCGCGTGGAAGGGGCGCCACCACTGCTGATTAAGCGTGTTTTGAGCTATCCGTCAGCGCGTTCACAAGTCATAACCGTCGCCAGTGCGACTCGGAAGCGCCTAACGGATATGCAGCTTTATCAATATTTACAATAATAAGGAATTTGAAACGATTCAACCGGGAATGATAGTGACGTTACGAAAATAAAGAGATGATTCGTATCAAAAGGGTATTGCAAACGGATACAAAGGTAGCTATAATACAACTAAAGGTCATGATGAATGCGCTTCACAACATCGTAACAACAAATTCATTCATCATGATGTTTACTTAGACTAGGTGACTTACCCGCACATGGTAGCGGGAGAGGCCGTCCATCAAAAACGTATAGAGGGGTGCAGTTATGATTAAATTTGTGAAGCCCGCAGCTCTGTTTATGTCCATCGCTATGCTTACAGCCGCATGCGGCGGAGGCGGTACCGCGCCTGGCGGTACAAGCAGCACGGGGAGCGATAACAAAGCTCAGGAGACGCCGAAGGAAGACAAGAAGGTGACGATCAGCTTCATTCACTGGCGCGGCGAGGATACGAAGGTGTTCGACGAAATTATTGCGGACTTCACGAAGAAGCACCCGAATATCGGCGTCGAGATGAGCGTCTTCCCTTCCGAGCAATATTTGGCTAACGCGCAGGCGAAGCTGATCGACGGCAAGGTTGGCGATGTGTTCGCATCATTCCCGGGTGCGCAGTTCAATACGCTGCATAAGGCAGGGCTGTATGAGGATCTGTCAGGTGCGTCGTTCAAGGGCAACTTCAGCGACAACCTGATCAAGGCGGCGAGCAAGGATGGCAAGCAGTACGCTTTCCCGTATCAGCTCGTCTACAACCAGCCTATCTATAACAAGGCGGTGTTCGAGAAGCTGGGCCTGAAGCCTGCAGAGGACTGGGATGGGTTCCTCGCGCTATGCGAGCAGCTGAAGAAGAACGGCTATACACCGATCGCGTTCCCAGGCGCCGATATTGGTCCCGGACAATTCGTGAACACGATGATGATGAACAATAACACGGACGAGGACATCTGGAACAAGGTCGAGACCGGTCAAGCGAAGCTGACGGATGAATGGTTCGTGAAGACGCTGTCCCAGTTCAAGGAGCTGAATGACAAGGGCTACTTCCAGGCGAACTCGATCGGCACAAGCAAGGACATCGCAGGCTCCTTGTTCGCACAGGAGAAAGCGGCTATGCTGGCAACCGGCTCATACATGATGGCGACGAACAAGCAGCAGAACCCGAACCTGTCACAGGGGCTGCTCGCGCCGATTACGGTATCCAAGGATAAAGCTGTCTTCCAAGGCGTGCACACGACGACGTTCATGCTTGGCGTGAACGCAAGATCGAGCAAGAAGGATGCAGCGAAGACGTTCCTCGCATACTTGAGCGAGAAGGAGGTTGCAGAGAAATATGCGAATGCAACCGGCCAGCTCGTGACAGTCAAGGACGTGAAGTACAAGACGCCGGAGCTTGAGGAATCCGCCAAGTGGGCTGACAAGAAGACACGCTTCCAGCCGCGCTACCTGATCAGCGTAGCGGCGATTGAGAAGGCGGTCACAGCCTCGATCCAGAATGTCATCAACGGCTTGGCGCCGAAGGAAGCAGCCGCTCAAGCGCAGCAGATCGTCGACCAGAACCTGAAGAAGTAGCAACATGAAGAGGGGGAGCGAGCTCTCCCCCTCCATTTTTTAGAGTCGGAGGTAAGCCGATGAAGCACGGAAAATCGCTATATTTATTCGTTGTGCCGGGACTGCTCATCTACACGCTGTTCTTCGTCTTCCCGACGCTGAACGGTCTTGTCCTATCCTTCACGGAATGGGACGGATTTTCGGAGAAGACCTGGGTCGGCCTGCACAATTACGAGAAGATGCTGTTCGGTGACGTTATCTTTATGAAGGCGCTGACGAACAACCTGAAGTTCATGCTATGCGTCGTCGTCTTCCAGACGTTGTTCTCGCTCATATTCGCCATTATGGTCGCCAGAAATTCGAAGGCGAACATCTTCTACCGCGCCGTCTATTTCTTCCCGACGATTATCTCGTCGATCGCGGTAGCGTTCATCTGGAGCTTCATGTTCAACCCGAATGTCGGGGTCATCAACAGTGTGCTGTCGCGTATTGGTATGGATATGCTGTCGCAAAACTGGCTCGGCGATCCGAAGCTCGCCATGTACTCCATCGCCTTTGTTCAGGTGTGGGCGCATACGGGCCAGATGATCGTCATCTTCGTCGCTGGCATTCAGTCGATCCCAGAGGAGCTGTACGAGGCGGTATACCTCGATGGTGCAACCAAGTGGCAGGCATTCCTGAACGTCACGTGGCCGATGGTCGCTCCTGCCGCGACAATAGTCGTCGCCTATACGACGATCCAATCGTTCAAGGCGTTCGATCTGATCTTCGCGCTTACAGGCGGCGGACCGGCGTATTCGACCGAAATTTTGTCCACGTATATATACCACACGGCATTCCAGGGCTCGGAGTTCGGCTATGCGGCTGCCCAATCGATGGGCTTCATGGTCATCATCGCTGTCATTACACTCGGACAGTTCAAGCTGCTGCGCAACCGCGCCGTATAAGGTGAAGGAAAGGAAGGGAGGAACGAGCATGAATCAACTGAACAAGGAATCGGCTGCGGCCAGCGCGCTGAAAAAGCTGATCTTGACTCTATACGGTCTACTCGTGCTGGTGCCGGTGTCGATTGTCGTGCTGGCATCGTTCAAGGAGATGACCGAGCTGTTCAAGGACCCGCTCGGCTGGCCGGAGCAGTTCACGCTTAACAATTACATGCACATGTTCAAGGAGCAGGCGCTTGGACAATATTTTATGAACAGTGTATTCGTCACGCTCTCTACGATCTTCTGTATCCTGTTCTTCTCCAGTCTGCTCGCTTATGCGATCTACCGGTTCTCCGGGTGGAAAGGGACGGCGCTGTACGGCTTGTTCGCCGCCGGAATGATGGTGCCGCCGCAGGTGAATATGATTCCGATCTATTCGCTCGTCGCGGATCTGAACCTGACGAATACGCTGAGCGGACTCATCGCGGTGTCGATTGCGATCTTCATGCCGGTCGCTGTCTTTATCCTCGCGGGCTTCATGAAGTCGATGCCGAAGGAGATGATCGAGGCGGCCTCGATCGATGGAGCGAATGAATGGCAGACGTATGGCCGAATTGTATTGCCGTTGTCGATGCCTTCGATCTCCGCGTCCGCGATCTTCCTCTCCGTGATGATCTGGAACGATCTGTTGTTCCCGCTGCTGCTCATCAATTCGAGCGATAAGAAGACGCTGCCGCTGGCGCTACTCCAATTCCAGGGTGAGTTCATGACGAACTTCCCGATGATATTCGCAGGTGTCATTATTGCTTCCGCACCAATGGTCATCGCTTATGTGCTGCTGCAGCGCTACTTCGTGGAAGGGGTAACAGCAGGCTCGGTGAAGGGGTAGGTTACGGATGATTCGAATTGAACGGATCTAATGGATCGAACGAAACGTTCGGCTCATATGGATCGTGAGGATATGGAACAGGGGGGAACGTACGATGATGATCGGCATGCAGGAGCGGTTGCAGGAGCTGCGGGAGCTGAATAAGGAGCTTAAGCTGTATTCCATACACGATGAGGCCTTCGCGCCATATGGGAAAGTGCTGGACGGCTACGATTGGTCGGGCTTGCTCGAGGCTCTCGACCAGACAGCGATTCCCGAGGACGGCAATGTGTATGTGGGCTCGGCGCCCGAGCTGGAGTCGTTCCGGCTGAAGGAGGAGCTGGCCGCGGGAGTATACGGCGGAATGGATGTTCAGATCGGCTATTGCAATGGCCGCAATTCGACGCTGAACGGACTGGAATACCACAAGTGCAGCGAGATTAACGTCGGGGCGACGGATCTGGTGCTGCTGCTGGGGAAGGTGCAGTCGATCCGCTCGAATACGTTCGAGGCGGCGAAGGTGGAGGGCTTCTACATTCCGCGCGGCACGGCGGTCGAGCTGTATGCGACGACGCTGCATTTTGCCCCGTGTAAGGTGGATGCTGGAGGCTTCAAGTGTGCGGTGGTGTTGCTTCGGGGAACGAATGAGCCGCTTCCGGCCGAGGTGAGCCGGACGACTGAGGAGGACCAGCTGCTGTTCATGCGCAACAAGTGGCTGCTGGCCCATCCCGAGCGGAAGCTGCTGATGGATAGAGGGGCGTATCCGGGCATCGACGGACCGAATATAGAGGTTCGCTATCCGGGCGTCTAGCCTCGGAATCTGTTATTGAAGGGGGAACTATCTAATGAATGAGCCGATGACCGTCAGCGACGACCTGCTGTGCGTACGTCATATGAATGATGGGTTTGAAGTGTATCATCAAGGACTGCTCGTGTTCAAGCACACCGAGGACAGCCCGATGCTATATGTAGGACGCGGTGAAGAGACGATTGATATGTACCGCGGCAACTTCGATATTCGCGATTATGTGGTGGAGCGGACGCCGCTCAGGTATGCCGAGCTGGAGCAAAAGGGCGGCGTCTGTACGGCACGCTTGTCGAGCTCTCGCGGGGGGGAGTCGCTCGTGGAGCTCGTCTTCAAGACGGCGGAGGGCCGTCTCGAGGTGGAGTTCGTGAGGAGCGAGCCGTGGATGAACCGGGTATGGCTGCGCGTCCACGCCGAGCCTAGCGAGTACGTGTACGGCTGCGGTGAGCAGATGTCGCATTTCAATATGCGCGGCAAGCACTTCCCGCTCTGGACGTCGGAGCCCGGTGTCGGTCGCAACAAGAGCACCTACGTGACGTGGCAGGCTGATGTGCTGGATAAGGCGGGCGGCGACTATTATACGACGAACTATCCGCAGCCGACCTACATATCGAGCCGCAAGTATGTGTGTCATGTCGAGACGACGGCCTATGCCGATTTCGACTTCCGCAGCAGCGCGTACCATGAGCTGCAGGTGTGGGAGGTGCCGAAGGCTGTTACGATCGAGGCTGCGCCGTCGTTCCTCGAGCTGGCGGAGCGGGTGTCGGCGATGTTCGGACGTCAGCCGGAGCTGCCGGAGTGGACGTACAACGGCATCTGGCTCGGTATTCAGGGCGGGACCGAGGTCGTGGAGCAGAAGCTCGAGCGCGTGCTGGCGAAGGGACTGAAGGTCGGCGGTGTATGGTGCCAGGACTGGCAGGGTAAGCGCATTACGTCGTTCGGCAAGCGGCTCATGTGGAATTGGCGCTGGAACCCGCAGGAATACCCGGAGCTCGATCGCAAGCTCCACGAATGGAAGGAGCAAGGCATCCGCTTCCTCGGCTACATCAACCCTTATGTGGCGGTGGAGGGCGACCTGTTCAAGACGGCGAGCGAGCATCACTATTTGGCTTTGAACGAGCAGGGTGACGTATATTTGGTTGACTTCGGCGAGTTCGATTGCGGCGTCGTTGACTTCACGAATCCCGAGGCGTTCGCTTGGTATAAGAGCGTAATACGAGACAACATGATTGACTTCGGCCTCGACGGGTGGATGGCGGACTTCGGCGAATATTTGCCAACGGATGTTGTCCTGCACAACGGTGTCAGTGCGAAGATGATGCACAACGCATGGCCGGTCATCTGGGCGCAGGTCAATTACGAGGCGGTCCGCGAGGCTGGCAAGCTGGGTGAGATCGTGTACTTCATGCGGGCGGGCTACTCGGGTATCCAGCAATACTGCACGCTGCTGTGGGCTGGCGATCAGAGCGTCGATTGGACGCTGGATGATGGTCTTGCCTCGGTTATTCCGGCGGCGCTGTCATCGGGAATCGTTGGCAATGGTCTGCACCACAGTGACATCGGCGGCTATACGAGCTTGCACGGTAACAAGCGGACGAAGGAGCTGTTCATGCGGTGGGCGGAGATGGCGGCGTTCACACCAGTCATGCGCACACATGAAGGGAATCGTCCTTATGATTGCTGGCAGTTCGACAGCGATGATGAGACGCTGGAGCATCTCGTGCGCATGACCGACGTCTATGTGAAGCTTGCACCGTACACGAAGCAGCTCGTGAAGGTGAATGCAGAGAGCGGCATTCCGCTGCAGCGCCCGCTGTTCATGCATTATGAGAGCGATGAGATAAGCTACACGCTGCAGTACCAATATATGTACGGCTCGGAGCTGCTCGTCGCCCCGGTGTACGTGCCGGAGCAGACGGAGTGGGAGGTCTACTTGCCGCAGGATGAGTGGGTTCACCTGTGGAGCGGGACGGTCTACACGGGCGGAGAGACGGTTAAGGTCGCGGCACCGCTTGGCGAGCCGCCGGTGTTCTACCGCAAGGACTCGGCTTATGCGCAGCTGTTCCGTGAGATCGCTGGGCTTGATAATCGTTTCCAATGAGATCAGGGGGATAATTCCATGTTAGATACATCGGTATTGTATGTGCCGATCGGACGCAAGACGTTCGATATGGCCGCGGCGGCGGAGGTGCGTCTTGCTTCGTCAGCTATGCTGAAGGAGCAGGTCAACCGTCTGTATGAGCCGGAAGCGATTATAACGTCGGTGGAGGAGCTGACGGTCTTCCTAGAGTCGGTCAAGGATGTAGCGTTCGATACAGTGCTGTATCAGAGTGTGACGTTCGCTGACGGTGAATTCGTACTGAAGGCGCTGGAATATGTCAATACGCCTTATGTCGTCTGGTCGGTACGGGAGCCGAGCGTAGGCGGAAGGCTGCGCCTGAACTCGCTCACTGGCGGCAACAGCACGTCCCACGTGCTGAAGTACCGCAAGCATCCGTATTCCTTCGTCTTCGGCAATGCAACGGAAGCTGCTCTGCAGCAGAAGCTTGTACGCCAGCTGCAGGTGAATCGGGTCATCTCGCGATTGAAGCAGCTGACGATTGGCGTAATCGGCGAGCATCCGCCAGGCTTCTTCTTCTCCGATGCCGATGAGTCGTTATTGAAGCAGTCGCTAGGCGTCACCATTCATAAGCTGGACCTGCACAAGGCGTTCGCGGAATGTGTGGATATTGAGGAGAGCCGCTGGGTGCAGGCGGTGGAGCGTGCGGAGCGTCAAGTGGTCGGATTGAATCGGTCGGATGAGACGGTACGTAAGTTCGCGCAATTTTATACCTATGTCAAGGATTATATTGAAGGGAACGGTATACAAGCGATAGCGGTGCGCTGCTGGCCGGATTTCTTCGTGGAGCTGGGCGCGGCGGCTTGCTCGACCTTGTCCCAATTCACGGAGGACGGCGTCATGTCCTCGTGCGAGTCTGATATTCACGGGTCGATCTCGATGTTCATACTGAACCAGCTGAGCGGAGGCGAAGCGCCTTATCTTGGCGATCTGGTCCACATCGACGAATCGCGCAACTCGGCGGTGTTCTGGCATTGCGGCGCAGGCGCTTACTCCCTCGCACATCCGTCGACCGGAGCCCGGGCAGGTGTACACCCGAATCGGAAAATGGGCTTCGCCATGGACTTCGGCCTCAAGCCGGGCGGCGTGACGATCTTCCGTCTCAGCTACATCGAAGGCGAGTATAGACTGCTCGTCATGCGCGGAGAGGCGCTGGATGCGCCGCAAGCGTTCCACGGCACGTCGGTTGAGGTTCGTCTGAACGCCGATGTCAGCCAGACGCTAGGCAGCCTCATGCTGGACGGCTTCGAGCCTCATTACGCGATCGTCTATGCGGATGTTGCGGACAGCCTGATCGAGCTGGGACGTCAGCTAGGCTTAACGACGATCGTGTACGATTAATGTAAAAAAATAACAAGCTCCAATAAACATGGAGCTCGTTATTTCAGGGGCAGCGAAGAAATGTCGAAGAAGACCCTCAATTTGGCATCACCAAATTCGAGGCTTGCCATAACAGTTCCGAGATGACTCGGAACCTGTTATTCCAGGGGAATACCCTCAATTTGGCTTCACCAAATTCGAGGCTTGCCATAACAGTTCCGAGATGACTCGGAACCTGTTATTCCAGGGGGGGAGGAAAAACAGCATGCGTAAAATAGCCGTAGGGCAAGCAGGGGGACCGACGGCTGTCATTAATGCCAGCTTGGTCGGACTTCTGGACGGATTATATGAGACGAACACCGTCTATGCGGTCATGAACGGGTATCAAGGCTTGGTTGAGGACGACATGGAGCCGCTCGAGGAGCATAGTCTCGAATGGGTGCAGCAGCATAAGCTCGTACCTGGCGCGTGTCTAGGATCCGGGCGGTATCCGTTCACGAACGAGAGGATGCAGCAGGCGGTGGAGCAGCTGAAGCGCCGCGGGATCGACACGCTGGTGTTCATCGGCGGCAACGGCACGATGGCGGCGCTGCAGAGGCTGTCTGTGCTGGCGGAGGAGATGCACTACAAGCTGCAGGTGATCGGCATCCCGAAGACAGTCGATAACGACCTGTCTTGCACCGATCATGCGCCTGGCTTCGCCAGCGCCGCACGTTACGTCGCGATGACCGCGCGTGATATTAGCAAGGATCTGGAGGCAATGCGCAACTTCGAGCAGGTGCGAATCATCGAGACGATGGGGCGTAATGCAGGCTGGCTCGCGCTTAGCAGTGGGTACTTGAAGACGTGCGATTGTGACGGACCGCATCACATTTATGTGCCGGAGCGACCGCTTGCGGCTAGTCAGTTTCTAAGCGATGTGCAGAGCAGCGTGCAGGCGTTCGGTATGGCCACGATCGTCGTCAGCGAAGGCTTCACGTTCGAAGGAACGGCCCAGGTCGAGCGCGAGGTGGTGCAGGGGCGGCCTGTGCTTGGCGGCATCGCTGCCCAGATGGAGGCGATCGTGCGAGAGCAGCTTGGCTTGACGGTTCGCTCCGAGAACATGGGCATGCACCAGCGCAGTGCGATGTACGCGGTATCCGAGCAGGATCTGCACGAAGCGTACGAGGTTGGCGCGAAGGCAGCGGAATATGTGACGTCTGGACTATCGAATCGGATGGTTAGTATACAAAGGCGGGACACAATCGAGTATAATTATGATCTGGTGCCGGTGCCGCTGGAGGATGTGATGCGGGAGGGGGAGCGTCTGCTGCCCGATATCTTCATTGAAGATCCCGCTCGATACTACACATGGCTGCAGCCGATAGTCGGCGAGCCGGTGCCCGCCTATCCCGCTATGCGCAGAAGGAGTGTTCGTTCGTCATGACCATTCAACCTTTCAGTCCCGGAGACATCGATCCTAGTAAGAACATCGCCCTCTACATTCAGGTGAAAAATATGCTGCTCAAGCTGATCCACAACCAAACGTGGCGTCCGCACACGCTGATCCCGACGGAGCAGGAGCTGATGGATATGTTCAGCGTCAGCCGTACGACGATCCGTCAGGCGATTACGATGCTCGTCCAGGAGGGCTTGCTGGAGAAGCGGCAGGGCAAGGGTACGATTGTGCTGCCGATGAAGCTGGTCGGCAATCTCGGGAGGCTGAAGGGCTTCGCGGAGGAGGTCGTGGAGCGGGGCATGGTGCCGCACTCCAAGCTGATCCGCGCCGAATTCATGACGATTCTCGACTATGAGAGATCGCAGCTGCAGCTGCCGGAGCATGCTCGGGTGCTGCTGATTGAGCGCATCCGGTTCGCCAACGATACGCCGATTGCGATCGAGCGCAGCTGCTGGCCGGAGCCGATCGGGCAGATTCTGATGAAGTTTGATTTGCACGCGGCCAAATATTATGAAATTCTCGAGCAGCACGACATCTTCCTCAAGCAAGCGAGGGAAAAAATATCGGCGCTCAACGCAACCGTTCACGAGGCCGATCTGCTCGGCATTCGCGGAGGCGAGGCGCTGCTGGAGATGACGCGCCTGAGCTGCGGCATCGACGGACAGCCGATCGAATATACGAAGACAAAATACAGAAGTGACCAGTACAGCTACGATATCGAGCTGACCCGCTAATGGAGCGGTCAACAGCACAGGCTCAAGCGAGCTTGCGCTCGATACTCGCTAGTCGGGCAGGGTGTAACTTATCATAGACAGGAGTGTGGCTTTCAGATGCCATTCATATCAGGTAAAACGATGCTCGACCATGCGTTCCAGCACGGCTATGCCGTCGGTGCCTTCAGCGCTCACAACGCGGAGACGATTCAAGCAATTCTATGGGCTGCGGAGGCAGAGCAAGCGCCGGTCATGATTCAGGTCGGTCAGCGTGTCATCCATTATATCGGCCTTGAGGCGATGAAGGTGATGATTGATACGTTCGCTCAAGGCATGACAGTGCCCGTATGCATCCATCTCGATCACAGCAGACAATATGTCCAGACGATGCAGGCGATTCAGGTCGGCTTCCAGTCGGTCATGTTCGACGGCTCGGCGCTCGACTTCGAGCAGAACGCTTCGATCACGCGTAAGGTAGCCGAGGCGGCTCGCGCGCTCGGAATCGGCTCGGAGGGCGAGATTGGCAAGATCGGCGGCACGGAGGATGACATTACGGTCGCTGAAGAGGACGCGATGATTACGTCGGTCAACGATGCGGTCCAATTCGTAGAGGCGACAGATGTTGACTATCTCGCCGTATCGATTGGTACAGCGCATGGTATATATAAGAATCCGCCGAAGCTTGCGTTCGACCGGCTGAAGGAAATTCGCGATGCGGTGAACCGTCCAATCGTGCTGCACGGCGGCTCAGACGTGCCGGATGAGCAGATTCGACGTGCGGTGGAGCTCGGTATTGCGAAGATTAACGTCGATACGGAGCTGCGTCAATCGTTCACGCTCGGGATGCTAGAGGTGCTGGATGCGAATCGTGACGAGTACCATCTTGCGGTATCACTTGGTCGCGGTCGTGAAGTGATGCAGCAGAAGGTACAGGAGAAGATCAGACTATTCGGCAGCGCAGGTAAGGCAGAAGAAGTACTACGACTTCTGTAAACATCGTAACGTTACAATGAATATGAGGTGATGAATATGAATCATGAGACAACCGTGCTTCCCGTCTATGGCGTATTCGTGGATGGTGCTTGGGAATTGAGCGCCGAGACGATGGAGGTGCTTGATAAATATACGCTGCAGCCCACAGCACAGATTGCCGACGCAAGTCCTGAGCAGGTGTCCCGCGCCGTAGAGAGCGCAGCAGCGGCGATGAAGAAGCCGTTCTCTCCGTATGAACGGTACAAGGTGCTGGCTAGGGCGGCTGAGCTGCTGCTCGCCCGCCGCGACGAATTCGCCGCGACACTGGCCGCTGAGGTCGGCAAGCCGATTCGCGAGTCGCGCGGCGAGGTCGAGCGGGCGGCGCAGACGCTGCTGATCTCGGCCGAGGAGGCGAAGCGCATTCACGGCGAAGGCGTGCCTGTCGAGGCAGCGCCGGGCTCGGAGCAGCGCCTCGCGTTCTCGATTCGCGTGCCCGTCGGCGTCATCGCGGCGATTACGCCGTTCAACGTGCCGCTCAATCTCGTCTGCCACAAGATCGGCCCTGCGCTCGCCGCAGGCAACAGCGTCGTGCTGAAGCCATCGGAGGTGACGCCGCTAGTCGCGCTGAAGCTGGCAGACGTGCTTGCTGAGGCGGGACTTCCGTCCGGTCGATTGAATGTAGTGACAGGAGACGGCGCTGTGATCGGCGGACTGCTGCTCGACGATGCGCGGGTGCAGATGTATTCGTTCACGGGCAGCGTCCGCGTGGGACGACTCATCCGCGAGCGTGCCGGACTTCGCAAGGTGGCGCTCGAGCTGGGCAACAATTCTGCGAACATCGTGCATCACGATTGTGATCTTCAGCTGGCAGTTGACATGATCGCGGCCAAAGGGTTCAATAATGCTGGGCAGGTATGCATCTCGGTACAGCGTGTGTTCGTGCATGAGTCGATTGCAGACGTATTCGTCGAGCGGCTGAAGGCGAAGACGGAGCAGCTCGTCATGGGCGATCCGCGCGAGGAAGCGACCGATATCGGGCCGATGATCAGCGTCAGGGAGGCTGAGCGCGTAGAGAGCTGGGTGAACGAGGCGCTTGAGCAGGGAGCGGTGCTCGTCTCCGGCGGCAAGCGGGACGGAGCCTTTTATCCCCCGACCATCCTGACAGGTGTGAAAGCCGATATGAAGGTGTGCAAGCAGGAAGTATTCGGGCCGGTTGTCGCGATCGAGACGTATGCGACAGCTGACGAGGCGATCGCGAAGGCGAACGATTCCGAATACGGGCTGCAGGCGGGCTTGTTCACGAAGGATCTGCAATTGGCGATGAAGGCGGCCAAGGAGCTCGAGGTCGGCGGACTGATCATTAATGACGCTTCGGCGTACCGGGTCGATCAGATGCCGTACGGCGGCGTCAAGAACAGCGGCACCGGCAAGGAAGGCCCTGCCTATGCGATCATGGAGATGACGGAAGAGAAGCTGATCGTCTTTAACCTATAAGTTCGGAGGAGAATGATGTGGGGACTTCCTTTTCTAGCATGAGAAGAAGCGAGCTGGTCGAGGCGGCTGAAGGCCGTACGTTCGATCTGCTTATTATCGGGGGCGGCATTACGGGAGCGGGCATCGCGCTGGATGCCGCCTCCCGCGGCATGAGCACGCTGCTCCTGGAGATGCAGGACTTCGCGCAGGGCACCTCCAGTCGTTCGACGAAGCTCGTTCACGGCGGTCTGCGCTACTTGAAGCAGCTCGATGTGAAGGTCGTGGCGGAGGTCGGCAAGGAGCGTGCGATCGTCTATGAGAATGGACCTCACGTAACGACGCCAGAATGGATGCTGCTGCCGATCTATAAGGGCGGTACGTTCGGCAAGCTCAGCACGTCGCTGGGCTTGAAGGTGTACGATTATTTAGCAGGTGTGAAGAAGAACGAGCGCAGAAGTATGCTCAGCCGTCAGGAGACGCTGGAGCGTGCGCCGCTCTTGAAGGAGGATGGGCTGCTCGGAGGCGGGTATTATGTGGAATACCGGACCGATGACGCGCGTCTGACGATTGAGGTAATGAAGGAAGCGGCGAATCGGGGAGCGACGGCACTCAACTACGCTCGTGTAGATTCCTTCCTCTATGAGGCTGGCAAGGTGAACGGCGTCTGCTTCACAGACCGACTCAGTGGACAGACACATCAGGTGTATGCGCGGAAGGTGATCAATGCAGCGGGTCCGTGGGTCGACGGCTTGCGGGAGCTGGACGGCTCGAAGACGGGGAAGCATCTGCTGCTGACCAAGGGTGTGCATCTCGTATTTGATCAGTCCGTATTCCCGCTCAAGCAGGCGGTCTACTTCGACACAGAGGATGGCCGCATGATCTTCGCCGTTCCGCGGGACGGCAAGACATATGTCGGGACAACGGATACGAAGTATGCCGATGACATGATCAGTCCGCGCATGACGGTCGAGGATCGGGATTACATTATGGCTCAGATTCGCTATATGTTCCCTAAGGTACAGGTGACCGCGGCCGATATCGAGTCGAGCTGGTCCGGTCTGCGTCCGCTCATCCACGCGGAAGGGAAGAGCCCTTCGGAAATATCTCGGAGAGATGAGATCTGGGTGTCACCATCCGGACTCATTACGATTGCAGGCGGCAAGCTGACGGGCTACCGGAAGATGGCGGAGCTCGTCGTCGATCAAGTATGCGGCCAGCTGCGGGAGGAAGGCTACCGCTCGTTCCCGTCCTGCTCGACGAAGACGATTCCGATCTCAGGCGGTCATGTGGGAGGCTCAGCTGGCTTCGCGGCGTATGTGGAGAAGAGGACGAAGGACGGCATGACTGCGGGGCTGACGAAGGGGCAGGCGGAGCGGCTGGCACGTCGCTACGGCTCGAATGTCCATCGGGTGTTCGCCCTTGTGCTGCGTCTTCGTCAAGACGTGGCGTCGTCTGGTATGCCGCTTGACGTGCTTGCCGAGCTCGAGTACAGCATGGAGGAGGAACAGACGGCGACGCCTTGCGACTTCTTCGTCCGCCGCACGGGAGCACTTCTGTTCCATCGCGCGTGGGTGCTGGAGCACCAGGAGGCAGTCATAAGGTATATGGGACAGAAGCTCAGCTGGTCGGAGGATGAGCTGCAGAAGGCTCGTGCAGAGCTGGAGCAAGCGCTGCGCGAGGCTGTTGAGGCGTTATGACAGACGTCGGGGGAACGGACGTATGGAAGTAATACGACGGACGAACGGACTGCTTGACCGCTGGATGTATATTATTATGCCGTTCATTATGGGCGTAGGCGCCTTCTCTGGCGAGCAGCTGACGGGCTGGACGGGCTGGACGCCGTATTTATTCATGGCGCTCACCTTCGTCTCCTCGCTGAACGCCGATGTGAGGCAATTCGCGGACGTATTGAGGAGGCCAGCGCTGTTCATCCTGTTCCTGCTGACGGTGCATGCAGGCATTCCGCTCATCATTCATCAGCTGTCTGCAGCGCTATTCGAGACGACTCCTGAGCTTATTACCGGATTGACGCTCATGGCGCTGCTGCCGCTCGGGGTCACCTCGATCTTCTGGGTGGCGTACAGCATGGGGAATCTGGCTACGACGCTGTCGCTCGTGACGCTGAACACGCTGCTCAGTCCGCTGCTTGTTCCCGCCTCGGTACGGCTGCTGCTCGGCTCTACCATTGAGCTAGATACAGCGGCACTTATGCTCAGCCTGCTGAAGCTGGTGCTCCTTCCAACGTTGCTCGGCATGATGACTGGCCATTGGCTCAGAGAGCGGGACGCGGTCGAGCTCGCTAAGCCGATTGCTTCAGCAATGTCGAAGGCGCTGCTCTATATGATCGTGCTGCTGAATGCGGCCGTCATCTCGGGTCAGCTGTCGGCTGTGGAGGGACAGCTGGTGAAGCTGACCGCCACCGTGCTGGGCGCGATGCTGTTCGGTTACGGCATGAGCCTGCTGCTCGGCCGTCTGCTGATGCGGGATCAAGCGGGACGCATTGCGGTCATGTATGCGGGTGGCGTGCGGAATTACACAGTCGGTGTCGTGCTGGCGGCGGCGTACTTCACCCCGCTCGTCGGATTGCCAGTGCTGCTGGCGATGCTGCTGCAGCATCCGGTAGCGCTCCTGTTCCATACGTTATACCGCAATCTGGGGCGTAACAAGCCATAGAGGAGTGGAAGCGAATGAAGAAATATGTGTTAAGCATTGACCAAGGAACGACGAGCACACGTGCGATGCTGTTCGATCATTCGGGCGATGTGGTCGGCATGAAGCAGCGCGAGACGAAGCAGAGCTTCCCACAGCCGGGCTGGGTCGAGCAGGACGCGCTCGAGATCGAGACAACGGTCCGCGAGCTGCTGGTAGAGGTGCTGGCTGGCGCGCAAGCATCAGCCGAGGAGCTGGCGGCGATCGGCATCACGAACCAGCGTGAGACGACGATCGTGTGGGAGAAGGCGACAGGCAAGCCAGTCTATCCAGCGATCATCTGGCAGAGCAAGCAGAGCAACGGCATCTGTGAGCGGTGGGCGGCGGAAGGTCTGGGCGACACCATTCGTGCTCGAACAGGGCTTGTGCTCGATTCGTACTTCTCCGCCTCCAAGGTAAGATGGATTCTCGAGCATGTCGACGGAGCGCTGGGACAGGCCGAGCGGGGCGAGCTGCTGATGGGCACGATGGAGACATGGCTCATCTGGTGCTTGACTGGCGGCAAGCATGTGACCGATTATTCGAATGCGTCCCGTACGATGATGTACAACATTCATACGCTGTCGTGGGATGAGGAGCTGCTGGCGGCGTATGGCATTCCGCGGTCGATGCTGCCCGAGGTACGGTCTTCGAGTGAGGTGTACGGCGAGGTGGAGCTTAACGGCGTCCGCATTCCGATCGCCGGAGCTGCAGGCGACCAGCAGGCGGCGCTATTCGGTCAGGCGTGCTTCGCGCCGGGCGATGTGAAGAATACGTACGGTACCGGCTGCTTCCTGCTCATGAACACCGGCACCCGTGCCGTCGCCTCGAAGCATGGCTTGCTGACGACGATCGCCTGGGGGATCGGCGGACGCGTGGAGTATGCGCTTGAGGGCAGCGTCTTCGTCGCTGGAAGCGCTATCCAGTGGCTGCGCGACGGGCTGCAGCTCATCGAGCGCGTCTCGGATACCGAGCTTCTGGCCGCCGAGGTAGCGTCCACCGAAGGCGTCTACGTCGTTCCGGCCTTCGTCGGTCTTGGCGCGCCATATTGGGATATGAACGCGAAGGGAGCCGTCTTCGGCCTGACGCAGGCGACGACGAAGGCGCATCTCGTGCGTGCGACGCTGGAGTCGCTCGCTTATCAGACGAAGGACGTAGTAATGGCGATGCAGGAGGACGTCGGGCTGCTGCCGGGCAGCTTGAAGGTGGATGGCGGCGCGTCCGTGAACGGGCTGCTGATGCAATTCCAAGCCGACATATTGGATATGACGGTGGAGCGTCCGGCGGTCATGGAGACGACAGCGCTCGGCGCAGCGTACCTTGCAGGACTTGCTACCGGCTTCTGGGAGGACCAGTCACATATTGCACGTCACCGTGCCGTCAACGGCGTCTACACGCCTGCGATGTCGGATAGCCGTAGAGCCGGTCTGTACGGCGGCTGGAAGGAATCGGTGCGCAGCACGCTCGGCTGGCGTGGAGTTCGCTAAGGTGTCAGGGGAGCAACGGTATACGGATAACAAGAGAAAAGAAGAGCGTCTACACCAGGCATATGCATAAGCCTGATGTAGACGCTCTTCCGTTTAATTATGCTTCTCATACTTGGGCTCAGTCCAAGCTTCAACCTACGTGTTCCACTTTGTTTATCGCCGAATGCTCTTTTTTTCACGGGATTTTCGTTTAATGCGCGGATAAGCTTTGGATTTCTGTACTAGTAAGGGACGGGAAGTACCTGTCTTCGTATGTCTCTTCCTGCCATTAGTAGCTCTCCTTCTCGCAATCCCCCATAGATGACTATAGCCCTGATGATCGGATGAGATGATTGGCTTCAACTGAGGATAACGGCGTTCGAACAGCGTATGAATGACCCACTCATAAGACTGGCTCGTTTCTTTTACTTGATTAGTTAAATTAGAGGCATGGCGTAGATGATTGTATAAGACATGATCCAGACATTCCATTCGGTAACACTCAGTGAGCTTAACTAAAATGTTAGCGTCTTCGACAAATCTGGATTCATATGGAAGATCGGTGGACCAGCCGCCAACTTCCTGCAAGTGACGAGTTCTATAGCATCTGGGCCAGACGGACGTTCCCAGAAGCAGAAGCTCTAAGGGGCTAGAGATCGATGCGCCATGCTGGATCCATTCATTACCGTGAGGTGCTAGAATTCGCAAGTGTCCTCCTAACACGGCCACATGCTTAGGAGCGGTGTCGAATGCCTTCAGAATGAGCTCTATCGCTTGGGGCTCCAGCCAGTCATCGGAATCTAGTTGCAGCAAGTAAGGCGTTGTGGTATAGGACAAGGCCTTGTTCAGACAATAAGTCTGTCCCATGTTCACCGCATTCGGTATGAACATATAGCGGTCTCCGTCATGTAGCTGCTGCATAAGCTGATCACTTCCATCGCTCGAGCCGTCATCGATCATGAGCAGTTTCCATTGCTTCGAGGTTTGCTTCATGACGCTCTCAATCGCTTTATTTAGATAAGCTTTGGAATTGTATGATGTGATGACGACTGTAACTAACGGCTCGGGGGTGTCCAGCTCCGTTTGCCTTATCGTAGACGAATCATGCTTCGATGCTGTCACCTCTCTGTAGCATTGGGCATACGCCGAATGAAACTTATGGCTTGAATATCGCTCTACCACAACATTCCTCGCGGCTACTTGAATACGTTCTCGCAGCTCTGCGGACTGAATATACTCATCGATGACCTGTACCATACCTTCATCTGAGCTGGAGGAATATGGAGCGAGCATACCTGTTGCGCGATGCTCGAGCAATTCGTTCCAGCCTGGTACGGAGAAGGCTGCGATCGGTACTCCAGCTGCCATCGCCTCAAGGCCGGCAATTGGTAGGCCCTCGCTTGGTGATGTGTTAACCAGGAGGTCACTGATCGCAAGCTGTACCTCAATATCGGAACAGTGTCCCATGCATGCGAATTGATGCCGGTATTTGCTCTCCTGGATGGAGGCGAGCACCGAGTCGTGAAGCGGTCCATCTCCAATGAGATGAAAGCGCAGTGGAAGCTCGGGATGCAGGGCGGCAATACGCTCGCACACACGGATGAATCGTTCGGGTGCCTTGTCTTGTGCCAGTCTGCCAAGGAAGGTGATGATGAATGAATCCCCAGGCAGCATGCGCTGCTGACGTAATTGCAGCTTTTGCGCTTGTGGTGTTGGCTTATACCGTTCAATGTCAACACCGTTTGGAATGACCGTTACTTTGTCGGGTGCGATCGCGAGCTTATTTATCATTACTTGCTTGATCGATGGCTTGATCACGATATGGTGATCGAGATAAGTATCCATATGAGCGGCTTTGCGAACGTAATCCCACGGAAGGCTGGGTACATAGGCGTGAAGCAGAGAGAGCGTCTTAATGTGCGAGAAGCGGGACTTGATGCGCGTTAGTGATACGTACCCGAGCTCACTGTTATTAATATGAACGATATGGATTCCACGGGCTTCGATAAGCTGGATCAGAGCATCCTCCATCTGGCCGTTCAGCGCGTAGCGCGGCAGGTGGAATATATCGCAGGTCAGGTCTTCAAAGACCTCTTGCCACGGATTCGTCGAGTCGAGCGTCGTCACAACAGTGAATCGATAGCCTTGACAGTGCAGCCCCTTCATCATATCCAGGGCGACCTTCTCTGCGCCGCCTACTGTAAGCCAGGGGAGAATCAGCATAATATGGTTAGCTTCGCCGCCTCGCCTCGCCTCGTAACGCCTCACATGCTCCCATGGTAAAGGCTCCGGCAGCTTAGGCGGAGCTGTCTCCCACTTATTCCTTAACTCCTCTATGAAGTGACTTGTATGTAGATAAGGATGGTTATCGCGTATTTGTTTCTTTAATTCCTCCCTCTTCGTGTTGGATTGTTGGAGCATCGAAGAACCATGCTTTCGATAAAAAAATAGAGGCTCCTGTATTTGGTACCCAGTCCAGCCTCCTTCCGATAGCTTAATCCAAAAGTCCCAATCCTCATAGCCGCCTCTCATCGACTCATCGTAGCCGCCGACTGCCTCCCAGGCGCTCCTACGAATCAACGAATTGCCTACAATATTGTTGTCATGAAGAAGGGAATAGAAGTTATACGGTGGTGGACTCCAGACCCAGCTTTCGTTGCCGAAATGCTTCAGCCAGGTCGTTACAAAGCCTAGACGAGGGTAACGCTCAAGCACCCAGTATCCTTTCTCCAGCAAGGTTGGATGTATTCGATCATCCGCATCGAGCGGGAACACATACGTACCTGCCGCTTCCTTAATGCCCGTATTACGTGCCGCAGCAAGGCCTTGGTTGCGCTGATGGATGACCTTCGTTTTCGGGTCATTCAGCTGGTGCAGCTTTTGTATAGTAGCCGGGTCATTGGACCCGTCGTTGACTACAATAATCTCGAAGTCCTGGAAGGAGGAATTCAAGCAAGACTGAATCGTCTCATCCAAATATTGGCCGTAGTTATAGCATGGGATCACAATGGATATCAATGGGGAGTCCGGGGATCGCTCATCAATATGAGCATCGCTGCGTTCGAGCTGCTCTCGAATCCAGACTCGGGCAGGATTGTCCAGCTCCCTTTCGATTGGATGAGCGAATAATGCTTTCTCTTCTCTGGCTTCACGCACGTCCTGAACAGCTAAAGGCGCATCCAGTCGAACGTACTTCTCGTACATCTTCGGGTAAGCTCTCAGCTTGCCGCCGCAGCTGGCCGCGAGTGTTGGAACGAGTATTTCCTCCAAGGCATATACCTCTGTGGTATGGATCAGCTCTATCATCTGCTTATAATCCAGTGCTGCTAGCATCTTCTGAATAAGCGATTTGCGGTACACCTGCATCGCATTCAAGCATCCCATGAAGTACTCGGTACCGAAGAAAGGCTTCCATCGCTCCCATTCGTTCCACATATCCCGAGCGGGAGCCCACCACAAATCAGGAGTATCTTTATCAACTTTACGCATATACAGCGCCATACCGTCATAGCCGTCCATCAGTTCGTCGAGCCGCTGGTCATAGCCACGATGGGTAAAGAGCATATCTGAATCCATGTAGACTAGATAATCGTACGAGCACTGCTCCTCTTCTAGCCACATCATCGTTTCGATCAGCACTCGCGCCAGCTTCGGCTTCTGTACAGGCTGACTGTACGGGCATATATCGACTCCGCAGCTGCGACCGAAGTCCGGGTCTAGTCCGCCGTTATACAATACCACCTTCGAATTAGGTACAAGCTTCTTGATATTGTCGATTTGGTCCTGCAATACGTCCTCTGCATAATGCGCCAGTATCAAAAATATAATCAAAGCCTTAACCCCTCCTTGCTGTCACTTGCGTCTAGGGCTATGTTGTTTACTATATTCCCACGTCTGCAATACGATTGGGTTCATGCCTAGTCGATAGGTGTACAGAGCTCATTAGGGCCAACGTCCAAGCGGACATGATACGCTTCACATACTGTAACAAGACATGTACGGCTGCATGCACATCGATATGAGGGAGTGTGTAAAGGATGGATGATTCGTTGATAAATGATGCTCGTCACAATAATTACTATATAAAGGAAGGATATCAAGCGCGTATGGAGCCTCGATATTGTGACGACCCAATAGGAGTAGACTTGATCTGGCAGCCCAACGTGTACACGCTTGGAGGCTACCTTGGACGGAAGCTAGGAAGCAAGCGAGTGATCGATATCGGCTGCGGCAATGGGTATAAATTAAGCCAGCTGTATCCTGAATTTGAGTTGATCGGAATTGATTATGGACCAAACCTAGAGCTATGCAAGGAGCTGTATCCGTATGGCTCTTGGATGACGCACGATCTCGATACAAGCTCGCAGCTGCAGCTCTCCACGGAGCAGCTTCACGAGTCGGTTATCATTTGCGCCGATGTTATCGAGCATTTGGTGCATCCCGAATATTTGCTATCGAACATTCGATCGGTTATGGATGCTGCCCAAGTCTGCATCTTGTCTACACCGGAGCGCGACTTGACTAGAGGCTATAACGATTACGGCCCACCGGGCAATACGCTGCACATCCGTGAATGGAATCAGGACGAATTGGAGCGTCTTGTGCAATCGTTCGGCCTGCAGATCGTGTATAGCGGCTTAACGGATTCTAACAATGTGTGGAGGGAGAAACGAACCTCGATCATCGTGCTGAGCGGTCATCAGCTGGATAAGGAGAAGGCGGAGCTGCTGCATTCGTCCGAAATGAGACGTGATATCGATCAAATCGTATAGAGCTGAGGTTTACATCCCGCGTGGTCGAGCATTTCATGACACGCGGACGAAGGCGGGTCGGCGTAATCGACGGCCCTGAATTCGTCTAGATTGATATGTCTAGCTACTGCTGTCGCTGCTTGCCGTGGCCGAGGGCGGATATCACGTGTGGGGCTCTAGGCTCCCAGCGTGCTGGGTGACTATAGTCACCCGCCACTCCTCTGAGGTTATGACCTCGTTCACCTGACGGGCTTGCCGTAAGCGTGTAGCATGAGCTTATACGCATCAAGCACGCAGGTCGTGCAAGCTCAAGAAAGGTTGGTGAACGCTATTATGCTCTTCACTTCGCTGGCAATGTTATTTCAGGTGCTTCTCAAGCTTCATGTTGTGGCCGGATTCACCGCGCTGCTCGTATTCTGGATTCCGATGGTAACGAAGAAGGGAGGTAAGGTTCATTCACGTGTCGGCTGGGTGTATGTCGTGGCGATGGGACTTGTCGCGGTGACCGCCGTGTATCTGGGCGCATGGCGCATCTGGCTCGATCCGGAGCAGACTGACGAAACGGTGGCATTCGCTTACTTCCTGCTCTTCATTGCCGTGCTGAGCTGGGCGTCGTGCTGGTTCGGTCTTCGCGTGCTCCGCTTCAAGCAGCGCAAGGTCTTACATAAGCAGGCGATCGACGTGTTGACCTCGCTTGCGCTGCTGCTCGGAGGCATCGCTACGAGCATATACGGCTTCAAGGTTGGAATACCGCTGCTGCAATGGTTCCCCGTCATCGGTATCGTCATCGGCGCCCAGCAGGTGTACTATTGGCTCACGCCGCCGCGTACGAAGCTGCACTGGTGGTTCGAGCATCTGGGCTCGATGCTGGGCTGCTGCATTGCGACGATAACCGCATTCACCGTATTCGGTGCGCCGCGGCTGCTACAGCTCGAAGAAGTTCCGCTAATTGTCTGGTTCATCCCTACGATCCTGCTTACACCGGTGATCGTCGGCTATAACATCTACTATCGGCTCAAGTTCAGGCAAGCGTAGAAGCTCGTTGCGCTGCGTCACCTTGCCTTCATTCATCTGCTTAGTAAAAAAGAGCGTTCCTCGACCGACCTGCATCGGTTAAGGAACGCTCTTATATGTTTGTTACAAGTAAAGTACTGCTTACACCTCAACGGTCCAGCCGAACGAATCCTCCAGCGAGCCCTTCTGAATGCCGGTCAGCGTGTCGTACAGCTTCGCCGACAGCTCACCGGTCTCGCCGCCGTTGATCACGAGCTTCTGCTCCTGCCAGAGCAGCTCGCCGATTGGCGAGATGACGGCTGCCGTGCCGGTGCCGAACGCTTCCTCGAGCGTTCCCGCCTTGTCAGCCTCGTATATTTCTTCGATCGAGATCGCACGCTGCTCCACCTCATAGCCCCACGACTGAAGCAGGTGAATCATCGAATCGCGTGTCACGCCGCTCAGAATGCTGCCGTTCAGGGCAGGTGTGAGCACCTTGCCGTTGATCTTGAAGAAGACGTTCATGCTGCCGACTTCCTCGATGTACTTGCGCTGCACGCCGTCGAGCCACAGCACCTGTGTGTAGCCCTTGCTCGCCGCACCCTCCTGCGCCTTCAGACCAGCCGCGTAGTTGCCAGCGGTCTTCGCCTCGCCGACGCCGCCCTTCACCGCGCGGACATATTCGTCCTCGACATAGATCTTGACCGGCTTCACGCCTTCGCTGTAATAAGCGCCGACCGGGGACATGATGATCATGAACAGATATTCCTTGGAAGGCGCTACACCTAGCAATGGCTCCGTCGCAAAGACGAACGGACGAATGTACAGCGACGTGCCCGGCTCGGTCGGGATCCAGTCCTCATCCACCTTGACAAGCTGCTTCAAGCCCTCGAGCGCAAGCTCAACATCGAGCTCAGGCACGCTGAGACGTTCGTTGGAGCGGTTCATCCGCTCGAAGTTTTTGCCTGGGCGGAACAGCAGTGTGCGTCCGTCCTCCGTCTTGTACGCCTTCAGACCCTCGAAGATCGTCTGTCCGTAGTGGAACACCTTCGCCGCCGGATCGAGCGAGATCGGCTGGTACGGGACGATGCGCGGGCTGTGCCAGCCTTGGCCTTCTGAGTAGTTGAGCATGAACATATGGTCCGTATAGTGGATGCCGAAGCCGAGCTGCTGAGCGGACGGCTTCTGCTTCTTCTGTGTTGTAAGCTCGATAGTCATCGATTGTGTCATCGGTACGATTCTCCTAACGTTGATAAGGTTTTCATAATTGAATGCTACCATGAGATTATGTATATTGAAAATATCTATTTGATGCAGTTATGTATACCTTATAGGTATGGAAGGGGTGTCCGCGCTCATGGATTTACGTCAGCTTAAATATTTCTTAACCGTTGCCCGTGAAGGGCAAGTCACACGCGCAGCCAAGCTGCTCAATATGGAGCAGCCGCCGCTCAGCAGGCAGCTGAAGCAGATGGAGGAGGAGCTCGGCGTGCGGCTGTTCGATCGAAGCGGCAAGCGTCTCCAGCTGACCGAGGCGGGTGAGCTGCTGAAGGTGAAGGCCGAGTCGCTGCTGCATCAGTTCGACGAGACGATCCGCGAGGTGAAGGAGCGCGAGGAGGCGGTGCAGGGGACGCTCTCGATCGGTGCCGTCGTCTCCTGCATCTCGCTGCTGCCAAGTCGCATCCAGCAGTTTCGCAGCCAATATCCATTCGTGACGTACAAGATCGTCGAGGGCGATCACTTCTATCTCGGCGAGCTGCTCGATAAGAGAGCGGTGGAGCTGGTCATTGCCCGTCTGCCGTTCGAGGCGCTCATTCCGTCCAAGGAGTGTGCGGTGCTGCCGCTGCCGTCCGATCCGTTCGTCGTCGTGCTGCCCAGCGCTTGGACTGAATATGCCGACCGCACCTCGATTAGGATGCGTGAGCTCGCGAGCTTCCCGTTCCTCGCGCTGAAGACCGACACGACGACCCGTATGCACCAGCAGGTGATGAACGAATGCAGCCGTCACGGCTTCGAGCCGAACGTCATCTGCGAATGCTCCAGCGTAGCCATCATTATGTCGCTCGTGGCCGAAGGGATCGGGGCGACCGTGTTTCCGAAGTCGGTCCTGTCGTCGTTTCCGTCTGCTGTCGTCCGCATGCTCGACATTGAGGATGCCGAGCTGCAGTCAGATATCGGTATTATTTGGATGAAGAATCGTTATTTATCCAAGGGCGCGCAATATTTTATCGAATGCTTTCAGCCGAACCGGATATAGCCTTGAATACTAATATCATATTGCCTGTTTCTAATGTCTGAAGAAAAGCTTCGGCATTGACAGGCGAGCACAAATTTGCAAGCGTTTACATTATGGTATTGTTCATCGGTTAAGGATCAAGGTGCAAGAGTAGGTTGAGGTTAATCCGTACAGCATCGAATAAATTTCAACCTAGCTAGTAAAATTACACCCCTATCAGACAGGAAAATAATAGAATATAATGTATTTGTATTACAATATAAGGGATCGAAGGTAGGTGATGGGTGATTCAAACGAATCATTAACAGTAGCTGCACATGAAGCTCAGAGGAAAGGCAGATGATTTCACGTAATAGGCGCAACGGAGATGAATCATTGAGATGATGCATTCAATCTAAAGGAGGAAGACTAGGATGATGCGTAAATGGTTAAGCAGAGGTGTCGTCATGACGTTGGCGGCCACTCTTACTTTGACAGGAACGAGCGGCTTGAACGTGCTCTCCCCAAAGGCATACGCAGCAACTCAAGAGAGCGCTAACAAGACTCGATTCCTTCAGCTGTACAATCAGATTAAAAGCCCGGCGAACGGCTACTTCTCCCCGGAAGGTATTCCTTACCATGCAGTGGAGACGCTGATGAGCGAAGCGCCGGATTACGGACATATGAGCACCTCCGAGGCTTACAGCTATTGGCTCTGGCTGGAGGCGCTGTACGGCTACCATACAGGTGACTGGTCGAAGCTGGAAGCGGCTTGGGACAACATGGAGAAGTACATCATCCCGATCAACGAAGGGGACGGCAAGGAAGAGCAGCCGACGATGAGCTACTACAACCCGAACAGTCCGGCTACTTATGCGGATGAGCACCCGTATCCAGACCAATATCCATCCGCAATCAGCGGTAAATACACATCAGGCAAGGACCCGATCGATGCTGAGCTGAAGGCGACCTATGGCAGCAACCAGACGTACTTGATGCATTGGCTCATTGATGTCGATAACTGGTACAAATTCGGTAACCTGCTGAACCCTACCCATACAACCACTTATGTGAACACGTTCCAGCGCGGAGAGCAGGAGTCGGTCTGGGAGGCTATCCCACATCCATCTCAAGATAACAAGACGTTCGGTAAGGCGAACGAAGGCTTCATGTCGCTGTTCACGAAGGAGACGGCTACGCCTGCTCCGCAGTGGCGCTACACGAATGCAACGGATGCAGATGCACGGGCTGTGCAAGTGCTGTACTGGGCGAAGGAGCTCGGCTACAACAACCCGGTATACTTGAACAAGGCGAAGAAAATGGGCGACTTCCTCCGCTACGGCCTGTACGATAAGTACTTCCAGCAGGTCGGCAGCGCAGCGGACGGTACGCCTTCGCCGGGTACGGGCAAAGATTCGAGTACGAGCCTGCTCGGCTGGTATACAGCATGGGGCGGCGGTCTCGGCGCACAGGGCAGCGGCAACTGGGCATGGCGCATCGGCGCGAGCCACGTGCATCAAGCGTACCAGAATCCGGTGGCGGCCTATGCATTGTCCACGACAGACGGCGGCTTGATCCCGCAATCTCCGACGGCCAAGGACGACTGGAACAAGTCGCTGAAGCGTCAGCTTGAGTTCTACACGTGGCTGCTGAGCGCTGAGGGCGCGGTTGGCGGCGGCGCGACGAACAGCTGGGACGGCAGCTACAAGGCGTACCCTGCAGGCGTCAGCACGTTCTACGGCATGGCGTACGACGAGGCGCCGGTCTACCACGATCCGAATTCGAACACGTGGTTCGGGTTCCAGGCGTGGCCGCTGGAGCGCGTAGCGGAGATGTATTACATTTTGGCCGAAGATGGGGATATCTCCTCTGAGAACTTCCAGATGGCGAAGACGGTCATTACGAAGTGGATCGACTGGTCGATGGACTATGTATTCGTCAACAAGAAACCGGTTACAGATACGGACGGCTATTACTTGAACGCCTCCGGACAGCGCATTCTGGGCGGTCTGAATCCGCAGGTGGCGACGACGAGCGCTCCAGGCGAGTTCTACTTGCCGGGAACACAGGAGTGGATCGGCCAGCCGGATACGTGGAACGGGTTCTCGCAATTCACAGGCAATCCGAGCTACCGTGTCGTGACGAAGGACCCGAGTCAGGATGTCGGCGTGCTCGGCAGCTACATCAAGGCGCTGACCTTCTTCGCAGCAGCGACGAAGAAAGAGACCGGAGCGTATTCGGCGCTCGGCAGTCAGGCGAAGACGCTGGCGGAGCAATTGCTCGATACAGCCTGGTCCCATAACGATGGAGTCGGCATTGTGGCGAATGAGGCTCGCGGCGATTATCACCGCTTCTTCAGCAAGGAGATCTACTTCCCTGGCGGCTGGAGCGGCACGTTCGGTCAAGGGAATGTAATTCCGGGTCCAGGTGCTGTGCCTTCCGATCCGGCTAAGGGCGGCAACGGTGTGTACATCAGCTATGCTGAGCTGCGTCCAGATATCAAGAAGGATCCGCAATGGTCGTATCTGGAGAATCTGTACAAGACGTCCTGGAACCCGGCGACGAAGAAGTGGGAGAAGGGAACGCCTACGTTCAAGTACCACCGCTTCTGGTCACAGGTCGATATGGCGACAGCGTATGCCGAGTATGACCGCCTGATCAGCGGCTCCGCGACGACGGTGCCGGGTGCGCCTTCGGGCATTACAGCGGCAGCGGGCAACGCCCAGGTGTCGTTAAGCTGGAACGCGGTCAGCGGAGCGGCCAGCTACACGGTGAAGCGTTCGACGACGAACGGCGGCCCGTACAACGTGGTTGCTTCTAATGTTAAGGTGCCAACCTTCACGAACACTGGTCTGACGAACGGAACGACATACTATTATGTCGTGACGGCGGTGAATAGCAACGGGGAGAGTGTGAACTCCGTTCAAGTAAGCGCAACACCGAAGGTGGACGTCTCGGTGCCAGCATCGCCGACAGGCGTAACGCCAGTAGCCGGAGATAAGCAGGTGAAGTTAAGCTGGAATGCGGTCAGCGGAGCTACGAGCTATACGGTGAAGCGCGCAGCGACAAGCGGCGGCCCGTACACCGTTGTTGCGGCTAATGTTGCAGCAGCTACTTACACGAATATCGGTCTGACGAACGGAACGACTTACTACTACGTAGTGAGCGCTTCGAACAGCAACGGCGAGAGTGCGAACTCTGCGCAGGTAAGCGCGACACCGAAGGCACCTGCGACAGGCGGCAGCATTGTTCTGCAATATCGCGCGGGTGATACCAGTGCGACCGACAATCAGATCAAGCCGCAATTCAATATTAAGAATATCGGTACAACGGCTGTTAACTTAAGCGATCTGAAGGTGCGCTATTACTTCACGAAGGAAGGCACTGCTGAGATGAGCTCGTGGATCGACTGGGCACAGCTCGGTGCACAGCATATTCAGCGTACGTTCACGGACAGCTATGTGGAGCTGAGCTTTGCTCCTACGGCTGGATCGATTGCAGCAGGCGGACAGACGGGCGACATTCAGCTGCGTATGGCGAAGTCGGACTGGTCGAACTTCGACGAGACGAACGACTACTCCTACGATGCGACGAAGACTTCTTATAAGGATTGGAGCAAGGTGACGGTCTATCAGAACGGCCAGCTTGTATGGGGTATTGAGCCATAATCGCACGTTAATCGGAACGAAGGCGTCAGTGGCGCTGAAGCAGCACCATTAACACTTATAATAAGATGATGAGGAGCTGATTAGATGTTCAATCGTATGAAACGTAAATTAACGACGGTTCTCTGTCTCGCTGCCATGTCGGCAAGCTTGGTAGGTCAGCAATCGGTTGTTGCCGCTGAGGCGCATGTCGAAAACCCGTTCCTTGGAGCGACCGCCTACATCAATCCGGATTATGCCGCCCTGATCGATACGTCCATTGCCCAGGTCAGCGATGCCTCACTGAAGGCTCAGATGAATACGATCAAGTCGTATCCGACGGCAGTATGGCTGGATCGCCGGGCGGCCATTCATGGCGGTGCGGTCAATGCAGGTCGTCTCAGTTTGAAAGAGCATATGGACGCAGTGCTTGCACAGAAGAAGCCTGGCACACCGATCACGGCGCAGTTCGTCATCTATAACTTGCCGGGACGGGATTGCCACGCGCTCGCGTCCAATGGCGAGCTTCCTCTAACACAGCAAGGCTTGAACACCTACAAAACAGAGTATATCGATGAGATTATCAAAGTACTTGCCAATCCGAAATATCAGGATATTCGTATCGTCACGATTATTGAGCCGGACAGCTTGCCGAATCTGGTAACGAACCTGAGCGATCAGAGATGCGCGCAGGCTGCTTCCTCCGGCATCTATATGGCAGGTGTTCAGTATGCGCTGGATAAGCTGCATGCGATTCCGAATGTGTACACGTACCTCGATATCGGGCATTCCGGCTGGCTCGGCTGGGACAACAATCGCAAAGGCACGGTGCAGCTGTACACGAATATGGCCAAGGGCACGAAGGCGGGCTTCGCTAGCGTAGACGGCTTCGTTACGAATACTTCGAATACAACACCTCTTGTTGAACCGAATTTGACGGACCCGACGCTCACGATCGGTGGACAGCCGATTCGTTCCTCTAAGTTCTACGAATGGAACAGCTACTTCGATGAGGCAGACTTCACCGCTGCATTGTATCAAGACTTCGTTGATGCAGGCTGGCCTGCGGGCACGGGCTTCCTGATCGATACGTCGCGTAACGGCTGGGGAGGTCCGAACCGTCCAACTGGGGCATCGGGCTCGGACATCAACAGCTACGTGAATTCAGGTCGCGTTGACCGCCGTGACCATCGCGGTTTGTGGTGCAACGTATCAGGTTCAGGGTTGGGTATGCCGCCACAGGCCGCTCCATCGGCATACGGCAGTCATCTTGATGCCCTCGTCTGGGTGAAGCCGCCGGGAGAGTCCGACGGAGCCAGCTCGGCAATTCCGAACGATGAAGGTAAAGGCTTCGACCGCATGTGTGATCCTACCTATAAGACGCCAGAGGGCGTCATGTCAGGTGCATTGCCGAATGCTCCATTAGCAGGCCACTGGTTCCATGATCAGTTCGTGATGCTCGTTCAGAATGCTTATCCAGTTGTTCCTGGCGGTAATCCGACTGACCCGGGTCCAGTGAAGCCAGCAGCGCCGACGGGTGTAGCTGCAACTGCAGGCAACGCACAAGCGTCGATCAGCTGGGGCACAGTCAGCGGTGCAGTTACTTATATAGTGAAGCGTTCGGAGACGGCTGGCGGTCCATACGTCGCTGTAGCAACAGGTGTTAGTGCAACGAGCTTCGTGAATACGGGTCTTGTGAACGACAAGACGTACTATTATGTGGTCAGTGCGGTGAACAGTGCCGGTGAGAGCGCGAACTCGCAGCAGGTGAGCGCAACGCCGAAGTCGACCACAACACCGCCGCCTCCACTAGGCAATATCGTGCTGCAGTACCGTGCGGGCGATACGAACGCAATGGACAGTCAGATGAAGCCGCAGTTTAATGTGAAGAATACGGGAACAACTCCTGTCGCGTTGAGCGATCTGAAGATCCGCTATTACTTCACGAAGGATGGAAGCGCAGCGATGAGCTCCTGGATCGACTGGGCGCAAGTGGGTGGACAGCATATTCAACGCACAATCACGGACAGCTATGTCGAGTTGAGCTTTGCGGCTGGAGCGGGTTCGATCGCAGCAGGCGGACAGACTGGAGACATTCAGCTTCGCATGGCGAGCTCCGACTGGTCGAATCTCGACGAGACGAACGACTATTCCTATGATGGAACGAAGACTTCGTATACGAGCTGGAACAAGGTGACGGTGTATAAGAACGGTGAGCTGGTGTGGGGTATGGAGCCGTAAGGGAGCTGCCGTTAATTAGTGTCTAGGGTGGTTCTCTGGAAAGTTAACAGTGGATAAAAGAGAAGCTTCCTGATTCTCCGCAATGGAGGTCAAGAAGCTTCTTCATCTTCGTCCAAGTCGCGTCGAGCTTGATCGCACAATCGACGCCAACACCGCCGATCGCCCCTCTATAACGCGGTTGACCGAGCAGCCTCGATATAGGCTATTATTTCTGCACAGCACCGCTCTAATGACCACATGGAGGAATAGATCTTCAGTTCGGGCTTAAGCGGGGGCTCATAAGGTGCCGAAATACCGGTGAATTGCGCGATCTCTCCGGCACGGGCCCGCTTGTACAGTCCCTTCGGATCTCTTCGCTCGCATTCGTCGATCGGACAATCGACGAATACTTCTATAAATGTACTCGGCTCGAACATGGAACGTACATGGGCCCGATCTGCCCTCGAAGGGGAGATGGAGGCGATCAGCACGATCAGCCCGGCATCGGTGAACAGTCGTGCGACCTCGCCGATCCGTCTTACATTTTCTTGCCGGTCTTCGGGCGTGTAGCCGAGTCCCTTATTCAATCCAGTACGCAGCACATCCCCGTCGAGTACATACGCCAGTGTGCCTGTCAAGATGAGCTGCTTTTCGACTGCGTAGGCGATCGTGCTCTTACCTGCTCCGGACAGGCCAGTCAGCCACACTGCAATTCCTTTTCCCCCAGTTACAGCATGCCGCTCTCTCGAGGCTACTCGTCGTTCTCTTGATGTCATCGTCTATCTGCCTCCTCTACTTGTAATCGAACAGTCTCATCGTCACTTGACATCTATGACGAATTTGTTCGGCAATGTCCGATGACAGGTCTTTGGTGCGAAAGCTTCCGACTTTCAGTTGAAGAATCTTCTTAATATCTGCTACAGGCACTTGGATGACACGAGACAGCTTCTCTAGCAGGAGCTCCTCTTGTTCAATAAGGGCTTCATAGGTTACAAGCAACGTGCGTGCATCGTGCTGGGCGAAGGTGTGGTAGAATGCGGCGTTCTTATTCCACTTATCCGTTAAGTCCTCGATCTTCTCATACCAATGAGGCGCGCTCGCATAAGTGTCTTCAGGTCGACGAACAAGTAGTAATATCCAAGCGTTCGGAAAGCACATGCGGAACAGCCGAAGCTCGTCTGGTCCATAGCGCACTTCCTTGAAGCCAACCGTATCATAGCTACTTCCGTCTGGTGAGTGGGCATAGAGAGTAGAAAATAGCGCATGAACGGAGCTTGTAACAGCCCGTGTCACGTCGGACAGCTCTGGTGACATATTCGCGATCCATAGACCGCTTCTAGCATTAGCTTCGCTGCTGAAGAAGGAATTGCGCTCTGGGCTCCCGTTCACCGCATAGTGCTCTAGAGAGCCATATATGTCAACAAACTGCTGCAGCACTCCGCCGTGCTCGCCCCAGATTAAGGTTTTCTCCCTATGATTACATATGCGCTGCAGCAATGTGGAACCTGAGCGATGGGCCGCAGCAGCGATGATGAGCTGAATCGGCTCATGGTTCATATCTGTTTTCATTGGAACCCTCCTTGTGCCTATAGTAACGACAAGCGCGTCTATGCATATACTATCTTGACGTGGTGAAGCTCTGTAGGCGAAATCCTGGAAAGGAGGAGGGGAGATCGTGCTCATTATCGTATTAAATCCTGATCAAGAATCGTTATATGCGAGATGGACGGAAGACTGCGCACGTCAATTATATCCTGAGGCTCGAATCCTTACTGCTGATCATGCTTTCGAGGATTTATTGCAGCGCGCTGCTTCCGACCATCCGGAGTCTGACTATATCATGATTCTGTTTGCTGGCGAACGACTAGAGCGAGACTTTCGCTTGGAGCTAAGTGATTTATTGCAGAGGATGCCGGATAGCTGCGGGTACATTCATCTTCAGTCTGTACATGATCCCGGTTCAGAGTCTCTTAAGGAAGCGAGAGGTCCTGCCGTATGGAGAAGAGAGATATTACTTCGTCCCAGCGCCTCGCAGCAAGGGCTTCATACGTTGGCTGCAGTGTGTGCGCTGCCCTTTGAGCGCTACGTACTGAAGGATATACAGTATCGCGTCTCGTCCAGTTGGAAGGGCGAGGTGCTACGCACAGGTAGCTACCTGCCATCGAAGGCTCCGATTCGAAGATGGAGAAGACTGGATGAGGAATGGCGTCTTCTTCAGCCTCTGCTGTCGGCCTCCTTGGTTCCACTAGTATCAGACGAGCGGCCGCCTCTTATTACAGTCGTGATCTGCACGTACAATGATCGTCAATATGTGCATTGGGCGATTCGAAGTGTACTGGCACAGAAGCTCCGCTGCTGGGAGCTGTTGCTCATGGATGATGGCTCTACAGACGGTACATACGAGGAGCTCATGCCCTATGCAAGTCATCCTTCCATCAAGCTGCTAAGGCATTCTACCAATAGCGGAAAAGCTGCAAGTCTGAACACGGCTCTCTCCCATGCACGCGGCTCGTGGCTTCTTGAATTAGATGCAGATGATTGGCTGACAGCCGACTGCTTGTCGGAGCTCGAGGCTGCGGCGTTACTTCATCCGCAAGCCGGCTTCTTGTTCGCCCGGCACTTCAATTGGCTTGAGCAGGGGGCAGCGACGATCTATCAAGGAGCAGCACCTCTTGCCAATCCCCTCCCGCTCAAGCAACTCCTGGACCGAGCCGAACCGCTTGCCCCCAGATGTTATCGTGTGGCAGCATTGAAGGAGCTGTCCGGCTGGTGGCACACAGGGCCGCAAGGCGGAAGGCTGTATGAAGATTTTCAGATGATCGGCAGGCTCCTGCAAGCAGCTCCTGCTGCTTCAATTAACCGCGTGCTCTATCACCGCAGATTAAGACAGAACAGCATCACGCATCGTCATCATGCTCTGTATGACAGCTGGAAGCAGTTGTTCCTGAGCGAGCTCGATCAATGACAGCTGACAGTCCCTTCGCTTATTAGGCAGGAACTACCCGAATGAATTCAATTTGATCTGTAAAGATCGTAACGGTCGCGCCTGGTGTGTACGCGTTGCTGTTTACTTGAATGGTACAGTAGCCTGGCTCCGACACTAAGAGAACACCGGTCAGCATTTGCGTAGCTTGGTAGATTTCGACGGTTAAGCCGATACACACTTGTAAAGCTTGAAATAAATCCATGAGAGTACCTCCATATTGAGATGATATACATGTATTACGGATTTCGAGAGGCTGTTAGCTGATAAAGTTAATGGCATCGAACGGAATGAATACATCGGCGCCGGAAGGCTCCTTGACCTGGATAAAGTTTAGGCCAACGGCGATGAGTAAGCCCGTGATCGTACCTGCATCTGTATCGACTGTAATGGTCGTGCCGATGCGCGGAGTCAATACGGAGCGATACGCCCCTTCTTCATCGCTTTGATTGTTCAACTCCTGGCGAAGCTCTTCGTAGGCATGGGTTAGCTGTGCAATGGACGACGTCAGGCTGTTAATCGCGTCATTTTTTTGTGCGGATTCGGCTTGCAGCTGCTGTACTTGCCCTTGCCAGTGCAGAAGTCGCACTTCGTATTGGGAGAACGTGCTCCATACGGCTCTAAGGTCTGCCCGTATTTCATTGATAATACGCATGAACTGCTGACGGAGAGTTCCCGCAGTAGAAGAGCAGGAATGTTTTTTCTTCGATACACAGTACTTCTTTTTTTGCAAAACGGGTGGCTTCGCTGCTTTCTTCGGACATTTTACTTTAACCTTAATTTTGATCACTGGCTTATCACAGCTTGCTGATTTCGTTAATGTTATGTTACTCAAGATGTACGCTCTCCTTTGTCTCGTTCTTCTAGTTTTCTCACGATATGGGCCAGTGCACAAGTACCGCGGTTACGCCAGGAGTGCTTGCTGGCCAGTGCGTGTCTGCGCTTGGCCTGTAGGTCGTTGTGCTCTGCCAAAGCTTGAGCGACAATGGCTGGTGCATTGTCTTTATGAGCGAAGTAGACATATGAGTCGAATCTTCGCAATTCTGCCATCTCAGAAGCGACGACCGGCTTGCCGGCGGACATGTATTCGTAGAATTTGACTGGATCGCAGCCTGCGATCATGGGAGAGAGCTTGAATGGAATAATGGCAACGTCGAACCAGCTTAAATACGAGGGCAGCAGTGCATAAGGCTTCATATCGAGCATGGTGACATTAGGGTGACTGACTTCGCGATTGTACAGGCAATTCGAGCCGATCAGGACAGTGGGATAATGATCCGCAATGGAGTAGACGAGCTCCAAATCCATCCAGGTGTAGATCGCTCCGTAATAGCCAACTAGCGGCTTGCCTTGTGTGTCAGGCAGGTCAGCAGGTCGCTGCATTCGATTCAATGCAACCTCAAAATGCTCATAATCGGCACCATTAGGCAATAAGACGGTATCAATGCCACGCTTCGTGTGTTCGGCATAAATAGCTGAAGAGGAGGCGAAGGTCAGCTGCGTATGCTTCTCCATAAGTGGCACGAGCTCCTTCCACGCCGAGAATTCATCGGATGCCAGATCGCATGAGTCGAAGACTGATAGGTCATGTGGATGCTTCTGTAGGAACGGAAGCTGATTGACCGCACACCATAGGACGAGCTTGCCTTTTACATACGGCTTGTAATCAACAGATTCGTGGAGCACTAAGAAATTAGGAAGCTCAGGAAAGGGCTGATAAACATCCTCCGCTTGCGGGAACAGGTTAGCTGGATTCATAAATAACACATGTGCTCCGGCTTGGGCCAGAGCCTTCATCATCTGCTGTGGACGCTGGTGCATAAATTGATAGTCAATCGCAGGAGGGTATACGATCGTAATAGGCGCTTGCAGCAAATGATCACCGCCTTTCGGTTGTTTTAGTAAATAATGGCTTGCAACGACATTAGTACTGTATGTGCACGTGCGGTCTGGGGATTGTGTGCCAACCCATTTTTCATGGATTTCAGGCGTTCAGTAATGAAACCGGGCGATTGACTTTCGCACGAGGGGGAGCTCTTACATATTTTATTTGGTAGGTTTATCCAAGTGGTTACGAGTAAACCTATGATCGTCTATTCAAACAGCATAAGAAGGAGCGTGACGGAATGCGGATCTTGTTCTTGAATTCGGCACCGATTATTACACATGGGATGGCCAGAGGCTTCATGGAGCTCGGCCACTCGGTGGAGTATGTGGTGCCCGGTGATCAGAAGCTGGAACGGATGCTGCAAAGAGTGGAGCAATTCAAGCCGGATTTATTGTTTACTGAAGGCGGTGTTGGACGGGAGGAGTCTATCGCTGCGTTGATTGATCAGACGTCGTTGCCGCATGTGTACTGGGCTATTGAAGACCCGATTGCTCCACAAATGTCTCTTCATTATGCCAAGCGCTCGGTACTGACCTTAACGACCTATGAGGAATTTATTGAACAGGTGTATCAGCCTGCAGGGGTGCGGAGCTTATGCATACCGTTCGCGTGCTCACCGCAATATCATCGAACAGGTGCGGCAGTCCCCGAGCTCGCTCATGAGCTCGTGTTCTTCGGGAATAACTATGATGTGCATCAGAACCGCAAGGTCGGTTACGATTCGATGTTTCGACCGGCGCTGCGTAATGGATGGGATATCGCGTTCTATGGGGATGAGAATTGGGTGAATGGCAAAATATCTTTCGTCGTTCCTCCTCACGCGTACAAGGGCTATCTCTCTTACGACAAAATGCCGGATATGTGTGCTTCGGCAAAGTTTATTCTAGGGGTACACAGCATCAACGGCTCAAGAACGATGCAGGCGATGCGCACATTCGAGGTGCTCGGCTGTGGAGGATTTTTTTTCACTCAGCATACAACAGCGATCGAAGCAATGTTCCAGAATCATGTTCATCTCGTATGGTCGCAATCGCCTGAGCAGACGGAGGAGCTGTATACGTATTACCGCAACCGTCCCGAGGAGATGGATAAGATTCGTCGGCAAGGCCAGCAGTTCGTATACGACAACCATACGTACAAGCACCGGGCTGCTGAAATACTGCATCATCTGCAAGGCATTGTATAGAGCCGAGCTGATTGGAGAAGGAGTCGTCCCCATGCATGGAGGGCGGCTACCCCTTCTCCTGTCGAGGACTTGGACAAGCTAGCATCGTTTGTGATGACAATTTGTGTCTATATCCCAGGAGATTCAACCGCGGCGTATTGCGAGTCCGACCGGGCGCCGAGCCGGTGCTGCTGACGTCGGTGGAGCGCCGGAACCTTGACGAGTTGGAGCTTTGTAGCCGTCACATGGTGACTACCCGGCAGCGAAATGTCCGGTGACGTCCGCTTCGTCGAGGTGAAGGGAGCTAGTCCGATTCGGATTCACAGAATAGGTTAGCCATCCGACAGCACAGATTCGAGCTCCGCCTCATGACGAACTGGTATGCCCTCATTCCCGATCAAGGGAATCGAGGGCTTTATTCGTCTTGCTTCATCTATGGCATAACGATACATGGCGACCAGCTCGAAGCCCCGCGTGATATCTCGCAAACGGCTGTTTCAATAGAAAAGGGAGAACAGATCGTATCTGTTCTCCCTTTCTTACGTACATGCGATGATCTCGGCTGCTTTAGAAGCTCTTTGCGGCTGCGATAGCCTTCTCGATCGCTGCTTCCTTAATAGCTTGAGCCTCGTTCGGCTTGTAAGCCATGCCTTCTACGAACAGCGCATCCATAGAGGAGACGCCGTGGAAATTCATGATCGTCTTCAGATGGCGATGCCCCATCTCGATCTCGGCTGCAGGACCTGTGGAGTAGATGCCGCCGCTCGACTGGATGTGGAACGCCTTCTTGCCGGTCAGCAGTCCGACTGGTCCGTTCTCCGTGTACTTGAACGTTTTGCCAGCGACGCATACGGCATCAATGTAGGACTTCATGACAGGCGGGTAGGAGAAGTTCCACATAGGCGTTACGAACACATATTTATCAGCTGCAGCATATTGATCGACGAGCTCGCCGAGGCGGGCAACCTTCTGCTTCTCAGCGTCGCTCAGCTGCTCGAACGCTGTTCCTTGAGCCAGCTTGCCCCAGCCGCTGAACACATCTGCATCTATGTGCGGAATGTTCATGCTGTACAGATCAAGATGAACGACTTCATCTTGCGGATTCGCTTCGCGGTACGCGTCGATGAACGCCTTGCCAACTGCGAGGCTGAAGGACGTCTGGTGATCGTGAGGATGGGCGGTAATGTAGAGTAGAGTAGACATGAGTGAGCCTTCTTTCTGTGCTTGGATTTTTTAACCTTCCTCATTATACAACAGTTTTGTTAGAAGGTAAACAATAATTTGTACATTACTAAAAGTAAGTTGTATATAGCTGCTGAGTTAGCTGCATACTCGATTAGATCGCTTCTATTATAGATTCCGGCAAAGTGTTCTATACATGAATAGCGCTATCTCCTTTCTCCTTCAGTTGTACGAGTCTATAGATGAGCTCAATAATCATTAGATGCTGCATAATCTTCTGCTCACCTCTTGGGGAAACGTCGTTATATTCGGACGCGCAACTGGACGGATTATGTACGTAATCGCAACGAATTGCTACTGTTAATCACATAGCGCATGTTCGCCTATAGATAACAAGCATGATGAAGGAGAGAACCAACGAATGAGTACTTATGACATTACAGCATACGGAGCTGTCGGCGACGGACAGACGATGAATACGGAAGCGATCGCTGCCGCGATCCGCGCTTGCTCGGCACGAGGCGGTGGAACGGTATATGTGCCTGCGGGTCGTTACTTGACCGGACCAATCAAGCTGGCCAGCTATATGACACTGTACATTGAAGCAGGAGCCGTTCTTCAGTTCAGCGATCAATTTGATCTGTATACACCGGAGCGCACCCGCTGGTCGGGATACGAGTGCTACGGCTATTCTCCGCTGCTGTACGGCGCCGATCTTGAGCAGGTCGCCATTAAGGGCGAGGGCATTATAGACGGTCACGGAGAAACGTGGTGGAACGCCTATCGCGAGCTGAAGCAAGGAACACTGCCTTCGACATCGGTCCGCCTGAGCCTGCTTGAGCTCAATCAGGAGAAGCGTGAGGCAATCAAGAGCAACATTGTCGAGTGGGATAGCCAATTCCTTCGTCCGGCGCTGCTGCAGCTGCTCGACTGCCGCAAGGTCGTGCTGGAAGGCGTAACGCTGCAGAACTCGCCGTTCTGGAACACGCATCTCGTGTACTGCGACCAAGTGATGGTGCGCGGCGTGACGATCAAGAACCCATCGACAACGCCGAATGGTGACGGCCTCGATGTCGACTCCTGCACGAACGTGCATGTGACAGATTGTCACTTTGACGTTGGAGACGACTGCTTGTGCTTGAAGTCAGGTATCGACGAGGACGGTCGCCGTGTCGGACGCCCGACAGAGAACGTCGTCATCGCCAACTGTACGATGCTCGCTGGACACGGTGGCGTCGTACTGGGCAGCGAGATGGCAGGAGGCATACGCCAAGTCGTGGTCAGCAACTGCATGTTCCTCGGGACGGATCGCGGCATTCGGATCAAGACGAACCGCGCGCGCGGCGGCGGTGTGGAGGACGTGCGAATCAGCAATATTTTCATGAAGGATGTGCTATGCCCGCTGGCGATTAATTCCTTCTACCGGTATGGCGTCGATGAGAGCGATCCGCTCATGACGAGCCCGGAGGCGGTGCCGATTACCGAGGGTACCTCGATTATTCGCGGCATTCATATCAGTGACATTACGGTGCGTAATGCCCGTGCGGCAGCGGCGTTCATCTATGGTCTGCCGGAGATGCCGGTGCAGGACGTCGTGCTGAACAATGTCGTGCTGGAGATGACTCAGGACCCGGCTGAGCAGGGCGGAGAGCCGGATATGGTGCGTGAGGAGCTCATCATGGCGGGCGAAGGCATCTACTGCAAGCATGTACAGGGGCTGGAGCTGAACCGCGTTCGCGTGGAGACGCGTCAAGGCGCTGCAGTTACGCTGGATCAGGTCGAGGATGTTGTCATCGAAGGCTTGTCTACGCGTCGCAAGCATCCGAATACGCCGCTGACACGCTGGCTGAATGTGAGCCAAGGCTAGAGGTAAGCAAGCGAAGGGAACCTGTTATCAGGATAGAGCCTGGACGCGATTGATGCGCCAGGCTTGTTTTTGTACGTATCGAGCTCGGAACACATGCAATTCGACAACCATACGGTAGCGGCGGGTCTGCAACGCTGTTAATGGTTGATTTCATTCATACAAGCTTTGATTGCATCTATGACGACGCTTGGCTCTGTAAGCTGAGGGAAATGTCCACTTTGTTGTGCGGGGATATGCTTGTGATTGGTAGATAATGAAAGAAGCTCTAACTGATGCTCAAGCCGCTTTTTTTGAACGATCTCTGGCACGATGCGATTTTCTTTCATACCTGTAATGACATAGATGGGGATTTGCGGGAAGAGGTTTCTTTCGCTAATTTGTTCCACGGTTTTGTCAACAAAATGAACTTCGCTGAACGCTTTATGAGGGGACCAGGAATCAAAAATAGACAGTAATTTATTTATTTTTTTTACGAACTTACCTTGATATTGTTCGAGGCTTAAGTCTTTGGGGTGGCTGGATTCTAAGAAGATGACGCCAGCGACTTCATCAGGGTAGCTTCGAGCATATAAATTGGCGTACAATCCCCCTAGTGAATGTCCAACTAACAAGTATGGAGGCTGCAATCCAACAATCGACAAGGCTTCACGCAATGTTTCAACGATCGTCAGTCCATCCTGTGCTTCGCTAGGCTTATCGCTACCTGCCACGCCAAAACGATTGTATGCAAATACAGTTGATACCGTTGCTATTTCTGGAAGTATTCTCATCCAACCTTCTATGGGCCCAGAACCACCATTAATCAATACAATCGGGGGAGAGCCACTTCCACTCAGATGATATTGCAGGCTTCCTCTTGATGAGCTTAATTTAGAAGGAACCATTTTCATTACACTACACCTCACCTTACTTTGTCATCTACTACCATGGGGACATACGTTGCTCACAGCAATTCGTTTCAACCCTATGTATACTTGGAAATAAAAAAAGACAGCACGCTGTATTAGCCATCCTGTCTTGAATTCCTTGATTTGCTTCATTATTTCCCGAGCAATTGAAGATGCTTGCCAATGTGCGTGCAGAGCGATTCGTTGAACGCTTCCTCTTGCTCGCTCAGCGTACGGAAGAACTCATCCTTGAACAGCGACTGTCCATTGTCATCCTTCGCTTGCAACAGGATACCGTACGTGATGTGGATGAGCTGCCGCGCGTTGTCCTCGTTCATGTAGGCATCGGCCAGATTCTCGTCCGATACTTGATCAAGCTGAGCGATCTTGCTGAGGTCTGTCGTTACATGATAGTAGGCTGCGGCAACATGGAAGTTGTCCAGCGCATACTGGTGCATGCGGCGATACAGGGAAGGGTTCACCTTCGCAACGGTACGAACCGCCTCAAGCCAGTTCGTGCCAGCCGTCTTCAGGTGGAAGCGACCCTTCGTGTACTGACCGACAAGTGGGAATACGCTGAACTTGTCGCTGCCGGAGTGAATGCTCAGCTTGTAGCCGAAGTGATCGGAGATCGCAGCGTGTACAGCAAGCTCCTTCTCGAACTGAGCGATGTCGCCGATGTAGTCAATGCCCTTCTGGAACTCTCCGCAAAATCTTGGCGCCATGCTGTAGATCGTCATGTTGCGAGCGTACAGCTCGTAGGAGACTAGGAAGTGCGATTCTGGATCAGTAGGCGTCGCTGTCTCATCGATCGAAATCTCGAAGTCGATACCGCGGCCGGCATTCACGATGTACGTGTTATAGATGCGCTCCATGAAGTCAATCGCCGGAGCGTAGATGAGTACGTTTTTGATCAGGCTAGCGCGGTCGAAGCTGAACCTCGTTCCTGCTGCATCGAACGTCTGACCGAGGTAGCGTCCCTCGTAGTGGCTGCGCACCGCTTCCGGAAGCTCGGCATACTTCGCTTCCTGGTCTGCTGTGCTCAAGCTCTCGATGGAGTTGTCGATATGCTCGGAGCAATCGAGCGTCAGCATCGTGAAGCCGAGGTCAAGCGCCATCTTGATGTCCGCGTCCGTCTTCAGATGATCGCCGTCAGCGCCGTAGCCGTCCTTGTAGCCTTCCTGGAACACAGCGAAGGCCGCAGCGTCTAGCACTTCCTCATACGTGCGTCCTGTAAGCGTCAGCTCGCGGATGCTCTGCTGAGCCAAGATCGGACGTATGTTGTGGCCACGAACCGTCTGAATATGACCCGGGGAGGCGATACCGAGACGGTCGCCAAGGCCGATGGTCGCGATCTGTGTGCCGAAAGCTTGCGGTGCTGTGTACGGGAAGAACTTGTTCAGCACAAGGCGATTCGCATGGGATAGCGGACATACCTTGAAGCCTTCCTCTTGTGTGCCCTCAAGCGCTTCGACGACAGGCGCACTGCCTGCAGCGAGGATGACCTTCTCATGGCCATTCTTGACCATCAGCAGGCTCGCTCCTTCGACCTGCGTGTAGGAGCTTGGATAGACTTTAACCGTGTCGGTGCTAGCAGCAGCTTGACCGTTGTTCATCGATTGAACGATAATCGCGTATGGATGCATCGATATAACCTCCTGAGTAATCGTATACCGTAATGCTAACGCAAATTCATCTGTAATTCTCCGCAATTATTGCTATGTTCACGATAAACCACTCTTATTTTGCGCTAGCTTCGTTGGTGGTTAACGCATCAACGCTTAATGTCCCGCGGTCATTTTGGCACGGTATTGTCCCGGAGTCATTCCCTCCTGCTTGCGGAACGAGCGAATGAAGTTTTGCGGATTTGTATAACAGAGCTTCTCCGCTATATCCTTCACGGCCATGTCTGTCTCGGCCAGCCATTTTTTCGCCATATTGAATCGGTACATCGATAAATATTCGCTGAACGAGTGGTTCGTTTCCTTGCGGAAGATGCTGCTTAAGTAGTTCGCGTTATAATGCAGACGGTTCGCGCACTCCTCGAGTGTTAGATCGGTATCGAAGTAATTGTGCACGAGATCGATAATTTTTTCAGAGATGTTATGGTATTGCGCCTCCTGCCTGTCGCTGAAGATGCTGACCATCGGCTTGACGACTTTGTTCCAGAACCAATCCTCAATCTCGCTAGCGATGGACAAGCTGAACACTTCCTCGAACAGCGGCCCCTTGTCCGGACGAATCTGATGCACGCTGATACCGGATTCCTGCATCGAGATCAGCAGGTTGTTCAGCAGTCTGGCGAGCGGGATCTGGTATTCCTGGGGCGATAGCTCCACTGCGAATACGTTATGGAGCAGCTGCTTCAGCAGCTCCCTTGCCTTGTCCTGCTCTGCCAGCTTAATCGCGTCAAGAAGCTCGTTCTCAAGCTGCTTCGGGTAATTCAGATTGAGGTAGTGTTTGCCTGAGTTGATATTCTCATACTGAATGATAATGCCTTCACCGAGCTTGATCCGGTGTTTGAGTGCCTCAAGACCTTCTCGATAGGCGATAGGCACGTTCGTAATAGTGTCGAACGGAAGGCTCATGCCGATGCTTACCTGCAGGTTGAGGAAGCTGAAGATTTGACGCTGGACGTGCTCCGTCATACTGAATACTTCGTGATGCGCCGCGGCCCGATCACTCTCCCGGCTTCCGACAACAGTGACGACAGTATGGTCTATCGTGACAGGAGCGAGTCTGGATCCCGCAGGAACGAGCTCCTCGATAATGTTGTGTACGGCGAATAGCAGTAGATCGAGATCGCGCTTCTCGAATCGGGTATCGTCGATCGAATCGATCTGCATCGTCAGCACCATCATTGATTTCCAGTTCAGCAGCTGTTCGTGATAGCCGAATTGCTCCAGATTTTCGTTGTACTCGCTTGTCTTGACTTTCCCTTGGAACAGCTTGATCAGGAAGAACGTCCGCACTTGACCGATATGCTGGCGAACCTCGTTCTCCAGCTCCGACTTGGATTCGAACAAACGGCTGACCTGCTCGCCAATGATCTGGAACTCGTTCGTCTTCCGGCTGCGGCTGTCAGAGAACCGCTCTCCGATCTGATTCAGCAGCACCTGGATCGGCGAGTACATACGCTTGGAGCCGATCCAGGCGAGCGTAATGGATACGAGCAGCATGATGATACATATATAAATCGTATATAGACCGATTTTGTTCGATTCCTTCGTTAAGCCATCAATGGAAGTCACAGATAAGTACGTCCAGCCTGTCACATCAGACTTTAAGTACGTAATGGAGTAAGGCTTACGGTTCAAGTGCGATGTGAATTGTCCCGATTGTCCTGGAAGCTCCAGCTTCGTTAAGCCGGCTTCCTCTTGTTGCTTGCCGATTAATGACTGGTTGGGGTGGAATAAGATTCGATTCTGCTCATCGAGAATGAGCGTATCTGTGCTGTGTTCATCCGTATTGCCATCCATACTCGTCACGAAGTCCTGAAGACTGCATGCGGGGATGTTGGCAATAGCGAGTCCGAACTTATCAAGACCGGTGGGCGGCAGCTTCTTCACGAGACTAATGCTGTAGGCGCAGGAGACGCTACGTACATTCGTTTCACCATAGAACCATTCCGAAGGTGTCAGCACCCAAGATGTGTCTTCCTTCACGTCGTTGAGCAGCTTCAGCAGGCTAGGGTAATTCTGGTATTGATCCAGCTGATACAAGCCTGAATTTTTGATCATCCAATTCTCGCGCTCGTTGATCAGAATGACGTCCTCGAGCTTCGTATCGAACGACTGCATGTAGCGAATTTCGTTGCGGAGGTTATCGTAAGTTCTGAAATCGGTTGCAGTTAAAGGTCCAGTTAAGGCGCTTTTCATGACCGTCGAATTGACGACCTGATTTAGCGTGTGGTTGACAGTTGTTAATTTGTGCTCTACATTGGTATTGATTTGACCGATCAGCTGCTGCTTGCTCTCGTTTACGTTTTTTTGAATTTCGTTCGAGGAAGTGAAGTAGGAGAACGAGCCGATGAAGATCACAGGCAGAGAGCTGAGCAAGAAGCTGAACAGAATCATTTTGCTAAGGAAGCTTAGTGAACGCATAGGACCACACCTTGTCTATAATCAGTTTGTTAGTAATCGTGATTCGGATGAAAAAGTATAATCATTGTAGTAAACCAGGACGATTATCACAATAATCATTTGGCTCGAGTATAATCTTTACTTGTGATTACGACAAATATACGTACTTCTCAACAAGGGGAGGTTTCACCCAATGGCATGGAATCCACGTCGAAGCTATACAACGATCGTAATGATGGTTATGATCTCGCTACTCAGCGGATTAGTGGCAGGCTGCACCGGACGTCCAGGCGAAAGTGAGGCGACCAAGGATCGGCCAGTCATCTCCATCATGGTTCCGCTGCACTTTGCTCATCCGCCGAATCAGAGATTAATCGATACGATCGAGCAGAAGGCTGATGTGAAGCTAGAGATCGGCTGGGTGCCGGATGGCATCTATTCCGATAAGATGAACACTGCCTTAACGACGAACTCGATGAAGAAGGTTACGTACGTCAAGTATACCGATTATATGATGCTGAAGAATGCAATCCGATCCGATTCCTTCTGGGAGATTGGTCCTTATTTATCGCAATATCCGAACTTGAGCAAGCTGAATGCGGAGATTATGCAGCAATCAACAGTTGACGGTAAAATATACGGCTTATATACGGAAAGACCGTCATCGCGTCAAGGGATTATCATTCGTGAGGATTGGCTTAAGCGTCTGAAGCTGGACAAGCCGCGGACGATGGATGAGCTGTATGAGGTAATGGCGGCCTTCGCTCAGCAGGACCCGGACGGAAACGGCAAGGCGGATACGATCGGACTCGTCGATCGCAATGATCTGGTGTTCGGCGCGTTCAAGACACTCGGCTCCTATCTAGGTACTCCGAACAATTGGATCGTGCAAGAGGGCAAGCTTATTCCTGAGTTCGAAACGACAAACTACATGGATACGATGAACTTCATGAGACAGCTGTATAAAGCGAAGCTGATCAATCAGGATTTTGCGGTGACGAGCAAGGAGATACAGCGTGACAAGATGATTCGCGGAGAAGCTGGCGTCTACATCGGCAGTATGCTGGATGTGCAGCGGCTGAATGACGAGGCGAAGACGTTCAATCCGAACGCAGCCTTCACGTTGGTCAATCGAATTGAAGGCCCGGAGGGGCATCGCGTCTGGTCGATCCCGAACTATAACGCGCTGTACTTGTTCTCGAAGAAGGCGATCAAGACGGAGGAGGAGCTGAAGCGCATTCTTGCATTTTGGGACCGGACGATGGACGCTGATGTGGCGAATCTAATGCGCTACGGCTTGGAAGGCGTTCATTATGTCGCTGAAGGCGATAAGGTGGTACTGCCAGCCGAGACGTCCAGACTTCGCTCCTCCGAGGTCAATGCATTGTATCCGCTGATGCTTGCGGACCTAAGCAATCCGAACGTGAAGTCAATCGCTCGCAATGAGCCGTTAACGGAGCTTGCAGAGCAGCTAGTGAAGGACAACGAATCGTTCATTGTGAAGGATCCGGTGCTCGGCTTGGAGTCGAAGACCTATGACGAACGAAGTGGTGAGCTGACCAAGATTATATCGGATGCGACCTATAATTATATATTAGGTAATTTGGACGAGCAGGGCTTCCGCGGTGAGATCGAGAAGTGGAAGCGCAGCGGAGGCAGTCAGGTGATACAGGAATATAGCGAGAAGCTGTTTGCACGATGAAGCAGTAACATATCGAAGCCGTAGCGCAGGAGCGCTGCGGTTTTTTATTTGCCTTCCATTATATATAAGGTGTCATCGGGGTGAGCGCTAATCATTAGAACAGTTGCATACCGAAAGCTGTCGAAATGAAGGAATGATTGTAGTCGTAACCTTCGAGGACGTGTATGGTTGAGGTGTGAGACAGACCCGCAAGGTCAGCCTCAGACACAGCAGCAAGCAGCAAGTCAGTCACAATCCGATGAAGTCCAAAAACACATAAGTGGAGGTCGAGCTAGATGAACAAGAAGCTTTCCATTCCAGTAAGCCTGATGTTAGTGTCCAGCGTAGCACTGGGTGCATGCTCGAGCGGCGGCGATAAGGCACCGACAGCAGGCAGCGATACAGCCGCATCGAACAAGCCGACAGAGATTACAATTATGGCGCCGCTCAACACGGCAGAGTCGCCGACAGGCGTGATCCAGGCTGAGCTGGAGAAGGCAACGAACACGAAGCTGAAGTATCAGTTCTTCCCGGCAGATACGTATGAGGAGAAGCTGAATGCGACACTGGCAACAGGCGCACTTCCACATGTCACGTATCTGAAGAACCAGGCAACGTTCGTCAACATGAAACAGGCGATCCGCGACGGTCAGTTCTGGGAAATCGGTCCTTACTTGAAGGAGTTCCCGAACCTGAGCAAGCTGAAGGAGTCGACGCTGAACAACACGAAGGTCGACGGTAAGCTGTACTCGCTGTACCGCGGTGTTGACGTTGCCCGTCAAGGGATCATTTACCGTAAGGACTGGGCAGATAAGCTGGGTCTGAAGGCGCCTGAGACGCTGGATGAGCTGTTCGCGATGGCGAAAGCATTCGCAGAGAAAGACCCAGACGGCAACGGGAAGAAGGACACGGTTGGTCTGACAGACCGTAACGACTTGATCTATGGCTCGTTCAAGACCGTTGCCACGTGGCACGGCGTTCCGAACAACTGGGGAGTGAAGGATGGCAAGCTTCAGCCAGAGTTCGTGTTCCCTGAATACATCGCGACCATGGACTACTATAAGAAGCTTCGTGATGAAGGCGCGATCAACAAGGACTTCGCCGCAACAAGCAAGACCGACCAGGTTAACATGTTCAAGGCAGGTACAGCCGGTATCTACATCGGTGCGATGACAGACGTTGAGTCCATGCATAAGGACCTGATCAAGAACGTACCGACAGCGGTTGTAGACGTACACAGCATGGTGAAGACGACTTCCGGCGGCTACGCTCATTGGACGCTTCCAGGCTACGCGAACATCATGCTGTTCCCGAAATCCGCGATCAAGGATGAGAAGGAGCTTAAGGCGATTCTTGGTTTCTTCGATAAGATGATGACGCCTGACGTTGCGAACCTCGCGTTCTGGGGCATTAAGGATACCCATTACACCGTTGTAGACGGTATGGCGAAGAAGGCTGATAACAAAGAAGTGATCGAGCGCGAAGTGAAGCCGTTCACGGATACTGCAGTCGGCGATGAGGATACGACAGGTCGTTACGCTGGCTTGACGACGCTGGAGGCGTTCAAGAAGGCGAACCAGCTGAAGGTAGATAACCAGAAGCACATGGTTCAAGACCCAACAGCAGCTCTTGACTCCAAGACGTACACAGAGAAGGGTGTTCAGCTGTCCGCTCTAATCAAGGATGCAACGTACAAGTACATCTACGGCTCGATCGACAAGGCCGGCTTCGAGAAGGCGATTGAGGACTGGAAGAGCCGCGGCGGTGCGCAAATCATTGAGGAGTACAACGCTGTATACAAAAAATAAAAAGGATACGCACGGATAAGCGCAGGTTGAGCGTACCCGGAGGCCGACACCCGTTCGGCTCGGCCTCCGCTGCTCAGCGCGATTCGCTGTAGTTATTCCTCCCGGAAAGGAAGAGAGATTATGCAGAATGTACAAGCGCAGCAGGGACCAACAACTACTGTGCGTCGAGGCAGTGAGCTGAGCAGACGCTTAATGAAGAACATTTCAATCTATTTGATGATATTGCCGGGAGTTCTGTTCTTTATCATCTTTAAGTACATTCCGATGTACGGGCTCATCATTTCATTTCAAGACTATAAGCCGTTTAAGGGTATTTCAGGCAGTGATTGGGTCGGATTGAAGCACTTTGAGCGATTGTTCACAGAGCCGGATTTCCTCAACATACTGAGTAACACGTTAATATTGTTCGGTATGAACCTGTTGTTTTATTTCCCGGTTCCCATTATATTGGCGCTTATGTTGAATGAGGTTCGCGTCGAGCTGTTTAAGAAGACGATCCAGACACTTATTTACATGCCTCACTTCATGTCGTGGGTCATTATTGTGTCCATTAGCTTCGTCATGCTGACGATGGATGGCGGCATCATTAACGATTTGCTCGTTCACTTCGGATTTCAAGAGATCAACTTTCTGCTTAGCCCGGATTGGTTTAGACCTACGTACATTTTGCAGGTCATCTGGAGAGAGGCAGGCTGGGGGACGATTATTTACTTGGCAGCGATCGCATCGATTGATCCACAGCTGTATGAAGCAGCGCGGATGGACGGTGCAGGCCGTTTGAGACAAATTTGGCACATCACACTTCCTGCGATCCGCAGCGTTATCATCGTTTTGCTGATATTGAAAATTGGCGATGTTCTCGAGCTGGGCTTTGAGCACGTATACCTGCTGCTGAATTCCATGAACCGGAATGTAGCCGAGATCATTGATACTTACGTATATACCGCGGGCTTGCGTCAAGGTCAGTTCAGCTACAGTGCGGCAATCGGCTTCTTCAAGTCATTGATTGGACTTGTGCTCGTCATGCTGGCGAATAAGCTTGCGAAGAAAATGGGAGAAGACGGCGTATATTAAGAAGCCGAAGGAGGAGTTCTTGTGGTAGAGGATCGTACATTAGTAGGCCGTGCCTATAACATATTCAACATCGTTGTCCTAGCCATCATCGGCTTGGTTACTATACTTCCGTTCGTTCACGTCGTAGCAGGCTCGTTCACATCGAGCGCGGAGCTCGCGGTGAAGAAGTTCGTTCTGATCCCAACCGACTGGAGCCTGGAGGCGTACAAGTTCATATTCTCCACTAATACGCTGTTCAAGGCGATGGGCGTATCGATTGGTGTCACGGCTGTTGGTACGTTCGTCAGTATGTTCATTACAGCGCTGATGGCGTATGGCTTGTCCCGTCGTGACTTGGACGGACGCAATGTGATCATGTTCCTTGTCGTGTTCACGATGCTGTTCAGCGGAGGCTTGATCCCGACCTTCCTTGTCGTGAAGGAGCTCGGCTTGATCGATTCGTATTGGGCGCTTATATTGCCGACTGCAATCAGTGCGTTTAACCTGATTATATTGAAGAACTTTTTCCAGAACGTTCCTGAAGGTCTCGAAGAATCTGCTCGTATTGACGGCTGTAACGACTGGGGCATTCTGTTCCGTATCGTGCTGCCGCTGTCCATGCCAGCGATCGCGACGATCTCCTTGTTCTACGCGGTAACCTATTGGAACACATACTTGAATGCCATTCTGTACCTCAATGATAATGCCAAATGGCCGGTGCAAGTATTGCTTCGTCAAATCGTCGTACTCGCCAGCGGTATGGACTACGATGCCTCGCTCGATAACTCGACGCCTCCACCGGAGCAAGCGGTCAAGATGGGTGTTATCGTCGTCGCGACACTTCCGATTCTTCTTGTGTATCCATTCCTGCAAAAGCACTTCGCCAAGGGCGCACTGCTGGGCTCCATTAAAGGCTAACGCCTCTAATGGCAGCCTGGCTGCCTGATTCCCTGCGCTTATGATAGAGTACACAACGAACAGAGGAGTGGTCAACGATGACAACGATGAATCCGAAGCTCGTGCAATACGAGGAAAGCATGTCCATGATGGATACCTTGTTCGATGGGTTCTTTGAATGGCTCGCAGATCAATATGACCCGACTTCGGGCGGATTTTTTTATGCGCGTAGCTCGAAGACGTCGGGGCAGTTTACGCCCGATATTGAATCGACAGCTCAAGCGCTTAACATGATCGACCGATGCTGCCTGTTGCCCGATTTGCCAGATGGCATGAAGGGGAAGCTGATTCATTTTTTTCAGGGCAAGCAGGACCCGTCTACAGGCTACTTCCTGGATGAAGATCCGAACATGAAGGATGACGACGTCATGGTCGGACGAGCGATTGCGTACAGCATGAATGCGCTGCGGCGATTAGGCGCACAGCCGCTCTATGCACTGCCAGGCGATGCGAATGCGGCGCCTGCCTATATGGCTTCTGCTGCCAAGTATGCCGAGTGGCTGGAGAGCATCAGTCTTGTGAACAGCTGGAGAGGCTGTGATCGGCTGTGCAATTCCGCTCCGTATATCGCCGAGCTGACGGGACAAGAGCAGGCGGCCTTTTTACAGACTGCGCTCGATTATTTCGGACGCATTCAGGACCCCGAGACAGGGCTGTGGGGAGAAGGGGCTTGGTACGTTCGCGTGTCGGGCTCGTTCAAGCTGCTGACCTTCTACAATCGATTCTCTGTCCCGATGCCGCGTGCAGCAGAGATGTATGAGAGCCTGCGCTATACGCTGCGGCATGAGAACGCGAAGGATATGTGCTACATTCGCAATCCGATCGACTTGTTGGCCTCGATGAAGCGTTCATTCCCGCTCGATGAGCTGCAGGAGATCGTCGATATTACGATCCGCAACATGCAGCGTCTGAAGCGTACGGACGGCGGCTTCTCGCGAGAGCTCGAGCATTCCCCGAAGGCGACGAATGTCGCGCAGGTCAAGTCGGATGAGTATTACCCCGATATGCCTAAGCCCGTACCACTCGGACTTGGCCTTGTGGAAGGTGATATGAACGCGGCTACACAGGCGATTCTCATTCGGCATCTGTGCCGAAGGTTCGCTGGCTTGCCAGCTGTACCGCCGCCTCAGGTGAGGCAGGGGCTGTTCGACTCCGTCGCCCGCAGCACGGAGTAGACGAATGGGCACTGGCACCAATTCGAAGCGCGACGGCCGTCTCTCGCAGGAAGCGATCGTTACGCTAGTTAATCATGGCTTATTCCAGTTCGGCAACGCGCTGTCGGCCGTCTTCATTAACTTATACTTATGGCGATTGACGAACGATCTTTGGATTAACGGGGTGTTCAACCTCATCACGCTTCTGGCTGCGCCCATAGCGACGATCTTCGTCGGCAAGCTCGCCAAGCAGAAGGATCGACTTCTAGCGTATCGGACTGGAATCTATATGACCGCCTTCTTCTACTTATGTATTCTGATCGTTCAGGAGCGGATGGTTGATTATTACATCGTATTCGCCTTGTTAAAAGGGGTGTCTACCGCCTTCTATTGGCTCGGACAGTTTACGATGATCTACGAGGTGTCGTCGGACGATACACGGTATCGGTACTTGGGCTGGAATCTCGTCATTAATAACATCGCGCTGCTGGCCGGTCCTGCGATTGCGGGTCTGTTAATTGGGACGTTCGAAGGCTTGAAGGGCTACGGGTGGTTGCCGATCGTGCTCATTCTCGTCATGGCTTCGCAGATTGGCATCGAGCGCCTTGTCGCACCGATCGCGGATAAGAAGCGGGTAGCAAGCGGCAAGTCATTTTGCACACGTTAACAGAATCTAAGGAGGCTTCATGTATATGACTACTACGAAATGGTCCATCCAAATGGCAGACTCGTTCATCGAGCATTACCCGATCGTATCCGACATGCCCTTCCAGAAGAAGCGCAATTGGAACTACGAGAACGGCATCGTGTTGACTGCGCTGGAGCGTGTGTACAAGGCGACCGGTGATCGGAAGTACTATGAATACATCAAGCGCAACATGGACTTGTTCATCAAGGCGGATGGCACAATCGCTACGTACAATCTGAACGAATACAATGTCGATATGATTAATCAAGGCAAGGCCCTGTTCCTGCTGTATCAGCACACAGGCGATGAGAAGTACCGCAAGGCGATCGAGCTGCTCGTTACTCAGCTGAAGAGTCATCCGCGCACGAGCGAGGGCGGTCTGTGGCATAAGAAGATCTACCCGTTCCAGATGTGGCTGGACGGCGTATACATGATGTCCCCACTGCTCACCGCCTACGCGAGAATGTTCCACGAGCACGAATGGTTCGACGACGTGGCGAACGAAATATTGCTCATGGAGAAGCGCTCCCGCGATCCGAGAACAGGCCTGCTCTACCACGGCTGGGACGAGAGCAAGGAGCAGCGCTGGGCGAATAAGGACACGGGCTGCTCGCCGCACTTCTGGGGACGCGCCGTTGGCTGGTACGTCATGGCAATCGTCGACGTGCTCGACGACATGCCGCTGGATCATCCGAAGCGCGGCGAAATTATCGGCATCTTCTGGCGTCTGACGGAGGCGCTGATCGATGTGCAGGACCCGGAGAGCGGCATGTGGTGGCAGGTGCTCGATCAAGGCGGACGGGAGGGCAACTACCTCGAGACGTCGGCTACTGCAATGTTCGTCTGCGCCTTCGCCAAGGGCGCACGTCACGGTTATCTCGGTGGCAATGCGCTGGAGGCGGCGCGTCGCGGCTACGAGGGAATGCTGAAGCGTTGCATCGAGCCTTCAGCGAACGGTGGCGGCTATCACTTGAACCATATTTGCGGCGTAGCGGGACTAGGCAACAAGCCTTACCGTGACGGCTCGTACGAATACTATGTGGGCGAGGTCATTCGCCAGGATGATCCGAAGGGTGTAGCGCCCTTCATCATGGCAAGCCTGGAGATCGAAGCGGTGGAAGGACTTAGCGAATAGGTAAGCTGGAGAAACGGGGAGAGAACATGTGGCATCCGGACCGATATATGCAGCAGCTCTATGAGTCGAGGCCTCAGTCGCTGGCGTTCAATGCTCATGACAGGAGCGGCTGGGACCGCTGGCGCACTGAGCTGCGCCAGCAGCTCGTGAGCAGTCTAGGCGGCTTGACGGATATGACCGCGCCACTGGCGCCAGTGCTGCTGGAGTCCGTCGAATGCGACGGCTACGTGCGCGAGCGCGTTGAGCTCGGCACGGGCGAGTCGCTGCGTATGCCAGCGTATGTGCTCGTGCCGAAGCAGCGCAGCGGACAGCTGCCCGTCGTCGTCGGCTGTCATGGCCACGGCTACGGCTCGAAGGCGGCCGTTGGCCTGCTGCCGGACGGATTGGACAGTGGCGACGATCCGAACGTACACCACCAGTTCGCAGTATCGCTCGTGAAGCGCGGCTTCGTTGTCATCGTGCCAGAGCTGATCGGCTTCGGCGATCGGAGATTATCGAGCGAGCCCATCGTGAATCGGGACTCGAACTCGTGCTTCGCCATTGGAGTTCATCTGCTCATGATGGGGAAGACGATCGCAGGCTTGCGCATTCAAGAGACGATGAGGGCGATCGACTACGTATGCTCCCGTCCGGAGGTCGACGGCGGACGGATCGGCATTTTTGGCTTGTCCGGTGGCGGGCTGGTCGCTGGCTTCACGGCTGCACTCGATGAGCGGATTCAGGCAACGGTCATCAGCTGCTATACGAATACGTTCGCAGACAGCATTCTGCATCAGCGACATTGCATCGATAACTACATTCCGGGCATATTGTCTTATGCAGAGATGCCGGAGCTCATCGGTCTCCTTGCACCGAAGCCGCTGTTCATAGAAGCGGGCCGGGACGATCACCTGTTCCCGCTTCACGGCACGGAGAAGGCGCTTGCTACGCTGCGCCGTGTCTATGAAGCAGCCGATGCAGCGAGTCTGCTCGACCATCACATCTTCCCAGGCAAGCACGAAGTATGCGGCGAGTGCTCGTACCCTTGGCTGGAGCGGCAGCTTGGCTTAAGCAGCACCTAATCCCATAGTCAGCTAGAGGCGTCTGCACTTGCAGGCGCTTTTGCCTTATAGAAGGAGCGCAGCAACCGTCATCTCGTACTCGATGAGTCTGGTGAATTGGCGCTCGATCCATCGCACTTCATCGATGAGGAGGGAGCGCATTATATGGTCTATGGCGAACAGGTTTACGAACGAGGAGCAGCCTTCTGCTGCTGGCGATAGTCTCGAGCGGACGTGCGGGTCATTTTTTTGAACGTTTTGCCAAAATGCGAGAAATTCTCGAACCCGACCATTGAAGCGATATCGGTAATCTTACGGTCCGTCTCGCGCAACAGACGCTGCGCCTCGCGTATGCGCGTCAAATTCAAGTAGTCGATCAGCGTGAACCCGGTCATTTCCTTGAACATGCGGCTTAAGTAGTACGGGCTGATGAAGAACTTGTCTGCGATCATCTGCAGGTGCAACGGCTCAGCGAAGCTCACGTTGAGGAAGCGAATAACTTCCGATATTTTCTTATGCATCGGCGCGGCGTGGGATACCTCGACCGGCTGCTGCTGCTCCAGCGTACGCGAAGCGATCAGCAGCAAGTCTGTAACGACACTGGCGAGGTACAGCTCGTAGCCGGTCGACTTGACCGCGAGCTCGTCGAGCGTTCGCTGCATGTGCGCGTGAATGAGGGCGCGCTCCTTCTCCGGAAGGCGCAGCACTGGAGTCGAGTGATGGAACGGGCTGAGTAAAAACTTCGCCTGCGGAGCGGCCATGCTGTGAATGAATCGATCATCGAAGTGGATGATCATACGTTCATGCGCAGGCTGCTTCGCATCTCTCGTCTTGTGTACATCGTTCTTCGGGATGAAGACGAGATCGCCGCTCTGAATACGGTATGACGTGTCCTTGATGAAATACATCCGTTCGCCCGAGAGCAGATAATAGATCTCATAGAACGGGTGGTAGTGATTGACCATCATGTTGTAGCTCGCGTCGCGACGTATATATTCGAAGTAGAACGGATCGGTCATGCGGCCGTGCTTCATCGTCTCCGGCGGGTTCATTGACTCATGGTCTCCTTTGTCATCACAGGCTATTCTCTTGAATCATTATAGCAAAATATGCGTGATATTGGCCATAATAAGCAGAATATGAAAAGAGATTTATTATATTTTGCGGTAAGCTAATGTTGTGGAAACGCAACCTACATGTAAAGGATGATGACGGATGTCTCCAAAGAAAAAGTATGTACTCGTTGGTGCCGGAGGTCGGGCGGAGTTCTTCTATTCCGCAATATGCACAAGCTATAGAGAAACGTCGGAGCTGCTCGCCTTCTGCGATATCAATGAAACCCGAATGCACTATGCCAACAAGCTGCTCGTGGAGAAATACGAGTACCCGGCGGTGCGCACCTATAGAACAGAAGAGTTCGATCGGATGATCGAGCTGGAGAAGCCGGACGCCGTCATCGTGACGAGTGTCGATCGGACACATCACACGTACATCATTCGGGCGATGGAGCTCGGCTGCGATGTCATTACCGAGAAGCCGATGACGGTGGACGAGGACAAGTGTCAAGCAATATTGGATGCTGTCGAGCGCACGGGCCGCAATGTGCGGGTGACGTTCAACTATCGATACGCTCCTCATCATACGAAGGCGCGTGAGCTCATCGAGGACGGCGTCATCGGTCGAGTCCATTCGGTTCACTTCGAATGGCTGCTGAATACGCAGCACGGCGCGGACTACTTCCGCAGATGGCACCGTGACAAGCGCAATAGCGGTGGTCTGCTCGTACACAAATCGACGCATCACTTCGATCTTGTGAACTTCTGGATCGGCTCGGAGCCAGAAACAGTTTTCGCTTTCGGAGATTTATTGTATTATGGTAGAGAGAATGCCGAAGAGCGAGGTGTTACACGCTTCTATGACCGAGCGACCGGCAATGCCAATGCGAAGGACGACCCGTTCGCCCTTCATCTGGACGAGAATGAGCATCTGAAGGCGATGTATCTGGATGCTGAGCACGAGGACGGCTACCGCCGCGATCAGAGCGTGTTCGGAGACGGCATCAACATCGAGGATACGATGGGTGTGCTCGTTCAGTACAAGAATAAGGCGATCCTCACGTACTCGTTGAACGCTTACTTGCCGTGGGAAGGCTACCGCATTGCGTTCAACGGCAGCAAGGGACGCATCGAGATGACGATCGTGGAGAAGTCGTATGTCAATTCCGGCGGTGATAAAGCGCTGGAGGGCGCTCTGCAGAACAAGTCGATCAAGGTGTTCCCGATGTTCGACGCACCGTATGAGGTGGATGTCGTAGAGGGCGAGGGCGGACACGGCGGCGGCGATCCGATCTTGCTGAACGATATATTCGGCGTGCCGACTGAGGACCGCTTCAACCGCGCTGCGAACCATGTGGACGGAGCCCGCTCCATCTTGACAGGCATTGCCGCGAACAAGTCCATTCGCACAGGTCAGGCTGTACGCATTGATGATTTGGTACGTTTTACTCAAAAATGTTCACGTGAACAATATATCTGAAGGAGTCGAAGCTTAGGATGAAACCGTTTTTGGACGACAATTTCTTGCTGAATAACGATACGGCGGTGAAGCTGTATCACAGCTATGCGAAGAGCATGCCGATTATCGATTACCACTGTCACCTGAGTCCGAAGGAAATTTATGAGGACAAGACGTTCAGCAACTTGACCGAGGCTTGGCTGTATGGCGATCACTACAAGTGGAGAGCGATGCGCTCGAATGGCGCAGTCGAGTCGCTAGTGACCGGCGGTGAAGGTGTCGAGGACTACGACCGCTTCCTCGCGTTCGCACGTACGATGCCGCAGTCGATCGGCAACCCGTTGTACCATTGGTCTCACCTCGAGCTGCGCCGCTACTTCGGCGTGTACGATCTGCTGAGCGAGGCGACCGCTCCGATGATCTGGGAGAAGGTGAACGCTCAGCTTCAGAACGGCGGCGTATCGGCCCGCGAGCTGATCAAGCGCTCGAATGTGGAGATCATCTGCACGACTGATGATCCTGTTGATTCGCTAGAATATCATATCGGCATTCAGAAGCTCGAAGGCTTCGAGACGAAGGTGCTGCCGTCGTTCCGTCCCGACAAGGCACTCGAGATTAATCGCGCGACCTACCTGCCTTGGATCGCGAAGCTCGGCGAAGTAACGGGCAGCCCGATCAAGAGCTACGGCGAGCTGCTCGCAGCGCTCGAAGCACGCGTCACGTTCTTCCACGAGGTCGGCTGCAAGGTGTCTGACCACGCGCTCGACTTCGTTCCTTACGCACCGGCGACGGAGCAGGAGTGTGAGGCGATCTTCGCGAAGGCGCTCAGCGGCGAAGCGGTTACGTTCGAGGAGGAGAACAAGTACAAGACGTATACGTTCCTGTTCCTCGGCCGTCAATATACGCAGCGCGGCTGGGCGATGCAGCTCCATATTAACGCGTCGCGTAACAACAACACACGTATGTTCAACAAGCTCGGTCCGGATACCGGCTACGATTCGATCAACGACAGCGACATTGCGTACCCGCTCGTCAAGCTGCTCGATACGCTCGACCAGGAGAATTCATTGCCGAAGACGATTCTGTACTCGCTTAATCCGAAGGACAACTATGTAATCGGCACAGTTATCGGCAGCTTCCAGACGAACGGTGTTCCGGGTAAAATTCAGTTCGGCTCCGCCTGGTGGTTCAACGACACGAAGGAAGGCATGCTGTGGCAAATGAACGCGCTGGCGAACCTCGGCCTCTTGAGCCGCTTTGTCGGCATGCTGACCGATTCGCGTAGCTTCCTGTCGTACACGCGTCACGAATATTTCCGCCGTCTTCTGTGCAATCTGCTAGGCGAATGGGTCGAGAACGGTGAAGCGCCTAATGATATGAACCTGCTCGGTACAATGGTGCAGAACATCTGCTACAATAACGCCAAGCAATATTTCGAGCTGTAAACAATCAGGGAGGCGCTCACCGTGCAATTCGGCATACTGGCTCATCTGCTCGGCACATGCTCCTACGAGGAGCTGCCTAGGCGTGTGAGGGCGCATGGCTTCACCTTCGTGCAGCTGGCGCTCGCGAAGGCGTTCGACGGCATATCGACGAAGACAGGCGCGCTAAGCCCAGGCTACGGCATCCGCGTCGCTGAAGCGTTCCGCCGCGAGGGCGTGCGTATCGCCGTGCTCGGCTGCTACGTCGACACGACGAATGCGGACCCGACGCTTCGCCGTCAGGCGCTCGATCGGTTCAAGGAACATCTTCGCTTCGCGCGTGACTTCGGAGCGAGCATCGTCGCCTTCGAGACCGGGCACGTGTCCGCGGATCGCGATCCGGACGACGTGTGGGCCATCCTGCGGGGGTCGATGCAGGAGCTGGCGGCAGAAGCGGAGAGATGGGGCGTCCATATTGGCCTTGAGCCTGCGCTCGGCCATGCGGTCGACTCGCTCGATACGCTGGAGCGCATTCTCGCTGATGTCCCGACAGCGAATATTGGGGTACTGCTCGACCCTTGTAATCTGCTGCACAAGGACAACGCGGCGAATCAAGACGACATCATGAGACGGGCGTTCGAGCAGTTCGGCTCCCGCATGATTATGGCGCATGTGAAGGATATAGCGTTCGATGCGGACGGCACTAAGCGCAACGTGCCGCTAGGTCAAGGTATGCTGAACCTGGCTCTCTACATGGAGCTGCTTCGCACGAACAAGCCGCTTATGGATGTGACGCTGGAGCAAGTGCAGCCGGAGCATATGAAGGACGCGCTCGACTACTTGCGCGAGCAAGGCTATGCGGATTAACGACATATAAACGTAAGGCGCCAGACTGCAGCTTAAGCTGCAACGGCGCCTTACGTTTTTTCTTACACCTTACATGATGCGGTAGCCGTGCTCCTCTAGCGCGCTGCGAATCCCTTCCATGGACAACACGCTCTCGTCGTACTCGACGGTCACCATCTGATTCATCAGGCTGACGTTCGATTCAGCACCAACGCTGTGCAATACGCTTTGAACAGAATGGACGCAATCCTGGTTGGTCATGCCGGCAACCTTGAACTTCGCTCGACTCATGTCCTCACTCCTTGGCTTGGCCGTATTGGGCTTGAGATGTCAAGGTTAGTGTAGCTCATAAGTCGGCTGCACATGCATGCGTTGAATCGGTTATTATTTCATCGCACTGCCGCCGAACAGGAAGCGGTATTCCCAATGACGGCCAACGATGGAATCTGTGCGTACACCGCCCGATTCTGGAGAGAATGTATGTAGAATGTTGCCATCGCCAAGATAGATCGCTACGTGTGTGATCGTCTGGGTCGGTTTGTGGATGGACGCATAGTCCGCTGCGCTTGCCCCTGCATAAGACATGAAGAACATCAGATCGCCGCGCTTGAGCTGCTTCCAGTCTGTTGTCGTCGGGCTCATCGACTTCACGTAGTCGCCTTGACCACGGGAATCACCAGGCAGTACGACACGTGTGGCATCCCAGAACGATTGCTGCATCAGATCGGAGCAGTCGAACGTCGTAATATCGAAGCGCTCAGAGCCGAATTCGTAGGGCGTACCGGCATATTTGTTAATCTCACTAATGACCGATTCAATGCGCTCCTGCAGCGGAAGGACGATTCGGGTGACGGACGTGTTGACGATAATAAATTTGCTGCTGGAGCTCAGGAAGCCGACTACACCATTTTGATCTTGAGCTTTATACCAGCTGTCATTCATCTTCTCCAACACGAGTACTTCTTCTCCCGTTTGCAATGTGCGGATGCGGGAGGCTTCTGTAGTAGGAGCGGTACGGAAGTTAACGCTGGACACCGTTCTTGCATTACTGATGATGCTGATAAAGCGTTCACTGGATGTGACGAAGCCTGTCACACCATTGGCATCTGTAATATGGTACCAGTTCGGATTGACCATCGTTCGAACGGTGACGACCTCACCGGATTTCAAGTAGCGCATCATGTTGCTGGAAGTGCTCGGCTGGTCGCGGAAGCTTACCCCGGATATGGCCTTCGCCTTCGTCGGTACCGCTTCTTCGGCGAGCGCTGCTGGCAGCATGAATGTAAGCATCAGGAACAAGGAGAGCAGGAGTGCAGCGGATGTTTGTCTCATATAGATGTTTCCTCCTAGAATCATGGTGGTCATGCTGGCTGATGCTTGGTCGGTGTGGCACAGGAATGAAAAAAAGATATCCCCTCTCCGCCGAAGAAGGGATATCCCGGGTTCCCCTTCCTTCGGTAGCTGGCTGGCATAGCGCGTGAAGCGCCGTAGCCCCTGTAGCTTTGCGTCCCCGGCTTTCACCAGGTTTGCCTTTATCGAGAAGTATCGTAAATTGGTGCCCGTATGATTGGGTAAATTTACGAGTGTTCGTACTCTTATCTTAAATCGTGGGGGTACTTGTCGAAAATAGGCATAAAGAATCGAAAACATATCGAGATTGCAGATGTCCTAGTGCCTATTGACTGTGTGGTTTCATTTTCCAGCTAAAGAACGTTTGACTGTTTATTTACGTTTACTTTTTTTGCAAATAATAGTCCGAGTTAGCAGGTGAATGATGGATCTTTGTCGAAAGAAGACGATATAACGTTTTTAGGGGTGTAACATGCGTAGTCGAAGCGGGTATTGGATCATTTACGTGCTGCTCGGACTCTTAATGATCGGCTTCCTGTTAAGCCAGGCTAGCAGCAATACAGATGATGACGGAGTTGAAAGCTTGACGGAATGGGAATACGTATGGGCGCAGTCTGATTCACCACATAGTTCGATATTTGTTTCCGAGCAGGCACAATGGCAGACGGAGTCGCTTGACAAGCTCAACTCCGATCAGCCCAGCGATTCATCGGTAAAGTGGATCCGGTTTGTCGTTCCGTCCTTCGCAGCAAGCTCTCCATCTCTGCTGATGAACCGAGTGTACGGCCAGAACATGAGTGTATATATGAACGGTGTGCAAATTTATGTATCGACTCGCTCATATCCATACTTGATTAATAACGTCGTCGTGCCTCTGTCCAAGGAAGCATTCGGTAAGACGGTCTATGTGCGCCTTCAATCGAGCAAGGGCCAGCTCGGCTTCAGTGAAGTGATTCGGTACGGCGAGGACCACGAGCTGAGGAAGCGGCTGGATGCCAATTTGGAAAGTGTCATCATTGGGAGCGCATTTGTATTCATTGCCTTTACGATGCTGATTTGCACCGTATTTTTGAGGAGAACGCAGGCGACGTCTCAATGGATGCTTTTGACGGTCATCGTGCTGAGCGTAGGGATCATGTTTATTACGTATTCGCCCTATAGCTATTCCATTTATCAGGAGCATGGCGAGCTGCTTTTCATTTTGTTTGACTGCACGTTGCTTTCCATGCTGCCAGCCATTACTTATTTTTTTGAGAAAATTATCGGACCCGGCTACTGGGGCACCATTCGATTATTTCGCAATTTCCAGCTCTTGTACTCTCTGTATTGCGCCGTATTTTTGATGATGACGTGTTTACACGGTTATGCCGCGTACGAGGTCTATTACTTTTTCTCTGTGACACTGCTCGGGTATGTGATTATTGTGCAGTTCATCTTATTAGCAACCTCCACGATCATCAACGCCGTTAAGGGGAATCAGGAGGCGCATATTTTTGCAATCGGGTCTATCATGATGGCCGTTTCGGTCGTCATTGATGTGATCTGCTTCTACGTCTTCTATGCCGATTATGAGCTCTATCTGTGGAAATGGGGGGTAAGCTTCTTCGTCATCTCCTTGATCGTCGTCATGGGCAGGCGGCTTGCTCATTATTATGAGCAGGTCATCAATTACTCCCGAGAAGTGGAGCTGTATAACAACCAGCTGCAGCGATCGGATAAGCTGGAGGTGATCAGTGAGCTGGCTGCTTCCATTGCTCATGAGGTGCGCAATCCGCTTCAGGTGACAAGGGGCTTCCTGCAACTACTGTCTCAGAAAGTAAGTGAGCAGGAGCGGCAGTATATGCACCTCGCGATATCCGAGCTTGATCGGGCATCCGACATTATTACTGATTTCCTGACCTTTGCGAAGCCGCAGCTAGACAATATGGTCAGTCTGAATGTTCACCGTGAGCTGAAGCAGATTGAAGGAATTATTATCCCGCTGGCCCGATTGAACGGAGGCGAGATCGAGGTCACTATTCCGCAGCAGCTTCATATACGCGGCAATTCGAGCAAGTTTAAGCAAGCCTTAATTAACTTGATCAAGAATAGTATCGAGGCTTTCATGGAGAATGGACGTATTGAAATCAGTGCTAGTGAGGAGAACGGTCATGTACGTATTCACATTAAGGATAACGGAGAAGGGATGGACGCGGCTGCCATAGCGCGGCTTGGCGAGCCATACTTTTCGACGAAGACGAAGGGAACCGGACTTGGCTTGATGGTAACGTTTCGAATTATTGAGGTCATGCAAGGTCAGATTGAATTTTTCAGTGAGAAGGGACACGGGACAGAGGTTGTTCTTACGTTCCCCACGTATAGTGAGCATTCATCATGAAGCACGAAGAAAGGGCATGCTCAGCATGCCCTTTCTTCTATGACTTGTATAGTAAAACGTGCTGCTGGAAATTACCACATACCACGAGGTTCATTGCTACCGCCAACCAGAACCGTGGAAGGCTCCGATGGAAGTACGAGGTAGAACTGGTTGTCCGACTCGGACAGTACCTGAACGTTTACGTTAGCAGGAATGTCAACACCGAATGCTTCTTTTACTGCGGCCTTCGGGTTTGCGATGAGCTTTGCTTTGAAAGCTGCATCCTCCCATGTTAAACGAATAATCTTGTACTTCAGTTCCTCTGGCGTTAACATGACCAATCACCTCGGTTTAGTATTTGGGTTTAATTCCCTTTTTAAGTATAGCACATTTTTCAGGAAAATACTAGACTATTTTGCTAAATTTTTAGATAAATAGTAGAAAATGCCACCGTGTGTAAGCTGTCTCTTCTCTTCGTTCATAATCGCGACATCCCGTACGAGCGAATAAGCCAAAAATCGATCAAAAGCGCGCAGCTCCTCGAGGTCGGAGCCTTCGGATGACCAAGTCAAGTGATGATTCACCGCCTCCTCGGCATATCGCTCGAACAGGCCGCGGTCACAGACGAGTCTGCGAATGGCAGGGACGGAATACCATTCGTCCTCCGGCAGAATGGTGCGCACCATCGCCAGCAACGCATTGTAGGTGTCGCCCTTGAGATCGTCCTCCCAGTCGATCCAGTCGTCTACGAGCTGCAGCGTCGTCAGCACGTGATCGACCAGCTTCTCGAGCTCAGCTATGCGGTCAGCTCGATCTGACAGCATTAGACAGGCAGTGGCTGTCAGCTTGACCGGACTTGCCTTATGGGCAAGCTTATTCGTCTCCTGTGCGAAATAATCGCGCTCATTCTCATGAAGCACCGCGTGCGCCCATTCCATCGAATATTTACGATAATAGTCCCAGATCGGCGATTCGGAATGGAATAGCTCCTGGTATAGACGAAGCTGCTCTAGATGAATGAGGTGGCCGAGCGTCAGCTTCTGCCGGGCTCCCGCTCCACCGTCATCAATCACATCGTCGGCGAGGAAGAAGTACAGCATATCGAAGATGCCGGCGAGCGAGAGCTTGCTGCATTCTCGTGGCTGCAGTCCGGTCAGCGGCTGTAGCCAGTAGGGCAGCAGGTAGCAAATATAGTTTTTCGTGCTGTCTTCGTTCAGGATGGTGAATTTGTCCAAATAACGCTTGCCCATGCTGTCAAACGGAGCGGGGAGGCGGCTGACGACAGCCTCTGCTTCCTTAAAGACGGCTTCAAGCTCTTGTCGATGACGATCGATCCAGATCATGGTATACCACCCTTCTGTTGGGATTGCATCCATTGTAGCAAATTTTTGGAAGGTTGTCTCGGGGGAATTTTATGTTATGAAATATCACATAAGTGTTGACCGATCGTCTGGGGATGTTTTATAATCATGTCATGTTATTTGACATTTGAATATGTTTTCGCGAGGTATTGCACTCGTGGAAATCAATAATGCTGTCTAGGGTTCCGTTGACGACGGCTCGTAACGTATGTGAAGGTGCAGAACGTGCGAGGCGCGAGCAAGTCTGGTCCAAGAGACGGCGTACGGCCGCACGGTGGAGCGATGATAGCTAGGGCTCGCCTGGTAAGCGAAAGCGGCGGCTGTATAACACGGAAGGATAAAAGCCTGGGAGATGTTCTCTTCTCCTTGGCTTTTTTTTATTCGAAAAATGAATGGAGGGTACGCAGATGAATGCGATCTGGAGCAAGGAGCTGCAGCCAGGAGAGAAGTGGTCGGGAGTGATTGGTCGTGGGAGGCTGATTCGATTCACCGCGAAGGAGTGCGGCGCTAATGTGTCTACGCTGCTGTATCATGCCTCAGACCTTACTGAGCGCTACAATATGCCGGATACACTGAAGGCGCAGCATACGTCTCATCTGACCTGGGGACATGTGCTGATGAGCGACAATGGACGGGTGCTGGCCAGCATCGTGCAGGACAGTCTCGGCTGGCACGATACGATCAGCGGCTATACGTCCCGTGAGCAGACGGATGTCAAGTACGGTAACACGACGTACCAGGAGCTGCGTAACGGCTGGCTGCGAAGTGGTCAAGAGAACTTTGCCGTTGAGCTGGTCAGAGCTGGACTGCACGTACGCGATCTCGTGCCGGTGCTGAACCTGTTCTCCAAGGTGTACTGCGACGATGAGGGCCATATGATCTATGCGGTCGATCACTGTCAAGAAGGGGATACGGTAACGCTGCGGACGGAGATGGACGTTCTGCTCATCGTGTCCAATACGCCGTGTCCGCTCGATCCAAGAGAGGCATATCCGTCTGTTCCTGTGACGATAGAGGTGTACAACGCACCGCCTGTCGATGCGCTTGATTATTGCTTGAACTTCCGGCCCGAGAATCGGCGGGCCTTCGAGAATACGTGGGCGCATTATGCCCTACGCGGAATATAGAGGCTAAAGTTTATATCGATTTCATCAATAGGGAGGAACGAACGATGGGAGTATTTAACCGAGTGGAAAGTGATAGAAGTCCGCGTACTGCGAGCTACGACTTAACGATTCCTGCCGGCGACGGCTGGATGCATGTGCTGGAGCCGGGTCAGGTGCTGCGCATCGTCGATCTGGAGGGCAATCAGGCGGCGGATACGCTGTTCTACGATGCCGACCATCCGGAGGATCATTACAGCGCGACCGCGACGATCGCGGGCCAAGGCAACATCTACTTGACCGCAGGCTCGGTGCTGCGCGCCGAATCGGGCAAGGAGCTGCTGCGCATCGTCGCCGATACGTGCGGTCGTCACGATACGCTCGGCGGCTCCTGCTCATCGCAGAGCAACACGGTGCGGTACGCTCACGAGAAGGAGCATATGCACAGCTGCCGCGATACGTTCATGCTGCAGCTGGCGAAGTGGGATGGCGGGATGACGAAGCGGGATTTGGCCCCGAACATTAATTTCTTCATGAACGTGCCAGTGACGCCAGAGGGCGGGCTGCGGTTCGCGGACGGCGTGTCGGCTCCGGGCTGCTATGTGGAGCTGCAGTCGATCGTGCGCACGCTGGTGCTGATCAGCAATTGCCCGCAGCTCAATAATCCGTGCAATGCTTACAATCCAACCCCGGTGCAGGTGCTGATCTGGGATAAATAACGAGCATCGATCAAGCGACGATCATAGAGGAGGGCTTCGATATGTTTAATAAGGTGCTAATTGCCAATCGCGGTGCGATCGCGGTGCGGATCGAGCGTACGCTGCGCCGCATGGGTATTGCGTCCGTGGCTGTGTACACGCAGGCGGATCAGGATAGTCTGCACGTCGATCACGCCGACGAGGCGTACTTGATCGGAGACGGTCCAGCGAAGGAGAGCTACTTGAACGCTGCAACGATACTTGACATCGCCGAGCGCTCTGGCGCTGAGGCGATTCATCCGGGCTACGGCTTCCTCAGCGAGAATGCCGAATTCGCCCGTGCATGCCGCGAGCGCGGCATTGCGTTCATTGGTCCGACGCCGGAGCAGATGGAATGGTTCGGGCTGAAGCACTCGGCGCGCGCCATTGCAGAGCGGGCTGGTGTGCCGTTGCTGCCGGGGACGCCGCTCATTACGGAGCTGGAGGAGGCGCTTCGTGAGGCGCAGCGGATCGGATATCCGGTCATTCTGAAGAGCACGGCAGGTGGCGGTGGTATCGGGATGCGTGTCTGCGACGACGAGGAGACGCTGCTCGGCGCTTATGAAGCGGTGCGGCACTTGGCTGAGACGAACTTCAAGAACGGCGGTCTGTTCCTTGAGAAATATATTGCGAAGGCGCGTCACGTCGAGGTGCAAATATTCGGCAACCGGTTCGGTGAGGTGGCGACGCTCGGGGAGCGGGACTGCTCGATCCAGCGGCGCAATCAGAAGGTGATCGAGGAAAGCCCTGCGCCGTGCTTCCCGGACCGTGTACGTGAGTCGATGCTCGACTCGGCGAGACGGCTTGCCGCTGAGGTCGGATACCGGAGTGCGGGCACGGTGGAATTTCTATACGACCCGTCGACGCTGGAGTTTTATTTCCTCGAGGTGAATACGCGACTTCAGGTGGAGCACGGCGTTACGGAGGAGGTGCTCGGTATTGATCTGGTCGAGTGGATGGTGCGGGAGGCGGCTGATGAGCTGACCGGGCTGCAGCAGCTGGTACCAGCTCCGAGGGGGCACAGCATTCAGGCGCGCATCTATGCGGAGGACTGTCTGCAGGACTTCCGCCCGAGCGCGGGGCAGCTCGATAGCGCTGTATTCTCGGAGCATGCTCGCAACGAGTCGTGGGTGCGTGACGGCATCACGGTAACGACGCTCTATGATCCGATGCTGGCCAAAATTATTGTACACGGTGACGATCGGCTCGATGCGATCCGCAAGCTCGGTCGTGCGCTGGGTGAGACGCGGATGTACGGCATTACGACGAATCTGCAATATATCGAGGCGCTGCTGCAGGAGCAGGCGGTGCTGGAGGGGCTCGTGTATACGCGTATGCTGAATGGCTTCGCGCCGGGAGAGTCTGCTCTGGAAGTGCTGGACGGCGGCGTACAGACGACGGTGCAGGATTATCCGGGCCGTGTCGGTCATTGGGATGTCGGCGTGCCTCCGTGCGGTCCGATGGACCCGCTGTCGTTCCGAATCGGCAACAAGCTGCTGGGCAATGACGATGCGGCGAGCGGTCTCGAGCTGACGCTGCGCGGAGGCTCGTATCGGTTCCGCGAAGATATTCGCTTCTGTCTGACGGGCGCCGATCTGTTGGCGGAGCTGGACGGTGAGCCGGTGCCGCTGTACAAGGCTGTGCAGGCGCGGCGCGGGCAGGTGCTGCAACTCGGCGAGGCTGTGGCGGGGATGCGCGGCTACTTGCTCGTCGAGGGCGGCTTCGATATGCCGACGATTCTCGGCAGCTCGTCGACCTTCACGCTCGGCGGCTTCGGCGGACATGGCGGTCGGGCGCTTCGGACCGGTGATGTGCTGCGGGTGAGAGGGAGTGCGTCGCGGACAAGTGTCGAGCGGCAGCCTGGGGTGGATGGCAGTGAGCTGGAGGCGTGGACACATGCCGGGCAGCAGGGAGCGTCACGCGGCGTGACGATGGTGGAGAGCTGTGTGCCTGCTGAGCTGGAGCTGGCGGCTGGGCTGCGACCGACCATGACGCGGGCGTGGACGATTGGGGTCATTCCGGGTCCGCATTGCACGGAGGAGTTTTTGCGGCCGGACTATTTGCGACAGCTGACGGAGACGAGCTGGGAGGTGCATTTCAACAGCTCAAGAACAGGTGTTCGCTTGGTTGGTCCTGCTCCGCTGTGGGCGCGAGAGGACGGAGGCGAGGCGGGCTTGCATCCGTCGAACATCCATGACAATGCCTATGCGGTCGGCACGCTTGACCTGACGGGCGACATGCCGATTCTGCTCGGTCCGGACGGTCCGAGCCTCGGCGGCTTCGTCTGTCCGGCGACGACGGCGTCGGCCGAGTTCTGGAAGCTCGGACAGCTGCATCCCGGCGATACGGTGCGCTTCCAGCTGCTAACGCTGGAGGAGGCCGAGACGATGCGAGAGGAGCAGGAGCGATTGCTGCTGGCGATAGCGGAGGGAGGGTCGACGCTTGTCGAGGTGCAGCCAGTGCGATTGCCGGAGGCGCGTGAGCTGCCTGATCCATCGTATCCGGTGCTGGCTAGAGAGGAAGAAGGGCGGAAGCTGCCCATTACGATTCGCTGTGCGGGCGATCAGTATGTGCTCGTCGAGTATGGAGCGATGGAGCTCGATCTCGTGCTGCGCTTCCAGGTGCACGCGCTCATGCAGGCGATTCAAGAGAGCGGCGTCATTCCTTGGCTCGACTTAACGCCGGGCATACGGTCGCTGCAGGTGCATATCGATGTGAGTCGGATGACAGTCAGGGAAGCGTGCAAGGCCATCATGGACATTGACGCGAAGCTGCCGCCGCTTGAATCGATCCGGGTGCCATCGAGAATCGTACGGCTGCCGCTGTCATGGGACGATCCGGCGACAAGACTTGCGATTGAGCGGTATCAGCAGAATGTCCGTCCGGACGCTCCGTGGTGCCCGAGCAATCTCGAATTCATCCAGCGTATCAACGGTCTCGAGTCAATCGAGGACGTGCGCCGTATCGTGTTCGACGCCAGCTACCTCGTGCTCGGCCTTGGCGATGTGTACTTGGGCGCCCCGGTGGCGACGCCGATCGATCCGCGTCACCGTCTGGTGACGACGAAATACAATCCTGCGCGGACGTGGACGCCGGAGAATGCGGTCGGCATCGGCGGGGCGTACATGTGCGTGTACGGGATGGAAGGTCCGGGCGGCTACCAGTTCGTCGGACGTACGATACAGATGTGGAACAAGCTGCGTGCGACGGACAGCTTCCAGTCCGGCAAGCCTTGGCTGCTGCGGTTTTTTGACCAGATCCAGTTCTATCCGGTGGAGGCAGAGGAGCTGCTGAGGCTGCGGGAGGACTTCCTGCGCGGACGGTATGAGGCAGATATTATCGAGACGACGTTCGACCTTGGCGAATACCTCGAGTTTCTGGATGGGATTCAAGACAGTGCAGAAGCGTTCAAGGCTCGGCAGCAGCAATCGTTCCATGAGGAGCGGGAGCGCTGGAAGGAGCTCGGGCTCGCGGAGTATGTATCTGACCACGAGACGGCTGGTGCTGGCGAGGAGCAGGAGCTGCCTGCGGGCACAGTGGCGCTGCGCAGCTCGATGCCGGGCAGTGTGTGGAAGGTGCTCGTGACCGAGGGTCAGCCGGTGAGCAAGGGAGATACGCTCGTCATTCAGGAGAGCATGAAGATGGAGTTCGCGCAGCAGGCCGCTGCGGATGGCGTCGTCGCTTCGATTCATGTGAAGCCGGGCGATGAGGTGCATGCAGGGCAGCTGCTGGTCGGCATCGCGCAGGTGGGAGCGTAAGACGGCAGGTGTGAGGAGAGAGCGCTGGACTTGGCTTACCGGGGGTTATACGAGAAGGAGGGTGCGTTGGATGACTATGGAACGAAATGCGGCTTCAGGTGAAGCGGTATTGGCGAATGCGAGCAGCTGTATTGCGTCAGGAGACGGTGAGGCGGCGGTCGGCGCTCTGCTGACGATTGATCGATTGCGTGAGCAGTACAGTCGTAAGGAGGTGACGCCTCAGGCTGTCATCGAAGCGATTATCGAGCGTGCGGCTGAGGAGGCGGATTACCATATCTGGATTACGCCACCAGATCTGAGCTTCATTCAGCCTTATCTGGATCGGCTCGCTGAGCTCGATCCGAACGATGCGCCGCTATGGGGAGTTCCGTTCGCGATCAAGGATAATATCGATCTGGCCGGGGTGCCGACGACAGCGGCTTGCCCAGATTATGCGTACACACCAGACCGCCATGCGGCTGTGGTGGAGCGGCTGATTGCGGCAGGAGCGATCCCCGTCGGCAAAACGAACCTCGACCAGTTCGCCACCGGACTGGTCGGCACGCGCAGTCCTTACGGCGAGACGCGCAACGCGCTCAAGCCGGAGCTCATCAGCGGCGGCTCCAGCTCCGGGTCCGCCGCAGCCGTTGCGCGCGGACATGCCGCGTTCGCGCTCGGCACTGATACGGCCGGCTCGGGTCGCGTGCCGGCCGCACTGCACGGGCTCGTCGGCTACAAGCCGAGCCTCGGCGCTTGGTCCACGCGGGGCGTCGTGCCCGCGTGCGCAAGCTTGGACTGTGTGACGGTATTCGCACACAGTCTCGCGGATGCGCTGGCCGTCGATGCGGCCGCGCGAGGGGTGGAGGCGGCGGACCCGTGGTCGCGCGCCATTGCTTCTCCGGCTGCGGGCAAGCGCCTGCCGCAGCGGGTGTGCTTGCCGCGCGAGCCGCTCGCCTTCTACGGCCCGTACGCCGAAGGCTACCGGGCCGCGTGGGAGGCTGCTGTGCGCAGGCTGGAGCTGCTTCATGTCGAGCTGTCGTATATCGACATGAGCTGCTTCACGAAGGCGGCCGCCTTGCTCTACGAGGGGCCGTGGGTGGCCGAGCGATGGGCCGGACTCGGGGCCTTCGTCGAGGCGAATCCGGACTCCGTGTTCCCGGTGACGGAGCGAATTCTACGCACTGGCGCAGCCTCGGAATGGACGGCAGCCTCGCTGTTCCAGGCGATGCACCAGCTGCAGGCGTATAAGCAGGAGGCGCGGCTGCTGCTGGCTGACGCGGTGCTCATGCTGCCCACGTGCGGCGGCACGTGGAGTCGCGAGGCGGTGCGTCAAGATCCGGTCGGCACGAATCGGGCGATGGGGCAATACACGAACCATTGCAACCTGCTTGATCTATGCGCTGTCGCTATACCGACTGGAGAAGCGGCTGAAGCGGTACCGTTCGGCGTGACGTTGTTCGCGCTGTCGGAGCATGAGGGGCTGATCTGTGCAGCCGCCGAGCGAATTGTGGAGCTCGACATGGCCGACGCAGCCGACCGCGCTATGCCGCAGGCTACGCCCGATGCAGCCGACCGCGCTATGCCGCAGGGTACGCCCGATGCAGCCGACCGCGCTATGCCGCAGGGTACGCCCGATGCAGCCGACCGCGCTATGCCGCAGGGTACGCCCGATGCAGCTGACCGCGCTATGCCGCAGGGTACGGCAGACGCCGCAGCTGATCGCTGCAGCGACGTACCGACCACGCTAGTCGCGGTGTGCGGGCTTCACATGCGCGGCTTCCCGCTCGAGCAGCAGATGCTCGGGTGCGGTGCGCGGTTCGTAAGCGAGGCGCTCACTGCCGCGACGTACAAGCTGGTGAAGCTGTCGACGGTGCCTGCGAAGCCGGGTCTAGTGAAGCTCGCTGCAGGAGGAGCTGCCATCCAGCTTGAGCTGTGGGCGATGCCGCTCACTTCGTTCGGCGGCTTCGCAGCAGGTATTCCGGCGCCGCTCGGCATCGGCAAGGTGGAGCTTGCGGACGGACGTGAGGTGTCGGGCTTCGTCTGCGAGGCGTATGCGGCCGAGTCGGCCGAAGACATATCGGCCTTCGGCGGCTGGCGCAGCGCGATGAAGGAAGCTGCGGCGATGCCGGGTCAATAGCAGCTTTTAGGGGAGGAAGGACCCTGCTCACTCAGAGTTATTCATGGTTCGGATGGGTCACTGAACGGCCTGAACGGTTACTCGAAGCTGATCTCTAACGAGGTCAGCTTTTTCCTATGATCAGTGCTATGATCACAATCCACCTGCCAACAGCCGACAGAGGGAACGGCTTCAGCTATTGTCATGTGCATCAGCTTATGCTTTAATGAAACTGACGAACGTTCGTAAGTGGAGGTGTGTGCTCATGACGATCACTGCGGTGAAGATCCGCGAGGTCGCGCTCCGTCATTTTGCTCTTAACGGCTATGAGGGCGCTTCGCTTGCGCATATTTCAGGCGAGGTTGGCATGAAGAAGCAATCGCTCTATAACTACTTCAAGGGCAAGGATGATCTGTTCCTTGCGGTATTTCAGGATACGGCGGCGCGGGAGATGTTCTTCGTCGAAGACTACGTGACACGCAGCAGCCTGCTCCCGCTGGAGCAGAGGCTTTATGGCTTTCTGGACGAATACAGCAAGCGATGCCAGCAGGACGAGGATACGAAGTTCTTTTTGCGAATGGCATTTTTTCCACCGGGTCATCTAAGGTCAGACATCGTTGACTACTGCAACCGCCATCTTGATCGTATGTCCGCGTTGCTGGAGCCTATATTCGAAGCGGCGTTGGTCGCTGGCGAGATGCACCCGGACGTGTCGGTCGAACGCGCATGCGCTGCCTATACGGCGGTGCTGGATGGACTATTTGTCGAGATGCTGTACGGCGGCCTGGAGCGCTCCCTCAAGAGGCTTGACGGCTCCTGGTACGTGTATTGGCGAGGAATTATGAACAGGTAGAGGGGGGAGAAACGTGAATCGCAGCTGGATATTAATTTTCATAGGCGCGATCTTCGAGGTCGTCTGGGTTGCGGGGTTCAAATACGCGAATGATCTGCCTACGTGGTCGGTGACGATCGCTTCGCTTGTCATCTCGTTCTACCTCATAATGGCAGCCACGGCGAAGCTTCCTGTCGGTACAGTGTACGCTGTATATACGGGTCTTGGCACGGCAGGCACGGTGCTCGCGGAGATGGTTCTGTTCCATGAGCCGGTGCAGGTGATGAAGCTTCTTCTCATTGGGGTGCTGCTTATTGGAGTAGCTGGACTGAAGCTGAATGACGTCTCGTCCGCGTCCAGAACTGCACCGAGTTCTGTTAGCACCAGAGAGGGGGATGCGTGATGGCGTGGCTTGTGCTCATTATTGCAGGCTTGTTCGAGGTTGTCGGCGTGATCGGCATGAACCGGATGAAGCGTGATCGCAATGCAGTCGCATTCCTTGTCTTTAGCGTTGGACTCACGATAAGCTTCCTAGGCTTAAGCTTTGCGATGCAGAGTATTCCGATGGGGACGGCATACGCCGTATGGACGGGGATCGGCACAGCGGGCGGCGCGCTCGTCGGCATGCTTTTTTTCGGGGAGTCACACGATCGCAAGCGAATTCTGTTCATCGGGATGGTGCTCACAGCGGCAGTCGGCTTGAAGCTCATCAGCTGATAGCTCACCGCGCTACTCGATCTACCCGCATGCGAAAAAAAAGGCACGCCTGAACGGCGCGCCCTCCTTACTGCTGTAGCAACACTCGGCGCTCGATTACGACTGCTCCTGCTGTGCCATGCGCTGCGAGGTTCTTATGCTGCGCAGCTGCTTCGCGTGCTTGGCGATATAATACAGGATGCCGAGAACGAGCCAGATCGAGCCCATCATGAGCGAGTTCGAGTCGAGCAGCGACAGCAGCCAGCCGATGAAGCCGGCCCCCGTGAGCGGGAAAATCAAGTACAGCCACGTCTCCTTGAAGGAGCGCTTGCCGTCACGGATGTAGCACTGTGCGATGACCGCAAGGTTGACGAAGATGAAGGCGACGAGCGCGCCGAAGCTGACGAACTTCACCGCTGTCTCCAGATCGATCGCGAGTGCGATTAAGGAGACGGCGCTGACGATGAGAATGTTCAGGACAGGCGTCTTGAACTTCGGGTGCAGGAAGCCGAACATCCGCTTCGGAAGCACGTTCTCCCGGCCCATGACGAACAGCAGGCGCGATACGCTCGTCATCGACGCTAATCCTTGCGTGAAGATCGCTAGAATAAGGACGACCATGAACAAGGACGACAGGGCGGCGCCTCCCACTAGCTTGACGATCTCAAGACCAGCTGAATCGATGTTCGTAAATGTGACATTCGGATGCACGAGCTGTGTCAAGTACGATGGTACGAGGTACAGCACCACAGCGGTGCAAATGATAATAAGAATGGCGCGCGGGATCGTCTTCTCAGCCTGGATCGTCTCCTCAGCCATCGTCGTGATCGAATCGAAGCCGAGGAAGCAGAAGCAGATGATCGAGGCTCCAGCGAGCAGTGCGGGAAGCGGCACGGCGGTCTGCAGCAACGGCTCAAGCGGCTGTACGTCAGGCGTGACATTACGCAGCAGCATGAAGCTGAATATGGCGATGAACGCTATTTGGATCCAGACGAACACCTTGCTCAGGTTGGCCGAGAAGTTAATGCCGATGATCGTCACAATCGCCAGCGTCACGTTGAGAGCGATCATCCACACGTAGGCCGGGATCGATGGGAACTGAGCATGAATGTACAACCCGAACGTCAGACAGGCTATGAGTGGCGAGAAGAAATAATCGAGCAGCAGCGCCCAGCCTACGAGGAAGCCGACGATCGGATTCATGCTCTTCTTTACATATGTATAGGCAGAGCCTGATGTGGAGAAGCGCTTCGCCATAATGCCGTAGCTTAATGCGGTGAAGAAGATGGCGAGGAACGCGAGAGCGTACGCTTGGGTCAGCATGCCGCTGGACGCTTCCGAGGCGATTCCGTATACGGAGAAATAAATCATCGGCGTCATCCACGCCAGACCGAGATAGACAACGTGGGAAAGCTTCAAGGTTCGTTTGAATGTAGTCTCTTGCATATGCTTCAATCCCTTCGGCTATAGGTTTTGGAAATAAAATAAGCCCGGGAGATCTCTTTATCAGATGATCTCCCGGGCTTTTGTCCCTCCGTGAACACAGCGGTACCGGCTGTGCGTTTTCTCTCGGACCAGTCCAGGCGCGTGTGGCCTGCGGAACCCTAGAAAACTTGGTTATATGATGTTGTGTGAGACTTAACGCCTCTTCGTGTTATATAACTTAACATAAGTTTGCTCGTTTGAAAACAATTATTTTGTTGTTCAGGTCGGCGTGTGTCTGTTATTCAAGTTTTAGTGTCATGAATAATGACATTAGATTTTATCGGTACATATGAATAATCGCAGTGACATCCTATCCGGTTTCATCGTTGCGCGGTAGTTTGCGGCTGTGTTTGCCGCATTGTTTGCGGCTGATCTCGCGGCTGTGCTTCACTGCATTTTGCGTATGGATAGGCATTTGTTTCTATGGTATACTTTTCTCTGCTGAATCAAATTCGAATACGTAAGGAGATTTACCATCCATGGACAAAACGCTTATTTTCGGGCATAAAAACCCGGACACTGATTCGATCTGCTCGGCTCTTGTGTATGCCGACCTGAAAACAAAGCTTGGTCAAAACGTAGAAGCTGTGCGCCTCGGCGTCGTCAGCAGCGAAACGCAATTCGTGCTGGACACGTTCAAGGTTGCAGCGCCGCGTCAAGTTGACACGGTTGCGAATGAAGCGAAGAACGTTATCCTCGTTGACCATAACGAGCGTCAGCAGAGCGCGAGCGACATCGATCAGGTGCGCGTGACAGAGGTTATCGACCATCACCGTATCGCGAACTTCGAGACGAGCCATCCGCTCTACTACCGTGCGGAGCCTGTAGGCTGCACGACTACAATCCTGAACAAGCTGTACAAGGAGAACGGCGTTGCCGTTGAGAAGGAGATCGCAGGTCTGATGCTGTCCGCGATTATCTCCGATACATTGCTGCTCAAGTCGCCAACTTGCACAGAGCAAGACGTGGCTGCCGCTCGTGAGCTTGCTGACATCGCAGGCGTGAACCTCGAGAGCTACGGCCTTGACATGCTGAAGGCGGGCGCGAACATGCTGGAGAAGACGGTTCCTCAGCTGATCTCCCTCGACTCCAAGGAGTTCCAGATGGGCAGCTACAAGGTTGAGATCGCTCAGGTGAACGCGGTAGACACGAACGATGTGCTCGGACGTCAAGCGGAGATCGAGGCTGCGCTGAACAACATCATCGCTGAGAAGAACCTGGATCTGTTCGTTTTCGTTGTAACCGATATTTTGAACAACGACTCCATCGCGCTGGCGCTCGGACGTGCAGCGAACGCAGTGGAGAAAGCGTACAATGTAACGCTTGCTGACAACAAGGCTGTGCTGAAGGGTGTTGTATCCCGCAAGTCGCAGATCGTGCCTGTGCTGACAGACACACTTGCTGCAATGTAAGCTGAGCTGAATACATGAAGCTGGCTTGAAGCTTCGCCGCGCTGTCGCGGCGGAGCTTTTTGTAGTTGCGGCGTGCCTAGCTAAGCACGTATCTACTAGCCGGTGCAAGTTCCGGTCGCGGGAGGGGCACTCGAAGAATGATGAGAAAAGACTACCGGCATTAGTGAACTGCATCTCCAATTGTTAGATAGTGCTTAACAATTGGGGTGCAGTTTACATTAGCCAGTGGTCTTGTATGGGGATTTAGCATCACCGTCAGCAGGCGATCTACGTCGGGCAAGGTGAACGAAGGGTGGGAGGGGTGGAGGGGGGCTAGGTGTAACGGAACTCAGCGACCTTATTCGGTCGATTCGAGTCGCTTTGGGGTTCTAACGGAACTCAGCGCCGTTATTTGATCATAATGAAGGTGATATGAGCTATAAACCGGGAAATAGCGTCACTGAGGTCCGTTATCGCTCGTAAAGGCTCCTTTTTCGCAGAATAAGGTCTTGTAGTTCCGTTAGCGTCGTGCGGCGTAGCCGCATGCTGTGCGAAACAGCGACACGCGCCGCAGCAGGGCACACTGCCGGCGCGGCCTGCCCGGTGCCATAGCGCGCCGCCACTGCTGAGCCCGCGCCCATGGCCGCAGGCTCATCGCCACGGCACGCGCCCTCTGCTGCCCGCCGCTCAGCGATATTACTTCTCGCTCTCGCTTTCGTCGATCGGCTCGACGGACAGCTTCATGTCGCCGGGCCCGTCGTGATCGAGCACGAGCTTGACCTGCTTCGACTGGCCTGATTTCGGGTCGTATGAAGTGATCGTTTCCTTCTGCTCATCCATGGTTTAACACCTCCGATCCTATCGTGCGCTGAAGTGGGACGTATTATCCGAACGTCCTCATCACTATTCACTGCTCAACCTATCGTGATTCATCGCTCTGCTGCGAACTCTCCGAGCGCACCTCCGCTCTCCGCTTCAGCATAAGCTGCAAGCCGAGCAGCAACGCGAGCAGGCCAAGCCCCGCTGCATCGCTCCAGAGCCCCGGCACGATGAGCAAGAGGCCTGCTCCTACCGACAGCAGCCGCTCGGGCGCGCTCATTGCTCTTACGCCGTAGCCGATCATCCCGCACGAGACGCCAGTCATGCCGATGAGCGCTGTGACGGTTACGATGAGTGCCTCGTGCCACGTCGTGTCGATCAGCAGCAGCTGCGGTGAGAAGACGAAGATGAACGGAATGATGAAGGCCGCGATGGAGATGCGCGTCGATTCCAGGCCGGTGCGCATCGGCCTTGAGCCCGCGATGCCGGCGGCGGCGAAGGAGGCGAGAGCGACAGGCGGTGTAATATCGGCAACGATACCGAAGTAGAAGACGAACATATGTGCGGCGAGTATCGGAACCGGGGTGTCGAGTGCGAGCAGTGCCGGTACGGCGATGGTGGACGTAATGATATAGTTGGCGGTCGTTGGAGTGCCCATGCCGAGCAACAGACACGCGAGCATCGTCAGCAGCAGCGTCGGCAGCAGCATGCCGCCGGAGAGGCCTATGAGGCCGTTCGCGAATTTCAAGCCGAGTCCGGTCAAGGTGACGACACCGACGATCATGCCGGCGCATGCGGTTGCGGCGATGACGCCGAGTGTATGGCGCGCGCCGTCCTCCAGTGCGTCGAGCACACGGCGCACAGACATGCGGGTCGCCTTGCGCACAGCACCGACGGCGATGACCGACACGATGCTGTAGATCGCCGCGCGGATCGGGGTCATCCCCGTCATGAGCAGGCCGATGATGACGATGATCGGCGTGAGCAGGTACAACTTATGCAGCACGTCGCGCGTCTTCGGCAGCTCCTCTGGCTTCATGCCCCGCAGGCCGAGTCGCTTCGCCTCGAAGTGGACCATAATCCAGATGCCTGCGAAGAACAGCAGCGCAGGAATCAAGGCCGCCAGCGCCACGCTGGAATATGGGATGCCGGTAAATTCGGCCATCAGGAACGCAGCTGCGCCCATAATGGGCGGCATAATTTGACCGCCGGTGGACGAGGACGCTTCGACGGCTGCTGCGAACTCCTTGCGGTAGCCGAGCTTGCGCATCAGCGGGATCGTGAACGAGCCTGAGGTGACGACATTCGCGACCGAGCTGCCGCTGATCGTCCCTTGCAGCGCGCTCGAGAAGACGGTCACCTTCGCTGGCCCGCCTACCTGTCGTCCTGCGACGACCATGGCGAGATCGTTGAAATATTCACCGACTCCTGTTCGATCGAGGAACGAGCCGAACAGAATGAACAGGAAGATGAAGCTCGCTGACACCGCAATCGGGGTGCCGAGTATACCCTCCGACGTGAAATACATATGGCTGATCAGCCGCTCGATGGAGATGCCGCGATGCTGCAGGAAGCCGGGCATGTAGTCGCCAAGCAGCGCGTACAGGAGGAATACCCCTGCAATGACCGTAATCAGTACACCGACAGCGCGAATGGAGGCGAGCAGCACGAGTGCAATGGCAATACCGCCGACGACCATGTCGACAGCGGTATAGCTGCCCGCCCGTACGAACAGCGACTCGAATTGCAGCAACCAGTACAGCCCAGCCCCGATGGCTAGCGCAGACAGCACGATGCTTAGCGAGCGTCCGCCCTTTTGCATAACAGTGGGTGGATAAATGAGGAAGATCAAGGCAAGTCCGAACGCCAGATGGATGGCACGGTGCACCTGATCCGGGAACGGCGTCATTAAGGAGGCGTACAGCTGGTAGACAGAGAACACGACAGCGAAATAATAGATGAAGCTCTTCGGTATCGTTCGGTTAACGGTCAACGTTCAGCACTCCCTTCAGCTTCATGGATAGAGTCTTCTTCACCTCGAAGCGGAGCACGATGCCCGGACGGCCTAGACTGGCTAACGGGATCGAGTCTCCTTGTACGATAAGCCGATGGCCGGCGGCGACCTGTCCGACCGCGAGCTGGAACGTTCCGAGCACTCGGTTCATTCGGTCGAGGATCATCGAGCCGTCCTCCAGTCGGAACTCGGCAGCCCCTTCTGCTTCCGACGGATTGCCGACGCCTAGCGACTCGTAGCGCAGCTGATCGAGCACGATGCGTCCGCTCGCATCGATATGGAACGTCTCGCGCATCGGCGTCCGGTGGACCGAATGTGTATATTCAAGGGCGAACGGCTCCCCGACCGCGACGGACCGACGCAGCACGACACGTCCGCTGTCCACATCGCGCAGCACAAGCCCAACCTCTGCGGATGGTGCAGACGGACCGCTGACGAGCCAGCTCAGGGCGAGCAGGGTGGAGGCGAACAGACCTGCAGCGGCAACCACAGTCATGGCCGACCAAGAGCGAGAGGCAACGGTTCCATGGATGGACAAAAGGCGGCGGGAACGTCCCCGCCGCCGCTCGCGGTGCTGCACCATTAGTTCACGTAGCCCTTCTCCTTGTAATACTTCAAGGCGCCAGGATGCAGCGGAATGCTGATGCCCTTCACCGCATCCTCTGCCTTCATCTCCTTCGCCTTCGTATTAATCGCAACGAGCGCATCGGTATTCTCATACAGCGCCTTCGTCATGTCGTACACGAGTCCCTCGGCGAGCTCGGCGCGGACCGTGAGTACCGCCTTGACAGCTACTGTCGTCACCTCAGCGTCCTGCTTCGGATACGTGCTCGCTGCAATGGTCTGCTCGACATAGAACGGATACTTGTCGATCAGCTTCTTCACGCCTTCTTTATCGAGCGTTAGAATGCGTACTCCCTTCGTCGCCGCCAGCTCGTTAACTGCAGCTGTAGGCGCTCCGGCGGTAATGAAGGCAGCGTCCAGCTGGCCGTCCTGTATTTTTTTGGCCGAATCGCCGAACGACAGACGCTCAGTGCCCATATCGTCGAAGGTGATGCCGTAAGCCTCGAGAATTTGTCTCGCGTTCGCCTCCGTGCCGCTGCCTGGCGACCCGACGGATACTTTCTTGCCCTTCAGCTCGCTCACGCTCTGAATGGAGCTTCCTTCCGCGACTACAATCTGAACCGTCTCCAGATACAGTCCGCCGATTGCATTAAGGTTATCGACCTTGCTATCCTTGAACATTTCGATCCCCTTATGGGCGTAATCGGCGATGTCGCTTTGGGTGAAGGCGAGATCGACTTCCTTTTTACTCAGCAGCCTCATGTTCTCGACGGAAGCGCCGGTCACTTGAGCCGTCGTATTGACGCCTGCCTTCTCCTTGATCACATTCGCCATGCCTCCGCCAAGCGGATAGTACGTTCCGGCCGTTCCACCTGTTGCCAAGATCAGACTGGAAGGACGATCCTCCTGCTTACCGCCTGCTGCGCAGCCGCTTAGCGTCATGCCAGCCAGTATGATCATCAGCATCCATATCCACCCTTTTCTCTTCATCGTCGCTCTCCTCCTTGAGATTGTAGATTGCCATCGCTTCTCGGATGTCAAGCTCAGCGTGTATGCGGGTTTATCCTACTTTATGGACATCAGGCGCGCTTTAGAATGCGGGACGAGCAATTCGGCTCGGTTCATTGTGAGGGTTGGGGCACATATGGTAACCTGAAGCTTGGACGATTGGTGCGAGAGAACAGTAGGAGAGAAGAGTGTGACCACGATGAAGCGAATGCTGATTACGGGATATAAGGCGTCGGAGCTCGGGATTTTTTCCAATAAGCATCCAGGTGTTCCGATCATTAAGAAGGCGATCCGGCGAAGGCTGGAGGAGGCGCTGGAGGAAGGACTCGAATGGGTCATCGTCAGCGGTCAGTGGGGAGTGGAGCTGTGGGCAGCGCAAGCGGTCATCGAGCTGAAGGCTGATTATCCGCAGCTGCAGCTGGCGGTCATTACGCCGTTCCTCGAGCAGGAGGAGAACTGGAGCGACGATAAGAAGGAGCAGTACCAGGAGGTGCTGCGGCGGGCCGATTATACGAAGAGTGTGACCAATAGCAAATATGTTGGGCCGTGGCAATTCGCGGAGAAGAACAAGTTTTTGCTGAAACATACAGATGGCTTGCTCATCGTGTACGACGAGGAGAAGGAGGGCTCGCCGCGCTATATGCTCAAGCAAGCGGAGCAGCAGGCCGCTGCCCGCCATTACGTCATTCGTACCATTACGGCGTTCGAGCTCGAACAGGCCGCGGAGGAAGAGCAGCAGCACGATTACGGCTTCGAGTAAGAGTAATCACAGGCCTATAGCCCGCGTTGACTATCATGCTTGCCCAGTCATCAGGATCGGGCTTGGCGGGAATTGTCCTGAAGCTGGGCTCGCAACTCCTGCAGCTGCTGCTGAACCGCTTCCCTCTGCCTCGTATTGCGCTCAATCGTTTCCTTCAGCTGCGCACGGTTCTCGCGGATCGACTCCGCGATCAGGTGATTATGTTCCATCATAATGTGAGCGAGTTGTCTCAGCTCCTGAGTTCTCAGCGTTAGCTTTAAACGTTGTCTCATGATGATAACACTCCTTGTGAATTTTTACTGGGCTGGCACAGCTCGTGAATAGGAAAGGCACAACCTCGGAGGAAATATAGTGAGCATTAATCGGGTCTGAGCTCGACCGAGTGTGCTGGATCATGAGAGTCGTCATGGCCCGACTGAATGAACTCCTCGACGCTCTGACTCGCCTTGCTCTGATTGCACTCGTTGCAGGCGCAAACACAGTTGACCGGCGTCGTATGACCGCCCTTGGAGCGGGGGAGCAGATGATCGATCGTATTGCCGAATTGGCCGCAGAAGTGGCACGTATATGCATCGCGAGTCAAGATGTACTGACGGAACGACTTGTTGCTGTACAAGCGCTTGACCGTATATCGGTTCACCACGACGGCGGCGAATTCATTGACGAGCGTGACAGCTGTCTCCAGATCCGTTTCCTGACGCCACCGTCGACCCTTGTCCGTACGTCCGAGCATCCACAGGACCCCTTCACGTGTCGGTCGCAAAATCGCCGCATCCGGTCCCTTCGGACGCGGCGGCGGCACAGGCAGCGGCCGATGCTGCAGCAGCCTCGGCCGAGCTTCGGCTTCGCCAGCAGCCGCATCCTCCGGCGGCGCAGGCACAGCGTGGAGCCCTAGCGGCTTCGCGGGCTCCCTCATCGGCGGCTTCGCCGCATCCGGCTTGGCGCGCTCCGTCGAGGGCTTCGCCGCATCCGGCTTGGCGCGCTCCGTCGAGGGCTTCGCCGCATCCGGCTGGAGCGCCTCGTCCACGGCCGAGGCGCTCCGCTGCTTGCGGCAAGTCCGGCACGCGCCGCGCCGGGATGCCTTGCCGGCGCGCTTGCCCGTGCGCCGCAAAAATTCACCAATCGGCTTCACCAGCTTGCAGTGGGCGCACAGCTTCACGGCTGCGCGCTCCACCGAAGCAGGCTCGGGTAGGCTCTCGGACTCCTGCGATTCGCTATGCTGCTGATCTTGTTCCACGGATGCTCACCTCAGGTCGTCTCTGCATATCGTTACTCATATCTTAATTGTAACGAAAAACGAACGGATAGCAAACCCGTTCGTTTACATTATTATTAAATTCACAAGCGGTGCTGTTCATCCTACGACGATGCCGGGAGCTCGGGCTGCTTCGAGGAAGTGCGGCTTCGAGCAAGCAGCAGCACGACGCGCACCGTGACCGCCCCCCAGGCGGCAAGCAGCACATACAGCGGAGCATTCAGCGGCTCAGTGAAGTCGAGCAAGGAGCGTCCCAGCGCGGTCGGCAGCACCGAGTACATCGACAGCAGCAGCCAGAGCGAGCCTGCCGCATGCACGTAGCGAAGCGGCTGGACATCAGGAAGGCGCAGCAGCAGCAGAGCGAGCACAGGCACAGCCTGCAGACCGTGGAAGCCGAGGAAGTGGACGCCCATAATGTCGCCTTGCTCCCCGATGTAACGTCCCTGAATGAGAGCCATCCATACGCCCGACCCGAAGCCAGCCATCGAGGAGAGCAGACCGTAGCGAATGCCGAGCACGAGCAGCGGGTTCGTACGATACGACTTTGCGGTGAAAAATTGTGCCGTCAGCCATACATACATGAGAATGACGAAGCCGAACAGCGCGCCGTAGACGATACCAGGCAATACGTGCGTGAGGAAGGGGCCTTCGTTGAAGCGCGGGTCAAGTCCGCGGAACACTTGAATGATCTCGACCGGGAAGGCATAGTAGGCGGGTACAGCGAGCACACGCTGGAACCAGGTGCGGGTACGGACGGTAAGCCCGGTCAATGGGAGCACAAGTCCTGTCGTGGCCAGGAATAGACCGAATGCGAAGCACAGCGACGCAGCTCTGACGATCTCCAGCTCAGCGGGGAACAGCAAGCCGAGTTGCTGGAGCAGCAAGCAAAGGTAGCATAGAGCGCCCGATACTAGGCCGACAAGCGCCATTTGATACACCATGCGCTCATCGGAATGGAGCAGCGCACCCTTAACCCTCGTAACAGCAGCATTCAACATCGTAACAACATCCTCTCATATTATTTATCAATAAATAAATGAACCCGCAAAAAAAATGCTTCAAGTGCTGGGACCGCCCGATCCGTACGGAGCCGGGCCGCATGCATAGACATACAGCCGACCTCCGATAATGACAGCTCAATCGTTGCACCAAGGCAGCAGACGAGGCAGGCCGACTGTCTCGGACAGGGCGATGACGAGCCCGCTGCCAATGAAGCTGCTGGCTCGAACTCCCGGCTGCTCGATGCCTGCTGCCGCGAAGCGCTGTCTGACCGTATCGTAGACGAGCTCGAACACTTGCCGGGTATACTCCCGAACTGGCGGCTCTGGCGTTGCGAACGACATCATGACGAGCATAATCTCATGACGGTTCGTCTCGAGCAGTCGGGCGAACGCTTTACCCATCGCCTCATGCAGCCGATCAGGCGGAGCCTCTACCGACGTGAAGGCGTGCATGAGGTGCTGGGACGCTTGCTCCAGTACGGCCAAGTACAGCTGCTCCTTGGACTTGAAGAAGTGGAAAATGTACGGCTGCGTCACGCCAACTTGTCTGGCGACCTCGGCTGTCGTCGTCTTGTAGTACCCAAGCTCCGCAAAGAGGGCGGCCGCTGCCTGAATGATCTGCAGCCGCCGATTGTGGGCGGCTTCTTCCTTGGATGGCATGTGTGTCTCCTTTCCGCTTGCTCAACCTCATTTATTGATCAATAAATAAAATATACGACGAGTTCCAGAGTATGTCAAGAGGCACGTGCTCGCGCAGCAAAAAGACCTGTGCGCACACAGGTCCCAGCTTTGCTGCTTCACGGATCATCGTCGCTATACCGGTATTTTTTTCGCGGAATTGAAATATTTCAAAAACTCAACGAGATGATGAAATTTGTACAAGTAGTCGGCAGCGGTCCCGAAGAAGGGCTCGGCGCTAATGACTTGATGTAGCTCCCACGATCTGGAATACAGCTGCTTGAGGACGGCTTCCTCTCGCTTCGGCTTGTGCAGGTCCATACCGTGCGAGAGCTCGAACGCTTCGACGATCATGCCCCGGTAATAAGGGAATATATCGACGGACCCTGGTATACGCTCCACATAAGCAAGTCCTGTGTACTCATAGGGAAGCCATAATAAGTTGGTCTTGCGATCCTCCAGCTGAACGGTATGGGCCAGGCCGTGGTGCAGGGAAACAGGCATCGGATAATTTTGAATGTGATTCGACTTGACTTTATCCCAGAATAGCTCTAAGAAATTCGCCTCATACACGACCGTTCACTCCAGTTAAGAAAAAATTCATCGTTCAGCATTACTAGTGTACCATGTGATCGGTCGAGACGGAAGTCATGCCTTGACGAAATTCGACATGAATTCCAGCTGGGCCTCGAGCTTCTGCAGCTCCAGCGGCCTACAGATCAAATATCCTTGCACGAACGGACAGGACAGCTCGCGCAGCCGGAGCAGCTGCTCCTCCAGCTCGACGCCCTCGGCGACGACCTGCAGCTTGAGCGCGCTTGCCATCGCAAGGATGGCCGAAATGAGCGATTGGTTCATATGATGGATGAAGGAGCGGTCGATCTTAAGCTTGTCGATCGGCAGCGACGTCAGCATGCTCAGCGACGAGTAGCCGGTGCCGAAGTCATCGAGCGTAATAGTGAAGCCGAGCTCACGGACGGTTTGCAGAATGCGCTGCACACCCTCGATATGATGAATGACCATGCTTTCTGTAATTTCTAGATCGACATCGGATGGGTTCACCTGCGCCGCCAGTACAATGCTGTGCAGCCGTTCGATGAAGCCTTCCTCATGCAGCTGCCGCCTCGATATGTTGACCGACATCTTAAATGGCTCACCGAACAGCGTCTTCAGGTGGGATAAGTCGCGGCAAGCTTGCCGAAGCACCCAATCGCCGATCGGAATAATGAGTCCTGTGTCCTCAGCAACCGGGATGAAGTCGGCGGGCGATACCGAGCCGTACAGCGCACTCTCCCAGCGCAGGAGCGCCTCAGCGCCGACAATACGATTCGAGGTGCAGTCGTAGATCGGCTGGTACGCAAGTCTCAGCTCATCACGCTCGATGGCTGTCGCGAGTGCAAGCTCATATTTGAATTTAACCAGATGATCATACCTCGAGCCCGATTCGAAAATGTGGTACCGTCTTCGCCCCTCGCCCTTCGCTCGATACAGCGCAATGTCGGCATGCTTCAATAGTGTATGGATCTCTTCGCCCTGCGTATTAACCGCGACCCCGATGCTGACGCTGATGTTCATGTAGCGGTCCTGCAGTCGGAATGGCTCGCGGAATGCATCCAGTATGCGCTCGGCGGCAGCCTCCGCAGACTCCTTCGGTGAATGAGCGGCCACAATGAATTCGTCTCCGCCTAGCCGCACGAGCGTGTAGCTGTCCTCGAACCGATCGCGCAGACGTCGCGCCGCCTCGATGAGCAGTGAATCTCCGATGTCGTGTCCGAACGTATCGTTGATGTTCTTGAAGTGATCGAGATCGAGCAAATAGACGACCGCAGGCTGAACGACAAACTGAAACAAATATCGCCGGTTGTACAGCTGGGTGACCTCGTCGTGATAGGCGTAATGATGAAGCGTCTCCTCCATGCGCTTACGCTCGGTCGTATCGCGGGTGACGCACACGATTTGGGTGATCCGTCCTTGCTCGTCCATAATCGGAGTCAGAATGCTCTCTCCGCTTAACAGGCCGTTCGGCAGCCGCACACCGTCCTCGAAGCGCAGGCTTGTTCTTTCCCTCAGCACCCGGGAGTACTTCTGATGAAGGAAGGCCGCCATCTCCGGCTCGTTCGTGTCGAAGAACGTACGGCCGGCATGCGCCATCGAGATGCCGCTGAACAGCGTCGCTGCCCGGTTCACGAAGACGTAGCGGAATTGCTGCTGCGGATCGACCTCCATCACGTAGATCGAGTCCTGCATGTCAACGAGGAGTCGGGTGAGCAAGGGGTGAAGCTCGTTATGATATGGATGTATATTCAAGGCTGCGACTCCTTTGCACCGTTCATTGCGCTCTGCGGCAGGTCCAATCCGGACCGCGCGTCAGAGTAATTACATTTATTTTAGCATAAGGAGCAGCAGTCGACATCATTGTTGTATTCATGAAAAATTATCCAGTTCTGTATTAATAAAATTTTAATACGACATCATACACAAACGGTTGATATATGCTATACTAGTGCAAGTTGTTTACAATAAATTAATATAAGTGTGGGGATTTATATGGGAGAATTACAGCTTACCTTACGCTCATACGGACGTCAGACGGTTACCCGCCTGCCGCTCTTGCTATGGTCCCTATGGACGGTACTGCTCGTTGAGGTACTGAGCCGTGGACAGTGGGGAGAGACGTTCGGATGGACATTCAGCGCGATTCCCGAGCTCGTGTTGAACGGATTCGTGGTGCTCGGCCTGATCATGCTCTTAACGGCGTTGACCGCTAGCGTGCGGTTATCGTTCTGGCTCGTATCTACGTGTTGTCTTGCGTTCGGCTTAGTAAGCGGTGTCAAGCTTGAAATATTGGGCGTCCCCTTTCTTCCTTGGGATCTGCTGCTGACGAGCGAAACGAAGGATATGACGCCATATATAAGCGGCCTGCTTAATTTCCAGGTGATCTCGGCGTTCGTCGTGTTCATTGTGATTAGCCTCCTGCTTATCTACAAGCTGCCGAAGGTGACGCTCAGGCTGAACTGGAAGCATCGGTTGACGATGGCGCTTGCTTCATTGCTGCTGCTCGTGTCGATCTATAATGACGGCGCGGTGTCGCTGAAGAAGCTGGCGAATGTCGAGAATATGGCATGGGATCAGACGGAGAACGTGCGCACGAACGGATTTTTGCTAACGACGATGATGAATCTGAAGTTTCTGTCCCTGAAGGAGCCTGAAGGCTACAGCGAGCAGACCATTCGGGGAATCACAGGCTCGGTACCGAAGGAGGTCGCTGCCGAGAGCGCGGTGAAGCCGAACATTATCGTAGTGCTGAGCGAATCGTTCTGGGATCCGACACAGATGAAGAACGTGACGTTCAGTCAAGACCCGATCCCGTTCTATCGCTCGCTAGCGGAGAAATATACGAGCGGTACGATGCTGTCACCGCAATATGGAGGCGGTACGGCGAACGTTGAATTCGAGGTGCTCACTGGTAACTCGATGCGCTTCCTGCCGCAAGGCTCCATTCCGTATAATCAGTACGTAGACCGCGGCATCGATTCGATCGCGAGCATACTTGCTCGTCAAGGCTATGCGACAACGGCGATTAACCCGTTTCATAGCTGGTTTTATAACAGCAAGACGGTGTACGAGAACTTCGGCTTCTCCAAGTACGTATCTCAGGAATTTTTCGAGCCGGATTATGCCGGTCCTTATTTGTCCGATCGCTCGGTAGCGAAGCATATTATTAAGGAGCAGGAGAAGTCGGACGGTCCTGATTTTATTTTTGCCAATACGATGGAAAATCATTATCATTATTACCCGGGAAAGTTTAAGGAAAATACGATCCAAGTGTCCGGCGTGGAGGGTGAGACGAAGGGCTTGCTGGAGACGTTCGCGCAAGGATTGCTCGGTGCAGATGCGATGCTTAAGGAGCTTGTGACGCATTATGAAGCGAAGGGCGAGCCGACGATGATTGTCTTCTTCGGAGATCACCTGCCGAGTCTGGGTGAGAATTATCAGGCGTACAAGGATGCAGGTTACTTGAAGGAGCAGGATCCGGAATTTTTGAACAAGATGTACCGGGTGCCTGTGCTCGTATGGGACAATTATTTGCCCCGGAAGCGGGAGCATCTGAGCATGAGTCCTTCATTCCTGAGCTCTTATGTGCTTAAGCAGGCCGAGCGTCCAGGCACTTATTATACCGATTTCTTATACCAATTATCCCAGCGTACGCCGATTATTCCGCCGACCAACTTATATGAGTCGATGAACATCCAGACCGAGGCGCTGAAGGCGTATGAGCTGCTGCAGTACGACATTATATTCGGCAAGCAGTACGGCTACGGTGATATCAAGCAATCGATCAAGAATCCGAATTATGTGATCGGCACCGGTCCGATGCGGATTGATTCGGTCGCTGTGGAGCACGCTGCGGATGGCTCTATGCTGAGCGTTCGCGGTGTGGAGCTGCCGCCGGGGGCGATTGTGCATGTGAATGGACAGCCGGTCGAGACGAAGCGCAACGATGACTCGGGCGAGCTCGAAGCGAAGCTTGTAGAGCCGGTGAAGTCGGAGACCGATACGGTTCAGGTCGAGGTTGTCGTGAAGGATTCGAGAGATAAGATTGTCGTAAAAACGACGCCGTATGCGCTCGCTGCCGCCGAGCTCGGCACGAAGCTCGCGGAGCGGCAATAGAAGGGAACAAGAATGGCTGCTGAGTCTGTTGCTCGGCAGCCATTTGCTTATGCGATTAGATATAAGTCGAATCAGTAGCGTTGCATAAAAACTAACACGCGAACAGATTGGACAAATTGTGCTATTATTGTAATAAATAGGTCGTACTCTGTAACAAAAAACTCCTAAAATTAGGGTAACAGGTAGCCCTGTCCAAATCCCTAACTTAGGAGATACGCATGGACAAGGATACACTATTTTCTGCATTTGGTAAATGGGTTGCACCAATAAATCCAAACATCATCCCGAATTGGCAAAGCACGACTACGCTCGACCGTTATGTGAAAAAGCTCGACACCTTAGTCTTTCTGTACATCTTCATCGAAGCACAGTTAGAGAAGCGAAAGGGTCTTCGTTCCATCATGCGAAAGCTGGAGCACGACGAGGAATTTCAAAAGCAACTCGGCATTGCTTCGATCAGTGCATCCCAGTTGTCCCGTAAAAATAATCAACTGGACCCAGAAGTACTTCAAGCCATCCTTTGTAATCTCATTACACAGTTGCATCGAGATGCTAGGCCGATATCAGGGCGCATCGGAACGGTCAAGATTATAGACTCTTCTACGATCAGCGTTTGCCTACAGCGGTATAAATGGGCGACTTTCCGAAAAACGAAAGCAGGCGTGAAACTGCACCTGCGAGTGGCATTTGCTGACCCCGACCATGTTTATCCGGATAAGGCAGTGGTTACGCCTGCAAGGCCCGCAGACCGCAGCCAAATGGACGTCCTGATCGATGAGTCGGACGTCACGTATCTGATGGACCGCGGGTATCTGGACTACGGCAAATACGACAGTTACTGCGAGCGTGGCATTCGATTCGTATCACGATTAAAGGACAATGCTGTTGTCGAAGAAGTGGAAGAACTTTCGGTGAACACAGATTCAGACATCATCCGCGATGTCAAAGTCGTGCTAGGCAAAGCTCACAAGCGCATGCAGCACCCCCTTCGTATGATCGTCACCACAGACGGTCGCGGTAATGAGGTCCGTATCATTACGAATCGGTTCGACCTGACGGCAGAAGAGCTTGGTGACCTGTATCGTAGCCGCTGGCAGATCGAGATGTTCTTCCGGTGGGTCAAGCAGAACCTGAAGCTAACCTGTTTTTACGGTGACAGCGAGAACGCAGTGATGAATCAGATTTGGATCTGTTTAATTGCATACTGCTTGCTGCTGCTTATGAAGCTAGAACTGGGAACGAGTCGAACGTTAACGGAACTCATTGAGGCTTTGAAAGAACTCATGTGGCAACCGTGGCTGAGGATGGTCGCAGCAGTAGAGCGAAAACCAAGTCGAACTTCGAGAGGGCGACAGAAGAAACAGAAAGACCAGTAAGTCGCCTAAGTCGAAAAAAAACCAATCATCAACTTGAAAAGGATGAATATTACAAATGGACAGCAACTGCCTGTTTCAGGGGTACCCCGTAAGTTTTTGGCCCTTGGAATTTGAAAACTAATTTCTGAATATTCCACCATTTTAGATGTCATGATTTATGCAACGCTACTGAAGTCGAATTCGAAGTATTGTTTCCGATTTCTACTTGCTCGGTTATGGATTCTCGCTGTATTCATTCACTTCGAAGGCTTCGATCTTGCTGTAGGCGATATAATCCTTACGACTTAAAAACTTGGCGAGGTTATAGTTTTTATTGAACACATAATATTCATACCCGACTCCATTCTCGCGGTTGCTGTACCAGTGGATAAAGTCATTCACGACAGACATCGGTACATCGTACTCTTTCTCAAGGCCGCTGTCTAACGTAATTACAAGCAGGGCCCGATTCAAGATGGGAGCTGTTGGTTTAGCCGATGCCTCATTCGAATGGACGCTCTCTCCATACGAGTTCACGGCTGTGACTACATAATAGTAGGTCGTTCCATGAGTGACGGCAGTGTCAGAGTAGGTGGTACCAGTAACGTTGGTTGCGATGGACATATAAGGGCCGCCTGCTGTTGTAGATCGCTTGATGTGATAGGACGTTGCCGACGAGGACGATGTCCAGCTTAAATTGTTTTTCGAAATATCACTTTGAGCGATCAGTGTAGGTTCGATAGGAGCTTGCGGTGCATCTGTATCAAAGGAATTTATCGTGAGATATTGGGTGGTGTTATTGATGAATTCTATTGTGTGCTCTCCATATGCTAGTCCGGTTTTCTCGTAGGACAGGCGAGGCCCAGAGACACTAGGTCCATATTGTGAGATCGTATCGACTACAACACCATCGATTTTAACTGTTATAGATTTAGAGAAAGACGTCCAGGTAGTTGCCAGAAGTCTAAATTTAGAGCCCACAAAATTGATTTTGATCTTAGCTCCACTCGTTCCATTCTGCTGGGTATATACTTTATTAGATGATACATAATGCCAACCTGTCCCCTCATATGTGATGAGATCGGAGGTATAGCTGTATCTTTGCCATCCGGGTTCGGGACTTTCAAGAAGTTGTCCCATTGTAGCGGCAAAGCTGGAAGACGCGAAACTTACATACAAGGCAAAACTAAAGATAAGTACGAGCAACTTTTTCAACATAAATCTCTCCCTCAAATGTTATATTCATGAATTCCATATAATTAATCATGACCTATGCAGTTGAAGTAATTAACTGGTAGCATCTCAATCCAAAAAAAACACTTGACTTTTGAAAAACGGCCTAATAATTGCGAAGGATACCTTTTCACGAGGTATATCTTCTAGATAACAGGTGGTTTTCCAATGTCAGCGTTACAAAAACCGAGATTCAAACAATTAAACCATGGAGAGTGCGCAGGCGCACCCATACTGAAAAGCTTGTGGGAGCGGTTTGACCTTTCCCTCCTGCTCACACAATCCGGCATGATGAAAAGAAGCGGTACTCCGTCCTGGCTCATCTGCTTTCTGTATGTGATTGGCCTTGTCAGTAACTGCTCGTCTGTCGTTCAAATGGCGAGACTGGCCGAGCAAGATGCGCTTCTTAAAGTGATGTTCCAGCCATGGAAGCTTGCTCAGTATACGATGAGTCGGTTTCTCTCGAGCCCCTTCGCATGGACTACCTTTGGCAAAAAGCGAGTAGCAAGGCTTCAGCAGGATGAAGTCACTCGCCTGCAGGATGGGGATGTGATCAATCTGGACGATACGCATCTAGCTCATCCTTATGCCAAGCAGCTTCCTTTTTTAAGCTGGTTGTATGACTCGTCTAAGAAGACTTATGTGTGGGCGATGAATGTGGTCGTTCTTCAGGCCGTACTTCACAGCGGACTTGAATATCCGTTGTTTTACCGCGTATGGCACAAGTCTGAGCAGAAGAACGAAGGCTTGTCAAAGATCGATTTGGCCAAGCAAATGCTCTTGATGCTACGCGAATCGGCGACCTGCCGTCTTTGGGTTGCGATGGATCGCTGGTACTTGTGTAAAGGCTTCTTCGCCTTTCTCGAAAAGCATCAATTTGACTGGGTAACAAAGGCTAAACGCAACACGGCATTATTTCGTAAGGTCATCGAGCCTTGTACGGGTAGGGAGCGGTACGTTCCTGTGACCCCGATCATGCTCATCCGGGAAGTGTACGGGCAACTGGTTGCCGAGGGTGCGTCAGGACTGGTTTCACTTGCGATTCCTGACATCTACATGAAGCAGCCGCATCCTGTAACGAACCGCAGAGGCAAGCAAGTCAACAAGCAGCGCTATGTACAAATTGCCGCTGTAGCCGCCATGCGCTTAAAGGAAGACGATTCCGAGTTGCTCGAGACGGAGGAGGAAGCCCCCGCGACTTACAAGGGTGCCTACCTGCTCATCAGCAACCGCTTCGATGCGCCTGAAGAAGCCTTGCGTACTTACGTGAAGCGTTGGCGGATCGAGGTGTTTTTCCGTACGGCCAAGCAGGAGCTAGCCTTGGAGAAGTGTCATTCCGAAACTGAAGCCCATCACCATGCACACTTCGAATTATTGTTTACGGCCGAAACGTTGCTGTCCGTTGCTCTATACGAATTAAACAAAGAAAAAACGAGTGATGAAGGCTACACCCACGGCGAAATGGTTCGTGGCCTCTTCCACACTCGTTGTCAGGTCCGCATGTCACACCACAAAGGGCAACAGCGAATCTACATCGATTGTGACACACATGTACAGCAGTTTGCAAGACTTATTGATTTATTTTGGCCGGAGCATTATCGGATGGTTCTTTGGGTTGCGCATCATCCGATAAACTACCAGACCTTACCACGAAGTGCATAGGTCATGAATTAATAACACAAGAATAAGTCTTTAGTCCAAACATTAATTTGAAAATTTTGTAAAATGTGTAGTATGAATGCTAATGAAAATATGATTTTTGTAGTTCTTAAGATTCGATATTGTGTATGCTAGTAAAAGTGCTCTAGGTCTCATATGAACCAACTACGCAATTAAGCATTGACAACGAACCAATCAGGTGAGAAAATGAACGCGCGTACATTTTTGTATATTATGGCAATAGCCATGTAATCATTGTTGCTCATTCAGATCAGAAGGAGGCCGTTTCATGAGCCCGAAGCGTATTTCTGTTGGGATGGTCGGTTATAAATTTATGGGGAAGGCACATAGCCACGCGTATCGGGATTTACCGATGTTTTTTCCTGCTGTGGCAAGGCCGGAGATGAAGGTCATCTGTGGTCGCGACGAGCGGGGCGTAGCGCAGGCGGCGGACCAGCTCGGCTGGGACGAATATGTGACCGATTGGCGGCAGCTTGTCGAGCGGGACGATATTGATCTCATCGACATTAACGCCCCGAGCGATGCGCATAAGGAAATCGCGCTTGCAGCGGCGCGGGCAGGCAAGCATATTTTTTGCGAGAAGCCATTAGCGCTTACACTTGCCGACTCGCGGGAGATGCTGGAGGCTGTGGAAGCGGCAGGCGTCAAGCATATGGTCGGCTTCAACTATCGGTTCGCGCCTGCTGTTCAGCTGGCGAAGAAGCTCGTCAGCGAAGGACGGCTCGGCCGTATTTATCACTTCCGCGCCTGGTTTCTACAGGATTGGATTCTCGACCCCGAGTTCCCACTCGTATGGCGCTTGCAAAAGGAGATCGCCGGCTCCGGCTCGCACGGCGATCTGGGGGCGCACCTCATTGATCTCGCGCACTTCCTGATCGGAGATATGAGCGAGGTGATCGGCATGAGCGACACGTTCATCAAGCAGCGTCCGCTGCCGACGGCGATGACTGGCCTAAGCGCGAAGGGAAGCAAGGACGCACCGCTTGGCGACGTGACGGTCGATGACGCTACGCTGTTCCTTAGCCGCTTCGACTGCGGGGCGCTCGGTAGCTTCGAGGCGACTCGGTTCGCAGCTGGACATCGCTGCACGAATTCGTTCGAGATTAATGGCAGTCTTGGCAGTGTGAAGTTCGACTTCGAGCGGATGAACGAGCTGCAGGTGTATTTCACTAGCGATGCGGACGATGTACAAGGGTTCAGACGTGTGCTGGCTACCGACCCGGCGCATGCCTACAGCGAAGCATGGTGGCCGCCGGGACATACGATCGGCTACGAGCATACGTTCATTCACGAGATGGTGGAGCTGATGCAGGCGCTGGAGGAGGGTCGACAGCCAGTGCCGAATTTCCAGGATGGAGTCAAGTGCCAGCAGGTGCTGGAGGCGGTGGAGAAGTCGATCGAGGAGCGCCGATGGGTAGCGGTGTCTGAATTATAACGAATGGAGCGTGAAGCGCGATGAGGAAGGCATTAATCGTATGGGGTGGCTGGGAAGGACATCAGCCGAAGCAGGTGGCAGAGTTGTTCTGCATGACGCTGGAGCAGGAAGGGTTCGAGGTCGAGGTATCGGACACGCTGGATGCGTTCGCTGACAGGGAGAAGCTGCTCGGACTAGATCTCATTATTCCGAACTGGACGATGGGCGAGATCGCCAAGCCGCTCGCGGACAATGTGTCTGCCGCTGTTCAGGCGGGCGTCGGACTTGCGGGCTGTCACGGCGGCATGTGCGATGCGTTCCGGACGAATGTGGACTGGCAGTTCATGACTGGCGGCAATTGGGTTGCGCATCCGGGCAATAACGGCGTGTCGTATCGCGTACATATCGTGCCAGGCAGCAGCAGCATCGTGGATGGCATCGACGACTTCGACGTCGTCAGCGAGCAATATTATATGCATGTCGATCCGGCGGTGGAGGTGCTGGCTACGACGCGCTTCCCGGTTGCGCCAGGTCCACATTCGCTCAACAAGCCGATTGACATGCCAGTCGTCTGGACGAAGCGTTGGGGCGTCGGGCGCGTGTTCTACAATTCATTGGGACATCAAGCGAACATTATCGAGATGCCAGTCGTGACCGAGCTGATGCGCCGTGGCTTCCTGTGGGCGGCAGAGGGCAAGCGGCTTGTTGCAGAGCAGTCAGCGAACGGTGGAGCGGTAGGCGCAGCGGGTGCCTATACAGGTATGGGCGACAGCCAGGTGTAGCTGAGGCTTGCAGGTTGCAGCCTAGTGGCGCGCAGTTAGGGGACATGAAGATGTACAACACTTGCGGCTCGCACAGCGTCAAGTCTGGAGCAAGTTATATAAATGCTAGAGTACAGGAGGCGTAATGGATGAATAAATTGAAGGCGGGAATTATCGGTTGCGGGAATATTAGCCGCATTTATTTAAAAAATTGTCGAATGTTTGAGAGTATGGAAATTACCGCTTGCACCGATATTGACATGTCGCGGGCGGAGGCCAAGGCAGAGGAGCACGGCATACGTGCGATGACGGTAGAAGCAATGCTTGCCGATCCGGGCATTGACATCATCATTAATCTGACGATTCCAGCAGTTCATGCTACCGTATGTCTGCAGGTACTGGAAGCGGGTAAGCATGTCTATGTGGAAAAGCCACTCGCCGTCACCCGCGAGGAAGGCCGCCGCATTCTGGAGCTCGCTGCGAGCAAGGGGCTTCGTGTCGGTTGTGCGCCAGACACATTCCTTGGCGGCGGCATTCAGACGTGCCGCAAGCTGATCGACGAAGGCGCGATCGGGGTGCCCGTCGCCGCGACTGGCTTCATGATGAGCCGGGGGCACGAGTATTGGCATCCGGACCCAGCGTTCTATTACGAGCTAGGCGGCGGTCCGATGTTCGATATGGGTCCATACTACTTGACCGCGCTTGTGACGCTGCTTGGGCCGATCCGCCGAGTGACCGGCTCGGCACGCATCTCATTCCCGCAGCGGACCGTTCTGAGTGAGCCGAAGCGGGGAACAGTCATTGACGTGAAGACGCCGACGCATGTGGCGGGCGTGCTTGACTTTGCCTCCGGGCCGATTGGGACGCTCATTACGAGCTTCGATATTAAGGCTGGCGCGAGCAACCTCCCTAATATTGAGATCTATGGCAGCGAGGGCACGCTTCGAGTGCCGGACCCGAACACGTTCGGCGGTAAGGTGCTGCTGCGCAAGGCGGGGGCGAGCGATTGGGAGGAGGTCGAGCTGACGCACGGCTACACGGACAACAGCCGTGGCATCGGCGTTGCCGAGATGGCACAAGCCATTATGCAGGGCCGCCCTCACCGGGCAAGTGGGGAGCTGGCGTATCACGTGCTCGACGCAATGCATGGCTTCCATGACGCATCAGAGCAGGGCGTCCATTATACGATGGACGGCACGTGCGACACGCCTCGCCCGCTTGAGGCGGGCGAGGTGCTGTAGGCGGCTGGTGGGTGATAGCAAGACGAAGAGCGGAATGGCTGATGCCATTCCGCTCTTGAAGGTTTTGAATGCTTTTTTATTTTAACTGAAATGCATGCGGCTTGGGTTTCTCCGAGAAGCTGATCGACTCGAAGGCCATTGTGCGAATAGGTCGATCTCCATCGGAGTCAACAATCTTTAAAATAATGCCGGTATCGTTGTCGAACCAGAATGTAACCCTGTCACCTAATTTACCATTCTTCAAATCAACTACAATTACGGTTGTAACTCTGCCTAGAAATTGTTCTTCTCCTTGTACCGTAACGACGCCACGAGTGAGCATGCCTTGTATGAACATTTCCGGATGGAGCATTTCATTTACCCCACCGATCGGCAAGTAGGTTCCGTTGTAGTCCGGATTTATTTTTTTGTTAAGATCAGAAAAGTTCTCCGATGGATGCTTGCTGAAGGGCTTTGATGTGCTAATTTTTCCTTTATGATCCTTGATGTGAACGGTACTTCCATCATTGATCGCTTCCTCATAATCTGCCGGATTGTTCGAATTCGGAGTGCGTCTTACATAAAACTGATCCGGTTGCTTGATAGTGAGGTCAATGCGCTCCTCTTCGCCTCTTTCCTCTAGTCGGATCGAAACGACACCTTCTAGTACTTTGTACTGTTGATTCGTGCGCATGGCTTTGTCCATTAACACCGGAATACTGCTGATGATATCTTTTGACTTTTCGAACTCGGCTTTCGTTGTGGCATGCTCAGGTAAGGTGACGGATGCGGCTGCTTGTCCGTTCATCTTCACTTCAGGAGCAACGAAGGCTACGGCTCCTGCTATGCAGCCAAGTAGGATGGAATACGTTATAAGTAGATTTTTTTTCATTGGTTTTCACCTCTCATGATATGTTAGTGAGTATAGAACGCCGCTTCATCCCAGCCTATTTTGTATGATGTGCCTGTTCTCCATGTATCTAATGTAATAAAGCTCGCGGGTCCATTCTTATCCTTTGGGATGAAATATGTACCTAGATTGACCCATTCATCTGAATAGCGAGCCTGATCAACAGCTATTTTTTGTGATGATGTGCCATAGACGACGCCGTATTTCACAGAGGCGTTTGAATTGCAGTTTGGAATATATACTTGATATTGGAAGCTAGAGTCCGCCCAGACGGGCACATTCTGATTGCTCCATTTGCCCCAAACCGATTCGTCACTATATGCTGATTCACCCTGTGTCCAGCGCATCTTCCCATCAAATCCACAAGACGTTGAGCCTGGCACGACAATAGCAGATCCGCTGCTGTGACCTTGACTCCAGCCTGTTCCGCCATCGTAGATGATGCTGCTAGTTGCATAAGAAGTTCCAGCTGCTAGTACGAACGCTCCAATCATTACGGTTGAAATACATGTTTTACGAAGACTCTTCATTTACATTCCTCCAAATCTATAATATTTTTCTTTCTTAGGATACTATACAAAAAAAGTAAATTATGTAAATAATAAAATGTGGCAAATCATTGAACAAAAAACGAACCACACCACCATATAGTGGCATTGTGGTTCGTTTGCTTCACAGCTCAATGTGTTTTATTGCTGATTTCCTTTGATGACCATCATTGCAGTACCTCCTCTACTCCCACGTCGCCTTCATCGATGAGAAAAATCTGTTGATCGCCATCGATGCCGCGCCGAGCGCAGAGGAGGACATGCCGAGCTCGGAGTAGGCGATCGACGTATGCTTGCGGTGGAATGCGAGGCTGCGCGAGTCGAGCGTGTCGTGGATCGCAGCGGTCATCCATTCACCGGCGAGCGACATCCGGTTGCCGATGACGACCAGCTCGGGGTTGAACACGTTGACGAGATTGGCGATGCCGACACCGAGCCAATGTCCGATGCCCGCGAACAGCTCGCGTACCTTCTCAGCGTCCGCGTCGGCTCGCTTCGCCTGCTGCAAGAGCAGCGGCAGGCTGGGCAGCTCGCCGCTGCCTATGGGCAGCGAGGCCTGCGCCTTGTGCAGCAGCGCCTTCTCCGAGGCGAACGTCTCCCAGCAGCCGCGGTTGCCGCAGCCGCAGCGCATGCCGTCCTCGGCGAGCGTCATGTGCCCGACCTCGCCGGAGAAGCCGGAGACGCCGCGATACAGCGAGTCTCCGAGAATGATGCCGGCACCGATGCCGATGCCGACGCTGATGTACAGCAGGTTCGAGACGGTGCGGGCGGCTCCGAACTCTTTTTCACCTAAGGCTCCGGCGTTCGCCTCGTTGTCAATCTCGACCTCGACGCCGAACTCGGTCTGCAGCAGCTCTCGGAGCGGCACGTTGTCCCAGCCGAGATTCGGCGCGGACAGGACGGCGCCCTGATCGTCGACGAGTCCCGGCACGCCGACGCCGATGCCGACGATGCCGTACGGGGAAGGAGGCGCCTTGCGGATGAGCGCATGGATCGTCTTCTTCAGCTTGTCGAGCACGCTCTCGACGCTGAGGTCCGTCAGCTCGACCTTGCGCTCCTTCACGACGTTGCCGCTCAAGTCCGTGATCATCGCCAGGATGTAGTTGACGCCGAGATCGACGCCGATCGCATACCCCGCCTGATCGTTGAACAACAGCAGCATCGGCTTGCGGCCGCCGCTCGACTCGCCAAGTCCGGTCTCGGTGACGAGACTGCTCTCGAGCAGCTCGTTGACGAGCGCCGAGACGGTCGCCTTGTTCAACCCCGACCTCGCCGAGATGTCGGCGCGGGAGATCGGGTAGTGACGGCGTATCATATCGAGGACGATGTACTTGTTAATTTTTTTGATCAGCTGATGATCTCCGGTGATTTTCATAAGCTCTCCTTCAATAGCGAACACGTTGTTGTACCCATCATAGCACGTTTTCAGCAAAAAAACATTGCGACTTACTTTGTTTACTAGACAAACTAAGTTAGTCGTGCTAACATACAGGTAAGCGATAACAACCAATATGAATTCCGGTCAGGGAGGCCCTAATTATGAGCTACTTTAACGTGCAGAATATTCAATTCGAAGGTAGACAGACGAAGAACCCGTTCGCCTACAAGCATTACAACAAGTCGGAGGTCGTGCTGGGCAAGACGATGGAGGAGCATCTGCGCATCGGCGTTGCTTACTGGCACACGCTGACAGGCGGCGGCAGCGACCCATTCGGTGCGGACACGGCGATTCGTCCGTGGAGCGGCTACAGCGGTCTAGATCTAGCGAAGGTACGCGTCGAGGCGGCGTTCGAATTTTTCACCAAGCTGGACATTCCGTACTATTGCTTCCATGACCGGGACGTTGCGCCTGAGGGCGGTACGTTGAAGGAGACGAATCAGAATCTCGATGTGATCGTCGCGATGCTGAAGGACCAGATGAAGGCGAGCGGCGTGAAGCTGCTGTGGAACACGGCGAACATGTTCTCGAATCCTCGCTTCGTGCACGGTGCGGCAACGACGTCGAACGCAGACGTATACGCGTACGCGGCGGCACAGGTGAAGAAGGGGCTGGAGACGGCTGTGGAGCTTGGCGCTGAGAATTATGTATTCTGGGGCGGCCGTGAGGGCTATGAGTCGCTGCTGAACACGAACCTCGAGCTTGAGCTTGATAATCTGGCGCGCTTCTACCATATGGCGGTGGCGTACGCCAAGGAGATCGGCTTCACGGGCCAATTCCTGATCGAGCCGAAGCCGAAGGAGCCTTCCAAGCACCAGTACGACTTCGATGCGGCGACGACGATTGCGTTCCTGCAGAAGTACGGTCTTGATAAGCATTTCAAGCTGAATCTTGAAGCGAACCATGCGACACTCGCGGGTCATTCGTTCGAGCACGAGCTACGTGTAGCCCGCATCAACGGGATGCTTGGATCGATCGACGCGAACCAGGGCGACCTGCTGCTCGGCTGGGATACCGATGAGTTCCCGACCGACGTGTACTCGGTGACGCTGGCGATGTATGAGATTCTGAAGAACGGCGGCATTGGCTCGGGCGGCGTCAACTTCGACGCGAAGGTGAGACGCTCCTCGTTCGAGCCTGAGGATCTGTTCCACGCGCATATCGCGGGCATCGATACGTTCGCGAAGGGCTTGAAGGTGGCAGCGAAGCTGATCGAGGACGGCTACTTCGAGCGTATTGTTGAGGAGCGCTACAGCACGTTCGCCAGCGGCATCGGCGCGGAGATCATCGCGGGCACGACCGATTTCCACAAGCTGGAGCAGTATGCGCTTGCGAACGATACGATCCGCAACAAGTCCGGCCAGCTGGAGCGTATTAAGGCAGAGCTGAACGAGTACATGTTCTCGGTGTAAAGGAGCTGGGGAACGATGAAATATGTGATCGGTATCGATCTAGGTACAGGCTCGGTGAAGTCGCTGCTGATCGATCAGCAGGGGCGTGCGTGCGGGGAAGCGTCAAGACCGTATCCGCTCATCCATGAGCAACCGGGCTACAGCGAGCAGGAGCCGGAGCATTGGGTGCAGGAGACGCTGGCTACCATTCGCGAGGTGCTCGAGCGAAGCGGCGTGCAGCCAGGCGACGTAGAGGGCATCAGCTTCTCGGGTCAAATGCACGGCCTCGTGCTGCTGAACGCGGAGGGTCAGGTGCTGCGGCCGGCGATTCTGTGGAACGACACGCGGACGACGCCGCAATGCCGTGCGATCGAGGCGAAGCTCGGCGCGAGGCTGCTTGAGATTACGAAGAATGCGGCGCTGGAAGGCTTCACGCTGCCGAAGCTGCTATGGGTGAAGGAGCATGAGCCGGAGCTGTTCGCGCAGGCGGCGGTGTTCCTGCTGCCGAAGGATTACTTGCGTTACCGCTTAACGGGCAAGCTGCACATGGACATGACCGATGCGGCAGGCACGCTGCTGCTGGATGTGATCGGCAAGCGCTGGAGCCCAGACATGCTGGAGGCGTTCGGCCTGCAGGCGAGTCTATGCCCGGAGCTCGTGGAATCGCTGGATAACGTCGGAACGCTGCTGCCTGACGTGGCGGCCGAGGTGGGTCTATCTGCGGAGACGAAGGTGTTCGCAGGTGGCGCAGACAATGCGTGCGGTGCAGTCGGCGCAGGCATCGTCGGCAAGGGCGCGACACTGTGCAGCGTCGGAACGTCGGGCGTCATTCTTGCATATGAGGCGGAAGAGAAGGATTTTGCAGGGAAGCTCCACTTCTTCAATCATTCGCAGCCGGACGGCTATTACGCGATGGGCGTTACGCTCGGTGCAGGCTACAGTCTCGATTGGCTGAAGAAGACGATCGCCCCGAACGAGAGCTTCGAGTCGTTCCTCGCGGGCATTGAGTCGGTGCCGGCCGGCTCGGATGGGCTGCTCTTCACGCCGTACCTCGTCGGCGAGCGGACGCCGCATGCGGATGCACTCATCCGCGGCAGCTTCATCGGTCTGGACGGCTCGCACCGTCGTCCGCACCTCGTACGCGCTGTGATGGAGGGCATTACGTTCTCGCTGAACGAATCAGTTGAGAGCTTCCGTGAAGCAGGCATCGAGGTGGAGACGATCGTATCGATCGGCGGCGGAGCCAAAAATGACGTCTGGCTGCAAATGCAGGCCGACATCTTCAACGCACCTGTCGTCAAGCTGACGCAGGAGCAAGGCCCTGCGCTCGGCGCAGCGATGCTGGCCGCCGTCGGCTGCGGCTGGTTCGCGAGCCTCGGCGAGTGTGCCTCGGCGTTCGTGGCTTACGACCGGCGGTTCGAGCCGGTCGCGGCGAACGCGGCGAAGTACCGCGAGCTGTTCGCGCTGTACAAGGACGTGTACAGCGCGACGAAGGCGCTCAGCCATAGGCTGCAGGCGCACCGCGGCGGTGGGCAGGGGTAGTACGGCATAGCGCGGAATAGCGTGGCAAAGCGCGGGTGAATAAGTGGGCAGTTTCGCGACTACGTGGATATGTTGATCGTTGTTGCGAATGTAAGAACCAGCGCGCGTTAAGATAGATGGTAGTGATGAGCCTCTGCGCCTGATTCAGGTGCGGGGGCTTTCTTTAACTGGTCGTTCGTTATATAATACACATTAATAGACAAATATGGTATGGAGTGATACCCTATGCAAATTAATGCTCATTCACCAGCTTCCTACTCGACTCACAGCCGATTAGAGAAAGGACGTCAGCATCGCAATGTGAATGAACAAGTCAGAGCCGAGTTTCAGGCCATCGTGTCTCAACGTGAGCAGTCCAAAGCATTGAATGCCAAGCAATTCATGGCTACACTAACTCTTAATCAGCTCGAAACGTTGAGAGTTTATCATGGTCAAGCCAGCCCGATTCACGTCACGCAGCTTACCGAAGAAGGCGCTTGGAACTTGGTTGTACACGATGATCAATTCAAGGATCTAGATGGAGATGGTAATTACAGTGTTGGGCGGGGAGAGCTCTTCCTATTCCCTCCTCCAGAAGCACCCTCCGAGGTTCATGAGGCGTATGCACAGCTATCTGAGGACGAACAGCTCGCCGTCTATCATGCGGCAGCAGCAAAGCAACACGTCCATCAACTGGCACAACAAGACTCTCGAATTGCAATACAAGGAAAGTCGCTATTGGATCTACCTGACTTCTCGTACGGGAAGCTGGTGGACGATTTACTTGATTTCCTTGAATTACAAGGCAGGTACGAATCTTCAGAGGAGCACATTCGCAGCTCGGAAGCTGTTCGTGCGTTTAAAGAAGCGCTTGAGAAATGATAGGGATTGTTGCAAAAGCTCTGTTCATCGATACAGAGCTTTTTTCATCATTGTTTACTTCTCCATTGCTCGACATTTTGGTATTCTGGTTGCAAGATGGTTGATCACGAGTAAGTAAGAGGAGGAGAATCAAGTATGAAAGAAGTCGTCCTGGGAGCAGTGTCTGAGTTCGTGAAGCTGCCTGCAGAGGTAAGTCTGGAGCATCGTCCGTACTATTTGATGAAGGGGGCTGACGGCTACCGGCTGATGTCACGCCTATGTCCTCACGCGGGTGCGTGGGTGGAGGCGGAGGGCGGCGAGCTGTACTGTCCAATGCACGGCTGGGAATTCCATACCGAGACAGGCGCGTGCTTGAACGTGCCGACGAAGTCGCTGGCCTGCTACAGCGTCGATGAGCGGGACGGGATACTGGTTGCGCTGCTAGAGGTGTAGGTTGGCGGGACTAACGGAACGAACAGCATGGGATACCTTAAGAACAGCTTCACGGTTATGTAATGGAAGGACCTCATAAAGTAGAGGAAGCTGAAATCGTCGAGCTGATCGGATTGTTCGCGAATCTGAGAGTTATATGCAATGACCAAAGAGCGTACTGGTTGCTGCAAAACTGGGTGTGGATAATGATGAATATACAGCGTTTACTGTTATATGATATATTAAAACAAGACCATATATTGTATATAGTAGGTGAAACGAATGATTACGTATTTAAGTGCAGATAACTTCAAAGGGTTAAACAATTTCCATATAGAATTTGAGCCTTTAACAGTAATTATTGGGGATAATGGAGCTGGTAAAAGTACAATTCTTCAAGTGATTGATTTTCTTTCAGACTTCTCAATAAACCGTGACTTGTTAGGATATTTTGAAAAGAGAGAGTGGAATATTAGCGAATTAAAATCGAAATTAAATCCAAACAGAAATATTAATTTCAAGTTAGGTTTTAAGGTAGACACATTAGAGGATCATGATTTTCATTTTGCTTGGGATGTTGTTTTCACAACAAAAAAAGATGAAATATACCTTGTGAGGGAAGAGATTAAAGAGTTAAATAACAATAAATATATAATGAAAAGAGATAACTCGAAATTTGAATTACATAGTATTATGAATGACAAGGTTATCAAATCTGAAGAAGATATGCCAATCAATATGAGTTTGCCGTTCTCCTTGCTATCTATATTAAATGGTAGAGGAGAGAACTTTCCTGAATTAATTCACATTAAAAATTTTCTCAAGAATATTAAGTCTTTTGAATTGCTCTCGACAGAAAAAATGCGAAAACATAGTCGTGGTAAAGTCGACGATATTGGAGTAGGCGGTGATAAACTAGCTACTTTCCTCCATGGTTTAAGCAGAGAATCAAGAGAATCAGTGATATCTAAAGTAAAAAAATACATTCCATATATTTCAGATATTAAAACCAAAAAGAAATCTGTTGGATGGACAAGTTTTGAAGTAGTAGAGAAATATAATAAACATGATGGATTTAACGTTCTTTCACAATACATAAGTGATGGTATTTTAAGAATTCTTGCTTTGTCGGCGTTAAAGGAAATAAAAACAGATAACTTAGTGATTCTTCTCGATGAAATAGAGGACGGCATTAACCCTACTTTAGCCGCGACGCTTGTAAATGACCTGGTGGATTTTATTGAATCTAATAATCGGCAAGTAATTGTTACTTCCCACAGCCCTCTTATACTCAACAACTTCAATCATAGCCAGATTGTAATTGTATGGAAAAACGGAGATGGCTCAATTGGTTCTGCTAAGATGTTTAACAATGATGAAGTGATACATTATTTGGAATTTATGAATCCAGGTGAAGTCTGGGTTAATTTTGAACAATCTGACCTATTGAAACTTGTCGATCAAGAACACCAATGGAGATACAAAAAATGAATCTTAAAATTGCAATCCTCGGTGAGGGGAAAACTGATTACGGTTATTACGATTACGATAGGTGGATAGAAGGACCTGTTCAGTTAATTATTCGTCGATTATTATGTGATTTCAATATTGAGTTTGTTCCAATTACGAAGAATGATCTTAAGACCATTGCAGCGTTTCAAGGCAGATATAAGAAGCCGAAATTCCCTGGACATGGGATGAATGTGAATCGCTTGTGTACTTTTTTAGCCGTAAATAGGAAAGACGTGGATTTAATTATATACTACACAGATACAGATAAAGAAACGGGTGTTTCCGCAAGCGAAAGGGAAGCTAAGTCAAGGTTTGATAATATATACGCCGACATAGTTACTGCATTTAAGTCGCAAACTGTGTATTTAGGTATTCCTTTGGTACCGATTAGAATGATTGAATCTTGGTTATTAGGCGATGAGAGTGCTTTTATCCAAGCATACGGTTCTTTACCCGTAAGTCCCGGGTTGCCAAAACAACCAGAATTTGTTTGGGGGGATGAATCTAATCCCAATAGTAATCACCCGAAGGCATTGCTTAAGAGAGTATTGGCTCAATATCACAAGAGCTCATGTATTGAAGAATATAACCTAATTACTGAAGGTATGAATATTAATACTCTCATGAGAAAATGTTCATACAGTTTTAATAAATTTGTGGAAGACTTAAATAATTGTAAATTAATTTTACAACAACAACGTAAGGAAGCAGCCCCACATCTACTTGATTAGTCAACGTTCAACCACCTAACGGCTCAGTTTAGGTGGTTGAATTTCTTTTCGCAGATTCAAAGAAGTGGTCACAGCATATAACACCGTATTCACGCTGCGGGGCTACGCCCCTTGGTCTGCCCGAAGCATTTCGAGGAAGTGGATTCAGGCAGACAACCCTGCGAGGCTAAGTCTTCGACCCAGTCGCTATGCTCCTTTAAGCCTCTCGGGTTCGTGAATACAACAACGTTAGGTGAAATTCAATAAGAAAAGAGTGAAGGTAATGAAGCTTAAGCTTGTATGCTCTATTTGTGCTAGGGAAGAAGAAATTCAAAACCTTAGTGAAACATACGTGGAAGTACAAGAAGGAAGTTACTATAGGGTCGTCTGTCGTAAAGGTCATGAAACAACAGTGTTTCTTCAAGAGGAGAAGTTTGAAATATTATTTGAGATGGGTTCGATGGCGTTGCTTGATGGGTACCCGAGGGAAGCTGTCTCAAGTTTTGCTTCCTCATTGGAAAGATTTTATGAATTTTGTTGGCTCAAAACCAAAATCAGTGCTTGACGAAAAAATGCTAGGATGAAAATGGAAAAACATCTGCAAATCCTGTATTGTTGTAAGTCCCACCAAACAACAAAAGGAATGAGCAGATGCAGACCCAGTATATCAATGAATTGCTTAACTTGCCAGAGCTAAATGTTCTTCAAATTATATCCATCGATATCGATGAACTTCTCATAGAAGCCGAGCCCAAAGACGACAAGCAAGACTGCCCCTGCTGTAAGTCCGATCACAATGTTATTCGTAAAGGACGCAATGACATGCGAACCATCCGCCATCTTAGCGTATTTGAGAAGAAAACCTATGTGCACGTACCATCCATTAGGATGTATTGTACCTGCTGCGACATCGGGTTTGTGTGGTCCTATGAATTCGTAGGCTCCAAGCAGCGCTACAGCAGACTGTTTCGCTCCCATGCCTTCGAACAATCTCTAGGCTCCACGGCTGCGCATAGCGCCCGCATCCAACAAGCGCCCGTCAGTACCGTTCAATGTATACATAACGAGGCGATTCCAGCGGAATGCGAGCGGATCTATGAGCGCGTGTGGGGAGAAGCGCAAGCATCCGAAGCACTGGTTTTGGGTGTCGACGACTTCGCCAGCAAGAAAGGCCATACGTATAACACGGGCATTCACAACCTTAGGGGCGAGAGCATGCTGGACTTGCTGCCGGGTCGAAAGCTGGAAGATTTGCGGACGTATGCTCAGAAACACCCGGGATTTTTGCTACTCAACCCTAAAGCGGTGGTTATGGATTTGGCGCAGACGTATCATACCTGGATCAGCGAGTGCTTTCCGAATGCGATCCGCATCGCGGATCGTTTTCATGTTCACGGCTATGTGATCGAAAGCGTGCAAGAAGTTCGTAAGTCCGTTCAGCACACGCTGTCGCCGCGTGCTAGAGCGTATCTTAACGCTAACCATCGATTGTTGAATCCACCGGCAGAAACGCTTGGTATAGAAAGCAGAAAACGATTAGAAACGCTGCTGAACTATTCTGAGATACTGCGCAGTGTGTGGGAATGGAAAGAAGCATTCACGACCTAGTATGACTGTTCCCCACACGTCTCTGTTGCTAAACTAGGGTTTGAGTGTTGGTGTGAACAAGGTGACGGAATCGATCATGACGCCGTGCGAAGAGCCGTCAAAACAATGCGAAACTGGAAAGAGGAGATTGTGAACTACCATAAGTGCCGTTGGACGAACGCGACCGTTGAAGGCCGCCATAATCGGATTAAAGCCTTCCAACGCCGCCACTATTTCACCCTAAATCGAAGTCGCTATCAAGCTGGGATTCTCATTGAATGCAACCGCCATCGAATATAGGGATAAGGGTCAAGCACTGATTTTGAGGTTGAGCCCTGGTTAAATAAAAATAGAGTGTCGCCGCTCACTTCCAATGTCGGAAGATGGGCGGCTATTTCTCATATACGCTGACGGTACAGCAAGGATATAATTGGCGGAGGGGCAGCCTGAATGTGCCGACAATCATAAGGAGTTAAGGCGATTGACAAAAAAAACAGGGAGACGTCAAGGTTTGGCGGCCTCGTCTCCCTGTTCACCACAGCTTTCGCCTCTATTATCGTAGTGGATTGGGACATCGATGTAAAGAGCTATTTATTACGATGCGAGGACGGCTTGCCGGAAGCCGACCGGCCTGTCGGATGCAAGCACTGTCACTCCGAGCGCAAGCCGCATCGGCACGGGAAGTTTACGCGTATGCTGTACACGCTGGAGGAGGCGCTCTCCATCCCTATATTCCGTTTTCGATGTCCAGACTGCGAGCGTGCGATTAGCATCGTGCCTTCTTTCGTGGAGCGGCATCATCAGGCAGCGGTCGATGTCAAGGAGACCGTCGTCCTCGCGGGAGAGGATGGCTTGAGCTTGTCTGAGATCGCAGCAGAAAGCCAGGCGTATGCGGGCGGACCCTACGCCGAGAAGACGCTATGGCGATGGCGTCGATGCTGGGAGCAGCGTCGAATTGCGCAAGAAGCTCGGGTGTGGGCAACGCTTTTTCATGAAGGCATGGATGCGGCCTTACCTCGCGAACGCCGCTCTGCCTGGAAGGCGCTGTGGGCCGCTTGGCGTCAGCTTGAACGCCCGGGCAGGCTCCTTTCTGTCTTCTTGCGAATGGAACGCTCATTTCAGGTGACGGTAGGCCCACTTCATCCCACAAAAGCTGGGTATGGCTGAGGGTGCCTCTTTCCCCTCACAATGGACGGAGGATACCCTGTACCCATGAACATGCTGAAGGAGGATGAACCATGTCTCATCAGATTACAAAGGAACAGATTGCCCTAGCGCGGTATGCGCTTATTGCCCCCATCGTCAGCCGTCAAACCCGCTTGCGCCGGGGAGCTGGGAGCGTGGCTTCGCGAAACCGCAAGCCGCATGTACGAGCTTCCCGGAAGTCGTCGTCAGCAGGTCAGCGTTCGGACGCTGGAACGGTACCTGGAAGCGTACCGCAAGGGGGGATGGGAGGCGCTGATGCCGCGCGAGCGAGCAACAGACGGACGTACCCGGCTGGCTCCAAGCTTACTGCAGCAAGCCATTGAGCTGCGACGGCAACGGCCAGCTCGCAGCGTGGAGCAGCTGATCTTCCTGCTCGAAGAGAGCGGAGCAGCCGCCCCGGGCCAAATCGCCGTTAGCACATTAGCCAGGCACCTCAGACGAGCTGGCGTCAGCCGCGGACAAGTCATAGAAGCGACTTCGGCTCAGACGTTTCGCCGCTTTGAGGCGGAAGATATATTAGAGCTGCTGCAGGCAGACTTCAAGCACTTCGTCTACTTGCCTGATCCGAAGGAGCCGAAGAAGAAGCGAAAGACCATTCTGCTGGCCATCCTCGATGACTACAGCCGATACGTGGTGCAGGCTCAAATCTATTGGGACGAGCAACTGCCTCGGCTAGAGGACAGCTTGAAAAAAGCAATCCTCCGTCACGGCATTCCGGAGATGTTCTATTGTGACAACGGCTCCGCTTTCTCGGCTCACCATTTAGCCCGTATTTGCGGGCGGCTCGGTATTGAGCTTCGGCATAGTAGACCTTACCGGCCTCAAGGTCGTGGGAAGGTAGAGCGTCTGTTCCAGTTTGTCGATAGCAGCTTCCGCCCCGAGGTGCAGGCGCTCATCGACCGGGGAGAAGTGACGACGCTGGAGGACGTAAACAAAGCGCTTCGCAGCTGGCTGGATGGTTACTACCATCTCCGCGTGCACAGCAGCACGAAACAGACGCCGCATGAACGCTTCGAGGCAAGCACGAAGGCGCGCAAGCGCAGGCCGCTTACCGAGTTGAATGAGATGTTCCTATGGGAAGAGGAGCGCACCGTAGACAAAACCGGCTGTATCCAGCTGTCCGGTAACACCTATGAGGTCGACAGCGAGCTTGCCCGTAAGCGAATCGCGCTTCGATACGATCCGTACGACTTGACAGAGCTGCAGGTCTGGTTCGAGGGCAAGCGATACGCCGATGCGGTGCCGATCGATCTGAAAAAGCGTCGCAAGCGCAAGCCGGATGAAGTGAAGCCTGTAGAGGTCGAGACGTCGGCGGAGACATTGTCGTTCGTTGAGCTTGCCGAGAAGAAGCGTCAGGCGCAGTGGGAGCAAGATGAAGTGAGCTATGCACAGCGTCAAGGTGGTGAGGTGCGATGACACGACGTCCCTTTACGCGCGAGGTGGAGCCGTGCTACGAGTTTCAAGGACACCGGGAAGCGTACGCCCGACTAAGCATGGCGGTCGAGAACCGGCTGCTCGGTGTCTTGACCGGTGAAGTGGGCAGCGGAAAATCCGCTCTATTGCGGCGTTTATTCCGATCGCTGGACACGATGCGCACGCATCCGATCTACATCAGCATGGCGGACCTGAAGCCAAGAGACTTTTACGGACAGCTTCTGGCGCACGTCGATGAAGAGGCCCCTTACTCCGTCGCGAAGGCGCGTCGGTTGTGGGGCGAGGTGATGTCTCGGCGGGAGGCGCAGGGAGAGCGCAACATTCTCGTCGTCATCGACGAAGCGCACGAAATGAACGAAGCGATGCTGCTGGAGCTGCGCTTTGTGATGAGTCACCAGATGGATGCGAGGTCGCTATTCCCTGTACTGCTTGCGGGTCAGCCGGAGCTACGGAAGAAGCTACGCTTGAAGAAGTATGAGTCGATTAGCCAGCGCATCGGCATCCAGTACCATCTAAGCGGGATGAGCCGTGAGGAGACGGCGGGCTACGTCCGTCATCATATGGGAGCGGCTGAGCTGCAGCGGCCTGTGTTTTCCGACAGTGCGATCCAGATGCTGCACGCAGCAAGCCAAGGCATCCCACGAGTGGTGAACCAAATTTGCAGCCAAGCGCTCTATGACGTCGAGCGTTCGGACGCCGAAGTAGTCGAGGATGGGCACATTGGGCGTGTGCTGTCTGATATGGACCGACAGCGAGGGACGGCGGGATAACCGCCGTTTTTCCGCTACTGCGATAATTGGCGTTAGCATTCTCAATGGAGTGACGTGGCTGACGCACAAACGCTCACGTCATTGGCGGTGATGATTGCACCGACAAATTACGTGAGCGTTGACAAATAGAGATGCAATACATCTGCAGTTTTGTGAAGATGAATATAATAATTATAACTTTGAAGGAGATGGATTTTATAACTTTATTAATGTAGTTTATAATTCTTATTTATCGCGGGTAGAGGCAACTTAATCTTAAGCTAATTCAAAGAAGGCGATGACATCCTATAACCGCATTCACGCATCGGGTCTGATGCCCCTCGGTCTGCCAGAAGATAATTCGGGGAAGTTGATTCAAGCTGACAACCCTGCGAGACTAAGTCTTCGACCCAGTCGCTCTGCTCCTTTAAGCCTCTCGGGCGTCGTGAATATACGAAACGTTAGATGAAATTACTCGATAAAGTACAAGAACTTTAACATTATAGATGTCGCCACGAGATCCAATCTTAATTACAAAAACAATAAGAACTTCGTCCTCAATTTCAAATATTACTCTATAATCGCCAACACAAAGCTTGTATCAATGAAGTCGAACCTTTCAATTTTTTAATATCCAGTTCAGGATGACTTGGGTTTTCTTGAAGAAAAAGTAGATGATTAGAAATACGTTTTCTCGTTGGTTGATCCAACTTACTCAAATACTTCGAGGATACTGCCATTAGAATCATCTCCTTAACAAAGATGTGGCCATGTAACTTATTTCATTCATTATAACACATTAAAGATTGCGGAGTAGTGCTTCGTAGTCGAGTAACAACATCTAACACCGCATTCACGCATCGGGTCTGACGCCCCTCGGTCCGCGAGAAGCATTTTCGAGGAAGGGGATTCAGCGGCAACCCCGCACTGGCTAAGTCTTCGACCCAGTCGCTCCGCTCCTTAAGCCTCCCGGGTTCGTGAATACAACAACGACGAATGAACGTATAGCCCGATCCATCATGATGACCCCGGTACACACAAAGGCAAGCCGTCAGCTGCGACGGCTTGCCTTTATTCTTGTCCACGACCGATTATTTCCGAATAAACAGCTTCTCGATCGCATGATCAGGACCTTTGCGCAGCACGAGCTTGGCGCGGCCCTTCGTAGGCTGGATGTTCTCGCGCAGGTTGATGCCATTGATCTCGCTCCAGATGGACGAGGCGGTGTGAACGGCCTCCTCCTCGCTCAGCGAGGCGTACCGATGGAAGTACGATTCGGGATTGCGGAAGGCGGTATCGCGAAGCTTCAGGAAGCGGTCCACGTACCAGCGCTCAATATCAGCCTCCTCGGCATCGACATAGATCGAGAAGTCGAAGAAGTCGCTGACGAACACCTTGCCGTCCTTGGTCACCTGCAGCACGTTAATGCCTTCCACGATGAGGATGTCCGGTGTGTTCACGACGAAGGCATCGTCATCCACGATGTCATAGGCCAGGTGGGAGTATACCGGTACGACGACATTGGGCTTGCCTGACTTAATGCTGCGAATACACTTGACGAGCTTCTTCGTGTCGTAGCTCTCCGGGAAGCCCTTGCGCTTCATCAGTCCGCGCTGCTCGAGAATATGGTTCGGGAACAGGAAGCCGTCTGTCGTGATGAGCTCGACCTTCGGGCTGCCCTCCTCCCTGGAGAGGAGCGTCTGCAGCAGTCTCGCGGTCGTGCTCTTGCCGACGGCTACGCTGCCGGCGATACCGATGACGAACGGCACCTTCTCGCCGGATTGCTTAAGGAAGTCGGCGGACGTCGCATGGAGCTGCCGGGCAGCCTCGGCTTGAACGCGTATATAACGCGACAGCGGAATATATATATCCCGAACCTCCTGGTAAGGGATCGGATCGTGGAAGCCCTTGCGGCGCTCGAATTCGGCTTGATCGATGGACGGAGTCGTCTGCTCCTGCAGCTCCGCCCACTGCTTACGATTAATTTCAAAATATAGGGAATAGGAGTCCATAATTACCTCGCTAGCGGCTTCGTTGTCTTCAGGTCATATATCAGATCTTAGCATAACAATTGTTAATTACAAGATCATTTCGATAAAAATCGCCGACATTCTACACGAATTATTCATCACCAATGCGGGCTCATGCCCATATACTGCTCACATGACTGAAAATAGGAGGGTGCGATCATGTCACGACATAACGGCGTTCCGATCGATCAGGTGACGGCTGCATTACCGAACGGGGCGGTTCTGGACCGTCATGAGCCTGGCGGGAGGCCTATGATCATTGCAGCGGACTTCGACGGGGACGGACGCCTCGAGGCTGCAGCAGCGTTCCGTATGAACGGTCAAGGCGGTATTGTCACACTGCGTCAGGAGGAGTACGGAGCCTGGGTGAAGACAGCGAAGCTAACAGGTCCAGGATATCGGATTAGCACGCTGCAGGCCGCACCTGTGACGACCGAGGATAAGATGAATCTGCTAGTCGGCTGGCAGATCGGTTCGATCTGGTCGGAGCTGCGCATCCATGAGGAGCAGGGCACTGGGCAGTGGAACGAGCTGCTGCAGGATACGGTTACCTTCACTTATATGGAGGCGCTGCCTGCCATGGGCGGCAGTCGCTCCGCTCTTGCGCTGTGGATGCATGATACGGGGGAAGCTTACCAGGTGGAGGTCATGCGGTTTGAGTCGGGAAGGCTTGTCGCGAGTCCGGAGCTGTATCCGGTGTATTACCCGAAGGTGGTACGCTATTATGAGCACATGGTTCGGCAGTTCCCTGATTATCGCTTCTACCGTGACTACTTGGAGGATGCGCGGAAGAAGGCAGGACTGCTGCCAACCGAGACGGTAAGGGCGTTCCCGGAGCGGAGCGGCAATCTATATCCGGCAGCTGTGAAGCAGATTGGCGGGACGCGTTGGGGCTATATCAATGAACGGGGAGAAATGGTCATCCGCCCGACCTATGATTCGGCGGGGGAATTCCAGAGCAACGGACTCGCGGTTGTTGGCGTCAAGGGACGGAGCGGTGCGATTGACCGATCTGGCGCGATGCGCATTCAGCCGGTGTTCGAGATGATTGGCGAGTTCTCGGAAGGGCGCGCTGTTGCGATCGACAAGCAAGGCTTCCATATCATTGATGAGCGCGGCGACATCGTAACCGCACGGCCCTACAGCTACATCGGCTCGTTCAGCGAAGACCGAGCGGTCGCGTACCAATCTACGTCTGACGGTGTCTCGAAATACGGCTACCTCGATCGGCAAGGTCGTGAGGTGATTCCGCTGCAGTATGTAGAAGCCGGTGACTTCAATGAAGGTCGAGCGGTCGCGAAGCGCAAGGAGAAGGAGTATGTGCTGCTTGACCGCGGCGGACGCGTGCTGAGCACGTATCCGTATGCGTTCGTGGGCGGCTACGGAGACGGGCTGCTGCCGTTCCGTAAGGAGACGGACAGCAAGCTCGGCTATATCGATGAGCAAGGTACGGTCCGAATCGAGCCAGCCTATTCGGTCGCCCTGCCGTTCCAGGACGGTCGGGCTGTAGTTAACGCTTCGGAAGACTACAGCAACCTGTATGGCTTACTGGACCGCTCGGGCAAGCTCGTGCTCCCGACGAAATACAACGATGTCATGCAGCTAGGCGAGCGCCGTGTCGCCGTCGGAACGGCTATAGCAGCCGGTCAGCCGTACTACGGCTCCCGCTACGCCATCGCAGACGATGACGGCAGGCTGCTCACCGATACGCGCTATTACAACGTAGGCGATTACAAGGACGGTCTTGCTTCGGTCAATGATGGCCGTCAGACGTACTTCATCGACCGCACAGGCCGCAAGGCGGAGGGCTGGCCATCGGTTCAAGGCAGTGGCACGTTAACGTGGATGAAGCCGCTCATTCAAGCGAATGTGGACCAGCGACTCTTTTACCTCAATACAAGAGGAGAAGTCGTCTGGAAGCCAAGCGGTCACATCCCGCTCCGTCCACCGTATGCGGTCCTCGAGCAGAAGTATATGCCGAATAAAGATTACTTGGTGTATTATCCGCAAGTGAGCGGCATGAAGGATCAGACCATTCAGGAGCGCGTCAATGCGAGACTGAAGAAGCTCGCGGCGGTGAAGCCGGTTGGCAGCGGACAGCTTGATTACAGCTATACGGGCGACTTCGAGGTGACGTTCTTCCGCGATCGGCTTGTCGTGCTGGAGCTGGTTGGCTACGAGTTCCCGTTCGGCGCTGCGCACGGTATGCCGTCCCGCATCTACGCTCATATTGATCTGGTCAGTGGTCAATTCTATGAGCTGAGCGATCTGTTCAAGCCGGGCAGCGACTATGTCAAGGTACTCAGCGAGATCGTCGGTAAGCAAATTAAGAACGACCCGCAGTACGATTACGTGTTCCCGGACAGCTACAAGGGGATTTCTGCCGATCAGCCGTTCTATGTAACAGAGCACGCGCTTCACTTGTACTTCAATCCGTATGAGATCGCGCCGTATGCTGCTGGCTTCCCGACGTTTACGATTCCGTTCGCGGAGCTTAAGAGCATCATTGCCGAGCAGGGTGCGTTCTGGAGATCCTTTCATTAAATAGCTGCGGGCTGCCGGTCTAATCGGCGGCTCGTTTTTTACTACACAGAATGTCGAATAATGAAGGAAATACACTGTTCATGTAGAATATGAATAGGTGGAATACATAGGCTGTACGTCGTCGTTGACAGTCCATTACATCCAGACCAACATACGTTAGAGGTGTCTTTCGATGAGTCGCCCTTTTCGAACCGATCCAGCCTTACTACAGTCACCGTCGCCCGCAGCCCGCAGCTGGAAGGGGAGAAAGTTCACGATTCTGTTTATGGTCTTCATGTTTCCAGTTATCGGGGTGCTGTCTGCGTTCTTCGGGCAGCAATGGCTTCGCGTGCGCGACGCTGAGCAGCAGCTAAGCGCTATCGAGTATATCCGGGATGCCGCTTCGTTCCTCCATCAGGTGGAGCATCATGGCATCGTGCTCATGCTGCATCAGTATGACAAGCAGCTGTCTGACGAGGCCGTAGTGAAGGAGCAGCAGAGGAGAATTAGGGAGCATATTGAACAGCTAGATCAATGGCACCAATTATACGGACACCTGCTGGACAACAGCTGGCTCGAGATTAAGGTTGAATATTACTTGCTGGCCAATCGCAGCCTACGTATGGATTACATCGATTCTCTATACGCGCATGACAGGTTGATCAGGCATACGGTTCAGTTTATCGAACAAGCAGGAACGTCGTTAGGACTTCTACAAGGTGTGCAAAAAGAACAGCTGCACTACTCCTTGCGCGTGCTGCGCATGCTTCCGGAGCTGTCGCACTACATCGAGCGGTACCGGATGCTATGGATGCCTGCTGCAATGGAGGTCCAATCGCGCGAGGAGCTGCTGAAGCAGCTGATGACCGCAGGCAGTATGGTCGAGGCGCTGGCTGAGAAGGCCATAGAGTCGCAAGATATATCTACGGACGATCTGAAGCTTCACCGTGAGCTGTGGGATCAGGTGATGCGGTTGTCAGGCTACACGAAGGAGCTCGCGGTCGATCGATCGGACGAGTGGAGTATGGTCGCAGATTTTACATTGAAGACAGCGGCTGTACCGGATGAGGTGTTCCGGCTGATGGCGTATGAGCTTGACAGCCTGTCACAGCTGCTGAACCAGCAGCATGACAGAGCTTCACGCAATGTGATTGCGCTCAGCTTGCTCATCTTGATCTCGATTGTGATGATCGGCGTCGTCTACTTCAAGGAGTACCAATACAACCGGATGGTGAGAGTATGGAAGCATACTGCAACCGGGCTGAAGGATCAGGCGCTGGCGAACCAGAAGCTGATTATCGGCATCGTCGAGGCGCTGAACAAGGCGCTGGAGGCGAAGGATCCATACACACTTGGTCATTCCGAGCGAGTGAGTCAATACGCCTTCCAGCTGGCTGATCGGCTCGGGATGTCTCCTGTGGAGTGTGAGAAGGCGCGGCTTGCGGCGTTATTCCACGACATCGGCAAAATCGGAATACCGGATTCCATCTTGTTGAAGCAGGGAGCTCTGACAGCAGAGGAGTTCAAGGAGATCAAGAAGCATCCGATCTATTCCTTCAACATTCTGAAGCCGGTCGATCCGTTCGGCGACATCTTGCTCGGGGTGCTCCATCATCATGAGAACTGGGACGGCAGCGGCTACCCGGAGGGGATCAGGGAGGAGCAGATTCCACTGATCGCGAGCATCATTCATGTGGTCGATGCGTATGATGCGATGACGACGAAGCGCTCGTACCGCGGCTCGATGTCTTCGGAGGCGGCGCTGATCGAGCTCATTCGGATGAGGGGGAAGCAGTTCCATCCGCAGTCTGTAGACTGCTTCGAGCAGATCGTCCTGGAGAAGATGGACAAGGAGAAGTGAACCGGTGAGAGCCAGTAAGGTTTAGATCGTGGAATAGAGATTGAAGCGGAGAGATGGCGCAGGCTGTCTCTTTTTTTGCGTTTAAGGCTGTGGAGGTCATGGTTTTATGCTCCTTTCATGTCACTTCTATGTAATGTATGGCGACTTTATACAATATTTTTTACGAAACGATAAAAAATAGTAATTTGTCAAAAGTATATATGTCAGGTTATATTACATGTAAGAAGAAGATTGTACAGAAGGAGCTGATTAGGATGGAAATTCGCAGCTATTCTCCGTTAGATCATGATGAGGTATGGAGAGTGCACTTGCTCGTCATTACGGAAGCGGGCGTGGAGGCTACCCATTCGCACTATCATGATATTCTGAATATTCCGAAAAATTACCTGCAAGCAGGCGGAGACTTCCTCGTCGGTGTGGAGGAGAGCGGCGTAGTCATTGCGATCGGCGGCTTGTTCATGCTGGAGTCTGGACAGGCCGAGATTAAGCGACTGCGTGTGCACCCGGATTACCAGAAGCGTGGCTACGGTCAGCGGCTTCTATCCGAGCTGGAGGAGCGCGCCAGAGAACGCGGCATCGCCCGTCTGAAGCTGGATACACTCACAAGCCAGTACGGAGCGCAAGGGATGTTCTTGAAGAACGGCTACGAGCCGAAGGGAAGCGCGAGAATTGACGGCTTCGACGTGCTGCTGTACGAGAAGCAGCTGGCGTAGTGGCGATGAAGCATTGATACATGGGTAGATGGACGGGTGAATGATTCGGTGAACGATGGCATGATGTTATTGAAAGCGCAGCGCGCTCCTAGCTGGAGTCGGACTGCGCTTTTTTGTGCTTGCGGAATTCAGACGGGAGCGCTCCCTTGTATTCGCGGAACAGTCGGGAGAACGTCTTGTAGGAGCCGAAGCCGACCTCATAGGCGATCTCGGACACGCTCATCTCGGTGGAGACAAGCAGACCGCTGGCATGCCGCAGCCTCAGGTCGTGGACGAACTGTACGAACGTCTGACCGGTCGTCTGCTTGATCAGCTCGCTGATGCGCGACGGGCTCAGCGCATATTGCTTCGCGAGTAGTGCGAGCGACAGCTCCTCTTGGTAGTGAGTCTGGATATAGTGAATGAGCGGCCAGACCGAGAAGGCAGGAGGCTCGCTCGGTACGGATGAGTCCACGCATCGCGTCCTCGGTGCTTGCTGTCCATCCGCTCTGCGCTTCCGGTCGAATCGTACGAGCAGCTCCTTGAGCTTCGCCTGCAGCATCGTTCGCCTCCAGCGGTCATGGCCTTGGAATTCGCTATACATGTGGCCGAGGCTTGCTGCCAGCTCATCCTGCTCGTCACCGTCGAAATACGTATGCGCCGTCAGGTGCTCGGAATCAGACAGCAGCTCCCACAGCTCTCCGTTTGCGCCTGCGCCTGCCAACAGATCCATGCTGAAGCAGCAGTTGTAGAGCACGAGCTCGCTTCCCGCGTCCGTGTGCAGCTCGTGCACCTGGTACGGCAGGACGAAGGTGAACGTGCCGGGCTTCATCGGATGCAGCACGCCGTTGATCGACTCCGCACCAGAGCCCTCGACGACGTAGGAGAATTCAAGGAAGTCGTGCCGATGAGCGGGGAAGCCGTTAGCGAGCTTGTTCCGAGATAAATATAACGGCAAGGAAGAGCCCATGTTTGGATAATCTTTAATGTACATGGGGAAGTAGGTCATAATCTGGAGCCCTCCGAAGTTTTGGGACATTTATCGAAGCGGGATGCATGAATAGAGAACGATTTCATTTTATCATGAGAACAGCTAGTACGTCTTGAATCTATGGAGGCTGATCCTTATGAACAATCAGAAGCTGGTCAAAATTGGTGTTATTGGTGCGGGGAATATCGGAGGCGTCCATGTGAGGGAATTCCAGAAGCTGCCGGATTGGTGCGAGATTACGACGATTACAGATGCCAGTCTTCCCCTTGCGGAGAAGAGGGCTGCCGAGTTCAGCATCCCGCACGTCGCGGGAACGCCAGAGGAGCTCATTGGTAGTGCGAATGTAGACGCTGTCATCGTTGCGGTTCCGAATCAATACCACGCACCGCTGGCGATCCAGGCGCTGGAGGCGGGTAAGCATGTGCTGCTAGAGAAGCCGATGGGGCTGAACAGCGAGTCGGCACGTCTCATTCTGGAGGCGAGCCGCAGGTCGGAGCGTACGCTGATGGTAGCTCATCAGATGCGATGGGAGGCGGTTCCGATGGCGATTCACGAGCAGATGAAGCGAGGAGAGCTCGGGCGCATCTACACGGCGAAGACGGGGTGGTTCAGGCGCAAGGGGATTCCGGGCTGGGGCACCTGGTTCACCCGGATGGATCAGTCTGGGGGCGGGCCGCTCATCGATATTGGTGTACATATGCTCGATCTGGCGCTTCATCTCATGGGTAGTCCGAAGCCGGTTAGCGTGTACGGAGCAACGTACGCCGAGTTTGGGCCGAAGCGTCGTGGCATCGGCACGTGGGGCAAGCCGGACTGGTCAGGCGTCTACGATGTGGAGGACTTAGCGTCGGCGATGATCAAGATGGAGGATGGCAGCACGCTGACTCTCGATGTGAGCTGGGCGGTGCATATGGATACGGACAATACGCCGTTCATCCATCTGATGGGTACCGAGGGCGGCGCCTCGTATCGCGGTGGTGAAGGTAAGCTGCTGACCGAGAAGTTCGATCAGCCGCTGGAGACGGTCGTGCGCAAGCCTCAGGAGGACGAGGGCGAGCGTCTTCGCATGAGCCGTCACTTCCTCGAATGCATTCGTGACGGGAAGGAGCCGTTGACGTCGGCGCTGACAGGCTTCACGAACAATCTCGTGCTCGATGCGATCTACGAGTCGTCTCGTACGGGGCGTGAGGTACGTCTGGAGGAGCGTTGGTAGCTCGACTGTAGCCGCTGCAAGTCGTTAAGTATGGTGGCACTATGGCTATATAAGGGAGTGAAGCGGATATGTGGAGAGGCTTGACACGAGCAGGGCTTGGAGATGTCGGAACGGATATACAATGGATGGAGCTTGCTGCCGAATATGGCTTCGAGTCGGTTGATCTGGACGCGGGGGCGCTTGCCGACCCGCATCGCGTCCTGGAGCTTCGGGAAGCGATGGAGCGCCTCGGGCTGATGAGCGGCGCATTCGGTCTGCCAGTCGAATGGCGGCGCTCCGAGGAGGCGTTCCGCGAAGGGCTGCCGCAGCTGGCCGCCGCAGCCGCTGGAGCTGCGAAGCTCGGGCTTACGCGCTGCTGCACGTATGTGCTGCCGTCGACGGATGAGAAGGCAGCACATTTCATGGCGGTGGCGACGAGAAGGCTTCGGCAATGCGCAGTTATACTATCGTCGTATGGCATACGGCTCGGACTCGAATTCGTCGGACCGCATCATCTGCGGACGCAGTGGGCGAATCCGTTCATATGGACGATGGACGAGACGCTAGACTGGATCGAGGCGATCGGGGAGCGTCATGTCGGACTGCTGTTCGATACGTATCACGCCTATACGACAGGGTTGACGGGGCAGGACCTCGATAAGCTGAGTGCGGAGCACATCGTGCATGTCCACATTAACGATGCGCCTGACGTACCTGTTGAGGCGGTCCGCGACAATGAGCGGCTGTATACGGGGGAGGGCGTTGTCGACTTGGCCGATTACTTGCGGGGACTTAAGCGGATCGGCTACAACGGCCCGATTGCGCAGGAGGTGCTGCTCAAGACCGCACCTGCTAGCTCTCCCCGCGAGCTGTTGGCTCGGACGAAAGCGGGTTTCGACCGCGTTTTTGCAGAGGCGGGAATTAGGTAGGCTGGAGTTGTTAGTTATATTGTAGCTCGAAGGGTGCTTCCGCTTGGCTGGCGGGGGCATCTTTTTTTTGGTCCGTAAGTAGGTCTAGAGGTGGAGTATACATCTGACAAGAGTCGGGTGGGATCGAATAAATAGACTTCATTCGTCAAATTATATTAAAATATTATTGATACTCGACACAAAAGCGTAGGAATATGTTACTATATAGACATAAAAATAAGTATTAATAACTACTTTCATAATGGGGAGGAAGTCTTATGGAATCCAATCTGTACAGTGAACTTAAATATCATCACGGTGATCAGCATCGTCTGAACCAAGTTCTCGAGGATGCGAAGACCATTCTGATCCACAAGAAGCGCCAGCCATTTTACTACAGATTTTTTCGGTTAAAGCCGCGCACACAGCCGAAGTGGTAACTAGACAACAATGTAGCTATCTTAGTGCTATCGGGGAATCAAGTATCGAGCAGGGCTCCGCATATCATCATACATATAATCTCCGTCCAGCTCGAAGCTCGAATAGAATAAGACGGGCTTAACCAACACCATAAAGCCGCTATCAACCCGGTGGGGAATGATAGCGGCTTTCGAATGTTTGTACGTGATAACGAACGATTTACTTCGGAGCGTCCACCATATCCGGCGCCTTGATGCTGCGCAGAATGCTGACCTCGACGCGGCGGTTTTTGGACCGGCCCTCGGCGGTGTCGTTGGTGTCGATCGGATGGTACTCGCCGTAGCCGATAGAGCGGAAGCGCTCGGGGCCGATCTGGGCGTTCTGAAGCAATATTTTCATAAAATTCAACGCTCGCTTCGCGCTCAAATCCCAGTTCGTCTCGAACGCGGCGCTGTTGATCGGCACGTTGTCCGTATGGCCCGCGACCTCAATCCGGTAGTTCGGATATTGAGAGAGCATATCGGAGATCGCAACGGCCAGCAGCTTCGCTTCGGGCTTCACAGCCGCATCGCCGGAGGCGAATAGTGCGTTATCGCGAATCGTAATCATCAGCAAATCATGGGTGAGCTGTGTCTCGAGCTGCGTGTTCAGATTGTTCTCCGCGATGTACTGATCCAGCTTCTGCTTCAGATTCTCCATGTCCGCCTGCTCCTTCTGGAACATCTGCTGCTCGGCCTCGCTCTGACCGGACTGTCCAACCAGCTCAGTTGGCGTCGCACTTGTAGGATTGTCGAACTTCTTAGACTCTACATTCGGATCATTCGTAATCGGCACGATGCTGGACGGCAAGAAGTTGCCTGTACCGCCGGTGAAGGCGGAGTTCAGCCCTTTCATAATCGTCTCATACTTCTTCTGATCGGTCTGGCTGGCGGCGAACAAGATGATGAACAGCGCCAGCAGCAACGTCAGCAGGTCGGCGTAAGGGATGAGCCACGTCTCATCGACGTGCTCCTCATGATGCTCGCTGTGCTTCTTCTTACTCATCGGCCTTCCCCGCCTTCGCGTCCGTCTTGTCGCGCTGGGAGGTTGGGATGAAGACCATCAGCTTCTGCTGGACTGCTGTGGACGAGATGCCGGACTGAATTGAGAGCAGACCTTCGACCATCATAAGCCGAATCTCGACCTCCTTCTTCGACTTCTGCTTCAGCTTGTTCGCAATCGGGTGCCAGAGCACGTAGCCGCAAAAAATACCGAGAAGCGTCGCGACGAACGCCGCGGAGATCAAGTGTCCGAGCTCTTCCACGTTGTTCAAGTTACTGAGTGCCGCGATCAGACCGATCACGGCCCCGAGCACCCCGAGTGTCGGAGCGTATGTACCAGCTTGGGTGAAAATCTGTGCGCCGGAGCGGTGGCGCTCCTGCATCGCATGAATGTCCTCCATGAGCACATCATGGACGAAATCCTGATCGTTGCCGTCAATAATCATCCGCATGCCGTTGCGCAGGAACGGGTCGGAGATCTCCTCGACCTTGCTCTCCATCGCGAGCAAGCCTTCGCGGCGTGTAATGGACACCCACTCCGTGAACATGTTGATAAGCTCCATCTTCGGAATCATCTTCTGCTCCGTGAAGACGATCTTCATCAGCTTCGGGAACAGCTTCATCTCCTCCATTGAGAAGCCGATGAACAGCGATGCCGCCGTTCCGACGAAGATGATCATGAGTGCTGCCGAGTTCAGCAGGGCGATGGGACTGGCTCCCTTCAGGAACATCCCGACAATAACGGCGATGAGCCCGAGACAAAGTCCGAGTACAGTTGACTTTTCCACGATTATACACCTTCCATAATTCATTTTATTTGGGGCTATATAGCCACATCGTATGTATGGATTAGTTCGACAAAAAGTGACACTTCTCCTGCTGACTTCCCTAAAATGTTTAAATTTTTTTTCAGCAAGTGACTTATGTTCCTGTTCCTGTAAGTGATCAGCAGCTGTCCGGTCGGAGCAATCTACGCATTCACGCTGAAAAAGCCCTGCCGTTAGCCGCATAAAGCCGCTTCCAGCAGGGCGTTGCTCCGAGGGAGCATACTACTTCGCATGTAGGCAGTACAGACGGGCCGAAACTTCCCAAATCTCTCCCGACTCCAGAGCGATCAGGCCGCTCTCCTCCGCGGGAATGTCCATATTAGGAGCATTCACGAGATTCATCTGCGGCTCCGGGCAGAAGAAGCCCTCGGTTGCATCGTTGTTCCAGATCATCCAATGCTTGTAGCTGGTGCCGACATCGTAGACGAGCTTGTCGCCGGTGCGTGTGTCAGTCAACTCCATCCGGTTGCGGCCGTTCTGCGGAGCCGCTGTATAATGGTTGTCCATCGCCTCGAAGAACGGGTTAACGCCCACCGTCTTCATCGCTTCCTCCTCCGGCTTGAGCGGCTGGAAGGCGCCAGTCGGCAGCATGCGCTCGTTCATCTCACGGCGGCTGCCGATCGTCATCTTCAGCTTATAGTCGCTAGCCGTGCTACCAGGGACGAACGGCGTGTTCACCGTCGTATGGTAGGCAAGCAGACAAGGCATCGATTGCGAGCCGGTATTGCGAATGAACGTATGCTGCTGCAGGCCATCGCTGCTCAAGGTGTAGCGAAGTCGGAACGTGAACGTATGGGGGAAATAGTGGTACAGCGGGTGGGTGTCATCCACCTCTAGCAACAGAGATACATAGCTTGTCGTATCGGTCGTGCCATATTCCTCTACCTTCCAAGGAATGTTATGTACGAAGCCGTGCAGATGGTTGCCGCGCTCGGGCTCGTTCACCGGGAACTGGTAGCAAGCTCCGTTCCAGCGGAACTTGCCGTCCTCAAACCGGTTCGGTGGGAATAACACCGGAATGCCGTGCACGTAAGGCATCGCCTTGAAGCTATCCATCTCGTGCTCACGAGGCTCCCGCAAGAAGCGATAGCCGCTCTCGCAGTCGCGGAAGGCGATGAGGTTAGCGCCGATGTCCGGCAGCACGACCGCCTCATAGCGGCCAGCCTTCAGCCATACTGCCTGCTCGCCTTGATACATGTCTGTATAAGCTTGGATCGTTGAAGTCAACAGGTTCCCCTCCGTCGGTCAGCGGACCAGATCATATGAATATTCCAACCTTCATCATACTCGGAGTAAGCTTCTACAGACTATCATGAATGCAACTTAAACTATTAATATTCGAACTAAACGAATGTGCGTCTCTTGCACGGAATGATCCGTCAACGAATGATCCATGACTACGTCGTAAGCAACGCTTCAATATCGGATGCAAGCTCCCGCGGCTCGACCCCGGATTCGAACCGCTTCAAGACGCGGCCGCTGCGGTCGACGAGAAACTTCGTGAAGTTCCATCTGACCTCGATTCCCTTCGCGTCATCCGATGGAGGCAGCGGCGCATTTTCGGTCAAATAGACGTAGAGTGGATGCTTCTCCTCGCCGCGTACATCCATTTTACTGAGCAGAGGGAAGGTCACACCGTAATTCGTGCTGCAGAACGACGAGATCTCCTCCTCCGTGCCCGGCTCCTGACCGCCGAACTGGTTGCATGGAACGCCGATGATGACTAGCCCCTGTTCCTTGTAATCCTGATACAGCTTCTCGAGTCCCGCGTATTGCGCGGTGAAGCCGCACTTGCTGGCCACATTGACGAAGAGCAGCACGCGGCCTTCGTATGCACGGAGGCTGAGGTCATTTCCGTGAATGTCCTTGACTATGTATTCATATACCGTACTCATTCTTATATATCCTCCTTCGGATCGGACGCGTGTGATCGCAGCTGCTTCATCGGTCCGGCTCTCGTTCTATTCAATTGTAGCAGTCCTTCAAAATAAAGTGCAAATCGAGCACAAACAAACAACCCGCCGAAGGCCTAAGCCTCGGGCGGGTGCAGGAGACGCTTGATTAACGGTACAGGTTTTGGCTGGAGGAGATGCTGTTGTATGGGCTTGGGCCAAAGCCGAATTGCGGCGCTGTGTTATTGATGCTTTGGTACGCTTGCTCGTTACCGCGGATGCCGTAGCGCGGGCTCGTGTAGTCCGGCTGGCTGGTCATAGCACCTTGCTGTGCTGGCGTGAAGTAGTTCTCACGGATGGAAGCGTCATGACCAAGCTGGTTGCCGCGGTAGTTCGCCATATGGTAGGAATCTGCGGATACCGGCTGGCTGTAGGAGCTTTGGCCGTATGCAGTGCTCGGCGTGTAGCTGGAGATGCCTTGGTTGTAGCTCTGGTTGATGTTCTGGTTGTATGCCGTGTTCGCATTATAGGAAGACAGACCTTGACCGTACGATGTGTTCGTGTTGTAGGACGTCGTGCTGCTCAGCGGGTTGTTGAAGCCGTATTGAGAAGCTGTGTTGTTGACGTTCTGGAACGCCTGCTCGTTACCGCGGATGCCGTAGCGTGCGCTTGTGAAGTCCGGCTGGCTAGCCATTGCGCCCTGCTGCTGTGTCGGCGTGAAATAGTTCTCGCGAAGCGAGGAGTCGTGGCCGAGCTCGTTGCCGCGGTAGTTCGGCATGTGGTAGCTCTGGCTGGACGGGTATGCGCCGAATTGCTGCTGCTGGCTCGTGTTGTAGAACGATTGCACATAGCCTGTCGGCTGGAATGCGCTTTGTGCTTGCACTTGAGTGCGCTGGTACGGCAGCGTGTTGTTGTAGGAGGACGTGTTCAGGTTGTTCTGGAATTGTTGGTTATACATGTTCAATCGCTCCTTTGTATATTGAGTATAGTCTTCAAGAAGAATCCGAGATCCCTCCGAAAGCCTTCTATAGCATTCTCAGCGATTGTTTTTTTTATGAATGATGGGGAATGAATAGTTGTGAAAGTGGTTCGTATTGTACGTCATACAGCAACCAGAGTTAAATCAGCAGGCACAATTGAACAACGGTAGTGAAGTGCTTCTGCCTCTATTCGTGCTACGATGAATAGGAATAAATCGCTTACAAGGCTTGCTAGTAAGGACTGTCAACTTCAGGATGAGGAGAGGATTCCGCTGGATAAGGTGCGTATTGGGGTCATCGGACTTGGAAATATGGGAACATTGCATGTAAAAAGCTTGGCAGGCGGCAGCGTGCCAGGCGGCGTTCTGGCTGCGGTGTGCGATATGCGGGAGGAGCGTCTGGCTTGGGCGCAGCAGGAGCTTGGGGAAGACGTAGCGCGCTTCAGCTCGTATGAGGAGCTGCTGCAGTCCGGGACGGTTGATGGCGTACTCATCACGACGCCTCACTACGCGCATCCGGAGCAAGCGATTGCTGCCTTCCGTCATGGGCTTCATGTACTGGTGGAGAAGCCGGCTGGTGTATACACGAAGCAGGTGCGTCTGATGAATGAAGCGGCGGCGGCCTCGAACAACGTATTCGCTATTATGTATAATCAGCGCACGAATCCGATCTATGCCAAGCTCAAGGAGCTGGTGGATTCTGGGGAGCTTGGCGAGGTGCAGCGCACGAACTGGATTATTACGGACTGGTATCGTTCACAGAGCTACTACGATTCGGGCGGCTGGCGTGCTACATGGGCCGGAGAGGGCGGCGGTGTGCTCATTAATCAGGACCCGCATCAGCTCGATCTGTGGCAGTGGACGGTCGGCATGATGCCTACTCGCGTGCGGGCGTTCTGTCAGTTCGGCAAGCGCAGAAGCATCGAGGTTGAGAATGAAGTAACTGCCTACGTTGAGTATGAGAACGGCGCAACGGGCGTATTCGTGACGTCTGCGTGTGAGACGCCGGGCACGAATCGCTTCGAGGTCGCCGGTGACCGCGGCAAGGTCGTCATCGAGGATGGCAAGCTGACGTTCTGGCGTCTGCGCGAGTCTGAGGGCGAATTCAATCGGACGTATACGGGCGGCTTCGGACAGCCGGAATGCTGGAAGATCGATATTCCTGTTCAGGGCGACAACCCGAGGCATGTCGGCATTATTCGGAATTGGGTGAACGCGATCTTGACAGGCGAGAAGCTGATCGCACCTGGGGAAGAAGGCATTAATGGCTTGATGCTGTCCAATGCGATGCTGTTGTCAACATGGACGGACAGCTGGGTCGATCTTCCAATCGATGAGGAGCTGTTCTACGCCAAGCTGCAGGAGAAGATCAAGTCATCGTCATCCGTTAAGAACAAGGACGATAGCAAGACACTTGATGCACAAGGCACGCATTAACGTAGCGATCATGAAGAAGCTGAGGAGGGGATCCAGTGGGGAAGCATGATGGTATGAACTATGCGCCGCAGGGCAAGCCGAGTCCGGTTGTCGCGGCTGGTGAATTCGTATTCGCCGCGATGGCGCTCGAGCATGGACATATATATGGCATGTGCAACGGTCTGCTTGAAGCGGGAGCAACGCTGAAGTGGGTGTACGATCCCGATCCAGCGAAGGTGGAGCAGTTCCGCAAGACGTATCCGCAGGTGCAGGCGGCATCCTCCGAGCAGGAGGTACTGCAGGATGCCGAGGTGAAGCTGGTCGCAGCGGCCGCGATTACGAGTGAGCGTGGGCCGCTCGGCGTGAAGGTGATGAAGCACGGGAAACATTATTTCACCGACAAAGCGCCGTTCACGACGTTAGCACAGCTTGCAGACGCGAAGGCGGCGGTGCAGGAGACGGGCTGCAAATATATGGTGTATTACAGCGAGCGGCTTCACGTTGAGAGTGCGGTATACGCGGGCCAGCTTATTGAGCAGGGGGCAATTGGCCGCGTCGTGCAGGTGCTTGGGCTCGGACCGCATCGGCTGAACGCGCCGAGCCGACCGGACTGGTTTTTCCGGAAGGAGCAATATGGGGGGATACTGTGCGACATCGGTAGCCATCAAATTGAGCAGTTCCTGTATTACTCAGGTAATGCGAATGCCAGTGTGCTGCATAGCAAGGTCGGTAACTTCAACAATGCCGAGTATCCAGAGCTGGAGGACTTCGGTGATGCGTCGCTTCTAGGTGAGAACGGTGCGGCTGGATACTTCCGCGTCGACTGGCTCACGCCTGACGGTCTAGGCACATGGGGAGATGGACGGACGATCATTCTCGGGACGAAGGGCTATATCGAGCTGCGCAAATATATTGATGTCGGCCGTTCGTCGTCCGGCGATCATCTGTATCTGGTCGACGGTGAGAAGGAGCATCACCTCGAGGTGAGCGGCAAGGTGGGCTATCCGTTCTTCGGCAAGCTCATTCTCGATTGTTTGAACGGCACGGAGACGGCAATGACGCATCAGCACGCGTTCAAGGCAGCGGAGCTCTGTCTGCTTGCTCAGGAGCAGGCGATCTGGATTCCGCAGGAAGCTGCTGCAAGCATTCTGAAGCTGTAAGAGGAGGGATGACGATTATGAGATTGTCCGTATTTACTGTAGTAACACCTGACTTGACACCGGAGGAGCTGGGTGCAGCGGCTAGGGAGGCTGGTGTCGAGGGCATCGAGTGGCGCTACAAGGATGTACCAGCGGATGCGCTCGAGGAGGAGCCATCGTTCTGGCGCAACAACCGATGCTCCATCCCTGAGCAGGGCGGACCGGACGTATGTGAGCGCTTCAAGCGGGCCGCGGACGGTCACGGGCTCATCTCAGTATCCGTGACACCCTACTTGAAGTGCGGTGATCTGGAAGGAACGGAGCGGGTATTGGCCACCGCAAGACAGATTGGAGCGGGTATGATTCGTCTTGGCGTCGCTGGGTACGATCGCAGTCGTCCGTTCGGCGAGCTGTATGAGGAGCAACGCCGGTATTTGGCCGAGGCGGAGGTGCTGTGCAGACAATATGGTGTGAAGGGGCTCGTAGAGACGCATCATATGACGATTGCTCCGAGTGCCAGCGCTGCGCGCAGACTTGTCGACAGCTGTAACCCGGACTGGATCGGCGTCTTGTGCGATCCGGGCAATATGGTGCGCGAGGGCTATGAGAATTACAAGATGGGGCTGGAGCTGCTTGGGCCGTATCTAGCGCATGTACACATGAAGAACGGAAGCTGGACACAGTCCGGGACCGATGAGAAAGGCGCGGCGATCTGGAATGCGGCTTGGGTGCCGATGAAGCAAGGAATGGTATCTTGGCCGCAGCTGCTCGAGGACTTGAAGGCGGTCGGCTACGACGGTTGGCTCGGTATTGAGGATTTCAGTAAGGAGCGAGGCACGCGCGACATGCTGAAGCAGTGGGCTTCTTATATCGGTGGCCTGCTCTAAATTGCCGAACTGACGATGTACATGGTATGCTGGGATCGAGCTACCAACGTATCGGGAGGCTGCCATGTGCGCATTGTACACTCATCCCATATTTGATTTCCAATATCGGTATAGCGCACCCTTGAAGACGAATTTCCATACTCATGTCAACTATGAGGTGTATTACTTCCATAGCGGGAGCTGTACGTACTTGATCGGCGACCGGATCTACGTGCTTGCGCCGGGTGATCTGCTGCTCATGAACGGCATGACGCTGCATTGTGCCAAGATCGATCCGGCCGTCGAATATATTCGTTCGATCATTCATTTTGAGCCTGGGGGGCTCCAGCCGCTGCTGTCGATTCAGCCCTCGGTGCCGCTGCTGCAGCCGTTCACAGAGCTGGGCAACTATCGTCTACGCCTCGGCGGCGAGCAGCGTGCAGAAGCGGAGGCTCTGCTCCAGCGGATGGACGACCTGCGGCGCAGCGGCGACGTGCTTGGAGCGTATCGCTGCCAGCTTGTGTTTGCGGAGCTGCTCTGCTTCATCTACGAGCGGTGCAGGCAGCCGCTCGAGCACAGGGGCGAGCAGTCCTCGGAGAAGGAGCGAACGGTGCAGCAGCTTATTACGTACATCGAAGGGCACTACACCGAAGACCTGCACCTCGATCAGCTGCAGCAGGAGCTGCATATGAGCAAGTACTACGCCTCCAGACTGTTCAAGGAGGTCACGGGCGTAACGATCTTCGACTACGTGTATCAGCGTCGCATTAATCAGGCGCGGATTGAATTCGTGCTGGAGCCCAAGGTGTCGGTCACCGACGTGTGCTTCAAGGTCGGCTTCAAGCATCTGGCCCACTTCAGCCGTGTGTTCAAGAAGCAGGTCGGGATGACGCCTGAGCAATATAAGCGGTCCCGACTCAGGACCGAATAGGATAGACGCCCTCTTATTAAGAGGGCGTCTATTTGCGTGATTTGGACCTCGTCTTCGTGGAGGTCAGCTCACTCCCATCGGTCTTCTGTTACTCCAGCTATACTTAGTTACGTTCATGTAACTTATTTTCGGAAGCTCGAATATAGGGTATACTAGTCCTCGGGTAATGAAAACGATTCAAATGATGGAAAAGGAGGCGGCTGCATGAGTACCAATTCGAAAATAGCTGGCTGTGGCTTTCACCATGTTGCGCTTCGGGCGAATGACTTTGAGGCGACCGTTCAGTTCTATACAGAAGGGCTCGGCTTCAAGGTGAGACACGGCTGGGGCGAAGGGGAGAAGCGCATCGTCCTGCTCGATACCGGGGACGGCAACTACATGGAGGTGTTCGCGGGTGGCAAGGGTGAGCAACTGCCTGACGGCTCGTACTTCCACGTTGCGTTCCGGACGACGGATGTCGACGGAGCGGTGCAGGCGGCTGTTGCAGCCGGTGCTGTCGTGACGGTAGAGCCGAAGGATGTCGTGCTTGGCGACGCGCCGCCGACACCGGTACGCATTGCGTTCGTCAAGGGGCTGAACGGCGAGACGATCGAGTTTTTCCAGAGCACAGGAGATAACCAACTCTAATTATATCGATATCAAAAAGGAGCGATGATGAGCATGGCAGATACATTCCGTACACTAACACTGGGGGATACGCCTCCAGCCTTCTCCTTGCCGGCGATAGACGGTAAGACGTATTCCTTGAACGACTTCAGCGATGCAAAGGCGCTCGTCATCTTCTTCACGTGCAATCATTGCCCGTATGTGATCGGCTCGAATGAAGAGACGCGCAAGACGGCGGACAAGTTCAAGGCGCACGGCGTGCAGTTCGTAGGCATCAACTCGAACAGCGTCAACACGAAGCCGGAGGATTCGTTCGAGCATATGGTTACGCACATGCAAGAGCATAACTACCCTTGGGTGTACCTGCATGATGAATCACAGGACGTGGCATTTGCGTATGGTGCGCTGCGGACGCCGCATTTTTACATATTCGATGAGAGTCGTAAGCTTGTATATACCGGACGGGGTATTGATACGCCGCGTGACTCGAGCAAGATGACGGTGAATGATCTGGATAACGCCTTGACGGAGCTGGTGAACGGACAGCCGATCTCGGTGCCGCTGACGAACCCGATCGGCTGCAACGTGAAGTGGGAAGGCCGTGACGCGCACTGGATGCCTGCGGAGGCTTGCGACTTGGTGTAATTATTGTTGGGTATGTGGCATATAGGAACGGCTGCGCCTGCGGGCGACAGCATGAAGCTGGGGAGGCATGAACGATGAAATATCGGAGGCTTGGACGTACAGGGTTAAAGGTAAGTGAAATCAGCCTCGGAAGCTGGCTCACGTATGCGAACAGCGTAGGTGAGAATACGGGCGCGCAGCTGGTGAAGCGGGCGTTCGAGCTCGGCATTAATTTCTTCGATACGGCGAATGTGTATGAGCGCGGTGCGGCTGAGGTAATGCTGGGTGATATCATGAAGGAATACCGCCGTGATTCGTACGTGCTCGCGACGAAGGCGTTCTGGCCGATGGGCGACGGTCCGAACGACCGCGGCTTGTCGCGCAAGCACGTGTTCGAGCAGCTGCATGCGAGCTTGAAGCGTCTGCAGACGGATTACGTCGATATTTTTTACTGCCATCGCTATGATCCCGAGACGCCAGTGGATGAGACGCTGCGGACGATCGACGACATGGTGCGTCAGGGTAAGGTGCTGTATGTCGGAGTAAGTGAGTGGACGGCTGCGCAAATTCAGGAAGGACTCGGCGTGGCGAATCATTACCTCTTGGACCGCATCGTTGTCAATCAGCCGCAGTACAGCATGTTCCAGCGTAACATTGAGAAGGAGATTGTGCCCGTTAGCGCAGCCAATGGCATCTCGCAGGTCGTCTTCTCGCCGCTGGCGCAGGGCGTGCTCACGGGTAAATACCGCCTCGGTATGGAGCTGCCGGAGGGCAGCCGCGCGGTCGATCCGAAGGCGAACAAGTGGATCGTGAACTACCTTGACGAGGCGCATCTGCAGAAGGTCGAGCAGCTGATCGCTGTGGCAGAAGAGCTTGACCTGTCGCTCTCGCAGCTGGCGATCGCTTGGGTGCTGCGTCATGAGAGCATCGCGAGTGCGCTGATCGGTGCGACGAAGGTGTCGCAGCTGGAGCAGAACGTCACGGCGTCCGGCGTTGTTATTCCGCAGGATGCGCTGGCGAAGATTGAAAGCATTCTGCAATAGAGATTGAACGTCACTTTATGGCATCTGATGATGCACTTCAGAGGGCTGTTCGGGTCGAAGCTTGCGCTTCGCTCGGACAGCCCTCTTGTGTGCTTGGCAAGGCAAGCGACTAAGGAGTGAAAGACTCCCGTACGCCGCAGGTGGCAGCAGTACATAGCTGACACATCGTGCTTAGTCCGTGAGGATGGGGGGCGGATGTGTAGGCAACGCTGCATGAACAGGGAATGTCCAATACCACCATTGGCTTCGGAAGCTGCGGCAATCGCTCGACAGCGCCTATCTTAATTGGGATATTTTGAATCATACGGATATGGTGTGTTAACGGGGGTTAAGGGTTGCTGAGCTGTAATTCGAATACGCAGGTGAGACGGATATTTACGTCCTTCGCATCGAGATGCTAAGGTTAGACTCAGCTTAGTCGACAAGACACTAGAATTGGAGGGATGAGATGAGGATTTGCTGGTTGCGATAAATTTTTGGAACAGAATCTGGAGGTTTCCGATGTCATACAATTTGCTTTATGTGTTTGCGGATCAGTTGAGCATGTACGCTTTGAATATATACGGCAATCAGAATGCCGTCGCCACCCCCAATATGGATAGGCTGGCCCGGCAGGGAGTCAGGTTCACGAACAGCTATTGCAGCACTCCGCAGTGTTCGCCGTCTCGTTCTTCCCTGCTAACGGGACTGCACCCGCACAAGACGGGCGTCGTCGGCAATATCGGGAGTCCGGATACGGTGCCGCTAAGCGAGGAGCTGATCGGTGTCGGTGTCCATATGCAGCGCCAAGGCTTCAGAACCGGATATTTCGGTAAATGGCATCTAGGCACGCCAGTCGACCGATTCGGCTTTGATGTATGGTCCGGCCATGTTCCGAATGAAGAGAAGGACGAGCGGACGACCCGCCATGCGGTCGGCTTTATCGAGCAGGGGGTGCCGGGGCAGCCTTGGCTCGCCCTCGTGTCGTATGAAAATCCGCATAATATTTACGATGTGATCCATGCGATGAACGAGGGGCTGGAGCTGGATACGGATTCTATTGTGCTGCCGTCTAACTTCCACGACGATCTAGCCGACAAGCCCCGGGCACAGCGGATTTACTTGGACCACGACCAGGGCGAACTGCTGACATCGTTCGATGAGGATAAGTGGAAATATTACCTCGCTTTCTATTATCGGTTAGTCCGCGAGCTGGATGAGGAGCTTGGCAAGCTGCTTGCTGCGCTTGAAAGCTCCGGCCAGACAGAGCGCACCATCATTATTTTTTCATCCGACCATGGCGATTTGATGGGGGCGCATCGGTGTCCCTTCAAGGGTCCGATGATGTATGACGAACTAATCAAGGTTCCGCTGCTGATCAGCTGTCCCGGCCTGCTGCCGGAAGGGGAAACGAGGGACCAGCTTACCGTCAATATCGATATATTCCCGACCGTATGCGATTTGTTAGGCGTTACTATCCCCGTAGGGCTGGACGGTCGATCGATCAAGCCGTGCCTGCTCGATGCTTCCCGAGAAGACAGAGCATATGTCGTAATCCAATATCACTCCAAGCAGAAATGGGTCAATCCGATTCGTACGATCGTCAACAAGGAGTTCAAGTACAATCTGTACTTGAGCGGCGAGGAGGAGCTGTACGCCGCTGGGCAGGAGGACAGGGAAGTGACGAATTTGGCTCGTGACGGACGGTACGATGAGGTGAAGGCGAACTTGAAATCGATGCTGCTCGAATGGATGCAGCGAGAGGGCGATCCCTTCTTCGATTATGAAACGACGGAGCTGGGCGGTTAACATCAAGTCGATGTTGGAACGTATGGAATGTGAAACGATTCGCAAAGCGGAGCCAAAAAATGATGGTGGGTACTGCCTTTCTGACATTAGCCTTTCTGACATTAACAATGAACTACATCCCCAGAGGGGATCATCTTGGAGGAGCCGGATGCGATGACCCGCATGTCCGGATCTGTGATAGGCCCATGCCAATGCGCATGGGCCTATTCGATTGTATGGGGCGCTGGGCTATTGGAACTGTCTGCGGTAATCGCGAGGGGTGACGCCGGTATGCTTCACGAAGCAGGCGGTGAAATACGACGGCTGATTGAAGCCGACCTCGCCTGCGATGCGCGTGATGGGCAGGTCGCTCTGCACGAGCAGCAGCTTCGCCTGCTCCAGCCGGTAATGGTTGAGATATTCGAATGGCGAGCAGCCGAACCGCTTCTGCATGCATCTGGCGATGTAGACGGGGTGGAAGCTGAGCGCCTCCCCAAGCGCCTGAGCCGTGATTGCCTCGCGGTAGCGACTGCGTAAATACGAGGCGGCGAGGTCCGCGCAGCGTGTGGTAGATGCGTCCTCCTCTGTCTGACCGCCAAGCTGCAGCTGCTCCAATAGCGCGAGGAACAGCAGCTGCTGCTTGAAGCGGGACGTTCGCTGAGACTGGGCATCTAGTGTGAGGATTCCCTCCAGCAGCTCGTATAGCTTCGCAGGCTTGGCTGGATGCATGAATTGAGGAATGTTCAGTTGTATGGTTTGTGGAGTGGTAGCATTGAACGGCTCTACAAGCTCCTCCTCGTGCTCGTCGAAGCTGCTCTCCTCCTTCACCCTCCATATTCCTCCGGCATGGAAGTGCAGCCAGTAATAGCCTGTTGGCTCTGAGCAGACTGCTGTTGGATAGTGGTGACAGTCCGGCCTCAGGATGAGGACCGTGCCGCTGCTAACCTCGTAGCTGCGGTCTTCTTCAGCTATATATAAGCATCCCGAGCGAACAGCGAGCAGATCGAATACGCCGAAGTTACGTCGATTCGGGTGCTTACTGCCGACTTCGCTTAATAAGTAACCGCTTGCAATGTAGTGGGGCATCTGAGGCACTGACAATTGCAGGATCGGCATGGGATTCACTCCTTAAACACAGATGATCCAAGTTTAAATTATGATAGTTCTAGTTGTCAAAGTGCTATGTGCCGGGCGTCATTCCTCCTATAATGGGGAATATCAAATAAGCGGCGCGGCGTAAATAGACGCTGCGGTCAGGCTAGCGTCGCGGAGTGGTAAGAGGAGGAGGCAGCATGTCAGACACAGCTAGAAAAATGACGCTATGGGCTTTAGCTTGGCCCATATTTATTGAGATGTTTCTACATCTGCTGCTTGGAACGGCGGATACGCTGATGGTAAGTCGTATATCCGACGATGCGGTGGCGGTAGTCGGTATCGCGACCCAGATGTTCAATGCAGCGAACATTCTGTTCGCAGCTGTTGCGGCGGGAGCCGGGGTGCTGATCTCGCAGCGGATTGGAGCGAGGCAAGGTGAGGATGCGCGGCTCATCGGTATCATGACGGTGAAGGCATCGCTCGTCATCGGCATTGCTCTTAGCCTTGCTCTCTATTTCGGAGCATCAGAGCTGGCACAGCTGCTGCAGCTGGAGGGCGGTCTGCTGCCGCTCGCGGAAATCTACATCTCCATCGTAGGCGGCGGCATGGTGCTGACCGCTCTTATGTCAACGCTCAGCACGGTGATCCGCAGTACGGGCGACACGCAGACTCCGATGTATGTCGCGATCAGTATGAACGTTGTGCATATCGCCTTGAACTATGCGTTGATCGGGGGGGAGCTCGGCTTCCCGGAGATGGGACTGGCCGGAGCAGCCGTATCGACGGTAGCGAGTAGATTGCTTGCAGTCGTCGTGCTGTACTTCGTCTGGAGCCGGGCATTCGAACGAAGACTGGAGCTGCGAGACTGGCTCTCGTCAGATCGCTCCTTAATGAAGGAGGTGCTGCGTCTCGGTTGGCCGCTCGGACTGAATATGTCCAGCTGGTTCCTGTCACAGCTGATGATCTACACGTTCGTCGCCATGCTTGGGGCGAAGGAGCTCGCAGCACGAACGTACATGAACACGCTCGAATCGTTCTGCTTCATGCTGGGCTTCTCCATCGCCCTTGCCGTTCAGATCCAGATTGCCTACTTATTCGGAGCAGGACGTACCGAGGAAGCATACCGTAGCACGTTCCGCGCATCAGGCATCGGGCTGGTCATCGTCGGGCTGAATGCACTGCTCCTGTATGCGCTCGGCGAGCCGATCTTGTCCATCTTCACAACAGACTCTGACATAGTGACGATGTGCTTGTCCTTGCTAATGCTCAATCTGATTTTGCAGCCGGGCAAAATGGTCAATATGGCGTTCGGCAACTCCCTTGTTGCTGTTGGCGACACCCGCTTCACCATGATCATCAGCGTACTGTCGATGGGCTTCATTGCGACAGGGCTGTCCTATGTGCTCGGCATTCAGTGGGGCTGGGGACTGACGGGCATCTATGTGGCGATGATCGCCGATGAATACTTACGTGGCGTGCTTGTCGTCATTCGTTGGTCGGGCAGGAAGATGCTGACCCGCGGAGCGGTGCGCGAGCCTGAGCTGGAGCGGGGGAAGGCGGCGCTGCAGGTGGGAGAGTGAATCTATTAGTCTTCATTAACATTCTGAAGTGGAAAACGTATATACCATATTGGGGATTGCTATTATTCAGGACCTAGGTGCTACTACTGCATGTAGGTCCTATTTGTCGTTACTGTGAGTTATGAAGAAAGTTTGTGTCGTCTGTTGTCATGTTTTCATTAATATAATAGATACAAATAACTAAAAAGGAAACATATGTCTTTGAGTCCAAGGGGGAATTATGTAATATCAATACGTACATACAAAATAAAGAAAAGGTGGTATTTTCTTTGAGTCGACTGTCAGTATTATTCACTTCATTATTTTTTTGTCTCGTTCTTGCATTTCCGTTTTATGCAAATGCGCATTTTGGTGGGCTCATGCAAGGTAAGGTAATGACAAGTGAATCTAGTACCCCGGGAAACTTACGTACTTGGGACACATCTTCTAATTTTGTACTACAAGGAAGTAATGCTAACTCGAAAACCGATTCGGTCTGGTACGAATTCAATGGAGTAGCGACGATTAATAGTTATCAACTCAATCGTTCCCCTTCTCAGATCGAAATAGTATTCTATGATTCAATGGATCAGATTTTATGGTCATCAACAACTCCATCTCACAGTGGGGGAGATACAGGTAAAGTATCAATCCCTGCAGTGAGTAACGTTAAGAAAATAATGCTAAATAACATTTATGGTGCTGGAATTACCCTATATAATTTCGATGTATTTGGAGAAGAGGTAGCCGTTACAAAGCCTACTCCACCTGCTGATTTGAAAGCAACCCTTATGGGTGAGCAGGTTTCATTATCTTGGGGAGCAGTAAATAATGCTACAAGTTATCATGTTAGACGCTCAGTTGCTGAAGGCGGTCCATATACAACGATAGCAACCAATGTGACTTCAAATGCTTATGTGGACAACATTACTTCAGGGAGTACCTATTACTATGTTATTACTGCTGTAAATGCTGGTGGACAAAGTGCAAATTCCAATGAGATTGCTGTGTCTTTTACCAGGAATCCAACACTTGATATTGTTATTGCTGAGGATGAAGTGAAGGTCGGTCAAGAAATAAGTGCAAATGTAATGTTAAGAAACGTTGTAAATATTTATGCAGAGGATTTTACAGTTAACTATGATAATAGCAAGTTTGAATTTATAGGCTTCGAAGAGGTGCTTGGATACAAGGTCTATAACACGCCTGTTGATCAAAACGGACAGCTTCGCTTTATCGTTGCTAGCCAAGGACAAGAATATGGTATTACAGGAGAAACGACATTATTAAAGCTGAAGCTCAAAGCGAAAGCAGAAGGCATGGCGAAGGTTGATGCGCAGAAGTGTCGTATCGCAGATACCCAAAAAGAATTTGATTTGCCTGCGGATGATTGCGGAGAAGATTCGTTATTAATTGAAGGATTTTTCGACGTAAATAGATCAGGTGAGTACACACTATTAGATTTGGCAATTGACGCATACTACTATGGCCAGTTAGCATCTAGTACGCCAACAAGTTATAATACAAACCAATCTGGTGATGAGCGGATTTTGGAAGAAGACCTTCAATTTATAGTTACACAATTGTTGGAAAATAATAATTATCCATTAAATATGTAGTCCTCCTTTATAACGAATCTAATAGAAAAAATCGTAAACAGCCTTTTCTCGACTAGACTCATGCTAGTGGGATTATAGGCTGTTTGCTTTTATTTCCAGGATTCACCTCAAACTTTCCTAACAACGATGCGGTACGATCTTCGTGCTTGGAGGAAGCGAACTGGGCGTTTCAAGTCAGATGTTAGCCGATGGAAACGAGTTGGTTCTGATGGATGGCATTCAAGCTTTGGAGCATATTATGAACGAACATCCTGTCTCGGTCGTCTGCCGAAAGTCACACGGACAACGTTAGTTTACCGCTAGGCGCTCTTGCCTCAGGTATATCAGCACATTATGAGCTTCAGTTAACATTGATTGGGCCAGGGGGAGAATACGATGGGCAAAATATTAGTTGTCGATGATGCGGCCTTCATGAGAATGATGCTTAAAGATATTTTAACGAAAGCTGGTCACGAGGTGATCGGTGAGGCGGCTAACGGCTTCGAGGCGATCAAGGCCGGAGCGAAGGATTTTATCGTGAAGCCGCTCCAGCCCGATCGGGTGATTGCCGCTGTGGAGAAGGTGCTCGCATAATTCGATCATTCCGATCGAGGCCCGTCTGTCGTGCAGGCGGGCTTTTTTTGCGTATGCTCGGCGGTAAAGTTTGTCGATAGGTGTCGTTAAGCAGGAGAATCGACAAGATCGGAGAATTTCTAAATACATGCATCATCCTTAAGTCGCTATTCATACGTACCACATTATTCTATAGAAGCGAGGGGCGCGAGCATGAATTGGATTCGAAACCTAAAGCTGAACTACAAGCTGCTCCTCATGATTGCGGTGCCAATGCTGGGGGTATTCTACTTCTCCTTCTCCGCCGTATCCGAAAAGCTAGGCCACATGAACGAGATGGGCCGACTTCAGCAGCTGGCACAGCTTGCGGTCAGCACGAATGCCGTCATCCATGAGCTGCAAATTGAGCGCGGGCTCATCCCGAGCATGTACGGAGAGCGCACAGCGGCACAGCTGTCGGTGATGAGGGAGCAGCGTCAGGAAGCGGCTCGAAGCGCTGAGCTGTTTCGCAAGCAATTTGAGGCGATGAATAATAAGCAGCTAGACGGTCAGCTTGTCGCTGTGTATGAGAAGTCTGTGGGGGCGCTCGAGCGGCTGGATGAATACCGCCGACAGATTGACAGCCGCTCGATCGGGAAGCCGGAGGTTATGCAGACGTATCTCGAGACGATCGATTCGTTCTTCGAGGCTCTCGAGGGTGTCAGTCAGCGAGGAGACGATGAGCAGGTGTCCGACATGATGTCGGCACTCATGCACTATTCCAGAAGCAAAATCGCCGTCAGTCAGGAGCGGACGTATGTATACGACCTGCTGCTGGCAGGGACGCATAAGACGGCTGATTTCGAACGGCTCGGCGCGCTGAAAAATCAGCAGGAGACGTATTATACAGTGTTCACCTCGTATGCAGAGCCGGAAATGATCGCCTTGCATCGCAGCGAGGCGGGAGGCTTGCTAGCTGTCGAGGTGGATCGTCTGCGCGGTGAAGTGCTCGGAACTATGCCCGGAGAGCAGCTAACGGTCGATCCTCAAGCGTGGTTCGCTGCGGCGACGGAGCGCATCGAGGCGATGAAGCGGACGGAGGATACGCTCTCGGCGAGGCTGTCCGTGCTCATGCAACAGATTGAGCAGAACGCCAGACAGTCGCTGCTGCTTGTGCTCGGCTTCAACCTGTTCGTGCTGCTGTCGTCGTTGCTGTTGATCTACTTCATATCCCGAATGCTGCTTACTCCGATTCGGGCGCTGCAAAAGTCGACCGGGCTCGTGCTGCAAGGCGAGACAGAGGTCGAGCTGCAAGTCAGCTCCCGCGATGAAATCGGGGATCTGACGATGGGATTCCAGCAGATGGTGGAAAGCTTCCGCGATGTCATTCGTCAGGCTGACCGAATCTCTAAGGGAGATTATGAGCAATCGATCGTGCTGCGCTCCGATCGCGACCGGTTAAGTGCAGCGCTTAATGAGATGCTGCGCTCGCTCAAGGAGACGAAGGCTGAGAACGCCCGCCAATATTGGCTGAAGACGCAGCTGGCGAGACTGATGGGCATGACGCAAGGGATGGAGGACCTCAGCAAGCTCGGCAGTATGCTGATTCAAGAAATTTGCAGTCTGGTCGAGGCGGGTCAAGGCGTCTTCTACATTCGCGAGGAGAGCGCCTCGGCGCTTCGCTCGTCGGGTCGAAGCGTGAGCTTCGTGCTGCTGGCGAGCTACGCGTTCCGCGAGCGGAAGCATATGTCAGGTCGCATTCCGCTCGGAGAAGGCTTGGTCGGACAGTGCGCGGTCGAGAACAAGCCGATCCTGCTGACACACGTGCCAGATGACTATATTCAGATCGGCTCGGGACTCGGCGCAGGCAAGCCGCAGCAGGTGCTCGTGCTGCCGATCGTGTTCGAGGAACGGACCATTGCTGTGCTGGAGCTCGCTTCGTTCCGCACCTTCACCGACGTGGAGCACGATCTACTGGAGCAGCTGTCCGGCACGCTCGGGGCGGTCATCCAGAGCATCATCAGTAGGCAGCGCACCGAGGAGCTGCTCCGTGAGTCGCAGCTGCTCGCCGAGGAGCTGCAGACGCAGCAGGAGGAGCTGCGTACGGCGAATGAGGAGCTGGAGGAGCAGACTCAGATGCTGAGGCAGTCCGAGGAGAAGATGCGCATCCAGAGCGAGGAGCTGCAGACGATCAACGAGGAGCTGGAGGAGAAGACGAATTACCTCGAGCTGCAGAAGGCCGATATTGAGCGGCAAAATCATTTCATTCAGCAGTCCAAGCGGGAGCTCGAGGTGAAGGCGGAGGAGCTGGAGCTTGCAAGCCAGTACAAGTCCGAGTTTCTCGCGAACATGTCGCATGAGCTCCGTACACCGCTGAACAGTCTGCTTATACTCGCGAAGTCGCTCGCTGCGAATACAGAAGGGAATTTGACTGAGGATCAGGTGGAGTCGGCGGGCATTATTCATAGCGGAGGACTTGATCTGCTGACGTTGATCAACGATATTCTTGATCTGTCGAAGGTGGAGGCGGGCAAGCTGGACATTCATCCGGATGAGGTTCGTCTGGACGCGATGCTGCGCAGCCTGCACGTCCAGTTCCAGCCGCTAGCCAGAGAGAAGGGGCTGGAGCTGGAGCTGAAGCTGGAGGAGGGGCTGCCTGCCTCAATCGTCACCGACGAGCAGCGGGCGGTGCAGATCTTGAAGAATCTGCTGTCGAATGCGTTCAAGTTTACCCACCAAGGTAAAATTACGGTCTCCATCGGCCGGCCACCTGCAGGGACGGTGCTTGCGTGCAGCGGGCTGTCGGCTCGCGAGACTGCTGCGTTCTCAGTAACGGATACCGGTATCGGCATTCCTTCACACAAGCAGCAGGCGATATTCGAGGCGTTCCAACAGGCGGATGGATCGACGAGCCGCAAGTACGGCGGCACCGGCCTTGGGCTGACGATCTCGCGGGAGCTGGCGAAGCTGCTCCATGGCGAGCTGCAGCTGCATAGCCGAGAGGGAGAAGGCAGCACGTTCACGCTGTACTTGCCGCTGCGGTCATCGCAGCAGCAGACGGCTGCGCTTGACGAGCCGAGTGTGCAAGGCGAGAAGCTTAGCACATCGGACGCAGTCGCTGCGAACGATGTAGTCGCGCATCTCATGGAGCCGAACAGTAGCACGACCTCCTCGTCGGCGGCACAAGCACAGGCACAGGCAGGTGCGGCTGAGGCGGCCGCTGCTGTAGATCGCAGCATGGCGGGAGTGCTAGCCGCCCCTGCGGCAGCGATCCGCTCGTTCATCCCGGATGACCGCGAGGAGCTTCACGCTTTCTCCGGCAAAGAGAAGACGCTGCTCATCATCGAGGACGATCCAGCGTTCGCGAAGGTGCTGGTCAAGCTGTCGCGCAGCAAGGGCTTCAAGTGCGTGGCAGCTGGCGACGGCTTCAGTGGGCTTCAGCTTGTGAAGCGCTACACTCCGACTGCAGTGCTCCTCGACCTCGGCTTGCCGGACATGGATGGACTGAAGGTGCTCGATCATCTGAAGCGAGACAGCCAGACGCGCCATATTCCGGTCCATATTATTTCGGGTAAAGACGCAGGGCCTGCATCATTGAAGCGGGGAGCGGTCGGCTTCATGTCGAAGCCGATATCGGCGGATGATATGGACAACGTGTTTGACAAAATTGAGCATGTGCTCAACGAGCGCATCAAGCAGGTGCTCGTCATCGAGGACGATGCGAGCAACCAGAAGGCGATTCACGAGCTTCTGAAGCATAAGAAGATTGATATTCATAGCGCCTTCACCGGAATGGAAGGGCTGGAGCGGATGAAGGAGCAGGTGTATGACTGCGTCATCCTGGATCTGAAGCTGCCGGATATGACCGGGCAGGAGCTGCTCGAGCGACTCGTCCAGGCTACGGATTCGCCGCCGCCGATGATCATTAATACAGGCAAGGAGCTGACGCAGGCGGAGTACAAGGAGCTGAACCGATTCACCGACAGCATCGTGATCAAGGGGGCGAACTCGCCGGAGCGGCTGCTTGATGAGGTATCGCTATTTCTGCACAGCGTACAGAAGCAGCTGCCGGAGGAGCAGCGGGCGATGCTACGGATGGCACTTGATTCCGACGAGTCGCTGAAGGGGCGCAAGGTGCTGCTGGTCGATGACGATATGCGCAACACGTTCGCGCTGTCCAAGGTGCTGCGTCAGCATGGCCTTGAGGTGCTGATGGCAGACAATGGCAAGCTGGCCGTCGAGAAGCTGGAGAGCGAGAGCGGCATCGAGCTCGTCATTATGGACATTATGATGCCGGTGATGGACGGCTATGAGGCGATGCGCCTCATTCGGAGCAAGCCGCAATATAGCCGACTGCCGATCATCGCACTGACGGCTAAGGCAATGAGCGGCGATCGCGAGAAATGCATCGAAGGAGGGGCCAACGACTATATGACGAAGCCCGTCGACACCGACAAGCTGCTATCCTTGATCCGCGTATGGCTGTTTGAATCATGAGGAGCGAGCACGATAAGGAGAAGCTGGAGGCCGAGCTCGTGCTGGAGGCGCTGTACAGAGGGCATGGCTTCGACTTTCGTCAATATGCACGATCGTCGATGCTGCGCCGGCTCCATTATATTCGCTCCAAGGCAGGTCTTGAGCGATTGTCCGATCTGATCCCTCGCGTGCTTCACGACGAAGCGTTCGTGCGAGACATGCTCGTCAACATCTCGGTAACGGTGACCGAGATGTTCCGGGACCCGGCGTTCTTCCTCGAGCTGCGAACGAAGGTGATCCCGGTGCTGAAGACGTATCCGTTCGTCAAAATATGGCACGCCGGCTGCGCGACAGGCGAGGAGGTATACTCCATGGCGATATTGCTGCAGGAGGAAGGCTTCTACGACCGGGTGCAGATCTATGCGACGGATATTAACCACGAGTCGCTGAAGACGGCCTCCGAGGGCATCTATCCGATCGAAGCGATGCGGAAGTTTACTGCCAATTACAACAGCAGCGGCGGGAAGGCATCCTTCTCGGATTATTATTACGCGAAATATCAGATGGCCAAGATGAACGAGGATTTGAAGGCGAACATCGTCTTCTCACCGCACAATCTGGTTACCGATCAGACGTTCGGCGAGATGAACTTGATCATCTGCCGCAACGTATTGATCTATTTCGATCGGCAGCTGCAGAACCAAGTGTTCGGCCTCTTCGACCAGAGCCTCGTCCATCGCGGCTTCCTCTGCCTCGGGAGCAAGGAGTCGCTAGAGCTTGCGCCGCAGCGGGCCGATTACGAGGACATCTCCCCGCGCTGGCGCATATTCCGCAAGCAGCTGAAGCTGTAGCATCTCCGCGCAGCCGGGACTGCTGCGCCCATCGCACGGAAGGAGGCGCCAAGCGCAATGACTGACAACTATGAGGCCGCCTTCATCGGCGTATCGGCTGGAGGGCTGCAGGCGCTTCGCACACTGCTGACAGCGATAGCACCCTCGTTCCCGCTTCCGATCGTTATCGTTCAACACTTGAAGGAAGGCAGTGACAGCTACTTGGCCGATTACTTGAACGGTGTCGCCGCCATTCAAGTGAAGGAGGCGGACGACAAGGAGAAGCTGAAGGCGGGAGTCGCCTACATCGCACCGGCCGGCTACCATCTGCTCGTCGAGGATGACCGTACGCTCGCCCTGTCTGTCGATCCACCTGTGCAGTATTCCCGTCCGTCTGTCGATGTGCTGTTCGAGAGCGCGGTGTATGCGCTCGGCGGACGATGCATAGGCGTCGTGCTGACGGGAGCGAACGCCGATGGAAGCCGCGGCTTGCTGGCGATCAAGCGTGCTGGAGGGCTGGCCATCGTCCAGAATCCGGCAACTGCTGAATATTCGACGATGCCGGCTGCAGCGCTGCGTCTCGTGGAAGCAGACTACGTTGTCGAGCTGGAGGCGATCGGCCTCCTGCTGAACGAAATAGCCGCCTCGTGCTCATGAACGCACGAAGCAGAAAGGGGTTCAACATGAGCGGCGCTCAGAGCTATCCGGCTACGAAAATATTAGTAGTTGACGATCGCAAAGAAAATTTGTACGCAATGGAAAAAATATTGAGCTCGCTCGGCTGCGACATTCATATGGCGCATTCCGGTAACGAGGCGCTCTCCTATACGCTTCGGCATGATTTCGCGTTGATCTTGCTCGATGTGAACATGCCGGAGATGGATGGCTTCGAGCTTGCCGAAATATTGCGCAGTCATGAGGATACGAAGCAAATACCGATTATATTCGTTACGGCGATTAATAAAGAGGACAAGAGCGTGTTCAAGGGGTACGAGACGGGAGCGGTCGATTACTTGTTCAAGCCCGTCGACGTCGACATTCTGCTCAGCAAGGTCAAAGTATTCCTGGAGCTGAACAAGAAGAAGCAGGAGCTTGTCGCGATCCAGAGTGAGCTTGAGCGAAGCAACCAGAGCTTGACCGAGTTCGCACAGGTCGTCTCCCACGATCTGAAAAATCCGCTTCACGCCATCTCCGGCTTAACCGAGCTGATGCTAACGAAAAATGCAGGGCAGCTGGACGAGCGGGGCCAGGAATCGCTTCGGCTCATCGCGAGCTCCGCTGAGCGGATGAATCGGCTTATTACCGATCTGTTAGCGTTCGCTCAAGTGAACGCAGATTCGTCGGCTTGTCAGATGGTAGATCTAAGTCAGGTCATCTGTGATGTCATCTCCGACCTACGCGCTCGTCTTGAGGCCGAGCGAGGTGAGGTGACGGTCGTCGGACAGCTACCAAGCATCGAGGCGGACCCGACCCAGATGTATCAGCTGTTTCAAAACCTGCTTGCAAATGGTATTAAATATCATGCCCAGGATCGTCCGCCGCGTATTGTCGTGAGGCAGATCGAGGTGCCGAGTCCTGATATTTGCTGCTTCACGATCGAGGACAACGGAATCGGCATGGCAGAGAGCGAGCTCGAATCGATCTTCACCCCGTTCACGCGTCTGAGCAATGCAAGAGGCTATGAAGGCACCGGACTTGGTCTTGCGACCGTTCACAACATCATCAAGCGGCATCAAGGCTTCATTCAAGTTACGAGCTCGCTCGGCGAAGGCACTGTCTTCAAGCTTGCGCTGCCGATACGGCAATCGATGTAAGATGGACATATTGTCACGGCGCGTTACAGAGCGTATAGTGAAGATATAATTCAACACTTGCCGTAGCAGTAATACCCGAGTGTGATCGGACCCTGTTCGTGCAGGTGAAAAAGGATGATGACTATGCCTTGTATCGATATGCCGCTTGAGCAATTGAAAACGTATACCGGACGCAGTCCGAAGCCCGCCGATTTCGACACGTATTGGTCGCAGGCGCTGGAGGAGCTGCGGGCGGTAGATCCCCAGCTTGAGCTTGTACCGGCTGACTTTCAGGTGCCATTTGCCGAATGCTATCACATGTACTTCACAGGAGTGCGGGGAGCCAGACTTCATGCGAAGTATGTGCGACCGAAGCAGGCTGTCGGTCCGCATCCAGCGTTGCTGCAATTCCATGGCTATACGATGCATGCCGGAGATTGGCAGGACAAGCTCGTCTATGCGGCGCTCGGCATGTCCGTCTCGTCGCTCGACGTTCGCGGACAAGGCGGCCGCAGCGAGGACACGGGCGGAGTGAAGGGCAATACGCACCATGGTCATATTATTCGCGGTGTCGACAGCGACGATCCGCACGACCTGCTGTTCCGCCACATCTTCCTCGATACGGCTCAGCTTGCCTCGATCGTGATGAGCTTCTCTGAGGTCGATGCTGCGCGTGTCGGCGCGACGGGCTGGTCGCAGGGCGGTGCGTTGACGATGGCGTGTGCGGCGCTGGAGCCACGCATTAAGCTGGCCGCTCCGGTGTATCCGTTCTTGAGCGATTACAGACGCGTCTGGGAGATGGATCTATGCAAGGATGCGTATGAGGAGCTTCGCACCTATTTCCGCCGCTTCGACCCGCAGCATGTGCGGGAGGATGCGTTCTTCACAAGACTCGGCTATATCGATATTCAGCATCTGTCCCCGCGAATCGAAGCTGAGCTGCTGATCGGTGTCGGGCTGATGGATACGGTATGTCCGCCATCGACCCAGTTCGCTGCGATTAATAAGCTTCGTGCTCCGTACAAGCTAGAGCTCTATCCCGACTTTGCCCACGAGGGCTTGCCGGGTCTCCATGACAAGATCATACAGTTCATGAGCAAGCTGTAATGTAACCGGTTATAATCTGGGTCTGGAGGTGGCCGATGTCCGAGCATATGGAAGAGCTTGGTGGAATCATGAACCGAACAGAGGATCTGATCAATACGAGCCGGGACGTTGCGGATAAGGCGAGCGCTCATGCCGAGCGGACGGATCAGCAAGTCAAGAGGCACAAGGAGCAGATTGAGAAGGCGTTTCTCAGCATTGATCATGCGAATGAGCTCATACGCAAGGCGCGTAATACGTTGAAATAGGTATGGGCCGGGTTTTCCTCCATTGATTGCAGGAAGGCTCGGCCTCTTTGTTATCTTATCCGCTAAGCTTGGGCTCGAGTATGCATAAGAGAACCAGGGGCCGGGAACGCTCAGTCGTGACGGCGCAATGGATCGGGAGGATGAACAGGATGACGAATCGAGTTCGAGTGGAGAAAGATTTTCTCGGCAGCAAGGATGTTCCGGCAGATGCCTACTACGGTGTTCAGACGCTGCGCGCCGTGGAGAACTTCCCGATTACGGGCTACCGGATTCATCAGGAGCTGATTGTGGCGATGGCTCACGTCAAGAAGGCAGCCGCTCTCGCCAACATGGAAACGGGGCAGCTCAAGCCCCATCTGGGCCGCGTTATCGTACAGGCTGCCGATGAGATCATCGCAGGCCGTTGGCACGACCAGTTCATCGTCGATCCGATTCAAGGCGGAGCCGGCACGTCGATCAATATGAATGCGAACGAAGTGATTGCCAATCGGGCCATTGAGCTCATGGGCGGTGAGAAGGGCAACTACTTCATACTCAGCCCGAACACGCATGTCAACATGGCGCAGTCGACGAATGACGCCTTCCCGACAGCAATTCATATCGCGGTGCTGCGCATGCTCGAGCAGCTGCTCGCCGTCATGGAGGAGCTGCACGATAGCTTCAAGGCGAAGGCCGAGGCGTTCGACGGCATTATTAAGATGGGGCGGACGCATCTGCAGGATGGCGTGCCGATCCGGCTCGGGCAGGAGTTCGAGGCGTACCGCCGCGTGTTCGCCCGCGATATGAAGCGGATCAGCCAGACGCGCCAGCATCTGTACGAGATCAACATGGGGGCGACGGCCGTCGGCACGGGGTTGAATGCGGACCCGAGATATATTAAGCGGGTGGCCGAGCTGCTCGCCGAGCAGACGGGCTATCCGCTGGTGAATGCGGAGAACCTCATCGACGCTACGCAAAATACGGACGCTTATACCGAGGTGTCGTCTGCGTTAAAGGTATGTATGATCAACATGTCCAAGGTGGCGAACGATCTGCGGCTGATGGCATCCGGCCCGCGTGCCGGCTTGAACGAGATCAATCTGCCGCCGCGGCAGCCCGGCTCCTCGATCATGCCGGGTAAGGTGAACCCGGTCATGTGCGAGGTCGTCAATCAGGTCGCCTTCCAGGTGATCGGCAACGACCATACGATCTCCTTGGCATCCGAGGCGGGGCAGCTGGAGCTGAACGTGATGGAGCCGGTGCTCGTATTCAACCTGCTCCAGTCGCTCGGAATGATGGCACAGGTGTTCAAGGTGTTCAAGACGCACTGTCTCGACGGCATTGAGCCTAATGTGCACATCTGCAAGGAGTACGTCGAGCGCAGCGTCGGCATCATTACCGCCTTGAATCCGCATCTGGGCTATGAGGTCGTCGCCCGCATCGCACGGGAAGCGATCTTGACCGGCAAGTCGGTCCGCGAGCTGTGTCTGCTGTACGATGTGCTTCGTGAGGAAGAGCTGAATCTCATCCTCGATCCGTATGAGATGACGAACCCTGGCATCGCAGGCATATCGCTGCTTCAGGATGCAGGTGCACCCGAGCTTCGCGGCGATGACTCCCGAGGTGGACGGCGTGAGGAGCCGGGAGACGAGGGTGGGGAAGCTGACCGCTCATAATGGATATGCGCGAGCTGTTTGGCTAGTCGCTTCACGCACAATTGCGCATAGTCGAGCCGTGCTGTGGCACATACTGTAGCTGCTATTCATATTTTGCACATAAAGGAATTGCGCCTGTGAATCGATCATATTGCGTTGTTCGAGTGTTCATTGTTGCTCTCATGCTGCTCACGCTACACACCCTCACTGTCCCGGTCAGCCGTGCCTCTGCACAAGCTGTCATGAAGCCTGTCGTGTCCGAAGCAGAGCTGCTCCTGTCACTGCAGGAGGAGGGCGTCTACATGACCGTGGAGAAGAAGAAGAACCGACTCACCGTCTTCCACAACGGGCGGGTCGTCCGCACCTTCCCGGTCGCTACGGGCAGGAGGGTGGAGCTGACTCCGACCGGTACGTTCCGGATCGTGACGAAGATCGTCAAGCCCTGGTACGTTCGTAAAAAAATACGAGGCGGCGATCCCGCGAATCCGCTTGGCAGCCGCTGGCTTGGCTTAAGCGTCCCGGGCACTGGCGGCTATACGTACGGCATTCATGGAACGAATCGGCCTTATTCGATCGGTACGAGCGCCTCGTCGGGCTGCATTCGAATGCTCAATCGTGATGTGGAGTGGCTGTACCGTCACATTCCGCTTGGCACCGTCGTATTCATCAAGGAATGATTCCATCCTTTTTTCCACCATTAGGCTGCTGCCCGTGACTCTCGTGTTCATGCTTGAATACGGTAATAGGGGACTTGTTGGCTCGGCTGCTGCCAAATGGAAGGAAGGATGAGAATGCTTAACGATTATGAATCGACGATTATCGTATTGGTACTGTTCATTTTGCTGATCATCGTGCTGCTGATGCTGTTTTAAGTGTAAGTAGGATGCTGATACCGAGTGCATCTCTCTATGGAGAGTGCTCGGTTTTTTGTTTTCATAAATTACGGATGAAGGGTCAAACTATTGAAGGTAATAAGGCAGCTGCGGTAACGTACGACCATGATGATGCAGGAGGCTTGCTAGCGAATGGAGGACTGGTTACATATTGCGTGGCGGTCCTTGGCCGCCGTCGTCATCTTGTTTGCGATCACCCGGTTTCTTGGCAAAAAGCAAATATCCCAGCTAACGTTCTTCGAGTACATTACAGGTATTGCGATCGGTGAGCTGGCCGGATTTATTTCGACTGATATCGAGGCTCACTTCTTACACGGCATTACGGCGCTTTCCATCTGGTTTACATTACCATTTGTGATGGAGCTGCTTACGCTTAGGAGCAAGCGGCTGAGAGATTTTTTCGAAGGGACGGGTACGGTATTCATTCGGAATGGCCGTATTCTGGAGCGTAATCTTCGTAAGGAGCGGTATACAGCGGATGAGCTGCTCGAGCAGCTGCGTACCAAAAATGTGTTCCGTGTTGCGGATGTCGAGTTCGCCGTGCTGGAGGCGAGCGGCGAGCTGAGCGTCCTTCAGCGCAAGGAGGTGCAGCCGGTGACGCCAAGTCAGCTCGGTCTTGAGACCGAGCCTGAACGGGAAAGCTACACCGTCATTATGGACGGCGTGCTGCAGGAGGATGGCTTGAAGGAATCACCGCGCAGCTCCGAATGGCTGTCAGGCGAGCTGGAGAAGCTAGGCTTGCAGATGAAGGATGTGTTTCTGGCGGAGGTCGATAGCGGCGGGGGGCTGTACATCGACACGTACGAGGATGCCGTTCCGTTGCAGAGGCAGTCAGGCAAGGCGGCTGCGACCTCTGAAGGCGACCAGTCTGCTGATGTCGGTCAACCGCAGATGTCCAAGCCGAAGCACGTTCAATCGCAGCAACAGTTGCAGCTGCAGCCGCTGCAGCTCGTGCTCGGACGGCTCGAGCGATGCGCTCAGCAGCTGGAGCATGGCGACTCAGCTGTCAGTCAGGAGCAGCGTCTCGTGTACGAGACATGCAGTCGTCAGCTCGAGGGTCTAACCCGCGAGCTGGAGTCGCTAGTGGGTGGAAGCCGGGCGGACGAGCACTTGCATCATTCATGAATCTAAGACGAAAGGCACGAGGAACCATGACGACAAAATCGAAGAAAAAAATTACGTGGTCGCAAAAGGAGTATCAGCAATTCGCCAAGCAAAGCGAGCCGCCAAGACCCGTATTTCGTAACAGCTTGCGTGCCTTCTTCGTAGGCGGTGGTATTTGCATTATCGGACAGCTGCTGATGGAGATGTTCATTCATTGGTTCGGCTTCACCGAGAAGACGGCAGGCAACCCAACCGTAGCCGTATTAATTCTTACCTCTGTGCTTCTGACGAGCTTCGGGGTGTACGACAAGATTGCCCAGTGGGCTGGCGCGGGAACGGCTGTGCCGGTCACTGGCTTTGCGAATTCAGTATGCTCGGCTGCGCTCGAGCATCGCAGTGAAGGTCTTGTGCTCGGCGTAGGGGGCAACATGTTCAAGCTGGCCGGCTCGGTTATTGTGTTCGGTACAGTAGCTGCCTTCTTCGTCGGCATCATACATCTCGTGCTCGGAATAGGAGGTCAGTAAGATGCTGATTGGCGAGCAAAGCTGGGAGTTTCAGAACAAGCCTGTCATTCTCGGCACAGCGACGGTTGTCGGTCCGGATGAAGGGCAAGGTCCTCTCGGCGATCAATTCGACGTCGTACATCAAGACACCAAGCTTGGCGAGGACAGCTGGGAGAAGGCGGAGAAGCGGATGCTTGAGGAGGCGGCTAAGCTGGCGATTCAGCATTCCGGCGTGGCGAAGACGGACATTAACTTCTACGTCGGCGGCGATCTGATGAACCAGATCATCAGCAACAGCTTTGCGGTGCGCAGCTTGCAAATTCCGTACGTCGGCGTGTTCGGCGCCTGCTCGACGTCGATGGAGAGCCTGGCCGTCGCCTCGATGATGGTCGATGGCGGCTATGCCCAGCACGCGATGGCGGCGACGTGCAGCCATAACTGTACGGCGGAGAAGCAGTTCCGGTATCCGACCGAATACGGCTCGCAGAAGCCTCCTTCTGCGCAGTATACGGTCACCGGAGCGGGCGCAGCGGTTATCGGCAAGCAAGGGAGCGGCAGCGGTCCGGTCGTCACAGGCGCTACAATCGGCCGCGTCATCGACATGGGGATTAAGGACCCGTTCAATATGGGGGCGGCCATGGCTCCAGCGGCGGTCGATACGCTTCAATCCCACTTCCGGGACTTTAACCGCGAGCCAGGCTATTATGACCTCATTGTTACTGGCGATCTGGCGAAGGTTGGCTATGCGATGGCAAAGGAGCTGCTGCATAGGCATGGTATACCGATCGATAAGACCGTATATAAGGATTGCGGCCTCATGATTTACGATCTGGAGAATCAAGCAGTACAATCCGGTGGCAGCGGCTGCGGCTGCTCGGCGACGGTCACCTACGGCCATCTGCTGAAGCGGCTCGCGAAGGGCGAGCTGAAGCGAATTCTCGTCGTTGCGACTGGAGCGTTGCTGTCGCCGCTGTCGTTCCAGCAGGGCGAATCTATACCCGGCATAGCGCATGCCGTAGCAATCGAGAGCGGGGAGTGAGTGCGTAATATGGAGCTGATGCAATTTGTGTGGGCATTTCTCATAGGCGGTGCCATCTGTGTCGTTGGTCAAATGATGATGGATGTGTTCAAAATGACGCCGGCGCATACGATGAGCACCCTTGTCGTAACTGGTGCGCTCGTCGAGGCGATTCCGTACGGTGAGAAGGGGCTGTATGATCAATTTATCGAATTCGCCGGAGCAGGGGCGACGGTTCCGATTACGAGCTTCGGCAACGCGCTCGTGCACGGGGCGCTCGCCGAGCTGAAGACGAACGGCGCCATCGGCATACTGACCGGTATCTTTCATATGACCAGCGCAGGTATCTCTGCGGCGATTATTTTCTCCTTCCTCGCTGCGCTCGTATTCCGTCCACAGGGCTAACGGCGTGAAACACTGATCAGGCAGAAGAAAGAGCTCCGATTTCGGAGCTTTTTTGCATTTCTACAAACAATTTCATCAAATTTGCACGTATACGCCGTTTTTTGAATGAAGTACAATGAGGATTACATCATGTATACGCACTTATCAGCTCTCTTTCATATAGGCTTGAACGAAAAACAGACGCGTACGAGGAAGCAGCGACAATGAGGAGGCACAGTCGATGGTAACGTTGATTCAAGAAGATGTAGCTGCGCTAAAGCGCATTCAAGCGAATTTGGAAATGTGTATACTCGGCAAAAGTGAAGAGCTGTCTCTGCTCATGACCGCCATGCTGGCAGGCGGACATGTCCTGCTGGAGGATGTACCGGGCACAGGCAAGACGGTGCTCATCAAGGCGCTGGCCCAGTCGATCCGCGGTCAATTCCGCCGCATTCAATGCAACCCCGATCTTCTTCCTACCGATATTACCGGCGTATCGATCTACCATCCGAAGGAAGAGGCGTTCATATTCCGTGCTGGTCCGATTATGGCTAATATATTGCTTGCTGATGAAATTAACCGCGCCACGACGAAGACGCAGTCGGCGCTGCTCGAGGCGATGGAGGAGCGGCACGTCACGGCTGACGGTCATACGTATGAGCTGCCGAAGCCGTTCCTGCTCCTTGCGACGCAGAATCCGATCGACTTCGAAGGGACCTATACGCTGCCGGAGGCGCAGCTGGACCGCTTCATGATGAAGTTCAGCCTCGGCTACCCCGATGCGGAGACCGAGACCCGCATGATCGTCTCGCAGTCTCTTGCTCATCCGCTGGAATCGCTGGAGCCGGTATCCGATGTGGAGCAGATTCTATCGCTGCAGCAGCAGGTGAAGCAGGTTCATCTGGATGAGGCTGTCGCGGCGTATCTCGTAGCCATTACACGTGCGACCCGAGAGCATCCGTCGGTGTATCTGGGAGCTAGCCCCCGCGCAACGCTGGCGCTCGTCCAGGCGTCCAAGGCCTATGCGCTGCTCCAGTCGCGGGAGTATGTCATACCGGACGATATTAAATTTCTTGCCCCTTATGTATTGGGGCATCGGCTTATCCTTCAGGCGGAGGCGCGGATGGAAGGAGCTTCGGTGCAAGCCGTCCTGCAATCGGTGCTTCAGCAGGTGAAGGTGCCGATACGTTGGGAGAAGTGAGGCCATGAGAGCGACATTCGTTCCGAGGTGGTCCTTGCGCGTGAAGCTTAATCGTAAATTGTGGGCGGTGGCCGCTGCGCTGCTCGGAAGCCTCGGCTACTTGCTGTTCCAAGGCGGCAAGCTCGCCCTGATGCTGTTCGTCATCATGGTGCTGCTCAGCACCTACTTGCTGCTCGGCAAGTGGAGCGGCATTAAGCAGACGCAAGGAGCCCGCTCCTTGCTCGCCAAGGACGGCAGCACGACGTTCGAGGCAGGCGGCTCGCTCGGCGTTCGTCTGCAGCTGACCATTCCCGGCATCTGGCCGATTCCTTACGTCTTCGTCAAGGACCGTCTCTATCATAAGAGCGGCCGTGAGCTAACGTTCGAGTCGACGATCGTCCCGGACTGGCGCAGAAGGACAGACTGGGAATATCGGACTCCGGCTATGCGCCGCGGCCACTACAGCTTCGGTGATACGGAATGCGTCACCGAGGACGTCTTCGGGCTGTTCGAGCATCGCGGTGTCGTGAAGCTGCCGCAGACGCTGTCCGTGCTGCCGCAGACGATCGACATTCGAGATTGGCCGCAGTATCATCAGATGATCAAGGGGATGAGTCATCAGTCCTCGACGACCCGCGCCTTCAGAGAGACGACCCAGATTAACGGTGTGCGCGAATATATGTATGGCGATCGGATTTCCCGCATTCATTGGAATGCAACGGCGAAGAGCGGCACGTGGAAATCGAAGGAGTTCGAGAGGGAGTCGCTGCCCAAAACGTATGTCGTGCTGGATCGCAGCCCGCACGCCTATGCACATGAGGATTCCTTCGAGCTGGCCGTATCGGTAACAGCTTCACTGTTCCAATACGGCTCGAGGCGCGGACTTGCGCTCGGGCTCGTGTCCAGCGGCGAGGAGAGCGGCCTGTTTGAGCCGCGGCCAAGCTTGAACCAGCATCAGCTCGTGCTGCAGCATCTGATCGACGTAGAGCCGGACAGTCCGCAGGTGCTGCGGGATATGCTGCGCGAGAAGCTCGGGCGGCTCGCGCCCGGCAGCTTCTTGACCATCGTCAGTCCGCTCTACGGGGACGGGATGCTGATGCTGCTGCAGTGGCTCAAAAAGCAGCAGATGCATCCTTGTCATCTGTGGATTTCGCCTCCCGCCGATAATCGCAGAGAGGCGTGGGCGATGCAGCTGCGCACGCGCGGCATTGTATGCTACTGCGTGGGCGACCTCGCGGAGCTGCCCGTCCAGTTAGGGGGGAGGCAGCTATGAGTGCTAGACTTGCCGCCTTCCGGCAGCAGCTGCTGTTTCATGAATGGCCGCATCGATTGACTGTGCTGCTGTGCGGCCTGTATGTGCTTCAATTCGTCCTATGGTTCGAGAAGGAGGAGCATTGGTGGCTGCCCGAGACGGTCATGGTCGTTCAGCTTACGCTGCTCGCGATCTGCATCATCGAGCACATTCCGTGGCTGCACTGGCTCGTGCGCGGGGCACTTGAGCTCGTATCGATCGTCGTCATCCAGGTGGTCGTGCTGAGGAGCTACGGTTTGATCGAGGCGATGCCGCTGCGCAGCTTCGTCTCCTCCAAGCTGTTCTTGAACCTGTATGAGCTAACGCCGTATTTATGGTTCAGTCTAGGGGCCTGGGTCGTCTACTTGACGCTGATCTGGTGGGTCGAGTCGAAGTGGCGCATCTACATGCTGCTCGTCCTCTCCGTGCTCGGCTTAAGTATCCGGGATTCGTTCTCGAACGTATACTTGTGGCGTGAAGTCGCGGTCGTTGTGGGCTGTGGGCTCGTGCTGCTCATTCTTGCTCATTTCCGCCGCTTGAAGCGTAAGGACCCCGACGCATGGCGCCAGCTCGCCGACTATCCGTTCTCGATTGTGCTGCCTGTTGCCGCGATGGTCGGCGGAACGATTCTCGTCGGGGTCAGCATGCCGGAGATTGGTCCAATGGTGACCGATCCGTATACGGCTTGGCGGACGTACAAGGGCGAGTCGACGAGCTTCACCACCGGCAAGGGCGTGCAAGTGAACGCTTCACCGGATGCACTGGACTCGTCCTCCGGTTACAGTCGTAATGACCGAAATCTTGGGTCTGGCTTTCAATTTGACTATACCCCGGTCATGACGGTCGACACGACGCATCGCAGCTACTGGCGCGGTGAGGCGCTCGCGCAATATACAGGGCGTGGCTGGCAGGAGAACGAGCTGGACCGTTCGGGCTGGAGCTCCGTACGGCCAGATACGGCGCTGCCGTTCGATCTTCGTTTTCCAGGGGATCAGACGAAGACGCTTGAGGTGACGCAGACGGTTGAGCTGCTGACCGAGACGACCTATCCGGTGTTATTCGGTGCTTATTCCATCCAGAAGCTGACCGCGGTGAACGGCGGACGGAACGGCTTCGAGGCGGTGCAATGGTCGACGCTGCACAGCGAGCTTCGGTATAACGAACGAGTGGCGTACCCGAAGACGTATACGGTCGTGTCGCAAATACCGATCATCGACGAGGAGGCGCTGCGGAAGGCGCCGAAGCTGCAGACGAGGCCAGAGCTGACGCCATATCTGCAGCTGCCGGACCAGCTGCCTCAGCGCGTGCGCACGCTAGCAGCTGATATTACGAAGAATGCAACAAACGAATACGATAAGGCGAAGCTGATCGAGCAATATTTGACGCAGACCTTCCCTTATACGAATAAACCGGACTTGACGAAGGGGCGAAGTCGTGACTTCGTGGACCGCTTCCTCTTCGAGATCAAGGAAGGGTATTGCGACTACTATTCGAGCGCGATGGCTGTGATGGCCCGCTCCGTCGGCTTGCCGACGCGTTGGGTGAAGGGCTATACGGCCGGTGCCTCCCAGCTCGATGAGCAGATGTTCGGCTTCGTGCCGGAGGAGTTCCTTGATGCGAATGAGGGCGGACAGTACACGGTGCGTAATTCTGATGCTCATTCGTGGGTTGAGGTATACTTCAGCGGCTACGGCTGGGTGCCCTTCGAGCCGACCTCCGGCTTCGTGATGCCGACTGCTGAGCCTGTTGAGGAGCTGGAGCTCGATGTGAGCGAGCTTGAGACGGACCCGGCTGCTGTAGAGGCGGGGACAACGGCGGCATCGTCAAGCAATGTGTATGCGATTGTGGCAGGACTGGTGACAGCTGCCCTTGCGGTTATGTACGCGATGTGGCGCTTGCAGCTCGTCGAGCTGATTGGCGAGCGTATGCGCCGCCGCCGCGCCTCGCAGATGAAGCAGAGGCTCATCCTCGAGTGCGAGCGATTGCTGCGCATTCTGCGCCGCAGCGGCTACGAGCGTGAGGAGCACGAGACGCTTCGTGAATCGGCACGCCGATGGACGAAGCAGAGCCGCTGGATGAAGCCGGAGCTCGAGACGCTGCTCGCCTTGTTCGAGAAGGCGAAGTACGGCCGTGCGGATATCACCGAGGCCGATTGGCATGAGACGGTGCAGATTGTAGATAAGCTGCGTGAGCAGCTGAAGTAGCGGAGCTGCTGCACGGGCTATGCATCGGAGATCGTCCGGTCATGCATCGAAAGATCGGATGGAGCCGGACGATCGGAGGGTCGTCCGGCTTTTATCGTTGTGGGGGAGGTGCTTGGCGTGGTAGTGAGTCGAGTCGAGTTAGCTACCCGGGGGCAACGAGACGCGAGTGCGAGCGGGATAAAGCACGAAACGTGCGCTATCGGGCGTCAGGAGGAGTAGCGAGACGCGGGTGCGAGCGGGATAAAGCACGAAACGTGCGCTATCGGGCGTCAGGAGGAGCAACGAGACGCGAGTGCGAGCGGAATAAGTCACGAAACGTGCGCTATCGGGTGTCAGGAGGAGTAGCGAGACGCGGGTGCGAGCGGGATAAAGCACGAAACGTGTGCTATCGGGCGTCAGGAGGAGTAGCGAGACGCGGGTGCGAGCGGGATAAAGCACGAAACGTGCGCTATCGGGCGTCAGGAGGAGCAACGAGACGCGGGTGCGAGCGGGATAAAGCACGAAACGTGCGCTAACCGGGTTGAGTGTGTAAGGGGTCTGACGCGACCTTCCGCCCCCTCTTTGCAACAAAAAGGACAAGTATGGTATAGTTTGCGTATATAGCCATGTTTCTCGAGGTGACCGTGTTGCTGACGAAGCTGATTCCACGCGAGCAAGTGAACAGCATTTACGAAATCGAACTGGATACGTTATGGAAGCAGGGATATCGAGGCATCATAACGGACTTGGACAATACGCTTGTAGGGGCCAAAGCGCCTCTTGCGACCCCGGAGCTGCTGGATTGGCTGAAGGTAGTCGGGCAGATCGGCTTTCAGGTTGTCGTCGTGTCGAACAACCAGCGGGCGAGAGTGTCCAGATTCGCGGAGCCTTTGTCCCTGCCTTTTATTTATCGGGCGAAGAAGCCAACGCTCGTGTCATTCAACCGGGCGATGCGCATGATGAGCCTGAAGCCGGAGCAGACGATCATGATCGGCGATCAGATGCTGACGGACGTGCTCGGGGGCAACAGACTCGGGCTGTACACGATTCTTGTGAGGCCGATAGAGCTTGCCGACGAAGGCTTCTTCACCAAGGTGAACCGGAGGCTGGAGAAGGCAGCGCTTAAGATTATGAAGAGATAAGGTAGGGAATGTATGACGGCTGACCGCAAATTACTAACATCAGACAGCAGTGGCTGTACAGGGTGCGGCGTAGCGCTGCAGACCGAGGATCCGCAGAAGCTCGGCTATGTGCCGGAATCGGCTTTGGCCCGGACGCCCATCATATGCCAGCGCTGCTTCCGCATTAAGAACTATAACGAATCGTCCAGCATTACGCTGAACCAGGATGACTTCCTGCGATTGCTCGGCCATGTCGGCTCGACGAATTCGCTCGTGGTGAACATCGTGGATCTGTTCGACTTCGAAGGAAGCATGATCTCAAGTCTTGCCCGCTTCGTCGGAACGAATCCGATCGTGCTCGTCGTCAACAAGATCGACCTGCTGCCGAAAGTAACGAACTACAACCGCATCCTGAACTGGGTGCAGCGACAGGCGAAGGAAGCCGGGCTCAAGGTCGTTGAGATCGTGCTCTGCTCTGCTAAAAAGAACATGGGCTTCGAGCGCGTCATCGAAGCGCTGGACCATCACCGCAAGGGTCGTGACATTTATGTAGTCGGAGCGACGAACGTCGGCAAGTCGACGCTCATCAACCGGCTTATTCGCGATTATAGCGATCTCGACAGCGAGCTGACGACGTCGCAGTATCCAGGGACGACGCTCGATCTCGTGCGCATCCCGCTGGATGACGGCTCGTCGATCATCGACACGCCGGGCATTGTGTACAAGCACCGTCTCACCGAGCTTGTCAGCAAGAGCGATCTGGTCAAGCTGATGCCGGATAAGGTGCTGAAGCCGCTCGTTTTTCAGCTGAATGAGCAGCAGACGATCTTCTTCGGCGGGTATGCGAGATTCGACTTCGTGCAAGGGGAGCGCCAGTCGTTCACGTTCTACGTATCCAACGCGCTGAACCCGCACCGGACGAAGCTGGAGCGTGCCGACGAGCTGTACGAAGAACACAAGGGCGTCATGCTCGCACCGCCGACGCTTGCGGAGCTCGAGCTGCTGCCGCCTTGGACGAAGCACGCCGTGCGCATCCCGAAGGGGAAGTCGATTGACATCTCCATCTCCGGTCTAGGCTGGGTGAAGGCGAACAGTCAGTCAGGCGCCGACCTTGTCGTGCACGTCCCGAAGGGCGTGAAGGTGTCCATTCGTGAATCGTTAATTTAGCTGTTGAGAAAAGTGCCTAGTACGGCTTATGGGAGGTCGGAACCGGCATAGTGTAGAAGAGGAGAGCGAGAGTAATGGGGAATACAATGTCTAGGCTTGACAGTCATACGCTGTTCTTCGGTGTGTTTGGAGACCCGATTCGCCAGTCCAAATCGCCGATTATGCTGAACCGCGCGTTCGAAGCAGTCGGAATGAACGCCGCGTACGGAGCGTTCCACATCAAGCCGGGCACGCTCAAGGACGCCATCGCAGGCATTCGTGCCCTGCAGTTCCGCGGCGTGAACGTCACGGTGCCGCACAAGGTCGAGGTCATGGATTACCTCGATCATATCGACGAGGCCGCCCGCACGATCGGCGCGGTCAACACGATCGTCAACGACGACGGCAAGCTGACCGGCTTCAACACCGACGGCATCGGCTACATCCGCTCCTTGAAGGAAGAGACTGGCATCGAGCTCCGCGGCCGCAAGGTGCTCATGATCGGGGCAGGCGGCGCTGCTCGCGGCGTCGGCTACGCACTGGCCAAGGAAGGCACCGAGCACATCTACATCGCCAACCGTACAACGGAAAAAGCCGTCGAGCTCGCCGCTTCCATGAGCTCCTTCGCCAGCGTCAGCGGCCACAGCCTCGACGACATCCCAGCTCTCGCCGCTGAAGCTGCACTCATCGTCAACAATACTTCGGTCGGCATGCACCCGAACGTCGACGACATCCCGATGGATGTCTCCTGTATACGACCGGACACGGTCGCGAGCGACCTGGTCTACAACCCGCTGGTCACGCGCTTCCTCCGCGAAGCCCGTGACCAGCGAGGCGCAACCGTACACAGCGGCCTCGGCATGTTCATCTATCAAGGCGCTTACGCCTTCGAATACTGGACCGGCCAGCCCGCACCCGTCACCGTCATGCGCGAAGCCGTGCTCGCCTCCTTCGAGGCCGCCGCAGCCAAGGCTTAGCGCTTGAAGCCGCGGAAAGCCCACGAAGGCCTGTAAGGCCGAACCGTGGCACTTTCCCACAGCACTTGCACCAAAGCTGAGCACCCGAGAAAAAACAGCGGAAAGCCCACGAAGGCCCGCAGGGCCGAACCGTGGCGCTTTCCACCAGCACTTGCACCAAAGCTAACCCCCGGGAAAAACTGCGGAAAGCCCACGAAGGCCTGCAAGGCCGGACCGTGGCGCTTTGCACCAGCACTTGCACCAAAGCTGAGCACCCGAGAAAAAACAGCGGAAAGCCCACGAAGGCCTGTAAGGCCGGACCGTGGCGCTTTCCCACCATTCGGAGTAAGCTTTATGACGCCAGTCATAAGCGAGTCCTTGCACCACCCATAGCACACCATGCTCCCACAGGACCCACCTTGCACATGCGAAGGCACCAAGTCCCGTAAGAGCGCCGACGTAAGCGTGCCCCGACCCACTTCAGCCCATGCTGAAGCGGGTCGGGGCGACAAGCGATCACCACCACATACATGACCATCAACGAGGCCCCGTCCCCTCATTCGCAGCATTACGGGGTCCAGGGGCGTAGCGCCCTGGTCCTCCCCCTTCACAGAAGGGGGAAAGAGGGGGATGGGAGAAGGAGACCCGCCACTATGCTAACAGGCAAACAAAAAAGACATCTGCGCTCCCTCGCGCACCACTTGACCCCGATCTTCCAGGTCGGCAAGGGCGGCGTGAACGAGCATATTTTTCGCCATATCGAGGAAGCGATCGAAACACGCGAGCTGATCAAGCTGTCCGTGCTCAACAACAACGACGAGGACCGTCACGAGATCGCACGCGAGCTGGCCGAAGGCTCCGGCTCGGAGCTCGTACAGGTCATCGGAAGCACAATCGTTCTGTACAAGGAATCGAAGGACCATAAAACGATCGAGCTGCCGTAATGATATAAAGAAAAAGATGGAAGTCGAGGAGAAGCCGATGAAGGTTGGCATCATGGGGGGAACCTTTGATCCGATCCATATCGGCCATCTGCTTGCGGCGCAGCATGCGCTCGAGCAGGCCGAGCTGGACGAGGTATGGTTCATGCCGACGAACATTCCGCCGCACAAGCCGCAGTCGCAGGGCGCTTCGGGCGAGCAGCGGCTTGAGATGGTACGTCTGGCCGTGCACGATCAGCCTCAACTGCGGGAATGCCGAATCGAGCTGGATAAGGGCGGCATCTCGTACAGCATCGAGACGGTCCACTTGCTGAGAGAGCTGCATCCGGACTACATGTTTTCCTATATTATCGGTGCGGATATGGTGCAGTACTTGCCGAAGTGGCTCAAGATCGATGAGCTTGTGTCGATGGTGACATTCATCGGTCTTCAGCGGCCGGGTTACCAGACCGAGCTCAACACCTTACCGCCTGAGATTCAGAAAGCTGTCACGCTCGTGCACATGCCGCAAATCGAGTTGTCCTCGACGGCGATCCGCGAGCGGGTTGCCGCAGGTCGCACCGTGCGCTATATGGTGCCTGATCCCGTGCTGGAATATATGGAGGTGAATCGTCTGTATGAAGCTTAATCGTGAACAGCTCATAGCCTCCGTGAAGGAGCAGATGCCTGAGAAAAGATGGCTCCACACGCTCGGTGTGATGGAGACGTCGATCCAGCTCGCCGAGCGGTTCGGCTCCGATCCGGTCAAGGCAGAGCTTGCCGCTATCCTGCACGACGTATGCAAGTATTGGCGGGTCGATGAGCAGGCGCGCATCATCCGTGAGAACAGCCTGCCGCAGGATCTGCTCGACTACGACAAGGAGCTGTGGCACGCGCATGCCGGAGCTTGGGTCGCGAGGACGGAATATGGCGTTGACGACGAGGAAGTGCTGGACGCGATCCGGTACCATACGTCAGGACGCGAGCGAATGACACTGCTCGATAAGGTCGTCTGCCTGGCTGATTATATGGAGCCGGGACGAGATTATCCGGGCGTGCATATGATTCGGGAAATCGCTGAACATAATCTCGAGAGGGCGCTGCTCGCAGGGTTCGACGGAACGATTCGTCTGCTGCTGGATCGAGGGAAGCGCATCTACCCGTTAACGGTGCTGGCACGTAATGGGCTGGTCGTTGAGCTGAACGAGCTGATGGAGACGAACGAGCAGTAGCATGTAGCATCATTGAGCTGAAGCTGCGCTGCATTATACTTTTATAGACCATACAACATGCTAACATTAAAGGGAGGAACACGAATGGCCATTCAACCGGACGAACTGATGACGCTTGCCATCGACGCAGCGGAGGACAAAAAAGCGATGAATGTTATCGCACTGAATTTGCGAGGAATTTCCTTGATCGCCGACTACTTCATCATATGCCACGGAAACTCGGAAACGCAGGTGCAGGCCATCGCTACCGAAATTCGCAAAAGAGCGGACGAAAAGGGCGTACATGTTCGCGGTCTGGAAGGGATGGATACGGCGCGCTGGGTGCTGATCGATCTGGGAGATGTGGTCGTGCATGTATTCCATCGCGACGATCGGGAGTATTACAACATTGAACGGCTCTGGTCGGATGCCAAAGTAGTTGAGCGCGTATGAGCTTTGTGACAGGCACGTATCATACGGTTAAGGTGGGGCGTGAGCTGTCGCCTTATGGGTATTTCTTGACGAACGGCAGTCAGGAGGTGCTCATGCATTACAGCGAAATGGTCGGTCAGGTCAAGGTAGGTGAGGAGCTCGACGTATTCCTGTTCCACGACTCGGAGGACCGTCTCTCGGCAACCATGCGTAAGCCGCTCATCACGCTCGATGAGGTGGCGCTGCTGGAGGTCGCGGACATTCATCCGCGGTTCGGCTGCTTCCTCGAGATGGGGCTTGGGCGTCAGCTGCTGCTGCCGTTCCGCGAGCTACCAGAGCTGAAGGAGCTTCATCCGCAGGTCGGGGATAAGGTATTTGTCGTCCTGTCTCATGATAAGCAGGGACGACTGCTCGCCAGACTCGCCCAAGAGGACCAGCTTCGCAGTCTATGTGTGCGCGCTCCTGAGTCTTGGCTGAACCGCAAGGTGGAGGCGCGTGTGTACAAGCCGCTGCAGATGGGCAGCTTCGTCGTCTGTGATGCAGGGGTGCTCGGCTTCGGCATCATCGGGCTCATTCATGCTACTGAACGGACACGGCTCTTGCGGCTCGGCGAGACGGTAGAGATGCGCATTACGTTCGTCCGCGAGGACGGCAATGTGAACGGATCGATGCGCGAGCGTAAGGAGGTCGGCCGCGAGGACGACTCGGCCAAGCTGCTGGCGTACATGATGGAGCGCCCGAACAGGGCGATGCCGTATTCGGATGAGACACCGGCTGATCTGATCACTCAGCGGTTCGGGATGAGCAAGTCCGCGTTCAAGCGGGCGCTCGGCAAGCTGATGAAGGACGGACTCGTGTATCAGCAGGGCAGCTGGACGTATTTGAAGGAAGAGAAGCAGGAGGCCGAACCGGCTAGCGAATCGTAATCGGCTCGCTGCCGGTTTTTTTTATATGACAAATAAGCTGAAGGGGGCGGTGACAATGGCGTATGAGCAATTCTCGCAGGTGTACGATCGGCTGATGGAGGATATGCCTTATGAGGACTGGCTGCGCTTCGCTAGCAGCGCGTGGGAGCGGCATGGCAAGCCGCGGACGGTCGTCGATCTTGGCTGCGGTACGGGACGTCTTGCGATCGAGCTGGCGCAGCTCGGGTATGAGGTGGTCGGCATCGACTTGTCCGAGGACATGCTGGCGATTGCGCGGAATAAGGCTGACGAGGCGGAGAAGCGAGCGGGAGCGCAGACGGGCGGAAGTCTTCTCTTGCTGCAGCAGGATATGCGGGAATGGTCGATCGGTCGGCAGGTGGAGTCGGTGGTGTCGTTCTGCGACTGCATGAACTATTTACTGGAGCCGGAGGACCTTGCAGCTACGTTCCAGCACACGTATGACGCGCTGCAGAGCGGGGGCTTGTTCCTGTTCGATATGCACTCGACGTACCAGCTTCGGTCGTACTTCGAGACACAGCCGTTCATGCTGAACGAGGAGGACGTTGCGTACATCTGGACGTGCGACTTCGATTATGGGCGCTGCGAGATCGAGCATGACCTTACGATATTCGTGAAAGAAGAACGAGCGGTCATGTCGGCTGATGATGGGGTGAAGGATCGGTTCGTGCGGGTGGACGAGCGGCATATGCAGCGTGCTTACGCGCAGGAGCTCGTGACGGAGCTATTGGAACGAGCTGGCTTCGTCGGCGTAGAGATATACGCGGATTTCAAGTGGGAAGCGCCGGATGAGGAGTCGCAGCGGCTGTTCTTCTGGGCGGTGAAGCCGTAGCGATCAGCTGGGCTTGTGAGTAAGCGAGGAGTGGGACTGCGTTCCTGTAGGCTCGCAAGGCAGTTGCTGACAGCAAGTATAGCAGCATGTCATTCTACCCGCACAAGCAGCTCGCTGCTCTAGCGCTGGAGCAGATGCAGAAAGAGCTGCAGCAGGCACAAGATAATGCCCCATAGTGGTAGCGATAGCAGTAATCCATTGACGAGTCCGCGCATAAGGAATCCCTCCAAGCGTCCTTTTATTCACAGTATGATCCGTTGCGGTCTGGAGTAACCGTGGTGGGGACCTATTTCCCGGAAAATACCGGATACCGAGCAGCTAGCGAGGCTTGAATAGGCTCGAGATGGACTGAGCGGTGAATGCATACAGGGTGAGATAGGCCGGAGCTATCTGTCAGCTTGACATCAGGGAATTGTTGCACCTATAATGGTGGGTAATTGGAGATTGAAGGCAACGATAAGAAGCAGTAGCTTGCAGGCCCGCTTGGCAGAGAGTCGGTGGAGGGTGCGAACCGGCAGCGGCAGGAAGCGAACTCGTCTTGGAGCCAGAAGGTGAACGTCGTAGCGGAGCTGTAAGCGGCCGTGTGCGACACGACAAGTAGCTGGATCGAGCGCCTCGCGTTAAGAGGATCGAGTGGACGATCGGCAAAGCATGCCGGCGTCAACTAGGGTGGTACCACGGAAGCAGCAGCTCTCGTCCCTAGCGTTTGCTAGAGGCGGGGGCTTTTTGTTGTGTTCAGAACGATTGTTGGTGGAGAAGCAGAAGGAGGATGCACATTCATGGCACACGAAGCGAAGGAACAGCAGGGCTACACGCCGCAGGCGATCGAGCCGAAGTGGCAGCAATATTGGGATGCGAACAAGACGTTCAAGGTGCTGGAGGATGAGTCGAAGCCGAAGTTCTACGCGCTGGACATGTTCCCGTACCCGTCGGGCGCAGGTCTGCACGTTGGACACCCGGAGGGGTATACGGCGACCGATATCGTCTCCCGCTACAAGCGGATGCGCGGCTACAACGTGCTGCACCCGATGGGCTGGGACGCGTTCGGCCTACCGGCTGAGCAGTATGCGCTCGATACGGGCAACGACCCGCGGGAGTTCACGTACAAGAACATCGATACGTTCCGCCGTCAGATCAAGTCGCTCGGCTTCTCGTATGATTGGGATCGCGAGATCAGCACGACGGACCCGGATTATTACAAGTGGACGCAGTGGATTTTTATCCAATTGTACAAAAAAGGTCTCGCCTACGTCGACGAGGTTCCCGTCAACTGGTGTCCGGCGCTCGGCACGGTGCTGGCGAACGAGGAGGTCATCGACGGCAAGAGCGAGCGCGGTAACCATCCGGTTATCCGCAAGCCGATGCGTCAGTGGATTCTGAAGATTACCGAGTACGCAGAGCGTCTGCTGGAGGATCTCGAGGAGCTCGATTGGTCCGAGAGCATCAAGGATATGCAGCGCAACTGGATCGGCAAGTCGAAGGGCGCCGAGGTGACGTTCGCGATCGAAGGACATGACGGTGAAGGGCTGAAGGTGTTCACGACGCGTCCGGATACGCTGTTCGGAGCAACGTATTGCGTGCTTGCGCCGGAGCATGCGCTCGTGGCAGCGATTACGACGGCCGAGCAGGCAGATGCGGTGCGCGAGTACCAGGAGAAGGCGGCACGCAAGAGCGACCTCGAGCGTACCGATCTCGCGAAGGATAAGACGGGCGTGTTCACAGGTGCGTACGCGATCAACCCGGTGAACGGGGCGCGCACGCCGATCTGGATCGCCGATTACGTCCTCGCTGGCTACGGGACAGGCGCGATCATGGCGGTACCGGGGCACGATCAGCGCGACTGGGAGTTTGCGAAGCAATTTGACCTGCCGATCGTGGAGGTCGTACAAGGCGGCGACGTGACGAAGGAAGCATACGCTGGAGACGGCGAGCACGTCAACTCGGACTTCCTGAACGGCTTGAGCAACGAGCAGGCGATCAGCCGCATGATCGAGTTCCTCGAGCAGAACGGCAAAGGTCAAGGCAAAGTGACGTACCGTCTGCGCGATTGGCTGTTCAGCCGTCAGCGCTATTGGGGTGAGCCGATCCCGATCCTGCATCTGGAGGATGGCACGATGACGACGGTGCCGGAGGATCAGCTGCCGCTGCTGCTGCCGCAGGTGGATGAGATCAAGCCGTCGGGCACTGGCGAGTCGCCGCTCGCGAACGTGAAGGACTGGCTCGAGACGGTCGATCCGGTGAGCGGCCAGAAGGCGATCCGCGAGACGAACACGATGCCGCAATGGGCGGGGAGCTGCTGGTACTACCTGCGCTTCATCGATCCGAAGAACGATCATGAGCTGTGCTCGAAGGAGCTGCAGAAGAAGTGGCTGCCGGTTGACCTGTACATCGGCGGTGCGGAGCATGCGGTGCTTCACCTTCTGTATGCGCGCTTCTGGCATAAGGTGCTGTACGACCTTGGCGTTGTCGACACGAAGGAGCCGTTCCACAAGCTCGTGAACCAGGGCATGATTCTCGGTGAGAACAACGAGAAGATGAGCAAGTCGCGCGGCAACGTTATCAACCCGGACGTCATCGTGAAGGAATTCGGCGCCGATACGCTGCGTGTGTACGAGATGTTCATGGGGCCGCTCGAGGCGACAAAGCCTTGGAACGTGAACGGCGTGGAAGGCATCTACCGGTTCCTGAACCGGGTATGGCGCTTGTTCGTCAACGAGGATGGCTCCCTGAGCGAGCGAATCGCAGCTGACGAGGAGCTCGGCAGCGAGACGTTCAAGCGGACGTGGCACCGGACGATCAAGAAGGTGACGGAGGACTTCGAGGCGCTGCGCTTCAATACGGCGATCAGCCAGCTGATGATTTTCGTCAACGAGGCGTATAAGACCGATCGTCTGCCGAAGGCGGCGATGGAGCAGTTCGTGCAGCTGTTGTCGCCGCTCGCGCCGCACATCGCCGAGGAGCTGTGGGAGAAGCTCGGTCACAGCGGTACGGTGACGTACGAAGCGTGGCCGACGTATGACGAGGCTTGGACGGTGGACAATGAGGTGGAGATCGTCGTGCAGGTGAACGGCAAGATCGCTGACCGCGTGACGATTGCCGCTGATGCGGACGAGGCGTCGATGCAGGAGCTGGCGTTCGGCCTTGATAAGGTGAAGGAAGCGACTGCAGGCAAGACGGTGCGCAAGGTGATCGTCGTGAAGGGCAAGCTTGTGAATATTGTAGTGGGTTAATAAGAAAAAACCGTATGTCGCTAGATCGGCAGCATACGGTTCATATGGAAAAGCGTGAAAGCATCACGTTTCGACTAGTCGACCTTGGTCCCGAAGAAGCGGGCTTCCACCTTTTCCACATCTTCATCGTATTTAGCATGAGTTGTGCGGATCAGGTCGTAGAAGACCCCGTGCAGCTCTTTTTCCATTATACGGAGACCTTCGGCTGTGATGCCGCCTGGGACAGCGACGCGCTTCTGCAGCGCGGCAGGCGTGAAGCCTCCGGTCGTGAGCAGCTTGCCTGTGCCGAGCACCATCTCGCTGGCGAGCATCGTTGCTTGCTCCTCGGAGATGCCAGTCGTGTTGACGGCAGCCTCGACGTACTTCTGTACGAAAAAGGAGAGGAAGGCCGGGCCGCAGCTGCTGAGGTCGGAGGATATCCGAGTGAATTGCTCGGAAATTCGGATCGGCGTCCCGATGTGGGATAGCAGGCTTTCGAGCGGCTCTTCATCCTCGGGCTCGATCCGGTTGCCGAAGATGCACAGTGTGGCGCCGCTGAGCACATAGTTGGTGATGCTTGGAATGATTTTGACGATTTTACAAGGAAGCAGCTCCTCCAGATGCTGGATCAGCACAGGGCTCGTAATGGATATGACCGTCTGCTGTGCGGTGGCGACAGCTTGGATGTCGTCGATGACGGCCTTGAATTCCATCGGCTTGACGCACAGGAACAGCAGGTCAGCGCCTGCAGCCGCTTCTTTATTCGAATGGGCTGTCTGCAGCCCCGGATATTGCTCAGCCAGCCGCTCGACCTTGGCAATCGTGCGGTTCGTTGCGACAATTTGCTCCGGGTTTAGCGCACCCGATCGGATAAACGCTTCGATGAGAATACTTCCCATGCTGCCTGTGCCAATAAATCCTACTCGCATGACCATCCCCCCTGAATTGAGTGCAGCCTTTTTCCATTATATCGGGGGGGAGAAATGAATATGCATCTTTTTTTCAAATTGAAGGGAGGCTTGAAGCTTGAGATGAATCAGTGGCTAGGTGTGGAGGGGAAACGAATGTGGGCGCTGCTGCTCGGCGGCGGTGCGGTGCTGGTGCTCGTGCTGCGTCACCTGCTGTTCGCATCGCCGGACACGAGCTTCGTCGCTGTCGATGAGACGATGCGCGGCGTGCTCGCGGAGCAGGCGAAGCAGCGTGAGGGGAGCGTGGCGGATGCTGCTCGAGAGGGCGGCGGGAAGGATGACAGTGGGAGGACGGTGAGCGGGAATGCTGCTGCGGTTGGTGGTGCTGCTGCCGGACAGGGGCAGGGTGACGGAGGGACGGGTACGACTGGGGCAGTTGAGCTAGGCGGGCAAGCTGCTGTACATGGCTCGGCGAGTGTGTCAGGTGGCGAAGGCACGACGGGGGCGATAGGCTCAGCAGGTGCGCCAGGAGGACAAGAAGCTTCGGGGGCAGCGAGTGTGTCAGGCGGTCATGGCGTCACGGGTGCGTCAGGCTCAGCGAGTGCGCCTGTCGGCGTAGGCTCGGCAGCTGGTACGAAGCAGCCATCGAATGCAGCTCAGAGCGGGACTGCGGGAAGCGGTGGCCTGCTCAATCTGAACACAGCGACTGCCGAGGAGCTGGATACGTTACCAGGTGTTGGGCCGAGCCGGGCCCAAGCCATTATCGAGCTGCGAAGCAAGCTGGGCGGCACGTTCCGCTCGGTTGATCAGCTGCGCGAGGTGAAAGGAATCGGCGAGCAGACGCTGAAGAAGATCAAGCCGCTCGTCACGCTGGGCGGATAGGATAGGGTAGCGGCGAACGTGCATGCGCGATCTTTGACGAGATCGGTTGCCGGATGTGGCGATTTGTGCGACAATGAAAAAAATGTTACACAGCGAGGGACCAACGATGACAAGCCGCAAAGACTGGGATACCTATTTCATGGACATCGCCTATATGGCCTCTACCCGCTCGCAGTGCGGACGAAGGCACGTCGGTGCTGTGCTCGTGCAGGGCAAAAAGCTGCTAGGCACCGCTTATAACGGCGCACCAAGCGGAGTGGCGGATTGCTCGGAGGCCGGCTGCATGCTGGTCGAGGAATACGAGCTCGTGCAGACGGAGCAAGGCGAGCAGGTCGTCAAGAAGCAGCGATGCATTCGTACGATTCACGCTGAGCAGAACCTGCTGCTGTTCACCGACCGTGAGGACCGTGAAGGATCTAGCGTGTACGTTACCGACCAGCCGTGCTGGACGTGTGCCAACATGCTGGCGAACAGCGGTATTGCTGAGATCGTATACCATCGTGCATATCCGAAGGATAGCGAGAAGGTTGCAGCCTTAATGGAGCAGAAGGGCTTACGGTTCCGCCGAATGGAAGGCTACGAGCCTCCGGCGGGGACGATCAGCATCGTGCACAACTAACTAACGCAGCTTGTAAATATGGATAGCTGTTCATATGGCAGGAGGAAGCACCTCCCTAAACACTTTAGCAATTGGGCTAAGGTGCTTAGGGAGGTTTTTCTTATGCAGATGGTCGTGAAAGGGGGGAGTACAGTGACGGAGAGACCGGTCGTCACGTTCGCGTTATGCTGGGCGCTCGGCTATGTATATGCGCTCGTATACGGTGTGGGCAGCGCAGGGATGTACTTCTTGCTCGGAGGCACTTCGGCTGTGGCGCTGGCTTATACGTTGCAGGCAGCGTGGAGGCGATGGGCCAGCTTTCTTGGCATTATCGCCGTCGCCGCAGGATGGTTCGGGATGTATGATGCGCGGAACGTGACACAGCTGGAAGCGTCGCTCTACGAGGAGCGGCTTGTCGTCGTGAGCGGTTCGATCGTCACACCTGTAACGGTGGATGGCGATCGGGTGTCGTTTCAGGCGGTAGCTCAGGCTGTGGAGCCCACAGAGGAAGGTGATGCAGGAGGAGTGGGGACTGCAATACATGCGAAGGGGCAGCATCTGGGGGAGCAGGGTCAGGGTCAGGGGCAGGTGAATGGAGTTGGAGATCTTCCAACAGCAGCTCCGGCTCCGCCGCAGCATCAGACTGAGCTTGCCGAAAGACTCCAGGTATCTATTCGGCTGCAGCACGAAGAGGAGCAGGCTCAGGCGCGTGAGTGGCGTCGGGGGGATCGAATCGAGCTGGTCGGGACGCTGCTGCGTCCTTCTGAGGCGCGTAACTTCGGTGCCTTCGACTACCGCCGCTACTTGTACCGCCAGCACGTGCATTGGCAGCTGAGTGTCAAAGGTCTTGCGAAGGTTGAGGTGACACCACCACATAGCGAAGCATGGGGCTTCTGGAGAGCGGCCAGATGGAATGATGCTTTTCGGGATTCGCTTGGCGACATGGTGGATCAGTTGTTCCCGGCTGAGCAGGGCGGCTTCATGAAGGGGATGCTGATTGGTCTGACGGACGAGATCGACCCGCAGCAGTTCGACGCGTTCTCGAAGCTTGGCTTGACGCACATTATCGCGATATCGGGCTTGAATGTTGCTATCTTTGTAGGATGCATCGTGTGGGTGCTGCGGCGTATGGGGCTGTCTCGGGAGACGTACCTGCGCGTCGCATTTCTGCTCATTCCGCTCTATATTGCGATGACCGGCGCAGCACCTTCGATTATGAGGGCGGGCATTATGGCGATGATCGCTCTGTATGCCGCTTACCGCAATCGGCTGAAGGACGGGATGCATCTTGTGCTTATTACGGGCGTGCTGATGCTCGTATGGAATCCGTACTATTTGGTCGATGTCAGCTTCCAGCTGTCGTTTCTGGTGACGATGGGCATTATTTTACTCGTGTCCAGAGTCAGTAAGCTGCTGCCAATTCGTTCGGTGAAGCTGCGCGAGGCGGTGTCTATTACGCTCGTAGCGCAGTTCGTGTCGTTCCCGATGACGGTCTATTACTTTAATCAGTTCTCGCTGCTGTCCTTCGTGGCGAATCTGGCACTTGTGCCAGTGTTTAGCATGATCGTCATGCCAATCGGGACGATTGCGATGCTGGTCGGCTTCGGGTCTATATCGGTTGGGGGAGGACTGGCGTGGATCGTAGCGCGGGTGAATGACATACTGTTCGCTGTGGTCGGCTGGAGCAGTCGACTCGGTGAGTTCCAGCTCATATGGCCGACGCCTTCGCCAGTATGGATGCTTGTCTACTACGCGCTGCTCGTATGCGTCGTACAGCTTCATGAGCTGCAATGGAAGCAGAAGCGAATATCGGACGAGCCGCCGAGTCCGCTGCTGGAGACGCTGGAGGAGCTAAGGCGCAAGGAGCTGCTGCATCGCTGGAATGGCCCGTTGCTGCTGCCAGCGGCATGGTTGTTGTTCGTCAGCTTGCTCTGGAACGGCTACAGTCCGCCCGAGGCTTCGGCCACGCAAGGCACCGTTCAGGTGCTAGATGTCGGGCAGGGCGACAGCATTCTGATACGTGCGTACGGCGGTGACGATCGGACGCTGCTGGTGGATGGCGGCGGGACCGTGTCGTTCCGCAAGCCCGGAGAGGAGTGGCGCGCACGGAAGGACCCGTATGAGGTTGGGCGTAAGGTGCTCGTTCCATTGTTGAAAAAGCGCGGCGTGCAGCGGATCGACGAGCTGATTTTGACCCATCAGGATGCGGATCACTTCGGCGGCTTGCAGGCGGTGCTGGAGGAGGTGCCAGTCACACGACTCTTGTTCAATGGCACGCTGAAGCCGAATGCGGACGTGGAGAAGCTGTTCCGAACAGCGCTGGAGAAGGGAACGCAGCTGGTGGCCGTGCAGGCGGGAGACAGGCTGAAGCTGGGGCCAGAGCTGGAGCTTCATGTGCTGTATCCGATGCCTGAGGGCGACCGGGAAGCGGTCGAGCTTGTCTCGGATCAAAATCCGATCTCCGTCGTCTTCCTCATGGACCTCGCGGGGACACGCTGGTTGTTCACTGGGGATATGGGGGTCGCACAGGAGCTGGAGCTGCTGAATCGATGGCGAAGCATCGGTGCTGGTTCGTCGGGCGGCAGCGGTGGAGGCTTGCTGGAGCAGCCGATCGATGTGCTCAAGGTGGCGCATCACGGCAGCAAGTCGTCTACAGCGGAGGCGTGGCTCGAGGCATGGCGCCCGAGGCAGGCAGTTATTTCCGCTGGGGCCAATAACGTATATGGTCATCCGAGCCCGCAGGTCGTCGAACGGCTGGTGCGGCGCGGCATGATCGTTCATCGGACGGATCGGCAAGGTGAGGTGCAGTTCGAGGTGAGAGACGGTCGTATATTTAGTAGACATAAGCTTGAGTAAGAGTATGAGGGATTATCAGGAAATTGAAGAAAACAATTGAAGTTGAATGTTCGATCTACTAAAATGAGGACGAAAATGGTTGTTCGTTATGAAGAATAGTGAAAAAGGAGCTGTATGATGATGAAAAGAAAATTTCTAATTGCTTCAATTGCAACAGCACTAATCGGTTCAAGCTGGCTATTATCTTCACATGTCGATGGTAAGGATCACTCCTTCATTGATGTCGCTCCCGATCATTGGGCGGTTAACGAAATTTCAGGTGCGGTTTCTGCGGGGATTGTTGAAGGTTATCCGGATGGAACGTTCCGGCCGGATGCATCGGTAACTCGGGCTGAATTCGTCAAGCTCTTATCGACTGCTTTGAAATTACCACTGAGTTCTGAAGGCTTCAATTGGTATGATCGTTACATTTCCGCTGCGACTGTGGCCGGAATTTTGCGCGATGGCGATCTCAAGGGCGACACTACTGAAGTAATAACACGCGCTGAAATGGCTAAAATCGGCTCTCGCTCACTTGAAAAATCCTTACAAGATGAAAATGTCGATATCAGCACTGCAGATGCAATGTTGCTTGCAACCAAAACTGGTTTGCTGCAGGGCGTTGGTGGCGGTGAACTGGCATTGGATGGGGTAACAACTCGGGCACAGTCCGTGACAATAGCTCAGCGAGTTTTGCAGTTACTGGCGGGTGAAAAATTACCAACCGACAATTACGCAATTCAACAAGCTGAAATTGCTGTAAATGGAACAAACTTCGAATCCACTTACGGCTTAAAGCCTTTAGTAAATTTGCCAGCAGTCCACAACTTGACTGACGACATCATCTTAAAGATTAACGAAATTTACTTCTTGGATGGCGCTGATAGTGAGTCTCCGATGTGGAAGCTACTTGAGGGGGCGAGAAATCATAGTGGTAAGTCTCTTAAAGACAGTTATATTTTCATCTACAAGGTAGACTACGAGGTTAGCGGCGATCGCAAGTACACATTGAGGGTGGAAGATTACTTCTATATGCTCGGCTGGCATGGCACATATTCCAATATTGCTAAAGGAGTTGTGCGTCCGGAGGATAGGGGGCGTGTTGGAGATTACATGATTTTTGCATTACCTAAAGCAGTTGACACTGAAGAGCATGCTATTCAGTATGATGGGCTTAAGAGAAGCGCGTATTATATCAGTAACTACTTAGGAAACTCCCGTTTTGGTATTTTTAAAAAGTAAATAACTAAGTGGGGTTCGACTATGAAAAAATGGTTATCTCTGTTGATGTTATGGATGCTGCTATTTCAGTTAGTAGCTCCTTTTTTATCTGAGTTTGCACTGGCTGCTCCTCAAACAAAAACGATGTATATTAACTTTTCAACTGGACAGCTTTCTTCTTCACCTGTGACTCAGAACTTCTACTCGCCTAATTCCACCTGGGGCAGAACAATTGATCTTTCGCCTTACATTACAGGTAATGTTCAGGATGTTATAGTTACTGTTGGATCCGGACAGTCTGTTACTAAATCACTTAGCGGGAATTCCGTAATCTTAAACGTGTCCGGAGCAGAAACTACAGTTTATGGACGAGCTAAAACAAATCCCGGGCATAAGATTTATCGACTACCTGATGGTAAACGTTGGGAGCATAAAGGATCAAATTCAGCAATATTTCAGTTCGTGCCTGACGACGCTGGCGGTATCACGCAGCGTCCAGGTAAGATACCTGAAGAAGGCTACATTCGACAGCCTAGTAGCGCTCTCGCCAGCCCAACAAAAACAAGTTACAACACCAAGTCACCTACCAATGGTTTAGATTTACGTTACAACTACGGCTACGCGCCGACTGATATGGTCGACATTGCGCCTAACTATGACATGATCGGCGCGGCGGTTACAAGATCATATGACGCAACACCACCCAGTGAGTTTTATAGTTCTGTGCCAACAAACTCTAACCCAGAACCCTCAGACCCTATCGTTCAAATTGTTCCTAATAGCGTAGAAATAACAGGGGCGGACAAAATACGCGACGACATTCAACCTTTCTCCTGGGGTAAGATCAATGGCACTAACCAGGTGGCTGTGCGACGTATGTTAAACACTACTTGCAATAACACTGGGGATGACTGTTTAATCGAGGGAGCAAACCCCAGTCCCGCACCTTATGGTTTGCTTGCTAACTATGTAATGCAGGTCTACACCCTTTGGCAAGCAAAAACCTACGAGTACAGTAATGGTCGAATCGACATAACTTACGCTGTGCCTGCTAAAGCCGATTTAGCTTACATTTCACTAAGCCATAATCAATCATGTATCGAAGTTGGGCAGACGGTAACTCTGAACTATGTTTACAAAAATATAGGCGTTTCAACTTCAACACCTTTTAGCGTGCAATTGAGGCTTGACGGCGTTGTTATTCATACAACAAACGTTGCTGGAGGCTTAGCTAAAGATGCAACCGGCTCGGGAAGTTTTGACTTCAAATTCACAAGCACCGCCATTCAAAATTTCACTTTGGTGGTTGACTCAGGCAACGCTGTTGATGATGAAAGTCGCATTAACAATGTTGGACAAGCTGCCTTTAGTGCGCAAACTAGTTGTGCCCCAACATCTCAGCCAGAAATAATTACGGGCACGTTAGAGGTCGAAAAACCTGTCGTTAATTATGGTGATAGCAATTATATTCGGCTTAAAGACGTCACAATTTCCGGCGGCAATGGGTGCACTTTAAAGACTGGCACAATGGTTTTTTCTCAGGGCTCTAATATTCGATCTTATGAAAATAATCAAACAGGAACTTTCGGTACTAGTTTCGTGGCCTCTCCGTACAACAATATGGGTTTGGGTACGATAAGTGTTAAGTACGATATTGTTACAACTTGCGGAACATCTAAGACAATCGGACCTGGTAGTTTTCAAGTAATCGGAAACCCTGGGAACCGTGATCCTGAATTCGAGCCTGCTTGGTTTGAAGCAGATTATTACTCGGGGTATGGTGATAAAGCATTTATTGTTCCTGTTGGGGAAACAGTTAGCTTAGGCCCAGTAAAGCGACCAAAGATCGAGATGCTGGGTGATAACGGAACTCCTTATGATCCTGATGGCGACTCTATAGTTTACTTCTGGGATTTTGATAACAGTTCTAGTGAATGGATTCGTTGGCTAGGCGATGATCGGGATGGCAGGGGGTTTTATCCCTATGACGAAAGCTTTAATAATATTAAAGCAGACACCTTAGGCACACACACTGTTGCCGTAACTGCTTTTGACGGGCGCGGCGGAACTGACGGCCCTAAGAACGTGACTTTAACTGTAGTAGAGGCTAACCCTGTCCCTGTAATTACACTACCACCTAAGGTAGTTGAGGGTCGGCCATTCACCCCAGACATTAGCTGTTCTGGCAGCTACAGTCCGTATAAAAGTCGTACAATCACAAGTTGTGATTGGCATGGAACTAAATTATCTGTGTACCCAACAGCGGGGGACTATACAATCAAGCTGGATGTGACGGACAGTGCTGGGTTGAGATCGAAAGTAACTGCGCAGTCAGTTTTGACTGTTTTAGAGGATCTACCTCCAAATATCGTACTAGAATACCCTAGTTTTGGTATTCGGAACAAGGAACTTTCCTTTCGTGACACATCCAAGAGTCCTGATGGGGACCCAATCAAAAAACACACTATAGTGATGGCCTATGATTCGAACAACAATGGGTCTTATGAGGATGAAATTCAGCGTAGTGTGACTCATGACACTCAAGGGTACTTCAAGTACACGGCGACACAGGTGGGTAAGTATCGGATCAGGATTTATATGGAGGAAGATACGCCTATGGCGAAGTGGGCACAGAAAGACTTCACCTTTGAGATCGTTAATGACGCTCCTGAAGCTTCATTTTATATTGAAGGTGATAACTACAAGCCGCCTAAGATTGAAACGAAGCAAATTTCTGCTGTAGATTTACTGGGATCAAGTTGGAAAAGCTCTGCACTTTACCAAGCTTCGGAAATAAAAGGATATGTGTACAATGAGGCAGAAAATGCTATTGAAACCCCAACACCTATATATAACCAGTATCGGGCAGTCACAGGAGATGATTTTAAGAAGGTTGGAAAATATTGGTATTGTAACAACTGGTACTATGACTCTTGCTCCGATATACGTAGAATGATTAATCCGGTTCTTTTTAATCATAGTCGTTCAACATTCAGTAATATTTTGAGGGAAAGTATAAGTCCTATTTGGAATCGAGCTAGTGGTGGTGGAGGCAATGAAAATCAATTCTTTATTGAAGGTGTAGACAATGAGAATGATTTAATTTGGATTAGGGCGGATAATTTTTGTACTTGTAATGGTTCCAGTACTCCGATCGTTATAGACGATGTAGTCTTTCGAATCTCAGACCTTGAGCGAGATGCGCTGGAGGGAAGGTCTGCCTGGGACGCTACAGCTAAAGCAATCCCTATTTACAGAAAACAACATCGTTTCGAGTACCCAGACAACTCAATATACAGCCCTAACTATAAGTACCCTGGGCCGCCGCCAGAACCTTACTGGTTTAATCCTCCTGAAAAGAAGAAAGGGTATGGCTTAGAAACTGGCGCAGTTCCATACACGATAACATACTGGGACAGTGATGATTATTCTTGGAGAACGCATTATAGTAATGCAAGTGGTATGTTAACAGATAGCGCCGGCAATGTGTTCAGTTTTGTTGAGGATCGGCGTTCTGGGAGAAAAGTTCTAGAGAAGAAAACCCCAGATAGATCAAGTCTATTGTGGGAATACAAAGATGCATTTGATGGTTCAGGTAAACTTGCATTTAAGACAATGCATGTGACTCGCGACAATAAGAGGCTTGTGCTTTTTCCGACAGACTTTTACTCAAATCGTGTGTCTACCGGAGTTAATGGTAAAATAATCGACAATATCACTGGTAAATATTTGCGGGATGTACCAATTGTGTCTGGTTTAGTATATGTTACTGCTTTCGATAACTTACTTATATTATCTGAAACTGTACAAGGTCCTAATGTTGGTTATCAGAGATCTTTTTCAACTTATCTATTAATATATAATATAGATAAGAATGTTTGGTACAAAACCGAGGAGCCTATTTCGACAGCATTAACTTCTGATTCTGATCTGAGTTTGGGTGATTTCAGGGTAAGCCCTACTGTCATATTTAACGCCGATCGGAAAATAACTACTATTTCTATGGGGTATCTTACCGTGCTTGATTTCGAGGCTAAAAAGATATTTTCCCCTAGTGAAAGGTTATTTATTCCATATGGGAGTAGTGGGACAACATTAGTTGCGCACGGTGATGGTAAATTTTTAGTCCAGCAAACGGACCATCGAGGGAGCTCTGATGACACAAGCTCTAGTACGTATATGCAGATTGTTTCTTCAAACCCAGATTCGGGATCTATTGGGTATACGTATGGTGACCTGTACAGCGATGCAGAGCGCGCTGATAATGGTGAACTATCCATGTCATTAAAATTCAACTACAACAACTTCTCTGATGTTGCATCAGCTGGCCTAACTTTTCGCAGGCAAGACCACCGTAACATGTATCGAATGGAGGTTACTCCGAAAGTTGCTCGGATCGTCAAGGTTGTCAATGGCGAGCGAACCGTGTTGCAGGAGGTAGCCAATAGCCTTTCGTACCGCGTATATTACGATGTGAAGGTGAAGATGAACGGTACTCGACTGCGCGGCTATGTTGGAGGGGTTCCGCTCCTTGATGTGACAGACTCTGCATTTGCAAGCGGACAAGTCGGAATTTACTCGGAGGTTCCTTATTCGGTTCTGAAGAGTTTCACGATCAGTACATACTTAGGCACGAGCAGCCAGCTGCAAAATATCGGCGTCGTTGGGACGGCGCTTCGTTACTTGAAGCAATATACCGATCTCGAGAACGATCCGCCGATTGATAGCTTGACGAAATGGACGTATTCGCACACTGAGCCGAATAAGTTCCTCGATGCAGGGGACGGGTACTCAGGGCTGTCGTCCATGCATGGACAGACTGTCACGTCGCCGCATGCGGTGCTGGACAAGGTCGGGACGTACAAGATTGATTACCAGCTACCGGATGATCCGGCGCCACCAGGGTACAAATACTCGAACGACTTGTTCGCGTCATACCGTAAATACTCTGACCTGTCGACAACGTATGTGACGATTCATCGCCGTCCGATCTCGGAGTTTACACTAGCTGTTCGGGCTGACAAGACGATTGCTTGGACGGACGTGAGCCGTGACCCCGATCGATGGTTAAGCGCGACGAACTATTCGACGGAGTCTACTGGTATCAATTACCGTACGACAAGAGGGATTACGGAATACCAGCGTAACTACACGACGCCGAGCGGTATGACTGTAGAAGGGCAGCTGACGCGGCCGGGTGAATCGGGCTGGTATACGGTTCGTCAGGCGGTGAAGGACGAATACGGGGTCTGGAGCGAATGGTACGAGGTGCCGATCTGGGTGGAGCCTGCTCCGAACAATCCGCCAGCGGTGACGCTGACTTATCCGACAGGGACACTCGTCAATCCGACGCCGGTCAGCCTGAAGCCGACGATCCGCTGGAACCAGAGCGACCCGGATGCAGGTACGACGTTCAGTACGTTTAACCTCGAGATCAAGGATGAGTCGGGCGGCTGTGTGGAATGTAAGACGGATCAGCCGATGAACACGACGAACGGTTCTTGGGCGTGGACGATGGACGGTTCGCTGACGATGGGGCGCAAGTACCAGGTGCAGGTACAGGTGAAGGATGACGGCAATCTGGCTTCGCCGTGGAGCGGCATCGGCTGGATGGTCACGAATTCCCCGCCGACGGCGTATATGCAGCAGCCGAGCGGCACACAGGCGAATCCGACCGTATTCAACACGACGAGGCCGCAGCTACTCTTTGTACAAGCTGACCCGGATCCGGGGACGACGTTCATGTACATGCAGCTGCAGGTCCGAAATGAGGCGAATACGGTGATGCATCAGGATAGCGGTCAAATATGCCAAGCTGCAAGCGGAGGCGCTTGTGTCGGGACGACGAGCACGACGATGAGCTATACGTTTGGTCCGGAGCTGCCAGCTGGGCAGAAGCTGCGCGTGCGGGTGAAGACGTGGGATCAGCATGGGTCGGAGTCTGATTGGTCGCCGGATGCGTGGATGCTGATTAATCGGCCTCCAACGGGTCAGCTGCAGATCCCATCGCCGATCTATGAGCACGATTCTCCGCAATTTACGGTGACCGTGTCAGATCCCGACGGGGGCAAGCTGCGCGTCGTCGTCGAGAAGAGTGTTGGAGGCAAGCCGTATGCTCGGCTGAAGGAGTGGACGGCTGTCGACTCGGGCAGCACCTTATCCTTCACCGACGGTCCGTTGCCGGAAGGGCCAGCTGTGCTCAGGCTGCAGGTGACTGATGAGCACGGCAGTGTGTTCGAGCAGTCGTACAGCTACGTCGTGCTGCCGCTTGTGCTGACAGGTGCGGTGCACCATACACCCGATTGGGAGAGCTACAGGCAATCGTGGAATGCCCGATTCCCGCAGCTGGAGCGAGCCTATTCCGACTTCTGGGCCGGAGAGGCTTTCGTGCTGATGGCTGATGTAACGAATACGGGCAGCAGCAGTACGACGAAGCCACTAGCCGTAACCGCTGAGCTGCTGTCAACAGGCGAGGAGGTTGAGCTGTCGCGCAGCGCCCATACTGCAGCAACATTCGAGGGGTTGCTGCTGAACACCGACCATACGAAGGTGTTGGAGCAGGGTAGACAGACGTTCCGCTTCACGGTGACCTGGTCGAACGGCTACGTTCAAGCGTATGACGTACCAATTACGATTCGGGATCATATATTCGACGTGATTGTGAATCAGCTTCGGCATTAAGTCGGGGAAAAATATGACGGAAGACCATTGTTCACCCGCCGTACATCTGGTATATTATTTCCTTGTGCACACTTGCGGCTATCTCAACTGGACGGCCCCAAGGTGCGCGGGTGGGTGAGGGATGAAGACAAAAGGCTGATCCGAACTTCATGAGACTTAACAATCGCTGGAAATCGATGATGTACGTGCTGCTGGGAGCCGCTTCGTTCGGCGTGCTGTCGACCGTCGTCAAGCTGGCTTATGCGGATGGCTTCTCGACTGGAGAAGTAACAGGCAGCCAGATGCTGCTAGGGTGCGTCGTGCTGTGGCTGCTGAGCTTCCGCTCGTGGAAGCTGATGCGCTCGATGTCCGCAGCCACCAGATGGAAGCTGCTGGGCAGCGGCGTGTTCACCGGCATGACCGGTGTGTTCTATTATTTATCGCTGCAGCGGGTGGAGGCATCGTTCGCCATTCTGCTGTTGTTCCAGTTCACGTGGATGGGGCTCGTGCTCGATGGGGTGCTTCACCGACGCCCCCCGACTCGGCGCAAGCTGCTCGGTGCGGCCGTCATTGCCGGCGGTACGCTTCTCGCGACAGGTGTGCTCGGCCATATGCAGGCGACACTTGCCCAGGCGAGCGGCATAGGCATCGTACTCGGTCTGCTCGCCGCACTATGCTATACGTTGTTCATGCATGTGAGCGGGCGGGTCGCAACCGAGGTGCCGCCAGTGCTGCGAAGCGCATGGATGCTGACGGGTGCCGTCGCTGCGGTGTGGCTCGTGTTTCCGCCGCAGTTTCTATGGAACGGTGCGCTGGCAGGCGGTCTATGGCTATGGGCGTTGATTCTGGCTTTATTCGGAACGATCATTCCCCCCTATTTATTCGCCAAAGGTGCGCCGTCGCTCGACACAGGCCTCACTGCTATACTCGGCTCGGTGGAGCTGCCTGTTGTCATGATCTGCTCGACGCTACTGCTCGGCGAACGGATGAGTGCTCTGCAGTGGCTCGGCGTCGCGCTCATTATGTGCGGTGTCTTGCTGTCGGAGTATACACGGCGACGCGCTGACGGCAGTAAGAGCACAGCAGCTGCGCGTTAGATTTAGTCCGCCACAGCTTCAAGAGGCTCGCGAATAGCCGCTCTCCTCAGCAGGGGGGCGGCTATTTACGTTGTATGAGGAACAAATACAGCCCCTATGCGTATAAACAACGACTAAAAGCTGGATACGCAGGGAATCGTTTGGTGTGGAGATTGAAAGGCAATTTTTGATAAGATGATTAATAGAATGGACTGCAACTTTTTAACTTATGACAACGTTTATAAGGTTGCAAGAGAGGGGGATCCCGGTGGTAGCGTCAGAACTCATCAAGGCTGCCCAAGCGGGCGATCGCGACGCTCTTATTACCCTTTTGCGCGAAATTGAGAATCACGTCTATCGCACCGCTTACTACATTTTGGGGAACGAGCAAGATGCGCTGGATGCTTCTCAAGAAGCGTTAATCCGGATCTATACCAAAATTAATTCCTACGAAGAGAAAGCGCAGTTCAAAACGTGGGTTCAACGGATCGTGACCAACCTGTGCATCGACAAGTTCCGCAGGACGAAGCAGACCGTATCTATTGAGCAGCACGATCTGAGCTTTGCCGATCACCGAACGGTCGAGGAGGAGGTCATGTCTGCCTATGTGGCGCAGGACATCCGGGAGGCGATCGATCAGCTTCCCGAGCATCATCGCTCCGTGGTCGTGCTTCGGTATTTGCAGGATTTCTCTTATCATGAGATTGCGGAATCGCTGGATCTGCCCCTGAACACGGTGAAGTCATACTTATTCAGGGCAAGGCAGCAGCTGCAGGGTATACTTAAGGATTATAACAAACATCGCGGCGATGCGATCAGGGGTTAGTGAGCGTAGTGAGGGACAGCAATCGATAAGTGACTCGTTAGGGAAAGGTAGTGTACGGTATGATGTGTCAAGAGGTGATCGAACTGATGCAAAGATACCTCGATCGAGACCTCGATGAGCTCGAATATCAAAGCATGCTCGGTCATATTCAGCAATGTCCGGACTGCACCGATTTGTTCGAGCGTCTGATGAAAATCTCGAACGAGCTAGAGCATTTGCCGAAGGTGACGCCTCCGTTCAGCTTGGTCGATGCGATCATGCCTGCGATTGAGCGGTATGAGGCAGGCGGCGGAGCGTTCGCCGAGCATCACGAGGCAAGTGCTGATATGGATAGCGCGGCAGCTGCAGAGCATCCGGCTGGGGAGCGGTCCGACCGCTCAGGCGCAAGCTGGCGTAAGCAAGCCCGTGAATGGATGTCGCTTCCTGTGATGGGCGGCGTCGTTGCGGCGGGACTGATCTTCGGCTTCTTCGCCTTCCAGCAGCCTCCCGCGGCAACGGATCGGTCTGCGGACAGCCTCGCCTTCGAGGCGGACCAACGAGCGGCACAGAAGCCAGCGGCCGGTGTCGGCATGGCGGCGAATGAGGGCGGTGCTTCTACGGAGCTGCGTCTGGACGGACAGATGACGAATCAGTCGAGCGCAGGTGATGAAGCGGGCGGCGCGGCTCAGCAGCTGGAGACGGCAACCGGTGAGGCGAAGTCTGTGTCTCCGAAGCTCTCAGACCCGCTGCATGCGCCAACGGAGCAAGCCGAAGGCGAGGGCGGCAATCAGGCTACTGGTGGGGGCCGTGCTGGAGCAGGAAATGCAGCTGATCAGGCGCGAAAGCTCGGGATGGATGCACCGCCTGCTGCGAAGCTGCAGGAGTCAGCTCCACGCGGCTCGGGAGCTATAGAGTCGTTTTCATCAGCGGGAGACGGGGCGAATCAGTCGTCTGCAGCCCGCACAGGCTCGAGCAATCAAGCTGATGCCGCGAGGTCAGGGACTGAATCAGCTGGTGAGGCAGCTTCGCCTTCGGAGAAGCGGGCTTCAGCTCCGGAATCGTCACTGCAGCAGCCTGAGGAGCCGCTGCAGGGCATGAGATCGAGCGGCTCATCTTACGGATTAATGGCTGTGCCGTCAGAGCCAGATCTTGTGCATGAGCTGCCGAGCACGGACGGTGCGTACATCGGTTACGTCCTGAGTGCCCAGGTCGTCATCACCGATAAGAACGGTGCAGAAGTATACCGCTCGAGGTTCGAGGCGTGGAAGGAAGCGGATCAGATCGAGCTGCTCGGCTGGAGCGGCACGAAGCTCAAATATTCGGTGCTCATGAGCGGTCAGACACGCACCTTCGAAATCGACCTCGCTACGAAGAAGGAACTGGAAATAAAAGGGTGATAGAGCAAGTCGCTAATCTTCATCAACACTTCATGCACAATATGCGGTCTTGCTGCGTATATTAGTAAGGAAGATAGAGAGCAAGAACTCAATCGGACACGATGTATGACCACGCGGCTAGCCGGTTTCTAGAGCCCGCAGCGCGTGTTTATATAGATGGGTCTCGGGCAAAGGGATTAGGTTAAGCCTTTAGCGGCTTTGACCTAATCCCTTTGTTATTGCTAGAATAAAGCAAAGGAAGGCGTCAGGAGGAAGGAAGCGGAAGCAATGGCAGCCATGGACTATAAGCAGACAATGAAGCAAATCACGAAGGGGCAGTTCGCCCCGATCTATGTATGCTACGGCTCGGAAACGTACTTGATGCAGCAATTCATTCAGCGTCTGACCGATACGCTGCTGGAGCCAGATCAGCGGGCCTTCGGTGTCGGCCGGTATGAACTCGCGGAGACGCCGCTCGAGGCGGTGCTGGAGGAGGCAGAGACGCTGCCCTTTCTCGCGGAGCGTAAGCTGGTCGTTGCAAGAGGGGCCACGTTCTTGACCGGAGCGAAGGATACAGGCAAGGTGGAGCATGATCTTGATCGGCTGGCCGCCTACATCAAGTCGCCTGCGGAATTTACGGTGCTGGTGATGACGGTCGATGCGGATAAGCTCGATGAGCGGAAGAAGATCGTGAAGGCGCTCAAGGAACTGGGCGCCCTCGTCCCTTGTACGCTGCTCGGTGAAGGCGAGCTCGTCGCCTGGCTCGAGCAGCAGGCTTCCAAGCTCGGGTTCACGTTCGCGCCCGGCGCAGCCCAGACACTGCTGCAGTATGCAGGCACAAGTCTGCAGGCGCTGGAGAAGGAAGCAGAGAAGTGCTCGCTGTATGTCGGCAAGGGCGGCACGATCACAGCGGCGCAGCTCGGGGAGCTCGTGACGAAGACGGTCGAGCAGGACATTTTCCAGATGGTGGAGAGCATCGTGCAGTTGAATCTGGAGCAGGCGTTCACGATGCTGGCCGAGCTGCTGCGCCGCAAGGAGGAGCCGATCAAGATCGTCATGCTCATTGCGCGGCAATTCCGCATTATGTATCAGGTGAAGGATCTGCAGCAGCAGGGCTTCTCCCAGCAGCAGATGGCTGGAGTGCTCGGGCTGCATCCGTATGCGGTGAAGATTGCAGCCGGACAAGCGTCGCGCTTCGAGGCGAAGCGGCTGACCGCTATTCTTGAGCAGCTGGGCGAGCTCGATTACCAGATGAAGAGCGGACGCATCGATAAGGTGCTCGGGCTGGAGCTGTTTCTGCTCAGGCTAGGGGCGTGAGGAGGCTCTGCGAGAGCTTCTTCCTCTATTATTATTTGGCATTCTTCACGGTTTCACGGTAGCACCTATAAACGCAAAAAAAACCATGTCCATCAAGGACACGGTTTTTCGTCTTTGTCGCATGCTTGTATTCTGAACGCTTAGCCTTGAGCAGCAATAGCGTTGAGCTTTTTCGCAAGACGGGACTTTTTGCGGGCAGCTGCATTTTTGTGGATCAAACCTTTGGTTACAGCTTTATCAAGCTTCTTGCTGGCGCTAACCAGAGCGGCTTGAGCAGTTTCCACGCTGCTGCCTGCTGCAGCCGTTTCGAAAGCTTTTACAGCAGTACGAAGTGCAGATTTGTGAGATGCGTTGCGAAGACGACGCTTCTCGCTCACCTTAACACGTTTAATCGCGGATTTAATGTTTGGCATGACTTCACCTCCTACTACAACTTGCAAACAAACAATACTTAGCTTGTTGACAACTTTAGATATTCTAACATGCCCAATTTTAAAAAGCAATAGAAACGAACGGAGCGCTTCTAATCTTTTGTATAACAACAGCCGAATGATCACACACTATAAGATGATAGCTCACGAAAGGGGAATTTATCCATGGATCTGGATTTAAGCGAATATTCGGTACGTACCGACCTTGCGCTGGAGGCCCATGAGCTGGCGGCTGCGCCAGGCTCGGCCATTCCGGGCGTACATACGTCGACGAAGAACGAGGAAGGCATCCGTGTCAGTCTGGTCGATATTACATCCGAGGAAGGCTCGCGCGCGATCGGCAAGCTGCCGGGTCATTACATTACGATCGAGGTGCCGGAGCTCCGCAAAAAGGACAGCGAGCTGCAGGACCGTGTCGCGACGCTGTTCGCCCGTGAGTTCGAGCAGTTCCTGCGCAAGCTGAACATTGGACCGAATGCAAGCGTGCTCGTCATCGGACTTGGCAACTGGAACGTCACCCCGGACGCGCTCGGCCCGATCGCGGTGGAGAACATTATGGTAACGCGTCATTACTTCGAGCTGATGCCAGAGCAGGTTAGCCCGGGCTACCGTCGTGTCAGCGCTGTCGCGCCGGGTGTGCTCGGTATTACCGGCATCGAGACGAGCGACATCGTGCAGGGCATCGTCGAGCGTTCGAAGCCGGATCTCGTTATCGCGATCGACGCGCTGGCGTCCCGCTCGCTGGAACGCGTCAATACGACGATTCAGATCGCCGATACGGGCATTCATCCAGGCTCGGGCATCGGCAACAAGCGCAAGGGGCTGACGCAGCAGACGCTCGGCGTGCCCGTCATTGCGATCGGCGTGCCGACGGTCGTCTATGCGTCTACGATCGTGAACAATGCATTTGATATGATGCATGCGCATTTTGCCCGGCAGACGTCGAACACGGGTCATATTCTCGGGCTGATGGACACGATGCAGGAGCAGGAGCGTCTGTCGCTCGTACGCGAGGTGCTGAATCCGCTCGGTCACGATCTGCTCGTGACGCCGAAGGAGATCGATCAGTTCATCGAGGATATTGCTAACATTATTGCGAACGGCTTGAACGCCGCGCTGCATGAAGCGGTCGACGTGAACAACGTGTCGGCGTATACGCACTAGCACGAGCTAGCTTGCAAGCTCCAAGCCGCCTCAGGTGCAGAGCTACCTTTGGCACGCTAACGGAAGCGTACGCGCCACATCACCACAGCAGCCGCTGTCACCCCCACGATAGAGTCGCTCCAGCACCTCTGTTCCTGTTGAACCGAGCTGCTGGCAGGCGGCTCTATTTTTTATCCCCCTCCAACTCTCGTAAGCTCCCAGCTAGTTATACAAAAAATAGTTCTACCATTCGGCAGACCCTCATAGAGTAATTACTAGAAGGACGAAGACAAGCGGTCAAGGCGTCCGGTCATGCGCAGGACGGATGACGCAGAGGCCGCAGCTGTCGCAGATTGAGGGAGGGATATTCGTGAAGCGGCCTGCCGAGCTTGGGAGCTTAACGAGAGTGAGAAGAACTGGACATGGATTCGGGGTATACTCGAAAACGATATCGCTATTAATGGTCGGTTGGCTGATCTTGTTTATGGTGCTCGGATTGCTAGGCTTCGTACAGGGGAAGCTGAGCGGCACGTCACCGAACGCCTCGATGAAGGGACTTGCCGCGTCGGTGTCGAGCCAGTTTTTCACGGATATGATGGGGCTGGAGGTGCCGGGGATGCAGGGGCAGGAGGGCGGCTTCACGTTCTCGCAGACGAACGTCTCAAGGTTCTTGTTCGCGATGGTCACCGACCTGAATCCGAACGATCCGAAGACACTGCTGGCTAGAGAGGTAGCCGGAATGGCGCAGGGTCGCTCGGTGCCGCTCAGCCATGCGACGGACTCGCCTGAGGATTACAGCCCGCCGTCCGAGGTGTTCGACCATTCGGATCACGGGATAGAGGGCTCGATTACGGCGATACCGCAATCGGAGCAGCCATCGGCTGATGGGCCGATGCACGGACCGGAGGTGCCGCAGGAGTCGGGCAACAAGCCGCCGGTGACCGCAGGCAAGAACGTCGCCTTCATCTATCAATCTCACAACCAGGAGTCGTACTTGCCGGAGCTGCCCGGTGTGAAGGACCCGGATCGCGCTTACGACCCGAAGAAGAACATTACGCTCGTCGGCCGTCGTCTTGCCCAGCAGCTGGAGAAGGAAGGGGTCGGAGCGGTGCATTCGGACAAGAACTATCCGGCGATTGAGAAGGGCTTCAATTACTATTATTCCTACAAGTATTCTCTGAAAACGCTGCAGGAAGCATCGGCCGGGCACCCGGACCTGAAATATTACTTCGATATCCATCGTGATTCCCAGCGGAGAGAGAAGACGACAGCGCGTATTGAGGGTAAAGATTATGCGCAAATATATTTTATAATCGGTGGGAAAAATCCGAACTGGAAGCAGAACTATGAATTCGCGGAGAAGGTCAATGCGGTGCTGGAGCGGACGCATCCCGGCATCTCCAAGGGTATTCATGCGAAGAGCGGCGAAGGCAACGGCGTCTACAACCAGACGTTCTCGCCGAATACATTGCTGGTCGAGGTGGGCGGGGTCGACAACACGTTCGAGGAATGCTACCGGACCGCTGACGTGCTCGCAGCCGCGATCGCCGAGGTGATCATGAATGCGGAGAAGGTCGACGCGAAGCCGTCGCCACAGGACGCGAAGCAAGTCGAGAAGAAGACGAGCTAATGAGGGAGGCCAGTGAATATGAGCAGCGGTATTGTAAAAGCAGTTGGCCTCGTCGCGGCGATGGCCTTCTGTCTCTTCTTCGGCGTAGCGCTGGCGACGAAGGGCACCGAGCGGATCGCAGGGCCGCTCGGCACGAGCAGCGGGGCGGCATCGGTAGCGCCGCCCGCAGCAGGTCAGGCTTCGGCTGCGTCGCCGAAGCCAGCGAAGGCTGAGCCGGCGCAGGCCCAAGCGGCGCCGGCAGGGAAGCAGCCGCCGCAGGGCGCAGCAGCGGCGGCGACATCGCAGCAGCGGGCGGGGGACAGCCCGCGCCCGGCTGCACAGGCGGCTGGCAGCGCTTCGCCGCCGCCCCAGCCGAAGGCTGCCGCGCAGCAGAAGCCGCAGGCGCAGCCGATGGCCATGCGGCCGCAGGAGCCGGCGACGGTCACCGATGTCAATCGGCTCGGCAACAAGACAGGAGAGCTGCTGCAGCTGGCAGCGTATCATGGCATTCGAACGGTCGTGTCGACGTTCGAGGGGCTGTTCAAGTAAGCGGGGTCGCGGGAGCGAGCCTGCTTTTTGCCATGTACATTGCCGCACGCCCGCACAACTGCTATAATGAAAAGTATTGTACAAAACGCCAGTTTAGTGAGGTTTGCTGCCGATGGATATTCAAGCGAGACAAAAGAAAATTAGAAACTTCTGTATTATAGCGCACATTGACCACGGGAAATCGACGCTGGCCGACCGCATTCTTGAATTCACGGGAGCGCTCAGCTCACGGGAAATGCAGGAGCAGGTACTCGACCAGATGGACCTGGAGCGGGAGCGGGGCATTACGATCAAGCTTCAGGCCGTGCGCTTGAACTACCGGGCGGAGAACGGTGAAGAATATATATTGAATCTGATCGATACGCCAGGACACGTCGACTTCACGTACGAAGTGTCGCGAAGCCTTGCGGCCTGTGAAGGGGCGTTGCTCGTTGTCGACGCAGCTCAGGGCATCGAGGCGCAGACGCTCGCGAACGTGTATCTTGCGCTCGACAACAATCTGGAGATTCTTCCGGTCATCAACAAGATCGACCTGCCGAGCGCTGATCCGGAGCGGGTCAAGCAGGAGGTCGAGGACGTCATCGGTCTTGACGCGAGCGACGCGGTGCTTGCCTCTGCGAAGGCTGGGATCGGCATCAAGGAAATTCTCGAGCAGATCGTGCAGAAGGTGCCGGCGCCGACGGGTGAGACGGATAAGCCGCTGAAGGCGCTGATCTTCGACTCGCATTACGACGCATATAAGGGCGTTATTGTGTACGTGCGCGTCCTCGACGGTTCGATCAAGGCGGGGTCCAAGATCAAGTTCATGGCGACCGACAAGACGTTCGAGGTCATCGAGGTCGGCGCGTTCAAGCCGCGCATGGGCATTGTCGACTCGCTGGAGGTTGGCGACGTTGGCTTCATCGTCGCAGGCATCAAGAATGTGGGCGATACGCGAGTCGGTGATACGGTGACCGATGCGAAGAACCCGACGCTAGAGCCGCTGCCAGGCTACCGCAAAATTAACCCGATGGTATTTTGCGGACTGTACCCGATCGAGACGAGCGAATACAACGATCTGCGCGAGGCGCTCGAGAAGCTGCAGCTGAACGACGCATCGCTCAGCTTCGAGCCGGAGACATCAACGGCGCTCGGCTTCGGCTTCCGATGCGGCTTCCTCGGTCTGCTGCACATGGACGTCATTCAAGAGCGCATCGAACGCGAATTCGATATTCCGCTCATTACGACGGCGCCGAGCGTAGTGTTCCGAGTTACGCAGACGAACGGCGATACGATCAGCATCGAGAATCCGTCACTCTTCCCGGAGCCAGGTAAGATCGACTATGTCGAGGAGCCGTTCGTCAAGGCGAAGATTATCGTGCCGAACGACTATGTCGGGGCAATCATGGAGCTGTGTCAAGGCAAGCGCGGCGAGTTCATCAACATGGAGTACCTCGACACGACGCGCGTGACGCTCACGTACGACATTCCGCTGTCCGAGATCGTCTACGATTTCTTCGACCAGCTGAAGTCGAGCACGAAGGGCTACGCCTCGTTCGATTACGAGATTTCCGGCTACAAGCGGACGAATCTGGTCAAGATGGACATTCTGCTTAACAACGAGCAGGTCGATGCACTGTCGTTCATCGTCCATCGCGACCGTGCGTACCAGCGCGGACGTATCATCTGCGAGAAGCTGCGCGAGCTCATTCCGCGCCAAATGTTCGAGGTGCCGATTCAGGCGACGATCGGACAGAAGGTTATCGCGCGTGAGACGGTTAAGGCGATGCGCAAGAACGTTCTTGCCAAGTGCTACGGCGGTGACATCTCGCGTAAGCGGAAGCTGCTCGAGAAGCAGAAGGAAGGTAAGAAGCGGATGAAGCAGGTCGGCAGCGTTGAGGTGCCGCAGGAAGCGTTCATGGCTGTATTGAAGATCGACGACAATTAACCGTTACTTATAAATGATTGCTGCTAAAGCAGGCTGTTCCGAGCGGTTCGCGGACGCCTGCTTTTCAGCTATTGGGGGGATACCTACGAATGATGATGCAGCGCACACAGACGCCAGAGGCGGTGTACATTCATATTCCGTTCTGCACGAACAAGTGTCATTACTGTGACTTCAATTCTTACATCTTGAAGGGACAGCCGGTGATGGATTATCTCGACGCGCTGGAGCGAGAGATGGAACAGACGGTTCGGCTGGTGCCGCCGGGCACGATCAAGACGATCTTCGTCGGCGGTGGGACGCCGACCGTGCTGACACCGGAGCAGATGGACGTCTTCCTCAGTCGGGTACGTACGTACTTCGGCGACTGGGCACCCGAGCTCGAATTCACGATGGAGGCGAACCCAGGAACGACAGATGCCGAGAAGCTACACGCGATGAAGAGCGGCGGCGTCAATCGGCTCAGCTTCGGCGTTCAATCGTTCGACAATGCACTTCTTGAGCGCATTGGGCGTATTCATAATACGGATGATGTGTATCGCAGTCTGGAGAACGCGCGCAAGGCGGGCTTTACGAACATGTCAATCGATCTGATGTTCGGTCTGCCCGGTCAGACGGTGGACATCATGGAGCATACGCTGCAGAAGGCGCTAGAGCTCGAGCTGCACCACTATTCGATCTACAGCCTGAAGGTCGAGGAGAATACGCTGTTCCATGCTCTCTATGAGCGCGGCGAGCTGCCGCTTCCCGAGGAGGATGAGGAGGTTGGCATGTTCGTACATATTATGAATCGGCTGCGCGAGGCCGGGTACGGACAGTACGAGATCAGCAACTTCGCCAAGGCTGGCTATGAGAGCAAGCACAACAGCATGTATTGGCGCAACCAGAGCTACTATGGGCTTGGGGCGGGGGCGCACGGCTATGTGCATGGCACAAGGCATGTCAACATTAAGGGTGTACAGCCATATATTGAAGCGACACGGAACGGCCTCCCGCTGCTCCAGCATAGCGAGGTGAGCGAGGTCGAGGCGATGGAGGACTTCATGATGGTCGGGCTGCGGCTGTTGCGCGGTGTGAGCCGATCAGATTTCCACCAGCAATTCGGCCGTGAGCTCGAGTCAGTGTTCGGGAAGGCGATTCGCGGATTGTGCGAGCGGAAGCTGCTTGAGCAGACGGAAGCCGGATACCGGCTGACCGGGCAAGGCATTCTGCTCGGCAACGAGGTGTTCGGGCAGTTTCTCGAGGCTTGCGAGGTGGCGGGCGAGGTGTAAGAGGCGGAGGGCTTTTCCGAAGACGGCTGGAAGCTAACGGAGAGTGTGCGGCTGTCGGATGCTGTGCAGGTCATGGCACTGTATAGGTCCTCGGAGAGGTACATAGCCTGCCGGGCTCCTGCCCAAAAAAACAGTTGATCGCTTTATACGTTTTGTTGTATATTTATTCATATTATCTGATATGATACAACGAATGGTGGGATCCTCCTATGACGACGACCCTGACCTGCCGCAAGGCAACTGAACAGGATATCGACACATTGTACGACATTATTCAAGGCTACGCGGAGAAGGGCATCATGCTGCCGCGCTCGAAGGAAACGTTGAGCCATCAGCTGAGCACGTTCGTCGTAGCCGAGGTAGACGGGCAGCTCGTTGGCTGCGGCTCGAATACACAGCTCGGTCCAGACCTGATCGAGATTCGCTCGTTAGGGGTGACCGATGGCTATAAGGGAATGGGTATTGGTAAGAAGATTGTCAGCTTCCTCGTCGAGGAGGCGCGGCAGATGGGTATACCGAAGGTGATGGCGCTGACGTATGAGGTTGCTTTTTTCGAGAGAAACGGCTTCACCGTCGTCCAGAAGGAGATCTTTCCCGAGAAGGTATGGCGCGACTGCATCCATTGTAAAAAACAGCACTGCTGCGACGAAATCGCTGTGCTGAAAAGACTCGATTGAACTTGACACAGACCCTTGAGGTCTGTTATTTTTGTATTAGTTTAGCACTCAATACAGAGGAGTGCTAACGAAAGAACCGGAGGTGGTTTCGCATATGCTGACCGAACGCCAGAGACAAATATTAAGCGCCATCGTAGACGGATACATTCGTTCCGCAGAGCCGATCGGGTCACGGAGCATATCGAAGCACGGCAACGTGGGCTATAGCCCCGCCACGATTCGCAATGAGATGTCAGATCTCGAAGAGCTGGGATTTCTCGAGCAGCCGCATACGTCGGCTGGACGAATTCCTTCACATAAAGGCTACAGGTATTACGTCGACCATCTGATGCCGTCCGGACTCGTCGCCGCCGATGAGGTGAACATGCTGAAGCGGTTTTTCGCCGAGCGGATGGAGGAGATGGAGCGCGTCATTCAGCAGGTCGCGATGATTATGTCGCAGGTGACGCCGTATACGTCGATCATTATGAGTCCGGAGATGCAGACGACGACGCTGAAGCATCTGCAGATCATACCACTGAACGACAGGAACGCCGTTGCCATCGTCGTCACGAACACCGGTCAGGTGGAGAACAAGACGATTACGATTCCCGAGGGCATTCCGATGGGCGAGATTGAGAAGTTCGTCACGATCTTGAATGCTAGGTTGAAAAACGTGCCGCTCATGCAGTTCAAGTCGAAGCTGTACAGCGAAATTTCGACAGAGCTGAGCCGCTACGTGTCAGGCTACGAGGAGCTGCTCGTCATGCTGGACTCGATCATCCATCCGGATGAGGAGGAGCGCGTCTTCGTTGGCGGCTCTACGAACATGCTGACGCAGCCGGAGTTCAAGGACGTCGATAAGGTCAAGAGCATTCTCGATCTGCTGTCCCAGACGCCGAAGGTCATTCAGCTGTTCGAGGGCACGGCCACCTCGGCGGGCATTCAAGTGCGCATCGGCAGCGAGAACAAGCTGGAGGCCGTCAACGACTGCTCACTCATTACCGCCACGTACTCGTTCGAGGGGCAGCAGCTCGGTACGATTGGTATTCTCGGGCCGACACGTATGGACTACGCCAAGGTGATCAAGCTGCTCGAGTACTTGTCCAAGGACATGACGCAGCTGATGGAGCGCTGGTACCGATGAGTCAGCTGAAGGGAAGCGGCTCTGACGGCGAGGAGACGTTCGCGACGCTGCGCAACAATGCGCAGGCTGTGCAGGCGATCTGTGCAGCAGTCGAGGGCACGCTCGGCCCGAAGGGGCTCGATACGATGCTCGTCGGCTCCGCTGGCGATGTAATCATCACGAATGATGGCGTGACCATATTGGAAAAAATGGACGTCGCCCACCCTGCGGCGCAGCTGCTCATCCAGGTCGCCCGCTCGCAGCAGGAGCGGATCGGCGACGGCACGACCACGGCGACGGTGCTCGCCGGCGCGCTAGTCGCGGAGGGTGCGCGGCAGGTAATGCGCGGAGTGCCCGTAGCGAAGGTCGTGCGCGGCGTCGAGGAAGGCATCGCTCGCGCGGTAGGCAGCTTGAGCGGCCGGGCGAGGCCGCTCGCAGGGCTGGACGATCCGATGCTGCTGCGGATCGCGCATATTGCAGCCCGCGAGCACGGTGAGCTCGCGGCGCTCATTGTCGCGGGGGCGCGGCGGCTCGGCCCCGCCAAGCTGCGCGAGGAGACGTTCCGGTTCGCGGACGTCGTCCAAGCGCTGGGCAAGTCGCCCGGCGAAGTATGGCCGGGCCTGGTCCTTGCGAAGCGGCCGGTGAACGCGCAGCCGGAGGAGCTGGCAGCCGCAGCTGCCGCCCACGTGCTCGTCGTCCAGGACGCCTTCGGCCCGGCCGAGGTCGAGGACGAGGCGCTGACGACGGACGCGGGCTTCCAGCGGCAGCTGCTGCTGCGGGAGCAGTTCCGCGACGCGCTCATGCGGCTCTCCGAGCTGCGCGTCGGTCTTGTTGTGGCCGATCGGGCGATCGATCCCGAGGCCGAGCAATATTGCAGCGACCATGGCATCATGGTGCTGCAGCGGCTACCGCGCGCCGAGCTGCGGCGGCTGTGCGCGTACACGGGCGCGCGTCCGGTGCGACGCGCTGCGCTGTACCGGCCTGCGGCGGAGCTCGCGGCCTACATCGGCTATGCCGGGCATATCGCCTATGACGAGCGGCTGCGCTGCATCCGCATCGCCGAGGGCCGCGGCCCGGCGCAAGTCTCGGTCATCGTCGGGGCGAGCACCGACGAAATAGCGGGCGAGCGGCTTCGCATCGCGAAGGACGCCGCCTCAAGCGTGCAGGCCGCGCTGATCGGCGGCTGGCTGCCGGGCGGCGGGGCGGCGGAGCTGGCCGCCGCGCATGAGCTGGAGCGCTACCGCGAGACGGTGCGCGGCATGGAGGGCTTCGGCCTCGAGGCCGTCGCCCAGGCGCTGCGCAAGCCGCTCGCGCAGATCGTCGTCAACGCGGGCTACAACCCGCTGGAGAAGGTCGAGGAGGCGAAGGCTGCGCAGGTCGTCGCCGGAGCCGACTCGCTCGGTATCGACTGCGATACCGGCGCGGTCGCTGACATGGCGGAGCTCGGCGTCATCGACCCGGCTCCCGTCAAGCTGCATGCGCTGCAGGCAGCGGGCGAGGTGGCGTGCGCGGTGCTGCGCATCCACACGGTCATCAAGATGCGCGGCCTGCGTGAGCAGGAGTAGCAGACGAGTCGGCAGCTATCGAGCTATCACGCTATCACGCATCGCGTGTTGCTTCACCTTGTTCCGCTTTCGAGATGGCACTCGAGAGTTCGAGTAACAGCCAGAGCGGCTGCGTGACGAAGACCTGCAGGCGTTGTGCCGCGGTCTTGCCCGCATCCGTTTTGGTTACACTATATATATGAGGGTTTATTCGGTTAAGGAGGTGACAGACATTGAGTACGGAACCAACGAAGCAGGAGCAAGCTGAAGAGCAGCAGACTGCCGCTGAGCAGCAGACTGCCGCTGAGCAGCAGAACGACAGCGCTACATATGAGGCACAGGATGCTGCTGAGCAGGCTGCAGACGATTCCGGCATCCAAGATGCTGTCCAGGCAGAGCTGGAGCAGGCGAAGAAGCAGGCTGAGGAGCATTACCAGCGGCTGCTGCGTACGCAGGCCGAGTTCGACAACTACCGCAAGCGGACGCAGAAGGAGAAGGAGGACTTCACCAAGTATGCGTCATCCAAGGTGCTGGAGCAGCTGCTGCCGGTGTTCGATAATTTCGAGCGCGCGCTTGCGACTAGCAAGGGAAGCACAGACTATGACGCCCTTACCAAAGGGATTGACATGATATTCAGACAATTCGAGCAGGTGCTCGCAGCCGAAGGCTTGCAGGCGATGGAGGTCGTCGGTCAGCCGTTCGATCCAGCGCTCCACCAAGCGATCATGCAGGTGGAATCCGAGGAATATGGCGAAGGCATCGTCGTGGAAGAGGTTCAGAAGGGCTACATCCTGAAGGATAAAGTACTGCGCCCAGCGATGGTGAAGGTAAGCTCTTAATCTTTTTTTACTAAGACCAACAACAGCCAGACTATATAAGGTAAACATACAAGGAGGATTTCCACGATGAGTAAAGTTATCGGTATTGACCTTGGAACAACGAACTCCTGCGTAGCGGTGATGGAGGGCGGCGAGGCCGTCGTTATTCCGAATGCAGAGGGCAACCGTACGACCCCGTCGGTCGTCGGCTTCAAGAAGGACGGCGAGCGGATCGTCGGCGATACAGCGAAGCGTCAGGCGATTACGAACCCGGATCGCACCATTATTTCGATCAAGCGTCACATGGGTACGAGCCACAAGGAGACGATTGACGGCCAGAGCTTCACGCCGCAAGAAATTTCCGCGATCATTCTGCAGAAGCTGAAGGCAGACGCAGAGGCATACCTCGGTCAGCCTGTAACCCAAGCGGTGATTACGGTTCCGGCTTATTTCAACGACAGCCAGCGTCAAGCGACGAAGGATGCAGGTAAAATCGCAGGTCTTGAAGTACTGCGTATCGTGAACGAGCCGACTGCAGCCGCGCTTGCATACGGTATGGAGAAGTCCGAGGATCAGACGATTCTCGTGTATGACCTCGGCGGCGGTACGTTCGACGTCTCGATTCTTGAGCTGGGCGACGGCTTCTTCGAGGTGAAGGCGACGAGCGGTGACAACAAGCTGGGCGGCGATGACTTCGACCAAGTGATTATCGACTATCTCGTGGCCGAGTTCAAGAAGGAGCATGGCATCGATCTGAGCAAGGACAAGGCGGCCGTTCAGCGTCTGAAGGATGCAGCGGAGAAGGCGAAGAAGGAGCTGTCCGGCGTACTGACGACGACGATCTCCCTTCCGTTCATCACCGTTGTTGATGGCGTACCTCAGCACTTGGAGGTTAACCTGACTCGAGCGAAGTTCGAGGAGCTGTCCAGCGGCCTCGTGGAGCGCACGCTCGGACCGACTCGTCAAGCGCTTAGCGATGCGGGTCTTACAGCTGACAAGATCGACAAGATCGTCCTCGTCGGCGGCTCGACACGTATTCCTGCTGTTCAAGAGGCGGTTAAGCGTCTGACAGGCAAGGAGCCTCACAAGGGCGTGAACCCGGACGAGGTCGTTGCGCTTGGTGCAGCCGTTCAGGCGGGCGTACTGACAGGCGATGTGAAGGATGTCGTATTGCTCGACGTGACTCCGTTGTCGCTCGGTATCGAGACAGCAGGCGGCGTATTTACGAAAATGATCGAGCGCAACACGACGATCCCGACGACGAAGTCGCAGGTGTTCACGACGTATGCGGACAGCCAGCCAAGCGTAGAAATTCACGTGCTGCAAGGTGAGCGCGCCATGGCGAACGACAACAAGACGCTCGGCAAGTTCATGCTCGGCGACATTCCACCGGCTCCGCGTGGCGTACCGCAGATCGAGGTTACTTTTGACATCGACGCTAACGGTATTGTGAATGTATCCGCGATGGATAAGGGAACAGGCAAGAGCCAGAAGATCACGATCACATCCTCCAGCGGCTTGTCCGACGATGAGATCGATCGTATGATGAAGGACGCTGAGGCGCATGCCGAGGAAGACCGCAAGCGTAAGGAAGCGGTTGAGGTGCGCAATCAGGCGGATCAGCTCGTGTACTCGACAGAGAAGACGCTCAAGGATCTTGGCGACAAGGTCGACCAGGGCGAGATCGACAAGGCGAATGCAGCGAAGGATCGCGTGAAGAAGGCGCTCGAGGGCGACAACTTCGATGAGATCAAGGCGGCGAGCGAGGAGCTGGAGCAGGTCGTTCAGCAGCTGTCCGTGAAGCTGTATGAGCAAGCGGCGCAGGCTCAGGGCGGCGCAGCACCGGAAGGCGAGCAGCCTAGCTCGTCCAAGGGCAAGGAGAACGTTGTAGATGCCGACTATGAAGTCGTAGACGATAAGAAGTAAGCAGCAAGCAGGTGAAGCCGTTAAGTCAAAGCCGGTCGGCTTTGGCTTTCGGCTTTCGCTGTGCGTGCCGGTCTGTACAGGCTGGCTCGTTCGTACCGGAAATGCGGCCTTATTCGCAATGTGCGCAGGAGGCCAGGGAGCGGGAGTGAAGGGATGAGCAAGCGCGATTATTATGAGGTGCTAGGGGTAGGTAAGGATTCTTCGCAGGAGGACATCAAGAAGGCGTACCGGAAGCTGGCGCGTCAATATCACCCGGATGTGAACAAGGCGGCTGACGCGGAGACGAAGTTCAAGGAAGCGAAGGAAGCGTACGACGTGCTGAGCGACGATCAGAAGAAGGCGCAGTACGACCGCTTCGGCCATGTCGACCCGAATCAGGGCGGCTTCGGCGGCGGTGGTGGCGGTGGGGACTTCGGCGGCTTCGGCGATCTGTTCGATATGTTCTTCGGCGGCGGAGGCGGCCAGCGGCGCAATCCGAACGCCCCCCAGCGTGGTAACGACCTGCAGTATACGCTGACGATTGAGTTCAAGGAAGCTGTGTTCGGCAAAAAGCTGGACATCCACATTCCACGCACGGAAACGTGCGACACGTGTCATGGCAGCGGTGCGAAGCCGGGCACGAAGCCGGATACGTGCGGCGTCTGTCACGGCTCAGGTCAGCAGGAGGTTGTGCAGAACACAGCGTTCGGCCGGATCGTGAACCGTCGTGTGTGCTCGGCCTGCCAAGGTCAGGGCAAAACGATCAAGGACAAGTGCAGCACGTGCCATGGCAACGGCAAGGTGAAGAAGCAGCGTACCATCAACATCAACATTCCTGCGGGTGTCGATGAGGGCGCTCAGCTTCGCGTGACCGGCGAAGGCGAGGGCGGTCTGCGCGGCGGTCCTCCGGGAGACTTGTACGTCGTCATTCGCGTGAAGCCGCATGAGTTCTTCGAGCGTGAGGGTGAGGACATCTACTGTGAGGTGCCTCTCACATTCGCGCAGGCGGCGCTCGGCGATGAGATCGAGATTCCGACGCTGACCGAGAAGGTGAAGTTGAAGATTCCGGCCGGAACTCAGACAGACACGTATTTCCGTCTGAAGGGCAAGGGTGTACCGCGTCTGCGTGGCACCGGTCAAGGTGATCAGCACGTGAAGGTCGTCGTTGTCACGCCGACGAGTCTGAACGACGAGCAGCGCGAGCTGCTGCGCGAGTTCTCCAAGCTGAGCGGCGAGCATACGCACGGACAGCAGCAGTCGATTTTCGAACGGATGAAGAAAGCGATACTGGGCGACTAGATGCCTTGTACGCTCACACATGTAGCTGTTGCAAAAGCAATATGAAGGAGCCTGTTCCTGGCGAGAGTCGGGAGCGGGCTGTTTTTTCGTTGTACGAGGGCACGTTGACTGTGCTCCCGCTGGCTGAGTCGCCGTTCCGATGAATTGCATCGTAACAGCTGTCTCCACGCCTGATGCGGGGGTACGCGGAGTCGCCGTTCCGATGATTTGCATCGTAACAGCCTCCGCCGTGCATGGTGCGGACGCTCACAGAGTCGCCGTTCCGATGAATTGCATCGTAACAGCTGTCGCCACGCCTGATGCGGGGGTACGCGGAGTCGCCGTTCCGATGATTTGCATCGTAACAGCCTCCGCCGTGCATGGTGCGGACGCTCACAGAGTCGCCGTTCCGATGAATTGCATCGTAACGGCCCCCGCCGCGCATGGTGCGGACGCACGCTGAGTCGCTGTTCCGATGATTTCCATCGTAACAGCCTCCGCCGTGCATGGTGCGGACGCTCACAGAGTCGCTGTTCCGATGATTTGCATCGTAACAGCCCCCGCCGCGCATGGTGCGGACGCACGCTGAGTCGCCGTTCCGATGATTTGCATCGTAACGGCCCCCGCCCCGCATGGTGCGGACGCTCGTCAAGTCGCCGTTCCGATGATTTGCATCGTAACGGCCCCCGCCGCGCATGGTGCGGACGCACGCGGAGTCGCTGTTCCGATGATTTCCATCGTAACGGCCCCCGCCGCGCATGGTGCGGACGCTCCCAGAGTCACCGTTCCGATGATTTGCATCGTAACAGCCTCCGCCGCGCATGGTGCGGACGCACGCTGAGTCGCTGTTCCGATGATTTGCATCGTAACAGCTGTCGCCACGCCTGATGCGCCTGCCCGCGGAGTCGCTGTTCCGATGATTTCCATCGTAACGGCCCCGCCGCGCCTGGTGCGCCCGCCCGCAGAGTCGCTGTTCCGATGATTCACATCGTAACAGCCCCGCCGCGCCAAGCTAACGGACGAATGCCATCTCCCCCGCATATTCCGGTTCAGGTTGCGGACAATAGAAGCAAGCTAGGTTACTCCTGGCCTTGCCGCCTGCGATGACGGCCTATGAACTTATACGATGCGGGAAGGAAGTGAACGAGATGGCACAACGTTGGAAAAAGGCGTTCCAGAAGCAAAATTTGCCGATAGCGAAGAACGAGGATGTGGAGTTCTCTGCGGAGATTGCTGATGCTCAGGATCTGGAGGCTCAAGAGCGCGCTGCGCTTGCTGATGCACGTCAGGAGCAGGAGTAGAGATAGTGGTTGCTTAGCTGGAGCAGCATCTAACACTCGTCTTGACATACCGGGTTAGCTCCTGTAAGCGAATAAGCAGAAGAAATGAGGGTTCGACGTGTCTGAAAAAGGGATATTAGCGTACTTCCATTCGCGGGAGGCGGCGGAGGGCTGCGTACCAAAAATGCAGGCGCTCCGGGCCGCAGACGTACAAGTGTCGGAAATCGGAGTGAATCCGGGAGAAGGTGTGACCGAGACGATGAATCCGCTTAGCAATAGCGGCTTCCCGGGTCTGTCCTACTTAAGCCTCGGTGAAACGGTCGGTAATTCCGATGCCCGCGTCATGATGGCTGCAGATGTTGATGCGAGCGGCATGGCCGACGGCAGCCGGGAGCTGCTGACGAGCGGCGGCGATGCCATGACGAGCGGCACGGTACTGCTGACGGTCGTCGTCGACGAGGCGGCCTACAATCAAGCGCTTCGCGTCATCCAGGAGGCAGGCGGGCAGGTGTAGCCGAGGTGCCGAGGTGATCACGTGCTGCTACACGCCATCCAACAGGCAGTCGACCCCGTGTATCGTGTTACACGTCATCCAAGAGGCAGTCGGCTGCCTGTTACGGTTTTCATAGGCGCATCAGCCTGTGCGTGATACAACTTAAGGCAAGAGAGCACAAGGTAGACGAATCGTCTTCCGCAGCGGCTCCCTTGCCTTTTTGGCGAGCGGTCATTTTACCCATATCCCAAATTGATGTATACTAGTGGTTATGCATATCAATGAGAGAACGATAGGAGGCACACGAGTGCGCTGGCATGAAATTACGATACATACGACAGAAGAAGCAATCGAGATGATCTCGAACTTCATTCATGAGCTGGGTGCGGGGGGCGTCTCAATTGAGGAATCGGGGACGCTGAATAAGCCGCGTGATACGTCGCTTGGACAATGGTACGAGCTGCCGCTGAACGATATTCCCGAAGGACGTGCGGTCATCAAGGGCTACTTCAACGAGGAGACAGACCCGGAAGCGGTGCTGGCCGAGCTTAAGCAATCGGTGGCGCAGCTGGCGGAGTACGATATTGATACCGGTGAGCCGACTTATGAGCTGAAGCTCGTCGATGACGAGGATTGGGCGAACGCTTGGAAGCAATATTTCAAGCCGATTCGGGTGTCGGAGCGTCTGACGATCAAGCCGACGTGGGAGGAGTATACACCGAGCGAGGGCGAGATCATTCTGGAGCTGGACCCTGGCATGGCGTTCGGAACGGGGACGCATGCGACGACGGCGCTATGTCTGCGCACCATCGAGAAGGTTATTCAAGGCGGCGAGGACGTCATCGACGTCGGTACAGGCTCGGGCATACTGGCGATTGCGGCAGAGAAGCTCGGCGCTCGTCACGTGCTTGCACTGGATCTCGATCCAGTTGCTGTATCGAGTGCGACGGAGAATACGCGACTGAGCGGTCTCAGCGAGCACATTACGGTGAAGCTGAGCGATCTGCTGCAGGCGATCAACGAAGGGCGCAGCAGCGGCTCGTCTGAGCTCGGCGTTCAGCTGCCGGTGCAGGTCGTTGTGGCGAACATTCTTGCCGAGATCATCGTCTTGTTCGTCGATGACGTGTACGAAGCGCTCCAGCCGGGCGGCACGTACATCGTGTCCGGTGTTATCAAGAGCAAGCAGCAGCTGGTCGAGGAGGCGCTGACGAAGGCAGGCTTCCGCGTGGACGAGGTGAACGAGGAGCAGGACTGGATCGTGCTGATCGCGAGAAAGCCGCAGGTGTAGCATGGATTGGATGAGCTCGTTTCTCGCTTTTCCTGTTGATGAGATCCCGTTCATCTTCCTCGTGCTGCTGCTCTCGTTCGCAGTGCACGAGTTCGCGCATGCGGTGCTCGCCGACAAGTTCGGCGACCCGACTCCGCGCTCGATGGGGCGGGTAACGCTCAATCCGCGTGTCCACATCGACTGGCTCGGCATGATCTTCTTCCTCGTAATCGGGGTCGGCTGGTCGAAGCCTACGCTCGTGAACCGGGCCAAATTCTCGAATCCACGGCTGATGGGGCTGATCGTCTCGTTCGCAGGACCGCTCAGTAATCTCGTGCTAGGCTTCTTGAGCTTGGCGCTGTTCCTCGCTATGCAGCAGTTCGGCTGGCTGGAAGGGATGAACGCGGGTGTACAGGCAGCCATCCTTACGTTCATGCGCTGGATGGTCGTACAGAATGTGTTCTTATTTATATTGAACCTCATTCCTTTTCCTGCTCTTGATGGCTACCGGATTCTGGAGGATCTGCTGCCGCGTCCTTGGGCACAGAAGCTGCACCAATACCAGCAATGGCTGTTCTATGCGGTGCTGCTGATGTTCTTCATCCCGCCGCTGCGAGCGGTGACGCTCGGGCCGATCTTCGCGCTGCAGGGCGATATTCTCGCGCTGTTCACGATCATATTGGCTCCGATCTTCGGCGTTCCGGTCAAGCTGTAGATAGCGCAGCCGCTGCAGAAGCAGATGTGATTCGTGCTGTTATGCTCTAACCCGGCTTCTAGTGGATATTTCGACAACAATCGTGTATGATGGAAGGTGACCGTTTACATGTTGACTAACTCATGTATAACGGTCACACCTTTTTTCATTGAAAGTGATGGGATCTATGCAACGATATTTCATACAGCCGGAGCAATTCGGTGCTGATACAGTTACGATAACGGGTGACGATGCTCACCATCTTATAAGAGTAATGCGGGCCAAGGAAGGCGATCGCGTCATCGTCAGCGACGGCATGAGCCGCGAGGCTCGCGTTGTCGTGCGCTCGCTGGAGGGCGGACAAGCAGTGGCCGATATTGAGGAGCTGCTGGCGTTGGAGAACGAGCCTGCGGTTGACGTCTGGATCGCCCAGAGCTTGCCGAAGGGCGACAAGCTGGAGCTCGTCATCCAGAAGGGAACGGAGATCGGCGCGAGCCGGTTCATTCCGTTCACCTCGGAGCGGACGGTCGTCCAGTGGGACGCGAAGAAGGAAGGGAAGCGGCTCGAGCGGCTGCAGAAGATTGCGAAGGAGGCGGCCGAGCAGGCGCACCGTAACCGGGTGCCTGAGGTGAGCGGCGTGCTCAGCTGGAAGCAGCTGCTGCAGCTCGTACCCGACGTGGACGCGGCGTGGTTCTGCTATGAGAAGCAGAATACGCAGCAGCTGCGCAGCCTTATCCGCGAGGCCGTCGCTTCGTCTGGACAGCCTCAGGCTGCTGAGACGTCGCTGGCTGGCGAAGCTGTTGCCGTGACCGACTCCGAGCGACCTGTAGACGCGGATGCTCAGGCTGGTGGCGAAGCTGCGAGCTCGGCCGCTTCCCGTCGGCTGAGGCTGCTCCTGATCGTCGGACCCGAGGGCGGGTTTACCGAGAAGGAAGCGGAGGCTGCAGAGGCGGCAGGCTGCCGCGCGGTGTCGCTGGGCAGACGAATATTACGGACGGAGACGGCCGCGATGGTCGGTCTCACCTGTATTTTATATGAATCCGGAGAAATGGGAGGAATGGAGTAGATGTCGACAGTCGCTTTTCACACATTGGGCTGTAAGGTTAACTTCTACGATACGGAAGCGATCTGGCAGCTGTTCAAGCACGAAGGCTATGAGCAGGTCGACTTCGAATCGACGGCGGATATCTATGTAATCAACACGTGTACGGTTACGAATACGGGCGATAAGAAGTCTCGCCAGATGATACGCCGTGCCATACGGCGCAACCCGGAGGCGATCATCGCGGTGACAGGCTGCTACGCGCAGACGTCCCCAGCGGAAATTCTCGCAATTCCTGGTGTCGATCTCGTTATTGGCACGCAGGATCGGGATAAGATATTGACCTACGTCCAGCAGCTGCAGGCGGAGCGTCAGCCGATCAATGCAGTGCGTAACATTATGAAGACACGGGCGTTCGAGGAGCTGGACGTGCCGGATTTTGCCGATCGTACGCGTGCTTTTCTTAAAATTCAAGAGGGCTGCAACAACTTCTGTACGTTCTGTATTATTCCGTGGTCGCGCGGTCTGATGCGCAGTCGGGAGCCAGAGAGCGTGCTGAATCAGGCGCGGATGCTCGTGGACGCAGGCTATCAGGAAATCGTGCTGACAGGTATTCATACTGGCGGTTACGGTGAAGATATGGAAGATTACAGTCTCGCGAAGCTGCTGTGGGATCTGGACAAGGTGGAAGGGCTGAAGCGCATTCGGATCAGCTCGATCGAGGCGAGTCAGATTACGGACGAGGTGCTGGAGGTGCTGCAGCGCTCGGACAAGATGTGCCGACATCTGCACATTCCGCTGCAGGCGGGCTCGAACGATGTGCTGAAGCGGATGCGCCGCAAGTACACGGTCGAGGAGTTCGCATCGAAGCTGGAGCATATTAAGCGCATTATGCCGGGTGCCGCGATTACGACCGACGTCATCGTCGGCTTCCCTGGCGAGACGGAGGAGATGTTCCGCGAGGGCTATGCGTTCATGGAGCGGATGGGCTTCTCGGAGATGCATGTGTTCCCGTACTCCAAGCGCACAGGTACGCCTGCGGCCCGGATGGACGATCAGGTGGACGAGGAGATCAAGAACGCACGCGTCCATGAGCTGATCGATCTGTCCGAACGGATGCAGCTGGCGTATGCACAGCAGTTCGTCGGTCAGGAGCTGGAAATTATTCCGGAGCGCGATTATAAGGGTCAGCCGGGCAGCGGCCTTGTGATGGGCTACTCCGACAACTACTTGTCCGTCGTATTCGAGGGTAGCGAGGATTGGATCGGGGAAGTGTGCCGCGTGAAGGTAACAGAGGCGGGCGTGAACGAATGCCGGGGCGAGCTGGTCGAGGCACCTAGCGTTGAGGCGGTCTCTGGTCGGTTAGCTGCCGGAGGCAAGAACTCTGTTGCTTCGGCAACGGTTCAAGCTGCAGACTCGATACCCGGACAAGCGGTGAAGGCCGTTTAGCTTGAGCTTGTTCATCAAGGATTTCACATGTGCTCTGTGGGCGCTGTGAAGTCCTTTCATTTCGCGGGAAGGAAGGGATTGGGATGAAGGAGATTTCAGCAGGCGGTGTCGTCTATCGGAAGTCCGCTGACGGGCTGGAGGTACAGCTCATTCAGGATCGCTACGGCAAAATTACGCTGCCCAAAGGGAAGATGGAGCCTGGCGAGACGATTGAAGAAACGGCGCTTCGTGAAATATTAGAGGAGACCGGCATTACGGGCACCATTATCGCGCCGCTCGAGACGATTCATTATCAATTTCACCTGACAGGCGTCGGTACAGTCGATAAAGAGGTTCACTATTACTTGGTCGAGGCGGTCGGTGGCACGCTACAGGCGCAGGTCGAGGAAATTCGCGGCGTCGAATGGCTGCAGCCGCTCGAGGCGTGGAATCAGCAGAAGAGCTCCGGGTACGGCAATAACGATTCGGTCTTACATAAGGCGCTCAAGGCGCTAGGATATGAGGTGAATTAATCGATGGCGAATGCATTCGAGCTGAGCAAGCTGCCGGCTTATATCGATCATACATTGCTGAAGGCTGATGCGGACGAGCAAGCGATCCGCAAGCTGTGTGACGAGGCGAAGCAGTACGGGTTCTACAGCGTCTGTGTGAACGGTACGTGGGTGCCGCTGTGTAAGGAGCTGCTGGAAGGGTCTGGTGTGAAGATCAGCGTCGTGTGTGGCTTTCCGCTAGGGGCGACGGATCCGGTCATTAAGGCGGCGGAGGCGGCGAAGGCCGTCGAGCAGGGCGCTGCGGAGATCGATATGGTGCTGCAGATTGGTCGACTTAAGCAGGGGGATCTCGATTACGTATGCGAGGACATTCGTGGCGTGGTGATGGCTGTCGAAGGACGCGCAATCGTGAAGGTGATCTTCGAGACTGGCGCACTGACGGACGAGCAGATCCGTACGGCCTGTGAGCTGTCGGTCGAAGCGGGCGCCCATTATGTCAAGACGTCGACGGGCTTCGGTCCGGGCGGGGCGACAGTCGAGCACATTGCGCTGATGCGTAGCCTCGTGCCGGACAATGTCGGCGTGAAGGCATCGGGCGGCATCCGCGATCTTGATACGGCGGTACGTATGATCGAGGCGGGCGCGACGCGCCTTGGGACGAGCTCCGGTGTGGCACTTATGCAAGGCGTATCCGGCGGGAACGGATACTAAGATTACAGGCCTGCAATAGAGGCGGAAGGCGTGGCGAATGGCAGTTGTAGTTTTACATAAGAAACGGAAGAAAAGGCTCGAGGAAGGTCATCCTTGGGTCTACAAAACAGAAATCGAGCGCGTGGATGGCGAGCCTGCGAACGGTCAGCTTGTGGCAGTACATCGCCATGACGGCCAGTACCTCGCGACTGGCTACTATAATGAAGCGTCTCAGCTCACCGTGCGTATCGTCGGCTATGAGCCGCTCGCGGCGATGGACCGCGCTTGGTTCGCGGACCGGCTGAACGTATGCCGCGAGCTGCGGGAGCGGTTCGTGCCACAGGCAAGGTCGTATCGGCTCGTCTATGGGGAGGCGGATTTCCTCCCGGGACTCATCGTGGATAAGTTCGAGGATGTACTGGTGGTGCAGGTGCTGACGCTCGGGATGGAGCTGGTGCGTGAGGAGCTCGTGGCGGCATTGGTCGAGGTAATGCAGCCTGCAGGTATCTATGAGCGAAGCGACGTCAGTGTGCGCAAGCTCGAAGGGCTGGAGGAGCGCAAGGGCGTGCTCTACGGCGATTGCCCACGGCATGTGACGATTCGCGAGAACGGTCTGCTGCTGGAGGTCGACATTGTCGAAGGACAGAAGACCGGATACTTTTTTGACCAGCGTGAAAATCGTGCCGCCATCGCCCCGCTCATGCTCGGCTGGGGGAAGCGCAGCGGCATTCAGACGGTGGAGAAGCAGCAGGACGACGGAACGGTTGCTCGTGTACCAGTCAACAAGAGCGGCACCGAGGTGACGTTCCCGTACTGGGACGGTGCGACGGTGCTGGAATGCTTCTCGCATACCGGCAGCTTCACGCTGCATGCTTGCAAGTATGGCGCCAAGAAGGTGACATGTCTTGACATATCCGAGCATGCGATCGAGTCCGCGAAGCGCAATGTCGAGCTGAACGGCTTCACCGACCGAGTTGAGTTCGTCGTCGCGGATGCGTTCGACTACTTGCGTGCGCAGGCGCGTGGCCTCGATCAGAAGAAGGAGCGCAGCCAGGCCAGTCAGAGGAAGGTCGACACCTCGGTAGCGCTCGAGGCAGGCAAGGGCCGGACGTGGGACGTCGTCATTCTCGACCCTCCGGCGTTCGCCAAGTCGAGAGGCGCGGTGGAGGGCGCGTGCCGCGGCTACAAGGATATTAACCTGCACGGCATGAAGCTCGTCAACGAAGGCGGCTTCCTCGTGACGGCCAGCTGCTCGTATCATATGAAGCCGGAGCTGTTCCTCGAGACGATCCAAGCGGCGGCGACAGATGCGGGCAAGACGCTGCGTCTGATCGAATTCCGTGCGGCTGGCACGGATCATCCGCGTATACTGGGCGTAGAAGAAGGTCATTATTTGAAATTTGCAATATTCGAGGTTCGTACGCGCAGGTAGAGTGTAGGATGGAAGGGGCGGTCAGGTGACTTTGGACGTATTTCAAGCGATACGGGAGCGCCGTTCGATCGGACGGGTGAAGCCGGACCCGATCAGCCGCGAGCGGATCGAGCAGCTGCTGGAGGCGGCCAACTGGGCGCCGAGCCACCATGCGACAGAGCCGTGGCGGTTCTATGTGATGACGGGCGCAGGTCGGCAGCGTCTCGGCGAGGCGTATGCGGACATTGCGATGCAGTCTGTCGGCGGTGGAGCCGGAGCAGCTGTTGTCTCAGGCGCAGCGGAGCCGACTGAGGCGAAGCAGGCAGAGCGAGCGAAGCATATCGCCAAGGCTTACCGGGCGCCAGTCGTCATTGCCGTATCGGTATCGCCTTCCGCGAAGCCCGGCGTGAATCGCATCGAGGAATTCGCTGCCGCTCATTGCGCGGTTCATAATATGCTGCTTGCCGCTCATGCTCTCGGCCTTGGCGCGATCTGGCGCTCCGGCGAGCCGATGTATCATCCGCGCATGAAGGAGGCGTTCGGTCTCGCAGATACGGAGGAGCTCGTTGCGCTCGTGTACGTTGGCGAGCCGGCGGTCCCGCAGCCTGAATGTACGCGTAGACCGGTGCAGCAGAAGACGGTGTGGCTGGAGGAGTAGAGCCGGGGCAGGATATAGACGGAATATAAGAGTATATGAAGAAGCTGATCACGACAATGAAACGTGGTTCGGCTTCTTTATAATTTAGATGGAGGTTGTGATTTCTTCTTCGACAAAACAAAATGAGATTATGTATATTTATCGACATGATTCTACGAATTTCTCCTTCGGTTTGTTGTATATTGATTACGAACGCTATGAAATTGATTTCATAGAGGCCGAATAGGAGGAGCATATTTTCATGATTGCAGGAATGTTAGGGTTGAAAAGGCTACACATTGTATTACTTGCTTGTCTCATGATGTTCTCGACATTAATGGTGTATCCAAGTGAGCAGAAAGCTCATGCTGACGCCATGCCGTCCTTGACGATGGAGAGCCCGATTCGGGAATGGATGATGGATGAGTCTAGTGGAAGTCTAGTGATGGACGAAAGTATAAACAGGCTAAGAAATTATTCGAATAATAACTATGACCAAAGTGCTGCAAATGCAGTTTTATTAGATGTAGGTGTTGAATCGTCATCGGGAACGAGTGCTTCATCTGTTGTTGTGTCAGAGGATAGCGGTGGAGGCTCAAGTGGCGGTGCTCCTATCAATGCATTTTATTTCGAGGATCTTAACCCGTCGCGAGGTCTAATTAAGGCATCCATTAATTGGAATGTTTCGGATCAAACACAATTTTCGGGCTACGAGGTCCGTTATGTGGGAGTAACAGGTGATGTTTACGATAGCGAGAGCTACCCGAAGGCACCGAATTTAGGGACTTATCGTATTACCTTAGAAGAGGGTGCACTGCCGTCCCAGGCGATGTTCGTCGAGGTGGTGCCAAAAGATTTGAACGGCAATTTGTTGCCTGAAGCATACCGGATGCAGGTGCATGACAGCATCTTGAATGAAACGGTACAGGCGGCAACCTATAAGTCATTGGCCGCACCGAGCATGACTCCTTACATTGGACTTCGTGATTTGGAGCTTGGCGTTGCTGAAGGAGTAATCTCGTGGATCGAATATCAGCCTTATGAAGCAGCAACTAGCTACGTGGCCTATTTTGTTAATGCTGAGAACGTGAAGCTGAAGCCGATTGCAGAGATTCAGAGGAAGGGCGTTGCCTTTGAACTGGGAGAACACACTATTTATTTGTATAGGGTCTCGCTGCCTCCAGGCACAGTAATTCCGCAAGGGGCCCAGCGTATCGGCCTATTCGGCAAGAGCGAGCATGGAGAGTCGGAAATCGGTGCATTCACAGGCTTATGGGACTTCAAAATGACCGATACGGAATATGACTATGCGATCGATACAGATGGCCGAGCCGGTCAGCTTAATGTGGAGCTCTCATGGGCTACTAGGGTAGACGAGACTTCAATAACAGGCTATGAGATTGTTTTCGAGACTGATACCCATGTCCGCATTGACGGACATTCGATCATTATTGCTAAGGGGCAGTCGCCCTATCGCGTTACAATAACCAGCAGTCAAATTCCTGCGTCAGCAAGAGCGGTTGTTGTTCTAGCTCGAAATGGTGCTGGTGATGAATTTGAGCAATCGAGACAATGGCTATACGATAATATTTCAGAGGAGACCACAGCCTCTTTACCGCAAGGGCTGTATCTAGCTCCTGCTTTTTATGCAGGATTTGATGATGTAGATGGCGATTCGGGAGAGCTCGGCGGTGAGTTGTTCTTTATCCATCAGAACCATATGATGTCTTTGCCTCGTTTCCAGCTCTATTTCATTAACAGTCAGCAACAGAAGCTTAAGCCAATCTTACAAGTGCAAAGATTACCGTTCGGAAGCCACGTGGTAGACATCCCATACAACACGCCAATACCAAGCGGCGCAACCGCAATTGGTATCTATACGGTAACCTCTGAGGGAGAAAGCGCGCCTCTTGTGCTGCCGATTCAAGATAAACTGTATGGCCCATCGTTGTCGGCTGATCAGATTCAAATTGTGAACAACAAGGAAGGTACTTCGGACACGGTAACGGTGACGAATCTGCTCGCAGGTGATGTCATTAAAGTGTATACAAGTAGCAGCACCCCTTACCCGCTGTATGTTCGTAAAATTGCGTCCGGAGCGACGTCGATGTCTCTGGAGCTCGCTCAGCTGGGCAAGGATGCAGGCAGCTTATATTTCTCCTTGCAGCGCGGGAACGCACTTCCAAGTCTGAAGCTCGCGAAGTCTTATACGGCTGAGCCGGCACCTGCTGGTGGTGGAGGCTGCTGCTTCGGCGGAGGCGGCGGAATTATCGGGAACGCAGCCGAGCTCAAGGAAGAAGTTGTGCAGGTGAACGGGAAGAAGAAATCAGTCACGGTCGTGAACGAGGACCAGCTGAAGAAGCTTACCGATGATCAGCTCAAGGGTAGCAACCGCGAGCTGAAGATTGATATGACCTCCAGCGCTCAAGGCTATGAGCTGCAGCTGAACAGCAGCCTGATCGGGGAGCTGGGGAAGAAGAAATCGGATGCTATCGTAGCGGTTAGCACGCCGATCGGCGCGGTTCGTCTGCCGCTTGCGGCATTGCAGGAGGCGGCCAAGCTGGCGAGCGACAAAGCGGATGCAAGTGTGAAGCTGCAAATTGAGGAGCTGCCGGCGTCTGAGCAGCAGCGTCTTGCGAAGGATGTAGCGACGAGCGGTGGAGAGGTAGTGGGCAAGGCACTGTCCTTCGAGCTGACGCTATTGGATAAGCAGAACAAAGTGGTAGGTAGTGCTAATGATTTCTCCGTCTATGTAGGGCATACGATCGTGCTTCCGAGCGGCTTCGCGCTGAAGCAGGGCGAGCAGCTGGCTGGCGCAGTATGGGATGAAGCAACGGGCTCCTTGGTGCCTGTGCCGCTCACCTACAAGGCTGCGAGCAACGGCAAACCTGCGGAAGTTACGATGTGGAGAAAAGGAAATTCGATCTATACGGTGTATAAAGCACAAAAGCCGTTCACCGATGTGGCGGACGATCATTATGCCAAGGCTGCTGTAGATGCTCTTGCGGCAGGCTCAATCATTAACGGCTTCGAGGACGATACGTTCCGAGCAGATGTTCAGGTGAAGCGATCTGAATTCGCGGCGCTGCTCGTTCGTGCGCTCGGCTTGAAGTCTGCACAGCAAGCGAGCTTGACGTTCTCAGATGTAGCATCTGACGATTGGTTCGCGGACGTCGTCTACACGGCTGTGAATGCAGGACTGATCAGCGGCTATGAGGACGGTACGTTCCGTCCGGAGCAGACGATTACGCATCAGGAAGCGGTCACGATGCTTAGCAATGCGCTGAAGTCGGTGCAGCCGGGTCTCAAGCTCAACGACACGGATCGCAGCACATATATAACCAATTCGAACGGCAAGCTGTCCGTCGATGATTGGGCACTGGATGCGGCTGCTTTAGCTTGGAGATTCCAGGTGCTGCAGGCGGATAACGGCGTTGCCTTCACGAAGGATGCTGCCGCTACACGCGGCGCAACGGCGCTCTGGATTCACAGGCTGCTACAGCGTGCGCCTTGGCCGATGCAATAAGCGTAGGCGAGTTCGATAAACCTCGCTAGAATATCAAAGAAGCACTTGTCGATTGATGACAAGTGCTTCTTTTTGTTGAGTAAAAAAGGAGGCAGTTACGGCTGCAGCACGGATGGGCTCTCGGTAGCCTTGTCATTAACGCCTTGCATCTCTGCTGGCCTCTGACCCGATCGTAGCGGAATTTCCTTGAGGAAAAAGACGAGCAGCAGCGCCGCTCCCAACAATCCGGCTCCCGTCATGAAGACGACGGACAATGACTCCGCTAGCACGAGGCGCAGCGAGGCGACTAGCTGCTCAAGCAGCGGCTTCAGATCCGTTGGCACCGACGCTAAGATGGAGCTGAGCTTCGGCTGATCGAGTAAAATTTGCGGATTCATAAATGTCGCTGCCTGCTCCGCGACGCCTGGCTCCAGCTTCGTCAGATCGACGCTGCCTGCACTCGCCTGGAACGATCGCTGGAGATTCGACGTAATAGCCGAGTTCATCACAGAGCCGAGCACGGCGATGCCAATCGTACCTCCGAGATTGCGGAACAACGTTGCCGATGCTGTCGCTACGCCTAGCTGGTCGGCAGGCACTGCGTTCTGTACAGTAAGGGTGAACACGGGCATGCACAGGCCGAGACCTACGCCGAATACGCACATGCTGGCGACCGCCATCGTCACACTGTCCATGAACATCATCATCGTCATGCCCACGATCATCGAGAAGACACCGGCTACAGCGTATCGCTTGTAGGTGCCGGTCTTCGTCATCCAGCGTCCGACGAGACTGCTCAGCACAATCATCATAATCATCATCGGCATGTTCACAAAGCCCGACTGCGTCGGCGACAGTCCTTCGACGCCTTGTACGAAGAACGGTAAGTAGACCATCGCGCCCATCATCCCCGCATTAATGAGAAAACCGACCATATTCGAAATGTTGACGATGCCGTTTTTGAACAAGGATAGAGGAAGCACCGGATTAAGGGCCTTGCGCTCGATCAGCACGAGGATAGCCGCGAATACAACACCAAGCGAGAACAGGCCTATAATCTCGAAGGAGCCCCAGTCGTACTTCGTGCCCGCCCAAGTAAATCCGAGCAGCAACGAGATAATGCTGAGGGATAGAAACAGCGAGCCCCAATAGTCGATCGTAACGTTCTCCACCTTTGGAACCTTGGGGAACATGCGCATAATCATGGTGAAGGCGACGATCCCGAGTGGAAGGAAGATCCAGAACAGCCATTTCCAATCCATGTGATCGATCATGAAGCCGCCAAGTGTCGGACCGATGACGCTCGACAACCCGAATATGCCCATCATTAGTCCCGTCCACTTCGCTCTCTCCCGCGGCGCATACAAGTCGCCTACCGCCATCGTTGTGACCGCCATGAGCACGCCGCCCCCGAGTCCTTGAATACCGCGAAAGGCAATCATCTGGGTGATGCTGGTCGACAATCCGGTCAGGAAGGCACCAATCATGAATACGACGATACCGCCGAGCAGGAATGGCTTACGACCGTACAGATCCGACAGCTTGCCGACCAAGATCGTGGATACGGTGGAGGTCAGCATATAGATCATAATGACCCATGAATAATATTCCATGCCTCCAAGCATGGCAATGATTCGCGGCATGGCTGTGCTGACGATCGTCTGGTTAATAGCAGCGAAAAACATGGACGCCATTAAGGCGAGCATGATGGTCGCTTTGCGCTTATCTGATAAATGTTCCATTATAAATCCTTCTTTCTTTATCAAGTGTGCAAATAAATAGTTAGGCAACCTATGTAATTCAATATAAGGGCTGCTGCAGCAATTATCAAGTCGTATTTATTGGGGGCTGTACAATGGATTGACGCTTCAGCCTACATTATTTATGATAGATGGCATTAGCGTAACCAGAATCGGCGGTGATGAATGAGCATGAATCAACCCTCTCAGCAGCATATTACGGAATTAATAAGCACATTCTCGAAGCTTGCCAAGGCAGACTGGCGGAAGACGACGAAATGGGGCATTAAGGCGAGTGAGCTGCGAGTACTTCTGGCTGTGAAGGATCGAACAGACCATAATGAGCAGCAGATGACGACGGTATCGGAGCTTAGCAAGGTGCTGGAGGTTACTTCTCCCACCGTAACACAGATGGTCAATGCCTTAATCAAGGAAGGTCTGGTGGAGCGTACCGTTAATCGAACGGACCGGCGTTATGCCGAGATTACGCTGACGGATAAAGGGTCACACATGGCCGAGCAGGCGAGAGTGGAGATCCGATCGATGTTCGCCGGGCTGGTCGAGCATTTGGGTGAAGCCCAGAGCCAGCAGCTTGTGCACCTGTTGAACGAGGCTTACGGTTATTTCAAGCAAGCGAAGCAATCAAGGCAGTCTGACCTGTAGCTGCACACAGCCGTTCATACGAGACGGTCCTATCTGAGATGGGGCCGTCTTTATTTTGTCACGAAGTTTACAAGTAGAGAACGTTTGTTCTTATTATGGGAGTTATGATACAATATACCAAAGTCACAATGAACCAGAATCGGACAAAGTCTGCTAGAATAGTAGAGTTAAGGACAGCGTTCGATGGGGAGAAGGAGGGACTGCAATGGCATTTCAATTCGTCCTCGGACGTGCGGGAGCGGGGAAAACGACTTGGTGTCTCGACGAAATCAAGCAGCGGCTCATCGCCGCGCCTCAAGGGGCGCCGCTCATATGGCTCGTGCCGGAGCAGGCGACGTTTCAGGCCGAATATGCACTGATCTCCGTGCCGGAGCTCGGGGGCACGCTGCGTGCGCAGGTGCTCAGCTTCCGACGGCTCGCCTGGCGTGTGATGCAGGAGGTTGGCGGTACGGCGAGACTTCCTATAGACGATACGGGCAAAAAGCTGCTGCTGCATCGCATCATTCACCGCAACCGCGACCGGCTGCAGCGAATGCACGGCGCGGCGGAGCAGCACGGCTTCCTCGAGCAGCTGAATGAGCTGCTGACGGAATTCAAGCGGTACAACGTCACGCCTTCGCACTTCGCTGGCATGGAAGGCAAGCTTGAAGCGGGTCTTGCTGGAGCATTCGGCTCGTTCGCGCCGAAGCTGGACGATCTACGACTGATCTATGAGCAATTCGAGGCGGAGCTCTCACGCGCCTATCTGGATGGAGAAGATTACTTGACCCTTCTTGCTCAGCAAATCAAGGCTTCCCCTTACATACAGGGGGCGATGTGCTGGGTAGACGGCTTCCACGGCTTCACGCCGCAGGAGGTGGATGTGCTGGAGCAGCTTGCGCTCCATGCGGAGCAGGTGACGCTCACGCTATGTCTGAACCGGCCTTACGCTGCTCGTGAGGAGCTGCCGGAGCTGGAGCTGTTCCATCCAACAGCTCGCACGATGCAGCAGGTGACGAAGCGACTACACGCTGCCGGGGTGCAGGTGGACGAGCCTGTTGTGCTTGCCTCAGAGCCTGCTGCAAGGCATCATCACAATCCGATGCTGGCGCATCTGGAGACGCACCTGTGGAGCCGCAGGAGGCCAGCCTATAGATTGAAGGCCGAGGAGACGGAGACTGCAGCTGTGAAGCTTACAGCGGCCGTTAATCGGCGCGCCGAGGTGGAGGGAATGGCTCGAGATATCATCCGTCTCGTGCGCGAGGATGGTCTTCGCTGGCGTGATATTGCCGTTTCGGTCCGAAGTATCGAGGTGTATGGCGATTTGATTGCGGGAACGTTTGCCGATTACGGAATCCCGTTGTTTTTTGACCAGAAAAGGTCCGTGCTGCATCATCCGCTTGTCGAGTTCATTCGGTCGGCGCTCGAGGTGGCTAGGCTCCACTGGAGGTATGACGCCGTATTCCGCTGTGTCAAGACAGGCTTCTTCCAGCCGCGAGCTGGCAGCAGTCAGCTGGAGGCGCCTGTCGGCCGATATGCGTTCGATCAGCTGGAAAATTATGTGCTCGCCTTCGGCATACAAGGCTCCAGGTGGCGTATGGGTGCAGATTGGACTTATACGTATGACGCATCGCTCGAGAGCGATGGTGCGGGCTCTGAAGCGAACGCCAGGTGGCTCGAGCAGATCAACCGGTATAGACGATTGGTCACAGGACCGCTCGGGGAGCTGCAGGACCGGCTTCGCGAGCGTAAACGGGTACGCGATCGGGTCGAGGCGGTCTATGATCTGCTCGTTGCTCTACAAATACCGGAGCAGCTGGAGAGCTGGGGACAAGCCGCTCTGCGGTCTGGCAAGCCGGAGAAGGCGAGGGAGCATTCGCAAGTATGGGACCGTGTGATCGATATGTTCGATCAGCTGGTCGAGCTGCTCGGGGATGAGGAGCTGCCGCTCGATCAATTCTCGAAGCTCATTGACGCGGGGATGGAGAGCATCAAGCTCGGCCTCGTGCCTCCGACGCTCGATCAGGTGCTGATCGGCAGTATGGATCGGACGAGGTCAGCGCAGGTGAAGCATCTATTCGTGCTGGGCGCTAATGAGGGAGTTATGCCCTCCAAGATTGTGGAGAGCGGCGTGCTGACGGAGGCCGAGCGGATGCGGCTTGCCGAAGCGGGGCTGCAGCTGGCTGAGGATAGCCGCCGAAGACTGCTGGACGAGCCGTTCCTGATCTATCATGCGCTTAGCACACCGAGCGAGGCGCTGTGGATCAGCTATCCGCTCGCCGATGAAGAGGGGAAGTCACTGCTGCCCTCCGAGGTTGTCCGCCATGTGAAGCGATTGTTCCCGGATGTGCAGGAGCGGCTGCTGCTTAGCGAGCCGAGTGTGGATGCGGCGGCAGCAGAGCAGCTAGAATTCGTAGCCGAGCCGGGCAAGGCGATGTCCCTGCTCTTCGTTCAGCTTAAGCAGTGGGTGCGCGGAGTGCCGATTCACGACATGTGGTGGTCAGTGTACAACTGGTTCGTCTCGCAGCCTGAGTATGAGCCTAAGCTGAGACGGCTGCTGCTCTCCCTGCAATATACGAATAGCGTGACAGCACTAACCGAATCGACGAGCCGTGAGCTGTATGGAGATTCCATAGCGGCGAGTGTGTCGCGGATGGAGCGGTTCGTCAGCTGTCCGTTCTCGCAGTTCGTCTCGCACGGGCTGCGCTTGAAGGAACGGCGGCTATATACACTCGAAGCACCAGACATTGGACAGCTGTTCCATGCCGCGCTCAGTCAGTTCGCGGAGCAAGTCGCCGCGGAGGGCTTGGATTGGTCGCGCATGTCAGATGCGGAGTACGAAGCGAGAGCCGCATCCGTCGTCGAGGCGCTCAGTCCGCGACTTCAAGGGGAAATATTGCTCAGCTCGGAGCGATACCGGTATATCGCCCGCAAGCTGACGCAGGTGATCAGCAAAGCTGCGGCGATGCTCGGCGTCCATGCGAAGCGAAGTCAATTCCAGCCGATTGCGCTGGAGGTCGGCTTCGGGGACGGTCAGCCGATACCACCACTCGAATATGAGCTGGCTAACGGTGTGCGGATGCAGCTTCGGGGACGAATTGACCGAGTGGACAAGGCGGATACCGAGCTTGGCACGCTGCTGCGAATCATTGATTATAAGTCGAGCTCGAAGGCGCTCCAGCTTGGCGATGTGTACTACGGGCTGTCTCTGCAGATGCTGACCTATCTCGAGGTGGTGCTGACGCATGCCGAGTCGTGGCTCGGAACGACGGCGAAGCCGGCGGGGGTGCTGTACTTCCATGTTCATAATCCAATGCTGCAGGTGAAAAATGCGCTGACAGCCGAGCAGCTCGACAAGGAGCTGAAGAAGCGCTTCAAGATGAAGGGATTGTTGTCGGCCGATGCGGACATCGTCCGCTTGATGGACAGCGGCCTGATCGGCGCGGGTGGACATTCGGAGCTGCTTCCCGCCGCTCTGAAGACGGACGGCAGCTTCTATAAGACGTCCTCGGTCGCCTCCGATGAGGAATGGAGCACGATCCGCCGTCATGTGAAGCGGACGATTCAGGAGATCGGAGGCTCCATGGTTGGCGGCCGTATTGCGATCGAGCCATATCGGACGCGGACAGCTGCTGCTTGTCAGGGTTGCTCGTTCAAGGAGGTATGCCAATTCGATACGCAGCTGGCAGGGAATGCGTATCGACAGCTCCCGCCGCTAAGCCGTACAGCAGCGCTAGAGCTCATGGAGCGTGATGTTAGCCGAACAGCCGAGCTTGAGCGGCCGTTGCGTGTAGAGTCGGAGCAGGAGCGTTCAGCGCAAGCAGAGGCTGCTCCAGCTTCGGACAAGTCAGCGGCGGGCCGAAGCTTCGGGAGTCGCAAGCGGGCTGCTGCGAAGGTAGCTGGAGGCTTCATGCAGGAGGCTGCAGCAGCTGTCGAGGCTAATGTGGAGCCTCAAGAGAATCCGAACGAAACGGAGGAGTTGACCGATGAAGGAGCAGGCGGCAACAATGGCTATACCGAAGCCTGAGGTCAGTACCTGGACCGATGATCAATGGAAGGCAATCGCCAGCCGTGGATCCAGCATGCTCGTCGCAGCTGCAGCGGGCTCGGGGAAGACGGCAGTGCTGGTCGAGCGCATCATTCGCCGTATCTCGGACCCGGCTCATCCGCTTGATGTGGATCGGCTGCTAGTCGCTACGTTCACGAAGGCAGCGGCGGCTGAGATGAGACACCGTATTAGCGAGGCGCTGGAGAAGGCGCTTGTGCTCGACCCGGAGTCGGAGCATCTAAGCAGACAGCTGGCACTCATCCCGAGAGCGTTTATTACGACGCTGCATTCCTTCTGTATGGAGGTCATTCAGAAGCATTATCAGAGCATTGGGCTCGACCCGGCCTTCCGTATTGCGAATGAAACAGAGAGCGCTCTGCTCCGTCAGGAGCTGCTCGAGGAGCTGCTGGAGGAGCGCTACGGCAGCACGCAGGAGGGAGACCTGTTCTGGCGGCTGGCTGATTCGTTCAGCGGCGACAAGAGCGATGATGGCTTGTTCCGGCTCGTACAGCGGCTGTATGACGATTCGCGAAGCCATCCTTGGCCTGACCATTGGCTGAACGAATGCGTGAGCCGCTTCGAGCTACCTCTAGACGAGGAGACTGATCCGGGCTTGGCTACGCTGCGTGCAGCCGTCAGACTTGAGCTGAAGGGGACGCTCGGACTGCTGCGCGAGGCGCTTCGGCTTGCCGAGGAGCCCGGTGGCCCCGCTCCGTATATCGCTAATCTCGTTGACGATCTGCAGCTGGTCAGCTCCATCATGGAGCTGACGCAGACCGGAGCATGGGAGCAGCTGCACGAGGCGATGCAAGGCGCCTCCTTCGGCAAGCTGAAGGCATGTAAGGGCGACGATTACGACAAGCAGCTGCAGGAGCAGGTGAAGAAGCTGCGCACCGAAGCGAAGGATAAGCTGGCAGCGATGCGTGAGGAATGGTTCGGCCGCAGCCTTGAGCAATATAGTCAGGAGCTCGAGACGATGGCGCCTTTAATGCGAACACTTGTAGAGCTCGTAGCCGAGTTTGGGGGCAGGTACCAAGCAGCGAAGCAGGACAAGGGACTGGTTGACTTTGCGGATCTTGAGCATTATTGCTTGCGCATTCTGAGCGCGCCGGAATCGACGCCTGACTGTCCAGTGCCGTCGCAGGCGGCGCTCGAGTACCGCGAGCAGTTCGCCGAGGTGCTGCTCGATGAGTATCAGGATACGAATCGGGTGCAGGAGGCGATCGTGGCCTTTATTTCGCACGAGCAGCCGGGTAATCGCTTCTTAGTGGGGGACGTCAAGCAGTCCATTTATCGATTTCGACTTGCGGAGCCCGGCTTGTTCCAGGAGAAATATAAGAGCTATCAGCTGGACGGCACGGGACCGGGGCTGCGCATTGATCTGTCGCGCAACTTCCGCAGCCGTGCTGAGGTGGTCGATGCGACGAATTACATTTTCCGTCAGGTGATGAATGAAAGCGTTGGTGAGATCGACTACGACGAACGGGCGGAGCTCGTATGTGGAGCGGTGTATCCGGAGGTGGCAGACAGCAGTCAATTGGATGCCGAGCTTATTCTCATTGACCGGACAGCTGAAGGGGAAGGCTTGGGAGCGGCTGCGAATTCGGCTGCTGACAGTGAGGGCGATGACGGCGCTGAGGGCGATACGGCCGACATGAGCGAGGCGCGGGAGCTGGAGGCTGCCCAGCTGGAAGGGCGATTGCTTGCACAGCGCATACGGACGATGCTTGGCGAGGGCGGAGGCCCTGTCTTCCAGGTGTATGATAAATCGTTGAAGGCAATGCGGGATATGACGTACCGCGATGTCGTCGTGCTGCTGCGGGCGACCCAGCAGTGGGCTCCCGTCTTGATCGAGGAGCTTGCGCAGCAGGGCATACCCGCTTATGCCGAGCTGAATACAGGCTATTTCGGCGCAACGGAGGTTCAGCTCGTCCTATCACTGTTACGTATTATTGATAATCCGTATCAAGATATTCCACTCGCGGGGGTGCTTCGATCGCCGATCGTTGGCCTTGACGAAGAGGAGCTAGCTCTGCTGCGCATTTACAGTAAACGAGGCTCGTTCTTCGATGCGGTGCGAGCTTACATTCGTCCTAATTCTGAGGCTGCTTCGGCTGACGTAGAGGGGGATGTGCCTCATTCAGACGGCAGGTCTGCTGAGCTGCAGCATAAGCTGAAGCTCTTCTACGAGCAGCTGAAGGGATGGCGTCAGCAATCGCTGCAGGGACCGCTCGCCGACTTGATATGGGACTTGTATCGACAGACTGGATACTTCGACTTCGTTGGAGGCTTGGCTGGCGGCGAGCAGCGGCAGGCGAACCTTCGTGCGCTGTACGATCGGGCCAAGCAGTATGAAGCGACGAGTCTGCGCGGTCTGTTCCGCTTCCTGCGCTTCGTGGAGCGGATGCAGAAGAGCGGCGGCGATCTAGGGACAGCGCGTGCGCTTGGTGAGCAGGAGAATGTCGTTCGTATAATGACGATTCATAAGAGTAAGGGGCTGGAGTTTCCCGTCGTCTTCGTCGCCGGCTGCGGCAAGCTGTTCAACAAGCGCGAGCTGACGGATCCGTTCCTTGTTCACAGGGAGCTCGGCTTCGGTCCGAAGCTGACGGAGACGGATGCCAGAGTCAGCTACCCAACGCTGCCGTGGTTAGCGATCAAGCAGCGTATCCGGATGGAGTCGATTGCCGAGGAGATGCGGGTGCTCTATGTCGCGCTTACGCGGGCCAAGGAGAAGCTTATTCTGACTGCTAGTGTTCGAGGCTTAGAGAAGCTGGTCGCTTCCTGGGCGCGCTATGCGAGCCTTGAGGATGCGGTGCTGCCTGACGATACGCTTGCTGAGGCGCGCTGCTATCTGGATTGGATCGGTCCGGCCTTAATCCGCCATCCAGATGCGGGTCTACTGCGGGATGCAGCGGCTATACCGGATGAGTCCCCTTCGATCATGGCCAATGAACAGTCCCGCTGGCAGGTGCATGTGTTCAGTCCGGATCGATTCGCCTCCATCGCGGAGGCTGCGGTGAGCCGTGAGGCGATGGAAGCAGACCCGAGATGGCTATCGCTGCAGCAGCTGGAGTCTGTTGAAGGGGCGAACGAGTGGGATGAGCAGACGAATAGACGACTGTCGTGGCAGTATGCGTACCCGGATGCGTCCAAGCTGTTCTCCAAGACGTCGGTTACGGAGCTGAAGCGGCTGTCCGAGCACGAGAGGCTGCTGAGTCTACTGGAGACGAACTCGGGTTCGTCGGAACTGGTTGACGTTGATGCTGTGGCGAAATATCCGTTGCTGCATCTAGGCTCTCCAGACAGCTTAGAACACAGCTCAGGAGACGAGGCGAATGGTGTGAATCGCACTGGAGAAGGCACTTCGTATCGGCCTCTGATCGTGAGAAGGCCGAGATTTCTTGAGCAGCAGCAGCTGAATGCAGCTGAGCGGGGTTCGGTGTTCCACCTCGTTATGCAGCACGTTCCGCTTGGCGACGAGCCGTCGGTATCGGAGCTTGAAGAGACGTTAGCCGACATGGTGCAGCGGGAGCTGCTGACCGAACAGCAGCGTGCGCTCGTAGATGTGCAGGTCATCTTAGCCTTCTATCGAAGCGAGCTTGGTCAGCGACTGCTGGCATCAGGACGCGTCTACCGTGAGGTGCCGTTCAGCTTCGGCTTGCCCGCAGCTGAGCTGTATGCCGGGCAGGATGCAGGCTTAACTGGAGAAACGGTCATGCTGCAGGGTGTGATCGACTGTCTGTTTGAGGAGGAGAGCGGACTTGTGCTTCTGGATTACAAGACCGATCGATTGAAGGGCTCCTCACCTGCACGAGTGGCGGAGAAGTACAGGCTTCAGCTTGGACTGTATGCACGGGCATTGGAGCAAATATGGAAGAAGCCTGTGATCGGTACTTATATATTCTTGTTCGACGGCGCTCATGTGGTGCGATTGTAGAGGGAAAGAATTCGACGCTTGCCATAACAGCTCCGAGAAGACTCGGAGGCTGTTATTTCAGGGGAATTGAAGAATACCGTCAATTTGGCTGCGCCAAATTCGACGCTTGCCATAACAGCTCCGAGAAGAGACGGAGACTGTTATTTCAGGAGGGGAGACAGAGAGACATATGCGTATATTGCATACGGCGGATTGGCATTTGGGGCGGACGCTTGAGGGACGTAGTCGCCTTGCGGAGCAGGAGGCGTTCATCGAGGAGCTGGTCGAGATTGTAAATGATCAGCAGATCGATCTCGTGCTGCTGGCCGGGGACGTGTACGATACGGTTAATCCGCCTGCGGTAGCTGAGCAGCTGTTCTATGAGGCGCTTGCTCGTCTGTCTGATCAAGGACGCAGGCCGCTGTACGTCATTGCAGGTAACCATGACCATCCGGATCGGCTTGCTGCGGCTGCGCCGCTTGCTGGGAAGCTCGGGGTGACGCTCGTCGGGCTGCCGGAGGCGAGAGTGCATCGCATTCCAGTGAAGCGCACCGATGAGAGCGCTGTGCTGTTCGCACTGCCATATCCTTCGGAGTCGAGATTGAAGGAGCTGCTGGTGGAGGTGCCGGATGAGTCTGTACTTCGCTCGGCTTATTCGGAGCGGGTGAGGTATTTAGTGGAGCAGCAGGCGAGTCATTTTAGTTCCAATACGGTGAACTTGCTCATGAGCCACTTGTATGTACTCGGTGGTAAGGAGTCGGAGTCCGAGCGTCCGATACAGGTCGGCGGGGCGTATACGGTCGACGCCTCTGCGCTCGCGGGGAGCGTGCAATATGCGGCGCTCGGTCATCTGCATCGTCCCCAGCAGCAGCTGTGGGGCGATACGGTCATTCGATACAGCGGCTCTCCGCTTGCGTACAGCTTCTCGGAGGCGGGACAGGCGAAATCGGTGACGATTCTCGATTTGAAGCCAGGGATGCAGGCGGAGCCCAAGGAGCTTTTTCTGACGAGTGGACGCCCTCTTGTTGAGTGGACTGCGAGAGGCGGTCTCGAGGAGGTATACCGCTGGCTGGATGAGGGGAAGGATGCGACGGCATGGATCGATCTGGAGGTGCATCTGAAGGAGACGATCTCGCTTGAGCAGGTGCATCGTCTTCGCGAGGCGCATGACGGGCTCATTCATATACGGCCGGTGTATCCCGAGCTTCAAGCGGATGCTGCACAGCTTGGAACTAGAGCGTCGACAAGGGTGCCGATGGACGAGCTGTTCCGCAGGTTCTATACGCGGCAGACCGGAGGGGCTGTACCTGAGGATGAGCTGGTACGCTTGTTTATGGAGCTGCTCGCTGACGAGGAGCTAGAGGAGGCTGTTGAACGATGAGGCCGATTTTACTTCAGATCAAAGGACTGCAAAGCTACAGGGAGCTGCAGGAGGTTGATTTTACCGAATTAACGGGAGCGGGAGTGTTCGGTATATTCGGGCCGACGGGCAGCGGTAAGTCGACGTTGCTCGATGCGATTACGCTGGCGCTGTACGGCAAGGTGGAGCGTGCGCCCGGAGGCACGCAGTCGATCATGAATCAGGCGGAGGATACGCTCGCGGTGTCGTTTTCGTTCGAGCTGGCATCACCCGGCGGGGGGACTGTGCGCTACCGTGTAGACCGACAGTTCAAGCGCAACGGCGAGCAGTCGATGCTCGGGTCACTATGCAGATTAATTCGTGATCAGCACGGAGAGACGATTGTGCTGGCTGATAAGGCGGGTGAGGTGAACAGTCAGGTTCAGGAGTTGCTCGGCTTGTCGATGGCGGATTTCACACGGGCGGTTGTGTTGCCCCAAGGCAAATTTGCTGAGTTCTTGACGCTGGCAGGCAAGGAACGACGAGCGATGCTGCAGCGGTTGTTCCATCTCGAGACATATGGCGATCGATTAAGTGCCAAGACGGCATCCCGCTTTAAGGCAGCCGATGTGCTTGTGAAGCAGCTGCAGGCGGAGCAGCAAGGGCTAGGCGACGCTTCGGCGGAGGCGCTCGCGGAGGCGGAGCGGCGGCTGGCGGAGGCGATGGCCGCTGCCGCGACGGCTCGCGAGCGGCTTGCCGGTTGCGAGCAGCTCGCTGCCGAGCAGCGCGCTGTGCGCGAGCTGCAGCGCGAGGCAGCGGCGCTCGCCGCCCGCGCCGACGCGCACGCGCTCGCGGCGCCGCGCATCGCGGAGCTCGCGGCGCGGCTCGCGCGCGCAGCCGACGCCGAGCGGCTGCGCCCGCTCGCGGTGCGCCGCGCCGCCGCGGCTGCGCAGCACGCGGCCGCGCAGCGCGAAGCCGCGGCCGCGCAGGCTGCGCTCGGCGCTGCGCAGGCTGCGCTCGCGGCTGCGCAGGCTGCGCATGCGGCCGCCCGCGACGCGCTGGCGGCGCAGGAGGCGCCGCTCGCCGCGCGCCTCGAGCAGCTGCGGCACGCCGCGGAGCTGGCGGCCGAGCTACAGGCCGCGCGCGGGCAGCTGCGCGCGCTCGAGGCGGCCGCTGCCGCGAGCGCTGAGCGGCTCGCCGCGCTCGCGGCAGCGGAGGCGCGCGAGCGCGAGCTGCGCGAGCGGGCGCTGCAGCGCCAGGCGCAGCTGAAGGCGGAGCTCGCCGCCGCCGAGACGCCGGCGGCGCACCGTAGCCGCCTGCAGGAGGCGCTGCAGGCAAGCCGCGAGCTGGAGCGCACAGCCGCGCTCCGCGAGGAGCACCGCGCAGCGGCTGCGCTGCTGCGCAAGGACGAGGCGCAGCAGCAGGCTCGCCTCGAAGCGCTCCAGCGCTTCGAGGCGTCGTGGCTGCAGCGTGCTTCGCAGTGGGCAGCAGGGGTGCACCTGCTGCGAGCGGAGGCCGAGCTGTTCGAGCACCAGCTCGATCGGCTCGAGCAAGCGGCCGCGCGGGAGGAAGAGCGCGGCCGCCTGCTCCAGCTAGAGGCGGAGCGGCAATCGATGGCCGTCTCGCTCGCTGCGCAGCTGCGCACGGGCGAATGCTGCCCCGTGTGCGGCTCGACCGAGCATCCGGCGCTGACCGGCTCGGAGGCGGCGCAGCACTCTGCCGCTGCTCATGTCAGCGCGGCAGGGCTCGACCAAGGAACGCTGAACAGCTCGAGCGTTCCGTCCCCAGCTGACTCGGCACAGCAAGCTGAGTCTATGCGAATCGAAGCCTTTAACTCTATGCATGCTGAAGCCTTTAACTCTACGGAATCGGAAGCCTTTAACTCTAAGCAATCCGAGGCCTCTAACTCTGCACAATCCGAAGGCTCTAACTCTATACAATCCGAAGCGACTAATTCTGAACGTTCCACGGCCTCCGATCATGAATCGCTGCTCAAGGAGCTTGACGTCTGCCGCCGGCAATCGCGGGACGGACAGCTTGCGGCTGCTCGCTTGAAGGATGCGCTGACGGGGCTCGCAAGACGCCTAGAGCTAGATGAATTGGAGCTGTCCGCTGAACAGCCGCCGCTTACAGAAGCGTTCGCTTCCGAGCGTGAAGCAGCTGTTGCGGCGGCATGGGAGGAACGGCTGTATACGATTAAGCAGCACTTTACAATATTTAACGATACGGCTCATATTCAAGACTCTACGTCTTCAGCTAATTCCCTAACTGATTCCTCAGCTGCAAGCGTTGCTTCATCAGCCTGGCAGTCGTACAAGCAGTCTCTACAGGCTTGTCTGGAACGGCTCGACCAGCTTCGGAAGGAGACCGCGCGCTTGGAGCAAGAGCAGCAGCAGCTACTACAAGAACAGAGAGACTTGGAGAAGCAGCGCAAGGAGGGCGAGTCTCGAAGACAGACGATTGCAGCCCAGCTTGAGACCGAGGAGAAGCGGGAGGCTGAGCGGGAGCGCTCCTATCAGGAGCAGCTTGCGGCATGGCTTCAGCAATACTCGCCTTGGCAGCTGGAGCAGATGCAAGCTATGGTTCAGCAGCTGCGTGAGCAGGACGCGGCCGTCGACGAGCTGCGCGTGCGTCTGGACAAAAGTGTTGCGTTCCTGCAAGAAAAGCAGGAGCAGCTCGATAAGCTGCGTACCGAGCTATCGGAGGCCGACAAGGAGTCGGCACGTAGCGGGACAGAAGTAGAGGCGCTCCAGCGTCACATCGCTCAGCAGCAGCTTCGTCTGACGGCGATGGTCGGCGAGGGGGATGCCGCTCGACTCGCCGAGGAGACGAATTCGCAGCTACTACAGCTGCGAGGCGAAGCAACTCGCACAGCGAAGGCGCATGACGAGGCTGTGATGACGTATCAAGCAGCATCGTCAGCTGCAGCTGCAGCAGCCCAAGCGGAGCAGTCTGCCGCTGTATTGGAGGCGGATACACATCGCGATTGGCAGGAGCAAGCCGAATTGTTAGGCTTTGCCGATACACCTGCGCTGGAGGCGGCTCTTCTGTCCGATGAAGAGCAGCATCGTATGACGCGCGAGGTGGAGGAGCATAGCAAGCTCGCGCATCAGCTTACGGCACGTCGCCGCGAGCTGGAGCAGCAGCTGGGCGATCGTCATGTGACGGATGAGCAGTGGGAGCATACGGAGAAGGAAGCTAGCGCTAGCAGAGTGGAGTATGAGCATGCGCTGCAGCACGCAGCGAAGACGGAGCGTGATTGCGACGATCTCAAGACGAAGCACGCGCGCTGGATGGAGCTGGAGGAGGAGCGGCTGTCACAGCAGCAGCAGCTAACATTACTTGGCAAGCTCCAGAGTGTGCTGAGAGGCAACGCCTTCGTTGAGTATTTGGCGGAGGAGCAGCTAGCTCACGTGAGCCGTGCCGCTTCGGAGCGGCTCGGGCAGCTGACTCGGCGCAAGTATGCGATCGAGGTCGATTCGGGAGGCGGCTTCGTCATCCGCGATGATGCGAACGGTGGAGTGAAGCGCCCGGTGACGACGTTGTCCGGCGGCGAGACGTTCTTGACCTCGCTCTCGCTTGCTCTTGCGCTATCGGGTCAAATACAGCTGAAGGGCGAGTACCCCCTTGAATTTTTCTTCCTGGACGAAGGCTTTGGTACGCTGGATCAGGAGCTGCTGGATACGGTCGTTACCGCACTTGAGAAGCTGCACCTGAACAACTTGACGGTTGGAGTCATCAGTCATGTGCCGGAGCTGCGTGCTAGACTTCAACGGAAGCTCATCGTGCATCCTGCTGAGCCTGGCGGACGGGGCAGTCGGGTATCGCTGGAGCTTCTGTAGGGTCGGAGCTTCGCCGACTCGAATGTGCGCTGGGCTTCGTGATTCGTATAAGCGACTCGAATGTGCGCTGGGCTACCTGATTCGGCATAAGCGACTCGAATGTGCGCTGGGCTTCCTGATTCGGTACAAGCGACTCGAGTGTACGCTAGACTTCCTGTTTCGGTATAAGCGACTCGAATGTACGCTGGGCTACCTGATTTGGCAAAAGCGACTCGTATGTTCGTAAGGCGTCCTGTTTCAGCATTAGCGGCTTGTGCGTGCGTACGAAGCTCCAGCCAAGCGGCAGCTATGGATGCATCAAGCATATCTCGTCCGCATATGTAGTGATATAATCAAAGTCTAGGACAACAATGCCGCTAATGCGGCACCTACAGGGGATGAAATATCGAAGAAGGCCCTCAATTTGCCTCCGCCAAATTCGAGGCTTGCCCTAACACTTTCCGATAAGCTTGGAGCCTGTTATTTCAGGATAGGACATACGAAGCAACAAGGGGGAGCATGCTCATGCCGACAATACAGAAGAACAGTTCTGAAGCCGATCATGTAAGAGAATCCAAGCCTTCAAGTAACGATACTAGTATGGAAGTATCGGCCGCTTTGGATAGCAACGACGCTCAAAGTCTCGACAGAAGTCATTCTTCATCACAATCCAATTCTTCATCACGATCCTATTCTTCATCGCTATCACACTCGTCACAGCTGCGTCGGTTCAGACGTTGGTCCCGCACGTTGCTCGCCCTGTCGCTTGCTTCGGCTATCGTGCTCTCGCCTGGCGCGACACCGGCTTATGCCGACGCGATCTGGGACAAGTGGAAGGCTGCGGACAAAGCGGTCGCCTCTGGCAATCTGGCGGCAGCTGTCCCACATTGGGAGTTTCTTGTTGACCACTATGTGTCTGTCGGGGATTGGCAGAGCGCTGCTCTGTTCAGCGGCAAGCTGAATCAATATTTTGACAGTATCGGCAGTTACGAGCAAGCGATTCATTATTATGAGCGCGAGAACGAATATTGGCTGAAGGATGGCAAAGATTGGGGTGCCGTTGATCTTCAGCGCGCAGACCAGATTCGCACGGTCATTGAAGCATATATGTCGACGACCGACTCCGAGGCGCTGAAGCGCAGGGCGATGCCGGCCAGCGGTCAGCTGTCGAAGTTCGAGCCCGAGTACGGGATGTACATGGGCATCTACCCCGAGCGCGATCCGCAGATGATGAATTATTATGACCGCTCCGAATCGATCTATGGCAGGAAGCATGCGCTCTACTTGCTCTATACACAGGTGGGCAAAGCGTTCCCGAAGCAATACGTGACGCGGGCCAAGCAGGTCGGTGCGGCGCTGCAGGTTGGCTGGGAGCCGATGGAAGGGCTGGATGCGGTCAGTGAGTCGACGGTGAGGGCATGGGCGAAGGAAGCGAAGGCGGCTGGCATCCCGATTTTTCTCCGATATGCGAGTGAGATGAACGGCAACTGGATTCCGTGGCACGGCGATCCTGCCAAATATATAAGCAACTGGCGCATGGTGCACGATATTATGGAGCAGGAGGCGCCGAACGTCGCGATGGTCTGGAGTCCGAGCGATGTGCCGACGTATGCGATGGATGCATATTATCCCGGCGATGCTTATGTGGATTGGGTGGGCGTCAGCTTGTACAGCGAGCCGTACGAGAATGGAGACCCGAAGCAGGGCAACATGCAAGCTACGAGCCCCGTCGAGCGTTTGGATTACTTGTACCGTAACTATTCTGATCGGAAGCCGATCATGATCAGTGAGACGGCCGTATCGCACTATGCGAACATTCCTCAAGAATCGTTCACCGAATACGGCGCGATGAACCTCGAGAGGCTGTATGGGATCATGCCTTACAAATATCCGCGCCTGAAATCGATCACCTATTTCAACGTGAACCTGGAGATGAAGGAGAGCAAGAACAACTACTTGCTGCGCGACAACGAGACGATGATGAGCTTGTATAAGAAGCTGATCGCCCAGCCTTACTTCATCACCAAGGTCGAGAATAACGCGAAGCCAGTAAAGACGGAGGGCTATGTGCCAGTTGGCGGAGCTCCCTTCTACAAGCAGACGACCATCGTCCCGTTTGTGAAAATTCCGGATATTTACATCGGCAAAGTCGAGTATGCGTTGAACGGGAAGCTGCTGCAAGCGCAGATTGCACCGCCGTTCGGCATTAAGCTTGAGGCTGGCGATGTACCAGACGGCTCTACGCTGACGATAACGGCTTACAACAAAGCTGGTAAGCAGGCTGGCAGTCAATCGTTCCCGATCAGCTCCGGTATCTCGGTATCGGTAGACGGCACAGATATTCGCTTCGAACAGCCGTCGGTCATTCGGGAAGGCAATACGCTGACACCGGTACGTGCGATATTCGAAGCGTTGGGAGCGAAGGTGGAATGGAACGCCTCAACACAGACGGCAACGGCGATCAAGGGAGCATCGACCGTGTCGATCCAGATCGGCTCGAAGTCAGCGCTGCGTAACGGTCAGACCGTAACACTGGAGGCTCCGGCTCAGCTCATCGGCGGCTCGACGATGGTTCCGGCCCGCTTCGTTGCTGAAGCGTTCGGCGGTACGGTGAGCTGGGACGGAGATACGAGATCGGTGCACATTCGGAGCGCAGGTCAAGCTTCAGCTGCTCGAAGCGCCGAGGCTCAGTCTGCCAAGAATGGGGTCTCTGAGCTCGCCCAGCTGTCACAAGCCGCTGACGATGCCGAGCATCAGCAGTCCGCAGAGCAGGCGGATGGCCAGCCGCAGCCGGCTTGGGTTCGCTGGGTGCAGAGTCAGCTTATGCGACTGACGCAATGGTGGAGCGGCACCGCATAATCTGATGCTAATGAGATTGGCAACAGACGGCCTGGCTTCACAAGGTTCAAAGATATTTAGAACATTATCACATGTTCACTAAACAATCATAAGGGGGTGTGTCGATCATGAGAACGATGAAGCTCGGAACGAGCTCTTTAGACGTGCCGGTACTGGCTATCGGCTGTATGCGCATCCATTCGCTCGACCAGGCTCAGGCAGAACGCTTCGTGCGCACGGCGATGGAGGAAGGCGCGAACTTCTTCGATCACGCAGACATCTATGGTGGCGGGGTCTGCGAAGAAAGATTCGCAGACGCCGTTCAGATGAACGATCAGGTGCGGGAGCAAATGATCATTCAGTCCAAGTGCGGCATACGCAACGGGATGTTCGACTTCTCCAAGGACTACATATTGGAGTCCGTTGACGGCATACTGAAGCGGCTTAGAACGGATTACCTCGATGTACTGCTGCTGCATCGTCCGGACGCGCTCGTAGAGCCGGAGGAGTTGGCGGAAGCGTTCGATCGGCTGGAAAGCTTAGGTAAGGTAAGGCACTTCGGCGTGTCCAACCAGAAGCCGATGCAGATCGAGCTGCTTAAGAAATATGTGAAGCAGCCGCTCGTTGCGAATCAGCTGCAGCTGAGCATTACGAACTCGAACATGATCTCGAATGGGATCAATGTCAACATGGCCAATGAGTCTGCCGTTGACCGTGATGGCAGCATTCTTGACTATTGCAGACTGCACGACATCACCATTCAGCCGTGGTCGCCGTTCCAATACGGCTTCTTCGAGGGCGTGTTCCTGAACAACGACAAGTTCCCGGAGCTGAATCAAGTCATTGATAAGGTGGCTGCACAGCATGACGTCAGCAATACGACGATTGCGATTGCATGGCTGCTCCGTCATCCGGCCCGCATGCAGCCTGTTACCGGCACGACAAGTGTGGACAGATTGAAGGATTGCTGCCGAGCAAGCGAGGTGCAGCTAAGTCGACAGGAGTGGTACGACATTTACTGTGCAGCCGGCAACGTCCTCCCTTAGTATCTAACTCCCGCTGTATCGAATGAACGAAGCCCGAGGTCGGATGACCTTGGGCTTTTTGGCGTCAGCTGTGGTGTCGATATAGGTTCCAATACGGCCTAAACAGGTTACTCCAGTCACTGGTAATTGGTAGTTGGGATGCTATAATACATGACCTATGCAGTTGAAGTAATTAACTGGTAGCATCCCAATCCAAAAAAAACTTGACTTTTGAAAAACGGCCTAATAATTGCGAAGAATACCTTTTCACGAGGTATATCTTCTAGATAACAGGTGGTTTTCCAATGTCAGCGTTACAAAAACCGAGATTCAAACAATTAAACCATGGAGAGTGCGCAGGCGCACCCATACTAAAAAGCTTGTGGGAGCGGTTTGACCTTTCCCTGCTGCTCACACAATCCGGTATGATGAAACGAAGTGGTACTCCGTCCTGGCTCATCTGCTTTCTCTATGTGATCGGCCTTGTCAGTAACTGCTCGTCTGTCGTTCAGATGGCGAGACTGGCCGAGCAGGATGCGCTTCTTAAAGTGATGTTTCAGCCATGGAAGCTCGCTCAGTACACGATGAGTCGGTTTCTCTCCAACTCCTTCGCATGGACTACCTTTGGCAAAAAGCGAGTAGCGCGGCTTCAGCAGGATGAAGTCACTCGTCTGCAGGATGGGGATGTGATCAATCTGGATGATACGCATCTAGCTCATCCTTATGCCAAGCAGCTTCCTTTTTTGAGCTGGTTGTATGATTCGTCTAAGAAGACTTATGTGTGGGCGATGAATGTGGTCGTTGTTCAGGCCGTACTTCAAGGCGGACTTGAATATCCGTTGTTTTACCGCGTATGGCACAAGTCTGAGCAGAAGAACGAAGGCTTGTCGAAGATCGATTTGGCTAAGCAAATGCTCTTGATGCTGCGCGAATCGGCGACCTGCCGTCTTTGGGTTGCGATGGACCGCTGGTACTTGTGTAAAGGCTTTTTCGCCTTTCTCGAAAAGCATCAATTTGACTGGGTAACGAAGGCTAAACGCAACACGGCATTATTTCGTAAGGTCATCGAGCCTTACACGGGCAGGGAGCGGTACGTTCCTGTGACCCCGATCATGCTCATTCGGGAAGTGTACGGCCAGTTGGTTGCCGAGGGTGCGTCAGGACTGGTTTCGCTTGCGATTCCTGACATCTACATGAAGCAGCCTCATCCTGTAACGAACCGCAGAGGCAAGCAAGTCAACAAGCAGCGCTATGTACAAATTGCCGCTGTAGCCGCCATGCGCTTAAAGGAAGATGATTCCGAGTTGCTCGAGACGGAGGAGGAAGCCCCCGCGACTTACAAGGGTGCCTACCTGCTCATCAGCAACCGCTTCGATGCGCCTGAAGAAGCCTTGCGTACTTACGTGAAGCGTTGGCGGATCGAGGTGTTTTTCCGAACGGCCAAGCAGGAGCTCGCCTTGGAGAAGTGTCATTCCGAAACTGAAGCCCATCACCATGCACACTTCGAATTATTGTTTACGGCCGAAACGTTGCTGTCCGTTGCTCTATACGAATTAAACAAAGAAAAAACGAGTGATGAAGGCTACACCCACGGCGAAATGGTTCGTGGCCTCTTCCACACTCGTTGTCAGGTCCGCATGTCACACCACAAAGGGCAACAGCGAATCTACATCGATTGTGACACACATGTACAGCAGTTTGCAAGACTTATTGATTTATTTTGGCCGGAGCATTATCGGATGGTTCTTTGGGTTGCGCATCATCCGATAAACTACCAGACCTTACCACGAAGTGCATAGGTCATGATAATAAAATGGCAAGGTAAATATACCCAAATCATACAAGAGAAGGTTTTGATCCTGTTCGTACAAGGGAGGAGTGTGTGTTCGGAATAAAACGTTTTCGCTACACAGATCGACTGCAGATGTCACGTCTACGGCTCTTACTGTGAAAGGATATTACGAAAAGGAGTGGTTATTCATGTTAAGGTTGAAGCGTAAAGCGACCTCGGTTCTCGTATCCGGTATATTGGCAATTAGTCTTTGCTTCCCATTCGGCGTAGATAAGTCGAGTGCGGCATCAGCGGTCCCTTATGGTCAGCTGAAGGTGGAGGGCAGTCAGCTCGTCGGCTCTGATGGGCAGGCTGTGCAGCTGAAAGGCATGAGCTCCCACGGCGTTCAGTGGTACGGCGGCTACGTGAATGCAAGCAGCATCAAGTGGCTTAAGGACGACTGGGGCTCGAACGTGTTCCGCGTAGCCTTATATACAGCGGAGAAGGGGTATATCACGGACCCGTCGTTGAAGGAGAAGGTGAAGGAAGCGGTGCAGGCCGCCATTGATAACGGACTTTATATTATCATTGACTGGCATATTTTATTTGACGGTGATCCGAATACGTATAAGTCTCAGGCTAAGGCGTTCTTTCAAGAGATGGCAACGTTATACGGGGAATATCCGAATGTCATCTATGAAATTGCCAATGAGCCGAACGGCGTGACCTGGAACCATCACGTCAAGCCTTACGCAGAGGAAATTATTACGGCTATACGGGCGATCGACCCGGATAATGTCATTATTGTCGGGACGCCAACATGGAGTCAGGATGTAGATCATGCGGCGAACAATCCGCTGTCGTTCAGCAATATTATGTATGCGCTTCATTTCTATGCGGGCACACATGGTCAATATTTGAAGGATAAGCTGGATTATGCCCGTAATAAGGGGGTTGCCGTCTTCGTCAGCGAATGGGGTACAAGCGAAGCAACTGGTGACGGCGGTCCATACTTAACGCAGGCGCAGGAGTGGCTTGATTTCCTCAACGCACGCCAGATCAGCTGGGTGAACTGGTCGCTCGCCGATAAGACCGAGTCTTCCGCGGCACTCATGCCAGGAGCGAGCATGACCGGTGGCTGGACGACGAACCAGCTGTCGACCTCGGGTCAATTCGTACGTGCCAAGATCAAGGAGAGCTCGGTCATCGCACCGGCAGCTCCGACAGGAGTGAGCGCGGCGGCTGGTAATGGACAGGCGACTCTGACTTGGCAGGCATCGATCGGAGCTACCAGCTACCAGGTGAAGCGGGCGGTGACGAGCGGCGGTCCTTATACAACGATCGGCACAGTTACTGGTACGAGCTTCACGAACACAGGCTTAACGAACGGCACGACGTACTACTATGTGGTGAGTGCCGTCAACAGCGCTGGCGTGAGCGCGAACTCCTCCGAGGTGAGCGTTCAGCCGTCATCAGGCTCTACAGGCGGCGGCACAGGAGCGTTGGTGGTGCACTATCGCACAGCAGATTCTAGCAGCTCGGATAACCAGCTGAAGCCTCATTTCAACATTAAGAATACAGGAAGCACAGCTGTCGACTTGAAAAATGTCAAGCTTCGCTACTACTTCACGAAGGATAGCGCTTCCGCCTTAAGCTTCCATGTGGACTGGGCCGCGGTCGGCAGCTCGCTCGTGAAAGGCGCGTTCGTCTCCGCCTCGGGTACGAATACGGATACTTATCTTGAGGTCAGCTTCACCGGAGGAACGATTCCGGCAGGCGGTCAGTCAGGTGACATCCAAATTCGTGTCCACAAGAACGACTGGTCCAATTTCAACGAAGATAACGACTATTCGTACATTGGCACCCAGACGAGTTATGCGAGCTCGAGCAAGGTTACGCTGTACGAGAACGGAACGCTTGCTTGGGGAACTCAGCCTTAACGCTGCGCATTAGACGTGAGAGGGAGCGATACCGGTCATTACAGTGAAGGGAGGCCGACTCATGAAGGGAAACATTACGTCTGCCACGTCGGATGACGAGGTGCTGCAGCGCATATTCGATTATATTAGTGACCATTTGCTGACCGGAGTGAGCAGGGAGGACATAGCGAAGCACGTTCACTTTCATCCGGTCTATTTGTCCAGATTTTTCAAGAGACGAACAGGCAGCTTGCTCTCTGAATATATCCTTAAGCAGCGAATCGAGCGTGCGAAATCGATGCTGGCAGAGCCCGGCGCGAAGGTTGGTTGGGTCGTGAATCGGCTAGGCTATGACAATTCGTCCCACTTCACTCGTCTGTTCAAGAAGATGACTGGCTGCACCCCTCTCGAGTATCGAAAACAGCATCGCTCCACCATCAGCAGTAGGCTTTAATCGAAGTCCGCATCCTCCGAGTCTAATCGACTTTAGGAGGATTTTTTCATGCTCCGATCTTTTTCTTTTTGACAAGCTTCATGATATGATAGAGGGAGCATGATAATTATGGGAGGTCGTACCCGGTGGATTGCATTTTTTGTAAAATCGTAGAAGGCTCGATTCCTTCGAAGAAGGTGTTTGAGAACGATCACGTGCTTGCGTTTCACGACATCAGTCCAGCAGCGCCCGTTCACATTCTCATTATTCCGAAGAAGCACATTGCGACGATGAACGACGTGGAGCCAGACGACTTCGGTCTGATCGGTGAGGTGCATCGCGCGGCGCAGCAAATTGCCCGCGAGCAAGGCGTGGCGGAGTCCGGCTATCGACTGATCAACAACTGCAACCGCAACGGCGGACAAGTCGTGTATCACATCCATTATCACCTGCTTGCAGGGGAACAGCTCGGGCCGCTGAACGCGAAATAACGCATCTTCAGCACGATTCGGCGACGTTGTCGAGATATTGCGAATATAGGTTGACATCTGCCTATGCGCTTATCTATAATGAGGTTTGATGAATGTCTTTTTTCGTCTTGGACGGTCTGTTCGGAGGGAGGGAAAACTGGTGTCAGAAACTCGAGTTCGCAAGAACGAAACGATAGATGCTGCACTTCGCCGTTTTAAGCGTTCCATCGCTAAGGATGGCGTATTGGCGGAGGTCAAGAAACGTAAGCATTACGAGAAGCCTAGCGTTAAGCGTAAGAAGAAGTCAGAGGCTGCTCGTAAGAGAAAGTTCTAGGAGGCTTAATCGATGAGCTTAAGCGAGAAACTTAACGAGGACATGAAGCTCGCGATGAAGAGTCAAGACAAGTTTAAACTCTCCGTGATCCGAATGGTTCGAGCAGCTATCAAAAATATTGAGATAGATACGCGTAAAACCTTAGAGGAGCAAGAAGTGCTAGACGTCTTGACTCGCGAGATCAAGCAGCGCAAAGATTCCCTCCAAGAATTTGAAAAGGCCGGTCGTGACGATTTGGCGGAAAACCTTAAGGCGGAAATCGTCGTATTGATGGAATACATGCCGCAACAGCTTTCAGATGAAGAAGTTAAAGCCATTGTACAGCAGACCATCCAAGAAGTGGGGGCTTCTTCAAAAGCGGATATGGGTAAAGTCATGGGCGCTCTGATGCCTAAGGTGAAGGGACGTGCGGACGGCAAGGTCGTCAACACGTTTGTTCAAGAGCTTTTAGTCTAACGACATGAGAAGCACTCCATTATGGGGTGTTTCTTTTTTTTCGCTGAACATGAATCGAACGGGTTGTGCTTACGTAATACTTGTGATGTCCTACTCCTCCATTGTACATCGTTCGCGCGGGTCGCTTGGTGTATGGTGTGGGAAGATAGCGATGAAGGAGGTTGAAGGAATGATGAACCATTCGGCTGCAGAGTCGCAGCGCTTCGATTGGCGCCATAGTGCGTGGCGCAGGCTCATTGTGCTCGCGCTGTCCGTACTGCTGATGCTTCCTGGTATGCTGGCCTACGCAGCTGCACAGACTGGCGAGCAGCGTTCTGAGCTGTCTCCAGTCGTGGTCATACCGATCGAGCAGACGATCGAAACCGGCCTGGAGGCGTATCTGGAGCGCGCCTTCGCCGAGGCGGTGGACTTGGAGGCTGCTCATGTCATACTGGAGATTGACACACTTGGCGGTCGCGTCGACTCGGCGGAGCGCATCGGCAGTCTTGTGCGAGAAAGCAAGATACCAACGGTCGCCTACATACGCGGCAAGGCGATCTCAGCTGGGGCGTACATTGCGCTGAACGCCAATCGGATCGTGATGAAGCCGGGCAGCTCCATCGGGGCGGCCGCTGTCGTGGATGGCTCAGGTGAAGAGGTGGAGAGCGCGAAGGTCATCTCGTACTGGTCCGGTCAAATGAAGGCCGCTGCGGAGCTTCGTGGACGCGATGCGCGTATCGCTGAGGCGATGGTCGATAAGCGGGTACAGCTGCCGCTGACGGCTATTGAGCGAACGGTTGAGCCTGGGCAAATTTTGACGCTGACATCAGGTGAAGCACTGAAGCTCGGCTATGCGGATGGGCAAGCGGAGGAGCTTGCCGAGGTGCTCGCTATCCTTGACAGCAGCAGCCGTACCGTCGTCACCATCGACCTCAGCCCTGCGGAGAAGGTGGCGCGCTTCGTCACGCAGCCCTGGGTGTCGGTCGTGCTGCTGCTGGTCGGTATCGCAGGCATCGCCATCGAGCTGCTAATTACCGGCTTCGGGCTTGCGGGGCTGCTTGGCGTGGCGGGCTTCGGGCTCTATTTCTTCGGCCACTACATTGCCGGCTTTGCGGGGGCTGAGGATATCGTGCTGTTCGTCGCAGGCATATTGCTCCTCGTGCTCGAAATATTCGTCTCCAGCTTCGGCATTCTTGGCATATTGGGAGCAGTCTGCTTGTTCAGCGGCGTCGTGCTGTCTGCGTACAACATGAAGCTTGCGGCGGTGAATCTTGCGATTGCATTCGTTGCAGCTGTTGCCGTCGTGGCCATCGTCGTGCGATACTTCAAGCATCGAGGTGTCTGGAACCGGTTCATACTGCGAGAACGGCTGACGACTGAGCAAGGCTACGTGTCGGCTGCCGATCGGCAGGAGCTGGTCGGACGAGTCGGCTGGACGCTGACACCGCTACGACCAGCCGGTACGATGCAGCTGGACGAAGAGAAGCTTGACGTTGTCGCGGATGGCACGTTCGTGCCGAGCGGCAGGCGGGTGAAGGTCATCGAGGTTGAAGGGATGCGCATTGTCGTTCGCGAGGTGAAGCCTGACGAGGCGGATGAGCAGCTGTAATCGCATCTCGAACGTGTGGGCAGTATGCAAGCTTTGAACATGTTAGATCTTATATTTTAGGAGGCTTATGAGTTTATGGGCACTACTTTAATTTCTGTATTTTTTCTAGCGGCGGTTGTCATCATTGCACTGTCCGTTTTCTTTACCTTCGTGCCAGTGATGTTGTGGATCTCGGCGATCGCTTCTGGCGTTCGCATCAGCATTATTACACTAGTCGCGATGCGTCTTCGTCGTGTAATTCCAAGTCGTATCGTCAATCCGCTCATTAAGGCGACGAAGGCGGGCTTGAGTCTGACGATTAATCAGCTCGAAAGTCACTACCTTGCAGGCGGTAACGTCGACCGTGTCGTTAATGCGCTGATCGCTGCGCACCGCGCCAACATCCAGCTGCCGTTCGAGCGTGCTGCTGCGATCGATCTGGCCGGACGTGACGTGCTGCAGGCGGTGCAGATGAGCGTTAACCCACGTGTCATCGAGACTCCGGTCGTATCTGCCGTAGCGAAGGACGGCATCGAGGTGAAGGTTATTGCGCGTGTAACTGTGCGTGCGAACATTGATCGTCTCGTCGGCGGTGCAGGCGAGGAGACGATTATTGCCCGTGTCGGCGAAGGTATTGTTACGACTGTCGGCTCTAGCAGCTCACATAAGGACGTGCTGGAGAATCCGGATCGTATCTCCACGACGGTTCTTAGCAAAGGACTTGACGCGGGTACAGCGTTTGAAATATTGTCCATCGATATTGCCGACATCGATATCGGCAAGAACATCGGTGCTTACCTCCAGACCGAGCAGGCCGAGGCCGACAAGCAGATCGCTCAGGCGAAGGCTGAGGAGCGCCGCGCGATGGCGGTCGCACAGGAGCAGGAGATGCGCGCACGCGTCGTTGAGATGAAGGCGAAGGTCGTCGAGGCGGAGTCCGAGGTGCCGCAGGCGATGGCTGAAGCGCTTCGCGAGGGCAAGCTCGGCGTGATGGACTACATGAACCTGAAGAACATTGAGTCCGACACGCAGATGCGCGCAAGCCTTGGGAAGATGAACGATCCGCGGGACAATCAGGGGGAAGAGTCGTAAGAGCGTCTACAGGCGAGTCACGGGTAATGAAACTAGAGCCTGAAGGCGGTGATCACAATGCGAATATTCGAATGGTTGCTTGATAACTGGGTGTTCTTTGCCGTACTGTTGTTCTCCTTAAGCTCGATGCTCGGTAAGAAAAAGTCGGCCGATCCGAAGCGGCCTGCATCCCAGCCGCGGGGAGGGATGCCGACGTTCGGCGGCGGCGAGCTGCAGCCGAGCGAGTCGTCTCCTAGCGCGGAGCCGCGCAAGCAAGCGGCAGGCGGCGGCAGGGCGGCCATGAGCCAAGGCGAGCCGCGTCCGGCAAGGCTGGACCGCTCGCGCGATGAGCGCAGCGCTACGGCCGCTAGAGCGCCGATAAGCGGCGAAGGCTCAGGTCGCGGCGCTGGCTACGGCAGCATCGGCCGGGGCGGCTCCGCGCAGGGCAGCAGTGCCGCCTACGGCGGCCAGTCTACCCTGCAGACGGCTGCCGCTCAGCGCGGCGACTCTCGCTCGCAGGGGCAGGCCGCAGGCGCCGCTGGGGGCCTTGCTGATGGCGGGCCTCATGCGCCCGGTATCGGCCCTCTGACGCCGAGCCAGGCGGCTCAGGGCGTGCTCTGGGCCGAGATACTCGGCCCGCCGCGGGCGAAGCGTCCTTACAAGCGTGGCTAAGTTTAAGCCGCAATAGCAATGATGAAAGCCGCAGCTCCGGTGAAGGGAGCTGCGGCTTTTTGCCGTGCCCAGATTATACGGCTGCCGGTCATATTTTCGAATTGCGAACATATCGTGTAAATAGCCCGTGATCTGCCGCTTGCTGCCCACGGCTATGCTACGGAGGAGGTTAAGTATGCGCAGTCTAACTCGCAAAATTAATCAATTTACGGCAAAACTGCTCGACCTGCCTCAAGACGTCGCCATGGACCTGCCGCGCATCACGATGATCGGGAATATGCAGCTGTACATTGAGAATCATCGCGGCGTGCTCCACTTCTCAAGCGATTCTCTGAAGCTGGCGCTATCGAAAGGAAAGCTTGAGGTAAGCGGCTCCAACCTGGTCATCCGTGAGATTATGCCGGATGAAGTCATGATCGAAGGAATGATTCGCGATATCCAATATATTTCCTAGCTTGGAAAGGGGAAGTGCGTCTTGAACGAATCGTTGATTCACCGTATTCGCGGTTATGTTCGCATTGAGGTGACCGGCCGCCATTTGGAGCGCCTGGTCAATCGGCTTACCGAGAAACGAATGTCCGTCTGGGACATTCGTTATTTGGACAAGGATCGGATCGAGATGTATGTGACGATTCCGCATTTTTTCCGCCTTCGTCCGCTCTTGAAGGAGACAGGCTCCCGGATTCGTTTGCGGTCGAAGGAGGGCTTTCCGTTTTGGCTCGCGAGGGTGGAGCAGCGTAAATTTTTTGCCGCAGGGCTGCTCGGGTTCGTGATCGGGATCTACTTGCTGTCGTCGCTCGTGTGGCAGGTGCGTGTTGAAGGGAATGAGGCGATCTCCTCCGAGACGATCAAGCAGGCGGCAAGCAACGAGGGCATTCGGCGTATGCAGTGGAAGTTCAAGCTGAAGGAGCCCTCGGAGCTTGCGAAGTCCATACAGGCGAACGTGCCGGGTACGGCATGGGTCGGCGTTGAGATCAAGGGGACGCATGTTATTATCAAGATCGTCGAGGCCAAAATACCAGAGAAGCCGCCGTTAATGAATACACGTAACTTGGTCGCGTCGAAGAGCGCGCTCGTTACGGAAATTTTCACAGAGAAGGGTCGCCCAGTGGTGAAGCCCAATACGTATGTGCGAAAAGGGGACGTGCTCATCTCAGGCACGCTTGGCGACGAGACGAACCAGCAGACGGTCGTCGCGCAGGGTACGGTGAAGGGGATCGTGTGGTACAAGCCGACGGTCGAGGTGCCGCTTGTGCAGCGGTACAAGGTGTTCACAGGGGAGAGCAAGGAGCGCTCCTATCTCGTGCTCGGCAGCAGAGCGGTGCAGATTACGGGCTACGGCAAAGTGCCGTTCGAGCAGATCGAGACGATTACCGAGCGTCACACGTTAAGCTGGCGTACGTTCACGCTGCCGATCGGCTGGCTGAAGGAGACGCTGCGAGAATATGATGTACACGAGCAGCCGATCGACGAGAAGGAGGCTCTGACTGTCGGATTAGAGCAGGCGAAGCTGCAAATCTTGTCCGAGGCGGGCAAAGATGCGAAGATCGTGTCCGAAAAAATTTTGCATGAAAAGACGGAGAATGGTAAAGTTTATATGGAAGTATTCTTAGAAGTGGAAGAGCCGATCGCGGTTGAACAAACGATTGTGCCATAATCCCTCAAGAGGAGAATTAGATGGAACAGGCGACAACGGTGAAAGTATCCTTGAAAAATCCGGCCGAGGGCCAGGCGCTCTTTGGCCCTCAGGACAAGTTTTTGCACCTGATTGAGCAGGAGGTGCAGGCTACGATTTACTCCCGTGAGGAGGAGATCGTCATTCAGGCGTCGCCTCAGGTGACGACGCGGCTGGAGCATCTGTTCACAGTGCTGCTGGCCTTGATCCGTAATCAGTATGTGCTGACTGAGCGGGATGTGTTGTATGCGCTGGACTTGTCCAGGGAGCTGAAGGCTGATCAGTTGCTTGATCTGTTCAAGGGCGAGATCGCCGTCACGCATAAGGGCAAGCCGATTCGCGTCAAGACGATCGGGCAGAAGCAGTACGTCAGCGAGATCAAGAAGAAGGATATCGTCTTCGGGATCGGACCTGCGGGAACAGGCAAGACGTACATTGCTGTCGTCCTCGCCGTCGCCGCGCTGAAGGAGGGCAAGGTGAAGCGAATCGTGCTGACCCGGCCTGCCGTCGAAGCGGGCGAGAGTCTCGGCTTCCTGCCGGGCGATCTCCAGGAAAAGGTTGACCCGTATTTGCGCCCATTGTATGATGCACTTAACGACGTGCTCGGGCCGGAGCAGGTGCTCAAGTCGCTGGAGCGCGGTCTGATTGAGATTGCGCCGCTTGCGTACATGCGCGGCCGAACGCTCGACGATTCGTTCATCATTCTCGACGAAGCGCAGAATACGACGCCGGAGCAGATGAAGATGTTTCTGACGCGCCTTGGCTTCGGCTCCAAGATGGTCATCACGGGAGACGTGACGCAGATCGATCTGCCGCGGGGCAAGTCGAGCGGACTTGTGGAAGCGAAGCGCATTCTGAGCGGCATCGAGGAGCTTGGGTTTATCACCTTCGCCGAGCAGGATGTCGTGCGCCACTCCCTCGTGCAAAAAATTATAGTAGCCTATAATGAAGACAAAGAAGGCTGAGAAAGGGCTGACCTTTCCTATGAGCAACCGCGTTTCCATTCAAGGCAAATATCAATACCGGCTCGCCGGCTGGAGGTACAGCGCCATCGTGCGCTTTCTTCTGTTTCTGGCGCTTGTTGTCTTTCTATATCTGGCGCTGTTGAATCGGGTTGTGCCGCAGACGTACGATGTGCAGCTCAATGAGGCGGCGGAGAAAGATATATTAGCGCCAAGGGCCATACTGAATGAGCTCGCGACGAAGCGGGCAGAGGACGAGGCGGCGGCGAAGGAGCAGCCGGTGTACAAGATCGTAGCGCTGAAGAATGAAGCGGCGGTCGAGTCGATCTTCGAGAAGCTGCAGCAGATCAATGCCGATACGGAGGTCAGCCTAGCGGACAAGGTGAACATCTACAAGACGGTCATTCCGGAGCTGATTGACGGTCATCTGGATCGGCAGCTGAAGCAGTTCGAGGCAAGCGGTCAGTTCAGTCCGGAGCTGCTGGAGGAGATGCGCAAGTCGTTCGAGAGTCAGCCCTACCGCATACCCGAGGAGGCGTACTACAAGCTTCCGCGGCTGACGAAGGACGATCTTACGGTGATGGAGCCAGTGGCGCGAGACATCGTGTCTCGTCTCATGACCGATCAGCTGCTGGATGCGCAGACAGCAAGGGCGAAGGTTGCTGAGCTTGTGAACGCTTCCACGCTGTCGAAGAACAACGCCCGCGAGCTCGTGCAGGAGCTGGTCCGCGCTGTGCTCACCTCCAACAAGTTCTACGATCAGAAGGGCACGGAGGAAGCGAAGGATAAGGCGCGGGAGAACGTGAAGCCAGTCTACATTAACAAGAACGATATATTGGTGTTCAAGGGCGATACGATTACGGAGGACGTGTACCAGCTGCTCGCCTCGCTCGATCTGTTGAAGGACGAGCGGACGTATTGGCCGCATCTGGGGCTGTTCCTGTTCGTCAGCTTATGCTGTCTGCTGCTGTATATGTACGTGCGTCAAAGCCAGCTGCCGATTCATTACAACAATGTACAGCTGTTCATGCTCGTCCTTATTTTATTTCTTACCGTTACGTTCATGAAGGTGTTCTCGATGATGCAGACGCTTGAATATCCGTATATCGGCTATTTGGCACCGGCTGCGATGGGCGCCATGATGATTACGATCCTATTGAACCCGCAGATTGCCTTCATTGCAGCTGTCGTGCTGGGCGTCATTGCCAGCATCATCTTCAATGGCGACCAGCTGCAGATGTTCGACTTCCGGTATGGCTTGCTTACGCTGGCGACGTCGTTCGCTGCCATCTTCTCGATTCAGAGAGCGAGTCAGCGGTCATCGATTCTGAAGGCTGGTGTTATGGTGTCGCTGCTGGCCGTCGTGCTCGTTGGCTCGATGCTGCTCTTCGAGGAGCAGGACACGAAGCGTGAGATGATATTCGCTGCATCGTTCGCCCTCGGCAGTGGTCTATTAACCGCCGTGTTCGTCATCGGGCTGCTTCCGTTCTTCGAGGTGGCGTTCGGCATTCTGTCTCCGCTCAAGCTCGTCGAGCTGTCGAATCCGAACCACCCGCTGCTGCGGAAGCTGCTGACCGAGACGCCAGGCACGTATCATCATAGCGTCATGGTCGGCAACTTGTCTGAGGCCGCTGCGGAGGCGATCGGCGCTGATGGGCTGCTGTGTCGGGTAGGCGCTTACTATCACGACATCGGCAAGACGAAGCGACCGAGCTATTTTATCGAGAATCAGGCGAATATGGAAAATCCGCATGACCGTATCGATCCTGCGCTCAGCAAATCGATTATTGTCGCGCATGCACGCGACGGCTCGGAGATGCTGAAGGATTTCAACATTCCGAAGCCGATCCGCGACATCGCCGAGCAGCATCATGGTACGACGCTGCTGCAATATTTTTACCACAAGGCGATCAAGCAGGCCGAGGAACGTGGAGAGCTGCCGCCCGAGGAGGAGGAGTATCGCTATCCGGGTCCGAAGGCGCAGTCCAAGGAGGCGGCGATCGTCGGCATCGCCGACTGCGTGGAGGCGGCTGTCCGTTCGCTTCGCAATCCGACGGTCGAGCAGATCGATTCGATGGTGCGCAAAATTGTGAAGAGCCGTCTCGATGACGGACAATTCAACGATTGCGACCTGACGATCAAGGAACTGGATCATATTACCAAAACATTGAATGAAACGCTGCTCGGCATCTTCCATTCCCGGATCGAGTATCCGGCCGATGTGCAGGGGGCGAAGACGGAGCAGCAGCCCCGTCCGAACGATCACAAAAAAGAGGTGGCGCCATGAGTTTGCGGTTGTCTTGGAATAATGAGCAGGAACAGCACAGCATTACGCCTGAGCTGATTGCAAGGCTGAAGGAGCTGCTCGTCCTTGCAGGGCGGGCAGAGCAGGTGATGGATGGCGAAGTCGCACTGTCGTTCGTGGACGATGCAGCGATTCAGGAGCTGAATATGCAATATCGCGGTCTCGATAAGCCGACGGACGTGCTGTCGTTCTCGATGATGGAGATGGGCGAGGACGAGATTGCGATTATCTACGGCGACGAAGAGTTCGACGAGGAGGAGTTCGAGTTTATCGAGGTCGAGGGGGGGGCAGACGGCAAGACAGGTTCGACTGGCTCTGACGAGAATGACGAGCTCGAGGACGATGAAGAAGGCGAAGAGGAGCCGCTAGGCGACATTATTATTTCGGTTGAGAGAGCGGCTGCTCAGGCTGAGGAATACGGTCATTCGCTGGAGCGGGAGCTCGGATTTCTGTTCGTGCACGGCTTCCTGCATCTGATCGGATACGACCATCAGAATGAGGATGAAGAGAAGCGGATGTTTGCGAAGCAGGAAGCCATACTCCAGCAGGCAGGACTTACCCGTTGACTCCGCAGGGCAAGTGGCAGCGAAGCTTCCGCTATGCGTATGAAGGCGTCCAATATGCCCTTGCAACCCAGCGCAACATGAGATTTCACTTCTTCACGGCGTTCGCGGCGCTGGTCCTTGCCTTGATGCTCGGGCTGTCTAAGGCTGACGTCTTGTTCATCCTGCTAGCGGTTACGCTCGTCATTGTAGCCGAGCTGATGAATACCGCCATTGAGAAGGCGGTAGACCTCGCAATGCCTGACATTCATCCGCTGGCCAAAATCGCGAAGGATGTCGCTGCAGCCGCGGTACTGGTGACTGCGGCTTTTGCCGTTATGACCGGGATGATCGTGTTCTACGAGCCGCTGGATCGGCTGGTGCGCACGGGTCAAGCGCTGCAGGGCGGCGTCCTGACTGCAGGCGCCGTATGGGTGCTGCTGTCGCTGATCATTCTGACCGTTATCGTCGTGCAGACGCGCTTCACCGATAAGGGAACATGGATGAAGCCGAGCTTGTTCAGCGCGGTTGCATTCGCCGTGGCGACGCTGATCGCATATCGGGCGCATGACACGCTCACGGCGCTGCTTGGCTACTTCCTCGCATTATTGCTGACGTTCGCGCTTCATGATAAGAGACGCAGGCCGTTCGCCTCGCAGCTTCTCGGAGCGCTGCTCGGCAGCTTGATGACGGTTCTTGTTTTTTATTTATATCCGCTGTAAAGGCATTCATAGGATCGCTCAGAACAGAAGGGACTGATGTAGACTATGGAGCAAGCGAAGCTGATCGAACAGGCCAAACTAGCGCGTGAGCGCGCGTATACGCCATATTCCCGCTTCAAGGTCGGCAGTGCACTGCTGGATGCGTCAGGCCGGGTGCATCTGGGCTGCAACGTCGAGAATGCAGCTTACGGTCCGACGAACTGCGCGGAGCGTACAGCGCTGTTCCGCGCCATTGCCGACGGGGAAGCGGCGGGGAGCTTTAAGGCGATCGCCGTTATCGGCGACACCGAGCAGCCGATTGCGCCATGCGGCGTATGCAGGCAGGTGCTCATTGAGCTGTGCGCGCCGGATATGCCGGTATATATGGCTAATCTTCGGGGAGACGTCGCTGTTACGACGGTGGCGGCGCTGCTGCCCGGAGCTTTCACATCACAAGATTTGGACGGGGGAACGAACAGTTAATATGTCATCTACATCTACTACGAAGCAGAACAGCTTCCGATCGGGCTTCGTTGCGATCATCGGAAGACCGAACGTCGGTAAGTCAACGCTCATGAATCAGGTCATTGGACAGAAGATCGCGATTATGTCCGATAAGCCGCAGACGACACGGAACAAAATACATGGTGTGTATACGACGGATGATTCTCAGATCGTCTTCCTCGATACGCCCGGCATTCATAAATCGTCTTCGAAGCTCGGAGACTATATGATGAAAGCGGCGGAGAGTGCGCTCAAGGAGGTCGAGGCGATCTTATTCCTCGTTGACGTCGTCGAAGGGATCGGCGGCGGGGATCGTTACATCATCGAGCAGCTGAAGAAGGTGACAACTCCGGTCATTCTGGTCTTGAACAAAATTGACCAGGTACAGCCAGAGGCACTGCTGCCTATTATCGTCACGTACAAGGAGCTGTATCCGTTCGCGGAGATTGTGCCGGTCTCGGCGTTGAACGGCAACAATGTCAATACGCTGATGACACAGATCGTGAAATTTTTGCCGAACGGTCCCCAGTATTACCCGGCTGATCAAGTGACCGATCATCCTGAGCAATTCGTCTGCGCGGAGCTGATTCGCGAGAAGATTCTACATCTGACCCGTGAGGAGATTCCGCATTCGATCGCGGTCGGCATCGAGGATATGAAGGTGCAGGATAACGGCGTTGTCTATATTGGCGCAGTTATTTACGTGGAGCGGGACTCTCAGAAGGGGATCATCATCGGCAAGAAGGGCGCGCTGCTTAAGGAGGTCGGCCAGAAGGCGAGAGCTGACATCGAGGCGCTGCTCGGCTCGAGAGTGTTCCTGGAGCTGTGGGTGAAGGTGAAGAAGGATTGGCGCAACAAGGACGTTGTGCTGAAGGACCTCGGCTTCCGCCACGAATAGGCTCGTTCGCCCGTTTCAGTGCGGCTTCGCTTAGGTTAATGGATATCATGCATACCAGTTTTTTGTCAGCATACTTCGATGCGATTCGTACCATGCTAATCCTATAAACAGGTAATGTTGTCATGTCACCAAGGGGAGGATGAACCATGAGAGATTTTTCGTGGAAGTATTTTTCGATGACTGGAGATGTGGATGCCTACCTGCTTTATAAAGAAATGAACGGCGGTCCGGAGGCTGAAGAGCCGGAGCTTGAGCAAGACACAGCTGCCTTGCACGAGGAATGGCTGCAATAGCAACGAATGAAGCAGCCCCTCAGTTTAGCTTCGCTACATTCGTTTCGAGGCTTGCCATAACAAATTCCGGACATTACGGAGCTTGTTATTTCAGGATAGGGAGAGGCGGCCTTATGCAGCACAGGTTGCAAGGAATCGTAATTCGCGGGATTGACTATGGGGAAGGCAACAAAATAGTGACGGTGTTCACCAAGGAGCAAGGGAAGGTGAGCTTCGTCGCCCGCGGCGCGAAAAAAGTAAAGAGCAAGTTCGGCTCTGCGGTGCAACTGTTCACACTGGGCGATTATTCGTATTATAAATCGGGTCAGCTCGGCTCGCTGCAGCATGCCGAAATCGAGGATTCGTTCCAGAAGCTTCGCGAAAGCCTCGATCTCGCCGCCTATGCATCCTGCTTGGCTGAGCTGACCGAGCGCATGTTCGGAGACCATGAGGGGCATCCTTACATGTTCGAGCAGCTAAAGGGGAGCCTAGCCGCATTGAGGGACGGGAAAGATATGCAGATCGTACTCCACCTGTATGAGATGAAAATGTTCATGCAGGCTGGCTACGCTCCCGAGCTCGAGCAATGTGTGCTATGTCGGGGTCATTCGGAAGCGGTTACGTTCAGCAGCAACTTGGGTGGCATCCTATGCGAGAGCTGTCGCCTGCGTGAGCCGGAGGCCGTTCGTCTGACGCCCGGTGCACTGAAGCTGCTGCGCTTATTCCAGCAGCTCGATGTGCGCCGGCTCGGTCAGATTGATGTGAAGCCGGAAACGAAGGCACTTTTGAAGACGATGATGCGAACTTATTTCGATACGCACATTGCGATCAAGCTGAAGTCCAGAGATTTTCTAGACCAGCTGTATAAATACGACTTGTGAGAAATTGACATGTTTTTGACACAATGCTATTATAATGTGATATAATATGAGTTTTACTCCACCATTTGGCTCCAATCCTGGAGCTTTTCTTCGTGTTAGATCACAATAGGAGGCTTTCCATCTATGAGCAATTCAGGGGCGCTTAAGCCGGTTGTTTTTGTGGCCTCCGACTCGGCTGGCGATACGGGCGAAGCCGTCGTTCGAGCCGCTACCGTCCAGTTCGAGCCGCTAGAGGCTGATATTCGCAGGTCACCCTTTATCAAAGGGCGTGCAGACATTGATATACTCATGCAGGCGGTCAAGCTTCGTGGAGGGACGATCGTCTTTACGCTCGTTATTCCTGAGCTTCGCGATTATTTAATCCAAGAGGCAGAGAAGAACGGCATTCCGTATGTCGATCTGCTTGGCCCCGTAATTCGTGCGCTAGAGCATTCGTTCAATCAGGAGGCCAGTCACCGTCCTGGTATGATTCACCGACTGGATGAAGACTATTTCCGCAAAGTCGAGGCGATCGAATTCGCAGTTAAATACGATGACGGCCGGGACTTTAACGGTGTGCTGCAGGCAGATATCGTGCTGGTAGGCGTATCCCGTACCTCGAAGACACCTCTCTCCATGTATTTGGCCCATAAGAAGTACAAGGTCGCGAATGTGCCACTCGTGCCCGAGATCGCGCCGCCAGATCAACTGTTCACCGTTTCTCCCAAAAAAATGATCGGTCTTCGAATTGATCCCCATAAGCTGAATATGATACGAACAGAAAGACTGAAGACTCTTGGCTTGCCAGGCAACGCCACCTACGCGAACACGGAGCGCATACTGAAGGAGCTTGCGTTCGCCGATACGATTATGAGCAAAATCGGCTGTACCGTTATTGATGTGTCGAATAAAGCGGTGGAGGAAACAGCGAGCATGATCATCGATCTTATGCGTTCGCGGTAGCTGTTGTTTTAGAGAGGAAGCAGGATTTTTTGTAAATTCATCGTATATAATATTACGGTAGTTTCGCACGTCAATCCTTCAACCCGGCAGGTATAAGCATATGTTCAAAATAATGGTTGACGCCGATGCGTGCCCGGTTAAGCCAGAAATTCGGCAAGCTGCGGCGCTACACGGCGTTCCCGTCCTTATGGTTGCCTCCTTCGATCACCGGCTGCAGCCGGAGGAAGGGGTGCAGATCGTGCAGGTTGACCGGTCAAGCCAGTCGGCTGATCTGTATATCGCGAATAAGGTAAGCCCTGGAGATGTGCTCGTTACGCAGGACTTTGGACTTGCCGCATTGGCTTTGGGCAAGCGGGCTTATGCGATGTCTAACAGAGGACAGTTGTATCAAGATAAGTCGATTGATTTCTTGCTTGAGCGCCGACATGAGCAAGCGAGGCTGAGGCGCGGGGGGAAGTATACGAAGGGGCCGAAGCCGTTCACCGAGCAAGATCGACAAATATTTCTACAATCTTTGACAAAACTTTTGTCGAGGTTGCAGGAAAATCACACGACATAGCGAATAGTTATACGTGTTAATGGAATTGTAGGTGGATAGGATGAGTAACGGACGCATTCCGCAGCCCGTCGTCGACGCAGTGCTGAAGGCTCACGACATCGTCGAGGTCGTTGGCAAATACGTCCACTTGACGAAGCAGGGACATTATATGAAGGGACTGTGTCCTTTCCACTCGGAGAAAACGGCTTCGTTCACCGTCACACCGGAGAAGCAGATCTATCATTGCTACGGCTGCCAAGCCGGTGGGAATGTAATCGGGTTCGTCGCCGATATTGAGGGATTGTCCTACGGGCAAGCGATTCGGAAGCTGGCGGAGGAGGCGAGTTTGGATGTTCAATTCGGACTTGCTACAGACGGCCCAGAGACGAAGGAGAACAAGGATCGGACGAAGCTGCTCGAGGCATATGAGCTGGCGGAGAAGCTGTACCAGTACATCCTGCATAACACCGAGCAGGGGAAGGCGGCCAAGCAATATTTACGCAACCGCGGGCTTAGCGATAAGCTGATGGAGGCGTTCGGGCTCGGCTACGCGCCGCAGCGCTGGGATACGCTGGTGAACTTGCTGGAGAAGAAGCAGTTTCCGCTAACGCTCATGGAGCAAGGCGGTCTTATATCCGCTAAGCAGGACGGCACTGGCTATGTGGATAAGTTTCGCGATCGGGTTATTTTTCCCATACGGGACTGGAAGGGGCAGACGGTCGCCTTCGGTGGACGATTGATGGGTGACGGGCAGCCCAAATATTTAAACAGTCCCGAATCGATGCTGTTCCACAAGAGCAGGACGCTGTACAACATGCACGCAGCAAGACCTCAGATACGCAAAACGCAGGAGCTGGCTCTGTTCGAAGGCTATCTTGACGTTATTCGCTCATGGGATGCAGGCGTACACAACGGCGTTGCTACGATGGGAACGGCACTGACGCCGGAGCATGCGGAGCAGATCCGAAGATTGGCCGAGCGCGTTGTCGTTGTATACGACGGCGACTCAGCCGGGCAAGCGGCAGCTTACAAGAGCATTCCGCTGCTGGAGAATGCAGGCTGTCAGGTTAGAATCGCACTGCTGCCAAGCGGTATGGACCCTGACGAGTATATTGGCAAATACGGTTCTGAACGATTTGTACGCGAGATTATGGATCCCGCTGTACCATCGATCAAATATAAGCTTCTATATTTTCGCAGAAACTATAAGATGCAGGAGGATGGGGAGAGGCTACGATACATACAGCAGGCACTTCGGGTTATCGCAGGTCTTGCGTCGCCGATTGAACGAGAGCACTACGTAAAGGAGCTGACCACGGAGTTTCGTTATTCCTTCGATACCGCTATGCAAGCGTTGAATGAAATCAGGCTACAAGCGGAAAAAAAGGAAGCACAAGGGGATAATAAACCTAATCCGTGGAATAATGTTAGGAATAACGGGAGGCCCCGAACACAGTCTCCTGCGATCATTCCTGCATATCAGTTTGCCGAAAAGCAGCTGCTTGCGGTTATGATTCAGGATCAAGAGGTCGCCCAGTACGTGGAAAAACAGCTCGGAGACGGCTTTAATGTAGAGGAGCATGCGGCAATTGCTGCTTACCTGTACGCTTATTACGCGCAAGGCTACGAACCGAATGCAAGCATGTTCATCGGAATGCTTCAAGATGACAAGCTAGAGAGCTTGGCGAGCTCCTTAACCTTAATAGATAATCGCAATGGCGTGAATGAAGCCGTCATTGACGATTACATCCGCGAAATAAAGAAGTACCCTCTCGTGCAAGAGCTCGAAGCGAAGAGAGAGCAAGTGAAACAAGCAGAACGCTCGGGAGATATCCCGACCGCTCTGAAGCTGGCAAGTGAAATCATTTCCTTGGAGAAGCAGCTGAAGTCATCATGATAGCCGGTCCATCAGAGGACTGCTCCAAGGAGGAGGGAGTTGGATTTATGGCGAACGATCAACGCACTGAAATAGAGACCGAGTTGACGTTAGAGCAGGTAAAAGACCAATTAATCGAACAAGGAAAGAAACGTTCGGCCATTACGTACAAGGAAATTATGGAAAAGCTGGCTCCTTTCGATCAAGATCCGGAGCAAATCGACGAATTCTTCGAGCATCTTCAGGAGATGGGCATCGATGTCGGCAACGAGTCGGATGAAGAGCATGAGATGGGTCCGATGGAGCATGACGATTTCCAATTCGATGATGACCTGTCCCTGCCGCCGGGCATCAAGATCAACGATCCGGTTCGGATGTACTTGAAGGAAATCGGCCGTGTGCCGCTTCTGTCTGCCGAGGATGAGGTAGACCTCGCGAAGCGCATTGAGCTCGGGGATGAGGAAGCGAAGCGTCGATTGGCCGAAGCGAACCTGCGACTTGTCGTCAGCATAGCGAAGCGTTATGTTGGACGCGGCATGCTGTTCCTCGATCTCATTCAAGAGGGCAACATGGGCTTGATCAAGGCGGTTGAGAAGTTCGACCATACGAAGGGCTATAAGTTCAGTACATATGCAACCTGGTGGATTCGTCAGGCCATTACCCGTGCGATCGCGGACCAAGCGAGAACGATCCGTATTCCTGTGCACATGGTAGAGACGATCAATAAGCTCATTCGCGTGTCGCGGCAGCTCCTGCAGGAGCTTGGGCGTGAACCGACACCGGAGGAAATTGCGAAGGAAATGGACCTGAGCACCGATAAGGTTCGTGAAATTATGAAAATCGCGCAGGAGCCGGTATCGCTTGAAACGCCGATCGGTGAAGAGGACGATTCGCATCTGGGCGACTTCATCGAAGATCAAGAGGCACTGGCACCAGCCGATGCAGCTGCTTATGAGCTTCTGAAGGAACAGCTGGAGGATGTGCTGGATACGTTGACCGAGCGTGAGGAGAACGTGCTTCGTCTACGCTTCGGACTCGATGACGGCCGTACAAGGACGCTGGAAGAAGTAGGCAAAGTGTTCGGAGTCACACGTGAGCGTATTCGACAGATTGAGGCGAAGGCGCTGCGGAAGCTTCGTCATCCGAGCCGAAGCAAGCGGTTGAAGGATTTTCTCGAATAGACGCTAATGACGCGTGTAGTGCGGCGCTACTTTGGCGGTGGACGCATGGATTAGACCTTTCTGCGAATCGCTGCAGTAAGGTCTAATTTTTTAACTACTAGCATGAGTCTTGGGGGTGGCGGCTGATGGATGATAAGAAAAAAATCATGATGATCCATGAGATCGAGCACTGGCGTCGAAGCCGTTTGCTGCCAGAGCAATATTGTGATTTCTTACTTAACTTATATGTAACGGAAGGCTTGGAGAAGCCGAAGCTGGAATCACCTGGCCGCCTTCTTGGAATGTCGTCTTCACAAATCGTTAACAGCAGCTGGAAAATATGGTCACTACTATTGCTCGCTGCCATCGTTATTTCCTTTACTGCTCTTAATTTTAACGCTTTTGAAATTCCAATGCAAATAGGGGTGTCTCTCGCCTTTCTTGTAACGTGCTACGCCTTCGGAGGTGCGAAGCGGCAGAAGGAGCCGATGGCTGCTCAGATCATACTGGGCATGGCCTCTTTATTTCTGCTGTTTATCGGCGTCTACATGCTGAAGCTTCACGGCTATGAGGAGCCTGTGCTGATGGTCGGCTATGTGTTTTTGACGAGTGTGATCTGGATGGTGACCGGTGTTGCTGCGAGGCTTGCTTTATTCCAGCTGTGCGGTTGGGTGAGTCTCGTGTTTTGTTATGGTTGGTTGCTGCATCATCAGCTCGATACGATCAGCTGGGTCACGCTTGAGGTGAGCTGGGTGCCTCTTGCCATTTTATTTTGCTGGCTGTCGTGGCTCATTCATGATCGAAGCCGTCAGCTCGGCTTTGTATTTTTCGCGCTCGGCAACATCGTTTGGTACATGCCGGAATTGTATGCTATGCTGTATGCCGAACAGTACGGAGAAGAGACCGTACAATGGGTACTGCTCGCGAAGCTATGTGTGCAAGCGGCGTACTTGTTTATGTATCGGACGAAGTGGACGAAATGGGTGATGGGATCTTGATTCAATTATCGAAGCGGTTGGAGTGGATTGCACAGGAGGTGCCCCAAGGAAGTCGATTGGCGGATATCGGCTCGGATCACGCGTTGCTGCCATCGTATCTGGCAGAGCAGGGCACGATTGTGAAAGGGGTAGCCGGCGAGGTGAACGCCGGACCGTTCGAGGCGGCTTCCAAGCAGGTTCGGTTCGCTGGTCTCGCACATGTCATCGATGTTCGGCTCGGCGACGGCTTGGCCGTCATCGAGCGGAGCGAGGTCGACGTCATTACGATCGCTGGCATGGGCGGCGTGCTGATCGCCTCTATACTGGAGGCCGGCAAGGCGAAGCTCGAGGGCGTCAAGAGGCTTGTGCTGCAGCCGAACGTGGGCGAGGATGCGGTGCGCGAGTGGCTGCTGGCGAACGGCTGGTCGCTGCTGAACGAGCGTATTTTGGAGGAAGATGGGAAGATTTACGAGATTCTCACGGCTGAGCTCGGGTCAAGCGAGGAGGCAGATCAGCTCTACAAGCCTCTGCAGCTGAATGAGAATGTTGTTGTATCTCGGGAAATGCTGATCACAATGGGCCCGCACCTGGTGCAACAATGTCCCGAGGTGTGGGTGCGTAAGTGGCGGCTTGAGCTGGACAAGCTGGAGAAGGTGTGCAGTCAGCTGAAGCTGTCGCAGATGGAGACTGCCCGTGAGAAGGAAGCCCGCATTCGTGAGCAAATAAATCGGATCGAGGAGGTGCTGAGCGCATGCTCGCCAAAGGTCAAGCCGTCATTCAACTAATGGAGGAGCTCGCTCCGAAGTCGTATGCAGTGCCCGATGACAAAATCGGACTGCAGCTCGGGTCGCTGCAGAAGGAAATTACGAGCGTACTGATCGCGCTCGACGTCACCGAGGCGGTTGTCGAGGAGGCGATCCAGCATGGGGCCAATCTCATTATCGCTCATCATGCGATTATTTTCCGCCCGCTTGCTCATCTTCAGACCGATACACCAGCAGGGCGGCTGTATGAGAAGCTGATCAAAAACGACATCGCGGTCTACATCTCGCATACGAACCTTGATGTTGCTGACGGCGGCATCAACGACATGATGGCCGAGGCGATCGGCATTCAGGTGTCGGAGCCGCTCGATGAGGTGCACACGGACAAGCTGAAGAAGCTCGTCGTCTTCGTACCGATCGAGCATGCGGACAAGGTGAGATCGGCAATGTTCGAGGCAGGAGCGGGAGGCATTGGCCGTTATACGGAATGCAGCTTCAATATCGAGGGCGTCGGCACGTTCAAGCCTGGTGAAGGCACGGACCCATTCATCGGCAAGCCGGGCAAGGCGGAGCAGGCGCATGAGGTGCGAATCGAGACGATCGTGCCGCAGAGCGCGGAGCGCCGCGTCGTTCAGGCGATGCTCAAGGCGCATCCGTACGAGGAGGTCGCCTACGATCTGTACGCGCTCGATCTGAAGACACGGACGTTCGGGCTTGGTCGTGCGGGCAAGCTGGAGCAGCCGGTGACGCTAGGAGAGCTGTGCGAGCGCGTTAAGACAGCCTACGACGTCCCGATGGTGCGTGTCGTCGGCGATATGGACCGTGTCATTCGCAAGGCTGCTGTACTGGGAGGCTCGGGCAGCCGCTATGTACGCCATGCGATGTTCGCCGGGGCGGATGTGCTCGTCACCGGAGATATCGATTACCATACCGCTCACGATGCGCTTGCTGCTGGCATGACGTTGATCGATCCGGGACATAACGTAGAGAAGATCATGAAGAAGGGCGTAGCCCGGTATTTACAGTCGAAGCTCGAGGAGCGCAGATGGTCAACGAAGGTCATCGCCTCGACGATTGATACGGAGCCGTTCCGCTTTGTATAAACTGGTACGCTGCAGGTCTTGAGTTTTCAGCAGATTCTATGTATACTAGCTAAGCATCTGTTGCAAAGGAAAGTTTGACAGACAATCGCTGGCGGCTTCGGCCGCGAGAGGAAAGTCCGGGCTCCACAGGGCAGGATGCTGGATAACGTCCAGTCAGCGCGAGCTGAAGGCTAGTGCCACAGAAATGGACCGCCGATGGCAGCTGCTCACAAGGCAGTGGAAGCCGGGCTATGCCCGGTGAGCACAGGTAAGGGTGGAACCGTGGTGTAAGAGACCACGAGGAGCTATGGTGACATAGGTCCTGGTAAACCCCATTTGGAGCAAGACCTAGAGGAACGCACGTCTCCTAGCGGGACAGTCTTAGCCCGAGACGCGTTCGGGTTGGTCGCTTGAGCCATGCAGCAATGTATGGCCTAGATAGATGATTGTCGCTTCAATGGTGGCAGGGTGGCCCCCGTTATGACCACTGGAAGCACAGAACCCGGCTTACGGCAAGCTTTCCTTCAGCCGTCTACAACAGATGAATAGCCATATACTTGTGAAGAAACCGCCTCAGAGGGCGGTTTCTTTGCGTTCGCTAAGTCGCGAGCATCGTTGAGCGTTCATATTACACACCGAGCAGTCGGCGCAGCCAATCCGTCCAGGTCGAGTCGATCGTCTCGTCCGGTGAGGACTGGTCCCTCTGCGACGCAGTATTCGGATTCGCTGCCTGCAGGGCACGACCGACATCGATCAAGCCGAAGCCATAATACTTATCTCTGCCGACTGGACCAAGATCCACTGCGGTATCGCGCATTAATTGCATGACCTCAGTGTTCTTCAGATTCGGATTGACCGAGCGGATCAGCGCGGCGAGCGCGGCGACGTGGGGCGTGGCCATGGACGTTCCCGACAGTGCAGCATATTGGCTATGCGGATACGTGCTGGCGATGCTGACACCCGGCGCGGCGACGTCGATATAGGTGCCGTAATTGGAGAAGGTCGCCCTGGAATTGTTCGGATCGGTCGCCGCAACAGCGAACACCTCCGGATATGCGGCAGGGAAGCCCGGTCTCTCCGTATTGTCGTTGCCGCTGGCGGCAATAAGCACGACATCTCGGTCATACGCATAGCGGATGGCGTCGTGAAGGAATTCGGCGTCTGCATAATTGCCCAGACTCATATTAATGACCTTCGCTCCGTGATCGACGGCCCAGATGATACCTTGAGCAACGGCATACGTGCTGCCCGCACCGGTCGCGTCGAGCGCCTTAATCGGCATAATATGATTGTACCAGCTCATACCAGCGACGCCGAGATTATTATTGACGAGCGCGCCGATGACACCAGCTACGTGTGTGCCGTGGCCGACATCGTCCTGAGGCGTTTGGCGCTGGTTCACGACGTTCAAGCCGCTGACGAGCTGGTTCTGCAGGTCGGGATGATTCAGGTCGACGCCGGTATCGATGACGGCGACGGTCACTTGGTCCGAGCCCTTCGAAATGTGCCAGCCCGATTCAATATCGACCTTGGGTAAATTCCACTGGTAACGCTGGTACAGCGCGTCGTTCGGCACGAAGCCGCTTGCTTCCCCGATGGGCCTCTCTGTTGCCGCTCCTCTGCGGGCAGGGGCGGACGTATTGGTTAAGTACAGGAAATGCGGCTCCGCGTAGGCTACGTTCCACTTCTGGAAGTAGCTCATCAGCTCCTTCGCTTCCATCGATTGCGATTCGAATACGTAGGTGTAGCCAAGCTTGCGAACCGTACCTCCGCCAATCTCTGAACGGATGCGCTCCAGTTCCTGCTCTGTCGGATCGCTGCGGAATTTGACGACGACCTGATTCTGATGGTAATGGCTGACGCCTTCATTCTCTTCCGGGTGGTCGACATGCACGTCGCGCAGCGTCTTGGAATCGACCGATTCGATCTTGTAGCGGCCTTCGGCTGGATACGTGACGATGCGTAAGTTTTTCCGTTCATGCTCGGCGACCTCGGACAATATATGCTGCTCCACGACGCCGACGATTCCGCTGCGGCCGTCGACAGCCGGCTCTGCGAGTACGAAGAACTGCTGTCCGTTGTCCTCGAGCGTGCCGGATTGATACGACTGACCGCGGTCCACGGACTGCTTCGCCTGCATCAGCATATCTTGAGCCTTCTCGCGGATGCGCTCAGGGAGCTGACCGACGGCAGTGCCTTGCGCAAGCGGCACCCCGGCGCTCGTGTGCACGAGCCAGCTCATATGCGGGTGCTGCTGCTGAAGCTCGGCTAGCAGCTTCGTCGGCTTCGCCCCGTCCTTCACGATGTCGGTGGCGATCCGGTGCAGCTCATAGCTGCATTGACTGCGGCATAGCTCATTCGTTAGTGCGAGATCCTGGTTCATTGTCGCTTGCTTGATGCGCAGCTCCTTCTCGGCAGATAGCGCTTCGGACTCCGGCGCATGACCGCCCCGAGGCACGAGCAGCAGCCCTCCGGCTGCAATGGCAAGAACGGATAACGTAACGCCCCATTTTCTCATCTATATATCCTCCTGCTTGTTTATCGTCTTAGGGTTAGATTTCCCAAGCACGTCCTGAATATCAACAGCAATGATAACCATTCTAAGCCAGACCGCTGTTGAGACCTCGTATGCCTCTTGTGCGCATTGCCGCTTACTTTTCCAAAGAAATTGTGGTACGATAGATTCAAATATGATAAGATTTACGAAAAAATAAATGATGTTTGGTTTGACTGAGGAGGTCCCGTACTATGACCGCAACACATGTGAAAAGTTTATGTGAATCGACGAGAACGAAGCTGAGCGACGCGATTGCGAAAATGGAGCAATTCGTGAATGCACATTCGCTGCAGCAGCTGAATGCGGAAAACGATCCGGCAATGGACGAGTTCTATAAGGGTTATCTTGCAGATACAAGACATCTGCTTGTGTTCTCCGAGGTTGCTTATGAGAAGCTTGGTGTATCTCTGCGCAGACCGAACTTCAATATTGAATATGCCGAGAAGGTGCTGTATGAGGTGTATCATTCCTCAGTTAACAGCTTCTTCTATCCGAAGCACGAGTGCTACTCGGAGGATGGCCGCTACGCTTACACAGGCCAGGATGCGATCCGCTTCCGCAAAAAGCCAGTTCGCGAGGTTCGCGATCTGACGATCGAGCTGTCCAAAATTTTCGAGAACCTTCGCGAGGATCTCTCCTACTATGAGACAGACTACATCACGCAGCGCCGTATGCAGGGCGAAAAGGTGTAAGAGCGTATAAAGCTCGAATTTACCCCATACTAATGATAAAAGAAGTACAAGGAAGAGGTGCGCTAAGCATCTCTTTTTGTTTGAAAAGGATTCGGGGCACGTGTGGGACACAAAGGAAAGGGGGAGCTCGTCTATGGCGGAATCGGATCAGTATGCTCGTCTGGCAGCGGACAGCGTCAAGCTGATCGCGTGGAATCAACACCCGGAAGGAGGCTACATCGCCTCGCCATTATTTTCACATTATGCCTTCAGCTGGCTAAGGGACGGAAGCTTCATCGCATATGGCATGGATTGTGCAGGGGAGCATGACAGCTCGCTGCAGTTTTATGAGTGGGTGCGTACCATTATGGAGCGGAAGCTGCCGCATATTGCGTGCTTGGTCGGCAAGCACTACCGCGGCGAGCGAATTGAGCAGCATGAGTTTTTGCATACACGGTATCATCTTGACGGGCGGGACGATGAGCATTCCGAATGGGGTCACTTCCAGATGGACGGGTACGGCACATGGCTGTGGGGGCTGTGTGAGCATCTGAAGGCGACAGGACATACGTCGCTGCCAGAGCGGTTCCGCGCTGCAGTTGACGCGAGTGTGCAATATGTGGAAGCATTCTGGGGCTATCCGAACTTCGACTGCTGGGAGGAATATCCGGACAATCTGCATCCATCCACGCTGGCATGCTTATACGGCGGTCTGCGGGCAATCGCAGAGCTGGGGGGGCGTACCGATCTAGACGAGCTGTGCGATACGATCCAGTCGTTCCTGCTGAAGTATACGGTGCATGAAGAGGGGCATTTCGTCAAGAGAGTGTACCCGTCCTATGAGCAAAATGGCCTCGTGTACCGACACGGCGACGAGGGCGTCGATGCGAGCCTGCTATGGCTGTGCGAGCCGTTCCGTGTGTTCGAGCCGTCACACCCCGCGATGGTCGCGACGGTCTGCAAGGTGGAGGCCGAGCTGCGCACGAGCCAGGGCGGCGTGAGGCGCTATGTAGGCGACAGCTATTATGGCGGCGGAGAGTGGCTGCTGCTGACCGCCTGGTATGGCTGGTGTGCGCTCAGGCAGGGTAGACGCGAGGTGGCGGAGCAAGCGCTGGAATGGATCGCCTCCAAGAGCGACCGACTCGGTCGTCTGCCGGAGCAGGTGCCGGATGCGCTGCCGGATCGGGTTGCGTACGACGATTGGGTACGGCGCTGGGGGCCGCCAGCGACGCCGCTGCTCTGGTCGCATGGCATGTATCTCGTGCTATACAACAAGCTTAAGCAATCGAAGCCGGAGAGCTGAGTCGAGCGCTATCATTGCTATTAAATTGCAGGCTGACAGGAATACCCTCGATCAGAAGCGGGCATGCTTAGTATCGGGGGTGATTTACGATGCCAGAGGTTAAATGCAGCGTCTCGAACTGTACGTTTTGGGGAGAGGGCAACAACTGCCAAGCGAACTCGATTATGATCGAGGTCGACAAGCATGCGAACATGCAGTATGACACAGAGTTCGCCAAAGATTTCGACGATCACAAGGATCAAGCTGCGAAGTCCGCACAAACCTGTTGTCACACCTTCCAGCCGAAAAACGCTTCCAAGTAATGAGGCGTTAGGCTAGAAGGCTGCACCATCGAGAAAGAAGGTAAAAAGAAGCAGGCCGGTGACGGCCTGCTTTCGTCTGTTCGGGGTAGCTGACAAGCTGAATTCGGTGTACAATGGGTATACATGATGTACACTTTCATATACAAGGAGTAAACGAATACAGCATGAATGCGAATACTGGCTCGGTTGACACGCAACTGACAAGAGAGCTGCTGAAGCTGCAAATGATGAATAAAGCTGCAAAGTCTACTGGAGGCGCAAACTCAAGCGAACAGAAGCAGCCATTCGCCGATATGCTGGACGGTCTGATGGCTACGAAGGCGGCGCAGCAGAACGCTGTTGCTCGCGGCGGCCTGACGTCGGCAGCCTTGCTGAGCGATTCGAACGGACTCAGCGACGCTTCAGCCTCATTGCTCATGAGTATGCAATCGCCGCTTCAGAAGACGAGCAAGCTGATGCAGAGCGTGCTAGGCGCGAGCGCGAGCAAGCCTACGGAGTATGAGGAGCTTATACAAGCTGCCAGCCGTCGACACGGCGTCCCGTCCGACTTGATCAAGGGCGTGATCGATGCGGAGTCCTCCTTTAATCCGAATGCGGTGTCGAGAGCGGGGGCCAAAGGCTTGATGCAGCTGATGGACGCGACGGGAGCGGCGCTCGGCGTGACGAATCCGTTCAATCCAGCGCAAAATATCGAGGGCGGGACGAAATATTTGTCCGAGCTGCTAATGAAGTATAACGGCAATGAATCGGTCGCGCTGGCGGCATACAATGGGGGTCCGGGTCGAATGGACAGGCTCGGCATTCGTACGGACGAGCAGTTGCGGACGAAGCTGCATCTGCTCCCGAAGGAGACGCAGGATTATGTGGGCAAGGTGCAACGGCTCCAAAGACAATACCAGCTGTAGCAGCATGGAAGCGTAATAGGGACAAGACCAATCCTGCCCTTCATTCAAGAAGGCGCCAGAGGTTGGTCTTGTTTGTGTAGCATGGATGAGCAGTACTGAATGGAAATGAGGGGACATACATTGTTATATATGGATTATGCGGCCACCGCGCCGATGCTGCCTGAGGTCATCGAAGCGATGACAGAGGTGATGCGTACACATTACGGGAATCCATCGTCGTTACATAAGCTGGGTGTACAGGCCGAGCTGCTCGTTCGGCGCAGCAGAGAGACGATTGCTCAGCAGCTTGGCGCTGAGCCGGAGGAGATCGTGTTCACATCAGGCGGGACGGAGAGCAATAACTGGGCCATTCGAGGTGCTGCCTATCAATACCGTCATCGGGGGCGTCATCTGATCACGACCCGTATCGAGCACGCCTCGGTGTATGAGACGTTCCGGCAGCTGGAGGAGGAAGGCTTCGAGGTCACGTATTTGCCTGTAGACGAGACAGGCCGTATCTCCGTGGAGCAGCTGAAGGAAGCGCTAACCGATGATACGAGCCTCGTCAGCGTAATGGCTGTGAACAACGAGGTCGGAGCCATTCAGCCGATCGAGGAGCTCGGGCGCGTGCTCAAGTCGTATCCGAAGGTGCTGCTCCATGTCGATGCCGTTCAAGCGCTAGGCAAAATGCCCGTGCACCCCGCTGCGATGGGCGCCGATCTCGTATCGTTCGCCGCCCATAAGATTGGCGGGCCGAAGGGCTGCGGCTTCCTGTATGTGCGCCGCGGGGTACAGCTGAGGCCGCTGCTCGTCGGCGGCGGCCAAGAGATGGCGCTGCGCGCAGGGACGGAGAACGTGCCGGCTCTCGTCGGCACGGCGAAGGCGGTGCGGCTTGCCGTCGAGCGGCAGCCGCAGTTCGCTGCGCATACGCGCAAGCTGAAGCAGGCGATCGAGGCGCATGTTCGAGCGTTCGACGCGCTATCGTTGACCGGCGGCAGCAGCAGAGGCGCCAGGGACGAGAGCTCAGGAGCAGAGGCAGGCGTATGGGCGCCGCACCTTGTTCATTTTACATATCCGGGCATGAAGTCAGAGGTGCTGATTCACGCGCTGGAGGAGCAGGGTATCTGTGCATCGGCGAGATCAGCTTGCTCGTCGGGGCAGGAGAAGCCTAGCCGCGTGCTCGAAGCGATGGGATTGCCGTCGGCAGCCGCGAAGGCGGGCATCCGGCTCAGTCTGGCGCTGGATCATACGATGGAGGACGCCGAGTCGTTCGGCCGGGCACTTCGTCACGTGATGGCACAGCTGCAGCCGCACACAGCATCAGTCAGTCAGAAAGGAAGAAGAGCATGATGAATCCGACCATGGCTATATTGCGCTACGGCGAGCTCGTATTGAAGGGCAAGAACAGGCACCGCTTCGAGAAGGCGGTGTACGAGCAGGTGCGCAGGGCGCTGCGTCCATTCCGGCAGATCGGCTACGAACGGGAGTTCGGCCGTATCGTGCTGCAACTGAACGGTGCGCCGTACGAGCAGGTGCTCCAGCCGCTTACCCGCGTGCTCGGCTTATCCTCGATCAGCCCGGCGGTCAGCGCACCGCTCGACGTCGAGCGCATACAGGAGGCTGCCGCAGCTCTGATGCAGCAGCTTGAGCCTCGACCCGCTACGTTCAAGGTCAATGTGCGACGGGTGAACAAAAGCTTCCCGCTCGACACGTACGAGCTCAACCGTAGTGTGGGCGGTGCGGTGCTTCGCGCTATACCGGGGCTTCAGGTCGACGTGCATACACCTGATGCCGAGCTGAAGATTGAGGTGCGGGACAGTGCGGCCTGGCTGTACGCCCGCATCGACGAGGGCGCAGGAGGCTTCCCGTTCGGCTCGAATGGCAAGGCGATGCTCATGCTGTCGGGCGGCATCGACTCCCCGGTAGCAGGATACCTCGGGCTGCGACAAGGCTTGAAGCTGGAGGCGGTACACTTCCACAGCTATCCGTATACGAGCGAGAAGTCGCAGCAGAAGGTGCGCGACCTGGTCAAGCGGCTGGCGCCATATAGCGGCGGCACGCTGCGGCTCCATATGGTGCCGTTCACGGACGTGCAGACGCGCATTCATCAGGCGTATGCTGACAACCTGTTGATCACGCTGCTGCGTCGCGCGATGTTCCGAATTACAGAGAAGCTCGCCGAAGCGAACGGCGCAGGCGCGATTGTCACAGGCGAGAGCCTCGGTCAAGTCGCAAGCCAGACGCTGCCGAGCCTTGACGCGATCGGCCGCTCCGTAACGATCCCGCTGCTGAGACCGTTGATCTGCATGGAGAAGCAGGAGATTATTCGTATCGCCGAACGGATCGACACGTACGATATTTCGGTGCTGCCGCATGAGGACTGCTGCACGCTCTTCCTGCCGCCGAGCCCGAGTACGAATCCGAACTTGAATGTGCTGCAGGCGATCGAGCGGAGCATGCCGTGGCTGGACGAGGCGCTGAGCCGGGCGGTGGAGCAGACCGAATCGATATGGCTGGAGACAGGGAGAGAGGAGCACGACCCGTTCGCTACGCTCTTCTAATGCAACTGTCTAGTGCATCATTCTAATGCAATAAGCAGGCTGAGATTACAGTGAAGCGAAGGAGGGCTTGATGTGACGTTACTGGACAGCATCGTACTCTTCCTCGAAATTATGCTGATCAACCTCGTGCTGAGCGGGGACAACGCCGTTGTGATTGCGATGGCGAGCAAGAACTTGCCGCTGGCGCAGCGCAAGCAGGCGATATGGTGGGGGGCGTTCGGCGCAGTCGCGCTGCGGGTCGTGCTGACGCTGATCGCCGTCTATATTTTGGACATTCCGTACATACAGGCGCTCGGCTCGCTGCTGCTGCTATGGATCGCCGTCAAGCTGCTGATTGAGGAAGAAGGCCACGCGAACATTAGAGAGGCGTCTACGCTCGGCAAGGCGGTGTCGACGATTATCGTCGCAGACTTCATCATGAGTCTGGATAACGTGCTGGCCATTGCAGCGAAGGCGAAGGGGGAGACGGGGATCATCATTCTTGGCATCGGTCTGAGCATTCCGATCATTATATGGGGAAGCAATATGGTCGTTAAGCTGCTGAAGCGGTTCCCTGTGCTCATCTACATTGGCGCCGCCATTCTCGGCTTCACAGCGGGTGAGATGTTCATCGCGGACCAAGAGGTGACGAGGCTGCTCATCGGGGACAGCAAGCATTACATGGTGCCGCTCTGTACGACGATGTTCGTGCTCGCCTGCGGCTTGGTGAAGCAGTTGGCGGTGCGGCCGAAGCAGACGCCTCAGTAGAGTGCTTGCGAGTATGTCCTGCGACTTTCGTGTCGAATGTTAACGGAGCGTTAAATATGCACAAGCTTCCTTGCCTTTTCTGAAAATCAAACGTATAATGATAAAGATGAATGCTAGCGTCGGCGATCGGTGTCGGCGCTTTCTTGTTGATCGGGCTTCTACGCAAGCCAATCCAGAAGAGAGGATTTTGTGAATACCTATGCATGCCAGAGATAAAATTCGCAACATTGCCATTATTGCCCACGTTGACCACGGCAAAACGACGCTTGTCGACAAGCTGCTTCAGCAGTCCGGAACGTTCCGCGACCATGAAGCGGTGCAGGAGCGCGCGATGGACTCCAACGACCTAGAGCGCGAGCGCGGTATTACAATTTTGGCAAAAAACACAGCGATCAATTATATGGACTATCTGATTAATATCGTCGATACACCGGGACACGCCGACTTCGGCGGCGAGGTAGAGCGCATTATGAAGATGGTTGACGGCGTATTGCTCGTCGTTGACGCGTTCGAGGGCACCATGCCACAGACGAAGTTCGTGCTTCGCAAGGCGCTTGAGCAGCATCTGACGCCGATCGTTGTCGTGAACAAGATCGACCGTCCGCATGCGCGTCCGACGGAAGTAATCGACGAGGTGCTTGACCTGTTCATCGAGCTTGGTGCTGACGATTCGCAGCTGGAATTCCCGGTTGTATATGCGTCAGCATTGATGGGCACGTCCAGTCTCGATCCGGAGCCGGACAAGCAGCAGGAGAACATGCAGGCGCTGTATGAGACGATCGTTCAGCACATTCCGTCGCCGACGGAGAGCGTAGAGGACCCGCTTCAGTTCCTCGTGACGTTGATGGATTATAACGAATATTTGGGCCGTATCGCAATCGGCCGCGTCAACCGCGGTGTCGTGCGTGCCGGTCAGCCGATTGCGGTCATTAACCGTGAAGGCCAGATTAAGCAGGCGAGAATCGAGAAGCTGTTCGGCTTCCAGGGCTTGAAGCGTCTGGAGATCGAGCAAGCTGCAGCAGGGGATATCGTGGCAATCAGCGGTATCAAGGACATCAACATCGGCGAGACGATGGCGGATCCAGCCAAGCCGGAAGCATTGCCGGTCCTTAAGATTGACGAGCCGACGCTGCAGATGACGTTCCTCGTCAATAACAGCCCGTTCGCAGGCCGTGAAGGTAAGTTCGTAACGTCGCGTAAGCTGCGCGAGCGTCTGATGAAGGAGCTCGAGACCGATGTAAGCTTGCGTGTGGATGAAACGGACAGCCCAGATGCGTTCGTCGTAGCAGGCCGCGGCGAGCTTCACCTCGGTATTCTGATCGAGAACATGCGTCGTGAAGGCTTTGAGCTTCAGGTGTCGAAGCCGGAGGTCATCATCCGTGAGATCGAAGGCAAGAAGATGGAGCCGATCGAGCGTCTCATCATCGACCTGCCGGAGGACAGCATGGGTGCTGTTATGGAGAGCCTTGGAACACGCAAGGCCGAGATGGTCAATATGATTAACCACGGCAACGGCAACGTCCGTCTGGAGTTCCTCATTCCGGCACGCGGTCTGATCGGTTATCGGACCTACTTCCTGACGCTTACGCGCGGATACGGCGTCATGAACCATGCGTTCGACAGCTACGGTCCATTCGCAGGCTCCGGTGTCGGCGGCCGTCATGAAGGCGTGCTCGTATCGAGCGAAACAGGAACATGCACATTCTACGGCATGCTGTCTGTCGAGGACCGCGGTATTCTGTTCCTCGAGACGGGTACAGAGGTATACGAGGGCATGATCGTTGGTGAGCATAACCGCGATACTGACATTATCGTCAACATCTGTAAGGAGAAGCAGCTGACGAACGTCCGTTCGGCGACGAAGGAAGATACAGTCAAGCTGAAGACCCCTCGCATTATGTCGATGGAGCAGGCGCTTGAGTACTTGAACGATGATGAATACTGCGAAATTACGCCGAAGTCAATTCGTCTGCGCAAGAAGATCTTGAACAAGAGTGAGCGCGAGCGCTTCGAGAAGCAGCGGAAGATGGCGAACACGAACGCGTAATTCCGCAGGTGAGCCTTGTGCATGACACAGTTAATATATTCTTGTTAGGTGATTGCCGCCCGTACAGGACCAATTCCGATGGAAAGCTCTGAGTGCTCAGAGCTTTCTTCGGCGTATAACGAGCTTTAGGCTCTGAACTATCGGAGGTGCAGGCTGATGACGGAATTTTTCCGTGCGTACCCTTGGGTCGCTTACTTATTGATCTTTCTATTAACGTCTTACGTCTATAACAAGGTGTTCCGTCAGCGGAAGCTGCCTATTCTGAAGACGGCAGTCATCTATATGCTGCTGGCATTCGGCTCGGTCATGCTGCTGTTCTTCCAGCTAGCCGGACTGCCGATCATTCCGAGCTTGTCGATCGCCGTCATTCTGATGCTGATGGTTCGTATTCGGTACTTCGTGCAGGAGCGCGAGAAAAATAAGGAAAGCCAGCAAACGAGCGACCGCTCATAAGGAGGATCCACGATGGCTGTATATTGGCTTGTTCCGATTCACTGGGATGGGGAAGCGCTTGTACTCGGCGCGGACAGACTTCGTCTTGCGCCTGAGGAAGCGAGACTGCAGCTGAGCCGAGCGCTGCAGGCGGTGCATCCTCGCTTGCTGCTGACGTTCAAGGCGCATCTGCTGCTGTCCGATGAGACGCTCGACGCCTGTGGCTTGGACGAGCTGCCGTTCGAGCTGAGCGCAGAAGGTGACATTCGTCTGCACAGCGCCGATCATGACGCGGCAGCGGCAGGTGCGTTGGAGGCAACCGAGGGCTCTGGCGACCGTCAGGGCTGGACGCTGTCTCATTGCGGCGAAGCTTACATTCACGGCTTGCTAGGGGCGCGTGAGGCGGCTCTCAAGCTTGAGCAGGCCGAGCAGCCGGATGATGCAATCGAGGCAGTCGCGTGGATCAATGTGATGAAGGCTTGGCTTGCCGAAGGTCGGCAAATCATAATGCTGAAGGAGGAGCGCGCTTGAAGCTGCAGGACGCATTATTTAACTGGCTGCAGATTAGCATTGTGGCTGAAGCTCGACCGGACGACAAGGCAGCTGCGGAGACGAGAGATTTCTTCGAGGTCATCCTGCGTGAGGACCACCATCTCGTCCGATTCGCCTATACACATAAGGGAGACTTGTGCCAAGTGGAGTACGAGCTGGATGGGCAAGCATTGCTCAAGAGCTACCCTCGTGAACTGGCCGAGCAGCTATTGGAGGATATTAATTCCAATCCGAAGTACAATGAATGACATATATGAAGCATGTAATTGATAAAATATATTATCGAATGGAAAGGGAGTGTCGCGCGCTTGAATTGAACCGATAGCCTTTAACCTTATTTTCAGCATGAGATGCCGCTATTGCGGCACGGAGTCTATTCCGACCATTAAGAATATGGTATAATAAAGGTGTAACACAGATTTTCAGTTACAGGAGGGGACACTTATGGCGGAAACGATCACAGCCTTATCTGAGCCAATGATCGAGCAATTGCAGAAGGAAGCACTGACGCTGCTCAATACGATCGATCATGAAAGCGGTGCTCCAGCGATGAACGCCATCTCCTGGCTCTATGCGAAGGATGCGACGACGTTGCGCTTCGCGGTAGACCAGCGCTCCCGAATTGTGGCGAACATTCAGAATAACGCACTCGTCACGTTGACTTATATCGGCGCAGGCTCGGTCCATGCCATTTATGGCAAAGGGGAGCTTGTTGCAGAAGCGCTGGAGGACGTGCCATTCAAGCTGGCTTGCTTTGATATTCACATTACCGAGGTTCGCGATGCGATGTTCTATGGAGCACGTATTTCCGTTGAGCCTGAATACGAGAAGACGTATGACAAGCGTGCGGCTGAGAAGCTGGACACGCAGGTGTTCAGCGCAATGAAAAAAGCCTAGATCGACGTGTTATCGTTTCTAGGCTTTTTTGCACCATAAAGAATGTAAGTCAGCTCTATTCCGTTCATCTGCTGGATGAGCGTCTGATATAACCGGAATTACAAGCCGTTCGGCTGTCCTACCGCAGCACCGGGTCTGTCCGAGGGATCCGCCTCTGGCGTATCGACATCACGCGGCAGCTGAGGGACGATGCGGCCGATAATGGCAGCCAGCTCTTCACCTAGACCATTCAGACCGTGACCTTGCTGAATATGCACGCGGATTTGGCGCAGGCGCTCGCCTAAATCCATATCAGCTGTTACAAGCGCATCAACGCCGTAAGGGTCCTTCTTCAGTGCCTCCGCGACAGACAGCTTGATCGTACCGACCTTAGCGCGGTCCATCCCTTCCGGGACGTTAATGCCGACGACAGCCGTATTGCCGAATACGACGCAATTGGCGCTTTCCACATTCGGGATGCTGGTTGCGATTTGCTCCAGCCGCTGAGCAACGCCTTCTGCGTCTTGAATTTCCTTCTTCTGCGGAGCCGTTTGCTGTACCTTCACTTGTCGGTTCGGATCATCTGCCTGAGAGGAGTTAGCTCCATTCTTTGGTGATTGGTTACATCCTGTCAAAGCAACGGCCAACAACAAGAATACTACGACAAACATTCTCATTCGACATCGTTCCTTTCTTTGCAGCTTCAGCTTTGGTTAGTTTGTCCCATTAGGCTATTACCTATGTAACATGCTTAGCTTAGCCAAACACCAAACCTGGGAGGGACTCACATGAAAAAAATTTATGTGCTGGACACGAACATCCTGCTGCAGGATCCTAACGCGATCTATGCATTCGAGGATAATGAAGTGGTCATTCCCGCGGTTGTGCTTGAAGAAATCGATTCGAAGAAACGAAATGTGGACGAACTGGGCCGCAACTCCCGTCAAATATCCCGCATGCTGGACGCGATGCGAGCAAGTGGACACTTATATGAAGGCATCGACCTGCCGAATGGTGGAAGCTTGAAGGTCGAGCTGAATCATAAGAGCTTCGCCAAGCTTCAGGAAGTGTTCGCAGAGGTTACGAACGATAACCGTATATTGGCAGTCGCGCTGAACTACCATCTGGAGGAGAAGGAGAAGCCGGATCCGAAGCCGGTCATTCTGGTCAGTAAGGATGTGCTCGTTCGCATCAAGGCCGATGTGCTCGGCATTACGGCACAGGATTACTTGACGGATCGGGTCGTGAAGGTAGCCGACGATATATATTCCGGACACTTGACCATTCTCGTGCATCCCGGCATTATCGACGAGTTCTACACGTACCGCTCGCTGAGCGTCAAAACGTTGAACGTGTCGTTCCCACTCCATCCGCACGAGTTCGTCATCCTGAAGGATGAGATGGGCTCGAGCAAGTCGGCGCTGCTGAAGGTAACAGGAGACGGCAAGAAGCTGGAGCCGCTGTATCTGAGCAACGACCCGATCTGGGGCATCGCGGCGCGTAACGCGCAGCAGCGGATGGCGTTCGAGCTGCTGCTGAACGACGACATTCCTCTGGTCACCTTGACAGGCAAGGCGGGTACAGGCAAGACGCTGCTGACGCTTGCTGCCGGTCTGATGAAGGTGGAGGACGAGCGCAAGTACAAGAAGCTGCTCATTGCGCGTCCAGTCGTGCCGATGGGTAAAGATATCGGGTATTTGCCAGGGGAGAAGGAGGAGAAGCTCCGTCCGTGGATGCAGCCGGTTTACGACAACCTCGAATATTTGTTCGATACGAAGAAGCCCGGCGATATTGATAAAATATTAGCTGGACTCGGCAGCATTCAGGTCGAAGCGCTTACCTACATCCGCGGCCGTTCGATCCCTGGTCAATTCATCATCATCGATGAGGCGCAAAACTTATCGAAGCATGAGATCAAGACGATCGTATCGCGTGTTGGCGAAGGCAGTAAAATCGTACTGCTCGGCGACCCGGAGCAGATCGATCATCCGTACCTCGACGCTTCGAGCAACGGACTGACGTACGTCGTCGAGCGCTTCAAGGAGCAGGGCATCAGCGGTCACATTATGCTGGAGCGCGGAGAGCGCTCGAACCTCGCCCAGCTGGCGGCGGACCTGCTGTAGGCTGCTGCTAGGCAGGTCGTAGCCCTGCTGAGCAAGCGATGAGGCAGTATAAGTTGGTCATAACAAAGGCATCCCCTCTATGTACTCCAGTACAGAGGGGATGCCTATTCATGTGCGCCGAATCGGCTATCTGCATCATGCTTCGTATCGCTATTCGTATGGCTCGACTAGCCAGTCCACGGTGCAGCCGTAAGCCATAGCGATACGTGCCGCCAGCACATCGTGCTGGCGCTCGATGGCGAAGCAGCGCTCGCCGTTTGCCTCGAGCCAGTCCGCGAGCACGTGCTCCTCCAGCTGTGCAGCGGCGGAAACAGGGTCAGGCGGCCGGCTAGTGGCAGCTGGTGACGTGTCCGTCGCGTCAGTCAACGCACGTAGCCGGAACGCGGAGACAGTGTCCGCATAGACGTAATGCCGCTGGAGCAAGCTGGTGAAGCCGTAGTCGCTGAAGCTAGGCCGCAGCCGCGCAGCCTCCGGCAGCAGGAGGAGATCGAGCAGCTCCGCGGGTACAGCGTATTGCTCCATAATCGGCTCCGCCGCCTGGCGCTGCTCCAGCTCTGCGAAGATGAGCAGCTCCTTATCCCGATCGAACACCGGCGCCTTCTGGGCGAGTGCCTTCACAATTTGCGCATAGTAGCCCGCTCGTTTGCCCTCGGGCAATTCCATAGCGAGTGCGTACGTTCGTACAATCGTCATATGCTTCGTATAGCCTCCAGCTTCAAGATCGTATGCATCCTGCCTATAGCACGAGTCTTAGCATTATTTTCAGTACACCTTCCTCCAGCGCGACGTCACTCACCTGCAAGATCGGCGACAGCTTATCAGGATAGATGCCGAGGCTGACCTGCTTCTCGAGCGAGCGGATCGTACTGTCCGGAAGTGTATATCCGTTAAAAATGAGCTCCTCAATGGTAAGCTGAATATAAGGCTTGCCGCCCTCCTTCGGTGCGGGAGCAAGCGAGTAGGAGCCGCGAATGATCATCTCCATATCATCATGCTTGCCGGAGGCAATGACGGTGTCAGGCTTGAATTCGAAGGTGAGCTGCTCGAACAGCTTGTTTTTGCTGCGCAAAAACTGGTTCAGCTCCGTATCGGTCAATTTGAACGTGGAGGTGAGGCCGTTGTCGAACAGGCTTAAATTTTTCCCCGTCGAGGCGCCTCCGCCGTTCGTTAGGATGGAAGGTAGATCCTTCATCGCCGCCCCGAGCTCGATGAAATACGTCTTGAACTGCGGCAGACCCTTCGTGTTCCACAGCTCGTTCAGCTCCTCCATCTGGCGCTGGATGGCAGCGGCCTCCGTTTCTTGAGCGAGGCGCAGATCGAGCTCGGCCTGCAGCTCCACGAGCGTCTGCCGCTGCGCCATATATTGCAGCTTCGTCTGCTCGAGCGTATCGCTTGCCGCCTGTAGCTCGCTTTTCAGCTTCGTCTGCTTCACCCAGTTACCTTGATGCCGTGTAAGCGCGAGCTTATCGTTAGCTAATATCATCTGCAAATATTCAAGCACAGCAATGCCCTCGGAGAAGGAGTCCGCCGAGAAGGCGAGCGTCCACAGTGAATCGCGATCTCCCATATAATAAGCACGCACGACCTTCGCCGCATGCTCGCGTGCTTCGTTCGTGGCCTGCTCTGCGGCGATCAGCTCAGTTCGCGTTGTCTCCATCGCGGCGTTCAGCTTCGATTGCTCCTGCTCTAGCAGGATGAGCTCACGGTCGATCTCATAGATGGTCAAGCTTTGCTGTAGAAGCTCCTGCTGCTTCGGTTTCGTGTCCGCGCCATAGGCGGAGGATAGGACGACTGTACAGGCAGCCGTCATGCCTAGCATCGTCAACACCCATTTATGTACCTTCACCGCATGTCCCCCCAGTCCTCTCAACTACAGATTATCATAGGAGGACGAAAAAGATGACTATTAAATTCATAAGTGAAAAGCGAAATGAGTAAGTGCACAACGAAAAAGGCCGCCGGCATACGGCAGCCTCATGATCGCGAAGTGCGAGCATCCTATTCACCTTCGCTTCAGCTCTTCGGAACTAGCTTCAGCACATCTCCGATCGGCTTCACTAGAGCAGGGACCTCCTTCTGGAAGGCGGGTGCTTCATTCATCGCATCTGTACGGTGCGTCCACTGTGCACGGTGAACCGGACCGTCTGGCTTCAGTCGGAACGATAATAGGCCCTTCTGTTGACGGATGTAGCCGTCGGCATCGATCCACACATCAAGTGTGGTTGGGGCCGCCAATTGAATGGAAGAGGCAGCTTCCTTAAGCAGCTTCGCTTGCGAGTCGATCAGCAGTGCGCTCGTTCTCCACTCGTCGATCGCCCCTGGGAGCACACGGGCTGCGTAGGCGGACAGCTCCTTGGCGTTCTTATCGGTCAAGCTGACTGTTATGCGCTTCGCGGATATTCCGCCTTCCAGCGTCTCTTGCTCGTCGCCCGCCTCAAGCCAGTCGGGGTCCAGCTCCTGAAGCAGCTTCTGGCTGACGGCTGCGGACAGCTTGCCGGATTGCTTCAACCGATCTCCCTCCGCCAGCAGCGCTTCCAAATACTCGTCCGGCTTGTTCACAACTGGCAGATGGACGTACATTTTGTTATCTTTAATAAGCATCGGCATCGTGACGGCAGGGGCACCTTCGCCCTTCGGCCATACCTTCACATCGGCCTCCAGCTGCAGCTGATCAGCGGTGGACGACAGGCCGGAATACTCGATGCGTCCTTCGACTAGTGCAGCTAGCATCGCTTGGGTCAACGGAGGTGCGCCCTCCAGCAAGCTCTTGTCCAGCGCGAGCTTCCACTCTCCGCTGAATCGCTGGTGCTGCACCGTTTCTTGCTTGGCGGCGGCCTGCAGCCAATCCTCCTTCAGCTGCTTGCGGTCTGTGCAGCCGGACAGTAGTATGGCTGTCACGCACAGCGCGGATGTGTATGCGATCCATTTAGGTATCTTCATCTATAAGTTCTCCCTTCGATAGCAAGGATACCGTCTCATTATATCGGGTCTTATTCGCTTTGTCTTTAGTAAAATGGTGCTTGCTGACTCGTCAGTGTGCATAAGGAGGTGTTCGGTATTGACCTTGGAACAACGATCCAGTAACGACGCAGCTAGTGCGATCGTTGCGCTGCTGCGTGAGCGCATCAGTCAGGAGGCGGACGGCTGGCTGTCCTTTCGCGACTATATGGACCTGTGCCTGTATGAGCCGTCTTACGGCTATTATACGAGCGATCGTGTGAAATTAGGTCGTGAAGGAGATTTCTATACGTCGTCCTCTCTTGGCGGCTTGCTCGGGGAGAGTATAGCTGAATGGATCAGCGGCGCGGCAGCTGCTGTATCCGATCTAACAGAGGCCAGAAGACCGTTCACACTAGTCGAGTGGGGGGGAGGAGACGGTCGACTCGCACGGCAGCTGCTGGACCGCTTGCAGCAGCTTGATCCCGAGCTCTATGCGAGGACGAGCTGGATCAGCATCGAGCGCAGCGAGTATCATCGGCGTCTGCAGGCCGAGCAGCTGGCACCGCATGAGGAGCGGACGAGCTGGATGACGGAGGAGGCATGGCAGGCTGCAGCGCCGTGGCGTCATACGATCGTCTACTCGAACGAGCTGCCGGACGCGTTCCCTGTGCATCGTCTCGTCTATCGGGAGCACGGCTGGATGGAGCTAGGCGTCGGATGGGACGTCGCGGAGTGCCGACTAATCGAGCTTGAAAGAGCCGTAAGCTCTCCTGAGCTGCTCGCTTACATCGAGAGCGAGCAGCTGCCGACAAGACCCGGACAGCAATTCGAGGCGCCGCTCGATGCGCTGCGCTGGTACGAGCGTACGGTGTCGGCGCTCGGCTCAGGCAGCGGTATCGTCACAATCGACTATGGTGACGTCCGGGAGGAGCTGCATGCGGAGCATCGGATGCGCGGCACGCTGCTCGCGTACCGTCGCCATCAGGCGAGCGACACGCCGCTAGCGCGTCCGGGCGAGCAGGATGTGACGGCGCATGTGAACTTCAGTGCGCTGCGGGAGACCGGCGAGGCGCAAGGGCTCGCCACGGAGTGCTACGAGACGCAGAAGCAATTTCTCGTGCGTCATGGATTGTTGAACAAGCTGCAGAGCCACGCTGCGACCGATCCGTTCTCCCCGGAGGCGAGACGGAACCGGGCGATTCGGCAGCTGCTGCTGTCCGATCAGATGAGCGAGCTGTTCAAGGTACTGATACAACGAAAAAGGTGAACCGCGACGTGTGCGGTTCACCTTTTTTTAACACTACTATACGCTCTATACGGACATCTTGAAGAATGACCAATACGTAACCCCAGTAAACGAGATGATCATGTAACCCCAAAATATCAATATGTAGGCGCGTTCGGACAGCTTCAAGTAACCAAGCAGCACGAAAATAGCAGTCTGGGCGAAGAACAGCAGCGCCATAGGAATGAAGTCTCCTGCCAGTGCCATCAGCGCGATCGCTAACGTCCAGAAGCCGAGTACGCGAAACATGCGATCCATTGTGCATCCCCCTCTCTACGGTCACGATACCTTAACATTACTATTCCACATTATAGCGAATGCCGCGATAAGTGTAAACGTCCAAACGGTGACGATTTTAAGTCAATTTTACCCTGCTGTGCCTCAGTATACCCGTCAATGTGACATTCGATGTATGGCGGTCTGCAAAAATGGCAATACAAATTACTAGAAAAGTATTCTATGAACTCTACCATGGGCATAGAGATTAATGAAGGCAGCAGGTTGAAATGAATCAATCATAGATGAACCCCAGGGGTTAGGAGGACAGCTTCAATGACGGCTATTAGACAAGATGCATGGAGCGAGGAAGATGATTTGATATTGGCGGACGTGACGCTGCGACATATTCGCGAGGGCAGCACACAGCTGTCAGCATTTGAAGAGGTCGGTGAAAAAATTGGAAGGACCGCCGCAGCCTGCGGCTTCCGCTGGAATAGCTTCGTCCGTAAAAAGTATGAGTCATCGATCCAGATTGCCAAGGCACAGAGGCAAAAGCGCAGCCAGCAGCGTAAGCATGCGGCAGCGTTCGCGACGGTGTCCAGCACAGTCACTGCTTCCGAGACAGCGACGGTCCGCACAGACGGTATCGTCGAGGAGCTGTCGATCGAGGCGATTATCCGATTCCTGCGGCAATGGAAGGGCAGCTATCAGGAGATGGTGCGTCACCAGCAGCAGCTGGAGAAGGAGCTGGACGAGAAGCAGGAGGAGCTGGAGCGGCTCAGGCAGCAGAATGAGGAGCTGAGCAAGCGGGTGAATCATGTGTCCAGCGATTACCGGGTTGTGAACGACGATTATAAGGCGTTGATCCAGATGCTCGATCGGGCGCGTAAGCTTGCGATTCTTGATGAGCAGGAGCAAGAGGAGAAGTCGAGGTTCAAGATCGACGAGCATGGTAATTTAGAGGCTATAGAGTAGTGTTGATTCGCTTCCCTACATACCAGATTAGACATGATTAAGCCACCCAGCAGGTGGCTTTTTGCGTTGAATGTGGTAGATTGATACTTACATACATTCATGTAGATGCGGGGTGAACCGATTGAGTCGGTATACGATTATAGGAGCTGGCGCGCTGGGCCTTCTATTCGGCTGCAGGCTGGCGGCTACTGGCTTCCCGGTGGAGCTGGCGGTGCGGCGGGTGGAGCAGCTGGCGCTGCTGAGAGAGCAGGGCATCGAGATCGGCTCGAGTGCAGAGCAGGTAGAGCAAGCGCCTCAGAAGCTTCAGGCAAGGCCTGCGGTCATTGTGCTGGAAGGTGCTATGAACGACCGCGGTGATTACGACCAAGAGGGGCTGGAGACGGATCACTATATATTGCTGACGGTGAAGCAGACGGACATGACGCCGCAGCTCGCTGCACTCGTCGCGCGGCTCGCAGGCTCGAATGGTGTTGTCGTCTGCTTGCAGAACGGTGTCGGTCATGTCGAGCTGCTGCGAAGCTCCATACCGGCTGAACGGCTGCTTGTCGCCGTCACGACGGAGGCAGCGCTTCGTCTGTCGGACCGCGAGGCGCTCCATACCGGCCGCGGCGAGACGTGGATCGGTGCGGCGGTGCCCGGCATTGAGACAGCAGTCGGCGCACGCCTGCAAAAAAAACTGGCGGAACAGCTCGAACTGGCAGGATTTCGCAGTATGGTGTCGAATGAAATCACTACCCGTGTTTGGCGAAAATGGCTAGTCAACGTCTGTATCAACCCGTTAACGGCTATTTTGCAGGTAAGAAACGGTGAATTGCTTCAGCTGCCTCATGCGCGCGAGCTTATGCACCGTCTGCTTGCGGAAGCGCTGACTGTTGCTAAGGCTTCCGGAGTGAAGCTGCCGGCTGATATGCCGCAGCAGGTTGAGGACGTATGCAGACGTACGGCCGCCAACCGCTCCTCGATGCTTCAGGACGTGCTGGCGGGGCGCCGAACGGAGATTGAGGCGATCACTGGCAGTCTCGTCCGGCTAGGAGAGCAGCATGGCCTCGCGATGACCGTGAACCGAAGCTTGTATGAGCTGGTGAGGGCGCTTGAGGAGCGTGACGCTCCTATCGATTGATAATTTGTTCGGGTCGGTGATGATGAATATGATAAATTGGCTCCAGCACGTATACAGCTTTTTTGCGCTCGTACCGTTTGTAGCATTTCTCATCACATGGTTTATCGTCTATTCCATCACTCGCAACAAGCGCAGGTCAACTCACCTTAGTATGGATATTACGACGCTGTTCCTGATTGGCTCGGTCGCGATGATGAGCAGCTCGGTGTTCGGCTCCCGGATGCTGTTCTGGACCATTCTGCTTCTGTTTCTCGTTGCGGCGGGCTTGCTTGGCAACATGCAGAACCGAGTGAAGGGTCGAATCGATCTGGTCAAAATTGCACGAACGTTAAGCCGACTCGCCTTCCTCGTGCTGTCCGTCTGTTATGCGGTGCTGCTCGTCATTGGCGTCGGGACGTACTTGCTGTCGTAGTGTCTGCAACGGCTGCTGTATGGACATCTTGTAAGGATAAGCCGTAGCGCGGGACGCTTCGGCTGTTTTTTTTGACGAGTTTCTCCAGCATTGTGTACAATGGTAACGATGTGCATGAGGCCTGGCACGATGTCGGCTTCATCAGCTGGATGGAAGGGCGGCGGTAATGTCGTGCATATACATAGTATGGATTGGCCGACAGGTCAGTCCTTGACCGACGATTACATAGATCAGAGGGAAGCTGTAGGTGCCTTGTTCGATTATAGTGCTTGGGACAGGAGCGATTGGCACAGGCGCGCAGAGTGGATCGATCGCGAGCGGACGACGACCGTTGATCGGGGTGCGCTCGCCGATGTGCTTGAGGCGTACAACGTTCGGGCGGGCAACGCTCCTGAGGCGCTGGAGCACGTGCAGCAGCTGCGCGATCCTAGGACGCTCTGCGTTGTGGGTGGCCAGCAGGCAGGCTTGTTCACAGGTCCGCTGCTCGTCGTCTACAAGGCAGTGACGATCATTCAGGCTGCTCGCATCGCCTCGCAGGAGCTGCAGCGTTCGGTCGTGCCGGTATTCTGGATTGCCGGGGAGGATCACGACTTCGACGAGGTTGACCACACGTATTATTTGTCCCCGGAGCTGCGCCCTGCGAGGCTGCGTATCGGACGACCGGAAGACGTGCGAACCTCGGTAAGCCGTACAAGTCTTACCGAGGAGCAATGGGCGGACGCGCTGACGCAGCTGGAGCTGTCGCTTCCTCCGACCGAATTCAAGGAGTCGGTGCTTCGGCTGTTCGAGGAGTCGTCAGCAGGAGCGCCGACGCTGGTGGAGGCGTTCGCCCGGCTGCTGTCCGCGCTGTTCGGGCGGCACGGTCTAGTGCTGCTCGACTCGGACGATCCGCAGCTGCGCCGTCTGGAGGGCCCGATGTTCCGTCGGCTGATCGAGCGTGCGCCGGACATTAGTGAAGGCTTGCAGGCGAGCAGCAAGCGTGTCGTGGAGCTCGGCTACGAGCCACAGGTGAGTGTAGCCGCGAACGGCTTGAATCTGTTCGTCTATGACGACCGCGGCGAACGGGTGCTCCTGTACGAGGATGGGGCAGGCGGCTATACGGACCGTAGAGGCGGGCGGAGCTTCAGCCGTGCGCAGCTGCTCGACTTCGCAGACCACGAGCCGGAGCGGCTCAGCAACAACGTGATGACGCGTCCGCTCATGCAGGACGAGCTGCTGCCGGTGCTCGGCGTCGTGCTGGGACCGTCCGAGGTCGCGTACTGGACGTTGACGCAGGGCGCCTTCCACGCGCTCGGCATGCGTATGCCGTTGCTGTGTCCGCGACACGGCTTCACGTTGCTGGAGGGCGGCGTCAGCAAGCAGATGGCGAAGCTCGGGCTGAGCCTAGACGATGTGCGCGAGCGGCTGGACGAGCGGCGTCAGGTGTGGCTTGCGGCGCAGGATCAGCATAAGCTGAAGCAGCGCTTCGCCGAGGTGAAGGACAGCTTCAGGCAGCAGTACGAGCCGCTGATTACGCTGCTTGGCGACATTAATGCGGGTCTAGTGAAGCTCGGAGAGACGAATCTGGGTAAAATAACGGAGCAAATCGACTACCTCGCCCAGAAGGCCGAGGACGGTCTGCGAACGCAGAACGAGACGGGACTGAAGCATTTTGCCAAGATCGAGCAATCGCTTGTGCCCGGAGGGAAGCTGCAGGAGCGCGTGTACAACGTGTCCATGTACTTGAACAAGTATGGCTTCGCTTGGCTGGAGGAGCTTGTCACGGCGGAGCTTGAGCTGGACGGGAAGCACCGGATCTATTATTTATAATCGCATAGCGACATATGAGGAGGATATTATAATGGCTAGTACGATCGACCGCAGCAGTATTCGCGATATTAACCTTGCCTATGAGGGGCACCTGAAGATTGATTGGGTGAACGCCCATATGCCAGTGTTGAACAAGATTCGCGAGCAATTCGAGAAGGAAAAGCCGTTCCAAGGGCTGAAGGTGGCGATTTCGCTTCACCTTGAGGCGAAGACGGCGTATTTGGCGAAGGTCGTACAGGCTGGCGGCGCGGAGGTCGCAATTTGCGGCAGCAACCCGCTCTCCACGCAGGACGATGTGTGCGCGGCGCTCGTCGAGGACGGTATTACGGTGTTCGCGAAGTACAATCCAGACCCGCAGGAGTACAAGGAGCACATGATCAAGACGCTCGAGACAGAGCCGGACCTGATCATCGATGACGGCGGCGACCTGGTGACGATTCTTCACTCCGAGCGCAAGGATCTGCTCAAGAAGGTGCGCGGCGGCGCGGAGGAGACGACGACTGGCATTCTGCGCTTGAAGTCGCTCGAGAAGGACGGCCAGCTGCAATTCCCGATGGTAGCAGTGAACGATGCGTTCTGCAAATATTTGTTCGACAACCGTTACGGTACGGGTCAATCGGTATGGGACGGCATTAACCGGACGACGAACCTCGTTGTGGCGGGTAAGACGGTTGTCGTCTGCGGCTACGGCTGGTGCGGCAAAGGGGTGGCGCTGCGTGCCAAAGGCTTGGGCGCGAACGTTATCGTGACCGAGATCGATGCGATCAAGGCCGTTGAGGCGTACATGGACGGCTTCGCTGTGATGCCGATGGTCGAGGCGGCGAAGGTCGGCGACTTCTTCGTGACCGTGACAGGCAACCGCGACGTCATCCGTGGCGAGCACTATGAAGTAATGAAGGATGGCGCGATCTTGTCGAACGCCGGACACTTCGACGTTGAGGTGAACAAGCCGGAGCTGGAGGCGCTGTCGGTGTCGAAGCGTACGGTGCGCCGCAACATCGAAGAATATTCGCTCAAGGACGGACGCAAGTTCTACGTGCTTGCTGAAGGCCGCCTTGTGAATCTGGCAGCTGGTGACGGTCACCCTGCCGAAATTATGGATATGACGTTCGCGCTGCAGGCGATGTCGCTGAAGTACGTGAACGACAATTATAAGCAGATCGGCAGCAAGGTCGTCAATGTGCCGTATGAGCTTGATGAGCAGGTGGCGCGCTTCAAGCTGGCGGCGCTCGGTATGGGGATCGACTCGCTTACTGGCGAGCAGAAGGCGTACCTGGACAGCTGGGCTGAGCATTAAGTAGTGAGGGCGGCGGCGAAGGCTGCTGCATGATTCATAAGTAGAACCGCTTTCTGGCGTAGACGCATGTCTATGCCGAGGGCGGTTTTGTTTTTTTAGCAGAAATGGTAAGGACTGCAACATCGATCCATCCCGCTGCGTCTTGAGATTGGAGCGGCTGCTCGCTGTATGGCGGCCGCGACCAATCAGAGGTACATAGGGGGATCTTAAGAGATGAGAGAGGCCAGAAGAGAGACAGGGAGCAAGCTTCTCGTGACGGCAGCGGCGCTGGCGCTGCTGCTGTCGGGGTGCGGGGCAGATGGGGCGAAATCTGAGATGGCGAGCTATGGCGGGGCGACAGCGACGGACTCAACGCAGATGAAAGCGATGATGAACGAAGCGGCGAACACGGCCAAGCAGGAGTCTCCAGCGTCTGCAGGCGGCGAGGCGAATACGGCTCAGCCGCAGTCGCCGGGCTCACAGTCCGCGCAGGAGCGAAGCGGAGGCTTCAATGGTCAGACCGCACCGCAGAGCAATGACGTGTTCAGTCGCAAGATCATGTATCGTGCCAACCTCACAATGCAGGTCGACAGCTATGATGAGACGGAGACGCTCGTGCAGGAGGCTGTACGCATGTCCGGCGGCTACGTACTGACGTTCAACGAGAGCTCGAGCGCCTCGGACCGTAGCGGCAGCTTCATCATTAAGGTACCGGCGAGCGGCTTCACTTCGCTGCTCGCTGAGCTGGAGAAGATCAATCCGTCGATGCGCAAATCGATGGAGGGGCAGGACGTGACGGAGGAGTTCGTCGATCTTAGCTCGAGACTGAAGGCGAAGGAGCTCGTTGAATTGCGTCTCGTCTCGTTCATGGAGAAGGCGACGAAGGCGGAGGAGCTGGTGGCGTTCTCGGCGGAGCTAGGTAAGGTACAGGAGGAGATCGAGCGCATTAAGGGGCGGATGCGGTACCTGGAGCAGAACGTCGCTTACTCGACGATCGATCTGCGCATTACGGAGAAGATCGGCTCGGCAGACGTCATTCGCAGTCAGGAGCGGGGGCCGCTCTGGACAAGAGCGTCGGATGCGCTGAACGGCTCGATTGCGGTGCTGAGCGTCATTATGCAAGGAGCGGTTGTGCTGCTGGCTGGCGCGCTGCCGATAATTGTACTGTGCCTTGTAGTCGGGCTGCCAGTGTGGTGGATGAGACGTAGACGGCGGGCGAGCTCTGTCGATGTTCGCAGACGGTTGGCAGAGGAGAACAAGCAGCTGCTCGGCGCGAAAGCAGAAGCAGAAGCAGAAGCAGAAGCAGACAGCTCCGCATCGGATGAGGGTCAAGAGGGAGCTGTGGGCGGCGACAAGCCGAAGAACCCGAACAAATAAGAGGACGGCTCATAAATTGTTCGAAAAATCCTGTGCTCATCGTAAGATGAGGCAGGATTTTTGTTTGTCAACGCGAATAATAAACTGTACAAGTGGTAGGAAGTGGGGTAAAGTGGTGAAAAGGGGGTGACGAGTGGTGTTCTTGGGGGAGTACCAACACGCAATCGACGAAAAGGGCAGAATGATCGTGCCTGCCAAATTTCGAGAAGCCCTCGGAGCATCGTTCATCGTCACACGCGGCCTGGATCAATGCTTGTTCGTTTACCCTATGCAGGAATGGGCGGTGCTGGAGCAGAAGCTCAAGGCGCTGCCGTTAATGAAGTCAGATGCGCGCGCATTTACGCGTTTTTTCTTTTCCGGCGCGACCGAATGCGAGCTGGACAAGCAGGGGCGGGTCAATTTGCCGAGGACGCTGGTCGACCATGCCAAGCTCGAGAAGGATTGCGTCGTCATCGGCGTCTCCAATCGGGTGGAGATTTGGAGCAAGGCGATCTGGGAAAGCTATTTCCAGCAATCGGAGGATTCGTTCGCGGAGATGGCCGAGAAGCTCGTCGACTTCAACTTTGACCTATAGCCCAGACAGACACCGATGCAGGAGGTTAGTGCCGTGTTTCATCATGTGACCGTACTTAAGCAAGAAGCTGTTGATGCCTTACATATTAAGCCGGACGGCGTGTATGTCGATTGCACACTCGGAGGAGCCGGACATAGCTTGGAGATTGCAAGTCAGCTCGGACCTGACGGACTGCTTATTGCGTTCGATCAAGACGACATTGCGCTCACGAACGCAAGGGAGCGTCTCGCCGGTGTCATGGACCGGGTGCAGCTGGTGCGCAGCAACTTTCGTTATCTCGAGCAGGAGCTCGCGCTCATCCCGAAGGCGAACCGTAGCGGTAAGCCTCAGGTGGACGGTATTCTGTTCGATCTTGGCGTGTCGTCGCCGCAGCTGGACGAGGCCGACCGCGGCTTCAGCTACAACCACGATGCCGAGCTGGATATGCGTATGGACCGTACGGCGCCGCTGACCGCGAAGGAGATCGTCAACGAATGGTCGGAGAAGGAGATCGCCGACATCTTGTTCGAATATGGTGAGGAGAAGTTCGCTCGTCGCATTGCAGCTAACATTGCGGCAGCCCGGCAATCCGGCGTCATCGAGACGACCGGGCAGCTCGTGGAGCTGATCAAGGAAGGTATACCGGCGGCTGCGCGCCGTACAGGACCGCATCCTGCCAAGCGCAGCTTCCAGGCGCTGCGCATCGCTGTCAATGACGAGCTCGGCGCGTTCGAGGATGCGCTGAAGCAAGCGGTACGCTGTCTTGCGCCGGGCGGCCGGGCGGCAGTCATTACGTTCCACTCGCTGGAGGATCGCATCTGCAAGCAGACGTTCGCCAGCTACGTGGCGAAGTGCACATGCCCGCCGGCGCTGCCGATGTGTGTGTGCAGCCCGCACGGCGAGCTGAAGCTCGTTAACCGTAAGCCGATCGAGCCGGGAACGGTGGAGCTGGAAGCGAACCCGCGTGCCCGATCCGCGAAGCTGCGCGTCGCAGAAAAAATTACACAATAAGGGGAGAGCCATATTGCCTGCATACATTCATGGAAACTTAGCCGTGGAGCAGCGGACGGAGTCGCCGCGTAAGGTAAAGGTGAAGGAAACGAAGCGTGTCGTCTATCGCTCCAAATCGCTGCCGATGCAAGAGAAGCTGCTGTATCTGTTCACGGTTGTGATCTGCGTTATTGTTGCAGGCACTATCATATGGCGTTACGCCCAAATCTATGAAATGAGCGCCAGCATTAAGGCGATCGAGCAGCAGGTGGCGAAGCTGGAGGCAGAGAACAGCATTCTGAAGCAGAAGCTCGACGCAGCGCTGGAGCCGCACCGGATGCTGGAGCAGGCGAAGCAGCTCGGCTTCAGCACAGCTGAGCCCGGTCAGGTGAAGAACGAGGGCGCGGCGAAGCCGAAGTCCGCTTCAGCGACGCAGTCGGCGAAGCCAAAGAGCACAGCAGCAAGCAGCAGCACTGTAAGTGGCAAGGCCGCTCCTGCAGGCGCCACGGCTAGCGCTTCCAGCGCATCGCCAGCAGGCAAGGCAACGGCCTCGGCGAGCACGACGAAGGTTCAGCCCTGATTTCATAGGACCGTACCGGAGGGATCGATGATGACCAAACAAGTAATGCTGCGTTCGCTTCTTATCGGAGGGGGGTTTACCCTCCTTTTTGCTGTTCTGATTAGCCGACTGTATTGGGTACAGATCGTGCAGGGCGAGGAGTTGCTCTCCCAGGCGAAGGAGAAGTGGGCGCACGACAAGGAGATTCCGGCTGTACGGGGCTCGATCGTAGACCGGAGCGGGAGAGTGCTGGCCGAGGATGCACCGAGCTATACGGTGGCACTGGAGCCGCGGACCATTATGGAGAAGGGGCTGGAGCTCGACGTCATTAAGGGACTGGCCGCTATTCTCAGCAAGCCGGACGACGCGGGCTCGCTCATCGCGATGGAGGAGCGGATCCGCACGAGACTGAATCGGAAGCGCGAGGACACCGGCGCTTATTACGCGCAGGTAGAGCTTGGCAACGAAGGCTGGAAGATCGACGCCGCGACGGCTGACAAGATTAAGCTGCTGAAGGCGGAGCTGGAGTCGAAGCTGGATAAGAAGAACAACAGCACAGGCATTCTGCTGCTGCCGCAGCGCAAGCGCTTCTATCCGTCGGAGAAGCTGGCCTCTCATGTCATCGGCTACACGAATAAGGAGGACAAGCCGGCGATGGGGCTGGAGCTCGCGCTCGACAACTACCTGAAGGGAAGTCCGGGCTGGCTCATCTATGAGAAGGACCGGTACGGTGTAGAGCTGCCGGATTCGCAGCGCAGATACAAGGCGGCAGTGAACGGCAACAATGTGAAGCTGACGCTGGATAAGAACATCCAATTCTATCTCGAGAGCGCAATTGAGAAATCATTCGATAAATATAAACCGAAGAGCATGACGGCGATTGCCGTAGATCCACAAACGATGGAAATACTTGGGCTTGCGAATGTGCCGAATTTCAACCCGAACAAGTATTGGGAGATGAAGGAGCGCGCCGATATTAACCATGCTGTTGCTTCGCAGTACGAGCCGGGCTCGACGTTCAAGCTGGTGACGCTGGCTGCTTCACTGGAGCAGGGCTTGTTCAATCCGAACGAAACGTACCAGTCGGGCTCCATCAAGATCGCAGACCGCAGGCTCCATGACCATAACATATCAGGTTGGGGGAAGATTACATATCTGGAAGGGTTGCTTCGCTCCAGTAACGTCGCCTTCGTGAAGCTCGGTACGGAGAAGCTCGGTCAAGACAAGCTTCGCGAAGCGATCGATCGATTCGGCTTCGGCGTGAAGACGGGCGTAGATCTTCCAGGCGAGGTGCCTGGAATCGTGAACATGCGCTTCCCTTCGGAATTTGCTACCGCGACGTACGGGCAAGGCTTGACGGCGACCGCGATTCAGCAGGTGACGGCCTATGCGGCTGTAGCGAACGGCGGCAAGCTGATGAAGCCACATATTATTAAGGAGATTACGAATCCCGAGACGGGAGAAGTCGTCGAGAAGTTCGAGCCGCAGGTGGTGCGTCAGGTGATCTCCAGCCAGACCGCGAGCAAGGTAAGCGAATACCTCGAGCAGGTCGTATCTAACCAGGAGATCGGCACAGGCAAGCGTGCTCATATTGATGGTTATCGGATTGCAGGCAAGACCGGTACGGCGAACAAGGTCGTCTCGGGTGAAAAAGGATACGCAGAAGGCAAATGGGTCATCTCCTTCATCGGCTATGCCCCGATCGAGAATCCGCGTATACTGGTTGCGATTATTGCGGATGAGCCAGACCTCGGCGGCAATTACCAGCTCGGCGGCGAAGTCGCTGCGCCTGCGTTCCGCGAGATCGTCTCGCAGTCGCTGCGCTACCTCGGCGTCGCGCCGTCCACCGTGCAGGTGCAGGCCGCTCCTGCCAGCACGCTGACGACGGGGCTAGATGAGACGGTGCAGGCTCCTGAGCTGACAGGCAAGTCGGTCGAGGAAGCGAGGGAGCTCCTTCAAGCAAGCGGCTTGAGCTTCGAGCTGCACGGACGTGGACAGACGATCGTCGGCCAATCTCCGATGCCCGGAGCTGATATTCAGCCCTCACAGCCGATCTATCTCCGATTGTCTGAGACGGAGAGCATCGACGTACCGAGCTTATCTGGCAAATCGCTTCGCGATGCGCTCGAGGTGTGCTCGCTGCTCAAGCTTCGTTGCACTTATACCGGTGAAGGCTATGTCGCTGACCAGTCGCTGGAGGGAGAAGGAGAGGAACGGGTGCTGACGCTTACCTTGAAGTCGTATCGGGAGCTGCAGCAAGCCCCGGCTGCCGCCAAGACGTCGGAGTCGAAGGGCGCCAAGCCGACAAGCGTCAAGCAGTAGAGCAGGTCGACGGCAAGTCATAGCAAGCGATAGCAGGTCAAGCTACGCACAGCTTGTTCTAACCCCCGGTTGTCCTGAATAGGGATGATATGAAACCATTCTTGTTCAGGAGGGGGAAGCAGCGGGCATGAGGTCATCGAATGTAACGGTTCGCCGCCGATTATTTGCCGTATTGATTATAGGAACGGTCCTGTTCTTCGCGCTGGTGGTGCGGCTCGCGTACGTGCAGATTTGGATGGGGCCGAGATTGTCCCAGGAAGCGGAGGACAACTGGCGCCGCAATATTGAAATTACCGCGAAGCGGGGCGAGCTGATTGACCGCAACGGTGTTCAGCTCGCTTACAATATCAGTACACCTACCGTCATGGCGATCCCGGTTCAGATCAAGGATGCGCAGATGACGGCCTCGAAGCTCGCAGAGGCGCTCGGGCTGGATGAGGCGGACGTCTATAAGCAAATTACGGTACGTCGCTCACAGGTGTACATTAAGCCGGGCGGCCGCAAAATTACGCAGGAAAAAGCGCAGGAAATTCGCAATCTGCAGCTGCCGGGCATCGTCGTCAGGGAGGACAACAAGCGGCATTATCCGTTCGGTGGACTCGCTGCCCACGTGCTTGGCTTCACAGGCATTGATAATCAAGGACTGACGGGCATAGAATTGAAGTATGATAAACTGCTTACGGGTATTAAAGGAAGTATTCAATACTTGGTCGACGCCTCCGGCAAGCTCATTCCCGGATCGTCCGATGTGTATCATGAGCCGAAGGACGGCTTGAACCTGCAGCTGACGATTGACAGCCATATCCAGACGATCATGGAGCGTGAGCTCGATCAGGCGATGGTGAAGTACCAGCCGAAGCATGTCATCGCGATTGCGATGGACCCGAACAACGGCGAGGTGCTGGCGATGGCGTCAAGGCCTGGCTACGAGCCGGGCAATTATCGTGAATACCCAGTTGAGAACTATAACCGGAACTTGCCGATCTGGATGGCTTACGAGCCGGGCTCGACGTTCAAGATCATTACGCTGGCGGCGGCGCTCGAGGAGAAGAAGATCAAGCTGACCGATCCGTTCTATGATAAGGGCTCGATCGAGGTCGGCGGCGCGAGGCTGCGCTGCTGGAAGCGTCAAGGCCACGGCAGCGAGACGTTCCTCAACGTTGTCGAGAACTCGTGTAACCCGGGCTTCGTCGTCATGGGTCAGGCGGTCGGCAAGGAGAAGCTGTTTGATTACATCCACAATTTTGGCTTTGGTAAAAAGTCAGGCATCGACCTCGGCGGCGAGGCGACCGGCATCATGTTCAAGCCGTCGCGCGTCGGTCCAGTTGAGCTCGCGACCACATCGTTCGGTCAAGGTGTGTCCGTGACGCCCATTCAGCAAATTACGGCGATCTCGGCTGCGATCAACGGCGGGAAGCTGTATCAGCCGCACGTCGCGCGCGCTTGGTATAAGCCTGAGGACGGCGAGCTCGTCTCGAAGGTCGAGCCGACGATGGTGCGTCAGGTCATCTCCGAGGAGACGTCGAAGCAGGTGCGCGAGACGCTCGAGAGCGTCGTCGCGAACGGCACAGGCCGCAACGCCTTCATCGACGGCTATCGGGTCGGCGGCAAGACGGGTACGGCGCAGAAGGTTATCAACGGTCGATACTCGTCCGACGAATACATCGTATCGTTCATCGGCTTCGCGCCGGCTGACGATCCGAAGGTCGTCATCTATGCAGCTGTTGATGATCCGCAAGGGCTGCAGTTCGGTGGTTTGATTGCGGCTCCTCTGGTGAAGAACATGATGGAGGATACGCTTCGTTACATGAAGGTGCCGCAGCGTAAGGATCAGATTGACCGCAAGTATGTGTACGGCGACACGCCGATTGTCGAGGTGCCGAACCTGGTCGGCATGACGGTGACGGACATTTATGAAAGCTTGAATATGAACTTCGAGCTCGCGAAGTCCGGTGTAGGGAAGACGGTTGTGAATCAGGTGCCGAAGCCGGGAGCGCGCGTGGAGCAAGGCTCGACGATTCGGATTTACTTGTCAGATACAGGGGCGCCTCCAAGCGATACGCCAGCGCCGACCGAGCAGTCGCCTGCCTCTTAATTCGTATTCGAGCATAAAAGTTTCGTCTCTTTGAAAATAGGCTTTTCAGCCCAACCTTTTTTGTCCATAATAGATACCATGTGAAATGGAGGGGACGCTCGATGCAGCTTCAGGAGCTGGCTGATCAGCTGGTCACGGGACGATTAATGGGCAACGGGGATATCGACATTACAGGATTGACCACGGACTCGCGCAAGGTGAAGTCGGGCGATCTGTTCCTATGCATGCCAGGCTTCACGGTCGACGGGCATGACTATGCCGCGGCCGCTGTGGAGCGCGGCGCAGCTGCGCTCGTCGTTGAACGGGAGCTGCATTCGGGCGTGCCGGAGCTTGTGGTGCCGGATGCGCGATATGCTGCTGCGGTACTGGCCGCCCATTTTTACCAATATCCGAGTCAAGAAGTCCAAATCATAGGTGTGACGGGCACAAACGGCAAGACGACAACGACATATATCATCGAACGTATCTTAAGCGATCAAGGCTACCGTACCGGCTTGATGGGCAACATTCACGTCAAGGTGGGAGACGAGTTCCGCGAGAACAAGGCGACGAATACGCAGGAAACGGTGGAGCTACAGCGCATCTTGCGGGAAATGGCCGACCTCGGTACCGACTATTGCGTCATGGAGGTGTCGTCGCACGGACTCGATCTTGGTCGCGTGATGGGCTGTCGGTTCCGCACGGGCATCTTCACGAACCTGACGCAGGATCATCTCGATTACCACGGCACGATGGAGCGTTACCGCGAAGCGAAGAGTCTGCTATTCTCCCGGATGGGCAACGGCTTCGCCGCCGGTGCGGCGCAGAAGCAGTATGCGGTGCTGAATGCCGATGACTCGGCTACCGCTTACTTCCGCGGTGTCACGCCAGCTCAAGTGATCACGTACGGCATCGATGACGAGCGTGCCGATGTGAGAGCGAGCGACATTCGGATGACCGCCTTGGGGACTGACTTCGAATGCGTCACCTCGTTCCGAGGCTCGTTCCCGGTGTCGATGCGTCTGGTCGGCCGCTTCAACGTGTACAACGCGCTCGGTGCCATAGCGGCACTGCTCGCCGAAAGGCTGGAGCCAGAGGCGATCGCAGCGAGTCTGGGGCGCATCCAGTCAGTTGAGGGGCGCATGGAGGTCGTGGATGCCGGTCAGCCATTCCTTGTGCTGGTCGATTATGCGCATACGCCTGATGGCCTTGAGAATGCACTATCGACGATTCGGCAGTTCGCTGCAGGTCGTGTCTGGTGCGTCTTCGGCTGCGGCGGGGATCGAGATCGGGCGAAGCGGCCGCTGATGGGAGCTATCGCTGCGAAGTACAGCGATTACTGTATTGTAACTAGCGACAATCCGCGCACGGAGGATCCGGAGCGCATTCTACTCGACATTGAGCCTGGACTGCTGCAGGCGGGCTGGGATCGCTCGCGTTATGAGCTTATGGCAGATCGTAGAGCGGCTATTGCCCGGGTAATGAATGCGGCATCCGAAGGGGATGTCGTGCTGATCGCAGGTAAGGGGCATGAGACGTATCAGGAGATACAAGGCGTCAAGCATCCATTTGACGATCGAGAGATAGCGAAACAAGCGATAAGGGGTCGATGACGGTGATGAATCGAACGATGGCAGAGGTTGCCGCGATGGCGGGAGGGACGTTAACGAATGAAGCGTACAGCTCCGTCCGTGTGAGCGGCGTATCGAAGGATACGCGGACGCTGCAGCCAGGGAATCTGTACATTCCGCTGATCGGCGAATCGTTCGACGGCCATCAGTTCGCGCTCGCAGCGCTGGACGCGGGAGCTGCCGGAACGATGTGGCAGCAGGGGCACGGAACGCCGCCGCCTGACCGTCCGGTCATCGTCGTGGATGACACGCTGCTCGCGCTCCAGCGGCTTGCCAAGGCATACAAGGAGCAGCTGCAGGTGCGTATCGTCGGCATTACCGGCAGCAATGGGAAGACGACGACGAAGGATATGACAGCTGCTGTATTGTCTCAGGCGTTCCGCGTGCATAAGACAGGCGGCAATTACAACAATCATATCGGCTTGCCGCTGACGCTGCTCGAGCTGTCCGAGGATACCGAGATCGCTGTGCTCGAGATGGGGATGAGCGGCAGAGGCGAGATAGAGCTATTGTCTCGACTGGCCGAGCCGGAGGTCGCCGTCATTACGAACATCGGTGAGGCGCACCTGCTGCAGCTTGGATCGCGCAAGGAGATTGCCCGCGCCAAGACGGAAATATTGACCGGCCTGCAGCCCGGCGGCACGTTCATCTACAACGGCGATGAGCCGCTGATCGAGGAGGTGCTGCCCGAGCTCGCGGAGCCAGGCCGTATGCAGGCAGCGGACCGCTATAAGAAGGTTAGGTTCGGTGCAGAGCCGGATAATGATCTGTTCCCGCTGGACATCGAGATGGACGGCAGAGGCTCGCGCTATCGAGTTAACCTAGACACAGGACGCGAGCTGTACATTCCGATGCTCGGCTCGCACAACGTCGTCAACTCGCTTGCCGCATACGCTGTCGGCCGCTACTTCGGCATGGACGCAGCTGCCATCGCAGAGGGGCTGCGCGGGGTAACGGTTACGGGGATGCGCATCGAGGTCATGCAGGCGCCGAGCGGATTGACGATCTGGAACGATGCGTATAACGCCAGCCCGACGTCGATGCGTGCAGCGCTGAAGCTGCTGCATGAGGCGAGCGGCTTCGAACGCAAGTTCGCCGTGCTCGGCGATATGCTGGAGCTCGGAAGCGAGGAGGCCGAATTTCACAGGGAGATTGGTCGATACGTAGATCCGGCACATGTATACGCGGTCATGACATACGGGCGGTTAGGCGCTTATATTGCGCAAGGGGCGCAGGAACGCTTCCCGCAGGCTCGAGTGGGTCACTTTGCAGATCGGGAGGAGCTGGCGCAAGCGCTCGCTCAAGAGGCTTCGGCAGCCGATGTCGTGCTTATCAAAGGCTCGCGCGGCATGAGGATGGAGCAGGTGGCCGCTTTTGTGATGCAATTGGAGGGATAACGGGTGGATTTCGAAATTGTGTTATTTACGTTAGGTGTATCGTTTTTATTAGCGGTTATTATGGCACCGCTCTGCATTCCGCTCTTGCGGAGGCTGAAGTTCGGTCAGCAGATCCGCTCTGATGGTCCGCAGGGCCATCTGAAGAAGGCAGGAACGCCGACGATGGGCGGTGTCATCATTATGCTGGCGCTGGCGCTCGGTATGCTACGGTTCGGGGAGAAAAATCTCGAGACCGTCATCCTGCTCTTGGCCTCTCTTGGCTACGGCTTCGTCGGCTTCCTCGACGATTATATCAAGATCGTGTTCAAGCGGTCGCTCGGTCTGACCGCGAAGCAGAAGCTGCTCGGCCAGCTGATCCTATCAGCTGTCGTCTGCTACTTGCTCGTGCTGTCGGGGCACAGCACGACCTTGAACATCCCGTATGTCGACTTCTCGTTCGACCTCGGTTGGTTGTACTTCCCGTTCGTCGTCTTCCTGATGCTGGGCACGTCGAACGCGGTGAACTTCACCGACGGCCTTGACGGGCTGCTCGCCGGCACGAGTGCAATTGCTTTCGGCGCTTATGCGATCATCGCGCTGAACAATACGCAGCCGAACGTAGCGATATTTGCGGCAGCGATGGTTGGAGCGGTGCTCGGCTTTCTCGTGTTCAATGCGCATCCGGCGAAGGTGTTCATGGGCGACACGGGATCGCTTGGTATCGGCGGCGGTCTTGTGGCCGTAGCAATTTTGACGAAGGCGGAAATATTGCTTGCGTTGATCGGCGGCGTGTTTCTCGTAGAGATCATGTCGGTCGTCATTCAGGTCATCTCGTTCAAGACGAGAGGCAAGCGCGTATTCCGCATGAGTCCGATTCATCATCATTTCGAGCTGGTCGGCTGGTCCGAATGGCGCGTCGTCATCTCCTTCTGGACGGCTGGCCTCATTCTTGCCGGACTTGGACTCTACATTAACGAGGTGTTGTAAGGATGGAGCATCCTTCTGCTTACCGCGGCCGCCGGGTCGTCGTGTTAGGCTTGGCGCGCAGCGGTGTCGCGGTCGCCAAGTGGTTTCATGACGCCGGCGCGCTCGTGACGGTTAACGATAAAAAAGAACGCGATCGATGCCCTGAGGCCGACGAACTGGAGGCTCTGGGTATTTCTGTTGTTTGCGGAGAGCATCCGCCTGAGCTCGTGAACGAGGACGTCGCCCTGGTCGTCAAAAACCCAGGCATCCCCTACAGCATCGAGCCGATTCGGCGTGCAGCCGAGCTCGGCATTGATACGGTGACCGAGGTGGAGGTCGCCTATTTCTTGTGCAAGGCGCCGATGATCGGCATTACCGGCTCGAACGGCAAGACGACGACGACGACCTGGACTGGTCTCATGCTGGAGGCAGGAGGGCTCAAGCCGATCGTCGCAGGCAACATTGGACGCGCGCTCACAGAGGCGGCACTAGAGGCGGAGCCGGACAACCGGATGGTTGTCGAGCTGAGCAGCTTCCAGCTGAAGGGGACGAAGCAATTCCGACCTGCGGTTGCTTGCCTGCTGAACATTTATGAGACACATCTGGATTACCACGGAACGATGGAGGACTACGTTGTCTCGAAGCAGAAGCTGTTCGCGAACCAGACGGAGTCAGACGTTGCAGTGTTGAACTGGGACGACAGCGTATGTCGGATGACGGCGGCGAACGTACGTTCGAAGGTGCTCGCGTTCTCGACGAAGGAGACGCTCGATTACGGCTTGTACGTGCAGCCGCCGCTGACGGAGGCCAAGGCAAGCGGTGTAACGCCTGTAATCGTCTACCGCGATGAAGCGGGAATCGAGCATGAGCTGCTGCCGACCTCCGAGCTTGGCATACCCGGCAGTCACAACATCGAGAACGCGCTCGCGGCCAGTGCGATGGCGATTGCTTCAGGTGTAGCGCTTGAGGTGATTGCTCGTGTGCTGCGCGAGTTCCGTGGTGTCGAGCACCGGCTCGAGTTCGTAGCGGGCATGAATGACGTTCAATTTTATAACGATAGCAAGGCGACGAATCCGGCGGCAACGACGAAGACGATTGAATCGTTCCAGCAGCCGATCGTGCTGATCGCTGGAGGTCTGGATCGAGGCTCCGATTACATGGAGCTTCTGCCCGTTTTTGAGAGTCGGATCAAGGGGCTGGTCGCCTTCGGTGAGACGAAGGAGAAAATTGCCCGCGTCGCTCGCCTTGCAGGCATGAGCGGGGTGAAAACCGTCGATACTGCTGCTAACGGGCTGCAGATCACGGTCAATGAAGCGGTCGAGGCCGCTTACGCCATGGCCGAGCCGGGTGACGTCGTGCTGCTATCGCCGGCATGCGCCAGCTGGGACATGTTTCCTTCCTATGAGGAAAGGGGACGAATGTTTAAGCAGTCCGTGCATAACCTTGTAAAAGGAGAATGACAAGCCTTGCCAGCGTGATTCGAGTGTCCGAATGTTCCGGATCTGTACGCTAGGCCGGCTGCCGCTCTCCTAAACTATCAGGGTAGAGGTGTGGACGCAATGGTCAAAGCTCGTTCGGCTCCGGACATGTACTTGCTCGGCTCCACGCTGGCACTTCTCATCATCGGCGTGGTGATGGTGTATAGCGCCAGCGCAGTTCTCGCGTTTCGCGAATTCGGCGATTCCTTCTATTATTTGAAGCGTCAGGCGCTCTTCGCCGGTCTTGGCATCGCCGCCATGTTGTTCACCATGAATACCGACTATGGAATATGGAAGAAATATTCCAAGATTATGCTGCTGGTCTGCTTCGTGCTGCTCATTGCCGTACTCATACCCGGCATCGGCGTTGTGCGCGGCGGCGCACGCAGCTGGCTTGGCATCGGCTCGTTCGGCATTCAGCCGTCCGAGTTCATGAAGATGGGCATGATTATGTTTTTATCCAAGTGGCTGTCCGATAACCAGCATCCGATCAAGCATTTCACCAAGGGGCTGCTGCCTCCGCTTGGTCTTGTTGGGCTTGCCTTCGGCTTCATTATGCTGCAGCCGGACCTCGGAACCGGGGCGGTGCTCGTCGGCGCATCGCTGCTTATTATTTATGCGGCGGGCGCTCGGCTGCGTCATCTGTCCTACTTCGCGATGGTGGGCGTCGTAGGGTTCATCGGCCTCGTCATAGCGGCACCGTACCGTCTGAAGCGGATTACCGCGTTCCTCGACCCGTGGCAGGACCCGCTCGGAGCAGGCTATCAGGCCATTCAGTCGCTCTATGCGATCGGCCCGGGTGGTCTTGTCGGGCTAGGTCTTGGCATGAGTCGGCAAAAGTACAGCTACCTGCCCGAGCCGCAAACGGACTTCATCTTCTCCATCATTGCCGAGGAGCTCGGCTTCATCGGCGGCACGGCGGTGCTGCTGCTGTTCATGCTGCTCGTATGGCGCGGCTTGCGTACCGCGATAACGGCAGCCGATACGTTCGGCAGCCTGCTCGCTACCGGCATCGTCGGCATGATCGCGGTGCAGGTCATCATCAACATCGGCGTCGTCATCGGCATGTTCCCGGTAACGGGCATTACGCTGCCGCTGATCAGCGCAGGGGGCTCCTCGCTGACGCTCATGCTCACGTCGATCGGCGTGCTGCTTAACATTTCCCGATACTCGAGGTGACAGCGATGAAAAAAATCGTATTTACCGGCGGGGGCACGGCAGGTCATGTAACGCCGAACCTCGCTATTATGTCCCGCTTGGCCGAGCTGGGCTGGGAGATGGACTATATCGGCTCCAAGGATGGCATCGAGCGTGAAATTATCGAGCATGAGGGGATACGGTTTCATCCTATTGCCTCCGGTAAGCTCAGACGATATTTCGACTTGAAAAATTTCAAGGACCCGTTCCGGGTGCTCCAAGGAATCGGGCAAGCTTACGGGTTGCTCCGCAAGCTTCGTCCGAATATCGTATTTTCGAAGGGAGGATTCGTATCGGTGCCGGTCGTCGTCGCCTGCAGGCTGACGGGAACGCCGGTCATTTGTCACGAGTCCGATCTTACGCCGGGCCTTGCGAACAAGCTCTCTATGCCCTTCGCCTCGCGCATCTGTGTGACCTTCCCGGAGACGATGAAGCACATCACAGGGGAGAAGGCGGTATGCACGGGTTTGCCGATTCGCAGCAAGATGCTGGAGGGCAGTGCGCTGAAGGGAAGGACGCTATGCGACTTCCACACGCAGAAGCCGGTGCTGCTCGTGATGGGAGGCAGCCTGGGGGCGCAGCGCATCAATCAGGCGATTCGCGAATCGCTGTCGACGCTGCTTGCACAATACCAGATCATTCATATTTGCGGTAAGGGACATCTGGACGCTTCGCTTGCTTCTGTGCGCGGCTATCGACAGTTTGAGTATGTGAGAGACGAGCTGCCTGATCTGCTGGCCTGCTCCGATCTTGTAGTCTCGCGGGCGGGCTCTACGTCGATCTTCGAATTTTTGGCTCTGCACAAGCCGATGCTTCTCATTCCACTGTCCCGTGCGGCGAGCCGAGGCGATCAAATTCTGAACGCGGAGTCGTTCGAGAAGCAGGGCTATTGCCATGTGCTGCAGGAGGAGGAGCTGACGACTGATACGCTGCTCGGCAAGCTTGCACAGCTGTATAACGACAAGGAGTCGTTGAAGGCGAGCATGGCTGCAACGCCTTACGGCAACGGTACAGAGGCGATCGTGAAGCTGATCGAATCGTGCAGTCTGCCGGGCGGAAGCTGAATTTGACGGTGGGCGTTTGTCACACTCTGAAGCATTCCACATAAAATACACTATAACCGCGGCAGACACCCGGCGAAGCAACAGCCAGCATGCGTGAGGCATAAGGAGCAAATTGCGCGTTGGCTGAAGGTCAATCGGATTTTCGAGGTCTACTCGAAGGTTTGACGCTGCGGCGTTCTGTGAAGGAGGTTTATCCCATGCAAGAGGTCAAATCGGAATTGCTGAGCGGCGCCTATGGCGAGGCTCGACTCCAAGAGCCGATGGCTCCGCACACCACCTGGAAGATCGGAGGTCCTGCTGACCTGCTGCTCATTCCTCAGGCCAAGAGCCAGCTGGTCGAGGCCGTCAAGCTGCTGCATCAGCATCAGGTGCCCTGGACGGCGATCGGGCGAGGCTCCAATATGCTCGTCACCGACAAAGGAATACGTGGTGTCGTCATCAAGCTGGGTGACGCGCTGGAAACGGTGCACATCGACGGGGAGACCATTACAGCGGGCGGCGCGTATTCGTTCATCAAGCTGTCGGTTATCGCCGGCAAGGAAGGTTTGACCGGACTTGAGTTTGCCGGAGGCATTCCGGGAACAGTTGGGGGCGCCGTCTACATGAACGCCGGAGCGCACGGCTCTGACGTGTCGCGAATATTACAGAGGGCAGAGGTGCTGCTCCCTACAGGGGAGCTGGCAACGTTACGCAATGAAGACTTCAAGTATGCCTACCGGCATTCGCTGCTTCAATCGAAGCCGGCCATCGTGACAGAAGCACAGTTCAAGCTGCGTCACGGTGATCGGAAGGAGATTGCGGCAGCGATGGCGGCCTACAAGGACCGGCGACTGCGGACGCAGCCGCTTCAGCTCGCCTGTGCGGGAAGCGTATTCCGCAATCCCGACGGTCATCATGCGGCGAAGCTGATCGAGGAAGCAGGTCTTAAGGGCTTGTCGGTCGGAGGGGCAGAAGTCTCAAGGCTGCACGCCAACTTCATTGTTAATACGGGGCAGGCCTCGGCTCACGACGTGCTCACCTTAATCGATCAAGTGAAAGCAACGATCCAATCCCGATTTGGAGTAAATCTCGTACCTGAAGTATTGGTGGTGGGTGAGCGGTAAATCGGAGGTGGGATTTTGGAAAAGTTGGTTATCGAAGGCGGGAAACCACTCTCGGGAGCCATCAGTGTGCATGGCGCCAAAAACGCGGCTCTTCCTATTCTGGCAGCGAGCATCATGGCGGAAGGCACGGTTACGATTACGAACGTGCCCGAGCTGTCCGACATCAAGGTCATGCTCGATATTTTGCAGGCACTAGGCTGTAAGGCCGAGCAAAGCGGGGATACGGTGACGGTGGATACAACGAAGGCCCGGGAGCATCATATTCCGGAGCGTCTGATGAGTCAGATGCGTTCATCGATCTTCCTGATGGGTCCACTGCTCGCTCGTCTTGGCAAGGTGGAGCTGTATCAGCCGGGAGGCTGTGCGATCGGAGAACGCAAGATCGATCTGCACCTGAAGGGACTTGCGGAGCTCGGTGTCGACATCGTTGAGGAGAACGGCCGTATCGTATGTACCGCGAAGGAGCTGACAGGTGCGGACATCGTGCTCGATTATCCGAGCGTGGGCGCAACAGAGAACATCATGATGGCTGCGGCTATGGCACGCGGCAAGACGACGATATCGAATGCTGCTCGAGAGCCTGAGATCCAAGATCTGCAACATTTCTTGAACGCGATGGGTGCGAACATTATCGGGGCCGGAACGGACACGATTACAGTCGAAGGCGCCTCCCAGCTCGTCCCATGCACGCACCGCATTATTCCGGACCGCATCGTAACAGGTACCATTCTGATCGCAGCTGCGGTCACCAAGGGCAATGTGACGCTCAAGAACGTCTGCGCTTCCCACTTGACAAGTGCACTGCACGTCATGAAGCGTGCAGGTGTGCACATTGCAGTCGACGGTGATATAATGAATGTAAGTGCGCCAAGCCGTCTTAAGGCTGTGGAGCGAGTGATTACATCACCGTACCCTGCATTTCCTACCGATCTGCAGTCACAGATGATGGTGCTGCTCAGTCTGGCTGAGGGTGTCAGCATCGTGAAGGAAACCGTATTTGAAGGCCGCTTCAAGCACGTCGATGAATTATCGAGAATGGGAGCGGACATTCGGGTTGATTTCAATTCTGCAATTATTCGAGGAGTTCCGCGCTTGTACGGGGCAACCGTAGAGGCTACGGACTTGCGAGCGGGCGCTGCACTGGTTATCGCAGGTCTTGCAGCGCAAGGTACAACGGTCATTGAGCAGATTCATCACATCGATCGCGGGTACGACCGCATCGAGCTTATGCTCCGCCAGCTCGGAGCGAGCATCCACCGGACGACTCCGGTCAGTAAGGAATTATAACGCTACTATTATGCATATGAACACAGCCGCCGGGTTATCCCTCCTTCTTGAAGAAGGGGGGTAATCCTCGGTTTACATATCGGTCATAGGAGGGGCGGTATGGAAGAGAGACTTCCCGTCATCAAAAAACAGAAGCCCCGAAGCCGCAGCAGCAAGCGGCTGCTGCTGTTCCTTTTTTTGTTTTTTGTGACCCTGCTGCTTGTGTTATTTTTCCAATCGTCGCTGAGTCAGATTACGGAGGTTACCATTAAGGGACAGCACCTCGTCGCAGAGGAGCAGATCCGCGACGCCGCTGCGATCCTGCCGGGCGACCATTTCTTCTCCGTCTCCTCGGAGCGTGCGGCCCAGCGAGTGAAGGCGCTGCGCATGATTGAAGACGTCGAGGTGAAGAAGCAGTTTCCAGGCCGTATTAGCATTACCGTTCATGAGTTTCCGAAGGTGGCGTATCAGTTTACCGGAGCGGGAGATGTTGAAGCGTTACTCGCCGACGGCAGCAGTGTTCCGGTTACGATGGAAGGTGCCAGACTGGACAAGCCGATCCTGTCCGGCTGGAGCGGCCGGGAGGAGCTGAAGCTGCAGCTGTGCAGCCAGATGGCGAAGCTGCCTGACAAGTTGTTCATCGATATATCGGAGATTGTCCCGGTTCCGACAACAGCTTACCCGGATAAGATCAAGCTGTATACTCGCTCATCGTTCGAGGTGGTTACTTCGGTCGGTTATATCGCACAGAAGCTTCCATACTTGGATGCTTACATAGCAAGCCTCAAGATGAACCATATTAACGAGGGGATTCTTACTTTGCTTGAGGCCGATTCTCATGCGCCATTCCCGCCCGAGTCATCGGTGCAGGTCGAGACGAACGGCGGCTCCGAGAAACCGAGAGCTGCAGAACAGACGACACCGTCGCCTGAGCGAGCACTGCGGGAATAATGAGTCCATAACTAGTGCTGTGGGCCTCTTTTCTACAAAGCTACTACTCAAGCCTCCCAAAAAATGATAGAATTGAAATTATGGTATATTTTATGGTCCTCGGGTGAAATTACGTAATTTAAAAAGAGGAAACCGGTGAACCGCGTGGAATACTATCATGCAGGCTTCATAAACCAGCGCTCATTCACACTATATCGTACAGGAGGTGCCACAGGTTGAGCAGCAATGACATCATTGTTAGTTTGGACATCGGTACATCCAAAGTTCGAGTTATTATTGGGGAAGTCGTTAACGGCACCATTAATATAATTGGAGTTGGATCTGCCGACTCGCAGGGCATTCGCAAGGGAGCGATTGTCGACATCGACCAGACGGTTCAGTCGATCCGGAGTGCAGTCGATCATGCGGAGCGAATGGTGGGCATTCAGATATCGGATGTATATGTCGGCATCTCGGGTAATCACATTACATTGCAGTCCAGCCACGGCGTCGTAGCCGTATCGAACGAGGATCGGGAAATCGGGGATGATGATATGGAGCGCGTCATACAGGCCGCTAAGGTCATTCCGCTTGCCCCTGAGCGTGAAATTATCGGCGTCGTGCCGAATCAATATATTGTGGACGGAACCGATCAGATCTATGACCCGCGCAGCATGATTGGCGTACGGCTTGAGGTTGAGGCGACGATCGTGACAGGTGCGAAGACCGCTATACATAATTTGATTCGTGTCGTGGAAAAATCCGGCTTGAAGGTATCCGGCCTTATTTTGATGGCTCTGGCTGCAGGTCATGTCGCTCTATCCAAGGATGAGAAGCAGATGGGCACGATACTTGTCGACATCGGGGCGGGTGCCACAACCATTGCCGTATTCGAAGAAAATCAGATGGTCGCTACATCTACGCTGCCGATCGGCGGCGAGTTCATTACGAACGATATAGCTTACGGCTTGCGCACCCAAGCTGACATTGCCGAGAAGATTAAGCTGAAGTTTGGCTGCGCTGTAGTTGAGCATGCAGCACCTGATCAAATGTTCAAGGTGAACCGCATCGGCAGTAATGTGGATAAGGAGTTCTCGCAGGTCGATCTGGCCAACATCATTGAGCCTCGCGTACAGGAAATTTTCCACCTTATCCGCATGGAGGTTCAGCGTATTGGCTACGCCAACCTACCAGGCGGTTATGTTCTTTCAGGAGGTACAGTGTCGCTGCCCGGCATGCTAACGATTGCTCAGGTCGAGCTCGCTTCGTCCGTCCGCATCGCGGTGCCTGATTTTATTGGAGTTCGCGATCCCTCTTTCACAAGCGGTGTCGGAATTATTCAATATGCATCCAAGTATTTACGCGGAGGCAAGCAGCAAGCGGGCGTCAGCAAGCGCACGGTCAAAAAAACGTCTTCCGGTCAAGAGGAAAAGCCCTCGGCCATGGAACGCTTTAAAAACTGGTTAAGTGAATTTATATAGTGGAGCATCCACGTATGAAAGCCTAAGAGGGGGAAGACGCTAGATGTTTGAATTTGATATGGATATGGACCAACTGGCTAAAATAAAGGTCATCGGCTGTGGCGGAGGCGGAAGCAACGCGGTGAACCGAATGATAGACAACGGCGTCAAAGGAGTAGAGTTCATTACCGTGAACACGGATGCGCAGGCGCTGCATCTATCGAAATCGGACACGAAGCTGCAGATCGGAGACAAGCTGACTCGTGGTCTTGGCGCTGGCGCGAACCCCGATGTAGGCAAGAAGGCAGCGGAGGAATCCCGCGAGCTGATCTACAATGCGCTGAAGGGCTCCGACATGGTATTCGTAACAGCTGGCATGGGCGGAGGCACAGGCACCGGAGCGGCTCCGGTCATCGCTGAAATCGCCAAAGAGTGCGGCGCGCTGACGGTAGGTGTCGTCACGCGTCCGTTCACGTTTGAGGGACGTAAGCGCGCCCAGCAGGCTGATCAAGGGATCGCTGCGTTGAAGGAAAAGGTGGACACGCTCATCGTCATCCCGAACGACCGTCTTCTTGAGATCGTTGATAAGAAGACGCCGATGCTCGAGGCGTTCCGCGAGGCGGACAACGTGCTTCGTCAGGGCGTCCAAGGTATCTCGGACTTGATCGCGGTGCCAGGTCTCATTAACCTTGACTTCGCGGACGTGAAGACGATCATGACTGAGCGTGGCTCTGCCTTGATGGGTATCGGTGTCGCAACAGGCGAGAACCGGGCGGCCGAAGCAGCGAAGAAGGCGATCATGTCACCGCTTCTTGAGACGTCAATCGATGGCGCGCGCGGCGTACTGATGAACATTACAGGCGGCGCGAACCTGTCGCTGTATGAAGTGAACGAAGCGGCTGATATCGTAGCCTCTGCTTCCGATCTCGAGGTGAACATGATCTTCGGTGCCGTCATCGATGAGACGCTGAAGGACGAAATCATCGTAACCGTCATTGCAACGGGCTTCGAGCATAAGAACTTGTCTGCTGCACCACGTAAGACCGGAGGCGGTACGACTAGCACTGGAGCAACTCAGCAGCAGGAAAGCGCAGATTCCCGTCTGAACAACCTCCGTCCGTTCGGAGGCACAACCTCGAACGATCAGCTTGACATCCCGGCATTCCTGCGTAACCGTAATCGTAACAACTTCGATAACAAATAGACGCGGACAGCACATTCATACGATGCTCCACATGCAGCAGTCATTCTCGAACTAGAGAGTGGCTGTTTTTTTTGTACACTTCAACTGCCACTATATGACAAAAAAAGTAGCGACTCATCGGCATGTTTAGACAGACTTTGAAATACGATTACTATATACTTGTCTCATCCAAGAAGGCAGCCTCGATAGATAGGGAGAGTGATGCGGGGGAATGATTGTCTATCTCGATATCATCTTCCTGATGAATACGCTGATTGACGGAGCGCTGCTGTGGACGACAGCATGGGCGCGCAAGCTTCGAGTCACTTGGTGGAGGCTTGTGTTATCCGCGTGTATTGGAGGAAGCTATGCGGTTTTTTTGTTCTTTCCGCCGCTCGATTTTTTGTATACGTTTCTAGTCAAGTTTGCCTTCTCCCTCGTGATGCTCCTTACGGCGTTCGGCTTCAAGGGAGTGCCCGGCTTTATACGAAATCTCGGCTCGTTCTATATGATTAATTGCATTGCCGCCGGTGCTGTCGTCGGCTTCATGTACTTCAAGCATTCGGCTGGCGATCTTGTGGACAGCGTAAGGATCGGGAGAGGCTTGAATGGAGCGACACTCGGTCTAGTCGTTGCTGCGATTCCGTTCGCGGTATGGCTCACGAGGCAGGTCATCACGCAGCTCAAGCGCAAGGCTGATATGGCCTCATACATCGCCAAGGTGGACGTGCATATTGATGCGGTCGCCTCCAGCTGCATCGGACTCATCGATACCGGTAACCAGCTGTACGATCCGCTGACCAAGACGCCGGTGATGGTGATGGAGGCTACCCAGTGGGGCGAGTGGATTCCTGAGGAGTGGATGGTCAAAATCCGCAAGGCGGAGGTCGATCAGCTCGTAACAGCGATCGGCACCGAGCCCTTCATCTGGCAAGATCGGCTGCGGCTCGTACCTTATCGGGGCGTGAATCGCAGCACGCAATTCATGCTCGCGCTAAAGCCGGACAAGGTCATCATTACGACAGAGCAGGGGCAGATGGAGTCGAGTAAAGTGCTTATTGGGCTTGATGGTGGTCGGCTTAGCGCCGATAACGCTTATCAGGCGATTATTCATCCGTCTCTCGTGCAGGCTAGCGGCTAATGGAGGGGCGGGCGGAGCTTGTTATTCCAGAGGTAAGTTAGAGTTATTTCAGGGGAGGCCCTCAATTTGGCTGCGCCAAATTCGAGGCTTGCCATAACATTTCCGAGATAACTCGGAAATGTTATTCCAGGGGGGGAGGACGCAAAATGTTGGTCAAGTGGAAGCTGAAGCTGCAAATCTTATATTTCCGTCTTATGCTGTTGCTCGGGTTCAAGGGAGACGAGGTTTATTACATTGGAGGCAGTGAGGCGCTGCCGCCCCCGCTCACCCGCGAAGAGGAAGAGTATTTGCTGGAGAAGCTTCCTACAGGCGATGCGGCGATCCGAGGTATGCTGATTGAGCGGAACCTGCGGCTCGTTGTATATATTGCCAGGAAGTTCGAGAATACTGGCATCAATATTGAGGACCTCGTCTCGATCGGGGCGATCGGGCTGATTAAGGCTGTCAACACGTTCGATCCGGAGAAAAAAATAAAGCTCGCTACGTACGCATCCCGCTGTATTGAGAATGAAATACTGATGTACCTGCGGCGTAATAGCAAAATTCGTACCGAGGTGTCGTTCGACGAGCCGCTCAACATCGACTGGGATGGCAATGAGCTGCTGTTGTCAGACGTTCTCGGAACGGAGAACGACACGATTTACCGCAACATCGAGGAGCAGGTCGACCGCAAGCTGCTGCATAAAGCGCTTGACAAGCTGTCTGAGCGGGAGCGAATCATTATGGAGCTGCGCTTCGGACTTCAGAACGGCGAGGAGAAGACGCAGAAGGACGTAGCCGATATGCTCGGCATCTCCCAATCGTACATATCCCGTTTGGAGAAGCGCATTATTAAACGGCTGCGCAAGGAGTTTAACAAGATGGTATAAGCTGGATTCATAGAATCCGACATATACGAATGGATCGAAGCCCTACAGTGCTGTTAATGGCACGCGTAGGGCTTCTTTGTTCCCGGAATATGAAGCAGCAGTCCGCAGTGGTGAATTGGTAGAGTTGGAAAAAGACGCATAAAAAAAATGTCGACGGAGATAATGTACATTAATGTTTCTCCTTGGGAGGTAATCACGAATGACCCGAAACAAAGTCGAAATATGCGGCGTCGATACGGCAAAGCTACCGGTTTTGACCAATGTGGAAATGCGTGAGCTGTTCGTCGCCTTGCAGTCGAATAATGAACGCTCTGCAAGAGAGAAATTAGTTAACGGCAACCTGCGTCTGGTGCTGTCCGTTATTCAACGGTTTAATAATCGGGGCGAATACGTCGATGATTTGTTTCAGGTTGGCTGCATCGGACTGATGAAGGCGATCGATAATTTCGACCTCAGCCAAAACGTCAAGTTCTCCACGTATGCCGTACCGATGATTATTGGAGAGATTCGCCGATATTTACGGGATAACAACCCGATCCGCGTATCGCGATCGCTGCGGGATATTGCTTACAAGGCGCTGCAAATTCGGGACCAGCTGACGAATCTGAACTCGCGCGAGCCTACGATACTAGAAATATCGGAGGTGCTGAACGTGCCGAAGGAGGATATCGTCTTCGCGCTGGACGCGATCCAAGATCCGGTGTCGCTGTTCGAGCCGATCTATCATGACGGCGGAGACCCGATCTATGTGATGGACCAGATCAGCGATGACCGTAACAAGGACGTATCCTGGATTGAAGGCATTGCACTGCGGGAGGCGATGCGCAAGCTGAACGATCGAGAGAAGATGATTTTGTCCATGCGATTCTTCGATGGGAAGACACAGATGGAAGTGGCTGACGAAATTGGCATCTCGCAGGCGCAAGTATCAAGGCTGGAGAAATCGGCGATATCGCAAATGCAAAAGCATGTGAAAAATTAACGACATGCCCTAATAATAGGTTCCCTAAATATCGGAGCCGGTTATGGCAAGCCTCGAATTTGGTGAAGCCAAATGGAGGGCCAACCACGACCTTTCATCCCCTGCAGGTGCCGCACTTGCGGCAGGTTAGCTCATAACGTGCGAACATACGACCGGATCGACGGCATTTGCCGGCGTGAAGGTCTTTTTTTTATCCGCGTGCTGGGCATATTCCGTCATTGGTACATACATATAGAATAACGACTACAGCCCCGGTGGTGATGAGCGATGAAGATTTCGGACTTTCAGGCGAAGGATGTCATCAACATTGTAGACGGCAAGCGGCTCGGTCATGTGAGTGATCTGGAGCTTGACTTGCGCCAAGGACGTATTGAAGCGATCGTGGTTCCGGCTTCGACGCGGTTTCTCGGCTTGTTCGGAGGCTCCTCCGATCTTGTCATTCCATGGCGCAATGTGCTTAAGATCGGTGCCGATGTTATACTGGTGAAGGTGGAGGCGGCAGCCAGCTTTGATCCCGACGGCATGGAGAGTGCCTATGACTACTACTCCGCTCGTGATTATAGGGATTACAGAGGAAGTTGAAGCTTTCAGGTGTTCTTTTGGGCAGGATCGTGTATACTGAATGGGAATAGACGCCATCTGGATATAGGGGGCAGCGAGTATGGAACCGTTTATACACCGCAAGGGCGATAACGGCTGTGAATGGCTCGAGCTCGAGCCCTTTCAGCGCGCATATCCGTTCGCCTCGGCCGGCTTCACGACACGACGCGGCGGGGCCAGCGAGGGTGACTTCGACAGCTTGAATTGCGGACTGCACGTTGCAGACGCGCCGGAGGCTGTCGTGGAGAATCGAAGACGACTGGCTGAAGCGCTACAATTCCCGTTCGAGACGTGTACATACGCCGAGCAGGTGCACGGTAAGGAGATTGAGGTCGTGACACGTGCGAAGGCGGGTGCAGGCAATGACTCGAGAGAGCGGGCGTTGCAGGCGAAGGACGGCTTCGTGACGAACGAGCGCGGCGTATATTTGCATGCGTTGTTCGCGGACTGCGTGCCTCTTTATTTCATAGACCCTATCAAGAAGGCGGTCGGTCTTGCGCATGCAGGCTGGAAGGGAACCGCATTAGGCATAGCGGCTGCTCTGGTGGAGACGATGAGCGCGGCGTACGGAACGAAGCCGAGAGATGTTCGTGCAGCGATCGGACCGTCGATCGGCAGCTGCTGCTACGAGGTGGACGATAAGGTGATCCACCGTATGGAGCGAGTGCTGAGCGATTCGGCCACAGAGGGAGCTTCGGCCTCGTATTATGAGGAGCTGCCTGACGGCAAATACAAGCTAAGCTTGCAGCAGGTCAACCGACAAATTATGATAAAAGCAGGAATATTGCCGTCTCATATCGAAATAAGCCATTTATGCACGAGCTGTAATACCCATACGTTCTATTCACACCGCAAGGAGAAGGGGCGTACCGGACGTATGGCAGCCTGGATCGGCTTGCGCGACAATGAAGCTTGAGCGCTCCGACAAGTTCTTAACAGCGAATTGGCTTGAACAAGAGGTGATGTATAGTTGACACAACAATCGCTGCTGACTAATCGCATAGAGGAAGTGCAAGAACGTGTAGCTGCCGCCTGCGGTCGTGCGGGACGCTCGCCCGCGGACGTGCAGCTCATCGCGGTCACGAAGTACGTGTCATTGGAATCGACCGGACAGGTGCTGGATGCAGGCTTAACCCATATCGGGGAAAATCGGTGGCAGGACGCCGCTCCGAAATGGGAGGCATTCGGCAATCGAGGCACGTGGCATTTCATCGGACATCTGCAGACCAATAAGGTGAAGGACGTCGTCGGACGCTTCGCCTATATTCATTCGTTGGACAGGCTGTCGCTGGCCAAGGAGATTGAGAAGAAGGCTTCTGCGCTCGGTATCGTGGTGCCGTGCTTCCTGCAGCTGAACGTATCCGGTGAGGAGTCGAAGTACGGCATGGAGCCCGAGGCGTTGCTGCCGTTCGTGAAGGAGCTGCGCAGCATGAGCAGCATCAAGGTCGAGGGACTGATGACGATGGCCCCCTACGAGTCGGAGCCGGAGGAGACAAGACCGGTGTTCCGTGCGCTAAGGGAATGGCGGGATCGGCTTAATGAAGCAGCTGTGTTGGATTATGAGGTGCACGGGCTGTCGATGGGTATGTCGAACGACTTCGAGGTCGCGATTGAAGAAGGAGCGACTTGGGTGCGTCTAGGCTCGGTGCTCGTGGGTAAGGAATAGAAGCTTAGGAAAGGGAGGCCGAAATAATGGGCGTGTATAACAAGTTCATGAATTTGATCGGGCTCAACGAGGAAGAAGAAGTGATCGAGCGCGAGCGCATCGTCGAGCAGACAGAAGACGCCGAGCCGCCCGCTCAAGAGCAGCGCAAGAATAAGAACAATATCGTCAGCATACATTCGCAGAAGAACGTCCGCGTCGTCCTGCATGAGCCGAGATCGTATGAGGAGACGCAGGAGATCGCAGACCATCTCAGATCGCGTCGTCCGGTCGTTGTGAACCTGCACCGTGTACGTTCGGATCAGGCGACGAGAATCGTCGACTTCCTCAGCGGTACGGTATATGCGCTCAACGGCTCGATCTCTAAGATCGGACCGAACATCTTCCTGTGCACGCCGGACACGGTTGAGATTCATGGCTCGATCTCTGAGATTCTGACTTCACAAGAACAGCAGCCATAGAATCGGCTATACTTAAGAAACCGAGGTGACTTACTTGACAGGCTATATCTTGACGTTAATCGAAATTTATCAATACGTGCTTATCGCGTACGTCCTGCTCTCTTGGCTTCCGAGTGCACGGGAAAGCTTCATCGGAGAAATGCTGGGTAAGCTGTGCGAGCCGTACTTGGGCATATTCCGCAAATTCATTCCACCGATCGGCGGCATGATCGACATATCGCCAATCGTTGCCTTGATCGCGCTGCGCTTCATCGGTCAAGGATTGATCGTCGTACTGAGCTACATTATTCCTTAACACATTCCTTCACACAGCAGGTGATTCACTCTGGCACATGACAACATATACGTACACTTCCACCCGGACGAGCACCGATTCGTCGACCAGGCCGCGGAATGGGTCGCCCGTGCCGAGCAGCACGAGCTGAAGCGCACCGACTTCCTCGACCCTAGGCAGGCATTCATCGTCACGAGTCTCGTCAACCGCAGTCCGGATGTGCACGTCCGCTTGGACGGTGGGCATCCAGATGCAGAGCGTAAGCGGGCGCTGATCGCGCCTGATTACCGGGTGCTCGACGATGAGGATGCAGGCATACGCGTCATCGGTGTCTCGTCATCGGATGACACGCTTGCCGAGCTCGATCACGGCGACTATATGGGCGCTATACTCGGGCTAGGCATTAAGCGGGACAAGATCGGCGACATCTACGTCAGGCCGGACGGCTGTCACTTCCTCGTCTCTGCGGACATTGCCGATTACATCGTGCTTCATCTGAATCAGGTGCATCGGGCGCACGTATCGACCGAGTTGTTGCCGCTCGACGAGCTTCAACCGACCGAGACGAAGCTCGAGGAGCTCGTCCTCTCCGTCGCTTCGATGCGACTGGATGGCATCGTCGGCGACGTGTATCGGCTCAGCCGTGCGAAGGCGCTGCTGCCGATCAAGGCCGGGCGCTGCAAGGTGAACTGGAAGCAGGAGGAAGATCCGAGCAAGCCGTTGAAGCAGGGCGACGTCGTCTCGATGAAGGGCTTTGGCCGCTTCAAGCTCTTAGAGGTCGAAGGTCAGACGAAAAAAGGCAGGTACCGCATTCGAATCGGCAAATATGCGTAGCTGCCGATTTTTTTGTATATATGCGCAGGAAATTGAAGACTGCCGTCGAATATACCTATACGCGTTGAGTGGCAGTTTCATCCAAGTGTCGCTTTCAAATTTGCAGGAGGTGCAACAATGGCTCTTACCCCGCTCGATATACATAACAAGGAATTCGGTCGTTCCTTTCGAGGCTACGACGAGGATGAGGTTAATGAATTTCTGGATCAGGTCATTAAGGATTACGAGGCGCTGATTCGTGAAAATAAAGAGCTGCAAAATCAGCTCGCATCCATTCAGGAGCGACTTGAGCATTTCTCCAGCATTGAGGAGACGCTGAGCAAGACGATTATCGTCGCTCAGGAGGCGGCCGACGAGGTCAAGTCGAATGCGAAGAAGGAAGCGCAGCTTATTCTGAAGGAAGCGGAGAAGAATGCCGATCGCATTATTAACGATTCGTTAGTGAAGTCGCGCAAAGTTTCCGTTGAAATCGAGGAGCTGAAGAAGCAGGCGTCGATCTATCGGACACGCTTCCGCACACTCGTCGAGGCGCAGCTGGAGCTGCTCAGCAAGGAAGATTGGAACGTGCTGGAGCGTAGCGAGCAGAACGAGTCCTAGAGCTAGAGCCGCATAGAGGCGCAGCTGTCGAATGACGTTGCCTAGGCGTATGTGCAGGTTGACGCTAGTTGCTTTTTTCTGTATACTCCATTCATAAGTTCACATCTGACAAAGCGATGACTGGGACGAGTAATTAGACGAGCCGATGCAAGCGAACCGGGGATTGGTGCGAGCCCGGACTTCGGTGTCTGATGAAGATCACCCAGGAGCGTCTCTTGAAACAAACAGTAAAGAGTATCGGTTGATCCCGTTATCGATCCTCAAGTGAAGGCAGTTGCCGTCGAATGCTGGGCCGGGTAGGGCTTACGTAGGATGGCGATTAGCTTTAATTAGGGTGGTACCGCGAGACTTCTCGTCCCTTTGGGGATTGGAGGTCTCTTTTTGTTGGCTTCAGCCAGCGTCTAATCGGATGGTCAAGTGTAGAACAGGCACGTATTATCGTAAGGAGTGAGACAGCATGTCCAAGGTTGATTATGGCAAGACGTTAAATTTGCTGCAGACGGAGTTCCCGATGCGCGGCAACCTGCCTCAGGCAGAGCCGAAGCTGCAGCAGCAGTGGGAGGAAGCGGGCATCTACAAGCTCGTGCAGGGCAGCCGCAAGGGGAAGCCGAAGTTCATCTTGCATGACGGACCACCGTATGCGAACGGGGACATTCATATCGGCCATGCGCTGAACAAGATTCTGAAGGACATCATTGTCCGGTTCAAAACGATGCAGGGCTACGACGCTCCTTATGTGCCAGGCTGGGATACGCACGGTCTGCCGATCGAGCAGGCGATTGCGAACGGCGGCAAGGTCGACCGCAAGAAGATGAGCGTGTCGGAATTCCGTGACTATTGCAAGGATTACGCGCTGCAATGGGTGGAGAAGCAGAAGAGCCAGTTCCAGCGTCTCGGTATTCGCGGCGACTGGGAGAACCCGTATGTGACGCTTCAGCCGAAGTATGAGGCGCAGCAAATTCGCGTATTCGGCGGCATGGTGAACAAGGGCTACATCTACAAGGGGTTGAAGCCGGTCTATTGGTCTCCGTCGTCGGAGAGTGCTCTTGCGGAAGCGGAGATCGAGTATAAGGATAAGCAATCGACCTCGGTGTACGTCGCGTTCGACGTGCAGGACGGCAAGGGCAAGCTGCCGCAGGATGCCGCGATCGTCATCTGGACGACGACGCCTTGGACACTTCCTGCGAACCTCGGCATCAGCCTGCATCCCGAGTTCGACTACGCGGTAGTCGAGGCTAATGGCCGTAAGCTGGTGCTCGCGCAAGGGCTGCTCGAGGCGGCGGCGAAGGAGATCGGCTGGAGCAACTATAACGTACTGTCGACAGTGAAGGGCAGCGAGCTCGAGGGCGTGCTGTGCCGCCATCCGTTCTACGATCGGACGTCGCTCGTCATGGTCGGAGACCATGTCACGCTGGAGGCCGGTACGGGCTGTGTCCATACGGCGCCAGGTCACGGTGAGGACGACTTCGTCATCGGCCAACGCTACAAGCTGGGTGTGCTGTGTCCAGTGGACGATCAAGGGCATATGACCGCAGAAGCGCCAGGCTTCGAGGGCATGTTCTACGAGAAGGCGAACAAGGCTATCGTCGACAAGCTGCAGGAATCGGGTCACCTACTGCAGATGAGCACCATTACGCACCAATACCCGCACGACTGGCGGACGAAGAAGCCGGTTATTTTCCGAGCGACAGAGCAATGGTTCGCTTCCATCGATAAGTTCCGCAGCGAGATGCTGGAGGAGATCAAGCGCATCAACTGGACGCCGACGTGGGGCGAGATTCGTCTGCACAACATGATCGCCGAGCGCGGCGACTGGTGTATCTCCCGTCAGCGGGCATGGGGCGTGCCGATTCCGATCTTCTACTGCCGCAGCTGTAACGAGCCGCTCGTCAACGAGACGACGATCGAGCATGTGGCAGCCATCTTCGAGCAAGAGGGCTCGAACGCGTGGTTCACGCGCAGTGAGCAGGAGCTGCTGCCAGCAGGAACCGTGTGCAGCTGTGGACACACCGAATTCCGCAAGGAAACGGACATTATGGACGTCTGGTTCGACTCCGGCTCGAGCCATCAGGCAGTGCTGGAGACGCGTGAGGAGCTGCAATGGCCGGCGGACCTGTACCTCGAGGGCTCGGACCAATACCGCGGCTGGTACAATTCGTCGCTCATCACAGGCGTCGCGGTCACTGGACAGTCGCCGTACAAGGGCATTCTGAGCCACGGCTTCACGCTGGACGGCGAAGGCCGCAAGATGTCGAAGTCGCTCGGCAATACGATCGATCCGAATCAAGTGTGCGATAAGCTCGGCGCTGACATTCTTCGTCTATGGGTGTCGTCGACCGACTTCCAGGCGGACCAGCGCATCTCGGACAACATCCTGAACCAGACGTCGGAGGGCTACCGCAAAATCCGCAACACGCTGCGCTTCCTGCTCGGTAACTTGTCGGACTTCGAGCCGACGCGTGACCGTGTAGCGTTCAGCGACCTATCGGAGCTCGATCGCTTCGCAGTTATCCGATTGAACCGAATGGCGGATAAAGTCATCAAGGCGTACGACAGCTATGACTTCCACGTCGTGTACCAGACGATTCACCACTTCTGCGCGGTGGAGCTGAGTGCGTTCTACCTCGACATTCTGAAGGATCGTCTGTATGCGAATGCGGCGGCAGATGTGCAGCGCAAGGCAGCGCAGACGGTGCTGTACGATGCACTGATGGCGATCACGAAGCTGATCGCACCGATCCTGCCGCATACGGCTGATGAGGTGTGGAAGCATATTCCAGGGGCAGAGCTGCCGACTGTACAGGTCGCATACTTGCCTGAGGTCGATGCATCGGTATTCAATGACGAGCTGGAGCAGAAGTGGGAATCGTTCATTGAGCTGCGCGACGATGTGCTGAAGGCGCTCGAGGAAGCACGTAAGGATAAGCGGATCGGCAATTCGCTCAGCGCGGCGGTTCACCTGTATCCGAATGCAGAAGCAGCGAAGCTGCTCGGCTCGTTCGAGCGGCTGGACCTGCTGTTCATCGTCTCGGCCGTTGTCGTGCATGAGGCGGGGGCGGCTGCACCGGACGGTGCGCATACGTTCAAGTCGATGGCGGTAGCCGTTACGAATGCAGAGGGCGAGAAGTGCGAGCGCTGCTGGATCGTGACGCCAGAGGTCGGCCACGACGACGAGCACCCGACGCTGTGCAAGCGCTGTTCGACGGTTATTCGAGAGCAGGCGTAGCCGTACGGTTCAAGGCTTGCTATAACATCTTCCGATAATCAACAAATCCGTTATTTCAGGAGGAGCAGGAAGCGCAGTCTTAGGACCGATGCTTCCTGCTCCTGTGATAAGTGCGGGCTGTCTGTTCATACTAAATTAATAATCTTCAAGCGCGGATGGCTCAGGCTCGAGCAGACCGTAGCCTTCGCCGTTGTGGATGTAGTCGTGGTACGCTTGGTTACGTACGACGGTCACATGCTGACCGTATAGGTCGGTAGCGACGAAGCTCTCGAACGACTCGACGTAGCCCTCGTGCTCGTCGGCCTCGATCTCCATGTCGTTGTAATCGTACGATACGTTCGGGTCCTCAGCCATCGCAGGCGAATTGGAGGAGCCCCAGCTCTCGACGATCTGCCAGGCGTCCTCACCGTCGAATTGGTTCTGCTCGGAGCGCTCGTCCAGACTTGTTCGTCCGAAGGGCGGCTGGAGAAGCTGCTCTTCGACGGGTCGACGCTCGGACTCATTCGGGTCGGGTACGTGCTCGACGCAATACGAAGCGGTCGGCAGCGCCTGAAGACGCTCGAAGCTGATCGGCTTGCCGCACGTGCGGCATTGACCGTACGTTCCATCGTTCATCCGGTCGAGCGCCTCGTTCACATCGGTCAAGTGGCGCTCCGCATTCTCGAGCAGGGCGATGTCCTTGGAGCGCTCGAACATCTCGCTACCGAGATCGGCAGGGTGGTTATCGTAGGCAGACAGCTCATTTGTCTGCTCGCGAAGCGAGTCAGCGAGTCCGTCGTGCTCGCGGCTATGGAGATGCTCCTGCAGCCAGCGCTGCTCGTCAGTCAGCTTATGCTTCAGCTCTTGAAGCTGGGACGAGGTCAAGCTGCCGTTTGAGTTCGAAGAAGAATGATAGCTCATGCGGGTAACCTACCTCCTTTAAGGTGGGGGTCTTGCTTATAGTGTGGGCGGACTGCAATTGTTTTAGCTAGGTAAATCCTTGTAGCGCCAAGCTCGGGTAAGGAGTTGTTGCAGTTGAAGGCTATGAAATATTACGTGCTCGCGCTGATCATGCTGATCGCCGACCAAGTGTCGAAGTGGTACATTGTGAAAAATTTCGAGCTAGGCGAGACCGTACCGGTCATCGGCGAGTTTTTCCAAATTACGTCTCATCGGAATAAAGGTGCCGCGTTCGGTATATTGCAAAATCAGCGGTGGTTCTTCATCGTGCTGACGATCTTCGTCGTGATCGGGATCATCTGGTACTTGAGAAAGACGCTTCAAGAAGGCAAAAGGCTGCTGCCGACAGCGCTCGGTCTCGTGCTCGGCGGTGCGCTCGGCAACTTCATCGACCGACTGCTGTTCGGCGAGGTGGTCGACTTCCTGCAGTTCACGTTCGACTTCAACTTCGTCGGCACGCCGGTGTATTACATCTATCCGATCTTCAATATCGCGGATTCAGCGATTGTCGTCGGTGCAGGTCTAATCCTACTGGATGCCTTGCTGGAATGGCGCAGGGAGAAGAAGATGGCTGACGCAGCAGGCACAGGGACAGCAAGCAGCAACAGTACGAGCTCGGGAAGCGGGGAGGCATAATATGGAGAACGAACAGCAGGAGCCCGGCATCGAGCTGGAGCAGGTACAGGAATGGCTCGTACAGCCAGAGGATGCTGGCGAACGATTGGACAAGTTCATTACCGAATCGCTGGAGGAGGACGTGTCCCGCACGCAGGTGCAGCAGTGGATCAAGGACGGTCACGTAACGGTCGACGGCCGCACCGTGAAGCCGAACTTCAAGCTGAACGGCGGCGAAGCGATTGCGCTGACCGTACCGGAGCCGCAGGAGCTAGAGCTCGCTGCGGAGAACATTCCGATCGAGGTCGTGTATGAGGATGCGGACCTGATCGTGGTGAACAAGGCGCGGGGGATGGTCGTCCATCCGGCACCGGGCCATTATAGCGGTACGCTGGTGAACGCGTTATTGCACCATTGTCAAGACTTATCGGGCATTAATGGTGTGATGCGGCCCGGCATCGTGCATCGGATTGACAAGGATACGTCCGGGCTGCTGATGGCGGCGAAGAACGATCTCGCCCATACGGGGCTCGCGGCGCAGCTGAAGGCGCACACCGTGAAGCGGCAATACGTCGCGCTCGTGCACGGTACCGTGCCGCATGATACGGGGACGATCGACGCGCCGATTGGCCGCGATCCGAAGGATCGGAAGCTGTTCACGGTAACGGAAAAGAACAGTAAGCATGCAGTTACTCATTTTCTCGTGCTGGAGCGGTTCGGCGATTATACGCTGCTGGAGCTGAAGCTGGAGACCGGACGGACGCATCAGATTCGCGTGCATATGAAGTTCATCGGCCATCCGCTCGTCGGCGACCCGGCTTACGGTCCGTCGAAGAGCAAGGGCGTGCTGCTCGACGGTCAGGCGCTGCATGCGGCGGTGCTCGGCTTCGAGCATCCGCGTACGGGACAGTGGCATGAATACGAAGCGCCGATGCCAGACGATATGGTACGGGTGCTCGATATACTCAAAATGCGATAAAGAAAGTCGGGTTGAATATGGAGCTGGAAAAGCTGGTGAACCCGCGGGTGAAGGATATTCAAATATCCGGTATCCGCAAAATTTCGAATCTGGTCGCGCAGTACAAGGGTGCGATCACGCTGACGATCGGACAGCCGGACTTCCCGACGCCAGAGCACATTATGCACGCGGCGGAGCGGGCTATTGCCGAGCAGCGGACGACCTATACACCGAACGCAGGCTTACCGGAGCTGCGCCAGGCGATAGCAGGCTTCGTGCAGAGCAAGTACGGCTTGTCGTACAGCGCCGCGGACGAAATCATTGTAACGACTGGCGCGAGCGAGGCGCTCGACATTACGCTGCGGACGATTCTAACGGAGGGCAGCGAGGTCATTATTCCGGGGCCGATCTACCCCGGCTACGAGCCGCTCGTTCGCTTGTGCGGCGGAGTCCCGGTCTATGTCGATACGAGAGAGAGCGGCTTCAAGCTGACGGCTGAGCTGCTTGCTCCGCATTTGACCGAGAAGACGCGCTGCATCATCCTGTGCTATCCGTCCAATCCGACGGGTCGCGTGCTGACGGAGCGCGAGCAGCAGGAGCTGGCGCAGCTGCTGGACGGACGCGAGCTATTCGTCATCTCGGACGAGATCTACAGCGAGCTCATCTACGATGCGCCGCACCGCTCGTTCGCTGCGCTGCCGGGAATGCGGGACAAGACGATCGTAATCAATGGCTTGTCCAAGTCCCATTCGATGACCGGCTGGCGCATCGGCTACACGCTGGCGCCTGCGTACTTGAGTCAGCATATGGTGAAGGTGCACCAGTACAACGTAACATGCGCCAGCTCGATCAGCCAGTATGCGGCTATCGAGGCGCTGACCGCAGGGATCGACGACGCGGAGCCGATGAAGCAGGAATACCGGAAGCGCCGCGATTACGTCTACGATCGGCTGACTGGAATGGGCTTCGAGCTGGTGAAGCCGGAGGGCGCGTTCTACTTATTCCCGTCGATTGAACGGTTCGGGCTGTCGTCGATGCAATTCACGATGCGTCTGCTCGAGGAGCAGAAGGTCGCAGTCGTGCCTGGCGATGCGTTCTCGAGCTACGGCGAAGGGTACATTCGTCTGTCCTATGCGTACGGGATGGATGTGCTGGAGACGGGCATGGAGCGGCTGGAGTCGTTTGTGAAGAGCTTGGGGTAAGTGGGATGGAAGTGAAGGTAAATAAGGGAAGCTTCTTCTTGGATGGTCGGTTGACTGTCCTTGAGGGAGCTTTTTTCTGTTTTGTTGAGAAAATTGGCGGTGGGTGAAGTGACTGGTTCTTCACATACTTAGTCTACGCATGAATTAAACGATTTGCTTGACCTCGATTGCTGCGACGCTGCTAAGAAATAGGTCGGAGAAAATGGCTTGAATATCGGAACTATCGTTCTCGGGTGTAAGGCATTGGGTTATGTGTACTCAACTTGATGGGTTGACCTCATTCGATTCTCGCTTTGGTTATTCAAAAGGCCTGTTTACAGAGCCATACTTACAGAATAAAATACATAATTTACAAATCATATGTTGTTTTTTTGATTAATCTAGTATATTATACAGAAGAAGTAAAAAATGCTAACTAGGAGGAATTGAAGGTGTTATCTGGATTGAAAAAACAATTGCTAACCTTGTCAGTTTCATTAGTATTCTCAGTGGTCGCTTTGAATCAGGCTTATGCAGAAGGTTCAGACATCTCAGTAAACAATCTAGAGGATTTAAGTGTTGTTATGTCGGTTGATTATGGGTCAGACAAGTCCAAGGTTGGTTTAATTGAGCATGGAACAGAAGGCAGAATAGGAACTACTGCAACAAGCTTTTTCGTGCAAAACAATAATTACTATATATTGGATAATGCTAACAAAAAAATACTAGTTGTTGATAAACAAAATAATTCGAATAGCATTCAGCTCAATACTTCGGGATATTATGAGGATATATATGTTTCAGATAATCAAAAGATATATGTTCTTGATTCTCTTCTTCGAAAAGTGTCCGAGTTGTCAAAGAACGGAGAGTTATTGACAGAATATAACATACCTGAAATTTTGAGCGATCCAAATGGTTTGGAAATGAATACACAAAAGCAGATCATTGTAAATCAGTCTCAAGATCTTTCAGTTATATTAACTACTGGTGAGGTTTCTGTTTCAACAAAGAAATTAGAGCACAACGACGTTGAAATCTCTCAAATCAGGAATGATCGTAAAACAGGGAAAATAATTGTTGATAACAAAAGTAAGAAGGAGTTCGTAGATTTTAAAGTTGACTATGAGGAAATGTTCGGTGGTTTAACAGTTAATGACGTTCGTGAGAACCAAATCATTTTTACAAAAACCGAAGTAGCGGCGGATATACCGAAAGTAATGGCAGAAACTCACGTTTATGTAGTTAATAAGAAAGGAGAGGTCTTAGGAGCAGTACGAATTCCTCTTGAAAAAATGACAATGGCGCCTAGACATTTGATACGTGTAGATAATAATAAAATCTACCTACTGTCAACAGATAAAGAAGCACTAAAAATATATGAACTAAAGCCAGGGAAAAAATTTACAAAAACCTTAAAAGACAGGGTCGAATTATATACGTCTGAAAACAATGAACAGATAAAGAAAACAAAGGGCTCCAGAGTATCGATTTTGAGTGAGAATGGAAGTATCACCAGAGCGCAAGTTCAAGATCGTGTAGATAAGATGCTAAGTTATCATATTACTTTTGTTGACGGAAACTTGAAACAATTATCGGGAACGAAGTTACCGACAATATATTCTGGAAAAAAGACAGGTGATAGTTACTGGGGTATCCCATACAAGTGGGGAGGTGGGGACGGACACGACGAGGGAACTGGTTCACGTGAGAGTTTTGGTTACTATCAGAGTAGAGGATATCAAACCGGCGACATTGATACGAATGGATATGGTGTTAATGAAGTCACCGGATTGGATTGTTCAGGATTCGTGGGATTAGCTTGGCACCGCACAGATCAAAAATATGGAACTACTACTCTTGGTAATATCGCAAGCAACATCACAGTATCTAATCTTAAGCCGATGGATGCTTTGAATGATGCAGGATTTCATACGTTGTTATACAAATCAGACACTAGCAACGGAATTAATACGTACGAATCTTCAACTGACGATCAGCGTGTAGGCTCACACTCACGAACATGGTACTGGCTCGGTACAACTAATGATTTTGTTCCAATACGTTACAATAACATTACGGATTAATTATACTTGTATGGAGGAGTAGTCTCCTCCGTACTTTTATTTTTTTCTGTGAAAGGATTATTGAAAGCAGTGTCATTAGAACGTCGAAGTTGCTTTAAGAAATAGCGTTTTTTCTGGAAGAAAGTTGAAAAATAGCAATAGGATGCCCGGCACATCGTTTTTGAGATGTGATGTATAATCAGTCTTAAAATAGGCTAGACTGTTAAGCTACAGGTTTTGAGACAGGAGGTCCACCTTCGATATAAGTCGACTTCGTCTTTAACATCATGTAGATGATCGTGAGCATTTTGTGAGCTAGAGCAATAATGGCTTTGTTCTTCCCACGGCGTGCAGCTATTTTCCAAAATCGAACCGACAACTGTGATTTTCGGCACTTCGTTGCTGCCCAAGCGGCTTCACATAAAGCTGTTTTCACATGCGGATTGCCCTTACGTGTTCGTGTACTTTTTTTTTACCCGCGCTCTCATGGTTACCCGGAGCCACACCTGCCCAGGACGCGAGATGATCAGCCGTTGGGAACTGATCCATATCGACTCCGATTTCGGCAATGATCGCTGCGGCGGTAATCTCACTTATGCCCGGAATCGTTTGAATCAACTGATAGGCTTCCTGATAGGACTGAAGATGCACCTCAATTTCTGCATCCAGCAACGCGATGGATTGCTCGAGGAAGGTAATATGCTCCCAGCAATTGCGAATCATCAAGATTTGGTGCTTGTTTAACGTTCCGAAGAGCGACTCGGCCACCCGAGCGACATTACGTTTTACGTTGCCATGTACTCGGGCTTCAATATCATCCGGATCGACGTAGCCCTGCATGACCAGTCGTTCCAGCAAATTGCGTCCGGATACGCCGAACACATCTGAAATAACCGTTCCCAACTTGATGTTGGAGGCTTCCAGCATTTTTTGAATGCGGTTTTTCTCTGCGGTCAAGTTTCCAACCCGTTTCTTACGTAAACGTGTTAAATCACGTAGTTCTCGGAGATCCTCGGTAGGCACGAAGCTCTTCTCGATTAATCCTACGCGCAAGAGTTTAGCGATCCACTCCGCATCGCTGACATCCGTTTTGCGTCCAGGAACATTCTTAATCCGTTGTGCATTGGCAAGGGCGATGTCGAAGTACCCTTCCAATATGTTGTACACTGGTTTCCAGTAGATCCCTGTACTCTCCATGGCAATATGCGTCACACCTTCGGACTCGAGCCATGTCATCAAGGAGAACAAATCACGAGTCATCGTAGGGAAAGTGCGTGTTTCAGCGCGTGGTGCTTCATCCGCTTCGCCAGTCAAGACACAAGCTACAATGGTTTCTTGATGCACATCCAGTCCGGCACACCGAGCAATTAACATCTCCATTTAACTACCTCCAATCGAATGATACTGACGATTGGCGCATTCGTTAGAAGTCTCCATTTTTCTGTCCGCGGTCATTCGGTCTTCTTGTACCGAAGCCAGCACGGGGTTGCTCACATAACGAATGCTCACAGTTTTCTAGACAGGGTCGAACCACCAAAAAGAGCCACGTATTTCTGTCCAATCGCAGTATTACTCAGTATGGGGACTAGGCAGCCACGCTAAACCCAACTTTCATATCGGGGATGTGGCGAGGAAGCCATGATTGTTTTCTAAGGAGGGAGTAGAATTTGAAAAAAATCTCTGCCATGATCGCTGCAGCTCTAGCCTTCATTGCGATTGGCACATTCGTTTATTTAAATCTTCAGTCCGAACCGACCTATTCAGTCACCCAGCTCATGGAGAGCAACACCGTATACCATGATATCCATTCAGAGCTAACGCAAGAAGGCATCCCGGAGGATGCCATAGGGTTATTCATTTCATACTTGCAAGCGATGAAAGACGGCGATGAATCGAGAATTAAAGAGCTCGCGCCTTACGCGAAAAGCAGTGATATTCGTAGGCTGATAAAGGAGTATGCCCTAGTCGATTACAGTACAATTATTGTGCAGGACATCGAAATTAGCAGAGCGAACCCAGAATTCATCCTTACGATAGGCTATGAAAGTCAGGGTCAAACACAAAGCAGAAAGTTACATGTTCACCAATTTGATCAGGAGATCGAAGTGTTCGACTTGCCATCCTAACTACCCCTGCTCCGACCTCCACGTCAAGTAGCGCGTCATGACGCCGATCGCCGTCTCGATTGCGTCCTCGTCGGGCTCGAGCTTCGCATGGTGCAGGCCGTACGGCGTGTTGACGCCGAGCCAAAACATGAAGCCGGGGATTGCCTCGAGGAAATAGCCGAAGTCCTCGCCGGTCATCGCTTCGGTGCACTCGTGCAGACGGACGCCGTGCGGCTGCTGCGTCTCGTCCAGCCAGCGCATGAATGCCTCGGTCAGCTCAGCGTTGTTGTACACTTGACGGTAGTTCGAGCCGTAGTCGAGCACCGTCCTGCAGTCGAAGGCGGTCTCCATCCCCGCGAGCAGCGCTTCAATTCGCGACTTCACGAGCGTCATCGTCTCGGCGGACAGCGTACGGATCGTGCCCTCGAGACGGGCGCGCTCGGCGATAATGTTCTGCTTCGTGCCGCCAGTAATTTTACCGATTGTAATGACGGCGGAGTCGAGCGGGTTCACGTTGCGGGAGATGATCGTCTGCAGCTGTCCGACGAGCTGGCATGCGGCGATGACCATGTCGTTCGCCTTGTGCGGGAAGGCGGCGTGGCCTCCCTTGCCGATCAGGTCGATGAACAGCTCCGACGTGTTGGCGAACAAGATGCCCGGCTTCACCGCAATCGTACCGACCGGATATTCCGGGGCGATGTGCAGCCCGAATATTTCGTCAGGGATCCAGTCCTGCAGCTCCTCGCTCGCGAGCATCGGCTCCGCACCACCAGGACCTTCCTCAGCCGGCTGGAAAATAAATGTAAGATCGTCGCGAATCGGATTCGCCGCGAAGTGCGACAAAATGCCGAGCCCGATCGCCATATGCAGATCATGGCCGCAGGCGTGCATGAATCCTTCGTGCTCGGAGCGGAACGGATAGCCGGTATCCTCAGGAATCGGCAGGCCGTCCATGTCGGCCCGGTAGCCGTACCGCCGCTGCGGTGCTGTACCGCGCACATTCACCAGAATGCCCGTGCGCCACGTACGAACCTCCAGCCGCTCCTGCGGCAAGCGTGAGATGTAGTCGAGCAGATGCTGCTGCGTCTTGAATTCGGCGAAGCCCGGCTCCGGGATGCGATGCAGCTCGCGGCGCAGCTGGACGAACGGGCTTACAGCCTCCTCGCCTTGAGCGCCCTTAGCAGATGAGGGAATATGAGATGCCATACGGTTCAACGTCTCCTTTGTACAATACAATACGAATAATCCACTATGAATTGTGAAAAAAAGCTCGGCGCCGTCAGCGCCGAGCTTCATGCGCATTACAGTGTGCGCAGATCCTTCAAAATTTCGGTCTTCGACTTCGTCTTGTCGTCTACCTTCTTGATGACGCGTGCAGGTGTACCTGCGACGACGCTGTACTCAGGCACGTCTTCCACTACGACAGCGCCTGCAGCTACAACAGAGCCCTTGCCGACGCGTACGCCTTCAAGGATGACCGCGTTAGCGCCTACGAGCACGTCATCCTCGATGACGACCGGCTGTGCGCTAGGCGGCTCGATGACGCCTGCAAGGACGGAGCCTGCGCCGATGTGGCACATGTTACCTACCTTCACGCGACCGCCGATGACTACGCCCATATCGATCATCGTGCCTTCGCCGATGGAAGCGCCGATGTTGATCACTGCGCCCATCATGATGATCGCGTTGTTGCCGATGCCGACCATCTCACGGATGACTGCGCCCGGCTCGATGCGTGCATTGATATTCTTCAGGTCCAAGAGCGGAATTGCCGAGTTGCGGCGGTCGTTCTCTACGACATAATCCTCGATCTTCGCGCTGTTCTCGTCGAGCACAGCCTTGATGTCCGTCCACTCGCCGAACAGCACGCCGCTCTTGCCAGATACGAATGCCTGGATGCCTTCAGCGAACGTGATCGACTCGAGGTCACCCTTTACGTATACTTTCACTGGTGTTTTTTTCTTGCTCGTCTTGATCAGGTTAATAACTTCTTCTGTGTTCATTTCGATAGACATCTTAATCATTCACTCCTTATGTAAAATAGACACATGCATGCGCATGGACAAGCTACAACATTTATAGCATATCTGAACAGGCACTAGCAATGTTTGCCTCAATCTTGCTCGCCACGTATTGACAACATGTGTCGAACGTGGGATAATGCTGATAACTTCATAGAACCTTTAAATTCAGTCCCGTGAGGCTGACAAGGTGATCGTCCGAAACGAACGCTTTCCTGAGGGGGAGCAGGTTGGTGCTGCCTTCCTGTACCCGAATCAGTGGGAGGCTTCTATTTCCACACGTCTACATCTAACCTTGTCGCATAGCGGCAAGGTTATTTTTGCTAGATCAGCATAAGGGGGCTTCGAGTCCAATGCAGCAGACAGAGCATGTGCTCATGGACGACACGGCGATTCGACGGGCGCTTACGCGGATCGCGCACGAAATTTTGGAACGGAACAAGGGGTTCGAGGATTGCGTGCTGATCGGCATTCGGACTCGGGGCATTCATCTGGCAAGACGGGTAGCGGACAACATCAGACAGATTGAGAATGTGCCTGTACCGGTGGGCGAGATTGACGTGACCGGCTACCGTGACGACCGCGAGGCATCCAGCAGCTCGGCAGCGCGCAGGCGCAAGGACGGGAGCACGACATCGGAGCTGCAAGGACAAACCGGGCTAATCGTACATAATAAGAAGGTCATCTTGTTCGACGACGTGCTCTACACCGGACGAACGGTGCGCGCCGCGATGGACGCCTTGATGGATTGCGGCCGACCGATGATGATTCAGCTGGCGGTGCTCGTGGACCGCGGCCATCGGGAGCTGCCGATTCGACCGGATTATATAGGTAAGAACATCCCGACCTCGAAGCTGGAGGCGATCGCGGTTCAGCTGGAGGAATCGGACGGGGCAGACAAAGTATTGATCACAGGACAGAGGAGACCGACAGAATGACACAGACGAAGCTTCTAGCCGACAGACATCTGTTAGGGACGAAACATCTAAGCGCGGAGCAGCTGACCTCCATCCTCGATCGCGCCCAGCATTGGGAGCAAGCCGAGGTGAAAGTAACGAACCAGCTGCACGGTCGGTTTGTTGCGAATATGTTCTTCGAGAACAGCACGAGAACGAGATTCTCCTTCGAGGTGGCGCAGAAGCGGCTCGGCGCGGAGGTACTGAACTTCGCAGCTGCCGTATCGAGCGTACAGAAGGGCGAGTCGATCTACGATACGGTGCGCACGCTGGAGTCGATGGGGATCGACGCCGGGGTAATCCGGATGAAGCCGAACGGCCTTCTGGCTGAGCTCGCGCAAAAGATCAAGGTGCCGCTCATCAACGCGGGCGACGGCAACAACGAGCATCCGACCCAGGCGTTGCTCGACCTGTACACGATGCGCAAGCAGTTCGGCGAGCTGCGCGGACTCCATGTCGCCATCGTCGGCGACATTCAGCATAGCCGTGTGGCGCGCTCGAACCTGTGGGCGCTGCAGACGCTCGGCGCGAAGGTAAGCTTCTGCGCGCCGCCAGAGATGCAGGCAGCGGAGCTCGCGGAGCACGCGCCGTATGTGTCGATCGACGAGGCGCTGAAGGCCGACGTCGTCATGATGCTCCGCGTGCAGCTGGAGCGGCACGAGGGGTCGATCTTCGGCTCTGCTGAGGAATACCGCGCAGCCTACGGCTTGACTGAGGAGCGTGCAGCGCGCATGGCGCCGCACGCGATCATCATGCATCCGGCGCCATTCAACCGGAACGTGGAGATTGACGATGCGCTGGTGGAGTGCGAGCAGTCGAGAATTTTCAGCCAAATGAGCAACGGTGTGCCGATCCGCATGGCGGTAATCGAGCGGGCCTTGAGTGTATAGCATAAGTCGATTGTCGGGTTCATCGTCTAGCTGCCGAGCTGGTAAGTGAAGCTGCGGTAAGCGGTATATTACGGAACATGGAGGTCATTATGGGAATCTGGATTACGAACGCCTGCGCCGTGAGCGCTGGCAATGAGCTGGAAGCATGCCACGTGCTGGTCGAGGGGGATCAGGTGGCGCGCATCGTGCGCGGACAGGATGGACAGCCGAATACGAGCGGCCACACGGTCATCGACGCGGCGGGCAAGCTGCTGACGCCGGGCTTGATTGACATGCACGTTCACCTGCGCGAGCCGGGGTACGAGCATAAGGAGACGATCGCGAGCGGCACCCGCTCGGCGGCGAAGGGCGGCTTCACGACGATCGCCTGCATGCCGAACACAAGACCGGTCATCGACACGGTCGAGACGGTGCAGTACGTGCTGGACAAGGTGAAGACCGAGGGCGTCGTGCGCGTCCTGCCTTACGGCTGCATCACGAAGAACGAGCTCGGCCGCGAGCTGACCGACTTCGACGCGCTGAAGGAAGCGGGAGTCATCGGCTACACGGACGACGGCGTCGGCGTGCAGAGCGCGCAGATGATGAAGGATGCGATGGCGAAGGCGGCCTCGATCGGCATGCCGATCATCGCGCACTGCGAGGACAACACGCTTGTGGAGGGACGCGCCTTTTCCGAAGGGGAGTTCACACGCAAGCACGGCTTGAAGGGCATCCCGAACGAGTCGGAGGCGATCCACGTCGGCCGCGACGTGCTGCTCGCAGAGGCGACGGGCGTCCACTACCACGTGTGCCACGTCAGCACGGAGCAGTCGGTACGCTTGATCCGCCACGCGAAGCAGTTCGGCATCAAGGTGACCGCTGAGGTATGTCCGCACCATCTGGTGCTGTCTGACGAGGACATCCCAGGCATGGATGCGAATTGGAAAATGAACCCGCCACTCCGCACACCGCGCGACGTACAAGCCTGCATCGAGGGGCTGCTCGACGGTACGATCGACATGATCGTCACCGACCATGCGCCGCACAGCGAAGAGGAGAAGGCACGCGGCGTTGACCTTGCGCCATTCGGTATCCTCGGCTTCGAGACTGCGTTCCCGCTGCTGTACACGAAGTTCGTCGCAACAGGCCAGTGGACGCTGGAGTTCCTCGTTGACCGCATGACGAAGGTTCCGGCTCAAGTATTCGGCCTGCCTTGGGGCACGCTAGAGGAAGGCAAGCCCGCGGACTTGACTCTGATTGATCTCGAGACGGAGCAGCCGGTCGATCCGGCAACGTTCGCCTCGAAGAGTCGCAACACGCCGTTCATCGGCTGGCAGCTGAAGGGCTGGCCGACGATGACGATGGTCGACGGCAAGGTTGTATACGAGGCGTAGTGACAACGAAGCCTAAGGAAATGTTAGCATTGGACGGGGCAGAGGAATAGGCTGAAGACGAATACACCCATTGGGCGTTCTTCTCCCCAGCGTCATATTTATATAAGAGGAGTGACACGAGCATGCAGGCAAGATTGTTACTTGAGGACGGCACGCTGTTTACAGGCAAAGCATTCGGAAGCACAGGCGATTCTGTGGGCGAGGTCGTATTTAATACAGGAATTACAGGCTACCAGGAAGTACTCTCCGATCCATCGTACTGCGGTCAGATCGTGACGATGACGTACCCGCTGATCGGCAACTACGGTATCGCACGCGATGACTTCGAGTCGATCCGTCCGTTCATCCACGGCTTCGTTGTGCGCGAGCACGAGATCGTGCCGAGCAACTGGAGAGCGGAATATTCGCTTGACAGCCTGTTGAAGGAGTACGGCATTATCGGCATCAGCGGCGTTGACACGCGCATGCTGACTCGCCGCATTCGTCACCAGGGCGTTATGAAGGGCTTGCTGACGACGAGCGACAAGCGCGTCGAGGAGCTGATGGAGCAGCTGCAGGCTACTCCGCTCATTACAGATCAAGTATCCCGCGTGACGTCCAAGGCGGTCTACAGCGCGCCAGGAACGAAGGAGCGCGTCGTGCTCGTCGACTTCGGCTCGAAGAGCGGCATTCTGCGCGATCTGACGAAGCGCGGCTGCGACGTCGTCGTCGTGCCACAGGATACGACAGCTGAGCAGATTCGCCGCCTTGCACCGGACGGTGTACTGCTGTCGAACGGCCCTGGGGATCCGAAGGACGTGCCGCATGCAGCGAAGATGATCTCCGAGCTGCTCGGCGAGTTCCCGATCTTCGGCATCTGCCTCGGACACCAGCTGTTCGCGCTCGCAAGCGGAGCAGATACGGAGAAGCTGAAGTTCGGACATCGCGGTGGCAACCATCCGGTCAAGGATCTTGTATCGGGACGCTGCTACATCACTTCGCAGAACCACGGCTACACGGTGAAGGAAGAGTCCATCGCCGGAACAGAGCTTGAGGTTACGCACATTAATAACAACGACCGGACTATCGAAGGTCTGCGCCATAAGAAATATCCAGCGTTCTCCGTGCAGTACCATCCGGAGGCAGCGCCTGGACCATTCGATTCCAGCTACTTGTTCGATGACTTCTTGACGATGATCCGCGCTCACAAGCAGGAATCGCCGAAGCCGACACGCCAGGAAGCACTGGCAACCGCTTATATGGAAGCGAACAGCGCAGCCGACAACGCCTCGAAGGGAGAACTGACCTATGCCAAAAAATAATGAACTTAAAAAAATTCTCGTCATCGGCTCCGGTCCGATCGTAATCGGTCAGGCCGCAGAGTTCGACTATGCTGGTACGCAGGCGTGCCAGGCGCTGAAGGAAGAAGGCTATGAGGTCGTTCTGATCAACAGCAACCCGGCCACGATCATGACGGATACGAACATGGCGGACAAAGTATACATCGAGCCGATCACGCTCGACTTCGTTACACAAATCATTCGCCAGGAGCGTCCAGACGGATTGTTGCCGACACTTGGCGGTCAGACCGGTCTGAACATGGCGGTAGAGCTGGCGCGCGCAGGCGTGCTGGAGAGAGAGAACGTGAAGCTGCTCGGTACGCAGCTGACTGCGATTGAGAAGGCGGAGGACCGCGACCTGTTCCGCGAGCTCATGCGCGAGCTGGAGCAGCCGGTGCCAGACAGCACGATCGTTACAACAGTTGAAGCTGCAGTAGACTTCGCGAACGAGATTGGCTACCCGATCATCGTACGCCCGGCTTACACGCTCGGCGGCACAGGCGGCGGCATCTGCGCGAGCGAGGAGGAGCTGCGTGAAATCGTTGCCTCCGGTATTCGCTACAGCCCGATCAGCCAGTGCTTGATCGAGAAGAGCATCGCCGGCATGAAGGAAGTCGAGTACGAGGTAATGCGCGATGCGAACGACAACTGTATCGTCGTATGTAACATGGAGAACTTCGACCCGGTAGGCGTACATACAGGCGACTCGATCGTCGTAGCGCCGAGCCAGACGCTGTCGGACCGCGAGTACCAGATGCTCCGCTCCGCATCGCTCAAGATTATCCGTGCGCTGTCGATCGAAGGCGGCTGTAACGTTCAGTTCGCGCTCGATCCGCACAGCTACCAATACTATGTCATCGAGGTTAACCCGCGTGTTAGCCGCTCGTCGGCGCTCGCGTCGAAGGCAACAGGCTACCCGATCGCGAAGATGGCAGCGAAGATCGCAATCGGCTACACGCTGGATGAGATCGTCAACCCGGTTACAGGCCAGACCTATGCTTGCTTCGAGCCAACGCTTGACTATATCGTATCGAAAATTCCACGCTGGCCATTCGACAAGTTCACAGCGGCGAACCGCAAGCTCGGCACGCAGATGAAGGCGACAGGCGAGGTTATGGCCATCGGTCGTTCGTTCGAGGAGTCGATGCATAAGGCGATCCGCTCGCTCGAGATCGGCGTACACCGTCTGTTCCTGAAGGATACAGACAAGCTGGATCAAACGACGCTGGACCTGCGCCTTATGAAGCCAGACGATGAGCGCATGTTCCTGATCGCCGAAGCACTGCGCCGCGGCTACACAGTGAAGCAGATTCATGAGCTGACTCGCGTAGACTGGTGGTTCCTGCACAAGCTCGAGGGCATGATCAAGTTCGAGACCGAGCTGCAGCAGCCGGAGCTGACGGAGGAGGTGCTGTTCGAAGCGAAGCGCAAGGGCTTCACCGACCGCGCCATCGCCGAAATTCGCAGCGCCGCGAATGTGGGACTTAACCTGACTACAGAAGCTGACGTACGCGCCTACCGTGTCAGCCTGAACATGAAGCCAGTATACAAGATGGTTGATACGTGCGCAGCCGAGTTCGAGGCTTCGACGCCGTACTACTACTCGACATACGAAACAGAAGACGAAGTGAAGGAAACCGACAAGCAGAAGGTCATGGTACTCGGCTCCGGTCCGATCCGTATCGGTCAAGGCATCGAGTTCGACTACTCGACTGTACACGCGGTATGGGCGATTCAGGCAGCTGGCTACGAGGCTATCGTGGTGAACAACAACCCTGAGACCGTATCGACCGACTTCAACACGTCCGATCGTCTCTACTTCGAGCCGCTGTTCTTCGAGGATGTGATGAACATCATCGAGCGCGAGAAGCCAATCGGCGTTATCGTACAGTTCGGCGGTCAGACGGCGATCAATCTGGCAGCTCCGCTGTCCAAGGCAGGCGTACGCATTCTCGGTACGGATCTGGAGAACATCGATGCGGCCGAGGATCGCAAGAAGTTCGAAGCGCTGCTTCGCAGCCTGGACATTCCACAGCCTCCTGGTGGTACGGTGACCTCCGTGGACCAAGCGGTCGGCATGGCGTCTAATTACGGCTATCCGGTGCTCGTACGTCCATCGTACGTCCTCGGCGGACGCGCGATGGAGATCGTCTACTCCGATGAAGAGCTGCTCAGCTACATGGAGTACGCGGTGAAGATCAATCCGGAGCATCCGGTTCTGATCGACCGTTACATGCTCGGTAAGGAAGTCGAGGTCGATGCGATCTGCGATAAGGAGACGGTATTGATCCCGGGCATCATGGAGCACATCGAGCGCGCAGGCGTTCACTCCGGTGACTCGATCGCGGTCTACCCGCCACAGACGATCTCCGATGAGCTGAAGCAGAAGATCGTCGACATTACGACGAAGATCGCTCGCGGCCTGCAGGTGGTCGGTCTGGTCAACATCCAGTTCGTCATCTACAAGGATGAGGTGTACGTGATCGAGGTGAACCCGCGTGCCTCCCGTACGGTACCATTCTTGAGCAAAATTACGAAGATCCCGATGGCTAACGTGGCCACTCGCGCAATTATGGGTGAGAAGCTGGCAGACATGGGCTACGAGACAGGGCTGTGGCCAGAAGAGGACTTCGTGTCGGTCAAGGTTCCAGTATTCTCCTTCGCCAAGCTGCGCCGCGTGGACACGACGCTCGGACCAGAGATGAAGTCGACAGGCGAGGTTATGGGCCGCGACAAGACGTTCGCGAAGGCACTGTACAAGGGCTTGATCGGCTCGGGTATGAAGGTGCCGCCGACAGGCGCGATCATCGCGACTGTCGCTGACAAGGATAAGGCAGAAGCGACTGAGATTCTGCGCGGCTTCGAGAAGCTCGGCTACCGCATCGTCGCTACAGGCGGTACAGCTCAGGCGCTCGAGGATGCAGGTCTGCAGGTACAGCGCGTGAACAAGCTGAGCGAAGGGTCGCCGAACATTCTCGACCTGATCCGCAACGGTGAGGCGCACTTCGTCGTCAACACACTGACGAAGGGCAAGACACCAGAGCGCGACGGCTTCCGTATTCGCCGCGAAGCGGTGGAGAACGGCGTAGTATGTATGACGTCGCTTGATACGGTGAGCGCACTGCTGCACGTACTGGAGTCGATCTACTTCCAGTCGACGCCGATGCCGGTTTTCAATAATTAAGAAGTAGCAGCAACCATTAGCACAGTGTTCCGGGCAACCGGGGCCTGTGCTAATCCCTTAATTGGGGATAAGGGCATTCTACATAGATGAAGGGGGCGCGTCACATGTCGAAGGACAGCATCGCTAGCATCTTGACCGAGCGTATTATCGTCGCTCTGGATTATGCAACCGCAGAGGAAGCACAGGGACTCGTCCGCTCGCTCGAAGGCATTCCGTGCTACATGAAGGTAGGGATGCAGCTGTTCTACAGCGCGGGACCGCGCTTCGTCGAGCAGCTGAAGGAGAAGGGCTATAACGTCTTCCTCGATCTGAAGATGCATGACATTCCGAACACAGTGAAGGGCGGAGCGGAGAGCATTACACGCCTAGGCGTCGATATGTTCAATGTGCATGCAGCAGGCGGTGTGAGGATGATGGAGGCCGCACGCGAGGGCGTGGACAAGGCGCTCGCCAGCAGCGCAGCCGGCTCTGCCGGAGCGGTCAGACCGCTGCTGATCGCGGTCACACAGCTGACGAGCACGAGCCAGTCGGTGCTGAACGAGGAGATCGGCATCGTTGGGACGGTCGAGGAGGCGGTGCTGCGCTATGCACAGCTGGCGAAGCAAGCTGGACTCGACGGTGTCGTCGCATCTCCGCTGGAGGTACCCGCGCTCAAGGGTGCTCTCGGCAGCAGCTTCGTCACGGTAACGCCGGGCATTCGTCCAGCTGGCGCCGACATCGGCGACCAGTCGCGTGTCATGACGCCGCAGGAGGCGTTCGCGCAAGGCACGGACTACATCGTTATCGGCCGTCCGATTACGGCCGCAGCGGACCCTAGAGCCGCGCTGGAGGGCATTATCGCATCGCTGCAAGGTTAAGCTATTCCATATCTCGAACTGAGGAGTGCACATATATGAGTTCTGTTACGATTCAAACTAACCCGCAGCTGGCCGAGCAAATCGCCGCTGATCTGCTATCTATCGGTGCGGTGTCGCTGCGTCCGCAGCAGCCATTCACGTGGACGTCCGGCCTGAAGTCGCCGATCTACTGTGACAACCGTCTGACGATCTCCCATCCGGACGTTCGCGAGCGTATCGCGGAAGGGTTCGCTTCGCTGATCCGCGAATTTTTCCCCGAGACGGAGGTTATTGCTGGAGCTGCAACAGGCGGTATCCCGCACGCGGCGTGGGTCGCGCACAAGCTGAACCTGCCGATGGTCTACGTCCGCGACAAGGCGAAGGGACACGGCAAGGAGAATCTGATCGAGGGCACGATCAAGCCAGGGCAAAAGACGGTCGTCATCGAGGATCTGATCTCGACAGGCGGCAGCTCGCTGAAGGTAGCCGTGGCGGTCAACGAGGCCGGAGCTGAAGCGCTCGGCGTGCTCGGTATCTTTTCCTACCAGTTCGACAAGGCGAAGCAGGCGTTCGAGGAGGGCGGCGTGCCGTTCGAGACGCTGACGAACTATACGACGCTTGTGCAGGTTGCACTGGCGCAGGGCAGCATTCAGGAGCAGGACGTAGCCGCGCTGCAGGCGTGGAGAGCGAACCCGAGTGAGTACGGGAAGTAAGAAGTAAGTAAGTGTGGTGCGTATCGGTTCATTGAGGATATGTGGGTTGGGCAGATAGACAGCTTCCTTCGATTGAGAAGGGGGCTGTTTTTGTATTTCTCGCGTTGAGGGTCTGGATGAGGCATGGGAGTTAGAATAAGTAGATGTATATGAGTATCGTGTACAGGGATGCAGCGAGCAAGGTGATCGCGGCTAGAAGTAGCAGTCGAGTGAGTACTTGATGCTGAGAGAAGAAGAGAAGCGGCACGTTGAGAACGAGTAGGATGAGGGCCATGTATGGACCGTATGTCCATATATAGTCGAGCTTCGCTTCGTCGGTTAGATCTCCTGGCGGTGTATCTGCCAGATGAAGGCGTGAGATGGAGATCCAAGTGCGTGTGCCTATGTAGGCTAAGGTCGTTGCTAGGATGCTCAGGGCTAGGGCGTAGTAGACGGTAATGTTTTTAGTCATGGAATGTTCTCCTGGGGGATGATAGGATGAGAATATCTAAATATTGGAACAAAAACATCGAAAAAATTCCAAAAAATAACTTGTATCCATCCATTGAGGGATCAGAATCTTATGACAAAATTTACCCAATTTAGTATAGCAGATCAATCTTAAGCAATCCAACTTTAAAGTGATTTCGTGACCTTCCAGACCCTGATATTTCTTATCGTCCGCTGGCTTTCGGCCTTTAAATGATTTTGAAAAATAAAAGTGACTGATATAAGGTCAATATCCATAGTGAAATTAATATTACAATAGTAAACCAAGTCGTTAGCGATTTTTTATTCGTACTGATGATTTTGTAAAAAAAATAAATGAACACGAAATGTAATAAACCCATGCCCAAAATAGATAGTATTAGAACCATTTCACTTTAGGCTCCTCTGTTTTAAAATTTTTACATTAAATCTATTTTAATCCACATCTAGGTCTGATAGTATGTATCATAGCTAGCTTCATTAACAGCAGCAGGCAGATCTTTAGAGAGGAGATATAATTAAAATGATAAGTAGAAGAATGGTTAAGGTATCGATCCTTTTCATATTCTGCTTAAGTGTACTAATGCCTGCAGAACAGAGTCAAGCCACAGATGCGAAAGTGAGGGTGAATCTTCCGAGCTTTGAAGTAAAACTGAACGGCAATGCAGTGGATAATCAGCATCGTGAGTATCCTCTTCTTGTTTATAAAAACATAACCTATTTTCCAATGACATGGTACGATTCAAGATTACTTGGTTTGGAGGCGAGTTGGTCAACGAGTGGAGGCTTGAATATTAGGCAGAGCTCAGTGACTTCCTCGTATGTTTCATACAATTCCGGGGAACGAAACATGTCCACCTATATGGCCGTTGTCCCCACCACGTTAATAAACGTTAATGGCAAAGTGATTGATAACGCTAAAGAAGAATATCCATTATTCCTCTTCCGGGATGTCACTTATTTCCCGCTAACATGGCGTTTCGCTCGAGAACAATTTGGATGGGATTATGAATGGAACCCTATCAGCGGACTACGTATCCAATCCCATAATCCGCAAGTCCAACGTGCCGGCTTACCTGTACAGGCTAGTGAGAATGATATAGCACTGTTCAAGGGATATTACTATTTCGTGGAGACAACGGAAACGACAAAGCATATCTATCGAGCTCCTGTTCAGCAACCAAATGAAAGGGAGGAAATATATTCATATCCGAACGAGACTAGTTATAACAACGCATTGACCTTTCAAATCCGTGAGAACGAGCTTTGGTTTTTTTATCATCTTGGGGGAAATACAACCGGTAGTACTACATTTGTGAAAATAAATGACAAAGGCGAAGCAGAACAGTTGCATCGGGGATATCTTGATTTTCGTGATACGCCTTACGGTACATTAATCATCAATACAGGCGCTACCACGGAGGCAGGAAATCTGTATTTACTGCAGAAAAACGGCCCGGAGGGAACAAGAGTCAAGAGCGTAGGCGATCAAAGCGCAATAAAGTTTGCTCAGCATGTGCGAACTTCTCATTCTACGGCCACTACGGTAGTCGGTGAAGATGTTTATGTGCTGTGTGCAATTAACCCCTCCGATTCGAAGAACATCTACAGAATTAACCTTACAACGAATAAGACTGAGTTGGTCGTCAAGTCAAGCGTTAGTTGGTTTCGAGTAGTAAACAATGAGTTGTTCTATGTAAAAGAAGGTGACAATGTTCTATATTCTTCCGGAGTTGATGGAACCGGGGAAGTGAGACGATCCGACCATCCCGTATCTTGGTTTGACATCCTTGATGGCAACGTATTTTATACAACCAAGGAGAATGGTAACCAATATTTGCACCAGGCCCTGCCCAATGGGGAAGACCCATTCGTATGGTCAAGTCCGATTTCAAGTGTACAGGTGATTAATAATGAGCTTATCGTCACTACTGGAGAAAGCGACAGCAAGAATATAGTACGGCTAAATAGCTCGGGTCACTTAACGCTAAGCGTGGCGAACCCGATCTCACGCATATTCACGTCTGACAACGGACTGTTATTCCAGACTTATTTAGACTCAATGGTCAAGCTCATTCATCTTGAAAACTAAAGAGAAGGTGTGGCTTGCCGCCGCCGACAAGAAGTGACAGTATTGCCATAGCGCGACGCAATAGGAGCCCGCCACCGCACATTCAAATTCTCTATATAGCTTTAATCTACTCGCATTTTCGATTTTGATTTGAATGTCTTAAATGGAAGGTTATGATTATGATATGTGCAATATTTCAAAAATGGTACTAGATGGGTTTAAGAAAAGACTTGACCACAATAAAGAAATACTAAAGCAAGGTATAGCTGGCTCTGTTTTCTCTGCTAAAACTTTCTTTGGGCCTCCGGCAAAAGAGAAAGATATTGAGGCATTTGAGAATGAAGTGGGTATTATAATCCCCAAGGATTACAGAAATTTCCTTCTAATTCATAACGGTGCTATTTTTTATGAGTTTGAAATTTTTGGATTAGAGGATATTCGCAATCACTTTGTCATTTTTGACTATAAAAACCTGAGTCCTTCCGGTTGGTATCCTATCGGTTCCGATAATGGAAGCATGCTTTGGATCGATCAAACGGTGCTAAAAGAGGAGTCATTAAACAAGCGAAATAACTATCTTCATTACTCGGAAAAATTATTCACCGATAGCGCAATCCCGTTGAATTTAAACTTCGAACGATGGCTTGAGAGGTTTATTCTTGCATCTGGAGAACATTTTTGGTACTGGGGATTGGAAAGCGCGGAACTATATTATATGAGAGTTGAAGATACACTTAGGATGCAGAAGGCTCTAGGTCGGCTCTTGGGTGAAGAATAATATCGAAAAGCCCACGTAAGGGAGGACACCCCTTGATCCACATTTCTAGGCATGATATGACATTTCCGGATGCATCTGCAGAGGATAGTATTCACATAAATGGATGAGTCACAATGTTTGATAGAGGCTTACATCCCTTTATCTAAAGAAAAGGGTTATAGAATGCAGAAAAAAAGATCAATTTGAAAAGAGTCAGATGAGGGTCTTCCCCCATAGCGTGAGACAAATCAAAACACCTTCAAGAAAATGCTAACATGTCGTAAGATATGGAGATAGTCTTGGAGGTGTTTATACGTTGGCAACCACAGTAAGCCATTTGGTAGATGTAAAGATGAAGGCTATTGACAGACTCGGTTGTTGGGATTTCGGATAAGGAAATTATGAAGCAGCTAAACAGGCTCTAACTCGTAATCAGTGCTTGACTTGAGCCTAATTAGCATATTCGAAAAGAACGACTACAAACTATAACCATGCATTCACGCATTATCGCTGTCGCTCCTCGGTCCAGGACGTGCGTTAGGGGGAGTGACATTAGTGAAAGGAGAATTGAATGAAAGCAAAAATAAATCAAACTGAGCTTGAAAGCAAGCTTCTGAGTTGGTTATGCATACAGCCAATGCTAGCTGCTGTTCGGGGGAAAGATCTTCAAACAAAATTAGCTATGTATAATCAATTACATGAGGGTCAGAAAGCACTATTTTTGTTCTATTCTTTTCACAATCACACGAAGACAATTGCCGAGTTTTATTGGTTCTCCGCTTACAATATTAATGAACTACAAACATGGAAGGGAATACGAGCTGGGGTATTATACTTTGCGGACGTTAGTATGGCTGAGCTCCTAGATGAGATCGAGAGCCTAATTGTAACTCGAAACAAATTTAACAAGGTGATAAGCCCAACAGATTTAGAAGTTGATCAACATTTATTGAATGAAGTAAAAGAATTATATGACAAATATATGGAACACGCAGCATTGACTATAGAACGAATGAACAATTGGATACGAATTAATCAAGAAGAATTTATTGAAAAAGGAGAACCCTGCACCGACTACGTCTGACGACCCGCCGCTAACGCGGCTTTAATCGGTGAGGGTTCGTGAAGTCTCAAAGATATACGGACAGAGCCCTTACGTAAGCTCCAGCATCCCATCAGGAGATGCTATGCTCCACCGCTCCACGCTTGATCATAGCTCCATCTCCAGCCTACTTCTTCAGCAGTGCCAGCCTGTACGCATACTCGAACAAAAACTCGAACGCCTCCAAGTGGCGCTTCGCCTCGAACGCGTTCGCGCCCCATGCGCAAATGCCGTGCTTGCGGATCAGAATGCCCGGGATGCGCGGCATAATCGAACGCTCGACGAGCTCGGCGATGCGCGGGATGTCGGCGTAGTTCGGCACGATCGGAATGTCGATCTGCGCCTCCTCGTCCCAGATGTTGAACGCCTTGATCAGCTCGACGCCGTCGATCGGCACGCTGCCGCGCTCGGCGTAGAACTCGGAGATGACGTTGTTGAACACTGTATGTACGTGGAAAATGGCGCCAGCACCCGTCGCCTTGTAAATCTCGCAATGAATCAGCGTCTCGGCAGACGGTCGGAGGCTGGTCGCCTCGATCGGCTTGCCGTCCTGATCGACGAGCAAGTAGTCGGATGGCGTATGCACCGACTTGTCCTTGCCGCTGGCTGTCACCGCGAAGGCGAAATGCTCCTTCGTGAATTCACCGACGCGGACGGACAGGTTGCCGCTCGTGCCGGGGAACCAGCCGCGGGACGCGAGCAGCGTCTTGATGTCCTTCAGCTCTGCGAAGGCGCGCTGCTTTTCTTCTAATGTCACTTGGAATCCCATTGTATCGCTCACTTTAAGCTCAACTCCCCTCCTGAAATAACAGGCTCCGAATCCACTCGGAACCTGTTATAACTAGCCTCAATCCCTTATCCTCAACGAGTCTCTTCCAGCCCTTGAATAACCTCATGGAAGCTCTCGAACGGCTTGTAGTTCAGCCCGAGCTCCTCGCATAGCTCGATCAGCTGCGCCCGGGCGAACACGAGGTCAGCGAGCTTCGCGCCCTCGAAGTCCGTCACGCTGTCGCCAATCAGAATGCGCTCGTACTGCTCCCGCGGATAACGGCGAATGATCGTCGTCTTGCACATGCCGCAGTCGTTGTGGCAATGCTCGTCGCAGGCGTGCGGCCAGACGATTCGGATGCTCGCGCCGCTGAAGTCGCTTCCGTTGCAGTAGATGCGATCCTTATCGATGTCGAACGGCTCCAGCACCGGATAGACGAAGAAGTCGATGCCGCCGCTCGTGACGAGGAACGTCACCTGCTCCTTGCGGCAGTAGTCGAGCAGCTCGCGGAACCCGTCGCGAAGCTTCACGTTGCGGATCGCGTAGTCGATGACCTCGTCCTTGCGGGACGTCGGCAGCAGGGCGAACATGCGGCCGACGCCGTCTCTGATCGTGATCTCCTTCGACAACACCTGCTTCACGAGCGTCTCCCAGCCCTCCGGCTGAAAATGCTTCATAATCGCCACGATGTTATCGTTCACCGTAATCGTCCCGTCAAAGTCGCAAAAAATGATGCGCTGCTTCTGCGTCATTCCTTCGCCCCCCAAGCGTCGATGGCGGCCTTCAGCTCTGGATGGCGCTCCGCGTAGCTGCGCAGCGATTCGTCTGCGAGGCAAGCGTCGATCGCTTGGCGGAACGCTTGTCCGCCTGCAGCGGCGCCCATCGGATGTCCGTGCACGCCGCCGCCCGCGTTGACGACGACCTCGCGTCCGAAGTCGCGAATGATCCACGGCACGAGGCCGGGGTGAATGCCCGCGGACGGCACCGGGAAGCTGGTCGGCAAGCGGAGCTTACCCTCCGCACCCGTAACATAATCTGCCGCCGACTCGGTCAGCAGGGTGTCCTTGATCGCCATATTTTCCGCGAGGGGCATGACGACAGAGCCGTATGGGGACGGGAACAGCACGAGGTCCGCGCCAGCCAGACGCATCAGCTTGCCGAGCAGCACGTTCGCGGCGATGCCATGATACGTCGACGGATACAGCGCGCCAGCGAGAGCCGGATGCGCCATGATCGGCACACGCACGTCAGGGTGGCGGCTCAGCTCGCTCAGCGCGTCGAAGCCGTAGGCGAGCACGTTGAACAGGAGCGCGTTCGCGCCTGCGGAGATCGCCTTCTTCGCCTGGTCAATTAAGCCGAACGTCGGTCCGGTCAAGTTGGCGGCGTACAGCAGCTGTTGACCTGTCACCTGACGCGCCTTCTCAGCGGCCTCCATGCACACCTCGACACGGCGCTCGATCGGCGTGAGCGGGTTCTCGAACAGAATCTCGTCGTCCTTGATCAGATCGACGCCGCCGAGCGCCTGCTGGTAGAACTGCTCGCGCAGCGCTGGCATGTCGTGGCCGATGACCGACTTGAAGATGCTCATGAGCAGTGGGCGGTCGTGGACGCCGAGCAGGTCGCGCACCCCTTGCAGGCCGAAGCGCGGCCCCGAGAACGCGGACAGGAACGACTCGGAGAACGACAGGTCGATCAGCTTGATGCGGCCGTCCATTGACAGCTTGCCGAAGACGGTGACGAGCAGCGCTGGAATGTCCTGGCTGAAGTTGACGTCCGGGTAGGCGATGCGGATGTCCGCGTAGCGCTCGCCTTGTGCGTCTGCGCCCGCAGGCTCATGCACGTCGACAGCTACGACGCGGCCCAGATGCTTCTCCATCTCCGCCTTGCGCGCCTCGGGCAGGTCGGTCCAGCTGCCGACGGTGAGGCCGACGGCGATGCCCTGGGCTTTTTTATGAAAATCAGCCTTCTCATCATACAGTCGATACGTCGCTGTGCAATAAGAGCTGTAGGTAGTCACACTCACGTCGATTCCTCCTATGCTTGCTTCTTACTTCGTATAGGACGCGGCGGCGTCGCTGATCGCTGCGCCGATCTCGCCTGCGCGCTCAGCAGCACGCAGCACAGCCTGGGAGGCGGCCTCCTGGAAGCCGCGCTCGGCGAGCAGCTCAAGCGCCGCCTGCGTCGTGCCGTTGGGCGAAGTGACCTTATGTCGCAGCTCGGCCGGCTCCTCGCCAGTCTCTTCGACCATGCGGGCAGCGCCGAGCACCGTCTGAACGGTGAACAGCCGTGCGGCTTCGCGATCGAGGCCGCCGCGGACAGCGCCCTCGATCATCGCTTCCATCATATAGTAGATGTAGGCAGGACCGCTGCCGGACAAGCCGGTAATCGTGTCGAGCAGCGGCTCGGCGACGATGCTCGTAATGCCGATCGACTGGAACATGTCAATCGCGGCCGCCTGCTGTGCGTCGCTGACGCTCGGGCAGAAGCTGATGCCTGTCGCGCCGAGACCGATTGTGCTGGACGTGTTCGGCATCGTGCGCACGACCGGGATGGAGCTGGATTGCAGCAGATCGTGGATCGTTGCGATCGACAGTCCCGCGATGACGGAGACGAGCAGCTGGCGCTCGTGGAGCAGGCCGCGCAGGGCGGTAATGCCATCGGCCGCATCCTTCGGCTTGAAGGCGATGACGACGACGTCGGCGCTGCGGATGGCGGCCTCCTTTTCCTCGGGGAGCTGCGAGGTGCGAACGCCGTAGTTGTTCTCCAGCTCGTCAAGACGTATGCGGTTCGTATAGTTCGTGACGAAGATCTGGTCGCCGCGCATGCCGCCTTTATTCAGTAGACCACGGATGATCGCCTCGGCCATAGAGCCTGCGCCGACGAAGGCGATGCGTAGAGTAGATAGCAGGTTGGACACGTGTGAACGCTCCTTTCTATATGATGCTGAATCGTACGTATGTTCGTATAGGGTAAAGTGCGCCTGTTCGTTCGCCCGAATGTAGCATGTAGTCGCGATACGGGTCCGCTTGTGCAATCATCCGGGCGAAGCCGACAGGCGATAGCGAGTGGCGCTGGGATGGACGCCCAAGCCGTCTACTCGCGAATTTGTCCGTTGCCGACGATGCAATACTTGCTCGACGTCAGCGCTGGCAAGCCCATCGGTCCGCGCACGTGGAGCTTCTGTGTGCTGATGCCGATCTCTGCGCCGAAGCCGAATTCGAAGCCGTCGGTGAAGCGAGTGGATGCGTTGTGGTACACCGCTGCGGCATCGACCTCGTTCAAGAAGCGAACGGCGTTCTCGTTGTTCTCCGTGACGATGCACTCGGAATGCTGCGTACCGTGCTGGGCGATATGGGCGAGCGCCTCATCCACACTTTTAACAATGCGGATATTCAGAATGTAGTCGTTGTACTCCGTATCCCAATCCTGGGCGCTGGCAGCCGTTAAGTATGGACAACGCGCAAGCGTCTCTTCATCGACGCGCAGCTCAACCTTCTTCTCGACGAAAGCATCGACGAGCAGCTGCAGATGCTGCTCCGCGAAGGCGAGGTGGACGAGCAGCGTCTCCATCGAGTTGCAGACGGACGGACGCTGTACCTTGGCGTTCAGAGCGATGCGCAGCGCCATCTCTGGCTTCGCCGTCTCGTCCACGAACGTGTGGCAAATGCCTGCGCCCGTCTCGATGACCGGCACGGAGGCGTTCTTCACGACGTTCTGGATGAGCGAAGCGCCACCGCGTGGAATGAGCACGTCGAGCAGGCCGTTCAGGCGCAGCATCTCATCGACCGACTTGCGGTCGGGATCGAGCACGAGCTGCACCGCATCGACCGGTACGTCGGTCTCGCTGAGCGCCATGTGCAGCACCTCGACGATGCGTCGGTTCGATTCGAGCGCCGACGAGCCGCCACGCAGCACGACCGCGTTGCCTGTCTTCAGGCATAGGCCTGCGGCATCGACGGTAACGTTCGGACGCGCCTCGTAGATCATGCCGATGACGCCGAGCGGCACGCGCACCTTGCGGATCGCAAGTCCGTTCGGGCGGTCGAACTGCTCGAGCACGTCGCCGACCGGGTCCGGCAGTGCGACGACTTGACGCAGTCCCTCTGCGATGCCGCCGATGCGCGCTTCGTCGAGCGCCAGTCGGTCGAGCAGGGAAGGGGACGTGCCGTTCTCGCGTCCGCGCTGCAGATCGAGCTCGTTCGCTGCCATGATCGAGGCGGCTTCAGCGACGAGCGCGTCCGCCATGCGCAGCAGTGCGGCGTTCTTCTGCTCGGTCGTGAGCAGGGCGAGCTTCGGCGCTGCGGCCTTGGCCAGCGCTGCCTTCTGAGCAACCTCGGATGTGTGGGCTTGTGTATGGATAGACATATTCGATAATGACCTCCTTCAATGGAATAGGATGGTGTATGGCGTGCTGAGCTGCAATGACTGCATGGTTGGTGGAAAAAGGAACCAGTCCAGCCGTCGCCGCAATCTGGTTAGCGTGGGGGACGCCGAAAGGCTGCATCAGCTCGTCGGTTCGCCTGCTCCCCCACTGCTCACGCCGCTCGCGAGCGTAATCCACTCATCACGGTGAATCACCTCGATGCGGGGCACCTCGATGCGCCGCTGCACCTCATCGGTGCCGAGCCCTGCGACCGCCTGCAGCTGCCAGGCGGCATAGTTGACGACGCCGCGGCCGACCGTCTGGCCGCTCGCATTCAGCACCTCGATGACGTCGCCGGGGTGGAACTCGCCAGCGACCTCGCGGACACCGGCGGGGAGCAAGCTCTTGCCGCCGCTGACGAGCGCCCGCTCGGCGCCCTCGTCGACGACGACAGTGCCGAGCGGCTGGGAGTGGAAGCCGAGCCACTGCTTCTTGACCGGCAGGCTGTGGCCTGTCGGCTCGAAGTACGTGCCCTTGCCGACGCCCTCGACGGCAGCAGCCAGATCGCCAGGCTCGGTCACGCGCCCGATGAAGACCGGGATGCCGCCCCGCATCGATATACGGGCCGCCTCCACCTTGGAGCGCATGCCGCCTGTGCCGACCGACGAGCCGGAGCCGCCGGCGTACCGATACAGCTCCTCGTCTATGACGGACACGCGGTCAATACGCTTAGCCGCCTTGTCCTTGCGCGGATCGCCGGTATATAGTCCGTCCATGTCCGTAATAATGACGAGCTGCTTCGCCCGCACAAGATTGGCCACGAGGGAGGACAGCTTGTCGTTGTCCCCGAACTTCAGCTCATCGACCGATACCGTATCATTCTCGTTAATAATGGGGATCATGCGGCGGCGCAGCAGCTCCTCCAGCGTCATCTGCGCGTTATGCACCCGCTTGCGGCTGACGAAGTCGATGCGCGTCAGCAAGATTTGCCCGACGCCGACGCCGTGACGGGCGAACGCCTCGTGGTACGCCTGCATGAGCAGCGCCTGTCCGACCGAGGCGGACGCTTGCTTCTCGTGCAGCGCCTTCGGCCGCGTCTCGTAGCCGAGCTCGCGGAAGCCAGCGGCGACCGCGCCTGAGGTGACGAGCAGCACCGGATAGCCCTGCTTCTGCAGCGCTGCGAGCTCGCTCGCAAAAAATTCAATTTGACTGCGGTTCAGCCCGCCCTCGTCTGACGTGAGCGAGCTGCTGCCGATTTTGACAACGATAGCCTGTTGCATCGTATTCACTCTTTTCTTAACCGAATCAACGTATTCCTTCAAGCAGGAAGCAGCGTCCCCGTAGCGTGGACAAACGAAAAAGGCCCCGTCCACTAAGGACGAAAGCCTGTAACTTCCGCGGTACCACCTTACTTGGCGAGCATAGCTCACCCGTCTTTGCCCGCATAACGGAGGGGGAAGCCGTCCGGACTCGTCATCCGGCCGTTCAGGGGCAGGTTCGGCAAGGCTTCACGGTAAATTCTCGCAGCCGGTGGAATTTACTCTCTGAGCGTGCAGGGGGCTTCCTACTATTCCCATCAATACGTTTGTATGTGTGTTTAGAATATCATGGTCGGGCGGACTTTGTAAAGGTAAGGAGGACCAGCAGGGCGCACAGCTCGAGCCATTCTCTACAACTATTGTGGTCCTATGCTAAAAGAGTCCCAGCGCCTCAATCCGCTGCGCCGCTTCCTTCAGACGCTCCTCCGAGCTCAGCAGTCCGAGACGGACGTACCCTTCGCCATGCTCGCCGAAGCCGACGCCTGGTGCAACGACGATCTTCGCCTCATTCAGCAGCAGGTCAGCGAACGACTCGGAGCTGTACCCCTTCGGCACCGGCAGCCACGTGAAGAACGAGCCCTGCGAGCGCGTCGCCTTCCAGCCGATCCGATCGAGCTCAGTGAACAGCGCGTTGCGGCGTCCCTCGTAGACGGACACGAGCTCGCGCACGCACGTCTGCGGGCCAGTCAGCGCTGCGGCCGCCGCCTCCTGGATGCCCCCGAACAGGCTGCAATAATAATGATCCTGAATGAGGTTGATCATTCGCACGATCTCGCGGTTGCCGAGGCAGAAGCCGACACGCCAGCCGGCCATGTTGTACGTCTTGGACAGCGTGTAGAACTCGACGCCGACCTCCTTCGCACCCGGCACCTGTAGGAAGCTGACCGGCTGCTCGCCGTCGAAGCCGATCGCGCCGTAGGCGAAGTCGCTGGCGACGACGATGCCGTGCTTCTCAGCGAATCGAACCGTCTCCTCATAGAAGGAGATCGGCGCGGAGACGGCCGTCGGGTTGTTCGGATAGTTGATGAACATGAGCTTCGCCTTGTTCACATCGTCTGCCGACAACGCGGAGTAATCCGGTAGGAATGCGTTCTCTTCCTTCAGCGGCATGAACGCCATGCGGGCACCCGCTAGAGCAACGCCAGACCAGTAGTCCGGGTAGCCGGGATCGGGTACGAGGCAGACGTCGCCGGGGTTGAGAAGACACTGGACGATCTCGACGAGTCCCGTCTTGCCGCCGAACAGAATCGCGACCTCCGTCTCGGGATCAAGCTCAACGCCGTAATCCTCACGATAGCGCTGCGCTACCGCTTCCTTCAGGAACAGGTAGCCGTTGAACGGCGAATATTTGTGATACAGCGGATTCTCGGCTGCCTTCTGCAGTGTCTCGACGATATGCGGCGGCGTCGGGCGGTCCGGGTTGCCTTGTCCGAGATTGATGACGTCGTGTCCGGCTGCGACCTGCTCGTTCGCCTTGCGCACGAGCTTGGCGAAAAATTGTGTAGGCAGCTGCTGCAGCCGATCTGCAGGCACCATAGGAAAAGCACTTGACGCGCTCGGGGTAGAATGGTTCATGATACGCTCACTCCATATAATAAAGTAGACTTTGCGCGCACGCGCTTTTACAATGTAAACAATGTATCATGAATCTGGTGCTCTGTACATGGACGGCTTGTACGTCGGTGTACGGTCGGCGCATGTCATGTAGATAGGAGTGTAGGGGATGGAGAAGAAACAATGGAACGTAGCGCTGCTGCAGATGGATATCGCGATCGGCGAGCCGGAGCGCAACTATGAGAAGCTGCAATCGCTGCTGGAGCAGGCGGTGGCGCATGAGAATAAGCCTGACGTCATCGTCGTACCGGAGATGTGGAACACTGGCTACGCGCTGGAGCACATTCACGAGCTCGCCGATCCGAACGGTCAGCGTACGCGCGAGCTGCTGTCGGCGTTCAGCCGTGAGCACGGCGTGAACATCGTCGGCGGCTCGATCGCCGAGAAGCGGGGCGAGGGCGTCTACAATACGATCTACGCGTTCGACCGTGAGGGCGGCGAGGCTGGCGACTATTCGAAGATTCATCTGTTCCGTCTGATGGATGAGGAGAAGTTCCTGCAGAGCGGCGACCGTCTTGGACAGCTGCAGCTGGACGGTGTGCCGAGCGGGATGATGATCTGCTACGACATCCGCTTCCCGGAGCTGTTCCGCAAGCTTGCGCTCGGTGGAGCGCAGGTGACGTTCGTGCCGGCCGAGTGGCCGAAGCCGCGTCTGCATCATTGGCGGACATTGCTGACAGCGCGGGCCATCGAGAACCAGATGTTCGTCATCGCGTGCAACCGCGTCGGCATTAGCGGGACGACGGAGTTTTTCGGACATTCGATGGTGATCGATCCGTGGGGCGAGGTGCTGGCGGAGGGTGACGAGAGCGAGCAGATCGTGCGGGCGACGATTGATCTGGAGCTGGTGACGGAGGTGCGCAAGCGCATTCCGATCTTCGAGGATCGCAGGCCGGCGCTGTACTAGAGCTGGTGTGGAGAGGCTGCAGCCGTTTGCGGACGGCGGGCCTCTTTTTGTCGTTGCGATGCGGTGGGAGGGGTGCCAGCACACGTTTACAAAAAGTTACAGCCTCGTTGACGTTCATCTAACAAATCTGGAATAAGATGATGGGCAGGCTGTCTAGAGGCAGCGATACATAGAGAGGGTGGAATGGATATGTTAAGGTTGTTAGGCTCGAAGCGCGCAGGTGCGGTCGTCGCATCGGTGTCGCTGTCGCTCGTGCTGCTCGCGAACACGAATGTGCAAGGACTCGTGGCGGCGCCTGCGCCAGCTGTACCGGACTATGAGGTGAAGCTGTTCATGAAGCCGGACGCGGTGCTCGATTCGAGTAAGGAGCTGAAGAGCTCGGTTCGCAGCACGTTCGGCATGCCGAGCTCGAAGACGAAGATGAGCGTGCAGTATATGGACACGGCTTCGCTCGAGCTGGATGCCCAAGGCTGGAACGTGCGCGTGCGCAAGATGGAGGAATACAGCGATAAGGAGTTCGAGCTGACGTACAAGAAGCGTTATCCGATTGTGAACGACGATATCGACGGCGCGCTGGCTCAGGCGGCGCTTGACGGCTTCGATGCGACAGAGGACGATTACGAGGCGCAGGTGGACTGGGGCTACACGAAGAAGACGCTGAGCTTCAGCAACAAGAAGCTGGTGACGAAGAGCGGCTACAATGGCATGGACTTGCCGTCGAAGTCGGATTCCCGCTCGATGACGATCAGCAACGCGCCGGGCAAGTTCGAGAATGATGTGTACTCGAACTGGGGCACGGACAAGCTGGCTGTCGCGGACAAGTACGGTCCTGTCGATGCGAAGCGCTGGATCGGTACGTGGCAGGGCAAGAAGCTGTACATCGAGGTGTGGCCGATTATCGAGGCTGACGGTACGGGCTACGATTACATCGTCGAGTCGTCGTTCAAGACGACATCGCGCTCGGAGGCCGCTTGGCTGCAGAGCGAGCTACAGACGCTGCTGACGCAGAAGGGCTGGTTCTCGCCGACCGACGAGCTGAAGACGCAGATGATTCTACAGCGGTATTAGGGTGGAAAAAAGGGCGCTAACGGTGCTCGTGCGCCGTTAGCGCGGTGGGCGCGGGGAGTGCATGCGTTGCGTGAGCAGGCGCTGCGGCGCGAGGGTGCGGTTACGATGAGAAGCATCGTAACGGGGGTTGGCGCAGGCGCTACGCCGCCTACCGCTCCCGCACCCCAATCACCTCGCGGAATGTGTCCATGAACGCCGCCACCGCCTTGGACAAGTAGCGGCCCTTGCGGTAGGCGATGACGAGCACGCGGGTGGGGCGACCGACGAGCGGCAAGTAGACGGGGGCGAGCTCGCTCCATTTGCCCCGCGACACCATGTCGGGGACGAAGGCGATGCCCATGCCCGCGGCGACGAACGACTGCACCGTCTCGATGTTGCTGCTCTCGAACACGATATTCGGGCGGAAGCCTGCGCTCCCGCACAGCTCCATCGTCAGCTGCCGGAAGCCTTGGCCTTGCTTGAGCGCGATGAATGGCTCGGCGCGGAGCGCGGACAGCTCGATCGGCTTGCGGGGCTTCTCCGCCGAGCGTGCGGCAAGCGGATGACCCGGCGGCACCGCCAGCTTAATCTCCTCCTCGATGACGGGGATGTAGTCGAGCGCGTCATCGTTCAGTGGCAGCGACAGCAGGCTGATGTCGGCGCCGCCGAGCGCTGTCAGTTGCTCCAGATTGCTCGACGAGTCCTCGATGAGCACGACGTCGATCTCGGGATAGCGCGAACGGAACTCGGGCAGGACGAGCGGCAGCACGTGCGCGCCTGTAATCGGCAGGCTACCGACGACGAGGCGGCCCTTGCGCATTTGCGATATATCTTCCATCTCCATCTTCAGCTGCTCGACGAGGTCGAGTATTTTTTGCGCCTTCTCGACGAACAGCGTGCCTGCGTATGTCGCCTCGACGGAGTTCGTCGTGCGCTGGAACAGCAGGACGCCGAGCTCCTTCTCGAGCTTGGACAGCTGCTGGCTGAGCGACGGCTGGGCGATGTGCAGCTTCTCAGCGGCTCTTGAGAAATTTTTATCCAGTGCGATCTGCAGGGCGTATTGTAATTGTCTGAGCTCCATCGCTTCCACCATCTCCCTTATAGCTATAAGCTATGAATGTTATAGATATTATATACTGGAACAATGAAGCTGAACATGATAGGATGTAACTCATATAAGCAATGCGATTGTTGCATTCATTAATTTCATACATGACTAGAGGTGTATTCGATGGCAAAAACAATGTTTGAGAAAATTTGGGACAATCACGTCATCCATGCCGAGGAAGGCAAGCCGAGCATCATCTACATCGACCTGCATCTCGTGCACGAGGTAACGAGCCCGCAAGCGTTCGAGGGTCTTCGTATGGCAGGCCGTCAGGTTCGCCGTCCGGACCGCACGTTCGCGACGATGGACCACAACGTACCGACGAAGGACCGCTTCAACATTACAGACCCGATCTCCAAGCAGCAGATTGACACACTGTCCAAAAACTGCGCAGACTTCGGCGTTACTCTGTTCGACCTGAACCACATCGATCAAGGTGTCGTGCACGTTATGGGACCTGAAGTCGGCTTGACGCATCCGGGCAAAACAATTGTATGCGGCGACAGCCACACGTCCACGCACGGTGCATTCGGCGCGCTCGCGTTCGGGATCGGTACGAGCGAGGTTGAGCACGTGCTCGCGACGCAGTGCTTGCAGCAGTCGAAGGCGAAGACGCTTGAGGTGCGCATCAACGGCCGCATGAAGCCGGGCGTAACAGCGAAGGACTTGATTCTTGGCGTAATTGCTCAGTACGGCACTGACTTTGCAACGGGCTATGTTATTGAGTATACAGGTGAAGCGATCCGCGCATTGACGATGGAAGAGCGTATGACCGTATGTAACATGTCCATCGAGGCAGGCGCGCGCGCTGGCTTGATCGCTCCGGACGAGACGACATTCGAATACTTGCGCGGCCGTCAATACGTACCGCAGGGCGAGGAGTTCGACCAGGCGGTTGCCGCGTGGAAGCAGCTGACGACAGACGAAGGCGCTGTATACGACCGCGTCGTTGATTTCGATGCAGAGAGCCTCATCCCGCAAGTCACCTGGGGAACGAGCCCTGGCATGGGTACCGACATTACGAGCAGCGTGCCGAATCCGGCTGATTTTGCAACGGAGAACGAGCGTAAGGCAGCGGAGAAGGCGCTGGAGTACATGGGTCTGACACCGGGCACGCCTATGAGCGAGATCGAGATCGATTATGTGTTCATTGGCTCCTGTACGAACGGCCGGATCGAGGACCTTCGCGCTGCTGCTGCAGTTGCTCAAGGCCACCAAGTATCCGCGAACGTTACAGCCATCGTCGTACCGGGCTCCGGTCGCGTGAAGCTGCAGGCGGAGAAGGAAGGTCTTGACAAGATCTTCACCGATGCAGGCTTCGAATGGCGTGATGCTGGCTGCTCGATGTGCCTTGCGATGAATCCTGACGTGCTTCAGCCGGGTCAGCGCTGCGCTTCGACGTCCAACCGTAACTTCGAGGGTCGTCAAGGCCGCGACGGACGTACGCATCTCGTATCTCCTGCGATGGCAGCAGCTGCTGCGATCAAGGGCCGTTTTACCGATGTGCGCGACTGGGAATTCAAAGTAAAGCAGGAAGCTTAATATAAATTTCAAGACGTAAGGAGTACGACGACATGGAAGCTTTCAAGAAGCATACAGGCCTTGTAGGTCCGGTTGACCGCGTGAACGTGGATACGGATGCGATCATCCCTAAGCAATTTCTGAAGCGCATCGAGCGCTCCGGCTTCGGCCAATTTCTGTTCTACGAATGGCGCTTTGACCCGAAGGGTAACGTCATTCCAGAATTCAGCCTGAACCAAGAGCGCTATGCAGGCGCATCGGTGCTGATCTCCCGCGCTAACTTCGGCTGCGGCTCGTCCCGCGAGCACGCGCCGTGGGCGATTCAGGACTACGGGTTCCGCGTTGTCATCGCGCCGTCGTTCGCTGACATCTTCTACAACAACTGCTTCAAGAACGGCATTCTGCCGATCAAGCTGAGCGAGGAGCAGGTGGAAGAGCTGTTCCAGCGCACGAACGCGAATGCTGGCTACCAGCTGACTGTGGACCTCGAGAACAAGACGATTATCGACGAGCAAGGCTTGAGCATCGCGTTCGACCTTGACGAGCACCGCCGTCAGTTCCTGCTGCAAGGTCTCGATGACATCGGCTTGACGCTTCAGCATGCAGATAAGATCGCCGCTTACGAGGAGCGTATGGCGAGTAAGTAATTATAAGTTGAAGAGAGTTTAAGACCCGCAGGTTAGTTCCCTTCGTTCGGAGGTGGGCTTGCTTGCGGGTTTTTTGTTATGTTTACGTTCAGTGTTCCGTGGGTGTTGAGTAATGAGAGGGGAATGAATACAATTCCTCTATTGGGTGTCTAAGTTTTACAGAACAAATTGATTCGGCCCATCAAATGCTGGATTTCAAGAAAATCAAGTCATGATATGAAAAGAAATTAAATATTCAGGGGTGATATGTTGAACGCTCAGATCACTATTTTTGTGCATATTCCGAAGACCGCTGGGACAACGTTCAATCGATTGCTGCAAGATCAATATACTCGCGATCAAATTGCTTATTTGCATGACGATCCATCATGGTCGACGGAACGGCTCGTCAAGATATGCAACCATCCTCAATCACCAGTACGGGCCATCTCGGGCCATTTTCCTTTCGGACTTCATCATTTAATCGATAAACCATGCACGTACGCAACCTTTCTTCGTGATACTTTGAAATTGTATATGTCGATGTTCAGCTACATTCAGAGTAGTCCGGTCATTCCAGCCCATCCCAAGGTGATCAACATGAACTTTCAGCAGTTCATGGAATGCGAGGAGTTGAACCCTTTAACCTCCAATATTCAAACCAAATATTTAACCGGTGTACCAGGGAGGTTTGTTCATCAGCCTGGGAGTCAATATTTCAGTTGGAATCCGGGCGATTACATTCCTAATTTAGAAGTAGCTAAGAGGAACTTATTAACCTATTTCTCCTACATTGGCATTACAGAACGATTCCATACTGATCTAACTGCAATGGCCAAACAATTAGGTTGGTCGAGTCCTGTACAGAAATATGCTGAGAATGAGACGAAGCGGATGAAGCCGTCCCTCGACTCACTGAATCCAAAAACCATACAGCGTTTTTATGAAAAAAATGTAATGGACCTCGAGCTATACCGCTTCGCCTATGAACTAACAAACGAAAGACGTTAATAAAAGCTGATTCCAAGTGAAGTACTTGCTCAGCTTTGTTAACTATTAATGATCTCGTGGATTAAGGAGATCGAAATGACCATGTTCATCCTCACCCTTCGCCTTGTCTGCCTGTTTTTGTTTACCCCCACGTCCGTTGTATATAATAGCAGGGGAGAAGCGTGAATGGGAAAGGATGGAGCCAATGTCATTTCATAAGATCGGTGTAGTCGGAGCCGGAACGATGGGGCAGGGCATTGCCGAGATGCTGGCGGCGCGCGGGCTGGAGGTGCTGCTGATCGAGCGGACGCCGGAGCGGCTGGAGCAGGCATGGGAGCAGTTGGAGATTAGTCTCGATAAGCAGCTGGAGAAATGGGCCATTACCGCCGCGGAGAAGAAGCTTATTCTGTCCCGCATCCATAAGGAGACGGAGTGGGCTCGGCTCGCCGAGTGCGACATGGTCATTGAGTCGGTGTCCGAGGATATGGAGCTGAAGAAGAGCATCTTCGCCCGTCTCGATGAGACGTGCCCGCCGGAGGTCGTGCTTGCGAGCAACACGTCGACGCTGAGCTTGACCGAGATGGCGGCCCAGACAAGTCTGCCGGAGCGGGTGATCGGGCTGCATTTTCTATATCCGGTGTCCAAAATCGATCTCGTCGAAATTATACGCGCCGTCCGCACGAGCGATGAGACGTTCAGCCGTACGCGGGAGTTCGTCGAGCAGACGATCCAGAAGCGCGGCATTCTTGTCTATGAATCGCCAGGCTTCGTGACGACGCGGCTGATCTGTATCCTTATTAATGAAGCGATGCACGCCTTGTCAGAGGGTGTGGCGTCTGCAGATGACATTGACAGCGCGATGCGCATTGGATACGACTTCCATTATGGGCCGCTCGAGATGGCGGATCGGTTCGGTCTCGATTCGGTGCTGGCGGCGATGGAGCGCATGTTCCGCGAGTTCGGGGAGCTGAAGTACCGACCGTCGTTCCTGCTCAAGCAGATGGTGCGGGCGGGGAAGCTCGGCGTGAAGACGGGACAAGGCTTTTTTCACTATGACAAGGATGGTGATCGGCTATGATCGTGCTCGTCATTAATGCGGGCAGCTCGTCGCTGAAGTTCCAGCTGTATGAGATGCGTGAGGAGTCGGTGCTGGCGAAGGGGAAGGTGGAGCGGATCGGTATGGATTCGGCGATCTTGACCTATGAGCCGGAGGGGAAGCCGGAGATTCGCGAGGTAAGCGAAATTCTCGAGCATACGACGGCGATCAAGCGGGTGCTGGCGATGCTCGTCCATCCACAGCATGGGGTGCTGGAGTCGGCGGCGCAGATCGATGCGGTCGGTCATCGGGTCGTCCACGGTGGGGAGTCGTTCTCGAGCTCGGTGCTCGTCGATGACGAGGTGAAGCGGGAGATTAAGCGACTGTTCGACCTCGCCCCGCTGCACAACCCGGCGCATATGCTCGGCATCCAGGCGGTGGAGGCGAACATGCCGGGCAAGCCGCAGGCCGTCGTGTTCGATACGGCGTTCCATCAGACGATGCCTGAGATGTCGTACTTATATCCAATCCCGATGGTGCTGTATCGCAAGCACAAGGTGCGCCGCTACGGCTTCCACGGCACGAGTCATGCCTACGTCAGCGAGCGGGCGGCGGCGGTGCTCGGACGGCCGCTCGCTGAGCTGAAGCTGATCACGTGCCACATCGGCAACGGCGCGAGCTGCACGGCGATTCGGGACGGGCGCTCGTTCGATACGACGATGGGGATGACGCCGCTGGAGGGGCTCATGATGGGGACGCGCAGCGGCGACATTGACCCGGCCATCGTGCCGTTCACGATGGATAAGGAGGACTTGACGCTGTCCGAGGTTAATTCGATGCTGAACAAGCATAGCGGCTTAATGGCGATCTCGGGTCTGAGCAGTGACATGCGCGAAATTACGCAGGCGATGGAGAGCGGCGACCGCAGCGCGGCGCTAGCCTTCCAGATGTACGAGTATCGGCTGCGTAAGTATATCGGCGCCTACGCGGCGGCGATGAACGGGCTCGATGCGATCGTCTTCACCGCGGGTGTCGGTGAAAATTCTGCGGCGCTGCGGGCTGCTGTCTGCCGCAACCTGACGTTCCTCGGCGTTGAGCTCGACGAGGAGGCGAATGCACGGCGTTCGGCGGACGAGCGGATCATTACAGCAGCTGGCTCGCGGGTGCAGGTGCTCGTCATTCCGACGAACGAGGAGCTAGTCATTGCGCGGGATACGTATCGTTTGATTTTGGACCGCAATCATGTAGAATAAGGAAAAGAGGACGCCGGTCGAACGCATGTTCCTCCGGCGTTCGCTGCCACATCGTAAGGGGGAGTCGCAGTTGAGTCGTTCAATCGTTACGATTCGCGAGGCGGATCGATATGTAGAGCAAACGGTTACAATAGGGTGCTGGCTGCACAATGTTCGTTCCAGCGGTAAGATCCGCTTCCTGCAGCTGCGCGACGGGACAGGCTTCATACAGGGGGTCGTCGTCAAGAGCGAGGTGCCAGAGCAAGTCTGGGACGATTCGGGCAAGCTGACACAGGAGAGCTCGCTGTACGTGACCGGAATCATACGCGAGGATACGCGCAGCAAGGGCGGCTATGAGCTGACCGTCACTGGTGTCGAGCTGATTCAGGTGGCGGAGGAATATCCGATTACGCCAAAGGAGCACGGGGTCGACTTCTTGATGGATCACCGCCATCTGTGGATTCGTTCGCCGCGGCAGCGGGCTATACTGGTCATCCGGGCGCAAATTATTCGGGCGATCCAGCAGTTTTTTGACGAGCGGGGCTTCCAGCTTGTTGATCCTCCGATTCTGACACCATCGTCGTGCGAGGGTACGACGAACTTGTTCCATACGAAATATTTCGACGAGGATGCGTACTTGACGCAGAGCGGTCAGCTCTATATGGAGGCGGCGGCGATGGCGCTCGGCCGTGTATATTCGTTCGGACCGACGTTCCGTGCGGAGAAGTCGAAGACGCGCCGACATCTGATCGAGTTCTGGATGATCGAGCCGGAGATGGCGTTCGTCACGCATGAGCAAAATCTTGAGGTGCAGGAGCAGTTCGTCTCCCACATCGTACAATCGGTGCTGGCGAGCTGCCGCAAGGAGCTGGAGACGCTGGAGCGTGACGTGACGAAGCTGGAGTCGATTCAGGCGCCGTTCCCGCGCATTACATATGACGAGGCGATCCGCTTCTTGCAGGAGAACGGTCATGAGATCGAGTGGGGCGAGGACTTCGGCGCTCCGCATGAGACGGCGATTGCCCAGAGCTATGACAAGCCGGTGTTCATTACGCATTATCCGACGGAGATTAAGGCGTTCTATATGAAGCCAGACCCGAATCGTCCAGACGTCGTGCTGTGCGCCGATATGATCGCGCCGGAGGGGTACGGGGAGATTATCGGGGGAAGCCAGCGCATCGACGATCCGGAGCTGATGGAGTCGCGCTTCCAGCAGCATGAGCTGTCTAAGGAGGCGTACCAGTGGTATCTGGATCTGCGTAAATACGGCTCTGTCCCGCACTCGGGCTTCGGTCTTGGTCTGGAGCGAACGGTGGCGTGGATCTGCGGACTCGAGCATGTGCGGGAGACGATTCCGTTCCCGAGGCTGCTGAATCGGCTGTATCCGTAGGTTGTTGTTATGGGTTGGGGTGAAGGAGTACTGGTACTAGGCTAGGCAAGGAGAGGGGGGCGATTCGGACATGGAGGACATCGCATCTGTGCTGCTTGAGGGGCTGCAGAGCGGACAGGCGTCTGTGCCGTATTGGCTGCTGCAAAATTATACCCGCCTGAACCTGAGCGAGCAGGAGGTGATGCTCGTCATTCAGCTGATGGCGTTCAAGCAGCGGGAAAATGTCGACTTCCCGACGCCGGAGCAGCTGCAGGCGCGCATGACGCTGACGCAGGAGCAGGTGCTGTCGGTGCTGCAGAAGCTGCTGAAGGCGGGACTGCTTCGCATCGATGAGCGCAAGGACCCGGTCACCGGCGTCCATAGCGAGCTGTACAACTGGACGCCGCTGCTGGAGCGGCTCGCGATGCTGCACGCGGAGGAGCGGGCTGCGCAGCAGTCTGCACGGCGGTTGTCGGAGGCAACGAGTCGCAGCGGCAAGGACGTCTTCTCGATCTTCGAGCGGGAGTTCGGCCGGCCGCTGACGCCGATGGAGCTGGAGACGATATCCAGCTGGCTCGATAAGGACAAGCATCCAGAGGCGCTTATATTAGCTGGACTGAAGGAGGCCGTGTTCGCGGGTCGGCTGCATTTTCGCTATATCGATCGTATTCTGCTGGAATGGCAGCGCAATCGGATCTCGACGGTGGAGCAGGCGAAGGAGCATTCGCAGAAGTTTCGCGCGAGGTAGCGGGGTTATGGAATAGAATACGTGCCGAGAAATAATGGGCGTCTTGCCGTGCCGAGTGGAAGTGCGGGAGCTGATTCGGTCGGGATGAAGGCTATCGAGTCGATTGAAGTAGATTGAGAAGTTAGAGCAAAGCGAGCAGAGCATTCGCCATAGGGCGGGTGTTCTTTTTTTCTAGTTAGGCGATGTGTGGTTGGTATACCTAGATTTGCTATGCCTATGTAATCTAGGTATAATGCTTGTATGACATATAGGGAGGTGCTCATTCGCAAGTGACGAGGATGAACAAGGAGCTGCTGAAGGGAACGACAGGGACGCTGATCTTGAATGTGCTTGAGCGTCGGGATTGCTACGGGTATCAGCTGATTAAGGAGCTGGAGCTGCTGTCAGAGGGGGCGTTCGTGCTGAAGGAGGGGACGCTGTATCCGATTCTACATGGCATGGAGTCCGAGCAGTGGGTGAGCTCGTATTGGGAGGAGAGCGAGGGACGCAGGCGCAAGTATTACCGGATTACGGATAACGGTCGGCGTCAGCTGCTGGAGAAGAAGCAGGAATGGCGGCTGTTCCGCGGCGCTGTAGATCGGGTGCTCGGGGAGGGGTCGGCGTGATGTTGAACGTACATCCTTTGGTTGATCAATATGTAAGTGAAGTGACCCGGCAGGTCAAGGCTCGGGAGCTTCGGAAGGAGATTCAGGAGGAGCTTGTCGGGCACTTGGAGGAGCGTATAGAATCGAAGCGTGCCGAAGGGCTGAGCGAGGAGGCTGCCGTTCGATGGGCGATCGAGCAGATGGGTGACACGCGCTCCGTTGCAGCTGGACTGAATCAAGTACACAAGCCGCGTATTCCGTGGGCGATGCTCGCCGTGTTGGCAGTTCTGCTGACAGCTGCCTTGGTTACGATGTATGCGGTGGAGCTGAGCTATACTTCAGCGTCACGTCAGTATATCGGGAGCTACCAGCTGTTCTATCGACATGCGGTGCACTTAGGGATTGGACTCGTGGTCATGCTGCTCGTCAGTCGGATTAATTATCGTAAGGTGTTGTCGTATGCGTCGGTCATCTATGGTGTGTCGGTCGTGCTGGTAGCAGCTGCTATATGGGTTGGGCCTAGGATTAACGGTGTGCGCGGATATTTTAATGTTGGTTCTATCACTCTCGACGTCAAGGACTTAAGTATGGTTCTGTTTCTCGTGGCAGCGGTTGGGCATCTTGGACATATTGGATTTGGAGAGGCTCGTTGGAAGACGGTCATCATCCAATGTGTAATGTACTCGATTGTGCCCGCTTTACTGTATGCTATGGTGCCGTCTATCGATAATCTCGTTTATTACGGTCTTGCTTATTTCTTGTTTCTGTACCTGTCGCGGCAAGATTGGCGCTTGCTCGTAACACATGTGGTTTTATGGTGCTTACCGTTAGTTATTGTAACTAGTTTTATTCAGCATGGATGGGAGAGAATTACGTTAAGGCTAAACTCCTTTCTCGACCGCTATAATGCTCCGCTTGATGGTGGGTATACGTACGTTCAGATCGACTCGGCCATTCGTTCCGCAGGTTGGTGGGGGCGTGGCTACGGTGTGTCTGCGGACCTGATGCCCAATATTCATTCTGACATGATACTTACCTATATGATATACAGTATGGGATGGGTGTTCAGCGCGATTGTACTTCTGTTCATGCTGGTATTCGTTGCTGAGCTGCTCAGGGCGGCTATGGCTGTACGTGATCTGGTGGGGAAGCAGCTTGTTGGTGCGCTGGGCTCATTATTCGCGGTTAAGTTTATGTTCAGCATCGGCATGTCACTTGGACTATTGCCGCTATCCATCATATCCGTTCCGTTCGTCAGCTATGGAGGGACAGGGATGCTCGTGCAGCTAGCCGCGATTGGGCTGATCTACAGCGTGTACAGGCGTAAGGATATGGTGCGGGTGAGCGTGTGACGGGGGTGCTTGAGGGGACGAGAGGGGGATTGGCTGCGAGAGAATGGACACCAGTATTGAGTTTAGTTGGAGCCTGGGGCGAAGCCTCAGGCTTGTTTGGATATGCGGGAAGCATGGCTGAGCGTCTGGCGGAACGTCACCATAGCGCACGCTTCGTGCGCTATGGTGTAGTGAGCGAGGCCTCGCGTCCGGCGGGCGGAGAGGATAGCGCACGGTTCGTGCGCTATGGTGTAGCGAGCGAGGCCGCGCGCCCGGCTGGCCGCAGGCATAGCGCATGGTTCGTGCGCTATGGTGTAGCGAGCGAGGCCGCGCGCCCGGCGGACCGCAGGCATAGCGCATGGTTCGTGCGCTATGGTGTAGCGAGCGAGGCCGAGCGTCCGGCGGGAGGTGAGGATAGCGCACGGTTCGTGCGCTATGCTGGAGCGAGTGAGGCCTCGCGCCCGGCGTGCGGCAGGCATAGCGCATGGTTCGTGCGCTATGGGGTAGCGAGCGAGGCCGCGCGCTCGGCGGGCGGTGAGGATAGCGCACGGTTCGTGCGCTATGGTGTAGCGAGCGAGGCCGCGCGCTCGGCGGGCGGTGAGGATAGCGCACATTTCGTGCGCTATGGGGTAGCGAGCGAGGCCGCGCGCTCGGCGGGCGGTGAGCATAGCGCACGGTTCGTGCGCTATGGTGTAGCGAGCGAGGCCGCGCACTCGGCGGGCCGTAGGCATAGCGCATGGTTCGTGCGCTTTGGTGTAGCGAGCGAGGCCTCGCGCCCAGCGGGCCGCAGGCATAGCGCACGGTTCGTGCGCTATGGTGTAGCGAGCGAGGCCGCGCGCCCGGCTGGCCGCAGGCATAGCGCATGGTTCGTGCGCTATGGTGTAGCGAGCGAGGCCGAGCATCCGGCGGGCCGCAAGCATAGCGCACGTTTCGTGCGCTATGGTGTAGTGAGCGAGGCCGCGCGCTCGGCGGGCCACTATTTTCTACTCTCTAGCCATGCCAGCACTGTTTTGACCGTCGGACCTTAGGACTGAAGTCCACATCACATGGCCGTCGATGACCGTTGTCAATTGGTCTAGCTTCTGAGTTTTGCGAATGAGTAGCTCCATCCAGCAGTCGGCCTCGTGCCATTCAGGTATATACTGTCCTTTTAGAGTCAGAATCGGGTTGTATTTGTGCCCCGCATCATGTCCCTCCAGCACTTGCTCAGCACTATAATCCTCTCGCACCTGCTCCGACTCACCCCCGCTCTCCACAGCACGTTCATATCGCTGCCAGAGCGCCTGTCGCTGCTCAGGAGACAATGTCCGAGAGCAACGGCACAGCTCCTCCGTTACATCGAGCAGTCCAAGCAAGCGCGTCATATGTAGGCGAATGCGCAGCAATCGCTTCAGCTTATGCCGCTGCATGCGCCGATACTTGCAATCAGCGAGCTGGAAGGCAATGAAGGTTAACGTCTGGCGAATCTGATTGATCTGCTCTTGCCGAGATACTAAGTTCGAATCACTCCAATTGCATGAATGAGCCACACCGAGCGACGTGGCAATGGCAAGCCGCACAGTGGCTTGCGTATCGCCAGTTAGGCGGCTGTAGCCCGACTCAATCTGCTTGCTATAATCCGGGGGGAATATGAAGTAATTGACCAAGGCAGAGACGGTAATACCGGTCAACGTCGTTCCGACTCGCACGAAGAAGCTTTGCAGGTAGTCCGATTCTGTCAGCGCGATCATATTTACAGAGGTTAAGGTGGCAACGAGGAGTGCGTCCTTCCACTTCAGCAATTGGCACAAATAAATCGTTGCCAGTGCTGACAAAGTGTAGGCGAGCGGCTGCTGTCCGAGCGCGTAGTCCGCAGCCATGGCGACAGCTGCTCCCGTGATAGCGGCGGGGAATCGAATGAAGCCTTTACGTACTGAAGCGTCTACTGTTGGCTCCAAAGTAACGATTGCCGCAATGATGGCGAAGATCGTAGGCCAGTTCATCCAGTGGCATATCGCAGACGTCGCGAATATGGCAACGCCGGTTTTGATCAGTCGGTTTCCAATGGCGAGTCGTGTTAGCAAATCTAACGCCTCCCTTGATCCGTTTCACCTAGTATACCATACGGCAGACCGAAGGAGCGTGATGAAGAAGAATCTTCAAATCTACGTTCCGATAAGGTATAATGTGAAAAAAATAATAGAAATTGGTAGGAAATTGTTGTAACTTTTTGCCGTCTGCCTACGTCTAATAGTTGTCACGAAACAGAAGTACGTTCCAGGGGGGAATTCGTAGGCTTGTGCGCATGAGTTAACGTAAGAGAAGGAGGATTCGCATGTTCAAACGATTGCGTCAAGCAAGAGAGAGCAGGCGAGGGCGACTGGAGACCGGGGCTGTCGAAGAGTCAGCGCGCGTGGAAGGTTCAGTCAGCTTCGAAGACCCAGTGAGCATCGAAGTGTCAACCAACATCCAAGCGACAACCAACATCCAAGCGACAACCAGCATCGAAGAGCCAGCCAGCCACGCACTTCAACCCGCACTGCTGCCAGGAAACCCAACCGCATCGTCAGCTGAGCTGTCCGCGACTGCGGAAGCTGTAAGCTTCGAGGCGGAGGGCTCGCAATGGTTCGATCAGAGCCCGCTGCTGACCGTGACAGGGGTAGAGCGTTCCTTTCCGGTTGGTGGCGGACAGCTGCATGTGCTGAAGGGCATCGATATGGCGCTGTATCCGAGGCAGCTCGTCATGCTGAAGGGACGCTCGGGGTCGGGTAAGACGACGCTGCTGAACTTGATCGGCGGTCTCGATCAGCCGAATAGCGGTGAGATACTGTTCAAGCAGCATCGCTTTCATCAGGCTGGGGACGATGAACGCACGGTCATTCGCAGGAAGGAGATAGGCTTTATTTTCCAATCGTTCGCATTGCTTCCACTATTGTCCGCCTGGGAGAATGTTGAGCTGTCGCTGCGAATGGCTGGCGTGCCGAGGAATGAATGGAAGGGACGCGTCACGCACTGCCTCGAGCTCGTCGGGCTCGCTAAGCGCATGCATCATCGTCCGTTCGAGCTGTCGGGCGGTGAGCAGCAGCGTGTGGCGATTGCTAAGGCTATCGCGCATAAGCCGAGCCTGCTGCTGGCTGATGAGCCTACGGCAGAGCTCGATACCCAGATGGGTGCGCAGGTCATGAACGTATTCCGCGATATTATTCGAATGGAGCGCATGACGATCTGCATGACTACACATGATCCGACCATAATGGAGGTTGCCGACCGTGTCTACGAGATGGTGGATGGGAAATTTATCAACGCTTAAGACTGCTGTGAAGCCTGTGCTCGCCGTATGTGTAGCTGTCACGCTGACAGCTGCTATGACGACTGGCTGCTCGGTGCTTCCGAAGGAAGAGGAGGAGGAGGTTCTCCCGGCGATCCAACCGCCGAAGCTGTCGAAGAAGCCGGAATACGTCGTCAAGTCGCAGACGCTCGAGACGAAGCTGCGAGGCTCGGGTAAGCTGATGGCGACAGTGGAGGAGGAGCTGTATTTCACCGATGAGACGAGCCGAAGGCTGAAGGCCGTTCATGTGAAGAATGGCGATCAGGTCGAGCAGGGACAGCTCATTGCCGAGCTGGACGTGACGGAGCTGGAGAGTCAGCTCAAGCAGAAACGGCTGCAGACGCGCAAGGATGAGCTCACGATGATTGAGACGCTGCGCAACGCTGATGGCAAATCAGCCGAGGAGCTGGAGCAGGCGAAGATTGATTTTGAGCTGAAGCGGGAGGAGCTTGTGAAGCTGGAGTCGACGATTGCGAAGGCGAAGCTGACAGCGCCTTTCTCCGGAACGATCGTCTCGGTCCCTGTGAAGAAGGGCGATTCTGTCAAGGCTTATGACGCCATCGCCACGATCGCCGATCTGTCGCAGCTGACCGTCGCTGCTACGCTCAGTCAAGACGATCTGAAGAAGATTGCCGTCGGGATGGAGGCGATCGTCGACATTAACTCGGCCGGACAGCACAAGGGCACTGTACATAAGCTGCCGAGTCCGAAGGAGAGCGGTCAGCAGCAGGGTGGCGGCGACTACTACTCCGGTGACAGACAGTCCGGGAGCGAGTCGATTGAGAACTATGTGATTATCAAGCTGGAGCCGTTCCCGGAAGGGTTGAACCGCGGCACACCGCTCGGCCTGACCGTCATTACACAGCGCAAGGAGAATGCGATCGTCATTCCGCTGGCTGCGCTTCGATCCTACGCAGGGCGTAATTATGTACAGGTCATCGATGACAAGGGGAGCAAGCGCGAGGTCGACGTCGAGCTCGGACAGCAGACGGCAACGGAGGTTGAGATCGTTCAAGGACTGACGCCAGGACAGAAAGTAGTGGGTCGCTGATGCTGATGCTTCGATTTTTGCTTCGAAAAATGTGGAACACCCGTTGGCTCACGCTCAGTACATTCGTCGGACTAGTGATGGCGGTCGCCTTCACGACAAGCATCCCGATGTATGCGGACGGCTCGCTCAAGCGCGTCGTCGCGAAGTCGCTGCAGGAGCGCAGCGAAGGGCTGCCAGCAGGCTCGGTGCTCATCCGGTACCAGGCGAGCGGAAGCGAGCGGGCAGACCTGAACAATCTGCAGTCGGTTGATTCGTACATACGAGAGGAGCTGCCGGAGCAGGTTAGCTATCCGATTGAGACTCAGTTCCGTTCTTACGCGATTCGCAGCTCGCAGGTTACCCCCGTCGATACGAGCAAGGTCGACCCGAGCAAGCGAAGACAGCTGACGTTAATGGCGCAGAGCGGCCTGCAGGAGAAGGTCGAGCTGACGCAGGGCGCTTGGTTCTCGGATCAGCCGCAGGGTGGCACTGTCGAGGTGGTGCTTCATGAGGAGGCGCTGTTCCGCGGAGACATGCGTGTCGGAGACGAGTTTACGTACCCGATCAGCGGAGGGCTCGGCATTGCCCCGGTGAAGCTGAAGATCGTCGGCGCTTACAAGCCTCTGTCTGATGCCGACAGCTACTGGTACCAGGGGTTAGAGGGGCTGCTGAGCTCGGCCTTCATGAGCGAGACAGCGTTCCAGGATTACATATTAAGTAGTAAGAAAATTCCGCTCAACCTCGCCAACTGGTTCTACGCCTTCGATCTGAGAGAGATCAAGACGAGCGATCTGGCGAGTCTGGAGCGGAAGCTGGAGCGACTCGATATTACGCTGTTCCAGCTGCTCGCGAATACGCGGGTCGATATTTCGTTCATTCCGCTGCTGCAGGAATTCCGCGTGCAGAGCATTCAGCTCCAGCTTATGCTGTTCACGCTCGCAGCGCCTGTCATCGCGATGGTGTTCTATTACATCGTCATGAATGCCCGTCAGGCATTGGAGCGGCAGCGGACCGTAATTGCAGTCATTCGCAGTCGGGGCGGCAGCACGAAGCAGATCGTCTCCATCTATATGCTGGAGGGACTGCTGCTCGGGGGAGCGGCGATGGTGCTCGGACCGATGATCGGTTGGCTGATGGCTAAGAGCATTGGCTCGTCGAGCGGGTTCCTAGCGTTCGTTGACCGCAAGGATGTGCCGGTCGGTGTATCGATGGAGGCGCTGCTGTATGGTGGTGCTGCAGTCGTTGTCGCGCTGCTCGCCAGCGTCATTCCGGCGGTCATCTTCGCCCGTTCGTCCATCGTCAGCCATAAGCAGAAGCTGGCGCGCTCCGACCGCAAGCTGTTCTGGCAGCGTTGGTTTCTCGATGTTGCACTGCTCGGCCTTACGGCATACGGCTACCTGCTGTTCAGTCAGCGGCAGGACTTGTTCAGCCGCACGGGCATGACGAGCGACCAACTGCAGGTGCATCCGCTGCTGTTCTTCGTGCCTGCACTATCGATCTTCGCGCTCGGATTATTCTTCCTGCGCATCTTCCCGTGGCTGCTTAAGCTAGCCAATTGGCTCGGCAAGCGTCTGCTGCCAGTGCCGGTCTACTTGACGCTGACTCAGCTGTCACGCTCGGGAGCTGCGTACTACCCGCTTATGCTGCTGCTCATTCTCACGCTCGGGCTTGGCGTGTACAATGCGTCGGCGGCACGGACCATCGACTTGAATTCGACCGACCGCATTCTGTACGCTTACGGCACCGATGTCGTCATGCGCGCGGATTGGCAGGCTGTCTCCGACGAGCTTCCGCAGTCGGGTGACCAAGGACAAGGTCAAGGCCAAGGAGGTCAAGGACAGGGCGGGTCAGGTCAAGGCGGCGGCCAAGGTCAAGGAGGCACAGGCCAAGGCGGAGGGCAAGGTGGGGGCTCTGGCGGCGGTCAGGGAGGTGGCGGTCAGCCTGGAGCACCGGGCGGAGGCAATCAGCCGCCGCAGAAGCTGCGCTACATCGAGCCGCCGTTCGAGCTGTTCCGTGAGCTCGAAGGTGTCGAGCATGCGGCCCGGGTGCTGACGATCAAGAGCAACGTCGTCGTCTCCGGCAAGTCGATCGGCCAAGGGAATGTGATCGGCATTGATAACGTCGATTTTGCCCATGTAGGCTGGTTCCGTCAGGACTTGTTCCGCATTCATCAGAATCATTACTTGAACTTGCTCGGGCAATACGAGCAGGCCGTCATTATTCCGACCTCGCTTGCGGAGAAGCATCAGCTGAAGCCCGGTGATCTGATGAGCATTACCATATCTGGTCAACCCGTGGAGTTCGTCATCGTAGCTACGATCCCGTATTGGCCGAGTCAATATCCGGACGAGACGCCTTTTTACATTACCAATCTGGAATACATCTATGATCAGGCGCCGATCACGCCCTATGACGTATGGCTGAAGATGGAGGAAGGAGCGAAGGTCGCTCCTCTGCTCGAAGCGCTGAAGGCTGGCGGTGTCGACATCGCGACGGTGAAGGATGTGCGCAATGAGCTCATCTCGCAAGGGAAGCATCCGGCCAGAGGCGGTGTGTTCGGCATCTTGAGTCTCGGGTTCCTCGTCTCGGTGTTCATCTCGCTCATCGGGTACTTGCTATACTGGTTCTTCAACCTGTCCAGTCGTGTCGTGCAATTCGGTATTCTTCGGGCCATGGGACTATCCCGCCGTCAGCTGACTGGCATGCTGCTGCTGGAGCAGGCGTTCACCGCAGGTCTTGCCATCGCGCTCGGTCTAGGGATCGGTAAGCTGACGAGCTACTTGTTCCTGCCGTTCCTACAGACCGCAGACAACGTCGCAACCCAGGTGCCGCCGTTCCGCGTCATCTTCGACTCGCGCGATACGAGCCAGCTGTATGCTGTCGTCGCCTTCATGATGGTGACGGGCGCTGTCGTGCTCTTCCTGCACATTCGACGCTTAAGAGTACATCAGGCTGTTAAGCTCGGGGAGGAGAAGTGATGCGGACATGATTCATTGCGAAGGTCTGGTGAAAATATACAAGACCGACGATCTCGAGGTCGTCGCGCTGCAAGGCTTGAACATCGAGGTGTCGGCCGGTGAGATGATGGCGATCATCGGCAACAGCGGCAGCGGCAAGTCGACGCTGCTCAATATACTCGGGGGCCTGGATCGGCCCTCGGCCGGACAGGTGCGAGTCGGCGAGTGGAACCTGCTGAAGATTACGGACGATCAGCTCGTGCAATACAAGCGAAGCACCGTAGGCTTCATCTGGCAGAACAACGCGCGCAACCTGATTCCGTACTTATCGGCGCTCGAGAATGTCGAGATGCCGATGCTGCTGAGCGGCAAGTTCGACCGCGTGTACGCGAAGCAGCTGCTCGAATGGGTCGGGCTGAAGGAGCGAATGCATAACAAGCTGCAGCAGCTGTCCGGAGGCGAGCAGCAACGCGTCGCGATTGCGATCGCGCTGTCGAACCGTCCTTCGCTGCTGCTGGCTGACGAGCCGACGGGCTCGGTCGATACGAGAACGTCGGATATGATTATGGACATCTTCAGGCGCATGAATAAGGAGCTTGGCGTCACGATTGTCATCGTCACGCACGATATGGCGCTGGCTGGCAAGGTGGACCGCGTCGTCGCGATTCGGGACGGCATGACGAGCACCGAGTTTATTAAGCGTAATCCTGGTCTAGATGAGCCGGGAGCGCAAGCAGCGGCGGCTGCCGAGCTCGGGCATGAGGAGTACGTCGTGCTCGACCGTGCAGGCCGTCTGCAAATTCCAGCCGCCTACTTGAAGGCGCTTGGCATTGACAGCAAGGCGTCAATGGAGTTCGACGGAGAGCGAATCGTCATTCGCTCTCCGAAGCCGCTCGACCGGCCGCAGGAGTCGGAGTAATAACTTATTACATTTTCCATTCGGAGGGAACGAACGATGAACAAGAAGTGGCTGAAGCAATCCATACCATTGACGATGACAGCTGTACTGATGGTTCCAACTCTTCAAGGCTGTATGAGCATTGTAGGGACGAATGATGACAAGACGCAGAAGGTGCTGCGCATCGCCACCACGCAATACGGCGGACCATCGGATGAGTATTTTCGCCAACGCTTCACGGACCTGTATGAATTCGATAATAAAAATGTGACTGTTGAGATTATTCCTACGTATGATGACCGTTACATGTATGGCTACGCAAGACCTGAGCCGAATGAGCGGCCGAAGGATCCGATCGTGACGCTGAAGGAGCTCATGAACGGAGATAATCCACCCGACGTCGTCATGTTCGGCTTCGAGCAGATGGATGAACTTCTACGCGATAATATGCTGACACAGCTGGACCCGCTCATCACAAAGGATAAGTTCGATATGACCGATATTGTGCCATCGGTGATCAACGGTATCAAGAAGAAGGGCGACAACAAAATTTACGGTCTGTCCCCAAGCTTCAATTCCTCGGCGCTGATTTATAACAAGAACATGTTCGATGAAGCGGGCGTGGAGTACCCGACAGACAAGATGACTTGGCAGCAAATATTTGATTTGGCAAGACGGGTTACGAAGGGTGAAGGTCCAGACCGGAAGTACGGCTTCTCGTTCTCAACGTATAACACCGGCGGCGATATGTTCTATGCGACACAGACGTATGCAGCTCCGCTTCAGCTGCGGCACTTTGACGAGAATGGCGACAGCATGACGGTCAACACCGCTGAGTGGGAAACCGTATGGAAGACGATGCTTCAGTTGAAGGCCGAGAAGCTGCTGCCAGAGCCGATCGACTATTCGAAAATGCAGATGGGACCCGAGCAGCAGATGAATCCGTTCATGCATGACGACTTCATGTCGTCCCGCGTTGCGATGGCGATCATTAATTATAGCGAGCTGGAGCGGATTCACAACGCGATGAAAAATGCAGAGAGCATCAAAGGCTTCACCCCGTTCGGATGGGACGTCGTGACGCTTCCTGTGCATGAGGAAGCGCCGAATGTCGGCGGCTTCATCCATATGGACGCTGTGATGGCTGTGAACGCCAAGGCGCAAAATCCAGACGAAGCATGGAACTTCATCAAGTTCGTTAATGGCGAGGAATGGGCCCGTCTAAAGGCAAGCAGCAATCATAACATCGTAGCCCGTCAGAAGTATATCAAGAAGAAGGATGGCATGGAGTTCAACTTGAACGCCTTCACGACGCTCGAGCCGGTTGCGAATGAAGATAGCAAGCTGTACCGCTCGAACGAGAATTATCACCGCGTCAGCAGCATCGGTCAGCAGCTGTTCCAGCAGGTAGTTGAAGGCAAGCTGCAGGTAAATGAGGCGCTGAAGCAATGGGAGACGCAAGGCAACCAGATGCTGCAGAAGATCAAGGAGAATCCGAACGGTCCGATCGACATGCCGATGGAACAGCCGGTGCCGATGCCGCTAGGCTAATAGCTCGCGGCTAATGAATTCCTGCCCTGAACGACCTGAGGAGGTTCGACATACATGAAGCACTTCAAGCAAGGCCGTACTCGAATCGCTTGTCTGTGGCTTGTTGCGGGCTGCATGGCGCTAGGCGCCATCAGTCCTGTCAGTGCCGCAGACAGCCCCGGCTCAGCCGCAATCTCCGGCATCAGCCTGCCTGTAATCGGGCAGGTTGATGCTGATAAATCGACGACGTTCGGGATCAAGAACGTCGCGATATTACCCGGACAAGGGAACAAGACGGTGACCTTCTCCTTGTCTATTACGAATAACAGCACAGCTGACCTTCAGTTCATCGACTATTGGGTCAGACTGCGGACGACGTCCGGCAACCGAATGACGGTGAAGGTGCTGCCGCAGGATAAGGACAAGAACCGGATTCCCGCCCAATCGACAGAGACGATCAGCTTCTATGCGGTCGTCAATGAGAAGACGACGCTGCAGGATCTTGTATTTGACGTGATCAAGTGGGACTTCAGCCAGCCGAGCTTCGAGCGCAAGCTGGGTGAGGTTGCGGTGCCAGCGGACTATTCCGTCATTACTCCTGTCGGTTCTGCGCAAGAGGTGCGCGTAGCTGGCAGTCCGCTCCATGTCTCGATCAACAAGATGTACGTAGGCAAGAATGAGAAAAATTATACTCCAACCGTTAAGCTGCATCTAGCGAACAACGGCAGTCAGAGCGTCTCTATGCCGAGCTACTTGTACTATATTCGTACCTCAGAGGGCTACATGTACCCGCTCAACGCGAAGGGGACGAAGGAGCTGACGCTGCATCCGCAGACGAATAAGGACATTGAGCTGACCGGCTCCGTGCCGATCGGGCTGTCGCCTTCGGATTGGCAGCTCATCATCGTGCAGCATGCTGCAGATGTGAAGCTCGATATGCCGATTGCCTTCTTCTCACTGCCTGCCCAGTCGGAGCCGGACGCGGTCGGAACGGGGAAGGTGCATGCCTTCACGAACCGAGAAGGGACGTACACGGCTGAGCTGAAGTCGGTGCAGCGGCTTCCTTGGGAGGAAGAGGACTTAATTAATGCGAGTCTTCTTATAGGTAACAAGGGGGAAGAGTCGTTGCCACTGCCTGAGCTGAAGGGACACTTCATGCTCGATGAGAATATTAAGGTGGAGACGAAGCTGGTGCGCACAGATAAGGTGATTGGCGTTGGCTCTGGTGGAAGTGTACATTACCAATTCGTTGGCAAGATCCCGTACACCTATGAATTCTCCAAGGTGAAGCTGGTGCTGCAAGAGAAGCCGGAGGGCAGCGGAGACGGCGGCTCGACAGGCGGAGGAACAGACAGTTCGACAGCTGAGAATTTACTCGAGTTCGTGCACAGCTCAGAGCTGATGAGCGCACCGAGCTACAATGTCGGGGAGCCGTATCAGGTCACGAGCGTCGGGCGCAAGACCGACTACCACGTGCGCAGTCTCATGACCTACACAGGCGATCTGAACGATACGCTGGCCGTTCGCCTGGAGGCTGTTAATCAGGAGAAGCGCTTCAATGCAGTGTCGAAGCTTGTCGCATATTTCAAGATGGCTGACGGTACTGTATTTCCTGCTCAATACAACCCGGTCAAGACGAAGGTTACGCCGGGCAGTCCGGCTCTGCTCCTGCTGACTAGCGTTGTGCCGAAAAACCTAGATACGAAGGGGATGCAGCTGCTGATCGGTGATGCCATTACGCAGGATAAGCTGACCGATGGTGACAACAAGGCTGACGCTTACGTGAACGCAGCTTCGTTCTGGCTTCCGGCTGAGCGCACCGAGGTGCTGCCGAAGCTGAAGGAGATCGATCTGTACCCGTACAAGCTATCGATGAGCCGCATTCATACGCGCGGAGACGAGAACGGCATTCATCTTTACTTCGACTATGAGCTGACGAAGAATGCGCTCGTGGAGACGAACGTAGACAACCGCAAGCTCATTATATCGCTTGAGGATCGCGAGGATAAGGTTCGATTCAGCTGGAATATGGACTTCAAGGAGTTCGAGAGCTTGAACAACCAGGAGGGCGTCGATCCGTTGCAGAATAAGACTGGACAGCTGAAGCTTGGCAAGAAGGAGCTATTCCGTTTGGATAAGAATGACAGAGAGTTCATCTTCCTCGTTTCCTATTTGAAGGACTATGATCTCAAGGTATATGAAGCGTTCAACGACCATAAGAAGCTGCTCGCTTCGCAAAAAATTACATGGTTCGAGACGACAGACTAGTGCGCGTCTAGTTATCGAGCTCTTACCCTAGTAACGAAACCGTTCCGGTGCCACTGCGTAAGTAGTGGGGCATGAACGGTTTTTTGCCGTGACCGGGCTGCAACGTTCGAGTGAGATTTTGAACAAATGGTTAATTTTTCGCTGGGTATATTGACAACTATAGCCTCTATCAAGTACGTTATTATCGTTAACAACTTGCTTAACGATGGTTGCAGACTACATAACATAAGGAGAACCGCGATGGTAACACCACCTCATACGTTCGCCGACTTGAAGGATATGGTCACTCATCAGTTTTCCATGTCATTCGAAGCCGAGGGCTTCAGCCCGCTGGTCGGCAAAATATTCGCCCTGCTCATATTTGCTCCCGAGCCGCTCAGTCTTCAGGATATGGCGGAGAAGCTCGGTGTCTCGAAGGCTGCAGTCAGCGTACAGGTGCGCACCTTGGAGCGAAACTCGATGTGCATCAAGCTGACGATGAACAGCGACCGCCGGGACTACTATTATATTTCCGACGAGGTCACTGTCATAGCATTCCGTGCAGTGAGGCAGAAGTTCGAGCTGCTCACCCAGCGTATAGACATGACCGTGTCCATGATGAAGGAAATCTCTGGGCTGCAGGACGCGGAGCGACCTGAGTACGATGCAGGTCTGCGGCGGCTTAAGGAATCTGCAGCGATGTATCGACTGATGCTATCCCGATTTGACGGAATAGAGGATGAGTGGCTTGCGATTCGTCAAAGCTTGGATTCCCCTTCAGATTCATGAACCGTGAAGGCTCATGCATGAAGACAGTTATTCCATTTGAAGGGTTCACCGTAAGAGCAGCGTCTAAGTGGTCAGTTATCGGGATGGAGGAGTAGAAGGATGAATCAATTAACAAGCTTTTCGATGAAAAACGTAACGGCAGTCATCATTATCGTTCTGCTGCTGTTCGGCGGTGGGGCGTATGCAGCGAAATCACTGAAGGTCGAGAGCATGCCGGACATCGCCTATCCGGTCGTTGTCGTCAGCACGCAATATACTGCGCCTCCTAAGGATGTGCTGGACGGCGTCACCGAGCCGCTGGAGAAGGCAATCTCAGGGGTTGAGGGCTTGAAGAACATGACGTCGACCTCCAGCGACAATTACTCCCAAATCGTAGTCGAGCTGGAGCAAAGCGTAGATTCCGAGGAAGCGAAGCGCGACATTGAAGCGCTGCTAACGAATGTAAGACTGCCATCCGGCTCGGAGAAGCCTAAGGTGCAGACGTTCGGCTTCGCCTCGCAGCCGGTCTACTACTTATCGCTGTACGCCCAGAACGGGATGAGCCAGCAGGAGCTCGACAAGCTGTATAAGGATGTTATTCTCCCGGGCTTCGAGAGCATTAACGGTATCGACCACGTCGATTCGATCGGCAATCAGGAATCCGTGCTTACGCTGAAGCTGGACGCCAACGCGATCAACAACTACGGCTTAACGCCAGGTCAAATATCGCAGAGCATTCGCGCAGCGCTGCTGTCGAGTCCGGCCGGTACGGTCGACTTCAACGGTAACGAGCAGATGGTTCGCGTGAAGAGCGATCTCAACACGATCTACGGACTTGAGAATATGAAGCTGTCGACACCTACTGGAACGACAGTTCTACTGAAAGATATTGCGAAGGTCGAGGCGATTACCGAATCGACATTCTTCTCCCGCTTGAACAGCCAGCCGGCCATCGGTGTACGCTTGTTCAAGACGAAGAACGCGAACGCGGTTGAGTTCGGAGACGAGGCAGATCGTCTCATGGCCGTATGGCAGGAGCAGTACCCGAATATTAAGTTCCAGCCGATCTACAACGGCGCACTCGATATTAAGGAATCGATCAACGGCATGCTGAAGGAAGGGGCACTCGGAGCTATTCTCGCGTCAGTTATGATTCTGCTCTTCCTCCGAGATATGCGGATGACGATTATCGTACTCGTATCGATCCCGCTGTCTACCTTAATTACGCTTATGGTCATGGCTCCACTCGGCATATCGCTGAACATCATGACGCTAGGCGGTATGGCCATCGCAATCGGCCGTGTCGTCGACGATAGTATCGTCGTCATCGAGAACATATACAGTCAGCTGCAGAAGGCACAGGAGCGTAGCGAGTCGGTTATTAAGCTGGCGACCGCTCAGGTTGCTTCGGCGATTACGTCTTCTACCTTTACGACCGTCGGTGTATTCGCTCCTATTGCGTTCGTAAGCGGTGTACTCGGTGAAGTATTCCGACCGTTCGCCATCACGCTTGGGGTAGCGCTGCTGTCCTCCTTGCTCGTCGCGGTTACGGTCATTCCGATGCTTGCGAAGCTGCTTGTGCTCAAGAGCAAGAAGCTGCACGTGCATGACGAGCATGCGACTGGCAAATTAACGCTCGGCTACAAAAAAATATTGTTGCTTTCCTTGAACAACCGAATTAAGACGCTGTTGATTGCCCTGCTCGTATTCGTAGTTTCGATCATGGGTACGGTACCGTTCCTCGCCCAGTCGTTCATGCCGGAGAGCGAGTCTGACAAGATGATGATGCTCTCGATCAAGATGCCGCGCGAGACGACAATCGAAACGATGAACGAGAAGGTTAAGGAAATCGAGAAGATGATGCTGGAGTCGAAGGACGCGCTTGGCGAGAGAGCGTTCGACTATGTTGAAGCCTCCGTAGGCTATAACGAGAATTCGAACCTCGGTGGTTCGGCCGAGCGTATTCCATACCGTTCCTCCTTCTTCGCGGTCGCTTCGGCGAACACGAATGCGAAGGATGCGGTTCAGGAATTCAAGGAAAAGATTGAATATATGCTGCCTAAAGGCTCCGAGGTTGACGGTATGGTCATGAGCATGGGCGGTCCGCCGAGCGGTGGCGTCGATTTTAACTACATGCTGAAGGGTGACGATCTTGCTTACTTGAAGCAGGGCGCCCAGCTCGTGAAGGAGAAGCTGAAGGAATATCCGGAAATGATCGACATCAAGGATAGCTTAAGCGAGACGAAGATGGAGGTCGAGATTAGTGTCGACCAGAACAAGGCTAGATTGTTCGGACTGTCTTCAGCTCAGATTACGGAAGCTGTGCGGACTTGGCTTGCTGAAGAGAAGCTCGGCGATCTGAAGTTCGACAACACGACCTTCGAGACGAAGGTGATGCTGGACCCTGCCTTCAAGGATTCGGTAGATAAGATCGGCCGATTCACGATTCATTCTCCGACAGGCGCGAAGGTCGCATTGACCGAGGTTGCCAAGGTGAACCAGATTGAAGCGCCGGCGGCTATTACACGCGAGATGCAGGACCAATATGTCCGCGTAACAGCGAAGATCGACGCTGTCGATAAAGGCGGTGTCAGCTTGAAGGTGTCCGAGGAGCTGGCTAAGCTTGACCTTCCGCCAGGTGTGCGTACGCAGGTGAAAGGGGTCACCGACGACATTCAGGAAAGCTTCGAGCAGATGTTCCTTGCCATGTTCGCATCCGTCTTCATCGTATATCTGATCATGGTTCTGGCATTCGGTAACGGCAGTGCGCCATTCGCGATCTTGTTCTCACTTCCACTTGCGGCGATTGGCGGTCTGTTCGCACTCCTCATCACGGGAGAATCGATTAACATTACATCGCTGATCGGCTTCCTCATGCTGATCGGGGTCGTCGTTACGAATGCGATCGTACTCGTCGACCGTGTGCAGCAGCTTCGTGAGCTGGGCTACAGCGTACGCGATGCGCTGATCGAAGCAGGTGTGACGCGTCTTCGTCCGATCATCATGACAGCAGGTGCTACCATTATTGCGCTGATGCCGTTGGCGCTTGGATTGTCGAAGGGTGCTCTTATCTCGAAGGGTCTTGCAGTTGTCGTAATCGGCGGCTTAACGACGTCGACGCTGTTGACACTTGTCGTAGTTCCGATCGTGTATGAACTGATTGAAAGCTTTAAGCGCAGAGTTGCGAACCTGTTCCGCAGGAAAGATAAGGGTGCACTTGACTCGAAGACGTCGACACCGATTGCTCCGTAATCATTGACCTTATAGAGAGATACAGGGAAAAAGGAGAATGTTACTATGAATCCGACAATGAGAAAATCGTTCAAGCAAGGCTCCAAGGTAGCGGGCGCCATCGTCATCAGCACAGCGCTGATGGCGGGGTGCTCGGCCCAGCCGACTGCCGAGCCGGCGGCCACTGCAGCGGAAGCGCAGCTGAAGGTGGTTAAGACGGCGAAGGTCGAGAAGCAATCGATCGGCGATCCGATTGAGCAGGTAGCCGATGTCGTCGCCTCCGTCGAGATGATGGTCGTCACGAAGGTATCTGGCGATATTCAAGAAATATTGAAGAAGCGCGGTGACGATGTTCAGCAGGGTGAAGTATTGTTCCGCATCGACCCAACTGATCTTCAGATTCAGAAGGAGAAGGCGCAGATCGCCTTCTCGAGCGGACAGCAGCAGCTAACGAAGGCGCGCGAGGATCTTGCCAACGGCAAGCAAGACGCCAAGAACGGCGTGACGAAGTTGGAGACGGCTCTACGTGACGCGGAGAAAAACTACAATAAGATGAAGAACGATTATGATCTCGGTCTCGTGACACAGTTCCAGCTGGAGCAGGTAGAGACGCAAGTGAACAACCTGAAGCTTGACCTGGAGAGCGCTCGTAGCAAGCTGGCTGCATTCGATAAGACGAATCCGCTCGCACAGGCGGATCAGCAGGTGCAGACAGCCAGCGTATCGCTACGGGAGCTGGAGCGTAACCTCGGTTATACGGAGGTTAAGGCAACTGTAAGCGGCGTGCTGACGGATCTACCAGTAGAAGTGGGCATGACGGTCAACCCTGGCTTCCGAGGAGCGACGATTCAGCAGCTGGACCCGGTGAAGATCAAGGCTGAGCTTACCGAGGAAGCAGCGAAGCTCGTTCGCGGCAAGCAGGAGCTGTCGTTCTATGTGCCAGGGACAACAGAGCGCATGAAGGCGAAGGTCAGCTATCTAGCCGACGTGATGGGTGTTCAGACGAAGTCGTACTCGCTGGAGCTTGAGGTACCGAATGCGGATCGCAAGCTGAAGCCGGGTATGAAGGCGCAAGTGCTGCTGACCGAGGAGCAGGATCAGGTCGTAGTTGCTATTCCGACGCTCAGCGTCGTGCGTGAGGGCAGCGAGACGTTCGTATTCGTCCTGCAAGGAGATACGGCAGAGAAGCGTAAGGTGGAGCTTGGGCGTCTGAACGAGACGATTCAAGAAGTGCAGAGCGGCTTGAATGAAGGCGAACAGCTGATCGTATTCGGCCAGAACCAGCTTAAGGACAAAGAAAAGGTGCAGCTGGCGAACTAAGCCAGAGCAGACTTGACAGGAGGAAATCAAGTGAACAACAAACTGAAAATGACTGTAGCATCCGCCGTTATTTCTGTCTCTCTGCTTGGGAGCTCGATCCCGGCGTATACGATCGGCTCGGCTAGCGCCGCTGAGCAAGCTGTTGCTTCTTATAAGCTGACCGAGGTGCTCGATGTAGAGCTGAAGAGCGTATTGAATGAGTCTGTCAGTGCGGGGACGCGCCTTGGAGTTGTCATCCGGTTGAAGAACAACGGAGCGAAGGTTACACGAGTGCCGGATTATGAGGTGCGTGTCAAGACGTCGGAGGGCATCGAGTATAAGCTTCAGCCATCCGCGGGCAATGTGAAGTCGATTCAACCGAAGGCGAAGACGGAGCTGAGCTACATGACGGTCGTTGACCGGACCGACGAGATCACGCTGGACCAGGTGAACTGGACCGATGTCGATTATTATGTGTATCCGAAGAAGGAGACGCTGATCGTTGGCGTGCCAATTCAAGGCGTAGCGTGGAAGGGTGCCGATGCTTCGATTACCGATCCTGCCGCGATGAAGAAGTGGAATGACACGTTCGTCATTCCAGGACTGCTGTCGCCGCTGCAATATACGCCGCAGTCGATTCAGAAGGAATCGACGCCGCAGGGTACGGTGCATGTCGTGAAGCTGCTCGTTACGAATGCGACGAATAAGCGTGAAACGGTTCCGGCCTTCCAGGTCGATGCGAAGGGCGACGGCAAGACGTTCAGTGGCGAGCGTGTTGAGAAGACGCCAATTACGCTGGAGCCGAACGAGCAGAAATATGTGCACTATGCGATTCCAACGGATCAAGATGCGGTGATCGACAGCTTGAATGTATTGACGCAGGAGAAGTTCCAGTCAGCAGGTGAGCAAGGTCCAGGTGGAGAAACGAGCTTTGCCGTCGGCAAGCTGAACGTTCTGCTGCCAACGGAGGAATCGGCCTCTGCATATCCGGCCCTGAAGCTCGGCTCGGTCATTCCATTCGATCCGAACAGCAAGCTCATTCACCCGAACATGGCCGTATCTGTTGTCGAATTCGCGATGAGCGACGATACGGAAGCGGGGAACAAGGCGTTGACGGCGAAGTTCAAGCTGACGAACCAGTCGGATCGTCCGATCGCAGTGCCGATGTTCCTCGCCGATCTGGTCAGCGCCGACGGCTATCAGTATGAGGGAAGTCGTCAACAGGTGACTACACCTTACGTGTCGCCGGGCTCGTCGCTAACGGTGAATTACTTCTTCGCCCTGCCAGCGTCCGAATCTGGTAAGGGGCTTGCGCTCAAGGTGCAGGATGTGAAGACGGCTGCGCCATATAAATCCACCATTGCGGCATTCGCCACAGAGCTGCAGCCTGCAGACGAGAAGGAAGCGTTCAGCCTGTATCCGTTCGACGTCGATGTGAAGCATTGGCACATCTCTGCAGATATGGGGCCGACAACGAACTATCGTTATATGTTCCGCCTGAAGCTTGATCTGGATATTGAACGCGATCCGTTCGTGCAGCTAGACTCTAGCTTCTCAACACTCCTGTTCGAGCTGTACGATTCCGAAGGTCGTCTCGTTGGGACAGCGAATGGCAGCATGTTCGGTGTGAACCGTCTTGCTTCCGCGGAGAATACGATCTCCTTCAACGCTGCGACAGAGTCGTTCAATCACCCGATGATGGTACGTGTCTATGAGACGTACCAGACTCCATCAGGTCTTGCGAAGCGTCTGTTGACCGAGCTGAAGCAATAGGGTAACTAGGCTTGGAATAAGCCAACGCAACTTGCAGAACCGCAAGCCGGCCCGTTAGCGGGTCGGCTTGCTCTGATTAGTAGCGGATCCAAGCACTCCGAAAAAGCATCGTACAAGCGATTGCGATTCGTGCTATAATAAGCACATCATCAGGCGAAGGGGCGATTACGATGAAACGACAAGTCCACAGCAACGAGGTCAAAGCCGCGGTATACGCGAAGCTCGAGGAACGCGGCGTCACGATTGAGGACATTGCCCTGATCGTCCGTGACATGCAACTGCCGTATAATCCGCAGCTTACTCTTGAGTGGTGCGTGGAATCCGTTCATAAGGTGCTGAACAAGCGGGAGCTGCAGCATGCGATCTTAATCGGTATTGAGCTAGACGTGCTAGCGGAGAAGGGGCTGCTCACAGAGCCCTTGCAATCGATCGTTGCAGACGATGAAGGTTTATTCGGCTGTGACGAGACGTTGGCGCTTGGCTCTGTATTCGGATATGGCAGCATTGCTGTGACGACATTCGGGCACTTGGATAAGCAGAAGATTGGTATTATTAAGCAGCTGGATACGAAAGCCGGCAACGGCGTTCATACGTTCTTGGACGATCTGGTCGCTGCGATCGCCTCCTCAGCGTCGAGCCGCATTGCTCACCATCAGCGCGATGAGCTTGAGCGTCAGCTCGCTTACGAAGACGAGAGAGGTCAGCGCGAGGAGAATGCGGGCTAAGCCCGTCATTGTTCTCGTCTCACACGATTCCCAACATGTACCAACATTCGGAGGTCTCCTTAGCTATAAGGAGGCCTCTTTTTGGTTACACTAGCGTATAGAACTTCATCATCAATGAATTCATGACGACGGAGTGAACGCGATGAGATGGGTATATTGGGTGAAGCTGTACGAGAGCAAGTTCCAGGCAGGGTGCTTGGCTAAGCGCATGGAAGAGGACTGGTGGATTTACGGCTACGAATGTCCTTCAGAGGTCGAAGTGTATCGTTCCAAAAAAGGCCGCTTCGGCGTCCGCTATACGGTTTGAATTTTCAGCTTGACTTTTAGGTTGTATATGTAGTATGATTCTTTTTGTCGCTGTTAAGTAGACTTGATGACGCGGGGTGGAGCAGCCCGGTAGCTCGTCGGGCTCATAACCCGAAGGCCGCAGGTTCAAATCCTGCCCCCGCAACCAAAACCTTCTAAAGAGGGCCCTTAGCTCAGTTGGTTAGAGCGGTCGGCTCATAACCGATTGGTCGGGGGTTCGAGTCCCTCAGGGCCCATATATGCTCGTTTGTCAAAAAAGCCTTCGCATCTTCGCGAGGCTTTTTTGCTTATTGCTCAGTTTATCGCTGTTCCTCTGTATCGCTGTCATCGAACGTATGCTGGATGTTATCCATCATCGTTTCCACAAATTCGCTCAATGAATCCGTAGCCGCAATATCCGGATGATCAGGCGGCGTATTAATGCCCGCGATCGTGTTCGTTGTCTCATTATAGTAGCTATCTTTCTTCGTGCTCAACGTGCTCAACCCCTTTCTTAACGATATGCAGCGTTCTTGCTTAGGCTGAGCTTATAGCCGTTTTTTTATACGTTTATTTACACGGGGCTGAGGATAAAGCAACTCCCCGCTAGCCGAGGCAAGCGGGGATATTGGAGTCAAGCTCTAGCTTAATGATTGCTACCAAACTGACCAGAGAGCTGCTGCTCAGCGATTTGTACCAGTCTGCGCGTAATGTGTCCGCCGATCGCGCCGGTATCACGTGTTGCCATATAGCCGTAATAGCCATCCTGCGGCACCTGAATACCGAGCTCCTGAGCGACCTCATATTTCAATTGCTCTAATGCAGAAGCTGCTTGCTGAACCACCAGTTGATTGTTGGAACGACTTTGTCCTGTAGCCATGCCTGAATCCCTCCTGGAGTTTGTTGTTCATCGGCTTTGTGTCTGCCAATGTAGGGATATGTTGTCCGGTAACCACAATCTTTATACATTGATTTTTCAGACGAACACAGATATAATAATCAACGTTACGGATTAATCGTGACTTACAGCTTGCCGGAGTGGCGGAATAGGCAGACGCACAGGACTTAAAATCCTGCGGTGGGTGACCACCGTACCGGTTCGACCCCGGTCTTCGGCATCATCGAGCTTGAGCAAGGACAAGGCGTTAGGAGCAGCTGCTTCCTTCGCCTTTTTTTGTTACACATCGTGATGAACCTCTGCATCTCGACATATACTTTAGAGCATGTGACGGGAAGGGGAGTGACGTTCCGATGCCATCGATTATTTTGGCTCCGATCAAGATTACAGGCAATGGCGGAGAGCTCGTATTCGGGGATGTGCTGCAGATTACGCCGAAAAGCACGTCGAAAACCGCTTCAGGCTCAGGTGGAGGCAACACTGGAGATTTCAGCGCGACGTTCACCTTGTTCAGCTTCACCAATACGTTCGATCCCGATGTGGCGGACAGCAACAATACGGCTAACAACTAGAGGAGGCGGCTCTCATGGGCTGCCATACAGATGCTTGCCATGCAACACAATAAGCACATCTCCATGTCCGTGAGACTTGGAACGATGTGCTTATTTTTTTCGCATACTTGCCTAGTTAAATCTTATATCGATTTCGTAAAATGGATTTTCCGACGTCTGCTTACGCATATGCAGCTGCAGGATGCCGTTCTTATAGACCGCCTTGCACGTACCCGGCATGACCAGACTAGGCAGTCGCAGCGTTTGGGACCGATTGTCCGGCAAGCCATCCAGTCGCAGCACGCTCATGTTGACGAGTACTCGGATTTTACGCGCTTCGGCTTTGTCGGGTACGTGAATTTTCGCAATAACACTCTTATGGGTTTCGAATAGCTCCGTGTGATAGTGGTGCTTCAGCTGCTGAACCTCAGCCCTCGGCATCGACTTCTGCAGCACTTCTTTAATATAACCGTCGATCCATGATAAGTCTCCCGGATTCGCAGCTTGACTCGAGGCGAACGGCAGCTTGCCGCCAAAAAACTGCTCGAATTGCTTCCAGTTGACGTCGAAATAAGGGTTCGGATTCGATTGATTCGGTCCGCTCATAGTGATCAGCTCCTTACGTTCAAATATATGTGCAAGGCGCGGCGCTCATGAACGCTGGGTCGTGCTGTTTCGTGAAAACATATTTCGCAGCACGGCCTCATATACTGGTATAAATCCCAAGACAGGTAGGGGTGCATATGCCGGCTATCGTAGGCGCGATTAAGATCAACAGTGTAGGCTCCAGCTCCATCGTGCACATCGGGGATTCCGTGCAGGTCGCCCCGATCTCGGTTGCCAAAACGTTCGCAGGCGCAGGCTCCTTCAACACAGGCGATTACTTGCGTACCTACAATTATGTCAGCACGACGAACACCTACGACAACGATGTTGCAGATTCCAATATTGCATTGAACAATTAAGGCAGGTGCTGCGATCAATGTCTACATGGACGGTTCACCAGCATATCGTCATCCATCAGATGAAGATCGGAAGTATTAGCAACTCATCCGTTCTGCAGATTGGCACTGCGGGATCTGTACGGGCCTTATCTAATTTATACAACACCGGCGGCTTCACAGGACCCGCCCCTGAGCTTGGAACAGAGCAAGGTACGGAGGCCCCGAAGCCTTTTCCACTCGTTCAGCTCCCCATTACTGCCACATAAACGGAGGAACTCGCCATGCAGCCCGATCATTCGTCCTATTATCAGAAGCTTCATCGATACCTACAATGGCAAACGGAGCGCATCCGCAGTCTCGAGCTTCGGCTGGATGCGATGGCGCAGGAGCTGGAGGCTGTGAAGAAGCAGGAGCGCATCCGCATTGATAAGATTGAATATAACTTTGATCAGCTCAAGGTCGAGACGCTGGAAGGAACGCTTAACGTCGGCATCTCGCCCTCTGGCTTCGACTCGAGCGGTATCGAAGACCTGGCAGTGGGCGGTAAAGCGATCGTGACGAATACGGCTCGGTCCGAATCGTTCGAGCGCATCCAGCGCAACGTGAACACGTATCTGCTCCAAGAGATTCCGAAGGAGCTAGAGGAGCTTCAGAATGCGCATGGGGTCGAGCTAGGCAGTCAATTCCATGAGGTGCTCGTGACGGATATGCAGGGGCAGGTTGCGCCGCGCATCGAGCACTACATCGAGGAGATGACCGAATCACCGCAGGCTGTGCTTCGTCCGGAGCAGGAGGAAGCGATCACAGATAAGGTGAAGCGTGATATTCAAGCAGGTCTTCATCAATACTTGCTGAAGCAAAAACAGGAGGGCGATCCGCATGAGCATCCGGCTTCAGGTCATTAACCATACGCTGCAGGTAGGCTCGATCCGTACAGAAGGGGTGGCGAGTGCATCGCTGCTGCTTGTCGGAGATGCGCACACGATTTCGCTGTCTTCGGTATTCGATACGCCTCCTGAGAGCGTAATCATCGGCTCAGCAGCGCTGCAGCCCAAGATAGAGGAATAGATGGCTGATACGCTACCGATTCAGCACCGCACGAGTAGGGTGCAGAACTTGCACGTTAACGAGGTCGGCTTCTCCTCGACACTGTTTGTCGGGGATCTTGTTCGTTTCGATCCGAGAAGCTCGGCACTTGCCGTTCAGAGAGAAATTCCGAGGTACGACGGTCGGGAAGGGGAGCTTTCCCAGTACCCGATTTTTTCCGTTGACATTCCTGAACTGCTGCCTGCAGAGCAAGTGGAGTTGGTAATTCAGCATAGGGATTCGTCGATCATGTGCTCGACTGTCAAGGTGGACTCCATCTCCACGGCATCGATGGTTCAGATTGGCCGACTTGGCTCCGCGCGTGCGGTATCGAGGGTCAAAAACATTCGCGAAAAGCTGACAGGACTGCAGACACTGTAAGGTGGCTCACAGCTGTAAATTGAACGTATAAGCCTGTATGCAGGGAGCAGTGTCTCCTCGTATACGGGCTATTCGACTTGTGAACGTGAGCTGCGTTCATGGTCCTAGCTGTCTATTTGTTTAAGCGGACTCATGCTCGGGTGATATGATATACTACTAGCATAGCGACACTTATTGAATGTATAGAAGGGGAGAGAGGCGTCATGGCTGCAACGAAAATCGAGCATGTCGGCGTCATGGTTCGTAACATGGACACGTCGATTCAGTTTTATGAGGAGGTCGTAGGGATGCGGCTGTTGGGCCGCCTTGAGCATACGAATGGTGTGATTCAACTGGCGTTCCTTGGCTTCGGGGAGCAAGGCGAGTCGCAGCTTGAGCTCATTACAGGCTACAACGACAGCTTGCCCGCTGAGGGGAAGGTGCAACACCTTGCTTTTACCGTGGACGATATCGAGAAGGAGCATGCGCGGCTTCAGGGACTTGGACATGTGCGTCTGATCGATCAAGATATTACGACGCTGCCGAACGGAGCGCGATATGTTTTTTTTCACGGTCCAGACGGTGAGTGGATTGAGTTCTTCCAGCCGGCCATGTAGCGGAGCGTGCGATGAAGCGTAACGAACCGAACAACTCAACTACACCGCAAGCGAGAATTAATTGTGTGAAGTGCAAGCACTATTATGTGACCTGGGAGCCGAGCTACCCGAGGGGCTGCCGCGCCTACGGCTTCAAGACGCAGGCGCTGCCCTCACAGCTCGTTCTGCAATCGTCGGGCAAGCCCTGCTTGTCCTATGAGGAGAAATAATGCATGCTAGGAGGACGTCTTGATGCTGCTCACCAGATCGCAGAAGAAGCTGCTGCTAGAGGTGCTGCTTAAGGAACGTAGACGGTTATTTTCCCGACACAAGGGTGAACTGCTCAATAAGACGATTGACGATCTCGCTCAGATGGTGCGTAATGAGGAGATCAATGCGGTTGACAAGCAGGACAGCAGCAATGTCATTGACTGGAGCTCTCGCCGCAAGAAGTAATCGTCTCGTCTTCATCTGAATGGTTCGTTGGATGCGAGCAGAAGCCTGCAGGATAGCGCGCCTCTTGAATATAATGAAAGCCTGTCCTGAACATGATCGTGTCGGTAGCTTCGGCTGCTCCATGCAGCGTACGGCAATGAATGCAATAGTAAGTCAATTGAGATCCTCTCCTTCATACCGTGTTGGAACGGTTCGGTTAAGATCACAATATGTTGGGACGTTGGGAATTATGACAAGATGGTGTCGGATTATGATTCCATGATATGGATCAGGACTCATGGCCTGCTTGGCATATGAAGCGGGTGAGAGGAGGTAGGCATAATGGCGGAGCATCATCTGGAACAAGTATTGGATCGTCTCAGAGGCTCGTTAGAGGGGGAGGACGACTCACAGCATGCACAGCTGCTCCGAGCTGCGATTGAGGAGCTTGAGCGCCTCAGCACGGAAAATCGGAGGCTGAAGACCGCACTCTTAAGGGCAGCCACATCGTCGGGCAAGCCCACGATGTCAACGAAGCTAAGTGAGGCGCTCCGCGAGTAGACACCGTTCGTTCGCCCTAATAGCAAGGACCTCAAGCTCCGCTTGCATGTGGAGACTGAGGTCCTATTTTGCCTAGGGGTGCTGCATAACGGTTTAGCCTAAGGCTCTTGATCTTCTGTAGGTCCTTTCGTGAGGCAGACTAAGGCCTCTGCGCCTGATTTCGGCAAGCAGCAATTTGATGAAGGCGTGATCCAAGCCTTGGCGCAGAGCTGTGGCGTAAGTGTCCAGCAGCATTTGATCACTCAGCTTATCCATTGTCTCAGTCTCCTATCTGGATGAAAGCGCCGTGTTAGCAGCAACGTTATTCAATCTGTCTTGTATGGGATTATCATACATGCGAATTGTTTAATTCGTTCGTAGACAGATGTTAAATAAACGTTAGAAATGTAAACCTCGGCTCCATATTCGGCTCAGGATGGCTGGAAGGGGCGTATTCTTTTGTTTAAGACTTCAATTATTGAGGTAATAAGAGACAAGAGATTATTCGGGAGGGACAACATGAATCATTTTGCAGATTTTGAGGAAGCTTTCGAATACTTGAAGGCGATGCAGGCGAGCCGTGAGGCTAATGATGCTCATGTGACAGGGGAAAACGATCGAAGCGGCCAAGAAGGTGCTGTGGGCTCACAGGTAAAGAGGAATCGAACGGTGGGGCGAGCAGGGCGGACTTCCGGTGGTTGGTTGGGCGCCGAGGCAAACCATATGCAAAGCTTGGATGCGGGGAGCAGCTGATTCATGAACGCCGTCCCCGCGTGCTTCGTCCGTTAAGCTTCAACGTCTAGGCTCTTACTACTTCTGTACGACCCAGCGTCTTCCCCAGAAGGTGCGGTCCAGCACAGGCTGCTCGTAACGATCCTTCCATATCAGATCACCATAGATGCGCTTCGCTTTTTTGCCATCCTCGATACAAGTTGCGATTTCTCCGCTCTTCAGCTTTTGGTATAGCTCCCAAGTGTTCATGACGATCATCTGACATCGACTCCTTGTGTACATGTTCTACCTTTTTGTATATTGTATTATAGGATGTTTTTACAAAAAAAGGTGTCACAATTTACACTACGTTAACAATTTATTTCATGTGTTATTTTGTTGAATAGACGCGCTTGATGAGGAATGAGTAGGAATTCTGGTGAAAGAAGGGTTCTATTGATAGTCTGTTCATCTTTATGTATGATGATAGGATGAAAGAGGTGGTCCTGCTGAAGCGTTGGCTAGGGGTGTTTTTCGGCTTTTTACTTACGATACAATTCGGTCACTTGAGCTCTGCTCTTGCGGCTGGTCTGAAGGCGACGACGATGCAAGGACGAATTGGATCAGTGATGATCGGGGTTCTGATTTTGTTCGCGCTTATGATAGTTATACGTAAGCGCTGCAGTTCTTCCTTTTATCACGGCTTCGCGGTGTCGACTGGACTATTTTTAAGCTTTGACATTGTGGTGTTTCATTGGATCTTTCAGCTGCACCGTATTACGAACGGACCTGAGGCCAATGTAATGGAGCCGTTGTTCGTGGTGGCCGGAGCTGTTCTAATGGTGTATGCTTGGCGCAAGGAGAAACGTAGTGCTTGATCTATAGGGGTAGGGGCGAGATCGTCTTGCCGTTATTCTCATGCAGGAAACTGGTGAGCATTATATGAGCAACATTACCTGCTCCGGCTCACGCTCAATGGGGGGGAGCGCGGACTCGTCCAGCGGCTCGGTATTTGCTATTATGCTGACCGGTTCGGAGCAACTTTCCCGATGCTCCATCCATTGCAGCAATCTTTCAGAAGACAGACCCAGTTGCTCCATAATGGTTTCACACTCTAACGCTTTCATGAATTCACCTCCACGTATATTCTAGGACTAAATAAAAAACCACCTCTACAGAGATGGTCGGTTGCACTACTTGCTCCTTCAAACCCAAGTGCCCACTTTACAGGTTTGAGATCATAGCTCCCTATTATAATTATGTTAGCAATTTCGCATCGGGTTCATTTCCCTTGTTTTAGATGATACCAGTTTATAGTTGGAATAGGCAAGAGTTGTATCGCTAAAGAAATTTTTATCTTTGATGCGACCGCCAATATAGCGATATAGAAGGGTACTAGGAAAATATAGTACTTCACGGCTCGAAGCACACCTATATAATGAAGGAAGGGGCGAAGTCGGGGATGTAATCTAGGGCTGGGGGATGTATATGAACGTGCAGGAAAAGATGCAAGGCCTGCGCCGGTACGAGAGCGAATGCTATCGAATTTGTATGTATATGCTTCAGTGTGAGACGCTCGCTGTACAGGCTGCGAAGCAGGCGCTGGAACGGCTGTTGTATTGCGATGCGTTCTTCGTGTCGAATCAAGCTTCCAAGGTTATGCGCACGGAGGCGGTGAAGGCTTCACTCGCGGTGAAGCGGGGGAAGATGATGATGAAATTATAATATAAAAAATAGGCTGTTTTCATAGTAAAAACAGTCGAGGTCAGGCTGTTAGAGGCATTCGAGGTTCACTAAAGCCGAAAGTCAAGCTTCATGACTTTCGGCTTTGTTTTTTTACTTCTTAGTTTCTGGCCTTCGGAAAGTTTGGATCATGAGCAACGATCCACAAAAGCAAAAAACCCTTGATATACAAGGGTTTCTTAGTATGACCTGTAGTGGGCTCGAACCACTGACCCCCACCCTGTCAAGATGGTGCTCTCCCAGCTGAGCTAACAGGTCTCAATATTTTTTTAACATGTCCTGCTGGGGACGTTTTTTATAATAACAGGCGCGGCTGAAAGTGTCAAGCATTTATACAAACTTTTTTTCAGAACCAAGCTCGACGGGTTAGGAGGGGCAGTAGACGGTACTGTCGCCGCAGGAATCGGGTATGCTATAATGAACATCAAAACGGACATATATTGGAGGATGCGAGCATGAAGGACTTCCCTTGGGCAACCCCGCAGCCGGAAGGCGCAGGAGATCAGGCACTGCTGCAGGAAGGCTTGGATTGGGGGGAGCACGAATATGGCACTCACCGCTACCATGTCAGACGGCTGATTGAGGATACGCTAGCGGACCTTCCGATGCGGGATAAGGCGGCTGTGCTGGGCGCAGGCAATCACGGAGACGTAGATATACCGGGTATGGCCAAGGCGTTCCAGCAAGTTACAGTGCTCGATTCGGAGCCGAACATGCTGCAGGAATGGCTGGATGCTCAAGGGGGTGTCAGCTTGAGTCGGATCAAGTCATTATCTCGGATTGACTATACTTGTCTGGATCAAGCTTCGCTGTATGAGAAGCTGGACGAGCTGCTGATGACATCGGCGCCTGCTTCGGACATTGCTGCGTTGTTGCGGGATGCTAGCTTTCAGGTGAGAGGATTAGAAGTGCTGCCGCATCTGCACCGGACGTTCTCGTTCGTCATGTCATCGGGCGTGCATACTGCGTTGTTCTACCCGGATGTATTAATGCAGGTACAGCCTTATATCGACCGTTACAAGGAGTCTGAGGTGCGCCAGATGATGGAGGCGATCCAGTTCCTGCGCAACTCGCTGCTGGCGGATTACAATAAGCTGCTACTATCACTGGTGAGACCTGGCGGTAGAGTCGCGATGTGGACGGATATGATCGTACTGGACGAAGCTAGAAGCTGGATTGCAGATGAGCTGTACGAGAATCGGAGCAGCACGGACAGAACGACCTACTTGTTCGAGATGTTCGGGAAATATGGTCTGGAGGGGGCCGTCATCGGCCTGAAAGATTTATACGACAGACTGAAGCCCGATCAGCTGCTGTTTCGCTGCTGGATCGGGCATTCGGACTCGGGTAGAAGGTATGTGACGGTTGGGCTGTCAGGTCAAGCGCGTTAGGTTAGGGCTGAAGGCTGCCAGCTCTTCTTCTGTCAGGAAGCTACAGCCAGAGACGATAGGATTGCGACGAATGCGAAGCGCCAGCTGGTGCAGCATCCGGGTCAATACGTTCGTCTCGGAGTCTTGCCAGGAGAACTGGATACAGTACTCATAGTGCCCTGCTTCCGGTAAGATAGAACGGACAATAACTCCATAGGGCCTATGCTCGACATTCAAGATGGTGAAACGCAGCTCCGTTAATAAGTTTTCAGTCTCGGGGAGCGGAGCTGACGTGTAGAATCTTGCGCCGCCAGCGCTTAGATCGACCAGAGCAGCCTGATACCATTTCATCTCTGCCCCGACGTCCTCGGCGCCGATAATTTTAAGCTCGGCTCCGAGCGGCGATTGGAAGGTCAATCTGAAATAGTGACGTTTGTTGTTTGACTTGGAAGTTTTGGCTCTCATGGCTTACAATTCCTTTACACTAATCGTAATTGGTGGAGCATTACGGTTACCCGTGTCCATTTATTGTAACCGAGGAGGTCCTCGCTTGACAATGTATTCGTGGAGTCTGACGAAAAAAAACCGCTCAATAGAGCGGTAGCTCAATGCAGCGGTCGTTCGTTTTGTGATGCAGCACGGCACTATTTCCGATTAGCTCGATTCGTTCGATCGTCTCGCGACCTTCGGCTAGACTGGTGTACATTCCTTTTTCCTTCAAGGCACGAATGAGCTGTGGAATCGCTTTCTGATCGCAAGATACGAAGCTAACTGGAATTTTTTGATTGTTAAAAACGACCTCTGTAGACATATGTGAATTCCTCCTTTAGTTACCTAATGTTTCCTTTATTATACCACTATTTACAGACGAATTCGAGCTGAATATTACAACATATCGCGACATAGTGTGGTTTATACGGTGTTATTTCGACAAATAGTACGTAAGATTACGAGACAAGCGTAGTGAAGGATGATGAAGATGAAGAAGCTGTTTAGTCAAATGAACAAAGAAGAGCTGCAGCATGAGATTAACTCGATAACGAGTGAGATTGAAGCCTCTGAATTCGAGAGTCAACAGGCAGTAGCAAGGCAGAGGCTTGCGATTGCGCAATCGTACATGCTGGACCCTAATGACTTCCCTCCCGGTCTGTACAAGGTGGACCATGTCCAGCTTCCCTTTGAGGTGAAATATATCAATGGCATTATGGCATGGGGGACGCTCGGTGACGATCCGGAGGCCAGCTTTCCACTCTCGAAGCTCACACGTCTCTAAATCTGGAAGGTGTGCGGCTTATGCACCTCGGAATAGAATGAGGAGGCACGTCTCATCCTAATCGATGAGGTGATGCAGATGAATCGGGCGTTATGGACGTCCATTGTCGGAATTGGTGCGGCTCAGCTGCTGAAGATGCCACTGCACATCCGCGAGCGGGGAGCTTGGTCGTGGTCGGATTTGTTCCGTACGGGAGGCATGCCGAGCTCCCACGCTGCCGGTGTCGTATCGCTTGCCACCTATTTGGGGCTGAAGAAGGGCTTCGCCGCGGAGCTGTTCGCTGTATCTGCGATGCTCAGCTTTGTCGTCATGTATGACGCGATGGGGATTCGAAGACATGCCGGATTAATCGCATCTGAGGTCAATGAGCTGGAGGAGACGGTCGCGAACATCACGAAGGATCATCCTATCCATGTGCATGAGAAGCGTGCGCAGGAGCTTGAGGAGCGGCTAGGTCACCTGCCAGAGGAAGTGCTGGGAGGTGCCTTGCTTGGTGCTCTCGTCGGTGCCCTCAGCTATGCAACGGAGTCGCGCTCCGTTCAAATTGAACCTGTGAGCAATGGAATCATGTCCTTTATATCGAAATGGTAGCCTTGTCCTCAGATGCTTCTTGAAGCTGCAGAGGCTCGATGGAGACGGTTGGGAGCGTAATGGTAAATTTCGTTCCCAGCCCGACGAGGCTTTCCACTTCAATGGTGCCTTCATGATCTTGAACAATTTTATGACAGATCGATAAGCCGAGTCCTGTTCCTGAATCCTTCGTTGTGTAGAACGGAATGAAAATCTTATCCAATTCTCCCTCCGGAATACCTTTTCCATCATCCATAATCTCTATAACTGCATGGCGATCAACCGGGTACAGCTTAATATCAACCGTTCCTTGCTCCTCCATAGCTTCCAGTGCGTTCTTGACGAGGTTCAGCAGCAGCTGCAGCATCTTATCCTGATCCATACGCATGAGGAGTTCATAACGATCAGGTTGAAAGTCTAGCTTATGTCCAAGTCGCGTTGCTTCGGATTCAAGCAGGGAGATGACGCGTTGCACACAAGAACGTAGAGAGTGCACCTTATATGACGTAATATGTGGTCTGGAAAATTGTAAAAACTCCGCAGTAAGCATACTCATCCGATTGATCTCATCCATGATCAGCTCGTACCACGGCTCAATATTGTAGCGCTCGGCCTTGGACAATTGAATGAAGCCCTTAATAGTCGTAAGCGGGTTGCGAATTTCGTGCGCCATGCCGGATGCGAGCTCTCCGACAACGCGTAGCTTCTCGCTGCGCAGCATATGCTCCTCACGCTTCAGCCACGTCTCTCTCTTCATCATGTATAAGTGGCTCTCGGCGACAGCAAGCAGATCATCCTTCGTCTTTCCGTCCTGCGGGAACGAGGCGATGCCGAAGTTAATTTCGATACCGGTCAGCTTCGGGAACTCCATAGACAGCAGCTGCGTAATGGTATGAAGCGTCTGCTTGTGTGGGTTGTCGATGACGATCGCGAACTCATCGCCGCCATAGCGGCTGATCAGAGAGCTCTGTGGAAACATAATGCGCAGCAGCTGAGCAGCCTGCTTCAGTATATCGTTGACGCCCTGGAAGCCGGTGCTCGTGTTCAGTGACTTCAGATCTTTGCAGTCAGCCAATATGAGCAAGATAGGCTTACCATCGTTCACGAGCAGCTCCGTCTGTCTGTGGAATTCTTGGAAGTTGTACAAGCCTGTAAGTGGGTCATGTGTGCTTAGATGCTTCTTCTCACTGTCCAGCAGCTGCTTCTGAAGCTCCATGCTCTTGATCAGACTGCCGAACATGAAGCCAAGCACGAGGCAGGTAGCCGTTTCGAATGCTATGTTAGGCAAGCTGTTCCCATGACGGGTAATTGCCGATATGACAATATAAGGGACGATGAATATGACGCTCAGCAATGTCGCTGTGGAACGTCGGTGGAACCGCTTGTGTAGCTCGATCATATGTAAGAAATATAGCGGCAGCACCCAATGGGTGAGGCTGGCAGCATGGATGGCAACGACCAGCATTGGCTGAACATTGAAGACGAAGGATGGAGGTTGCTTAACGAGAAAGGTGGCGGCATAGAGCAGGGAGAATGCGAGAAGTAGAGGAATGTTCCATGCGCTACCGCTCATTATGGACCAGGTTGATACGAGTACGATATACAGGATAAAGCCGCTGTGACTTTTCATGCAGAAGCTCCAACTCCTAAAATATACAAAATTTTATATGTATTACTTCTTTTTGGAGTAGGAAAATTCCTTCTGCAGGTCAAAAACTTTATTCTAAAAAAAGCTTTGCCATACGAAAAAGCCGGACCTCAGAGGGCCGGCTACGACAACATCATATTGAAAATACAATTAGAAGCCTGGCAAATTGTCCAGGTTGTTCGTCGGATCGCCATCCGGATTGGAGCGAAGGTGCTCCTCGCCGTCACGGCCGCGAAATACGTTAACGTTGTCGATCTGTCCGTTTTTTGCCATAAATTGAGCTTCCTTGTAATCGACGACTTGTCCGGAGGAAAGCTTGAGCTCGACGATGTCACCATCACCATTTTTACGGACGGCCACAACTTGATCTTTGGCTGTATTCATCTGCAATCGCCTCCTTTACAGGTAGGATGTGCAGGAGGTGCCGCTAATATACATTCAACAGCGACAAGGCGGCCGATGTCAGACCTCATAGTCTAGCTTATATATTGTACCTTGCTCGACGAAGGTCATCTTGCCTGTCTTACCGATAAAGCTGGGCATGCTGTCGGAGTAGTGCATAAGCCAGATGCTGGCTTGCAGCTCCTCTGGTAAAGTAAGCAGCTCCTCGAGGCTGGCGTGAACAGCTCCGGGAGATGTAAGCTGACAGTCGTGCATCATAAGCTTGCAGCCGCTTGCGTGAAGCTGATGAAGCTGCTCGCTGTTGAATTGTGAATCCGCACTATAGAAGAAGCGGTCGTTCAGCAGAAGAGAGTAGCTCGGCTTACCCGGAATGTGCAGGCTCGGAAGCAGCTTCACATTCAACTCCGGCTGAAGCGTGATGACTGTGTCAGGCTCCAAGGTAACGACGTCGAAGTAATCCTCCAATCGGTTCAAGCCCTCATGAGCGTTCTCCAGGCCGCCTCGAAGGGAATGATTCCATAACGAATCCTTTATATCGAACGGCACAAGCAGACGAATTCGCTTCTTATATCTATACATGCTCTGGAAGGCGAACTCCTCAAGACCGCCTACATGATCGGCATGAATATGAGTAATCAAGATTGCATCGATTTCGTCCAAGCCAATTCCGAGTTCGTGCATCGCTCTTGCGGCTGTATATCCGCAGTCGATCAAGAGGCTAAAGCTTTCTGTTCGTACGAGAGCGTTCGTATTATAGTAAGCTTTGGCAAAGGCGCTTCCCGTTCCAATAAATTGTATGTGCAAACTCACAAACGTTCCTCCACTCAGTAGGGCGTTAACACGTATACCTTCTATAATCTAACATGCCTGTTGATCAACATTCAAGAAAATGTTGTAAGGATTTAGGCATGCCGCTTCGCATCCCCCCACATTTCGGATTATGGTTGCAGCTATTTCCCGGGTAAGCGCACCATTCGCCATCGTTTATCGAATGGTGAAGAGATTTGACAGACGCCTTCCTATAAGACTATCCATATTTTGTATGAATATTCAACGGAAGCCCTTTCATTCACTAGATCTAGATGGTGCTACGAATAAAAAATAATAAATTTAGCAAAACTGGCCGCAACTATTGCCAAGCCGCGGAGTATAATTAAACAAATTGGTTCATACAATGGAGGTTAATTACGATGAAGGTGCCGAGATTGCTAACGATGGTGCTCTCGCTTACGTTATTCGGTACAGCTGGCGCAGTCGCAAGCTCGATCTGGGGAGAATTTGAAGGGTATTCCAAGGTAAGACTAGTGGTCAATGATGCTGAGCAAAGCTTCGGATCGTCGGAGGTGCCGGCTTTTCTAGTTAAAGGCAGCGCAGTTTTACCGGTACGAACGTTATCTGATTCGCTGCAGGCGATTGTGAAGTGGGACAGCGCAAGTCATACGGTTGCGGTCCATAAGCCCAACGTACATATGTTCGTCGCGAAGACCGTTGAGGACGACTACGACATCAAGCAGCCGTTCGGTGTTGTGAAGCAGGGTAAGCAGCTTGGCTTCTCCGTGCTTGCTCAGGTGGATAGCTTGAACACGTCGATTCGTTCGTTCCAGATCTCGATCGTCTCGCCTAGCGGCAAGCAGGTAGCCGCGAAGGAGGAAGTGGTTGACAGCGACAAGAGCAGCTTTTGGTATGCTTGGCCATTTAATGTGACGTTCACGGAGAAGGGCACGTACAAGGTTCGCTTTGCTGTGAAGACGACCGCGGATGGGAAGTATGTAACGATTTCTGAGAAGTCGATCGTATCTGAATAGCACGAATGAGGCGAAGCGTGGTTCATTGACTTCGCCTTATTCATCATGGTACGATACGTGGGAGTAAAATTATAAAATCAGGAAATGAGGTTTTCCCATGAGCGATCACATTCACGACGCATCGTGCGACCATGATCACGAGGAAGAAATTTTTGTCGTGACGGACCAGGACGGCGTTGAACATGAGATGGTAATGGTGTACACCTTTGAAGCCAGTGACAAGGCTTACGCGGTACTTCTCGATCGCAACGATGTGGAAGCCGATGGTGTCATATTCCGTATTGAAGAAGAGAACGGCGAAGCGTTCCTTGCCAGCATTGAGGATGAGGAAGAGTGGGATCGTGTCGTCGCGATCTACAACGAAATTATTGAAGAGCAAGAGAAATAAGATCGAAGACAAAACCCTTCTTGACCATCAAGAAGGGTTTTTCACTTGTCCTATTTGCGCGGATTGAAGTACATCGTTCGCCCGTTGAACAGATGCAGCTCTGCCTTCCACAGCTTAGCTAAATATTTGCAGTATTCGTTACCTTTAGACTTGTCACCATGCGTACAGTCGTCAGGCAGCACCATTTGAACGTAATGCTGTTCGGTGTCGCCGTTCTTCTCGGAGCCGACGCCAAGCACGATGTATTTGTACAGCGTATTTTTTCCTTTGAGATAGAACCATGCATTCTCGGCTTCCGGCTTCGACTCGATCGTGTAAGGGAATCCGGCTTCATCGTACTCCCAATCCAGCTGCTTGGCTGTACGGGCGAGCTGGTCACGATAATGTTCAAGCTGCCCGCGTAGCTCTTCCAGAGTAAGGGAGGAGACGGCGGAACCGTTCACGAATTTAATATAAGCGCTTTGCGCCATAACCTATGCACCTGCCTACGTATTGGACTGGAACGAATTTCTAGCGACATGCATCAAAAACATCATAGCATTATGACCCATGAATTACAATGAAGAAGAGAAGAGGTATGGGTGATGGAGAAGAGAATGTTCGAAGGGTACATACTGGTGACCGACATGGATGGAACGCTGCTGAGCAAGAAGAAGGAGATCAGCCCGGAGAATGCAGAGGCGATTCAGCGCTTCGTTGACCTGGGAGGAACGTTCACGATTGCGACTGGACGTATTGTAGAGCCGGCCGGCCTATTCGCACGCCAGCTGCCGGTGAATGCACCTGCCATACTGTACAACGGGGCTGTCATCTACGATTACAGCAAGGAGCAGGTCGTGTGGGAGTCTATCCTTCCTGCTTCTGGCAAAGGGGCGCTGCAGCGCGTGATCGAGACGTTCCCCGAAATCGGCTGTGAAATCTACGTGCAAGGTGAGCAGTATCCGTATACGATTCAAGATAACAGCATGACGCAGCGCCACCGGAACATTGAGAAGTTCCCGTATCAGCCCGTAACCAGCATACTGGAGGTGCCAGAGCAATGGCTGAAGGTGCTGTTCGCCTGGGAGCCAGACAAGATGGATGCGGCCAGTGAGCAGATCGTTGCGCTGACGGCAGGAAGCGATGTCGATTGGGTGCGCTCGGATGATCGGTACTTCGAGATGTTACCTGTGAACTCGACCAAGGGGCATGCGCTGGAACGGGTGCTCGATATGCTAGGCATCCCGAAGGAGCGATGCGTCGCGATGGGCGACCATCTGAACGATCTAGAGATGATTCGCCGAGCAGGTATAGGTGTGGCCGTCAGCAATGCGCATTCGCTCTTGATTGAGTCGGCTGATCACGTGTGCAAGCATCATGACGAGCACGCGGTGGCGGACGTCATTCGTTTTCTTGAGGCGCGCATAACAGACCAGGTGTAGGCCGTATTCAAGTACAACCGCATCTTTGAACAGATGAAAAAACCGCATGTCCCCCGAATCATTCGAGGGCATGCGGTTATTTGGGCATGTATTTAGAAAATAGCCGGCGTCTCCACGATGACCTTCACATATTCGATGCTCCGGTCCTCCGGTCCCTTCACCGGCAGACCAACCTCGATATGCTCGGTAATATAGTCGATCAAGTCCTGGGAGATGACCTCACCCGGGAGCAGGATCGGAATACCCGGCGGATAGACGTATATGAACTCCGCGATGATGCGGTCACCCGATTCCTTGAACGGAATGAGCTCGGTATCGCCGTAGAACGCATCGCGCGGGGACAGCGTCAGCTGCGGAATTTTCGGAATCTTGATCACGAGCTCGGTCGAAGGACGAACGCTGTAATTCTCCTCGGACAGCTGTCTTAGCGCCGTTAGCAGCAGATCGACATTATCGCGCGTATCGCCCGGCGTAATGAGGCACAAAATGTTGTACATGTCGCTAAGCTCGACCTCGATGTTGTATTGCTCGCGCAGCCAGTTCTCCGCGTCATAGCCGGTAATGCCCAGATGGCGCACGTGAATGTTCACCTTCGTCGGGTCGTGATCGTACGTCGCTTCCTTGCCGAGGATGTCGCGTCCGAAGCAGCTGAGGCCTGGAATCGTATTGATCGTCTCACGGGCGTAATTGGCCAGCTCGATCGCATGATCTGCCATCGCCTTGCCGTTCAGCGCGAGGTGGCGTCTTGACGTATCGAGCGAGCCGAGTAATATGTACGAGGTCGACGTCGTCGTCAGCATGCTGATGATCGTCTTCGCCCGGCGCACATTCACCCGGCTACCCTTAATATTGAGCACGGAGCTCTGTGTCATCGAGCCGCCGAGCTTATGGACGCTCGTAGCGGCCATATCAGCGCCTGCCTGCATCGCCGACATCGGCAGCTTGTCGTTGAAGTGAATGAGCACACCGTGCGCCTCATCGACGAGCACTGGGATGTTGTAGCTGTGCACGACATCGACGATCTCCTTCAGGTTCGCGCATACGCCATAATATGTCGGGTTGATGACGAGCACAGCCTTCGCGTCCGGGTGACGCTCCAGCGCGCGCTTGACCGAGGAGGTCGATACGCCGTGATCGATGCCGAGATTCTCGTCGCGGACTGGCTTCAGGAACACCGGCTTCGCCCCTGCGAAGATGATCGCCGCCATGACCGACTTGTGCACGTTACGCGGTACGATGATCTTGTCACCCTCCGAGCAGGCGGTCATAATCATCGTCATGATCGCGCCGCTCGTGCCCTGTACGGAGAAGAACGTATAGTCGGCGCCGAATGCTTCCGCAGCAAGCTGCTGCGACTGCTCGATGACGCCAGTCGGCTGATGCAGATCATCGAGGGGCGCTATATTGATAAGGTCGATGGACAGCGCGTTGTCGCCGATAAACTCCCGGTATTCGGGGTCCATGCCCACGCCTTTCTTATGTCCTGGAATGTGAAACTGCACCGGATTGCGGGCAGCGTGCTCCTTTAATGCGGTGAACAGGGGAGTTTTCGTCTGATCCACGGTCATCCCTACCTTTCTGTATTCGGAGATAAGCAAACAAGTCGAGTATAACAAAAAGCGACACGGATGCAAGGAGTTTTTCATTCTCAAGTGCATTTGATGAAGGTTTGTCCAAATTGTTAACACTCACAGCATCATTTCCATCATGAAAAAAGATGTGGTACAGTAAAGCTACTCACTTGAAATATCGGAGGCAAGGTTACACCTATGGATAAAAGACTTCTAGTTATCATGGTGCTGATAATGACGATTTTTATCGGCTTTGGCATCATTATTCCCGTACTTCCTGACGTGGTTACCGGCTCAGGCGCCGAAAATGTGCACCTCGGCTTACTCTTATCGGTCTATTCTCTAGTCTCGTTCCTCATGTCACCGCTATGGGGCAGCTTGTCTGACCGTCTGGGACGACGTCCGATCATTATGATCGGCACGCTCGGCTTCAGCGCCAGCTTCTTCATATTCGGCATGGCCGGGGACAACCTGATGCTCATGTATGTGTCGCGTATTCTTGGCGGCTTGTTCTCAGGCGCGGTCACGGCTTGCGCTGTCGCGTACGTCGCGGACATTACGTCGGAGGACAACCGAACGAAGGGGATGGGGCTGGTCGGTATGTCGATCGGTCTTGGCTTCATCTTCGGGCCGGCTGTCGGCGGCTTGCTCAGCAGCTTCGGCTATCACGTGCCGTTCTTCGTGGCGGCGGCACTGGCGCTCGCGATGTTCGGCTTCGCCGCTGTCACGCTCAAGGAATCGCTCACCGAGGAGAGCAGGCGCAAGGCTCAGGAAGCGAAGAAGGGCTCACGCTGGGCAGCGTTCGTCGGCTCGCTCAAATATTTATACATCCTGTCGTTCTTCGTCTCCTTCACGCTCGCAGGACTTGAAGCGACACTGCTGCTGTTCCAGCGCGACCAGATCGGCGCGACGCCTACGCAGCTGGGCATCATGTTCGCTGTCAGCGGTATCGTCGGGGCGTTGATTCAAGGCGGTGTCGTACGGCGTCTGATCAAAAAAGGGCAGGAAGCCCGAGTCATCGGCCTCGGTCTCGTTCTATCAGCGGTAGGCTTCATCCTGATCCTGTTCTCCAGCAGCCTGCTGACCGCCTCGATCTACTTGAGTGTATTCGCAGCAGGCAATGCGCTGATACGACCGTGTGTGACGAGTCTCATTACGCAGAAGACGAAGGTCGGTCAAGGCGTCGCCTCCGGACTGAACTCGTCGATGGACAGCCTCGGACGCATTACCGGTCCGCTGCTCGGAGCAGGGGTGTACGACTACAGCCATCAGCTGCCATTCATCGCAGGCGCGGTCGTCTCGCTTGCAGCGCTCTACTTGCTGTATCGTTACATGGCCGCGGACCGATCGGACCATCGTCTTGCCGAGCGGCTCGTCTCTTAACGTCATACGAAGAAAGCCTGGCGAAGCTCGATGTGAGCTGATAGCCAGGCTTTCTTCGTATGTAGCACAATGTCAATCTCGTCCGTTGCTATGTGAAAAAGTAGCGGATGAGACGAAACGTCGTCTTGCCGCCCGGAATTCGCATCAGCACAACGGAACGGGGAGGGCGTGCTGCGAACGGTCTGCTCATGAATTGTCCAACGGTCATCGATTGCTTGCTCATGGAGGTCACCTCGTCTGTGCAGGATTGTAAAGTATATGCACAGACGAAGTTGTCCTATGTCTTCAAGTGGAACGGTCAGCTGCTTGATGAAGTAGAAGCAGCTGACTAGTCGTTCTGTTTATCGCCGCGCTTATGATCGACCAGCTTCTCAAGCTTCGGCGTAAGCTCTTCCTGGATCTTGTTGATGAGCTGCTCCTTGGATATGCCCTTAGCCGCGGCAATCTCCGTCAACGACTTGCCGGCCTTAAGCTCTGCCTTGAGCTCGTTCTCCGTCATGCCCAGCAGCTCAGCGAGCTTGCCCGGACTTGGGTGCATCGCACTCTTGCTGTGCTTGCCACCCTTATGCTTGTCCAGCTCTCTCAGCTTATGGCTGACCATGAACTTGAGGTGCTCGTCCAGCTTGCTCTTCATCAGCTCGGCCTTCTCCGCGGTCAGCTTGCCGGAGATCACTGCTGCATCGAGCTGCTTCAGGCGAATGTCCTTCAGCTTCGCGATCAGCTCCGCCTCGCTTACGCCCTTATCGCTAGCGACTTCAGCCAGCGTCTTGTCCTTCAGCGCCTGCTTCAGCTCCGCTTGGCTCATACTGAGCACGGATGACGCTTCCTCAATCAACGCATGAGCGTGATGCTTATCCTTGTGCTTGCTGTGCTCGGCAGCTTTGTCTGCGTTCTGCTGCGGTGCAGCCTCGGCTGTCGCTGCAGGTGCAGCTGGGCTCTCCTCAGCTTGCGCCTTGTAGCTTAGTCCGTATGTGCCTCCTCCGAGCAGCAGAGCTGCAGCCAGCGAGGAGACGAGCAGCTTCTGTGCGTACGATTGCTTCATGGCTGATCATCCCTTCCTTATTCAGGTAATGGTGTTCCACTTGTAGCATACCCCGTTTGGCTGAGTGCCACATGAAGCTTACCTTAAGTGGGCCTTAATTTTGCTGGGCGAGTCGATACAGTGGCATGACGGTCTCGAAGACGCGCTCGATCTCCGCGAGCAGACGAGGCCCGTCCTGCACGATCGGGTCGTGTCGATTCAGATGAATGCCGCACAGCGCTTCCGACTTCTTGATCGTCTTCAGCTTGAGCAGCAGCTGCTCTAGTGTCTCGCCCTGCAGCTCGGTATGCGGGATGCCTTCAGGCTTCATATGGTCAAGCGACCAGACGTAATGCGGAGGCAGACTCGAAGCCACCTCGTCCCATTGCTGCTCGAGATTGGCAGCGAATATGCTCTTGTTCGGACTTTCATATATAAGCGCGAATTGCACGAACAGGTGCGTCGACCATAAGCCGACCTGGAAGTGCGGGTGCGCCTTGTAGCCCTTCTTATTGTTCGCCCAAGCAACCCACGTGTCGTTCGGGGCGTGTACGGTTCGTCTCGCGTGCTTGGCAACGTGCGTGAACATCTCCTCGCCGCACAAGGTGGTGAGCGCAGGGCTTAATGCACTGCCGAGCTCATGGAGCTTCGGCCGAACACGCTCGATGAGCGCCTCCATCCGGGGCTCGAGTCCATCAATGGTGAATACGTCGAAATCTTCAGCTGTAAATCCGGTAAAAGTCATCATAAAGTCCTCCCAACGTGCCATGCTTCTTTTTCACTATACCATAATTCGACCGTGGAAGAGTCTTGCCCTATATATGGATTGCGCGAAGCGGCAGGAATGAACGGTGTGTGTGTCGAATAAAGGATTACAAAATGCATAATTAAGGAAAGGCAGGAACTCGAATGAAGCGTACTCATCGCGTGCTGCTCCTTGCCGGACTCATTAGCGGTGCCTTCACTGCTGGGGTGTATGCCGAGAACGTGCTGCAGCGGGTTGACGCGTACTTGCGACCCGACTTCAACATTGTGGTGGACGGTAAGCCTGTTACGCTGGAGAGCGCACCTCTTGTGTATCAGGATAAAAGCTACTTGCCGCTCGCTGAGCTGTCGAAGCGTCTTGGCGCCTCGATCTACTGGAAGGGCGAATCGAAGACGATCTATATTAACAGCCGCATCAACGATGAGCAGCAGCAGGAGGATGGCAGCCAGACGTTCGAGCTGCTGGAGCTGACGAACCCACAGTCGACGATCGTCGAATATTTAGGTGCGAAATATCCGGTGCTGCTCACCTACAATTCGAAGGCGTCCGGCTCGCATGGCTTGTACTACCGGGAGAAGGACGTTCGCCGGATGGGGATCGATACGAACGGATTAGCGAAGGCGAAGGATCGGCTGACAGAGGAGACGTTCGTCCCGGAGAAGGAGCTGCAGCAGCGCTGGAGGCAGCGGCCGACCCAGACGTACGCGTCCGGCTACGAAGCTTACGTCATTGCCGACGAGCCGCATCCGGAGAAGCTGAGCATGCTGCGCAGCCACATCAAGGGGATGGCGACCCGCAAGTTCCAGGACGTCGAATATACGACGAAGCCTATTATGGTGGAGAAGCTGAAGGACAAGACGGATGCGTATCGATTCTTATATTACGAGACGGTTCGTATTCAGAACCAGGTGCCTGTATCCAAGTATGTGGAGGCTGAAGTGAAGCTGACGCAGGACCCGCTGAAGCCCGATCATTATACGGTGAATATTACTTCGACCAAGGATCTGAACTATGAAGCGGACAGAAGAGAAGTCGGCTCCTGAGAGTCGGGAAGCGGAGCTACTGGCTGGCGTTACAGCTCCCGCCAATACATGATCGCGAGCTGAGTGCGGTCCCGAAGCTCCAGCTTGCTTAACAATTCCGTTACATAGTTTTTGACCGTCCCTTCGCTCAGGAATAGCTCCTGGGCGATTTCTTTATTCGTCAGCCCGCCTGCAATATGCTCCAGCACCAGCTTCTCTGTCTTCGTCAGCCCGAATTTCTCGAATTTCTTGAAGTGATCGCGTCGCTGCTGCTGTTCAACTGCTTGGTCGGAGATGGAAGCATGACGCTCAGCCGCTTCATTGGAACACTCGTGCTCTGTCCTCGTTGCTGCCGCCTGCTGAGGCTGAAGCCAAGCTGTGAGCTTAGGGGCAATATCGGGATGGATGAGCAGATTGCCGTGATGGACAGCCTTAATGCCTTGAACGATTCGATCCGGGGGGATGTTCTTCAATAGGTAGCCGCTGGCTCCGCTGCGCAGTGCCTCGACAATGTATTCGTCGTCATCGAACGTCGTCAGAATCAGAATGCGCACGTTGGGAGCGGTACCCTTAATCCGCTTCGTGCCCTCCACTCCAGAGCACACAGGCATCCGGATGTCCATGAGCACGACGTCCGCTTCTTCTCCGCGCAGGAAGTGCTCGTGCGCCTCGGCGCCGTTGCCATATACGGCAGTGACGGAGAGCTCCGGGTCTAGCTCCAGAATCATGCGTAAGCTCTCACGTATAAAAGGATCGTCGTCGACGATCAAAATGCGAATCATCTGTCTGCACTCCTATCTCAATCTCGATTAGATGCCGTCGTACAACGGTACGACCGTCGTTACAGCGAATTGCGGCTGCAGGCTCACCTTCAGTTGACCGCCGACGAGCCGAACGCGCTCCTCCATGCCTAGAAGACCTACGCCTCGGATAAGCGTATCTCCGGCAGGCAGCCTGCCATTGTTGGCTACCTTCATTATCATTTGATCTGCGTCGTAGTTCAGTGTGAACGTGATCTGTGTTGCCCCGCCGTGGCGAATGGCGTTCGTCACCGCCTCCTGGGCGTTGCGGAACAGTATCAGCTCCACGCTCGGATAGAGCGGACGCGGCATGCCTGACAGGCTCAGATCTATCTTGATGCCTTGCTGCTCCTCTGAAGACTTCAGCTCTTCAATGAGCCGATGGATGGAGTGGCGATGAAGAGAGTCGGCCGACTTAGCTGTCTCTAGCGGCTTCAATGCGCGAACGGTATGTCGGAGCGATTCCAGCGCTTCTGTTAGCTGGTCGCGTACGAGCTCGGTGAGCTTATAGGTCTGATGCTCGCGATCGGGTGCAACAGCGACGGCGGCTTCGAGCATCATTTTCGCGCGTATGAGCTTATGTCCGAGGTCGTCATGGATGTCGCCTGCAATTCGAGAGCGCTCTTCAGCTTGAGCCAGTCGCTCCACCTGCGCGGCATAAGCTGCGATACGTTGTCGTGCGGCGTCAAGCTCGTACGCCTTATGTCTGAGCTCGTCGTATACATACTGCAGCTCGAGACGATCGTGTCGCGATTGCTCTAGACGAGTGGTCAAGTACGCTGCCAGCAGGAACACCGCAGCAGCAGCAATGGCTAGGCGCATGTCTTGCTCGAAGTATGCCGGGACGAGGATCGTGGCCAGCTGCAGCAGCAGCAACAATCGGTAGTGCTGCTTCGCGACAGAAGCTTCAAGCGAATAGGAGAGCAACGTCGACAGATGGCACAGCAGCAGCAGCTGATCAACCGTGACGCTGAGCCATGACATGTAACAGAGCTCGGCGACGGCCGCTATCGCTTGCGCTCTGACTGGAAGCCAAGAGCGGCGAAGCTCGACCCATGCGAGCAGCATAATGATGTACAATGCGAACGGTCGGCTCTCCGATAGCGGCAGCATGCTGATGGTGCCAGCAGCGGGGAGTACGATGAGTGAGTACCGCAGTAATAATACCATCTTTTTCCGCCTCCACGCCGATTATAGCACAAGCTGTACGTGGTGAGGGATGACTTTTGTCATAGCTTGTGCGAAATACAGTGACGATGGACAGCTGTTTTTTCACTGCGCAGCCTTTACAATGGAGGGAGGAGTTTACTCGGGAATCGGTTATTCTAGGGGGATATTCGAATGAGTCTTGTGCGGATGGAACAGGTCGTCAAGCGGTACGGAAGCCGGCTGTCGATCGATCACTTGAGCTTGAGCGTGCGGGAGGGTGAAATATTCGGCCTGCTCGGGCCGAATGGCGCTGGCAAGAGCACAACGATCCATATGCTGTGCGGCTTGCTTCGTCCCGATCATGGCGATATTCGGGTAGGCGGCTGGTCGGTGCTCGAGCATCCGCTGGAGGTGAAGCGGCTGATCGGGCTCGTGCCGCAGGAGCTTGCGATCTACGAGCGGCTGACGGCATGGGAGAACGTCGCCTTCTTCGCCAAGCTGCACGGCTTGCGGGGGCGGCTGCTGCAGGAGCGGGTGGAGGAGGCGCTCGCCTTCACTGGATTGCTGGACAGAAGGAACGAGCGCCCCGTATCGTTCTCTGGAGGGCTGAAGCGGCGCCTCAACATTGCATGCGCGCTGGCGCACCGACCGAGGCTGATCATTATGGATGAGCCGACTGTAGGTATCGATCCGCGGTCGAGGCATGCGATCTTGGACGCCGTTCGTCAGCTGAACCGGATGGGCTCAACGTTCATCTACTCCAGCCATTACATGGAGGAGGTGGAGGCGATCGGTGACCGTGTCGGCATATTGGACAAGGGGCGGCTGCTCGCGCTCGGTACGCAGCAGGAGCTCCGGGCAGCGACGGGCAGCGGCGAGAAGCTGTGCGTACAGCTCGCGCAGCCATTGACACCAGCTGCCGTGGCAGAGCTGGAGGCGCATCCGCGCATTAGGCGAGTGATGTCGGACGGGCGTAAGATCGAGCTGTACATGACTACAGCGGATGCATCGCTTCAGGACATCTTGTTCATCTTGTCTAAGCATGGTGCACATATTCATTCCCTTACCCGCATCGAGCCGAATCTGGAGTCGTTGTTCCTCTCGTTGACAGGTCGCTCCTTGCAGGAGGAAGGCGGGGGCCTATGAATGGCTGGAGCCAGGTGTTTCATATCGCAAGGAGTGAGCTAGTGATGCTAAGCCGTGCGCGTGAAGTATACGGCATATTGTTCCTCCTGCCGGTTGTTCTCATTATATTGCTCGGTCTTTCGTTACAGGAAAAGTTCGGAGCGCCCACAGCCAACGTGTATCCAGTGCAGCTAGTCGTCGTGAATGCGAATGATGCCGACACAAGCGGCATAGGACGCGCAGTCTCAGAGCTCCTCGCAGCAGAGGAAGAGCGTGGACGTCTCGTGGTACGGCAGGCGTCGAGCCGAGATACGGCGGTCGAGCTCATACTTGGCGGCGAGGCTCAATATGGACTCGTAATCCCTAAGTATACGTTGTTGGACGCCTCGGTAGCCCCGGCAGCAGATGGGGGAAGGGCCAGGGTGTGGGAGCTTCTTCCAGGAGAGAGGCAGGCTGTGAATAAGGCTGCCGAAGCTGTGCTGCTGCCATATGTGGAAGAGCTCAGTTGGCAGCAGGCTGGACGGCATGCGATAGGACCCAAGTACGATCCAGCATGGACGACGATCGTATCGTTGCCGCTGCCGCAATCCGTACCAGCTAATGGCGCCTCCTCATACACGGCGATGCAATATTATGCGGCTGCGATGCTCGTCATGTTCATGCTGTATACGGGCATGATGCTGTCAGCAAGCTTGCAGGAGCAACGGGTGAGCAAGACGATGGCTAGGCTGCTGACGCATCCAGTCACTTGGCGTGCGGCTCTGGGCGGCAAGGTGCTTGCCTATGCCCTCCTTGCGCTGCTGCAGGCAGCCGCCGTAATCGGCTTTACTTATGTCGCCTGCGGCGTGAGCTGGGGTGATCGGCTTGAGTGGGTAGCGGCTGCGTGCGGGCTGTACGCTTTGATTACGGTCAGTCTGGCTGTCGTCCTTACAGCGGTCTGTCGCACAGAGCAGCTATCCAGCACAGTCTTCCAGATGGTGATCATTGCGTCGACGCTCGTTAGCGGAGGCTTCATCCCGACGCTACCGGCAGCGATTGCTAGTCTAGGGGAATATACGTTCAGCTTCTGGACGATGCAGAGTCTGCTGCATCTGATGCTTGGGAATGCCGAGCTGGCAGGTGAAGCGATGACGATCTCGGCCATGTGGGCGGTAGCTGCTGCAGTGACAGCGATATTCGTTCATCGAAAGGCGGGATTCGATGCGTAGCATACAGCTCATCGGTACGATCGCGCTCCACTTGCTGAGGCGGGCGCTCGGGAACGTCAGCGGCTTCCTCGTCCATATTGGCTTGCCTGTAGCGGCAATTGCACTTATATTCGGCTTCCTCGGACCGAGCTACGAGGCAGCCCCTCGTGTCCTGTATGTGAATGCAGACCGCGGACCTGCGGGAGCATTCGTCGTAAGTGAGCTCGCTTACATTCACAAGACTCTTCGCTTCGAGCAAGTGTTAAGCCGAGCGGAGGCCGAGCGAGCAGTAGCGAATCGGCGCGCTACCGCAGCGCTTATCATTCCAGCTGGGCTCACGGACGAGCTGCTGGCCGGTCCGACAGACGAAGCCCGCGAGCGGAAAAGTGCCGAGCTGCTGGAGCTGACAGCTAGCGACATGTCCGCGCCGCTAAGGCAGTCGCTGGAGCGTCTCGACAGACGCCTTCAGGAGAGCGCCGCCACCGTCATCGGCCTGGGCCTTCCTGCAGAGCAGTGGGTGCGCTGGCTGGAGGAGGCGCAGAAGCGCCCAATCCGCACGTTGACAGCTGCTCAGGGTGAAGCGTCCCATGACGTTGTCGGGCTTGCGAGCGGCGTGCTGATCGTATTCATGATGTTTACCGCAGGCTTGTCAGTCCAGCTATGGACAGAGGAGCGGAGACAGCAGACGATGCGGCGCATGCTCGCAGCGCCGGTGAAGTCGTGGGAGCTCGCTGCCGGTTCATTGGCAGGCTGCTTCCTTCTGGGCTCGCTTCAAGTGTGGAGCGTGCTGCTGTTCAGCCGCTTCGTGCTCGGCTTCCATCAAGAGGTGCCGCTGCTGCAGCATCTGCTCGTGCTCGAGGCGCTGCTGCTGCCCGTGCTCGGCGTCGCAGCTACCGTGTCGGCAGTTACGCGCAGTGCGGAGAACATCAGCGTCATCCATTCGTTAATCTCAACCCCGATGTGTATGCTGAGCGGGTGCTTCTGGTCGGTGTCGAAGATGCCTGACTATTTACAGAAGCTGGCACTCTTCATCCCGCAGCGCTGGGCGCTCGATGCGATTGCTCGGCTTGGGAGCGGGGCGGCGCTGCGGGAGCTGGGACTGCACTTTGCCGTACTGGGACTGTTCGCCTTCGTGCTGCTCAGCCTCGGCTCCGGCATGCTGAAGCCGTCTGAGGAGACGAGTTCATGAAGGAGCTGCTAGTCGGATGCGCTTAGGCGTTTCCGGCTTTTTTTAACAATTAGGAGCGCATCGGAAGGTCGGCATCGAAGTAATGGGCAAGAAGTCGTGTACATGGACGCGCCTACGTACATACAATAAAGATACGAGGGGAGGATCAGGGGGCGATAGACAACCGATGAGATCGCTCATTATGCTTATTGGGCAGTGGGCGAGGTGCACGAGCACGACGGACAGCAGGCTGTCGATACGGAATGATGGTAGCGCTGTCATTGCGGTCAGGCTAATGAAAAAATAGGTACCATTTTCCGAAAAAAAATCCATAAACCAAGTTGCTAAATCATATGATTCATAATAAGATAGAACTAAGAAACTGAATAGTCAGAAAATTCTATCAAAATAAAAATGGGTCTCTTGTCCCGCTTGTCGATAGAGTCCTCACTCTGATTGTTCCAGTTCCAGCGACTAGTCCTCGCAGCATAAGCAGCTTAACGATGAGCTCTGTTGACATTGAAACCTTGAGGAGGGATTGCCGTGAGTAAAAGTCATGAAGTGGAATATTGCAACCTGGAGTTACGATTTGACCGTCGGCTAATCCGCAACTTCATAAAGACGCTCATCCAGGAGGGCTATTCGCTGTACTGGAATGAGTCGGAGCAGCAATTCATCGTATCGATCCGCACCGGACGGAAGCTCGTGAAGCTGAAGTTCCAGCGCATCGGCGAACGCTATAAGATCGTCGGCAACTATTCGTTCAAGGATGAGAAGCTGGCTGAGCTGATGGAGAAGATGATCGGCGATACACGCGGTCACGCGGTCGTGAAGCGATTCAAGGATCGGCAGATCCTGATTGAAAATATTATGTTCGGCGAAATTATTCGCATGGTGGAAATATCCGGGGTTGAGCATAAGGTCTTATTTCAAAAAGAGCCGGTGGTGACGGTGGAGGAAGTCATGCAGGCGTTCCGCTCCAATCGTCCGGACGAACGAATTCCGGTATTGCGGCTCGAATTGGATTACGAGCTGGCTGTGCTGCACGAAGCGATGAGTGAAGGTGATGAGCAGAAGGCTCAAGCTTGCAAAGAGAAGCTAAAGGAGCTGCGACATGAAATGCTACTGCTCGAAATGTAAGCCACAGCAAGCACGAGAGGCTCTCCTGTAGACGAATTTTTCGTCTTACGGGAGAGTCTTTTTTGTCTAGCTGCATATGTCGAAAAAAACGATTGTTAACGTGTGCATGACTATGCTATGATGGGACTGAGGTGGTAACACGATGAGCAGCGTGACGATCAAGGATATTGCCCGCATGGCCGGTGTGTCGCATACGACCGTATCCCGGGCGCTCAATGACAGCCCGTTGATTAATCCGGAGACGAAGGAAAAGATCAAGTCCATCGCGGTCAGCTTGAACTATACGCCGAACTATAACGCGAGAAGTCTTGTGCTGGATCGATCGTATCAGATCGGACTGTTCTTCACGACGCTTCACAGCGGAACGTCAGCGGGCTTCTTGTTCGAGGCGATGAAGGGCGTCAATTCGGTCGTGAGGGATCGATACAACGTCATCGTCCACGGGATTGATGATTATTCGACATTCACGCATATTAACCGCAAGAGCTTCGACGGCATTATGCTGATGAGCCAAAGCGCGGCGGACGAGCCGTTCATCGACTATGTGGCAAGTCTTGATATTCCGTTCATTGTGATGAATCGGGAGATCGAGCTGGACGATGTGCTGAATCTGGTGCCGGACGACCAGCATGGCGCCTATAAGATGACGGACTACCTGCTGCGAAGCGGCCACAGACGCGTTGCGATCGTGGAGGGGAAGGCGGGCTTCAAGTCGACGCAGGCGCGGAAGGACGGCTATATGAAGGCGCTGGAAGCATTCGGCGTGCCCATACGCGAGGAGCTGTGCGTTCAGGGGGAATACAATCTCGAGAGCGGCTACAGCGCCATGAAGCGTCTCTTAGCGCTCGAGGAGCGTCCGACAGCGGTCTTCTGCTGCAGTGACGATATGGCACTCGGTGCGATCAAGGCAGCTGCAGAAGGCGGCCTTCGTGTCCCTGACGATATATCGGTCGCCGGCTTCGACGACATGATGTACGCAGCTTACGTTACTCCGGCGCTGACGACCGTTCGGCGGACGATTGAGCAGATGAGTCGCTTCGGCGCGGAGAAGCTGATGGCATTAATGGAGAAGAAGCTAGCAGGGGACAGCCGGAAGACCATGTTCCATACGGAGATTGTCATTCGTGATTCTGTGAAAAACATACTCGGAGGCGAATAACGAAAATGAGCGTACTTAGAACACTATTGCAGGATATTCCGATTCCGGACATGGTCCGTATTCGTCAAAAGTTCGATGACAGCAAGCTTGACAATCCGGTCGCTGTTCTTCAGGAGGAGCTGAAGAAGCCGGGCGCGATCGATCGCATTCAGCCGGGGCAGACCGTAGCAGTTGCAGTAGGAAGCCGCGGCGTGGCGCACATTGCTGACTTCACGAAGGCGACGATCGACGCCATCAAGGCGGCCGGGGGACAGCCGTTCATTGTGCCCTGCATGGGTAGTCACGGCGGCGCGACAGCCGAAGGGCAGAAGGATGTGCTGCACCATCTCGGCGTAACGGAGGAGGCGATGGGTGCGCCGATCCGCTCGTCGATGGAGGTCATCGAGATCGATCAGCTGCCGAACGGGCTGCCGGTGTACGTGGACAAGTACGCGTCCGAGGCTGATGCGATTATCGTCATTAACCGCGTGAAGCCGCATACCGCGTTCCGCGGCCCGATCGAGAGCGGCATCATGAAGATGATCGCGATCGGTCTTGGCAAGCAGAAGGGTGCGGAGGCGTGCCACCAGCTCGGCTTCAAGTATATGGCGGAGAACGTGCCGGCGATGGCGCGCATTATGCTCGACAAGCTGCCGATCGTATTCGGCGTTGCGCTCGTGGAGAACGCGTATGACGAGACATGTATGGTCGAGGTGCTGCCTGCAGCAGACATTGAGGAGCGCGAGGTGGAGCTGCTGGAGATTGCGAAGTCACGTCTTCCGAAGATTTTGTTCAGCCAGATCGACGTACTCGTCATTGATTATATAGGTAAAAACATCAGCGGCGACGGCATGGACCCGAACGTCACCGGCCGCTACCCTACACCGTATGCCCACGGCGGACCGGACGTGTCCAAGATGGTCGTGCTCGACCTGACGCATGAGACGAAGGGTAACGCGAACGGCGTAGGAACGGCCGACTTCACGACGCAGCGTCTTGTCGACAAGACCGACCTCGCGGCGACGTACGCGAACGGCTTGACCTCGACGGTGTGCGCGCCGACGAAGATTGCGACGACACTTGAGAATGACTACTACGCGATCAAGGCCGCAGTGAAAACGTGCAACATTCTCGATTACACAACATGCCGCCTCGTGCGCATTCAAGATACGCTTCTCCTCGGTGAGATCGAGATTTCGGTCAACCTGCTGGAGGAGGCGAAGGCGCACCCGGATATTGAAGTATTGACAGAGCCGTACGCGTTGACGTTCAACAGCGAAGGCAATCTGCGTTAAATAAAGGAGCGTTCATACGGTGCATAAGCCATTCATTATCGCAGCGGACATCGGCACCACGAGTGCGAAGACGCTGCTGTTCAACCGGGAAGGGCGCGTTATCGCCTCCCATGCGGTGGAATACCCGCTGCATACGCCTAGGCCGGATATGGCTGAGCAAGATCCGGAGCAGATCTATCAGGCGGTACTGACAGGCATCGGAGCCGTCGTGCAGAAGGCGTCGGTGCTTCCAGGTCAAGTGCTCTGTGTATCGTTCAGCTCGGCGATGCACAGCCTCATCGCTGTGGACGAGTCGCTGCAGCCGCTGACGCCGTGCGTCACCTGGGCGGACAACCGCAGCGTCGGCTATGTGAGGACGCTGAAGGAGGAGCTTGGCGGTCTCGACATCTACAGACGGACGGGAACGCCGATCCATCCGATGAGTCCGCTGCTGAAGCTGATGTGGTTCCGCGACAATCGTCCGGAGCTGTTCGCTGAGGCTTACAAATTTATCGGCATCAAGGAATACGTGTTCGCCCGCTTGTTCGGTGAATGTGTCATCGACCATTCGCTCGCCAGTGCGACAGGCTTGTTCAATCTACAGCAGCTGGACTGGGATGCCGGGGCGCTTGCGGCTTGCGGCGTTCGTCGCGAGCAGCTGTCACAGCCTGTATCGACGACGCACGTGCTGCAGGGATTGCGCCCCAAGGACGCGCAGCGTCTAGGGCTGTCCGCGGATACGCCGTTCGTCGTCGGCGCCTCGGACGGCGTGCTCGCGAACTTGGGCGCGGGCGCCTATGAGCCTGGCGTCTACTCGGTGACGATCGGCACGAGCGGTGCGGTGCGCGGCGTTGTGCGCGAGCCGAAGACTGACCCGCAGGGTCGTCTGTTCTGCTACGCGCTCAAGGAAGACTTCTGGGTGGTCGGTGGTGCGATCAACAACGGCGGCATCATGTTCCGCTGGGTGCGCGACCAGCTCGCGACCGCAGAGGCCGAGGAAGCCCGTCGCCGCGGCATGGAGCCTTACGATTACTTGACCGAGCTTGCGGCATCTGTGCCGGCCGGCTCGAACGGTCTGATCTTCCTGCCGCTGCTTGCAGGCGAACGTGCGCCGTACTGGAATGCGAATGCACGAGGTGTGTTCTTCGGACTGTCGCTGTTCCACGAGAAGCCGCATATGATTCGCGCTGTGCTCGAGGGTGTCATGTTCCGCATCCATTCTGTCGTGAGGGCGCTCGAGGAGACGAGCGGTGCGACGAAGGAGATTCGGGCGTCCGGAGGCTTCGCGCAATCGCCGTTCTGGCTGCAGATGCTTGCGGACGTGCTCGGCAGTCCGGTGACGATTCCGTCGACGATCGAAGGCTCCGGCATGGGCGCGGCGCTGCTCGGTATGCTGGCGGTCGGGGAGATCCGCGACTTCAGCGGCATCCACGACTGGATTCAAGTGAATCAGACGTACCGCAGCAACGAACAGACGCATCAGGTATACGGCGAGCTTACGGATATATATACCCGCGTATACCACCAGCTGAAGGAGGAGTTCGACCTGATCTCCGCCTTCCAGCAGAAGCACACCCAATTATAGGAGGATATGTAAACATGGCGATGAACTTATTCGATCTCACTGGTAAAACAGCAGTCATTATCGGCGGCAACAGCACGCTCGGCGGCGCGATGGCCGTAGGACTTGGCGGACACGGCGCAGATGTCGCGATCGTCGGCCGTAATCAAGAGAAGGCGCAGGAGGTTGCAGCTCAAGTGGAAGCAGCGGGCGGTCGTGCCAAGTGCTTCTCCGCCGACGCGACCAGCGCCGACGATCTGAAGCGTGTGTTAGATGAGGTACTCGCCTGGACAGGTCGCTGCGACGTGCTCATGAACTGCCCAGGCAAGAACAGCCCGACGCCGTTCTTCGAGCTGCAGATGGACGAGTGGGATTCCATTATGGATGTCAATCTGAAGAGCGTTGTGCTTGCTTGCCAAATTTTTGGGAAGCATATGGTGGACAAGGGCGAGGGCGGCAGCATCATTAACATTTCGTCCGTATCGTCCGAGCCTCCACTGTCCCGTGTGTTCACGTACTCCGCTTCCAAGGCGGCGGTGAACAACGTGACGAAGTTTTTGGCGAGAGAATTCGCGCCTGCCCGCGTGCGTGTTAACGCAATCATTCCGGGCTTCTTCCCGGCGGAGCAGAACCGCAAGATCTTGTCCCCGGAGCGGGTGCAATCGATCATGAACCATACGCCGATGAACCGATTCGGCGACGCCGAGGAGCTGCAAGGTGCGGCGATCTACCTCGCGTCCGAGAAGGCATCCGGCTTCGTAACGGGTACGCTGCTGCGTGTAGATGGCGGCTTCGGCTCGATGACGATCTAATCGCAGCACTCAGTCTGAGGCGGCTACTGAGCGGCCCAGATATGCTTCGACTTGAAATTGTGAACAAAATGAAACATAATCAATGGTTAGGGTCCATATGCAGCAGTGCGCTGGGAATATCCTGTTTTAGACGGCTGCATATGGGTTAAATAAATATGGGAACCAGGAAGGAAGAGAAATCAATGTCTAAACAGCAAATTGGCGTAGTCGGTATGGCGGTCATGGGTAAAAACTTGGCCCTCAACATCGAAAGCCGCGGCTTCACCGTGTCCGTGTTCAACCGTTCGCGCGGCAAAACAGACGAGCTGCTCGAGGAAGCAAAGGGTAAGCAGCTGGTCGGTACATACAGCATCGAAGAATTCGTCGCTTCCTTGGAGACGCCTCGCAAAATCTTAATCATGGTGCAGGCAGGCGCAGCGACTGACGATACGATTAACCAGCTCGTGCCGCATCTGGAGCAGGGCGACATCATCATTGACGGCGGCAACGCCTACTTCCCTGACACACAGCGTCGCAGTAAGGAGCTCGAGGCACAAGGCTTCCGCTTCATCGGAACAGGCGTATCCGGCGGTGAAGAGGGCGCGCTCAAAGGTCCTGCGATTATGCCGGGCGGCCAGAAGGACGCTTACGAGCTCGTCGCTCCAATCTTGACAGCGATCTCCGCGAAGGTGAATGGTGACCCATGCTGCACGTACATCGGACCGGACGGTGCGGGCCATTACGTGAAGATGGTGCACAACGGCATCGAGTACGGCGACATGCAGCTCATTTGCGAAGCGTACCAGCTGCTGAAGGACGTGCTTGGCGTCAGCACGCAGGAGCTTCATGAGATATTCGCGGATTGGAACCGCGGGGAGCTGGACAGCTACCTGATCGAGATTACAACGGATATTTTCACTAAATATGATGAAGAAACCGGCAAGCCGATGGTGGATGTGATCCTCGACTCTGCCGGTCAGAAGGGTACAGGCAAGTGGACGAGCCAGAGCGCGCTTGATCTGGGCGTTCCATTGTCCATTATTACAGAATCCGTCTTCTCGCGCTTCCTGTCGGCGATGAAGGATGAGCGTATCGCGGCGAGCAAGGTGCTGAGCGGTCCGAGCGTACAGCCGTTCGACGGCGACCGTGCGGCGTTCATCGAGGCAGTACGCAAGGCACTGTATGCGAGTAAAATTGTGTCTTACGCGCAAGGCTTCGCGCAGATGCGTGCAGCGAGCGAGGAGTACAACTGGAGCCTCGACTACGGCAGCATTGCAATGATCTTCCGCGGCGGCTGCATCATCCGCGCCCGCTTCCTGCAGAACATCAAGGATGCGTATGATCGCAATCCGGAGCTGCGCAACCTGCTGCTTGACGATTACTTCAAGAATGTCATCGAGAGCTACCAGGATGCGTGGAGAACGGTCATCGGTACAGCTGTAACACGCGGTGTGCCAGTTCCAGCGTTCTCGTCGGCGCTTGCGTACTACGACAGCTACCGCACAGAGCGTCTGCCAGCGAACCTGCTTCAGGCGCAGCGCGATTACTTCGGCGCTCACACGTTCAAGCGTGTGGACAAGGAAGGCACGTTCCACTACCAGTGGTTTGAGAAGTAAGATTTATCCATTCCGAGTTGACTTCACGCTATCCGGCTTATAGATGCCGTAGGCGGCCTCGTGCAGCCACGCCTTGAGCCGGTCGGCTTCTTGGTCGAAGCCGTTGCGCCGCTGAATGAGCATGAGCGCGATTTCGGCGAAATATCGGAAGTTTTGCAGTAAGCGTGGTTGGGAAAGATCCATCAGTTGCGGGTCTTCCTCAGCCACCTTTTTTTTGATGTACTCCAGCATCCATACGATTTCGTCCTTGCAGAGAGGGTGGGTCGGGTCCATAATTTGATCAAGCTTCATGGTGGTGGGACTTGCAGGAGGGGTTTGTGCTTTTAGGGCGGCTTGCGTCATATCCGACATTCTCCTTCCTAAATGTGGGTGCAGCTGTAATAGCGAAGATGGAAGTTATTCTCAATCTAGCTTATGTTTTTTCCAAACTTTCTATTCACGCTCGGCCAGCTATGGTATGATAGGAGCAGCTTAGAGAGGTATAATTCCATGGATTCAAGAGGTGTAGATGTCGTCATGAACAAGCGTAATGTCATATTGATCGGCTTAATGGGCACGGGCAAATCGACCGTAGGCATCGCGCTGGCCGAGCGCCTCGGATACCGCTTCGTGGACACCGATGCGCGTATAGAGGAAGTGAGCGGCATGAGCATTAAGGACATGTTCGCCGAGCTCGGTGAAGCCGCGTTCCGCCTGCAGGAGACGGCATGCATCAATAACGTGCTGGCGGACGAGGCGCAAGTGGTGGCGACGGGGGGCGGCGCTGTGCTGGCCGAGGTGAATCGTCAGACGATGCTGGAGGGCGGCTTAGTCGTAGCGCTGCGAGCATCGGCCGAGACGATTATTCAGCGTGTCCGCGAGGACGGCAATCGACCACTGCTCGCAGGAGATGTCGAAGAACGCGTCCGTGCGATCATGGAGAGCCGCAAGCACGCGTACGATTTCGCACATCTATCCATCCAGACGGATGGACTGGCTGTCGAGGAGATCACAGACCGCATTGAGGCCGGCTGGCGCTCACTTGCCTAGTGCTGCTTGAGCCTATTATAGGAGCGCAGCTTGCAGGCGAGATGTACGCAGAGAGTCGGGTCTGGCCTCAGCACTACCCGCTCCAGCAGCCAGAGACGCAACAGAGGGAGCTACTACAGCTGCTCCCACTCCAGCATGCCGCCGGACATGTTCTTCAGGTTCGTGTAGCCTTGTGCCTGCAAATATTCGATCGCGCGTCCACTGCGAGCGCCGCTGCGGCATACGATGATCGTCTCGCCTTCCTGGGACACGTCCGCAAGCCGCTCCGGAATCGTCATCAGTGGGATGTTCACCGCGCCGTCAATGATGCCTAGGGCTGTTTCTTCAGGCTCCCGAACGTCGATGATATGCAGCTTCTCTCCGCTTGCTAGTCGCTCCTTCAGCGCTGCAGGGGTAATCGTTTCCATATAGACGTCAAGCCTCCATCTTCGTTATAGAGCTCGTCTTGGCGTTCTGTCGAATCCGCTTCATGGTTGCCGGATGCTAGGTCTGCCAGGCCGAATGCTCTCATCATACAAGGTTTGGAAAACGAAAGTCAAACGCTGGCGCTCACCTCCCGGGAACGCTCGGCAAGGAGGTGGTAGCGGTTGCTCTGGATCTATATCGGCCTCGCAGGAGCGCTGGGAGCGGCTCTGCGATTGCTGCTGTCGGCCGCGCTTCAGCAGGCTCCATTGTTCGCACTTCCATGGGGAACGCTGCTGTGCAACTGGACAGGCTGCCTGCTGCTTGGCATCGCGGCCTATCATCCGGCACTTGCCGAGCATCCGAGGCTGCGTACAGCCGTCACGACCGGACTGATCGGGTCGTTCACGACGTTCTCGACGTTCAGCGTCGAGCTGCTTACTCTGCTGGAGGCCGGACGTCTACCGACGGCGGCTCTCTACATGCTGCTTAGTGCGGTGGGCGGATTGCTGCTTGTCCGGTCAGGTAGAACATTCCAATTTGCACGATGGAAAAGGGGTTTCGACGATTGATGTCGAATATCGTAATAAGTGACCTGTTTGCGGTCGCTATCGGCGGTAGTGTCGGGGCGATGAGCCGTTATGCGGTCAGCACGATGTCAGCCAGACGGTACGCCGGTGCGGCCCTCCCGGTTGGCACGCTGCTCGTGAACCTGCTCGGCTCGTTCCTGCTCGGCTTGCTGTGGGGACAGGCGGAGCTGATCCACGAGAAGGTGTACGTGCTGCTCGGTACCGGGTTCTTGGGAGCATTCACGACGTTCTCCACCTTCAAGGTGGAGACAGAGGCCATGCTGCACAAGGGCAGCCGACGGACCGCAGCTGCATATATCGCAATCAGCTATGTAGCTGGTGTGCTGTTAGCCTGGCTCGGGTACATGCTGAGTGACTTCGCATTCGGACTATGATCATTGCAAGCGCTGTAACCGTATGCACTTTAATTTACATATAGATAGGGAGAGATTCGATTATTATGAAAGCTATTGTTAAGCCGACGCCGCGCCTGGAGGGGACGATTAATGCACTGTCCTCCAAAAATTACACGACCCGCTACCTGCTCATCAGCGCACTTGCCGACGGAGTAAGCACCGTATATTTCCCGGCGCACAGCGAGGATAGCGATGCCATGCGCCGCTGTATCCGCGATCTTGGAGCTGAGATCGAGGAGGATGAGGAGAAGATGGTCATCCGCGGCTTCGGCCGCAATCCGAAGCAGGTGAGCGAGCTGAACGTCGGCAATGCGGGAGCGGTGCTTCGTTTCCTCATGTCGGTCGCTGCCTTCCTGCCGGAGGTTACGTTCGTGAACAAGTACCCCGAGTCGCTCGGCAAGCGTCCGCATGACGACCTGATCGAGACGCTCGGCCAGATGGACGTGCAGGTCGAGCACAATGCAGGCAAGCTGCCGATTACGATTCGCGGTGGAAGCCCGAAGGGCGGCAAGCTGACTGTATCCGGTAACATCAGCTCGCAGTTCCTGAGCTCGCTCTTGTTCGTCGCTCCGCTGCTGGAGGAAGATACAGAGATTACGGTGCTGCACGATCTGAAGTCGAAGATTATTGTCGGTCAGACGCTGGAGGTCATCGCCCAAGCAGGTATTCAGATCGAGGCATCGGAGGACCTGATGCATTACAAGATTCCGGGCGGTCAAGCGTACAAGCCGCAGGAATATGTGGTACAGGGCGATTATCCGGGCTCTGCGGCGATTCTCGCTGCAGCGGCTGTAACGAACTCGGATGTAACGGTGCTCCGTCTAGCCGAGCAGAGCCGACAGGGCGAGCGCGCCTGCGTCGATGTGCTGCGTGCGATGGGCGTTGATCTGACGCATGAGAACGACATCGTTCACGTTCGCGGCAACCAGACGCTGAAGGCGGGCGAGTTCGACGGCGATCATTTCACGGATGCGGTGCTCGCGATGGTCGCTGCGGCTGTGTTCGCGGAAGGCACATCCCGCTTCTACAACGTCGAGAACCTGCGCTACAAGGAGTGCGACCGCATCACGGATTACTTGAACGAGCTGCGCAAGGCAGGAGCCGATGTAGAGGAGCGCCAGAGCGAAATTATCGTTCACGGTCGTCCGCAAGGTGTGACTGGCGGCGTGGAGATCAACGCTCACTTCGACCACCGCGTCATTATGGCTCTGACGGTCGTCGGTCTGCGCTCGGAGCAAGGACTTGTGATTAACGACGCGCATCATGTGGCGAAGTCGTACCCGCAATATTTCGACCATCTGCTGTCGCTGGGCGCGCAGATTGAGCTCGTCAAGGAATAAGTTCACGTCCGATAGTCCAACGACATCTGGGAAAGGAACATAATGCGATAGGGGCGGTGAGGAATCGTGGCCATTCTATGGAAGGGAATGCAGGTCACGCTTGCTTTCTTCTTGATTGCAGGCTTGCTGTTTGCCGGCGGTGTGTTCGCAGTGCTGTTATATGCCAAAATATCGGATCAGGACGATTGGGTGCGTCCTACTGTATATGAGCTGACCAGCAGGCTGGCCGAAGCGGAGCTTGCCTTGAAGGCCAAGGCCGCTGTAACAGGCGTAGAAGGTAGTGAGGTTGCTCCTGAGCCCGCCGAGGCTGCTGCTAACGGCGGCGTCGCCGCCCCTGCGCCGCAGGCTGCTCCTGCCCAGCCCGCTCCTGTCACCGTCATGCTCGATGCGCCGATCGTTCGGCAGCTGCCTGAGCTGCCTTCCGGCTGTGAGATTACGAGTCTGACTATGCTGTTGAACTACAAGGGTATCGCGGTGACGAAGCTGGAGATGGCGGCGCAGATGAAGCGTGACACGACACCGCTTCGATATAATAAGGATGGTTCGGTCGGCTATTGGGGCAACCCCAATACGGGCTTCGTAGGCGATCCGACTGGCAAGTCTCGAGGCTTCGGCATCTACCATACCGCCTTGTTCCCGCAGCTGAAGTCGCATATTCCGACCGCTGTAGACTTGACTCGCAAGCCGTTCTCGAAGCTGGAGGAGCAGCTGCGTAATGGTATTCCGTCCGTCGTATGGACGACGATTGATTACAAGCTGCCGAGCAAGTGGGTCGTCTGGGACACGCCGCTTGGCCCGATTCAGACGACGTTCATGGAGCATGCAGTGCTGCTCGTCGGCTATGATGAGCAGTTCGTGTATGTGAACGACCCGCTGTCGGGCGAGAGCAAGAAGCAGATCGATAAGCAGCAGTTCAAGAAGGTATGGGACGCGATGGGGCGGCAGGCGATTTCTTATACGAATGGGTAATGCTATAGAGGCTGCTCGAATCGGGCAGCCTGACTTGTATATAGTGGAGAGGAGCTGTTCAAGTATGGCGTTCGAGAATCCTTCTCGGGATCGAATTAAAGAAATATTAGCAGGCGCCCGCAACGTAGCGGTCGTCGGCTTGTCCGACAAGCCGGACCGTGTATCGTACATGGTCGCTGAGGCGATGCAGGCGAAGGGCTACCGGATCATCCCTGTTAATCCGATGGTTACAGGCACGATTCTCGGCGAGGTGTGCTACGCATCATTGACCGATATTCCGGAGCCCGTCGATATTGTCAACGTCTTCCGCCGTAGCGAACAGGTCGTGCCTGTCGCAGAGGAGTCGGTGAAGATCGGGGCCAAGACGTTCTGGCTGCAGCAAGGTATCTTCAACGAAGAGGCGGCGGACATCGCGCAGGCAGCCGGACTGGAAGTAATTATGGATCGTTGCATTAAGGTCGAGGATGCCATATTGCTGCCTGGAGGAAGGTAAGCATGAAGCACCAATTGGAGGAAGCACTGGCTGTCTATCTGGTGCTCGATCTGGGCGAATTCGAAGGCCGCAGTGCGCTCGATACAGCGAGGGCTGCCATTGAGGGCGGCGTGACCATCGTGCAGCTCAGAGAAAAGAAGGCGCAGCTGCGCGACGTGCTGCAGGCCGGTCGAGCGATTCGCGAGCTGTGCCGGGAGCAAGGCGTGCTGTTCGTCGTCAACGATCGCGTTGACGTTGCGCTGCTGCTGGAGGCCGACGGCGTCCACGTCGGACAAGATGATCTGCCCGCGCTGGAAGCACGTCGCCTGCTCGGACCGGACGCGATCATCGGCGTATCGGCGGGCACGATGGAGGAGGCGGAGTGGGCGGTCGCTCAAGGAGCCGATTACTTGGGCGTCGGTGCGATCTACTCGACGCTGACGAAGTCGGATGCCGGGGCACCGATCGGCACCGGCCTGCTTCAGGAGCTGAAGCAGCGCTGGCCGCAGCTGCCGATGGTTGGCATCGGCGGCGTCGATGCCGACAACGCGGCCGCCGTTATCGAGAGCGGCGCGGACGGTGTCGCGGTCGTCTCTGCGATTACGAAGCAGCAGGACGCAAGAGCCGCTGCAGAGAGGCTCGCTGAGGCGGTGCGTAGCGCCGCTTCACAGAACGCACGCTCTCATTCATGAGTGTGCTGCTGCAAGTGTGGGCGAGCCGAATAGGCTCGCCTTTCCGCGCTATATCGCTTGATTTCGGAGGGCGAACCGTTGTTTGACAAAAGTTTCGTTAGCGCTTACCATCGAAATAGTGCCAATGAAGGAATCGACAAAGGGGGCGCGTCTTGCTTTGAACTGGATGGGTAATTTACAGCAGCTAGGTAGGTCGCTTATGCTTCCGACCATCACGCTTCCTGTAGCGGCAATATTGATTCGGCTTGGCACCCTGCCTTGGGAGCAGGCGAATATGGGGCATATCGGCGAGATGCTGATGGCGTTCGGCACGACCATCTTTACATACTTACCGCTGATCTTCGCGGTCGGCGTGGCGCTAGGCTTGACTGAGAGCGCTGGCATGGCAGGGCTGTCTGCGCTGATCGGTCACTTCATGTTCTCGGAGACGCTGCAGCGTTATCTAGGTGAAACGTTCCAGCTTGGCGTTCCCGGCGGTATATTGATCGGGCTCCTCGCTGCAATAATCTACCACCGGGTGAAACATATCCAGCTGCCGGAGGCCATACAATTTTTCGGAGGGCCGCGTCTCGTTCCGATCTTCATGGGGCCGGCTGTATTCGTACTCACAATGGTGATGTTCAAGCTCGGCCCGCTGCTTAATCTGGCCATGCAGCAGCTGACAGAAGTGCTGCTCGGTATGGGCGGCTTCGGAACATTCCTATATGGCATTATTCATCGGTTGCTCGTGCCATCTGGACTGCATCATGTATTCAACAACTTCTTCTGGTTCCAGCTCGGCAGCTATGAGAATAACGGACAGCCGGTGTTCGGTGATCTTCCGCGATATTTCGCCGGAGATCCGACAGCAGGCATCTATATGGCAGGCTTATATCCGATCATGATGTTCGCCCTGCCAGCGATTGCCATCGCGATCATCCATGAGGCGAGGGAGGACCTGAAGCCGAAGGTGCGTACGACGTTTCTCACAGCGGCGTTCGCCTGCTTCTTGACGGGAGTGACGGAGCCGATTGAGTTTGCGTTCTTGTTCGTGGCGCCTTACTTGTTCATCGTGCATGCGATCTTGTCTGGCTTGTCGATGTGGATTGCATATTCACTTGGCATTCATCACGGCTTCTCGCATTCGGCAGGGGCGATCGACTACTTGATTAATTTGCATCTGTCCACGAACGGGCTGCTGCTCATCCCTGTCGGTCTCGCGTACGGCGCCTTCTACTATGTGCTGTTCCGCTGGGCGATTCGCAGATTCAGGCTGCCAACACCCGGCCGCGAGGAGGGCTCACACCTGGAGGAGTGGGCCGGCGATATTCCGTACCGATCTCCGCTCATTCTGGAGGCGCTCGGCGGCAAGAACAATATCAAGAGCATCGAGGCGTGTATTACCCGCTTGCGTCTGACGCTCGTGAACGACAAGCAGATGGACACGGCGGCGCTGAAGCACCTCGGGGCGGCGGGCGTTATCCATCTGGGCGGCGGCAATGTGCAGGTCGTATTCGGCACCTACTCCGAGCTGATCCGCGAGGAGATCAACAAGGTGCTGCGCAAGGACATTCATCAAGTGCTGTTCAGCTCGCCGATGCAAGGGCGTATGATTGCGCTGGAGGATGTGCCGGATAAAATATTCGCAGGCAAAATCGTCGGCAACGGCGTCGCCTTCATCCCGGAGAAGGGGGAGCTCGTAGCCCCGATTGCCGGGAAAATTATTCATCTGTATCCGACGCTGCATGCGCTCGGCATCGAAACGGAGCATGGCCTTCAGGTGCTGCTACATATCGGCATCGATACGGCGCAGCTTCAGGGTAAATATTTCACCGCCTACGTGAAGGAGGGCGACGAGGTAGAAGCCGGTCAGCTGCTCGTGCGCTTCAACCTGCAGAAGGTGAAGAAGGGCTGCAAGTCGCTCGCAACGCCGATGGTCATTACGAACGCGGAGACGGTGAAGTCGTGGAGCTTCGCACCTTATAAGGCGGTCAAGAAGGGGCAGGCGTCCGTCATGTCGGTCGTAGTCAAAGATACCGTCACACCAGGCACAAGGGGAGGGAACGTTTTTGGTTAGGGGGATAGGAGCTTCATCCGGCATTGCGATGGGCAAGGCTTTCGTCATTCCGACCTGGGAGTGGGACTTTCCCGATAAGCTGATTGATGTTACGGACTTGGCCTACGAATTCGAAAGGCTGTATGACGGCATACGCAGCTCGAAGGACGAAATCCGGCAAATTAAAGAAGAATTCGTCAACGTCCTTGGCGAGGAGCAGACACAAATATTCGACGCACATCTGGCCATTCTGGAGGACCCTGTCTTCATGAACGAGGTGCAGGGTATCATGCAGCGGCAGTACAAGGCTGCGGAGGTTGCGGTCAAGGAGACGATCGAGAAGTTCGTCAACATGTTCGACCTGCTGGACGACGGGTATATGAAGGAGCGTGCGCTCGATATTAAGGATGTCGGCAACCGACTGCTGAAGCATCTGCTCGGCGCGCTGGAGGAGACATTGCCACCGAAGGATGAGCCGTATGTGCTCGTCGCGAAGGAGCTTATTCCGTCGCAGATGGTGCATCTGGATGTGAACCAGACGTTAGGCCTTGTTACGATGATGGGTGGCAAAACGTCGCATGTCGCCATCATGGCGCGTGCAATGGGCGTTCCGTATGTGGTCGGGCTAGAGGAGCATCTGGCAACGCCGATTCAGACCGGGGACTTCCTCATTATCGACGGAGACGAAGGAATCGTCTATATTAATCCTTCAGAGACGGTCGTCAAGCATTACTTGAAGCTGAAGGAGAGCTGGAGGCAGGAGCAGGATCAGCTGATGCAGCTAGCAGACCTGCCTTCGCAGACGATGGATGGACTCAGCTACAATTTAGCTGCGAACATCAGCTCGATCAAGGAGCTGGAGCAGGCGATCGTGAAGGGAGCGAGCGGCGTCGGACTGTTCCGGACCGAGTTCCTGTACATGAACCGCGCCACCTTCCCGGGCGAGGAGGAGCAGTACGAGGTGTATAAGGAGGCGGCGGAGAAGCTTGCAGGCAAGCCGCTCGTCATCCGTACGCTGGATGTGGGCGGTGACAAGCATCTCGATTATCTGGAGCTTCCGGAGGAGGAGAATCCGTCGCTCGGTTATCGAGCCATTCGGATTATGCTTGACCGTACCGATCTGTTCAAGACACAGCTTCGCGCCATTGTCAGGTCAAGCTCGTACGGATGCATTAAGATCATGTATCCGATGATCTCGTCGCTTGAGGAGCTTCGCAGAGCCAATGAGGTACTGCAGGAGGTGAAGGAGGAGCTTCGACAAGAGGGTGCTTCCTTCAAGGATGATATTCCGGTCGGCATTATGATCGAGCTGCCAGCTGCCGTCATGATCTCCGACCTGCTGGCGCAGGAGGTTGACTTCTTCAGTATTGGGACGAACGATCTGGTGCAGTATGTGCTGGCGGTCGACCGGATGAACGAGCATGTCGCTCACCTCTATGACCCTTACCACCCGTCTATACTTCGCATGCTGAAGATGACGGTGGATAATGCTCGCAAGCAAGGAATTCAGGTAAGTGTATGCGGTGAAATCGCAGGTGATGTGCGTGCGCTTCCTCTCTGGATCGCCCTCGGCATCACTGACCTGAGTATGTCCGTTGCGTCCATATTGCGGGTGAAGAGCCGACTTATTCAAAGCTTGTCTACGGATGCATCGAACATGTGGAAGCAGCTGTCAGCCTGTACGAGCAGCGTGCGTGTGCTTGAGGTGCTGGAGCATTATGCGCAGAACGAGGCTGTGAGCCCCGAGCGACTGCGGGACGTGAACGAGAGCGGAGGGGCGAACCTTGATGTTCCCCGTTCGACGAGCAGTTGTATGTAAGTGATGGTAACTACGAACGAAGGAGTGAATGTAATGGAGCTGAAGGGCTATAAGGTGCTCGCCTTTGTCGATGAAGAGTTCGAGGATTTGGAAATGTGGTATCCGGTGCTCAGGCTGCGCGAGGCAGGCGCAGAGGTGCATCTGGCTGGGCCGAAGAAGGATCATTCCTACATCGGCAAGTATGGGGTGCCACTGAAGACGGATTATGCGCTGGATGAGGTGCAAGCGTCCGATTACATCGGCTTGTATGTGCCGGGCGGCTGGGCGCCGGACAAGCTTCGCCGCTACGAGTCGGTGCTGCGGCTGACACGTGAGTTTCATGAGGCGGAGAAGCCGATCGCGCACATCTGTCATGCAGGCTGGGTGCTCGCCTCTGCGAAAATATGCAAGGGCTATACGATGACGTCCACACCGGGCATCAAGGATGACCTTGAGAATGCAGGCGCGATCTGGATCGATGAGGAGGCGGTGGTCGACCGCAACATCGTATCTGGCCGCAGACCGCCAGACCTTCCTGCGTTCACGAAGCTGTTCGTCGACGTGCTGGCGAAATATATTCAGAAATAACGATCCGAGGAGCTTCACATGAACTCGAGCAAATGGTTACGTTGGCTGCCCTCCATCCTGTGGATGGCAGCTATTTTTTATTTCTCGTCGCGTACGGGCGGCGATCTGGGCGGCTGGCTCGATGCGATCCAGCGCTGGATTCCGATGATGGCCGGGTTCGATTGGGGCCACTTCGTCTCGTACTTTATACTTGCGCTGACGTACTTGTGGGGGCTGCGACCAACAGTCGTTAGCTGGGCAGTGAAGGGACTGGTCGTCCTTCTGTGCCTGTTGTACGGTGTATCCGATGAGCTGCATCAAGCGTTCGTGCCGGGGCGGACGCCTGATGTGTATGACCTGCGCAACGATACGATCGGTGCTGTGCTGGCGATGCTCGTCTGCTCCGTGCCCGCGGTGAGGCGCTTCTTCGAGCCTAAGCGCTGATGCTAATATTTGCTAGCCTTCTGGCGGCAGGAGATATTGAACGCAGGTAGAATTCATAATGCGAGAAGTGTTCAAGAACTCAAGTCTGTTTCGCCGTCAAAAAGGAGTGGTATACTTGCAGAAGCAGTGCAAATGCGGAAAGTCCATGAGCATCCGCCTCCGTACCGTCATTTATCAAAATAAAGTGGAAATTGAGAACGTCCCGATCTTCTCCTGTGACGCTTGCAACCGCAGCGAGGTGTTCGCCGAGGTGAAGCCGGACTTGACTGGTCTCATTGGTACGCTAGGTGGCAGGCCGGAGAAGAAGCAGGTGTTATTTAACGAAGTGAGCGAGGTAGCTCATCTGATGCAGAAGGTGACCGACAAAAAACGGGCTAACGACTCGATCGAGACGATCATTGATGAGCGCATTAATGAGCTGCTTGACTTACTCCTGCTTGCCCGTTCGCTCGACGACGAGCTATGGATTGAGGACGTGCGGAGAAGGCTTTCGCAGATTGCGAAGCATTCGCTGACGGTACAGGATTTTTAAAAGCCACTGCTTTGCAGTTGGCTTTTTTAGCGTAATTTGTTACTATAAACAGAAGCAAGCGGCTAAATTCATTGCGAAAGCTAACAATTTGTCGTATGATAAGTCTAAATGACCTGATCGCATTATACATTATTAAACAATGGAGAGAATGGCCGTGACTGTGACAATTTATGATGTAGCCAGAGAAGCAGGCGTTTCCATGGCAACCGTCTCGAGGGTTGTCAATAACAACCCGAATGTAAAGCCACAAACACGCAAAAAAGTGTTCGAAGCGATTGAACGGCTTGGTTATCGTCCGAATGCGGTTGCGCGTGGGCTTGCGAGCAAAAAGACGACGACCGTGGGCGTGGTCATTCCCGATATTTCGAATTCGATTTTCTCAGAAGTTGCACGAGGCATTGAAGATATTGCGAATATGTATCATTATAATATCATCCTCTGTAATGCCGACAAGAAGAAGGAAAAAGAAATCCGCGTCATTAACACGCTGCTGGAGAAGCAGGTGGATGGTCTGCTCTTCATGGGCGGTACTGTAACCGAGGAGCATGTACAAGCATTCAAGACGGCATCGGTGCCGGTCGTATTGTGTGCGACAGCCGATGAGCAGCGACTGATCCCATCTGTCGATATTGACCATGAGAAGGCCGCTTACGACGCTGTCTCGTTGCTCCTATCTCAGGGACACCGTGACATCGCGATGATTTCCGGCCACCTTCAGGATCCGGCCAACGGGTATGCCCGGTATCAGGGCTACAAGAAGGCGATGGAGGACGGCGGTGTGGAGCTCCGTGAGGAATATGTACGCGTAGGCAATTACCGTTACGAGTCGGGTATGGACGTGACGAAGCATTTCATTGAGCTTGAGAATCGTCCGACTGCGATCTTCGCAGCTACGGACGAGATGGCGATCGGTGCTATACATACGTTGCAGGACAGCGGCTTGAAGGTGCCTGACGATATGTCGGTCATCAGTGTCGACAACATTCGCATGGCTTCGATGGTTCGTCCACAGCTGACGACTGTTGCAATGCCGATGTACGATATCGGAGCGGTAGCGATGCGCCTGCTCACGAAGCTGATGAACAAGGAAACGAAGGATGCAGCCGAGCAGTCCCAGCAAGTTGTTTTGCCGCATGAAGTCATTCATAGAAATTCAGTGGCTCATCGTTGATGTGAGCCATTTCTTTTTGTAGAGGGAGGGATTCAGTTGGGTTATCAGAAGTTAGGTGTTATTGGTGCGATGAAGGAAGAAATTGAAATGTTCCACGCGCACCTGCAGGATACGCAGGAAACGGTGAAGGCCGGCATCACGTTCGTGGAAGGAACGCTGCATGGACAGCGGATCGTGCTGTGCCGCTCTGGCGTAGGCAAGGTGAACGCGGCAGTAACGACGCAGCTGCTGATTGATACGTTCGGCGTGGAAGCGATCGTATTCACGGGGGTAGCCGGTGCGGTAGACCCCGCGCTGAACGTTGGCGATCTGGTCGTGTCTACTGATCTGATGCAGCATGATGTAGACGTGACAGCGCTCGGCTTCCCGCGCGGCACGATACCTTATCAGGAGTCGTCCGTCTTCACGGCGAACAAGGAGCTGCGTGAGCTTGCGGCTGCCGTTAGCCGGGAGAAGTTCGAGGGCCGCGTGCTCGAGGGGCGCATCCTGTCCGGTGATCAGTTCATCGCGAGCCGCGAGGTCGTCAGCACCTTGCACAGCGAGCTGCAGGGCGCTTGCGTCGAGATGGAGGGCGCGGCGGTCGCGCAAGTATGCACGATGAACGAGGTTCCGTTCGTCGTCATTCGTTCGATGTCGGACAAGGCGGACGGGTCGGCGCATGTTAATTTTGCCGAGTTCACGCAGCTGGCTTCCGAGCATTCGTTCCAGATCGTGGACGGGATGCTTCTAAGGCTGCAGGCTTAGTCGTCGTGCTCCTGCACACGTTACATATTTTATTTAGAGATAAGGAGAGAATGTAGAGCATGTCTTCCGTTACTATGGATCAAGTGGTCGCTCTGGCGAAGCACAGAGGATTTATATTTCCAGGCTCCGAAATTTATGGAGGTCTCGCGAATACGTGGGATTACGGCCCGCTCGGCGTCGAGCTGAAGAACAATATCAAGCGCGCATGGTGGAAGAAGTTCATCCAGGAGTCGCCTTATAACGTCGGTCTGGATGCGGCGATTCTGATGAATCCGCAGGCCTGGGTCGCGTCTGGTCACGTCGGTAACTTCAACGATCCGATGATCGACTGTAAGAAGTGTAAGGTTCGCCACCGTGCGGACAAGCTGATCGAGAACGCGCTGTCGGACAAGGGCATCGAGATGATCGTGGACGGCTTGTCGTTCGCCGACATGGAGAAGCTGATCGCTGAGCATCAGATCGTATGTCCGGATTGCGGCGCGATGGATTATACCGAGATTCGTCAGTTCAACCTGATGTTCAAGACGTTCCAGGGTGTAACCGAGTCGAGCTCGAACGTCGTGTACCTGCGTCCGGAGACGGCGCAAGGCATCTTCGTGAACTTCAAGAATGTGCAGCGCACGATGCGCAAGAAGCTGCCATTCGGAATCGGTCAGATCGGTAAGAGCTTCCGTAACGAAATTACGCCGGGTAACTTCACATTCCGTACGCGTGAGTTCGAGCAGATGGAGCTTGAATTTTTCTGCAAGCCGGGCGAGGATATGCAATGGTTCGAATATTGGCGCGCGTTCTGCCGCGATTGGCTGCTCGGCCTCGGCATGAAGGAAGAGAGCATCCGTCTGCGTGACCATTCCGATGATGAGCTGTCGCACTACAGTAATGCGACGACAGATATTGAGTATCGGTTCCCATTCGGCTGGGGCGAGCTGTGGGGGATTGCAGACCGTACAGACTTCGACCTGAAGCAGCATATGGAGCATTCCGGTCAAGATCTGAGCTATCTGGATCAGGAGACGAACGAGAAATGTGTGCCTTACTGCATCGAGCCATCGCTTGGTGCGGACCGTGTCACGCTGGCGTTCCTGATCAACTCCTTCGAGGAGCAGAAGCTGGAAGGCGATGACAGCCGTACCGTCCTTCACCTGCACCCGGCTCTGGCGCCGTATAAGGCAGCGATCTTCCCGTTGTCGAAGAAGCTGTCTGAAGGCGCGCACAAGGTGTTCGCAGACCTCGCCAAGCATTACCTCGTCGATTACGATGAGACGGGCTCGATCGGCAAGCGTTACCGCCGTCACGACGAGATCGGTACGCCGTTCTGCATTACGTTCGACTTCGAGTCGGAGCAGGATGGACAAGTTACGGTGCGCGACCGCGATACGATGGAGCAGACCCGGATGCCGATCAGCGAGCTGAAGACGTTCCTCGATAGCAAGATCGAATTTTAATGAAGGAGCCGCAGTCCTGTTTACAAGGGCTTGCGGCTTTTTTGCGGCTCTCAGTAGCCGTCTGTTCCTCTGAGCATGAGCGTGCTGAATCTTGGGTAACCTAGCAGTAGCTTATATCAAGAGAAGGGACGCTTCGCATTATGGCATTCATGACCATTAACGGTACTCGCATCTACTACCGCATGAGGGGGCAAGGAATTCCGCTCGTGCTGATTCATCCGCCTCTATTGACGTCTTCGGTATTCGATCGACAGCTGGAAGAGCTGTCGGACATGTTCCAGGTGATCACCTTCGATGCTCGCGGGCACGGCCGTAGCGACTACTCGCGCATACCGATCTCATACGGGCTGCTAGCAGAGGATATCGTTCAGCTGCTGGATGTGCTCCAGATTAAGAAGGCATATATTGGAGGCTATTCGACGGGAGGCTCGGTCGCTCTGGAAGCACTGCTCACTGCCTCGGACCGATTCTGGGGCGGTATATTGATCAGCGCAATGTCAGAGGTGAGCACGCCTGTACTGAGCGGCGAGGTGTGGCTGGCACGCCTGCTGTCGGGCATGCGGGCGAAGCGCTTGCTGGCGTCTGCCATATCGTACGGCAATGCCGATAGCTTCAGTCAATATCGGCTGCTGTACGAATCGGCGATGCGCGGCGATATTCGTAACATTCATCAATATTACCGATTCAGCTACTTATACAATTGCTCGGATCGGCTGCACGAGATTCAACTCCCGACGCTTCTCATATACGGGGATAAGGACAAGCGCTTTACCGGCTATGCCCAGCTGCTGCATCGAGGCCTCGCGAGCTCCTCGCTCGTGATGGTGAAGGGCGCGAAGCATCAGCTGCCGACCAAGGAGGCACGCAGACTCCACTTCGCAGTACGCGAGTGGGTGAAGGAGCATCAGGCTGAGCTGGAGCCTGTGACTCGGGAACGGCTTCTGCAGGTGGTGAAGCAGGGCGCTGTCCCTATGGAGCCATGGGTATATGATGCGGGCGAAGATATTCACTACATCTAGCTACTGTCTATGTCAAAAAAACAAGCCGTTTGTTCCAAGGAGCATACGGCTTGCTGCATTCATAGGGTAGACAGCATATGCACAGCTTGCATGCATCTCTAGCTGTGGTACAGCATCGATAAGGAGACCACCTGCCGATTCTTCTCGGTAATCTCCTTGCGTCGTGGCATCGGCTCCCACGTATGCACCGGGTCTAGCCATGTCGTGGGCAGCGGAAGCTCGCAATGGGGCTGCCAAGCTCGAATCCACTCGTCCGGCAGCGGTAGCTCTGGCGATTGTGCGAGCTGCTCGGCGATCGGATGGCCGCTCATGACGAGCCATAGTAGGCTCCACGCTCGCGGTACGACGCGCCAGATGTCATAGCCACCCCCGCCGAGCGCGACCCAGCGGCCACTGCAGTATTGCTCAGCCAGCTGAAGCAGTAGCTGCGGCATGCGGTGGTAGATCCGCATGCTACAGTGAATATGGGCGAGAGGATCGAACGCATGCGCGTCACAGCCGTGCTGGGAGACGATCAGGTCTGGCTTGAAATGTGCGATCGTACGGCTTAGTGTCTCTTCGAAGCATTCCAGCCACGAGTCATCCTCCGTAAACGGTTCCATCGGAACGTTCACACAGGTGCCGAACCCGGCATCGTCGCCGCGCTCATTCGCGGCTCCAGTACCGGGGAACAAGTATTTACCTGTTTCATGAATCGAAAACGTACAGATGCTCGGATCGGTGTAGAACGCCCACTGTACGCCGTCTCCGTGATGCACGTCGGTATCGACATAGAGCACGCGCGCTCCGTACTTCTGCTTCGCATGGGCGATGGCAACCGCGGCATCGTTATACACGCAGAAGCCCGCACCCTTGTTTGGCATCGCGTGATGCAGTCCGCCTCCAAGATGGAGGGCGTGCTTCACGGTGCCGCTCATGACTGCATCCACAGCATGAACGGAACCTCCGACGACGTGCCGTGTTATGTCATGCATGCTGCAGAAGTAGGGGGTGTCCTCGGTATCGAGACCATACTGTCCCGCCTTCGATGACCAGCCAGCCGACGGTGTCTCCTCGCTGAGCGCCTTCACCGCTTCAATATAGTCCTGCGTATGGACGAGCTGCAGCAGCTCCTCCGCGGCAGGAGATGTCGGAACGGTGTAGCTAGGTGTCAGTGCTCCAGCCTTCATGAGCAGATCAACAGTGAGCTGTAGTCGCTTCTGGTTGAATGGATGGCTGTCATTGAAGCGGTACGCCGTTTCATGCTCATCATAAATAAATAATGCTGTAGGATTCGATTCCGATTTCATCCTCGTGTGCCTCCACTAGTACATAAACCGCTGTCTGAATCGGACCCGATCGAATTGCTCGACGGAGGACAGCGGTACATATTTGCCGATTCGAACCATTAAGCAATTGGCTGGATGGGAGCATATTTCCGGATCGTCGGTAGCATACCAGACCATATCAACGCTCTTCATCAGCTTCTCCATCATATCGCGGTATTCCCACACGTTCAGTCCGCTCTGCTCCAGGTCCCAATGCCAATAATATTCGGTCGTAAAGGTGATGACGTTCTCCAGCTGCTCGTCCATGAAGGCGAGCTGAATCATTTTTTTGCCGAGGCCGAGTCCCCGATAATCGTTCGCCACCTCGATGGCACCAAGCTCGATCAGATCGTCCATCTGACCCTCAGACCAGCGCTCCAGCTCGTCGGGGTAATGGAAGGTGACATAGCCGACGATCACGTCCCCGTGACGTGCTGCGATGATGCGCCCCTCAGGCAGCTCCGCGATCTCGAGGAGAGCCTCGAACTGTTCCTTCGGGCGTCGGAACGCATCGAGGTCGGCGTGCATCGAATACGCTCGCAGCCGATTCGGCTCGATCGGACCTTCGATGACGATAACGCTGTCGAGATAAGGGACGGTGTAGGTGTGCAGTATTTTGCGATGCTCCATGAGGCGTTCTCTCCCTGTACAACGTTTACACAGCTTTAAGCATAACAAATAAATGGTCGGAGAGAAAGCATTATGCTATAATATGGGATGGATTGTGTAAGCGTTTTAATACATAAGTACGACATTCGGGAGGTTATGAGAGATGGATCAAGCGAGTGTAGAAACGATAGCGCCCGTATCGGGTCATTCGAATATGACCGATTATGAGCAGGAACGCGCCCAGTTCAGCTGGGAGCGTGTGGAGCAGACGTTCTCTTGGTCCGCTACCGGACAAGTGAATATGGCTCACGAAGCGATTGACCGTCATGCCCAGTCCGAGCGCAAGCACAAGATAGCGCTCCATTACAGCGATGACCGTCGGGACGAGCAGTATACGTATGAGCAGATGATGCTGCAATCGAATCGGTTCGGCAACGTGCTGCGCAAGCTCGGCGTAGGCAAGGGTGACCGCGTCTTTATATTTATGCCGCGCACACCGGAGCTGTACTTCTCGCTGCTCGGCATTCTGAAGGTCGGCGCCATTGCCGGGCCTCTATTCGAGGCGTTCATGGAGACGGCTGTGAGGGATCGACTCGAGGACAGTGAGGCGGTGGCGATCGTGACGACGCCTTCGCAGCTGAGCCGTGTGCCCGTTGATCAGCTGCCGAAGCTGAAGCACGTCATTCTGGTCGGCACAGAGCTGGAGCTGCAGGAGGGTCAGGTTGACTTTTATCAAGAAATGGCTGACGCTTCGGAGGAGCTTGACCTTGAGTGGATGGACCGTGAGGACCCGATGCTCATTCATTACACGTCTGGCTCTACAGGCAAGCCGAAGGGCGTTGTGCACGTGCACAATGCGATGATTCAGCAATACTATACAGGCAAGGTCGTGCTCGATCTGCAGGAATCGGACGTCTATTGGTGTACAGCCGACCCCGGCTGGGTCACGGGTACATCGTACGGCATCTTCGCGCCGTGGCTGAACGGAGCGACGAACGTCATCCGCGGAGGTCGCTTCAGCCCGCAGGATTGGTATAACACGATCCAGCGCTACAAGGTGACGGTATGGTACAGTGCGCCAACGGCGTTCCGCATGCTGATGGGAGCAGGCGACGAGGCGGTCAAGCAGTTCGACCTGTCCACGCTGCGTCACGTGCTGAGCGTAGGCGAGCCGCTCAATCCGGAGGTCGTACGCTGGGGGCTGAAGGTGTACGGTCAGCGTATTCACGATACGTGGTGGATGACCGAGACAGGCGCACAGCTCATCTGTAACTACCCGTGCATGGCCATTCGTCCCGGCTCGATGGGCAAGCCGCTGCCAGGCGTTGAGGCAGCTATTATCGACGATGCAGGCAACGTGCTGCCGCCGTTCCGTATGGGCAATCTGGCGATCAAGACGCCTTGGCCGTCGCTGATGCGTAAGATCTGGAAGAACGAGCCCAAATTCCAGGAATATTTCCGTATTCCGGGCTGGTACATCTCCGGCGACTCCGCTTACATGGATGCAGACGGCTACTTCTGGTTCCAAGGCCGAATCGATGATGTGATTAATACGGCAGGCGAGCGGGTCGGTCCGTTCGAGGTCGAGAGCAAGCTGGTGGAGCATCCAGCCGTCGCCGAGGCTGGTGTTATCGGCAAGCCGGACGCCATGCGCGGCGAGATCATCAAGGCGTTCATCGCGCTTCGTGAAGGGTATACGCCATCAGAGGAGCTGAAGGCGGACATCTCGCGCTTCGTCAAGGAAGGGCTGTCCGCCCACGCAGCGCCGCGCGAGATCGAATTCAAGGATAAGCTGCCGAAGACGCGCAGCGGCAAAATTATGCGCCGCGTGTTGAAGGCGTGGGAGCTGAACCTGCCGACCGGCGACTTGTCGACGATCGAGGATTAAGCTTTGAAGCTCTGAGCAGCAGCGATTAAGCATATATGAGTAAGATTAAAGAGGCCTTACCGGCTCCTAGAGGGAGCGGTAAGGCCTTTTCAGCTTATTTCACATAATGAATGGCCACAGAAGGCTTCGATTCACCGTGCTCGTTCACGGCGGTAATCCGGTAGTAGCCGTCGAACGACACCGCATAGTAGCGGAACTTCGTCGCGCCCTTCACCGAGCCGATCTTCGTGAACGTACCGTCCGCCTTCTCGCTGAAGTAGACGGTGTAGCTCGTCACCTTCTCGGTTGTCGAGCTGGCCTTCCAGGACAGCTCGACGCCTCCGCCTCCGGTTGACTTGCCTGTCAGCCCGGTAGGTGAGGCTGGCGGTGCCTTGGCCGCTGGTTGCTCCTTGGCCGCTGGCTGATCCGTCTTCGGCTTCATGCTAGGCGCAGTTGGTGTAGTTGGCGCGCCCGGTATGAGCTGCAGGTCGTCCAGCGTCTCATCGCTCGATGCGCCTCCCGTCTGTGGGTTGCCATCCTGCTCACTGTCCGCACCGAAGAACAGAAGGTCCATCGCCGTTCCATCTGTATACGCGGCCTTGCTCGGAGCCGATTCGCGGCCCGCTACATCAACAGAGGTGACGTAATAGCCATGGAAGCCGCTCGGCACTTCATCCGTGAATTTCGTCTCGGCGCCCGCAAGAACGACCTTGCCGGTCACCTGACGGAATTCGCCGTTGCTGACGGAGCGATACAGTCGATAACCGACGATGTCCGGATTCGTCGCTGCTTGGAATGTGATAACGCTGGTGCTACCTGAATGGGTGGCAACGACGGTCGTCGGTGCGTTCGGCGCTTCGCCGTCGTCCACTCTCGGGTCCGTCTCGGAAGGGGCGTCCTCCTCGAAGTCCCTCGGCTTGTAGAAGTCAACACTGCGCTTACGCTCTGGCGGCATGCGGTCCATGATCGCCATAATTTCCTGCAGGATGGTGTTCAGCGATTGTTCCCGCCGGATGACCGTCTTCTCCTGAACGAAGTCACTCGGCGTCGCTTCTTGTGCGATGTAGTTCAGTCCGTTATAGCTGATAATCGGCAGCTTGACCAGAACGTTGTCTTCCTCGGTAGGAATGTACTTTTTGTTGAAAATGTCCGTCGTCAGCTTGCCGGCTGCCGTGATCGACTCACTCGGGAGCTTACCTGATAGACTCGAGACGGTCATCTCGACGATGTTCGCTGGCTTCGTGAACCCCTTGGTCGGGAACAGCTCTGGATGCTTCTCAATGGCGGCGTTCAGCGCCATCGCCCACACGTTCTTCGCGCGATTCGTACCGCCAGTGTTCTTACTTAGCTTATGAATTTGCAGCTCATAGCCAGCCCAGACGCCAAGCGTCACATCGGGCGTATAGCCCATGAACCAGGCATCTGCGTCGTCCTGGGTCGAGCCTGTTTTGCCGACAATCGGGATTTTGCCATAATGCTTATACTTAGTCATCAAGTCTGTCGCCGTACCGGACGTAATGACGGTTCGCATCATATCGGTCATGAGGTATGCGGTTTCCTCCGAGAATGCCGTCTTCGGCTTCAGCTGATGCTCGTACACGACGTTGCCGTTCGAATCGGTAATCTTGGAGATCAAGTACGCCTCGTTGTACACGCCCTTGTTGCCGATGGTGGCATACGCATTCGTCAGCTCCTTCACCGTCACTCCGTACTTCAAGCCGCCGATGACGCCCGTCTGGGCGACGTAATCGGCTTCCGTAACTGACTTGATGCCTACGGAGTTAGCAAATAGCCAAGCCTCCTTAATGCCGACCGTCTCGGTGAACAGCTTGATCGCAGGGATATTGTACGACTGGTTCAGCGCATGTCGGGCGGTGACGAGGCCGTGGTAGCCGTCATCCCAGTTCTCTGGAATGTGGTAGCCGACCTTCGTGCCGTCCTTCAGCAGCAGCGGGACGTCATCAATGACAGAGGCTGGCTGGATCGCGCCCTTCTCGAGAGCAGGGAGGAAGGCGGCGATCGGCTTCATCGTGGAGCCCGGCTGGCGGAACGCCTGTGTGGCATGGTTCAGCTGCTCCTTGAAGAAGTCGCGTCCCTCCAGCATGCCGAGTATGGCTCCGGTCTTGTTCTCGATCATGACGGCGCCGACCTGCTCGACCCCTTTGACCTTATCGTCGGCTGTGAAGTTCTTAGGCTCCTGTGCAATCGCGCGCATCGACTCGTAAATGTCCTTGTCGATCGTCGTGTGCACATGGTAGCCGCCCCGGCTCAGCTTCGACTGCATGCTCTTCAGCGCCTCAGCATATGTATCGGCGTGCTTCTGTGGATCGAGCTCCGGATTCTCCACCTTCAGCAGCGCCTTGGCGGCTTCCTTCTCCACCTCGATCATCAAGTATGGATAGGTAGAGTATGCTTTCTTGACCCGCTCGGCGAGCGTGCTCTTCAGATCGAACTGCAGCGCTTCCTCGTATTGCAGCGACGTAATTTTACCTTCCTCCAGCATGCGGCGCAGCACGAGCTGTTGACGCGTGACCGCCCGCTTGAAGGCGGCTCCGTCGAATTCACCCTTGCTGCTGAACGCGGAGTAATTGCTTGGCAGCTGCGGCAGGCCGGCGAGGTAAGCCGCTTGAGCTAGATTAATTTGGCTCAAGTCCTCGATATTGAAGATGCCTTTGGCTGCCGCCTTGATGCCGTATACGTTGTAGCCGGATGAGCCGTTGCCGTACGGAATTTTGTTGAGATAGGCAAGCAAAATTTCGTCCTTCGACATCATACGCTCGAGACGCAGCGACAGGAAGATCTCCTTCGCCTTACGGCTGTCCGCCTTCTCCAGCGACAGGAATACGCGTCTTGCCAGCTGCTGCGTAATCGTGCTGCCGCCAGTCTGCACATCCTGGTTGAGCACCTTCTGCACAACGGCACGTGCCGTACCCTTGAAGTCGATACCGGGATGGTTGTAGAAATTGTTATCCTCGATGGCGAATACGGCGTCGAGCACGACCTGAGGAATATCGCTAAGTCCAGCCAGACGCCGGTCCTCCTCGGTGCGTAGCTGTCCGACAATCGTATGATCGCGGAAATAGACGAAGCCGGTCAGCGCATCCTCGTTCATCTGCTTCAGCATCGTCTCCTTGTCGCGGATCGGATCGTCCTTCACAAGGGCGGTCACATAGCCGAACGCAGCTCCGCCTGCGAGAAAGCCGCAGATGATGCCGATAATGAACAGCCATTTGAACGTAATAAGCGTATACTTACCGATTTGCAGCGCTATTTTTTTTGCCTTGCTAGCCTTGGAGCTTCTCTTATGAGTGCTGCTTTGCTTGGTTGAGTTATCCTTATGATCCATGTCCATGTAAACAGGTTCCTCCTGATTGGCTAAACATTCCTAACTATTATAGCACAATGCGTCAAGCTGGACATGCTTCGACACTCCTGCTGTGCGGCAGGAGCTGGTAGGGCGGGAGACCGTCGCTATGAGCAGACAACGTTTGACAATCGAAGCAGCATTGTGGTTAAATGAGACGAGCGCATCCTCGGCATATCGTTCGAGCTTGATGCGGCTGGTAGGACGAATACGTGAAATGCTACGATGGACGCGCAGTAGAGTCAACGCATGCAGCTTGCAGAGAGTCGGTGGGAGGTGTGAACCGGTGCTGAGCTTGTCTCGAATTACAGTCCGGAGCAGCGGAGGGGAACGAAGGCGCACGGCTTAAGCCAGAGCGCAGTTTCAGTAGCTTCCGATCGGGTTGTTCCCGTTATCGATGTGAGTGAGAGCCGTCCCATGTGGACCGGCTTTAATTAGGGTGGTACCGCGAGCATAGCCTTCTCGTCCCTTTGTGGATGAGAGGGCTTTTTTTGTCATGTAGGGCGTGTACACCCGCTATATCATAGGAGGAGGAATAAGGAATGGAAACCAAATGGGAACAGCTTACCGTACAGCAGCAGGAGGAAGTAAACCGTCAGCTGGAGACGATCCGGCGCGGCGTCATTGAGATCGTACCGGAGGACGAGCTTCGGCAGAAGGTGATCGACTCCGTCGCAACAGGCACGCCGCTGAAGGTGAAGCTCGGGCTTGACCCGTCCGCACCAGACATTCATGTCGGTCATACGGTCGTGCTTCATAAGCTGCGTCAATTTCAGGAGCTTGGCCATCAGGTTCAGCTGATCATTGGCGACTTCACGGGCCGCATTGGTGATCCGACAGGCAAGTCGGAGACGCGTAAGCAGCTGACCGAGGACGATGTGAAGCGCAACGCCGAGACGTACCAGAAGCAGATTTACAAAATTTTGGACGAGAGCAAAACAGAGCTATACTTCAACTCGCAATGGCTCGGCCCGATGACGTTCGCTGACGTCGTACAACTGTCGGCGAAGGTTACGGTTGCTCGCATGCTGGAGCGTGACGACTTCTCGAAGCGTTACGGCTCGGGACTGCCGATTCATATCCACGAATTTTTCTACCCGCTCATGCAGGGTTACGATTCGGTCGCACTGAAGAGCGACATTGAGCTCGGAGGCACCGACCAGAAGTTCAACCTGCTGATGGGCCGCACGCTCCAGAAGGAATACGGTGTTCCGACGCAGGTCGCCATCATGAACCCGCTGCTGGAGGGACTGGACGGCGTCAACAAGATGTCGAAGAGTCTGGGCAACTACATCGGTATCGACGAGGCACCGAACGAAATATACGGCAAGTCGATGTCCGTTCCGGACGAGCTGATGCTCAAGTATTATGAGCTGGCTACGGACTTGAGCAATGATGAGCTTGCGCAGCTGCGCAGCGGCATCGAGGACGGAACTGTTCATCCCCGCGATGCGAAAATGCGTCTGGCGTACACGTTCGTGCGTATGTATCACGGTGAGCAGGCGGCCGAGGAGGCGCAGCAGCACTTCGTGACGGTGTTCCAGCAGCGTGCGCTCCCGACTGATATCGAGGAGGTCGTGCTTCCTCTGGACGCTCTTGAGAACGGCACCATTCGCGCCGCGAAGCTGCTAGTTACGCTCGGACTGCAAGCATCTGGCAGCGAGGCGCGCCGCAGCGTACAGCAGGGAGCGATGAAGGTGAACGAGGAGAAGGTCGATGATCCGAATGCCGAGCTAACGCTCGCGGACGGTGATATTGTGCAGGTAGGCAAGCGGAAGTTCGCCCGTATTAAGCTCGGCTAATCATCCGTTGAACTCGGATGAACAACATCAGGCGTCGGTCTGAAGGTTGGTAGGCCGAAGCAACGACAATAAGCCTTCCCGGCACCTCGCGAGAGCAGGTGTTACGGAAGGCTTATTGGTTTTGCCAGCTTGGCATCCAGCATCGATCCATCCACAAAAAAAACCGTTCCCGAGTCGGGAACGGTTCTTCGATATTAACGGCTGTAGAACTCGACGATTTGCTTCTCATCGATGTCTTGGGACAGCTCAGCACGCTCTGGCAGACGAACGAACTTGCCTTCCATTGCGCTCTCGTTGAATTCAACGTAGGACGGAATGTGGTGGCGGTTCGCCAGTGCTTCCTTGACAGCGGACAGGCTGCGGCTTCTTTCACGAAGACCGATGATGTCGCCGATGCTTACGAGGTAAGAAGGAATGTCAACCTTCTTGCCGTTGATTGTAACGTGACCGTGAGCGACGAGCTGACGCGCGCCTGCACGGGAGTTGGACAGACCAAGACGGTATACGAGGTTGTCCAGACGGCTCTCAAGCAGGAACATGAAGTTCTCACCCGCGATACCTTGCAGCTTGGAAGCTTTGTCGAACAGGTTGCGGAACTGCTTCTCGTTCAAGCCGTACATATGGCGAAGCTTCTGCTTCTCCTGAAGCTGTACACCGTAGCCGGACAGCTTCTTGCGTTGACCCGGGCCATGCTGACCTGGAGGGAAAGGACGTTTCAATTCTTTGCCAGTACCGCTCAGGGAAATGCCGAGGCGGCGGCTCAATTTAAATTTAGGACCTGTGTAACGTGCCATGTATGATGGGCTCCTTTGTCGTTAAAATAGAATGGGTGTGGTACTGCAACGTGTGGAGAAAGCGCCCGACTTTGCTTATGGCTTCCAGCTAGGAAAGCAACCGACAGGAAGAACCAGCCGCGGTCCTTATCGGCAACAAAATCTAATAGAGGGTGACACCGTCTTCCACCTGTAAGCACAACCGCCGCTATGGCGATAATGCTTATTCTCGACTTCTAATTCTATAAGATGAACAAGGGGTGTGTCAAGTGATTGCATCAAGTGATTTCCTGCGAGAGTGCTTTTGCAGGGCGGCTGCAGTTTGCTACAATAAATGAAAACGAAAATTGCCGCATGTCGGCTGTCAAAAAGGAGACGATAACGATGAATGATTCACGACTTGAGAAGCTGGCCTGCAACATCGTCCAATATTCCCTCGACGTACAGCCGGGCGAGAGCGTCATGATCGAGATGATCGGCTCGGAGCGAGAAATGGTCCGTTGTCTCGTCGACGAGGTCTACGCGCGCGGCGGCTATCCGTTCGTCGAGCTGCGCGATCCTTGTGTGCTTGCTTCCGTGCTGAGCGGGGCGACACAGGAGCAGGTGGAGCGATGGGCAGAGCTCGATCTTGCCCGTATGAAGGCAATGGATTGCTATGTGGCCATACGATCCGGGGATAATGCGAGCGAGCTGTCCGACGTGCCTGACGATCGGATGAAGCTGTATAAGCAGCTGTACCAGAAGCCTGTTCATCTGGAGGAGCGGGTGAAGCGCACGCGATGGGTCGTGCTTCGCTACCCGAACGCCTCGATGGCACAGCTGGCCGGCATGAGCACGGCAAGATTCGAGGACTTCTACTTCCAGGTGTGTAATCTCGACTATGCGCGTATGTCCGAGGCGATGAATCCGCTGCAGGAGCTCATGAACCGTACGGATCGTGTACGCATCGTCGGTCCGGGCGCGACAGACCTGACGTTCTCCATCAAGGGCATCGGCTCGGTGAAGTGCTGCGGCCGCCGCAACTTGCCGGACGGTGAGCTATACACCGCTCCCGTGCGCGACTCCGTGAACGGCGTCATCGCCTATAACACACCTTCGGTCAGCTCCGGCTTCACCTTCGAGCAGATTACGTTCCGCTTCGAGAACGGCCGTATCGTAGAAGCGACCGCCAACGACTCGCAGCGCCTGAATGACATTCTCGATACGGACGAGGGGGCCCGTTATATCGGCGAGTTCAGCCTCGGCTTCAATCCGTACATCGCCTACCCGATGAAGGACACACTGTTCGACGAGAAGATTGACGGCAGTCTTCACCTCACACCGGGGCAGGCGTATGAGCAGGCGGATAACGGCAACCGATCTGCTGTCCATTGGGATCTCGTGCTTATTCAGCGGCCAGAGTTCGGCGGCGGGGAGATTTACTTCGATGATCGTCTGATCCGTAAGGACGGAAGGTTCGTCGTACCTGAGCTGGAGGGGCTCAATCCGGAGAGGCTGAAGGGTTGACCGTTTCGGAATGTGCAGCACCGGTTATTTCAGGATAGTCGAAAAAATGGTTGCATGTTATCTTTTGCCAATGTATCATGAAAGAAAGCGATTTATTTACTCGTCCCATGGACGAATGGAGGGATTAACATGCCGAACGCGAACAATGCTGCAATCGTAGAAATTTCGCAAACTGCCAACAAGTTCAGATCCTCAATCGTTCTCCAATTCGAGAACAAGTACATCGATGTGAAAAGTATTCTCGGCCTGTTTACGACTTTGCTGACGACAGGCAGCTACGACCTTCACGTTCATGGACCGGATGCGGACGAAGCGAAGCAGGCGATGGCCGAAGTGTTTGAGAAGCACGGTCTTGCAATCAACAGCATTCAAGACTAAGACAGCAGATGAGGCATTTCCGTTAAGTGCGGGAATGCCTTTTTTATGTGCGTTGGGCTTGTGTAATCCTGCGATTTAGCTTAATATAAAGCTATTACGTCATAGAGCTCGCTTGGCAGGCGTCGGGGGAGCGATAAGCTGTATTCGAATGGCTTGCGGGCAATGAATAGCTAACGGTAGATTACAGGGGGGAGCGCCATGTCGTCGGATATGCTGCTCAGCTTATCTCAGAAAGCGCTGCATCTTCTTCAGGAGGATGCGGATAAGATTGAGAAGCTGATCGAGGTGCAGATGTTAAATTTGACCACACGCCAATGTCCTCTGTATGAAGAGGTCTTAGATACGCAAATATACGGGCTTTCGCGTGAAATTGATTTTGCCATTCGAGCGGAGCTCGTGACCGAGTCGGTCGGCAAGCAAATTTTGATGAAGCTGGAGCGGAACTTGGCGCAGCTTTACGAAGCCTTGGACTTGCAAAATAAAGGGTAGCCTTCGAGCGAAGGCTGCCTTTTATTTTGCAGACTGGAGGGGACGAGTCAATCTCAACTCATCAGCACAATGGAACTCCGTGACCTAGGCGAAGCTGTCGAACGATGTCATTCTGCGTCCGGGTTGTATTTGCTTTCCAAGCAGGAAGACATTACAATAGAGTGTATAACCCTTGAAGGAGTGATCCTCATGAGCGAAGAAATTCAAACAGGACAAATCCGCATTTCAGATGACGTCGTAGCAACTATAGCAGGTCTTGCTGCTCTGGAGACGCCGGGGATCGCCGCCATGTCGGGTGGTATATCAGAAGGATTGGCGAAGCGCCTTAGTGGTAAGAACGTACAGCGCGGTGTTTCTGTCGAAGTCGGTCAAGTTGAAGCGGCTATCGACCTGCGGGTTATTGTTCATTTTGGAAGCAAGATTCAAGAGGTATGCCGCAGTCTTCAGGAGAATGTACGGGAAGCGGTCGAGAATATGACGGGCTTGTCGGTCGTAGAGGTGAACATCAAGGTTGAGGGTGTCGCCTTCCGTGAGGAAGAGCAGCCGCAGTCTGAGGATGCACAGCATCGGGTGAAATAATCGAAGCATAGAAGCAAAAAGAGAGCCGTCAGGCTCTCTTTTTCGATTGTATGCTACTCGCTTGCGGCTTGTTCGATTCGCGGGAAATGCTGAGCAGGATACCGAGTGCCATTAGCGTCACGAGCATTGATGTTCCGCCATGGCTAATTAACGGCAGCGTCACGCCGGTCATCGGGATCGTGTTGGTGACGCCGCCGATGTTAATGAACGCCTGCACGCCGATCATCCCGACGATCCCGACGCCCGTAAGCATGCCGAACAGGTCCTGACAGCGGAGCGCGACGATAAGTCCACGCAGCAAGAAGCTTAAGTACAAGATCAGAAACAACGATGTTCCGATAAAGCCGAGCTCTTCGCCGATAATGGAAAATATAAAATCATTATGCGCATAGGGCAAATAATGCAGCTTCTGGATACTTTGGCCAAATCCAGCTCCTGTCAGCCCTCCGTGTCCGAATGCATACAGCGATTGAACGATCTGGTAGCCGTCACCCTGCTTGTCCGCGAACGGATCCAGGTACGTCATAATACGTCCAATTCTGTAGTTCATGTCTCCAGACTTGAGGAAGGTAGCTGAGATCGCAATGGAGAGAAATGCAACACCTGCAAGCCCGAGCGCGGCGATGTGCTTCAGGTTGGCACCGCCCACCATAATGACGAGCATTGCGCTAAGCACGACGATCATCGTAGAGCCGAGGTCAGGCTGCAGCATGATTAGCATGCAGAAGAAGCCTATGACGAGAAGCGGGGGCACGAGCCCCCGCTTGAAATCGCGGATTTTGTCGCCCTTCTTGCTGACCAGCGCCGCCAAGTACAAGATGATCGACAGCTTGGCCAGCTCCGTCGGCTGGAGGCCGAACGATCCGATGTAGATCCAGCTCTTGGCACTATTGACCTCGCGGCCAACGATGGGCACGAGAAGCAGCAGTACAATCGTGAACACGAGCAGTGGTGCGACCCAGCGTTGGAACTTGCGAAAGTCGACATTCATGCAAAACAAAAGCAGCACCGTGCCAATTCCTACGGCGAAGCTTTGTCTGATGACGAGATACAAAGGATCCTTCATCGCCACGCTGGCGCTAAAAACAAACGCTAAACCAATGCAAACGAGTACAAACGTCAGAAACAGCAATAAAAAGTCGGGCGTTCCTCGTCGCGGCTGGCTCATAGAGAGGCCCTCGCTTATTGCGTCAGCTTCGTCTTGAGCTCAGCGAGCTTCGCTTCAACAATTTTCATAAAGGCATCCGGAACCGGGGACTGATAGTCGAGGCCGTGCGGGAAGGTCGCTCTTCCGATATATGTGTCCTCAATATAGAGAATGGCGTGCGGCTGCTCCAGCTTGCCGGACTCCACGCGCGCATTCACACGAAGGTAGTAGTCTTCACCGTTCTTTTTATCTTCCAGCTTCAGATCGTACGTAGCGCGGTAATACTCCCACTGCCAGCGTACAAAGCCAAGCTGCTCCATCGATTCATCCAAATGGGCGAGATCGCTCTTCAAGCCCTTCAATCCACTGTTCTCAATAATCACAGCAAGCCCTCCTAATCTATGTACATCACCTTACCCATGATAGTATGTTTCCCCTTGCAGTGCAAGCCTAATGCAGTCGTTCGGACAAGGCGAAACCAGCAAAGTTTGAAAATTTGTGACACATGCGTGAAACCGTTCCGAGCATCTGTTAAAATAAGCAAAAACAGCTTGAGCGTGTGACCGGCTGTTAACCTACAACTCTCGAGGGGGCACAAGCATGACGATAATGGAAGCGCTCGAGGCTACATATGAAGAAATGGTCGTCTGGCGACGTCACCTGCACCAATACCCGGAGCTCTCGTTCAAGGAGGACCACACGGCTGCCTTCGTCGAGGAGAAGCTTCGACAATGGGGACTTGACGTTCGCACGAAGGTCGGACAAGGTCACGGCATTCTGGCGAAGCTCGAGGGAGGCTTGGGCCGAGGGTCGACGGTGGCGCTGCGGGCCGATATGGACGCGCTGCCGATTCACGAGGAGAACGATTGCGAATATGCGTCCAAGGTGCCCGGCGTCATGCATGCTTGCGGTCATGATGCGCACACCGCGACGCTGCTCGCGGTGGCGAAGGCGCTGAGTGAATGCCGCGGCGAATGGGCGGGCACAGTCGTCTTCCTATTCCAGCATGCGGAGGAGATGACGCCTGGCGGAGCGGCGCCGATGATTGCGGACGGTGCGCTGGAAGGCGTTGACGTCGTCTATGGCGTTCATCTGTGGTCGCCACTCGAAGCGGGAACGGCATGGTGCAAGGAAGGGCCGATTATGGCGGCTGCCGATGAATTCATTATTGATGTGCTTGGCAGAGGCGGGCATGGCGGGCTGCCGCACGAGACGATCGACGCGGTCTATATCGCGTCCCAGCTCGTCGTGAGCCTGCAGTCGATCGTGAGCCGGTCCGCCGATCCGACGCAGCCGTGTGTCGTGTCCGTCGGCTCTATTCACAGCGGCTCGACGTTCAATGTGATCGCCGAGACCGCGCAGCTGAAGGGCACCGTTCGGACGTTCGACGGTGAGCTGCGCAATCGTATTAGAGAGCGGCTGGAGACGATCGTGGCACAGACGTGTTCAATGCACGGTGCCCGCTACAGGATTGATTACAAGCTGGGCTACCCGCCTGTTGTGAATCATGAGGCGGAGGCTGAGCGATTCGTACGCGCGGCGCCTAAGGTGTTCGGGGAGGAAGGGACGCAGCGTTCGCCGCTCATTATGGCGGCAGAGGATTACGCGTACTATCTGGAGCAGGTGCCTGGCTGCTTCATGCTGGTCGGAGCGGGCAGCAAGGAGCGCGGTATCGTTCATCCGCATCATCATCCGCGCTTCGACATTGAGGAGAAGGCGATGCTGCACGCCGCTAAGCTGTTCGTGACGATGACGATGGATTATTTGGCCGAGCACTCCTGTAATTAGCACTTATCAGGTGTGCATGAATCCACTCCCGAGGGACAGTCTATATGGGGACGGGTAACGGTTAGAACATGCTCAGCCGCTGCACGTCAATTCCTTTCGGGAGGGATTCATGCTATGACAGGTAAAAAGCTTCGTGACATCATGACGACGGATTGCGCTACGGTGACGCTGAAGGACAATGTGTATGAGGCTGCTGTCAAGATGAAGCAGGAGGATACGGGATTCATTCCGGTCGTCGACGGTAAAAAGCTGATCGGCGTCATCACAGACCGAGACCTCGTCATTCGCGGCTATGCGGCGAAGATCGAAGGCTCCGGCGCGATCAAGGACGTGATGAGCGACAAGGTCGTATCCGTGTCTCCAGAAACGACAGTCGAGGAAGCAGCCAAAGTGATGGCGAAGGAGCAAATCCGCCGCCTGCCAGTCGTCGAGAACGGCGAGCTGGTCGGTATTGTGTCGATCGGTGATCTCGCAGTCCGCGACAAGTTCGAGGACGAAGCGGGCGAGGCGCTGAGCGTCATCTCCGAGAAGCATAAGGAAACGGTCAAAACGGTATAATTTATTCAATATCGGAGCTAAATACGAGGCTGAAGCGAAAAATCCCCCGTCAGGGGGATTTTTGCATGCATAGAGCATGAAGGGGTTCGAGCTGTATGCAGCTGCGTCTGTGGAGTTAGACCTTCGAGCGGCGGAAGCCAGCATCGATCGCCTCCTGCTCAGTGCAGAACATCTGCTCCGCCACGGTCTGCTCATAATAGCGGCCGCCTGGCACATGGTAGATGCGCTCCTTGGCGCTGTTGATGTTCCCCTTAATCGTCGGCTCTGAGCAGCCCGCCGCCTCCGTCTTCGCAGCATTCGCTCCTCCCGCGCTGGTAGAGCCGGAGCCTCGAGCGTCAGCCGCTCCGCCTGCACCGGACGAGCTGGAGCCTTGGGAGACATCGCCTCCGTTACTCTTCGCCCACAAGCCCGCGCTTGCTGCCCGCGCCTTGCGTTCTGCAGCTGTGAAGCGGTCTGCGAACATGACATTCGGCGGCACGGTCATCGGATTGGCGTACCCGCTTACGACGAGCAGCTCATTGTACATCATCGGCTCGTCCTCAACGAATACATAACGGAGCAGTCTGCCGTACCTATCCGTGTCGCCTGCATCCTTGAACATCAGCACCTTCCGATTCGTCAGCTGCGACTTCGTGAACGCGCTCGCTTCCTTGCCGTAATATTCCACCTTGCCGCCGACGCTCTCCGGTGTATTCACCCCGATGAGCCGTACCTTGCGGCCTGACGCGGTCTCGAACGTATCGCCGTCGACGACGCGGCTCACCTTCTCTTCCTCGACCTGCTTGGAGCGCAGCTCAGGGTAATCCTTAAGCACGGCGTCCAGCCATTCTCCTTGTACCGAGCTGCCTGTCACCATAGCTCCATTCGAACAGGCTGACAGCATGAAGGCTAGTATGAGTACGAGTAATGCGATACTGCGGTTTGTCATTGCTTTCTCTCCTGACTATGCTCGTGATGTGCGTGTAGCTGTACCTTATTTTTTCATAAGCAGATCACGATTACAACACGAACAGCACGATTGAGCGGCCATTCCTCGAAAAATACGTTTAATTCGTCGCGTGTTCCCTCATACTAATGCCATCTGCCAAAGTTTGGAGGGGTACACATGGCTGTCGTTCATAAGGACCGACCGCTCGTTGTGCAGCATGATTTCTGCGTGCTGCTTGAGACACGGCACCCGGAATTCGAGCCGACGCGAGCCGTCCTGTCCCGCTTCGCGGAGCTGGTCAAATCTCCAGAGCACATACACACGTACCGGATGTCCTCGCTGACGCTGTGGAACGCTGCAGCCGCTGGGCTGACGTCGCATGAGATCATTGACTTTCTCGAGCAGCGGGCCAAATTCGGGCTTCCTGCTACGGTTAAGCAACATATTCGCAGCTTCATCGAAAGATACGGCTTGGTGCGTCTCGAGCGGCTGGGCGACGAGCTGCTGCTCATCTCCGACGACCTGTCTGTTATTAAGGAGATGGTGTCCTATAAGTCACTTCGTTCTTATGGCCTCGTGCAGGTGGACGAGCGCACGCTTCGCTTCTCGCCGCAATACCGCGGTCTATTGAAGCAGGAGCTGATCAAGCTCGGCTTCCCTGTCGATGATCTGGCCGGCTATTCGAGCGGCGAGTCGCTGCCGATTCGGCTGCGGACGGAGAGTGAGGAGGGGGGCGCCTTCTCGCTGCGAGATTATCAGAGATCAGCAGTCGAGTCGTTCTACCGCGAAGGCTCGCTAGCGGGAGGCAGCGGCGTGCTCGTACTGCCGTGCGGTGCAGGCAAGACCGTGATCGGCATCGCGGCGATGGGCAAGCTGTGCTGCGCGACGCTGATTTTGACCTCGAACAGTACGTCCGTGAAGCAATGGAAGCGTGAAATACTCGACAAGACCGATCTGACCGAGGAGATGGTAGGTGAGTATTCCGCTAAGAATAAAGAAGTGCGTCCGGTCACGATCGCGACGTACCAGATGCTGACCTACCGCAAGTCGAAGAACGATCCGTTCGTGCATATGGACCTGTTCAACAAGCGGGATTGGGGGCTTATCGTCTACGATGAGGTGCATCTGCTGCCCGCTCCGGTGTTCCGGGTTACAGCGGATATACAGGCGACGCGCAGGCTTGGCTTGACGGCGACGCTGGTGCGCGAGGACGGGCGTGAGGAGGACGTGTTCTCTCTGGTCGGACCGAAGCGCTATGAGATGCCGTGGAAGACGCTCGAGAGCGAGGGCTGGATCGCTTCGGTCGAGTGTATGGAGCTGCGACTGTCGATGCCGGACGCGGAGCTCGAGCAATATCGTGCTGCCGCGGAGAGGGAGCGCATGCGTATCGCGAGTCTGAATTCGGCGAAGCTTCCGACGATTGACCGACTGCTGCGCAAGCACGCAGGAGAGCAGACGCTCATCATCGGCCAATACTTGGAGCAGCTGGAGCTCATCTCGAAGCGGACCGGAGCTCCGCTTGTGTATGGGAAGACGCCTCATGAGAGGCGCGAGCAGCTATTCGCCGCTTTCCGGAAGGGGGAGCTGCCGGTGCTGATCGTGTCGAAGGTGGCGAACTTCGCCATCGACCTGCCCGACGCTTGCGTAGCGATCCAGGTGTCAGGCAGCTTCGGCTCGCGCCAGGAGGAGGCGCAGCGGCTCGGACGTATACTGCGCCCGAAGAGCAGGGATAATCGAGCCTACTTCTACACCTTGGTCAGCGAAGGCACGAAGGAGCAGGAGTATGCGATGAATAGACAGCTGTTCCTGATCGAGCAAGGGTATCAGTATCGAACGGCGGCCGAGGAGCAGGAGAGCTCGCAGGCGCCGACGGAGGAGGAGGCTGTGCGATGAATTACGATCAGCTGCTGGCGCTCATGCCAGCTGAATTGCGTGCTTCGATCGAGGCAGAGACGGTGTACGCGTCTTGGCTGAGCCGCGGTCAGACGCTGGAGCAGCTATGGTCAGACGATGTCGTGCTGGAGACGATCTGCAACCGGCTCGCGGGGGCCGAGCGTAAGGTGCTTGTGGCGGTCGTCAGCCGCATCGGCAGCGAGCCGTTCGATGACGCTCGGCTGGAGCGTACGCTCGGTACGAGTATGTCAGGTGCGGAGACGGCAGCAGGGCTCGCCGGTTTGCGCCGCAAGGGGCTGATATTGGCGTTCCGCAAGACGTGGGGCGAGCTGCTGTACGTGCTGCCTAGCGACGCCTTGCCTCGATGGCAGCGACTGTTGTTCGCGAATGCGGCGGAATGGGAGTCAGCGGAGCAAGTGGCTGGGCCGTCTGTCGAGCCTATAGCATGTACGGTGAGGCCGATTCGGGAGCCTGCGGTCACGGTCCTTGACTTGCTCGTATTCAGCGCGAAGCAGGAGCTGAAGCTGACGAAGGGCGGCGTGCTGATGAAGCGGACGGTGCAGCGTCTCGGAGAGCTGCTCGGCTGGCAGCAGGATGACTTCTGCGGCGTTCCATTGAAGCACGCTCACGCGGATACGTACCCGCTTCCTGTTGCCTTGCTGCTCGATTGGCTGCTGCGACTTGGCCTTCTTGCTGAGCAGCAGGGCGAGCTGAAGGTGCAGAAGTCGGCGCTACACACGTTCCTATCTGGCACTCGCTCGCTTCAGAATGACCAGCTGTATGCGCTGTGGAGAGGGGCGGCTTGGCCGCAAGCGTCCTGGCTGCAGCACGCGGCGCTCTGTCTCGAAGCAGCGCCTGAGGGGGCGTGGCTTGAGCCTGCGGCGATCGTATCGAAGTTACAGCGCGCAGGTCTGCTTCCTGCAGCCGGAGAGGAGCATCGGTTCGAATATGTAAGGCGGCTCGAGGAGCAGTGGCTGCGGCCGCTGCATGCGCTCGGCTGGCTGGAGAAGGGGCTCGCTGGTGGTGAGGCGACGCGCACGGTGTACGCTTGGCATTGTCGGCCGTTCACATCGGTCTCTTCGGTCATGTCGGGCACGTCGGTCTCGCAGGGGACGGCAGTGCTTGCAATGTCAGCGGATACAGCTATGGAAGCCGAAGCCCCATTCGTGCTACAGCCGGACTTCGACGTGCTCATTCCTCCGGATGCGCCGCTGAAGCTGCAATGGGAGCTCCTCTGCTTCACAGAGGCGCTCAAGCGTGACACGCTGAGCGTATGCAAGCTGACGAAGTCGAGTGTCAAGCATGCGCTGGAGCAGGGGAGGTGTGCAGATGACATCCTGTGCTTCCTGGAGAAGCACTGCGCATACGGTGTGCCCGACAACGTGCGCATAGCGGTCGAGCAGTGGGCGCGGCCATTCGGCTTGACGAAGCTGTCGAGAGCTGTGCTGCTGCGCTGCGCCGATGTGGATACGGCTTCGGCGATTGGCCGACTGCCTCATGCGGCCAAGTATTTGGCGGAGCCGCTCGGAGAGCTGCATTACCGCGTAGAGGAGGAGCACGTACCGGCGCTGGCAGCCGCGCTGGAGAAGGCAGGCTTCATGCCTGAGGTGGCGCTTGACGGGGCTGGCGAGCACGCATCGCTTCGGTATCCACAGCTTGTGTCCGCAGACGAGGAGGAGGAAACTGTTCGTACGGCTGCTGCAGCCGATGGCAACTGCCAAGGGCTGCTGTACGCCCGCAGCTCGCTTGCGTATTACCAGCTGGAGACGCGTCTTCCCGAGTCTCATGATCTGTACCCGGAGCTGCGTGACATACCAGCCTCCTGGCTGAAGGATTATCGGAGCTATCATGCTTCGACGCGGCGGGACATCGTTGAGCGTGCGATTGCGCTACGTACGCTGCTGCAGATTCGCAGGAACGGCGCTGACTGCCGGATCGTACCGCGCAAGGTGCAGGACACACGGGGAACCTGGTGCGTCACGGCGCTGGAGCGCGGCGGCACGAGTGAAGAAGCGAACACGGGAGAGCTGAGACTACTCGCAGACGAGTGGGAGGAGATGAAGCTCATCTTGCCGGGGATTAACGATAAATATTAGCGGGCGACGCAGCTGGCCTCAATGTGCTATGATAGATAGGATGATTCCTAGATGATGAAAGGCGGTGCTTGCCGATATGGCAGTGATGGAATCGCGCACGCTCGATATGGCGGCTCTCCTGCTGGAAGCCTATCAATTAGCCGATATGATTAATAATTCCGCTGAGACGGCGGATTACCTATATTGGAAGCATATGAAGGACCAGGACGAAGAGGCGGCACTTCTTGTACGGAAGTTTCAGAAGGCGAAGGAGCGCTTCGAGGAATGTGAGCGCTTCGGACATTATCACCCGAACTATCATGAGGCGCTGGAGCAGATCCAGGCGGTTCAAGCGGAGCTGGACGAGGTAATGTCCGTTCGACGGTTCAAGGAAGCTGAGCGGAAGCTGGACGAGCTGCTGCAGGCTGTCGCTGAAACGATCGCCTACTCCGTGTCCGACACGATCAAGGTGCCCTCGAACGATCCGCTCGCTAGCACAGGCGGCTGCAGCTCCGGCGGCAGCTGCAGCGGGAAGTGCGGCTAACGTCCACGTAGGAGTGAGCGGGTGCAATAGGACACAGAGGTGAGTCAACGGCCGCGTGTAGCTGCGAATGGCCGCTGGCAGCAGCTAGCCGCTGTTATCCGAAGCATATAACCGAGCCACCGCGCACAGCAGCGAACCGCTGCCTGCCACCACGAGCGGCTGCCTGAGGTTCCCTCAACAGCCTCTCGCTTCACAGCTCTTACTCTTCCGTGGAAGGTATGTTTAGCGTGAACCCAGGCTTGATCGTGCCGACGACCTCGCCGCGGCGGTTCACTACGTCAGTCCGATGGAAGCTGGCTAGCGCCCCGGCCTCTGCAGCGGTGAGCAGCCCGAGCTGCAGCAGCGCTTCGGTCGCAGCCGCATAGAGCGCCCGCTCTGCGCCGTCCTCCAGCTTCAGCGCGAGCCCGAGGCCGGCGGCGGGCGCCGTTGCCGCGTAGACGCCCTCAGCGCCCATCTTGCCGATGACACGCCCGTCTGTCACCTCGGACAGCCGCGTATCGAAGCGGCCGGTGCCTGCGATGTAGTAGGGCGCACGAGCGATCGCCTCTAGCAATGTGCGGCACGCCTCTTGGCGGACAGGGCTGAGGTCATCCGGCTTGCCGAGCTTGGCATATGCGGCGGCAAGAGCGGCGAGCGGAAGTCCGAAGACCGGAACGCCGCAGCCGTCGATGCCGATCGTGATGTGCTGCGGCGGGCAGCCGCTCATCTCGCTGACGATGCGCAGCATCTTTTGCTGGACAGGATGATTCGGCGAGGTATACTTGTAAATAGATTCATTCATCAGCACGGCTAATGCGAGCATGCCCGCATGCTTGCCGGAGCACGTGTTATGAATGTCGCCGCACGCCAGATGCTCATGCTTCAGCCGGTCCGCCTCGCGCTTATGAAGCGGCTCCTGCGCCCCGCAGTCTAGAGCGCTTACATCGAGTCCGGCCTTATGCAGAATGGATGCAACTGCAGCCGTATGCGCGGGCTCGCCGTTATGTGATGACGCGACGAGAGCGATCTCCGCATCTGTCAATCCTAGGCGCCGGACGCCTCCCTCCTCGAGCAGAGGCAGCGCCTGCAGCAGCTTCGCTGTTGAACGGGCGTACGTATAATAGCGGGGATCGCCTGCCCAGGCAGCCAGCTGTCCGGAGGCATGTACCGCGACGATATGTCCTCGGTGCAAGCTCTCAACCAGCTCGCCCCGCCGAACGACGGCGATGATGGCAGAATCAGAATCGGGGAAGCTCATGGAAGGCTCATTCCTTTCGACTGAACAATCTCGATCATGCTGCGGCACGATAGCACAAGATTTCAGCTTATTGATGAAGAAAGAAGGTCACGGCTATGTTTACCGAACGTACGGGAATCATTGTATGGGTCTCCGATGTGAAGGCGGCCGGGAAGCAGCTCGAGAAATATGGGAACGTCCACTTTATTTCCAAGAAGCTGCATTACGCCGCCATGTATGTGTATGCGAGCCGGTTTGACGAGACGGTCAAGCAGCTGATGCGTCTGCCGTTCGTCAAGAAGGTTGAGCGCTCGTACCGCAACGAGATCAAGACTGAGTATAGCAGTAATATGCCTGATAAGACGAGATTTTACACGTTATAGAAGATGCGGCAGATAGACCGTGCCCATTATAGCATATGTGCGAAGCAAGGCTCCGGTTTCTTACTGGAGCTTTTTTGCATTTTTAATTATCTAAAGATTTTTTAATTTGATTCTGTAAGCGTATGCGTTAAAATAGAGTAAGAAGGCAATCGGAAGTACATAGGTTGAACGAACTATTTTTGTAGGAAGAGGGTTTGGTTTGTGAAAGAATCGAGAATCGGTCCATTAAGCAATCGAAGCGATGCCAGCCCGTTCGTGCTCGGGGGCAAGGCGATTACCGATATCGTGATTACCCATCACGCCCGCAGCCGGTGGGCGGACAGAGTCGAGTCACAGAAGACCGGTTTTCACGATATTACCGCATTTCTATGGAACAAGCTGAGGGAAGGGGCCATTCGAACGTATTACCGCAATGAACAGGATGTATACCTGATCGATGATGATCTTGTTATGGTTGCGGAGTTTACACCGAATCCGGTTGATCCGCTGCAGATGGTCCCTAAGTCAGATATAACGTACAAGATGATCGTCGTCACGTTCCTCGGGCGTATGTCAGAGACGATCGAGCTACGCGATCTGCGATCTTATTACTCCTGGCTGCGTCACTCGCGCCGGATGACATTGATCAAGAACGGCCGGAAGCGAAGATAAGCTCAATATTGTTGGAAGCGATTACAGGCGTGCCGTCCGCGGTACGCCTTTCGTCGTTTCGTCCGCGGTTCCGACCGACGATGATAGCTTCAAGTGTTTTTTTTCGCTATAATTAGAGTAAAGGCTTGGAATGGCACTTGTGGAGGTACGCTATGGCACTCAATTTTCACCAGCTCCATATTTTTTATACGGTAGCGGAGAAGGGGAGCTTCTCGCATGCTGCAGGCGCGCTGCACATGACCCAGCCGGCTGTGACGATGCAGATCCAGTCGCTCGAGGATTACTTCGGCACGAAGCTGTTCATCCGCTCGACGAAGCGGGTGGAGCTGACCGAGGCGGGACGGACGCTGCTGCCGTTCGCAAGACGAAGCATTGACCTGATTAAAGAAACGGATCAAGGCATGTCCAAGTTCACGCATATGCTGGAGGGCCGGCTTCATCTCGGAGCGAGTCTGACGGTCGGTGAATATATATTGCCGCGGCTGCTCGGGCCGTTCAGTCAAGAATACCCGAACATCTCGGTTAGTATGAAGGTGATCAACACGAAGCAAATCTTAGAAGAGGTCATGGCCCATCAGCTGACATTCGGCCTCGTCGAGGCAGAGGTTAACCATCCGGATCTGCACACCGAGGCGGTGCTGAGTGACGAGCTGAAGCTCATCGTGCCGAGTGGTCATCCGCTGGCGGCGTTCGAGCAGGTACCGATTAGCGAGCTCGTCCATTATCCGTTCGTGCTGCGGGAGCAGGGCTCGGGAACGAGACGTGTGATGGAGGAGGAGCTGGTGAAGGCGGGCTGCGACATCTCGGAGCTGAAGATTGTGATGGAGCTTGGCAGCACCGGAGCGGTCAAGTCTGCTGTCGAGGCTGGGCTTGGCATCTCGATCTTGTCCCAGTCGTCGGTGAAGCATGAGGCGGCGCTAGGCGTGCTGCATGTGAAGTCGGTGGAGAACGTGAGCTTCGCTCGCAGCTTCCACGCGATTTATTTGAGCTCGACGCTGCTGCCGATTTCGGCCGTTACGTTTTTGACGTTTTTGCGCGAGCGTGACTTAAGTCAGTGGCTGTAGGTCGATGTTTTTGATTTTTTCGCTTCAATTCGTTACCATGTATGGGGGCTGTTCCCTGTATAGGGCTACAGGTGCAAAGGAGGGGCTTCGTGAAGATGCTTGAAGCGGATCTACATACGCATACGATTGCTTCGGACGGCACCGGCACGCCCACGCATAACGTGAGGCTTGCGCTGGACGCTGGATTATCCGCTGTTGCGATTACGGATCACGACACAGTGGGCGGTGTAGAGGAGGCGCTGGAGGCCGGGCGCGAGCTCGGTATTACGGTAGTCCCTGGCGTGGAGATCAGTACGGCAGTCGACGGCTGCGACATTCATGTGCTCGGCTATTGGATCGAGTGGCGTGACCCGCTGCTGCTAGAGAGGCTCGAGCAGCTTCGCCGCGTCCGCGACAGGCGCAATGAGCTGATCGTAGAGCGGCTTCAGTCGCTTGGCCTACGGATCGACATGGAGGATGTGTATGAATCGGTCCGTCATGTGAAAAGGAGGGGCGATACAATCGGCCGGCCTCATATTGCCGACGCGCTCGTGCGCAAAGGCTACGTCGCCTCCATGGCCGAGGCGTTCGACCGATACTTGGCCGCCGGGAAGGCGGCGCACATCAATCCGCCGCGAATCGCGCCTGCGGAGGCGGTACAATGGATTCGCGAGGCTGGAGGCGCGGCGGTGCTCGCACATCCGGGGCTGTACGGCCGCGACGAGCTGATCGCTGAGCTGGCGCAGCAAGGACTCGCTGGCGTGGAGGCGTATCATGCTGACCATACGCCTGAGCAGGAGAAGCACTATGCGGAGCTCGCCGCGAGTCATGGACTGCTCGTGACAGCCGGCTCCGATTATCACGGCGAACGGGGCGGTGTCGTCTTTCATGCGCCGATCGGGAGTCGCCGCGTAAGCACGGACGTTCTGGAGCAGCTGAAATTACGACAAGGAGGACGAAACGAACGATGAAGGTGCGTAAAGCGATTATTCCGGCTGCGGGTCTAGGTACCCGCTTCCTTCCGGCTACTAAGGCTCAGCCGAAGGAGATGCTGCCGATTGTAGACAAGCCTGCGATTCAATACATTGTGGAGGAGGCGATCTCCTCAGGCATTGAAGATATTATTATAGTGACGGGCCGCAACAAGAGGGCGATCGAGGACCACTTTGACAAATCCGTTGAGCTCGAGTCGACGCTGGAGGAGAAGGGGAAGGTCGAGCTGCTGGATATGGTACAGTCCATTTCTAACATGGCCGATGTGCATTACATCCGACAGAAGCAGCCACTTGGACTAGGTCATGCCGTGCTGTGCGCGCGTAAGTTTATCGGAGACGAGCCGTTCGCCGTCCTGCTGGGCGATGATATCATTCAGTCGGAGCCGCCTTGTCTGAAGCAAATGATCGATCTGTTCGACCAGACGCAGACATCGGTCATCGGGACGCAAGAGGTGCCTTGGCACGATGTGGACAAGTACGGCATTATTTCTCCATATGAGGACGGAAATTCGACGTACCGCTGGATTGAAGACTTGGTCGAGAAGCCGGACCGTGAGTCGGCTCCTTCGAATCAGGCAATCATCGGGCGCTATGTACTGACTCCGCAAATATTCGCTCTGCTGGAGACGAGCAGTCCTGGTCGGGGCGGCGAGATTCAGCTGACGGACTCGCTCCGTGTTCTTAATCGTATACAGCGTATGGTCATGCATCCGGTCACCGGCCGCCGCTATGATGTCGGCGACAAGCTCGGCTACATTGAGGCGACGATCGAGATGGCGCTTGAGCGCGAGGAGCTTCGCGAGCCGCTCGAGGCGTACTTGCGCAAGCGGCTAAGTATGTAAGTCTGTGCGTATATGGCAAAAAAATAAACCCGATCGAGTCTATACTCGATTCGGGTTTATTTGTATTGCTGCAGCTTGCGAACAAGCTCCTTGGCATGGGCGGTCTGCTCGAGCAGAAGCATCGTGTAAGCGTCCTTGCCGGATTCCATGAGCGTGGAACGGACAATCGCAAGCAGGTCGTCGATCGTGACCAGCGCGTCATGAAGCTCCAAGTAATAGTTCTCCTTCGAGCTCTCCTGAACGCTCCCCTCGCTTCGCGGAACCGATGTCAAGTGCCGAGATGGGGATGGGGACGGAGAGAGTGGACTGGATGCTTGTCTCGTTACGTGGGTGAGCTCCTCACGCATGCGCTCCATCGAATCCAGAAGCGGCTGAAGCCTGTGCTGGTTGCGGATGAGCACGAGGTGCCCGATCGATTCGTTCTCCCAGCATTGATGGACCTCGAACAGCATGGGCTGCTTGCGCGGGCCATACATCAGGTTCAGCTCAACCCGTTGATCCTGCATCGGCCGAATGAAGCGCTCCAGCTTCTCCTCCGAGCCGATGTCAACGAGCTCACGAAATTGCTCCGTAGGGGGGAATTGTGAGCTGCTTAGTTCTGACCGTTCTAAGATTCGGTATTGGGAGTCGATGGCAAAATAGGGGACGGGTAGCATCGACCGGGCGTTCGTCATAATTGACATTAGCCTCCTAAAATTTTACTGGATTTGTACAACGTTTTCATGGTATCCTGCTCCAGCCATTGGTGCAGCTCGTTCATATCTTCGAGCAATATCGTTTGGCTTGAACAGTAAGGGCGTAGATCGTATTTACCTACTAATCGGCCTCCAATCATGACCATCGGACGATGGTGCATGTTCTCGAGCGTGTGCACATATTCCTTCAGCTTGGGCAGAGCGTGCACCATCGTTACTGAGATCCCGATTACATCAGGCTTCCAGCTGAGCGCATGCACAAGCGCATATTCTAGTGGCAGGTTCGGTCCGAAGCACCGGGTCTCCCAGCCGTTCTCTTGAAAGAAGGAGCTAATCATCTTAAGACCGAGATAATGCAGCTCGCCTTCCATACATAGCAGCATGACCTTCTTGGCGTGCTCCATCTGTTGAACCTGCATATGTCCGTATAAGGTAAGCAGACGGTCACAGCCAGCTGAGGCGAGGTGCTCGTCTGCTACCGATATGGAATTGTGCTCCCACAGCTCTCCAATATAGCGCATCGCCTGCGTAAGTAGCTTGCTGTAGATGTACAGGCTGTTTCGTCCTGCTGAAGTCTGCTGGTCGACAATGCTCCAGCTCTTGTCATAATCGCCCGCGAGCAATGCTTCCGCCAACAGTTCAGCGTGAAAGTTCATCATTTGTTCCCCCTGCGGCAGTTTATATTATATTAGCTCAAACGTTTCATCGTTTCCATAGCAGGTTATTAAATAAATTAGATAACCGCGCCGCGAGCGCGGCACCTCAGTGGATAAACGCGTATCACGTTACTATAAACTTCATATGTGAGACTTTAGTCATTTTGTTATACTTATTATTATTTTGGCAGAACGGCGTTGCCGACCGAAACGGGGTTAAGGAATGTTAACGGTGGATGAGTGGAAGGGGCAGCGAATGAGCAGTTACATTGCAGGAATCGGAGCTTCCGCAGGCGGCTTAGAGGCGCTTCAGCAGTTTTTTGAGCATATGGATTCGGACAGCGGTATGTCGTTTGTCGTCGTGCAGCATTTATCGCCTAACTACAAGAGCTTTATGTCCGAAATATTGTCTAAGCATACGCAGATGAACATTTACGAAGCGGAGCACCTCATGGAGGTACGGCCCAACTGCATCTATCTCATTCCCCCTAAGAAGGATATTAAAATCATTGATCGTATTCTGCAGGTTACAGACCATGAATCGTCCGGCTTGAATTTGCCGATCGACGTGTTCCTGACTTCGCTCGCCCAGGATGTCGGCAGCAAGGCGATTGCTGTTATATTGTCCGGAACGGGCAGCGACGGTACGCGAGGGATCGAGACGATTAAGGAGCGCGGTGGTCTTGTGATTGTTCAGGATGAACAATCGGCCAAGTTCGACGGAATGCCTAGCAGTGCCCGCTTGAGCGGATATACCGATCATGTGATGACGCCGCAGGCTATAGCAAGCTTCTTCAATAGCTTGGCTTCGAGAACGATGCAAGAGGAGAGTACGGTGAGGTTGGAAGAGAGAGAATCGTTGTTTAGTTCGAATCAGGAGGCGGAGCTGAATCGAATATTCGAGCTGCTGCGACAGCTGAACGGCATTGATTTCACCTATTACAAGCAGAATAGCATTCTGCGGCGAATCGAGCGGAGAATGAATCTGGTCGGACAACGGTCGCTCGAAGAGTATGTCGCTGTGCTGGAGGGCGATGCGAAGGAGCTGGATGCACTTGGCAAAGACTTGCTGATTGGGGTTACTCACTTCTTCCGCGACACTCAGGCGTTCGAGCTCATCGAGAAGCGTGTCGTTCCAGCGATCTTCCACAACAAGAGCAGCGAGCGGCAAATTCGGATCTGGGTTGCGGGTTGCTCCACCGGTGAGGAGGCCTACTCGCTTGCCATCCTGTTCCATCAATATGCCCTTCAGCTCGATCAGTCGTATACGGTCAAAATATTCGCAACCGACCTGGATAAGGATGCGATCGACTTCGCGAGTCAAGGCATTTACCCGGAGTCTGCGCTTAAAGGAGTGCCGAGGTCCATACTCGATACGTATTTCTCGCAGAACGGCGAGATGTATACGATCAACAAGGAAATACGTAAAATGATCGTGTTTGCACCGCACAATTTATTGAAGGACCCTCCGTTCAGCAATCTGGACCTGGTCACGTGCCGTAACATGCTTATTTATTTGCAATCGGACATGCAACAGAAGCTTCTATCTTTATTTCACTTTGCCTTAAATCCGAACGGCTTCCTCTTTCTCGGTCCGAGCGAAACGATCGGCAGGCTAACAAATTTATTCTCAACGTATGAGCGCAAGTGGAACATCTTCCAGCAACGTCAGTTTAATGTTTCATTAACCGCAGCCAACGATATTGACCTGAATGAACACGTCAACAACTCCAAGGTGCAGCAGATGGCGCGGAGGGGGTATTCGAACTTGAAGGAGTATCAAACGCATAAAAAAACGGACGACATGTACACGACATTCGTCGACGAGCACATGCCTCCGTGCATGCTGATTGATGAAAACAACGACGTGCTGCACCTAAGCGGTAATGTCAATCCATATCTGGTCATCGCTCGCGGCAAGCCGAGCTGGAACATCTACAAGCTGGTCGAGGCGCATCTTGCCGTTGCGATTGTGACGGCCGTACAGAAGGTGCGTCAAGAGAAGCGTGTGATTTACTATAAGGATATTCGGGTGAACAATTCCGAGCAATCTCCGTATATCCATCTCGCCGTGAAGCCGTTCTCTGCGAATAACCGTAAGTACGACAAGCTCGTGCTCGTTACCTTCGAGGAATCTTCGCAGCCGACACCGGTCAAGGTTGTCGACTCCTTCGAGATCGAGAGCAACGTCAATCAACGCATTGTGGAGCTGGAGCAGGAGCTGCAGCGCGCCGAAGAATCGCTGCAGGCGACGATTGAGGAGCTGGAGACGTCCAACGAGGAGCTGCAGGCGACGAATGAGGAGCTCGTGGCTGCCAACGAGGAGCTCATGAGCACGAATGAAGAGCTGCAGTCCGTGAATGAAGAGCTGGTCACAGTCAATACGGAATACCAGTACAAGATTCAAGAGCTGACCGATCTGAATAACGACATGGATAATTTCCTGATCAGCACGAAGATTGGGACGATCTTTCTTGACCGCAATATGTGCGTCAGAAGGTTCACTCCGGTGATCACGAAGGAGATTAACCTGCTCGAGGTCGATTACGGCCGCCCGATCTCGCACATCTCCCATAACTTCGAGTACGACGGCATTCTGGAGGACGCGAAGCGGGTGCTGAAGACGCTCGTACCTGAGGAGAAGGAGATTCAGAGCCGCAGCGGCAGGTGGTACAGCATGCGCGTTCTTCCATATCGGACAAGCGATAACTTCATCAAGGGTATCGTATTGACCTTCGTCGATATTACGGAGCTGAAGAAAACGAATGTCGAGATGCTGAAGCTATCCTACGCGATCGAGCAAAGTCCTTCGATAACTGTTATAGCGAATCTCGACGGGACGATCGAGTACGTGAATCCGAAGTTCTGCGAAGTGACGGAGTATGAGACATCGGACGTGCTCGGAACTTCGGTCTGGGAGCTTCATAACTGGGAAGCCTCGAGCGTCCTTCCTCTTGAGGTCATCAGCACGCTGCAGAGCGGGCGGGCGTGGAGAGGGGAGCTGGAGAGTAAGCATAAGAGTGGGTCCGTGTACTGGGAGTCGGTCAAGTTCTTACCGATTAAGGAACAGACAGGCCGCCTTATTCATTACTTGAAAATATCGGAGGATATTTCTGAAAGAAAGCATACCGAGGAGCTGCTTCGCAAGTCTGAGATGCTATCGGCCGTCGGACAGCTTGCGGCAGGTATCGCGCACGAGATACGCAATCCGCTCACAGCGCTGAAGGGCTTCACGAAGCTGCTGACGACTGGAGCCAACAATGACAGCTACTTGAGCATCATGGCTGACGAGCTGGAGCGAATCGAGGAGATCGTCAGCGAGCTGCTCGTGCTGGCGAAGCCTCAGGCGGTGGATTACTTGCCGAAGTCGCTGTCGAGCGTCCTACAAGATGTCATGATCTTAATTGAAACGCAAGCGATCATTCATAATGTGGAAATTATCAATCAGGTTCAGGATAAGCTCCCGCTTGTCAGCTGCGTCGAGAATCAACTGAAGCAGGTGTTCATCAATGTGCTGAAGAACGCCGTGGAGGCGATGCCGAACGGTGGCAGTCTGATCGTACGGGCAGAGCGGACCGAGGAGCGCGAGGTGAAGATCAGCTTCATCGATAATGGCTACGGCATACCGGAGAAGACGCTCGTTCGGCTCGGAGAGCCGTTCTATACGACGAAGAACAAGGGCACTGGGCTGGGCCTCATGGTCAGCTACAAGATTATTGAGAATCATAACGGTAAGATGAATATTATGAGTAAGGAAAATGTAGGCACGACGGTCGAAATTCGTCTTCCTGTCATTCCATAGGTTTATGTATGAGTCTTGTATAAGCTTTGTAAATGGTTTATAATAAGGCTCATGAATGGAAGGCTTCGGGGGTTACGAGATGAACGAGCGTTTATATACAATTAAAGAGGTGTCCATGCGCACGGGCATGTCGACACAGCTGATCCGCAAATGGGAAGAGCGCTACGAGGCCGTAGCGCCTTCTCGCTTTCCGAACGGGTATCGCGGTTACACGAATCGTGACATCGATACGCTGCTGCGGCTGAAGCGCAAGGTCGATGAAGGGATGCCGATCGGCTTGGCCGTAGACGAGCTGAAGCTCGTAAGCGCTGAGCTGGATTCGGAGCCTCAGGGCGGAGTTCCAGGTCCAGGGGGGGCGCAGGCAGACGAAGTACAGCGTGCGCATGACAGCTATCAACGGGTGTCGGCGGTGCCGACGGGTGAGGCGTCGGAGTATCGCGATACGCTGCTGCAGCTTTTTTTGCGGCTCGATCAGATCGGGGCTCAGCGTTTTTTTGATCAGCTGCTGGCGCTGCATCACATGGATTTCGTCCTGCTGCAGGTGCTTCAGCCGGTGCTGGTTGAGCTGGGCGACCGATGGGAGCGGGGTGAAATCTCGGAGTATCAGGAGCACTTTGGCAGTCACTTCATCCGGGAACGGCTGCTCGCGCTCAAAAACTTGTACCACCGCACCGCGGACCATCCGCTCATTGTGACGTCCTGTGCGCCCGGGGAACGGCATGAGCTCGGCGTTTTGTTTTTCGGCTATTTCATGCTTCAGGAGGGCTTCCAGATCGTATATCTGGGCGCTGCGCCTTCGGAGAAGGGGATTCTGGACTGTCTGGAGCAGATGAAGCCGGCCGCGTTCGCTTTCGGCTCTTCCTCGGAAAGCTTGCTGCAAGCGTCGCAGCCTTTCTTCCACTTGCTGGACCGTCGTATTGCCGAGCTTCGGCTGTCTACACGTGTATTTATCGGAGGACGGATAGTTACGAGCGATGCGGCTATGACGGGCACGGAGCGGGTGCATCTCGTACAAGGGGACGCACAGACCGCGGTGAAGAAGATGAAGAGCTTGCTCGGTACGGGGTAGCTTCATAGCTTTGCGTTCGTATTACGAGTAGCCCCCAGCCTCATTAGGCCGGGGGCTGCTTCGTGTTGCTTACTTGCGATCACTTGACCGATGAAGGCAGCTGCTTAACAAGCTCCGCATCCGGCGTGACGAACAGCGTCTTCTGATGATCATAGATGACGAAGCCCGGCTTCGCGCCGCTCGGCTTGCGCACGTGCTTGATGAGCGTGTAGTCGACTGGCACCTGGCTAGACTCCTTCGCTTGACTGTAGAAGGCAGCGAGCCTTGCCGCTTCGAGCAAGGTGGCGTCGCCGAACTGGGGGCTGCGGATGACGACATGGGAGCCTGGGATGTCCTTCGTATGCAGCCACGTATCGCTCGACTGGGCGAGTCGGTTCGTCAAATATTCGTTCTGCGTATTATTCTTGCCGACGTAGATCGGGATGCCTTCGCTGGAGGTGAAGCAGACGAGCGTTGGCTTCTGGTTCGGCTTCTTACGCTTATCCTTCTTGCCCCGGTTGCGCAGGTAGCCTTGCTGGGTCAGCTCGTCGCGTATTTCCGCGATGTCGGCCATGCTCGCCGAGGTCAGCTGCTGCAGCACCGTATCGAGATACTCGATCTCCTTGCCGGCCTGCAGCAGCTGCTCCTGCACCGCGATAAGGCTGTTCTTGCTCTTCGTATATTTCTTGAAGTAGCGCTGCGCGTTCTCCGATGGCGTGAGCAGCGGGTCGAGCTCGATCGTGACTGTACGCTGCTCCTCGTCATAGTAGTTGATGACGTCGATGCTCCGGTCGCCTCGGGTCATCTGGTGCATCGAGGCGGTGAGCAGCTCGCCGAGAATACGGAAGCGGTCTGCCTGCTCGGCATCGCGCATCGTCTCGTTCAGCTTCTCGAGCTTCTTCACATTCTTCGTTCTCTCGTTCGTGAGCAGGCGGATCAGGTCGCTGACCCGCTGCTTCACCGTGTCGCGCTCCGCCTTATCGCTGTAGTACGCCTCCAGGCAGGCGCTGACCGACGGGAACGTGCGCGACTCTCCTGCCACATGCGTGAGCTCCATGATGTGGAAGAAGCTCTTACCCGACGGCTGCTCGACGATCACCGGAGACAGCCCGCTCTGCTCCAGCTGCTGCTGCAGCGCGTGGAACGGCGGCCACAGTCGGGCCGCTGCCTCTGCATCCGACGACAGCAGCACAGACGCCTCGCTCGCGCTGCCGAAGGCGCGGTGCACGAGCTCGCGGGCGGCGAGCGGACTGACGCCGCTGAGGCTGGCGACGAGCGCCTGCTCCCACAGCCTCGCGCCCTCGCTCGGGCGCTCCTCGCCACGCAGCGCCGTAGCGGCCTCGCCGAGCAGACGAGCGAACAGGTGCTCGTCCATCGGAAGCGGTGCCTGCTTATGCTGCTCCGGCGGGGCGACGTAGCGGACGCCGGGCATAATGACGCGGTAGCTGCTAATCGCAGGCGTGACGTGATGAATGCCATCGATGATCGTGCCTGTCGCCGGATCGAGCAGAATGATGTTGCTGTGGCGGCCCATGATCTCGATGATGATCGTCTTCAGGCTCAGATCGCCGAGCTCGTCGCGCTGGCGAATCGATAGCTTGATGATGCGCTCGAAGCCGAGCTGCTCGACCGCCTCAAGAATGCCGCCCTCGCAATGCTTGCGCAGCAGCATACAGAACATCGGCGCGTCGAGCGGGTTGACGAAGCTTTCGCTCGTCAGGTGAACGCGTGGATACGTCGGGCTGGCCGACAGAATCAGCTTCTCGTTCTTCCCCCCAGCGCGCATTTGCAGCACGATATCGTTCCCCGAGGGCATCTGGATTTTATTAATGCGGCCGGGCACGAGCGCTTGCAGCTCGCGGACCAGACCGTGTAGGACAAGACCGTCTAGTGACATAGGGATAACAGCTCCATTTCTTGCGTATGACCTTATTTTGAAGTGCTAACCTCTATCATGCCATATTTTCGCCCAAATTTTAAGCGCGCCTTGCCCGTACCGGAAAATCGTGCTAATTCCCGGCTTGTCTGAATACATTTAGCCTAGACAACCTTATGGGAGGGAATGAGCAGATGAGTCAGAAACCATGGTATCAATGGACGCCGGAGGAGATCCTGCAATCGTCGGGAACCGAGCCCTCGCAAGGGCTGAGCTGGGAGGAGGCGGACAAGCGACTTGCCTCGCACGGCAAGAACGAGCTGGCCGAAGGGCAGAGCGTTTCGCCGCTGACGCTGTTTTTGAACCAATTCAAGGACTTCATGGTGCTGGTGCTGATGGGGGCGACCCTGATCTCCGGCTTACTGGGCGAATATTTGGATGCGGTCACCATTATTGCCATCATCCTCATGAACGGCATTCTCGGCTTCCTGCAGGAGTTCCGCGCTGAGCGCTCGCTGCGTGCGCTGAAGGAGCTGTCTGCGCCGAACGCGAAGGTGCTGCGCGAGGGGAAGGTCGAGCTCGTCCCTGCGCGGGAGCTCGTGCCGGGCGATATTGTGCTGCTAGAGAGCGGGGACAGGCTGCCCGCGGACGTGCGGTTCATCGAGACGGCGGGTGCGTATGCCGAGGAGTCGGCGCTCACCGGGGAGTCCGTTCCAGTCGCCAAGCATACGTCCGTGCTGGAGCAGGACGACATCCCGCTCGGCGACCAGCGCAACCTCGGCTTCATGGGCACGATGATGACGCGCGGCACGGCGAAGGCTGTCGTGGTGCGCACGGGCATGCAGACCGAGATGGGTAAGATCGCAGACCTCATTCAGAACACCGATTCGATGGAGACACCGCTGCAGCACCGTCTGGAGCAGCTCGGCAAAATTCTCATTATCGTCGCCATCGCCCTCACCGTGCTCGTCGTGGTGGCCGGTATTCTGCACGGACAGCCGCCATACGCGATGTTCCTTGCAGGCGTCAGCCTTGCGGTCGCGGCCATTCCGGAAGGGCTTCCCGCCATCGTCACGATCGCGCTCGCCCTCGGCGTGCAGCGGATGATTCAGCGCAAGGCGATCGTGCGCAAGCTGCCCTCGGTCGAGACGCTCGGCTGCGCCTCGGTCATCTGCTCGGACAAGACAGGCACGCTGACGCAGAACAAGATGACCGTGACGCACCTGTGGCTCGGCGGCGACGTGCTAGAGGTGACGGGTGACGGCTACGAGCCGAACGGAGCCATCGTACACAATGGCAAGCCTGTCGATCTACGCAACAACCAGATGCTGCGCCGCATGCTGCAGATCGGGGTGCTGTGCAACAACGCGAGTCTGCATGAGTCTGTACCCGAGGGTAAGGGGAAAAAGGACGCAGCAGCGGTCTATTCCATTAAAGGCGACCCGACTGAGGGGGCGCTCATCGTGCTTGGCGCGAAGGCCGGGCTGACCTCGCAGTCGCTCGGCAGTCTGTACCGCCGTACGCTGGAGCTGCCGTTCGATTCCGATCGGAAGCGGATGTCGGTCATCGTCGAGCATCAGGGCGGACGGATGGCGTGCACGAAGGGGGCGCCCGATCTGTTGATCCAGCGCTGCTCGTACGTGCTGTGGGACAACAAGGTTATTCCGTTCACCGCTTCATTGAAGGCGAAGGTACAGGCAGGGGCCGAAGGTATGGCCAAAAATGCGTTGCGCGTCCTCGGAATCGCCTACCGCGACATCAAGGCGTCCGAGCAGCCGCACGATGAGAACGGAGTCGAGGACCAGCTCGTGTTCGTCGGTCTTGCCGGCATGATCGACCCGCCGCGCCGCGAGGTGCGCGACGCGATCTTGAAGTGCCGCCGCGCCGGCATTAAGACAGTCATGATTACCGGCGACCATCAGTCGACCGCCGAGGCCATTGCTGGCCAGCTCGGCATTATGCCGCAGGGCGGCCAGACGCTCAACGGCCAGCAGCTCGCGGCGATGGGCGACGAGGAGCTGGATCGTGTCGTCGACAACGTCTACGTATACGCCCGCGTGTCGCCTGAGCATAAGCTGCGCATCGTCAAGTCGCTGCAGCGCAAGGGGCACACGGTCGCGATGACCGGCGACGGTGTCAACGATGCACCTGCGATCAAGGCGGCGGACATCGGTATCGCCATGGGCATCAGCGGCACGGACGTGTCCAAGGAGGCGTCCTCGCTCGTTCTGTCCGACGATAATTTCGCGACAATCGTCGCAGCGATCGAGGAAGGCCGGGGCATCTACGAGAATATCCGCAAGTTTATCCGCTACCTGCTCGCCTCGAACGTCGGGGAAATTATGACGATGTTCCTCGCGATGATGGCCGGTCTGCCGCTGCCGCTCGTGCCGATCCAGATTCTATGGGTTAACCTCGTAACGGATGGCTTGCCAGCGATGGCGCTCGGCGTCGACCAGGCGGAGAAGGATCTGATGCAGCAGAAGCCTCGCTCTGCCCGTGAGAACATCTTCGCCCGCCGTCTCGGCTGGAAGATCATCAGCCGCGGCATTCTGATCGGCCTATGTACGCTTGCAGCGTTCTGGATCGCTCTGCAGCAGGCAGGCGATAGCGCGAATGCGCTCATGAAGGCGCAGACGGTCGCGTTCGTCACGCTCGTCATGGCGCAGCTGATCCACGTGTTCGACTGCCGCAGCTCGCGCTCGATCTTCCACCGCAACCCGTTCCAGAACGTCTGGCTCGTGCTGGCGGTCGTGTCGTCGCTGCTGCTAATGTTCCCGGTACTGTACGTCGACGCGCTGCAGCCGATCTTCAAGACGGTGCCGCTCGATCTGTCCGACTGGCTGCTCGTGCTCGGCTTCGCTGGAATTCCGACGTTCCTGCTCGGAATCGGCAGCCTGCTCAGCACGTCCGGCCGCAAGCGCAACCGGATCGTGGGCGGCGGCTCGAAGCCGATGAAGCCTGTGACGCGCTAAGCCTCGCTTGGTGCGGGTCGATTGAAGGCATACTTCTATGTTTGTCAGGCCGTTGTCAGCGGCCTACTATATCAACAGCCAAAGCGCCTCGCTGCTTGCAGCGGGCGCTTCGGCTGTTTGGGTGTTTAACCCCACAGACGATACGCTTAACGATAGATCGATATCCTAATCATTCTTCACTCGTAACGGCGCACCAATACTGAATCGGAGGATATGCGGTGAACTTTCAGGCATAACCGATATCATCGCTTGCTTTGACAATGTGATCAACTTCTTCAATCGCAAGAAGCGTTTGTAGAATGTGGAGAATCGTGTTAGAATTTTATATGTAGTCGTCACCTTCCTGATTGTTTGTATGAGTACAAACATTTAATTGGATAGACGGCTCTTTTTCTGCGATTTAGCGATGAATCAACAGGCATGGAATAAAGTAAGTCTCTAGGTTTTAAATACAATCTCATTCTATGAATATGTATGTCAAAATCTGTTATAATTAATAATATAGAGCCACTTCGTAGGAGGGATAATAGTGCAAAATATTAGGGCATCCTTAGATAACCTTTTTCTCGATCCAAATAATTATCGATTGCATAGTCATGCAAGATATTCACCAATAAGTGAAGATAAAGTAACTAATCCATTAGTTCAAAAGCGAGTATTGGATATGATTTGCGGAGATAACAGAGAAAACATTCGAGATCTTATAGACAGTTTTAAAACCAATGGTTATTTGAAAATTGATAACATTCTTGTCAAGAAAGTACCAGGAGAAAAAAACGGGTATGTTGTTATCGAAGGAAATCGTCGAGTAGCCACACTTAAATCATTAAAAAATGACTTAGAGCAAGGTTATGATATTGGGAAAATCTCTGAGGAGGACTTTTCCGAAATTGAAGTGGTTCTTTATGATGACTTAGACGAAGAGTCTTATTTGCTTCTGATGGGATTACGTCACGTGAGTGGAATTAAACCTTGGAGTGATTTTGAACAAGCTGAGTTAATTATGAATCTTCATAGTCATTTTAATATGGACCAGCAAGAGATATCTAACAGGTTGGGTATTTCCCGTCAAGAAGTAAAGCGTAAGTTGAATTCCTTTATTGCTATGAATATATATAAATCGGATGATGAATTTGGTGATAATTTTCATACAGGTATGGCGGCACTCTTTCATGAGCTCATGAGCCGGCCAAATTTGAGGGAATGGTTAGGTTGGAATGAAAGTCTTATTACTTTTACGAATATAGTTAATCTAAAGCGTTTTTTCGGCTGGATTTCGCGAGATGAACTAGGAAAAGTAATTCTATCGAAACGCGATCAAATTAGAGACTTAAGTAAAATAATACTGGATAATGAAGCGCTAAATATAATGGAGAACTCTAAAAATATAGAAGAAGCGTTAGACAGAAGTAATTATCTTACTACAGAAGGATTCAGGAAAAATCTAAAAAGTATAAAAAACAACATAAGCAGAATTCCAATTGCCGCATTAATTAATATGGATGAAGAGACAAAGAAGGACATGGACAGCATTATTAAATCAATTGAAGCATTTAAAAAAGTGTTGTAGGTATTCCTGATGAAGAACATCCGAGTAGAAGAAAAATTCAAAGAACTACTGGAAGATTTAATATTAAGATACTCCGCTTACAATAATATTATCTCATTTATAGAAGATGTGTCTGAAAACGATGACGTATTGTCATTAGCTAAAGATTTTTCTGAAGAACTAAGTTTGTACGAATCTGATATCGAACGAATATTTGGCGTTGATATTTTTAATATTGACTATGACACATTAAATATATCCTTCATCAACCCAATAATTGACAATATCGCAACTGCTTTAAGTTATATTTCGGATCTTACTCCAGAAAATTTTGAAAAGTTATGCGCGATCTATATCAAGTTTTTAGGAACAACTGGGGATCCCAAGGTGACTCGTAAAGCACATGACCAAGGAATTGATTATATCGGAGTTGTAGAGAGAAGTGAGCGATCAAAACTATTTAGTTCTGAGTCCAATGTTAATAGATACTATTTAATAGGCCAAGCAAAGCACTATGAAAAAGATAAAGTGACTTCGAAAGAAATACGAGAGCTAGCAGGTTCTATTTATCTTTTAAAGTACAAAGGTTTTGCTCTCAAAGATAATCCTTATTCTGATCTATCTCTTAAAGCCTTTACGCCAATTTATGTGTATTTTATTACATCCAATTACTTTTCTGAAAGTGCTAAAAGATTATGTTTTAATGCCGATATTATTCCAATTGACAGAATGATTTTAGCAATAACTTTTGGATTGGATGTTTCTTATCAGGATAGTGGTTTGTTTGCATCATCAAAGCTATCGCAGGCTATTAACAATATTAATTTCTTCTAGACATTCTTCCTACTCAAATAACTGTGTTATTAGCCTATACACAAAGTGCCCTTTTTCCTTCTGCGGACAGAGGGCGCTCTCATTGGTTCGTAAGTATGAAATAGCTCACACCTATTCAGGGAGGGCTAGAACTTCATGGAGTAAGGACGTCAAGATTAGTCAACTCAATAACATTAGTGTAGAGCAGGATTTCGATAATTATCGGTTATAAACGAAGACTTCGTTGGCTCCATTCTAAGCCTTGCGGATGATTTTCATGCCATTCATCTTAATTTCGAACTGTGGCTTGAAAGACTCATCGTTTGCCAGGGTGCTAACTTCTGGCACTGGAACAGCGACTCACTACTACACTATAAGCCTGAAGAGATTTCACTTGAAGAGCTATATGAAATGGAAGAGGAGTAACGCCCTTAGTCCCGACCTGAACGCTGGTGGGGCTATTTTGCGTTACGATTCGGATACTGGACCTTATGCTGAAGCAATGCTTGCAAGTACCGTTTGCATTTTATACAGACGTGAGGTAAAATTTTGCGGAACCGCTATGCATACCTGTGAAATTACGCTATAGTAGATGGAAAACCGTGAAAATGGGAGCAATAGCTATGAATTTTACGAAAATGCAAGGGCTTGGCAACGATTTCATCGTGCTGGAGCGCGCTGAACTGCCTGCTGACGCTTCCGCTCAAGCGATTCGGCTGTGTGACCGTAACTTCGGGATCGGCGCGGATGGCCTTGTCTATATATTGCCTTCCACGAAGGCAGATTATGTCATGCGAATTATGAATGCGGACGGCTCAGAGGCCGAGCAATGCGGCAACGCGGTGCGCTGCGCCGCTAAGTATATATACGACAACGGCCTTGTGGACGCGGACCGGACGGAGCTGACGATCGAGACGATCGGCGCTGGCGTACAGCCGCTGCAGCTCGAGCTGGAGGGCGGCCGTGTGAAGACGGTGCGCGTCGATATGGGGGAGCCGGTGCTCGAGGGGCTGAAGGTGCCGACGACGGTCGATGCGAATCCGGTGCTGGAGCATCCGGTGCAGGTCGGGGAGCAGACGTTCTTGTTCACCGCCGTGTCGATGGGCAATCCGCACTGCGTCATCTTCGTGGACGATGCGGTCGGCGTGGAGCTGTCGCAATGGGGCCCGCTACTGGAGCATCATCCGCTGTTCCCGCGCCGCGTGAACGTCGAATTCGCGACACCACGCAGCCGGGATTATGCGGATATGCGCGTCTGGGAGCGCGGAGCTGGACCTACGCTCGCTTGCGGCACAGGTGCGTGCGCGACGCTCGTAGCAGGCGTGCTCACCGGACGTATGGACCGGAAGGGAATCGTCTCGCTGAAGGGCGGCGACCTCTTTATTGAATGGAATGAAGCGAATAATCGTGTTTATATGACCGGACCAGCGGAAACGGTGTTTACGGGAACGATTTTGGTCTAAGATGGAAGAGGGGGGCCTGGCATGAAGCCGGACTTGAGAGAAGCGCTGCAACGCGGGGTGCTGGTAGGGGATGGCGCCATGGGTACATATTTGTATCAAATGGGGTTTCCGGTCGGCATCTCCTATGAGGAGCTTAATTTATTGAAGCCGGACGTCATTAAGGACGTTCATCGCCGGTATTACGAGGCTGGGGCGCGGCTGATCGAGACGAATACGTTCTCGGCGAACCGCGAGAAGCTGTCGAAGTTCGGCCTTGAGAATGAGGTCGAGGCGATCAACCGTGCGGGCGTGGAGCTTGCGCGTCAAGCAGTAGGCGATGACGCTTACGTTGTCGGCGCTGTCGGCTCGCTGCGCGCAGGCAAGCGTAAGAACGTGCGGACGGCCAAGATCAAGGACGATCTGCGTCAGCAAATTGAGGTGCTGATCGACGCTGGCGTGGACGGTCTGCTGCTTGAAACGTTTTACGACCTCGAGGAGCTGCTGCTCGTCGTGAAGCTGATCCGCAAGCTGAGCCATGTGCCGATTATCGGCCAGTTCGCGAGCGAGGGGACCGGCTCGACGATGGACGGCGTGTCGTACCAGGAGGCGTTCGCACAGCTGCTGGACGCCGGAGCTGACGTCGTCGGCTTCAACTGCCGTCTAGGCCCGAGCGGTCTGCTCCGCTCGCTGGAATCGGCTGCAGGGATGGCGGAGGCGCCGCCGTTCTCCGTCTTCCCGAATGCGGGGCTTGCCGATTATGTGGACGGCAAATATTCGTTCGCAGCTACGCCTCCGTACTTCGGCGAGACCGCAAGACGGTTCGCCGATCTCGGCGCACGTATCGTCGGCGGCTGCTGCGGCACGACGCCGGAGCATATCGCGGCGATTGCAGCGGCGCTGCAGGGCTATGAGCCGAACCGTGCAGAGCGGCAGGCAGAGAGCGGCGCAGCGCATGCGCCAGCGATCGATAGCACAGCTACGGCACCTGCTGTACCTGACAAGGACAGCGCAGCTGTAATCGTGGAGACGAAGGATACTTCGTCTTCGGTGACTGAACCGGCAGCGGTGCAGGAAGCGGAGCCCACGATCGTCGATCTCGTGAAGCAGCGTCCGACTGTCATCGTCGAGCTCGATCCGCCGCGTGATCTCGATATCGAGAAGTTCATGCTCGGCGCGGCAGCCTTGAAGGAGATCGGCGTCGATGCGCTGACGATGGCTGACAATTCGCTCGCGATGACACGGATGAGCAACCTCGCACTCGGCTCGATTGTGAAGGAGCGCGTCGGTATTCGACCGCTCATCCATATCGCCTGCCGCGACCGGAACATGATCGGTACGCAGTCGCACATGATGGGGCTGCATGCACTCGGCATCGACCATGTGCTTGCCGTCACTGGCGACCCGGCGAAGTTCGGCGATCTGCCGGGCTCGAGCTCGGTGTACGACCTGACCTCGTTCGAGATTATTCGGATGATCAAGCAGCTGAACGAAGGCATCGCCTTCTCGGGCAAGCCGCTGAAGAAGAAGGCGAACTTCATCGTCGGCGCGGCGTTCAACCCGAATGTGAAATATTTGGACAAGGCCGTACAGCGGCTGGAGCGGAAGATCGAGGCGGGTGCCGACTACATCATGAGCCAGCCGGTGTACAGCGCCGAGCTGATCGACAAGATGTACGAGGCGACGCGTCACCTCGACATTCCGATCTTCCTCGGCATTATGCCGCTGGCGAGCGGCACGAACGCCGAATATTTGCACAACGAGGTGCCGGGCATTCAGTTGTCCGACGACGTGCGTAAGCGGATGAGCGGGCTGAAGGGCGAGGAAGGACGCGCGATGGGCGTGCAGATCGGCAAGGAGCTGCTGGACGCGGCCTTCGGCAAGTTCAACGGCATCTACCTGATGACGCCATTCATGGCGTACGAGATGACGGTCGAGCTGACCCGCTACGTATGGGAGAAGACGGGGCGGCATGATTACCACTTGTCCCCACTTGCGAAATGAATTAAAATAGGATAACGGATGTGAGCTATGGCGATCAGTATGACCGGCTTCGGACAAGCCGCACGCTCCATAGGCGGCTTCCGGATTATGATTGATATGAAATCGGTTAACCATCGATATTGCGAGGTAGCTGTGCGCTTGCCGCGCGAATTATCTCGCTTCGAGCATATGGTGAAGCAGACGGTGCAGCAGCACGTGAAGCGCGGACGTGTCGATGTGTTCGTGACGGTGGAGCGGGATCGGCAGGAGGCGCATGCAGCGGTCATCGACTGGGCGCTCGCCGAAGGGTACAAGCATGCAGCCGAGTCGTTGTCGGACAGGCTGACGCTACCCGGCCAGCTCGAGCTGCGCGACCTGTTGACACTGCCAGGCGTTGTCAGCTTCCAGGACAAGCCTGACGCGTCGGAGGAGCAGCTGGGCGCTGAGCTTGAAGCATGTGCGCGCGAAGCCGTTCTTGCGCTCGTACATATGCGACAGCAGGAGGGCGACTTCCTTCTGCAGGACCTGCAGAGTAGAATGGCCACTCTGCGCGAGCTTCGACACGAAGCGGCCCGTCTCGCGCCTCATGTCGTCGAGGACTATGCCGTACGGCTGCGAGCAAGGCTGCACGACATGCTGCAGCAGACGGAGCTCGACGAGACACGGCTCGCGATGGAGGTTGCGCTACTCGCTGACCGTGCGAGCGTCGACGAGGAGCTGACGCGGCTTGCGAGCCATGAGGAGCAGCTGCGCGGCTTGCTGCAGGCCAAGGAGCCTGTCGGGCGCAAGCTTGACTTTCTTGTGCAGGAGATGAACCGTGAGGTCAACACGATCGGCTCGAAGGCTTCGCACGCGGGACTTACGGCGATTGTCGTTGAGATGAAGGCCGAGCTCGAGAAGCTGCGCGAGCAGATTCAGAATATCGAATAAGGCACACTTTTCATTATCATGCATTCTTTTTCTCATCCAGAAGCGGCAGATCGAACAGTGCTTGACGAAGCAGAAGCAGCCTTTGCCAGCGCAAGGGCTTGTACAGGAGGAACCCACTATGGCGATCAAACTTATCAACATCGGTTTCGGAAACATCGTATCCGCGAATCGAATCATTTCCATTGTCAGCCCGGAGTCGGCGCCGATCAAGCGTATTATTCAAGAAGCGCGCGACCGCCACATGCTGATCGATGCGACGTACGGTCGCCGTACACGCGCTGTTATTATTACCGACAGCGACCACGTGATCCTGTCTGCCGTACAGCCGGAAACGGTTGCCCACCGACTCTCTAATAAGGACGATGATCATGACGAGTAGTGTTGATTTAACCCGTGCGGACAAGGGCATCTTGATTGTGCTGTCTGGTCCATCGGGCGTAGGCAAGGGAACGGTATGCAAGGCGCTGCGGGAATGCTCGCCCGACCTCGTATACTCGGTATCGGCTACAACGCGCAATCCGCGTGAGGGCGAGCTTGACGGGGTGAACTATTTTTTCAAGACGAAGGATCAGTTCCAGCAGTTGATCGAGCAGGACCAGATGCTGGAGTGGGCAGAGTACGTCGGCAACTATTACGGCACGCCTCGTAAATTCGTCGAGGATACATTAAACAGCGGTAAGGATATTATATTAGAGATAGAAGTGCAAGGAGCACTCAAGGTGAAGCAGAAGTTCCCGCACGGCGTGTTCATCTTCCTGCTGCCGCCGTCGCTGACCGAGCTCGAGAACCGCATCGTCGGTCGGGGCACTGACTCCGAGGAGACGATCCGCAGCCGGATGTCCGTCGCCGTCGACGAGATCGCGATGATGGAGCAGTACGATTATGCGATCGTGAACGATCAGGTCGATCTGGCCTGTACGCGCATCCGCAGCATTCTGACCGCCGAGCATTGCCGCAAGGATCGTATGGTGAACAAAATACAACATTGGATGGCCGAGGTGAAAAAATAATGCTATATCCTTCGATTGATCGACTTCTTGATAAAGTAGACAGCAAGTACTCGCTGGTTGTTGCAGCCTCCAAGCGCGCACGTATGCTTCGCGACGGAGCAAAGTCCGAGGTGCGTCAGAAGCGTTCCCACAAGCACGTTGGACTTGCGCTCGAGGAAATTTACGAGGATCACATTTCGTACGAGAAGCTGCAAACCAAAGAAACAAACCTTAAGTAAACAACCCTTAGTGGTTGTTATTTTTTTAGCTGTAAAGCTGTGAAGATGTGAGGAGAGTGAAGCAACGTGGGAGCGCTGAACGGCAAAACGATCGTGCTCGGCGTCAGCGGAGGAATTGCCGTCTACAAGGCAGCGGCGCTGTGCAGCAAGCTGTCCCAGGCCGGAGCGGACGTTCGTGTCATTATGACGGAATCGGCCGCCCGCTTCGTCACACCGCTGACATTCCAGACGCTGTCCCGCAGCGAGGTCGCCATCGACACGTTCGACGAGAAGGAGCCGTCTGTCGTGCAGCATATTGATCTGGCGGACCGCGCCGATCTGGTCGTCATCGCTCCGGCGACGGCGAACATCATCGCGAAGCTGGCGAACGGATTGGCTGACGACATGCTGAGCACGACGCTGCTCGCGACGACGGCACCGATTATGGTTGCGCCTGCGATGAACGTACATATGTATGCGCATCCGGCCGTCGAGCACAACATGAGGACGCTCGCGTCACGCGGCGTTCTCTTCATCGAGCCCGGCACCGGCCAGCTAGCCTGCGGCTATGTTGGCAAGGGGCGTCTGGCGGAGCCGGAGGAGATCGTGCGTGCAGTGGAGCAGCACTTTCGCGAGAGCGGACGTCTGGCGGGGAAGCGGGTGCTCGTGACGGCGGGAGCTACGGTGGAGCGTATCGATCCGGTGCGCTACTTGACCAATGACTCCTCGGGCAAAATGGGATTCGCCATCGCCGAGGCGGCAGTGCGGATGGGCGCTCAGGTGACGCTCGTCGTCGGTCGTACGAGTGTGCCGCCTCCTGCTGGCGTCGAGCTGATCCGGGTCGAATCGGCGCAGCAGATGCTTGACGCGGTCATGTCGCGTCTTGCTGCGCACGATGTGATCGTCAAGACGGCTGCGGTTGCAGACTACCGTCCTGCCTCGCAGGAGGAGCACAAGATCAAGAAGAGCGCGGACGAGCTCGAGCTGAAGCTCGTTCGTAATCCGGACATTCTGCAGACGATCGGCCAGCACAAGACGCATCAGCTCGTCGTCGGCTTCGCTGCGGAGACGCGCGACCTCGATGCTTACGCGATGGACAAGCTGCGCCGCAAGCGGTGCGACCTGCTCGCGGCCAATGACGTCACGCAGGAGGGTGCGGGCTTCGGTACCGATACGAACGCGGTGCGCTTGTTCGATGAGCATGGACTCGTCGAAGCGATGCCTCTGATGACGAAGCGTGAGGTGGCGTCCAGGCTGCTCACTGTCATTGCCGAGCGGCTGGAGAAAGGGGCCTCACCGACACGATGATTGCTAAGGTCATAGTAGACATTCCCGCCAAGCCGACGAATCGGGCGTTCGATTATATCGTGAATGAGGCAGATCGTGAGCTCATTGCCGTCGGCAGTCGGGTCATCGTACCGTTCGGTCCGCGAACGGTGCAGGGCTTCGTCGTCGGCTTGCTCGAAGGCTCGGAGCTGACCAGTCATGAGGTCGATGCGCATAAGCTGAAGCCAATCAAGCAGGTGCTCGATTTGACGCCGCCTCTGACGGCTGAGCTTGTGCGGCTTGGCGCCTGGATGAGTCGAACATACGTTTGTCACGAGATCGCCGCGCTTCAGGCGATGATTCCCGGCGCGCTGAAGGCGAAGTATGAGCGACATGTAACGCTCGGGGATGATGTCGTGCTGGCAGGCGCGATGCTGCAGCAGGCCGGACAGCCGATGATGCTGATGCCCGAGCAGCAGGCTGTGCTCGAGCATGTACGAAGGCACGAGTCGGTCGATCTGGAGGCGCTGCTCGGGAAGTTCCCGGAGGCGGCGGCTCTGGTGAAGCAGCTGCTCGACGACGGCCTGCTCGTCGAACGGCAGATGGTCAAGGATCGGATGTCGGTGAAGAAGGCGCTCACCGTCTTCCCTCCGGACGATCCGTCGATGATCGAGTCTTGGCTCGCTGAGCTGCCGGCCCGTGCGGCGAAGCAGCGGGAGGTGCTGCTGCACTTCCTCGACGAGCCGGGGCCGATCAAGCTGACGGAGCTGGTCGCGAAGCTGCGCATGACCGCCTCTGCGGTCAAGGGGCTCGTAGAGCGGGGGTGGCTGCGGCTCGAGGAGGTCGAGGTGTCGCGCGATCCGTATGGGTCACGCACGTTCCGCCCCACCTCGCCGCTGCCGCTTACACCGGAGCAGCAAGGGGTGTTCGAGCGAATCGGCGGGGCCGTCCTCGCACGGGAGCCGCGCGTCTTCCTGCTGCACGGGGTGACCGGCAGCGGCAAGACGGAGGTGTACCTGCAGTCGATCCAGACGTGTCTGGACGATGGCCGCGAGGCGATCGTGCTCGTGCCCGAAATATCATTGACCCCGCAAATGGTCGAACGGTTCAAGGGGCGCTTCGGCCCGCAGGTCGCTGTACTGCACAGCCGCTTGTCGCATGGCGAGCGTTACGATGAGTGGCGCAAAATTGTACGGCGCGAAGTAAAGGTCGTCATTGGCGCACGGTCGGCGGTTTTTGCGCCTTTTACCAATATCGGACTTATTATAATAGATGAAGAGCATGAGACGACGTACAAGCAGGAAGAAAGCCCGAAATATCATGCGCGTGATGTGTCCATCGCGAGGGCGCGTGAGCACGGCGGCACGGTCGTGCTCGGCTCGGCGACGCCTTCTCTGGAGAGCATGTACCGGGTGAGTCAGGAGTACCACCGCCTCGCGACGGCTGAGCGCCCGGCCTTCGAGCTGCTGTCCATGCCGAGCCGGGTGGCGGGACGGCCGCTGCCGAAGGTCGCGATCGTCGACATGCGCGAGGAGCTGAAGAACGGCAACCGCTCGATGTTCAGCCGCGACTTGTATAAAGCGATAGAAGAACGGTTACACAAGAAGGAACAGATCGTTTTGCTGCTGAACCGGAGAGGGTACGCGACGTTCGTCATGTGCCGCACGTGCGGCTATGTGGCGGAATGTCCGCATTGCGACATCTCGCTGACGTACCACCAGAGCTCGCGGGCGATCCGCTGTCACTACTGCGGCTACGCCGAGCGGGAGCTCTCGCTCTGTCCGGATTGCGGCAGTGAGCACATTCGTCACTTCGGCACCGGAACGCAGCGTGTGGAGGAGGAGCTCGGCAAGCTGTTCCCCGGCATCCGCGTCATACGGATGGACGTCGACACGACGAGCGAGAAGGGCTCGCATGAGAAATGGCTGACGATGTTCCGCAACAAGCAGGCCGACGTGCTGCTCGGCACGCAGATGGTCGCGAAGGGGCTCGACTTCCCTGACGTGACGCTCGTCGGCGCGCTGGCGGCTGACTCTGTGCTGAACCTGCCCGACTTCCGGGCGGCAGAGCGGACGTTCCAGCTGCTGACGCAGGTGGCCGGACGCGCCGGACGGCATCAGCTGCCGGGCGAGGTGTTCGTGCAGACGTACACGCCCGAGCATTACAGCATCACCTTCGCGAGCCGTCACGATTATATCGGCTTCATGCGCAAGGAGATGCTGATGCGTAAGCTTCATAATTATCCGCCGTTCCACCAGCTCGTCCTCATTACGCTCGCTCATGAGGAGGTACCGCTGCTGCTTCGCTCCGGGGAGGCGCTCGCTTCGAGCTTGCGGGCCGCCGGTGCGCAGCTGTCGCCTGGCGAGGGGGAGCTGGAGGTGCTCGGACCGGTCGCGTCGCCGATTTCGCGCATTAAGGATAAGCACCGTTTTCAATGCATGGTCAAGTACAAGGGGACGTTCCGTGTCGCCGAGCTGCTGCTGCAGGCGGTCGCGGTGCTTGACGAGACGGTGAAGCGTCAGAAGCTGACCGTATCGATCGATGTGGACCCGCAGATCTTGATGTAGGGTGACGGTACGGTCGACGGGCATGACATTGGGTATTTCTTCATATATAAGGTTGGTTAGATCATTACCTATCATCTGGGAAGGTGTTGAATTGCTATGGCTATTAAGATCATTGTGAACGATCCCGATCCGATTCTGAGGGAAAAAAGCAAGCCGGTGCCGACCATTACGCCGAACATCATTAAGCTGCTCGACGATATGGCCGATACGATGTACGATGCGGAGGGCGTCGGCCTCGCCGCACCGCAGATCGGCATTCTGAAGCGCGTCATTGTAATGGACTGCGGCGATGAGCACGGCTTGATCGAGCTGATCAATCCGGAAATTATCGAGCGCGAGGGCGAGATGCTCGGACCGGAGGGCTGCTTGAGCATTCCGGGGCTGCGCGGTGACGTTAGCCGCGCCGCCCGCGTGAAGGTGAAGGGGCTGAACCGGCATGGGGAGGAGATCGTCATCGAAGGCACGGAGCTGCTCGCCCGCTGCATTCAGCATGAGGTCGATCATCTGGACGGCATTCTGTATACGGATCTGGCGGTCAACATGTACCGTGCGGTCGACGAGGAGCACGAGGAAGGATGAGGACTCGCGTCGTATTCATGGGAACGCCGGACTTTGCTGTTCCGGCGCTGAGGCTGCTGCTGGGCAGCAGCCTTGTTGAGGTGGTCGGCGTCGTAACGCAGCCGGACCGGCCTGTGGGCCGCAAGCGCGTGCTGACGCCGACGCCGGTGAAGGTGGAGGCCCAGAAGCACGGCCTCCCGGTGCTGCAGCCGGAGCGGCTTCGGCGCGGAGAGGCGCTGGACGAGCTGCGAGCGCTGCAGCCGGAGCTGATTGTGACGGCGGCTTACGGGCAGATTTTGCCCCCATCGGTGCTGGAGCTGCCGCGGCTCGGCTGTATTAATCTGCATGCGTCGCTGCTGCCGAAGTATCGGGGCGGGGCACCGATCCACTATGCGGTCATGAACGGGGACGCGGTGACCGGCGTGACGATTATGTATATGGCGGAAGGGCTTGATACGGGCGATATGATCAGCCGCATCGAGGTGCCGATCGGCGATGACGATACGACGGGCACGATGTTCGATAAGCTGAGCGATGCCGCCGCTGAGCTGCTGGAGCAGACGTTGCCTGCGCTCCTGAACGGCACGGTACAGGCGGTGCCGCAGGACGAGTCGCAGGCGGTCTATTCGCCGAACGTGTCCCGTGAGCTGGAGCGCATTGACTGGAGCTTGCCGTCGCTGCGTATCTGGAATCTCGTGCGTGCGCTCTATCCGCGTCCGGGCGCTTACACGCTGTGGAACGGCGATGTGCTGAAGGTATGGACATGTGCGAAGCCGGACGGCCCGGGGGGTCGTTCTGTGGACGGCGTCGTGCCAGGCACGGTGCTGGAGGCGGGAGCGCAAGGCATCGTCGTCGCGACAGGCGACGGCGTGCTGCGCATTACAGAGCTGCAGCCGGCGGGCAAGAAGGCGATGGACGCGGCGACGTTCGCCCGCGGCGGACAGCTGGCGCCGGGCACGGTGCTCGGACTCGCTGCGCAGTCTCCAGAGACGGGAGTTGATTCAGCGACGTGAGGGAGAACGAGAGAGAACGGAAGGGCGCAGGTACGCAGGGTGCCTCCGGACAAGGGAGCAAGCGAGCTGGCGGTGCAGGTGCGCAAGGCGACAAGCGCGGTGCGGCGGCAGGCGCAGGTAGAGCAGCCGGTGCCCAGAGAGCGGGGCGTGGAGCGGCAGCAAGCACGCAAGTCGCAGGCCCGCAGGGTGGCAAGCCGCAGCCGCACAGAGCGGCAGGGGCGCAAGGCTCCGCTCGCGATAGAGGAGCAGGCTCAGCAGCCACAGGTCGCACGGGCGGCAAGTCGCAGGCCCGCCCTGCCGCGGCAAGCGCGTCGGGCACCGCAGCAGCCCGTGCGCCTCGCCAAGGCGGCGCGCGGCGCACGGCGCGTGAGGCGGCGCTCGACGTGCTGACGCGCATCGAGACCGATAAGGCATACAGCAACCTGCTGCTGAACCAGACGCTGCAGTCGTACAAGCTCGACCGGGCGGACGCAGGTCTTGCGACGGAGATCGTGTACGGCACGGTGCAGCGGCTCAATACGATTGACTATTACTTGGCGCCGTTCGTCGCCAAGGGACTCGCCAAGCTGGAGCCTTGGGTGCGGTCGCTGCTGCGTCTAAGCTTCTACCAGCTGCACTATCTCGACCGCGTGCCCGATCACGCGGTCGTCAGCGAGGCGGTCAATCTCGCGAAGCGGCGCGGCCATGCCGGCATCTCCGGCATGGTGAACGGCGTGCTGCGCAGCGTGCTCCGCAGCAAGGACACGCTGGCGCTGCCTGCAGGCTTGACGCCAGAGGCGCAGATCGCGCTCGAGCACTCGCATCCCGAGTGGCTCGTCAAGCGCTGGAGTCTGCAGTACGGGCTGCAGACCGCAGAAGCGATCTGCCGCGCGAACAACGAGCCGCCGCGCGTGAGCCTGCGGGCCAATACGCTGCGGCTCGAGCGCTCGGCGCTCGTGGAGCGGCTGCGCCAGCAGGGGCTTGACGCTGAGCCGTCGCGCCTTGCGCCTGCGGGCGTCGTCGTGCGCGGCGGCGGCAATATGGCGCTGACGCCGGAGTTCGCGAGCGGCCTATTCTCCATTCAAGACGAGAGCTCGATGCTCGTCGCCGAATGGGTCGATCCGCAGCCGGGCGAGCGGGTGCTCGACTGCTGTGCTGCGCCCGGAGGCAAGACGGCGCATCTGGCCGAGAGGATGGGCGACAAGGGAGAGGTCGTCGCGACCGACGTGCACGAGCATAAGCGCGAGCTCGTGTCCGCTCAGGCCGAGCGACTCGGTCTGTCGTCCGTCGAGACGGTCACGGCGGACGCGAGAACGCTGGCGGATCGGTATCCGAAGGCGAGCTTCGACCGCATCCTGCTCGATGCGCCTTGCTCGGGTCTAGGCGTCATTCGGCGCAAGCCCGATGTGAAGTGGACGAAGACGGAGGCGGAGATCGAGGCGATTCGTCTAGTGCAGCTGGAGCTGCTCGAGGCGGTGTCGCCGCTGCTGAAGCCGGGCGGGGTGCTCGTGTACAGCACGTGCACGATTGAGCGCTCGGAGAATGAGGAGCTCGTGCGTACGTTTATAGCGAGTCATCCCGAATTCGAGCTGGACGAGCCGCCAGCAGCGGCGCAGCCTGCCATCACGGTCTCTACCGCCCCGACTTCTCAAGCAGACACCTTGCCTTCCGAGGCAGGCAGCTCACCTGCGATGCGGCAATTGATGCCGTACGAGTTCGGCTCGGACGGGTTCTTCCTCGCGAGGCTGCGCAGACGAGCATAGCTATGTATTTTGTGGTACAATGAAACGTGGCCTTTGGCGGCAGCTATGCTGCAAGGGCCTTCAATTTAGACAAAATAGGTTGTGATCCGATATGGAAATGCCAGCAAGCAAAATGCCGAAAAACGAAAAGCCTTACGTCTACGATTATACGCTGGAGGACTGGGAGTCCTGGGTGAAGGCGAACGGGGAGTCCGGCTTCCGCGCCGGGCAAATTTTCGATTGGCTGTATGTGAAAAGAGTATCAAGCTTCGAGCAAATGACGAACTTGCCGAAGTCGCTTCGCGAGAAGCTGCAGGCACAGTTCGACTTCGTGACGCTGTCAGAGGTCGCGCAGTACCGTTCCAAGGACGGTACGGTCAAGTTCTTGTTCGAGCTGACGGACAAGAATGCGATTGAGACGGTTATTATGAAGCACAGCTATGGCAACAGCATCTGCGTGACAACACAGGTCGGCTGCCGCATCGGCTGCACGTTCTGCGCCTCGACGCTCGGCGGCTTGAAGCGCAATCTGACCTCAGGGGAAATTATTGCCCAGGTCGTCAAGGCGCAGCAGCTGCTCGATGCGACGAGCGAGCGGGTCAGCAGCATCGTCATTATGGGCATCGGCGAGCCGTTCGAGAACTATGAGGCAGTCATGAAGTTCCTCAAGGTGATGATTCATCCGAAGGGACTGAACATCGGCCAGCGCCACATTACGGTGTCGACGAGCGGCATCGTGCCGAACATTTACCAATTCGCCGAGGAGAATACGCAGATTAATCTGGCGATCTCGATTCATGCGCCGAACGATGAGCTGCGCTCGAAGCTGATGCCGGTCAACCGGCGCTTCCCGTTCGCCGAGCTGATCGAGGCTTGCCGCTACTACGTAGCGAAAACAGGCCGACGCATTACGTTCGAATACGCGCTGATGGGCGGCGTGAACGATCGTCCCGAGCATGCGGAGGAGCTGGCGCAGGTGCTGAAGACGTTCCCGATGGCACATGTCAATCTCATTCCGGTCAATTTCGTCTCCGAGCGTGACTTCGTCCGCACGGAGCGCAACGACATCTTCGCGTTCCAGCGCATTCTGGAGAAGTACAAAATCACGGCCACGATTCGGCGCGAGCAAGGAAGCGATATTGCGGCAGCATGCGGTCAGCTGCGCGCACAGCACATGGAAGCGGGTGCGAGGTGAGAGAATTGATGCTGAAGGCAGCTTTTTTATCCGACATCGGGCTCGTGCGCACCGTCAATGAGGACAGCGCGTTCGTGCAGGAGCAGGTGCACGGCTGGTCGCTTGCCATCGTGGCGGACGGCATGGGCGGACATCAGGCTGGAGATGTGGCGAGCAAGATGGCCGTCGAGTGGATTCCGCAAGGGCTGCTGCCACTGGACCCAGCTGCCTCCGAGGAGGAGCTGGCGGAGCGGCTGAAGTCGGCGGTCGAGCTGGCGAATGCGCAAATATTCGAGTTCGCCTCAGGGCGCGAAAGCTATCACGGTATGGGCACGACGGTCGTCGCGGTTCTAGCGAATCCGAGCGTCGCCGTCATCGCCCATATCGGCGACAGCCGGGCGTATCGTATTCGTGAGGGACGTCTTGAGCAGCTAACCCAGGATCATTCGCTTGTGAATGAGCTCCTGAAGAGCGGGCAAATTACTCGGGAGGAAGCCGACCATCATCCGCGGCGCAACGTGCTGACACGCGCTCTTGGCACCGAGGCGACGATCGAGGTCGACGTGCAGAGCGTCTACTGGCGGCCGGGCGACCTGCTGCTGCTATGCAGCGACGGCTTAAGCGGACTCGTGGAGCAGGAGCGCATCCTCAGCACCGTGCTGGAGGAGAGCAGCCTCGAGCATAAGGTACGGCGTCTTGTCGACGAGGCGCTGGCGGCTGGCGGCGACGATAATGTGACCGTCGTGCTGCTGGAGAACGTTCCACAGAACGGTGAGGCAAGTCAACAAACGCGGGAAGCGAGGTGAATAACGGTATGATCGGCAGACAGCTAGGAGGACGTTACGAAATTCTGGAGCGTGTCGGCGGCGGCGGAATGGCCATTGTATACAAGGGACTCGATATTTTATTACATCGTCATGTGGCTGTGAAGGTGCTCCGCTCGCAATATGTGCACGACGAGGAATTCATCCAGCGCTTCCGCCGCGAGGCACAAGCCGCCGCCTCCTTATCGCACCCGAACGTGGTCAGCATCTACGATGTTGGACAGGAAGAGGACGTCCATTACATCGTGATGGAGTATGTGGAAGGCACGACGCTGAACGATCTGATCAAGGCGAAGGCGCCCTTGCAGATCGAGGATGCGGTACATATTGCAGGTCAAATATGCGATGCTCTCGACCACGCGCATCATAACCAGATCATTCACCGGGACATCAAGCCTCATAACATCTTGATCGGCCGCAACGGACGTGTGAAGGTGACGGACTTCGGCATCGCCCGCGCGGTCACCTCGTCGACGATTACGCAGATCGGCTCGGTCGTCGGCTCCGTTCATTACTTCTCCCCGGAGCATGCGAAGGGAACGCCGACTGGCGAGCAATCCGACCTGTACTCACTGGGCATTGTGATGTACCAGATGCTGACGGCGAAGCTCCCGTTCCTTGGGGAGAGCCCGATCAGCGTGGCGCTGAAGCATCTGCAGGAGGATGTGGAGGAGCCGCGCAAGGTGAACCCGCTCATCCCGCAGAGCGTCGAGAACATCATTCTACGCGCGATGCGCAAAAGCACGATGGAGCGGTACCGCTCTGCGAAGGAGATGCTGTCTGATCTCGAATCGTGCCTCGCGCCCTCGCGTCGCAATGAGGCGAAGGTAAGCTTCCTCGATGACGACGAGCTCGACGAGGAGCGAACACGCGTCATGCCTGCGCTGAGGCCGGGTCAATACGGCTTGCCTGAACGCTCTGAGCGTACAGTCTCGGCCGCTCCGAAGGACGATGAGGAGGACGATGAGGAGCAGCTTCCTGCCCGTCGGCGCAACCGGTGGGTGAAGCCCGTCATCATCATCGTCGTGCTGCTCGCCCTGCTGGGCGGCATGTGGTACGCGGTCGGCGCGGTGAAGCAGCAGTTTACGATCGAGCGCGTCGACGTGCCGACGGTCGTCGGTCTTCAGCTCGTGCAGGCGCAGCAGAAGCTGCAGGAGGCGAAGCTGCAGTCGAGCTTCGAATATGTGAAGGATGCGGCCAATGCGCCGAAGGATACGGTCATTCGCCAGAGCCAGTCGAACATGAAGGTGAACGCGGGCTCGACGATTCAGCTGTTCGTCAGCCAGGGACCGGACAAGAAGCAGATGGCGGACGTGACGAAGCTGACGCTCAATGCCGCGACCGCAAGGCTCAAGGAGCTCGGCATATTGCCTGGCAACATCGTGATCGATTCCAAGCACTTCGACGAGGAGCCGGATACCGTCGTCAGCCAGACGCCGGCAGCAGGAGAGGAGTTCACCGACCCTGCGGCGGTCATGGTCAAGCTTGTTGTGTCCAAGGGCCGCGAGTCGATCCCGATGCCGAACCTGATCGGCCTGTCCGAGAACGAGGCGAAGAACAAGCTGCTCGTCAGCGGCTTGAAGCTTGCCAAGGACGGCATTACGTATGAAGCGAGCTACAAGCAGTCGAAAGGCAAGGTCGTCGAGCAATTCCCGTTCAAGGCGAACGAGAATACCCCTCCGGGTACCGAGATCTCGCTCACGGTCAGCTCCGGGCTGCCTGCGGAGGCGGGGCCGATGTCGGTTAATATTCCGATCAAGCCGGCGCGCGAGGGCAAGCCTTCCACGGTGAAGATTATACTTACGGATGCGGCTTACGATACGCCTTTTGAATACCAGACGTTGACGAACGTGACGAAGACCGAGATGCTGCAGGTGAAGCTCATTGTATCGCCGGACAAGAATGCGCTCATTCAGGTGAAGGTGGACAACAACATCGCCGATCTGATTACGGTGACCTATCAGGACTATCTCGCTCAGAAGAGCGGCAAGCCCGTCACACCGGGCACAGGCACGCCGAGCACGGATGACGAGGAGGAGCAGCCTGCTGCGGGATCAGGACGCCAAGGCGCCGATTCCGGTAACACGGGCTCATCCGGTACGCAGACCGGCGGCGGAGCAACGGGCAATTCCACTACAGGAGGACGGAACCAGTAATATGCCAAACGGACTGATCGTCAAGGCATTAAGCGGATATTATTATGTGCTGTCGGAGACGAGCGGCGAATCGGAATCGATTCAATGCCGTGCGCGCGGCGTGTTCAAGAAGCGGGGCATTACACCGCTCGTCGGAGATCGGGTCGTCTATGAGCTGACGGATAACGGCGAGGGCACCGTAACGGAAGTGCTGCCGCGCTCCTCCGAGCTCGTGCGTCCTCCGATCGCGAATGTCGATCAGACGGTACTCGTCTTCTCGATCAGCGAGCCGGCGATGAACGTTCCGCTGCTCGATAAATTTCTCGTCCATACGGAAAGCGCAGGGCTCGATACGATCATCTGTCTGACGAAGCGCGATCTCTTGCCGGGCAGCGGCTCAGACTCTGAGCATGGGGATAAGGGCGCAACTGGCGGAGAGAGCGATCTGGAGGACGTCATTCGTCTGTATCAATCGATCGGCTATCCGGTCATTGTGACGAGTGCGCACGAAGGAATCGGCGTTCAGGAGATCGTGGAGCGGCTTGCTGGGCGGATCAGCGTATTCGCTGGCCAATCCGGTGTCGGCAAGTCGTCGTTGCTCAATGCGATGATTCCGGGTCTGCGGCTGGAGACGAATGCGATCAGCATGAAGCTCGGCCGAGGTAAGCATACGACGCGCCATGTCGAGCTGCTGCGGCTGCCTGGAGGCGGCATCGTCGCCGATACGCCGGGCTTCAGCCAGCTGGACTTCCTGCAGGTCGATGCGGATAGTCTCGGCTCGTGCTTCCGTGAGTTCGCGCCGCTGGCGGCGGAGTGCCGCTTCCGCGGCTGTCTTCATCTGCATGAGCCAGACTGCAAGGTGCAGGAGGCGAAGGAGGACGGGCGAATCGCCGCTTCCCGTTATTCTAGTTATATACAGTTTCTGGAGGAGATCCGGGAGCAAAAAAGGAGGTATTAACGATGCTGCGAATTGCGCCATCGATATTGTCCGCTGATTTTGCCGCGCTAGGCGAGGAGGTCGCTGATGTGGAGCGCGGTGGAGCGGATTGGCTGCACGTCGACGTCATGGACGGCCACTTCGTGCCGAATATGACGATTGGGCCGCTCGTGGTCGAAGCGCTACGTCCGCGGACGAAGCTGCCGCTCGACGTTCATCTGATGATCGAGAATCCGGACCGCTACGTGGCTGCCTTCGCGAAGGCGGGGGCTGACCTCATCTCGGTTCATGCGGAGGCGTGCGTCCATCTGCACCGCACTGTGTACGGCATTAAGGAGCTGGGCGTGAAGTCCGGCATCGTGCTTAATCCGGCTACGCCGCTGACGGTACTGGAATATGCGCCGCTAGAGATGACCGACCTCATTCTCGTTATGACGGTTAACCCAGGCTTCGGCGGTCAGAGCTTCATTCCGGCGATGCTAGGCAAAATCCGCGCGCTGCGCGACATGCTCGACGCCCGCGGCCTGCACCATATCGACATCGAGGTGGATGGCGGCGTTAACGCGGAGACGGCGAAGCAAGTGATCGAGGCGGGAGCGAACGTGCTCGTTGCGGGCAACGCTGTGTTCGGGCAGAAGGATCGCGCCGCTGCGATCGCCGCCATCCGCGGACAGGAGCGTTAGGGCGATGAGTAAGCTTAAGATGCTCGGATATGCGCTGCTGTGCGGGGGACTGCTGTTTTTGTTCTCCATTATTACGGAGTTATATAAGTTCATTTTTTCGTTGCTCGCGCTTTACTTGGGCATTCGTTTCCTTAAAGCGACCGATTCCCGAGGCATGAAGATTGCCTTCTTCGCGTCAGCGATTGGTTTTTACTTTGTATACACTTTTTTTTACGCCGTGTATTTGTACCTGCAGGAGCATCCGTTTCCAACCTCGTAGCCTTCAGCCTTATGCTGAACCCATTAACCGTATTCCGCCTTTTTCATCGCGCGGGGTACGGTTTTTTCGCATAACTATTGGCGTCAGACGTGTCGTCCTTCTACAACTTGTTTGCACTCGGAAGGCATAAAGAGAGCGCCGTCACAATATGATTTTAATAAACGTTCGGGTGATGCAGATATTCAAGCTCCTTCGCATCACGGTCAGTCACATCATACTGGGCGCTGGAATATACTGCTCATGAAACGGCTGCTGATGGTGCAAGCCGGGAAATATGCTGATGAGGCGGCTTTGGCGGAGCAAAGCCCGGAGGGAGGGTTCAGGATGAAGTTTTACACAATCAAGCTTCCGAAGTTTCTAGGTGGGTTCGTGAAGGCGGTACTGAATACATTCAGCAAAAACTAAATCGCATGCACGCATACGGATGGGGCGTCTTGCGAGCCTGCCCGAGCGTCTCTGTTCGTTTCCCGAGACGTTCTCTGGAGGAGATAGAACGATCGCGCTAGACGCGAGACAGGCGGCCGGCGACAGACAGGCATGACCACGACCTAACGCCGACCGCGGCTGCTCGAGGAAGATCGGCTGCGGGGGCCTGAGTCTCGTTTTCTTGTCTAAGAAAACGTTAAAAAAGCACCTGAGCACAGGTGCTTTTTGTCTGCAAGCGCAGCGTTACACGCGAGTTACTTTACCGGATTTCAAAGCACGAGCGCTTACCCAAACGCGCTGCGGCTTGCCGTCCACGAGGATGCGTACCTTCTGCACGTTCACTCCCCATGTGCGCTTCGCCTTGTTGTTGGCGTGGGATACATGGTTACCGGAGCGAGGGCTCTTGCCTGTAATAAAACATTTGCGGGACATCTATGACACCTCCTTAAAGCTATCGCGCTTCCAAAACATACTTAACTATAATAGCATAGCGAAAATATTCCGTCAACGCAATGGTTCTGCAGCTGTTTATTTATTTCTTGTGACAGTTATAGTACAATGTATCGTAGTCCATCGCAATTCAATTTAAAGGAGCGGTCTGAGGATGGCTATCGAGATGGCTTCACCTTATGGGAAAATTTTTGTAACAGAGGCGGTTGTAGCGGCAATTACCGGTTCGGCGGCATTGGATTGCTACGGCTTGGTCGGCATGGCCTCGCGCAATCAGCTGAAGGACGGGATCGCTGAGCTTCTCCGTAAAGAAAACTTAAGCCGGGGCATTGAGATTCATCGCGATGAGAACGGCATACTGGCCATTGATCTATATATTGTTGTGAGCTATGGCACGAAAATTTCGGTCGTCGCCCACAATGTGCAGACGAAGGTGAAATATGTACTCCGCGAGGTGGCAGGTCTTCAGGTGGAGACGGTCAACATCTTTGTTCAGGGTGTGCGGATTGCACAGTAATCCAACAGCAATACATAAAGGCTGCGGCAGCGAGTGCGCCCGGGTACCGGGCGCTGGCATGGAGCAGGAAGGGGAATGGTCTTTTTGAGTAAGCGCTTTATCGAATGGAATGGATACGATTTTATCCGGATGGTGGAGGCTGGGGCGCTCCGGCTGAAGCAGAACGTTGACCGGGTGAACGCCTTGAACGTGTTCCCTGTTCCCGATGGGGATACAGGCACTAATATGAATCTAACGCTGACCTCCGGTGTCGAGGAGCTTCGACGCAAGCCGTCCGAGCATCTCGGCAAGGCGGCGGAGGCGCTCGCGAAGGGGCTCCTGATGGGCGCTCGCGGCAACTCGGGCGTCATACTGTCCCAGCTGTTCCGCGGCTTCGCCAAGGCGGTCACGGACCTTCCTGCAGCGAATGCTGAGCAGGTAGCTGCTGCGTTCCAGAACGGCGTCGACATGGCCTACAAGGCGGTCGTGAAGCCGGTGGAGGGCACAATTCTGACCGTGGCGAAGGAGTCGGCCAAGCAGGCCGTGACGACCGCCAAGCGGCAGAAGGACATCATGCAGGTGATGGCGGAACTGCTGCGTGCTGGTCAGGATACACTCAACCGTACACCGGACATGCTGCCGGTGCTCAAGCAGGTCGGCGTCGTTGATTCCGGCGGCCAAGGCTTGATGCTCATCTACGAGGGCTTCAAGGCGGCGATGGACGACGAAGCGGGCCTTGAGTTCGAGACGCCTGCGGATATGCCGTATATCGCCTTCGGCGCGGTACAGCCGATTGACGAGCTGCTGGAGCCTGTGCAACAACAGAGGGCGCAGGGTGTGACCGTCCACGGTGGCCATGAGCCGCGCAGCGCGCAGGCGCATCTGGCTACGGAGGACATTGAATACGGCTACTGTACGGAGTTCATGGTGACGCTCAATCCAGAGAAGACGGCTGCGCTTCCGTTCAATGAGCTGCAGTTCCGCGAGGAGCTGTCGGCGCATGGCGACTCGCTGCTGGTCGTGGCGGATGACGACCTCGTGAAGGTACACATTCATGCGGAATATCCGGGAATGGTCATGAACCATGCGCAGAAGTATGGGGAGCTTAGCCGGATCAAGATTGAGAATATGCGCGACCAACATACCCACATCCTTGAGATGGATCATAGTCAAGGCTACGCAGCTGCACCCTATGCGGCAGAAGCTGCGGTAGAGGAGACTGGCGGTATGGATCAGGTGAGCGGCTCGGCTGCTGTGGCTCCAGAGCAGGAGCTGAAGCGATACGGCTTCGTAGCGGTATCGGCCGGCGAAGGGCTGACTGGCATCTTCACCAGCCTTGGCGTTGACCGTGTGCTGCACGGAGGCCAGACGATGAATCCGAGCACGGAGGACATTGTGAAGGCGATCTCCGAGGTGGCTGCACGTACCGTGTTCGTGCTCCCGAACAACTCGAACATCATTATGGCCGCACAGCAGGCCGTCGAGCTTGTTGATGACAAGCAGGTGATCGTCATTCCGAGCAAGTCGATTCCGCAAGGCATTACAGCTGTCATCGCCTTCCAGGAGGGCGCCGAGCCGGACGAGAATGACGAGCAGATGCGCCAGGCGCTGCAGCAGGTGCAGGCCGGTCAGGTGACGTACGCGGTGCGCGATACGCAGATGGACGGCATCGACATTAAGCAGGGCGATTACATCTGTATTCATAACAGCCGCATCGTCGCTTCAGGACCGGATCTGACCGCTTCATGCCAGACGCTGATCGACAGCCTGCTGGCGGACGGGGCGGAGATCTTGACGCTGTACACCGGAGCGGAGGCGTCGGACGATGTGACGCAGCAGCTGTCCGCGTACGTCGAAGAGGCGCATCCCGATGTGGAAGTGGAAGTGCATGAAGGCGGGCAGCCGCTGTACTATTATATTATTTCGGCTGAATAGCGAGTGCTGGCCGCGCTAGCGGCATGGTTGTCTAATCTGTATATAGGGAGGGCTTCCGATGAGCCAAGTTCGTATCGTGACCGACAGCACGTCCGACATTCCGGCGGAGCTGCGGGAGGCGCTAGGCATCGAGATGGTGCCGCTTAAGGTGTTGTTCGGCTCCGAATCGCTGCGCGACGCCGTCGATATTACGGCAGACACGTTCTACGATAAGCTGGCGCAGTCACCTGCACTGCCCACGACGTCGCAGCCGTCCCCGGCTGAATTCGTCGAGGTGTATAGAAGACTGAGCGAGCCGGATGGCGCGTCCATCCTCTCGATTCACCTGTCCTCGGCGTTCAGCGGAACGTACCAATCGGCGCAAATTGCGCGCACGATGGTCGAGGATTCGGCTGACGTGACCCTCATCGACACGAAGTCCGCCTCGTACGGCTTCGGTCTGCTCGTCGTCGCGGCTGCCGAGGCAGCGCGTCAAGGCAAGAGCAAGGAGGAGATCGTCCAGCTCGTGGAGGAGCTGCGCCAGCGCAAGCAGGTGTACTTCATGGTGGACACGCTGGAATATTTGCAGAAGGGCGGCCGCATCGGGAAGGCGGCGGCGCTCGTCGGCTCGTTGCTCAACATTAAGCCGATTCTCTCGATCAGCGAGGAGGGTCTTGTCTATTCCGTCGATAAGGTGCGCGGCACGAAGAAGGCGCTCAGCCGCATCGGCGAGCTGCTGAAGCAAGACTTCGCGGATACGCCAGTCCATCTCGTGTTCGGCTATACGAAGAACAAGAGCGATGTGAGCGAGCTGCAGGCACAGCTGGAAGCGGCCTTCCAGGTGAAGAGCGTCTCGTATACGCAGATCGGCTCTGTTGTCGGCGCTCATGTCGGCCCTGGGACGATCGCGGTATTCGCTTATCCGGCTTAGGAGTGAGTGAGAATGTCGATCGATGTGTACACCGTTCCGGTGCAGCAGGTCGTCGGCGTGAAGGGGAAGAAGCTCGAGGAGCTGCACGCGCTTGGGGTGACGAGCGTCGGGCAGCTCTTTGACTATTATCCGTTCCGCTACGAGGACTACACGCTCCGGGACTTAAGCGAAGTGAAGGACGGCGACCGCATTACGGTCGAGGCTAAGGTCGTCGGCATTCCGCAGCTGCAGATGTACGGCCGCACGAAGTCTCGTCTGACGTGCAAGCTGGTGGCCGGCGATCGGTGGTTCATTACGGCGGTATGGTTCAACCGGCACTATATTAAGGACAAGCTGATCGCAGGCAGTGACATCATCATGACGGGCAAGTGGGATCAGAAGCGTCAGCAGCTGACGGTGACGGAGGTAGAGCTGCCGGGGCAGAGCGCCTCGCAGACAGGGACGCTGCAGCCCGTCTATTCCGTCTCAGGCTCGCTCACGCAAAAATGGCTTCGCCAAACGATGAAGCAGGCGCTGCTTCAGTTCGGCGAGCTCATCCCCGAGGTGCTGCCGTCTGAGCTGCTGCGCAAGTACAGCCTGCTGCCGCGCAAGCAGGCGATCGCGCTGCTCCATATGCCTGCGAGCGTCGCAGACGGGCAGCGGGCGCGGCGGCGCATGGTATACGAGGAGCTGTTCCTGTTCCAGCTCAAGATGCAGGCGTACCGCGCCGTCAACCATAAGCGGGCGGACGGCGTCGCCCACCCGGTCGATCTGCCGGCGGTGCGGGCGTTCGTCCGCGCCTTGCCGTTCACGCTGACCGATTCGCAGAAGAAGGTCATCGCGGAAATTCTCGAGGACCTGCAGAAGCCCGCGTGCATGAATCGGCTGCTGCAGGGCGACGTCGGCGCAGGGAAGACGATCGTGGCCGCCGTCTCGCTGTTCGCCGTCGTGAAGGCGGGCTACCAGGGGGCGTTGATGGTGCCGACGGAAATTCTCGCCGAGCAGCATAAGCGCTCACTCGAACGGCTGTTCGAGCCATACGGTATTCAGACGGCGCTGCTTACGGGCAGCTTGACCGACCGCCAGCGGCGCGATGTGCTCGGCTCGATGCAGCTTGGGCTCGTCGACGTCGTCGTCGGGACGCACGCCTTGATTCAGGAAGACGTCTACTTCCGTCAGCTCGGGCTCGTCGTGACGGACGAGCAGCACCGGTTCGGCGTCAACCAGCGCAGCATTTTACGGCGCAAGGGGATGAACCCGGACGTGCTGACGATGACGGCGACGCCGATTCCGCGCACGCTCGCCATTACAGCATTCGGCGATCTCGACGTCTCGACGCTGCGGGAGCTGCCGAAGGGGCGCAAGCCGATCAAGACGTACGCAGTACCGCATTCGATGCTGGAGCGGGTGCTCGGCTTCATTCGGCGCGAGGTCGATGCCGGGCGACAGGCGTACGTCATCTGCCCGCTCATTGAGGAGTCGGAGAAGCTCGACGTGCAGAATGCGATCGATGTGCATGCGCAGCTGCAGTTCGCCTTCCCGGCGTACCGCGTCGGGCTGCTGCACGGGCGGATGAGCGCGTCCGAGAAGGATGAGATGATGCGCGAATTCAGCGAAGGCCGCGTCCACGTGCTCGTCTCGACGACGGTAATCGAGGTCGGCGTCGACGTGCCGAACTCGACGCTCATGATCGTGTACGACGCGGACCGGTTCGGCCTGTCGCAGCTGCATCAGCTGCGCGGGCGCGTCGGACGGGGCGAGCACCAGTCGTACTGCGTCCTGATCGCCGATCCGAAGAATGAGGTCGGCAAGGAGCGGATGAAGGCGATGACGGATACGAACGACGGCTTCGAGATCGCTAGGCGGGACCTGGAGCTGCGCGGTCCGGGCGACTTCTTCGGCACGAAGCAGAGCGGCGTGCCTGACTTCCGTCTCGCAGATATGGTGACGGACTTCGAGGTGATGGAGCAGGCGCGCGACGATGCGGCTGAGCTTGTACGAGGCACGGACTTCTGGACGGGAGCCGTCTACGCGCCGCTGCGGAGCTATTTGCAGCGCGAGCATGTGTTGGACAACGAGATGCTGGACTAATTCTTCATTCGATTATTACAAAAAAGGGACACATGACCAAGCCCTCCATCATAGACTAGGAATGAGTCTATGAACAGAAGCATTGCGGGAGGTGCTCGGCATGAGTTATTCCAAACACGGCTTTGATCCCGTTCAGGTGGAGCGCATCAAGCAGAAGATGAAGCATTCGGAGACGAAGGAACGGGTGAAGATGATTTTGCAGGGCGTGACGAAGGCGGATTTGCAGGACCGGACGAAGGTTCGCCGCTTTGTCGCGATGCTGACGAAGGCGCTCGGGGAGAAGGTCAGCGACCAGCAGGCGGAGCATCTGGTCAGCTTCGTGATCTCGCAGAAGATCGATCCGAACAATACGTTTCATCTGATTAAGCTGTGGACCATGTTTCGCTGAGGCGAGCATGGTTTTTTTTCTTACGTATGGATTGTCAGCATCTGTCGGATCGGTCTATAATTTAGCATACATAACAGTGGGCTGGGAGGAGAAATGGACATGACGACGCATTCGACGAATTCGGACAAGCCGCGGTGGTCGCGGCGTAAGCTGCTGGCGGCCATGGGGACGGCTGCGGTCGGCTTCGCGCTTGGGGCAGAACGCGGTGCAGGCGCGGCTCAAGCATCAGCGGCTTCGGCAGCGGGCGCGGGCCTTGGGACAGGTTCGACCGCACCTTGGTTCAATGTGAAGGACTACGGGGCGAAGGGGAACGGCTTCCCACACGAGGATGATGCGCAGGCGATTCAGACGGCGATCTTCGCGGCAGGGCGCGGTCGGTTCGGCGGCACGGTGTACATCCCGGCTGGCAAATATACGCTCGGCAGCAGTCTGGTGCTGATGTCGAACGTACGCTTGCTCGGTGAGGGGGCAGGGGTGACGACGCTCAAGCTGGGGCGCATCGGTATTCCTGTCGTACACGGCAACCAGGTGAAGCATGCGGCGGTCGAGGCGCTCAGCTTCGAGGGGCTCGGCACGCTGTCGACAGACAGCTCACAGCTGACGGAGCGGGGGGTGGAGCTGAAGGACAGCGAGCATACGCATGTGCGCGGCTGTCTGTTCGAGATGATCGCGGGCGGCGTCTGGCTGAAGGATTGCCGGCACGTGTCGGTAACGGACAGCACGTTCTCTACGCTGTTCACGTCGGACAACCCGTACCACGGGCACGGCGTGTATATGGAAGGGGGCGAGCAGCTCGAGGTTCGCGGCAACCGCTTCCGCAAGCTGGAGAAGGCGTGCATCTACGCGGCGGCCGGCTGCTCGTATTCGACGATCGCAGGCAATGAGGCGGAGCTGTGCAACGATACGCTCGTGACGGTGTCGTCGCCGCTGAAGCGGTGCGCGTACTTGCGGATCGAGGGCAATACGGTGCGGGCGTCCGGCCTCGGCAAGGGTGAGTCTAGCTGCAAGCACGGCATTCTGGTGCGCTATTACTGCACAGACAGCGTCGTGGCGGGCAATGCGGTGTCGCGTGCCGCTGCTGCGGCTATTCGGCTGGAGGGCGACGCTGCGGCGGAGACGGAGCGGCTGGCGGGCAACGTGATCGACGGCAACAAGCTGGACGATAGCCCGATCGGCATCGAGCTTGTGAACAGCGATGCGAACCGGGTGAGCGGCAACGACGTGCGTCGGATAGGTGTCGGCATCGAGCTGACGACGTCTGGCGAGAAGGGCGGCTCGATGACGCGCGATAACGTCGTGACGGGCAACACGCTGTTCCGCTGCACGGAGGCGGGCATTCGGGTGGCGACGGCCCGCTGCGCGGACAATGCGGTGTTCGGCAACGGCGGAGCGGGTAACGGTGAGGCTATCGTGGATAAGGGCAAGGGAACGGTGCGGAGCGGGTTCTGAAGTGGGTCTAGCGCTTAGGCCGTGTTGGAGATGGCGTTCAGGAGAGGGAGAATGAGATAGATGAAGCGAGTATGCGTGTTTACCGGGTCGAATCCGGGCAATCATGAGCACTATAACGCGGCGGCTGTACAGCTAGGCGAGGCGATTGCCGCTCGCGGCTGCGAGCTGGTGTACGGCGGCGCGAGCCTAGGCCTGATGGGCAGCGTCGCGGATGCTGCGCTGGCCGCAGGAGGCCGGGCGATCGGCGTCATGCCGCGCGGGCTGTTCCGCCGCGAGATCGCGCACATGAGCCTCACCGAGTTCCATGAGGTGGAGGGGATGCACGAGCGCAAGGCGATGATGGCGAGCCTGTCCGACGCGTTCATCGCGATGCCGGGCGGCCTCGGCACGTACGAGGAGCTGTTCGAGGCGGCGTGCTGGTCGCAGATCGGCATCCATGCGAAGCCGATCGGCCTGTTGAACGTGCGCGGCTTCTACGAGCCGCTGCTGGAGCTGCTGCGCCATACGGTGCGCGAGGGCTTCATGCGCGAGACGAGTCTGAGCCTGTTCCTCGTCGAGTCCGACCCTGCGCGGCTGCTGGAGCGGCTCGCGGCCTATACGCCGCCGCAGGGGGCGGCTGTGAGGTAGAGGCTGTGGATGGCGGCGGAGCTTGGGGTGAGCCGATGAGCGGCGGGATCGCTCGGGGAAGCGGGCGAGGCGGGGAGAAGGGTGGACAGACTCGGAGACTCGGACACACACAACACACACACCGGAGATTCGGAGGTAAGCTCATGAGCGGAGGGCATGGTGGGCGTAGTGGGCGTAGTGGGCGTATGAAGCTCGGCTGTTTGCACGCGCATTACTCGAATATTGCGTATATGGAGGCGGCTGTCCCGGCAGAGCGATTCGAGCTCGTTCACTTCGTCGAGCCGGGGCTGATCGGTCTGCTTGGCAGGCTGGAGGCGGGGGCTGGTGGAGTGCGAGGCCGCGGCTGCGGCTCGGGCGGTCCGAGCGGTGCAAGGGCGGCGGGCGGAGTGGAAGCGGTGGCCAGTAAAGCCGGGGCGGCGGACGTAGTAGAGGCGCAGACTTGTGGCGGCGCGTCGATGAGTGCGGTGGAGGCACAGGCTGGTGGAGCGATGCTGCCGCCTGCCCTGGACGCTCCATTCACGATGGAGCAAGCGAGGGTGAAGGCGGCAGAGCAGCTGCGGTGGATCGTGCAGACAGGCGTGGACGCGGTGCTCGTCACGTGTACGGCGTATGCGGCACTGCTTGCGGACGAGCAGGCGCGGTGTCCGGTGCCTGTCGTGCTGCTGGACGAGCTGTTGTTCAACAGCCTCGTACGTATAAGCGGGCCGCAGCTGCTGCTCTTTACGAATCCCGGCACCGTGGAGGGGACGCTACGCAGGCTGCGCGATTACGCCGCAGCCCGGCACGTGTCGCTCGATCAGCTCGAGGTGCGCGTTATAGACGGCGTGTTCGAGCTGATCCTGCAGGGGCGCAAGGCGCAATACGTCGCCGAGGTGGCCGCTGCTGTGCGCCGCTTACTGGAGGCCGAGCCTGGCAAGGCCGTCTCTGTTGCGCAGCTGTCGATGGTGGACAGCGCCCGGCTCGTCGAGGACGAGCTTGGCGTGCGGATCGGTGGTCCGCTGGCGGGGCTGCGGGAGTGGCTGGAGGAGTTTGTGGGAGAAGACGTGCATGACGGGGAGCGGATTGCGGAATGGAAGGGTTGAGGCTGAGGTAGCTTCATAGCGGCAAACGTATGTTCACGAACCCGAGTGACTTATTAAGGTGCCCAGTGCCGGGGCCTCAGACTACCCCTCCAAAGCGATTTTGAGGAAGTGAATTGTACAGACCACTCTGCGCCATCGCATCGCGGCCGGACCTATGGTCTGTGAAATTAACCGTAAACTATCTTGGAGGAAGATTTATGGATGTTTTAATTAAAACACTATTAGGTACGACGTTGATACCTGCTATTCTTTTTGTGTTTAGGAGTTTCACAAGTAATAACTTTGATAAATTGTTTATGCTTAAATATCAAAAATCCTTACATAATACTTTCATGTCGGTTTTTCTTTTTATTATTTTTATTGCGTATGGAATTTTCTTTGCAGCAATTTTTGCAAAAATCAAAGATTATCCGGTCATGAATTCATTGATTCCCCTTTTGCTAATCGTATTTTCTATTTGTCTCTTGATTACTGTGTCACTCTGTTTGTCTAAGAGAATAAAGGACAAGAAGTTGAAGAATTCATTTTTGTTTTCAAGAAAATGGGCAAACGCTTTACTGTTCCTTACACTTTCTCTTAACATATTCATATTCTCAATTGCACTGTATGAGATCTATGCCATAGAGGATACGACGAAAATGTATAGACCAGTATGGTGGGGTAATCTTGCATATTGCATTATTTTCTTTTTTGCTTTATTTTACGTTCTAATAAAATCTAACTTGTATCTACAAGGAATCAGTAAAAGGGAGTGGGGGTATGTTCTATCGCCAATTCCAAGTGGTATTGAAGAAAAGCACTTATATGTATTATACTCACTTAATTCTACAACTCTTGTCCTATCAGATGATCCAACCAATAAAGAATATCCTAGAAGTGTGTATTTATTCGATACAAGCAAAAAATCTTATATATGTTTTAACAGAGTACTGAATCTTAAAAATAGTGGTTAATTTGAATGAAGAAGTGACTGAGAGCATATGAGGCAGCATCCACCCATCGGGCCGGCAACCCTAACTGGGTTCTTAAAATGCTAGAATCCTGGATTCCCGAGCACTCATAACGAGGATAGGCGGGTCAATCCCAAGGCTTGCGTAGATCTCTTCTTCGTCGATTTAATCATGCTAGTGCTCGCACTGGTCTTCTCCATGATCTTTGCGTTCAACAGGGCGCGGAAGCCGCTGTCCCGAATGAAGGCTGTATTGCAGTCGCTCGGCTTCGGACTTGTGCTGTTCGTGGTGGCTGCGCTTGTTGCGTTTATCTTTTTCACCGATCCGCTGAATCTGCTCGTCGTCTGGATCATCTACGGGGCGGCTTACGTCGTCAGCAGCTTGATTCATATCGCAATTATTGTGTATAAGAAACGCGGCACGCCTTGAGGACTCTCGTCTTCGAGGTTTTTTTGTGTGCAACCCCAAAATTTTCCCTGTTGAAATGCGAATACTTGTTCGGTATTCTATATATAATAGGAACAGGTGTTCTTGAAAAGAGGGGAAAGCGAATGGCCCGTAACGGAGAACGCATCATTATGCTGGCGGACTGCCAGTCCTTCTATGCGAGTGTGGAGAAGGCGGCTTATCCCGAATACCGCGATCAGCCGGTCGCTGTGGCCGGAGATCCGGCGCGCCGCAGCGGCATCGTGCTCGCTGCCTGTCCCATTGCGAAGGGCTTCGGGGTGACGACGGCGGAGACGCTGGGCGAGGCGCTGGCGAAGTGTCCGCAGCTGGTCGTCATGCGTCCGCGCATGCAGACGTACCTCGACGTATCGCTGCTGATTACGGAGACGCTGGAGCGGTTCAGTGACCTCGTGGAGCCGTTCAGCGTCGATGAGCAGTTCATTGATATTACCGACTCGTGCCGACTGTTCGGCTCGGCAGAGGAGATCGCTCGGCAGATGCAAGCGCGCATTATGCTGCAGACGGGTGTATGGGCGCGCGTCGGCATCAGCTCGACGAAGGTGCTGGCTAAGATGGCGTGCGATATTTACGCGAAGAAGAATGAGAGCGGCGTCTTCGTCCTGCCCCGCGCCCGCGTCGGGGAGCTGCTGTGGCAGCAGCCGGTGGGGAAGATGTTCGGGGTGGGGTCGCGGATGACGGCGCATTTTGCCCGGATGGGCCTCCATACGATCGGGGACGTCGCACAGCTTCCGCTCGCGAAGCTGAAGGAGAAGCTGCGCATGCGCATGGGGCGCAACAGCGACATTCAGGCGGAGGTGTACTGGCGCACGGCGAACGGGATGGACGACAGTCCGGTCAGTCCGGATACGTTCGGGCTGAGGCAGCAGGCGATCGGCCATCAGATGACGCTGCCGCGCGACTACCAGCGCAAGGAGGAGATTGACGTCGTGCTGCTGGAGCTGAGCGACGAGGTGTGCCGCCGCTGCCGGTCGAAGGGGTATGCCGGGTGGGTCGTGTCTGCGGGGGCGCAGGGGGCGGATTTTGACCGACCGAGCGGCTTTTATCGTCAGATGAAGCTGCATGACCCGACGAATCTGACCCGCGAGGTGTATGAGGCGGCGAAGACGCTGTTCTACAAGCATTGGGACGGGCTGCCGATCCGCAAGGCGGGCGTGACGCTGTCGCAGCTGACCGATGCGGGCGAGTACCAGCTGACGCTGCTGGATGATCGGGAGAAGACGCGGAAGCTGGAGCGGACGACCGATCAGATCAAAAGCCGCTTCGGCACGACGGCCATTCTCCGCGCTTCGTCGCTGCTGCAGGCCGGGCAAGCACGGGAGCGCAGCATCAAGATCGGAGGTCACTACAAATGAGCAAGAAGCTGCACAACAACGGCCTCTGGGAATCGAGCCGGATGATGCTGCCCGAGCATCGCGAGGCGCTCATCGAGCGGCGGAAGTCGAAGCAGGACGAGGCTGGCGTGGAAGGTGCTCCAGTTGCCCGTCCGAACGTGCCGACGCAGGAGGAGCTGGCGTGGATCCGCAGCAGCGCGCTGCTGCCGATCATGCTGTCGATTGTCGAGAACAATCTGCAGACGATCCAGACGTCGTCGTATCCGCTCAAGCGGCTGTACGTGAGCGCGACGCATCTGCTGATGGATGCGATCCACGCCGATCTGGCGAAGGTGCGCAAGTCGCTGAAGCAGCGCGGCATCAAGGTGTTCGAGGATGAGAAGATCGACGGGGCGATTCGTTACCGGTTCATCTGCCGCGGGTATGAGGACAGCTTCGTGATGCTGCGCGACATGGTGCGCGCCGAGATCAGCGTGAGGCTGTCCGATTATATTGGAGGCATCTTCCAGCGGCTGGGCGCGGCGGAGGCGGTCAAGACGGCGGGGAAGCCGGGGGAGTAGAGAACGGTACAGCTAGCGCGTGTCTGCAGGGGATCGTCTGTCTGTTAGGACAGACAGGTTGTACTTGGCGACGATGGGCGTGATGAATAACTGTGGAGCCAGAGAGTTAGGGAGCAAGAGTGTCAGAGGCTCGGGATGGAGCTGGAGTCGGGTCGTCACAGGGTACGTGACAGTGCGTGTCAGTGGCTGTCAGCTTGTGTGCGTTCGGCACAGTTCGTCTCGGTACGTCTCAGCCGTCACAGCTCGTAATAAGTCACGGCGCAACGTGGCCCTCTTTCTTGATCGCAACTTTTCTCCAGCTGCGTGCGTCTAAGCTTTGAAGGTGTATTTTCGTGGAAATGCAGGTGGTCCTGCGGAAAAATGAATCTTTCTCCGCGCTCGGCGCGTATGGAAGATGGGTGCAAGAGGCTGTGCGCTCTTGCGGAGCATGTGCAGGGCCTTAGATGAAGCCGAAGGCGAAGAAGGAGGAGACGGGCGATGGCGCGGTTCGAGTATCGCATGTATACGGAAGGGGCGGGTACGTTCCCGGCCTTGTTCCATTATGACCGGATGGCGCTGCATGAGGCGGCGCTCCGGTTTGCGTGCGATTATTGGGTGAAGGAAGGGCGCGTGTACGAGAAGTCTTCGTGCGCGGTGGAGCGGGAGCCGTCCTGCTATGTCGTCTATGTGACCGAGGCGCAGGATGAGCGGACGATGCCTTGGGGAAGACCCGCTACGCTTGGCTTGGGCGGCATTCATGTGGAGCTGAGGGAGTATTGCGAAGGAACGGCGGACTACCGACTAGTGGAGACGCAGCGCTTCCACGATCCGCTCGAGGCGCTGCTGCAGCTGCAGGCGGATTACGTGACGGCGGAGGGCCGGGAATGGCAGCGGACGTCGTCGGAGGTCGACGAGGACCGCGAGACGTACGTCGTATACGCCGTTCCAGTCTAAGGTAAAGTGGCATGGAACCGTCTGGAGGCAGCCGAATTCGAGGCTTGCCATCACAAGCTCGGACATGATGGACACCTGTTAGTTCAGGCTAGAGGAGAGGGAAGCAGATGAAGAGAACAGGCAGCGGGGATCGTGGGAGGAAGCTGGTGTCGCTATTCGTGGCGTCGGCGCTCGTGCTCGGCGGAACGGCCGGATGCTCGGATGATCGGGATTGCATCGACCGGGACCGGGACGGATATTGTGACGGCAGTGGGGGCAGGTCGGGCTACTATTACGGAGGCGGCTCGAGCAGCTCGAGCGGCAAGATTAAGAGCGGGACATCGAGTCCCACATCAGGTGTGAGCAAAGGAGGCATCGGCGGCAGCGGAAGCTCCAGCTCGTAGCAGCTGCTAGACGACGATGTGCATGAGGATCATGACGGGATCAGGACGGAGGCGATGTCACAGGTGCAAGCGAAGCAGCAGAGCGGCGTCCGCGTGACGGCCGCCATGACGTATGCCGAGCGGCGTGAGGCGCTGTATGAGTCTCTGCGTCAGGAAGGTGTGTTCACGTGGGATCGGCTGTACGGGGAAGAGTATGCGCTGGCAGCGCTGGGGGAGATTAGCGCCAGCGAGCTTGCCCAGATGCGCCAGGCCGCAGAGGCGCTCGGACGCATCTACGCGCGAACGGTGCGCATCGTGCAGCAGGGAGAGCCAGAGCTGTGGACGGAGCTCGGCTTGCCTCGGGAGGCGTTCGGTGTGCTGTCGCTCGTATTCGACGATACGGTGCCGACGATGATCGGACGGTTCGACTTCGTCCGTACGCCAGACGGCTTCAAGATGCTGGAGTTCAACAGCGATACGCCGACCGGCATCGTCGAGGCGTTCCATGCGAACGGACGCATCTGCGAGGCGTACGGACGTCTCGATCCGAACGAAGGCTGCAGCGAGCGGCTGACCATTGCGTTCGGCCGCATGCTGGAGCTGTATCGGGCTGCGGGGTACCCGTCGGAGCGTATCGTATTCAGCGCTCTTGGCTGGCATGAGGAGGATGCGGGCACGACGAAGTATTTACTGGAGCGTTCGGGCTTCACAGGGGCCGAATTCGTGCCGCTCGAGGAGCTGCGGGTGATGGACGACCGTCTGCTGGCGCCTCGGGGCTCGTCGGCAGCTGATCACGCCGCAGAGGTGGCTACGGATACTGCGCAGCACCGCGACTCGTCGGCAGCTGTCCGCACAGACGCATCGCAGTCTCAGCCTGCGCCTCCGCTCGAGCCAGTCGACGTGCTGTACCGGCTGCACGCGCTGGAGAAGCTTGCGGAGGACCGCGACGACGATGGCTACCCGACCGGAGAGCATGCGCTGCAGCTGATCGCAGACCGCAAGCTTGCGATCATCAATCCGCCGTCAGGGTTTGCGGCGCAGACGAAGGCGCTGCAGGCGCTAATCTGGAGTCTGCATGAGGCGGGGCAGTTCTACACGGAGGAGGAGCATGAGGCGATCGAACGCTACATGCTGCCGACGTATCTCGAGCCGTGCTTCCCCGAAGGGGTCGCGTATGTGGCGAAGCCGATCTTCGGACGCGAAGGGAGCAGCGTCACGATCTACGGCGCGGACGGTGCTATAGAGGAGGCGAGCGGCGAACAGGAGTACGCATCGCAGCCGATGGTGTACCAGCAATACGCCCAGCTTCCGGCGGTGCAGGTCGATACGCTGAACGGCCCGTTCGAGGGGCGTCTGCTCTGGGGGTGCTTCCTCATTGACGGCAGCGCAGCAGCTGTCGTTGCAAGGGTCGGCGGACGAATTACGGGCAACTTATCTTATTACTTGCCATGCGCGCTCGCAGAGGAGTGGCAGCGGGCAACGAACCTTTGAAGGAGGCAGTCTTATGGAGCAGTTCGGTACAATTATTAATTTTCTTATTTACTTAGGGGTGACGGTTCCGCTTGTGGGTGTGGGCATTCTGTTCTTCAATCTCGTTACGCCGTACAATGAGTTCCATCTGATCCGTGACGCGGGTGACTTGAGCGATCCGGCTAAGGCGGCGGCAGGGAAGGCGGCGGCCTACGACATTGGGGGCAAGCTGCTCGGCCAAGTGCTCGTGCTGGCCTCGGCTGTATACCATTCGGTCGGCATTATCGACCTGATCGTATGGGGGCTGATCGGCATTGCGTTCCAGATCATCATCTTCTACCTGTTCGAGCTGCTGACGCCATTCAAGGTGCTGAAGGAAATTCCGAAGGGCAACGTGTCGGTCGGCATGTTCTCCTTCTTCCTGAGCGTAGCCTCCGGTCTGCTCATGGCCTCGCTGATCAGCTACTAATCGAAGTGAGGGCTGTACAATGGTATTGTTGAAGCGGATTCATCATACGGCCATTATTTGTTCGGATTATGCAAAGTCTAAGCACTTCTACACGGAGGTGCTCGGTCTAACGGTTCAGAGTGAGACGTACCGGGCCGAGCGCAGCTCCTACAAGCTCGACCTCGTTGTCGGCGATACGTACCAGATCGAGCTGTTCTCGTTCCCGGACGCACCTGCCCGTCCGAGCTATCCGGAGGCCAGAGGGCTGCGTCATCTGGCGTTCGAGGTAGATGACGTCGAGCAGACGGCCGCCGAGCTGGCGGCTCGGGGCGTTCAGATCGAGCCGGTTCGCGTCGACGAGACGACGGGGAAGCGATTTACGTTCTTCCAAGATCCCGATGGGCTTCCGCTGGAGCTGTATGAGGGGTAGCAAGTGTTAAGCAAGATCGTGTACGGGGCATCGCTGAGAGGCGGTGCCTCTGCTATTTGCCAAGAGCTCATAGCTGTGCGCTGTGGACGCTTCCTCAGTCGAGATAAAGCAGCTGGATTGTGATGGCGACTGTAAGCAGTTACCAGAGTATGTTAGCAAGTGACATTAGCGAAAGAATAGGAGATGATCGAATGAAGGTGCTTTTTTACTTTGTCGTGACGATGGTGTTGTTCATGCTGCTCGCTACGTTGGCCGGTCCATTGCTCGTCGCTGCAGCTATAGCCGCTATCGTGACATTGCTCTATCTGATCTACGAGGAGCTATGCGTGCTGACGGAGCGGTTCAAGCGGGAGCCGAGGGCGTTGCTGCAGGAGAGAGAGGAGCTGCGGCGGCAGGCGCGAGAGGCGGAGGAGCAGTTCGATTCGAACGATCTGCCGCAATCGAAGGATATTGCCGAGCTTGCCGATAAGCCGACCCGTGATTAAGTGTTGAAAAAAGTTGAGAAAAAGTTGGAAATAACCGGACACCCCTGCTATAATCGAAATTGAAAATCATTATCAATGCATGCCGAGAAGCGGCGTGCTGATTTATACAGGAGCAGGGGGAGTTCAAGTCATGAATGTGCAACGGAAGGCAGAGCGACTAAATTGGACGGAGCTGGAGACGAGATTTGCAGTGCGCCAGCATGATCTCGAGGGGAAGCTGCTGTTCGCGTGCCGAGCAGAGCAGCTGGCCGATCCGGAGACGATGCGGCAGCTGCTGGACATCTACGGACAACGAATCAAGGCGCTGGAGCCTGCTGCGGCAGCGGCGTACTTGGCAGGCTGGTTCGGCTATGCGGCGCTGGCTCAGCTATACAGCTGCTCGATCTATGATACAGCGCTGAGCTTCACACCTGAGCAGCTCGAGCTTCAGCTATACGAGAAGGGGGACTACGCCGTCTTCTCGTTCAAGCTGCTCGGGCCCGAGCTTCAGCAGTCTACTACTCATAAGGAGCCTCCTCCGTCCAGAGCGGAGTGGCTTCAGCAGACATGGGTCGAGCTGTATGGTCGCACGTTGCGACCGATGCTGGAGGCTGCGGCTGCAGCTACCGGAACAGACGTCGGCTCGCTATGGGGGCAGCTGCCGACTCGCTTCAACTACACGGTACCGCTGTGGCTGGAGGAGACGCACGATGAGGAGCTTCAGGCGATCATCAAGGACGATTACCGCAGGCTGTGCCTGGAGCTGCCGGCTGACGTGTTCGGCCGTTCCCGCAATCCACTCGATGTGAAGGTGCGCCTGATCGAGGATATGAAGGACAGCTCGAAGCAGGTGAAGATGAAGAACGCTTGCTGCCTGTACTACCAGACGGAGGGCGGCACTTATTGCTATACGTGTCCGCGCATGACTGAGGCGCAGCGTGCGGAGCGGCGTGCAGAGGCGCGTCTTGCACAGCAGCAGGCTGCCCAGTAGTCGGCAGACTAGGTGGGTTCAACCTGCGCTTGCGCAAGCACGTCCCGAGTTGTGCATCTGTCGCAATAGGCGGTCTGTTCTTCCCATGACGTCATTGTATTTAGCCCTAAGCTTAACCCTAAGCAGCCATATTCGGCGTCGTTCGACGTCCGCTATGGCTGCTTTTTGCATATGCTGTCCATCTATCTCGTAACGAGCGTACGTGTACCGACGATAAGCATATACAACAAAGAAGAAGGCGCGATCGCGCCTCCCTGCCGGTGTTCCCTATGGACTTGACTGAACGAGCCTCCGCCTCAACATCTGTGCCTGAACAATAAGCTTGTCCAGCTGCTCACTGACCGCGAGCACACGGGCGTGCTGGAGGTTCATCTGATAGCTGAGAGCGACGTCGACCAATTCCTGCTTCATGTACTCGATCTGATAGTCGAGCGAGGTAGGTACAACCATAATAAAATCATCCTTTCGGCAGCCTGGCGATCGTGGCGCTATCCAGCAAGCGCGGTAGACCCATAGCTTTGCGCCCTTGCCTTTCGACAAGTTTGCTAGTATCGTGGATGTGACAATTAAGCATATTGTCGAGTAAAGCGCTGTATTTGTCAATAGATGTGCGGTTGGACAATTTTAGCATATCCATTTTTTTTGAGTCTGAACAGGATGGTGACCACTATGAACCGTTATATGTTCGCAGCCCTGCTCATCGTAACGACCGCCCTGATGGGCTCCTCCTTCGTCGTCGGCAAGATCGGGGTGGCGCATATTTCCCCGCTGCTGCTAGCTGGCTTGCGCTTCGTGCTGGCCGGTGGTCTGATGGCTATATTCGTTGTGAAGTATGAGCACCCCAGATGTCTTATCGATTGGGGCAAAATCGCCGTCATCGGCTTGTTCCAGACGGTCGGGGTGATGGGCTGCATCTTCGTCAGCCTGCGGACGATTACGGCGGGAGAGTCATCGATTCTGACGTTCATGAATCCACTGTTCGTCGTCTTGCTGAGCAGCCTATGGCTCAAGACGACATATCGTGCGCTGCAATGGGCTGGCGTTGGGATTGGAGCGTTGGGGATGGTCGTACTCGGCTTGTCCCAATGGAGCAGCGGTACGGCGATCGGCCTGATGGGCGGGATCAGCTGGGCCGTAGCTACACTGCTGGTCAAGCGGTTCGGGTCGTTCTGCAGCATATGGGTGCTGACGGCGTACCAGATGCTATTCGGAGGGCTCGTGCTGACTGGCAGCAGTCTGCTTGTGGAGGATATTAAGCTGTCTATCCATGTCGTATCCGTCACGTCGCTGCTGTACTTAGCAATTATCGGATCGATCGTTCAGTTTGCGCTCTGGTTCTATCTGCTCTCCCAAGGGGACCCGGCGCGTACGAGCGCGTACTTGTTCCTCGCTCCCTTGTTCGGTGTGCTGTGCGGATACTTGCTTCTCGATGAGCCGATCCACGCGGAGACGGCGGTCGGAGCGGTGCTCGTGGGCATGAGTATCTATTGGATTAACCGAGGTGCCCCAGCACGCCCGAGGTAGGTGTTGAATAAGACCGGGACCCGCGATCCGATTGGATGAGCTTGTGCGCTCGGAGATTGCAGGCCCGGTCTTACTTCAGCTGCTGCTCTGCGGCGGACGCTTAATCGATTATGCTCCGAGCAGCTGCACAGGTGCCCCGATACCAGACCTCGCAAAGGAGAGACTCGCATGGAGCAGCCGTCGCGCAATCACGACACGATGAGTGAAGTGGATACGCAGAAGGGGAAGTATGCTCGGTCGAAATACATCGCACTAAGTGACTGGGAATTTGGTAAATATTAATTCATGCTGGCTTCTGAATAGATTTGCGTATTCGAGCCATACTAAGCTTCGACGGTGAAAGAGAGGTGTTGTGTGATGAGCCATATAACGAACGCAACCGAGGGAAGTTGTTATTGAATCCAAGTAGAGCGAGGGGATGTGCCGCAGACACGTTCAAGTAGTGTAAGCTACGAGTGTGATCGAGGTTGACCCGGATTCATGAGGATCAAGGCAGTGTCCATTCAATCACCGTCAGGGACCCCGAGAGGGCAATGTCATTAAGTTAAGGCGCAGAGCCATATATCAAGAAAAAGAGCAGGTTATCGAATAGATAGCCCGCTCTTTTTCTTTGCACAAAACGAAAAAAGACTTGACAAATAAGCGAAGGTGTGTATCGTAACCCCTTGGAAATACGAGGAGGTTTTGCCCATGCATGCTTACGAGAGTTCACTAAAAGAAACGCTGACAACCCTCATTCGAGAGATGTCAGCGGCACCAGCGCCTTATGTCAAAAACCCAGAAAAAGACTTTACCCGGAAGAAAAAACTGCCCTTCGAAACGATGATGCAACTTCTGATCTCTATGGGAGGAAACAGCATATACAAGGAGCTCTTGGAATCACAAGGTTATGACGTAAACACGGCAACGACTTCCGCTTTTGTCCAACAACGCAATAAAATTTTGCCTTCTGCTGTAGAATGCTTATTTCACAAATTCACTCAAACGTACAAGGATATCAAGGATTACCGCGGGTATCGATTACTTGCCATTGACGGTTCGGATTTACATATCGCAACGGATCCGGCTGACAAGAACAGCTTCTTTCAAAGTCAACCGGGCACGAAAGGCTATAACCTCCTGCATTTGAACGCAGCGTACGACCTATGCAACAGACTATACGTGGATGCTCTTGTCCAGCCAAGAAGACTAAGTAACGAGGGAAGGGCATTGGCAACCATGGTTGATCGTTCGCCGATCAAGAGCAAAACCATTGTGATCGCAGACAGAGGCTATGAAAGCTACAACAATTTCGCGCATATTGAACGTAAAGGGTGGAACTACATCATTCGGGTAAAGGATTTGGATTCCAGCGGTATTCTGTCTAGCTTACGTTTGCCCGACAGTGGAGAGTTTGATCGATATATCCATCTGACACTTACCAGAAAACAAGCCAAAGCGTTCAGAGCTTATCCTGGGTACAAATTCCTTCCGTCCAATTCTACATTTGATTTTTTGGATTTGCATGAAAACATGATTTACCCGCTATCTTTTCGGGTTGTTCGTTTCGTCCTGCCTGACGGGGCTTATGAAACCGTCATTACGAATCTTTCTGCCGCAGAATTCCCACCCGATGAACTTAGATCCCTTTATCACATGAGATGGGGCATTGAAACCTCGTTTAGGGCATTAAAATACACGGTGGGTCTGACGAGTTTCCACGCAAAGAAGCAAGCATTCATCGCCCAAGAGATTTATGCAAGAATGATTCTCTACAACTTCGCTGAAATGATGACCTCGCACGTCGTCATTTCGCAAATGGATAAACGGCATTCATATCAAGTCAATTTCACGGTTGCCGTTCACGTTTGTAGACAATTCTTGCGCTCTCGAGGCGATGAACCCCCGCTCGATGTAGAAGCGCTGATACGCAAAAACATTTTGCCGATTCGACCCATTCGCCCGGGACAAATGAACACGCGCAAAATCCGCTATAAATCAGTTGTCAGCTTCGTCTACAGAGTAGCATAATACGATTCATATGAACACTTTTTTAAGCGGATTATCTATCCGTTTGTTTGCTATACCTATTTTTCAGTCTTGCAACAAAAAACAAACGGCACAGGGATTTTCCCTATGCCGTTTTGGCTTCCATTTTCTTTTCCGGTTTAGTCTTTGAGATTAACTTAATGACATTGCCCGAGAGGGGTCCTTTTTGTCGATATATCGTCGGCTCGGGACAGCACCTTTACAATACATTAAGTCGTAGATGTCCCTCCTTGGCATATCCTTAACTGGAATGTCAATCTATGCTAGGAGGGAATTCATGTATTCCGTATGGAGCAAGCAAGCTCGTAAGGCGGTCGCAGCAACGATCGTGCTGTCGCTCATGGTCGTGTCGCTGGTCGTTGACGTTCGTCAAGCAGAGGCGGTCACCACGTCGTATGACAGCACGTACTACAGCAGCGCCATGGGGAAGACGGGAAGCCAGCTGAAGGCGGCGCTGCACAACATCATCGACGACCATGTGAGGCTGTCGTATGACAACGTATGGGTCGCGCTGCGTGACACAGATCAAGATCCGAACAATCCGAACAACGTCATCCTGCTGTACACCGGCCGCTCTCAGGGGAAGTTCACGAACGGCGGCGGGGTGAACGACTGGAACCGCGAGCACGTCTGGGCGAAGTCGCACGGCAACTTCGGCACGTCGATGGGAGCGGGTACGGACCTGCACCATCTGCGTCCGACCGATGTGTCGGTCAACAGCGCGCGCGGCAACAAGGACTTCGATAATGGCGGCTCGGCTCACTCCGAATGCACGCTGTGCCGCACCGACAGCGACTCCTGGGAGCCGCGTCCCGCGGTGAAGGGCGATGTCGCCCGCATGCTGTTCTACATGGCCGTTCGCTATGAGGGCGACAGCGGCGAGCTGGATCTGGAGCTGAACCATTACGTGAATAACGGCAGCTCCCCGTATCACGGCAAGCTATCCACCCTGCTGCAATGGCACAAGGAGGACCCGGTCGACGCCTTCGAGCGCCGGCGTAACGACATCATCTACACGAAGTACCAGAAGAACCGCAATCCGTTCATCGACCATCCGGAATGGGCGGAGCAAATTTTCAGATAAGCGGTGTGTATAGATTCGGTCAATCGGGCCATACTAAGCTTCGACGGTGAGTAGAGAGGTGTTGTGTGTTGAGCTATATAACGAACACAGCCACAGGAAGTTGTTATTGACTCCTATACGAGCGAGGGGATGTGCCAAAGACACGTACAAGTAGTGTAAGCTACGCGGTATAGTCGAGGTTGACCCGGATTCAGAAGGATCAAGGCAGTATCCATTCATCACCGTCAGGAAGAACCCCGCAAGGGGTTCTTTTTATATTTTTCCTTGCCGATGCATAGTAAACCAGTTAAATCCAAATAAATAACGTTATCTTCCGTAATCAAGCGAGGCGAGGCTGATGTTTGGACGCAACCATAAGAGCAATCCGGATTCAGAACAAGCGCATCACAGCGATCAACGAATCGGCGATCTATCTCATCTGGAACAACCGCTGCAGTCTGACTATGCGCGTAATGTGGACGCACTCCGTTCCATCTATGCCCATTGCTCGGATGTTAACTTCCGGTCGTTCCTCATAGGCGGTAAGACCAATGCGATGCTAATCTACATAGAAGGTCTGTGCAACACGGCGCAGATCAATGAGCATGTACTGGGTAAGCTCGTGCAGGCCAATAACGAAGATGTAGCTTCTATAGAAATGCTCGTGAACACGCTGACCGTCTCGAAGGCAGACATCGTGACGACACTGGCCGACTGTACGCAAGCCATATCCGCAGGGAATCCGGTGCTGCTGTATGAAGGGGAGGCGAAGGGCGCTTCCTTCGGTCTAAGTGAATGGGAGAAGCGTTCTGTGGAGGAGCCGACCGCAGAGTCGGGCGTCAGGGGCCCGAGAGAGGGCTTCTCCGAGACACTCCAAGTCAACACTTCGCAATTGCGACGCATTATCAAGAGTCCTGCGCTTAAGCTTGAATCGGTCAGTATCGGACAATACACGCAAACCCAAGTGATCGTCGCCTATATAGAGGGGGTCGCAGACCCGAAGCTCATCGAAGACGTGAAGGAGCGGCTGGATCGCATACAGATCAACGGAATTCTCGAGAGCGGGTATATCGAGGAAATGATTGAGGACAACCCGTACTCTCCATTCCCGCAAGTCCAGTCGACGGAACGGCCGGATACTGCTTGCTCTGCCCTGCTTGAGGGAAGGGTTGCCATTCTGACGGAAGGTACCCCGTTCGTATTGATCGTTCCCACTACCTTGTTTTCATTGCTTCAATCGCAAGAGGATTATTATCAAAGATTTTGGGCCAGCACAGCGATCCGCTGGTTGAGATACTTGTTTACGTTGTTTTCCATCCTGCTGCCGTCTTTATATGTGGCTATCATTACATTCCATCAGGAGATGGTGCCGACGGCCTTACTGATTACGATGGCGGCTTCCCGGGAAAGCGTTCCGTTCCCTGCGCTCATTGAGGCGTTCATTATGGAGGTTACCTTTGAAGTGCTGCGCGAAGCGGGCGTCCGATTGCCTAAACAAATTGGTCCTGCTGTCAGTATCGTTGGCGCACTCGTGATTGGACAGGCTGCCGTGCAAGCAGGCATCGTTTCTCCACCGATGGTGATCGTCGTTGCCATTACAGGGATTGCGTCGTTCATGGTTCCGCGTTATATCGTCGGGCTTTCTTTTCGGATGCTGAGGTTTCCGATCATCTTACTGTCCGGGACGCTAGGTCTGTTAGGGGTTATTCTGGGCATGTGTGTCATTGTTATCCACTTATGCAACTTGAGATCATTCGGGTCTCCCTACTTGTTGCCGCTATCTTCCGTGAATCGGGCAGGAATGAAGGATATAGCGGTCAGAGCGCCATGGTGGGAGTTGAAGTCACGCAGCTAAGGAGTGCCGAGCTTGAGAGTCTTAATCATGTTGCTACTAGTCAGTGCAGTCGTTCTCCCTCTTAGTGGATGCTGGGATCGTACGGAAGTTAATGACATTGCCATTATTACGGCGGCCAGTATGGATAAGAAAGAAGGGCAGGTGGAAGTGTCGGTGCAAGTATTCAATCCGAGCTCCTTGGGCGGCGGGACCGGGCAAGGCGGGAGCAGTGGAGGAGACATGCGCACGATCGTAAGATCCGGAGAAGGCCGCAATATCGCCGATGCGGTATCGAGGCTGCAGACCAAGCTGCCGCGCAATCTATTTTGGGGACATTGCAAAGTCTTCATCATGAGTAAGAGCATCGCGGAGGAGGGGATTCGGGATGAGATGGATTTCTTATTACGCCATTCCCAGCCACGAGAGCGTGCTTATATGTATGTGAGCAACGGGCGAGCTGCCAGCGTGCTGGAGCTACTCCCTCCGATCGAACGAACCTCAGGCGAGGTGATCCGGGAAATCTCCGATCTCGGTATCGGGATGAAGGTGACATTGAAGGATTTGAATCTAATGATCAAGAGCGGGGCAAGATCAGCCATATTGCCGTTGGTTGATAGATTGGCTCCAAGACAAGGGGAAGAGCAGAATAGAACCATTCCATACATGACTGGAGCGGTGGTATTCAGGAACGACAAGATGGTGGGGACGATATCGGATCTGGCTTCAAGAGGGGTGATGTGGATTCGGAACGAAGTGGAGCGAGCCACTATTACAACGGAGCCGGAGGACGATATGAGCTCAATCTCCGTATATCCGGTGAAGCAATCGACGACGTTGACCCCTAGGATCGTTGATGGACAATGGAGCATGCAGATCGGAATTACAATGGTGGGGGATCTTGTGATGAATGGAACTCCGTATAACCCGATGGAGCCTGAGGTACTGAACAGAATGGAGCAAGCGGTGAGAGTTGCCGTTCAGCGGAGAGTAGAGCTGGCCTTACATCAGGTTCAGAAGGAGATGCAGGTTGATATCTTCGACTTTGCTGAACGCTTCCATCAACAGTATCCGAAGCAGTGGAGCAAGGTGAAGGACGACTGGGAGGAAGTGTTCGCGACCCTAGAAGTGCCTGTCGATATTTCGGTCACGATCCGACGTCCAGGCATGATCCTGTCGCCTGCCGGACTTCCGGAGAATAGAGTGAGTCCGTCATGAGATGGGGCAATGTGTTGATCGTAACGTTGATCATGATCGGCATTGCGGCTTATGAGCTTCCTAAGCTGAAGAAGCATGCCAGGAAGGACAGAGCCGTCTTCATCATCCTGCTCTTGACGGGGTGGCTGCTGCTTCTATTCGACTTGCCCTATACGAAGGGGCCGATCACGTTGGTTGAAGCGTTGTTCAAGCCGCTGTCTACAATTATCGAACCCGAATAAGGAAGGCGAGCCTATTGATCGACAAAGGGAAAATATCGGCGCTCCAGGTCGCTTGCATGATGTACGCGATCATGATCTATACGGCGGTCCTTGCTGAACCCGGAATTACCGCGCATTATGCAGGCAAAGATTCGTGGTGGTCACCGTTCATCGCTTCACAGGTGGGCTTCTTGACTCTCTATATTGTACATAAGCTCCATAAGCTGTATCCCGGATTAACGGTTATCCAGTATGGTACGCACATCGTCGGCAAGGCTGCTGGGAAGCTGTTGGGGCTTCTATTTTTGGGCTTTTATATACATCTGAACGGATTAAACACGCGAGAGTATTCGGAGTTTATTGTGGCTGTATTTCTTCCGCGTACACCGATCATAGTCGTCATTGCAACCATTCTCCTTGTCGCAGCCTACAGCGTTCGAGGCGGCGTTGAAAGTGTGGCCAGAAGCGCTTTCATTTTGACGATCACTTCCATAGCTATCCCGATGGCGATCAGTCTATTGTTAATTCCGGATTTGGACTTCAGATATATGTTTCCGATGCTGGAGCATGGCGTCATGCCGATGATCCGAGGGGCGTATGTTTCACAGGCTTGGTATAGCGAGGTGTTCCTCGTCTCGTTCTATCTTCCGTTCGTATCTGATTCGAAGACTGGACCGAGATGGGGCTTCATCGCCATCTTGACGGCCATGCTAATCCTCACCTACGCGAACCTGGTGCTTCTATGCTTGTATAATGGGGATGAAGCCTCCATGATGTATCCGATCTTAAGCGCTTATCGGTACATTAGCGTAGGCGGGTATATCGAGAATCTAGAGTCTGTCATTATGACTACATGGGTGATGGGTAACTTGGTGAAGATCTCGGTCTTTTACTATGCGATCGTGCTGGGGACGGCGCAGTGGTTGAAGCTATCGGACTATCGACCTCTTGTCCTGCCCATGGGTCTGCTGCTGACCGCGACCAGTATATGGGGAATGCCCAGCTCACAGAGTGTGACTCAATTTGTATGGGGGACTTTCCCCGTGTATGCAACGTTCATGCAGACGATCGTTCCGCTCGTTCTGCTCCTCATTGCGGTGACGAAGCTCAGAGCTCGGAGGGGATAGACGGTGCGATGCGCATTCGAGGAGTGCAGGGGAGGCGATCCTTGAATGGTCCAACGTGTGTCGATGCGAAAAATTGGTTCAGTCGTGTATACGAAGCCCCACACCGGGCCATACTTGAATTATCGACATCCGAAAATGTCGTAGCAACCGCGAAAGAAGACTTACGTTCCCCATAAGCTCTTCGTCCGGTTTCTCCTCTCCCATGTAGACCCTCGTCGCGAGACGGGGGTCGATTTGTTGTTTATTACTGATGATACAATCGATCATATAGACGGCGAATATGGCACTAGTTGATAAAGCGGAAGTGGCAATGAACATGATTGCTAAAGGTATGCAAGTAGATAGACATCATTATGGAGTTAACAGGCTTACCGATAATTGAGATAGAGAAGCTAATGAAGTTCAAACGCCATGAACAAATAAATGCTCGCGACTCAGGTCGTGAGCATTTATTTGTTCAGCCTTGAAAAAGGGTGTCAGCACGGCACGAATTTAGCGAATTCCTTCGTAATAAGTGACGAGAAAGATGCGGGTGAGCCAGAGTGAAGGAGGTGATGTAAGCAATCAATAGCCCTCGCCGTTTGAATAGGTGTGTGCTATTTAAAGCGCGCACCTCAGTTATCGGTTAAACGTTTTTCGCCGATGCCAGATATATATTGGATCAATTCCGTCGGCCTTCCATCGGCCGCTTGGAGCTGCTAGCCGGACCAGCCTATCATATCCCCCTTCTCAGCATCAAGGACCGCTCCGCTTGCCTTTTCTACTAGTATTTATCAAACCCCAATCTAGTAAACTGCGATGGTTTTGCCTCAAAGTGTATATATTATTAAAATTTTATTTTAATGGAAATTTTTACTTGTATTAATATAATCGTGAATCCGTGACAGCCCGCTCGTGACTGTAGGGAAATGGTAAAAGCATCAAGGTAATGAGCATTTCAATTGAACTTCCTCGCGTGGACAAAAAAAGCACATGTTGAAACACGCCTACGCGTGAAGGCGTATACACCCCTATTAAACATTGAGTCTCAAGTGGTTAGGATGGTGAGATACACACGTCGCAACGTTTGAAACCAAGGACTGTGCGTTCCAAATGCGAATTTGACTTGCCTAGCATGTCTTACGAGTCGTGAAGCATGGTAGATCATATTCTGAATGACCGTGCGAATCCGTCTGCGGCCAACATTGTTTCGAATCGGAGAGTCGGGAATCTGCAGACTGAGTTGCCCCATCAAGCGAAGCATATTGTATGCGAACACGCCCGCATGCAATATGAGATTGTTGGTTGCAAACTTGCCAGCGGGCAAGCGTTCCAGATCAAGGTCTGTCTTGATCTCACTGTGGTACTGTTCACTGGTGCCGTGATCGCGATACAGTTCAATGACCCGCCAAGCCGAGCAACGCAAGGAAGTCCAGTACACCTCGACCTCGATCTCAGGAACGAGGAAGATTTGACCTTCACGGCTTATGGTTCGTTCGATGACACGAAACACTTGACGCAGCGGCTCGTCAAATCCTTGTTCACGAATGAGCATCGACCCGATGTATACCTTCTTTCCTTCGCGTTCTTCGCAGCATATGCCCAGATCTTGTGCGAACAAGAGCCACGTCTCCTTTGGATCTCTTCGCAGATTTTTCTTGATGATGTAATCGGCACGAGTTTCTTGAGTGTGACAGACCTTCAGATTCGCCAAGCAGTCGTTGCCTGCATCCATTCGAACAAGGAGCGGACGGTCTGTGACTCGGCGTGCATATTGAATGCTGGCCTTCAAAAATTCATCCGTGTTCTTCTGGCAATGCACGCTGCCCTCACGCAGTTCCACATGGACGCCGTAGCCCTCTTTGCCCAAGTAAGAGAAGATCGGAGCAAAACCATCATGGCCTTTGTAGGTGCGAGATACGCCTTCTTTTTTCGTGCGGGAGTTGTCAAAGGGAGACACATCGATATCGAGCGGCAACAACGTAGTCCGTTCCTTCTCGCCCAGGACAAGAAGATCAACACCCGTAAGCGGGGCGGCCACTCGGCGTAACAGGTCCGCCGACTCTTCCAGCACAATATCTTTCCATATCGACGAACCCGCCATATCTAAGCGCTGGCGCAAGGTTGGACTAGATGGAACATCGCGAATGTCAAGACTGATGCTGAACGCATCGTCTTGCCGGAATGGCTCAATATGATCAAAGTCGCTCTTGCCTTGGCAGAGCAGACCCAAGTAGCTTTTCATCACATCAGCATTCGAGATATCTGGATTCGGGTTCTCGGGCAATACCGTTTTATTCAAACGTGCACCGAGATTAGTCTTTGCTAGCAAAGCTCCAATAGCGGTTAACCCGGTATGTGTGGTTAAGTACTCATTAGATTGGACGAATTCGAACTTCAAGCCAATCACCCCATTGGTGAAAGTATTGGATCGTTATAATCCTTTAATTTCGACACAAAATCTTGGATTCCCTCTATTTTTCTCTTGTTTTCATATTCTTTTATCACGGATTCACGTATAATTACCTAATATAATAAAGGAGTATTCTGGTGGTCCTGTATAGATGTAACTGTCGATTCATTCTATGAAAGAATCTGATGCGGTTATCAACAGAATATTCTTTATACCATTGAAAAGGGGGCGAGGTCTACATGAATTAATAGAGGAAGGCATTCTGAATGACAACAAATTTTAAGAGGAGGAAGAATATGAAATTAAGATTGAAATCCCTGCTTGCGTCCGTTTTTGCTTTGTTTTGTGTTTTGTGCGTTCAAACAAACGGTTTCGCCGCACCAGCATACGATGGAGTTGTCAAAGTGAACCAACCGTCAGGCGAATCGTTTCAAGTTACGGTGCATGGTGATGAATGGTTCCATTGGGCAAGCACAGAAGATGGTGACATACTTTTGCAAGATCAGGAGGGGTATTGGAATTACGCTGAACTTACATCTAACGATTTGAAATCGACGGGGAAAAAACACAAAATTGATAAGAAGCCAACGGGAGCGGTAAATAAGAAAAATTTGGACATATGGATACAGAAAAACAAGCCATTCGAAAAGAAAAAACAGGAGTTCAAGAATGAGCAACAAAATGAATCCTTGTCTTCTCCTGAAAGCTCTGAATCAAAAGCATTTACGGGAGCAGCAGAAAATATGGACGGAACGGTCGCTCCAGTTTTAGGAACCAAGAAGCTACTTGTTTTGTTAATTGGATTTACAAATGTTGATATCGCATACAGTGACAACAGTTGGAGCAACAGTTTCTTTTCGGTAAATCAAAAGTCAGTAAGGAATTATTATAATGAAGTGAGTAATGGAAAATTACAGCTCACTCCAGTTTCGGAGTCAAGTGGTACGGCAAACGATGGAGTGGTAAAGGTGAAATTAGACTATGCTCATCCTGATAACTCGGGAAAAAACTTTGGCACGGTTGTAAGAGATGCACTGGCTAAAGCTGATCCTACGGTGAATTTCGCTAGTCTGGATACCAATAATGATCAAGTCATTGACTCCAAAGATGGCTTCTACATTGTAACTGTTCTTGCTGGCGGTGAAGAGGCTAGTGGTGATCCAGTACCCAATGTATGGGCATTTCAGGGGAATACTTCTAACACCAGTCTCGATGGTGTGACAGTAGCAGGTATGTTTACGATGCAGGGTGAAAAACAATATGGTCATATGGCAACGATTGGTATGGCTGCTCATGAATTGGGTCATTCCTTTGGCCTTCCAGACTTATATGGGACTAATAATCGTGTGGGCGCTCTGAGCATAATGGGTACTGGAACCTGGAATAGTCTTCCTGGTGAAAATTATGGAGCTACCCCCGGTCATTTGGATGCTTGGTCAAAAGTAAAACTAGGGTTTGTTACACCAACTGTAGTAAATGCCACTAACAATTATACAGTACAGGGCATCCTAAATAATTATAATGTTCTAAAGATTCCTTTAAAGGATAATACGTATTTTTTAGTTGAGAATCGCCAAAAAGTTGGATATGATGCAAGCTTGCCAACAAATTCTGGCGGCATCGCGATTTGGCATTTGGATGAATCCATGAATAATACCACGAATGATCCTCATCCTTTCATGGATATAGAGCAATCCGTCAGCGAATACCAAGACCCGTTCTATTACACGAATAACAATCATGCTGCTACCTTTGGTCCAAGCACCAATCCGAACAGCAATACCTACACGGGTGTAAACTCGGGAGTCACGATTACGACGACGAGCACAAGTAATTCTGCCATGAATGTGACAGTCACAGTTGGAGAAGCTTTGCTGATTCCGCAAACGAATTGGACACTAAGATATGTAGATAGTCAGGAAACCAATTGGGAAAACGGTGCAGCAACAAACGCTTTTGATGGAAATGCAAACACAATTTGGCATACCGGATATTCAAGTGGAGATGTTCCAATGCCGCACGAGATACAAATTGACTTGGGAGCAACCTACAGCCTCTCGAAGTTCCGCTACTTGCCAAGACAAGATGGTAGTGTGAACGGCAGAATTGGTCAATATGAGTTCTACGTCAGTAGTGATGGAGTGAATTGGGGAGCAGCAGTAGCCACAGGTGCCTTTGCAAATGACTCCAACTTGAAGGAAATCAGTTTTGCAGCCAAGACAGGTCGCTATATTAGACTTCGTGTCTTAAGCGAGGCAAACAATAACCCATGGACAAGTGCGGCTGAACTCAATGTATTTGGAGTGGCGCAGTAATGTATTCGTGAGGGTAGCTATGTAAGCGTCAAATAGCCGGCCAGCGCAGAGTTCGTCGCAAGCCTGGTTGACGGTTACGCGTGGATCGACTCCATGCAGTGGGATATTAAAATGCACTAAAGTTGAAATATTTCCCCCAAACATGGCATCAACAAAGAAAACGCTCGCGACTCAGGTCGCGAGCATTTTCATTTTCAACCGTTCCCTCACTCGCCTCTCCGCCCCCGCAGCACTAGCACGATACTCATCATCGCCAGCAGAGCAGCTGATCCCCAAGCTATATACATAATGGAATTCGTTCCGATATTCGCTACACCGACACCCGTCAGCGCCCAAGCGCCTGTCGCGGTGAAGCCCCAATCGCGGAACACGGCTCCAATAACGACGTTCAGCACGACGGCCAGCAGGATCAGCAGAATGGTCCACGTGTCACCCGACAATCCGAAGCCGTCCCAGCCAGCCTGATACAGCACGACAGTGACATTAATGATCGTCGCGACCGAGATCCAGCCCAAGTACACGCTGAACGGCAGCTGAACGAGGAAGCGGATGACCGGAGAGCTCGACCAGCCGTTCGGACGAACGCGGACGTAGGCGGCAATGAGTGTGAGCAGCAGCCCGAGCATTACGAACAGTGAAGCGGTGATGCGCAGCTCATGCCATATCACGATCCAGCCTGCATTGAAGATGCAGCTGATCCAGAACCATGGTCCGAGCGACTGCACCTCAGCCGACGATCTCCCGATCTGTAGAAACTGAACGATGACGAAGGCGATCAGTAGGCAATAGATGACGATCCAGATGCTGAAGGTGTAAGGGGCGGGTGTAATTTGCACCGGGAACATGGCGGATATTTCTCCAGTCGTCCGTCCGCCGAGCGGGATCGTATTAGCCAGAGCGTTCACGATGAGTACGAGCGCAAGGCCGATGGCGTTCAACCACGTGTGGACCTTCAAGCGGTTCAGCTCCTTTCGATCTTTCCTGCGAATGACGCATGGTACATGTCGTTGTTATATGGTATACATGGAAGGGGGATATTATGTCCTTGCTACCTAATCATACCCATGATCGATTATGAATGAACCCGTGAAGGAGCTGACCCTATATGTGGATGAAAATGTTCAAAGCAACAGCCTTCGCTCTGCTGCTGACCGTGGGCTCGATCGCCCTTTTGTTTGCGCTGGACCCGACTCGAGTTCTAGGCTGGGCCGTCAATCCGGCGAACCGGAGCGATGCTGAGCGCTTCCTCTCGCAGCTGGCGCAAGGGAAGCTGGAGGGCGCTGCGACCGCCTTGTCACGGGATGATGCTGGAAGGCAGAAGTGGCTCGAAGGGATGCAGCAACTGCGGGATCGTAAGTTATATCTTACAGGCTACGAGAGGCTTACGGTGCCCTTCGACCGGGATCATATGGACGGCAGAGCTCAGCTTACGTTCATAGCCAATGGGCAGCAGGTGAACTATGAGGCGCTGCTTACGTTCGCAGGTGGAGTGAACCAGGTGTGCATCATAGGGGACACCGAGCTGGTGAAGGAATGGAATAAGGTGAATTGTCATGATTAAACCATGAATGTCGAATCCTCCTTAATGGTGATGTTTATTATTGAAAGATTAGTAGAATAGTGCTAAATTACAATAGGTATATATTTACTATATTGTAGGAGGTATGACTTACATGAAATTCAAACAATTAAAGGGATTTGTTGTTGGGTTTACGTGTTGTGCACTATTTACTACTGGTGTTGCGTATGCAGCAGGAGGCACACAGATAGAAGTGTTCTATAAAAACTTAAAATACATGATCGACGGTACGGAGAAGCGGCCATCAGAAGGACAAGGCTTTATTTACGATGGCACAACATACGTTCCGCTTCGTTTTATAGGTGAAGCTCTCGGGAAAGAAGTGAGCTGGGATGCTTCGACGGAGACGATATGGGTTGGGAAAAAGGAAGGGGCATTTAAGAATTTAACAGAAATTGACTATGCCCGGATGGATGGTGTAGCAAAGACTAAGTTGTCTTTTAATGAGTGGAAATATCCTGCGGGACTGAAATTTAAGATTGCTGGACACGAGTTCTATAATGGATTGGGAATCGTTCTTGATGAATACTATTTCTATGAAGATTCAGTGGGTTCAATAGATTACAATTTAAACGGAGAATATGTGAAGCTGTCTGGAAAAATAGGTGTAGATGATAACACGAAAAGCTCAGACAATACCGGAACTGTAGTCATTATCGGTGATGGAAAAGAGCTTTATCGTAAATCCAATTTAAGAGGCGGAGATAACCCAGCTCCAGTCGAGGTAGACTTGAAGGGAGTTCTCAAGCTTCAAATTAAATTCGAAGCTCAAGACAATAAGAGTCGGGATGAGGGTAAAATTAATATCGGTTTTGTTGATGTAAAGCTATACTAATTGTTCGTATGGGCAATATGTTTTTCAATCAAAGCACCCGCAACCACCACCTCAGCACAGGCCGAGGCTGGTAGCTGCGGGTGCTTATATTTTCCCACAACGTCCCGTCCAGCCTTTGTACACGGTTCGCCGTTTATGGTACGATAGCGGTAATTATGCAGGTAAAGGATGGCAGCAGAGAATGAGGGTTATATCAGGCAGCGCGAAGGGCCGGCCGCTGAAGGCGGTTCCGGGGATGGGGACACGGCCGACGACGGATAAGGTGAAGGAAGCGATATTCAGCATGATCGGTCCATACTTCGACGGGGGGAAGGTGCTGGATCTGTTCGCAGGAACGGGCGGCCTCAGTATTGAAGCGCTCTCACGCGGCATGGACAGGGCGGTGCTGGCAGATACCGATAAGAAGGCGATCGAGACGATTCGGCTCAATCTGGAGGCGACGCGGATGACGGAGCAGGCGGAGGTGTACCGCAACGATGCGATGCGGGCGCTGAAGGCGCTCGGGAAGCGGGGACAGCAGTTCGACCTCGTCTTCCTCGACCCGCCCTATAAGCAGAAGGTAATCGGCGATCTGCTGGAGCAGCTGGTCGCGGATCGGCTGCTGACCGAGAGTGCGCGTGTCGTGATCGAGCATCCGGCTGACGACCGCTACGACGAGCCTCCGGCGGGTCTGGAGTGGCTGCGACGGGCGGAGTATGGCGATACGGCGGTGACCATTTTACGTAAAATGGAGGGCGAGCCCGCTCACGAAGCGGGGCTAACAGCCGAGGAAGGAGCGCTAGAGGCGGATGAGCGATAAGGAGAAGCAAGGCGAGCAAGCAGAGCTGAACGCGCAGGCAGAGCAAGGCGAGCCAGTGGAGGTGTACGCGCGGCTTAAGCAAGACGAGCAAGCTCACGCTGTACAGCCGAGCTTGAAGATCGCCGTGTACCCGGGCAGCTTCGATCCGGTGACCAACGGTCATCTGGACATTATACAGCGCGCGGCGAAGGTGTTCGACAAGCTGATCGTCGCTGTGCTGAACAATACGAGCAAGAACCCGGCGTTCACCGTCGAGGAGCGGAAGGAGCTGCTGCGCCAGGCGACGAGCGATATGCCGAACGTCGAGATCGACAGCTTCCGGGACCTGCTCATTCATTATATGAAGGAAAAAAACGCCCAGCTCATCGTCAGAGGGCTGCGCGCGGTGACGGACTTCGAGTACGAGCTGCAGCTCGCGTCGACGAACCGGAAGCTGAGCGAGGACATCGAGACGTTCTTCATGACGAGCTCGCCGCAGTTCTCGTACCTCAGCTCCAGCATTGTTAAAGAGATCGCCCGCTTCAGCGGACCGGTCGTCGATCTGGTGCCTCCGGTCGTGGAGCGGGCGCTAAGGGAGAAGTTCGGCGCGGAGCGCAAGAAGTAGCAGGGGGCTGGAGGCTGCAGTGGAGGCATCGTACCCGATGCTGGTGCTGCGTGACGACGCGCACAGGCGCTGCAGCAACCGTCCGCTTCTTGCTCCCCACTTCAACGTCCGCGCTTGAACAAGAAAGCGGCGAATACCGACAGCACGAGCAGCACGAGCAGCGTCGAGCTGAACTGCAGCATGAGCGGGCTGATGAACGGCCACCAGCGGTCTTGATCAAGCGTCCAGCCGGTGCGCAGCGAGACGATCGGTGACCAGACGGACAGCGTCGACTCCTCTTGGAAGTAACGGTTCAGCGGTGTCCAGATGAGCACCGTGCCAACGAAGGCGATCGCGCCGTGCAGTAGCCTCGCGGAGAGGAACTTACGGAACCGCAGGTCGGTCGATGCGGTGAAGCTGCTCACCTGAGCGTGGGTCGAGAAGCCGCCCCAGGCGAGCAGGAAGCTGAGCACGGCGTAGCCGAGCACGGTGCCGCCGCCGTCTGCAAGTCCGATTCGCTCGGCGACGCGGCTCGCTCCGAGGTGAGGCTCGGTCAGGCCGGTCGTGAAGGCGGCGAGCAGCGAGCTGAGCGCGGAAGGGTCCATGTCACGGCTCAGTGAAGCGACAGCTGCGGCTGTCACCTCGAATATACCCGACAGCTGGACGGCGCTCAGCAGCACGGAGAACATCATCATGCAGCCGCCGATGACGAACAGCTGCTGCACGCCTGATGAGACGGCGTCGCCGAGCAGCTTGCCGAACGTGCGGCCGTCGTCGCTGCGGGCGCGCTCGAGCGTCAGCCAGAACGAGCGTGCGTAGCCCTCCTGCTGCGGCGAAGCGATAGGCAGCAGCTGTGGATTGCGGCTGTCGCAGGCAGCTGCGTGCCCGGCGTCTGCGCTGCGTCGCTGCGACTGTATGCGCTGCACGAGCGCCAGCACGAGGGCGGAGCCGTAATGGATAACGGCGAGCGCCAGTCCCGCAGCGGCGCTGTGCAGGAAGCCGACGCCGATGACGCTGACGAGAATGATCGGACTGAGCAGGTGAGAGGCGGCGAGCAGACGTTCGCCTTCGTCGCGAGTGACGAGCTTGCTTTTGCGGAGCGTGCTGACGATGGCGGCTCCTGCGGGCATACCGGCGGTGAAGCTGACAGCCATCACGAGGCCGCCGACACCGGGGATACGGAACAGGATGCGGAACAGCGGCTCCATCAGTGCGCCGAGGCCGTGCAGCAGGCCAAGACCTCGCATGAGCTCCGTTATGATCAGGAAGGGGAGCAGGGCAGGGAATACGAGCTTCCACCACAGCTGCAGCCCTTGCAGAGACGATTGGAACGCTTGGTCGGGATACACGATAATACTGACGACGAGCGACAGCGCCGAAGCGCCGAGCGCAAGTGTCGTCAGCTTAGGGGAGAACAGGGCGGATCGAGGCATCCGAATCCCTCCGGCTTGTCAGATTGAGTATGGTACATGTGTACGCTTGGCCCGAATGGATTAGACCTTGGGTGCGTACAACGACACGATAGACAGAGTGAGAGAGCGGGGAGAGGCATATGCGGCACTCAGGAGCGATGAAGCAGGCGGCGCGTATCGTATTCTCGGTATTCGCGGCCTGTATTGTATTATTCAGCGTCTATTTCATTCCGCTGCCGTTCTACGTCTTCAAGCCGGGTACGGCGGATGTACTGAAGCCGATGGTGGAGGCGACGGCGGCGGGTGACGATCGGGGGCAGTTCATGCTGACGACGGTACAGCTTAGCGATGTGAACGTAGTCGGGTACTTGCTGTCCTTCGTCACGCCGTATCAGGAGCTGCAGCTGAAGAAGGAGGTGCTGAAGAACAACGAGACGAGGGAGGAGTACAGCGAGCGTCAGGAGCTCGTCATGCTGACGTCACAGGCTGGGGCCGTTCAGGCGGCTTACAACAAGCTGGGCGTTCCTTACCGCATCCAGAAGGAGGGCGTCGCGATTCAGCAGGTGTATGCGGATTTCCCGGCGAGCGAGGTGCTGCGTGCCGGTGATTACATTACCGAGGTGAATGGGCAAGCCGTTGCCACCTTCGACGAGCTGCGCGCGCTGCTGGAGCCGCTGAAGGCCGGAGACACTGTACAGCTCGCCTATAAGCGCAAAGGCGTCATCCGCACAAAGGAGCTTGCGGTCGCAGTGCTCCCGAATCAGGAGAAGGTGCCGGATGATCAGAAGCGTGTCGGGCTCGGCGTCGTGCCGGTCGAGGTGCAGAGTGTGAGGGCGGAGAGCGACGACAAGCAGGTGAATATTACGGCGGGCAGCATCGGCGGGCCGTCGGCTGGACTGATGTTCGCGCTGGAGATCTACAACCGTCTTCATCCAGACGATATAACGAAGGGCTACAAGATTGCGGGTACAGGCGAAATTGACCAGAACGGCAAGGTCGGCGTCATCGGCGGCATTAAGTTCAAGGTCGTCGCCGCTGACCGCGAGGGGGCGGACATCTTCTTCGCGCCGAAGGATAGTAAGCTAGCCGACGGGCGAGTGATCCCGAACTACTCGGACGCCGTCAAGCGGGCCGAGGAGCTCGGGACGAAGATGAAGATCGTGCCTGTCGGGACGCTCGACGAGGCGCTTGATTACTTGGCGTCGCTGCCGCCGAAGCCGTAGCGAATCGGCGGCTCGTAATAGTCGCGCAGCCAGTCCTCCGGGCTCGGCGAGTCGTAGCCAAGCGCGTAGGCGGCTGTGGCGCGGATGTCCAGCTCGAGCCACGGCGGCGCGGAGCGGCCGATGTTGGTCACGAGCGGCGCTGACGCGACCGCCTTCATCCGCTTGAGCAGCTGCTGGCCCGCGGGGCTGAAGCCGAGCACGCGGATGTACGGGGCGCCCTGCCGGAGGAGGGCAGGGCTCAGCTCGTCGTGACGGTGGCCGAGCAAGATGCGCAGCAGCATGCGCTGCAGCTTCGTGCGGGTGTAACGCCGCGTCTTGAGCAGGTCGAGCAGCGTGTCCACCGCGCGACCGGAGCTGCTGACGCCGAGCAGAGGCTCGCTGAGCACCGCCTTCAGGCGGTGCTCGAGCCCCTCGCTCACCTCGGCGTAGGCGGAGAGCTGACCCGCAGACTGGGTCAGCAGCTGGTGCAGGAGCGGTCTGGCGTACCGCTCCCAATGCATCGGCGCGCGACCGGCGGCCCACTCACGCGCGAGAATGTCGGCCGTCGCCTGCGGCACGTACGGCCGCACATCCGCAAGCAAGCTGCCCTCAAGCAGCAGCTTGCGAATGGCTGTGGCGCTGGCGATGGCGCTGTCCGTCACGTCCGTCTGGTTATACTCCGCCTTCGTGCGGCGGATCGTCAGCGGACGTATGCGACTATCCAGCCTGCGCAGCGCAATCAGGTAATGCAAGCCGAGCGTATTGTTCGGCTTGGCGAGCTCGGCCTCGTCCGCGCCGAGGACGAAGCGCGCGACGGTGCGGCTGTACGCCGCCGGGTACGGCGCTCCGGTAGCGAGCTCCTTGGCGAGCTCGGCGCGGAACGCGGCCGGCTCATCGTGCAGCAGCTCGGCCGCTGCCTCGAGCATGGTGAGGTCGCCGCTCTCGCTGCCGAAGCAGACGCTGTCGACGACGCCGGTCGCCTCGAGCAGCGAGACCGCGCCGAAGGCGAACCATTCGGCCGGCTGGCAGGCGTAGGCGATCGGCAGCTCGAGTACGACGTCCGCGCCCATCGCGAGAGCCATCTCGGTGCGGGCCCACTTGTTGACGAGGGCGGGCTCGCCGCGCTGCAGGAATGAGCCGCTCATGACGCAGACGCAGGCGTCGGCGCCCGATTCTTTTTTGGATTGCTGGTAATGATAGTAGTGACCGTTGTGCAAGGGATTGTATTCGACAATAAGCCCGACCGTTCGCATAGGAGACTCCTTCCGATTGACATTTGCATGCGGCTGCACTATGCTTGACATTCAAGTCTACTATTTTTCACTATAGCATGAACTGAAAATGTTGACAAAAGGCGAGCTGGGTCGATATAATAATCTTTGTTTGTTTGGAGTGATACTCATGCAATTACATCTGAAGGTGCTTGCATTGAAGGGCTCGATTCCACTTACAGGTCATGAGGATTTGTCGGACGTGCTGCCGAAGGAAGGCAGCTTGATCGGGTACAGTCCGCTTGCGGTAAGTCTGGAGGCGCGAAGCGTGGACGGTGCGGCACAGGTGGAAGGACAGCTGGACATCGACGTGGAGCTGTCTTGCTCACGGTGTTTGGCTCCGGTGTCGATGCATGTAGAGGTTCCGTTTCACGAGACCTTCGTCAAGGGTGAAGAGAAGACGGTCGAGACGGACGACGAAGAGGACGAGGATGATGTTCTTTACGTGACCGACGACCTCATTGAGCTGAAACCTTACTTGGCCGAGAGCGTGCTGTTCTCGCTCCCGTACATTCCATTATGCAAGGAAGCGTGCAAGGGCTTATGTCCGGTCTGCGGCACCGATCGCAATGAGAAGGATTGCGGCTGCAGACAGGAGAAGATTGACCCGCGGATGGCGGGGCTGGCTGACTTTTTCAAGAAGAACGAGTCGGAGTAATGGTTGAAGGGTCCGCTGGGCGGCGCTCATCGTTCCAGCCGATCGCCGGAAGTGTGAATTCGTTGAAGGAGGTGGGAATATGGCAGTACCTCAAAGGAGAACATCCAAGACGCGCCGTGATAAGCGTCGGACTCACTTTAAATTGGAAGTACCGGGCATGGTGAAATGCGAGCATTGCGGTGAATTGAAGTTGGCTCACCGTGTATGCAAATCTTGCGGCACCTACAAGAACAGAGAGATTATCAACCAGTAATGGCGGGTAGGCTCGACGTATAAGAAGATAGCACTCGGCTTAGGCCTGGGTGCTATTTTTTTGTTTTCCTTCGCTTCCCTTTTGCGGTGGAATCCGTTATACTTTCTTTTAAGACTTGGTCATAAGATATAGTGACAGGTCATACGATTGTAAGGCATACCGAATTCGGCTGATGCTGTGTATGAGTTCGGGCAGCCTTATCAATGCTATCAAAGGTGGTGCTCGTCATCGAACGCCTTCCCAAACGACAGCGCCAGCAGCAATTGGCGAAATCGATTGAAGATAATCCATTCATCACAGACGATGAATTAACGAAGCTATTCCAGGTCAGCATCCAGACGATCCGTCTGGACAGGCTGGAGCTCGGGATCCCCGAGCTGCGCGAGCGCATCAAGCTGATGGCGGAGCAGTCGTACGATCAGGTGCGCTCCTTGCCGCTGCATGAGGTGATCGGAGACGTCATCGATCTGCAGCTCGACAAGAGCGGCATCTCGATGTTCGAGATTCGGGAGGAGCACGTCTTCTCACGGACGAAGATTGCGCGGGGACACCATATATTCTCGCAGGCGAATTCGCTTGCGGTGGCGCTTATTAACGATCAGGTCGCCTTGACGGCGGCGGCGGACATACGATTCGTCCGTCCGGTACGTCTGGCGGAGAAATGTATTGCGAAGGCGTATGTGCGCTCTCTCTCCAAGGGCAAGGCGAAGGTGGAAGTGTTCACATATGTCGGCGAAGAGGTCGTGTTCCAGGGTAACTTCATCATTTACCATTCAAGCAAAGAACGGTACGAGGGAGGAGAGCTGCATGCGGATAGCGATTGACGCGATGGGTGGCGACCATGCTCCCAAGGCGCCTGTCGAGGGCGCGCTGCTCGCTGCGGCGGAATGGTCGGATACGACGGTCGTGCTCGTCGGGGACAGCGCGCTGCTGGAGCCGCTGCTGCAGGCTGCTGGCGGCAAGCCGGCTAACGTGGAGGTGCGGCATGCCTCGGAGATTGTGGAGGCCGACGATGAGCCGGTCAAGGCGGTGCGCCGCAAGAAGGACAGCTCCATGGTCGTCGCGGGGCGGATGGTCAAGGAGCGGGAGGTCGACGCGATGATCTCAGCTGGCAACACCGGAGCGCTCATGACAACAGGGCTGCTCGTTGTCGGTCGTATCAAGGGTATTGAGCGGCCCGCGCTCGCCCCGATGCTGCCGTCGCTGGACGGGCAAGGGGTGCTGGCGCTCGACCTGGGTGCGAACATGGATGCGACGGCCGAGCAGCTCGTGCAATATGCGATTATGGGCAGCATCTATCGCAGCAAGGTACACGGGCTGAAGGAGCCGCGCGTCGGACTATTGAACGTCGGCACCGAGGCGATGAAGGGCAACGAGCTGACGAAGGCGGCTTATCCGCTGCTGGAGCAGGCGCCCGTTCGCTTCGTCGGCAACGTGGAGTCCCGCGACGTGCTGAAGCGGCCGTGCGACGTCATCGTCTGCGACGGCTTCGCCGGCAACATTATGCTGAAGTCGCTCGAGGGTGCGGCGTCCGTTATTTTCTCCGTATTGAAGGAGGAGTTCACGCGCACCTGGTACACGAAGCTGGCAGCCGCCACTGTCCGTAAGGGGCTCGGCGCATTCCGTAAGAAGATGGACTACAACGAGCACGGAGCGGCTCCGCTGCTCGGCGTCGACGGGCTCGTGCTGAAGAGCCACGGCTCCTCGAGCGCTGTCGCGATTAAGAACGCGGTGCGTCAAGCGCGGATCGCGGTATCGGAGAAGCTGGTCTTCAGCATCTCCACGGAAATTAGCAATGGAAGCGAGTTGACTTAAGATGAGCTTACAGCCGGTAGGCATTATCGGTACAGGTAAATATGTTCCGGAGCGCGTGCTCACGAACCGTGAGCTGGAGCAGATGGTAGAAACGAACGACGAATGGATCGTCACGCGAACCGGCATTCGCGAGCGCAGGCTCGTCTCGGCGGAGCAAGCGGCGTCTGACCTCGCTTATGAGGCTTCGGTGGAAGCGCTGAAGCAGGCTGGAATCAGCGCCGAGGAGCTTGATCTGATCATCGTAGCGACGGTAACGCCGGATATGGCGTTCCCTTCGACAGCCTGCATCGTGCAGGAGAAGCTGGGCGCGAAGAAGGCGGCAGCGTTCGATCTGTCGGCGGCATGCTCGGGCTTCATCTATGGTCTGGCGACAGGCTCGAACTTTATCTCGATGGGCGCTTACAAATATGTGCTCGTCGTCGGCGCGGAATGCTTGTCGAAGATTACCGACTATACCGACCGCAATACGTGCATTCTGTTCGGTGACGGCGCAGGCGCTGTCGTGCTCGGACCGGTTGAGGAAGGGCGCGGCTTCAAGTCGTTCGAGCTCGGCGCGGACGGCACGGGCGGGCCACTGCTCAAGGTTCCAGCTGGCGGCTCCCGTTGTCCATCAACGCCGGAATCGTTATCGGGCAAGGACCACTTCATCTATATGGCGGGCTCCGAGGTGTTCAAGTTCGCGGTTCGCATTATGGGCAGTGCGGCTGAAGAGGCGCTGCGCAAGGCGGGTCTTGAGAAGTCGGATATTGACCTGCTCGTTCCGCATCAGGCGAACATACGCATCATTCAGTCTTCTCTGCAGCGCCTGGAGCTAGGCGAGGAGAAGTGCATGATCAATCTGGACAAATACGGCAACATGTCCGCAGCCTCCATCCCTGTCGCACTGGCAGAGGCGGTGGAGGAAGGACGCGTGAAGGAAGGCGACTGCCTCGTGCTGGTCGGCTTCGGCGGCGGACTGACATGGGGAGCCTCCGTACTGATCTGGTAATTGATCAGGTAATAGAGAGCAAGTGACGACGAGGAGGCGGAAACTTCATGGGCAAGTTGGCATTCATATTCCCAGGGCAGGGCGCTCAGGCTGTCGGCATGGGTAAGGACCTCATCGAGGCCGAGCCAGAGGCGAGGCGTCTATATGAAGAAGCGGACGAAGCGCTCGGCTTCTCGCTGAGCACGATCATTCTCGAAGGACCGGACACGGAGCTGAAGCAGACGGCGAACACACAGCCTGCGCTGCTGACGACGAGCATCGCGTTCCTGGAGCGGTTCCGCGCACGGCACGACCTGCAGCCGGATTATGTAGCCGGTCACAGTCTTGGCGAGTACAGCGCACTGGTCGCCGCAGGCGTTATGAGCTTCGCCGATGCGGTCCGCACCGTCCGGGCGCGCGGTCAGTTCATGGAGGCAGCTGTTCCTGCCGGTCAAGGGGCGATGGCCGCTGTACTTGGCGCAGAGCGTGAAGTGCTCCAGAAGCTGTGCGAGGCGGTGTCTGCCGAAGGTCATGCGGTCGAGCTGGCGAACCTCAACTGTCCAGGTCAGATCGTCATCTCCGGCACGGCAGCTGGCGTCCAAGCGATCGTGGAGCGAGGCAAGGAGGAGGCTGGCGCGAAGCGGATCATGCCGCTGGAGGTCAGCGGACCGTTCCATTCCTCACTCATGCGTCCTGCGTCTGAGCAGCTGGCTGCAGTGCTTGACCAGGTGCACATGTCCTCTGCCTCGGTGCCAGTAGTGGCGAACGTCGATGCACGTCCGGTGACCGAGCCTGAGCGCATTCGTACGCTGCTCGTCGAGCAGGTGTATTCGTCTGTGCTCTGGGAGGATACTGTTGCATGGCTGATCGCCGAGGGCGTTGACACGTTCATCGAATTCGGCAGCGGCTCGGTGCTGGCTGGACTGATCAAGAAGATCGACCGCTCTGTGACGGTGCATTCGATCAACAGTCTGGAGGCGCTGGAGAAGTTCCAGCTGGAGCCCGTACAGCCATAGTAAGCAACTAAGGGAGGATTCTGATATGTTAACCGGTAAGGTAGCGCTTGTGACGGGCGCATCGCGCGGTATTGGCCGCGCTATTGCGGTGACGCTTGCCGAGGCTGGCGCTGACGTCGTCGTCAACTACGCCGGCAGCGAAGCAGCCGCAGACGAGACGGTGAAGCTCGTGGAGTCGTTCGGTCGCCGCTCATTCAAGGTGAAGGCGAACGTAGGCTCTACGCAGGAAGTCGACGATATGTTCAAGCATGTGCTTGAAGCGTTCGGCCGAGTCGATATTGTCGTCAACAACGCCGGTATTACGCGTGACAACCTGCTCATGCGGATGAAGGAAGAGGAGTTCGATCAGGTGATCGAGACGAACCTGAAGGGCGTCTTCAACTGCATGAAGGCAGCGACACGTCCGATGATGAAGCAGCGCTCCGGTCGCATCATCAACATCTCGTCCGTTGTCGGTACGCTGGGCAATCCGGGCCAGACGAATTATGTCGCGGCGAAGGCTGGCGTCATTGGCATGACCAAGGCGGCAGCCAGAGAGCTCGCTTCGCGCGGTGTGACGGTCAATTGCGTCGCTCCGGGCTTCATCGAGACCGATATGACCGAGAAGCTTAATGAGGAGCTGCGTGAGTCGCTGCTGAAGCAGATTCCGCTCGCGAAGCTCGGTCAGCCTGAGGACATCGCCAAAGCGGTCCGCTTCTTGGCGTCAGATGACGCCTCGTACATGACCGGCCAGACGATTCATGTCGATGGCGGCATGTACATGTAAGCGCGAAGCTTGACGAATATTAGTTTTTTGTTGCAACCTAGACTAGCTATGGCATTTTGTCCATAAGTTAAGTATAATACCATGGAGGAGGTGAACCGGATGTCCGAAGTATTAGATCGCGTAAAGCGAATCGTAGTAGACCGCCTTGGCGTTGATGAGGCAGAAGTAACACTTGAAGCATCTTTCAAAGATGATTTGGGAGCCGATTCTCTCGATGTAGTTGAGTTGGTTATGGAACTTGAAGATGAGTTTGATATGGAAATCTCTGACGAAGATGCAGAGAAGATCGCTACTGTAGGTCAAGTAGTTGAGTACATAAAATCTCATACGTAAGCCGTATAAGTCCCGTACCTAGTGACGGGACTTATCTCCATATTCTTCTTCGCACATGGTGCTTTTTTTCTTAACAAATATAAGGGGCTTGCTTGGCCGCTTGGGCAGTAGCTCGGGAGCCGCGCGAGCCTTATTCATAGATAGAGGTGGATACGAATGAAGCATAGAGTCGTCATTACCGGTCTTGGCGTCATGTCCTCCATCGGACGCGATGTGGAAACGTTCTGGTCCAATCTGCTTGCAGGTAAATCCGGAATCAGCGCTATTGAATCGTTCGACGTCAGTGCCTATCCGACCCGGATTGCAGGGGAGATTAAAGATTTCAACCCGGAGGATTATGTGGAGCGCAAGGAAGCGCGCCGTATGGACCGCTACGTCCAGTTCGCCGTTGCTGCAACACTAAATGCGCTGAAGGATGCGAATCTCGATGTACGCGAAGGAACAGACCCAGAGCGTGTCGGCGTCTATGTAGGCTCCGGTATCGGCGGCCTGCAGACGTGGGAGGAGCAGCATAAGATATTGCTGGAGAAAGGTCCGAAGCGTGTCAGCCCGTTCTTCATCCCGATGATGATTGCCAATATGGCTTCCGGTCATATCTCGATATTGACGGGTGCGAAGGGTCCGAACAGCACGTCCGTTACGGCGTGCGCGACAGGCACGCACTCGATCGGCGATGCGATGAAGACGATTCAGCGCGGAGACGCTGACGTGATGATCTGCGGCGGCGCCGAGGCGACGATCAGTCCGACAGGTGTAGCAGGCTTCTGTGCGCTGAGAGCGATGTCGACACGCAACGATGAGCCGGAGAAGGCGAGTCGCCCGTTCGATGTGAACCGTGACGGCTTCGTTATGGGCGAGGGCGCAGGCATCATGATTCTCGAATCGCTGGAGCATGCACAGCAGCGCGGCGCGCATATATACGCTGAAGTGATCGGCTACGGCATGAGCGGCGACGCCTACCACATGACCGATCCAGATCCGGACGGCGCAGCGCGCTGTATGGTGAAGGCGGTGAAGGATGCGAACATCGCATTCGAGGAGATCGACTACATCAATGCACACGGCACGTCCACACCGGTGGGAGATCAGTCTGAGACGACGGCAATCAAGAAGGCGTTCGGCGATCATGCTTACAAGCTGGCTGTCAGCTCGACGAAGTCGATGACCGGCCACCTGCTCGGAGCAGCTGGCGGCGTTGAGGCGCTCATCTGCGCGCTGGCGCTGAAGAACGGCATCATTCCGCCGACGGTGAACCTCGACGAGCAAGATCCGGAGCTGGATCTCGATTATGTGCCGAATGTGGCACGACAGTCCGATCTGAAGGTCGTCATGTCGAACTCGTTCGGCTTCGGTGGACATAATGCAACGGTCGTTCTGAAGAAATACGAGGCATAATCTGTTTCCTGCGTTCAATACTAAGATTATGGGCAAGCGGCGGAAGCGCTCCGGGCAAGGAGGAGCTGCCTCCGCCGTCTGCCTAACTACTTGCACAGATGAAGGTGATCCTAATGCATCGTAATTTAAAGCAGCTGCAGAGCGAGCTGTCTCTGCCGTTCCGAAGCCCCGACCTACTGAGGCAAGCCTTCACGCATTCGTCTTATGTGAATGAGCACCGGATGGGACAGCATAAGGATAACGAACGACTTGAATTTCTCGGTGACGCTGTACTGGAGCTGACTGTCTCCGAATATTTGTTCGATAAATACCCAGACCGCTCGGAGGGCGAGCTGACGAAGCTGAGAGCTTCGATCGTGTGCGAGCCTTCGCTCGTCGGCTTTGCCGAGCAGCTCCAATTCGGCTCTTATGTGCTGCTCGGCAAAGGAGAGGAGCTGACAGGCGGCCGGACACGGCCGGCGCTGCTCGCGGACGTGTTCGAATCGTTCATCGGCGCGTTGTATCTGGATCAAGGACTTGAGGTGGTGCGGACGTTTCTGCAGAAGCATATGTTCCCGCACTTGCCGGAGCAAGGCCGCCTGTTGACGGCCGATTACAAGACGCTGCTTCAGGAGCACATTCAGCAGCACAGCCTCGGTCCGCTCGAGTACAGAATTGTGGACGAGCGTGGGCCGGCGCATGAGCGGGAGTTCGTCGCAGAGGTGTACCTGCAGGATCAGCAGCTGGGACAAGGCGCCGGTCGCTCGAAGAAGGAAGCGGAGCAGCATGCAGCGTCTGAGGCGCTGAAGCAGCTGAATGTGAAGCCGTTGAAGTCTTAATGGCTTGAGTACTTGAGGATGCTGAGGAATGGTGCGAGGCTGTCGTAGGTGTATAATAGTCTAACTCAAGGAAAGAGGAATTATTGGTTGTGGATAAAATAGTCTTACTATGCAAGGATATAGCCATATTCGATGTGAGCAATGAAAAGATTATAGAAGAGTCACTATTGCCTGGTATGCTTAAGTCAAGTCCAACTAAGGAAACATTTTTGAGATGGATGCAACTTAGATATTCACAGAATACTAATACTTTTGCCAGAGCCTTACAGTCCTTCACTTTCGGTCAAGGTAACAGACAACAGATAAATATGACTACGCATTCCTTTAGCTTATCTGATTGTTACTGGATAAGAATGAAGGATGAGGATATAAAGTTCGAAGACAAGTCTCCATATTACTCAAACTTCTGGACAGGGGAAACCCCATATAACAATCAGTCTATTCCTACTTTATATGTGAGTGGTTTCTTACCTAAGTACTGGAAAGATAAGGACACCTTAATCAAGTCTAAAGATGTGAAAGAGATATATTGCTATGAATTAGCTTCTGCACTCAAAATACCTTGTGCGGAAGTAAAACCTTTTGAAGGTAGGATAGCAGTTACCAACTTTACTAACCCAGACGTTATGTTTGAAGCAGCCAATTCTTCAGGTAGGATTGATCCGTACGACTTCACAGATGAGGATGTTGTCAGAGAGTTCGGTCACTTTGGATTCAATATGTTGTTCTTTGATGCTCTAGTAGCGAATGGGGATAGACATGCTGGTAACTTTGGTTTCTTAAGAGACGCTAATACAGGAAAGTATCTAGGACCTGCTCCATTATTCGATCATGATCATGCTTTCGAGAGTAACAACACGAACGATGTATTAATAAGGTCAGTACGTCGACTTCAAGAAGAATCAGATTACTTTAAGGCCAAAGGGGAGAGTCTCTTGGATTCTTTAGAGGAGTCTGAAAGCTTACAAATAACCGACTACTTAAAAGAAAGAATCAAGGCATTAAGATTAAATACGTTCTGACTTGTGAATCGAGGTGACTCAACTTTGGATAGCACTGCCGAGTACTTTGGTATGCTCGGTCTTGCGAATGCAGATGTGAGGTATAAGAAGCTATACGCTCCAGCAGAAGAGATATACATTCCCTTCTTAGGGAGATTGAAAATGAATATAGCACTTTAGTTCCTTCAGACATTAAGAAGGGATTAGTGAGTAATAAATCTGACACATCGTATCAAATGAATAGTACCGTGACGAAGCGGCCCAACGGGTCGCTTTTTCCATGCAACGGAATCGTAGGATCGATGGGGCGTCGCAGCGTGGGATGCAATGAATTGCACGATCGCTATCGGCGTCTAACCGGCTTCTGTGTTACAATAGCGTGAGAGGTGAGCTACATTGTATTTGAAGCGTATAGAGCTGTCGGGATTCAAGTCGTTCGCGGATCGGACAGAGCTTGAATTCGTGAACGGCATTACGGCTGTTGTCGGTCCGAACGGGAGCGGCAAGAGCAATATATCCGATGCGATCCGCTGGGTGCTCGGCGAGCAGAGCGCGCGGTCGCTGCGTGGCGGCAACATGCAGGACGTTATTTTTGCCGGGAGCGACGCGAGGAAGGCGGTCAACTACGGCGAGGTGTCGCTGACGCTCGATAATGCGAGTCAGGCGCTGCCACTGGATTACCAGGAGGTTACCGTGACGCGCCGCGTGCACCGCAGCGGAGAGAGCGAGTACTTAATCAACAAGCAGGCGTGCCGGCTGAAGGACATTACCGAGCTGTTCATGGATACGGGGATCGGTAAGGAAGCGTATTCGATTATCGGTCAGGGCCGTATTGAGGAAATATTAAGCACGAAGTCCGAGGATCGGCGCGGCATCTTCGAAGAGGCGTCGGGCATTGTGAAATATAAATCGCGTAAGAAAGAAACGGAGAAGAAGCTGCAGGAGACGGAGCAAAATCTGCTGCGCATTCATGACCTCATTACCGAGCTCGAGGATCAGCTCGATCCGCTGCGTCAGCAATCGGACAAGGCGATCCGCTTCAAGGAATTGAAGGAGGAGCTGAAGAGCAAAGAGATCGCGATGTACGTGTATCAGATCGAGCAAATCTACGAGACGTGGGCGGAGACGAGCAAGCGGCTAGAGCAGCTGAAGGAGAAGCAGCTGGAGCTGTCCGGGCTCGTGAGCGCGCACGATGCACAGCTGGAGACGGACCGCTGGGAGCTGCGTCAGCTGGAGGAGCAGGTCGAGCTGCTGCAGCGCTCGCTGCTGCAGATTAGCGAGGAGTTCGAGAAGTGCGAGGGTCAGGGCGAGGTGCTCAAGGAGCGCAAGCGCAATTACGCGTCGAATCGCGCCCAGCTCGACATTAGCGTGAAGCAGCATGAGTCTCGAGCCGCGAGCAAGCAGGAGGAGCTCGAGGAGCTTCGAGTGAAGCTGCGCTCGATTGCCGAGCGGTTAGCGGTCACGCAAGGGCAGCTGAAGGCCGAGGAGGATCGGCTGCTTGGCGTCGCAGGCGGAACGAGCAGCGCTGAGGAGGATCGGCTCAAGGGCGAGCTGCTCGAGGTGCTGAACGGGACGGCGAATGCTCGGAACGAAGCCCGCTATGCCGAGCAGCAGCTGGAGGCGCTGTCGCGCCGGCTGGACCGGCTCGGCGAGGAGCATCGTCGTTGGCGTGACCAAGAGGCGAGCATCGTCGCCCGCAAGGCGGCGCTCGAGAAGCGGCTCGAGAAGGCGGTCGCGGGCATTGAGGAGGTCCGCAATCGGTACATTCAGGTGAGCCAAGGTGCGAAGGCGAAGCAATCGGTTGCGGAGGAAGCGCAGGTCGCAGTACGACGCTGGGAGCAGAAGCTCGATGCGCTTGTATCGAGACGCGATACGATGCTGGAGATGGCCAATGACTACGATGGCTTCATGCATGGGGTCAAGGAAGTGCTGAAGGCGAAGGGGCGAGGCGAGCTGCGTGGCATTCGCGGTGCAGTTGCAGAGCTCGTCAAGGTGCCTGCGCACGTCGAGGTCGCGATGGAGACCGCTCTTGGCGGTGCACTGCAGCACGTCGTCGTCGCGAGCGAGGCGGATGGACGGGAGGCGATCGGCTTCCTGAAGCGCAGACAGCTCGGACGTGCGACGTTCCTGCCGCATGATGTTATTCGCGGCCGCTCGGTACCCGAGCAGGAGCAGCGCAGTCTGCAAGGGATGGACGGCTTCGTCGGCATCGCCGTTGAGCTCGTTCAGTTCGAGGAGACGTACCGCAACATTATTAGCAGCTTGCTCGGCAACGTTATCGTCGCGCAGACGCTGGAGACGGCGAACCGGATTGCGGCCCGTGTCCAATACCGGTATCGTGTCGTGACGCTGGAGGGTGACGTCGTCAATCCGGGGGGCTCGATGACCGGCGGTAGCCAGCAGAAGAAGTCGACAAGTCTGCTCAGCCGCCAGCGACAGATCGAAGAGATGGACAAGGAGATCGCCTCGTCCGAGGAGCAGCTGCAGCAGCTGCGCGTGAAGGCGGCAGCGCTCAAGCAGGAGATTGGCGACGCTGGCAAGGAGCTGGACGAGCTGCGTGAGCTGGGCGAGTCAAGACGCATCGAGGAGCAGCAGATTCGCGCCTCGCTCGAGCCACTTGCTCAAGAAGCGAGGCAGGTAGCTGACCAGCTCGCGCTGTACGGCGCGGATGATCAATCGCTGCATGCCGAGCGGTCGGAGCTGGAGGCTAGACGCACCGCTGCCCGGGAGTCGCTCGTACGACTGGCGCAGGAGGAGGAGACGCTGCAGCAGGCGATCCGCGACGCGGAGGTGCGGCGTAAGGCAAGTGAGTCTGCCAAGGAGGAGCTGCAATCGCAGCTGACTGAGCTGAAGGTGACGGCCGCTGCCCAGATGCAGGAGAAGCAGTGGCATGCAGAGCAGGAGCGCAGGCTCGTGGCCGAGCTGGAGCTCATTCGCGCTGATCTGGAAGCGAACCGACAGTCACTCGCGCAGCTCGAAGCTGATATGAATAACCATGATCAGGAGACGATCGTGCAGATCGAGCTGCTGAACGAGCTGAAGCTGAAGAAGCAGCAGTGCGCGGAGCAGCTGGAGCTGAAGCGGGCGGAGCGGGCCAGCTGGCTCGCGAAGCTGGAGGCCGAGGAGAACAAGACGCGGGAGCAGCGCAACGAGCTACGCTCTGTCGAGGAGCAGCTACGGCAGACCGAGGTGAAGACGAATCGACTCGACGTCGAGCTCGAGAATCTGCTAAAGAAGCTGTCCGAGGATTACGAGCTCAGCTACGAGCTCGCCAAGGAGCGCTATCCGGTGCCGGAGGATGTGCTGGGCACGCAGAACAAGGTGCGCGACCTGAAGCGCGAGATCGCCATTCTCGGCGATGTGAATCTTGGGGCGATCGAGGAGTATCAGCGTGTGAACGAGCGCTTCCTGTTCCTCGACGAGCAGCGTAAGGACCTTGTGGATGCGAAGACGGCGCTGTACAACGTTATTCGCGAGATGGATGAAGAGATGTCGAAGCGGTTCCGCCATACGTTCGACGCGATCCGCTCGCACTTCGTCGTCGTGTTCGCGAAGCTGTTCGGCGGCGGTCGGGCGGACCTCATCTTGTCCGAGCCGGACAGCCTGCTGGATACGGGCATCGAGATTGTCGCACAGCCTCCCGGCAAAAAGCTGCAAAACCTGCAGCTGCTCTCCGGCGGCGAGCGGGCGCTGACCGCGATCGCGCTGTTGTTCTCGATCATCCGCGTTAAGCCAGTGCCGTTCTGCGTCCTCGACGAGGTCGAGGCGGCGCTGGATGAGGCGAACGTTACCCGCTTCGCCGAATATTTGCGAGAGTTCTCGCAGCAGACGCAGTTCATCGTCGTCACGCACCGCAAGGGGACGATGGAGGAGGCCGATGTGCTGTACGGCGTCACGATGGAGGAGGGCGGCGTGTCCAAGCTCGTCTCGGTTCGTTTGGAGGACGAAGAGGCGATTATGGAAGCGGGGTAGACCCCTCTAAGACGTTCGGATATGCTGCTATTATAGGTGCAATATGGAGAAGGGTGGAGATTCTGTGAGTTTTTTCAAAAAGTTAAAGGAAACGATATCCGCTAAGGCGGAGTCGGTCACGTCCAAGTTCAAGGAAGGGCTGGCGAAGACGCGCGATGTGTTCGTGGAGCGCGTCGAGGATCTGTTCTCGCGGCGTAAGAAGATCGATGAGGACTTCTACGAGGAGCTGGAGGAGATCTTGATCGGCGCCGATGTCGGCGTCAATACGGTTATGAAGCTGATCGAGGAGCTGCGGGCGGAGGTGCGCAAGCGGAAGATTGAGAGCCCGAGCGAGCTGCAGCCGATCATGTCGGAGAAAATTATCGCCCTGCTCAAGGGTGAGGAGAATACCGGCTTACACATGGCGCCAAGCGGTCTGACTGTCATTCTGTTCGTCGGCGTCAACGGCGTAGGTAAGACGACGACGATTGGCAAGATGGCCCACATGCTGAAGTCGCAGGGCAAGCAGGTGCTGCTCGCCGCTGGCGATACGTTCCGTGCCGGAGCGATCGAGCAGCTTGAGGAATGGGGACGACGCGTCGGTGTTGATGTCATCAAGCAGCAAGCGGGCTCGGACCCGGCTGCGGTCATGTTCGATGCGCTGCAGGCGGCCAAGTCGCGCGGCGTCGACGTGCTGCTGTGCGATACAGCAGGGCGACTTCAGAACAAGGTGAATCTGATGGAGGAGCTGAATAAGATATACCGCGTCATCCGCCGCGAGGTGCCGGAGGCCCCTCATGAGGTGCTGCTCGTGCTCGACGCGACGACGGGACAGAATGCGCTCATGCAGGCGAAGCTGTTCGACGAGAAGTCGGGTCTCAGCGGTCTTGTGCTCACGAAGCTGGACGGCACGGCGAAGGGCGGCATCGTCGTCGCAATTCGTCAGGAGCTGAAGCTGCCGGTGAAGTTCGTCGGTCTCGGTGAGAAGATGGACGACCTGCAGCCGTTCGACTCCGACCAGTTCGTCCATGCGCTGTTCAACAAGTGGATCGCAGAGGCGGACAAGGAGGAGCAGGCGCAGAGCTGATCGCTCCCTGGCACTAGTGAAGGGCTCGCGCAGAGCTGGTCGCCTAGGCTCTTGAATGAAGCTGTGCGCGGATCGGATCGCATCGGTAGCCGGTTGTGGATATGTGCGGAGCACCGCAGGATTTCTCTTTTTCACGTGACAAGGGGAAAAGCTTGACATCGCTTCGGACATTCGGTATTATAGTCCATGTTGCCTGCTGTAAAGGCTTATACCTTAACGGAGGTGAGTCCGCATGGCAGACGATCAAGCGCTGCAGAAGACGAACCGGATTAACCTGTTGTTCGACTTCTACGAGCAGCTGCTAACGGAGAAGCAGCAGCTGTTCTGCAAGCATTACTTTCACGACGATTATTCGCTTGGCGAAATTGCTGCGGAATTCAGCATCAGCCGCCAGGCGGTCTATGAGCATATTAAGCGGGCTGAAGCGGTGCTGGAGGATTACGAGGCGAAGCTTCGATTGCTCGTCAAGCACGAGGAGCGGCAGGAGCTGCTACAGCGCATGCGGGCATTGGCGGACGAAGTCCCGGAGCCGCAGCGTGATCAGCTACTTCAGCTATCCAGCCAGCTGCAGACATTAGATTAATACGAGATGAGGCGTACGCCTCTAGCATAAAGGTGGTGGCGACCGATGGCATTCGAAGGATTATCGAGCCGGCTGCAAAGCGTATTCAGCAAGCTGCGGGGCAAGGGCAAGCTGACGGAGGATGACGTCAACGAAGCGCTTCGCGAGGTGCGTCTTGCACTGCTCGAAGCGGACGTTAACTTCAAGGTCGTCAAGGAGTTCGTGGCTAAGGTCAAGGAGCAGGCAATCGGGCAAGAGGTGCTGCAGAGCTTCACGCCTGCGATGGTCGTCGTCGATATCGTGAACAAAGAGCTGACGGCGCTCATGGGCGGTACGCAGAGCAAGCTGGCGAAGGCGAGCAAGCCTCCTACCGTCATCATGATGGCCGGGCTTCAAGGTGCGGGTAAGACGACGACGACCGGTAAGCTGGCGAAGCTGCTCCAGCAGCAGAATCATCGTCCGCTGCTGGCGGCAGGCGACATCTACCGTCCTGCTGCGATTAAGCAGCTGCAGGTACTCGGCGAGCAGCTGAAGATTCCGGTGTTCTCGCTCGGCGACCAGGTCAGTCCGGTCGAGATTGCGAAGCAGGCGCTGCAGCATGCGAAGGATAACAACCACGACTACCTGATCATCGATACGGCCGGTCGTCTGCACATCGACGAGAACTTGATGGAGGAGCTGAAGCAGATCGTTGCGGCGGTGACGCCGGACGAGATCTTGCTCGTCGTCGACGCGATGACGGGACAAGATGCGGTCAACGTAGCGGAAAGCTTCCATAAGCAGCTCGAGCTGACAGGTGTCGTCTTGACGAAGCTTGATGGCGATACACGCGGTGGTGCGGCGATCTCGGTCAAGGCGGTCACAGGCTGTCCGATCAAGTTCGCGGCGATGGGCGAGAAGCTCGATGCGCTGGAGCCGTTCCATCCGGAGCGGATGGCGTCCCGAATTCTCGGCATGGGCGACGTGCTGACGCTGATCGAGAAGGCGCAGGCGAGCATCGACGCCGACAAGGCGAAGGAGATGGAGCGCAAGCTTCGCGAGGCGGAGTTCACGTTCGACGACTTCCTGGATCAGATGGAGCAGGTGAAGAAGCTCGGACCACTGGACCAGCTGCTCGACATGATTCCTGGAGCGGGCAAGGTCAAGGGCATGAAGGACATCAAGGTCGATGACAAGCAGATGACCCGCATCGCGGCGATCGTCCGATCGATGACGAAGGAAGAGCGTCAGCGTCCAGAGCTATTGAACCCGAGCCGACGCAAGCGGCTTGCCGCAGGCAGCGGCAACTCGGTGCAGGATGTGAACCGGTTCATCAAGCAGTTCGAGGAGATGCGCAAGATGATGAAGCAATTCTCCGGCATGATGGGACCTAAGGGCAACAAGATGCTCAAGCAGCAGATGAAGAAGGCAGGCAAGGCGGGCAAGGGCGGCTTCAAGTTCCCGTTCTAGTTCGACGTTAGACCAAGCTGAGCCTATACAAGCACGTTTACTTTATTAGGGAGGTGAATTTCAATATGGCAACTCGCATTCGTCTTAAGCGTATGGGTGCACACAAGGCTCCGTTCTACCGTGTCGTAGTATCGGACTCCCGTTCCCCGCGCGACGGTCGCTTTATCGAGGAAATTGGTACTTACAATCCGGTTGCACAACCAGCCATTGTAAATATTGATGAAGAGAAGGCACTGAAGTGGCTTCAAACCGGCGCTCAAGCTTCCGATACGGTTCGCAGCCTGTTCAGCAAGGCTGGCATCATGACTAAGTTTCATGAATCCAAGCTGCAGAAGTAATGATCACTCCTTCGGAGGGATACGATGAAAGATCTGATAACGGTTATCGCGAAGGCACTCGTCGATCACCCGGAAGAGGTTCGTGTGAATACGGTCGAAGACGACCGCAGCGTTACGTATGAGCTGTCGGTGCATCCCGACGATGTCGGCAAGGTGATCGGCAAGCAAGGACGTATCGCGAAGTCGCTTCGCACCGTCGTCACTTCCGCAGCTGTGAAGCAATCGAAGCGTATTTCGGTTGAGATCGTATCATAATGGAAAAGATGAGGGTTAGGAGCTGCTTCCTAGCTCTCTTCTTTTTATATAAGGGAGGCCCATCGAACGAGGATGAGCGACAAGCTGTATACAGTTGGTAAAATTGTCAACACTCACGGTATTCGCGGCGAGCTGAAAATAGTGCCGCATACTGATTTTCCCGATGAGCGGTTCGCGAAGGGGAGCAAGCTGCTCTTCATAGACCCGAACACGAACGTCAGGCTGCCGGTAACGGTGGAGTCTGCTCGGGAGCATAAGCAGATGTTTATCGTCCGCTTCGCGGGCTTCACGAATATTAACGAAGTCGAGAAGTATAAGGGCTGGCTGCTCAAGGTCGAGGAGCAATATTTGTCCGAGCTGGACGAGGACGAGTTCTATTACCATGAGATCGTCGGCTGCTCGGTCGTGACGGAGGAGGGTGAGACGCTCGGGGAAATTACCGAGATTCTGTCTCCGGGCGCCAATGATGTGTGGGTCGTCAAGCGGCCGAAGGGAAAGCCGCTGCTGCTGCCCTACATCGATGACGTCGTACTGAGCGTGAGCATCGAGGAGAAGAAGGTCGTCGTCCGTCTCATGGAAGGCTTGCTGGATTTATGAGAATCGACGTGCTGACGCTGTTCCCTGCGATGTTCGACGGTGTGTTCCAATCGAGTATACTGGGCAAAGCCCGGGACAAGGGACTCGTCGAGCTGAATACGGTCAACTTCCGCGATTATGCGAATAACAAGCACAACACGGTCGATGATTACCCGTACGGCGGTGGAGGCGGCATGGTGCTGAAGCCTGAGCCTATGTTCGCCTGTGTGGAGGATGTGCTGGGCAAGTGTGGTTCCGATGAGGTGAAGCCTCGCGTCATTCTCATGTGTCCGCAGGGTGAGCCGTACTCGCAGCGCAAGGCCGAGGAGCTGTCCAAGGAGCAGCAGCTCATCTTCATCTGTGGCCATTACGAGGGCTACGACGAGCGTATTCGCGAGCATCTGGTGACCGATGAGCTGTCGATCGGCGACTACGTGCTGACTGGCGGGGAGCTGCCGGCGATGGTCATTATCGACAGCGTCGTGCGGCTGCTGCCCGGCGTGCTCGGCAATGAGACGTCTGCCGTTACTGACTCCTTCAGCACGGGACTGCTCGAGTATCCGCATTATACGCGCCCTGCTAAGTTCCGCGACTGGGAGGTGCCGGAGGTGCTCATCTCGGGTCATCATGCGAACATTACGGATTGGCGCAGGAAGCAGTCGTTGTACCGGACCTGGAGGAAGCGTCCCGAGCTTCTGGAGACGATCGAGCTGACTAAGCAGGATCGCAAGTGGCTTGCAGAATTTGAGCAGCAATCACGGTAATGCGTCTTCTTCGCTCTATGAAAATGATTTAGTAATTAAAAGTTGAGTTTGGCCACGAAGTGTGCTATGATATCTTACGTTGTGGCATTTTGCCAGAGTACGGTGGTCCTCTGCTCATACCAACGATACAGTCAGTCACCAAAGATGAGGCAAGAACACCTGTGTGGAAGGAGGGAGTCATCCATGAATTTGATTCAAGAGATTACGAAGGAACAGCTTCGCAGCGATATTCCGAGATTCAAAGCCGGCGACACGTTGAAAGTACACGTGAAGGTTATCGAGGGTTCGCGTGAGCGTATCCAGCTGTTCGAGGGCGTTGTCATTAAGCGCCGCGGCGGCGGAATCAGCGAAACGTTCACAGTAAGAAAAATTTCTTACGGTGTCGGCGTTGAAAGAACATACCCGCTTCATTCTCCGAAGATCGAGAAGATTGAAGTGGCTCGCCGTGGTAAAGTCCGTCGTGCGAAGCTCTACTATCTGCGCGGCCTTCGCGGTAAAGCAGCGAGAATTCAAGAAATTCGATAAGAACAAACAACCCGGGGGCTTGGATAACAAGCTCCCGTTTGTTTTTCAACGAAACAAGATGATGGAACGAAAGGGTCGAGACGGATGGAGCAGGAGCAAGAGCTGAAGCAACAGCCACCAAGTGAGCCTGTGAAGCAGGCAAGTACGGTTAAGAGTGAAGCGTGGGAATGGACGAAGGCGCTCCTGATTGCAGCTGCGCTCGTGTTCTTCATTCGATGGTTCATCGGCTCGCCGTTCGTCGTGGAAGGGCCGTCCATGCAGCCGAACTTCCAGACAGGCGAGAAGATGATTGTGAATAAAATATTGTACACGTTCCGGCAGCCGCAGCGAGGCGAAGTCATCGTCTTCCACGCCCCGGACGGTCGAGATTACATAAAGCGAGTGATTGCGCTTCCGGGTGAGAAGGTTCGAGTCGACGGCGACCAAGTGTACATCAACGGAGAGCCGCTGCAGGAGCCTTACTTGCAAGAAGTGGTGGACGAGGCGAAGCGCAGCGGAACCGTGTACAACAACGGGCTGCATCGTGTCTATGCGGAGCAGACGGTACCAGAGGGCACCGTATTCGCCATGGGCGACAATCGTCCGAATAGTATGGACAGCCGCGACAAGAATGTAGGCTTCGTGCCGTTCGAGAAGGTCGTCGGACGGGCGGACGTCATCTACTGGCCACTCAACCAAGTCAGCCTGATCCATTAAGGGATCGGGCTGATTTACTAACTCGGAGCCTGTTATCCCAGCATAATTGAGGTGTGAAAAGCATGACGATTCAATGGTTCCCGGGTCATATGACCCGAGCACGCAGACAAATTCAAGACAAGCTGAAGCTGATTGATCTGGCGATTGAGCTGCTTGATGCGCGCATTCCGCTGTCGAGCCGCAATCCGATGATCGATGAAATATTGAACAACAAGCCGCGTCTCGTTCTGTTGAACAAGAGCGATCTAGCCGATCCGGAGGCAACCAAACAGTGGATCGCATATTTCGCGAACAGAGGCCTGGAAGCGGTGCCGATCGACGCCGTGCAGGGCAATCCGACGCGTGACATCATTGCGCGAAGCAAGGTGGCGTTAGCGCACAAGATCGAAGCGCAGCTGCGCAAAGGGATGAATCCGCGGGCGATGCGAGCGCTCATCGTCGGCATTCCGAACGTAGGCAAGTCAACGCTGATCAACAAGATGGCCGGACGCAAAATTGCCGCAACCGGCGACAGGCCAGGCGTGACGAAGGGGCAGCAATGGATCAAGGTTGGCACTGAGATGGAGCTGCTCGATACGCCAGGTATTCTATGGCCGAAGTTCGAGGATCAGACGGTAGGTATGCGTCTTGCCGCAACAGGGGCTATTAAGGAAGAGATCTTGCATCTGGAGGACGTGGCGTTCTTCGCGATGAAATATTTAATCGAGTATTATCCGAACGCGATTCGGGAGCGGTTCGGTGTATCGGAGCTTCCAGAGGATACGACGGACAATGAGGCGGTTGTCGAGGTTATGAATGAAATCGGCCGCAAGCGTGGCGCGCTCGTCAGCGGCGGGCGCGTCGATCTGGAGAAGGCGTCGCTCGTTATCCTGCGCGAGCTGCGCGCAGGCAAGCTTGGGCGCATCACGATGGAGCTTCCGGAGGAAGCGTCTGTTGAGGTGTAGGGCAGCGGCCTGCATGTGATGGAATCACTACCATACAATGAAACTAAACCGCCTGGACAGCTTAAGCGAGAATTGCTGCTACAGGCGGTTGCTCATGATCGGGAATTGATGGTCGCTGTTACCTCGTCTAATGGCATAGTAGCTCAAGCAGTCTATGGTGCAGATGGACTAATCGGACGTAGAAAGAACACCCGTGCTTTGAATCACATAGTCTACCTTCACCTCGAACCTCGCCTCCGGGTACAACTGCTGCCACTGCTCCCAGTCGTCCTCGCTGAAGCTTCGCGCACGGTATCTTAGGCCTAGACCGATAGGGTCCAGCTTCTCCTTCTGTAGCAGCTTCAGCAGTCCGAGCGCTTCCTTGTGAACAGTAGCTTCTACAGCTTGCTTATATGCGCTTAGCTGTTCGATTCGGATCGGTGCATGCGTCTCCTCTATCGTTCCTTCCAGCTCAAGCTTCACTTCAATCGTGAGTCGCCTGTCTTTCTCTTCGTTAAAGCGGTACGATGCCTTTGATTCATCCGTATCGAGGTAGAAAGTATCACCATCCAGCTCGGCCTGAATGATGCTGCGCTCCATCCGGTTCGCCATAATGTGATAGTACTTCACCTGCTCAGGCGATAGTGACAGTCTCTGCTTCTTCTTGTCAAAAACAGCCGCTTTGTTCACTTCAATAAGCTCAGGGTCTTTGATTACCTCCAAGATCGGCAATATCGGGTCTAGCCCTCTCTCTTCAAGCCGTCTGCGGAAATCGAACATATATTCGGATGCGATATAGGCGCTTTCTGTTCCGGTGGACCCGAAGGTGAGGAAGACAGCGTTCGATGGAATTCGTTCCGACTTCGGCTTCAGCTCCAGAACGGCAGCCGCATCCGGCTTGCCGACACCGACCCACGCAATCTTCTGCACATCCCTGCGGCGGATGAACCAATCCACCCATTCGTCTACATTTGATTTCACAAGCTCTTCTCCCAAAATAATCGCTTTCGCGTGGCTGAAATCGAGCTCCTTATCAATCTTGGACTTGATGACACGCATAGCCTCGGAGATCGAGCGACCTTCCTCCTTGACGAGGATGAAGGCTTCTTGGCCAACCTTGACTTGTCCGGAAGGAATAGCGAGCTTGACGATGACATGGATTGGTTTGTCTTCATTGTCTACCTTATCGACTCCGATCGACACGGCGAATAACCGCTTGTCAATATCCTTGTATCCGCAGCCGGACAGCATTCCGAATAGCATGAGTAAGCTGAGCACGGCGATTATGATTTGAGTTCGGCTTGTCACGCTTTCTTCCTCCTCATAGCCAAGTATAGCACGACGCCTACGAGAATAAATTCGGCACCTAGTCGTATTTGCATCCACACCTCGGCAATATCAAAGATGTAATACGCACGCACGGACTTCTCAGTGAAATAAGCGGCTACCGTGAGCAGCGCGAGTGTAACGACAGTCAGCCGCCTGTGCTGCAAGCTCTTGGGATCTTGGGTACGAAAGACGGCATAGAGCAACTGCAGCATGACGTGCCAATGAATGAGTATGCTGATCGTCGACACCCCGATGTACAGTAGCAGGAATATGGAGGTGAGTCGTTCGATCGGACCGTATTCAATGCGAAGCGAGTCCGCGGTTATAACCCATGGGTACGTATAATCGGTGACGCCGTCCGCGCCGTGCAGTCCGACCGGAATACAGAATGACGTCAATAAATTGACAATGCCGAGCACGGGGGCGAACCACAGCCATTTCATCGGGATCGGCTTCGAATTCAACCGGTTAAATATGATGAGATTCGTATAGCCGGTGAACATATAGCTCGAGGCGGCGATCGCTTGGTACGAGGGGAGGTGCTGAATATGGGTGGCGACCTCCATAATTGCAGGCCATTGCAAGTTCTCATTGCGAAGCGCCTGGAAAAAAATAATAAAGATCAACGGCATGCTGAACACGAGAACGACCTCGACAAACGAGATGACGTGCTCGGAACGATGAATGAAGAGGATGATCGAGATGAACAGCGTAAGAGTGACGATCATGCTCGTGCCGGGTGTTTCGACGTTGATAAAGCGAATCGTAATGTCGGTAATCGAAATCATTGTGATCAGACCGGCCGAAAACCACATGAGAGCCATGAACAGCAGCAGTGGTATGCGGTACCATGCGGATGTATGCTGCATCATTTCCGGCAACCCTTGACCAGGGAATTGGTTCATCGACCAGACGAACAGTAGGACGAGCGCCGTCCCGACGATAATTCCGCCTGGGATTGCTAGAAAGCCTCCAGTGAATCGTTCCTGCAGCAGGATGGACGGAACGAATACGATGACTTGAACAAGGACGTTGACAAAAAACAAGTTAATAAATACACGCAATTCGGTCACTCCTTCGTTGCATTAAGCGGAGCGCTTGTGCTTGTAGGTGTCCTTGATGTAGAGCTTAAAGTACGGCTGACCGAAGCTCTCGAGCTGAATCAGATAGGCAACGATGCCAAGCAATCCGAAAATAAGGCCGATCATGCCGAACATGATCGTGAGCGTCAATATGACATACTTAATGACGCGGATCGAGAAGCTCATCGTATTGATCGGAATGACGAAGTTCGATATCGCGACGACCGATACGATAATAATCATAATATTGGATACGAGTCCGGCCTCTGTAGCGGCTTGACCGAGTATTAGACCGCCTACCGTTGTAGCCGTGGAGCCGATCGTCTTCGGCAGACGTATACTCGCTTCGGTCAGCAGCTCCATCATGACGAGCATGAAGAGCACTTCAATGAAGGCTGGATAAGGCACGCTGACCCGACTTCCGGCAATGGAGAGGGCGAGCTGTACCCGGAATATTTCCGGGTTGAAGGCGGTCACGCCCACATACAAGGCAGGCAACGAGACGCTGATGAACAAGCCGAAGTACCGAAGGGCGACGAGAAAGCGGCTGACCCAGTACGATTGATACGTATCCTCCATGGACGAGATGAAGTCGTAGAACACCACAGGCAAAATGGCACCGAACGGAAAGCCTTCGCCGAGCAGGACGATTTTTCCCTGAGCTACACTATGCACGGCTCTGTCCGGGCGCTCGGTCAACAGCATTTTGGGAAAGAGGCTGTACTTTTGGCAGTTCATGGCACTCTGCAGCTGTCCGATGCCTTGGACTACGTCGACATTGACGGAGGTGATCGCCTGCCGTACCTTGTCGAGCAGCTTCGGGTCTGTCATCCTACGATCGTATGCAATTACGATGGGGGTCTGAGATAGCTTGCCTACCTTGAACGACTCCACCTGTAAGGTCGGCTGTGGGTAATGCGTGCGTAATATACCGATGTTAAGCGGCAGCGACTCGCTGAAGCCTGTCTGCGGACCTTGGATGACCTTCTCAATGGCAGCCTCGAGAGGCTTGGCTTCCCAATGCTTTCGTACATCAATCAGATATATAGTATCGAATGCGATCGCAGCAAACCCCTCTAAAAGCTTACGGGTCACAATCTCTGCGTTCATATCAGCGACAGGCAGTGCAATGGATTGCAGGTACGTACGGTAGGTGCCCTGCTGCTGCATCTTGTAGAAAGGTTCCAGAAGTCGATCCTGAATCAGCTTCTCATCTACGACGGTATCCAGATACATAAGCTGGTACGTCGTTCCGAAGCCTTGTATGTGCTGGCGCATTAGATCTGAGGTTGCCCCCAGACTTTGATGGACGGCGTTCATGACTGTGTGTGCCCCTGTATCGTTCATCGGGAGTCACCTCTTCCAATGTCGTTTCTTAATCAGTCTAGGGATTAGTATGTGCTGGGTGGCAGCCACAATATGCGAGCATATGCAAATGATGGATAAGGTGATCAATGCAGATGGGATAGTCACTTCAAGGTGCTGTACGTTATAATGAAAAATACATTGTTGCGAACGGCAAGAATGCCGAGAAGCGAGAATTACGGATAGGAGTGAATACTGTGGAAGCTGGTCTTCACCACGAACAGGAGCAGTGGGCGCTCGGTAAACGGCTCATCGCCGGAGTCGATGAGGTCGGTCGCGGCTGCCTGCTTGGAGATGTCGTCGCGGCTGCAGTCATATTGCCTCAAGGAATGATACTCGAGGGCGTGAATGATTCGAAGAAGCTGTCCGAGAGGAAGCGCGAATCGCTCTATGAGCTGATTCAGCAGGAAGCGGTCGCGATCGGAATCGGCGTTATCGATGTGGCTACGATTGAGCGCGTCAATATTAAGCAAGCGGCGAGATTGGCAATGAAGGCGGCCGTGGAGCAGCTACAGCCGGTACCGGACATGCTGCTTGTCGATGCGGAGAAGGTGGATGTGCCCTATGAGCAGCTGGCGATCATTCATGGGGACGCGGTGAGCCAGTCGATTGCAGCAGCCTCGATCATCGCGAAGGTGACCAGAGACCGGATGTGCAGGCAATGGGACAGCGAGTATCCGGAATACGGGATTGCGATACATAAAGGGTATGCAACGAAGGCGCACCGGGAACGCATTATGGAGTTCGGGCCGTGTCCGCTGCATCGGCGCACGTTCCTGCGCAATATTGAAGCGCAGCAGCAGGTGCTGTTCTGATCGAGTGTTCTGATCGTGTCCAAAGTGTCCGTGGTGGCTATTAGCACTGTGTAAGTTGGTGTCATAGGAGCAGGGTGAATGGCCGATATATAAGGTATAGACGACGATGGTCTTTGGTTTCGCCAAAGAGAGTCATATGGATCGAAGAGAGGAGGAAGAAGGATGAACATATCGGGGATGCTGCGTGGCTTCATGGGAGATACGCACCTGCAGGAGCCGAAGTCACTGGAGCTGAAGGTCGGTCAAGTGGTGAAGGGTGTCGTGCTGCAGCAGTTTTCGGAGAAGGATGCGCTATTGAATATCGGAGGAACGCATGTTCGCGCGCAGCTGGAGACTCCGCTTAAGCAAGGGGAGGTGACGATGCTTCAGGTGCAGCCGGAATCTGCAGGCGGTCAAATCGTGCTGAAGCCTCTGTTTTCGTCTTCGGCGCGAATATCTGATTCCTCGATAGCTGATGTGTTGAAGACGATGGGGCTTGACGATACAGTAGAGCATCGGCAGCTGCTGCAGCTGCTTCAGCAATCTCGTGTGCCGCTGACGAAGGAGAACGTACAAGCCTTTGCCACGCTTCAAGCCCAGATGCCGCCTAACGCGAAAGCGGAGGAATGGGTGCCTGCTGCGGCGATTGCGTTGCAAAAAGGTCTGCCGTTAACGGTAGAGACGGTGCAAGGCTTGCGGCAGGCGATCCAAGGGCAACCGATGCATGAGACGCTGGACCAGCTGGCAGCAGCTGTGGAGCGGGAGCTAACGTCAGGTAAGCCGCTTGGCGCAGAAGCTCGGCAGCTGCTCGAATCGGTGAAGTCGCTGCTCCAGCAGGTGAAGGCGGCAGGTGGTGAGCTGGCGGGGACAACGCAGCAGGGCGCGAGCGCAGCGCAGCAGGGCGCGGGCGCAGCGCAGCAGGGTGCAGGCGCAGCGCAGCAGGGCGCAGGCGCAGCGCAGGGCGCGGGCGCAGCGCAGCAGGGCGCGAGCGCAGCGCAGCAAGGCGCGGGCGCAGCGCAGCAAGGCGCAGGCGCAGCGCAGCAAGGCGCAGGCGCAGCGCAGCAGGGCGCGGGCGCAGCGCAGCAGGGCGCGGGCGCAGCGCAGCCGGGCGCAGCGCAGCAAGGCGCGGGCGCAGCGCAGCAGGGCGCGGGCGCAGCGCAGCCGGGCGCGGGCGCAGCGCAGCAAGGCGCGGGCGCAGCGCAGGGCGCGAGCGCAGCGCAGCAGGGCGCAGGCGCAGCGCAGCAGAGCGCGAGCGCAGCGCAGCAAGGCGCGGGCGCAGCGCAGCAGGGCGCGGGCGCAGCGCAGGGCGCGAGCGCAGCGCAGCAGGGCGCAGGCGCAGCGCAGCAGAGCGCGAGCGCAGCGCAGCAAGGCGCGGGCGCAGCGCAGGGCGCGAGCGCAGCGCAGCAGGGCGCAGGCGCAGCGCAGCCAGGCGCGGGCGCAGCGCAGCAGGGCGCGGGCGCAGCGCAGCCAGGCGCAGGCGCAGCGCAGCAGGACGCGAGCGCAGCGCAGCAGGGCGCGGGCGCAGCGCAGCAGGGCGCAGCGCAGCAAGGCGCGGGCGCAGCGCAGCAGGGCGCAGCGCAGCAAGGCGCGGGCGCAGCGCAGCCTGATGGCGCCGAACTGCTCGGGCGCCTGATGAAGGCGCTCGGCGTTGAGCATGAGCAGCAGGCGCTTAAGCTGCTGGGCGGCGAGTCCGGCGCCACGGCTGATGCATCTGCGAAGTCGACGGAATCGCTTAAGAGTGTCCTCATGCAGCTCGCACAGTCGCCGGAGGCGTCGAGTGAGCTGAAGCAGGCGGCGCAGCAGGCGGTGCAGCATATTACCGGGCAGCAGCTGCTGCTCAGCCATGACAAGTCCGCGATGTTCTCCCATCTCACCTTGTTCGTGCCCATTCATCAGGGGGACGGATCGCAGACCGCAGCGATCCACATTCAATCGCGCAAGGGCGGTAAAGGCAGACTTGATTCCAGCAACTGTCGACTGCTGTTTGACCTGAAGATGAAGGCGCTCGGCGATACGCTTGTCGATGTGCACGTAGTCAACCGGATCGTCAGCCTGAACATCCACAATAATGAGCCATTCACGCAGCAGCTGCTCGACTCTCATCGGGAAGACATTGAGTCAGGGCTAGCGTCAATTGGCTACCAATTTATTTCCATGAAGGTGAGTCCATATCCAGAGAAGCTGAGTGAGCTGAACGAAGGTGGCGGTGGAAGCAAGGGGGATGCTGGAGCGAAGGCGGCTTCCATCTCATCCGTCTATGGGCAAAAGCCATACAAAGGAGTCGATATTCGGGTATGAGCCGTGAACAAGAGCAGCAGTCATCACTCTCGAAGAAAAAAGCGGTCGCGCTCCAATATTCCCCAAGCAGCTCAGCCGCCCCGAAGGTCGTAGCGAAGGGCAAGGGGCGCATAGCCGAATCGATTCTAGAGAAAGCGAAGGAGAGCGGCGTTCCGATTCAAGAGGACCCGTCACTCGTTGAAGTGCTCTCCAAGCTGGATATTGATCAAGAAATACCGCCAGAGCTGTACAGACTTGTCGCTGAGGTACTCTCCTACATTTACAGGTCCGATGCTAGGGCGAAGGAATGGGGGCAGGGCGGATGAACGAGCATTTGGCCGGGCGCAAGCAGCGTGGCGCACGAGGCGAGGCGGCTGCCTTACAGCATATCCAGAAGCAAGGATTCCGTGTGCTCGCTCACAATTGGCGCTGCCGATCCGGCGAGCTCGACATTGTAGCGGAGGATGACGGTGCCTTGGTTATTATTGAGGTAAGAACGCGCAATATGAGCGAGCGCTTCGGAACACCCTTCGAATCTGTCAATGCCCGTAAACAGCTGCAGCTGATTCGTACCGCACAAGTGTTCGTTCATGAGCAGCGCAAGCACGCGATGCAGATGCGCTTCGATGTCATCTCAGTGCGGATCAACGCAGAGGGCGTCGTCCAGCAGCTGGATCATATACGCAGCGCCTTCTAAATGAACAGGAGGCGCTGCGCGTTTTGACCGCACAAGAATCTAGAGACAGGAGTGTCAGCCGATGATTGAATTTGAACGTGTTCATCATATCAGCTTGGCCGTTCGGAATTTGGAGAAAGCGAGAGCCTTCTATTCGGCTGTGCTTGGTTTGGCGGAAATCGACAGGCCGCCGTTTCAGTCCAGGGGCATCTGGTACACGATCGGTCAGCAGCAGCTTCATCTGATCGAGCAGCCCGCTGGAGAGACGCTCAGGCAAGGTTCCATCGATTCGACGGACAGCCATTTCGCCGTGTGGGTGTCGAGCTATAGCGCTGCTATCGCATGGCTGGAGCAGCAGGGTATCCCCTATGAAGCTAGGCCGCATAGTGTAGCAGGCTTCGCACAAATCTACATCCAGGACGTCGACAACCACATTATCGAACTAGATGCACCTTACGGATCTTAACGATCTTCATCTCCCCCCTGTTATCCCCTCTTCCGATCCAAGCTCCGGTACTGCAGCGCTTCGGCTACATGCTGCGCCTGTACCTCGCCCGCTCCATCCAAGTCTGCAATCGTCCTCGACAGCTTCATAATGCGGTCGTACGAGCGAACACTTAGCCCAAGCGTCGTGAAGGAGCGCTCCAGCAGCTTGGCTGCGTTAAGCTCCAGTCGGCAATGCTCACGCAGTGCTCGACCACTCAGCTCACTGTTGAAGGTATATCCGCTTGAGCGGTACCGCTCAAGCTGGATCCCATGAGCCACTTCGACACAGGCGCGCATTTCGGCGGAGGACAGCGGCTTGATCGGAGTATTGAGCTCGTTGTAGGGCACCTTCGGCACCTCGACATGCAGGTCGATGCGGTCGAGCAGTGGTCCTGATACTTTGGACCGATATTGGGCGATCTTCAGCGGAGAGCAGACGCACAGCTCGCTACCGCTCGGGTCGCTTGAGCCGAGATAGCCGCACGGGCAAGGGTTCATCGAGGCTGCAAGCAGGAAGTGAGCCGGGAATCGGTACACGGCCTTCGCCCTTCCGATCGTTACCCATCGGTCCTCGATCGGCTGGCGAAGCACCTCTAGTGCCGCTCTTGAGAATTCGGGCAGCTCATCGAGGAACAGCACGCCCCGATGGGCGAGACTGATCTCGCCCGGCTTCGGCACACCCCCGCCTCCGACGAGGCCTGCGGCCGAGATCGTATGGTGCGGCGCGCGGAACGGCCGCTGGCGTACGAGCTGGCGACGGTCGGCGAACTTACCGGATACACTGTAAATTTTGGTCACATCGAGCGATTCCTGCTCGTTCATAGGCGGCAGTATCGTTGGCAGCCGCTTCGCGAGCATCGTTTTGCCCGTGCCGGGAGGACCGATCAGAATGATGTTGTGCATGCCAGCTGCGCTGATCATCAGTGCTCGCTTCACGTGCAGCTGACCGCTGACGTCCGCGTAATCATCCTGGTGCGGCTGCTCGCCCTCGGTATCGAGGGAGGGGGTACCCTCATCTGCATACTGGCAAGCAACGCTGCCGCGAGCCTTAGACTGAAATGTACAAGCCGATGCCTGCTCCGTGCCGACAACGTAGGTGTGTGCGCGGACAACCGAAGTCGCTTGAATACGGCTCCATCCCATGAGATGCGATTCCGGTCTTACCTCGATTCCGCTAATCCAGCCCGCCTCCTCGGCATTGCCTGCGGGTACGATGACTTGACGGATGCCGTGCTTCAGCGCCGCCTCCAGCATCGACAGCACACCTGGCACCGGACGCACCGAGCCGTCCAGTGACAGCTCTCCGATAATCAGTGTATTCTCCACCGATTGCTTGTCGATCTGTCCGCTCGTGGCGAGTATGCCGAGGGCGATTGCGAGATCGAACGCAGCTCCTTCCTTGCGAATATCAGCCGGCGCCAAATTAACGGTGATGCGCTGGAGCGGGAACGTGAAGCCGCAGTTTTTGATCGCGGCGCGGACGCGCTCGATTGATTCCTTCACGGCACTGTCAGGAAGACCGACGATATTCATCTGTGGGAGCCCATTGCTCAAGTCCACCTCGACCTCGATCAATCTGCCGTCAACACCGTGCAGGCACGCGCTGGTCACTTTGCCATACATAACAAAAAAACACCTCTCCCATGAAATAATCATGGCACGAGGTGCTTCCCCAGTCGCCTAACGTGATACCTGTTATTACACAACATTGTACTGTGATCGGGACTTACGCGCAACTGAAGCTTAGGAAAGGTCCGTTCGTCAGAGGGGAGAAGGTATTCTGGAGCCTATGGAGCTGCTCCGAGGGGGCGCTGCTTCGTCCTGTACGTACCACTTACTTCATACTGGAAAAATACGCCTTTACCTCGCTCCAATCCTTGACCCGAATATATCGTGTCTCCTCCGCATTGTGAGGCGCATCGAACAGCAGTCCAGTGCCGCGGAACCGCTCGAAGTGGCGCGGGTTGTCGTCGATCAAATAGTCGGCATGCACGATGCCCTTGTCGCCGCAGAAGACGAAGTTCATATCGTCGAGGAATGGGAAGTGTTCCTTCAGCCATTCGTATTTCTCATGGAACGAAGACGGAACCTCCATCGCCGCTGTCGCGATGAACACCTCGAATCTCTCGTTCAGCTCAGCTATAACCTCCTGACACCCCGGCATGACCTCGAGCTTGCGGAAAAATTGCGGCTGGTCAAGAATCGCGCGCGCCTCCCCGGCATGCTCGGGCCGCAGCCATCGCAGCTTCGTGCCCAACATGTCGTCTCGTGTCAGCGCCGCACCGAATTTACGGTTATACTCGCTTAGATGCATCGCGAGCGTATCGGCGATAACCTCATCCATATCGATAGCAATTCTCAGCATTTCATTGTCACCCTCCCGAAAACAATTACTTACGCCTTCAATAAAAAAGATATATCGGCAGTTTATCATAAAAGTAAGGAACTCGCCTAAAAAAAGTGTTACAATGAGTAAGGTTTGCCAGTTCGGACATGCTATCCCTTGGTGAACGCATCCAATTATGTTGATCTACTCATTCCGGCAGCGGAACGGGTCGATTCCATAGAGTAAGTCAATACCGATAGGAGGATTTTGCTAAATGAATATCCATGAGTATCAAGGCAAAGCAGTGCTCAAACAGTACGGGGTTGCCGTACCTGAGGGTAAAGTAGCTTTCACGGTTGACGAAGCGGTGGAAGCGGCGAAAGAGCTTGGAACCTCCGTTGTCGTCGTGAAGGCGCAAATTCATGCCGGCGGACGCGGTAAAGCAGGCGGCGTTAAAATCGCGAAGAGCCTGGACGATGTACGTACATACGCTCAAGAAATTCTCGGCAAAACGCTGGTTACTCACCAGACAGGCCCAGAAGGTAAAGAAGTGAAGCGTCTGCTCATCGAGCAGGGCTGCGATATTAAGAAGGAGTACTACATCGGTGTCGTCGTTGACCGCGCTACAGGTCGCGTCGTGATCATGGGCTCCGAAGAGGGCGGCACGGAGATCGAAGAGGTTGCCGAGCATTCCCCAGAGAAAATCTTCAAGGAAGTTGTAGATCCGGCTATCGGTCTGCAGGCGTTCCAGGCACGTCGTCTTGCGTACAACATCAACATCCCTACTGAGCTTGTGAACAAGGCTGCGAAGTTCATCCAGGCGCTGTACACAGCGTTCGTGGAGAAGGACTGCTCGATCGCTGAGATCAACCCGCTCGTAGTGACTGGCGATGGTAACGTTATGGCACTGGATGCGAAGCTGAACTTCGATTCCAACGCACTGTTCCGTCACAAGGACATTCTTGAGCTGCGCGACTTGGACGAGGAAGATGAGAAGGAAATTCAAGCGTCCAAGTTCGACCTGAGCTACATTGCCCTTGACGGCAACATCGGCTGCATGGTTAACGGTGCAGGTCTTGCGATGGCGACGATGGATATTATCAAGTACTTCGGCGGCGAACCCGCTAACTTCCTCGATGTAGGGGGCGGTGCGACAAAGGAGAAGGTTACTGAAGCGTTCAAGATCATCCTTTCCGATGAGAACGTGAAGGGAATCTTCGTTAATATCTTCGGCGGTATCATGAAGTGCGACATCATCGCTGACGGCGTTATTTCGGCTGCTCGCGAGCTTGGTCTTGACCGTCCGCTCGTGGTGCGTCTGGAAGGTACGAACGTAGAGCTTGGCAAGAAGATGCTGAACGAGTCCGGCCTGAACATCGTTGCAGCGGATTCGATGTCTGACGGCGCTCAGAAGATCGTTGCTCTTGTGAAGTAATTGAACGCGGTACGATTGCATTAGACAGGCTTTGCCTTTTTCAAATATATCAGGGGATGTGAACCATAAACATGTCTATTTTGGTAGATAAAAATACGAAGGTTATCACGCAAGGGATCACCGGCGCGACAGGTATGTTCCATACCAAGGGCGGCCTGGAGTACGGCACGCAAATGGTTGGCGGCGTAACGCCGGGTAAGGGCGGCACTAACGTTGATATTACGCTGGAGAATGGCACAACGGTTTCGCTGCCAATCTTCAACACAGTGGTACAAGCGAAGCAAGCGACAGGTGCAACAGCATCCGTTATTTACGTACCACCGGCATTCGCAGCTGACTCCATCATGGAAGCTGTAGATGCTGAGATGGAACTGGTTATCTGCATCACGGAAGGTATTCCGGTACTTGACATGGTGAAGGTTAGCCGTTACATGGAAGGCAAGAAGACTCGTCTGATCGGACCGAACTGCCCAGGCGTTATTACGCCAGGCGAGTGCAAGATCGGTATCATGCCTGGATACATCCACACACCAGGTCATGTTGGCGTCGTATCCCGTAGCGGAACTCTGACGTATGAGGCGGTTCACCAGCTTTCGACACGCGGCATCGGTCAATCGTCCGCTGTTGGTATCGGCGGCGACCCAGTTAAGGGCTCCGAGTTCATCGACATTCTGAAGCTGTTCAATGACGATCCAGAGACGTACGCGGTGATCATGATCGGTGAGATCGGCGGTACGGCTGAGGAAGAAGCAGCAGAGTGGATCGCAGCGAACATGACAAAGCCTGTAGTTGGCTTCATCGGCGGCGCTACAGCGCCTCCGGGCAAGCGTATGGGTCATGCGGGCGCGATCATCTCCGGCGGTAAAGGTACGGCGGCTGAGAAGGTGGCGACCATGGAGCGTTGCGGCATTAAGGTAGCTCCAACACCATCCGACATGGGCTCCACACTCGTTAGCGTGCTTGAAGAGAAGGGTCTTCTCGAGAAGTGCATCACGAAGAAGTAAGATAAGCTTATTAAGCTTATATATAAGGAATGAAGGCAAGCAGCCTCTCCATTTCGTCTTGAGACGAATTGGGGAGGCTGTTTTCGTTATTTCACATGATCTGCGGCTGTTCGGCTGAAAAGTTGTTTCTATTATAAGGAGTGAGATATACTAATGGATAATCGTCACGTATTGTTTGGCTTACACCAGCTTCCTGGTATTGGCTGGAAGACGCTGCGGCTCATAACTGAACGGTTCGAGCAGCTGGATCATATTCGGACGTTGGAGGCTGCCGATTGGCAGCAGCTCGGCTTCACACCTGTTCGCGCTGCCCAGCTACATCAGACGATCGCAGCGCACGAGAACATAAGTGAGAGCTGGCTGGAGCAGCAGCTCGCTCGATACGAGCAGCATGGAATTCAGTGGGTGACGGTTTGGGATGACGATTATCCGTCTATGCTGAAGGAAACGGCCGATCCGCCGTGGCTGCTGTACATGAAGGGTGACAAGTCAAGGCTGCACACGCTGAGCGTTGGTGTTGTCGGCACCCGCACACCTACAGTCTATGGTAAGACGACGGCCGAGAGGCTCTCCGAGGAGCTGGCAGCGTCTGGAATCTGCGTCGTCAGCGGCTTGGCGCGAGGCATTGACAGTCAGGCGCATATTGGTGCTCTGCGCGGCAGGGGAAGCACGATCGCCGTGCTCGGCCACGGCCTTGATCATGTGTATCCAGCTGAGAACAAGCAGCTGTTCCTGCGCATCGCCAGCTCGGGACTTCTGTTGACCGAATATCCGCTAGGGACGAAGCCGGTGGCGGGCCTATTCCCGCAGCGCAACCGTATTATCGCAGGCTTAAGCGAGGGGGTCATGGTGGTGGAGGCGGCTGTTCGCAGCGGCTCGCTCATTACAGCGGAGCTTGCGCTCGACTACTCGCGCGATGTGTTCGCGATTCCCGGGCCCATCAACTCACCGAAGAGCCAAGGTGTGCTGCAGCTCCTGAAAAGTGGAGCCAAGCTTGTAACAAGTGCAAGCGATATTATGGAGGAGTACGCGGGACGATTAGACATGGAGCCATCAACGCACATGCCGTACACGAATGAACCGAACACCGCACTGACGAAGGACGAACGCAGAATCTGCGATTTGCTCGCGAATGGTCCTCTAACGATTGATCAGCTGCTCATGCACACGCAATTTAGCTTTGGACATTTGCATGCAGTTCTGATAAATTTACTAATGATGCGACGAATCGTAGAACTTCCGGGATCTGCCTACACCATAACTTGATTATTATACATACTTTTAATTGTTGAAGGGGGAAGGACACCTATGGCCGATTCGTTAGTCATTGTGGAATCACCCGCCAAAGCGAAAACGATCAGTAAGTACTTGGGCAGTAAATTTATCGTCAAAGCTTCGATGGGACATATACGGGATTTACCGAAAAGCCAGATCGGCGTCGAAGTTAAAAAAAACTTCGAGCCGAAATACATTACGATACGCGGTAAAGGCTCTGTTCTCAAGGAATTGAAGGATGCGAGCAAGAAGGTGAAAAAAGTGTATCTGGCGGCTGACCCTGATCGCGAAGGGGAAGCGATTGCGTGGCACTTGGCCCACTATTTGGAGCTGTCCGATCAAGAAGCATGCCGCGTCGTATTCAACGAAATTACGAAGCAGGCCGTGAAGGACGCCTTCAAGACGCCGCGCAAAATTAATCAGGATCTCGTGAACGCGCAGCAGGCTAGACGTATTCTCGATCGTCTTGTCGGCTACAAGATCAGTCCTCTATTATGGAAGAAAGTGAAGAAGGGCTTGTCTGCAGGGCGCGTTCAGTCTGTTGCGGTCAAGCTCATCTTCGATCGAGAGAACGAGATCAAGGCGTTCGAGCCGGAGGAATATTGGACGATTACGGCGAAGCTCGCAGCCGGGAAGAACGAATTCGAGGCGAAGTTCCATTCCGTAGCGGGTGAGAAGAAGGAGCTTCATAACGAGGCGGACGTGCAGACTGTACTGCGGACTCTTGAGCAAGCTGAGTTCGTTGTGGCCGAGGTCAAGGAGAAGGAGCGTCTGCGCAACCCGTCGCCGCCATTCATTACGAGCTCGATGCAGCAGGAGGCCGCCCGTAAGCTTGGCTTCCGCGCCTCGAAGACGATGTCCGTGGCCCAGCAGCTGTATGAGGGTATTGATCTGGGTAGCGAAGGGACCGTCGGTCTGATTACGTACATGAGAACCGATTCGACGCGCATATCCCCTGTGGCGCAGGAGGAGGCGAAGGCTTACATCGAACAGAAGTACGGAGCGTCTTATTACCCGGAGACGCCGCGGGTATACGTGAAGAAGAACAGCAATGCGCAGGATGCCCACGAAGCGATTCGACCGAGCTCGGTGCTGCGTGAGCCGGACCAGATTAAGGCGCACCTGAGCCGCGATCAGTTCCGCTTATATAAGCTGGTCTGGGAGCGCTTCGTTGCTAGCCAGATGGCATCGGCTGTTCTGGATACGATGACGGTCGATCTGAAGGCTGGCGAGACGGTGTTCCGTGCGGTCGGCTCGAAGGTCAAGTTCCACGGCTTCATGAAGGTATACGTCGAAGGGAACGACGATGCAGTAGATACTGGCGATGAGGATCGTCTGCTGCCGCCGCTTACGCCAGGTGAGCAGGTAGCGAAGAAGCAGGTCGACCCGAAGCAGCATTTTACCCAGCCGCCACCGCGATATACTGAGGCACGTCTTGTGCGGGCGCTCGAGGAGATGGGCATCGGTCGTCCGAGTACGTATGCGCCGACGCTGGAGACGATTCAGAAGCGAGGCTACGTCGCGATTGAGGAGAAGAAGTTCATTCCGACCGAGCTTGGGGAGCTTGTCATCCAGCAGATGATCGAATTTTTCCCGGAAATACTTGATATTGAGTTCACCGCTCATATGGAAGAGGGGCTGGACCATATCGAGGAGGGCAAGGAAGATTGGGTGCAGGTGCTGAGCGAGTTCTACGAATCGTTCGAGAAGCGGCTTGAGGTTGCGGAATCAGAGATGGAGAAGATCGAGATTCAGGATGAGGTGTCAGACGAGATCTGTGAGAAGTGCGGCAAGCACTTTGTCTACAAGATGGGACGCTTCGGCAAGTTTCTCGCCTGCTCCGGATTCCCGGATTGTCGTAACACGAAGCCGATCGTCAAGGATATCGGAGTCGCCTGTAAGTCGTGCGGCGAAGGCAAAATTATTGAGCGGCGCAGCAAGAAGGGGCGTATCTTCTACGGCTGTGACCAGTATCCGAGCTGTGAATTCGTCTCTTGGGATAAGCCGGTCGAGCAATCGTGTCCAAGCTGCTCGAGCATGCTGATTGAGAAGCGGAACAAGTCAGGCGTGTTCATACAGTGTGTGTCCTGCGACTTCAAGGAAGAAGCGAAGGAAGAAAATGAGATCGACGACATGGAATAACTGCGAAGACAGCTGACCGCAAGGTCAGCTGTCCTCTTGCAGAGCAACAGGAGGAGCTATATTGACAGAGCTACAGCGTGTTACCGTTATTGGGGCCGGGCTTGCCGGCAGTGAAGCTGCATGGCAGATCGCTGCACAAGGGGTCCCTGTTGTGTTATATGAGATGCGCCCAGCCGTCAAGACGCCGGCGCACATTACTGAGCAGTTCGCAGAGCTCGTCTGCAGCAACTCGCTGCGGGCGAACGGCCTGACCAATGCGGTCGGCCTGCTGAAGGAAGAGATGCGCATGATGAACTCAGTCATTTTGCGCGCGGCGGACAAGCATGCGGTGCCAGCGGGCGGAGCGCTCGCGGTCGATCGCGATGGCTTCTCCGGCGAGGTGACAAGCCTCTTAAGGAACCACCCGCTGATTGAGGTGCGCAACGAGGAGCTGGAGACGCTTCCGGAAGGAATTACCGTCGTCGCGACAGGTCCACTGACGTCGCCAGCGTTGTCCAAGCATCTGCAGGAGCTGACAGGTGAGGAGTACTTGTACTTCTACGACGCGGCAGCGCCGATCGTCGAGAAGGACTCGATCGATATGGACAAGGTGTACCTGGCGTCCCGCTATGACAAGGGCGAGGCGGCTTACTTGAACTGTCCGATGACCGAGGAGGAGTTCAACGTCTTCTATGAGGCGTTGATCTCGGCAGAGACGGCTCCGATTAAGGAGTTCGAGAAGGAAATCTACTTCGAGGGCTGCATGCCGATCGAGGTGATGGCGAAGCGCGGACGGCAGACGGTGCTGTTCGGCCCAATGAAGCCTGTCGGACTTATTAATCCTCGTACCGGTGAGCTGCCGTATGCGGTCGTCCAGCTGCGTCAGGACAATGCAGCGGGAACGCTGTACAACCTGGTCGGCTTCCAGACGCACCTCAAGTGGGGAGAGCAGAAGCGGGTGCTGTCGCTCATCCCAGGACTTGAGAATGCGGAATTCGTCCGTTACGGTGTGATGCATCGCAATACGTTCATTAACTCTCCTAGCTTGCTGCATCCAACGTATCAGTTCCGCAGACGCGATAATCTGTTCTTCGCCGGGCAGATGACCGGTGTTGAGGGTTACGTTGAATCCGCTGCCTCCGGGCTGCTGGCAGGTCTGAACGCGGCTCGCTATGCGAAGGGTGAGGAGCTGCTCGTGCTGCCGCCGGATACTGCGCTCGGCAGTATGGCGCAATACATCACGACCGCGGACTTCAAGCACTTCCAGCCGATGAATGCGAATTTCGGCCTGTTCCCTCCACTGGAGGAGAAGGTGAAGAACAAGAAGCTGCGCTATGAGAAAATCGCAGAGCGTGCGATTGCGAAAATTCAGAATTTTACCCAAAACGTACACAACTCGACTTGTAAATAAAACTTGTCCTATGTTACGATATAACCGTCTGTCCAGATAATGGCGATTGCAGGGCGGTATTTCATGAAAACTAAGCTTGCTTGCAAAGCTTAGTTTTCGTTTTGAATGGAGGAGGAAATCGATCCATGGATACGTTTCACGCGACCACGATATTTGCGATTCGCCATCAAGGGAAGGGCGCGATCGCAGGTGACGGACAAGTAACGTTCGGCAACAGCATGGTGATGAAGTCTCATGCGAAGAAGGTGCGTCGGTTGTATAGAGGCAACGTCGTCGCCGGCTTCGCGGGCTCAGTTGCAGACGCGATCACGCTGTTCGAGAAGTTCGAGGCGAAGCTGGAGGAGCACCACGGCAACCTGCAGCGGGCAGCGGTGGAGCTGGCCAAGGATTGGCGTTCGGATCGTGTCCTGCGCCGTCTGGAGGCGATGATGATCGTGATGGATCGGACGGGGCTGCTGCTCATCTCAGGGAACGGGGAAATTATTGAGCCGGATGACGGCATACTTGCCATCGGGTCAGGCGGTAACTTCGCGCTTGCTGCGGGCCGTGCGCTGCATCGGTACGCGCCGAGCATGAGCGCCAAGGAGATTGCTGAGGCGGCACTGACGATGGCGGCTGATATTTGTGTATTTACGAACCATAACTTGATCGTTGAGGAAATCGAATAGCTCAGGAGGTGGAGAAATTGCCTGCAAGCGGATTAACGCCGAAGCAAATTGTAGCTGAACTGGATAAATACATCATTGGTCAGCGACAGGCTAAGAAGTCGGTCGCGGTTGCACTCCGCAATCGGTATCGCCGTAGCTTGCTAGACGAATCGATTCGAGATGAGATCGTACCGAAAAATATTCTCATGATCGGTCCTACCGGCGTCGGCAAGACGGAAATCGCTAGGAGGCTGGCTAAGCTCGTTGGCGCTCCGTTCATTAAAGTGGAAGCGACGAAGTTCACCGAGGTCGGCTATGTCGGCCGCGATGTCGAATCGATGGTGCGGGATCTGGTCGAGACGTCGATCCGAATGGTGAAGGCGGAGAAGACCGAGCTTCTGAAGGACAAGGCGGAGCAGATGGTGACCGAGCGGATCGTCTCGATTCTTGTTCCGAGTCCTGCCAAAAACCGCGGTCAACGCAACCCGCTCGAGATGCTGTTCGGTCAAAATGGAGGCGCGAGCGCTCCAAGCGACGCCGAGCCTGAGCAGGATGCGACAGTCATTAGCCGCCGCAAGGAAGTTCGCGAGCAACTGCTGCGTGGGGAGCTGGAGCAGCAGGTGATCGAGATCGAGGTCGAGGACCATACGCCGACGATGCTCGATATGCTGGGCGGCGCGCAAGGGCATGAGCAAGCCGGCATGAACATGCAGGAGCTGTTCGGCAGCCTGATGCCGAAGAAGACGAAGAAGCGCAAGCTGACGATCAAGGAGGCGCGCAAGTCGCTATTGCAGGAGGAAGCGCAGAAGCTGCTTGATATGGATGAGGTGATCCAGGAGGCCGTGAGGCGGGCGGAGCAGAGCGGCATCATTTTCATCGATGAGATCGATAAGATAGCAAGCTCCTCGCGCGGCGGCGGGCCCGACGTATCCCGTGAAGGGGTGCAGCGGGATATTCTGCCGATCGTGGAGGGCTCGACGGTCATGACGAAGTACGGACCCGTTAAGACCGATTACATCTTGTTCATGGCCGCTGGTGCCTTCCATATTGCGAAGCCGTCTGATCTCATTCCCGAGCTGCAGGGGCGATTCCCGATTCGTGTCGAACTCAGCAGCTTGACGCAGGATGACTTCGTACTCATTCTGAAGGAGCCGAAGAATGCACTCACGAAGCAATATACGGCGCTGCTCGAGACAGAAGGCATTCGTGTAGACTTCTCGGAGGAGGCGATTCAGGAAGTCGCCAGAATTGCTGCTGAAGTGAATCAGAATACAGACAACATCGGCGCGCGACGTCTGCATACGATATTGGAAAAGCTGCTCGAGGATCTCTCGTATGAGGCTCCTGAAATTACATTGGAGCAAATTGTGATTTCTCCGGAATATGTAAGAGAGAAGCTGACGGACATTGTGAAAAATCGGGATCTGAGTCAGTACATCCTGTAATCGGTTAGTTGGAGGAACGGTTCATGAGCTTATTATTGAAGACCAGAAGACTGAACAAGCTGCTGCAGAAGGAGGCGGGCAATCCGGTCAGCTTCATGGATATGGCTGTCGTGCTTCGCGACATCGTCGCGGCAGATATATTCGTCGTCAGCCGGAAGGGGAAGGTGCTGGGGAGCGCGATTACCGAGTCAGGACAGGTGGAGATGACCGGGCTGTCTCTGCTGCAGGAGAATCGTTTCCCTCCTGAATACAACCAGTTGCTGCTGCAGGTGACCGAGACGTCGTCCAACCTGAAGGCAGCCTCCTCATTCGATGTATTCGGGGAGCACGGCAACGCCGATGACTTCTACATCACCTTGGTGCCTGTGCTGGGTGGTGGTGAGCGTCTGGGGACGCTCGTGCTGACGAAGAGAGCTGGACAATTCATCGATGACGATCTTATTCTCGCCGAGTATGGCTCAACCGTCGTCGCGATGGAAATATTGCGCGAGAAGGCGGAGCAGATCGAGGTCGAGGCCCGCAGCAAGGCCGTCGTACAGGTGGCGGTAGGCTCTCTGTCATTCAGTGAGCTTGAGGCGGTGGAGCACATATTCGACCAGCTGGAAGGCTCGGAGGGCTTGCTTGTCGCCAGCAAAATCGCCGACCGCGTCGGCATTACACGATCAGTTATCGTCAATGCGCTCCGTAAGCTGGAAAGCGCAGGTGTGATTGAGACCCGTTCACTCGGGATGAAGGGAACGTATATTCGCGTGCTGAACGACCAGCTGATGGCTGCACTTCAGCATGTGAAGTCGTAATTTTTCTCATTTTTTTCTACTAGAATCTATTCAAGCATGAATGAAAGTCCTATTTACAATAGGGCTTTTTTCGTGTTGTAATTTTTACCAGTATGAACTATGATATCAATCGTCCGTTCGTTCTACAAGATCTGCCTTTACTACTATTATTTTTTTTCAAAGATAATGTCGAAGGAAGGAGGAGATTTTATAAAGTATGTTGAATAACTAGTCAGATTACTCTGCGAAAGTGGGGGTTGCCCTGAATGTTACTCAATAAATCGTCATTCTCCTTAATGGAGCGATCCTTGGACGCTGCTTCTCTTCGACAAAAGGTCATAGCCCATAACATAGCTAACGTCGATACGCCGCATTACAAAAGATCCGAAGTTAAGTTTGAGCAGTTATTGCAAAAAGAGCTAAATGCACCAGCGTTTAGCAGTTTCCGCACTGATTCCAGACATTATGAATTCGGTAAATCTCAGGTGATTCAGCCAGAAATTATGCGAGATACGCAAAGTCATATGAACAATAACCTAAACAATGTAGATATTGACTACGAAATGGCATTGATGGCGAAGAATCAATTGCGTTACAATACGATAGTTCAACAAATTAATGCGGACATCAAGAAGACGAGAACAGCGATAGGCGGGAGGGTATAACGATGAGGTTAACGAATGGGTATGACATCAGCGCCTCCGCGCTGACCGCACAGCGGTTTCGCATGGACGTAATATCTTCCAATATAGCCAATGCGGATACGACTCGTGCTCGCATGGTCAATGGCAAGTGGGTACCGTATACGCGCAAGCTGGTGACGTTCGAGCCGAAGCAGCAAAACTTTGCTTACACGCTGCAGAACGCGATGGCAGGTAAAGATACGGGAGCCGGCGAAGGTGTACGTGTGACGAAGGTGATCGAGGATCGTTCGCCGCTCAAGCAGGTGTACAATCCAACGCATCCGGATGCCGACGAGAACGGGTTTGTGATGCTGCCTAACGTTGACGTTTTGAAGGAAATGGTCGATATGATTTCCGCAACACGGTCGTATGAGGCGAACGTTACAGCGCTCAATGCTTCCAAGGCGATGGTTACAAAGGCACTGGAAATTGGTCGTTAAGAAAGCTAGACTAGACTAAGTAATAGAAGGGGTATCAGACATGGTGGATAAAATCGGGCTTCAACCGCTAAAAATGGCGAAACTTGTCGAAACAAAGCAGACAAGCGCATCTGAGGTGTCCGAGCAGTTTGGTCAATTTTTGAACAAGGCTATGGATAACCTGAATATGCAGCAGGCTGGTGTGGATCGGTTGAATCAACAGTTCATTAAGGGGGAAACGTCTGATATTCACCAGCTGATGATCGCGTCGGAGAAAGCTTCGCTCGGTTTGGAATTGACCGTACAGGTGCGGAATAAAGTCATCGAGGCCTATCAGGAAATAATGCGTATGCAGATCTAATCTTGATCGAGCACAAGTAACGGTTAATCGGATGGGGTGAAACAGTGAACGAGAACGCGCTCCAATATTGGGAACGTGTCAAGCAATATTGGAATCAATTTAGCAAGACCCAAAGAATGACGATTATCGCCACTGTTGTACTTGTCGTTCTGACGTTGGGGATAATCAGCTATAATTTTTCGAAAACCGAGTACGCGCTTGCGTATACGAATCTGCAGCCTACGGATGCGGCGAACATCAAGAGCTATCTCGACGGCGCTAAGATTCCGTATCAGCTCAGCGAGGACGGCAAAAGCATCGGCGTGCCGCGCAGCGAGGTAGCGAGTGTCAAGCTGGCGGTAGAGTCGCAAGGTCTAAACAAGACCGGTAACATCGGCTATGGCGCCTTCAACCAGAGCAGCACGTTCGGTACGACAGATCGTGAGTTCGATGTGAAATATATCAACGCCGTGCAAGGCGAGCTGCAGCAGCTGATCAATACGAACAATGCGATTGCCAGCTCCAAGGTCTTGATTAGCTTGCCCAAGGAGACCGTGTTTTTACCCAAGGGGCAGGAGGCAGAGAAGGCGACTGCTTCGGTTGTGCTCGAGATCAAGCCTGGCTACCAGCTGGACCAAGCGAAGGTCGATACGATGTACAATCTCGTCTCGCACAGCGTGAAGGGACTACCGATCGAGAACATTACGATCTCGGACTCTAACGGCGAGCCGCTGGAATATTCTAAGGGCTCGAACAAGCTGAATTCCGGCAATGCGGTACGTGAGCAGTTCGAGGTGAACAATCAGTTCCGTAACGATGTGCAGCGTAACGTGCAGCAGATGCTCGGCGCCATACTGGGCCGGGACAAGGTCATTGTCAGCGTGTTCTCTACAATGAACTTCGATCAATCGAGAGCGACTCGTAATCTCGTTACCGCTCCGAATGAGGTCGATCAGGCAGGACTTGAAATATCGGTTCAGGAGATCCAGAAGAACTACACAAGCGATGGCGGAGCGGCTGAGGGTGGTGTGCCGGGGACGAGTGAATCCGACGTGCCAGGATATCCGGGAAGCTCCAGCACAGGCAAGTCGAACTCCGAGGAGCTCTCGCGAACGGTGAACTATGAGGTGAACCGGATTACGGAAGAAATTGTAGCGACTCCTTATATCGTGAAGGATCTGACGATTAATGTCGGAATCGAGCCGCCGGATCCGGAAGATGAGAACTCCTTAACACCACAGACGACGGAAGCGGTACGGCAAATCTTAACGAATGTTGTGCGCGCGGCGCTTGCGGACAGCAAGGTACCGCTAACGGACGAGGAGCTTGCGAAGAAGGTTACTGTGTTTCCTCATGCGTTCGCTAAAACGAACGAGACGCAAGGTCTGGCTTCGAACGAGATGCTGTTGTACGGTGCTCTAGGCGGCTTGGCGCTTGCGCTAGTAGCCGGCGGGGCGTTCATGATGGTACGTCGCAGGAAGAGAGCACAGGAGGAGGCCGAGGAAGCGGCGCTGATGGAGGAAGCAGCTGCTGCGAAGACGGAATATCCGACGATCGATATTGACAGCGTGTCGAATGAGAATCAGGTGCGCAAGCAGCTGGAGCAGCTGGCGAAGAAGAAACCGGAGGAATTCGTGAACTTGCTCCGAACTTGGCTAGTAGACGAATAGAGGTGGTATTGAATTGGCTAAAGTACAGCAATCGATGTTATCAGGACGGCAGAAGGCAGCCATATTGCTGATCAGCTTAGGTCCTGAGGTGTCAGCCCAAATATTCAAGCATCTTCGAGACGAAGAGATCGAACAGCTTACGCTAGAAATAGCCAATGTCCGCAAAGTCGATAATGTCGAGAAAGATGCCATCATGGCGGAGTTCCATCAAATTTGCTTGGCACAGGAGTTTATATCGCAGGGCGGTATCTCTTACGCCAAAGATATACTTGAGAAGGCGCTCGGCTCGCAGAAAGCACTTGATATTATCAATCGCCTGACCGCTACGCTGCAGGTTCGACCGTTCGACTTCGCACGCAAGGCAGACCCTGCACAGATCTTGAACTTTATCCAGAATGAAAATTCGCAGACGATCGCACTCGTGCTCTCCTATCTGCAGCCTGAGCAAGCGTCGATCATCTTGTCGTCTCTCCCTCAAGAGAAGCAGGCTGATGTGGCGAAGCGAATCGCGCTCATGGACAGCACTTCGCCAGAGGTGATCAGCCAAGTCGAAAGGGTGCTCGAGCAGAAGCTGTCTGCGACGGTCACTCAGGATTATACGAACGCCGGCGGCATTACGGCCGTTGTCCAAATCTTGAACGGTGTCGATCGCGGTACGGAGCGCACCATTCTCGACTCTCTGGAGATTCAAGATCCGGAGCTGGCCGAGGAGATCAAGAAGCGGATGTTCGTCTTCGAGGATATCGTCAACATCGACAATCGTTCGATCCAGCGTATTATTCGCGACATCGAGAATGCCGATCTTCAGCTTGCGCTTAAGGTAGCGAGCGAGGAAGTGCGCGATGCGATATTCAAGAACATGTCCAAGCGTATGGCCGAAACGTTCCGCGAGGAAATGGAGTTCATGGGTCCTGTAAGGCTGCGTGACGTGGAGGAGGCGCAGACGCGCATCGTAGCGACGATCCGACGTCTCGAGGAGACGGGTGAAATTATCATTGCACGCGGCGGAGGAGATGATATTATTGTCTAATGTCATCAAGTTTTTCCAATACGTGCCTGCAGAAGAGCATATGGTCGTGAAGCCGTCGACTACGATTCCAGCTGCTGAGGACGCGTCTACAGAAACGGAGACGGTCTCTGAGGCTGAACAGCAGGAGCTTGAGGAATTGATGCAGGCCAAGGAGCTCATGCTCAAGGATGCACAGGAGTTCGCCGAGGAGCAAGTGCGGGCAGCCATGGAAGAGGCTGCTGTGCTGAAGGAGCAGACGGTGCAAGAGATTGAAGCGTGGTGGCATGAACGTCGACAGCTGGATGAAGAGACTTTCACCCAAGCGCAAATGCAAGGGTTCGAGCAAGGCTATCAAGAGGGACTCGTGCAGGCAGAGGCAGCGCTGCGCGAGCAGTACGAGCAGATGCTGCAGGAAGCCTCCACGGTGCTTGATCAAGCGTACACGATGAAGCAGAGCATTATTCAAGAGTCCGAGCCGTTCTTAATTGAGCTCAGCTGCTCGATTGCAGAGAAGATTATCGGTCGTCAGCTGTCGCTTGAGCCGGAGTGGATCAAGGAGATGATTCGCAAAGTGCTCGCTCGCCGCAGGGAGAAGGGTGTCATCGCTCTGTGCGTGTCACCTTCACAATTCGCTTACATTCAAGACGCACGAGAAGAGCTGCTGCTTCATATTGACTCTCAGGCCGAGCTGCAGATCATTCCGGATGGATCGGTTCGTGATCAGGGCTGTGTCGTTCGTTCGTCGTTCGGGAGCATTGATGCCCGAATTGACACGCAGCTGAACGAAATTAAGCAGGCTCTGCAGCAGCTTGCGAATCAGAACGAGGGGGCCTGATGATGCGAGCACCATCCGTTCATAAGTATATCGAGCAGCTGCAGCAGCTGGATCCCATTCGGGTGAACGGCAAAGTGACTCAGGTGATTGGATTAACCGTCGAGTCGGAGGGGCCTGATGCGAGTGTTGGTGATGTATGCTACATCTACCCATTCAAATCGGACAAGCCACTGAAGGCGGAGGTCGTCGGATTCAAGAACAACAAGGTTATCCTAATGCCGCTCGGTGAGCTGCATTCCATCGGACCGGGCTGCGATGTTGTCGGAACCGGTAAGCCATTGACCGTGCAGGTCGGACACGAGCTGCTAGGCAAAGTGCTGGATGGTCTCGGTCAGCCGCTCGATGGTACGTTCCTCCCATCCCGCATGGCCCACTATTCGACTCATAACGTGCCGAGTAACCCGCTGAAGCGGCCACGTGTACTCGAGCCGATCAGCGTCGGGGTCCGGTGTATCGACGGCTTGCTGACAATCGGTAAAGGTCAGCGTGTCGGTATATTCGCCGGCTCGGGTGTCGGTAAAAGTACGCTGATGGGGATGATCGCGCGGAACACCTCGGCAGATGTGAACGTCATTGCCTTGATCGGCGAGCGCGGCCGCGAGGTGCTCGATTTCATCGAGCGTGATCTAGGCCCGGAAGGACTTGCCCGTTCGGTCGTGCTCGTAGCGACTTCGGATCAGCCGGCGCTGATCCGGATTAAGGGAGCGCTCATTGCGACAAGCATTGCCGAATATTTCCGAGATCGCGGCTTGAACGTCATGCTTATGATGGATTCGGTCACACGCTACGCAATGGCTCAGCGTGAGGTCGGCCTTGCGGTAGGCGAGCCACCTGCAACTCGAGGCTATACACCGTCGGTGTTCGCCACACTGCCGAAGCTGCTCGAGCGGTCCGGTACGGGACCGAAGGGCTCGATTACGGCCTTCTACACGGTACTAGTTGACGGAGACGATATGAACGAGCCGATCGCCGATGCAGTTCGCGGTATACTCGACGGCCATATTGTTCTCAATCGAAGCATAGCGAACCGTGGGCATTATCCAGCGATTGATGTGCTAGCGAGTGTGAGCCGTGTGATGAAGGAGATCGTACCGAACGACCAGCAGCTCGCTGCCGAAAATCTAAAGCGATTGCTTGCTGTATATAAAGATTCGGAAGATTTGATCAATATTGGGGCGTATCAGCGAGGCTCCAATCCGGATATCGATCACTCGATCGAATCTATTCAGTCGATCTGGGATTACACGAAGCAGCGTGTTCATGACAAGCTGACTTATGAGGAAGCGAAGGAACAGCTAATCCAACAATTTTACAGGGGCTGATTCGTTGCATGCGATTCCGATACGCTTTTCAAAAAATTGTCGACCTGAAGGAAAATGAAAAGACGCAAGCCGAGTGGCTGCTCGCTGATGCACTTGGACGAATGCGTCAGGAGGAAGAAGAGCTGACGAAGCTGCATGAGGCGAAGCAGGTGCTGCAGGAGGAGCTCCATCAAGCATCGAGCGCGCGGACAACAGTATCGAACCTGATGCTGCTGCAAAGCTACGTCGATCATATGGACGGCCGAATCAAGGTGCAGCGGGAAGAAGTGCAGCAGGCGCATACGTTCGTCCAGCTGAAGCAGGAGGCGTTGAGCGGCAAGATGCTCGAGGAGAAGCTGTGGACGAAGGCGAAGGAGCGCGCGTTTGAGCGCTATCATAGTGAGCTGCTGAAGCGAGAGCAGAATCAGCTTGATGAGATGGCGACGAATCGCTATTTAAGACCATCGTAAGGTAAAGGGAGGCGGCGGAATGGCAAAATCAGATGTGGAGCAAGGCGCCTCCTACGGCGCACTGGAGCGATTTCTGATCTGGTTCCTCATCCCGTTCGTTTTTACAGCTGTGTTGCTGGGAGTGCTGTTGTCCATATTTGATTACGATATTATGAATAATGTGATCAAAACAGCGAACAAAATCCCTGGAGTAAGCAGTGTCCTTCCTGCTGCGAAGGAAGAAGGGAAAACAGCGGTAGACGGAGGCGTGCCGACCGACCAGCAGGAGCAAGCGGCGGCGAATCCAGAACAGGTTGCAGCTGAGGCCCAAGCAGCCACGGTAGCGAAGGCGGAGGAGCTGAAGCAGGCACAAGCGGCATTGGATCAGAAGGAGCAGCAGATCAAAGATTTGCAGCTGAAGAACAGCCAGCTCGAAGAGCAGCTGAAGGGCAAAACGCAATCTGATGAAGAATACAGGGCGCAAATTCAGCAGCTGTCCAGCATGTACGCGAAAATGTCACCAAGTAAATCTGCACCCATCTTAGAAAATTTGACGTTGAGCGAGCAGGTGCTCGTGCTTAGTATGATGAAGCCAGAGGAGCGCGTCAAAATTCTCGAGAAGATGGATCCGAAAAAAGCGGCGGAGGCGTCTATATTGCTCAAGGATCAAAAGCAGGTGCGAGATACGGAAATTGCAGCGCTGCAGGAGCGATTGCAAAAAGCGACGGCTTCAACGAAACCGGTTGAGCAGCTTACGCAGGACGATCTCGGTCAGACGTTCTCGACGATGACGCCGAAGAGCGCAGCCACGGTGCTGCTGGAGCTTCAGAAGACGAATCCGGACAAGGTGCTGTCGATTCTACGCTCGATGGATAACGCAGGTCGTTCGAAGGTACTGACAGCTGTATCAGATCTGTCGAAGGAGACAGCGGCTCTAATCTCAGCAAGACTCGTTCAATAATTCATATGAAAGGAGGTGAAAACATACAATGGACATTCAAGCACAAGCAACAGCCACTGCCAAAGTACCCGCTGGTCGCACAGCTGGTGTAAATGGAGGCGCAGCCTCGGGCGAAGGCTTCTCGAAGGCACTCAGTGGTATGATGACGACGGAAGTGCAGTCTGATAGTGTCGGTTCTGGAGCTGGCCTGTCGTTAAGCGGACTTGTGCAGCTGCTAAGCCCGATGGAGACTGCTGAGCTTAGCGCAATACTGGCGACACTAGTTGCGGAAGGCGCTGCTATGCAGTCAGACAGCGGAGCAGAAGAGCAGGCAGGGCAGCTCGAAGAGGAGCAGGCGGGTCTCGAAGCATTGCTAAGCGAGTTGAACGCGCTTCTGTTCGTTCCTATTACAGCAGCAGCTGATACTTCAGCAGTCGATACTGAGAATGGCGAAGCTGAGCTGTCACAAGTCGCAGTTCGTAATGGCGCTGCTGATGCACTTCAGGTCATGAAGCAGATGAAGGAGCTTCTAGCTGGTACTGACAAGGATGCACAGCTGAAGCAGCTGCTCGACAAGCTACCTTCACTTATGACAGCTGCGGCCTCGGCATCTGAAGCTGCGAACACGAAGACGCTTCAAGAATCGTTGACTGCTTCACAGGATAGTAACGGCACTGCTGTATCCGAGTTGCTCGTACCGAAGAGTACAAGTCCGATGCAGAAGCTGGAAGCGATCGCGGTTAATTACCAAGCGATCAAGCTAGCTCCTGAGCAGCAAGTTATCGAAGAAGCGCCATTGTTCGAGCCATTGAATGGAGAGCTTGGTACATCTGAGCCTATTACATTGCTTACAAGTGAACAATCGAAGCAAGCAGCGAACAGTCAAGCAGCTACTAAAGCTCCAGTGCTGCATATGCCGGCCCAAAATTTTGCCGATGATATGACCAAATTCGTCGTAAGCTCCTTCGTGCTTGGCACTAACGCTGATGGAGCAACGGAGGCAAAGATCTCGCTGTATCCACAGCATCTGGGTCATGTTGAGGTGAAGCTGACGATGCAGAATGGACAGCTGATTGCTCAATTCGTGGCGGATAGTGCTGCGGGTAAGGAGATGCTCGAGGGACAGCTCGCATCGCTTCGATCTACGTTGCAGAGTCAGGGCATTCAGGTGGAGAAGCTAGAGGTTACGCAAAATCAGAGCTTCCAATCCAGCATGTTCCAGGATGGTCGTAAGCAGCAGTCTCAGCAATCGTTCACCGGACAAAATAAAAATGACAGCAAGCTGACCTTGCTTGAAGATGCAGATGAAGAAGCAAACCAAAACAGCTCACGCTCGAACGGTAACGGGGCAATCGACTTCATGGCCTAACGAACAGCCTGACGATGTAGACATGCAGGCAGGAGGTGAGAGAGAATGGCTGACTCGATTAACGGCACCAAAAATATTTGGCCCTACTACTCCAAGGCGAATGTAGATCGTGCTGAAACAAAAACAGGCACAAACCAGCTTGGCAAGGATCAGTTTCTGAAAATATTGATTACACAGCTAAAGCATCAGGACCCGACTCAGCCGCTACAGGATAAGGAGTTTATTGCGCAGATGGCGCAATTCACTTCCGTCGAGCAGCTAACGAATATGGGCAATGAGATGAAGCTGCTGCGTCAATCGCTGGGCTTTGCTTCCGGATTGATCGGTAAAGAGATATCATGGTCATATTTGGACGCTGATGGCAATGAATTGACTCGCTCCGGGTTGGTTGAATCCATTACAATGAATCAGACTGAGCAATTCGCAAAGGTGAACGGGGAAAATATATCGCTGTCAAACATTACGCAAATTCGTAATGCTCCACAGACGGGGGGGACCTCGTCATGAGCGAACGAATAACCGTCGGATCTCTATACCCCAATGCGGCAGCTACAATCCGTTCCAGGGCGGCAGGCGATCGTCAGGAGCAGTCAGCAGCTTCGTTCGATACCATATTGAAGAAGCAAAGCTTGCGCTTCAGTCATCATGCGGAGGAGCGGCTGCGGCAGCGAGGGATACACTTCAAGCCTGAGCAGCTTGCCAAGCTGAATCATGCGATCGACAAGGCGGCGACGAAGGGTGCTAAAGATTCATTAATGCTGATCAACGATACAGCGTTAATCGTGAACATCAAGAATCGGACTGTGGTGACCGCCATGGACCAAGCTTCCATGAAAGACAACGTGTTTACGCAAATCGATAGTGCCATGATCATTTCTTAATGAAACAGGCTGGACCATCATGATGGGGGCCTGCGGTTGTGGACCGATTGAAACAACCATATAATCAGTTAGGCTGATGAATCAGCCCTAAGGAGGCAAACACGCATGTTAAGGTCTCTATATTCAGGTGTTTCCGGTATGAGAGGCTTCCAGACGAAGCTGGACGTTATCGGTAATAACATCGCGAACGTAAATACGGTCGGCTTCAAGACTGGCCGTGTAATGTTTAAGGATATTTTGAGTCAGACGGTTGCCGGTGTGTCCGCTCCAACCGATGAGCGAGGCGGGGTAAACTCGAAGCAGATCGGACTAGGTGTGACGGTTGCGGCAGTTGATACAATTCATACGCCGGGCAGCGCCATGACAACGAACAAACCGACCGACCTGCGGATCGACGGCGACGGCTTCTTCGCATTGTCTCCTTCAGTGGACGGTGCCGAAGGACCATACTTGAGCCGTGCGGGTAACTTCGAGCTTGACTCGCTCGGTCGACTCGTCAATGCGGACGGCATGTTCGTATTGAACACCGATGGTGAAGCGGTAACGGTGGAGGAAGGCGTGACGGCGTTCTCTATATCGCAGTCAGGTGAAATTATTACGGTTGGAGCAGATGGTACAGCAACGCCGACTGGTCAGTTTATTGCAGTAGCGAAGGTAACGAACCCAGCCGGACTTGAGAAGATCGGTGGCAATATGTACCGAATGACGCCTAACTCCAATCCGGAGGAGCTTGATCTCGGTGCGGCGCTCGCTGCGAATCCGGAAACAGGCACTGGAGCCATTATTTCCGGACAGCTGGAGATGTCTAACGTCGATCTGACAGCTGAGTTTACCGAGATGATTATTGCGCAGCGCGGCTTCCAGTCGAACTCGCGTATTATTACGACTTCCGATGAGGTACTGCAGGAAGTTGTTAACCTGAAGCGATAATAGGTAGTTATGTAGAACCGCCGGGGGAGCCAGCTGCCCCCGGCATAACCTGAACTGAGGTGCCCTATGATCAGCCTAACTCGCTTGAACGGCAAGCCTATTATGCTCAATGCCTTGCTAATCGAAACGATCGAAGAAACGCCCGACACGATGATCTCTCTAGTGAATGGTAAAAAAATTATAGTGCTCGAAACGGTGCCTGAGGTCGTAGCATCGGTGCAGCAATATGTGCAATCCGTTGGTATGGTTGGGGCAACGCTAAAGAGCTTGGATACGGAGGGGTCGTAGGTTGTTTAAAAGTAAAATTTTTATCATGGTCGTCGCTATCCTAATTGCGATAACATTAATACTGACGGCAGCCTTCGTGCTGTGGAATTACATGGATAAATCAAACGCGGATCCGCATGAGCAAGCGCAAAACTCCGCACGCGAAGTGAAATCCGGCAAGAAGCTTACACCTGACGAGGTTGTGGCCAATACGTTCGAAATGAAGGACGTTTTAACCAATTTGGCATCTGCAAATGGCGTCAGCAACAAGTTTATTAAAGTAAGCTTTGCCTTTGAGCTTGAAAACAAGAAGGCGAAGGAGGAGTTTGAAAAGCTGCAAAGCCAGATGAAAGCGATCGTCATTCAGACGTTGGCCGACATGCAGCCAGAGCAGGTTACAGGCAGCAAAGGCTTTGACAACCTCACTTCGGTCCTTATGAATAAAATGAACGCGCTGCTCCAAGAAGGAAAGCTTAATCAAATTTTAATTACTGATATTGTGCTCCAATAAGATGGCTAGTATGTATGCAAGAAGGGGGTGACAAAAAATGGTTGATGTTCTTTCCCAAAATGAGATCGATGCCCTTCTTGCCGCGCTCTCATCAGGTGAGATGGATGCGGAGGAGCTCAAAAAGGAAGAAACCCAGAAGAAGGTTCGTGCCTACGACTTTAAACGAGCCGTACGGTTCTCTAAGGACCACATTCGAAGCTTGACACGTATTCATGAGAACTTCGCAAGATTTCTGACAACATATTTTTCCGCTCAGCTGCGAACGTTCGTTCAAATAAGTGTTGTGCAAGTCGAGCAACTTCCTTATGATGAATTTATCCGCTCCATTCCGAAAATGACCATACTCAACATATTCGAGGCCGAGCCGCTCGAAGGCCGAATGGTGCTTGAGGTGCATCCGAACGTTGCGTTCGCAATGCTGGATCGATTGCTTGGCGGCGCGGGCACGTCACCGACCAAAATCAACTCGCTTACCGAGATTGAAACGATCGTCATGGAGCGAATATTCAGCCGCTGCTTCGATAGTCTTCAAGAAGCATGGAAGACAGTGATTGATTTGTCACCGCGGCTTGAGGCGCTTGAGACCAATCCGCAGTTTATGCAGATTGTCTCTCCGAACGAAACGATCGCCTTGATTTCGCTCAGTACAAAAATTGGTGATACTTCGGGAATGATTAACCTGTGTATCCCTCACGTTGTCATTGAGCCCATCATGCCGAGACTTTCCGTTCATCACTGGTTCGTGTCGCAGAAGAAGACAAGCGCGCCGGAGGAGCAAGAAGCGCTTCAGCATCGCGTGCACATGGCGAAGCTGCCTATTATTGCCGAGCTCGGCACATCGCATATCTCGATACAAGAGTTTTTGAACTTAAGTGTCGGTGATGTAATTACGCTGAACAAATCGGTCGATGACCCGCTGCACCTTCGAATCGGCGAGAAGCTGAAGTTTTACGGAAGCGCAGGCACGATGAAGGGAAAGATCGCGGTTCAAATCAATGAGATCGTCCATGAAGGAGTAGAAGAGAATGACGAATAAGGATTATTTGTCTCAAGAGGAGATCGATGCCTTGCTGAGACAATCCTCGGACAGTGATTCCGGCGGTTCGGATGATGGCTCTTCTTCGGGGCTGAATCCAAGAATCGAAGATTATTTATCCTCGCTGGAGCAGGACGCTCTAGGAGAGATCGGGAATATTACGTTCGGAAGCGCCGCTACGGCTCTTTCTACCTTGCTTGGCAAGAAGGTTGATATTACGACGCCTAAGGTGTCCATCATTGCCCGCGAAGAGCTAGTTAATGAGTTTCCAAAGCCACATGTCGCTGTCCATGTCAATTATGTAGATGGATTTCACGGCATTAATTTACTCGTCATCAAGACTCGGGATGCTCAAGTTATTGCGGATCTGATGATGGGCGGCGATGGAACCGGTCAGAATACGGAGCTCTCGGAAATTCATATTTCCGCCGTGCAGGAAGCGATGAATCAGATGATGGGCTCGTCAGCAACGTCGATGTCAACGATCTTCAATCGATTCGTCAACATCTCCCCACCTGGGATTGATATTATGCACCTAGCTGAGGGCGAGCCCGAGACGAAGATTCCGGAAGAGGATGTGTTTATTAAAATCTCCTTCCGTCTCACGATTGGCGACTTGATTGACTCAACGATCATGCAGCTCCTTCCTGTCGGATTTGCCCGCGACATGGTCAATATTTTGATGGGTGGAGGAGATGTGCAGACACCGCCTCCGGCAGCGCCAGCACCGCCAGCTGCTGCAGCACCGCCAGCTCCATCGACTCCACCGCCAGCACCGGCTCCCGCGCCGATGGCTCCGCCAGCAGCGGCGTATGGTCACGATCCATATCAGCAGCCGCCGATGATGCCTCCGGGCTATCAGCAGCCGCCGATGCATCAGCCAGGCTATCAGCAACCGATGTATCAGCAGCCGCCGATGATGCCGCCAATGGGTTATCCGCCGCAGCCTGCTGCATATGGTGTGCCGACAGGACGCAATGTGAATGTCCAGCCGGCCCAGTTCTCAAGCTTTAATCCGCCATCCTTCGGGGGGACGGACGATACGAATTTGAATCTGCTCCTTGACATTCCGCTTAAGGTGACGGTCGAGCTCGGTCGTACGAATAAAGTGATTAAAGATATTTTGGAGCTTTCCCAAGGATCGATTATTGAGCTCGATAAGCTAGCAGGTGAGCCGGTTGATATCTTGGTAAACAATAAACTCATCGCCAAAGGTGAGGTTGTAGTTATCGATGAAAATTTCGGTGTGCGCGTAACAGACATTGTGAACCAATGGGATCGCATTCAGAAGATTCAACAAAATTAATTTAACAACTCTAGGAGGATGATTCACTATGGCTAACCGAATTCTGATTGTTGACGATGCAGCGTTTATGAGAATGATGATCCGTGATATTTTGACGAAGAACGGCTACGAGGTAGTAGGCGAGGCGAATGATGGTGCGCAGGCGATCGAGAAGTTCAAGGAGCTTCGTCCTGACCTCGTAACGATGGATATAACGATGCCAGAGATGGATGGTATTCAGGCGCTGAAGGAAATTAAGAAGCTTGACGGTAATGCGAAAGTGATCATGTGTTCCGCTATGGGTCAGCAGGCGATGGTTATCGATGCCATTCAAGCTGGTGCGAAGGACTTCATCGTGAAGCCGTTCCAGGCAGATCGTGTTATCGAGGCAATCAAAAAGACGCTTGGCTAATCGCTAGGCGTCCTGCTTTCCCCCTTGGCTGCACGCTACAGCATCTCATAAGCTGAAAGGAATGTGACATTTGAAGAGACTCGATACCAAGACGTTGCTTGCCGTTTTCATCGGTCTGCTGCTTTCGGCCGTTTTCGCGGCCGTTTGCTTCGGGGAAACGGGGACGGATGCTCCCGGTTCGAGTCCTTTTGACTCACCGGATTCATTCGTTTCAGCTGGGGATACGTTCGGCATGATTGTGAAGGTTATTTTTTTTCTTATCATCATTATCGTCATTTTTTATGTCATAATGAAGGTTCTTGCACAAAAAAATCATTTCTTCGCTGGCAGATCGCTTCGTTCTCTGGGAGGCGTCCCGCTTGGGCAAAACAAATCGATTCAAATTGTAGAGATCGGCAATGCCCTATATATTGTTGGTGTCGGTGACAACATTCAACTGCTTGAGAAGATCCAGGATGAGGAGCAGGTTGCGATGCTACGCGATATGATGACGATCGGGCCAAGCGTATCGGGGGCATCCTTCGAGAGCGTCGGAGAGTGGCTGAACAAGCTTCGCAGAAAGCCAGTTGCAGAGGAGGAGCTTGATGTGCAGGACACTTCCTTTCAGCACGTATTTCAGAGTAAAATGTCAGACCGAAAAAAAATGATGGAAGAGCTTCTGAAGCAGGACTCCCATTCAGAGCATTCGAAGGATAACCGATGAGAAAGCTGATAACATTTTTACCGTTGCTGTTGCTTGTCGGACTGCTGAGCTTCAGCGTTGCGGGACAAGCATTGGCCGCGGATCCGATACCTGGAGTCAACATCGATATAGGCACGACGAACAGTACAGGTAACGGTACGGGGACTGTACAAATATTACTTCTTCTGACCATCTTGAGCTTAGCGCCGGCGATCTTGATTATGATGACCAGCTTTACTCGAATTATTATCGTTCTGGGCTTTGTCCGCACGTCGCTCGGTACGATGCAGATGCCTCCGAACCAAGTGCTGGTCGGGCTAGCGCTGTTCCTTACCTTCTTCATTATGGCTCCAACGCTAAGTGATATTAATCAGAATGCGTATCAGCCATATATGAAGGGAGAAATTACGCAACAGGTTGCTCTTGATAAGGCATCTCTATCTGTGAAGGAATTCATGTTCCAGCATACGAGACAGAAGGACTTAAAGCTGTTTTTGGACTATACGAAGGCTGCTCCGCCGAGTGGGGTTGCTGATACACCTCTGACTGCGCTCGTTCCTGCATTCGCGATTAGTGAGCTAAAGACGGCTTTTCAGATGGGCTTTATGATATTTATCCCTTTTCTCGTTATTGATATGGTGGTGGCGAGTACACTTATGGCAATGGGAATGATGATGCTCCCTCCGGTTATGATCTCTTTGCCGTTCAAGATCCTGCTGTTCATTCTTGTTGACGGCTGGTACTTGGTCATACGATCGCTGCTGCTTAGCTTCAATACGTAACGGGACAAGGAGGAATGGCTATTGAGCTCGGAGTTCGTCATACGGTTAGCCGGTGAAGCAGTATATACAACGTTGAAGGCTAGCGCTCCGATGATGGTGATTGCCCTTGTCGTCGGTCTAGTCATTAGTATTTTTCAGGCAACGACGCAAATTCAGGAGCAGACGCTTGCCTTCGTTCCGAAGATTGTCGTCGTTCTGCTTTCCATTCTCATATTTGGACCATGGATCTTGAACACACTTGTTGAGTTTACGTTCAATCTCATGAACAATTTACACAACTTTATAGGGTAGGCGAGTAGCGATGACAGAGTTTACTGCCTATTTGCCTGCGTTTCTATTGTTTTTTTGTCGAATAACTTCGTTTTTTCTTGTCGCACCGATTTTTTCTGCGAGAAATGTACCTGCACAGCTGAAGCTTGGCATCTCTTTCTTCGTGGCATTCATCGTGTTTGCTGGCTCAGGTGGGACAGAAACAGCGATTCAGATCGATTCGCTCTTTATATTAGCGATTATTCGAGAGGTTCTGGTTGGGATTTGCCTTGGCTTTGCGGCGTACATGTTTTTTACCGTCGTACAGATCGCCGGCTCGTTTATTGATATTCAGATGGGGTTCGGTATTGCGAACGTTATTGATCCGATGACCGGCACGCAAAGTCCAGTGATCGGCAACCTGAAATTTATGATCGCGACCTTGCTGTTCTTATCACTGAACGGACACCATTACTTGCTAGAAGGCATTATGCGCAGCTATGAGTGGATTCCGCTCAGCAACGAGCTTTTCGATAAAGTATACAGCGGCCAGCTGTCTGACTTTCTCGTACGTACGTTCGTTTCAGTTTTTGCATTAAGCTTTCAGATGGCAGCGCCGCTAGTCGTTGCGATGTTTTTGACCGACGTCGGTCTTGGACTGCTCGCTCGCGTGGCACCTCAGTTCAACATTTTCGTGATCGGCTTGCCAGTCAAGCTGCTACTTGGCTTGATCATGCTTGTTATTTTGTTTCCAGGGTACGAGATGTTGTTCAGTCGCATTTTCGAGCAAATGATGGAGTCGATGAAGGGCTTCTTCGGTTTGTTTCAACAGTAGAGGGGGATGGACGTGGCTGATCTTCGTTTGAGGCTCGACTTACAGCTGTTTGCCGGGGAGAAGACGGAAGATGCGACGCCCAAGAAGAAGCAGGAGGCAAGGCAGAAGGGGCAGGTCGCGAAGTCTATGGATTTGCCCGCAGCCTTTATCTTGTTTTTCTCGTTTCTATCCTTCTACTTATTTGGTGGTTTTATGAAGGAGCATCTTGTCGGTCTGTTTCGCTCGGTTTTTCATGATTTTTTGCTGCTCGATATTACGTCGGACAACCTGATGGTGCTGTTCGAAAATATCGCGGTGCAACTGATGCTGATCTTAGCTCCAATCTTTGTTGTATCCGTCGTTATTGCAATTTTGGCCAATTATTTGCAAATAGGCTTCCTTCTAACAGGAGACCCGCTCAAGATGAAGTTCAGCAAGCTCAACCCGCTGGAGGGCGTGAAAAAGATGTTCGCGCTGCGCTCGCTCATCGAGCTTCTGAAGTCCGTACTAAAGATGAGTATTATCGGCTACGTGGTGTACTCGACCCTATGGGGTGAGAAGCAGAGTATTATGCAGCTCGCGCATCTGCCCTTGGAGGAAATCGTAAGCTTCACGAGCTCGCTGACTCTTCTGCTAGGCGTAAAGATTGGCGGAATTCTGATTATTCTAGCGATTTTCGATTACATGTATCAACGGTATGAGCATAACAAGAGCTTGAAGATGTCGAAGCAAGACATTAAGGACGAATACAAGAAGAGCGAGGGCGATCCGCTGATCAAGGGTAAAATTCGCGAAAAGCAGCGCCGTATGGCGATGATGCGAATGATGCAGGACGTTCCGAAGGCGGACGTCGTCATTACGAACCCGACCCACTTCGCCGTTGCGCTTCAATATGACGCGGAGAAGATGCAAGCGCCAACCGTCATTGCGAAGGGCACCGATTATGTCGCACTCAAGATCAAGCAGACTGCAAAGGACAACGGAGTCATAACTGTTGAAAACAAACCGCTCGCCCGCGCCTTATACGCTCAGGTCGAAATTGGTCAAGGTATACCAAACGATATGTTCCAGGCGGTGGCTGAAGTGTTAGCATATGTGTACAAGCTGAAGGGAAAGGCAAATTAAATGAGAAGAAGCTTACAGAAAGGGGGCATCAGCAATGAGAATTAAAGATTTTGTCGTCCTTGTCGGCGTCATCGGTATCGTCCTCATGATGGTCGTACCGCTGCCGACCTGGCTGCTTGATGTCCTTCTCATTATTAACATTACGATTTCACTTATGATTATTCTGATAGGCATGAACACGACGGATGCGCTGCAGTTTTCCATTTTCCCATCACTGCTGCTAATTACGACATTGTTCAGGCTATCGCTTAACGTGTCGACGACTCGTAACATTTTGGCGCATGGAGATGCCGGTAATGTGGTCGAAACCTTTGGAAACTTTGTCGCGGCGGGCAATCTGGTTGTCGGTTTCGTCGTGTTTATTATTTTGGTGCTCGTTCAGTTTATCGTTATTACCAAAGGTTCCGAGCGCGTTGCCGAGGTTGCGGCACGCTTTACTCTCGATGCGATGCCAGGTAAGCAGATGAGTATTGACGCTGACCTGAATGCCGGCATGATTAACGAGCAGCAGGCGAAGGAGCGCCGGGAAAAAATATCCCGAGAAGCCGACTTCTACGGAGCGATGGACGGTGCCAGTAAGTTCGTCAAGGGAGATGCCATCGCGGGTATCGTCATGCTCTTCATTAATATTATCGGCGGACTCATCATCGGAGTTGGTATGAATGGAATGGAATTTGCCGAGGCTGGCGAAATGTATTCCATTATGACGATCGGTGACGGACTTGTCAGCCAAATACCGGCGCTGCTCATCTCGACAGCTTCAGGCATTATTGTGACGCGGGCGGCCTCGGACGGCAACCTAGCACACGATCTGACAAGCCAGCTGTTCTCTTATCCGAAGCTGCTCTACATTGTTGCAGGTACGATTACGGCTCTTGGGCTGTTCACGCCGATTCACTTCGTTACAACGTTCCCAATTGCAGTGCTGCTGGCCATCGCAGCCTATACGATGCAGCAGAACATTCACCGGAAGGCAGCCGAGTCGGTTCAGATGGAGGAAGAGCAGCAGATCGAAGAAGTACGCAGCCCAGAGAGCGTGATCAGCCTGCTCAATGTCGATCCGATCGAATTCGAATTCGGCTACGGACTCATACCGCTTGCGGACACGCAGCAGGGTGGAGACTTGCTCGACCGCATTATTTTGATCCGTCGTCAATGTGCATTGGAGCTTGGTGTAGTGGTGCCGGTTATCCGTATACGCGACAATATTCAGCTAAGACCTAATGAGTATATTATGAAAATCAAAGGTAACATTGTAGCACGCGGCGACCTGTTGCTCGGTCATTACCTTGCGATGAGCCCAGGCATTGAGGACGATTCGATTAGCGGTATCGAGACGATGGAGCCAGCGTTCGGTCTCCCGGCCATCTGGATTGATGAGCAGACTAAGGAACGCGCTGAGCTCTCAGGCTATACAGTCGTCGATCCACCATCGGTGGTCGCCACTCATCTGACAGAAATTATTAAGAAGCATGCGCATGAGCTGCTCGGTCGCCAGGAGACGAAGGCACTAATCGAGAACGTCAAGGAAAGCTACCCGGCACTCGTCGACGAGCTTATCCCGAACGTGCTTACACTTGGTGATGTGCAGAAGGTGCTTGTGAAATTGCTCCGTGAGAAAATATCGGTGCGCGATTTGGTTACTATATTAGAGACATTAGCGGATTATGGAACGTACACCAAAGATACGGACATCCTAACCGAGTATGTACGCCAAGCGTTATCTCGTCAAATTACGCAGCAATATACGATCAGCGGAGATTCGCTGAAGGTCATCACAGTGGGTCCGAGTCTTGAGAAGCGAATTGCGGAGTCTGTGCAGCAATCAGATCAAGGTAGCTATCTCGCTCTTGACCCGACTTCGACGCAGGTCATCTACCAACGCATCAGTGAACAGGTAACGAAGCTGATCCAATCCGGTCAGCAGCCCATTGTACTGACCTCTCCGACAATTCGGATGTACTTGCGTCAGCTGCTCGAGCGCACGATGCAGGATATTCCCGTGCTGTCCTATAGCGAGCTGGAGCCTAGTGTGGAAATTCAGAGCATGGGAGTTGTGAATCTATGAGAGTAAAGCGGTATGTCGTCGACACAATGCCTGAAGCGCTGCAAAAAATTCGCGTCGATCTGGGCAAGGATGCCGTCATCATCAATACAAAAGCAATAAAAACCGGAGGCTTCCTCGGCATGTTTTCTAAGAAAAAGATCGAGGTTATCGCCGCGATTGATTCCTCTTCCGGCAACGCAGCAGGAACGAAGCCGCCGCCTCCGGCGACTTCTCCTCCGAGCGGGGTTGTCCCGCCTTCCGGAGTAGCTCCACCTTCAGCAGCAAGCTTGCAGCAAACGGCGAAGCATGCGGTTGCCGCCGCATACGGCGCCCAGCGCAAAGGTGTAGCAGCCGATTCGCTCGCCTTCCCCGAGGTGCCGGATGTACTGCCCCCGGCGTTCATGTTGTCCGAAGCAGAGGCGAGTACATTTTCCACGCCAACCGTCACTCGGGTTCCGTCTACAGCTGTTCCACTGGAGCGAACGCAAGCGGCTGCCGCTGTGCTGAAGACGAAGGAGGATATGCTGCTCGAGGAAATGAAGCAAATGAAGGAACTGATGCACAAGCTATCCATGCAGCATGGGGAAGTCGAATTGCCTAATCCGAGCATTGAGCGCTATGAGCGCAGACTGCTGGAGCAGGAGGTCGACCCGCTTCTTGTCAAGGAGCTGCTGGCTAACGTGCATGAGCAGGCAGACAACGACGAGTCGGAGCTGACCGACATCTATGTGAAGCAATCACTGACGCGTCAGCTGCTAGCGATACTTGCTACAGATAGCGCGAAGCCGATTGCAGCTGATACGCGCATCGCACACTTTGTTGGACCGACAGGCGTCGGCAAGACGACCACGATCGCCAAGCTGGCTGCGGAGCAGGTGTTGAAGTATCAGCGCAAAGTGGGATTTATCACTTCAGATACGTATCGAATTGCCGCGGTTGAGCAGCTGAAGACGTACGCGACGATATTGAATGTTCCGCTAGAGGTCGTGTTTTCTCCGCTTGATTTGATGAAATCGTTCGACAATCTGAAGGATTGCGACCTCATCTTCATGGATACGGCCGGACGTAACTTCCGCAATGAGATGTATGTCTCCGAGCTGAACGCGCTGCTAAGAGCAAGCGGCAAGAGCGAGACGTTCCTCGTTCTCAGCTTGACGACTAAATATAAGGATATGAAGGCTATAACAACGAACTTCAGCAAATTCAAGCTGCACAAGGTGCTGTTCACTAAGATGGACGAGACAGATTCCTTCGGGGCGATCCCGAACCTGATACGTGAATTCGGGCTTCAGACCTCCTATATTGCGAACGGTCAGAGCGTTCCGGACGACATCGAAGTGCTGCAAGAACAACAAATTATCGATCTGCTGCTGGAGGACAACAATCATGAGTGATCAGGCACAGGGGCTGCGGAATCTGATTAAACACCAAGGAGTTCTACAGGAGAAAATGACGCGTATTATCGCTGTTACGAGTGGCAAGGGTGGGGTCGGCAAGTCCAACTTTACGTTGAACTTCGCGCTAACCCTTCAGAAGAAGGGCTACAAGGTACTTATCTTTGACGCTGACATCGGACTAGCCAACATTGACGTCCTGATGGGCATCACAGCGAAGTACAACTTGTATCATTTGTTGAAAAAAGAAAAAACGATCTGGGACATTGTCCATACAGGTCCTAACGATATTCAATTTATTGCAGGCGGCTCCGGCTTCAACGATCTGATTCGATTGACGGAGGAGCAGCTCGATTACTTTGCAGATCAAGTCAGTCAGCTGAACGGCCATGTGGACTTTATTATTTTTGACACGGGAGCCGGACTGTCTAAGGAAACGATTAAATTTATACTATCAGCTCAGGAAACAATTGTTGTGACGACGCCCGAGCCGACCTCGATCACCGACGCTTATGCGATCATCAAGATGGTACATGCGATGGACGCTTATGTCCAATTCAGGCTCGTTGTCAATCGGGTAGTAGATTGGAAGGAAGGGCGACAAACCGCAGATAAGATCGGAATGGTTGCCAAGCAATTCATGAACCTGGATATTCCTACTATTGGCTATGTGTTTGATGATATTTCTGTGTCGAAGGCAGTCAAGAAACAGGTGCCTTTCACGATAGCTTTTCCAGATAGTGCAGCCTCGAAGTCGCTTGGTGAGCTAACAGATAGCTTCCTTCGGAATGAAGCCCCTACAGACCGACAAGGCGGTACGATGAAGGGCTTCCTGAACAAAATGATGCGGTTGCTAAAGCAGTAGCGAGATTGCTATCCTTGAAGCTAATAAACGCGACTACTTCATATTCAGACTTCAGGTGATAACGCGAGAGGGGCGGTACGTATGCAGCCGTTAGATGTGCTAGTCGTTGATGATTCTGTATTTATGAGAAAGCTGATATCCGATTTTATCGCCGAGGATCCGGGGCTCCGTGTCGTGGCACTAGCGAAAAACGGAAAGGAGGCGGTTGAGCTCGTCAAGAAGCATCGTCCGAGCGTCGTTACGATGGACATCGAGATGCCCGAGATGAACGGGCTCGACGCGCTCCGGATCATTATGAAGGAGTGTCCGGTACCTGTAGTGATGCTCAGCAGCTTGACGCAAGAAGGAGCAACGGAAACGCTGAAGGCGTTAGAGTGGGGGGCCGTCGACTTCGTCGGCAAGCCTTCTGGCTCTATCTCTCTCGATCTGCACAAGGTGAAGAAGCTGCTGCTGGAGAAGCTGCACATTGCTGCCAGATCGAATATCTCTAGGCTCAAGCTTTATGAATTAAGAGCCGACAGCAGTGCTCGCTCATCTGATCAAGCGTTGTTGCGGCCGCATAAGCCGGAGGCAGCGTCAGCGAATAGCTCCAAAGCCGCCTTACTGACACCGGATTCCAGCTCCTTCTTCAAGCGTCCGGTGACGAACTTCGAGCATCTGATCGCCATCGGAACTTCGACCGGCGGCCCGAGAGCATTGCACCAGGTGTTGTCCGAGCTGCCATCGAGACTGCCTGCTCCTGTCGTCATCGTGCAGCATATGCCGCCGAACTTCACGAAGTCGCTCTCCCAACGATTGGACAGTGTGTCTGGGTTGAAGGTCGCTGAAGCAGAGAACGGCATGGTGCTGGAGAGCGGAGCTGCTTATGTTGCTCCAGGAGGCTATCATATGTCTGTTGCCCGCAATGGCACTAACGGGTATCGCATCCACTTAAGCCGGGAGGAGCCGCGGGGCGGACATCGACCATCCGTCGATGTACTGTTTGAATCGTTGCTTCCCTTGAAGGAGCTGAAGCGACATATCGTGCTGATGACCGGAATGGGCTCTGACGGTGCCAGAGGGATGCTTGCGCTTAAGCAAGCAGGCGCCTTGACAACGATTGCCGAATCGGAAGAAACATGCGTCGTCTATGGTATGCCGCGGGCGGCCGTTGAGCTCGGCTGCGTCTCCAACGTCTTGCCTCAGCATGAGATCGCACGCAAGCTAATGAGCGTGGTCGGCACGCCGAATTCCTGATCTTGCCGTACATAGCTTCAATTATGATAACGGAGGTGTCGTTATGGAAATGAATCAATATCTTTCCATGTTTATTGACGAGTCCAGAGACCATCTGCAGGCCATCAATGAGCATATGCTTAGCTTGGAGAGCAATCCGGAAGATATAAGCATTGTTCAGAATATATTCCGCTCAGCTCATACGCTGAAGGGGATGAGCGCTACTATGGGCTTCGAGGACATTGCCTCCTTGACCCATGAAATGGAAAATGTATTGGATCTCGTACGCAATCGTAAGCTGAACATGGATTCCTTCATATTTGATTGCTTATTCAAAAGTACAGATGCGCTTGAAACGATGGTAGAAGACATTATTCAAGGCGGGACAGGACAAGCAGACGTCAAGGCGATTGTCGCTTCGCTGAAATCAATCGTCTCAGGTGATTATACGAAGGGAGCAGCCTCGGCTGCGTCGGCGCCAGCATCTGCTGCTGTATCGTCGAAGGGGACAGGGAAGTCGGAGCTGGACGAATTCCAGCTTTCGATTATTGAACAGTCGATCGACGCCGGAATGCTTGTACTTCGCATCGAGGTGTTCATCCGCAAAGATTGCGTCCTGAAGGCAGCTCGTGCATATATGGTGTTCAACGTGCTGGAGCAGAACGGGGAAGTGATCAAGGCAACACCTTCTGTAGAGGACATTGAGCAGGAGAAGTTCGAGGAATCGTTCTCTGTTTATTATGTTTCTTCAATCGACAAGGATGACCTCTATAAGCAAGTATCCAGCGTATCCGAGGTCGATAAGGTCGATCTACTGGTACTTGACAAAGATACGCTGAAGCAGCTGAGCGCACCTGCTGCGGCTGTGGAAGCTGCAGCTCCCGCAGCTGTGACCGCACCTGCAACAGACGATGCACAAGCGAAGCCAACAGAGGCGAAGAAGCCTGCTGCCGGCGGCGCGCCGGTTGCGAACCGGACGATCCGCGTCGATATTGAACGACTCGATATGCTCATGAACTTGTTCAGTGAGCTGCTTATTGATCGGGTGCGGCTGGAGCAGCTAGCAAGTGAGATCAGGAAGAACGAGTTGACTGAGACTGTTGAGCATATGGCTCGTGTGAGCAGTGATTTGCAAAATATCGTGCTCAAGCTGCGCATGGTCCCAGTTGATACCGTATTCAATCGATTCCCGCGTATGATTCGTGACGTCGCCAAGTCTCTGGATAAGAAGGTCGATCTGATCATCACCGGTGCAGATACTGAGCTTGATCGTACTGTCGTCGACGAGATCGGCGACCCGCTCGTTCACCTGCTTCGTAACGCGGTTGACCATGGCTTGGAGCCGACCAGCGATCGGATCGCTTCCGGGAAGCCGGAAACAGGTACGATACATCTTCGTGCCTATCATAGCGGCAACAGTGTATTCATTGAGATTGAAGACAACGGACGCGGCATTAATAAGGAGAAGGTGCTCGGCAAAGCGATTCAGAATGGTGTCGTGACGCAGGAGCAGGCAAGCCGAATGTCGGATAAAGAAATTTATATGCTGCTGTTTGCTTCGGGCTTCAGTACTGCGGACAAAATATCCGATATATCCGGCCGCGGCGTCGGTCTTGACGTGGTGAAGACGAAGATCGAAAGCCTAGGCGGTCAGGTGCTAGTCGATTCCGTGCTTGGTCGAGGCTCGAAGTTCTCCGTTCAGCTGCCGCTCACGCTGTCCATTATATCGGCGATGCTCATTCGACTTGTCGATGAGAAATATGCGATTCCGTTATCGTCCATCGTGGAGACGCTCGCCATTCGACGCGAGCAGGTGCGTCAAGTTCACGGTAACCGGCTGATCGACTACCGCAATAGCGTCATCCCGATCGTACCGCTCGCTGAGCTCTTTGACGTCCCGGGGACGGACAGCGGCCAAGATGACGAGCTTCAGGTCGTCGTCATTCGCAAGGGCGAGAAGCTCGCAGCGCTCGTCGTCGATGAGTTCATCGGACAGCAAGAAATTGTATTGAAGACATTGGGCAAATACTTGACGAACCTGTTCGCGGTATCAGGCGCGACGATATTGGGTGACGGTCAAGTCGCGCTAATTATTGATACGAACGCTCTGATTAAGTAGCAGCTCCACTCGCTATACGGTTAAGCAAGACCAACCCTGAGGAGGATGAACATATGGGACAAGAATTAAAGGTGATCGTGTTTGCACTGGCTCATGAGGAATATGGCGTTGAAGTGGATAAGGTCAAGACGATTGAACGTATTCAGCCGATGACCCGAGTACCCAAAACGCCTGAATTTGTAAAAGGAGTCATTAACCTGCGCGGCGTCGTTACACCTGTCATCGATCTTCGCGGCCGTTTTGGCTTTCCTGAGGCGGATTACACCGAGAACTCCCGAGTCATTATCGTTGCGGTCGGAGATATCGAGGTCGGCTTAATCGTTGACTCAGCGAACGATGTCATTGATGTTGATTCGGATCATATCGATGACCCACCGGAAATTGTAGGCGGTATTAAGGCGAAATATTTACGTGGAATTGCGAAGATAGGCGAGGATCGTCTGCTAGTGCTGTTGAATTTGGGCGAAGTGCTGAACAAGAGTGAGATCGTCCAGCTCGACCAGCTGGAGGATTAATGAATGGAGACGTTCAACTCGTTACCTGAGTTTCAAATGGACGTATTGAAGGAAGTCGGCAACATCGGTGCCGGCCATGCGGCAACTGCGTTGTCCAAGCTGCTGGACAAGCCGGTCGATATGCTCGTTCCGAAGGTGCGCATGGTCATGTTCGAGGAGATTGCCGACAGTGTAGGCGGAGCAGAGGCGATCGTCATTGCGATCTTTCTACGTGTGGAGGGCGAAACGCCCGGCAACCTATTTTTCATTTTAACCCAGGAATCTGCTAAGAAGCTGCTTCGCAACTTGGTTGGGATCGAGGTCGTCAGCGAGGATGGCTATACGGAGATGGAGATTTCCGCCCTTAGTGAAATCGGCAACATATTGGCTGGCTCCTACTTATCTTCTCTTGCCGATTTCACCCAGTTGAACATGCAGCCGACCGTGCCCGCGCTTTCCATCGATATGGCGGGTGCGATCTTGAGCTACGGTCTACTGCAGTTCGGAACGATGGGCGACCAGGCTCTGTTGATTGACACGAAGTTTTTGGATGGAAAGGACGAGGTTGAGGGACACTTCTTCCTAATTCCTGATCCAGAATCGTTCGAGAAAATTTTCGTAGCATTGGGCGTGCAAACTCCATGATCCAAGACAATCTGATTAAAGTCGGAATGGCTGATCTCAATGTTGTAAGCAAGACCGGAGTTCTGAAGACGACAGGACTCGGTTCTTGCGTCGGACTGACGTTGTATGATGCGAAGGTGAAGGTAGCGGGCATGGCACATATTATGCTTCCATCCTCAGATATTGCGAAGGAAGGCAGTCTGAATGTTGCGAAATATGCAGACACCGCCATACCTGAGATGATTCGCCGCATGGAGTCGCTGGGCGCTGTCCTCAGACGGCTGGAAGCGAAGCTCGCAGGTGGGGCACAGATGTTCGCGTTCGGGAGCCAATCCGATACGATGCGGATTGGTCCGCGCAATGTGGAGGCTTCCAAGGAAATATTAGCGCGCCTTAGCATACCGCTCCTTGCAGAGGATACCGGTGCAAACTATGGTAGGACGATTGAATTCGACTGCGAGACGGGGAAGTTGTCTATTCGCAGCGTACAAAACGGACTAAAGGAACTGTAGCGATGATTGGAACTCTGAAATGGAATTTCATAATAGGAGCAATTGCTTTTATTTTTACGTTCATATTGTCCATTGGACATAATATTTTCATAACGAGCCTCCTTCGGGGCTTATACAGCTTTGTGATCTTATTTATTGTTGTTTTCGCTTGCCGCTGGCTGCTCGGTACGTTCGCAGGCTTGAATCAATGGACGCCTCAGCCGCCGGCGAGCGATGTGAATGACGGCATGAAGGGCACCGCTTTTGATGCCGTTACTCCTATGGAACAGGACGAAGAGCTTCATAATATGCTCAAGGGACGCCCGAGCGAGGACAAGGAGGACGAGGAGCAGTTCTCACCGTTAAGTCCGCCTAAGCTGTCTACGAAAATCGACGGCTCGCCAGAGGCTCTCGCGGACGCCCTTCGCCGAATGACTGATGAGTAAAGGTGGTTCACCTCATGATCGGACACAAATCTCACTTAGCGAATATGGAATTGTGGAGAGAATGGCGCGAGGAGCGCCAGCTCCAGGCGAAGCAAGCCTTAATTGAGACGTATTTGCCTCTTGTTGATTACGTATCAGGCCGGCTCTCCATTGGACTCCCCAAGAACGTATCCAGGGATGATCTTACGAGCTTCGGGGTCATGGGTCTGATTGATGCCATCGAAAAGTTTGACTATGAACGTGGTCTTCAGTTCGAGACGTATGCATCGTGGCGAATTCGTGGAGCCGTCATTGATGGTCTGCGCCAAGGGGATTGGGTGCCGCGCTCGATTCGGGAGAAGGCACGTAAAGTGGAAGATGCGTATCAGAAGCTGGAGCAGCAATATTTGCGCTCTGTAACTGATTTGGAGATGAGTGAATATTTACAAGTAACCGAATCGGAATTTCAGCAAATGGTTCAGGATATCGCGGTGACGACGGTCTGCTCCATTGACGATCCGATTCGAGATGAAGAAACAGACACAAGAATTGCGCTTCTAGTCGATGAGAAGGCTGTTAAGCCGGAATCGAAGGTGCAGGAGGTGTTCCTGAAGGACATGCTTGCACAAGCGATTGATCGGTTGACGGAGAAGGAACGGACCGTCGTTTCGTTGTTCTATTTTGAAGAGCTGTCGTTAAGTGAAATTGCGGAAGTCATGAGCTTGTCCCCATCCAGAATATCTCAATTGCATTCGAAGGCGATATTGCGCTTAAGAGGCGCACTAAGCAGGCATAAGACGCAGTTGTTCCAAGATTAGTTGAAAGTGGGGATGATAATGAGTGAACATGAACTGCCGCTTAACCATTATGTGGACATCGCGGTGGATGATGATAAACTGACGGCTACCCTAAGATTCTCGAATGTAGACGGCTGGAGAGGGACGTTCTCCAGAAGTCAACTCGAGGAGCTGCTACAGTTGAACCGTATCGTACACGGTCTATTGGAGGATAAGATCGCTCAAATTGTGAAGGACCCACAATCGTTCTTCAATCAAAAGACTGTAATCGCGAAGGGCCAGCCTCCTGTGCATGGAGCTGACGGGTACATTAAGACGATGTTCGATCTTGATGACTTGGAGAAGCGGCCTCTGGAGCTGGAGGACGGCAAGGTCGATTATAAAGAAGTGACGACGATTCATAACGTTCGGAAGGGTCAGCTGATCGCTGAACGAGTCCCAGCCGAACAAGGTACAGAAGGGAAAGCGGTAACCGGCGAGGTGCTTTTTGCCAAGGACGGGAAGGAAGCGCGCTTTAAGCTCGGGAAAAACGTCGTGACCGATCCTGAGCAGTTAGCATTGTATGCTGCGATGGACGGAATGGTAACGAAGACAGACCGTGACAAGCTGAACGTGTTTCCCGTCTTCGAGGTGAATGGTGATGTCGATTATCATGTTGGCAACATCGACTTCGTTGGAACCGTCGTTATTCGCGGCAGTGTAATTCCTGGCTTCCGTATTAAAGCGGCAGGCGATATTCGAATTACTGGCAACGTAGACGGTGCTGACCTTGAGGCTGGCGGCTCTATTGAGATTAACGCAGGCATTTTGGGTCATCATAAGGCTGTCATCCGCGCAGGTCAAAGGGTGAAGTGCTCCTTCATACAGGATGCCACGATCGAAGTCGGCGAGGAAGTGCTCGTGAACCAAAGCATCATGCATTCGAACATTCGAGCGGGCAAAGAAATTACTTGCAAAGGTACGAAGGGGCTTATCGTCGGAGGACAGCTGCAGGCCGGTGAGCGAGTAACGGCAAGAACGATCGGCAACACGATGTCAACCGTTACGGCTATTGAGGTGGGCGTTCTTCCGGAGCTGCGTAACGAGCTCCAGCAGCTGAAGCAAAGCTTGAAGACGGTTGCGGACAACTTAAATAAGACCGAGAAGGCTCTCGTATTGCTCGATCAGATGGCAGCGGCGGGGCAGCTATCCCCTGAGAAGGTTGGGATGCGCATCAAGCTGAACCATACGAAGAAACAGGCGCAGGAAGAAATTTCATCGTATAAGAGCCGAATATTCGAAATTGAGAAGTCACTGGAGGACTCCGAGCGCGCGAGGGTCGAAGTAATTGGGATGGTATACAGCGGTACGAAGATTGTCATTGGACGCAATACCAAATTCATTAAAGACGCAGCGACGAGAGTTAAATTCCAGCTGCATGACGGCGATATTGCCATGAGTCCGTTATAAGGTTGTCGGTGATATGGCTAAGGATGCTCAAACTTGTATCTCGGATGTCCGGATAGGAGGATAGCGGATGACGCTAAGAGCGATTGACCTGCAATTTGCATTGCACAAAAATGACGAAGTCGGTCTGAAGCAAAACCAGCTGAACCAAAAGCCGGTGGTGGATCAAGCTGCGTTGTCGGAGGCAGCCCAGAAGGAGACGCTGGCGCAGCGTGGCCGCAGCATGAAGATGGAGGAGACGAACGGTGCCTCGATTCGCGATGAGGGCAAGCAGGGCGGAGGCAACGCCGGGGATGGGAACAAGTCACGCAAGTCTTCGAAGCAGGCTCAGTCCGGCGGAAGCGCTTCGTCGAAGCCGTCCAAGGATCATCCCTTCAAGGGTCATCATATCGATTTGTCGCTTTGACACTATGTGCGGAAAAAGGTGAACGCAGATGAATCAACCGTGGGTATACGTTGTCCTTTTCGGTTTATGCGTAATCGTCTATGCGATGCTGCTGCCGAAGCGCGCAAGCAAAAGCGAGGACGGATCGGAAACGATGGCGAAAGAAATGGAAAGCGCCATGGACCATTTTGCCATCGAGCTCGAGGAGCAAAACAAGGCGATTATTCAGCTGTTCTCCGAAACGAAGAAGGAATACGATACGCATACGGCGAAGCTGGCAGCAAGGCTAGAGACGCTGGAGAAGCACAATCAGCAGCTGCAGCAAGATTTAAGCCGAGTTGGATTCGTAGCCGAGCAGCTGCAGAAGCAGCCGATCTATGCGCCACAGACGGCTGCCCATGCTGGGACAGTGGCCACAGCTTCAGAAGCGGCCCTCGAGTCGACGAATACACCAGAGCAAGACCAGCAGGACCAGCCTGGCAACGCCCCTCTGATGGACATGCGGCAACGTTATGCGGAGCTGTTCGCGCTGCATGATGAAGGGAAGTCGATGGATGTCATTGCCAAGAAGCTAAGTATGAATAAAGGGGAAGTCAGCCTCATCCTACAGCTTGCCAAACAGGGGGACAGCGTCAATGTCAACTAAGAAGTACGTGCTTTACGGCCTTGGCTCAGGCATTATTGCCGGTGCTGTGTTGCTGCAGCTGATGCTGGCTTCGCCGTCCAGCGGCTTCGACGCATCACAAGGAGCGCAGCAAGGTCAGCCTACTGCTGAAGCGCTTGATAAGGAAGAGCTGCGGAAAGCCGCCTCTGTTCATTTTAACGTGTATGAGAAGGATGCCAAAGTATACACCCAGCCTGAGCTTGACGCGGTCGTAGTGAAGCGAGTCGAGGAGGAGAAGGCGAAAAATGCCTCGGCAGCACAAACACCTGCCGCTCCGCCCGTGCGAGAAACGTATGTGTACGTGACTAAGGGGATGGTCATGGCTCAAGTGTCGGAGATGCTGTTCCAGAGCGGCTTGATCAGTGACCAAGCGGCATTCGAGAATGAGATGCACAAGCGTCAGCTGTCCGGCAGCGTCATTGCAGGCATTCACGTCTTCAAGGGTCCACAGTCGCTGGAGCAAATTATAACGAATCTCATATCTCGATAGTTCATCAGATCCTTACGAGGGTCTGATTTTTGTGTTCAATTGGTGTAAGATCCGTGCCTTATGAGCCACCAAGTTCGACATCATTAGACGGTAGTTGCATCACCTATACGATTGTGGTATAGTAATTGACGGTGTAAAAATCCACACGCCGATTAATTCCAGTGACGGTGCTTCCGCGTTGCAGTTCATGCTTCTCTCCATGTTGCATGCCGCAATAATCTGGGAGTTTCACTGTGAAGATGAGATCGAGCGGAGGTTGCCACAAAAAAACAACCAATATTGAGGAGGTGTGTGAGGATGGCAGTAATTTCCATGAAGCAGCTTCTTGAAGCTGGGGTGCACTTCGGTCATCAGACCCGTCGTTGGAACCCGAAAATGGATCGTTACATCTTCACTGAAAGAAACGGAATTTATATTATCGACTTGCAAAAGACGGTAAAGAAGGTTGAAGAGGCGTACAACTTCGTACGTTCCGTTGCTGAAGAGAACGGTACAATCTTGTTCGTAGGTACAAAAAAGCAAGCTCAAGACTCCGTTGCAGAAGAGGCAGAGCGTTGCGGCATGTACTACATCAACCAGCGTTGGCTCGGCGGTACACTGACGAACTTCTCCACAATTCAACAGCGTATTAACCGTCTTCACGAGCTTGACAGATGGGAAAACGACGGCACGTTCGACGTTCTTCCTAAGAAAGAGGTTATCATCCTTCGTAAAGAAAAGGATCGCCTCGAGAAGTTCTTGGGCGGTATTAAAAATATGAAGGGTCTGCCGAGCGCATTGTTCGTCATCGATCCTCGCAAAGAGCGCATCGCAGTTGCAGAAGCGCGCAAGCTTGGTATCCCAATCGTAGGTATCGTTGATACGAACTGCGATCCGGATGAAATCGATTATGTAATCCCAGGTAACGACGATGCAATTCGTGCAGTTAAGCTGTTGACAGCGAAAATTGCAGATGCCGTTATCGAGGCTCATCAAGGCGAACAGACGACAGCTTAAGGTTGAATACAAGAAAGGGTGGTTTAAAGGTGCAAAATCCTTTCACCGCCCTTTTTTTTGAGGTACATAGCTCATCCTAACAAAAACTTCTAAATTCAAGGAGGCCCAATCATGGCAGTAAGTGCTTCGGCAGTAAAGGAATTGCGTGAGAAAACAGGAGCAGGTATGCTCGATTGCAAAAAAGCGCTGGAAGAGGCGAATGGAGATCTGACGAAAGCGTCTGAGCTTCTTCGTGAGAAGGGCTTGGCTGCTGCAGCGAAGAAGTCCGACCGTGTCGCTACAGAAGGTATGATCGAGTCTTACATTCATGCTGGCGGTAAGATCGGCGTACTCGTTGAAGTAAACTCCGAGACGGACTTCGTAGCAAAGAACGAGCAGTTCAGAGCGTTCGTACGTGACGTTGCGCTTCACATCGCAGCATCGAATCCGAAATTCCTTCGCCGTGATGAAGTTCCTCAAGAGGCGCTTGACAAAGAGCGTGAGATCTTGACGAACCAAGCTCTAAACGAAGGTAAGCCAGAGAAGATCGTTGAAAAAATCGTAGAAGGCCGTCTGGCGAAATACTACGAAGAGTACTGCCTGCTTGAGCAGCCTTTCATCAAGGACCCAGACAAGTCGGTTGAAGAAGTACTGAAGGAAAAGATTGCAACAATCGGCGAGAACTTGTCGATTCGCCGCTTCGTGCGCTACGAGCTCGGAGAAGGTCTTGAGAAGAAGCAAGAAAACTTTGCAGAAGAAGTTATGAGCCAAGTCAAACTGTAAGGTCCATTATAGAATTGAGCGGCAGGGAACACTTGGTGTTCCCTGTTTTGTAAAGTAAAATGAAATTACAGTTTGAACGAAGCGGAGGAAACGAACGTGGCTAGTCCAATTTTTAAAAGAGTCATCCTGAAGTTAAGCGGCGAAGCGCTAGCAGGGCAGCAAGGCTATGGTATTGATGCCGAAGTGATCAGCTCGATTGCACAGCAGGTGAAGGATGTTGTTGATCTTCAGGTTGAGGTAGCTGTCGTCGTAGGCGGCGGCAACATCTGGAGAGGTATCGCCGGTAGTGCTAAGGGCATTGATCGTGCTACAGCCGATTATATGGGGATGCTGGCTACGGTAATGAATTCGCTCGCTTTGCAGGATGCCCTCGAGACGATCGGCGTACCGACACGTGTGCAGTCGTCGATCACGATGCAGCAGGTTGCAGAGCCTTATATTCGCCGCAGAGCAATGCGTCATCTGGAGAAGGGGCGCGTCGTTATTTTCGCAGCAGGCACAGGCAATCCGTACTTCTCGACCGATACGACAGCTGCGCTGAGAGCTGCTGAGATTGAGGCTGAAGTGATTCTGATGGCCAAAAACAAAGTAGACGGCGTATATTCTGCAGATCCGTTCAAGGACCCGACTGCGGTCAAGTTCGAGACGCTGACCTATATGGAGGTACTGAACAAAAATCTAGGCGTTATGGATTCGACAGCGTCCTCCTTATGTATGGATAACAACATTCCGCTGATTGTATTCTCCATTACCGAAAGCGGCAATATTAAGCGCGTAGTGATGGGTGAGAAGATCGGCACGATCGTAAAAGGGAGTGTGTAACGATGCCGCAAACGATAAAGAAAAATGCCGAGGAGCGCATGGACAAAGCGATCTCCTCGCTTAAAAAAGAGCTGCTGACGCTTCGTGCCGGACGGGCGACACCAGCGCTGCTGGACCGCATTCAGGTTGAGTACTACGGGGCGCTAACACCTGTTAACCAGCTAGCTAACATCAACACGCCGGATTCCCGCACACTGATGATTCAGCCTTGGGATAAGGGCTCTGTATCGGCGATTGAGAAGGCAATTATGAAGTCAGACCTCGGCCTTACGCCTTCGAATGATGGCTCGAGCATCCGCATCATGATTCCAGCATTGACTGAAGAGCGTCGTGCGGAGCTGGTGAAGCTGACGAAGAAGTTCGGTGAAGAAGCGAAGGTCGCAATTCGTAACGTGCGTCGTGATGCCAACGACGAGATCAAGAAGCTGGAGAAGACGGCCGGTATGTCTGAGGATGAGTCACGCCGTCATCAGGACGATATTCAGAAGGCAACAGACAAGTTCATCGCCGAGGTAGACAAGGTGCTTGTCGCCAAGGAAAAAGAAATTATGGAAGTGTAATAGGCAAAAACCCCCTTATTCGAGGGGGCTTTTAGTCTTTCTTGATGGGGGATCTCTCATGAAGCCATTCAAAAAATGGTTCGGAACGCCGACCAAGGACGAGGAGAGCATCTTCTCGCTCGATACCGACAATATTCCGAACCATGTCGCCGTCATCATGGACGGTAACGGCCGCTGGGCACAGAAGCGCGGACTTCCGCGTGTCGCTGGACACCATTCGGGCATGAAAAACGTGAAAAAAATAACGTTAGCGGCAGATCAAATCGGCGTTCAGGCGCTGACCTTGTACGCCTTTTCCACTGAAAATTGGAAGCGGCCGAAGGACGAGGTCGAATATTTGATGAAGCTGCCGCTGGAGTTTTTTCCTAAAGAGATCGATGAGCTAATCGCTAACAATATACGAATCCGCATTACAGGCTGGCCGGAGGCGCTGCCAGATTATACGCGGAAGTCGGTAGAGGATGCGATCCGGCAGACCGAGCATAATACCGGTCTTATTCTTAACTTTGCCTTGAACTACGGCAGCCGTAAAGAAATGATTTCGGGAGTACAGCGCATCGCACAAGAAGCAGCGGCCGGTCGACTACGACCCGAGGACATTAATGAAGAGCTATTTTCCCAATATATGCTTACGGCTCCGCTTCCCGATCCGGATTTACTGATTCGAACGAGCGGTGAGCTGCGTATCAGTAACTTTATGCTTTGGCAGCTAGCCTATTCGGAGCTTTATTTTACTGAACTGTGCTGGCCGGAGTTTAATGAACAGCACTTCTACATGGCTATCCAAGAATATCAGCGCCGCGCCAGACGATACGGGGGACTGTAGCGGTATTGGAGGAATCGATTTGAAGCAGCGAATCGTCACAGGAATCGTGGCAGGGCTCGGATTTTTCATCATGTTATACCTCGGAGGCTACTGGTATGCGGGGTTGATTGCTGCGCTGGCGCTGGTCGGTTATGCCGAATTTCTTCGGATGAACGGGCTTAATAGCAATAAGGTGATCGAAATTATCGGGTATGCGGGCGTTCTTGCTCTTTTGTACGACTGGCAAGGGGACGTCATGACATCAGGCTATTTGATATGGGTGTTGATGTTTTTGTTCCTGGCAGGAACGGTACTCAGTAAAAACAAGACGACCATCGACCATGTGGCGACCGCCTTTCTCGGTATGGTCTATGTCGGGGTTGGTTTTCATTATATGATCGAAACACGGGCGATCGCCGACAACGGGCTGTTCTGGACGCTTCTGATCTTCCTCTGCATCTGGACGACGGATTCGGGAGCTTACTTCACCGGCTCGAAGTTCGGCAAGACGCCGCTGTGGCCGACCATTAGTCCGAAGAAGTCGGTAGAAGGCGCCCTAGGCGGCACCGTGCTGTCTGTAATCGTTGCGCTGGGATTCGCTTGGCTTCGTCCAGAGCTGCTCGGGTACGGTCAAGCGGTCATCGTCGGCATCGTCATCGCGATTGTCGGACAGATGGGCGACTTGATCCAATCGGCTTATAAGCGGGTGAAGGGCATCAAGGATTCGGGGGCGATATTGCCTGGACACGGCGGTGTGCTCGATCGCACGGACAGCTGGCTGATCGTGTTCCCGTTCCTGCACATGCTCTCCCTGCTCCCACAAGCGTAAATTCATATGGCTGGAGTGAGCGAGTTGAAAAGAATCAGCATTCTCGGATCGACAGGCTCCATCGGCACCCAAACGTTGGATGTCGTCTCGCATTATCCTGAGCTGTATCAGATCGAGGCATTGGCGGGTGGGCATAACAAGGAGCTGCTGCTGGAGCAGACGATTCAGTTCCGTCCGAAAAAAGTAAGCGTCGCGACGAAGGACGCTGCCGAGTGGCTTCAGGTGCGCGTACCCTCCGGTACAACCGTTATGTATGGTGCGGAGGGACTCGTCGAGGTCGCGGCGAACCATGATGCGGAGCTTGTTGTCACAGCGCTCGTAGGCAGCCAAGGGCTGCAGCCGACGCTTGCAGCGCTCGAGGCGGGCAAGCATATCGGCCTCGCCAATAAGGAGACTCTTATTAGTGCCGGACATCTCGTCACGGACTTGGCCGCGCGCAAGGGGGTGCAGCTACTCCCGATCGACAGCGAGCATTCGGCGATCTTCCAATGCTTGAACGGTGAGAACCGAGAGCGTATACATACGATTACACTTACAGCTTCGGGCGGTTCGTTCCGAGATCGTACGCGAGATGAGCTTGCAGCTGTGACGGTAGAGGATGCGCTGAAGCATCCGAACTGGTCGATGGGCGCTAAGATTACGATCGATTCCGCGACGATGGTGAACAAAGGGCTAGAGGTCATGGAGGCGCATTGGCTGTTTGGGCTGTCTTATGACCGAATCCATGTGCTCATTCATCCCGAAAGCATTATTCATTCGTATGTCGAGTTCGTCGACTACAGCATTGTCGCCCAGCTTGGCATGCCAGATATGCGGGTGCCGATCCAATATGCGCTCACGTATCCGGATCGAATGAGCACTCCGTCACAGCCGCTGAGGCTTGCTGAGATTGGTAAGCTGCACTTCCGTGAGCTGGACATGGAGCGCTACCCTTGTGTTGCGATGGCGTATGAGTGCGGAAGAACCGGTGGTACGATGCCGACCGTGTATAATGCGGCCAATGAAGTAGCTGTCGCCCGTTTCCTACGCAATGAAATCTCGTTCCTTGCGATTGAGCACATCATTGCTGAGGTCATGAACCGCCATGAGGTTATTGCAGCGCCGCCGCTGGCGGCCATTCTGGAGAGCGACCGATGGGCAAGAGAAGCGGCAGCCTCGATTCCGTCATCGTAATAGCCTCGGGATGTTACTATAATGAGTCATCATTCCTCCTTGTCCGTAATATGTTCATAGCATGGGCTCGGCTTGTGTTCGGCTAATCATTAATGTTAATCTAGGAGCATGAAGAACGCCCTTCCAAGAGCTTGTAAATATGAACATGAGTGTAAGGAGGCCGTGAGCTAGAGTGAACGTACTTCAACTGATTTTACTGAATGTTCTCTTGTTTTTTGTATTGGTGACGGTGCATGAATGGGGTCACTTTTACTTCGCTAGACGTGCAGGCATATTGACACGGGAGTTCGCTATCGGCTTCGGCCCGAAGGTACTCTCATTCGTCAAAGGGGAAACGCGTTATACGTTAAGACTGCTGCCAATTGGCGGCTTCGTTCGCATGGCCGGTGAAGATCCCGAGCTCGTTCAGATCAACCCGGGGCAGCGCATCGCACTGGCGATACAGGACGATAAGGTGACACACATTTACTTGAACGATCTGGACAGCCGACGCGATGCGCTGCAAGGTGTCGTTGAAGATATTGATCTGGAACATAAGCTATTCGTTCGTGTCGATGTCGACGGTGTACTGCATAAGTTCGCTGTCCATCCGCAGGCGATGATGGTTAGTAAGGATAAGGAGACACAGATTGCGCCATGGGATCGTCAGTTCGGCAGCAAGACGGTCGGTCAGCGTGCGCTGGCGATTTTTGCCGGACCGCTGATGAACTTCATCCTTGCGATCATCTTGTTCATCTCTGTTGCGTTCATGGTCGGTACTCCGCTGCCTGATCGGATTCGCATTCAGAGCACCGTAGACAGCTCTGCCGCTCAGAAGGCAGGACTGATGGCAGGAGACGTCATCATCGAAGTGAACGGGGAGAAGATTGCCGGGGACAGCAAGAAGCTGACTGGACTGATCCAAGATTCGGCGAACAAGCCGATGAGCTGGGTCGTTGAACGTGACCAGCAGCTGCTCACGAAGCAGGTGACGCCTGTTCTGACTGCAGACAATGCGATTCGCGTCGGGGTATCGCTTGGTCCGGATACGCGTCCGGCTACGATCTCGGAGGCATTCCAGTTTGGCTGGAAGAACATGGTGCTCTATAGCACGCTCATCCTCGACGGCTTCGGTAAGCTGGCGACGCTGCAGGTGGACATGGATGAGCTGGGCGGGCCGGTGCAGATCGTCCAGTTCACGAGTGAGCAGGCTGCTGCAGGCTGGCCGCAATATGTCAATTGGATGGCTCTCATGAGCTTGTACCTGGGTCTGTTCAACCTATTGCCAGTGCCAGCACTGGATGGAAGCCGACTCGTGTTCCTCGGTCTCGAGGCACTGCGAGGCAAGCCGATTGATCCGAATCGCGAGAGCATGGTCCACTTCGTAGGCTTTGCGATGCTCATGCTGCTCATGATTGCTGTAACATACAATGATATACTCGAACTTATTAAAGGATAACGAAACGCCGTTAGCAGGGGGAGCATCGGAACCATGTCGAAGGAGAAGCAAGAGAAGCAGTTTGTGAAGGAAATTACGCCGCAGAGCGAGGATTTTTCCCGCTGGTATATTGATACGATCAAGAAGGCGGATCTGATGAGCTACGCGCCGGTGCGCGGCTGCATCGTGTTCAAGCCGGACGGCTATGAGATCTGGGAGCACATACAGCGTGAGCTGGATCGCCGCTTCAAGGAGACAGGTCACCGCAACGCATACTTCCCGCTCTTCATTCCGGAGAGCTTCTTCGAGAAGGAGAAGGAACACGTCGAGGGCTTCAATCCAGAGCTGCCTTGGGTAACCGAGGCTGGCGGAGAGAAGCTCGAGGAGCGACTTGCGATTCGTCCGACGTCCGAGACGATGATCGGTCATATGTACGCGGAATGGATTAACTCGTACCGCGACCTGCCGCTGCTCATTAACCAGTGGGCGAACGTGGTGCGTTGGGAGAAGAAGACGCAGCCGTTCCTACGGACGAGCGAGTTTCTCTGGCAGGAAGGTCATACCGCGCATGAGGATGAGGCAGATGCACGTCGCGAGACGATGCAGATGCTCGAGATCTATAAGGACTTCGCGGAGAACTTCCTGGCGATCCCGGTCATTACCGGACAGAAGACGCCTTCCGAGAAGTTTGCCGGAGCGGTGGACACGTATTCGATCGAAGCGATGATGAAGGATGGCAAGGCGGTACAGGCGGGGACGTCGCACTATCTTGGCACGAACTTCGCTGTAGCCTTCGATATCAAATACTTGGATCGTGATAACCAGCACACGTTCTGCCATACGACGTCCTGGGGCGTTAGCACAAGACTGATCGGTGCGCTCATCATGGTGCATGGTGATGACCGCGGACTTGCGCTTCCTCCGAAGGTCGCTCCGACACAGGTTGTGATGATTCCGATTGGACCAGCGAAGACACGCGAACAAGCGATCGCTTGTGTGGACGGCTTGTATGACCAGCTGAAGAAGGCTGGCGTTCGCGTGAAGGTGGACGACCGTCAAGATCAGAGCCCGGGCTGGAAGTTCAATGAATACGAAATGCGCGGCGTGCCGATTCGCGTAGAGCTCGGTCCGCGTGATATGGAGAACGGCCAAGTGGTGCTCGTATCCAGGATTACGGGGGAGAAGCGTGTCGTTGCGCAGAGCCAATTCGTGGAAGAGGTCCAAAAGCTGTTGACGGAGACACAGCGGGAAATGTATGATCGAGCGAAGAGGTTCCGTGATGAGTCGATGACCGCAGCCGATACGCTGGATGAGCTGAAGTCATTCCTCCAGAAGAAGCGAGGGTTCTCGCTGTCGGGCTGGTGCGGCTCTAATGCATGTGAGGCAACCGTGAAGGAAGAGACCGGCGCAACGAGCCGCAACATTCCGTTCGAGCCAGGAGTGCACAAGTCGACATGCCTCGTCTGCGGTGAAGCGGCGAAGCATACGGTTCTTTTCGGACGAGCTTACTAAATCACTTCGGAAATGATACAGAAGGGCAAACGGGAATGCAACACTCCTTTTTGCCCTTTGATTGTTTTACAGGGGAGGAACAGCATGAGCAGTAGCAGTACAGCTTCCAAGCGCGATCGGTTCGAGATGCTGATGCAACAGGCCAGCGTTCCGTCTGAGGTCGTTCGTCAGTTTTTCGCCGATGGCTATATCGATAAGGTAGAGACGAGTCGCCGCAACAGCGAGTGGACGTTCTATATTGTGAAGACACAGGTCGTGCCGTGCGACGTGTATCGGACCTTCTGCAAAATGATCCGCGACAAGTTCGCGCATATTGCTGCGATTCGCTTCGTGCTGCAATATACGTCGGATGTGAATCCGAAGGAAGTCGCGGACGAATATTGGAGTATGTTTTTGGAGTGGGTGCAGCGCGAGGCCGCTTCGATTAACGGCTGGATGACGAAGGCGAAGATCGACGTCTCAGGTAATGTGCTGACGCTGTATCTATTGGACAGTATTGGACTTGAGCTGGCGAAGAAGAAGAACATTGCGGAGTGGATCCGCAACTACTTCACAGGCTTCTTCGGTGTTGAGCTGCATGTGAAGTATGCGCTCATCGAATCGCGCAAGGAGGAGCTCGAGAAGTTCACGAAGCAGATCGAGCAGGAGCAGAAGGAAGTAACGAGCGTCATCCTGACCGCTGTCGAGGCTGAAGAGGCAGCTGCCGCTGCTGTGCCGGAGGGCGAGGTCAAGCTGATGGTTGGCTACGACATCAAGGAGCCAGCCGTCCCGCTTCAGAGCGTACAGGATGAGGAGAAGAAGGTGACGATTCAAGGCTCTGTATTCGGTCTCGAGGTGAAGGAGCTGCGGAACGGCAGCACTCTGTTTACGTTCAATGTGACCGATTTCTCCGATTCCATGATGGTGAAGGCGTTCGCGAAGACGAAGGAAGATGTGAAGATCTACAGTCTGATCAAGAACGGGACATGGCTGAAGCTGCGCGGGCGGGTGGAATACGACCGATTCATGCAGGTGCCTGAGCTCGTCATGATTCCGAACGATGTGAATGAAATGATGGCGCCTCCAGAACGCAAGGACGACGCGGAGGAGAAGAGAGTAGAGTTCCATCTTCATACGACGATGAGCACAATGGACGGGATTACGCCTGTCGATCAATATATTAAGATGGCGGCCAAGTGGGGGCATAAGGCGATCGCTGTGACGGATCACGGCGGCGTGCAGAGCTTCCCGGAAGCGTACAAGGCGTCGAAGAAGAATGGTATTAAGATGATCTATGGTGTTGAGGCGAATGTCATCGACGACTCAATGAAGGTGGTTATGAATGGTACGTCAGTCTCGCTGGCTGACGCTGAGTATGTCGTATTCGACATCGAGACGACCGGCTTATCAGTCACGAATAACAAAATTATCGAGCTCGCAGGCGTCAAGATGAAGGAAGGCAAGGAGATCGACCGATTCGCCACCTTCATCGATCCGCATGAGCGTATTCCGTACAACATTCAGCAGCTGACGAACATTACGGACGATATGGTGCGCGGTGCGCCAGAGCTCGAGGAGATGCTGCCGAAATTTCTCGAATTCGTCGGGGATGCCGTGCTCGTCGCCCATAATGCCCGCTTCGATACGGGCTTCATTCAAGCGAACTGCCGACGACTTGGCATTGCAGAGCCGCAGAACGCGGTGCTCGACACGCTGGAGCTGGCACGGTTGCTGTATCCGACGATGAAGAATCACCGCCTCAACACGCTTACCGACAAGTTCAAGGTTAGTCTCGATAATCATCACCGTGCGATTGACGATTCGATTGCGCTCGGTTATGTGCTGTTCCATATGCTGAAGGAGGCGGCCGACCGCGGCTACACCCAGCTCGATAAGCTGAACGATGAGAACGCCAGAAGCTTGGCGACTCAGCGGCCGTTCCATTGCTGCATCTATGCGCTCGATATGGTCGGTAAGAAAAACTTGTACACGCTCGTATCCCTATCCCATACCGAATATTTCCATCGCGTGCCGTGTATACCGCGCAGCAAGCTGATTGAGCTGCGGGAAGGGCTGCTCATCGTATCAGGGTGCGAGAAGGGCGAGCTGTTCGAGACGGTGCTCAACAAGTCGATCGATGAGGCGGAGGCGGTCGCTGCCTTCTACGATGTGCTGGAGATTCAGCCGACGGGCAACAACATGCACCTGGTCGAGAAGGGGCTGGTCGCAAGCCCCGCGCAGCTAGAGGACGCAACGCGGCGAATCGTTGAGCTTGGGCGTAAGCTCGGCAAGCCGGTCATTGCTACCGGCAACGTTCATTATTTGAACCCGCGCGACAAGATCAGCAGAGACATTACGATACACGGCATTACCGGGTTCAGTCCGCTGAAGGACATCCGCAAGCCCGATGTTCACTTCCGTACGACGAAGGAAATGCTGGCGGAGTTCGATTTTCTCGGTAAGGAGACGGCTCTAGAGGTCGTTGTTCGCAATACGCAGGAGCTGGCCGACCGATTCGAGGAGCTCGAGCTGTTCCCGACGAAGCTATTCACACCGATTATCGAAGGGGCCGATGATGAGATTCGCGACAAGTGCTACGAGACGGCCCGGCGTATGTACGGGGAGCCGATCCCTGAGGTCGTCACTGCGCGACTCGAGAAGGAGCTCATCCCGATTATCAAGTATGGCTTCTCAGCGAACTACCTCATCTCCGAGCGTCTGGTCAAAAAGTCGAACGAGGACGGCTACCTCGTCGGCTCCCGTGGCTCCGTCGGCTCGTCTATTGTCGCCACGTTCCTCGGCATCTCTGAGGTCAATCCGCTGCCTCCGCATTACTTGTGCACATGCCAGTACAGCGAGTGGATTCTGGACGGCTCGATGCCTTCCGGCTTCGACCTTCCAGACAAGAATTGTCCGAGGTGTGGCGCGAAGCTGAAGGGAGAAGGTCAAGATATTCCGTTCGAGACGTTCCTCGGCTTCAAGGGGGACAAGGTTCCCGATATCGACTTGAACTTCTCCGGTGAGTATCAGCCGCATGCGCACAATTATACGAAGGTGCTGTTCGGGGAGAAGCACGTCTTCCGTGCAGGTACGATCGGCACCGTTGCCGAGAAGACGGCATACGGCTTCGTGAAGAAGTACGAGGAGGATCAAGGCAAGAAGTGGCGAGGAGCGGAGCTCAGCCGTCTTGCGCTCGGCTGTACAGGCGTCAAGCGGAGTACGGGCCAGCATCCCGGCGGTATCGTCGTCGTACCGGACTACATTGACGTGAATGACATTACGCCGGTTCAATATCCGGCCGACGATACGAACGCGGAGTGGAAGACGACCCACTTCGACTATCACGCCTTCGATGCGAACCTGCTCAAGCTTGATATACTCGGACACGATGACCCGACGATGATGCGGATGCTGCAGGACTTGACGGGCGTCGATCCGACGACGATACCGATGAACGACCCGAAGGTGATGAGTATGTTCAACTCGGTGGATGCGCTTGGCGTATCGCCGGAGAAGATTCGAACGCCGGTGGCAACGTATGGTGTGCCGGAAATGGGGACGAAGTTCGTACGCCAAATGCTGGAGGAAGCGAAGCCATCGAGCTTCGCCGACCTGCTGCAGATCTCGGGTCTGTCTCACGGAACGGGCGTATGGCTCGGCAACGCGCAAGAGCTGATCAAGAAGGGCATCTGTACGATCAAGACAGTTATCGGGTGCCGCGACGACATCATGCTATATCTCATCTATAAGGCGGGCATGGATGCGGGTCTCGCGTTCAAAATTACAGAGAGCGTGCGTAAAGGTAAAGGTCTGACCGAGGAATGGAAGGAAGACATGAAGAAGCACAATGTGCCGCAATGGTACATTGATTCGTGCGAGAAGATCGAATACATGTTCCCGAAGGCGCATGCCTCCGCTTATGTCATCTCGGCTGTTCGTACCGCGTACTTCAAGCTGTACCATCCAATCGCGTATTATGCGACGTACTTTACCGTTCGCGCCTCCGACTTCGAGCTTGAGCTGCTGTGCCAAGGCTACGATGCGATTCTTCGCCGCTTGATCGAGATTGAGGAGAAGGGCTTCCAGGCGCTGCCGAAGGAGAAGAACATGATCTCGATTCTCGAGATGGCGCTGGAGATGACCGCGCGCGGCTTCTCCTTCAAGCCGATCGACTTATACAAGTCCGACGCGACGAAGTTTATTATCGAAGACGACGCGCTAATCCCTCCATTCGCCGCCATAGCAGGTATTGGAGATAACGCGGCGCGCAATATTGCGGCCTCGCGTGAGGGCGCGCCGTACTTGTCTGTTGAAGATTTCCAGACTCGCAGCAAGGCGTCGAAGACGATCGTAGAGCTGCTTTCTAGCATGGGCTGCTTCCGCGGTCTTCCAGAGACGAACCAGCTGTCGCTATTTTGACTCGGTTGCAATTTTACATTCATCTATGGTATAATCTGCTACAGTAACAGTGCTATATCTCTAACTAAGAGAGTGGGGAAACCCACTCTTTACATTTTGTATGAGGGTTTTACCGCCTTAAGTGAAGGTTGACAGGAGGAATCTAAGGTTGAGTATCGCTCAAATCAAATCGACGGTCGAAGCGCTGATCCGTCCTTTCTTGGAAGAGAATCAGTTCGAGCTGGTCGATGTCGAATATGTGAAAGAAGGCAAAAATTGGTTTCTTCGGGTGTATTGTGATAAGGAAGGCGGCATCGATATTGACGATTGCGGCCGCATCAGCGAGTACTTGAGCAACAAGCTGGATGAGACGGATCCGATACCTGACGCTTATTTCCTAGAAGTATCGTCTCCTGGAGCAGAGCGTCCGCTCAAGAAGGCTCAGGACTTCACCCGCGCGGTAGGACAGCATGTGTTCATTACAACCTATGAGCCGTTCGACGGTCTGAAGGAATTCGAGGGGACGCTGGAATCGTTCGACGAAGAGACCCTTGAGGTGCAGATTGCGAAGAAGACGCATCGCATTCCGTATGACAAGGTAGCAAGCGCAAGGCTTGCCATCGTGTTCTAGCACGACAGCCGCTTGCGGCGGCTTTGCAGTTTATGAGAGGAGGAGCTTCATTCTAATGAACATGGACTTTATCGAAGCACTGCACGAAATCGAGCGGGAGAAAGGAATCGCGAAGGATATTCTGATCGACGCGATCGAAGCGGCGCTCATCTCCAGCTACAAGCGCAATTTCAATACCGCACAGAACGTGCGTGTGGACATCAACCGGCACACCGGTTTGATTAAAGTATACGCGCGCAAGGCGGTAGTGGACGAGGTGCTGGATCCGCGGCTCGAAATTTCTCTGTATGCAGCGCGCGAAATTAATCAAAATTATCAAATGAACGATATCGTCGAGATCGAGGTAACACCTCGCGACTTCGGACGAATTGCTGCGCAGACGGCGAAGCAGGTCGTGACTCAGCGTATACGCGAGGCGGAGCGGGGGCTCATCTATAACGCTTACGTGGACAAAGAGGAAGATATCGTAACCGGTATCGTACAGCGTCAAGATCAGCGCAACCTGTACATCGATCTGGGGAAGATCGAGGCGGCGATGCCGATCACCGAGATGATGCCTACCGATAAGTTTAAGCAAGGCGATCGCGTAAAGGCGTATATTACGAAGGTCGAGAATACGACGAAGGGGCCGCAAATCATACTGTCCCGCACGCATCCTGGGCTGCTGAAGCGACTGTTCGAGCTCGAGGTGCCTGAAATATTCCAAGGCGTCGTCGAAATTCGCTCCGTGGCTCGCGAAGCAGGCTTCCGCTCTAAGATTGCCGTGTACTCTCGCAATGCTGAGGTTGATCCGGTCGGCTCCTGTGTCGGTCCGAAAGGAATGCGTGTTCAGACGATCGTTAACGAGCTGAAGGGCGAGAAGATCGACATCGTACGCTGGGTGGAGAACGTTGACGAGTACGTTGCGAATGCGCTCAGTCCGTCGAAGGTGATCGAGGTACAGGTGTTTGAGGCCGAGAAGATGGCTCGTGTCATTGTGCCGGATTACCAGTTGTCCCTTGCGATTGGTATCAAGGGTCAGAACGCCAGACTGGCTGCCAAGCTGACGGGCTGGAAGATCGACATCAAGAGCGAGACACAGGCTGAGCAGGAGTACGGCAGGCCGCGGACGGAGTCTGAAGAGATGCATCAGGATTCCGTCAGCATCGACTAGATGCTCTTCGCCGCATAGAGCGATAGGAGGCGAGTGAAGTGATGAAGCCGAGAAAAACGCCGCTTCGCAAATGTGTCGCCTGCCAGCAGATGATGTCAAAGCGAGAGCTTATCCGAGTCGTGAAGACGCCGAATGATGAGCTGCTGATCGATTTGACCGGCAAGAAGGCGGGACGCGGCGCTTATTTGTGCGGCAAGCTTTCCTGCTTTAAGCTTGCTAAGAAGTCTAGAGCATTGGATAGGGCGCTGAAGTCGCAGGTCAGCCCCGACATTTATGATACGCTGGAGCACGATTTCATTAAGGTTGAAGATGATTTCATAGCTGCCAAGGATGCGGCGGGTGACGATGATGAATGAACGTTTTTATTCCAATCTAGGCTTGGCGATGCGAGCGGGTAAAGTATTAACGGGTGAAGAAATGGTGATCGATGCGGTTCGTACCGGTGACGCCAAGCTTGTGATCGTATCCGAGGATGCGTCCGCCAACACCTTGAAGAAGGTTAATGATAAATGCATTCATTATCAGGTTCCTATTCATCAGTACGGTTCCCGGGAACAGCTCGGAGCCAGTATCGGGAAAGAGTCGCGAGTCGTGATTGCCGTAACCGATGCGGGATTCGCGCGATTGCTAGTGAAGCCTTAAAGTAAGCCTGGAGGTGGCCAGTATTGACAAAACAAGACAATAATAAAGATAAACTCAGAGTGTATGAATACGCAAAGTCGTTAAATATGAGCAGTAAAGAGATCATTACTATAATGAAGAAAATGGGTGTACCAGTTAACAATCATATGAGCGTAATGGAGAACGATGCGGTGAACAAAGTGGAAAAGTTTTTTAAAGATATTAAAGCAAATGCAGCGGCAAAAAGAGACAGCGGCGCCGGTCAAAGCGGTAAGCCGTCCGATAAGCCTGAATCCAGACAACAAACAGTAGCTGTTCAACCTAGACCGGAGCAGCGTCAGCCATCGGCTCAGCAAGCTCAGCCTTCTAGCGGTCGAAGCGGCGAGCAAGGCGCCAGACCTCAGCGCAGCGACGGAGACGGTGAGCAACGTCAGAACAGCAACAGTGAAGCTGGTCAAGCCGCACAAGGCGGTCAAGGCGGCGGCTACCAGGGCGGTGGCAACCGCGAAGGTGGTCAAGGCGGACAGCGCAGTGGCGGCTATCAGGGCGGACAGCGCAGCGGTGGTCAAGGCGGTGGCTACCAGGGCAACCGCAGTGGCGGTCAAGGCGGTGGCTACCAGGGTGGCCAGCGTAGCGGCGGTCAAGGCGGCGGTTACCAGGGTGGCAACCGTGATGGTGGTCAAGGCGGACAGCGCAGCGGTGGTCAAGGCGGTGGCTACCAGGGCGGACAGCGCAGCGGCGGTCAAGGCGGTGGCTACCAGGGTGGCCAGCGCAGCGGCGGTCAAGGCGGCGGCTATCAGGGCGGCCAGCGCAGTGGTGGTCAAGGCGGCGGCTATCAGGGCGGCCAAGGTGGCGGTCAGGGCGGACAGCGCAGTGGCGGTCAAGGCGGCGGCTACCAGGGCGGACAGCGCAGCGGCGGTCAAGGCGGCGGCTACCAGGGTGGTAACCGTAGTGGCGGCCAAGGTGGCGGTCAGGGTGGCCAACGCACTGGCGGTCAGAGTGGCGGTCAGGGCGGACAGCGCAGCGGCGGTCAAGGCGCAAGCAGCTTCCAGAGTACAAGTCAGCGTGGCGATCGCAGAGACTTCAATGCACGTCAAGCAGCTCCTCCTAAGCCGACGACGGTTGATGTTGACGGTGACGATTCGAAGAACAAGGGTCTGAAGAGATCGAAGCCGGGCGCGAAGCGGTTTGATGATAATAAGCCGGGCGGCAAGTATCAGGGCAACAGTCGTGGCGGCAAGTTCCAGAAGGGACGCGGCCAAGAAGCGCCGAAGCCGAAGATCGACAACACGCCGAAGAAGATCATTGTTCGCGGTACGATGACAGTAGGCGAGCTCGCCAAGTCTCTCCATAAAGACGCTTCCGAGGTTATTAAGAAGCTGTTGTTCCTCGGCGTCATGGCGACGATTAACCAAGAGCTTGATCTGGATGCGATTCAGCTTCTTGCATCGGATTATGGTGTCGAGGTTGAGCTGAAAATTCCGGTCGAGGAAGACAACTTCGAGCTGATTGAAGAGAAGGATGAAGACGCCGATCTGATGGAGCGTCCGCCAGTTGTGACGATCATGGGTCACGTTGACCACGGTAAAACGACGCTTCTCGATGCCATCCGTAAGACGAATGTGACAGAAGGCGAAGCAGGCGGTATTACGCAGCACATCGGTGCTTACCAGGTCGAGACGCATGGCAAGAAGATTACGTTCCTCGATACACCAGGTCACGAAGCGTTCACCTCGATGCGTGCCCGCGGTGCACAGGTTACAGATATTACGATTATCGTTGTAGCAGCGGATGACGGCGTTATGCCTCAGACGGTAGAAGCAATCGCGCATGCGAAGGCTGCCAAGGTACCAATCATTGTGGCCGTCAACAAAATTGATAAGCCAGATGCGAACCCGGATACCATTAAGCAAGAGTTGACCAAGTTCGAGCTTGTGCCAGAAGAGTGGGGCGGAGATACGATCTTCTGCAACATCTCGGCGAAGCAGCGGATCGGACTTGAGAATCTGCTCGACATGATTCTTCTCGTAGCCGAGGTTCAGGAATACAAGGCGAACCCGAACAAGCGTGCGCGTGGTACGGTTATTGAGGCCGAGCTCGATAAGGGTAAAGGTCCAGTAGCGCGCGTGCTCATCCAGCACGGTACATTGTCTGTAGGCGACAGCTTCGTAGCTGGTGTTCACTTTGGCCGCGTACGTGCGATGGTCAACGACAAGGGTAAGCGTCTGAAGGAAGCCGGACCTTCCACACCGGTGGAGATTACAGGTCTTACCGAGGTGCCTCAGGCCGGTGACCCGTTCCTCGTGTTCGAGGATGAGCGCAAGGCAAGAGCGATTGCCGAACGACGCAGCGTGACGTTGCGCCAGGCCGAGATGGGTGCGAACAGCCGCGTTACGCTGGACGATCTGTATAAGCAGATCAAGGAAGGCGAGATTAAGGATCTGAACGTGATCATTAAGTCCGACGTACAGGGCTCTGCCGAGGCGCTGAAGGGCTCGCTCGAGAAGATCGATGTCGAAGGTGCACGGGTCAAGATCTTGCTCAGCGGCGTAGGTGCGATTACGGAATCCGATGTTATTTTGGCTTCAGCCTCGAATGCGATCGTCATCGGCTTCAACGTGCGTCCAGAGCCTCAAGCGAAGAACACGGCTGATCAAGAGAAGGTCGACATTCGACTGCACAGCATTATTTATAAAGTTATGGAAGAGATCGAAGCGGCGATGAAGGGTCTGTTGGATCCTACGTTCAAGGAAGTGGTCCTCGGTCAGGCCGAAGTGCGTAACGTCTTCAAGGTTACTAAGGTCGGCACGATCGCAGGCTGCATGATCACGAATGGTAAAGTGACTCGCAGTGCAGAAGTGCGTGTCATTCGCAGCGGTATCGTCGTCTTCACGGGTAAGATTGACTCCCTCAAGCGCTTCAAGGACGATGCGAAGGAAGTCGCGCAAGGCTATGAGTGCGGTATATCCATTGACAAATTCAACGATATTAAAGAGGGAGACATCATTGAAGCGTTCGTCATGGAAACTGTAGAGAGGTGATCCGCTATGGCTAAAGTTCGCGTAGGAAGAGTCGGCGAGCAGATTAAGAAGGAAATCAGCCAAATCATTCAATCCGAACTGAAGGACCCGCGAATCGGTTTCATTACGGTAACCGGTGTCGATGTCACGAACGATTTCTCCCAAGCGAAGGTGTTCCTAAGCGTATTAGGTAGCGATGAGCAGAGAGAGGAAACGTTGAAGGCGCTTGGCCGCAGCAGAGGCTTCATCCGTGCTGAGCTCGGCAAACGAATTCGGATGCGTAAAGTTCCTGAGATCTTGTTCAAGTTCGACGTTTCTATCGATTATGGCTCCAAAATTGAAAAGCTTCTCCATCAAATCAATGAGGAGAATGCTGGCGTATGAGCGAAATGAGCTACGCTGTTCAGCTTAGCGCGGCAGCCGAGTTCATTCGCACGAACGACGATTTCCTGGTGGTGTCCCACATCCAGCCGGATGGGGACGCCGCAGGCTCGACGTTCGGTGTCGCTTGGATGCTAACGGCTTTGCGTAAGCGGTTTACGTTGATCAATGAAGGGCGCATGCCAGACAAGTTCTTGTATATGGCAGGTGGTTTGCCGATCGTCAATCAGGAGCAGGATGTGCTTGATCGCTCATTCAACCGTGTCATATGTGTTGATTGTGCCGATTACGAACGGTTCGGTCGTGTACATACATGCTTCAGCGAAGATGTGCAGCTGTTGAATATTGATCATCATGCAACGAACGACTTGTACGGGCATGTTAATCTTGTACGCAGCGACGCCGCGGCTACGGTCGAGGTGCTGTACGATCTGGCTAAGGAGCTCGGTCTTGTATTCAGCGATGAGCTGAACGTATGTATCTACTCGGGACTGTTGACGGATACTGGAGGCTTCAGATACCCGAATACGTCACCGAAGGTGCTGCAGATCGCAGCTGATATGCTGGCGCGCGGTGTTCGTGGTCATGAGCTTGCAGAGAAACTGTTGGAGACGTTGACGTATCCGCAGGTGTCACTGTTAAAGTCGAGCCTGAACACGCTGTCGTTCTCGCCGGATAAGCGGATCGCTTGGCTGTCTATATCGACACACGATATGGCTGCCTCGAACGCCTCGAGTGAGGACACAGACGGTCTGGTCAATTATGCACGCAACGTCGAAGGTGTCGAGGTCGGCTTGCTGTTTAAGGAGAAGAAGCCAGGTGTCGTGAAGGTGAGCTTTCGCTCCGGTGGTCGGGCGAACGTAGCCGAGATCGCGCAGCGGTTCGGCGGCGGCGGACACGTACTCGCCTCGGGCTGTACGATCGAAGGGACGCTTGCTGAAGCGATTGAGCAAGTCGTGAAGGAAGTAGGGCTGGCGCTGTCATGACGATAGAAGGTGTATTGCCGATTTGGAAGCCGAAGGGCTTCACGTCGCACGACGTTGTAGCCAAGGTGCGGCGAATGCTTAAGATCAAGCGTATAGGACATACAGGCACGCTCGATCCTCAAGTGACGGGCGTGCTTCCGTTATGTATAGGGAAAGCAACGCGTATTGTCGAGTATATACAAGATTTACCCAAGGAATATGAGGCGGTTCTAAAGCTTGGACTAGCGACGGATACGGAGGACTTGACCGGTACGGTGGTCGCTTCGATGGACAACGTGCGTGAGCTCCTGTCCCCTGAGCAGGCGATGGAAGCAGCCTTGCGCTTCGTCGGCGAGATCGAACAGGTTCCGCCGATGTATTCGGCCGTCAAGGTGGATGGCAAGCGTCTGTATGAGCTGGCTAGACAAGGTGCGGAGGTTGAGCGGAAGTCACGAGCGGTGACGATCTATAAGCTCGAGGTGCTGGAGACGGACTGGAGCGGCGAGCATCCGATGATACGCTTTCGTGCGCTATGCTCCAAGGGAACGTACATACGTACGCTGTGCGTTGACATCGGCAAGGCGCTCGGCGTACCGGCTGTGATGGCGGAGCTCGTTCGAACGTCAACAGGGAACCTGACTCCTGATCGCTGTCTTACGCTCGAGCAGGTGCAGGAGCTCGTTGACCAAGGCGCTCTTGAGTCGAGACTCGTTTCCGTTGAGGAGGCTCTTCGGCATCTGCCGTATGTAACACTGGAGCCGGAGCAGGCAGCTAAGGCGAAGCTTGGCCAGAAGGTGCGGCTTAATGAAGCCCAGAAGTCGCAGGTGGACAAGCTGGAGCCGCCATTGAACAGCCAAATTGCCGCCTATGATCGGGATCAGGCGCAAGGTGCTGAGCGTATCGTCGGCATCTTTGAATGGAATCAAGCGGCATCCGTGCTTGAGCCGGTGAAGGTGTTATCGCAAGCGGATGAGAAGAGTAGGTGATCACCCCAACATGCAGACGATCTTCTTAACATATCCTACCCAGCCGCAGCAAGCAATCGTGAATCAGCTGCAGGTGCTGGCGATCGGTGACTTCGATGGGGTGCACCTCGGTCATCAAGAAGTGATTGGCCGAGCTGTTCAGCGAAGCAGAGAGATGCAGGCGGCAAGCGCGATCATGACGTTCCATCCACATCCGAGGCAGCTGCTTGGGATGGAGACGTACGTCCATCTCCTCACACCGTTAGAAGCGAAGTGTGAGGCATTCTCCCGTATCGGCGTTGACCGAACGTATGTGACCGCGTTCAGCGAGTCGTTCATGCGAGTGAGCCCTGAGCATTTTGTCGAAAACATGCTGATGCCGCTCCAGCTTCACACGGTGTTCGTCGGCTTCGACTTCACCTTCGGGCATAAGGGGGCGGGAACACCGGATACGCTGTGCGAGCTCGCGAGAGGCCGCTTCGCCGTTGAGATCGTGCGTCCGTATCAGCTGCACGGGGAGAAGGTGAGCAGTACCCGTATCCGTAGACTGCTGCAGGAGGGACAAGCCAAGGAGGCAGCCGAGCTACTCGGTCGTCCCTACACGCTCTCAGGTGAGGTGGTGCACGGAGACGCCCGCGGCCGAACGATCGGATTCCCAACGGCGAACATCAGCTTGAAGGACCCATACGTGCGTCCGGCGAATGGCGTCTATGCCGTGCGAGCCCATGTGCGCGGGGGAACGTATGGCGGTGTCATGAACGTAGGCGTGAAGCCGACCTTCTCCGATGGACTCGTCCCGTCACTGGAGGCGCACCTGTTCGACTTCGAGGAGCAGATCTACGGGGAGACGGTCCGCGTAGAACTGATCGACTTCATTCGTTCGGAACGTAAGTTTGCGTCGGTACAAGAGCTGGTCGATCGAATCAAGGTTGATGCCGAGCTGGCTAGACAGCTGCTTGTATGAAGCTTTTATTTCGAATCGTATTTTACTTTTAGCATTCCTTTATGTTATACTGTGAAAGCTGTCGAAGCTAGGAGCTTGCTGAATAGGCTTGTCCCTTCGCAGTATCATATCCGCAGCGTGGAGAACCGACTCTCCGACGGTATCTGGGCTGCAGGAGATTATAACCCATATGGAGGTGGAATCAACCATGGCATTGACACAAGAGCGCAAGCAGGAATTGATTCAAACACACAAGACGCATGAGAGCGACACAGGATCCCCTGAAGTTCAGATCGCGATCTTGACTGAGAACATCGTGAACTTGACAGGTCACCTGAAGACGCACAAGAAGGATCATCATTCGCGTCGCGGACTTCTGAAGATGGTCGGCCAACGCCGTAAGCTTCTGACGTACCTGAAGGATAAGGACGTTCAGCGCTACAGTGCACTGATCGCGAAGCTCGGACTTCGCCGTTAAGGTATAGCGGACACAATTAAAAGCAACCACGCAGGTCCTTGGAGACGCTACAACAACATTGGGCGCTCCCGGGATTCGGGGTTGCTTTTTTTCGCTAATGTTTTGGCGATAAGCAGGAAATACTAACCATCATGCAGAATGATAATTATTTAGTCCCGAGCGTACGTTCTATACATACGTATAAGCATGAAGCGTGACTAGTAGCACGCAGCCGAACGAAACGCGACAATAGGAGGTTGTATATGGAAAGCAGAGTACAGATGGATATGGGCGGCAGACCGCTTATTCTGGAAACGGGCAGACTCGCCAAGCAAGCGAACGGCGCAGTTGTGGCCAAGTACGGCGATACGGTGGTGCTGTGTACGGTTACCGCTTCAGCGGAGCCGAAGGATCTCGACTTCTTCCCGCTCACCGTGAATTACGAGGAGCGTCTATATTCCGTAGGTAAAATTCCGGGTGGCTTCATCAAGCGTGAAGGGCGTCCGAGCGAGAAGGCGATTCTTGCCAGCCGACTGACAGATCGTCCGATTCGTCCGTTGTTCCCGGAAGGGTTCCGCAACGATGTACAGATCGTAGCGATCGTCATGAGCGTAGATCAGGATTGCTCTCCGGAGATGGCAGCTATGATCGGTACGTCTGCTGCTCTTAGCATCTCCGATGTGCCATTCAACGGACCGGTAGGCGGCGTCATCGTCGGTCGGGTGGACGGTCAGTTCGTCATTAACCCGACGCTTGCCCAGGCGGAGAAGAGCGACATCCATCTCGTCGTTGCAGGTACGAAGGATGCGATTATGATGGTTGAAGCCGGCTCTGACGAAGTGTCGGAGGAAGTGATGCTTGAGGCAATCATGTTCGGTCATGACGAGATTCGCAAAATCGTCGCGACGCAGGAAGAGCTCGTTGCCGCTGCTGGCAAGCCGAAGATGGAAGTGAAGCTTCATGAGGTGGATGCTGAGGTAAGCCGCGCTGTTCGCGATTTCGCCCAAGCGAAATTAGTCGAAGCGGTGAAAATTCCGGAGAAGCACGCGAGACAAGACGCCATTGATGCAGTTAATGCGGAAGCGAAGGAGCACTTCATCGCCGTTTACGCGGAAACGCCAGATAAGATGGACGATGTGAAGGAAACGCTCTATGACATCGTGAAGGAAGAGGTTCGCCGCCTCATTACGCATGACAAGGTGCGTCCGGACGGCCGCGGACTCGACGAAATTCGCCCAATCGAATGCGACATCAACCTGCTGCCGCGCACACACGGCTCCGGCTTGTTCACACGCGGTCAGACGCAGGCGCTGTCGATTTGTACACTTGGTGCGCTCGGTGATGTGCAGATTCTCGATGGTATCGATCTCGAGGAGTCGAAGCGCTTCATGCATCATTATAACTTCCCGCCGTTCAGCGTAGGTGAGGCAAGACCGCTCCGTCCTCCAGGCCGCCGCGAGATTGGTCACGGTGCACTCGGCGAGCGCGCGCTGGAAGCTGTCATTCCGGACGAGACGTCGTTCCCATACACAATTCGTCTTGTATCTGAGGTGCTCGAATCGAACGGATCGACATCGCAGGCGAGTATTTGCGCGAGCACACTGGCGATGATGGACGCAGGCGTTCCGATCAAGGCTCCGGTAGCCGGCGTAGCGATGGGTCTCATTAAGGACGGCGAGCATTTCTCCATCTTGACCGATATTCAAGGTATGGAAGACCATCTCGGTGACATGGACTTCAAGGTAGCGGGTACGGAGAAGGGCATCACGGCGCTGCAGATGGACATTAAGATCGACGGCATCGATCGCAGCATACTGAGCCAATCGCTCGAACAGGCGAAGAAGGGTCGTATGCACATTCTGGGTAAAATGATGGAGCGCATCTCCGAGCCGAAGAAGGAGCTCTCCCAATATGCGCCTAAGATTGTCACCATGCAGATTAATCCGGACAAAATTCGCGATGTCATCGGCGCAGGCGGCAAGATCATTAACAAGATCATTGAAGAGACGGGCGTTAAGATCGACATCGAGCAGGATGGCCGCGTATTCATCGCTTCCTCCAACAGCGAGATGAACGAGAAGGCGCGTCAAATTATCGAGGGCATCGTGCGCGAGGTGATCGTGGGCGAGACGTATCTGGGTACGGTTCGCCGCATCGAGAAGTTCGGCGCATTCGTAGAGCTTTTGCCGGGTAAGGATGGATTAGTTCATATTTCCCAGCTGTCCACAGAGCGCGTAGCGAAGGTCGAGGACGTCGTGAAGATCGGAGATCAGATTACGGTTAAGGTGACCGAGATCGACGCTCAGGGTCGTGTGAACCTGTCCCGCAAGGCGGTTCTTGCACCACCTGTCCAGCCGCAAGCTTAATACATGCCGCACCTTTCGCGTGCAGCGACGAAGAAAGAGCCAGAGCAGTCTGACTCTTTTTTGTTGTGTCCACCAGATGGTGCTGTATAGCCAGTCGAAACCTCGCAGCTGGTCTACTTCCGTTCCGACGCGCATACAATGTGGACAAACCGGAAGGACGGGAGATAACGATATGAATCGGAACAAGCGTCATTTGCTATGGTTCACAGCGGTCAGCCTGACGGGCGTGCTGCTCGTGATGCGGCAGTCGGACGATGTCAGTCTGTTCGTTCAACATGCCAGACAGTCGGCAGCAGAGCAGAGCGGATTCACGCTAACAAGCTCCTTTGAGCATGCCGCTCTTGAGACGTGGAGTCGACAGGACAGCGCGGGGGAAAGACGGGAGCAGGCGCTCGAATTTTATAAGACCGAGGCCAAGAAGCGGGATGTAGCACCGATTGATGCGAAGGTGGACGGTGTCTGGAGGGCTATTCCAGGTTACAACGGGCTTGCTGTTGATATCGAGCAGTCGATGGAGGCGGCGAAGTCGCAGGCGTATCAGCTGCCGCTGCCGGTCAAGGTCCGCGAGGTACTTCCTACGATCGGACTCGATCAGCTCGGGCCGCAGCCAATCTATAAGGGAAACCCGGCCAAGCCGATGGTCGCACTGATGATCAACGTTGCGTGGGGCGACGAATATATACCCTCGATGCTGGAGACGTTGAAGCAGGAAGAGGTGAAGGCGACCTTCTTCCTTGATGGGATGTGGCTGAGCAAGCACGTGCCAACGGCCAAGCTGCTGCTGGAGGAAGGACATGAGCTCGGGAATCATGCCTATTCGCATAAAAATATGAGCACACTGTCCCGTGCGCAAAACGCCGAGGAAATCGCGAAGACCGAGAAGCTGCTGAAGGAGCAGGTCGGCTACTCGAACAAGCTGTTCGCACCGCCATCCGGTGATTTCAACTCGACGACGGTCGAGGTTGCGCATGAGATGAAGCTCCGTACGATTCTGTGGACGCTCGATACGGTCGATTGGAAGCATCCACCTCCGCAATCGATCGTCCGTAAAATCGCAACACGCGTCGAGCCTGGTTCTCTAATTCTGATGCATCCGACAGACTCGAGCAGCCAAGCGCTCAAAGGAATGATTCAAGCGATCAAGGCGAAGAACCTGCAGCTTGGAACGGTTAGCGACGTCCTGTCGTCGAAGCGCATTGGCAGCGAGGTTGAGTCGGCTTCGCAATAATGTTAAGATCTAATATTATACCGATAACGGTAAGCTGGTAGTTTTTTATCGGATGAGGAGGCTTCTTCAGATTGGACAAATATACCCTCAGTAACGGCTTGCGGGTCGTCGTGGAAAAAATACCAACGTGCCGCTCCGTTGCGTTCGGCATTTGGGTCAAAACTGGCTCCCGCAACGAAAATGAAACCAATAACGGCATATCCCACTTTATCGAGCACATGCTCTTTAAGGGGACGGACAAATATTCAGCTAAGGAGATCGCTGAAATATTCGACGGCATTGGCGGTAACGTCAACGCGTTCACCTCCAAGGAATATACGTGCTACTATTGCAAGGTGCTGGACGAGCATTTGCCCCTCGCGGTCGAGGTGCTCTCCGACATGTTCTTCAACTCCGTGTTCGATCCGGAGGAGCTGGAGAAGGAGAAGAATGTGATCTATGAAGAAATCGCGATGTATGAGGATACACCGGATGATATGGTGCACGATCTCATCGCACGAGCAGCGTTCGGCGAGCATAGACTCGGTCAGACGATCATTGGTACGCAGCAAAACCTGGAGCCAATGACAAGGGATACGTTGAAGTCGTACATGAAGGAGCAATATACGCCTGCGAACACAGTCGTTGCGATCGCCGGCAATATCGGCGACGACGTCCTGCAGCTCATCGAGCGACACTTCCAGTCCTTCACAGGCAGTCCGGCCGAGCAGGAGAGCTCTAAGCTCGATTTCCGCAGTGATCTGGAATATTTCCAGAAGAAGACGGAGCAGAACCATATTTGCTTGTCGTTGCCGGGTCTTGCTGTATCTGACGAGCAGCTGTATGCGACGGTGCTGCTGAATAACGCTATAGGCGGGGGCATGAGCTCCAGGCTATTCCAGGAAATTCGTGAGAAACGGGGATTGGCTTATTCGGTCTACTCGTATCATACCTCTTATCAGGATGGCGGCATGTTCACGATCTACACCGGTACGGCGCCGAAGCAGACGGCCGAGGTGCTGAAGGTAACGATGGAGATGCTGCACGATCTGAAGCAGAACGGCTTGACGCCTGCCGAGCTGCGCAAGGGCAAGGAGCAGATGAAGGGAAGTCTCATTCTGAGCCTAGAGAGCACAAGCAGCCGCATGAACCGCCTCGGTAAGAACGAGCTGATGCTGGGGCGTCATTACAGCCTGGATGAGATCATCGCCCGCATCGAGCGTGTGGAGATGGAGCAGATCGAGGAGCTGACGGCAAGCCTGTTGTCCAAGCCGTTCGCGCTGGCGATGGTAGGAGCGTCAGATGCGGTCATCTCCGGCATGAGGAGGGACCAGCTTGTCTAATCCGTTCGAGGTACAGATTAAACGGCTGCCTGGCAATGAGGACATCTCGCTTCCGCGTAAAATGTCCGAGCTCGCCAGCGGCTTCGATATCTATGCGGCGGTCAGCGAGCCAGTCGTGCTGCAGCCGGGAGAGCGAGCGTTAGTTCCGTCTGGCTTCGCACTGGCGATGCCGGCACAGCTCGAGGCGCAAATTCGACCGCGCAGCGGTCTGGCGCTGAAGCATGGCATCACCTCGCTGAACTCGCCCGGCACGATTGATGCCGATTACCGCGGCGAGGTGAAGGTGCTGCTCATCAATCACGGCCAGGAGCCGTTCACGATCGAGCGCAACGAGCGTATCGCCCAGCTCGTATTCCAGCAGGTACCTCACGTGCAGCTGCAACAGGTGGACGAGCTGGATGACACGGTGCGTGGAGCCGGAGGCTTCGGGCATACCGGTACGAACTAATAGTAGGAGTAAGAAACGGCAGAGCCTTGATTGTTCAAGGGCTCTGCTTTTTTTTGCGTTGCGAGATGAGGCTTAAGGCAGGTGGCGGAAAGAGGGTGAGTGGAACCCATCTGTGGGCGGTCGCATAGGATGTGTTATCGACAGCAACAACAGAAAGAGGTGAGGAGCTGTGTTGACCGGAATGCAAATCGGGATCATCGGCGGAGACGCCAGACAGCTCGAAGTGATTCAGAAATGCTCGGAGCTCGATGCTACCGTCGTGCTGATCGGTTTTGACAACCTGCAGAACGGATTCAGCGGAATTTCGAAGACGGAGCTGACAGCCGAAGCGCTCAAGGACCTCGATGCCGTCATTTTGCCAGCCGTCGGTACAGACGATCAGGGACGTGTCGACAGCTTGTTTTCATCCCAGGAGATGTATCTCACGGAGGAGCTCATGGCTGCGCTCCCGAAGCAAGCAACTGTGTTCACCGGAATGGCGAAGCCCTACCTGCGCAGTCTGTGCGCAAATGCAGACATTGTACTGGTAGAGCTGCTAGACCGCGATGATGTTGCCATCTACAACTCGATTCCGACCGCAGAGGGCGCGATCATGATGGCCATCCAGAACTCCGACATTACGATCCACGGGTCTTCATGTATGGTGCTTGGCTTCGGCAGAACCGGCTTCACACTAGCCCGGACGCTGCATGGCATGGGCGCTCATGTGAAGGTAGGCATTCATCGGCCGGAGTATTACGCAAGAGCGCATGAAATGGGTCTGAGCCCGTTCTATACGAGTGAGCTGATCTCGCATGCATCGAAGACCGACTTCGTCTTCAATACGATTCCGTCTCTCATCATTACACCGCAAGTGATCGCGAATTTGCCTCACCGCGCACTCATTATCGATCTGGCGTCTAAGCCCGGCGGTACGGACTTCCGATTCGCGGAGAAGCGCGGGGTGAAGGCGATGCTAGCACCAGGATTGCCCGGCATTGTCGCTCCGAAGACAGCTGGCCGCATTATGGCGGACACGATTACACGCATCATGATGCAGCAAGCGAAAGACAAGGAGGAATAAGCATGGACTGGAAAAACATAACGGTAGGCTTCGCATTGACGGGCTCGCATTGCACCTTTGAGGAGGTTATGCCTCAGATCAAGCGTTTCGTCGACGCAGGGGCAAAGGTTGTGCCGATCGTCTCGAATACGATCATGACGACGGACACACGGTTCGGTACGTCTGCAAATTGGCAAAAACAGTTGAAAGACATCACAGGAAATGATATTATTTCTTCAATTGTAGATGCCGAGCCGCTCGGACCTTCCAAGCTGCTGGACGTGATGGTTATTGCGCCCTGCACGGGCAACACGACGAGTAAGCTGGCCAACGCGATGACCGAAAGTCCGGTTCTGATGGCCGCCAAGGCGCAGATGCGCAACCAGCGTCCTCTGGTGCTGGCCATTTCGACGAACGATGGACTCGGACTGAATGCGATGAATGTCGGGAAGCTGTTGATCACGAAGAACATCTATTTCGTTCCATACGGTCAAGATGCGCCGACGGCTAAGCCGAATTCGCTCGTGGCCCGCATGGATTTAATTATGGAGACTTGCGAGGCGGCGCTTCAAGGCAAGCAGCTGCAGCCGATGCTGATTGAAAGATTTAATTATTGATTTATACCGATTATTGTCATACTACTGTTAGGGAGAGTGCCATATGTCGAATCAGAAATTGTTTAACGTTGCCGTTGTTGGGGCAACAGGAGCCGTAGGAGAACAAATTATTCGTCTGCTAGACGAGCGGAACTTCCCTATTCAACAATTGAAGCTGTTATCGTCCGCACGTTCGGCCGGCAAGAAGGTTACGTTCAAGGGTCAGGAGATTACGCTGGAGGAAGCGAAGCCTGAGAGCTTCGAGGGCGTCGACATTGCGCTGTTCAGCGCAGGCGGCGATGTAAGCCGTGCCCTCGTGCCGGAAGCAATCAAGCATGGAACGGTATGCGTCGATAACACCAGTGCATTCCGTATGGACGCGGAGACGCCTCTTGTCGTGCCGGAAGTCAATATTGACAAGGTGAACGACCACAAGGGTGTCATTGCGAACCCGAACTGCTCGACGATTCAGATGGTGCAGACATTGAAGCCACTGTATGACCGTTATGGCATCAAGCAAATTATTGTGTCCACGTATCAGGCTGTATCGGGTGCGGGTGCGAGCGCGATCAACGAGATGCTTCGTCAATCTCGTGAGGCGCTGGAAGGTAATGATGTCAATCCGGACATCTTGCCCGTAGGCTCCTTGCCGAAGAAGCATCAAATCGCCTTCAACGCGATTCCACAGATCGACAAGTTTGTCGATAACGGCTTTACGTACGAAGAGATGAAGATGATCAACGAGACGAAGAAGATTATGGGTGACGAGTCGCTTCAGGTTACGGCAACGTGCGTGCGTATTCCAGTCGTATACGGTCACTCGGAGTCTGTCTACGTCGAGCTGAAGTCTGATTTCGATATCGAGGAAGTGAAGCAGCTGCTCGCGAATGCGCCGGGTATCGTGCTCCAGGACAATCCGGAGGAGCAGCTTTATCCGCTTGCAACGGAAGCAACGGGCAAGCTCGAGACATTCGTAGGCCGCGTGCGTCGCGACCTGCATAACCCGCGTGCGCTGAACATGTGGATCGTATCGGATAACCTTCTGAAGGGTGCCGCATGGAACGCGGTGCAGATTGCGGAATATATCGCGATTGAACAGAACTAACAGCAAGCGCACTGGCTTCCTGTCATTCGATAGGAAGCCAGGCTTTTACTTCACGACATAACAGTTGAAGGGGGAGATCTTCTTGAAGATCTTGGTGCAGAAATTTGGAGGCACCTCCCTTTCCACTGCCGAAGCTAGAGCACACGTAATCGAACACATCCAAGCTGCATTGAACCAGAGCTACCAAGTAGTCGTTGTCGTATCGGCAATGGGACGGAAGGGCGAGCCGTATGCAACGGACACGCTCCTTGATTGGATCGCATCGAATGGAGACAGCTTGCCTTCACGGGAGATGGATATGCTGATGTGCTGCGGGGAGCTGATCTCGGCGGCTACGCTGTGCAGCCTTCTGAACGAGCAAGGTATTCGAGCCACTGCGCTAACTGGTGCGCAGGCCGGCATTAGGACGAATGACGACTTCGGCAATGCCCAGATCGAGAGCATTCAGCCGAAGCGCATATTCGAGCTGCTGAAGCAAGGAAACGTTGTCATCGTGACCGGCTTTCAGGGCGAGACGGCTCAGCATGACTTTACGACATTGGGCCGCGGCGGCAGCGATACGTCTGCAACCGCTCTAGGTGCTGCGCTGAAGGCGGAGATGGTCGACATATTTACCGATGTGAGCGGTATTCTAACGGCTGATCCGCGAATTGTCGAGGATGCGAAGCCGCTTGATGTCGTTTCGTATACAGAAATTTGCAATATGGCTCATCTGGGAGCGAAGGTGATTCATCCACGGGCGGTAGAGGTGGCCATGCATGCCAATATCCCTGTTCGTGTTCGCTCGACGTTCTCTACGGAGACAGGAACACTTGTGACGAATCCGACCGCCATCAAGGAAACAGGCTCGGTGCAGGATCGTCTTATTACTGGCATCGCCCATGTACCTGCCATTACACAAATTCGGGTGACCGCTGACGATGGTGTATTCGATTTACAGTTACGCGTATTTAAGGCAATGGCCAAAGAGAAAATAAGCGTTGATTTCATAAATGTAAATCCGTCTGGCGTCGTTTATACCGTCTATGACAAGGAAGCGGCACGCGCAGAAGCGGCGCTAGTCAGCTTAGGCCTAAGTCCTCAGCTGATTCCAGGCTGCGCGAAGGTTTCAGTAATCGGCGGAGGCATGAACGGTGTGCCCGGCATTATGGCAACGATTGTTGAAGCGTTGACTGACGCGGATATCGGTATTTTACAATCCGCTGACTCCAATACGACCATTTGGGTTTTGGTGCAAGGGGAGAATATGGCCGAAGCAGTCCGCGCGCTGCATCGTAGATTCAACTTACACAGATAATGAAAGGCAGGAGGAATAAGTCGTGGACTTCGGAAGAGTAATAACTGCAATGGTAACTCCCTTTGACGAGCATCTTAACATCAATTGGACACAATTCGATAACGTAATCGACTATTTGATCGACGAACAGCAGAGCGACAGCCTTGTCATATGCGGTACGACTGGAGAATCGCCTACCTTGACGGAGGAGGAGAAGCTGCTCAGCTTCGAGCGTGCCGTGAAGCATGCACGTGGACGCGTCCCCATTATTGCCGGCACAGGCAGCTACGACACGGCCCATACGATTCATCTGTCTAAGGAAGCGGAGAAGCGAGGCGTCAATGCGTTGCTGCTCGTTGCTCCTTACTATAACCGTCCTTCCCAGGAAGGACTGTATCAGCATTTCAAGGCAGTAGCCGAGTCGGTCGATATTCCGATTTTCTTATACAATGTGCCTAGCCGCACAGGGATCAATATTGACGCAGATACGACGATTCGCTTGTCGCATATTCCGAACATTGTGGGTACGAAGGACTGTGCCGATACCGAGCAGCTGACGACCATTGTGAGCGGTGCGAAGCCTGGATTTATCGTATACAGCGGAGATGACACGGCCGCCTTGCCTGCTCTTGCAGTAGGGGCGTATGGGATCATCAGCGTTGCAAGTCATCTCATTGGAAAAGAGATGCAAAATATGGTACACTCGTTTTTACAGGGGAACGTCAAGGAAGCGGCGAGGCTGCATGGTCAGCTGATGCCAGTATTCCGCGGATTGTTCTTTTGCCCTCATCGTGTACCAAGTCCGGCTCCGGTTAAGCATGCGCTGAACCTGAAGGGGATTCCGGTAGGCGGCGTAAGGCTTCCGCTCGTGAATGTAACCGAACAAGAAGGTCAATTCGTTGCTTCCTTGTTTGCGTGAACTTTTCAATGAATCGGTGCCGTTCGCGGCATCGTTTTTATTTTTTTGGTTATGATAAGGATTACCGAAATATGCGGGTGCAGTTGTTGCTTCGTAGTGGTAATCTCTTGTTTTGACAAGTTGGCTTCATGTATAATGGTGGCAAGTGACTGGTGCGGTTAAGATTGGGTTTTCAACGTTCATATGAAATCGTCGTCAATTGATAAGAGGAGGTTCATATTTTGTCTAAAAAAAATATAGATAAGCTTACGATGTTTGCCCTCGGCGGCGTGGGCGAAATCGGTAAAAATATGTATGTCATTCAATATGCGAATGATATTGTTGTCGTAGATTGCGGGTTGAAGTTTCCTGAAGAGGACATGCTCGGAATCGATATCGTAATCCCGGATATTTCGTACTTGACGGAAAATCGGGACAAGGTTCGGGCGATTATCATTACTCACGGACACGAGGATCATATCGGAGGCTTGCCGTACGTACTGAAGCATCTAAATGTGCCGTTATACGCGACGCGTCTGACGCTCGGTCTCATCGAGACAAAGCTGAAGGAAGCGGGGCTGCTTGGAGAGACGAAGCGTCATGTCATTACAGCAGACTCGGAGCTTAAGTTCGGTACCATTACGGCGACGTTCTTCAAAACGAACCATAGTATTCCGGATTCCGTCGGCGTATGTCTGGAAACACCGGAAGGGAACGTCGTTCATACAGGCGACTTCAAGTTCGATCAGACGCCGGTTAACGAGCAGTATGCGGATCTTCACAAGATGGCAGCCATCGGTCAACGCGGCGTTCTTGCGCTGATGTCCGACAGTACGAATGCTGAGCGTCCTGGCTACACAGGATCGGAGCGCGGCGTAGGTGAGCAGATCGAAGAGGTGTTCCGTAAGGCGAAGCAGCGTGTCATCATCGCTACGTTCGCATCGAACATTCACCGTATTCAGCAGGTGATCGATGCGTGTGAGGTTACACGGCGTAAGCTGGCCGTGATCGGCCGCAGCATGGTGAACGTGGTGTCCATTGCTAGTGAGCTTGGCTACCTGCGTATCCCTGATGGCATGATCATTGAGCCGGAGGAAGTGAACAAGCTGGCAGCGGATCGTGTTGCGATCTTGTCCACAGGCTCTCAGGGTGAGCCGATGTCGGCGCTTACACGGATGGCACGCTCCACACACCGCAAGATCGATATTATGCCAGGCGATACGGTTATTATTGCAGCTACGCCTATTCCGGGCAATGAGCGTTACGTGGGACGAACCGTGGATGAGCTGATGCGTATTGGCGCTCACGTCATCTATGGCCCGGGCTCGGTTACAGGAGTTCACGTATCTGGACACGGCAGTCAAGAAGAGCTTAAGCTGATGCTCAATATGATGCGTCCGAAGTACTTCATTCCGATTCACGGCGAGTATCGTATGCTTCGTCAGCACGGCATGCTGGCAGAGACCGTAGGCATACCGCGCGAGAACATCTTCATCGTAGACAACGGTGAGACGGTAGAGGTGCTCGACGGCGTTGCGCGCAAAGGCTCCAAAGTATCGTCCGGTAACATCTTGATCGACGGACTTGGCGTTGGCGATGTCGGGAACATCGTTCTTCGTGACCGGAAGCTGCTGTCTCAGGACGGTATTCTGGTCGTCGTCGTCACGCTCAGCAAGCAGGACGGTGCGATCTTGTCCGGACCGGACATCATCTCGCGAGGCTTCGTCTACGTGAGGGAGTCGGAAGGCCTGCTCGATGAGGCCAACCGGATCGTGACCAATACGCTGCATCGATTAATGAATGATAACGTGAATGAGTGGGCGTCCCTTAAGACGCATGTTAAAGATGCACTCGGACGATTCTTATATGAACAAACCCGCAGAAGACCAATGATTCTACCCATTATTATGGAAGTGTAATCACCAGCATTAGTCACTTGAACCCGAAGTTATATAACAGTGAGAGCTCTCTGATCCCGGCTTTGATGCCGGACGGAGAGCTTTTTCTTTGGATTGACGCATATTCTCGGCCGCGCGTACCATACTAAAAGCAGATTTTTACACGACTAGGGGGAGACTGTCATGCAAAAGACGAATAAGCAGGAACAACAGCCGCAGCACCCGGTGCTGCCTCCAGGCGGTGAGGAGGGACGTAAGAATGCAACGGTTGATGCGATCCAGCAGCTGGGACAAACCGCCGTTCCGAGCAATGAATCCAATGTATATTGCATGACGATTATCGGGCAAATCGAAGGACACCTTGTCCTGCCGCCTCAGAACAAGACGACGAAGTATGAGCATCTTATTCCACAGCTCGTCGCCGCGGAGCAAAATGCTAAAATCGAGGGTGTCCTCATTATACTCAACACGGTAGGCGGCGATGTGGAGGCTGGACTTGCGATTGCGGAAATGATCTCGACGCTGTCGAAGCCTACGGTGACGCTCGTCCTGGGTGGGGGTCACAGCATCGGTGTACCGATTGCGGTATCTGCTAATTATTCCTTCATTGCAGAGACGGCCACGATGACGATTCATCCGATTCGCCTGAATGGACTCGTCATTGGCGTGCCACAGACATTCGAATATCTAGATAAAATGCAGGAGCGTGTCATCCGATTCGTCACGCGGCATTCGCAAGTTAGCGAGGAGAAGCTGAAGGAGCTTATGTTCAAAACAGGGGAGCTGACTCGAGATATTGGAACGACCGTTATCGGAGCCGATGCGGTGAAGTACGGCTTGATCAATGGGATGGGCGGCGTCGGAGATGCGATCCGCAAGCTAAACGAGCTCATCGAGGAGCGCCGCAGCTCCAAAGGAGGACTGGTGCAATGACGCATTATACGATTATGCCGCTCGAAGCTGTGTTCGAGGGCTACGACAAGCTGGAGGAAGCGACGCCGGCGATGGAGGTCGTCATTAACGGAGTGACGATGCAGGTGCAGCCGATTAATACGCAGCAGGCCGCCATCGTACGGCTCATCAGCTGTAATGCTCAAGATTATTTGAATCCCCAGTATGCGCCTGGCCGACTTATTGAGTTTCAGCCTGTATGCAGCAGCCATTAACTGATCTGTTGAGTGGTTCACACCCGGCATGCAGCCCAGCGCCAGTTTATGGTATAATGGGCTGACGGGGGTGGGCGGTTTTGGCCAAGAAGAAGAGCAAGGGCAAAGGCTTTAAAGCGAATTTGAAGTTTGAGCTATATGGAATATTGATTTTAACGTTATCGGTAATTGCACTGTCCCGTGATGGGTCGGTAGCTCGATCGCTTACCTACTTGTTCCGATTTGTCATTGGATCGTGGGATTTCATCATTCCCCTGCTGTTCATATATATTGCACTGTATGCCATGATGAAGCGACAATGGCCGCAATGGAGAACGTCGCGCAAGTCGGGGCTGCTGCTGATTATACTGTCGCTGCTGCTGATGAGCCATATCAGCTTGTTCGCGAAGCTGTTTCCTAAGGTGGATTTCACAGCTGGTCAGATCGTATCCCTGACATGGACAAGCTTAATCGACGGATTAAGTCCGACCGAGAGCGGGCAGAGCATCTTGACTGACAATGTTGGGGGCGGGATGACTGGTGCCGTGCTATATGCAGCGCTGTTCTTCATGTTCGGCAATCTAGGAGCCAGGCTCATTCAGTTCACCTTAGTCGTAGCAGGTATTATTCTGATGACAGGCTGGTCGATCGGCGACTTGGTGGAGAAGCTGCAATCGCGTAAGCCGTTCAAGGAGACGCTGCTCGGTCAGTATATGCGTAAGACGGTGATGGACTTGCGTGAGGCCCGTGAGGAGCGTCGGCGCGAACGGGAGAATGAGAAGGAGAAGGAACGCGAGACGCGGCGCAAATCGGCTCCTGCAGCTGCAAAGCTGCCGGTCGATGAGGAATTCGATGAGGAGTCGTATCGTCCAGAGCCGAAGGTGCGGCGGGAAGCTCCTGCGCGCAAGCGGTCGGCCTTCATGGAGCTCCTCAAGCCTTCCAGAAGCGAGGAGACAGAGACAAGGCACGCGAAGGTAGATCCTCATGTAGAGGATGCGGCAGCGGAGCAGACCGTGTATGCGGCTTATGATTATGATCACAAGCTGGATGAGACTGCCCTTGTGCAGCAGCACGAGCAGGAGGCGCGTGACTCGACCATCCCGGTCATTCGCGACTTCCAAGAGCAAGTGCTGCAGGAGCAAGCCTTGCCAGAGATGAATGCTAGTCCGGTTCCAGTATTGGCCTCCACTACTACTAGCCATAGCTCGGAGAAGGCTGCCGCACAATCGACAGAGGTTCCAGCTAACGCTCAAGACGCAGGCAAGGAGGACTTCGAGATTCGATCGAAGCCAGTGATGATCCCGTATGAACTGCCTTCACTCAGCCTACTGTCGAAGCCAGCCTCGGGTAAGGGGAGCGACGGACTTGATTATAAAGCGGTTGCACGCAAGCTGGAGACGACGCTCGAGAGCTTCGGCGTCCGTGCGAAGGTGCTGGAGGTCGTTCGCGGTCCAGCGGTGACGCGCTACGAGATTCAGCCGGATGTCGGCGTGAAGGTCAGCCGCATCGTCAGCTTGACCGACGATATTGCACTGGCACTGGCAGCCAAGGACATACGGATGGAAGCGCCGATTCCGGGCAAGTCCGCGATCGGGATTGAGGTGCCGAATACGGAGGTTTCCATCGTTACGATGCGTGAGGTGATGGAGACGCCGGTGTTTCATGATTCGGCATCGAAGCTGTCGATTGTGCTGGGACGCGACATATCCGGTCAGCCGATCGTCGGTAATTTGGCCCGCATGCCTCACTTGCTCGTAGCTGGAGCGACAGGCTCTGGTAAGTCCGTATGTGTGAATGGAATTATTACCAGCATTCTGTTCAAGGCGAAGCCGGACGAAGTGAAGTTTCTGATGATTGACCCGAAGATGGTCGAGCTGAACGTATACAACGGCATCCCACATCTGCTTGCACCAGTGGTCACCGATCCGAAGCGCGCATCCTTAGCCCTCAAGAAGGTCGTCGTCGAGATGGAGAAGCGGTACGAGCTGTTCTCCAAGAGCGGCACGCGCAACATCGAGGGCTACAATACGATGCTGCTGGAGACGCAGACTGGAGCTCCGCTTCCGTATATCGTCGTCATTGTCGACGAGCTTGCAGACCTCATGATGGTGGCGGCGAACGATGTCGAGGACGCAATATGTCGCCTGGCTCAGATGGCTCGTGCCGCCGGTATTCACTTATTGATTGCTACGCAGAGGCCTTCCGTCGACGTAATTACGGGTGTTATCAAGGCGAACATCCCTTCGCGTATCGCCTTCGGCGTATCGTCGCAGGTGGACTCTCGAACAATTCTCGACTCGGCTGGTGCTGAGAAGCTTCTTGGACGAGGCGACATGCTGTACTTGCCCATGGGTGCGAACAAGCCGGTGCGCGTACAGGGCGCTTTCTTGTCCGATCAAGAGGTGGAGACGGTATGTAATTTCGTTCGAACGCAGAGACAGGTCGAGTACGTCGAGGATATGGTGCCGCAGGTCGAGGACAAGCAGGACGATCAGGATGGATTCGAGGACGAGCTGTACGAGCAGGCCGTCCAGATCGTGCTCGAAGCGAAGCAAGCGTCCGTATCGCTGCTGCAGCGACGTATGAGAGTCGGCTACACCCGTGCGGCGCGATTAATAGATATGATGGAGGCACGAGGCATCGTCGGGCCTTACGAGGGCAGTAAGCCGCGCGAGGTGCTCATGAGCGTCGAACAGTTTCAGTTGAGTCGAATCAGCTCCTGAGCTCGATTTTCCATCATATGGACATGGCTGTCATCATTGAATAGAAGCGGTACTCCTTTCTCATAATAACCTCAAATAGGTTGCACATACGATTGTGTGGGAAAGGTGAGTTGCCGCGATGAACAAAAGATTACTGCTTATTACGATCAGCCTTGTCCTCGTCCTGTTTATTGGGCTGGAAGTCAAGCACAGTCTTCGAACAGAGCCGACCTTCAGCAAAAACGAAATACGTTACGGCGCAGCCGGAACGGCAGACGTGTACGAGCTGCAAGGACGCTTGAAATACCTCGGCTTCTACAAGGGCCGTGTTGACGGTGACTTCGGCTATCAGACGTTAAAATCACTGAAGACGTTCCAGTCTGAATTCGGCTTGAAGGCAGACGGGATCGCCGGTAGTAAGACGAAGGTAAAGCTGTGGGAGGCCACGAAGGCTTGGAGAGCCAGCTCTGACGAGCTCCCACCATGGGCTCCGGGCAGTACGCAAAGTGCGTCCGACTCCAATCCGGGCTCGAACACGGGAAGCTCTACTGCAAGCTCGAACCCAGGAGGCGGCGGCAGTACGGCGAAGGCGACCTCGGCCGGCATGGCGCATTCGACGATGCTGGGCATGTCCGAGCAAGACCTGAAAATGATGGCGAACGCCGTTTACGGGGAAGCACGCGGTGAGCCATACGTCGGTCAAGTTGCAGTCGCAGCGGTCATCCTGAATCGAGTGAAGTCAGAAAGCTTCCCGAATACGGTGTATGGCGTTATATTCCAGCCTCGGGCGTTCACAGCTGTTGATGATGGTCAAATATGGCTGACGCCTAATGAGTCTTCCTTCCGCGCGGTGAAGGATGCAATCAATGGGATGGACCCGACAGGTGGTTGCTTGTATTACTTCAACCCGGTGACAGCAACCTCCAAGTGGATCTGGACACGTCCTCAGGTGAAGACGATCGGTAAGCATATATTCTGCATGTAATTTGGCAGCTAGCATAGTTGCAGCTTGTACATTGAACCTCACTTATGAAGAAGTAACCGATCACGGTTGCTTCTTCTCTTTGTAGAGGAATATAATGGAATACAAACCGGAAAGGCGGTTATGTCGTGTCGAGAGGGGCTGTTGCGGTAATGAAGGAAGTTCAGATGGAACGAGGAACGGTTCACGGAATGCGGGTGCACGTGCTGCCAACGCGTCAGTTCAAAACATTCGCCATATCGGCTTACGTTGGAAGTCCGCTGCGTGAGGAGACGGTCACACCTACGGCGCTCATTCCGTTCGTGCTGCGCCGCGGCACGAAGACGTATCCGGAAACGAAGCAATTTCGCGAGCGGCTGGACGATCTGTACGGTGCAGGCTTTGGCTTCGACGTCTATAAGCGTGGCGACTATCAGATTGTACAGTTTCGGATGGATGTCATTCAGGATGACTTCGTATCAAGCAAGGAGTCGCTTCTGGAGCAAGGGCTTCAGTTTCTTGGCGAGGCGTTGACGCAGCCTGCGATGGACGAAGGCAAGCTGTTGAGTAAATATATAGCAGCCGAGCAGGCGACCGTTCGCAAGCGGCTCGAAGCGATCATTAATGATAAAATCCGTTATGCGGCTGAGCGCTGCATTGAAGAGATGTGTAAGGATGAGCCTTATAGGCTGCATCCGCTCGGGAAGATCGACAAGCTCCCGGAGCTCGATGCTGAGAGCTTGACAGGACGTTACCATCAATGGCTGGCAGAGGCTCCAATCGATATATACGTCGTCGGCGACACGAGCCTTGAGCAGGTGCTGCCGATTATGGAACGCTGCTTCCAGCTGAATCGCAGCGCGGCTTCTGACTATAGCTTGCAGGTTGCTCATCGTACGGTAACTGAGGTTAAGGAGGTTGTCGAGCGGATCGAGGTGAACCAAGGCAAGCTGAATATGGGTCTGCGTATCCCGACCTCGTATGCGAACGACACGTACCCGTCTGCGCTTCTGTACAACGGTATTCTTGGAGGCTATCCGCATGCGAAGCTGTTCACGAACGTGCGGGAGAAGGCAAGTCTAGCCTATTATGCCTCGTCCCGATTGGACGGTCATAAAGGTATCGTGACGATTCAATCCGGCATCGAGATTGGCAATTATGCGAAGGCCGTCGACATCATCAAGGAGCAGCTTCAGGCGCTGGTGAACGGTCAGATCAGCGATACCGAGCTGCTGCAGACGAAGGCGATGATCACGGGACATTTGCGCGAGCTGCAGGATTCGGCATTCGAGCTTATCTCGTTCGACTTCAACAACCGATTGTCAGGCGCGGAGCGTTCGGTGCCGTCCTTAATCGAGTCGATTATGCAGACGACACCGGAGCAGATCAAGCAGATCGCGCAGCAGACGCAGCTTGATACGATATACTTTTTGACTAATGATCAAGGGGGACAGTAAATGCAGACGATTCCGTATCCGCAAGTGAAGGAAACGATCTATAGTGAGACGCTGCCTAACGGACTGTCCGTCTTCATCTTACCGAAGGCCGGCTTCCAGAAAACGTATGCGACGTTCTCGACGAAGTATGGCTCGATCGATAATCACTTCCGTGTCGAAGGTCAAGCGGAGCAGAAGGTGCCTGACGGCATTGCACATTTCCTCGAGCATAAGATGTTCGAGGAGCCGACGGGCGACATCTTCTCCATCTTCGCGGCGCAGGGCGCGTCAGCCAACGCATTCACAAGCTTCGATCGAACGTCGTACTTGTTCTCGGCCTCCGAGCATGTGAAGGAGAATGTGACGACGCTGCTGAACTTCGTGCAAAATCCTTATTTCACAGATGAGAATGTAGAGAAAGAGAAGGGCATCATCGGCCAGGAGATCAAGATGTACCAGGACAATCCGGACTGGCGCGCGTACTTCGGCTTGATCGAGACGATGTACCACACGCATCCGGTCCATATCGATATTGCAGGAACGGTCGCCTCGATCGGTGAGATTACGAAGGATATGCTCTATGAATGCTACCATACGTTCTATCATCCGACCAACATGAGTCTGTTCATCGTTGGCGGAGTTGACCCGCAGGAGATGATGGAGCTAGTCAGAACCAATCAGGCAGGCAAGAGCTTCAAGCCGCAGGGTGACATTCATCGTCTATTCGATGCGGAGCCTCCCGGTGTGAAGAACGCTCGCAAGCTGACCTCCTTACCTGTATCGGTGCCGAAATGCTTGTTCGGCTGCAAGGAGCCTTCTCAGCCGCTCAGAGGTCGCGATATGCTGAAGCGAGAGCTTGCGATGAAGGTGCTGCTAGACATGCTGATCAGTCCGAGCTCGGCTTTATATCAGAAGCTGTATGACGAGCAGCTTATCTCGGACAATTTCGGTATGGAGTACAATATTTCCGAGCATTATGCATTCTCTGTCATTGGCGGAGACACGCCAGAGCCGGAGAAGCTGATCGAGCGGGTGCAGACGGAATTGGATCGCATGAAGGCTGAAGGCTTGGCTAGAGCAGATTTCGAGCGGAGTAAGAAGAAAAAAATCGGAGCCTTCCTCAGACAGCTGAATTCACCCGAATCGATTGCTAACGAATATACAAAATACCGGTTCAAGGATATCGATCTATTCGATATATTGCCGGTATATGAGCAGCTGGAGCTCAATGACGCGGAGAGTCTGCTGAAGGAGCACTTTGATTGGAGCCAGCTGGCTGCTTCTATTGTTCGAAAGTGAGGCTGAAGGATGACGGAACCTACGAGCAATAAGCCATTTACAGAGCAAACCGTGCTTATCACTGGGGCGAGCCGCGGCATAGGTGCCGCGATCGCCCGTCGCTTCGCTTCTGTCGGCATGAATGTTGTGATTCATTATTTACAGTCGCACGAGGCGGCGAACGAAACAGCGAGGGAAGCGATGAGATATGGCGCTCGCGTGTTAACTGTGACAGCTGATCTGCGCTCTGTTGATCAGATCGAGCGCATGCAGGACAAGCTTGCCCAACATGGACTTATACCCGATATTCTTGTTAATAATGCGGGCATCTCGCACTACGGGCTGCTCTCTGAGCTTTCTGAGAACGAATGGGACGAAATTATCGGCATTAATTTGAAGGGTACTTATTTGATGACGCGTCAATTCATGTCGGCCATGATTGAGCGCAAATATGGTCGAATTATTAATGTCTCATCGGTCTGGGGCATATCAGGCGCTTCGTGCGAGGTTGCTTATTCGACGGCCAAGGGTGGCATAAACGCCTTCACGAAAGCGCTTGCCAAGGAGCTTGCGCCTTCCGGTGTGACAGTGAATGCGGTAGCGCCCGGTGTAGTAGATACGGCGATGATGAACGGCTTCGACGCCAGTGAGAAGGCCGCGCTGGAGAATGACATACCGGCAGGACGCTTCGCCCAGCCTGATGAGATTGCGTCGCTCGTCTACTTCCTAGCGTTGCCTGAATCCGGGTACATAACAGGTCAAATTATTAGCCCGAACGGCGGCTGGCTGACCTAACGTATCTTTCGAATAAAAAGAGCCTCTCCAGCGCATCATAACACTTGTAGTACAGTCATTCATTATGCACCTACAAGGAGGAATTCGAGCGATGGCAACTGTGCTGAAAGTATTTGAGCGCTGGAAAGAGTTTCTAGGTGAGCGTGTAGAGCAAGCAGAAAAAGCGGGTATGAGCGAGGAGACGATCTCCAAGATTGCCTTCCAAATCGGTGAGTTCTTGGCCGATAAGGTAGATCCGGAGAACAAAGAAGAGCGCGTCCTGAAGGAGCTGTGGGACGTAGCAGACGAGCAAGAGCGCAAGGCGATGGCTTCCATCATGGTGAAGCTGGCCAAAGCGAACAACTAAATATTGCATGGTAAGAGCCTCCTTGCTCGTTCAGGGAGGCTTTTGCCCTTTAAGCCATTCCGATTTATACTAAGAACTAGTTAAGCCGTTATGGTTGAAGGAAAGAGGTTATTCGTTCACAATGAGAAAATATTCGTCAAACGCCACACGTATGCTGTTCATCGTTCTGCTAGTCGGGGCCCTATCCTTCTTGTTCACCGCCTGCGGGAAAAGTATCCCTTCCATCGATCCCCAGCTGCTCGATTCGAAAGCATCGGTGCTTGTCGTTACATCGTCGACACTCGCACCTGACGCCCAGCAGCAGCTACAGACAGCGCTACAGGAGTGGCAAAGCTCACGACTCACTGCTTATGAGTGGATGCAGCTATCACCCGCTCAAGGGTTGACTGAGGAACAGCAGGCGGAGCTCCAGCAGCGCGCCTATGATTATGTCGTCGTCGCAGGTCGAGAGCTGATCGTCTCATTACTTCCTTATGCAGAGCAGCTGACAGATAGCCGCTGGATTATGCTGGACGATCGGATTATGAGAGAGTCATTACCGGTACAAGGGTCTCATATTGTAGTACATACGATAGTGGAAGCACGCCTTCATCAAGAATGGGACGAATGGGTGAGGCAGCAGCTGGTGACAGACCGTGCGATCGAGTGGGTCACCACTCAGGCTTATCCGATCCCGTCCGAATGGGCTCCTGCCGAGGAGGCTGAATACATGACGCTGACGGACGCTCCAGGTTGGCAGCAGCAGCTGCAATATCAGCTTCAAGCGCATCGCTCGTCCTGGATCGTCGTCTTCGCTCCACTCGACGCCCAGCAGCTGCAGCGGCTGAAGGCGATGCAGGTGCCGATCGCGAACATCAGCGCAACAGCTGTAGAGCTCCAGTGGCCTGCTGTGCTCGAGAGCGTGTCGCGCTTACTTGCTGAACGTTCTTGGCAGGGCGGGCTGAAGCCCTATACCGAGCGCGAGTTCAAATTAAATAAGTTTTTATAAAATGATGCTCAGAAGGAAGGAATTGCACGAAAATTGTAGAATACGTCGGTAGTCGAAGACGAATGGTAACAAGAAGCAGCAAAAACTAAACATGAACGGAGATTTCAGTCATGAGCTCAAATTCGGAATCCAATGAGATGAAGCAATGGTACATGGAATATAAAATACATAAAAACCGTCCCGGTCTGCTAGGCGACATCGCGTCGTTGATGGGGATGCTTGACATCAACATCGTTACCATTAACGGTGTTGAGGACCGCACACGCGGGATGCTGCTGCAAACAAGTGATGATGAAAAAATCGAGCTGATGGGTAAAATGCTGAAAAAGGTAGATAATATTACTATTACGGCATTACGCACGCCGAAGCTTGTCGATATTTTGGCGGTGCGACACGGCCGTTATCTGGAACGCGATTCCGACGACCGCAAGACGTTCCGCTTCACGCGTGACGAGCTGGGTCTGCTTGTCGACTTCTTGGGCGAAGTGTTCAAGCGTGACGGCAACCATGTGATCGGCCTTCGCGGCATGCCGCGTGTAGGGAAGACTGAATCGATCATCGCCGGCAGTGTATGCGCAAACAAGCGCTGGACTTTCGTATCGTCCACCTTGCTGAGACAGACGGTGCGCAGCCAACTGTCCGAGGACGAGATGAATGTTAACAATGTGTTCATTATTGATGGCATTGTATCGACGCTACGCTCGAATGAGAAGCATTACAGCCTGCTGCAGGACATTATGAGCATGCCTTCGACCAAGGTCATCGAGCATCCGGACATTTTTGTTCGAGAATCGGAATATACGTATGATCACTTCGATTATATTGTCGAGCTTCGGACGACGCCGGATGAGGAAATATCGTATGAGTCCTTCACAGGTGGCTTCGACTCTTATTAATATCTTACATGCGCGCCTTCACCAGAAATGACGACTGCAGCGACACATAACGGGAAGAGGTGACTTTCGTGACGGAGCTTGGCCTGCTATTAAGAAAAGCGAGAATGGAGAAAAAAATATCGCTCGATGACCTGCAGGAAACAACTAAAATTCGCAAGCGATACTTGGAGGCCATCGAAGAAGGTAATTTCAAGGTGCTTCCCGGTAATTTTTATGTGCGTGCTTTTATAAAAAGCTATGCGGAAGCTGTAGGGTTGGATCCGGGCGAGGTGCTGAACCTATACCAGAATGTCATTCCGGCAGCGGAGCCTGAGAAGCTGGAGCAGGTTCGTACTAAGCGCACGACGAATGTGGCAAGCTCTGAGCGCTTCGGACGATGGGCGTCGGGCATCATGGTCATATCGTTCTTCGTGCTCATCGTCGGCATTATATACTACTTCGTCAGCGTCAATTATAAGGGTACAGCTGACGCAAGCAATCACTTGCCGAACAAGATTACGGACAAGATCGAGCCTGCAGCTCCGAAGCCGGATACGGCTGGAGCGGCCACCTACGGCACCGGGGCCAACGCTGCTTCCAAGCAGCCACAGCCGCAGGTACAAGCGCCGGAGCCTGTTGCTCCTGCAGCGCCAGTCGCTCAGGTGAAGCTGGCGAAGAGCGAGCGCGGAACCGATTATTACGCCGTATCGGGAACGGATAAGCTGACGGTCGAGGTGCGGGTGACAGGCGAGGAATGCTGGATGAAGATTGATTCGCTCGGACCGCCTCGCCAGCAGCTGGAGGAAGGGATGCTGAAGCACGGTGCGGTGAAGACATGGGAGCTGTCGAATGCAGCTTATGTGCGCTTCGGCCGTGCGAACGCCGTTGAGCTGATTGTCAACGGAACGACGATTCCAGTCGGCAATGAGCCGAACGTCAAGAACATTCAGCTTGAGCTCGTACAATCCTAGCTATGATTTACCGTCCTAACAAGACGGATTCGCACGACTTGTATACCGGACACCTTTCCGACTTTGTGCGGAGGGTGTCTTTTTTGCTACAATAGGACATTATGACGATCATGACGATGGAAGGAAGAGGAAGCCTTGAGTAGTGAAAGCTCATTCGACATTGTGTCCAAGATGGACATGCAGGAACTGAACAACGCCATCAATCAGGCGGAGAAGGAGATCGAGACACGCTTCGACTTCAAGAACAGCAAGAGCAGCATCACACTCGAGAAGGAGGAGCTCGTCCTTGCCTCAGACGACGATTTCAAGCTGCAGAACGTCATTGACATTCTTCATGCGAAGATGGCGAAGCGGGGCATTCCATTGAAGAACCTCGAATACGGTAAGGTCGAGTCGGCATCCGGCAGCACGGTCCGCCAGAAGGTGAAGCTGAAGCAAGGCATCGAGCAGGACATTGCGAAGAAGATCAACATCCTGATCCGCGATTCCAAGCTGAAGGTGAAGAGCCAGATTCAAGGCGATCAGATCCGCGTCACCGGCAAAAGCAAGGACGACTTGCAGCAGGTGATCCAACTGCTCCGCAAGGCCGATCTACCGATCGAGCTGCAATTTATGAATTTCCGCTAATCCGTTGTCGGCAAGAAGCCTCAAGGCGTAATCGCTTTGCAGGCTTTTTACTGTTTTGACACTGTTTGCAGGGTTATATTATACTTGTACCAAACCGTTAGGGAGTATAAGGCTTGATGCCGTTCTGGAGGAAAGTTAATGACAGAGAAAGTGAAAGTAGTTACACTAGGCTGCGAGAAAAATTTGGTCGATTCCGAAATTATGTCCGGTCTTGTCCATGAGCGCGGCTACGAGTTGGTCGACAACAAGGAAGATGCTACCATCATTATCGTGAATACGTGCGGCTTCATCGATGCGGCGAAGGAGGAATCGGTCAATACGATCCTCGACATGGCCGATCTGAAGGAAACCGCCAGCCTGAAGGCGCTCATCGTATCGGGCTGCTTGACTCAGCGCTACAAGAAGGAGCTTATGAATGAGATGCCTGAGATCGACGGCATTGTCGGTACAGGCGATTTTGATAAAATCAACGATATTATCGATGAGGCGCTAGCCGGGAAGAAGCCGATCTTCGTCGGGAACCCGGTATTTAACTATGAGAAAAAGCTGCCGCGTCGTCTATCGACTCCACGCTATACAGCTTACGTGAAAATTGCAGAGGGCTGCGACAACGCCTGTACGTTCTGCAGCATCCCGATCATGCGGGGCAAGTTCCGCAGTCGGAGCGTCGAGTCGATTCTCGACGAGGTGACGCAGCTTGCCGCTCAAGGCGTCAAGGAGATCAGTCTGATCGCTCAGGACTCGACGAACTACGGAACCGATCTGTACGACTCGTTCATGCTGCCGACGTTGATGAATCGCGTCAGCGAGGTGCCGGGTATCGAGTGGGTACGCTTGCATTACGCATATCCGGGTTTTTTCACGGACGAGCTGATCGAGACGATCGCTTCAAATTCGAAAATATGCAAGTACATCGACATGCCGCTTCAGCACAGCGAGGACCGCATTCTGAAGCTGATGCGTCGTCCGGGACGTCAACGCGATACGCGCGAGCTCGTCCGTAAGATTCGCGCTCGTATTCCGGATGTGTCGCTGCGTACGTCCATTATCGTCGGCTTCCCTGGCGAGACGGAGGAGGACTTCGAGAACTTGAAGTCGTTCGTGCAGGATATTCAGTTCGATCGTCTTGGCGTCTTTACGTACTCGAAGGAGGAGGACACACCTGCTTCCCGCTTGCCTGATCAGATTGCCGACGATGTGAAGGAGTACCGTGCCAACACCTTAATGGAAATTCAGCGTGAGATCGCGAATGAGCGCAACAGTAGCCGTGTCGGTCAAGTGATCGATGTACTGATCGAGAAGTATGACGGGCGCAACGACGTCTACGTCGGCCGCTCGCAGTTCGACGCGCCGGAGATCGACGGCGAGGTGTTTGCTAAGGGTGTGAACCTCGAGATCGGCTCTGTTGCCAAGGTGCGTATTACGCATTCCTTCGAGTTTGACTTGTCCGGGGAGGTCGTGGCATGAACCTGGCCAACCGGATTACGTTGGCGAGAATTTTTTTAGTACCGATCATCATGTTCTTCCTGCTCGTTAATGTAAAAACTCCGTTAATCCGGATCGAACAATTCGAAATTACGTACAATCAGATTATAGCTGCGCTTATCTTCATCATAGCGGCGAGCACGGATAGTCTGGACGGTTATATTGCGAGGAAGCGGAAGCTTGTCACGAATCTCGGTAAGCTGCTCGATCCGCTCGCAGACAAGCTTCTCGTCTCGGCCGTGCTCGTCTCGCTCGTCGAGATGGACAAGGTCGATGCTTGGGTGGCGATCGTCATTATCAGCCGTGAATTCGCGGTGACCGGCCTTCGGCAAATTGCATTGCTCGAAGGGACGGTCATGGCAGCCAGTCGGTGGGGCAAATGGAAGACCGGAACGCAGATCACGGCTATTATTGCGCTGCTGCTTAACAATTTCCCGTTCGCCTTCATTAACTTCCCGTTTGATCTTATCGCAAGCTGGGTGGCGGCCATCATCACGATCTATTCGGGGCTCGACTATTTCATCAAAAACAAGCATGTGCTGAACTTCGACGATATCTAATGGCGAACAGCGGCGCTGCTGCGGGAGGGACAGCATGAGAGCGGAAATTATCGCAATCGGCACAGAGCTGCTGATGGGTCAAATCGCAAACACCAACGCTCAATATTTATCCCGGGGCCTCGCTGATATTGGCATAGGGGTCTACTATCATACCGTTGTTGGGGATAACGTCGGGCGGATGAAGGAAGCACTGGCGGTCGCCAAGGGTCGTGCTGAGCTGATCGTGTGCACTGGAGGTCTTGGACCGACGCAGGATGATCTGACGAAGGATGTGCTGGCCGAGGTGCTCGGCCGGCAGCTTGTCGTGCATCAGCCGTCAATGGATACGATGACGGCCTTCTTCGCTCGTCGCGGCATTGAGATGGTCCAGAGCAATGCACGACAAGCGCTCATGCTCGAGGGCAGCGATCCGCTGCCTAATGAGACGGGACTTGCGGTGGGCAACGCGGTTACGGTGGATGGGACGCACTATGTGGTGCTGCCGGGACCTCCGCGTGAGATGAAGCCGATGTTCGACAATCAGGTCAAGCCGTGGCTGGAATCTAAATACCCTGGAATAGCACCGCTTCATTCCGTGATGCTGAAGTTCGCCGGAATTGGCGAGTCTACGCTCGAGCATCGACTGCTTGATCTCATTCAGCAGCAGGACGATCCGACGATCGCGCCGTATGCGAAGGAGGGCGAGGTCGCCATTCGACTGACGACTCGTGCAGCTACGGCAACCGAGGCAGACGGTAAGCTAGAACCGCTACTCGGTGAGATCCGCAGCAGGTTGGGTGAGTTTATCTATGCGGAAGAGGATGTCACGCTGGAGGAGCAGGTGGTTAAGAAGCTTACCGCTTGCGGGAAGCGGCTTGCCGTTGCAGAGAGCTGCACAGGTGGGCAGCTGAGCGATCTGCTGACGGCCGTCTCAGGCTCCTCTGAGGCGTTCTCAGGTGGTGTTATCTGCTACACGAACGATGTGAAGAAGACGGTGCTCGGAGTTCCGACAGAGCTGTTTGAAGGTCCTGAGGCACCCGGAGCGGTCAGTGAGGCTGTCGCTGCCGAGCTGGCCGAGCGCGTGCTTCGGCTGTGCGGTACCGACTATGGCATCGGAATTACAGGCGTAGCCGGTCCTTCGGAGCTCGAGGGCAAGCCGGTCGGACTCATCTACGTCGGTGTTGCTGAGCGCGGCGGTACGACTGAGGTCGTCCGGCTGGAGCTGGGCGGCAACCGGCCGACTGTGAAGCTGCGGGCGTCGAAGCGGGCGCTGTACGAGCTGTGGAAGCGGCTAAAATCTAGTTGCTGAGCGGATAGAAATGAAGTATAATAGATTTACGGAAGCACCGTAACATGTCTATCATCGTTACGGTTTTTCTTTGGAGTCAAATGCGAATGTATGTTCGAAAAAGTGGTTGGCAAAATCGAACAAAACCGTTATGATGATAGCATAATAGATGATATGACATTATATAAAAGGGAAGTGAGTGTTTTGACGGATCGTCGTGCGGCACTGGAAAATGCTCTTCGTCAAATTGAGAAGCAATTTGGTAAAGGTTCGATTATGAAGCTGGGTGAGTCTACCCATATGCAGGTTGAAACGATTCAGAGCGGCTCGCTCGCGCTCGATATTGCACTAGGCATCGGCGGATACCCGCGCGGAAGAATTATCGAAGTATACGGACCGGAATCGTCCGGTAAGACGACGGTCGCGCTCCATGCGATCGCTGAGGTACAGCGTGCCGGTGGCACCGCTGCGTTCATCGATGCCGAGCATGCGCTCGATCCGTTGTATGCTAGCAAGCTCGGCATCAACATCGACGAGCTGCTGCTGTCTCAGCCGGATACGGGTGAGCAGGCGCTCGAGATTGCCGAGGCGCTCGTGCGCAGCGGGGCGGTAGATATTATCGTCATCGACTCGGTTGCCGCGCTCGTGCCGAAGGCCGAGATTGAAGGCGAGATGGGCGATTCCCACGTCGGCTTGCAGGCGCGTCTGATGTCCCAGGCACTTCGGAAGCTGTCCGGTGCGATCAACAAGTCGAAGACGATTGCGATCTTCATCAACCAGCTTCGCGAGAAGGTCGGCGTCATGTTCGGTAATCCAGAGACGACGCCAGGCGGGCGCGCACTGAAGTTCTACTCCTCCATTCGTCTTGATGTTCGCCGTGTAGAGACAATCAAGCAAGGTAATGATATGGTCGGTAACCGTACGAAAATCAAGGTCGTCAAGAACAAGGTTGCTCCTCCGTTCAAGCAGGCAGAGATCGATATTATGTACGGTGAAGGCATCTCCCGTGAAGGCAGCCTCGTCGATATCGCGACGGAGATGGACATCATTCAGAAGAGCGGAGCCTGGTACTCCTACAATAACGATCGACTTGGTCAAGGTCGCGAGAATGCGAAGCAGTTTCTGAAGGAAAATGTTCACATCGCGGATGCGATCGAGAAGAAGATTCGCGAGAACAGCAATCTGATTGCTGTCGTCGGGGCCAATACCGACGATGAACCGGAAGAAGAGCTGGCATTGCTGGAATAGATGAATGCAAGGCACCTGTTCATTCGTGAAGGGTGTCTTTTTTCTTATATGCCAGCATGCGAAAGGTGTGACAACGATGGATGAGGGAGAGAAGCGGACGTCAGGCGGCACCATTACGTTGATCGAGCGACAGCCACGTACGAGGCATCGGTACAACATCCACTTAGACGGCGTCTATGCATTCTCGGTGCATGAAGATTTAATGATTCGTTACAGGCTGTTGAAGGGCGCTGTCGTCGAGTCAGAGGAGCTGGAGCGGCTGCTGGTCGATGAGGAGCGTCACAAGGCGTATTTAAGCGCGGTAAGGCTCTTATCCAGCAGGCTGCGCTCCGAGCATGAGCTTCGGGCTAGACTGATGGAGAAGGAGTTCGAGTCATCCATCATTGACCATTGCTTGGACCGACTGCGAAGCGAGGGGTACTTGAACGATGCGCTGTTCGCGGAGCAGCTGGCGAAGCAACGATCCGAGTCGCAGCGGAAGGGCCGACATTGGATCAAGCAGGAGCTGAAGCAGAAGGGTGTGCCGAAGGAGCATATTGAGGCTGCGCTTGAGCAGGTTGACGAGCAGACCGAGGTCGAAGGAGCGTACAAGCTCGTCAGCAGACGATACGCCAACGAGTGGCAGGAGGACTCGGTGAAGGCGCGACGGAAGGCGACAGGCTTCCTCATGCGAAGAGGGTATTCGATGAATGTGGCGTTGAAGGTGATGGATCGATTGGCAGAGCAATGGGGGAAGTCAAGCGGGGAGTGGGTTGAGTCTATGGATGTCGACGATGTGATGCATGACGATTGAAGCGGTTCAAACGGTGCAAATTGTGCGCCCAGCTGTCAACACCTTGACAAGCTTTCTACACAAACTATAAAATAATGATGTATATTCATTATACACGCCAATCGTTGGCAGCATTTGCTGACATGCCCGCTAACGATTCGCAAAGTAAAATCGCCAATTTTTACTTTTACTAACGCATGTAGAATGGATTAAACAGCCTGATTATCCCAAGCTACCCCTTGGAGAAACAACGAGGAGGTGAACTGGATGTTGAACAACCCAGTCATCTGGATTTTAATCGTTCTCGTTGTTGGTGCACTATGCTTCTGGATCGGTTATATTATCCGCAAGTCTCTTGCAGAAGCGAAAATTTCTAGTGCTGAACATGCCGCTGAGCAGATTATGGACAATGCTCGCAAGGAAGCAGACGCACTGAAGAAGGAAGCGGTTCTTGAAGCGAAGGACGAAATTCATAAGCTCAGAACCGAAGCTGAAAAAGACATTCGTGAACGTCGGAATGAAACTCAACGACAAGAGAGACGATTGTTGCAAAAAGAGGAATCGCTGGATAAAAAATTAGAATCTCTTGAGAAAAAAGAAGAGCAGGTCGCCAACAAGGAGAAACGAATCGATGAAACGCAGGCTCAGATCGATCAGATTTACCGCGATCAGGTGAGCGAGCTGGAGCGAATTTCTGCGTTGACGATGGATGAAGCGAAGCAGATCATCCTGACTAGCGTCGAGCAGGAGGTTCGCCACGAAACAGCCCAGCTGATCAAGGAGATCGAGCAGCAGGCGAAGGAAGATGGCGACAAGAAGGCAAGAGATATTATTACGCTTGCTATTCAGCGCTGCGCGGCAGACCATGTCGCGGAGACGACGGTATCCGTCGTATCACTTCCGAATGAAGAAATGAAGGGACGTATCATCGGTAGAGAGGGACGCAATATCCGTGCACTGGAAACGTTGACCGGTATTGATCTGATCATCGACGATACTCCTGAAGCGGTCATCCTGTCGGGCTTCGACCCGATTCGCCGCGAGATTGCCCGCACGTCGCTGGAGAAGCTTGTCGCTGACGGACGTATTCACCCGGCTCGCATCGAAGAGATGGTGGAGAAGTCTCGTAAGGAAGTGGACGAGCGTATCCGCGAATACGGTGAGCAGGCTACGTTCGAGACGGGCGTACATGGCTTGCACCCGGACTTGATCAAGATTCTGGGTCGCCTGAAGTTCCGCACAAGCTACGGTCAGAACGTGCTGAAGCATTCCATGGAGGTTGCTTACTTATCCGGCCTGATGGCAGGAGAGTTAGGCGAAGACGTGACATTGGCGAAGCGTGCCGGCTTGCTTCATGATATCGGCAAAGCGCTTGATCACGAGGTGGAAGGCTCGCACGTAGAGATCGGTGTGGAGATCGCCAAGAAGTACAAGGAGCATCCGGTCGTCATCAACAGTATCGCCTCTCACCACGGCGATTGTGAAGCGACGTCGGTCATTGCAATGCTCGTTGGTGCAGCAGATGCGCTGTCTGCAGCTCGCCCAGGCGCCCGCCGCGAGACGCTCGAGACGTACATTCGTCGATTGGAGAAGCTCGAGGAGATCTCCGAATCGTTCGAGGGTGTCGAGAAGTCGTTCGCGATTCAAGCTGGCCGCGAGGTGCGCGTCATGGTGCAGCCTGAGAAGGTGGATGACACTGAGGCGTTCCGACTCGCCCGTGATATTACGAAGAAAATCGAGAGTGAGCTCGATTATCCGGGACATATCAAGGTTACCGTCATTCGCGAGACGCGAGCGGTGGAATACGCGAAGTAATCGCAATATGAATTGAATATGTTGCATGACCCGAGAAGTGGCTGTGAAGCCACTTCTCTTTCATTGATGGTCATAGGAATAAGGAGGAACTCGTATCAAACTGTTATTTATCGGAGATATCGTGGGGTCAGTCGGCCGCAAAGCGCTGAAGACGGTGCTGCCTAGGCTGAAGATGAAATATAATCCGCATTGGATCGTCGTGAATGGTGAGAATGCAGCGGCGGGCAGAGGGATTACGGAGACGATTACGAAGGAATTTTTCGATATGGGCGTTCATGGCATTACGATGGGCAATCATACGTGGGATCAGAAGGATATATTCGAATTTATCGATCGCGAGAAGCGGCTCGTGCGTCCGGCTAACTTCCCTTGGGGGACGCCGGGACAAGGGATGACGTTCATTAAGGTGAAGGACAAGGAGCTGGCGATTATTAACCTGCAAGGACGTACGTTCTTGCCGCCGCTGGATTGCCCGTTCGCTAAGGCCGATGAGCTCGTGGAGGAGGCTCGCAAGCGGACGCCGTACATATTCGTCGACTTCCATGCCGAGGCGACGAGTGAGAAGCTGGCGATGGGCTGGCATCTTGATGGGCGGGTGTCCGCGGTCGTCGGGACGCATACACACGTTCAGACGCACGATGAGCGGCTGCTGCCGCAAGGGACAGCTTATTTGACCGATGTTGGGATGGTCGGACCGATGAACGGCATACTCGGTATGGAGCGGGAGGCGGTGCTGTATAAGTTTCAGACGCAGCTTCCGGCCCGATTCGTCGTGGACGAAGGGAAGTGGCACTTCCACGCCGTCTGCATCGAGCTGAATCCGGACACCGGCCTTGGGAAGAAGCTGCAGCTCATCCGTATGGAAGAGGATGACCTATTGTTCGAGTAGGGCTGCGCGAACCGAATCTTTCATGAAGGTCGTCCAATGGATGGATTGCTGGTACTAACTTTGCAACGCGGGAATATGATTAGAAGTAGATGCTATTCATCATTCCCGAGGAGGTACTTTCATGGAAGTATTAAAGGTTTCAGCAAAATCCAATCCAAACTCTGTTGCCGGCGCACTTGCAGGTGTGCTTCGTGAGCGCGGAGCTGCTGAGCTCCAAGCGATCGGTGCTGGCGCATTGAACCAAGCGATTAAAGCAGTTGCGATTGCACGAGGATTTGTCGCTCCTAGCGGGGTTGATCTCATCTGCGTACCAGCGTTCACGGATATTGTCATTGACGGTGAGGACCGCACGGCCATTAAACTGATTGTGGAGCCAAGATAGCTGGACGGATCTACATAGATTGTAGCCTGATACCTGTTTACGTTGTAGACAGGTTTTTTGGGCTGTTCAGAGGCAGGAGACGGTAGCCAATCATTGAGGGAGGAATTCGAATGATGAAGGTCATCGACGGGCATTGCGACGCCTTGTATAAGCTGTACGAGAACGAGGAGCTCGATTTTTACGGAACGGGGGATGAGCCGGGACTTGATGTGACATATAGTCGGCTATGTGAGGCGAATGTGAGGGTGCAGTTCTTTGCCATCTACTTGCCTGAACGCATTACAGATCCGAGGTTCGACCATTATCTGGAATACGTATCGATTCTGAATCGGGGAATTAGGCAGCACGATCGGATGCGGCTCATTCGGACGAGAAGCGATCTGATCGACGTGATGCACGGTCCGCAGCGCGGGGCGCTCCTGACACTGGAAGGAGCGGACGCACTCGGCGGCAACTCGCTCTATCTTCGAACGCTGTATGACCTCGGTGTGCGGATGATCGGACCGACCTGGAATTATGGCAACTGGGCCGCGGACGGCATTCTGGAGCCACGCAAGGGCGGGTTCTCGCGACGGGGAAAAAGCTTTATTAAAGAATGCAACGAATTGGGCATCCTATTGGATGCGTCACACTTGTCTGTTGCTTCGTTCTGGGACTTGGCTGAGTGCTCCGCTGTGCCGTTTGTCGCAACGCATTCGAATGCGAAGGCAGTCTGCGGACACCCGCGCAATCTGGATGACGACCAGCTCAAGGAGCTCATTCGCCGCGACGGGAGAATCGGTCTGACGTTCGTTCCTTGGTTCGTGCAAGGAGGCGGTCAGGCGTCGATTGAAGCGCTGCTGCGACATGTTGACTATGTACTGAGTCTAGGAGGCGAAGGTCAGCTTGTGTTCGGCTCGGACTTTGATGGTATTGACCAGTGGATTCCGGGTCTTGAGCACCCTGGCGGCTATGTAACGCTTGCGAATGAGCTGTACAAGAGGTATCCTGCCCAGCTGGTGGAGAAGCTGCTATACGGCAACTGGCAGACGTATCTGCAGCAGCACCTGCCGATTTATTAAATATTAACATCTTGATTGTAGATGTAAACCAAGCAGATTAATCGCGTAGTGATATGGATATGATCTAAATTTACTATGTTTTGATTTTGTCGAAAACCCTTGCAATTTACCCCTTGAAGACATAAAATTTGTGTGACACTGAAAGATATGTAGTGGTAATCGTCTTTCGGACGATCATGGGTAGCTGCAAGGGCAGCGAACTTAAAAGGAGTGGACAACGGTGATTAGCCAATTATCTTGGAAAGTCGGAGGACAACAGGGGGAAGGCGTGGAAAGTACGGACAAAATCTTTTCCACTGCCTTGACCAGACTGGGGTACTACTTGTATGGGTACCGTCACTTTTCCTCGCGGATTAAGGGCGGACATACGAATAACAAAATCAGAATCAGTACACAACCGATTCGTGCCATTTCCGACGATCTCGACATTCTCGTTGCTTTCGACCAGGAAACAATTGATGTTAACGCGCATGAGCTGCGTGAGAACGGCGTTATTATCGCAGATGCAAAAGTAAATCCGACAGTACCTGAAGGTGTGAAGGCTCGCTTATTCGCGGTTCCGATCACAGCAATTGCTGAGGAGCTTGGCACTTCCCTATTTAAGAACATGGCCGCTTCCGGCGCATCCTGGGCATTGCTCGGCTTGCCGCTTGAGGTGTTTAATAAAGCAGTTGAAGAAGAGTTCGGTCGTAAAGGTCCAGCAGTCGTTGAGAAGAACATCGAGGCGGTTCGTAAGGCTGCTGAGTTCGTGCTTGAGCTGACAGGCGGTCCGCTTCCGGAATTCCAGCTCGCGCCTGCTGACGGCAGAACGAAGCTGTTCATGATCGGTAACGATGCGATCGCGCTTGGCGCAGTTGCTGCAGGCTGCCGCTTCATGCCAGCTTACCCGATCACTCCAGCATCGGAGATCATGGAATACTTGATCAAGACGCTGCCGAAGTTCGGCGGTACGGTTATCCAGACTGAGGACGAGATCGCAGCTTGTACGATGGCAATCGGCGCTAACTACGGCGGCGTGCGTACGTTGACAGCATCTGCGGGTCCTGGTCTGTCCCTGATGATGGAAGCGATTGGACTTGCAGGTATGACGGAGACCCCAATCGTTATCGTCGATACACAGCGCGGCGGTCCAAGTACAGGTCTTCCGACGAAGCAGGAGCAATCCGACGTACTGGCGATGATCCACGGAACACACGGTGAAATTCCGAAGATCGTTCTGTCGCCATCGACGATTGAGGAGTGCTTCTACGATACGATTGAAGCATTCAACCTCGCAGAGGAATATCAGGTTCCAGTTATACTGCTGACAGACCTGCAGCTGTCCCTGGGTAAGCAATCGAGCGAGCTGCTTGACTACAGCAAGATCGAGATCAAGCGCGGCAAGCTGCAGACTGGTGAGCTTCCAGCGCTTGCAGAGAACCAAATGTTCCAGCGCTATGCGTTGACAGAAGATGGCGTATCGCCACGCTCTGTACCAGGTCAGAAGTACGGCATTCATCACGTAACTGGTGTCGAGCACGCTCCAGACGGTCGTCCATCGGAGAGCCCGGAGAACCGCGTGAAGATGATGGATAAGCGACTGAACAAGCTGAACAACCTGAAAGTGACGAATGCGATTAAGGTGGATGCTCCTCACGAGAATCCGGATCTCCTCATCATCGGCATGGGCTCCATCGGCGGAACGATCGACGAGGCGAGAGGCCGCTTGACGAAGGAAGGCATCAAGACGAACCATGTAACAGTTCGCCTCTTGCATCCGTTCCCGGTTGAAGATCTGAAGCCACTCATCGAGAAGGCGAAGCAGGTTGTCGTTGTGGAGAACAACGCAACAGGTCAACTGGCTCAGCTTATCAAGTTGAACGTAGGTCATGCGGATAAAGTGAAGAGCATGCTCAAATATAACGGTAACCCGTTCTTGCCAGCCGAAATCACTAACTTTTGTCAGGAGTTGAACCTAGTATGGCAACGTTAAAAGACTTCCGCAATAACATTAAGCCGAACTGGTGCCCAGGCTGCGGTGACTTCTCCGTACAGGCGGCGATTCAGCGTGCGGCGGCGAATGTGGGTCTCGAGCCAGAGCAGCTTGCCATCGTATCGGGTATCGGATGCTCCGGACGTATCTCCGGTTACATCAACGCATACGGCTTCCACGGCGTACACGGTCGTTCCCTTCCAATCGCACAAGGCCTGAAGATGGCGAACCGTGAGCTGACGGTTATCGCTGCAGGCGGCGACGGCGACGGCTTCGCAATCGGTATGGGTCATACGGTGCATGCGATTCGTCGTAACATCAACATTACGTACATCGTCATGGACAACCAGATCTACGGCTTGACGAAGGGTCAGACGTCCCCGCGTTCGGCAGAAGGCTTCAAGACGAAGTCGACGCCGTCCGGTTCGATCGAGTCCGCTCTGTCGCCGCTTGAAGTAGCGATCGCGGCAGGCGCATCGTTCGTGGCGCAGTCGTTCTCGAGCAACCTGAAGCAGCTGACTTCGCTCATCGAGGAAGGTATGAAGCACGAAGGCTTCTCCTTCATCAACGTATTCAGCCCTTGCGTTACGTTCAACAAGGTGAACACGTATGAGTGGTTCAAGGAGAACATCGTTGATCTGGAAGAAACTCCGGATTACGACGCTTCCAACCGCGTCATGGCGATGAACAAAATTATGGAAACGAACAGCTTGGTAACGGGACTTATTTATCAAGATAAATCAAAGCCTAGCTACGAGAACCTTGTAAAAGGCTTCAAGCCGGAAGGTCTGAACAAAGCAGATCTATCGCTGTCAGAGGAAGAGTTCCAGAAGCTGGTTGCAGAATTCAAATAAATGTCATACACGAGAGAAGCATACGGTGCACACCGTATGCTTTTTTTGTACAGGATGGGTATAATGGGGAGAGTGCAATATAGAACGAATAACTAGGAGGGGCGAGACTATGACGACAATGAGCGTACCTATCGGCGTATCGGCGCGCCATATTCATTTAACCCGGGAGCATATCGAACGATTGTTCGGAGAGGGCTATGAGCTGAAGGTGATGAAGGAGCTGTCGCAGCCGGATCAATATGCAGCCGAGGAGACAGTAGCGGTGATCGGCCCGAAGGGGCGGTTCGACAAGGTCAGAATTCTCGGCCCAGCTCGGCCGAAGTCTCAGCTCGAAATCTCCCGTACCGATTCGTTCACGATCGGTGTAGCAGCGCCCGTACGTGAATCGGGCAAGACAGAAGGTACACCCGGCATACGTGTGGCAGGGCCTGCAGGAGAGGTGGAGCTGACAGACGGTGTCATCGTTGCGGCGCGCCACATCCATTTCCACACCGAGGATGCGGCAAGATGGGGAATATCGGATAAGCAGCTGGTTGCTGTGCGAGTGGAAGGTGAGCGAGCCGTTGTGTTCGAGAATGTGCTTGCCCGAGTATCCGATCAGTTCGCGCTGGATATGCACATTGATACGGATGAGGCGAATGCAGCGGGTGTGAAGAATGGAGATAAGGGAACGATCGTACTCAGTTAATCTCGTAAAGTGGATGTTTCTTTTGTCATAGCCGCCCTATTAATGATATAATTAAGGGTACGATCTTTGCGGCGGCTTGACGGCGCTGTTCAGGAGGAACTATAACGATGACGACGAGCACGAAGGACTATTCGAAATATTTCCAGCCCCCATCGTATACGGACGCGAAGAAGCGGGGGAAAGAAGAAATAGAGGTTCATTACGATTTCAGCATTCCGGAGGAGCTTCGGGAAATCGGCAAGGACAAACATTATTTGATCCAAACGTACGGCTGTCAAATGAACGAGCACGATACGGAGACGATCAAAGGGCTGCTCGAGCAAATGAGCTACCGGCCCACGGAGGATCGCAAGCAGGCGGACATTATTCTGCTTAATACGTGTGCGGTTCGCGAGAATGCGGAGGATAAGGTGTTCGGGGAGCTCGGTCACCTGAAGAAACTGAAGCTGGAGAAGCCTTCGCTCATTCTTGGCGTGTGTGGCTGTATGTCGCAGGAGGAGGGCGTCGTCAATCGGATCATGAAGAAGCATCCGTTCGTCGACCTCATCTTCGGCACGCACAACATACACCGTCTTCCGGCACTTCTGAAGGAAGCGATGTTCAGTAAGGAAATGGTAATCGAGGTGTGGTCCAAGGAAGGCGACATCATTGAGAATCTTCCGAAGAAGCGCGAGGGCATCAAGGCGTGGGTGAACATCATGTACGGCTGCGACAAGTTCTGTACGTACTGTATCGTGCCTTACACGCGGGGTAAGGAGCGGAGCCGCAGACCGGACGATGTCATCGCTGAGGTGCGTGACCTCGCCAGACAAGGCTTCAAGGAGATTATGCTGCTCGGTCAGAATGTGAATGCATACGGCAAAGATTTCGAGGATATCGAGTACCGCTTCGGCGATCTGATGGACGATATTCGCAAGATCGACCTTCCGCGTGTACGCTTCACGACGAGTCATCCGAGAGACTTCGACGATCATCTCATTGAGGTGCTGGCGAAGGGCGGCAACCTTGTGGAGCATATTCACCTGCCGGTGCAGTCGGGCAGCAATGCGATTCTGAAGCGAATGAGCCGCAAGTATACGAGGGAGCATTATCTCGAGCTCGTTCGTAAAATTAAAGCGGCGATCCCGGACGCGGTGCTCACTAGCGATATTATCGTCGGCTTCCCTGGTGAGACGGACGAGCAGTTCGAGGAGACAATCTCGCTTGTGAAGGAGGTCGGCTTCGATATGGCCTTCACGTTCATCTATTCGCCGCGGGAAGGAACCCCGGCCGCCGATATGGAAGACGATATTCCATACGAGGTGAAGCAGGCTCGACTCGTTCGACTGAACGATACGCTCAACGTGTTCAGCAAGGCGAGCAACGAGCGGCTGAAGGGTCAGACGCTGGAGGTTCTTATTGAGGGAGAGAGTAAGAACAACCCGAATGTACTGGCTGGACGGACGAGAACGAATAAACTCGTTCACGTTGAGGCGCCGAAGGAGCTGATCGGACAGTTCGTTCACGTGCACATTACGGAGACGCCGACGTTTTATATTAAGGGAGATTGGGTGAAGGAGCCGGTAGCAGAGGCTTCGCAAGCATAAGGGGGACGAGACACGATGGCGGAGAAGAAATATAACGATTGCGGAATGGAAACGTACACGAACACAGAGATGATCGTGCGTGAGGATATTATGGCGAAGGCGAAGGAGCTCGCTGACATGCTGTCAACGTCAAGCGAGGTCGTCTTCTATCAGCAGGCGGAGAAGAAGATTGCGAGCAACGACCAAATTCAGACACTGATCAGCTCGATTAAGAAGAAGCAGAAGGAGATCGTCGCCTTCGAATCGTTCGAGAACAAGAAGATGGTCGAGAAGATTGAGGGTGAGATTGAGGCGCTGCAGGACGAGCTCGATTCGATCCCGATCGTAAGCGAGTTCAAGCAGTCTCAAGAGGACATTAACTACTTGCTTCAGCTCATCATGGGTGTTATTCGTGACACGATTTCGGAGAAGATCAATGTGGAGCAGGGCGAAGTCGTCCGTTCGACGTGCTCGGAGTAGGTTGAAATTGTGAACGATGCATAGAATGTACGACACCGGGAACACTCACCTTAACACATGTTAAGGAGGCCTTGCGAATATGGACATCGTCAAGTTCAAGGTGAACCCGGAGCTCGAAGCGGACAAGGAATCGATCTATCGGGAGCTGGATACGAATACATCGTTATCGAAGGAAGAGCAGCAGCAGCTTCTCGCGGAGCTGTCTTACTCCCTGCTGGATGACGAGGAAGAGTAGAACAACTGCTGCGCGATCGATTCGAATCGTCGATTAAGCCTTCGAGACAAGCCTAGCGGCTCGTTTCGGGGGCTTTTTTCGCTACGTGCGGTCAAGCGGGCTCTGTACATAGAAACAATCAACAATTGAGGGATGAAGGAGAGATTGGACGAATGGCTACAATTATTATGCTGCTGTGCTTGCTGGTGATGGGGACGTTCTTCAGCCTAGCGTTCGTATTCGCCTTCCAGAAGAAGAAGGGAACGGCTTGGCTGATGCTCGGCATCGGCTTCGTCGTGTCGTTCATGTTCTATTGGGGAATTTATAAGGGCTGGATTGCAATTCCAGAGCAATATTAAGGCATGAAGGGGTACTGCCCTCGCGTATGATGTGTCAGTCATACGGTTAGAGCTTCAGGGGACGATGGATTCGGAGCCTGTCAGTTCAGGTCAGGGGGCGGGAGTATGCCGATACGAAAAACAATTGGAGCATGGAGCTCGAACGTAGGCGCTGTACCGAGAGCCCATGCTCATTATTTTCGCGCTATAACCGATGAGGAACAGGGGCATGTGCATGAGCTGCAGCTGTTTACATATCCGGTGAACGGAAGCGAGGGTGATGGTCACGTACATACGTTCCAAGGTCATACCTTGATCGACGGGCGGCACTTTCATCGACTGCAGGGCACGACAGGTCCTGCACTCGGCCTGCCTAACGGTGACCATTATCATTTGATTAATAGCGAGACGATCAATGAGCCGTTCGCGTTCCGCGGCGGTTATTATACGACGTTGCTCGCAGTCAAGCGGCATACGCATACGTTCCATGGTGCGACGAGTACAGGGCTTGGCTATGCAGATTGGTTGTAAGCGCAGCGCGATGGCGTGATTGATCGATGGGAAAGGAAAGATGAGAGAATGGCATTGCCGATCGAAGCGCGGCTGCCAGAGCTGCTAGGGCTGCTGCGCGATCATACCCGAGCTGTGCTCGTCGCAGAGCCGGGAGCCGGTAAGACGACTCGGGTACCGTTGGCGCTGCTGGAGGAGCCGTGGCTGAATGGACGCAAAATCGTCATGCTCGAGCCGCGTAGACTGGCGGCGAAGTCAGCAGCCCGCTATATGGCGCAGTCGCTCGGGGAGCAGGTCGGGGATACGGTCGGCTACCGGGTGCGTCTGGAGACGAAGGTGAGCGCGAAGACGCGCATCGAGGTCGTGACCGAGGGTGTGCTGACCCGTATGCTGCAATCGGACCCGATGCTGGAGGATACAGGCATTGTCTTGTTCGATGAATTCCATGAACGTAACCTGCAGGCCGATCTCGGGCTCGCGCTAAGTCTTGAGTCGCAATCGGTGCTGCGAGACGAGCTCCGTCTGTTGGTCATGTCCGCAACGCTGGATGCTGCCGCTGTCGCGAAGCTGATGAACGATGCGCCGGTGCTCGTCTGTGAGGGGCGAGCGTATCCGGTGGAGACGCTCCATCGGCCGCGCCTATCAAGCGAGAAGCTCGAGCAGGCGGTCGTGCGGGTGATCCAGGAGGCATACGCGAAGCAGGAAGGCGACCTGCTCGTGTTCTTGCCGGGCGCGGGGGAAATTCGCCGCGTCGAGTCGATGCTCGCCGGGCTGCGGGCTCAGCTGCCGGGTCTTGCGGTGCATCCGCTGTACGGGATGCTGCCGCCCTCGGCACAGGAGCTGGCGCTTCGGCCCGCCCCGCCCGGCACGCGCAAGGCTGTACTCGCGACGACGATCGCCGAGTCAAGCTTGACGGTCGACGGTGTACGCATCGTCGTCGACAGCGGCCTTGCCCGTACGCCGCGTTATTCACCGCGTACAGGGATGACTCGGCTCGACACGGTGCAGGTGTCGAGAGCGTCTGCCGACCAGCGGCGCGGACGCGCGGGCCGTCAAGGCCCGGGCGTCTGCTACCGTCTCTGGTCGCCGGAGGAGGAGCGTGCGATGGCGGAGCACCGCACGCCGGAGATGGCGGAGGCGGATCTCGCGCCGCTCGCGCTGGAGCTGGCCGCGTGGGGGACGAGCCCCGACGCGCTCAGCTGGCTGACGCCGCCGCCTGCTGCGGCGTACCGGGAGGCCGCCGAGCTGCTGCGCCAGCTCGGCGCACTGGATGCGGCCGGGGCGCTGACCGCCCACGGCCAGGCGATGGCGCGGCTCGGCATGGAGCCGCGCCTGGCCCATATGGCCCTGCGCGCGAAGCCGCTGGGCCTAGGTGGGGCCGCCTGCGAGCTGGCGGCCCTGTTGCAGGAGCGGGATGCCTTCCGCTCCGAGCCTGTTGCAGGCGCGCCGGGGGACGGGCGCGCCGACAGCGATGTGCGCCGCCGGCTCGCGGCGCTGCGGGACTGGGCCGCCGCCCCGGGACGGGCGGGCGGCGAAGCAGGTGCTGACGCGGCGGCGAAGCGCCGCGTCGCGGAGGAGGCCGCGCAGTGGAAGCGCGCGGTCGGCGCAGGCCCGGGCTGGTCACGCCCGGGCGAGGAGGACGCCAGCGGCCTGCTGCTGGCGCTGGCGTATCCGGACCGGATCGCCCAGAACCGCGGCGACGGCCGATTCCTGCTGGCGAACGGCCGGGGCGCCATCTTCGCGAGCATGCAGAGCTTGTCGCTCGCTCCGTATGTCGTCGCGGCTGATGTCGACGACGTAGGCGCGGACAGCCGCATACGGCTTGCTGCGCCAGTCACGCTGGAGGAGCTGTATACGCATCTTGGTGATCTGATTCAACGTGAGGAGCTCGTCTATTGGGACGTCGAGGCGCGCAATGTGAGAGCGCGCCGCCGCGAGCGACTCGGCGCGCTCCTGCTGAAGGAAGCGGTGCTGCCTAGGCCCGAGCCTGATGCGCTGCTGGCCGCCCTGCTCGAAGGCATTCGGCACGAAGGACTCGGGCTGCTAACGTGGTCGAAGGCGGCGCAGCAGCTGCGCGAACGGCTTGCGTTCATGCACCGCCATGTCGGGTCACCGTGGCCGGACATGTCCGATGAAGCGCTGCTCGGCGGGCTGGAGGAGTGGCTTGCCCCTCACGCCTACGGGATGAAGCAGCGCGAGGAGCTGCAGCGGCTACAGCCAGCCGCGTTGCTGGAGGGAATGCTCTCCTGGACGGAGCGCCAGGAGCTGGAGAAGGAGGCGCCGACGCATTGGACGGTGCCGAGCGGCTCGCGCATCCCAATCGATTACAGCGATCCCGATGCGCCGGTGCTGGCAGTGCGGCTGCAGGAGATGTTCGGCCTGTTCGAGACGCCGCGCATCGCCTGCGGCAAGGTGCCGCTCGTGCTGCATCTGCTGTCGCCGGCGCATCGTCCGGTTCAGGTGACGCGTGATCTTGCCAGCTTCTGGCGGGATGCATACTTCGAGGTGAAGAAGGACTTGAAGGGTCGTTACCCGAAGCACGTGTGGCCGGACGATCCGCTGTCGGAGGCGCCGACCCGCAGGGCGAAGCCTCGGGGGTGAGCTTGACATCGCGCATAAGGCGGTAAGCGAACTTGCCATAGGATGTACTGTAACGAAGCTAGGTAATGACAGTAACCGTGCTATCTTATAGCAATGCATGAACGACGATCTCCACATCGGCATGAGACGACCATATATAGTAGAAGACTGCACCGCGCTAAGAGCGAGTGCAGTCTTTTTGTGCGCCACGCATGGCGACTAACTAGGTGGTGAAAGTCCACTGTGGGGGTTTGTAGTTACCAACCACTAGCCAAGAGCAAGGGTGTCCATCGTGAGGTGGAATCTGAAGGAAGCTGGAGGCAAAATTCCGACCCGAGGAACACGAACATCATCAGGCATAAGGTATGGGATGAGCTTGCAAAACAAAGCGAAGTCCAATAACTACACGGACGTACCAATGTAAATGATGCGGGTGCATGGAAGGAAAGTGAGTCGTCTTACCGTGGGAGGTCTCATGGACGTGCTGAGATGAATTTCGAATCACGGTTGAAACAAGATTTATCATGAGAAGTCAGCAGACGCCATAGTACCTCCTGCCGTCGACAGCAGGGGGGAAGGGCTGAACCTTAGGAGGTGATCGTCAATGAATGATACCAAAACAGGAGCAAAGGGCAGCCAACTTCGAAAAGAAGGCTCCACGCAGAAAGATAGTGCGGAACACGACGGATATGCGGGAGTGCACATTCCTGAGCGGATAACTGAAAAGGACGATGCCAACACAAGCAAGTCGGGGGATAAGTTGCTTGAGAAGATCGTGAGCCGAGACAACCTGAACGAAGCGTTCAAGCGAGTCAAAGCAAACAAGGGGTCGCATGGAGTCGACGGGATGGGGGTAGATGCACTTCTACAATATCTCAAAGAAAACGGCGAAACCATCAAGCAACAAATCCTGGACGGCAAATACCGTCCGAATCCCGTTCGGCGGGTAGAAATCCCGAAAGAGAACGGAAAGAAAAGAAATCTGGGAATCCCTACGGTGGTGGACCGGCTCATCCAACAGGCAATCGCCCAAGTGCTGACACCGATCTACGAGAAACAATTTTCAGAGAACAGCTACGGTTTCCGCCCGAAACGGAAAGCACATGATGCGATTTGGAAAAGTCAGATGCATATCGACGATGGTTATCGTTTCGTCGTTGACATGGATCTAGAGAAATACTTCGATACGGTTAACCAAAGCAAATTAATCGAAGTGCTGTCGAGATCCATAAAGGACGGCCGAGTCATATCGCTCATTCACAAATTTCTGAAAGCTGGAGTGGTTGTTAGGCACAAGTTTGAGGAAACCGAACTCGGCGTGCCGCAGGGAGGGAATCTGAGTCCAATACTTAGCAATATCATGCTAAATGAACTGGATAAGGAACTTGAAAGGAGAGGCCATCGCTTTGTACGTTACGCAGACGATATGCTCGTATTCTGTAAGAGCAGGAAAAGCGCCGAACGAACACTGTCCAATATTCTCCCCTTTATCGAGCAGAAGCTGTTCCTTAAGGTGAATCGAGAGAAGACGGTTGTGGATGATGCGAGGAGAGTTAAGTTTCTAGGATTTTCATTCTACAGCCGAAAAGGACAAACAAAGGTCAGAATACATCCTAAATCGACAGCCAAGATGAAAGCCAAAGTAAAAGAGCTGACGTCGAGAAGCAACGGAATGGGAAACGACGACCGAGCAATAAAATTAAAACGGTACATTACGGGGTGGGTAAACTACTTCAAAATAGCCGATATGAAAAAGTTGCTTAAGTCCACGGACGAATGGATGAGAAGACGTATCCGCATGATCTTCTGGAAACAGTGGAAACGAGTGAGGACAAGATTCGACAAACTGAAATCGCTTGGCATCCACGAACAGAAGGCATGGGAATACGCAAACACAAGAAAGAGCTACTGGCGAACATCTAATAGCCCCATTCTCGACACTTCCCTCAATAACACCACAATAAAAGGTCTCGGATTTCTATTCTTTTCAGATTATTACCGGCAAGTCACTGTGTAAACTAAGGAACCGCCGTATACCGAACGGTACGTACGGTGGTGTGGGAGGTCGGCTACTCAAATAATGGGTAGCCTCCTACCCGATTGAGATGCGGTGAGTTGGGTACAATCTGGTATGAATAGGTCTGCTACAGATACTACTTCATCCGAAACGTATAATAGCTCGACCCGCCGGATTGTCCGGTCCGATACAGCCACAAGCCGCCGAGAATCATAGCCGCGGACAAGATGAGCGCGATAAACTTCGGCAGCCAGTACAGCAAGAGCAGTACACCAGCGAGCAGTCCGAGACCGCTGCAGATGCGCTGGAACATGCCGTTCGCCTCGCGCCAAAACTTAAGGCCATAAAATAATAAGACAAAAGCAAATGCATACGTAATTAACGCCCAGAACGCTCCCCATACGAATACCGAGCATATGCCGAGAAGCGCCAGCGCTAGCCCGCCGATCGTCCGTCCGTTCCATTTCATAATTCGCTTCACCATCCTTTAACTTCGATTTCTACTTCCTTCATTGTAAACGATTTGGACGCGTTCGAAAACTGTACCGCGGACGGTCTGGCAGCTGGACCTAGGTCGGGGACCTGGGAAGCGTAGCAGAGTGACTCGTGTGCTTCGACCGAGAAACGGATATAATGGTTAAGCATGTAAATGATCGAGCACTTCCCACTAATCAATTATACTTCTAATGCCGCTAATGCGGCAGATGAGCAACGATAGGAGGCGTTATGATTGTTACGAACCAATATGCTGGCCCGACCTCGAACCTATGTGATGGCCTTCATCCTCTACGCCGCGGCGATCGCACTGTACCTCGCCGTGGCCATGAGACAACCGATCCCGCCCTACGCCGCTGGAACTGCCGCCGACCCGGCTACCTTCCTAGATCCGGAGCTGTACGAGCGTAGTCTGATCTATTCAGCACAGCGCAACTGGCTGTTCTTCATCAGCTATCCGTGGGAGTGGCTCGTCTATGGTTGGGTCGTGTTCAGCGGGCTTGGACTGCGCTGGGAGCAGCGGCTGGAGCAATCTACGACATGGAATCGCGTGAAATGGTTGAAGCTTCCATTATTCGTGCTGCTGCTGCAGACGTTCGTGTTCGTGTGCTTCTTGCCGATTCGTCTGACAAGCTATACGCTCTCACGGGCGAATGGCATTTCGACCCAAGGGTGGGGGAGCTGGCTGCGCGATCGCGCAGTCGACTTCGGTGTTGATTTCATCATGCTCAGCCTCGGAGCGGCTGTTGTGCTATGGCTCATTCGCCGCGGAGGCCGCTGGTGGGTGAAGCTATGGCTGCTGTCTGTGCCTGTCACGTTATTTCTCATGTATATTCAACCGGTCGTCATTGATCCGCTCTATAACGACTTCAAGCGGCTGTCGAATGCTCAGCTCGAAGCGAAGCTGCTGGCGCTGGCGGACAAGGCGAATATTCCGGCCGATCGTGTGTTCGAGGTGAACGTCTCGGAGAAGACGAACGCGCTTAACGCCTACGTGAACGGCATCGGCTCCTCGCTACGGATTGTGCTGTGGGATACGACGCTAGAGCGGCTGACCGAGCAGGAAATTATGGTCATCATGGCGCATGAGATGGGGCACTATGCGATGCATCATCTGGAATGGAGCGCGGTCGGGGCGATCGGCTCCTCGCTCGTCGGCTTAGCGTTAAGCGGAGTGGCAGCAGAACATTTGTTCCGCAGGTTAAGAAAAGGCACTCTTATCTCGGCTCCCGGAGCACTGTCATCGCTCCCCGTGCTGCTCCTGCTGCTCTCGGTCGTGTCCTTCGCTTCGCTGCCTGTCGCGAACACGGTGTCGAGACAGGCGGAGCATGCGGCGGATCGATACGCATTCGAGCTGCTAGGCAGCACGGAAGGTGCTGTGACGATGTTCCAGAAGCTGGCGGCTGCATCCCTCAGCGAGATGAATCCGCCGTGGCTCGTGAAGCTGTTCCGTGCGAGTCATCCAAGTCTGCTGGAGCGTATTGAATATGCGGCAGTGCGAGAGCGGCATGAGCCGTAGAGCGCTGTTAATTACGCTCCCAGGGCTGGCTACAGCGCCGAGCTTCATGGATGGTGTACGGGCATCTCTGTGCAGACTGCTCGATGAGCTCGGCTATGAGGCGGATGCTCATTCGCTGTATGCGTATGGAGATTGGGGCCGCCGTCTACTTCCGCAAATTGGGGATATCGCCTATGACTACGCGATGGGCAGTCGGTGGACGCATCGATCGATCGCTACGTCGCGGTATAGGGAGCTTCGCGACCGACTTGATTTGGCAATCCACCATTACGCTGTCGTCTTGTTGGTCGGCCATAGCGGGGGCGGCATTGCCGGTCTGCATGCTGCGCGTGAGGTGCGACGGCTACATCCGCATCTGCATACGCTGAACGTGCTGATCGGATCACCGAGGTGCAGGGTGCTGCCGGAGGAGCGCGACCGCGTGCTGTATATGGCGGCATCGTGGCGAAGCGGGCGACCATCGGACCCTGTCAGCCTAATCGGCAGCTGGGGAGGGTGGGAGCGGACGCATAATGGTCTTATGCGATGGAACCGGTACAAGCATGCCCCGAGCGACATGATGGAGCTGCCGATCGTAGGCGGTCACCCGGATTACTTCCGCCACGCTGCGCCTTATGTAGACGTCGCAGGCCGCTCCAATCTACAGGTCGTGATGGATGCCTTGGAGCTATGGCTTGAGAAGAAGCTTGAGCCCTAAACGTACTCCAGCGTTAATTATGAAGTGGGCTGCGAAGCTTCAGCACTCTGTTCCTGTCCTCCTGCAGGAGAATGAGCGGATCGTGTCGAAAGCGAGTGGAGCAAGGCACGTTACGGCACCAGCGCTTGCTGGTGTGCTGGAGGTAGCTACCGATGAGAGTTCATGAGGTTTCACTTCGACAGACGTTTGATTTTCAACAGTGGCAGCTCTTATCAAGAAAAGCGAGTACGTTCTCCTCTGCCATTACTCTGATCTCGGAGGAGCACGGTCTTCGCCTGGATGCCAAGAGTGTGCTCGGCATAATGGCATCATCGCTTCGCGCAGGGACGAGGGTGAGAATCGTGACTCGTGGCCGAGATGAGGAAGAGGCGCTTGATGCGATGTGCGAGCTGCTGGAGTAGGCCGAGTAGCTGTGCTGGAGGGCGAGCTGCTGGAGTAGGCCGGGCATGCGGGCGCAGGTGCGACTTGCGTTGGAGGAGGCCGAGCAGGTAGGTGCGTGTACGGCCTGCCTGTTGAAGCTCGCATACAGGTGGGGTGTGCGCACAGTTGAAGCGTGGTCGCTGCGCGCCACATCCTTTTTTGTCATATCGAAGCGGTTTATGCGCTTGCCCGGGAAATGTTGAGCGATCAAGCTCCTCATATGCCCCACGCTTCCCTTGGTGCTGGGGCGTTGAGTGTGCGAGAATGACTCGAGATCGTTTTGAGGTTCATGCCAGATGCTTCGACTTTAATTTATTTCGAATATTCCTTGATAGGAATATTCCTTATGTGGTATATTGATATTGCGAGGTTGATCCATCGCTCATGGGACGAGGTCAGTCTATTGTCACAATAGAAGCTGCGGGCTTATGCCACGTACATCGGGATCCGATCCTCGCGATGGTGCAGATGAAGGGTGATGTCGATGGAAGCTGCTACCTTTAGCGCTCTTGCTGAGCCGAATCGCCTGCGCATCGTAGAGCTATTGCGGTTAGGACCGAGTACGGTCGGGGAACTTGCAGATAAGCTTCAGATGAAGCAGCCGCAGGCCTCCAAGCATTTGCGCGTATTACTTGAGGCTGGACTTGTCGAGGTAGAGGTCGATGCGAATCGGCGTCATTACAGACTGCGCTCGAAGCCGTTTCAGGAGCTGGACGACTGGCTGGATGCTTACCGTAACTTGTGGAACGAGAGATTCGACAACTTAGACCTATACCTGAAGAAGCTGCAAGCGGAGTCACACCATTAGAAGCTCATATAACTAAGGAGGAATTTAAGATGTCGAACACAATGGTAACGAAGGTTGAAGGTCAGGATTTCGTCATGGAGCGGGTATTCGATGCGCCGCGCGAGCTCGTATTTAAGGCGTTCTCGACAGCCGAGCACTTGAAGCATTGGTGGGGACCGCGGGGCTGGACGCTAACCGTATGTAATGTTGATTTTCGTCCGGGCGGTATTTGGCACTATTGTATGAAGTGCGAGGACAAGAACCAGGGTGATTTCTACGGCTTCGAGTCCTGGGGCAAGACTGTGTATCAAGAGATCGTCACGAATGAGAAGATTGTCTATGTGGACTACTTCTCGGACGCTGAAGGCAATGAAGCAGAAGGGATGCCGCCGTCCCATACGACATTGGTGTTCGAAGAATTCGACGGGAAGACGAGAGTGTTAAGCCGTTCGACGTTCGCATCGGCAGAGGCACTTAAGCAAGTAATCGAGATGGGAATGGAGCAAGGCATTCGCGAAACTTGGGACCGTCTCGCCGAGCGTCTGCAAGCGGTTCAAGCTTAATCCGCAAGTACTATTCGATATGTATGAGGCTGCAGCCAGCCACCCCGAACGATGCACAGGTTCGGGACGCGCTTGCTGCAGCTTTTTGGCGTACATGGATGTTTTGGATAGTATTAATATTTAATGGTATGAAAAAAGAGAACGACGACTGTCGCTCTCTTGAATGTTTATAGGCTTGGCAAATTGATTTTGAATCATCCGACGTGGTAAAATGAGTCATACGCCATTAGTAAAGTGAGGAAATTAAGACGTACATCTATATTATAATCAAAAATTAACTGGATGTCAACTCGAAGTAACCAATAAACCGGCAAAGGAGTGCTCACGGTGCAATTAGACCCACACACATCGATTGAAGAGGAGCAGGCGAGGGTTCAGCAGGTGAAGGCGCTCATTGCTTCTCGTATGGAGAGCCTACAGGAGCAGCTCGGCTCGATCCGGACCGACATTGTAACGAACCGGAGTGAATTCTGGGACGATGTTACCGTGAACCTGGAGGATTCGGCGGAATCTGCCGAGACGTTCGCCAGTATGAAGCAGCAGGCAGAGGTGCTGTCGGAGCGGGAGCGTAGCCATCGTCATGCGAGAGCGCAGCTGCACGTGCTGGATCGGCTGAAGGATTCGCCATACTTCGGACGCATCGATTTCCGTGAGGTGGGGGAGCAGCACGTGGAGCACATCTACATTGGAGTAGGCTCCTTGCTCGATGACGATGACGATGCGTTCCTCATCTATGACTGGCGTGCACCAGTGTCCGGCATGTATTACGATTACGCGCCAGGACCGGCGTCGTATGAGACGCCTGTAGGGATGATTCAAGGTGAGATGGAGCTGAAGCGGCAATATTTAATCCGTGGCGGTACGATTCATAGCATGTTCGATACCGGTATTACGATCGGCGATGAGCTACTGCAGCAGGTGCTAGGGAAGCAGTCGGATGCACAGATGAAGTCGATTGTGGCGACGATTCAGCGTGAGCAGAATGCGGTCATTCGCGATACGGGCAGCCGATTGCTCATCGTGCAAGGGGCGGCGGGCAGTGGCAAGACGTCCGCAGCGCTGCAGCGTGTGGCGTACTTGCTGTATCGGTTCCGTGAGACGCTGAGTGCGGAGCAGATTTTACTATTCTCACCGAACCCGATGTTCAATAGCTATGTCTCAACCGTATTGCCCGAGCTTGGCGAGGAGAATATGCAACAGACGACGTTCCAGGAATATGCAGAGCATCGAATCGGTGCGGAATATCGGCTGGAAAGTCCGTTCGACCAGCTCGAGTACGCGTTATCGGCCTCAGGCGACGAGTCCTACACAGTGCGCATGCAGGCGATTCGCTACAAGGCGGGTATGGGCTTCCTGCGTCTGATGGAGGCTTATGTCGTAACGCTGAAGACGAGCGGGCTTGTTTTCAAGCCGATCGTCTTTCGAGAGCGGGAGGTCGTGTCGGCGGAAGCGTTTCGTGAGCGATTCTACAGCTATGATGCGAGCTGGTCGATTCCGAGCCGTCTGCGGGACTTGACAGATTGGCTGCAGCAGCAGCTGAAGTCGTTCGCAAGACACGAGCGGAGATCGTCCTGGGTCGAGGAGGAGCTGGAGCTGCTGGACACGGAGGCGTACTTGGAGGCGTATGAGCGGCTCCGCCGCAAAAAGCAATATACCGATAACACCTTCGACGACTTCGAGAAGGAAAAGCATGCGCTGGCCGTTATGGTCGTCAATGAGCACTTCAAGCCGCTGCGGACAGCGGTCAAGAGGCTTGCCTTCCTCGATCTGCCGGCAACATATGCTGCGCTGTTCGAGCGGCCGCAGCTCGCTGCACAGCTGATCAGCACAGAGGAGGCTTCGCTGCCTCTGGACTGGGAGCGGGTGTGCGCCCAGACGCTGCTACGATTGAAGCAAGGTGTACTGCCTAGCGAGGATATGACGCCGTACTTACTGCTGAAGGATCGGCTAGAGGGTTCGTACCGCAATCTGAAGGTGCGTCATGTGTTCATCGATGAAGCGCAGGACTATTCGCCGTTTCAGTACGCGTACCTGATGCAGCTGTTCCCGAGCAGTCGCTTCACGGTGCTGGGCGATTGGAATCAGGCCATCCATGTGCAGGCGGCCGAGGGCGATCGATTCGCAGAGCTGATTGCACTGTTCGGTGAGGAACAGGCGAAGCGGATCGTGTTCACGAAGAGCTATCGGTCAACACGACCGATTGTTGAATTTACGCGGGCTATGGTGGAGGGCGGTGCGGCGATTGAGCCGTTCAACCGTGAAGGTCCGAAGCCGACCTTGTTACGAGCTGACGATGAACAGCAGCTGAATGCGATCATTGCCGCCAAGCTGGAGCAGCTTCAGGCCGAAGGACACGGCACGGTGGCGGTCATCTGCAAGACGGCAGCCGAGAGCCGCGAGGTGTACGAGGCGCTGCGCCCGAAGCTCGCGATCCGACTGATTGATACAGAGACAGTGACATTCGAGCAAGGCCTTGTCATCATTCCGTCGTACTTGGCCAAGGGCGTCGAGTTCGACGCTGTGCTTCTCTACAACGCTTCGGCAGAACGTTACGGTCGACAGTCCGAGCGGCGGCTGTTCTACACCGTGTGCACGCGAGCGATGCATGAGCTGCATCTGACCTATACAGGGGAGCTGAGTCCGTTCGTAGCCGGAGTGCCTGAGGATCTATATACGGCCATCCGCAGCTAGCTTAGCCAAGTGCGTCCATACACAATAATAGTTGGCATTACGATGCAAGGAATGGACCGATGTGGGGGAAGCTAGCGGTTACGGAGCTTACATACTCTGCGTGTGCAATGAAAGGAGCTGGCTGCCATGTCAGCCGACTTGAAGAATGAACACTACCCATTCTAATCGATCGCCGCAGTCAAAGCAGGAACGGAAGCCGGTGAAGCTGTTCAGTATAATCGGTACGTTATTTTGCCGCTTTCAGGACGACGATGTGCCCGCCTTGTCGGCTCAGCTTACGTATTACTTGATTTTATCGTTTTTCCCGTTCTTAATATTCGCGGCGGCGCTGCTCAGCTTTACGAACTTCAAGGCAGCGGAAGCACTTGAGCAGCTGAGCATTCTATTACCTGAGCTGTCCAGCCGCACGATAAGCGATGTGTTTCACGAAATTGAACAAACGCGCAGCGGCTCGTTGCTCTCCCTTGGTTTCTTAGCTGCATTGTGGTCGGCCTCTAATGGAGTCAATGCGATCATTAAGGGCATTAACAAAGCGTATGACGAGGAGGAGAGCCGTCCGTATTGGCTCCTGCGCTCGATCTCGATCATGTCGACAGGCGTGCTCGTCCTTGCGATGATGATTAGCTTCGCTCTGCTCGTATTCGGGCAATGGATCGGCGAATGGCTGTATCGGACCGCAAGGCTGCCCGGCGACTTCGCAACGGTATGGGCTGTCGTCCAATATGTGATCCCGCTGGTGTCGCTATGGCTGATGTTTATGCTGCTCTATGCATACTTGCCGAACCTGAGGCTGCGGCTGAAGGATGTGCTACCTGGAGCGTTGTTCGCTACGGTAAGCTGGGTCGGTGTGTCTCTCTTGTTCAGCTACTATGTGAACCACTTCGCTTCGTACAGCAAGACGTACGGCAGTCTCGGCGGTGTGATCGTGCTGCTCATCTGGCTTTATTTGTCCAGCATGATCATTCTGCTTGGCGGAGAGCTGAACGCGACATTATACTTCTCTAAGCTTGGAAGGAAGAAGCCGCCATGCAAGTCGTTCGCACTGCCGCTGTTGTTCGGTCTTGGTCGCAAGTCGGAAGGCAAGCGCTCGGATTAGCATTTCTTAAGAACACGGTTAAGATGTTATTAGGTAGTACGAGCGAGTGCTCGTGTCGTATGTATAATGAGGAGGCGAGGTCCATCATTACATTCGTGCAAGACGGTCACAAGTTCAATTACCGCGCAGCGGCTGTTCTGCTACACGAAGGCCGGGTGCTGCTGCATCGTGCACCGCGCGATGCCTTCTGGTCGCTACCGGGCGGACGGGTGGAGCTGATGGAGCTGTCGAGCGATACGGTGCGGAGAGAGCTGCTAGAGGAGCTCGGTGTCAACGTCGACGTGCACGAGCTATTGTGGCTGTCGGAGGATTTCTTCCTCTATGATGGGCTCCGCTATCACGAGCTCGGCTTCTATTATCGAGCTTCACTCACACCGGGTCATCCGATGACAGAGCTTCAAGGGTCCTTCGGTGGGCTGGAGCAGGAGGTGGAGCTGGAATACCGGTGGTTTGCGCTGGAGGAGCTTGCTGACATCGTGGTGCTGCCAGCGTTCATACCGGATCGGCTCTGTCGCCTTGACAAGATGGAGAAGGTCGGGCTTGAGCATATTCAATCGGTTCATATTGTTAATCATTCATAATATTAATGAAGAGGGGCTTTCCTTTCATCGACATTGACAGGGAGGGAGTGCTCTTGTATATTCATCTTAAATTTAAGATAAAAGGTTAGGAGTGTTCCTCTTATGATTCAAGTCTTTCCTTCGACTTCTCGTTATACAGCCGATCACGGATGGCTCAAGAGTAACTTCAGCTTCTCCTTCGCCGATTATTACGATCCGAACAACGTCAGCTTCGGCCCGCTTCGAGTGTTCAACGACGACATCGTGCAAGGTGGCCGCGGCTTCGGCGCTCACCCGCATCGGGAGATGGAGATCGTGTCGATCGTACTGAAGGGGCAGCTGCAGCATGAAGACAGCACCGGTCATCGCGAAGTGACGACCTACGGTCAAGTGCAGCGCATGTCGGCCGGTACAGGAATTATTCATTCCGAGGTGAATCCAGGTGAGGAGGAGGTTCATTTCCTGCAAATCTGGTTCGAGCCGGAGGAGCTTCGCTTGGAGCCTTCGTATGAGGCAACAGACTTTGATACGTCAGCAATGCGCAACCGGCTGCTGCCGATCGTATCGAAGCGGTCAGGAGCTGGTATCGCCCATATTCATCAAGACTTGACGATCTATTTGACCGAGCTGAATGGAGAGAGCGTGACGTTCTCGCAGCAGGTGGGCCGTCGCATCTATGTATTCGTGCTAGAGGGCAACGTTCGGCTTGGCGACGGAACGGTGCTTGGACGCAGAGACGCTGCTCGTATCGAAGGGGTACACGAGCTGGTGTTGACACCGGAGAATATGGCTTCGCTTGTGCTGATCGACCTTCCTTAATGGAGGGTGCTGCGCCGCTTGAGTTTGTGACCTGCGAAAACAATGTTTTTCATCTCAGGAGTAATAAGGTATACTGTTGGTATATCTTGTCCACCTTGGGGGTAATTCGTTCATGAGTCAGAATCCCGATTACAGCGCTCTAGGGCGCCATTATTTGAATATGGAATCATACGGCGTATCGGCCTTTTGTTCATATCGCGCTATTCTTGAGGATAAGAGCAACAGCAGCGCCTGGAATGGACTAATTCTAGCACTGACGTTCCTGCGCAAGGAGTTCGACGTGCAGACGGTGCTTGCCCGCTTCGCGCTGCAGCCTCAGCTGCCTTACGATTCGGATATGATCACCTTCGCTATGATGATGTGGCAGAACAATCCACGCGCACTCGGCGAGTGGGTCGGACGTGTGTCGCAGATGCGTGAGGTCGGAGCGCATCAGGAAATGCTCACCGAGATGGAGACCGATCTGAAGAGCTCGTACGAGAAGCTGGTCGAGGAGCACGGTGAAGAGTCGCTCGTGGAGCGCGGTATGTATTCGCTGAACGACTACGCTGCTCGCCGCATGGAGCTCGACTGGATTCACGAGGGCGGCTCGGTTGATGAAATATTCGAGAACGCCAAGCAATGGATCGAGGACGACGAGAATGCGCTGTCGTGTGTTCGCCTGCTGTGCATGATCCCGGACCCTCGCAGCGAGAAGCTGCTTCGCCGCGTCTGCCGCAACGAGCAGCTCGACAGCAAGATCCGTACGCATGCGCTGTTGGCGTTGCGCTGGCTGGGCGTTCGCGGCAACGTGAAGTTCCACAACTTCGGCGAGTCGTTCGTCATCAATCTCGACGATCCGCAGCCGGAGCTGACGGTCACAGTCCCAGCTGTCTTCAAGCCTGCGCTGAACCGAATGATGCTGTGGGTGGCGAAGGAGCAGCAGGTCGTCACTGTCGAGGAGTACGAGACGTGGATGTCAAGCGACGAGCCGGAGTTTCCAGAGGAGCTAAGCGAGAAGCTGAAGCAGGTCGAGGTGCCGACGATTCTTCAAGAGTCGGTTCATACACTCATTCGCGCGGCTTACGACAAGTATTACCCGCTCGTTCCTACGGTGAAGGGGCTGCGGGATTGGGCAGCTGCGTTCCTGCTGCTGATGAAGGACTACGCGGTAGGCGTAGGTCTTGGCTGGCCTCTCGGAGAGCCGGAGCAGCATGAGCAGGCGGTGCTTCACCGCAACTGGCTGCTGAGTGGCTCGCCGGACTTCTACGAGGTGTTACAGCAAGCACAGGCTACCCAGCAGTCCGAGGCTCAAGCGGAGCAGCAGGTGTAACCGTATTTAGGTAGATGTAGGGTGTAATAGAAAAGACCGCTTCACCTGTAGATGAGTAATTGTACAGGTGAAGCGGTCTTTTGATATAACTTCACAAAACCTCATTGCAATAACTAATGATATTAGTTATTATTAAACTAATACGATTAGTTAATTGGGGTGATTCGTTATGTATCGAACACGAAAGGTTCATTCGTTAACCCAGATTGCCTTCTATCCGCTCTTGTTCCCTGTCAATTGCTATTTGCTGGAGGAGGAGGATGGCTTAACGTTGATCGATGCCGCCTTGCCGAACAGCACGAAGGGGATTATCCATACCGCTGCAAGTCTTGGACGGCCGATTACGCGGATCGTGCTGACTCACGCTCACTTCGATCATGTCGGAGCGCTCGACGCTGTGAAGCAGGCGTTCCCGAATGCTGTCGTGCACATCTCAGCGAGAGACGCGAAGCTTCTCGGGGGTGATACCAGTATGGAGGTGGGAGAGCCGGAACAACCCATCCGAGGGAGTGTGCCGCGCGGAATACGAACGAAGCCGGATGTGCTGCTGCAGGACGGTGATCGGGTCGGCTCGCTGATCGCTGTATCCACTCCCGGCCATACACCCGGCTCGATGTCATTCCTCGACACGCGTCACGGTCTGCTTGTTGCAGGTGATGCGCTGCAGACGCGAGGCAAGGTGGCGGTCGCGGGAATACTGGTGCCTTGGTTTCCGTTCCCGGCCTTGGCGACTTGGGACGCCTCAGCAGCGCTCGACAGCGCTCGGAGGCTGGAGGAGCTGAAGCCTGCGCTCCTTGCGGTCGGACATGGGCGTATGCTGGAGGAGCCGTCTGCCGCTATACAAGAAGCGATACAGTTCGCACAGAGCAGCATGAGCCGTAAGCGGCTTCGCACGAACAGGAGATGATGGTGGATGTCACCGAGAAGCGGTTTGGAAATACAGGCGGTGCTGCGTGCAGCGGCCCAGCTTGCCGATGAGCACGGATTGGAGGCGGTGACGCTTGCGATGCTGGCGCACAAGCTTGACATTAAGTCGCCATCTCTATATAACCATGTGAGCGGATTACAGGGTCTTCGCAGCAAGCTCGCTGCATACGGCGTCGCGAAGCTGCACGAAGCGCTGCTCCAGGCGGCGACCGGTGTATCGGGCGACGAGGCGGTGCGGGCGATCTGCCGCGCGTATCTGCACTTCGCCCGGACGCAGCCGGGCTTGTACGAGTCGACGCTCCGCGCACCGGAGCCGGATAACGTCGAGCTGGGCGATGCTTCATCCGCTCTACTCGATACGATCCTTCGTGTCCTCCAGTCCTATTCGCTCGGTGAGAGCGATGCTCTGCATACGGTGCGCTGCATTCGAAGCGCGCTGCACGGCTTCGCCTCGCTTGAGCGCAATGGCGGGTTCGGTATGCCGCTGGAGCTCGGCGCAACGGAGGAGCTGCTCATTCACACGCTGCTGGCAGGCATCCATAGCTTGCAGCGTCGCGTCGAGTAGGCATAGGCCATATGATTGCAGTGGCATGACTCGGACTCGTATAATAGAACAAGCTGGTCGAGTCTATTCGCACGGTTGACAATCGGCGGGTGGATGAAGTAGGAGGAGCGCATATGTTAACTGATATAAGAACTAGAGTGGAAGACGATGACATTCGAGAGCTGCTCGAATATTCGTTGCTCCCTGACGAAGAGCTGCTAGAGGCTGCTGTCCAGCAATATAAGGGCTCTACTGAGCTGCAGCTTCTTAGCTATGAGGAGGAAGGGAAGCTGATCGGTCTCGTCGGCTTTACGATGGACAGCTCCCGAACGATTACGATTAAGCACTTGGTCGTGCACCCCGAGGAGCGGGGGAACGGCTACGGGCGCGGCATTTTGCTCGAACTGATCGCCTTGCATACGCCTCGGTGTCTTGAAGTGGAAGTGGATGAGGACGCGGTTGATTTTTTTCGAAGCATCGGCTTCACGGTTGTAAGTATTGGGGAGACGGTGCCCGGCTACGAGCGGTTCCAATGCCATTACGACGCTACAGACGAGGCAGCTGCGGAGGAAGACGCGACATAATCGTTCGTCACAAGCTTAGGGCGAATGACGGCCTTGCAGCTCTGTTGCTGACAAGCTTGCAGGTTGGATGAGAAAGGAGCGGTGTGATCATGTGGCAGTGGATCGCAATGATCACGATGACGTTGGATCATATCGGTCACGTCTTCTATCCAGATCAGCTGTGGTGGCGTATGATCGGACGATTGGCGTTCCCGATCTACGCGTACTTGCTCGTGCAAGGCTACCAACGAACGAGCGATGTGCCGCGCTACATGCGCAGGCTGCTCTTCATCTTCGCGGTCGCTCAGCTTCCGTATATGGCGCTGTTCCAGACGCTGGAGCTGAATGTCGTCGGGACGCTGCTGCTGAGCCTGCTCGTGCTGTGGGCGCTGGACAAGCCGAGGACAAGTATGGTGCGCTATGTATGGATCGCGGTATGCGTCGGACTGCTGTATGCGGTAGAATTCGATTACGGGCTATATGGGCTTACACTCGTCCTCATCTTCCGGTATATCCCAACCTATTGGGCGGTAGCCGCGCATGGCTTCGCCACACTGCTGCTCTTCACGGCGTACCCGGTGCAATGGTTCAGCTTGATCGCGACGCTGCTGCTGTATTCGGCGTACTTGCCGCAGCACCGCAGTGCGCCGGTGTGGCTGTGGCGAAGCTTCTATCCGCTTCACTTGCTCGTGTTGTGGATCGTGTGGATCATGCTTCCAATATAACTTAATGAGCGTAGAACGGCACGGAGTTACTGGGGACCCATGTGCCGTACCATTCCGATATGGAGGATGATCGCATGAAGGCTGCGTTGACACGGATGCTCGAGCATCTGCGATGGGCGAATGACCAGTGCCTGGAGGCGCTGCAGGCGGCACAGGGCGACATCGAACAGCCGCTCAAGCTGCTGGCGCACGTGCTGCAGGCCGAGCGCATATGGCTCTGCCGACTGAACGGAGAGCCTGCTGGCGAGCTTGCGATATGGCCGGAGCTGTCGGTCAGCCAGTGCCGCGAGCTGTCGGAGCAGAACTGGGTTCGGTTCGTAGAACATATAACTCGCATGACCGACGAGGATCTTACACAGCTTGTAACATATACCAACTCGAAAGGGGCGGTGTTCCACACAGCGGTCCTCGACATATTGACCCATGTGACCATGCACGGCTGCTATCATCGCGGGCAGCTGAACATGGCTCTGCGTCAGAGCGGACAAGAGCCTGTTCCTGTCGATTACATCACGTTCGCTCGGCTCGACCGCATATGAACGGCTCTCCAAGGGTACAGTATTGGTGAACTTATGTATCCAGGGGAGAGGTTGCGCGATGGAGGATGAAACGTGGAGCTGGTTGATGATGCGAAGCCGCTGACCGTAGGTGAATTCAAGCGGCTCATGGGCATGGCCCCGCCGCAGCAGCCGAGCGCGAAGCAGAGCGACCTCTTCAAGGAGGTCTCAGATCATGGTCACAGCTATGTCATTCCGGACAAGCTGCAATAGCGTTTACAATTCATTTATATCGTGAAGTCGAATCCGTCGTATTGCGGGTACGGCTTTTTTTGTATAATGAAAGAAGAGAAGCTCGGTAGCTGTTAGGCTATATGAGGAGAGGAGGCATGGAATGGGAATGCTGGTGTACAATATATGCTTCATTCGGCGTGGAGACCATGTGCTGCTGATGAATCGTAACAAGGCGGCCTGGATGGGGCGATGGAACGGTATCGGCGGCAAGCTGCTGCCAGGTGAGTCGCCGCGGGCGTCTGTACTGCGCGAGGTGTTGGAGGAGACGGGGATACGACTGACGGACGCCAGCTACAAGGGAATGGTCACTTGGAGCGAGGGCAATGGACGTAAGGGCGGCATGTACCTCTACACGGCTACGCTCGACGACGATTATCCATACCCGACGCCGGTCCGGGCAGACGAAGGCTTGCTCGATTGGAAGCGGCTCGACTGGATCGTTCATCCGGACAATGAAGGTGTCGCTTCGAACATTCCATCGTTCTTGCCGCTGCTGCTTGAGGACGAGCAATGCTACGAGCACGAATGCTTGTTCGAGGAGAAGCGGTTCGTCTCTCTCGTATCCCGGCCGATCCCGAAGGAATCGGAGCTGTCGCTTGCGCCGATGGCAGAGCTGGCGTGATTCGCTGCTCGAATGGAACCTTCCGTGGAATGGTAGTATAATGGGAGGAGATCGAGAGGTGAACACGATGGTGAAGAAGAGATCACGTCCACAGGCCGCTTCGCAGTCTGTCTCGGATAAGCCGGCTACATTGAAGGACTTGCTCCAGCCGGAGCTCGTGAAGCAGCTGACGGCACAGGCCGATGCGATGAAGGCACAGGAGCAGAAGGAGCGCGAAGCGAAGCGCAAGGCCGAGGAGGACGCACGCAAGGCGGAGAAGAAGCGACTTGAGAACGACTTCGAATATTTGCTGAACAACAGCAGCCCGGACTGGGGGAAGTCGAAATATTGAACAGGCAGCCCCAGTCGCGGGCTGTTTTTTGTTTTTTTAATAAAAATTACACGGGATGGTAATGATAACCTAGTCGAACATAAATGAGACTATAGGGAGATGAAACGAATGCCATTCGGTGCCCACGAGACGATGGAGGTTCATGAGATTCTAAACGAAAAGCTGAATATGATTCAGCACTTTCAGCTGTATGCGCAGATGACTCAGCAGGCCGAGATTCGAGCGATGCTGCAGCGTCAGCTGGCGGCAATTATTCCAGCGTACAACCAGCTGGTCGCGTACACACACGACTATGCAGCGGCGAACCGCCAGCTGCCGTCGTATCCGAGCGCTGTATCGAGCGTAAGCCCGCAGCAGATTCAATACGGTCTGAGCAACCCGATGCAGATGGGCGTGCCGACAGGCAGCGGCTTAACCGACAGCCAGATCGTCAGTGCGATGTTGTCCTGCCACAAAAATAGCGCCAAGCTGCACATGCAGGCTTCGCTCGAGTGCGCAGACCCGAACGTGCGCCAGATGCTGATCCAAGGTGCGGTGCGGTGCGCGGAGCAGGCGTATGAGGTGTTCCTGTTCATGAATCGCCAAGGGATGTATCAAGTGCCGACGATGAACGATCATACGGCCAAAACGTTCCTGCACAGCTACCAGCCGGTGCAGCTGCAAGATTCGTTCGCAGCAGGCGGCAGCACGATGCTGCAGCAGTAGGCGCTGAACGGAATGAGCGAGCCTATGAACGTGCATTCGCTGCCGCCGGAGCTTCAGCAGCGTCTTGCCGAGCTTCAATCGACATTGAGCGCCGAGCTCGGTCAGCCGGTATCGATCGAGTTCCCGAGCCGTGAGGAGCACGCGCGACCGCCGGAGTTCGAGCTGCCCCACCGTAATCCGCTCGACGAAGAGTAGAATATGCCGACTATAGACATTCAGGCTGAGGGATTTGAGCTTGAATGTCTTTTTGTCATCCTCAGGAAAAATACGGCAACCTTACGGCCAGCTGCTGCGTCTGTAGAAGTAGCGAAAGTCAGTATGAACCCTGAAGGAGAGATGAACGTTGACCACATTCCGCAAAGCGAGCACCGCCGTTCTGGCAGGTGCGCTGCTGCTCACCATGTCACAGACTTCATGGGCCAGCGAGCCGATGAAAATGCTGCCGATGCCAGACTACCCATATCCTGCTGTGAATGAGAAGGACAGTCAGGCGTTAGCCGCTGAGCCGAGCATAAGCAGGGAGCAGGCAATTGCCAAGGCGAAGGCTTACTTATCTGTACCGGAGAGCTATTCGCTACAGTCGGTCACATTATACAGCAATCGGAAGCTGGATGGAGAGACCGTTCCGCAGTGGCACTTATACTTTCATCAGCAGGTTAAAGAAAACTACTTCAGCACGATCAACGTTACGATTGATGGTATGAACGGACGATTAACCAGCTTCTATAAGAGCTCGAACGATCCCGAACGTCAGCCGGGCTTCCCGCTCAAGATCAGCTACGGTCAGGCGAAGGAAGTCGCCGACGCTTGGATGGAGCAGCATGGTGCTGTTAACGTACAGGAGCTGCGCTTCGATAAGAGGCAAGAGGCAACGTTTCGGACGCCGCTGAATGGTAATTACGTGTATCAGCTTCGATATGATCGGCTCATAGACGGTATTCCTTTTCCACAAGACGGGATATCGATTGGTGTGAACGGCAACGGTGAGATGATATCGTACACGAATCAGTGGACCTCAGATATTGAATTCGAGAAGCTGTCTACACCGATCGGTCTTGAGGAGGCTAATCGTAGGCTGAGGGAGACGGCAGAGCTGGAGCTTACGTACTATTTGCCGTATGGGGGGAGCCGGGCAGAGCGTACGCCGAGGATCGGTTATTCATTGAAGAATACGGCGCTTGATGCGGCGACAGGCCATGTATGGAACCAAGGCTCTGGGGGCGCAGAGCAATTGAATATGCGCCGTCCGTTAACCGATAAGCCGCTTGCAGCGCTGCCTAAGGAGGGTGAACCGCTGACCAAGCAGCAGGCCATCGATATCGTCACAAGCGTCTTCTCCGTGGTGAAGAATGTCGAGCTCGAGGATGCGAGCTACCAAGAGTATACCGATCCAGTGACTGGTAAGAGCGAGACGAGCTGGCAGCTTCGATGGAAGCAGCCAAGGCCCGAGGCTGTAGGCGGTGATAGTGATTCATTCATCTGGGCAAGTGTGAATGGTAAGACAGGGGAGCTGCTGAGCTTCAATCAAGATTCCGCTACGCGTGACGTTGACTCTATGACGGAGAAGGTGACCTTGGCGGAGGCAGAGGCGAAGGCAATCGAGCTGGTGAAGAAGCTCGCGCCCGCCTACACCGATCAGCTCGTGCTGGATAATCAGCTTCGCCAAGAGATTCCTGCTTATAAGGAGCAGAGAATGTCATACTGGCCTGTCGTATTCGTTAGAATGATAGACGGTGTGCGCGCTTCCTACGACCGGGTGCAAGTGAACATTGACCGTCAGACCGGCGAGGTGACGAATTTCGGCGTGTCCTTCAGCAGCGCCGCCTTCCCGGCGAAGAAGCCTGAGATTATATCTGAAGCTCAGGCACGGGAGCTGCTACTGTCCCGTCAGCCGATTGAGCTCATGCATGTCATCGAACATAGATCAACCGATGCGATGGAGCCTAGCGCTGAGCTGAAGACGAAGCTTCTGTATGCTCCAGCACGTGAGAAGACGGGTGAGCCTTATTATTTGGACGCTCAAAGTGGGCAATGGGTGAGCGTAAAGACGGGTGAGGATGTATATTTTGAGCCGGTGAAGTCTCAAGATATCGAAGGTCACTGGGCGCAGGCGGAGCTGCAGCTGATGCTCGATTACGGCGCGCTTGACGTGAAGGAAGGTCTTGTTCAACCCGATCAGCTGATCAAGCGCGGGGAGATCATTAAGATGCTGGTCGTTGCGGCCAATGCGGGTAGGCCGATTGAACCGTTTCGTTCAGACCGTGCAGGCACATTCTCGGATGTGACGAAGGAGTCCGTATATTTCAAATATGTCGAGAATGCGATCGACCGCGGCTTCCTTGATCGTGGAGATACATTCAATCCGGACGCATCGATTACCCGAGAGCAGCTTGCGGAGCTGATTGTGCGAGCACTCGGGCTGAAGGAACTGTCGAAGCACGATGCCATATTCAATTCACAATTCACAGATATAGATAAGCTCAAGGAGCGCGGCTCGATTGCTATAGTCGTCGGACTAGGCATTATGTCAACTTCGGATGGTGCGTTCGTCCCTGCTGATAAGGTGACAAGAGCTCAAGCAGCGACAGCCTTCCATCGTTACCTCCAGCAGCGTGAGCAGTTCTCGAGTCCAAAGCCACACTACTAATAACGGTACTGGTAAGCCCCAATGAGCCCAGCCCTCTTCCTGCTTGTGTAGATCCAGTAGATCTTGACTATACTGGATAGTGGATAACGAGCAGGAGGCTGGGACACATGTTGACGGTACACTGGAGATTAGCAGAGCTGTGGACGACGCAGCAAGGCAGAGAATTAACCGAGCAGGAGAAGGCGGAATGGTCCGCCTGCCTACATTATAATGCGGTATATGCAAGGAAGCTGTCAGCGCTATACAACTTGTCTTGGGCTGCTTATGCGACACGTGATGTTGAATGGCAGCATGAAATTTGTGAGCGGATCGAGCGGCTGGAGCATGATGGGCAGCTGAAGTAATTTATCATAGGTCAGAATAAGCAGGATGTGTAATCTCGGGGAATCGAGAAAGCGCTTCCTGCTTATTCGTGTCAACCGAGTTTAAAGATATGGTGAAGATGGTGAAAAAATGTACTCTTATGTAGAATGGTATGGTAAAATATGCCTGACCCAAAGCGTGATGATTACAGAGAGGGAAGAGGGATCCATTGATGAAATCGAAATCCAAGCTGAAGCATCGGAGATTAACGGCGCTTGCCTTATCCGTTACGCTCTCGCTGGGCACGGTCACACAAGCGTGGGCGGCTGGCGCTGCTCCGGCTCCGAATGTACTCGGCACGGTCAAGCTGGCCGGGACAAGCTACTTCGAACTGAATGACGTACGTGTTATCGCGTCAGACAACGGCAAGTTTGCAACATTCACGATTACGGTGCACAATGCGGGCACAACGGATCTGAAGCTGGTCGATTACTGGATTCGTCTGCAGAGCAAGTCGGGTCAACGCTTCACCACGAAGCTATTGCCTGCAGATAAGGACAAGATGCGGATTGCCCCAGGCTCCCGTACCGAGCTCACTTATTATGCCAATGTGAACGAGACGACCAAGCTGCACGATCTGTTGGTTCAATTCATACAGTGGGATTTCACGCAGCCGAATTTTGAGCGCAAGCTGGGCGAGGTCGCCGTGCCTGCTCATTATAACGGTGTGTATGCGTCGGACGCGGCAGCACCTGTCGCTGCGGGGGGCAACGAGCTCCACGCTTCCATTAGTCGGTACGTCAGCAATAAGAATGAGAAGTATCATGTACCGAGCTTATATGTCAAGCTTGAGAACAATGGCCAGCATGCGGTGAAGGTGCCAGCGTACATCTTTTACATCCGTACCCAAGATGACCTCTTGTATCCGCTCGAGGTGAAAGGTCTGAAGGAGCTGGAGATTAAGCCGAAGGAGACGAAGGAGCTGACGCTGTCCGGAACGATACCGGTTGAAGTGGCGCCAGGCGGCTGGGAGCTCCTCATCACAGAGAGCGTACCGGACCTGAAGCGCAATGTCGAGCTGGCGGCCTTCGCGTTGCCTGCCGAGTTCCAGGGTACCGAAGGAAGCCTAGGCAAGCCTTACACGTTCAAGGCGAAGGATGGCGTATATACCGCTGCCCTCCAATCGGTTCAGCGTCTTCCTTGGGATAATCACGATGTGCTGGCAGCAGACCTGACGCTGCGCAATACTGGGAATAAGTCGTTGCCGATTCCGAAGCTGAAGGGTTACTTCATGCTGGATGACGCTGTCAAGATTGAAGCTACTCTTGTGAAGCCGTCTGCCGTAGTCGGGCTTGCAGCCGGAGAAGAGACGAAGCTGCAGCTTGCCGGCAAGGTACCGTATACGAGCCAGTTCAAGAGCATCAAGCTCGTGCTGCAGGAACAGGAGAGCGACACAGCTGTGACGGATGTGCTCGAATTCACGACGCTGGCTGACGTTCAGCCGATTCCAACGCTACCTGCGTTCGAAGCTCATGAGGTTCAAGACATCGGACGCCGTGCCAGCTACAAGATTCGCGCAGCTAATCAGTATAACGGTAACACCGGCTCCGTATTCAACGCGGAGGTGGAGGTTGCGAATCTGGAGAAGCGCATAGCCCCAGTGTCGAAGCTGGTTGCTCATTACCGTACGCCTGATGGTACCGTATTGCCGGCCTCCGTCATGGAAGTAGCCAATAAGATCAGCCCAAGCAACACGGCGCTGCTCCACGTATGGGCGCACGTCCCGCAAGGGATATCTACCGATAATTTGCAGCTTATTGTAGGTGAAGCTGTATCATCGGGACAGCTCAGCGAAGGGACAGCGATACCGGATTCGTATGTGAACCCCGTGGCATTCAGTCTGCCAGCCGAGAAGCAAGACGTGAAGAGCGGTCTGAAGAATGTGCAGGCGTATCCATACACGGTGTCGTTCAGCCGCATCTCGACAACGGTCGAGAACAGCACGTTGACCTTGAAGTTCGATTATGATATTACCCGTACACCGTTCGTCACGACGAATATGGATGGTCATAAGCTTGTTCTCGTCTTCAAGGATTCCTCTGGCGAGCAATCGTTCGAGAAGTCGTTCGATATGAAGGATATCGACCCGGCTGCAGGCGATACAGCGGATGCACCTTTGTCGAAGCTGAAGCTGGGCAAGCACAGCCATTTCAAGATTCAAGTGACGGACCCAGATCTGATCTACAAATCGTCGTACCTGAATAAATTCAAGCTGAGCTTGTACGAAGAGTTCCAAGGCGGCCGGAAGCTGCTGGCTGAGCAAGATGTTTCGTGGTTCACGACAACCGACTAATGCGCCTGCACGCTTGATGAAAGCTAAGGCATGTGCGTGATGCTCGCTTTCTGATGATGATGCCGGGCTATTAACAGATAGGGAGAGAAACCTTGTGCTGAAAAAAGTGCTTTGGGGCTTGCTTGCTGTTGTACTCATCGTGATCATACTTATGCTGTCTGGGGTAATTAAAGGAGATATCAATACAGGCGGTGCACAGGTGAAGGCTGTCGCTGCCGAGGAGGGCACGATCACCAGAGAGGTGTTTGCCAGCGGAAAGATGGAGTCGAAGGAAATTAAGGAGCATTACTTGTCAGCTCCTGGACATGTCAGTCAGATCTTGGTCAAAAAAGGCGACACCGTGAAGAAAGGCCAAGAGCTGCTCAGACTGAGTACGACGGACCTTGAGGAGAAGCTGAAGCAGGAGCAAAGACAGGTTGCCCTGTATACAGCCGAGCAGGAGAAATTCATCAAGGACGAGGAGCGCACGCGCAAGGCGGCGTTCGAGACGATGAAGACCGAGGTTAGCGAGTCGGGGGCGCCGCAGACTTCAACCGTACCGGAGCGGAGCACAGCAGACCTGAAGCTGTACGCGCTCAAGATTCAGCATGCGAAGGAGAACATCGCACTTCTGGAGGCAAAGCTGTCGAACAATAAGGTGTTTGCCTCGATTGATGGTGTCATTACCGATGTTCTCGTGAAGGAAGGCCAGGAAGTAGTGCAAGGGACTCAAGCGTTCGTCGTTACCAATGTGAGTGCACTCCAGGTTAAGGCGAACGTCGTGGAGATGGATGCAGCCATTGCGAAGACGGGCATGGAGGTCAAGGTAAGCGGAGATGCCTTCCCTGACGAGTATAAGGGAACAATCACTTATATTTCACCGGTTGCCAAAGTATCTGAGGTTGATTCCCGGGAAACCGTCGTCGAGATGATCGTCGATCTTGCTCAAACTGCCGAGGTGCTGCGTCCGGGACTGAAGGCAACGGTGCAAATTACAGTCGATAACGGCAAGCATGTGCTCGGACCTCTGAGTGCGATCAAGCGCGACGGACAGCAGTCGTACGTGTTCAAGCTTGTGGACGGCAAGGCGGTTAAGACGAATGTAAGGCTTGGTGAGGAGGATGATGAGAAGGTAGAGCTGCTGGAAGGTGTGCAGGCAGGCGACCAGCTCATCGACGCACCAGCATCCTCGCTGCAGGATGGAGCGCAGGTGGTCGTACAATGATTACGTTAGAAGGCATCTTCAAAACGTACCGCAACGGACCGCTGGAGGTACAGGCGCTTAAGCCTACTTACCTGACTGTGGAGAAGGGCGATTATGTGGCGATTATCGGACCGTCCGGTTCAGGTAAATCAACCTTAATGAATATTCTCGGATGCCTCGACATACCATCAGGAGGCACCTATAAGCTCGATGACCAGGAGGTACAGTCGTTGAGCGAGAAGGAGCTTGCTCGTGTGCGCAATCAGAAAATTGGATTCGTCTTCCAGAACTTCAATCTGCTTGCGCGCCAGTCGGTTATTCGGAACGTCGAGCTCCCAATGGTGTACGGCGGCGTTGCGCCGAGCCGCAGAACGGAGATTGCGAAGAGCTTGCTCGAGAAGGTTGGTCTTGGCAGCCGACTGAATCATAAGCCCAATGAGCTGTCGGGCGGACAGAAGCAGCGGGTTGCCATTGCCCGTGCGCTTACGATGAATCCATCGATATTGCTCGCTGACGAGCCGACCGGTAACCTGGATCATAAATCATCGCATGAAATCATGAATTTATTCACCCAGCTCAATAATGAAGGCTCCACTGTGATCGTCATCACGCACGAGATGGACATCGCTGAGCATGCGAAGCGTATTCTTCGATTCGGGGACGGTGAGATTGTCGAGGACCGTCGTAAGGAGAGTGAAAGTGCTTGAACGTATGGCAAAACTTAATGATTTCACTAGACAGTCTTCGTGTCAACAAGATGCGCTCTCTGCTTACGATGGTTGGCATTATTGTCGGCGTCGCGTCTGTTGTTCTCGTCGTGTCGATCGGGCAAATCGGCCGGGGCTCGGTCGTCTCCGAGCTTGCTAAATATTCGTCGGGAGTGTTCTTCGTCAGTCCGAAGCCGGGTACGGCTAAGGGAGACAGTATTGAGCTGACAACGAATGACATTCGAGAAATTAGCAGGCTGGAAGGTGTTCGCGATGCAACGGGCTCGCTGTATATGACGCTCGAGGCTCAGCAGCTGCAGACGTCGGATGAGAAGCTGATGTTTAACGTCACTGGTACGTTTACCGATTTCGCTCGCTTTTACAACTTCAAGATGGAAGCGGGTCGGATGTTTAATATCAACGAGCAGAAGACGAGACAGAAGGTCATTATCGTCGAATCCGATTACGCAGTGAAAGCATTCGGTTCATCTGAGCTTGCTATTAATCGCAAGGTGAGCTTCAAGAATGGTAACCGATACGAGATTGTGGGAGTATTCAAGTCGGATAAGTCGCTGTTGGCCGGCTTAACAGGTAATTCCTACAATGCCTATATGCCTTATGATTCGATGCCTCTGCTTAAGGAAGGCACCAATTATAAGCTGTCCGATCTCATGATCATATCTGATGCTACTAGTACGGAGGAGCGTGACAAGGTCGAGCGTTCCATTCTTAAATATGCGGCACAGAAGCATAAGGCAGAGGTTGAAGACTTCCAGATTCAGAAGGTCGAGGATTTCCAAAAAAGCTTGGATATGATCTTCAACGTCATGCAAATATTAATCGGCTCGATCGCGGGCATCTCGCTTCTCGTTGGCGGCGTAGGCGTCATGAACATTATGCTCGTCTCGGTCACGGAGCGGACGAAGGAGATCGGTACGCGTAAGGCGATCGGTGCGACGCCGAGCTTGATTCTGCAGCAGTTCATGATGGAAGCTATTATTCTCTGCTTTATCGGCGGTATGCTTGGCATCGGCTTCGGAGCGCTCGGCTCATTCTTATTCGCTGCTATTACGCAGTGGGAATTTGTGCTGTCCGGTGGGACGGTTGTGCTAGCGTTCGGCTTCTCCGCTGCAGTCGGTCTGTTCTTCGGATGGTATCCAGCCAAGAAGGCGGCGAACATGCAGCCGATCGAAGCGTTGCGTTACGAATAAAAGGAGGGAATTCGAGAGTGTCTGACTTGAAGCTGATGAACGCCTGGGTGTTCAACTCTATCGTGAATTCACGGGCGGAGCTGCGTCTCTTCTGCTTGCCTTATGCAGGCGGAGGGGCGTCTCTCTATCGCGATTGGCAGCGCATGTTTCCGAAATATGTGGACGTGTGTCCGATTCAATTACCCGGTCGGGAAAACAGGGGCGCGGAGCAACCGCTAAGCGATCTCAAACAGGTTGTTCAAGTGATGGCGAAGGCCATGAAGCCGCTTCTCGATCGTCCGTTCATCTTGTTCGGACATAGTATGGGCGCATTGCTCAGCTATGAGCTGGCTCAGGAGCTCGATAGACAATACGGTGTGAGACCGATGCATCTATTCGTATCAGGTAGTACCGCACCACATAAGCGGACACCTGGCAAGCTGATGCACAAGCTGCCTGACGATCAGTTCAAGGCGGAGCTGCGTGCGTTGAACGGTACGCCGGAGGTGCTGCTTCAGAACGATGAGCTGATGCAAATCTTGCTTCCGCGCATACGTGCCGATTTCTCCATCTGCGAGACGTATCAATATGAAGAGAGACCTCCTCTCGCTTGTCCGATTACCGTATTCGGCGGGGCGAAGGATACAGGTGTGAATCATACGCGCCTCGATAGCTGGAAGGATCGCACGACCGAAGCGTTCGAGCTGCATATGTATGATGGTGACCACTTCTTTATCCACGAGGAATACGAGTCCATGATCGATTGTATTGCAGGACATATTACAACGTTCCGGACGCGTCCGGTTGGAATGGTGTAAGATAGGATACAACATGATAAGTCGAGAAGAGCCCATTGCTTGCGGTATGCAGGCATGGGCTCTTCTTATTGAAGGCTACAGTAAGAAGGGATTAGTAGCAGCTATATCGAATCATGTATCTAAGGTCGGCAGTCTATGCTTCTGAGTGGAAGCAACTGGAAGAAGCGTAGCAGAAGCAAGGGGGATATTGAATGCTCGCATTGGCAAGTTATGTACTCATTATGAATGTACTGGGCTTCATCATGATGGGTGTAGATAAGCAGAAGGCACGTAGGAAAAATCGCCGTATCTCTGAGAAAAGATTATTTGTCATTGCCCTCGCATTAGGTGCGGCTGGTGTATGGCTAGGAATGCAAATATGGCGTCACAAAACGAAGCACGATTCTTTCATCATCGGTATTCCGCTTCTATTTGTGCTTAATGTGCTATGTATCTATGTAGTGCTAAAGCAGTTCTATGATCCGCAGCTGTAGCTTGCTACAGACTGGACCAAGGTCCAGTATCCCTCTTGTCCTTAGAAGGGTGACGTATGCGCTGTGTTATGTTGCATTAATGGAAGAATATGGTTGTCTAATCAATGAGGGGGAAATCAAGGTGCAAGGAAGATGGATTACGGGTATCGTTCTCGTGCTGCTGGGTGCGCTTGTCCTATTGTTGCAAAACAAGTCGTTTGGAGTAGATTCACTTCTTGCGCTTTTTTGGCCGACATTGTTAGATGTATGGAGCAATCGTAAAAAAATAAACCGCAGACGTCCCGAGGAGGACATCTGCGGTATTTTTTTATCCTCTGTCATAAGGCGACTCCATCAAGACGTTCATGTTTGCGGGCGGATCTCGTTGAAGATAGCCGAATGGTGCATATAGAGTGTATGTAGAGGTATTATTCCGAGATGCCGCACTTCTTAGCAAGCGTTGGCCAGTAGATGACGAACAGCTCCTGCCATCGGTCCTCCGGCAAGATTCGCAGCCAGTTTGCGATCTGATTCAAGCCCATTGTATCGAGTACTTGAATGGCGTAATCCTTTTGCCCTGTCGTGCATAGCTCCTTTGTTTCGGTCAAGGGAAGTCAGCTCCTTTATCAAATCATCAACCATCATATATATATGCGCCTATTTCCGGATTTGACAATAGATTTTCAAAGATTTTAAATAAATTTTTCGTGAATTTGGTTCATTAGTTGAAATTATATTAACATTTACTTAATTCAAAGTTAATTATACCCATATGTTCCTTGCTTTATAATAGAGTGGATTCTAATTTGTAAGGAGGAGAATAAAGTTGAAGAAATTGTCGTCGCTATTCCTGTTCGTTCTCGTCGCTCTTCTCATCCTAGCTGTACCGGCTCAGGCGGGTGTGCTTAATCCGACCACGGGCGGCACACCGGGATCTTGGACGAAGGGAGCAAATCCTTCCACGATCGATCCGAAGAAGCCTGTAGTCCTATTTGTGCACGGTCTGAATGGCAGTGCAGGGTCCTGGTATGACACAAGCGATATGTACCAGACGGCGTTGAACAACGGCTACCAGACTGCGTTCATCAATCTGCATGACGTGACAGGCACAAGCCAGAGCATGTGGACTAACGGCAAGCTGCTTGCTGACAAGATCCAGGAAATCAGCACAAGCTTCGGTGGTAAGAAGCTGGTCATCGTCGCTCATAGTAAAGGCGGTGTTGACTCCCAGACGGCACTTGTGCACTACAATGCGTATCCGTATGTATCGAACGTCATCACACTCGGCAGCCCGCATCACGGCTCCCAGCTGGCGGATCTTGCCTACAGCAGTGAAGCAAGCTGGCTGGCGGACCTGCTCGGCTCCTTGAGTCCGGGAGTGTATGCGATGCAAACGTCGTACATGTCGTATTTCCGTTCGGTCACGAACAATCATGCCAATGTGAATAAGAACAAGTTCTACACGATTGCCGGCAACAACTACACGTCTGGCAGCTTGTCCGAGTTCTTCGGCGGGTTGTACTTGTCGAGCTACGGCTCGAATGATGGTGTTGTTACGGTGAACAATGCATATTTGCCTAACGGTACGATGCTGAAGGTCGGCAATTGGACGCATTCCCAGGTTAAGACTTCGGCAACGTTCAGCACGTTCAAGCCTTATCTGGTAATGGCTACAGCTGCGAAAGAAGACAGTAAGCTGGTTGAGATCGCAGCCTCGAAGGATAAGCAAGCTCATCACGCGGCTGAACCGGTAGCAAGCCAATCGTATATGAAGGGCGGACAGATCAACGGTCAAGCTGAGGAAGTGTTTTACGTCGAGAATGACGTCGATGCTATCAAGCTGGACTGGATCAGCAGTCATCCGATGGATTCCCTAACATTCACAGGACCGAACGGTAAAGTGGAGAAGGCACAAGTCACGACTGCTCAGGATGATCAAATGCTTAAGGGCGCATGGCACCATACAGCTACAATCGCGAAACCAAAGGCTGGTGAGTGGAAAGTATCGGCTAACAGTGGACAAGCTGGCGCATACTTGTTCACAGTTGGCTTCGAAACGAAGGGCAAGTCGGGTATCAAGGCTGCTGAGGAGCAAGGCGGCAAGAAGCTGAAGCTTCAAGGTGAAGGTCTGAAGTCCGAGAAGACGAAGGTGTCGTATCGTGTTGATTATGTAAGCGAGCAAGAAGGCAAGAAGGAAGGTAAGCAGTCGAAGAAGCAGCTGAAGAAGCAGGAGAATGCTGACATTCAAGAGCTGAACATTCCTACGACTGAAGGCAGCGGCGTCTACAGCGTAACAGCTGAGATCGAAGGCGAGACTACGGAAGGCTTCAAGTACAAGCGTACATTGGTTAAATCCGTATACGTAGATGAGCAAGGCAATACGTATACGCCTTAACGATTGAAGCTGGCCGATTACCGGTGTCTGTCCAGACAGACACCGGTTTTATTATGCACACATGTTGATGATACGCTGGTAATACACTTATATGCTTGCTTTAAGTAACGTCTACTCTGGTCGTAGGTAGCGCTTATCCTTCAGGAACAGCTTCCAGAACCAGTAGAATACAGGAGCGAGCACCGCAGTGCTTAGGGCGTAGCCGATTAGCAGTGAGCGGAACATGACAGCGTTCGTGAAGCCCTCGTCAATGGTCAGCTCGGGGTAGATCATATATGGCATATGTGAAGCGCCATAGGCAAAGCTAGCCAGTGCATACTGGATGACGACCGCCACGACGGCGAAGCGCGGGAAGCCGATGCGACCATCCGCCTTACGCCACCACAAGGAGCTGTAGCCGAGCGTGAACGCTGCAGCTGATAGTGCGAACCAGAATGTATGCTCCTCGAACCGAGACACGATCCATGCCGCCTCGGGTGCCATCGTTACAGTCGTAAGTACTGCCATCCCTAGCGTAGCAGGACCCGTAATGATCGCCAGCTGACGATATATGCGATACGTCGCCTCATCCTCCGCTTCTCGTGAATAGTCGGCGAGGAAGAGAGCGGACAGGAATAGCTCGGATGTCAACCCGAACCCAAGATGGGCGTATTCGGTCGGTGAGCTGAACAGCTTGGCAAGCTCCAGATGCGGTACTCCGTCTACGATGGTAACGAAGCCGCCAAGCGTTACGGGCAGTACACTGACGAGCAGCGCGGGGATCAACAGCCCTGTAATGCCGGAGATGATGTTGAGCGTGCGGCTATATTTTTTGACCGCATAGGCGTATACCATGAATGTGCTACGGATCGTAAGCAGGATCAGGGCGAGACAGACCGGCAATACGAGAATCGTACCGACCAAATACATCGCCTTCGGGAAAAATCCGACTAAGGCAACGACCAGAAGCACCAGAAAAACGTTCGTAACCTTCCAGGTCGGCGACAAAAAACGGTTCGCGATGATCGCAGCGTTGGTGTCTGAATTTTTCCGATCAAAAAGCATCGCCCAAAAGCCTGTCCCAAAATCAATCGATCCGAGAATCGAATAGATGAAAATGAATACCCACAGGATGGCAATCGCGATCGTCACATCGTTCATGCTAGTGTCCTCCCGTCGATGCCAGCTCCGGTGCGACCGGATGGCGCTTGAAATAGTAGCGCATGACGGCTATGGTGACGACGAGTAAAAATACGTACACCGAAAGAAAGAGCACGAACAGCATCCCAAGGTTCTCTGACTTCGTCGCTGCTTCTGTCGTTCGCTGCACGTGATAGATCGTCCACGGCTGACGTCCTGTACAACTGAATATCCAGCCTGTCTCGATGCCAATCATCGATAGCGGTCCGGTCGCGATGAGCGCGAGCAGCGTCCAGCGAGGGTACGGTCGCTTCAACAGAAGCCGGTAGGCGAGTGGGGCGAATGCCATCAGAATGAGCAGCGTGCCGATTCCGACCATGATGTTGAACAGGGTATGGATATAGAGTGGCGGCCATTCATCGCGTGGAAACTCGTTCAAGCCCTTCACGACGCCGTCGAAACGGTTCGTTGCCAGAAAGCTGAGTGCCCACGGAATTTCAATTCCACCATGGATCTCTTGTGTAACCGGATCGACTCTTCCGAATATCGCAAGCGGAGCATAAGCCTGTGTCTCGAACAGTCCTTCTGCGCCGGCCAGCTTCTCGGGCTGGTAATGATGCAGCATTTGAGCTGTAGAGTGGCCGTTGACTGCTGTGCCGACCGACATAATACCGCCGATGAGAAGGGCGATGAACATGCTTTTTCGATGATAGGCGTATTCCCTCTCGGACTTTCCCTTACGCAGAAGCTTGTAGGCAGCAACGGAGGCGATGGCGAATGCGCCCGTCATGTAGGCGGAGCTCAGCACATGTACAGAAGTCGTCCATACACTTGGATTGAAGACGGCTGCCCAAGGATCGACATCCGTTATTTGACCATTGATCACATTGAAGCCTCTCGGTGTATTCATCCATGCGTGAGCGTCTGTAATAAGAACGGCCGAGGCGCTCGCTCCGATGGCGACGAATATGACGCTGACAATTCGCATCGTAGGGGGGAGGCGGTCTGCCGCATAGACATAGATCGACATGAACAGCGCTTCAAGGAAGAACGCCCATATCTCCACCTGAAATGGGAGTGCTATAACTTGACCGACATATTCCATGAAGCCGGGCCACAACAGCCCTAGCATGACGCCTACGATCGTCCCCGAGGGGATGGCGACGCCAAGTATGATCGCAAAGCCTCGAGTCCAGCGCTTAGCCATTGTTGAGTAGTCGGGGTCCTTCTTCACATGGAACAAAATTTCGGCCACAACAATCATGAGTGGAATGCCGACCCCTAGTGTAGCAAAGATGATGTGAAACGCCATCGACGACCCAAACAACGATCGGGCCAGCATTACCGTATCCATTGTGAAAGCCACTTCCTTCCTTCTTTGATCGTTAGGATTGGAAGATCGTGCATTTTTTATGCAGCCGTCGACTCCCGAAATATTTTAACTATTATTGTCATATTGTTTAGTTTAGAACGACATTAATACAAATTTTACTTAATTAATCGGCATTATTTGCTATAATGTCCTAGGATGAGATTCCATTTAATGGGGTGCTTGGCGATTAAACCCGATCCGACTGGAGGATAAAGAAATGAACGTATTTGAACAATTTGAATCCAACGTGAGATCTTACTGCAGAAGCTTCCCGGTTATATTCGATCATGCGAAGGGGGATTTGTTATATTCTGAGACTGGTCAGCCGTATATTGACTTTTTTGCCGGTGCAGGCGCGCTCAATTACGGTCACAATAACGATTATATCAAAGAGAAGATTGTGGGTTACTTGAATTCCGATCGGATTATGCATGGATTGGACATGCATACCGCCGCCAAAAGAGATTTCATCGACACCTTCACGCGTCTAATCTTGAAGCCGAAGGGAATGGAGTACAAGCTTCAATTCTGCGGACCGACAGGTACGAACGCTGTTGAAGCGGCGTTCAAGCTGGCACGGAAAGTGAAGAAGCGGACAGGCATCTTCGCCTTCATGGGCGGCTTCCACGGCATGTCACTCGGTAGCTTGTCTGCGACTAGCAGCAAGTCGATGCGGGCGGGCGCGGCCATTCCTCTGGACGGTGTCACCTTCATGCCGCATCCGAGCGGCAAGTTCGCTGATATGGATTGTTTGACATACATGGAGAACATTCTGCTTGATTCCCATTCCGGTATTGAGAAGCCGGCTGCTATTATTCTTGAGACTGTGCAAGCAGAGGGCGGTATTTATGCGGTGGATGTAGAATGGCTCATTCGTCTGCGGAAGCTGTGCACCGAGCACGACATTCTATTCATCGCAGATGATATTCAAGTCGGCTGTGGCCGCACAGGTCCGTTCTTCTCCTTCGAGCGCGCAGGCATTCAGCCTGATCTTGTGACGCTGTCCAAGTCGATCGGAGGCTACGGTCTACCGATGTCGCTGCTCTTGCTGAAGCCTGAGCTCGATATTTGGGGACCGGGCGAGCATAATGGAACGTTCCGCGGCAACCAGCTGGCGTTCGTTGCGGCGAAGGCGGCGATTGAGTTCCGTCAGCTGTCCGAGCTGGAGGAGCAGGTGAAGGAGAAGGAAGCGTTCGTTCAACATTATCTCGAGACGGAGATTAAGCCTCTGCATCCTGACATTACGATTCGTGGACTCGGCCTCATCTGGGGCATAGACGTATCTGCATTCGCAGATGAGGAGAAGGCTGGCCGGATGACGAAGCTGTGCTTCGAGAACGGACTTATTATCGAGCGTGCAGGTCGTAACGATACCGTGCTGAAGATTATGCCGCCACTGACCATCAGTATGAAGCATCTGAAGGACGGCTGCGACATTATTCGCTCTAGTATGCAAGCAGTAATCGCTCAGCATGAGCTCGTAGCTCATTAAACCGAATATCCGAACGGAGGGAGGTCGTACACGGTGTCAGGCTCCAAGCGCAAGCCCGTATTTCGCAGACTCATCCGCTACACGAAGCCTTACACGTTCTGGGTTGCGCTGACGGTTATCGCATCTCTCGTCATAGCTGCCATTGATATTATTCTTGCTGAATATATTAAAAGATTAGTAGACGGCCAAATTCAGTCCGCGTCCGAAATTATTAAGATTATCGCGGTACTGCTGGTGGTCGGCATTCCTTGCAGATATATCATCAAATATGCGTCTGCCCGGTTTAGCGTCAAGGCGCTGCGTGATCTGCGCAACCAGCTTGTACGAAGAATTGGCGACATGCCGGTGTCAAGTGTGGAAAGCAAGCTGAGTGGAGATCTTGTTTCTCGACTGACGAACGATACGGCTATTTTGCAAAACTTTTTCATTCAGCAGTTTGCAAATTTGTTCTATTTGCCCGTCGTATTCGTCGGTGCCCTCGTCTTCCTTCTCATGACCAGCTGGAAGCTGGTGCTGTCCAGCATCGTGCTCTTGCCGGTCGGTATGGCGATCGCCGCCTTGCTTAGCAATTCGATGCGCTCATTCTCAGAGGAGCTGCAGAAGAAGGTAGGCGGGCTGAACGCTCTGGCACAGGACAGCATCAAGGGCTTGCCGATTATGAAGGCATTCAATATGCAGGCTGTATTTATTCAGAAGTACAGCTTGCTCATCCAGGAAGCCGTCAATCAGAGCTTGAAGCTCGAAAGACGATATGCGGCGCTAGGACCGGTCGGTATTCTGTCGTTATCAGCGCCTATCGTATTCGTAATTATTTACGGTGGACATCTCATTAGTATAGGGGAACTGAATGCGGGCGGAATCGTCCTGTTCCTCTACCTGCTCACCTTCATCATGCAGCCGATTGCGTTGGTGCCAGCGATGTTCGCCCAGATTGAGGAGGCGTCGGGTGCGGCCCGGCGTCTGTTCGAGGCACTGGATTGGCCGAGCGAGCGTCAATCTGGGAATAGTGAGCCTGTGAGCTCGAAGGAAATTCCTGTTCAATTTACGAATGTCACGTTCAGTTATAACGAAGATGCACCGGTGCTGGATCAAGTTAGCCTGGAGCTAAGAACGGGTGAGAAGGTCGCCATCGTCGGTCCGAGCGGTGGAGGGAAGTCGACGATCTTCAAGCTGCTGTGCGGGTTCTATGAGCATCAGGAGGGACAAGGTGAAATCCGAGTGTTCGGCCGATCGCTGCACGAGTGGGACTTGACATCGCTGCGCGCTCTGCTCTCTATGGTCTCACAAGAGTCATTCTTGTTCCCGACCACAGTTGCGGAGAATATCGCGTACGGACATCCCGATGCAACTCGTGAAGATGTTATGAAGGCGGCGAAGGCGGCTCATGCGCATGACTTCATCATGAAGCTGCCAGAAGGCTATGAGACCGTCCTGCAGGAGAGAGGGGGCGGGCTTTCCGGTGGTCAGAAGCAACGGATCGCGATCGCCAGAGCTTTCCTGAAGAGTGCTCCGATCTTGCTGATGGACGAGCCAACCTCTGCGCTCGATACGCAGTCGGAGGCGCTCGTGCAGCAGGCGCTGGATCAGCTGATGGCGAATAGCTCAGTGCTCGTCATCGCACACCGGCTGTCGACCGTTCTGTCCGCAGATCGAATTATCGTGCTGGACCATGGTCGAATCGTGGAGAGTGGCACACACGAGGAGTTACTGCAGCTGAACGGCGTATATAAGCGGCTATACTTATACCAGCTTTCATTGGATGACGAGACCGGCAGTGTGTCACGCCTAGATGAGAGGAGTGAGGACAATGCCCTTAAAGCAAGCGTTTGACGATTACCGTCAGCTTATGTCTTTTATGAAATCACGTCGTAAATCGTACTATATTGGTCTGTTCGGCGACAGTGCGGTGAATGCAAGCCTGACGATCATGTTTTCTTTCGTCATTCAATTTCTGCTGAACTTCGCCGTTCATCAAGACCCGGCCGAGCTGCAGAAGGCTGTCTATCTCGTAATCGGCACTGTACTGTTGCTTAGCTTAACATCTCCATTATGCACATATATGTACTTGCGTAGCATTAAGATCACGATGGGAGATATTCGCAAGGCGTTGTATTCCCATATCGTGAAGCTGAACTCCAGAGCTGTCGAATCGAGACATTCCGGTGACCTGCTGTCCAGGCTGACGAACGACGTCCAGACGATCGAACAAACGTACGGCGAGCATATGAAATCGATCATTTCGCAAGTACTCGCGTTCGCAGGCTCGATTGTGGTGCTGTTCATTCTGGACTGGCGCTTTGCCATCGTGCTCATTGTGCTAGGCGTGCTGTCCGTGCTGCTGAATACCCGGTTCGCTGCCCCGATGCGGCGCATTAGCGACAAGCTTCAGCTTCAGCTAGGTGAGCTGACTGAGCGTCTAGGCGATCTGATTGCTGGACTTACGGTTATTAAGATGTTCGGATTGAAATCTATTGTTACGAAGCTATGTACGAAGGCAAGCGATGAGGTTAGTGAGTCCGGGGTTAAGCAAGGACATCAATCCGGATTATTGGAGTCAGGCAACTTTATTATTCAGTTCTTAAGCTTAGGCGGGGTGCTGCTGATCGGCTTGATCTTCGTCTCCCGTAACCAGATGGAGCTCGGGATACTTGGACAGATGGTGCAGCTGCAAAGCGGCATCTCCTTTATGTTTTTACAGCTTGGAGCTGCGGTCACGCTGATGCAGCAGTCGTTCGCCGGTGTGGCTCGCGTACAAGAGGTGCTGAGGGAACCTGTAGAAACTGAGCGAATGCTCGAGCCAGCGCATTCTGAGCCAAGTAAGGAGCAGGGCGGAGTAGCTCTTAAATCTTCCTTGCATGTAGAAGCAGCCATTGAGCTGAACCGTGTGACGTTCGGCTATACACCGGAACGACTGGTGTTAAAAGAGCTGTCGTTAGTAGCACGAGAGGGTGAAGTGACGGCGATCGTCGGACCGAGCGGAGGAGGCAAGAGCACGCTGCTCAAGCTGCTGCTTGGATTTTATCCTGTGGAGCAAGGTCTTCTGTCCTTCTATGGGCGGCCGGCTTCACAGTATACATTGAAGGAAGTTCGCGATTTGATCGCCTATGTGCCTCAGGAAGCGACTTTGTTTCACGGTACGATCGCGGATAATATCCGATTCGGGTTGCAGAACGCTACCGATGAGGAAGTGCAGGCGGCGGCGGAAGCGGCGTTCGCGCATGCATTCATTCAGGAGCTGCCTGACGGCTACAATACCCTCGTCGGAGAGAGCGGAGCGAACTTATCTGGCGGTCAGAGGCAGCGAATCGCGATTGCACGAGCATTGCTGAAGAACGCGCCGATATTACTGCTGGATGAAGCGACCTCTGCACTGGATGCAGAAGCGGAGTATGCGGTCAAGCAGGCGCTAGACAAGCTGATGGTTGGACGTACGACGCTTGTCATCGCCCATCGCCTGTCGACCATTGAACAGGCTCACTCGATCTGCGTCATCGCAGACGGTCAGCTTCAGGAGCAAGGCACTCACGAGCAGCTGCTTGCGCAAGGCGGCTTATATGCAGAGCTGTATCAGCTACAATTCCGGGCTTCCCCAATGGAGGAGTCTGCAGCCGTATAGATATACACAATAGATAGGAGTGTACATAATGGTGCAGGGAACAAAAAGGAGCACGAGGAAATCGATGCAGTCAGCCTTATTGACTCAGCCTCAGCAGCGGATCTGGTATACGGAGCTGCTGTACCCGAACACAAGCCTATCCGTGCTAACAGCTACAGTCAGGATTCAGGAAAAAATTGATCTCGAGCTGCTTAAGCAAGCGATTTATGCAGCTATTCGCGAGAATGAAGCATTCCGCATCAAAATAACGGTTGAAAACGATGCACCGAAGCAATATGTAGAGGCGTTCCAAGAGAAGCCGCTGGACATATATGATTTTAGTGATCATCCTCATCCGAGAGAAGCAGCTTACGCTTGGCTCGACGCCCATATCCCGAAGCCTATCCCAATACTGGATTCGGATTTGTCTTTCTTCGTGTTGCTAAAAATAAGCGAAAATGAAATCTGGTACAACTTCAAGATGCACCATATTATATCTGACGGTGTATCGATGGTTATGGCGATTAACCAAATCGCGCATACCTATGCAGCTATGGTTAAAGGGACTTATGAAGAAGTTTCTCGACCTGAATATCTCGAGCTTGTCAAGGTTGAGAAGGATTATGAGGAATCTGATCGTTATCAGAAGGACAAGAGCTTCTGGTTCGAAAAGTTCAGTGTTTTACCTGAAGTGACGGGACTAAAGGCGTACAATCCTCTTACACTTAGCACAGAGTCCAAGCGATATAAGATCAGATTGGAAAACTCGTTGTTCCAGCGTGTAAGAAGCTTCTGCGATGAACATAAAACGAGCTTGTTCACCTTCTTCCTTGGGGCCTTCTATGTGTACATGCACAAGGCAACGAATCAACAGGATATTTCGATCGGAACTGCTTATGCGAACCGGACGTCGAAGAAGGAGAAAGAAACGATCGGGATGTACGTAAGTACAGTACCGGTGCGAACGCAAGTTGACCCGAATGCTAAGCTACTAAGCTTCCTTCAAGTCGTGACTAAGGAACAATCTACCATTCTTCGTCATCAACGTTATCCGTATAACAAGATGATTCAAGATTTACGCGAGATTTATGCTTATAGTGATGTACAGCGCTTGTTCGGGATTACGTTGCAGTATCGAACACTTGGATTCACGCAGTTGGATGAGATTAGCTACGAGGTTGACGCTCCATTCAACGGAGCAACAGGCAGCGACTTCGACGTTCACGTGGTGGAGATGTTAGATGAACAAGAGTTGGAGGTCCTTGTAGATTACAGAATTCATCTGTTCAGCGAGACTGAAATTTCTCGTATGATCGAGCAGTATCTGAATGTAGTCAGTCAAATTGTAGAAAGCCCGAGCGTCACGATTAAAGAGCTTTCCCTACTAAGCAAGGAAGAGCAGCTGTATATCATGAATGTGCTGAACGATACAGCCGTCGAATATGAAGTGGGCAAGACCATTCATCAGCTGTTCGAGGAGCAGGCGGATCGCACACCGGAGCATATCGCACTTGTGTTCGGTGACCAACAGCTTACTTACCGTGAGTTGAATGAAAAGGCGAATCAGCTGGCACGCACATTGCGCACGAAGGGTGCAGGACGTGATCAGCTCGTTGGTCTGATGGTCGAACGATCACTAGAGATGGTCGTCGGCTTATTAGCTGTGCTCAAATCAGGTGGCGCTTATGTGCCAATTGACCCTGAATACCCGCTAGAGCGTATTAAATACATGCTCGAGGATTCCGGCGCGAAGCTGCTGCTCACTCAGGAGCGCTTGCTGGATCGTGTTGCTTATGATGGCCAAGTCATCAACTTGGACGATGCGAATGCATATAATCAAGACAGCTCGCCGCTCGAAGCGGTGTCCGGGTCCAACGATCTTGCTTATGTGATCTATACATCCGGTACGACAGGTAACCCGAAGGGGGTTATGGTTGAGCATCGTGGTCTCGTAAGTCTGAAGACGTACTTCGCGAGCACGCTCGGTATCACACCCGACGATAAAGTGTTGCAGTTCGCCAGCTTCTCCTTCGACGCTTCTGCGTGGGAGACGTACATGGCGTTATTCTTCGGTGCTGCCTTGTATGTTCCGGAATCGTCCGTCATACTGGATTACCACCAATTCGAGAGCTACATGTCGGAGCATGCGATTACGGTCGCAACGTTGCCGCCTAACTATGCGTTGTACCTAGATCCGATGCGCCTTCCTTCGCTTCAGAGGCTCGTTACAGCAGGCTCGGCTTCTTCAGCTGAGCTTATCGAGAAGTGGAAGGGACACGTTACTTACATTAATGCATATGGTCCAACGGAGGATTCGATCTGTTCGACGGCCTGGACTTGTCCAACTGACTGGGATCGTTCGAAGCCAATCACAATCGGCGGTCCTATCCACAACCATCATGTTTATATCGTAGATGCTGAACATCGGATGCTGCCAATCGGAGTTGCCGGTGAGCTCTGCTTGGGCGGCGTCGGCTTAGCGCGAGGGTATTTACACAAGCCGGAGCTGACAGCAGACAAGTTCATCGATAATCCGTTCGTTCCGGGTGAGCGCATGTACAAGACAGGTGACTTGGCTCGGTGGACGGCTGATGGCAATATCGAATATTTAGGACGAATTGACCATCAGGTCAAAATTCGCGGGTATCGTATTGAGCTCGGCGAGATCGAAGCGCAGCTGCTCAAGCAATCGGATATCGTTGAGACGATCGTTGTCGCACGTGAGGATGAGGGCGGTCAGAAGCAGCTCGTCGCCTACTATGTTGCTGAGGCGCAAGTATCGGCTGCACAGCTTCGTTCCTTCCTCGGACAAGAGCTGCCAGCATACATGATTCCGTCGTTCTTCGTACAACTGGAGCAAATGCCGCTTACGCCTAACGGAAAAATTGACCGCAAGGCGTTACCTGCTCCGGAAGGAGCGGTTCAAGCTGTCTCGGCGCATGCCGCTCCACGCAATGAGATGGAAGAGCTGCTTGCCAGTGTATGGGAAAAGGTGCTTGGCGTAGCAACGGTCGGCATCTACGACCATTTCTTCGAGCTCGGCGGCGATTCGATCAAGTCGATTCAAGTATCGTCCCGTATGTTCCAAGAAGGCTTCAAGGTGGAGACGAAGCATTTCTTCCAATATCCGACCATTGCCGAGCTGAGCCCGCATGTTCAAGCGGTAAGCCGTATGGCCGATCAAGGCGAGGTTAGCGGTTCGGTGGGGCTGACTCCGATCCACAAGTGGTTCTTCGAGCAGCAGTGGGCGGATCCGCATCATTTTAACCAGGCGCTTATGCTGTACAGACAGGATGGCTTCGAGGAGACGGCGCTACGCAAGGCGATGCATCAGATTGTGGTTCATCATGATGCTCTGCGTCTCGTATATTCAGTGTCTGAGGATGGTAGGGGCTATCAGGCATGGAATCGGAAGGCTGACGAAGGTGAGCTGTTCTCGCTGGAGGTCATGGACTATACGGCGGCATCTGTCAGTGAATCCGAGATCGAAGCGAAGGCGACAGAAATTCAAGGCAGCATCAGCTTAACCGAAGGTCCGCTCGTGAAGCTGGGCTTGTTCCGCTGCGCAGACGGCGACCACCTGCTCATTGCCATTCACCATCTGGCGGTAGATGGCGTATCGTGGCGTATTCTTCTGGAGGACTTAGCGACTGGATATGAGCAAGCGGTTAAGGGAGAAGTGCTTAGCTTGCCGCTCAAGACCGATTCGTTCCGGCTGTGGGCAGAGCGATTGGCAGAATACGCCGACAGCGATGCGTTGGAAGAGGACCGCTCGTATTGGAGAGCTCTTGAGCAGCGTGATCTTCAGCCACTCCCTAAGGATGATGAGGTTAGGGAGACGCTGATCGAGGATAGCGAGGTCATCACCGTCGCTTGGAGCGAGCAAGAAACTGAGCTGCTGCTGAAGCAGGCGCATCGTGCCTACAATACGGAGATGAACGACCTGCTGCTTACTGCATTCGGTATGTCTATGCAGGCGTGGTCCGGACAGGAGCGTATTCTCGTATGTCTCGAAGGTCACGGCCGCGAGGACATTATTTCTGATATCGATATGAGCCGGACGATCGGCTGGTTCACGAGTCAATATCCGGTTGTACTCGATCTGTCGGGCGCAGACTCGATGGGTCGACACATCAAGACCGTTAAGGAAGATTTGCGCCGCATGCCGAAGAAGGGAATCGGCTATGGCATTCTTAAGTACTTGAGCGAGCTGGAGGAAGGCGAAGCTTATACGCTCGCGCCTGACATTTGCTTCAACTACTTGGGACAATTCGACCAGGATTTGAAAAACAGTGCGATGTCGTTCTCTCCGTATTCAACAGGAGCTTCGATTAGCAGTCGTGCCGGTCGCGCCTTCGCACTCGACTTGAACGGAATGATTGCGAACGGCTCGCTGTCGATGACGATCAGCTACAGCAAGAAGCAGTTCCGCCGTGAGACCGTGGAGCGCCTTGCCGGTCTGCTACAGCAATCGCTCAGCGATCTGATTGCCTACTGCACATCGCAGGAGAATACGGAGCTGACACCAAGCGACGTGACGCTGAAGGGGCTGTCGCTGGATGAGCTGGAGCGACTCGTTGAATCGGTCCGTCCTGTCGGTGAGCTGGAGGACGTCTATACGCTTTCCCCGATGCAGAAGGGAATGCTGTTCTATAGCTTGATGAACTCCAAATCGGGGGCTTACTTCGAGCAAGCTACGTTCGACTTGAACGGTACGTTCCGCCCAGAGGTGCTGGAGCAAGGGCTGCAGTCACTCATGAACCGTCATTCGATTCTTCGCACGAACTTCTTCAATGGTGTGCTGGAGCAACCGGTGCAAGTCGTCATGCGCGAGAAGAAGGCGGCGTTCCATTATGAGAATTTGAGTCGGATGGAGCCGGATGAGCAAGAGGCCTACATTCATGCATTCTGCGATGGCGATAAGCAGCAAGGCTTCGATCTCACTACGGATCCATTGCTTCGGATGGCGGTTCTGCAGCTGGATGAGACGTCCTATCGCATTGTATGGAGCTTCCATCATATTCTGATGGATGGCTGGTGCTTGTCCTTGCTCATGCAGGAGCTGTTCGAGACGTACTTTGCGATCGTAGAGCAGCGTGAGCCGAGATGGCACGAGGTGCTGCCGTACCGCGCATACATCGAATGGCTGGAACGTCAAGATCAAGAGCAGGCGCTTCAATACTGGGGCGAATATTTGTCAGGCTATGAGCAGGATACAGCACTGCCGAAGACGGCGTTGTCCCATAGTGGCAAGCCGACAGAGTACGCGCTTAAGAAGCGCTCGTTCCGCCTGAGCCGCGAGCTGACGGATCGGATGAACTCCGTTGCACAGCAGCAGCATGTGACGCTGAATAACTTGCTGCAGTCGGTGTGGGGCGTTATTTTACACAAATATAATAATAGTAACGATGTGGTGTTCGGGGCAGTCGTGTCCGGTCGTCCTGCAGACATTCCGGGCGTACAGACGATGATTGGTCTGTGCATCAACACCGTTCCGGTGCGTGTGCGCAACGACGAATCGGCAAGCTTCGTCCAATTGCTTAAGCAGACGCAGCACCAGGCCGTAGCTTCACAATCGTACGACACGACGCCACTGTATGATATTCAGGCCTTGACGGATCAGAAACAAGATCTGATTCAGCATATTATGGTGTTCGAGAACTATCCGGTCGAGCTGAGCATGGAGCAGAAGAGCAGCGACGGTACGGAAAGCTTCGTCATCTCGAACGTTCGGATGAACGAGCAGACGAACTATGATTTCAACCTGTGCGTCATTCCGGCGACTGAGCTGTTAATTGAGTTCGAGTATAACGCGAATGTGTTCGACGCAAGCAGCATCGACCGGATGCAGGGACACCTGATCGGCATGCTGGAGCAAGTGACCGCTAATCCATTCGCCTCTGTCCAGAGCTTGGAGCTCGCGACAACGAATGAGCAGGTATTGCTACTCGAGACGTTCAACGGCCGTCTGTCGGACGAGTCGATCGAGTCGATGTTCCAGCATCTGTTCGAGGCGCAGGTGGAGCGAACACCAGATCATGTAGCTGTGAAATATATGAACGATGAGCTGACGTATGCACAGCTCAACACGAAGGCGAATCAGCTGGCTAATAAGCTGATCACATGCGGCATCGGACCAGAGAAGCTGGTCGGTATCTTGGCCGAGCGCTCGGTCGACCTGCTCGTTGGCGTCATGGCGGTATGGAAGGCGGGGGGCGCATACGTGCCGCTTGACCCGGACTACCCGTCCGACCGTATTCGCTTCATGCTGGAGGACAGTGACGCGAAGGTGCTGCTGTCGCAGACTCGTCTGTCTAGCCGAATCGAAGAGCTGAAGCAAGAGGGAATGGGTGTGGAGACCGTATTCCATCTGGACGATGCAGATTTGTTCGAGGGCTCTGCAGCGAATGTCAAGCGTGAGGATGTTCAACCTACGGACCTTGCTTATGTCATCTACACGTCTGGTACGACCGGCAAGCCAAAAGGGGTCATGATCGAGCACCGCAGCTTGGTCAATACGGCGCTTGCTTACCGTCGTGACTACCGACTGACGGAGTTCCCGGTTCGACTGCTACAGCTGGCAAGCTTCTCCTTCGACGTGTTCACCGGCGACATCGCGCGTACGATGATCAACGGCGGAACGATGGTCATCGTGCCGAAGGACGATCGGATCGATCCAATGAAGCTATACGGGTGGATTCACGATTGCCAGATTACGTTGTTCGAATCGACACCAGCGCTGATCATTCCATTTATGGATCATATTCACAACCATAACCTGGACATCAGCTCGCTGCGCCTGTTAATTACGAGCTCGGATAGCTGCGGTGTGACCGATTACAAATTGATGCAGGAGCGCTTCGGTGCTAGCTTACGCATCATCAACGCCTACGGCGTGACGGAAGCGGCGATTGACTCGAGCTACTACGACGAGCCGCTGAGTATTCTTCCAGCAACAGGTAACGTGCCGATTGGTAAAGCGTTGCTGAACGCTCGCTTCTATATTGTGGACAAGCAGCTGAAGCCAGTGCCAGTCGGCGTTGCAGGTGAGCTGTGTATCGGAGGTCCGGGTGTAGCCCGCGGATACTTGAACCGTCCTGAGCTGAACGAAGAGAAGTTCGTACCGAACCCGTACGTAGAAGGAGAGCGGTTGTACCGTTCCGGCGACTTGGCGCGCTGGATGGAGGACGGCAACGTTGACTTCATCGGACGTATGGACCATCAGGTGAAAATTCGCGGCTACCGCATCGAGCTCGGCGAGATCGAGACGGCCATCCTGCGCTTCGCGGGTGTTCGTCAGGCAGTCGTCATTGATCGTACCGATGAGCGCGGTCAAAAATATTTATGCGGCTATGCCGCGGCAGATGAGACTCTTGAGCTGGAAGCACTCGTGGCGGAGTTACGTCAATCGCTGCCGTCGCATATGGTGCCGTCGCGCCTGATGCGTCTGGATCGTCTGCCGTTGACGCCGAATGGCAAGATCGACCGCAAGGCGCTGCCGGTTCCGACGGAAAGTGTGCTGGCAAGCGCCGATTACGCGGCGCCGCGCACTCCGATAGAGGAGACGCTCGCTGCTGTATGGCAGGCGGTGCTTGGTGAGAAGCAGGTCGGCATACGTGACAATTTCTTCGAGCTGGGTGGTGACTCGATCAAGTCGCTGCAAGTATCGTCGCGTCTCCTTCAGGCTGGCTACAAGCTTGAGATGAAGGATCTGTTCCAATATCCAACGATCGAGGAGCTCGCTGGACGTCTACAAGCATCGACTCGTTCGGCCGAGCAAGGTGAGGTACAGGGCGAGGTGGAGCTGACGCCGATCCTGCAATGGTTCTTTGAGCAAAATCATGCCGATCCGCATCACTATAATCAGGCGCTGATGTTCCATCGCCCTCATGGCTTCGACGAAACTGCACTGCGTAAGGCGGTACAGAAGCTTGCGGAGCATCATGACATGCTTCGAACGGTCGTTCGCATGGAGAACGGTCATTACACGCTGTGGAATCGTGGAATTGCCGAAGGCGAGCTGTTCCGTATGGAGGTCGTTGAGCTGAAGGGCGTGAACGACGTCGCGGCCGCGATCGAAGCGAAGGCGAATGAGCTGCAGTCCAGCATCGACTGGCTGCAAGGTCCGATGCTGCAGCTTGGCCTATTCCGCTGCGATGATGGCGACCATCTGTACATCACGATTCACCATGCAGTTGTAGACGGCGTATCGTGGCGTATTCTGCTCGAGGATCTTGCAGCCGGGTACGACCAGGCGATGCAAGGACAAGCGATCGAGCTTCCACACAAGTCGGATTCGTTCCAGACGTGGGCGAAGCGCTTGAAGTCGTATGCGGTAAGTGCAGAGCTGTCTGGCGAGCGTGCGTACTGGCAGCAGCTGGAGCAAGCAGCCGTGCAGCCGCTTCCGAAGGACCGCCCGGCTATGGCATCGCAGCTGAAGAATACGGAGCTGCTGACCGTCGCGTTGTCCGATGAGGAGACAGACCTTCTGCTGAAGCAAGCGAGCCGCGCTTACAATACGGAGGTCAATGACCTGCTGCTTACAGCGCTTGGCATGGCCGTTCAGCAATGGTCGGGAACCGATCGCGTGCTGGTGAATCTCGAAGGTCACGGCCGCGAGCAACTCATGAGCGATGTGGACATTACGCGCACGGTTGGCTGGTTCACCAGCTTGTATCCAGTGCTCCTTGAGATGAGCGCAGCGGGTGATTTGTCGAGACAAATCAAGCAGATTAAGGAAGATGTACGACGCATTCCTCGTAAAGGTATCGGGTACGGCATTGTACGTTATCTAGCCGAGCATGCGGAAGGCGAGACGTATAAGATCAAGCCGGAAATCAGCTTCAACTATATGGGACGCTTCGATCAAGACTTCGAGCGCAGCGGCATGTCGGAGTCGCGTTATTCCTGCGGTCATCATGTGAGCCCGAATTCGGGTCTTGAGCACGCGCTTGACCTGAACGCGATCATTACAAGCGGCTCGCTGGAGCTGCTCGTTCGCTACAGTGTGGAGATGTATGATCGTTCGACGATGGAGCGGTTCGCCGATCTGTTCAAGTCGAGTCTGCAAGCGATTATAGCCCATTGCTCGGAGAAGGAGCAGCGTGAGCTGACGCCGAGCGACGTGCTGCTGAAGGGAATCAGCCTCGACGAGCTGGAACAGCTCGTGAAGCAGACGGCTTCTGTCGGCGAGCTGGAGAACGTATATGACTTGACGCCGATGCAGAAGGGGATGCTCTTCCACAGCATGCTCGATCCGCAGTCGGGCGCATATTTCGAGCAGGCCACGTTCGATCTGAACGGCAGCTTCAGCCCGGATGCGTTCGGACAAAGCTTAAATGTGCTTGTGGAGCGTCATGAGGTGTTGCGTACGAACTTCTACAGCGGTTGGAACGACCGTCTGATCCAGATCGTATTCCGCAGCCGCAAGGCGGACATGCGCATGTTCGATCTGCGCTCGGTAGCGGAGTCTGAGCAAGAGGCGGCGATGCAGCGGCTCGTTGAGCAGGATAAAGCGGAAGGGTTCAACCTCGCCGAAGGCAATCTGCTGCGCGTGACGATTATGCAGCTGAAGGATGATGCGTTCCGCCTCATCTGGAGCTTCCATCACATTCTGATGGATGGCTGGTGCATGTCGCTCATTACGAAGGAAGTGTTCGACCATTACTTTGCAATCTGTGCGGGCAAGCCTCTCCAGCTCGGCGCTGTAGCTTCGTATGGTCAATATATTGAATGGCTGGAGCGTCAAGACCGCGAGGCGGCTGTTTCGTTCTGGGGCGGATACTTGTCTGGCTATGAACAGCAGACCGAACTGACTCGTGCACAGCTGCCGAGCAAGAAGGACGGCTATGCAGCGATGCGTCTTGATTTCGAAATGAACCGCGAGCTGACCGCGCTTGCCGAGCGTACAGCCAGAGAGCATAAGGTTACGTTGAATACGCTACTGCAGGCGGTATGGGGCGTGCTGCTGCAGAAGTACAACAATCAACGCGATGTTGTATTCGGCAGTGTCGTGTCGGGTCGTCCGGCTGACATTCACGGTGTGGAAAACATGGTCGGTTTGTTCATCAACACGGTGCCAGTACGTATTCAGAGCGAGGCAGGCATGACGTTCGCCGCACTGATGGCGAAGGTGCAGGAGCAGGCGCTTGCAGCGCAATCGTTCGAGACGTTCCCGCTGTTCGAGATTCAGTCGCTGACCGAGCAGAAGCAGGAGCTCATCCAGCACATCGTTGTCTTCGAGAACTATCCGGTGGAGCAGCAGGTTGAGGAGCTGGGCAGCGAGTCCGGCGAGAGCTTCGCGATCTCTAACGTGCAGACGACCGAGCAGACGAACTACGATCTCAACCTGATTCTGATGCCAGGCGAGACGATCCTCGTGCGCATGAGCTACAACGCGAACGCGCTTGAGCCAGCAGGCATGGAACGGATGAAGGATGATCTGATTCGTATCCTGGAGCTGCTCGCTTCTCAGCCAAGCACTGTCATTGATGAGCTGAATTGGGTATCCGAGGAAGAGAAGGCGCTCGTACTGACAGCGTTCAACGCTACGAATGTGCAGTATCCGCACAGCATGACGATTCATCAGCTGTTCGAGCAGCAGGCGGAGCTTACTCCAGATCGCACGGCGCTCGTGTTCGGCGATGAGCAGCTGACGTACAGCGAGCTGAACGAGCGTGCGAACCGCATCGCGAATGCACTGCTGTGGGCTGGCGTCATGGCGGACGACACGGTAGCGATTATGGCGGAGCGTTCGATCGATATGATCGTCGGCACGATCGGAATATTGAAGGCTGGCGGCGCGTATGTACCGATTGACTCCGAATATCCAGAGGATCGGATTCGTTATATGCTGGAGGACTCCGGTGCGAAGGTCATGATCGGTCAGCGTCATCTGCTGGAACGGGTACCATTCGAAGGACAGAAGCTTGTGCTTACTGAGCTTCAATCAGCAGAAGCGCATCCGCGCAATCCGATTACGGCTGTAGGTCCGAATCACATGGCCTATATCATCTATACGTCCGGTTCGACAGGTAAGCCGAAGGGCGTTATGGTTGAACACCGCAACGTCGTACGTCTGGTCATGAATACGAACTATGCGACGCTGAACGAGCATACACGTATCCTGCAAACAGGCGCACTGGTGTTCGATGCGTCCACGTTCGAGATCTGGGGTGCGCTGCTGAACGGCGGTCAGCTAGTGCTCGTGCCGAACGACGTCATTCTGGACGGCGCGAAGCTGAAGCAGGCGATCGAGCAGCATCACATAACGACGATGTGGCTGACCGCTCCATTGTTCAACCAGCTGTCGCAGCAGGAGCGCAAGCTGTTCCCGGGCGTACAGGAGCTACTCGTGGGCGGCGATGTCCTGTCCGTGCCACATATTAATCGTGTGCTGGAGGAGCACCCGACGCTGAGCATCATTAACGGCTACGGTCCGACAGAGAATACGACGTTCTCCACGACGCATGCGATTGAGGGCATTCAGCAGGATGCGGTGCCAATCGGCAGACCGATCGCGAACTCGACTGCATATGTCGTAGACGATTCGATGAACCTGCTGCCAGTCGGCGTGTGGGGCGAGCTCATCGTAGGCGGCGACGGTGTCGCACGCGGCTACTTGAACAAGCCGGACATGACGGATGAGAAATTCATCGAGCATCCGTTCCAGCCTGGCGAGCGCTGCTACCGTACGGGCGACCTGGCACGCTGGAGAGCGGACGGCACGATTGAGTATAAGGGACGGATCGATGAGCAGGTGAAGATCCGCGGCTACCGGATCGAGCTGGCCGAGATCGAGACCGAGCTGCTGCGCACCGAAGCGGTGCGCGAGGCGGTCGTCATCGCTCGGACGGACGACAACGGCGCGAAATATTTGTGCGCATATTTCGTAAGCGAGGGCGCGATTACAGTCAGCGAGCTGCGAAGCAAGCTGTCGCAGGAGCTGCCAAGCTACATGATTCCTTCGTACTTCATGCAGCTGCCAGTCATTCCGTTGACTCCGAACGGTAAGGTGGACAAGCGCGCGCTTCCTGAGCCGCAGGCGGGTCTTGCAACAGGTACGGACTATGCGGCACCGCGCACAGAGGCTGAGAAGACGCTGGCGTCGGTATGGCAATCGGTTCTCGGTGCGGAGCGAGTGGGCATCCGAGACAACTTCTTCGACCTTGGCGGCGACTCGATCAAGTCGATCCAGGTATCGTCGAGATTGCTGCAAGCGGGCTATAAGCTGAATGTGAAGGATCTGTTCCAGTATCCGACCGTAGAGGAGCTAAGCACACGACTGCAGGTCGCTGGGCGGATGGCCGATCAGGGAGAGGCAGTCGGTGAGGTACAGATTACACCGATCATGCATTGGTTCTTCGAGCAGCAGCAGGACGTGCCTCAACACTTCAATCAGGCGGTGATGGTGTACCGCCAGAAGCGCTTCGAGGAAGCTGCGCTCAGGAAGACGCTCGCTAAGCTTGCTGAGCATCACGATGCGCTCCGACTCGTCTTCGTTGTCAATGAGCAAGGCAAATGGATGGCATCGAATCAAGCGGTGAGTGACAGCGCACTGTACACGCTCGAGGTCATCGATATGACGGGAGTTTCCAATCCGGCTGCTGCGATCGAAGCGAAGTCGAGCGAGATTCAGAGCAGTCTCGCGCTGGATGCGGGTCCGTTGTTCAAGTGCGGTCTGTTCCGCTGTGAGGATGGAGACCATCTGTTGCTCGTTATTCATCACTTGGCGGTGGATGGCGTATCGTGGCGTATCGTGATGGAGGATCTGGCAGCAGGCTATGAGCAGGCAGCGAAGGGGGAGACGATTCGTCTCCCGCAGAAGACCGACTCGTTCCGATTGTGGGCGGAGCAGCTTGCCGCCTATGCGAACAGTGTGGAGCTTGAGCAGGAGCTTCCATATTGGCAGCAGATGGCTACCGCTGAGGCAGCTCCGATGCCGAAGGACTACGATAACAGCGAGCCGACGCGTTTGACAGATACCGATACAGTGCTCTTTAACTTGAACGAGCAGCAGACGGAGCAGCTTCTCAAGACTGCGAACCGCGCCTACAACACCGAGGTGAACGATCTGCTCTTGACGGCGCTCGGCATGGCGGTTCAGCAATGGTCTGGCAGTGAGCGAGTGCGTGTCAACCTGGAAGGTCACGGTCGTGAGGATATTATCGACGATGTCGATATTACTCGTACGGTTGGCTGGTTCACGACTCAATACCCGGTTGCGCTTGACATTCCAGCTGGCGTGTCGATCGGTCAGCGTCTGAAGACGGTGAAGGAGACGCTGCGCCGCATTCCGAGCAAGGGTATCGGCTACGGTGTGCTGAAATATATGTCCGCGCATACGGACCAGGTCGCAAGCTTGCACAGCATGGCGGAGCCTGAGCTCAGCTTCAACTATCTCGGTCAGTTCGACGAGGATCTGAAGCGCAGCGAGCTGCAGTTCTCCCCATACTCCATCGGCGATGTCGTAAGTCCGAAGACGACAGTCAAGTATCCGCTTGACGTCAGCGGCATCATCGTAGGCGGTACGCTCGAGCTGTCGATTCGTTATAGCAAGAAGCAGTACCGCAAGGAAACAATCGAGCAGCTACTCGCACACCTGCAGTCTCAGTTGGTGGACGTCATTGCCCATTGTGCAGCGAAGGAGCGTCCGGAGCTGACGCCGAGCGACGTGCTGCTGAAGGGTCTAACGATGGAGGAGCTTGATCGACTGACCGAGCTTACAGCTGAGATCGGTGAAATGGAGAATGTATACGGCTTGACGCCGATGCAGACCGGCATGCTGTTCCACAGCTTGATGGATGCGCAGGCTGGCGCGTACTTCGTCCAAGCGGCGCTGGACTTGAATGGTTCATTCGATAAGCAGCTGTTCGAGAATAGCTTGAACCAGCTCGTCAACCGTCATCTGATCTTCCGCACCAGCTTCTTCACAGGCTTGACGGAGCAGCCGCTGCAGGTGGTGTTCCGCAACAAGCCGGCTGGCTTCGCCTATGAAGACATTCGCGGAATGAATGAAGCAGAGCAGGCAAGCTGGCTGGAGAGCTTCATGAAGGCGGATAAGGAACGCGGCTTCAATCTTAGTTACGATCCGCTTATGCGGGTAACGGTTGTACAGAAGGGCGATTCGTCCTTCACACTGGTGTGGAGCTTCCACCACATCATCATGGATGGCTGGTGCTTGTCGCTGCTGACAAGCGAGGTGTTCGAGGCATACTTCGCCATGCTGGAGCAGCGCGAGCCGAAGCTTGCACCGGTATCGCCGTACAGCCAGTACATCGAATGGCTAGAGAAGCAGGACCGCGAGGAGGTCGCGGCCTACTGGAACAGCTATCTGAGCGGCTATGAGTCACATACGACGCTGCCGAAGCGTCATGCAGAGCCGAAGTCTGAAGCGTACGTACCGATGAAGCGTGCCGCGCTGCTCGACAAGTCGCTGACCGAACGGATGAACCGGGTTGCCAAGCAGCATCAGGTTACGGTCAATACGCTGATGCAAGCCGCTTGGGGCGTCATGCTGCAGCGCTATAACAACAGCCGCGACGTCGTATTCGGAAGCGTAGTGTCCGGCAGACCGTCAGATATTCCAGGCGTCGAATCGATGATCGGTCTGTTCATCAATACGATTCCGGTTCGGATGGAATGTCAAGGCCGCGATACGTTCGCATCGCTTATGCACAAGGTACAGGAGCAAGCGATAGCTTCTCAGCCGTATGAGACGTTCCCGCTCTTTGAAATTCAGGCAATGACCGAGCAGAAGCAGGACCTAATTAATCATATCGTCGTGTTCGAGAACTTCCCGGTCGAGCAGGCAGTTGAACAACAGGGAGAAGGTCCGGCGCAGCCGTTCACGATTCATAATGTACGGATGGCCGAGCAGACGAACTTCGACTTCAACCTGATCGTCATGCCAGGCGAGGAGACACTGCTTCACTTCGAATACAACGCATCAGCGTTCGACGCGGATGAGATGGAACGTATGGAGAAGCATCTCACACAGCTGCTGGAGCAGGTCACTGCGAATCCACAGCTTGTCATCGATGAGATCGAGCTCGTCACATCGGAGGAAAAAGCACATCTCGTTCACGGCCTGAACGATACGCGTGCGGATTATCCGCACGACAAGACGATTCACGGCATGTTCGAGGAGCAAGCCGCACGTACACCGGAGCTGCCAGCTGTATTGTTCGAGGATCAGCAGCTAACGTACCGTGAGCTGAACGAGCGTGCGAACCAGCTTGCTCGAACGCTTCAGGCTGAAGGCGTCAAGGCTGACCAGAAGGTCGTCCTGATGGCCGAGCGTTCTCTCGAAATGATGGTCGCGATCTACGCGATTCTGAAGGCGGGCGGCGCGTATGTGCCTATCGATCCGGCTTATCCAGAGGAGCGTATCGCTTATATTCTCGAGGATTCCGCTGCACCACTGCTGCTCACGCAAAGCCATCTTCGTGATCGCTTGGCTGGTCTGGAAGCGACTTCCACATCGTCCTTCCACGGCAAGGTGCTGGATCTGAACGATGATAGCAACTATGCCGAGGATGCTTCGAACCTCGAATCGGTTGCAGGGCCTACTGACGTCGCGTACATGATCTATACGTCAGGTTCGACTGGCAAGCCGAAGGGCGTCATGGTCGAGCATCATTCGGTCATGAACCGGATTATGTGGATGCACAAGAAATATCCGATCGATGCTAGCGACACGATTATGCAGAAGACGGCGATTACGTTCGACGTATCGGTGTGGGAGCTGTTCTGGTGGGCGTTCGTCGGCTCGAAGGTATGTCTCCTGTCCGTTGGCGGGGAGAAAAATCCGGAGACGATCGTGAGCACAATCGACCGCTACGCCATTACGACGATGCACTTCGTTCCAGCGATGCTCGGCGCATTCTTAGAGCATGCGGAGCAGCAGCCTCGCGTGCAGCTTGCCCAGCAGCTGCGTACGCTGCGTCAGGTGTTCACGAGCGGCGAGGCGTTGCCGCCTCAGCATGTGGCACGCTTCCAGAAGGCGATTGCGGTCGACAATCGTGCGCGTCTGTTGAACCTGTACGGTCCAACGGAGGCGACCGTCGACGTGTCGTACTTCGACTGCGAGCCGGACGAGTCGTACCCGATCATTCCAATCGGTAAGCCGATTGACAATATTCATCTGTACATTCTGATGGAAGGCACGCTTCAGCTGCAGCCTATGGGCGTCGCTGGCGAGCTGTGCATCGGCGGAGTTGGTGTAGCGAGAGGCTACCTGAACCGTCCGGAGCTGAATGCTGAGAAGTTCGTTGCTTGTCCATTCGTCCCAGGCGAGCGCATGTACCGTACAGGTGACCTGGCGCGCTGGATGCCGGACGGCAACATCGAATATCTCGGACGGATTGACCATCAGGTGAAGATCCGCGGCTACCGTATCGAGCTTGGCGAAGTCGAGACGCAAATCTTGAACGTCGAAGCCGTGCTCGAGGCTGTTGTGATGGCACGTGAGGACGAATCAGGTCAGAAGGTGCTGTGCGCTTACTACGTTGCCGAGCGAGAGCTGACGGCAAGCGAGCTGCGCGAGGCATTAGCAGCTGAGCTACCGAGCTACATGGTGCCGTCGTTCTTCGTCCAGCTGGAGCGCATGCCGCTTAGCCCGAATGGGAAGATTGACCGCAAGCAGCTTCCTGCGCCGCAAGGCAGCGTACGCTCGGGCACTGAATACGTCGCACCGCGTACCGCAGTGGAGCGGACGCTGGTCTCGATCTGGCAGTCTGTGCTCGGTGTGAAGACCATCGGTATTATGGACAACTTCTTCGACTTCGGCGGCGACTCGATCAAGTCGATTCAAGTATCGTCCCGATTGCTGCAGGCCGGCTATAAGCTGGAGATGAAGCACCTGTTCAAATATCCGACGATTCAAGCGCTGAGCCCGCATGTGCAGACGGTAACTCGTCTTGCTGATCAGGGCGAGGTGACAGGCACTGCGACGCTAACGCCGATTCAACACTGGTTCTTCGAAGGTAGTCAGGTGGAGCCGCATCACTTCAACCAGGCGGTCATGCTGTACCGCAGTGCAAGATTCGATGAGTCCGCGCTTCGCAAAACGATGACGGCGATCGTTACGCACCATGACGCCTTGCGTGCCGTATTCCGCGAAGCGGAAGGCGGCGCAGTTGAAGCGTACTATCGCAGCGTGAAGGAAGGCGACCTGTTCGAGCTTCAGGTTATCGAGCTGCGTAGGGAGCCGAACGCCGCAGAGCGCGTCGAGCAGTTGTCCGATGCGATCCAAGGCTCGATCTCGCTGACAGAAGGGCCGCTCGTGAAGCTTGGACTGTTCCGAATGGACGACGGCGACCATCTGTTGATCGCGGTTCACCACTTGGTGATCGACGGTGTATCGTGGCGTATTGTGTTCGAGGACTTCGCAGCAGGCTACGAGCTGGCGCTGAGCGGTCAGCCGGTGAAGCTTCCATATAAGACCGATTCATTCCTGACATGGGCGGAAGGTCTGGGGCGCTATGCGGCGAGTGCGAGCGTAGAGCGTGAAGCTTCGTACTGGAAGGAGCTGGCGCAGGCAGAAGCTGGAGCGCCGCTTCCGAAGGATTTTGCCGAGGTAGAGCCGTCTACGATGTCGGATAGTGCCCTCGTCACAGTGGAATGGACGGAGGCCGAGACGGAGCTGCTGCTCAAGAAGGCACATCGCGCCTACGGCACAGAGATGAACGACCTGCTACTTACAGCGCTCGCTGAGGCGATGACGAGCTGGAGCGGGCAGTCTCGTGTGCTGGTCAACCTCGAAGGACATGGTCGTGAAGCGATCCTGCCTGAGCTTGACATTACACGGACGATTGGCTGGTTCACTAGCTTGTACCCTGTTGCGCTCGAGGCTAACAGCCATGAGGAGCTGTCGCAGCGCATCAAGCGTACGAAGGAGCAGCTGAGACAAATTCCGAACAAGGGTATTGGCTACGGCATCGTGCGGTACTTGTCGGAGGCAGGCGAAGACGCAACGCTGAAGCTCGAGCCTGAGATCAGCTTCAACTATCTCGGCCAGCTCGACCAAGACCTGCAGGGACAAGAGATTGCACTGTCCCGCTATACAGGCGGAGCATCGACAAGTCCGAAGGCTACGCTGCGCTACACGCTCGATGTGAACGGCATGATTACTGGCGGCAAGCTGGAGATGACAATTCGCTACAGCAGTAAGCAGTACCGTCAAGCTACGATTGAGCAGCTTGGCGAGCAGCTGAAGTCGAGTCTGCAGAAGCTTGTGACGCATTGCGCGAGCAAGGAGCGCTCGGAGCTGACGCCGAGCGACGTATCGCTCAAGGGTCTGACTGTGAACGAGCTTGACCGACTGGTCGCTATGACCGAGTCGCTCGGCGAGCTCGAGAACGTGTACGGACTGACGCCGATGCAGAACGGTATGCTTTTCCATAGCTTGATGGATAAGGAATCCGGCGCTTACCTGGAGCAGTCTTCGTTCGATCTGAACGGAAGCTTTAATCTCGAGGCATTCAAGCAAGGCTTCGACCTGCTGATCCAGCGTCACGAGGCGTTACGTACGAATTTCTATACGGGCTTAAGCGAGCAGGCGCTGCAGGTGGTGTACCGCAACAAGCGCAGCGAGTTCGTTTATGAAGATATTCGTCATCTGTCCGAGGACGAGTGCGCGGAGTATGTGGCGGAGTTCACGGCGCGTGATAAGAAGCGGGGCTTCGATCTGACGAAGGACAGCTTGCTCCGCATCTCGATTCTACAGACAGGTGACAGCAGCTATCGTCACATCTGGACGTTCCATCATATCGTGATGGACGGCTGGTGCATGTCGCTAGTCGCGAGCGAGGTGTTCAGCAGCTACTTCGCCCTCGCAGCAGGTAAGCAGCCGGAGCTGCCGGAGGTATCGCCATATAGTCAGTACCTCGAATGGCTGGAGCGCCAAGATCGGGATGAAGCGATCCGTTACTGGAGCGGCTATCTCGGTGACTACGAGGAGCAGACGATCGTACCGAGCGGCAAGCCGCTGGCGAAGACGGAAGGCTACATGTCCGCAAGACTCGAATTCGAGCTTGGGGCAGAGCTGACCGAGCTGATCAACCGCACGGCGAAGCAGCATCAGGTTACGGTGAATACACTCATCCAGACGGTATGGGGAATGATGCTGCAGAAGTACAACGGCTCTAGCGATGTCGTATTCGGAAGCGTCGTGTCCGGTAGACCGGCGGAAATTCCGGGTGTTGAGTCTATCGTGGGCTTGTTCATCAATACGATTCCGGTTCGCATTCGCAGCGAGGCGGACGAGCGCTTCATCGACGTCATGACGAGAAACCAGGAGCAGGCGATCGCCTCTCATGCGTTCGATACGTTCCCGCTGTACGAGATTCAGTCGCTTACTGAGCAGAAGCAGGATCTTGTGAACCACATTATGATCTTTGAAAACTATCCGCTCGATGAGCAAATGGAGCAGCTCGGCAGTGAGGAGAGCAGCAGCTTCACGATGAGCGGTGTGACGATGGTCGAGCAGACGAACTACGATTTCAACTTCGTCGTGCTGCCTGGCGAGTCGATGAAGCTCGTCTTCGGCTACAATGCGCTTCGCTTCGATCAAGCGAGCATGGAGCGTATCCAAGGTCATCTCACTCGCGTGCTGGAGCAGGTCGTGGCGAATCCAGAAGTGCGCGTAAGCGATCTGGAGCTGGTCACCGACGAGGAGAAATCGCAAATCTTCGAGCAATTCAACGACACAGCCGTTGAATCGCCGCAGCATAAGACGATTCATCAGCTGCTCGAGGAGCAGGCTAGCCGTACACCAGACCAGCCAGCGCTGTACTTTGAGGGTGAGCAGCTCACGTACCGCGAGCTGAATGAGAAGGCGAACAAGCTTGCGCGGACGCTTCGCAGCTATGGTGTTGAGAAGGATCAGCTCATCGGTCTGATGATGGAGCGCTCGCTCGACATGTTCGTCGGACTCTTCGGAATTATGAAGGCGGGCGGTGCCTATGTGCCGATCGATCCTGAATATCCGGAGGACCGCATCCGCTACATGCTCGACGACTCCGGCGCGAAGCTGCTGCTGACGCAGTCGCATCTCGAGGAGCGTGTCACCTTCGAAGGCCGCAAGGTGCTTCTGGACGACATGAGCGTGTACGACGCCGACGGCTCAAATCTGGAGCGGATCAGCAGTGCGAACGATCTGGCCTATGTCATCTACACGTCGGGTACGACCGGCAAGCCGAAGGGCGTTATGGTCGAGCATCACGGCTTGACGAACCTGAAGGTGTATTACGACGAGACGCTGCGCATCATCGAGCAGGATAAGGTGCTGCAGTTCGCAAGCTTGTCGTTCGACGCTGCATGTTGGGAAATCTTCGAAGCGCTGTTCTGCGGCGCGACGCTGTATATCCCGACGACGGCTACGATTATGAACTACAGCCTGTTCGAAGCTTATATGACTGAGCATCGCATTACGATGGCTGCCTTGCCGCCGACGTATGCAACGTATCTTGACCCGAGCCAGATGCCATCGCTGCGCATTCTGTTCACGGCTGGTTCGGCTTCGTCGAACGAGCTCGTCAACAAGTGGAAGGATAAGGTGGATTACTATAACGGCTACGGTCCGACGGAGAACTCGATTGCGACGACGATCTGGCCTGTATCGCAGGACCCATCAGCTGGAACAATCGTCTCCATCGGTCGTCCGATGCCGAATCACCGCGTCTATATCGTCGATCCGCACGGCCATCTGCTTCCGGTCGGCGTACCGGGCGAGCTGTGCGTAGCTGGAGCGGGTGTCGCCCGCGGTTATCTGGATCGCCCAGAACTGACGGACGAGAAGTTCGTGATGAGTCGATTTGCACGAGGCGAGCGGATGTACCGAACAGGTGACCTCGCACGCTGGATGCCTGACGGTAAGATCGAGTATCTCGGACGTATCGACCATCAGGTGAAAATCCGCGGATACCGGATCGAGCTTGGTGAGATCGAGGCGCAAATCTTGAAGGTAGACTTCGTGCAAGAAGTCATCGTGCTCGCTCGCGAGGACGAAACGGGTCAAAATCAGCTGTGCGCGTACTTCGTCGCAGAGCAGGAGCTGTCGATCAGCGAGCTGCGCGCAGCACTTGCCGCAGAGCTGCCAAGCTACATGATTCCGACCTACATCATGCAGCTCGAGCGTATGCCGCTTACGCCGAACGACAAGATCGATCGGAAGGCGCTGCCGGCTCCTGATGGCGCTACCCAGCGCGAGAGTACGTATGCTGCGCCGCGCTCGGAGCTTGAGCAGCTCGTCGCTGGTGTATGGCAGTCGGTGCTTGGAGCGAAGTCGGTTGGCATCCATGATAACTATTTCGAGCTAGGTGGCGATTCGATCAAGTCGATCCAAGTATCGTCTAGATTGCATCAGCTCGGCTACAAGCTGGAGATGAAGGACCTGTTCCAATATCCGACGATTGCGCAGCTGTGCCCGCATCTGCAGCAAGCAGGCAACAAGGCGGATCAGTCGGAGGTAATAGGCGCACTCGGCATGACACCGATCCAGCACTGGTTCTTTGAGCAGCAATGGCTCGAATCGCATCACTTTAACCAGGCGGTCATGCTGTACCGTGCGGATCGCTTCGATGAACAGTCGCTGCGTCAAGCATTCACCGAGCTCACAACGCATCATGATGCGCTGCGGATCGTCGTCCGCTACGAAGCAGGTGCGGAAGGGCATGCTGAAGCGAAGCCAACGGCATGGAACCGTGCGATTCGTGAAGGCGAGCTGTTCAGCCTAGAGACGGTTGATCTGCGCGAGCTGACGAGCGAGTCAGAGGTCGCCGCGGCAGTTGAAGCGAAGTCGAACGACATTCAGTCCAGCATGAGCTTGACGGAAGGTCCACTTGTGAAGCTTGGATTGTTCCAGTGTGCGGACGGCGATCATCTGTTGATTGCGATTCATCATATGGTCATCGATGGTATCTCGTGGCGTATCGTGCTGGAGGACCTCGTGACGGTCTATGAGCAGGCTGCGAAGGGACAATCGATCCAGCTGCCGAGCAAGACCGACTCATTCCGTACGTGGGCTGACACGCTTGCCCAGCATGCGAACGACGGATCGATGGAGCAGGAGCTGGCGTATTGGAAGCAAGTGGAGCTGGCGAGCTCGGCTGGCAAGCTGCCGAAGGATGACGAGTCGTTCAGCGGTCTGATCGTTGGAGAGAGCGAGACACTGAACATCGAGTGGACCACTCTTGAGACCGAGCAGCTGCTGAAGCAAGCAGGTCGCGCGTACAACACCGATGTGAACGATCTGCTTCTCACATCGCTCGGTATGGCGATCGAGGAATGGACAGGACTCGAGCAACTGCTTGTCAGCCTAGAGGGTCACGGCCGCGAGTCGATCGTGCCTGATGTAGACATTTCTCGTACCGTCGGCTGGTTCACAAGTCAATACCCGATCGTGCTGAAGACAGGAGCAGGTAAGCCGCTCGCTCAGCGGATCAAGACGGTGAAGGAGGAGCTGCGCTCCATCCCGAACAAGGGGATCGGCTACGGCATGCTTCGTTACTTGACAGATGGTGAGGGTGCCTCGCAGCTGTCGGCCGAGCCAGAGATCAGCTTTAACTATCTGGGTCAGTTCGATCAGGATCTGGAGAGTAGCGCACTGAACGTCTCGCCGCTGTCGAGTGGTCTGTCGGTCAGCAACACCACTTCGATGAAGCATTCGATCAGCATGAACGGCATCGTTGAAGGCGGCAAGCTGTCGATGTCAATCCTGTATAACGGTCAAGCGTTCCGCAAGGAAACGATGGAACGACTCGCACAGCTTCTACAGAAGAGCTTGCAGCAGGTCATCGCCCATTGTGTAGCCGTTGAGCGACCGGAGCTGACGCCAAGCGACGTGACAATGCGTGGACTGTCTGTAGAGAAGCTCGAGGAGCTCGTGCAGACGACTGCCCACATTGGCGAGCTGGAGGATGTGTACTCGCTGACGCCGATGCAGAAGGGTATGATGTTCCACAGCTTAATGGAGCCTTCGTCGAGCGCCTACTTCGAGCAGGCTACGTTCGATGTCGAAGGACATGTGGACGTCGAGCTGTTCAAGCAATGTCTCGATAAGCTTGTCGAGCGCCACGCTGTGTTGCGCAGCAGCATCTACAACGGCTGGCAAGACGAGGCCGTTCAGATCGTGTTCAAGGATAAGGCTTGCGAGTTCCGTTATCAGGATATTCGCGGCATGCATGAGGAGGCCCGCAGACCTTACGTCGATCGTTATGCGGAGCAGGATAAGGCACGCGGCTTCGATCTGTTGCACGATTCGTTGCTTCGCGTATCGATAATCCGCACATCGGATCAGGTTTGCAGCTTCGTCTGGAGCTTCCACCATATCGTGATGGATGGATGGTGCTTGTCGCTTGTAAGCGGAGAGGTATTCGGAGCTTACTTCGATCTCGTGCAAGGCAAAGAGCCCGTCTACTTGCCTGTCACGCCGTACAGCCGCTATATCGACTGGCTGGAGTCGCAGGATCAAGCAGCGGCTGCCTCGTACTGGAGTCAGTACCTGGCTGGCTACGATCAGCAGACAGTGCTGCCGAAGCAGACGCACTTAGAAGCGGTGACAGAAGGCTACAACGGTCAGAAAGCATCGGCGGTGCTGAGCGCTGAGCTATCCGCACAGCTTCATCAGGTGGCGAAGCAGCATCAGGTCACGTTCAACTCGCTGATGCAATCAGCATGGGGCGTCATGCTGCACAATTACAACAACAGTCAGGATGCGGTATTCGGCAGCGTCGTGTCCGGTCGTCCAGCGGAGATTGCAGGCATCGAGACGATGATCGGTCTGTTCATCAATACGGTTCCGGTCAGAGTGCAGGCGGAAGCTAACGAACGATTCACCGACGTCATGAAGCGCACGCAGGAGCAGGCGATCGCCTCCCAGTCGTACGACACGTATCCGCTGTTCGAGATTCAGTCGAATACAGCGCAGAAGCAAGATTTGATCAGCCATCTTATGATCTTCGAGAACTATCCGCTGGATCGTCAGATGGAGAGCATGGGCGAGCAGTCCTTTGAAATCAAAAATACGGAAATGTTCGAGCAGACGAACTACGACTTCACGTTGACGATTATGCCGGGCGACGAGATTCTGGTCGATCTCAGCTACAATGCGAACGTCTATGCACCGTCTGACATCGAGCGGATGCAGCAGCATCTGATTCATGTGCTTGAGCAAATTGTCGCGAATCCAAGCATTCCGGTGACGGAGCTGGAGCTGCTGACCGAGTCTGAGAAGACGCAAATTATGGTGCGGTTCAACGATACCGCTGCTCCATACCCGGCGCATGAGACGATTCACGGCCTGTTCGAGCAGCAAGCGGCGAAGACGCCAGAGCTGCCAGCGGTTCTGTTCGAAGGACAGCAGCTGACGTACCGTGAGCTGAACGAGCGGGCGAATCAGCTGGCGCGGACGCTGCAAGCGGAAGGTGTGAAGCGGGAGACGAAGGTCGTGCTCATGGCCGAGCGCTCGTTCGAAATGATGATCGCGATCTACGCCATTCTGAAGGCGGGCGGCGCGTACGTGCCAATCGACCCATCGCTGCCTCAAGAGCGGATCGCGTACATCCTCGAGGATTCGTCCGCACCGCTGCTGCTGACGCAATCGCATCTGCGCGAGCGTTTAGCCGGACTTGAGTCCGAGCAAGTGTTCGGAGGCAAGGTGCTTGATCTGAACGATTCGTCTGTGTATGAGGCGGATGCGTCGAACTTGACGGTCGGACAAGCGGGACCTACGAATGTGGCGTACATGATCTACACATCTGGTTCGACGGGCAAGCCGAAGGGCGTTATGGTCGAGCATCATTCGGTGCTGAACCGTATCCTGTGGATGCATAAGCAGTATCCGATTGATGCGACAGATACGATTATGCAGAAGACGGCGATTACGTTCGACGTATCGGTGTGGGAGCTGTTCTGGTGGGCGTTCGTCGGCTCGAAGGTATGCTTGCTGCCAGTGGGCGGGGAGAAGAGCCCGCAGACGATCATCGAGACGATAGACCGCTACGCGATTACGACGATGCACTTCGTGCCTGCAATGCTCGGGGCGTTCCTCGAGTACGCGGAGCAGCAGCCAAGCCTTGAGCTGACCGAGCAGCTGCGTTCGCTGCGTCAAGTGTTCACGAGCGGTGAGGCGCTGCCTCCGCAGCACGTCGCACGCTACCAGCGCACAGTCGCTGCAGCGAATCGCTCGCGTCTGATCAACCTGTACGGCCCGACCGAGGCGACCGTCGACGTATCGTACTTCGATTGCGAGCCAGATGGCCATTATCCGGTCATTCCAATCGGGAAGCCGATTGAGAATATTCATCTCTACGTCGTCAAGGAAGGTACATTGCAGCTGCAGCCGATCGGCGTAGCGGGTGAGCTGGTCATCGCAGGTGTCGGCGTCGCACGCGGCTACTTGAACCGACCGGAGCTGAACGCGGAGAAGTTCATCGACAGTCCGTTCGTCGCTGACGAGCGCATGTACCGCACAGGCGACCTTGTACGCTGGATGCCGGATGGCAACATCGAGTATCTCGGACGGATTGACCATCAGGTCAAGATTCGCGGCTATCGGATCGAGCTAGGTGAGATCGAGACGAACATCCTGAACGTCGAAGGTGTGCTCGAGACGGTCGTCATGGCTCGCGAGGACGGGTCAGGGCAGAAGCTGCTGGCGGCGTACTACGTCGCGGAGCAGGAGCTGACCGCTGCAGAGCTGCGTGAGGCGTTGTCCGCGGAGCTGCCAAGCTATATGGTGCCGACGTACTTCGTCCAGCTGGAGCGGATGCCGCTCAGCCCGAACGGCAAGATCGACCGCAAGGCGCTACCAGCGCCTGAAGGAAGCGTCAGCAGCGAAGCGAGCTATGTGGCGCCTCGCAATGAAGTGGAAGCGAAGCTCGCGACGATCTGGCAGTCCGTGCTCGGACTGGAACGTGTCGGGGTGAAGGATAATTTCTTCGACATCGGCGGACACTCGCTGCGTGCGACGACGCTGACTGCTCGAATTCAGAAGGAAATGAACGTTGCGATACCACTGCGCGAGGTGTTCCAATACTCGACGATTGAGCAGATGGCTGTCATCGTCGAAGGGATGGAGCAGGTTGCGGCCACATCGATCCCGTTCGCTCCGCGCAGAGCGTACTATCCGGTATCGTCCTCGCAGAAGCGATTGTATATCGTGAGCCAGCTGGAAGGTACAGGAATCAGCTACAACATGCCGAGCGCCTTGACCGTCGACGGTCCGCTTGACCGTGATCGACTGGAGCAAGCGTTCCGCAAGCTGATCGAGCGTCATGAGACGCTGCGGACGGGCTTCGAGATGGCGGGAGGCGAGCCGGTACAGAAGGTGTACGACCAGGTGTCGTTCAATCTCGAATATGCGAAGGCTGACGAGAGTCAGATCGAACAGCTCGCTGAGCAGTTCGTCCGTCCGTTCGACCTGAGCACACCACCGCTTATGCGTGTCGGTCTCGTCGAGCTGGCACCTGACCGTCACCTGATGCAGTTCGATATGCATCACATTATTTCGGACGGTGCATCGCTCGGTATCTTGATCCAGGAATTCATGCAGCTGTATGAGGGCATTGAGCTCGAGCCGCTGCGCATTCACTATAAGGACTTCGCCGTATGGCAACAGCAGCGTGCGGCAAGCGGCAGCTATGCCGAGCAGGAGCGCTACTGGCTGGACGTATTCGCCGGTGAGGTTCCAGTGCTCGACCTGCCAACAGACTACCCTCGTCCGGCTGTCCGCAGCCTCGAGGGCTCGCAGCTGGAGTTCACAGTGGAGCCTGAGCTGACGACGAAGCTGAGACAGCTGGCTGAAGAGAACGGCAGCACGATGTTCATGGTGATGATGGCTGCATATTCCATGCTGCTTACTAGCTACACGGGTCAAGATGATCTGGTGATCGGTACACCGATCGCAGGCAGACAGACGGCGGATGTCGAGCCGATCATCGGCGTATTCGTCAACACGCTCGCGCTTCGGGCTCAGCCTAAGGAAGAGAAGACGGTAGCTGGCTTCGTGCAAGAGCTGAAGGAGCATGCACTCAGCGCCTTCGAGCATCAGGAGTATCCGTTCGAGGATCTGGTGGAGAAGCTTAGCATCCCGAGAGATCCGAGCCGTAATCCGCTGTTCGATACGATGCTCGTTATGCAGAACAACGAGCAGGAGGAGCTGCGCGTCGAATCGCTCACCTTCAGCCGTGTCGTGACCGACTACAATGCAGCGAAGTTCGACTTGTCGCTGTATGTGGCCGAGCAGGACGATACGCTGGAGTTCAACCTCGAGTATTCGACTAAGCTGTTCAAGTCCGCGACGATGGAGAAGCTCGTTGAAGATTTCCGCAAGGTGCTCGTCTTCATGGCGGAGCAGCCAGAGAGCAAGCTGGGTGAGCTAGTGTTCAAGCAATCGTCTGACGAAGAAACGGTAGAGTTCTTGTTCTAGATTCAAGGTTGCGATCCAGATGATTATCTAAGACCTGAACTGATGTCGCGCGCCGCACACGCACATATGCGGCGCGCACGTCAGTGTTAGGACAATCGATTCGAGCTTTCGTTCCACAGCAAGCTGAGAGACATGCATTCGAATAAACCGAGGGTGTGATAAAACATGAAGAAAAACATGACATATTGGAACGAGCGGTTTCATTCGGGAGATACGATCTCTTGTTTTCCATACAGCAAGCCAGCAACAATCGCTGGTAAAACGATGGAAGCTGCAAGCAGAGCCGTGTACTCGATCGTTCTGCCTGCCGAGCAGTCCGAGCGCATCATCTCGATTGTGAAGGGCGCAGAGCGTGGCATACTTACCATTTTGCTGACCGCTGTCCAATCGCTTCTATATAAATATACAAACGCAAGCACGATCATCATCGGTCTGCCGACGATCCCTGAGCCGGGAGCGCCACGCATTAACGATATCGTTCTATTGAAAAACGAAGTAGCCGACAGCAGCTCGTTCAAATCGATGCTCACCGAAATGAGTGCCACGGTGCGTGATGCGATTGCAAGTCAAGACGTACCGTTCCAGCGCATGATTGGCGATCTCAGCCTTCAAGCGGATCCAGACGGCACACCGATCATACATACAGTTGTCTCGCTGCACACGGACGGCTCAGCTTCGAACAGCCATGCCGATGACATTCGCAGCGACATTCATTATCGATTCATAAGACAAGATCAATCCATTCTAGCAGAGGTGGTGTATAACGAAAGCCGGTACGATGTGGCGGCGATTGAACGTATCATCAGCCATCTGAACAACCTGCTGGCCATTCAGCTGTTCCAGCCGGAGGCGGCGCTCGGCGGCATCGAGATGATGACCGACGCGGAGAAGCGCCAGCTGCTGGTCGAATTCAACGATACAGAGGCTGCCTACCCAAGCGATCAGACGATTCACGGGATGTTCGAGCAGCAAGCGGAGCGCACACCGGATCAGGTGGCCGTGCTGTTCGAGGATGAGCAGCTGACGTATCGGGAGCTGAACGAACGGGCGAATCGCCTCGCTCGCACGCTTCGTGCGGAAGGCGTGAAGCCGGATCAGAAGGTCGTTCTGGTGGCTGAGCGTTCGATGGAGATGATGGTGGCGATCTTCGCCATCTTGAAGGCAGGCGGTGCCTACGTGCCGGTAGACCCGGAATATCCGGAGGATCGCATCGCTTATATGTTGGAAGACTCCGCAGCAGGACTGCTGCTGACTCAGAGTCACCTTCGTGAGCGTGTTGCCGGACTGGAAGGTGCTTCCTTCACGGGTAAAGTGATCGACCTGAACGATGAGGCCAATTATGCAGTAGAAGGCTCCAACCTAGAGCCTGCTGCGGGACCGACCGATGTGGCGTACATGATCTATACGTCGGGATCGACAGGTAAGCCGAAGGGCGTCATGGTCGAGCACCACTCGGTGCTGAACCGCATCCTGTGGATGCATAAGAAATATCCGATTGGCGCGAGCGATACGATTATGCAGAAGACGACCATTACGTTCGACGTATCGGTGTGGGAGCTGTTCTGGTGGTCATTCGTCGGCTCAAAGGTATGCTTATTGCAGCCTGGCGGCGAAAAAAGCCCGGAGCGCATTCTCGAGACGATCGAACGTTATGAAATTACGACGATGCACTTCGTCCCGGCGATGCTGGGCGCATTCCTTGAATATGTCGAGCAGCAAAGCCGCGAGCGGCTTATTCGCATGCTCCGCCCGCTGCGTCAAGTATTCGCCAGCGGCGAGGCGCTGCCGCCGCAGCACGTGGCGCGATTCCAGCATACGGTAGCCGCTGAGAACAAGGCGCTGCTTATCAACGTATACGGTCCAACAGAGGCCACCGTCGACGTCTCGTACTTCGATTGCGAGCCGGACGGTCAATACCCGATGGTTCCGATTGGTAAACCCATTGATAACATTCATCTGTATGTCGTTCGGGAAGGCACGCTGCAGCTACAGCCGATTGGCGTTGCTGGCGAGCTTGTCATCGCAGGTGTCGGTGTAGCACGCGGCTACTTGAACCGTCCGGAGCTGAACGCAGAGAAATTCATCGACAGTCCGTTCGTCGCAGGCGAGCGCATGTATCGTACAGGCGACCTCGTGCGCTGGATGCCGGACGGCAACATCGAATATCTCGGACGTATAGACCATCAAGTGAAAATTCGCGGCTACCGCATCGAGCTAGGCGAGGTCGAATCGCACCTGCTTAACATTGAGACGGTGCTGGAGGCGGTCGTAACCGCCCGCGAAGACGAGACGGGTCAGAAGCTGCTGGCCGCTTACTTCGTCGCTGAGCGTGATATCACGCCAGGCGAGCTGCGCGAGCAGCTGTCGGCAGAGCTGCCAAGCTACATGGTGCCGACGTATTTCGTCCAGCTGGAGCGTATGCCACTCAGCGCCAATGGCAAGATTGACCGTAAGCGTCTGCCTGCGCCAGAAGCGAGCGTTCGCAGCGGAGCGGAGTACGTGGCACCGCGCACGGAGACGGAGCAGCGCCTTGCAGAGCTGTGGCAGGACGTGCTTGGCATCGAGCGCGTGGGCGCGCTGGATAACTTTTTTGACATCGGCGGACATTCGCTTCGGGCAACGACTCTCGTCGCAAGAGTCCATAAGGCGTTCGGCAAGCAGCTGCAGATCAAGGACGTGTTCGACGCGCTCACGCTGGAGAAGCTGGCCGAGCGACTGGACGGACTGGCGAGTGAGTCTTACGTTCACATTCCGGTTGCCGACAAGCAACAGTATTATCCGGTGTCGTCGGCACAGAAGCGTCTGTTCATCTTAAGCCTCCTGCCGGGCGGCGAGACGGGCTACAACATGCCGGGCGTGCTCCAACTCGATGGAGCGCTCGACATCGCTGGGCTGGAGGCGGCGTTCCGTCAGCTGATTGCCCGTCATGATACGCTGCGAACGAGCTTCGAGCTGGTGGAGGGAGAGCCGAAGCAGCAGGTACACGACGCGGTGCATTTTGCGCTGGAGCGTATCGATCTACAGAACGAAGCAGGTGTGGCAGAAGCTTCTGAGGCTGAAGCGATCGCTGCGGCGATACAAGCATTCGTGCGGCCGTTCGACTTGGCGAAGGCACCGCTTGTGCGCTCTGGCCTCATCGAGCTTGCGGCGGAGCGTCATCTGCTGCTCGTCGATATGCATCACATTATATCGGACGGCGTCTCACTGAGCGTATTCATTGACGAGCTAGCTCGTCTGTATGCGGGCGAGGAGCTTGCTCCGATGCACCTGCAGTACAAGGACTACGCCGTATGGCAGCAAGCGGGCGAAGGCGCGGACAAGCTGAAGCAGCAGGAGGCGTACTGGCTCGATACGTTCCGTCAGGAGGTGCCGGTGCTCGACCTGCCAGCCGATTATCCAAGACCTGCGGTGCAGAGCTTCGATGGCGCTAGATACGAATTCACGCTGGACCGTGAGGCTGCCAACTCACTGCGTCAGCTGGCGAAGCAGACAGGCTCCACGCTGTACATGGTGCTGCTCGCAGTCTACACGACACTGCTGCACAAGTACACAGGACAAGAGGACATCGTCGTCGGCGTGCCGGTAGCAGGACGCTCCAACGCGGATCTCGAGCCGATCATCGGCATGTTCGTCAATACGCTTGCGCTGCGTCAATATCCAGCTGGTGAGAAGTCGTTCAGTGACTACCTCCTTGAAGTGAAGGAAGGCTCGCTGCAGGCATTCAGCCATCCGGAATACCCGTTCGAGGACCTGGTCGAGCAGCTCAAGCTGAAGAAGGATATGAGCCGTAACCCGCTGTTCGACACGATGTTCGAGTTGAAAAATATCGACACCACCGAGCCGCGCATGGACGGACTGCGCATCAGCTCGTACCCGAATCCGCATGCTAGCGCGAAGGTTGACCTATCCATTGAGGTGTACGAGGAGCAGGACGAGCTCTTGTTCAGCTTGGAGTACGCTACCGCGCTGTTCAAGCCGGAGACGATGGAGCGGTTCGGGCAGCATTTCTCGGAATTGGCTACTGCAATCGGTCTAGCGCCGCAGCGGAAGCTGGGCGAGCTCAGCATGACCTCGGAGCAGGAGCAGGTGCAGCTGCTGGAAGCCTTCAACGGCATGCTGTCGCCGGAGCCGATCGATCATACGTTCCACCGTCTGTTCGAGCAGCAGGCTGAGAAGACACCTGCCCATATCGCCGTTCGCTTCAAGGATACGGCGTTAACGTATGCCGAGCTGAATGCGAAGTCGAATCAGCTGGCGCGTCAGCTCGTGGCGCTCGGCGTCGGTCCTGAGAAGCTCGTCGGCATTATGGCCGATCGCTCGGTCGACCTGATCGTCGGCGTGATGGCGGTATGGAAGGCTGGCGGTGCGTATGTGCCGCTCGACCCGGATTATCCGGCTGACCGTCTCCGCTTCATGCTGGAGGACAGCGAGGCGGCGGTGCTGCTGACGCAGACGCATCTGCAGGGATTGATTACGGCAGAGGTTGAAGTAGACGCGGATGATTCCGTGGAGCAGACAGCGCGCGCCGTCCTATGTCTGGACGATGCAACTTTATTTACAGGTGATGTATCGAATCTGGAGGACCGCTGTGAGCCGCAGCATCTGGCGTATGTCATTTATACGTCAGGTACGACCGGCAAGCCGAAGGGCGTCATGATCGAGCATCATAGTCTCGTGAACACAGCGCTCGCTTACCGTAGAGAGTACCGCCTGACGGAGTTCCCGGTCCGCCTGCTGCAGCTGGCGAGCTTCTCGTTCGACGTGTTCACGGGTGACATCGCGCGGACGCTCGTTAACGGCGGTACGATGGTCATCTGTCCGAAGGAGGATCGCATCGATCCGGAGAAGCTGGTCGGCTGGATTCGCAGCTGCGACATTACGCTATTCGAATCGACGCCTGCGCTCATTATTCCGATCATGGAGCACATCTACGTCCAGAAGCTGGACATTTCCACCATGCAGCTCTTGATTACGAGCTCGGACAGCTGTGGCGTTACCGACTACAAGCTGATGCAGGAGCGCTTCGGCTCACAGCTTCGCTTGATCAACAGCTACGGTGTCACCGAGGCGGCGATTGACTCCAGCTTCTATGACGAGCCGCTTGCGAAGCTGCCGCATTCGGGCAACGTGCCCATCGGTAAGGCGTGGCTGAACGCCCGCTTCTATATTGTAGACCGCTATATGAATCCAGTCCCGGTTGGCGTAGCAGGAGAGCTGTGCATTGGCGGTCCTGGCGTCGCTCGCGGCTACTTGAATCGTCCGGACCTGAGCGCAGAGAAGTTCGTGCCGAACCCGTTCGTCGCAGGCGAGCGTCTGTACCGGACAGGCGACCTGGCGCGCTGGATGACTGACGGCAACGTAGACTTCATCGGCCGTATCGACCATCAGGTGAAAATTCGCGGCTACCGCATCGAGCTCGGCGAGATCGAGACGGCGATGCTGCGTCACGACGGTGTGCGTCAGGCGATCGTTATCGACCGTACTGACGAGCGCGGTCAGAAGTACCTGTGCGGCTATGCGGCTGGCGACAGCTCGCTCGACATGGAGCAGCTGCAGGCCGAGCTTCGTGCGTCCCTGCCGTCGCATATGGTGCCTTCGCGCATGATGCGCTTAGAGCGTCTTCCGTTAACGCCGAATGGCAAAATCGACCGCAAGGCGCTGCCGGAGCCGGAAGGAGCCGTCCATAGCGGCACCGTATACGCGGCACCGCGCAATCCGGTCGAGGAGACGCTCGCTGCAATCTGGCAAAGCTTGCTCGGGGTGAAGCAGGTCGGCATTCATGACAGCTTCTTCGAGCTTGGCGGCGACTCGATCAAGTCGCTTCAAGTGTCGTCCAGACTGTACCAGGCCGGCTACAAGCTGGAGATGAAGGACTTATTCCAATATCCAACGATAGCGGAGCTCAGTCCGCATATTCGTTCGAGCACACGAATGGCCGAGCAAGGCAGCATCACAGGTGAGGTTGTGCTGACACCGGTGCAGCACTGGTTCTTCGAGCAACGCTTCACCGACATGCACCACCATAACCAGGCGGTCATGCTGTACCGTGCAGAGCGTTTCGAGGAATCGGCCCTTCGGACAGCGATGACGGCGATTGTCGAGCATCACGATGCGCTGCGCATCGTATTCCGCGAGGCCGAGCAAGGCGGCTATGAGGCTTGGAGCCGCAGTGCCACGGAAGGCGAGCTGTTCAGCCTTGAGCTCGTCGAGCTGAGAGGCGAGTCGAATGTAGCTGAGCGGATTAACTCGAAAGCGACGATGCTGCAGGCATCGATTCAGCTGGGTGAAGGACCGCTCGTGAAGCTTGGACTGTTCCGCTGCGACGATGGCGACCATCTGATGATCGCGATCCATCACTTGGTCGTAGACGGCGTATCCTGGCGCATCTTGTTCGAGGATATTGCCACAGCCTACGAGCAGGCGAGCAAGGCCGAGCCGATCAAGCTGCCGCTGAAGACGGATTCGTTCCAGCTGTGGGCGGAGCAGCAGGCGGCCTATGCGAACAGCAATGCGATGCAGCGCGAGTTCGCGTATTGGCAGCAGATCGAGAGCGTACCGCGTCAGCCGCTGCCGAAGGATATCGACGTGGAGAACACGGTCGTCGGCGATAGCGAGAAGGTAACGGTGGAGTGGTCGGCAGCCGACACCGAGCGCCTTCTGAAGCAGGCGCATCGCGCCTACGGCACAGAGATGAACGATATACTGCTCGCTGCGCTTGGTTCGGCCGTGCATGCATGGACGGGGTCGGAGAACGTACACGTCAGCCTGGAAGGGCACGGTCGCGAAGCGATTTTGCCAGAGCTGGACATTACACGTACAGTCGGCTGGTTCACGAGCCAATATCCGGTCGTGCTGCCGATGAAGAAGAACGCGGATACGTCGCTGCGCATCAAGTCGGTGAAGGAATCGCTGCGCAGCATTCCGCGCAAAGGGATCGGCTACGGCATCTGGAGATACTTGTCGAATGACGCGGGCAAGCCGAGCTTCGTACAAGAGCCAGAGATCAGCTTCAACTACTTGGGACAGTTCGATCAGGAGCTGGAGCAGTCGGCCATTGTGGGTTCAAGCTACTCCAGCGGTCATGAGATCAGCAGCCGGACGGCTAGAACGCATGCGCTCGATATTAACGGTCTAGTTGCAGAGGGCACCTTGTCGCTGACGATCAGCTATAGCTCGAAGCAATATCGTAAGGAAACGATGGATCGGTTCGCGGAGCTGCTGCGCCGCAGTCTGCTTGATATTATCGAGCACTGCGTCTCGAAGCCCGGCACCGAGCTGACGCCGAGCGACCTGTCGATTAAGGGAATGACGATTGAGGAGCTGGCACAGCTTGAGCAGGATACACGTCAAGTGGGCGAGCTGGAGAACGTATACCGTCTGACGCCGATGCAGCAGGGCATGCTGTTCCACAGTCTGATGGATGCAAGCTCAGGTGCATACTTCGAGCAGACGAATTTCGAGCTGAAGGGACGGTTCGAGCCGCTCGTGTTCGGACAAGCGCTGGATGCGCTGTTCGCCCGTCAAGAAATATTCAGATCGAACGTCTACCTCGGCTGGAGCCGTTCGCCGCTTCAGATCGTCTACCGCGACCGGAAGGCGGAGTTCCGCTACGAGGACGTGAGCGGGTTGAGCGTGGAGGAGCGTCAAGCGTTTGTCGCTCAGTACAAGCATGCGGACCAGCTCCGAGGCTTCGACCTGACACGGGATGCGCTGATGCGTGTAGCCATTATCCGAGTCGATGACGAGACGTTCCAGTTCGTGTGGAGCTCGCACCATATTCTCATGGACGGCTGGTGCTTGTCACTCGTGACGGAGGAAGTGTTCGAGCTGTACTTCGCGCTCAGTGAAGGCCGTGAGCCGATGCTGGCGGACGTCGCGTCCTACAGCCGTTATATCGAGTGGCTGGATGAGCAGGATCAGCAGGAGGCGGCGAATTACTGGAAGCAATACTTGTCCGATTATGAGACGCAGACGCTGCTGCCGACAGGCAAGCCGCAGAGCAAGGCGCTCGGCAAGGTGCAATCGAACGGCGAAGCCGACGAGCAGGGCGAGAAGAAGGGCGAGTGCTACGAAACGCTGTACGTCGACTTCGGTCCAGAGCTGACGAGCCGCATGGATCGCTTGGCGAAGCAATCGAATGTCACGGTCAACACCTTACTGCAGACCGTATGGGGATTGCTGCTTCAGAAATACAACGGCAGTGAGGATGTCGTATTCGGCAGCGTCGTCTCGGGTCGTCCGGCAGAAATTCCGGGCATTGAGGGCATGATCGGTCTATTCATCAACACGATTCCGGTTCGCATCCGCTGCGACGCGCATGCAAGCTTCGTGGACGTCATGCGCTGGAATCAGGAGCAGGCGCTCGCCTCGAACCGTTATGACACGTATCCGCTGTTCGAGATTCAGGCGCTGACCGATCAGAAGCAGGAGCTCATTCAGCACATTCTCGTATTCGAGAATTTCCCGGTCGATGAGCAGATGGAGCAGCTTGGCGGCGAGGAAGCGCCATTCCAAGTAGGCAGCGTCGAGATGGTCGAGCAGACGAACTACGACTTCAACCTGATCGTGACTCCGGGCGCGTCGATGCGCATTCGTCTGGAGTACAATGCAGAGGTATTCGCAAGCGATGCGGTCGAGCGCATTCACGGTCATCTGATCCATGCGATGGAGCAGCTAGTGAGCACGCCGAATATGCCAGTACGCGACCTCGAGATCGTGACGCCTGGCGAGAAAGCGCAAATCTTCGTCGCCTTCAACGAGACGGCAGCGGTATCTCCGATGGACAAGACGATCTACCAGCTGCTGGAGGAGCAGGCCGAGCGTACGCCAGAGCAGCCAGCGGTCTACTTCGAGGGTACGACGCTGACGTATCGCGAGCTGAACGAGCAGGCGAACGGCCTCGCGCGCACGCTGCGGGCAGCAGGTGTGGAGAACGGCCAGCTGGTCGGACTCATGGTTGAGAAGTCGGCTGAGATGATCGTCGGCATGTTCGGCATTATGAAGGCTGGCGGCGCGTATGTGCCAATCGATCCGGAGTATCCGGAGGATCGCATCGCCTATATGCTGGAGGATTCTGGAGCAAGACTGCTGCTGACTCAGGCGAAGCTAAGTGAGCGCACCTCGTTCGAGGGTACGATTTTGGCGCTGGATGAGTCTTCCAGCTACGCTGCTGATGGCTCGAACCTCGGCTCGGTCAATACGGCGAACGATCTGGCTTATGTCATCTATACGTCGGGTACGACCGGCAAGCCGAAGGGCGTTATGGTCGAGCATCACGGCTTAACGAACCTGAGAGTGTACTACGACAAGACGCTGCGTATCACCGAGCAGGACAAGGTGCTGCAGTTCGCAAGCTTGTCGTTCGACGCGGCGTGCTGGGAAATATTCAAGGCGCTGTTCTGCGGAGCGACGCTATATATTCCGACGCAGACGACGATCTTGAACTACAGCCTGTTCGAGACGTACATGTCCGAGCACGGCATTACGATCGCGGCGCTGCCACCGACGTATGCGGTATATCTGGACCCGGCCACGATGCCTTCGCTGCGCATTCTGTTCACAGCAGGCTCAGCCTCGTCGCATGAGCTCGTTCAGAAGTGGAAGCAGCATGTGCAATATTACAACGGCTACGGCCCTACGGAAAATTCAATCGCCACGACGATCTGGCCTGTGTCGACCGACCCAGAGGCGGACCGCATCATCTCGATTGGCCGTCCGATGCCGAACCATCGCGTCTACATCGTCGATCCGCATGGACAGCTGCTGCCGGTCGGCGTACCGGGCGAGCTGTGTGTATCCGGTGCGGGTGTGGCGCGCGGCTACTTGAACCGTCAGGAGCTGACGGACGAGAAGTTCGTCATGAGCCGCTTCGCCCCTGGCGAGCGGATGTATCGGACAGGCGACCTTGCCCGCTGGATGCCAGATGGCAAGCTGGAATATCTCGGACGTATCGACCATCAGGTGAAGATTCGCGGCTACCGCATCGAGCTTGGTGAGATCGAGGCGCAGATTCTGAAGCTGGACGATGTACAAGAGGTCATCGTGCTCGCTCGCGAGGACGAGACCGGTCAGAACCAGCTGTGCGCTTACTTCGTCGCCCAGCGTGAGATTCCGATCAGCGAGCTGCGCAGCAGCTTGGCGGAGGAGCTGCCGAATCATATGATTCCAGCATTCTTCATGCAGCTGGAGCGGATGCCGCTGACGCCGAACGACAAGATCGACCGCAAGGCACTCCCGGCTCCAGATGGCACACAAGGACGCGGAACAGCGTATGTCGCTCCGCGCACCGCAATCGAGGAGAAGCTGGTCGTAATCTGGGAATCGATTCTCGGTACGACAACCATCGGTGTGAAGGACAATTTCTTCGAGATCGGCGGTCACTCGCTGCGTGCAACCGCCCTGGTGACTCAGCTGCATCGCGAGCTGAACAAGACGGTGTCGCTCCAGGATGTGTTCCGCTCGCCGACCATCGAGCAGCTGGCTGCGATTATCGAGAGCAACGACGAATACGGCTATGCGTCGATCCCTGCAGCAGAGCCGAGCGAGACGTATCCCGTCTCCTCCCAGCAGAAGCGGATGTACATTCTGAATCAGCTGGAGGGCGGTGAGCTGAGCTACAACATGCCGGGAGCTATGCTCGTCAGTGGCAAGCTTGACCGCGAGCAGCTGGAGCGTGCGTTCCGTACACTTGTCGAGCGGCACGAGACACTTCGCACGTCGTTCGAGCTGGTGAATGGCGAGCCAGTGCAGCGTGTGCATGCGGACAGCGACATCGACTTCACCATCGAGCTACATCATACTGGCGGCGATGAAGCGCTGGCTAGCAGTCTTGTGCGGAGCTTCATCCGTCCGTTCGACCTGTCCCATGCGCCTCTGCTGCGCGTCGGACTCGTGGAGCTTGAGCCTGAGCGTCACATCATGCTCTTTGACATGCATCACATTATCTCGGACGGCGTATCGATGGCGATTCTCATTGACGAGTTCGCAGCGCTCTACCGCGGCGACTCATTATCGCCGATGTCCATTCAATATAAGGATTATGCTGTATGGCAGCAGAGTGAGCTCCAGAGCGAGCAGACGGCGAAGCAGGAAGCGTTCTGGCACGAGACGTTCAGCGGTGAAATTCCGATTCTGTCGCTGACAACGGACTTCGCAAGACCAGCGGTTCGCACGTATGAGGCAGATACGGTCGCCTTCTCGCTCAGTCAGGCCGAGAGCGACGCGCTGCGCAAGCTTGCAGCCGAGACGGGCTCTACGCTGTTCATGGTGCTGCTGGCCGCGTACACCTCATTGCTCCACCGCTATACGGGGCAAGAGGACATCGTCGTCGGCACGCCGATCGCAGGTCGACCGCACGCGGAGCTGGAGCCGATCATCGGCGTGTTCGTCAACACGCTGGCGCTGCGTCAATATCCAGCGGCAGAGATACCTTTCAGCAGCTACTTGCTGGAAGTGAAGGAACGCGCACTCGCGGCCTACGAGCACCAGACGTATCCGTTCGAGGAGCTCGTGGAGAAGGTTGGCGTGAAGCGCGACATGAGCCGCAACCCGCTGTTCGATACGATGTTCATTATGCAAAATACGGAGCAGCAGGAGCTCGTCCTTGGCGACCTGCAGCTTCAGCCGTATCCGAAGCCACACGCAGCGGCTCAGGTTGATTTGACACTCGAGATCGTCGAGGAGGACGGCCTCATCTACGGCAGCTTCCAGTATGTGACGTCGCTGTTCAAGCGGGAGTCGATGGAGCGCCTGGCGAGCCACCTGCAGCAGCTGATTGGCTCGGTCGCTGCGAATCCAGCGTCGAAGCTGGGCGAGCTGAACCTGATCGACGAAGAAGAGCTGGAGCAAGTTACGGTGCGGTTCAACGATACCGCTGCTCCATACCCGGCGCATGAGACGATTCACGGCCTGTTCGAGCAGCAAGCGGCGAAGACGCCAGAGCTGCCAGCGGTTCTGTTCGAGGGACAGCAGCTGACGTACCGCGAGCTGAACGAACGGGCAAACCAGCTGGCGCGGACGCTGCAGGCCGAAGGCGTGAAGCCGGAGACGAAGGTCGTGCTCATGGCCGAGCGCTCGTTCGAAATGATGATCGCGATCTACGCCATTCTGAAGGCGGGCGGCGCGTACGTGCCAATCGACCCATCGCTGCCTCAAGAGCGGATCGCGTACATCCTCGAGGATTCGTCCGCACCGTTGCTGCTGACGCAATCGCATCTGCGCGAACGGTTAGCCGGACTTGAGTCCGAGCAAGTGTTCGCAGGCAAGGTGCTCGATCTGAACGAAGCTGGCATCTATGCGGCAGACGCTTCGAACTTGACGGTCGGACAAGCTGGACCTACGGATGTGGCGTACATGATCTACACATCGGGCTCCACTGGCAAGCCGAAGGGCGTTATGGTTGAGCATCATTCGGTGCTGAACCGCATCCTGTGGATGCACAAGCAGTATCCGATTGATGCGACAGACACGATCATGCAGAAGACTGCGATTACGTTCGACGTATCGGTGTGGGAGCTGTTCTGGTGGGCGTTCGTCGGCTCGAAAGTATGCTTGCTGCCAGTGGGCGGGGAGAAGAGTCCGCAGACGATCATCGAGACGATTGACCGCTACGCGATTACGACGATGCACTTCGTGCCTGCGATGCTCGGGGCGTTCCTCGAGTACGCGGAGCAGCAGCCAAGCCGCGAGCTTACCGATCAGCTGCGCTCGCTGCGCCAAGTGTTCACGAGCGGTGAGGCGCTGCCTCCACAGCACGTCGCACGCTACCAGCGTACAGTCGCTGCAGCGAATCGCTCGCGTCTGATCAATCTGTACGGCCCGACCGAGGCGACCGTCGACGTATCGTACTTCGACTGCGAGCCAGACGGACATTATCCGGTCATTCCAATCGGGAAGCCGATTGAGAACATCCATCTGTATGTTGTGAAGGAAGGCACGCTGCAGCTGCAGCCGATCGGCGTTGCGGGTGAGCTGGTCATCGCGGGTGTCGGCGTCGCACGCGGCTACTTGAACCGACCTGAGCTGAACGCGGAGAAGTTCATCGACAGTCCGTTCGTCGCTGGCGAGCGCATGTACCGTACAGGCGACCTTGTACGCTGGATGCCGGATGGCAACATCGAGTATCTCGGACGGATTGACCATCAGGTCAAGATTCGCGGCTATCGGATCGAGCTAGGCGAGATCGAGACGAACATCCTGAACGTCGAAGGTGTGCTTGAGACGGTTGTCATGGCTCGCGAGGACGGGTCAGGGCAGAAGCTGCTGGCGGCGTACTTCGTCGCTGAGCAGGAGATGACTGCAGCCGAGCTACGTGAGGCGTTGTCGGCGGAGCTGCCAAGCTACATGGTACCGACGTACTTCGTCCAGCTGGAGCGGATGCCGCTCAGCCCGAACGGTAAGATCGATCGCAAGGCGCTGCCAGCGCCGGAGGAGACGGTACGCTCGGAGGCAGACTATGTCGCGCCACGCACAGAGACGGAGAAGCAGCTTGCGGCGATCTGGCAAGAGGTGCTGAAGCTGCCGCAGGTCGGCGTGAAGGACAACTTCTTCGACATCGGCGGTCACTCGCTGCGTGCGACGACGGTTGTCGCGAAGGTACACCAGCAGCTGAGCAAGACGATTGCGCTGAGAGACGTGTTCCAGCATCCGACTGTGGAGGAGCTAGCGCGTATTCTTGATGCAGCTGATGCGGTCTCACGGAAGGCGATCACAGCGGTTGAGAAGCGCGACTTCTATCCGGTCACCTCGACGCAGAAGCGGATGTACATCTTGAGTCATCTCGAGGGTGGAGAGCTGAGCTACAACATGCCGACCATCGTCAGAGTGAACGGAATGCTCGATGTGGATAAGCTGGAAGAAGCATTCCGTCAGCTGATCGACAGACACGAATCGCTGCGCACGAGCTTCGAGATGGTGAACGGTGAAGTGGTGCAGCGTGTGCAGGATGAGGTTGAATTCATGCTGGAGCGGCATGCTGCTGGTACCGTTGAGGAAGCGGACCGGTTGCTGCATACGCTCGTTCGTCCATTCGAGCTCAGCGCGGCACCGCTCCTGCGAGCAGGCGTCGTGAGGCTGGCTGAGGACAGCCACCTGCTCATCTACGATATGCATCATATCGTGTCGGACGGCGCATCAGCCGCAGTCATTATGAGCGAGCTTGGAGCGCTGTACGCGGGCGAGGAGCTGCCTCAGCTCGACGTCCACTACAAGGACTTCGCGGTATGGCAGCAAGAGCAAGCGGAGGCAGGCGTCTATAGCCGTCAGCGTGACTACTGGCTCGAGCAGCTCGCAGGCGAGCTTCCGGTGCTGGAGCTGCCGATTGCATTGCCGCGACCTGCTGTGCGCAGCTTCGAGGGCGCCCTGCTCGAATTCACAGTCGAGAGCGACGTTACTGAGAAGCTGAAGCAGCTTGCAGCGGCGACAGGCAGCACGATGTTCATGCTCGGTCTGGCTGCCTATACGATTCTGCTTGCGAAGTATAGCGGTCAAGACGACCTGATCGTCGGCACGCCTGTTGCCGGCAGGCAGCATGCGGAGCTGGAGCCGATGATCGGTATGTTCGTCAATACGCTGGCGATCCGCAACGAGCCGAAGAACGAGCTGACGGTCGAGCGGTACGTTCGCGACGTGAAGGACCGGACGCTGAACGCCTTCGAGAATCAGGATTATCCGCTGGAGGAGCTGATCGAGCAGCTGCAGGTGCAGCGAGATGCCAGACGCAATCCGCTGTTCGATGTACTGTTTGTGATGCAAAACACGGAAAGTCATGAATCGACCGTCGAAGCCTTAACCTTCGCACCGTACGAGCAGGAGCACAAGGTAGCTAAGTTCGACATGACGCTCGCGTTAAGCGAGCATAACGGCGAGCTGCGCGGCTCCTTCGAATATAGTACGAAGCTGTACAGCAAGCAGACGATCGAGCGGCTTCGTGACGATCTGTACAAGGTGCTGCAAGCGATGGGCGAGCGACCGGAGCAACGGATCGCCGACATCGAGGTGGCGAGCAGCTTGACAGGTTCGAGCGAGCTGTTGATCGGCTCGGTAGACTTTTCGTTCTAATAATATGAATGCAATAGCTGCGTAATAGGTTCAACGGTGTGTCGTCGGCGGTTCGTCGCGGCACACCTCCTCTTGTATAGACGAAGCAGCAACCTCATGAATAAGAATAGAACGGGAGTGTAGGGATGAGAGCCATTTGGGATAAAGAGAAAGCTTATTGGAATGAGAAGCTGGGGGGCGGAAATGACGAGCGTATCGCAGGCATCCCGTATACACAGCAGCCGCTTACGGCAAGCACGCTTGCACCAGGGACGCTGAAGTCGGTTCATACCGAGCTATCCCCGGAGCTGTCGGCACGCATTGCGCAAATATCGGGCGGGGCTCCCATGGCCGTGTATATGGTGCTCATGTCCGCCATTACAGGACTGCTGTACAAATACACGAACGAAGGTTCGGTTACAATCGGCACGCCGACGTTAGCGGCGTCGAAGACCGAGGCCGGTGCCATGCTGAACCAACTGCTGCTTATTCGCAGTAAGGTCGAACAGGCGACGACGCTGAAGACGATGCTCCCGGCGATGAAGGCGGATTTGACAGAGGCGGTGCAGCATCAGTCACTTCCTTTTCACCAATATATGCACCTGCTGAACATCGAAGCTCCAGAGGAAGGTCGTCCGGTTATTCCGACGGTCGTCTCGTTGGAGGCGCTGCACACGGATCACTTCAAGGAGCAGGCGGCGTTCGAGCTGTGGTTGCATGCTTCGGTGCAGGCTGGCGGGCTGGTGCATCTCGATGCGACGTACGACGAGTGTCGCTATACGGCGGAATCGATCGAGCGGCTGATGGCGCATCTGCAGCAGTTCATGGCGGTCGTCCTGTTCCAGCCGGACGTGCCGTTCGCCGAGGCGGAGCTGCTGTCTGAAGCGGAACGCAAGCAAATCATCGAGTCGTTCAATGCAACGGAGGTCGAGTATCCGAAGCATCGCGCGATTCATCAGCTGTTCGAGGAGCAGGCGACCCGTACGCCTGACGAGCTGGCGGTGCAGAGTGAGGGCGAGTCGCTGACGTACCGCGGGCTGAACGAGCGTGCGAACCGATTGGCACGCAGGCTGATCGCCCAAGGCGTACAGTCCGAGGAGCCAGTCGCGATTATGGCGGAGCGCTCGGTTGAGATGGTCGTCGGCACGATTGCGATTCTGAAGGCAGGCGGCGCGTATGTGCCGATTGATCCGGAATATCCGCAGGACCGAATTGAATATTTGCTCGACGACTCGGGTGCGCGGGTTCTTCTCGTGCAGGAGCAGCTGCTGGAGCAACTCGGTACTGGTGAGAGCAAGCTGAGCGACTTCCAGGGCGTATGCATGAGCTTGCGTGAGGGTGCGGTTGACAATGCGGACTCCTCAGTATCGGCTTCTGCCACGTCTGCTGGTGTGAAGAGCGCGAATCTAGAGCTGACAGCGAGCTCACTAGCGGACTCCGCTTCGTCTACTAGAGCGGATAGTACGAACCTCGACCTGCCTGTGCAGCCTGACCAGCTCGCGTACCTGATCTACACGTCGGGTACAACGGGCAAGCCGAAGGGCGTTATGGTCGAACATCGCAACGTGACACGTCTTGTCATGAATACGAATTACGTGAAGCTGGATAACACGACGCGCATTCTGCAGACTGGAGCTGTCGTCTTCGACGCGACGACGTTCGAGCTGTGGGGCTCGCTCTTGAATGGCGGCAAGCTGTATCTCGTGCCGAGCGACGTCATTCTCGACGCGAACCGTCTGAAGCAAGCGATCCAGCGCTACGCGATCAACACGATGTGGCTGACCGCGCCGCTGTTCAATCAGCTGCTCATGCAGGACAACTCGATGTTCACTGGCGTGAAGACGCTCCTCGTCGGCGGAGATGTGCTGTCGGTGCCGCACATTAATACGGCGCTTGAGCATCACCCGGGGCTAGTTATCGTGAACGGCTACGGCCCTACGGAAAATACGACGTTCTCCACCACCCATCTCGTCGATTCGCCGCAAACCGAGGCGGTGCCGATTGGACGCCCAATCGCCAACTCGACCGCGTACATCGTCGACCGCTCGATGAAGCTGATGCCGATCGGTGCATGGGGTGAGCTCGTCGTCGGCGGCGATGGCGTTGCAAGAGGCTACCGCAACCGCGAGGAGCTGACGGCGGAGAAGTTCATCGACAGCCCGTTCCGCGCAGGCGAGCGTCTGTATCGCTCTGGCGACCTTGCGCGCTGGCGTCCTGATGGCGTTATCGAGTACAAGGGCCGTATCGACGAGCAGGTGAAAATTCGCGGCTACCGGATCGAGCTCGGCGAGATCGAGTCACAGCTGCTGAAGTCGGCTGAGGTGCGCGAGGCGGTTGTCATAGCGATAGCCGATGAGACCGGGCAGAAGCTGCTGTGTGCATACTATGTGACCAAGAGCGGCGAAGCATTGAGCCCAAGCGAGCTGAAGTCGCGCCTTGCGAGCGAGCTGCCGGGCTACATGGTGCCTTCGTTCTTCGTCCAGCTGGAGGTGATGCCGCTCACACCGAACGGCAAGGTCGACCGCCGTGCATTGCCAGCTCCAGATGCTGCTGCGCAAGCAGGCGACACGTATGTTGCCCCTCGCACCCGTATGGAGGAGGATCTTGCACGCATATGGCAGCAGGTGCTCGGGCTGGAGCGGGTCGGGGTGACGGATCATTTCTTCGAAATCGGGGGCCATTCGCTGCGTGCAACAGCGCTTGTCGCCCACATTCATAAAGAATTGAACAAGAGCATTCAGCTGCGTGACGTGTTCCGCAACCCGACGGTAGAGAGCATGGCGCTCGCCATCGAGTCGATGGAGCCGAACAAGTATGCGGAGATTCCAGTTGCAGCAGCGCAAGCTCATTATCCGGTGTCGTCCGCGCAGAAGCGGATGTTCATTCTGAATCAGCTGTCCGGTGCGAGTCTTAGCTACAACATGCCGAACGCGCTCCGTATGGAAGGTCCGATCGACAGTGACGGTCTGGAGCAAGCGTTCCGCACGTTGATTGAGCGTCATGAGACGCTGCGTACGAGCTTCGAGGTCGTGAACGGCGAGCCCGTGCAGATCGTGCATGATCAGGTTGAGTTCCGCATGGAGCGGCTGAAGGCGGTTGAAGTCGGAAGCGAAGGGGCTCAAGAGTCGACGACAGGCTCCAAGAGTGCGGCAGCAGCTGATTCCGTCGAAGAAGTCGTTCGCCGCTTCACGCGCACGTTCGACCTGCAGACCGCGCCGCTGATGCGCGTCGGCCTCGTGGAGCTTGGCGCTAACCGTCATCTGCTGCTGCTGGACATGCACCACATTATTTCAGACGGTGCCTCGATGAGCGTGCTCGTTGATGAATTCATCCGTCTGTATGCAGACGACGCTGCAGACCTACCGCAGCTTCGCATTCAATACAAGGATTACGCTGTATGGCAACGCGGTGACGTGCTCAGCGACAGCTATGCGGAGCATGAGCGCTACTGGCTTGAGACATTCGCAGGGGAGCTGCCGGTGCTGGAGCTGCCGACCGACTATGCGCGTCCGACGACGCGTAGCTTCGAGGGCAGCGTGACCGAGTTCGTGCTCAGTCCGGAGCTGACCGCACAGCTGAAGCGCCTCGCCTCCGAGACGGGTGCGACGCTCTACATGGTCATGCTAGCCGCCTACACGTCGCTCTTGTACAAGTACAGCGGACAAGATGATGTCATCGTCGGCTCGCCGATCGCGGGCAGACCGCATGCGGACCTGTCCCGTCTTATCGGGATGTTCGTCAATACGCTGGCCATTCGCACGTACCCGACGGGTCCGAAGTCGTTCCGCGATTACTTGCTTGAGGTCAAAGAGCAGTCGCTCCTTGCGTTCGAGCATCAGGATTATCCGTTCGATGAGCTCGTCGACCGTCTGCAGCTGAGCCGTGATATGAGCCGTAATCCGTTGTTCGATACGATGCTCGTCGTGCAGAACGCGGACCAGCCGCAGACGAACGTTGCTATCGATTCGCTGCGCGTCAGCACCTATGCAGCGGAGCATAACGTCGCGAAGTTCGACCTGACGCTGTTCGTCACCGAGCAGCAGGACGAGCAGGGCGAATCGCTAGCGTGCAGCTTCGAGTATGCGACCGCGCTGTTCAAGAAGGAGACGGTCGAGCGGCTAGGCGAGCACTTGCAGCTGCTGCTGGAGATGATCGTCAGCGAGCCTGCGGTCAAGCTGGACTCGATCCGCATCGTCTCCGAGGCGGAGCAGCGTCAGATCGTGGAGCAGTTCAACGCGACGACGGTCGACTACCCGAGCGAGCAGACAATCAGCGAGCTGTTCGAGCAGCAGGTGTCCCGTACGCCGAGCCATACGGCGGTCGTCTACGAAGGCGAGCAGCTGACCTACAGCGAGCTGAATGCTCGGGCGAACCGCCTGGCGCATACGTTACGTGCTGAAGGTGTGCAGCAGGACGAGCCGATTGCGATTCTCGCCGAGCGTTCGATTGATATGGTCGTCGGCGTACTTGCGATTCTGAAGGCGGGCGGCGCGTATGTGCCGATCGATGCGGACTATCCGGAGGAGCGCATCGCGTACATGCTGGAGGACAGCGGTGCGAGACTTGTGCTGGCACAGAAGCTAGTGCCTGCGCTTGAGCAGGCGATGGGAGCCACCGACACGAGCCGCAAGCTGCTGCTTCTCGGCGATGCGTCGAGCTACAGTGCAGACGAGTCGAACCTGACCTCGGCTGCCACACCGGAACAGCTCGCCTATATCATCTATACGTCGGGCTCCACAGGCAAGCCGAAGGGCGTTATGGTCGAGCACCGCAACGTCGTACGGCTCGTCATGAATACGGATTACGCCGAGCTGAACGAGCATACACGCATTCTGCAGACAGGCGCCGTCGTGTTCGACGCTTCGACGTTCGAGATCTGGGGAGCGTTATTGAATGGCGGTCAGCTGTACCTCGTGCCGAACGAGACGATTCTTGATGCGGTCAAGCTGAAGCAAGCAATCCGTGAATATTCGATCACGACGATGTGGCTGACGGCTCCGCTGTTCAATCAGCTGCTCGTTCAGGAGCGCGGTCTGTTCGACGGACTGAAGACGCTCCTCGTCGGCGGTGACGCCTTATCGGTGCCGCACATTAACCGCGCGCTACAGGAGCATCCGGAGCTGACCATCGTCAACGGCTACGGCCCTACGGAGAATACGACGTTCTCCACGACGCATCCGATCCGCGAAGCGCAGACGGATGCGGTGCCGATCGGGAGGCCGATTCACAATTCGACGGCCTATATCGTCGACGCTGCGCTGAATCTACTGCCGGTCGGCGCCTGGGGCGAGCTGCTCGTCGGAGGCGATGGCGTCGCGCGCGGCTACTTGAACCGGCCGGACTTGACGGCCGAGAAGTTCATCGACAGCCCGTTCCGATCCGGTGAGCGCGTCTACCGCAGCGGCGACTTGACCCGCTGGCGGGCGGACGGCACGATCGAGTACAAGGGCCGCATGGACGCCCAGGTGAAGATCCGCGGCTACCGCATTGAGCTCGGAGAGGTCGAAACAGCGCTGCTGCAGGCGGCTCCACTGCGCGAAGCAGTCGTCCTCGTGCGCGAGGATGCGAATGGGCAGAAGGTGCTTGTTGCCTACTATGCAAGCGACGACTCCTTGAATGTACGCGAGCTGCGCAGTGCGCTCTCCAGCAAGCTGCCGGCTTATATGGTGCCGTCGTATTTCGTCGCCGTTCCGAGCATTCCGCTCACGCCGAACGGCAAGGTCGACCGCCGTGCGCTTCCTGAGCCGGAGGGCGAGGTCGAGACAGGTGCGGAATATGCGGCTCCTGCCTCGCCGGAGGAGGAAGCGCTCGTAGCCGTATGGCAGTCCGTACTCGGTGTGAAGCGAGTGAGCGTGCTGGACAGCTTTTTCGAGCTGGGAGGCGATTCCATCAAGTCCATTCAGGTGTCGTCGAGACTGTTCCAGGCTGGCTATAAGCTCGATATGAAGCAGCTGTTCCAATATCCGACGATTCGCCAGCTGAGCAAGCATGTGCAGAAGGTCGGACGCATTGCCGAGCAGGGCGAAATTACCGGATCGGTCGGGCTGACGCCGATTATACACTGGTTCTTCGAGCAAGGGATGGTCGAGCCGCATTACTTCAACCAGTCGGTTATGCTGTACCGACCGGATTCGTTCGACGAGCAAGCTCTGCTTGCCGCTATGCGTAAGCTGGCGGAGCATCATGACGCGCTGAGGCTCATTTTCCGCAAGGGGGCGCATGGAGAGGGCTACGAGGCGTACAATCGTGCGATTCACGAGGGCGAGCTGTTCACGCTGGAGACGTTCGACTTCACTGGCGTAACGGAGGAGCTGCTGGCGGATACGGTTGAGGCGGCGGCGAATGAGGTGCAGAGCAGCATCAACCTCGAGGATGGGCCGCTCATGAAGCTCGGCTTGTTCCGCTGCCCGGACGGCGACCATCTGCTCATCGTCATTCATCACCTCGCGGTCGACGGCGTATCGTGGCGCATTCTGTTCGAGGATATTGCAGCAGCCTACGAGCAGGCGCTCAAGGGCGAGAAGCTGCAGCTTCCGCGCAAGACGGATTCGTTCCAGCTGTGGGCGGAAGAGCTGGAGAATTACGCGACGGGACCTGCGATCGAGCGGGAGAAATCGTACTGGCAGCAAGTCGCGAATACGGCCTACCAGCCGCTGCCGATCGATTATGATCAGCCGTTCGCGATGCTGGCGGACAGCGATTCCGTAACGGTCAGCTGGTCGGCAGAGGAGACGGAGCTACTGCTGAAGTCGGCGGGCCGTGCCTACAACACCGAGGTCAACGACCTGCTGCTTGCAGCGGTCGGCATGGCGGTGCACGACTGGAGCGGTCTAGAGCATCTCGTGCTGAACCTCGAAGGACATGGTCGCGAGCCGATTCATCCGGATCTCGACATTACGCGGACGGTCGGCTGGTTCACAAGTCAATATCCGGTGCTGCTGGAGCTAGAGTCGGGCCGCGACGTTTCGCATCGCATCAAGTCGGTGAAGGAGTCGCTGCGTCGCATTCCGAACAAGGGGATCGGCTACGGGATATTGAAGCATCTGTCTCCGGTGGAGGAGCGCAGTCTGTACGCAGTAGAGCCGCAGGTGAGCTTCAACTACTTGGGTCAGTTCGATCAGGATATGGAAAACAGTTCCATTCAGACTTCCCAATATTCATACGGAATGCCGCTCAGTGCGCTCATGCTGCGTAAATATACGTTGGACATTAATGGCATGATCTCCGGCGGCGAGCTTGGGCTGTCGATCAGCTTCAGCACGCGCCAATACCGCAAGGAGACGGTCGAGCGACTCGGCGCACTGCTCAAGACGAGCATGCAGCGCATCATCGCGCATTGCGTGGCGAAGGAGCGCCCAGAGCTGACGCCTAGTGATGTGTCGCTGCGCGGATTGACTGTCGAGCAGCTCGCGGTCGTGACCGCTCAGGCGGAGACGATTGGAGAGCTCGAGAACGTGTACACGCTGTCGCCGATGCAGAAGGGGATGCTGTTCCACAGCCGCCTCGAGCCAGGCTCAGGCGCATACTTCGAGCAGGCGAAATACGAGCTTGTCGGCAAGCTCGACGTCGCGGCCTTCGAGAACAGTCTGCATGCACTCGTCGAACGCCATGCGGCGCTTCGCTCGAACTTCGATTACACGATTGGGGACAAGCCGCTGCAGCTCGTCTACCGTAATCGGGGCTGCGAGTTCCATTACGAGGACTTAACGGGAATGGAGCTGATCGAGCGTGAGACGTACTACTTGACATATGTTGCACGGGATAAGGCGCGTGGCTTCGATCTGAGTCGGGACCGCCTCATGCGAGTAGCGGTGCTGCGCACGGGTGAGAAGACGTACCGGTTCGTCTGGAGCTTCCATCATATCGTGATGGACGGCTGGTGTATTTCTCTTGTTAACAAGGAAGTATTCGAGACGTACCTCGCTGCAGTGGAAGGACGGGAGCCGATGCTGGAGCCTGTCGCGCCATACAGCCGGTACATCGAGTGGCTGGAGGATCAAGATGCGGAGGAGGCGACCAGCTACTGGCGTCAATACCTCGCCGGGTATGAGCAGCAGACGATGGTGCCTTCCACGCTGGCCGATTCGATCACGTCGAAGACACGGGGCTATGAGCCTGAAGAAACGTACGTCGATCTGAGCTCAGAGCTGACCGAGCGCATGAACCGTATTGCGAAGGAGCATCAGGTGACGATCAACACGCTGATGCAATGCGCATGGGGACTAGTGCTGCAGCGCTACAACAATACACGCGACGTCGTCTTCGGCAGCGTCGTGTCCGGTCGTCCTGCAGAGGTCGCAGGCATTGAGAGCATGATCGGACTGTTCATCAATACGATTCCGGTACGTATTCAGAGCGAGGCGGAGGCTACGTTCGCGGATGTCATGCGGAGGACGCAGGAGCAATCGCTCGCCTCGACCTCATACGATACGTACCCGCTGTTCGAGATTCAGGCGCTCTCCGACCAGAAGCAGGAGCTGATCGGGCACATTATGGTGTTCGAGAATTACCCGGTCGAGCAGCAGGTGGAGCAGCTTGGCGCAGGTGGAGCGGGTGTTGAGGGAGAAGGTATGCCGCAGCCGCCATTCGAGATTCACAATGTCGACATGAAGGAGCAGACGAACTACGACTTCAACCTCGTCGTCATGCCGGGCGACGAAATTCGGATCAGCTTCGGCTACAACACGTACGCCTACAGCGAGGCGGACATTCAACGCATGCAGCGCCATTATGTGCATGTGCTGGAGCAGGTGGTCGCGAATCCGAACGTGGCCGTCGATCAGATCGAGCTGACGACAGCTGAGGAGCAAGCGCAGATTCTTGGTCCGTTCAACGATACGGCGTCCGAGTTCCAGCGCGGCGTGACGCTGCAGCGGCTGTTCGAGGAGCAGGCGGCTCGCACACCAGAGCTGGCAGCCGTCGTCTTTGAGGGCGCGACGCTGACGTACGGTGAGCTGAACGAGCGTGCGAACCGTCTCGCCCGCAGACTGCGTGCAGAAGGCGTGCAGGCGGATACGATCGTAGGCATTATGACGGAGCGGTCGATGGAGATGATCGTTGGCCTGCTCGGTATTCTGAAGGCTGGCGGAGCATACATGCCGATCGATCCGGAATATCCAGAGGAGCGTACGCAGTTCATGCTCGCCGATTCCAAATCGAAGCTGCTGCTGACGCAGAAGCACCTTGCGGATACGGTTGCCTTCAGTGGTACGGTGTTAGCGCTTGACGACGAGGCGTCCTATGCGAAGGATGGCTCCAAGCTCGATGGGACCGAATCGGCGGAGCAGCTCGCTTACGTGCTGTATACGTCGGGTACGACAGGCCGTCCTCGCGGCGTCATGATCGAGCACCACAGCGTGGTCAACACGGTGACGTGGTATTACAGTCAATATTTCAGCGGAAGCCGTAACAGCATCGTGTTAACCGCCGAATATACGTTCGATCCGAGTGTGGAGCAAATATTCGGCGCACTATTGCATGGCGCAACGCTGCATGTCGTGCGTAAGGATACGCTGCTGAACCGCAAGAAGCTGCTCGCGTACGTCGAGGCGCAAGGCATTCGCGTGCTCGACTCTTCCCCAGCGCTGATGCAGGAGCTGGTCGCAGACGAAGCGAAGGTCGATTCGCTGGACATTCTGATCTGCGGCGGCGAGCGACTTGAGGATACGCTGAAGGATAAGCTGGTTGGCAAGGGCTACAAGCTGTTCAACCATTACGGGCCGACAGAGACGACGATCGATGTCATTACAGGTCCGTGCGAGGCGAATACGAAGGTTACACTCGGTAAGCCGATTCGCAACACACAGGCGTATATATTGAGCGCGAGCCATAAGCTGCAGCCTGTAGGCATACCAGGCGAGCTGTACATTGCCGGCGAGGGGCTGGCGCGAGGCTACCTGAACCGTCCGGAGCTGACAGCGAGCCGATTCGTGGCGAATCCATTCGTGGCCGGGTCCAAAATGTACGCCACCGGCGACCTCGCCCGCTGGCTCCCGAACGGCGAGATCGAGTACATTGGTCGCGTCGACCATCAGGTCAAAATTCGCGGCTACCGCGTCGAGCTTGGCGAGGTCGAGGCGCAGCTCGCGAAGGTGTCCGCGATCAAGGAAGCGGTCGTCCTCGCGGTCGACAGCGACGGCGGCTACAAGCAGCTGAACGCTTACTTCACCGCGGAGGAGACGATCTCAAGCGCCGACCTGCGCTCGGCGCTCGGCAAGTCGCTGCCGAGCTACATGGTTCCGTCGCAGTTCGTGCAGCTGGAGCGCATGCCGCTGACGTCGAACGGCAAGATCGACCGTAAGGCGCTGCCTGCCATGAAGGCTGTAGGCTCAGAGATGGAGCAGGCGACTGCGTCGGTCGACTCCGCACCGCAGACGGAGCTTGAGCAGCAGCTGGCGCTTATCTGGCAGCAGGTGCTCGGTGTGCCGAGCGTCGGCGTCCAAGACAGCTTCTTCGACCTCGGCGGCCACTCGCTCAAGGTGTTGGAGCTGATCCGCCACATTCATCAGCAGGTTGGTGTGGAGCTTCCACTGCGCACCGTGTTCGAATCGCCTACGATTGCCGGGCTTGTCCGTGCTCTGGAGGAGCACGCGGGTGGCTTGGTCGCAGCTGGTCAGAGTGCCATCGTGCGGTTGAACGAGTCGGGCGCGAGGAACGTCTTCTGCTTCCCGCCGATGCTCGGCTACGGGATGGCGTTCGCGGAGCTGGCGAAGCAGCTGGAGCCGCATGCGACGGTGTATGGGGTAGATTTTATCGATCAATATGAGGATGAGCGTCATCTGACGGAGCAGTACATCGAGCTGATCCAGCGTGTGCAGCCAGTAGGGCCGTACGTATTGCTCGGCTACTCGCTCGGCGGCAATCTGGCGTTCGAGGTGGCGAAGGCGATGGAGCTGCGCGGTCTTCCAGTGTCCGACCTGCTGATGGTCGATTCGGTGAAGAGTGAGCGCACGGTGACGGCGACGCGGGAAGAGACAATCAAGCATATTGACCAGGCGCTGGAGAAAGCACCAGAGGCGTATCAAGCGCTGCTCTCCGGTACACATCGCGAGAAGATCTACGCCTACGCGATCTACCGTAACGGGCTGCTCAATATGGGCAGCGTGCAGGCGAACGTACACGGTATGGTCGCGGCACATAGCGCCGCCAAGGGACCTAACGGCGACAAGCTGTCCTGGAAGAGCGCCACAGCTGGCGAGTACACTGAGCATCGTCTGATCGGCAACCACGACGAGGTGCTGGAGTCTGGCTTCGTGGAGGAGAATGCGCAGCTGATTCTGAAGGTGCTGAAGCAGATTGAGGAACGTCAAGCTGCATCAGGGGATTCCAAGCGACAGCTTGAGACGTCGGGCGCGTAGAGTGGAGCGATGTCCAAGAGAAAGCTTGAGACGTCAGACTCGTAGAGTGAAGCGATGAAGTGAATAGACGAAGCTGACTGTATGGATTGAAAGCTGGAAGGAGTGCTTGCCGCTGGGCAGGCACTCCTTTGCTTTATGCGTAAGGTGGTCCGCTCGACACGAATGTCAACCCTCAATAGCTCGTGACTAGGAATAGTGCGTCCGGAATAGCGCTGTAACAAGTGTAAATCATCGTAACAACCAGTGACGCACTGTTTGCCTCGCTCAAACCAGCACCGTAACGATGTTCTTCATCGTTACAGCCGCGGCCTCGCTGACAACCTCGCTCAATCCTCCAGCACCCGCCGTACCCGCTCCGTTGCGTGCCACTTGTCGTACCCGGCATACAGTCGTCCCGCGAGGCGCGCCGGGTCACCGAAGAAGAAGCGCTCGTACAGCGTCTGCCTTGTGCCGAAGGCGCTCATCGTCGCGTCCCAGGCGAGACGGAACAGCTTCACCCGCTCCGTTGCGGACATCGTCCCAGTCTGCAGATACGACTCCAGCTGCGGGCGCAGCGGTGACTCGAACGATGCGAGGGAGGGAGCGCCGACGAGTCCGCTCGCCCCGATCAACTGAACGAGCTCCGCGATACGCGGATACACCTGGGCAAAGTACAGACAGGCTGCATTGAGCGGCTTCGGGTCCGGCATCCACAAGCCCCATTGATCGGGGGCGGCGTCGAGCTCGGACGTCATCATAAGCGCTCTCATATTTTCATACGCGACGATTGCCTCTACGACCTTCTCCTGAATGTGCAGGTGCTCACGGATCGAGAGGGCATCCACCAGCGACTCCACAAGACCGAGCATGAACTCCAGCTTCACGACTCGGCGGCAGGCGACCTGATGCGTAATATGGGCATAGTAGTTGCTCTCGTAGAAGTAGCTGCTCGCAATATCGGCTCTCCCAGCGATGAAGACCCGCTCCCAAGGCACGCACACGTCATCGAACACGACGGCCGTATCCATCTCCTCGAATCTCGAGCTAAGCGGAGCGTCTGCGGCTGATCGTCCATTATCGAAGCTATCACGGGCGATGAACCTCAGCCCCTTCGTATTCGATGGGATCGCGAAGGCGAACGCGTACGGATTGTCCTTCTCGCTGCCGCCGCGTGGGATCGGACCGGGGAAGACGAGCAGCTCGTCGGTCATGCCGCCTTGGGTTGCCAGCAGCAGCGCACCGCGGATGATGAGACCGTCTGGAGTTTTCCCGACGATGCGAGCCGACGCCTGATCCTTCGTCACCGAGTCCATGAAGCTCATGGAGCGGTTCGTCTGCGGCCGCACGAACGTGTGCGTCAGCGTCATATCGTACTTTCGGCACAGCTGTGCGTAAGCGCGGGCATTGTCCGCGAACTGCTGCTCTCCCTCGGCAAATAACTCCGCAGTCTCCCCCAGCAGCATCACAACTGAGTTCATATAGTCGGGCGACCGCCCCATGAAGCCGTTCGTGATCGCTGCCCACTCCTGAATCATGACACGTCGTCTGATTAGATCCTCTGCCTCCCGCGGGGGCAGGTAGGACAGCCCGGAACGCTCGCCCGTTGCCGTGTCGGATTCATAAGTGAGCAGCTCCTGCATATCCTCCTTTAGCTGCATGTCATATAGCTCCGCTTGAGTGGCCATCGCTCCACGATACGCCCGATGCTCAGAGAGAAGACCTTCGATACGGTGACCGTCGATCCACACTTCGTTATGCAGCTTGTCGATTTGCTGAATGTATGTTTTGCCGTCTTTGACCCCCATAATTCTAATCACCTCCTATCCTGAAATAACAGGTTCCCTAAAAATCGGAATTTGTTATGGCAAGCCTCGAATTTGGCGCAGCCCATGTAAGGCCGTCCTCGATCTGACATCACCTGAAGGTGCCGCGCTCGCGCCATGGTTGCCCAATTAAGAATTTGTAAATATGGCCGGGTACGGCCCTATAACGGGCTCTCGTTTCGTACTCCTATATTATGTAAGTGAAGAGGAGCACGTATGGTCAAGCACCTACTGGTTACAAACTTTATGAAATAAAGAGGTTTGGAATCGGAATGTTTGGGTAATTATGGAATAATGTATGCCGATACCAAGTTCCAGTAATATCATGCAAGGCGTACAGGTCGTCCATGTCGTCGTTGAGAATTCGAAGTCATTTCCCTATCGTGTGGGGTACATGGCTAGACTTGATCTAACAGGAAAGGAACGTGGATATGAACAATCAAATGCTTCGTCTTCTAGTTACCATGTCACTTTTGCTGAATTTGATTCTGCCCGTTACAGGAGTCCATGCTGCCGAAGAAGGAGCGCTCGGTGTAACCTCTGCTCAGCTTGAGGCTAAGCTCGATGCCGTTATAGCAGAGGAGCTTGAGAAGCAGCATATCCCGGGCGCGGCCGTCGTCGTCACACAAGGGGACTCGATCTTCTTCCGTAAGGGCTATGGGTATGCGGATGTGAACAGCCGAACACCGATCGACCCAGATCGGACCATTATGCGTGTAGGCTCCTTGGCTAAGTCATTCACCGCGACAGCTGCCATGCAGCTCGTCGAGAACAATGAAGTTAGCCTGCACGACGATATTAACCGTTACTTGAAGACGTATCAGCTCGGACCTGTTGTCGACAAGCCGATAACACTCCACCATCTGTTGACACATTCAGCTGGTCTTGATCAAGCGGTCTATGCGGTTAGCGCACCGTCCAAGGAGGAGCGCACATCGGCGGAAGCGTACTTGCAGCAGTTCAGCAAGGAGCAGCCTCCCGTCAGGGCGCCTGGGGTAAAGTATGAGTACAGCAACGTCAGTCTCGCTCTCGTCGGTAACGTCATAGAGCAGGTATCGGGTAAGACGTTGAGTGAGGCGATGACCGAGAAGCTGTTCAAGCCGCTTCAGATGCCGAGCGCGACACTGGACATTCCGCTAGACAATCCGCAGCTGGCGAAGTCTTACGGCTACTCGCCGAAGACAGGCTTCGAGGAGGCTCCTTACTCGAACATCAACCTGCCGGGCTCGGGTGCGCTCAACGTGACGCCGAGCGAATTCGCTCACTATGTGATCGCTCATCTGAACGAAGGACGCTACGCGGATGGGGCGATACTGAAGCCGGAGACGGTGCGCCAGATGCATGAGAAGCAATTCGCCGCGCATCCGAGGATGGATGGATTGGGGTATGGATTTTTCCGAGGGACGATGGGCAATGGGGTGCAGACGTTATGGGCGACAGGGGAAATTGATCAGTTCGTATCCAAAATGGTGCTGATCCCGTCCGCTCGAGTCGGACTGTTCGTGACGGTTAACAGCGCGGCTGCTGGTGTCGATCTGCACGACAAAATTATGGAGGTCGTCACGCAGCAATTGACCGTTGTTCAATCGGGGGCTGAAGGGGAGAAGCAGCCGACTTCGCAGGTGAATCGTCTTCAGACGGCCGCCGGGTCGCTGACGATGGAGCAGCTGGAGGGAGAGTATCAGACCGGGGTCAATCCGGTGCAAGGCTGGGGCAAGTGGCTACGGTTCTTCGGAGGCTTCAGCTATAGCGTGCAGGCGGCTGATGCGAATACGCTGCTGGTCGATGGGTATTTCCACGGGGAGGGCGATACGAAGAAGCAAAAGAGGTTCATCCATAAGGGAGATGGGTTCTTCGAGGAGGAGGGCGGCCACCAGCAGCTGGCCTTCCACCAGCTCGACGGGTCGTGGGCACTCACCGACACGAACAATGTAACGACGACCCAAGTATCGTTCTGGCAGCAGACGAAGACGCTGTTCACGATCTATGTCGGTACGGCTGCGCTCTTCATTCTGCTACTCGTGGTGACGTTGATCCGCTATGTAGTTCGGCTGTTCCGTAAGGAGAAGAAGCCGATGTCCGCGGCTGTGACGATCATTCTGCTGCTGAACTCGATCTTCATGCTGCTGCAAATGACGTACGGCAACCAGCAGGTTATGTATGGTTACCCGCTCTGGTACAGCTGGGGCATAAGCTCGTTGCCGATCGTCTCCGCGCTCGCTGCGATCTACTTGCTATATCGAAGCGGGGCTCAGCTCGGTCGCGGAGCGGTTGCCCGATCGGCAGCGGTATGGCGAACTGTATTCGGACTAAGCGTGCTGGCTTACACAGGCTACCTGTATTACTGGAACGTGCTTCCAATTCACTACACATGATCGACGTTGAGCTGCAATAGTGATGGTAACGTGAGAGAACCGCTGAAGGAAGCGAGAAGCTTCGTTCAGCGGTTTTTTAGCTTTTTCACACATCATATAGATAGAAGTGGAAGGGTATGGCGGTGAGTGTGTCAAATATAGGGTAGAGCATAGAAGCAGCGATGTTAATCGGTATGAGCGATGGCACGAATCTCGATCAGCTGATGTGGGAAGGCGAGACTGGACACGCCGACGAGTGTGGCAGCAGGCCTGTGGTCGCCGACATAGTCTCGGTAGATCGCGATGAACGGCTCGAATTGCTGCTGCGGATCGGTGAGGAACACCTCCAGCTCCGCGATATGAGTCCGCTTCACGCCGAACCCTTCGAGCACGCGATCCAGGTTATCGAACGACTGACGAGTCTGAGCTGCAATGTCCCCTTCGCCTACGAAGACACCTTCCATGTCATGTGAGAATTGTCCCGATATGTAGATCGTGTCCTTCACTCTGCACGCCTGGGTAACGCTGAATGTCTCTTCCCATGCTACCCCGTGATTATAAATGGATATGTTCATCTTGATCTCTCCTTCGTTCTGAATGTAAGGTAAGTATAGAATGAAATCGAAACGTACATAAGTACGCACTTTATGGACACCTACTGTCAGAAAGGATAGTGAGCCTATGGGAATGGCCGCGTATAAGGGGCAAGGCGTCGATATGAGAAAGACGCCATTCGGCTACACGTTGTCGGTCATCGGCGGCAAGTGGAAGCTGGCGATTCTGTATATGCTGGCCGAGAACGAGCCGGTGCGCTTCAATGAGCTGAAGCGACAGCTAGGCACGATTACGTTCAAGACGCTAAGCAGTCAGCTGAAGGAGCTGGAAGCCGATGGAATGGTGATCCGAACGGAGTATCCGCAAATACCGCCTAAGGTAGAATATGCTCTGACGGATAAGGCACGTACCTTATTGCCTGCTCTCGAGCAGCTGTGCGAATGGGGAGCGAGAAATCAGCCTAGCGGAAGTGAGGACCAAGGCTGAAATTATTTGTACAGGCTGCTCCCTTCATCGTCGGAACTCACAGCTTCCTAAGTGTGGAAGGAGGCTCCCATTCAGGTAAGAGCACGATGAAGCTTCGTCGCATCGATGTGGAGCTGCCGGTCCACCTTCGACTTCATCGAAGCAATGACCGTTCGCTTGTAGCGCATGGCGAGTGGCGAGCGCACAGGAATCGGGAACCTAGGCATAAACCGTCAGCCCATAGGGGAATGTATCGGTAGAACAGGAGATTGACCCGATATTGGAGGCGGACTTATGTACCACTTGTATACACATAACGATCTTGACGGCGTCAGCTGCGGCATCCTGGCGAAGTGCGCCTTCGGGGAGAAGGTCGAAATTCGATATAATTCCATAGGTGGCTTGAACGATCAGGTGGCCCGCTACTTGGAACGGCCGAAGAAGAAGAGCTCGCTCATTATTACTGATCTGTCCGTCAACGAGCAGAACGAGCGCGGCTTGGACGCTTATTACCGGGCAGGCGGGAAGGTACTACTGCTCGATCATCACAAGACGGCGCTGCATCTGAACGAATATCCGTGGGGCAAGGTGCAGGTGGAGTATGAGAATGGCAAGCTCGCCTCTGCGACCTCGCTGCTGTATGAGCATTTCATCCAGCAGAGACTGCTGAAGCCGACGAAGGCGCTGGACGATTATGTGGAGCTGGTACGGCTGTACGATACGTGGGAGTGGGAGAAGGCGGGGAGAGTGGAAGCGAAGCGGCTGAACGACCTGTTCTTCATGGTATCGATGGAGGAATTCGAGGAGACGATGCTGGAGCGGCTGGAGGATGACGATCAGCCATTCGCCTTCAGCGATTTCGAGGACAAGATACTGAACATCGAGGAGGAGCGGATCGAGCGTTACGTGCGGCGGAAGAAGCGAGAGCTCGTCCAGACGTACATCCACGACAGGTGTGTCGGCATTGTCCACGCGGAGTCCTACCACTCGGAGCTCGGTCACGAGCTGGGCCGAGACAATCCGCATCTGGATTACATTGCCATCCTCAATGTAGGCGGGAAGAAGATGAGTCTGCGTACGATTCATGACCATATCGACGTATCCGAGATCGCCGCGAGGTTCGGCGGAGGCGGTCACTCGAAGGCATCGGGCTGCTCGATGGGCGAGGAGGTATATCGGCTGTACGTATCGGAGACGTTCACGATGGAGCCTGTACGACCGGATGCATTCAAGAACAAGTACAACCTGAAGGATTCGCCATTCGGCACCCTGTATGAGAATCGCAAGGAGCAGCAAATCTTCATCTTTTCATCGGATAAGGAGTGGGAGGTCGATGTCGACGATCAGGAGTGCAGCGAGCGGTTCTCGACCTTCGCACAGGCGGAGCGATTCGTGAAGCGTCGATTCAGCGCATGGCTCGTCCGTGATGAGGCGTACGTCCACTACTTAATGGAGCAGCGGTCCGATAAGCGCTCGCGTGCGCTCGTGCTCGTATAGCGGCTCCTCCGGATTCAGGAGGTGACCGGCTCCGCGGCTACAGGCAACGCAGCAGCTTCCGAGCGCAGAAGTTAGGTTGATGGAGTCACTCACACCACACGCATGCGATTCACATAAGGAAGGCCCGACTCGCTGTCCGGCGCCATGCAGAGCATGGATCAGCCGAACAGATGAGACGGGCCTGCTATGATTTACAGCATTTGTCTTACTTCACTTCGAAATATTTCGCAACTTCCTCAAGCAACAGGTTCGCTGCCTTATAACCGCCGGCCAAGTTCCACACAACCTCATTGACCTTCACGATCTTGTTCGTCTTCGCAACGTTCAAGTTCTGGAACATCGGATCAGCCATCCACTCCTTGGACACCTTCTCCGCATCGTTCGAGCCCGGCTGCTCAGACAAGAAGTAGAACAGAACGTCGCCATCCATATCGGCAATGCGCTCCTTCGTCAGCTTCTCGATGAACTGGTCCTTATCCTGGGAAGCGGGACGTGCGACACCAAGCTGGCTGAACAGCACACCGCTGAATGTCTGCTTCTGATAGATGCGCACATCGCCAGCTGTGAAGCGAACGACGGATACTTTCGTATTGGCCTTATCGCCAAGCTTACCCTTCACATCGGCTACTTTCTTGTCGAATTCAGCAAGCGCCTTATCGCCTTCTGCTTTCTTGTTCAACGCTTCCGCGTAGAGTGCGAAGTTCTTCTTCCAATCGCCTGCAAGGTCAGCGGAGAATACAGTAGGAGCAATCTGCTTCAGCTGCTCATAAATCTTCTCATGACGTACCTTGTTACCGAGGATCAGATCCGGCTTCAGTCCAGCGATCAGCTCGATGTTCGGCTGAGTCTCTTCGCCAAGCACGGTAACGCCTTCCATGTCCTTCTTAATATGATCATACCAAGGCTCGCCTACCCAAGATTGTACAGCGCCGACCGGCTTTACGCCAAGCGTGAGAACCGCCTCTGTACCTTCGTTCGTCAAGATGACGACACGCTGTGGTGTGCCATTGATTGTTGTTTCTTCCATAGCATGCTTGATGATACGAGCTTCGTCCTTCTTCGGTGCTTCTGCTTCCTTCTGGGAGCTTGCGTTCGAAGGGGCATCTGTCGAAGCTGTGCCGCAGCCAGCCATGAACACGAGAATGGTAGTCATGATGATGGCAAGGAACGATGTGGTGAAGCGGAATTTCGATGTACTAAACATATGTAGCTTCTCTCCTCTAATTCTATTGTTGTTAGACGCGGCCGCATCTGACAATGGGAATCATTATCAATGCCAATATAAGGGATGGATCAACATCTGTCAACAGTTTTATTGAAAATGATTATCATACTCGTTGACAAGTGTATGCAGCGCTTCTACAATGAATAACGGGCTTATTCTGTATCATTAATAAGAAAAAGGGGTTGACCTTCACATGCCCGTTCTTCATATGGCTCGAGGAGGCAGGGTGCTCGTGCTGGCAGCTGGTATGCTGCTGCTGCTGCTATGCATGCTGGCGAGTGTCTTGTTCGGTATACATAATTATGATCTGCGCACCGTATGGGAAGCGTATACGAGCTTCGACGGCTCGAATGATCATCTGGTCATTACGAATGCGAGAGTGCCGCGTGCCCTTGTCGGCGCTGCTGTCGGAGCGAGTCTCGCGGTTGCTGGAGCGCTCATGCAGGTGCTGAGTCGCAATCCGCTGGCGTCGCCGTCCGTGTTCGGCATTAATGCAGGGGCGGTGCTGCTGCTCGTGTTGTCGATCTCGATGTTCGGCTCGGCGCTGACGTTCGGCTCCATGATCTGGATCTCCTTCGCTGGCGCAGCGCTAACGGCCTTATTCGTCTTCGTCCTCGGCTCGCGCGGCGGACAAGGCTTCACACCCGTCAAGTTAACGCTTGCTGGTGCCTCCATCGCAGCGTTCGCTTCGTCTGTGACGAGTGGAATCGTTATTATTGACAAGAGCTCACTGGATCAGGCACTGTTCTGGATGGTTGGCTCCATTGTGGACCGGAAGCTGGAGCATCTGTCGATCGTCACTCCTTACATGCTGATCGGCTTAGTGATCGCTCTTGTACTGTCCGGGGCGCTGAACGTCATGGCGCTTGGAGATGATGTGTCGGTCGGTCTCGGTCAGCGGTTAATGCTGACTCGCATATTGGCGTGCGTTAGCATCGTCCTGCTGGCAGGCGCGGCTGTAGCTGTAGCCGGACCGATCGCCTTCGTCGGCTTAATCGTGCCGCACTTATGCCGCTTCATTACTGGCAATGATCATCGGTGGCTGCTGCCGTATTGTGCGGTGGGAGGAGCGCTCTTGCTCGTCGGAGCTGATGTAGCCTCACGCTATATGCTTATGCCTAAAGAGGTGCCTGTAGGCGTCTCGACAGCGCTGCTCGGCGTGCCGTTCCTGATCTATGTTGCAAGGAGGGGGAAGCATGAGTAGCCCGGTAAATAAAAATATCGAATCATCGGCCATGCTGCTGCGCCCAAGACGTAAGACGAAGCAGCGCATTACACTACTTATACTAGCCATGCTACTGGTGCTGCTGTCGATGGTCTGCCTGTCCATAGGCAGCTCGAGCATTCCGCTGCGAGAAGTCATAGCCGCATTGCTCGGTCGCGCTGCCGAGAGCGCTCAGCTTATCGTCGTTCAGTTCCGTCTGCCGCGAGTGCTAGCCGCTCTATGTGTCGGCGCTGCACTTGCCGTGTCAGGTGTACTGCTGCAAGGCATCGTCCGCAATCCACTCGCCTCGCCGGAGCTAATCGGCGTTACAGGTGGCGCCTCGGTGGCAGCTGTCGCCTTCTTGACGATGTCGGCAGGCAGCTTAAGTATACATTGGCTGCCGCTCATCTCGATAGCCGGCGCCTTCGTCGCAACGGCGCTTAATTATGTTTTGACCTGGAAGCAGGGCATCTCGCCATATCGGCTCGTACTGATCGGCATCGGCCTATCGACGGCGCTCGCGGCGATGACGACGTTCCTCTTAATCAGCGGGCCGGCCCATTTAGCCTCACAGGTGCTGAACTGGATGACGGGCAGCATTTACGGTACCGGGTGGAAGCAGATGCTCGCCCTAGGGCCATGGATCGGGCTGTTCCTGCCGTTCACGCTCATCTATGCAAGCGCCCTGAATGTGCAGTCATTAGGAGATAGCGTAGCGATCGGTCTCGGTAGTCGACTGCAGCGCGATCGTCTCGTCATGCTGCTCTGCTGCGTCGCGCTCGCAGGAGCAGCGGTCGGTATGGCGGGGATGCTCTCGTTCATCGGGCTGCTCGCCCCGCATATGGCGCGTAAGCTGGTCGGCAGCGCTCATGGCTTCGTGCTCCCGACGGCTGCGCTGCTTGGCGCGATCATTCTACTGCTGGCGGACCTAGCAGGTCGCATGCTGTTTGCACCGATCGACGTGCCAGCAGGCGTATTCACAGCCGGGGTAGGGGCACCGTACTTTCTATACTTGCTGTATAGGAGTAAATAAGCGGCTTTAGTTGAAATGCAATGGGACCTTGTGCTTGTGTACAGGTCCCATTGTTATGCTCGGAGCAGCGTGTCACATGCCCAGTGACACTTAGCTTAGTATAGAAGCGGAAGGCGAGACACCTTCGACAAGTATAATTTAGTTACATAATAATTATTATGTCATGTATATCATGAACGTCTCGTGTGAGTATGGTTACTAGGGGATCACTCTCAGGCTCCATCGAAACCGGGTCAAGACGCTAGCATGCTTTTACTTGTGTTATAATGGTACCATTAGTTCAGCAACCGATACGCTAGCAGGAGTGAGTAGAACAGATGAAAGAGAACATAAGAGTCTGTAGGCTCGTAGCAGTGCTTCTGGTTGCGATCCTATTTGCAGCAGGATGCTCGACCGACGAACCAGCAGCTAACAACGATAAGAAGCCAATCGAGCTGACTATATCTGCCGCGACAAGCTTAACGGATGCACTCCATGAGCTCGTCGCACAATATGAGTCCGAGCATTCGCATGTGAAGATAAGCTTGAACCTCGCCGCCTCCGGGGCGCTGCAGCAGCAGATCGAGCAGGGGGCCCCCGTTGACCTGTTCATCACTGCCGCACCGAAGCATATGAAGACGCTCGTGGAGCAGCAGCTTGTAGCTGTAGAGACACAGCGAACCATGCTGACGAATAAGCTTGTTGTAGTCGTCCCCACAGAAGCGCAGGCTGGTCATGCAGTGATCCATTCGATGGCCGACCTCGCGAAGCCGAGCGTGCGTACAGTTGCTATCGGCATCCCCGACAGCGTGCCGGCCGGCAGCTACGCGAAGGAGGCTCTCGTGCACGCAAGCCTGTGGAATACGCTGCAGCCGAAGGTCGTTCAAGCGAAGGATGTTAGACAAGTGCTGAGCTATGTAGAGACAGGCAACGCGGATGCAGGGTTCGTCTACAAGACTGACGCTAAGACCTCGAGCAAGGTAAGGCTCGCGTTCGAAATTGATCAAGCGAACTACCCATCGATCGAATACCCCATCGGCATCATCAAGTCGACGAAGCAAGCTGTTGAGGCGCAGCGATTATACGAATACTTACTGTCAGAGGAAGCGATGGACGTGTTCATGAGGTACGGATTCTCTTCTCCGCAAGCGCCATGAGGCTGACGGACATGGACTGGGAAGCGTTCTGGCCGCCGATCCGACTATCACTTCAAGTGTCGCTAGTCGCAAGTGTGCTGGTCATGCTGCTTGGAGGGCTTGCAGGCGGGTATATGGCAAGACGATCGTTCCGAGGGAAGCTGCTCGTTGAGACGGTGTTCATGCTACCGCTCGTGCTACCGCCGACCGTAGTAGGCTTCCTCCTGCTCGTCCTGCTCGGCAGACGGTCTTGGCTTGGTCGCCTGCTGGAGCAGCTCTTCGCTGCGCCGATCGTCTTCACCTGGTGGGCCGCCGTCATTGCCTCTGTCGTCGTCGCCTTCCCGCTCGTCTACCAGACGCTCAAGAACGGCTTCGCCTCTGTCGACCGTGAGCTTGAGGACGTCGCCCGCTCGAGCGGCGCCACCGAATGGCAGCTGCTGCGCTACATTACATTGCCGTTAGCCGCACCGGCCTTCGTCACGGCTTACATTCTCGGCTTCGCCCGCAGCCTCGGCGAATTCGGCGCGACGCTGATGATCGCTGGCAACATCCCCGGCCACACGCAGACGATCCCGACCGCGATCTACGTCGCCGTCGATGCGGGTCATTACACGATGGCGTGGGCGTGGACCATATCGATCATCTTCGTATCCTTCCTGCTACTGCTGCTGACGGGAAGCAGACGAAGTTAGCGGATGATTCTATAGCAGGGAGTCTGTACAAAGTGTATGTAAAGGTAAAGGCATAACTCTTAGATCATTCTAAGAGTTATGCCTTTTTGCTGTGTGCCTTCTACTGATTCACGCTGCTACTACTTCAAGACCGTGTACTGGAGATCGGCTTCGAACGTACCTGTGCAAAAATCGGCAGGGTTCGGTCCTGTACAAATGACCGTTACAGAGCTCAATTCGTTGACTTCTACAGTCACAGAGGATTGAGGAAGCAGCGTGTACGTGTTGGCGCCGCTCATATCTGTTACTGTGACATCCATTGTGCAGTTCGTGCTTGTGTTTACAACGGATATAATACCTTTTGGCAGCTGCAGGGAAGGTGTGTCTGCTGCGGTAAATACGACAGCCTCTGTCGCACCGTCACAGATGTTACGGATAGGTGTACATCTTTTGACCAGAATCAATTGCTTCGGAAACAGGTCCAGTCCTGCGCAAGAAATCGGGCAGCAAACTTCACTTTTTGTCGAGCAGCTCATGATATCACTTCTCCTTGGGTTGTATTGAGACCAATTGGTTATCGTCTCATGCTTCAGCTTATGTGCTCAAGCAAATGGTCGTATGTGCGTTTGGTTCAAGAACAATAGACTATTTTGGTTAGAGTCATAGACTGGTATCTACTGACAGGTGAAATCTAGTAAAGATGTGTGTTTACCCCTGTTCAATTGCCCCTACCGGCTCATAAGCTATACAGTAGTGGCTCATTATTATGGAGGTGACGATTCGAATGGAATTAACGAATGAGGCAGAGGTGCAGGTCGCATCGAATGCCACCAAATCAAAAAAACAAAAGAAAGCTTCCGTTCAGGTCAACAACAAAATTTCGGCAAAGCAAACATCCATCGTAAATGTAAATTGTCCAACCAAGTCAGGCTGTAAACGAAAAAAAAGAAAGACGTCTCCTGTATGCAGAAAGCGCAATAAAGCAATACGTACACGACTCATTCAGATTAGCCGCTGCGTCCCAATTAATCAGAAGTGTGATGGCGTTACAAATCAAGCTTATTTCTTCACTCCGGTTCGAGACAGCAGCATGATCGGTTATCCATCAGGTACGGTGACGATTGTCAATTCAAGCCCCGAATGTACGATGAGGGCCACAATTACTTCCGTCGATGGCAGTCAGTCCAGAACGATTATTGATCCCTTGTCCTCTTTCACTGGTACCATCCCGAATTTGAATAAAGTCGATCTATTATGCAGCGGTAATAAACCCTCCGCATTCTGTACAGGGACGCTTCAAATTGACCTTCATTATACCGTGAAATATTGATATAAGTATCAGGCTCCAATGACCCATACCTTTCCTAATGCTTGTTCATAACTTGTTAGTAAGGAAAGGAGGCGATACTATGTCATTCAAATTTACGGGATGCGTTCCTTGCGGACAGCAGCAACAAGAATGTGACGATTGCTGCTTTGATCAGATGCAGCAAGAGCTGCAGGCGCTTGTTACGGACCCCCCGACGACGATTGAGGTCTTTACATCATCTGCTAACGCCGTGTTCGGTCCTCAGCAAAGAATCGGGGAAGTAATCAGCGTCAATAACGGCGTGTTAAAGCTTGATGATAATGTAGTTGTATCGATCTGTCACATCATAGGCTTCCAGATTCAATAACTTCACTCAACACAGCTTACAGGCTTAATGAATTGGTACAGGAGGCTGAGACTCGTGGAGAGCATAACATGGTTACAGCTATTCATCCTTGCCCTCTCATCGTTTCGATTAACCCATTTGATTGTGTATGATCAGATAACCTGGTTTTTGCGCAGGCCTTTCGTTCCGACAAGCAAGGAGGAGCGCGAGGCTATGGTAGAAGGAAGCTGGCGGTATTGGATCGGCAGCTTCATAACGTGTCATTGGTGTGTGGGGATATGGTCTTCGCTTATCATTACTTTAACGTACCTTTACCTGCCTTGGCTGTATCCGTTATTCCTTGTATTAGCTATTGCAGGTCTGGCTGCGATATTCGAATCCCTTGTGTGGAAGAAATAGCCTTGTCCCTTATCCTGAAATGTATAAGCCCCGATACGATTATCCGTCCAAGATAAAATCGTAGCGGGGCTTACTCTCGTTCATTAACTGTACGACCACGTACTGAGCTTCAAGCCATCACTATCAAGCAGCCGGCACAGAGCTAAGAGCTCCTCCATCTGCTTCGGCGGGGGATGGCTCCCGCGTATCGAAGCTGGAAGCGCCTCCCACATCTGCAGCAGCATCGGCTGATCGAGCCCCAACTGCCGGATTGCGTTCGACTGCGAGAATACGTCTTGTGGCGTACCGGCCATCACACAGCGGCCGTGATCCATGACGAGCACCCAGTCCGCCCAAGCGTAGGCGACGTCCATATCATGGCTCGCCATCAGCACGCTAACGCCTTCTGCGTGGATGCGGTCTAGCTCATCGAGCAGCTGACGCTCGGAGGCACGGTCGAGATAGGCGGTCGGCTCGTCCAGCAGCAGCAGCTGCGGCTTCAACACGAGGACACCTGCTAGCGCGACACGCTTCTTCTGCCCAAGGCTTAGATGATGAAGCGGGGTGTCCGCAAGCTCCATCAGCTTTAGCTTCTCTAGCACCTCATCGGTCATCAGCTTCGCCTCACGATCGGAGTACCCAGCATTGCGCAGTCCGTAGCCTATGTCTTGACGTGCCGTATTCAGGATCAGCTGATGCTCTGGGTCCTGGAAGACGAGCCCGATCTGTCGGCGCAGCTGCTTCAGATGAGCACCGTTGTAGCTGTAAGGCTGGCCGTTCCACAGCAGCTGTCCTGCATCCGGGCGGCACAAGCCGATCATCTGCAGGAAGAAGGTTGACTTGCCGGAGCCGTTATGTCCGACGAGCGCTGTACGCGCACCGGCTGGTACTTGTACAGACAGCCCATTCAGCGCACCTGCGGCAGCTCCCGGGTATTCATATTGTACGTGTAATGCTTCTACGATCGGATGATTCATCCCATATTCCCCCTATATCGACAGCTCCAGCAAGATGAGCACGGTCATACCAGCGCCAGCCTCAATCCAATAACGTCTTGCCACCTTCAACGGCACATACGGTGCGAGAATAGGTCCATCGCCGAAGCCTCTCGCTTGCAGACCGTTCGACAGCCCGCTATAGCGCTGCATCGTCTTGCTGAACAGTGAGACGGCGATCCAAGCGGAATCTCGAATACGCGACGTTACACTAGAGTGGCCACCTCGTGCCAGCTGAGCTGCGTAGAGCTGCTCGCGCGACTGTGACAGTATGAACAGGAAGCGATACATGATCTGCATCAGCTCCAGCACGAGCATCGGCATACGGAGCTTATACAATACCTGCAGCAGCTCCAGCATCGGTGTCGTGAGCGCAAGGAAATACATGCACGACGCACATGCGAGCACGCGAGCTAGAATAGACAAGGCTAGCGACAAACGGCTCCCAGGCGCATATAGCGTGCCAAAGCGTTCGGTCTGCAAGCTCCACACCGCATCCTGGAGGAGGTAGCCGCCGCTTTCCGGAGGAGCCAGCTCCAGCAAGAGAGCAGGGAGGCTGGCTGCATAGAACAATAGCGTCGCTCCGAGCAGCGCGCTATACAGCCGCAGAGGCACATTGGCGTACACGATGAGCCACAGCAGTAGCCACAGTGCGATCAGCAGCTGCACTAGCGGCTCGGTGACGTAGGCGAGCAGCAGCAGGGAGGCGGCGAAGCCGCTTTTCCATAGAGGGTCCAGACTGACCAGCTTATTCGAATGCGAGACGCGATCGATCCACTGAATCATTCGCTCTCCGAACGCGTGCTCGATGCCCTTCCTCGCATTAGACCGAGCACATAGCCAATTACACTTGCACCGATCGCTGCTTGCAGTGCGAACAGCATGCTTTCCGTCTCCGACGGAAGCTCGAAGAAGCTTGAGAACCATGGTTCGTAGGAGGGAGCAAGCTCGGCGATCAGTTCCTCAGCCTTGCCGTCGGCGCCGCCGAAGTCACTGTCGATCCATAACAAGGGAATTACCGCTAGTGCAATGACGACCGCCACGATTGCAGTCTGCCTCACTATAAGCTTCGTTGTTGCTTTCATGCTTTGCTCGCTCCTTTCAAGCGCTGCTGGATCTGTTGAAGCTCGTTCGGGCTGTAGGAACGCAGGACGTTCCAGATCAGAACGGTCAGCAGCCCTTCGCTAATCGCAAGCGGTATTTGCGTAATCGCGAATACGCCGGCGAACTTGACGAATGACGCAGCTATACCCCCGGCTTCCGCCGGAAAAGCGAGCGCAAGCTGTAAGGATGTTACGACGTACGTCGTCAAGTTAGCTAGCGCAGCTGCAGAGAAGATCGACACCGTTTGCTTCATAGACAGCTTCATCATGAGCCTGTAGACGGCATAGCCGAGCAGTGGACCTGCTACAGCCATCGAGAAGGCGTTCGCGCCTAGCGTCGTTACACCGCCGTGCGCAAGTAGCACTGCCTGGAACAGCAGTACGATCGAGCCGAGCACGCTCATCGGCAGCGGGCCGAACATGACGGTGCCAAGACCGGTGCCTGTCGGATGTGAGCTGCTGCCCGTGACCGATGGAAGCTTCAGCGCAGAGAGGACGAACGTGAACGCGGCAGCAAGGCCGAGCAGCATCTTCAACTCCGGCGTCTCCTTCACGATCCGGCGCAGCGACCGAAGGCCGAGCACGAAGAACGGCACGAAGACGACCCACCAGAAGATCGCCCAGCCAATTGGTAGGAAGCCCTCCATAATATGCATGGCATATACCGTTTCCGGGGTGTTGACAAGCAAGTATAGGGTGAACATTGTTACGAGCAGCACAAAGGCTGCTTTTCGTTTCCATTGGATCATCATCCTACTAATCCTCCTTCTATCTTCGCGCACAGACCACAAGGCAACACAAAAAAACCAATCCTCTTGACAGGATTGGTTACAACTACGGGTACGCAAAAATAGACAGATGGATCACAAGGATTCGCCGGTTCATCAGACGTACACCTCTCCTTTCCTCGAAGGCTGTTCGGTGCATAATGTAGGTAGGTCTCCTGGCTCACGGATCAGCGCTGCTCGTCGTCTTCCCCGGCCTAAGCCGAGTGACCTTGCTGACGATAGCTCCCCGTATACAGTGGCGGGACCGCTCGGGATTTGCACCCGATTCCCTGTTACCCTTTGCTCAAGGCAAAGGCACCTTCATTATGTGAATATGCAGTTGTGCACGAGCATCCTTATATATTTCGCGGTCTCGTAAGAAAATCCTTCCGGTTCAAAAATAATAGTTGCAGCAGGCAGAATGTACATGGGGAGCCTGTCCTGACAAGCTCCTCATGTAAATCCGCAGTCTGCTTGTTCGCATACATGTCGAGTTGTCCGAATAGTCTAAAGTAAGCTCATAGATATGGAGATGTTCATGACATGCGAGAACAGGAAACGTCCTTTATCCGCGGAACCGTCGTGTTGACGGCTGCGGCGCTCGTCACACGGATTCTCGGCTTCTTTGGCAGCATTCTGCTTGCTCGGTACTTAGGTCCAGAAGGGATCGGCCTGCTCATGATGGCGCATCCGCTCGTGCCGATGCTGATTACATTGACGAGTCTCGGTCTGCCTGTTGCGATCTCCAAGCTCGTTGCCGAGGCGGAGGCGCTCGGTGATACGGCGAAGGTAAGACGTATCGTACAAGTGTCGCTCATGATGACGATCTCGATCAGCATCGTGCTGACGCTCGGCGTCTTCATCGGGGCGAAGCCGATTGCAGCACTCATACTGGCCGACCAACGTGCCTACTATGCGATGCTGGCCATCGTCCCGATTGCCCCGATCGTAGCGGTATCGGCTGTGCTGAAGGGATATTTTCGCGGGAAGCAAAATATGAAGCCGCTCGCCGTCTCCGACGTTATCGAAAATACGGTGCAGATCGGTCTCATTGCAGCTCTGGTTCAGGTGCTGCTACCTTATGGGATCGAATATGCGGCGGCTGGAGCGATGCTGTGCACTGTACTCGGAGAGTGCTCGGGTCTAGCCTACTTGTCCTTGATGTACACCTTGCATCGACGCAAATCGGCACACAAGCGCCAGTCCCCAGCATTGTCTGCACAACTGCGCGACACACAATCGCAGCATGAGACAGACCTTGCACCCTCATCGTTTCGGGAGAAGAAGCGGACGTTGCTTGAGCTGCTGCAGATCGGCCTACCGTTCACTGGGCAAGGGTTCATTGACTCGATCTACCGGGCGATTAAGCCCGCCCTTATTATTAAGAGTCTGGCCATCGCAGGTATTGGCACGGCTGTCGCGACGAAGCAGTATGGTCTGCTCGTCGGCTACGCGTTCCCGCTGCTCGTCTTCCCGACATTCATCATGCACTCGCTGTCAACAGCGCTGATCCCATCGATCAGTGAGGCTAGTGCGGGCAACAATCCGAAGCTTATCCATGAGCGGATGGAGCAAGCGATACGTCTAGCCTTCATGATCGGTGCTCCTTGCACGTTGACACTGTACCTGTGGGCAGAGCCACTTACGATCGTTGTATACAACGAGCCAGAGGCAGGCCGCCTGTTGAAGCTGCTTGCGCCCTTTTTTCTGCTTCACTACTTCGAGGCGCCCTTGCATGCTATATTGCTCGGCATCGGACGCGTCAGGACGGTGATGTGGAATTTCATTATGAGTACGCTGCTGCAGTCGATAGCTATGTTTATATTCGGCTCGGAGTGGGGGATCTATGGGGTAGCTGCGGGCATTAATTTCGGCTTGTGCCTGATACTGCTGCTGAATTTCATTGCACTTGCCAAGCAGATTGGCTTCGCGATCGAGCTGCGTCCGTATGCGAAGATGTCGCTTAGCTTGCTATTCATGGGCATATGCGGACAAGGTGCCTATGCATTCCTGCAGAATGAAGGCTACGCGCTGCAGTGGGCGCTTATCGTGTCGGTTACCGTTGCCTTCCTCATCTACGCGATGTCGCTTACCGCAACCAGACTATTAACAAGAAGCTTCGGAAGAGACTTGTAGTTGAACAAGATAGAACCACACCTAATGCTCCAACAGATTCCTTACTACAAGTCAGACAGGAAGCTTCAAGTCTAACTGTCTTATAGAAGGAGATGTCTGGATATACGGTGTGGTTCTTGTGTAGTTGGAGGTGTATGTAGCGGTGAGGATATTACGACCCGGACATTGCCTTCTCCGTGTAGATCTGGAACGTAATACCGAACTTGTCTACAACGATGGCATATGCCGGGCTGAAGAATGTCTCTTGTAAAGGCATGCTGACTTGTCCGCCTTCCTTCAGCGCGTTGAAGATGTGCTCCGCCTTCTCCTTGCTGTCAATCGAGATACACAACGTAACTTGGTTGCCGCTCTGATGAGGTTGTCCAGGGAACGAATCGGAGAACATCACATCGGTTTCACCGAACTTCACCGTAGCGTGAGATACGAGTGACTTCGCTTCTTCAGGAAGTGGGAACTCCGGATTCTCGGGCATCTCGCCGAACGTCTGCTTGTACTCCAGCTTACCTCCGAGTGCTTCTTGGTAAAACTCGATTGCCTCGTTCGCATTGCCCGCCATAACAAAATACGGGATCAACTTCATGGTCATTCTCCTCAATCTCCTTCGTCATTATAGATTCGATTACTGACATATTCGGGATCAGCGCAATAGAGATAGCTGATATTACCTAATATGGGCAACAAGTTGATTATACATTCAAGAACATATGTTTGCAAGTAAATAATTCCATATATGTACCTTGTCCAATCGCCGTTAACTTTATGAATCACACTCATATTTTAATAGCATACCAAGGAGAGAGGAGGCTGAAGCATGCCCTTCACAACAGGACTGGTCACGAATACGCGAGATTTCGGCACAGCTGCTACGAACATCGTCATTAACGCACGCAACATCAGCAGCGTGAACGCCGCGACTGTGCTCGTGCAAATTTTCGGCTCGACCGATTCCAGCGCACTCGTCCCGCTCTATCAGACTGCTTATCCGATAGCCCCGAATTCGTTTCATATTCGTGAATTTTTCATCGCTGGCAATGTGTCGTACGAGGTGCAGCTGAATGTTAGCGGAACGACGCCGCAGAACGTCATTATGTCGATCTATGGATTGGACGAGTTCGGCAACCTGGTAACGGACCAGCGGTTTGCCCAGAGTGAGCTGACTCAGGTGCAGACGCTGTCTCCGATCTAGTTGTCTTGATTGCAGACACCTAACTGCACAGCACCCTCGGAATACATTCATACCAGGCTTCACCTTGCCCTCTGCGCGCGTCTTCAGACAAAGGCGGAGGGCAGCCTTATGTGAAGCGGGGCATACGTACAGTCAGATCAGTCCTTTCAACATATGTATATATACATAGATATATGGGTTACTTGTCCATGAGGCGTATTCACATCGTAAGGAGGGAGAGCATTGCCGGATGTAGGGATTGTCATGCCCGTCTATACGCAAAAGCCGGAGTTTCTGGCCGCCGCGCTTCAATCCATATTGAATCAAACGTACGACAACTACGTGCTCATTATTGTCATCGATGGAGATGCCAACATGCATAAGCTGTGTCAGGCTATCGTCCGAGATGATCCGCGTGTTCAATACGTCTTGAATGAAACGAATCAAGGCGTCGCCAAGGCGCTGAACCGCGGCTTCGATGTCCTGTATCGGAACAGATCCATTGAATACTTGACATGGATATCCAGCGACAATCTGTACTCCCCGTATTTCATCGAGGTGCTTCGGCGAGCGCTGCATACAAGCGCTGTGCAAGTCGGACTCGTGTACAGCTCCTTCCGCACCATTGACCAGCAAGGCACACTTGTCCACGGCGAGAAGGAGCTCGCTCTACAGCGTCACTACCAGAGCAGGTCGAAGGAGCATCTGCTCGACAGCTGCATCGTCGGAGTGTCCTTCATGTACCGCGCGCGTGATGCGAAGCAGATCGAAGGCTATGGTCTTGAGCCGGTGGAGGATTACGATTATTGGCTGCGTCTAACCGAGCACTGCGATACGAAATATGTGCCGATCGAGCTGATGGACTACCGTACGTGCTCGGAGCTGAGCATCTCGGCTACGCTGCAGAGCAAGGAGCGTCACCGGTATTGGCGATTCGCCTACCACACGGCCCGGTATCGGGCACGTTCGCGGCGTGGAATCCCGAGTGAGCTCACCATCGTATATGCCTTGGCTGAGGCCGATGAGAAGGCAGTAGCAAGACTGGAGAGCTTATATGAGCAGTCCTACAGCAATTATCAAGTTTTCTTCATCGATCTATCGGCTGACGGCTCCGCCACCGAGGTGCTCTCACAGATCGCACATCCGACCTTTGCTCCGATCAAGCGACCGGGCATGGCGAAGGATCTTGCTGTGTTGTCTTATATTGAAAAAGTGAGAACTCCCTATACGATGGTGCTCGGGCCAGAACCGTTCGGCTCTACGCTCGACCTGGAAGTGCTCTTGAACGAAATGAGCAAGGCACCGCCTCATCTGTCTGCTAATTATTACACGGACAACCGATTGGTAGGCTATCGCTCCGACTTCGTATACTACGACAGCTATGAGGATCAGCTGTTCCGAACGGAGAAGCTCGTTCAGCTGCTGCGCTTTCAACAGAAGGAGGGAGAGCGAGGGTCATGAAGCTCTTATTCACGTTCTACAATCCAAGCGGAGGTATGGAAACGCTCAATCGGACGCGCTGTGAGATCTTACAGCGGCATCAGATCGAATGTCATCTGCTCTATAAATACGAAGCGCTCGGCAAGCAAAACATCCGTAACATCCGTACCTTCGTCACCGATAGTAAAGCAGAAATCACAGCGCTCGTGAAGCGTGAGAACTATGACGCGATTATTATCTGTACCGACTACGGCTTGATGGATACCATTCGAGCGAGCGGCTACCAAGGCCCGATTATATACGAGGTGCAAGGTCTCGGTGATATGAAGACAGCTGAGCAAATATTGGAGCAGGCCACTGCTTCAATCCGCAACAATGCAAGCGCGCTACACTATCCGCGCACGCCGCATCTGATTCAACTGATGAAGCGTCGCTTCCCAGCCAAGCCGCACTTCTGCTTCGATAACCCGATGAATCTGGACAGCTTCGGCTATACACCTTATCCGGTAGATCGCGGACCTATAGTGGCGTGGATCGGACGTATTGAGGTGAACAAGAACTGGAGAGAGTTCATCGAGATCGGACAACGGCTGCTGAAGACGTATCCGGGCCTACAGCTATGGATGTTCGGGGATATGAACCAATATGAAGAGGACCAGCAGCAATTGTTCGACAAGCTGGTGAGCGAGTACAAGCTGGAGAACCGACTTATTCAGCATTCGAACGTTCCTCATGCGCTGATGGCAGATTACTTGTCCATCATTGGCGAGAGCGGGGGCTTCCTGTGCTCTACGTCCATCTATGAAGGTTTCGGCTATGCGGTAGCCGAGGCATTGCTGTGCCGGTGTCCGGTGCTGACGACCGATTCGGACGGAGTTCGTAACTTCATTATCGATAACGAAACAGGCTTGTATTACAAGCGCGGCGATCTGGATGAAGCTGCTATTCAAGCGTCAAGATTACTAATGAACGTAGAGCTTCGCGGTCGTCTGCGGATGGCTGGCGAACGTCTGATTAAGGAGCGGTTTACACCCCAAAAATTTCATGAAAGCTTCACCACTATGCTGAAAGCATTAGGCGTTAAAGCTTAAATGGCATTAATGATTAATAATGTGAACGAACGAAAATAAGCACGCTTGAAGTCAGCCTGCCGCTTGCAGGAGTGGATGAGCTTCAGGGTGCTTATTTATGCATATCATGTGATCACATTGCCAGAGTAACCGGCGAATATATCGAGCGATCCGTTACGTGTATCGGCCCATGCTCCAATGTAGCCGCCGGGTGGGACGCTGGCGATGTCAATGTAGTCACCGATTAACGCTACTGGCGTTGGACTGTTCCCGTTCGGATTGAAGGAGGTCGTCGTAATTCGCGTATTCCTGAACGTATTTCCTCCATTAATGGAGCGTGCGACGAATACGTCGAGGTGGAAGCCGTCTACCTGGTTGCTGTAGTAGATGATGTTGACAACGCCTAGCAGTGGGTCCACATCGATCGCCGGGAAGAAGTTCTGTGAGCCCGCAGGCGCATTCGTGATGCTGACCGGCGGCGTCCAGTTCGAGCCGTTGTCGAACGATCTGGACATGAATATGTCCGAGTAGCCTTGCCGGAAGTCTTGCCAGACCGTGTAGACGGCGCCTCGATTCGGGCTCGCCGAGTTGTCAACGCTGATACTGGCGAAGGTCAGCACGCGGAAATTGTAGCCGGGAACCGGCAAGATCGTCGGAACGGGCACCACATTAGCTACAAGCACCGATTGCTCGAACGTTGCTCCGCCGTCTAATGAGCGTCTTACGAAGTACCGGGAGGTCGGACTTGTTGTGATCCAGGCGGCGTACACAGTCCCAACCAAGCTTACCGCCACATCCGGCCGTTCCACAGAGTCAGACTGCTCGGACAATCTGACCGGCACGTCAAATGTCAGTCCGCCATCCATCGATCGATTGAGGAAGGCGACCGAGTTACCACTGCTCGTAACGTTGAATTGGTGGTTATATGCGACATATACGTTGCCTAGATACGGACTGGCTTGACCGTTATCAACGGTGACAAGCGTCTCGTCGTTGTTGATGTAGATCCCGTAGCCCGACCCTACGATGAGCGGATCGCTGTAGGTAGTTCCGTTGTCGGTCGATTTGTAGATGACACACGTTCCGCTCTCCGCTCCTGGGAACACATGTGCGGTAATATAGAACGTGTTCGGGAACGAATACGCGACGTATGGTGCCTCGGCACCTGTGAACTGTGGTGGAATCGGCAATATTCTGCGATCCCAGTTGGCCCCGCCATCGAGTGATCGATATACACCGGTATGAGGTAAGTTACCGACGAATTCGACAGCCACACAGACCATGGTACTGGGAAGAAGCAGATTGACCGCAATAGCCGGCTCGAATTGCGCTTGCGGACCTACCGCTACCGGGAAGTTGAAGGTAGCCATGACACATCACACTCCCTTTCCATGACTATAGGGTGGGTTGCAGGTGATAACTCAGCTTATGTCGAACCAGCACGCAACGTATGAGACAACGGCCCTTATAAGTAAAATATAGGTCCTATATGGAGTCGGTAGTCAAGGATGGATAATTGTAGTAATATGAGGTAGTCTTTATCTTACACATATAGGAGTATTTACGATTATGCAGATTAATTCTCCAGCGTCGATCCGCCGTGTCGAGGAGGTCGACCTGCTGCGCGGCTTCGCCTTGCTCGGCATCTGTGTGGCCAATGTACCCGAAATGATCGGCAACGGCATTTCGTTCATTCCTTCTTATTCGGGTGTAGATGCTAGCATACGACTGGCCATCGACTTACTCGTGCAGACTAAGTTTTATACCTTGTTCTCATTCTTGTTCGGACTCAGCTTCTACTTGTTCATGCGCCGTGCGGAGGAGCGGGGAGCGACCGGGCACCGATCTATGGTGCGAAGGCTGCTTCTGCTGCTCGGAATCGGTCTCGCGCACTTGATCTTCATCTGGTATGGAGACGTCTTGCATCTGTATGCGATATGCGGCTTCGCCTTATTCTTATTCTATAAGCGAAGTCCCCGCACGATACTCGGCTTCGGAATCGGCTTGCTCGGATGGTCAATGCTCATCTACGTGCTCTTAAAGATACTAGCTCTGTTGCTGGACCCAGCTGAAATGATGAAGCCGTTATTCGATGCTGTTCCTAATCTAAGAGGTCGCCTGCAATTCATCATGGATTACACGGCCATTGAGCTCTTCATTCGCGCTCCTGAAATTATCGGCCTGATGCTGCTAGGCATCTATGCCGGGGTGCGAGGGTGGCTTGAGCCGGGGAAGCTGAGCACCAAGCTGCTGAGACGTTGGCAATGGGGCTCATTCGCAGTAACGGTATTGCTATCCATACCGATCGTACATAGCTGGTGGAGCTCGGCCAGCTACGCTCCGAATCTTCTGTCTCACTATACATACTTGTCTGGCAAATCGTTAGCGATCTTCTACGTGTGCACACTGCTGCTCATCTTCAGAAGGCTCGGCACCCGCCGATTCACAGCTCTGCAGTCGATGGGTCGGATGGCCTTCACAGTCTACCTCGGACAATCGATCGTTACGGTGCTGCTGCTTGCGGTCTGGCCTGCGATGAGCGAATGGACGTCGTTAGCTACGCTCGTATATTCGTGCTTACTGTTGACCATACAGCTGCTCTTAAGTGAGCTGTGGCTGAGACGATATACGATGGGGCCGCTGGAGTGGGTCTGGCGTGCCGGAACGTATGGGACGATACTGCCGCTGAAGCGCCGATTGATGGAAGGGAATGGTAGGTAAACCGTTCCTTCTTGGATAGAAAGCACCACAATTCTCCATATTACGTATAGGAACATATTCTCGTACATGGTGGAGAGGATGCTGTAATATGGAATGGAATTTCTTATACCGAATTGATCATCTCAATGAGCGGGGAGAAGAGCGCAACCTGAAGGGGCTTATATTCACGGAATCGGATGACAAGCCAACAGCAGCTCAGCTCCAGACCGCCTTACAAGAAGGCGGCTATCCGGTTCAGATCGAGGATGCAGACAATCTCGTCTTTCTCGATCCGAATCCGGACGATCCGATGCGCATCACCATTGTCAAATTCACGAATGAGGAGGAGCCGATCCGTGACGGAGCATTGATGAAGCTAGCGGAGCAGTTCCGGAAGTAACAGGATACTCAGACCATTCGCCTCTGTTCCAGAGACAGAGGCTTTTTCATTTTTACTACGTTACGTATGGAAACGTTTCACATGGAAAAAACTTCGTGTAAGTCAAGTGTGATTTTTTGTCGAAAAATAGAGGAATTTGACGATTTATATTGAATAGATGTTAAGAGCATGAAATATTCAGGTTGTCATCGTTACGATTATAGTTCCTACATACAGGAAAGGACTGATCCTATTGTTTTTTCGGAAGACGGCAAGACAAGCAAGCGAGAGGCATTCATCTTTAACATTACAACAGCAGGACTTGATGCGGCGCAATAAAGTCATTCTTTGGGCGGTAGGGGTCACTACAATGCTGTCGCTTCTCGCCATCTTCGGTCTACAAGATGATAGCAATTTACAAAGTACAGGTATATTAATAGTTGCCGGGACACTTGTCCTGCAATTCCTTACTATGATTTATTTGCACATGACTCGTAATGCCATTCATATCATTAAATACATCGCAATTGGCGGAAGCTTTGCGATCGGATTTATGCTTAACATGATTCAGCCTGACATTACCAACGTATTCTCGATCTTCTACATGCTAATTATGGCATCCATCTATATGGATCGTAGACTGACCCTCGGAGCCGTAGTCTTGGGGTCCTTCCAGTTCGTCTATCTGGTGTTCATTCGCGGGGCAGAAGCTGCCAACTACAACCCGAATAACGTCACGACATACTTGATCTACTTCATCTTAATTAGTGTTCTGATCATCTCGTTATCGAGCGTCTCCCGTCACATGATCCAAACAATGGAGGCGTCAAGGCTGCAGACCGAGGAATTGCTGAAGCAGCAGCAGGAGCAGAAGGAAACACTCGTCACGAACGTCAAGTTCATCACAGAGAACATGATTGCGATTTCTCGCGCCAGTGAGGAGAATATGCAGTCCTTCGGTGAAATGAACACTGCGTTCCATGAAATATCCAAGGGAGCCGCTGTACAAGTGGATTCCACAGTCTCTATCAGTGACTCCGTGCTCGGCATGAACGATATGATTCAACATATGTGGCAATCGGTACAGACGCTTGAAGGAAAATCCAAGGAAGCGTCTGACTTATCCGAATCTGGTAAGGGCAAAATGAGTTCGTTATCGAGCACAATCTCCGAGTTCCGTGTGGACATCGAGCGGATGTCTCATGAAATCGCAGAGCTGATCACGAACCTGGAGGAAACGAGCAAGTTCAGCGCGACCATTCATGAGATCGCGAACCAGACGAACCTGCTGTCGCTGAATGCGAGTATCGAAGCCGCCCGTGCAGGAGAGCAGGGGCGAGGCTTCGCGGTCGTAGCCGGTGAGATTCGCAAGCTGGCTGATCTAACCGCACAGGCGGCTTCGCAAATATCGGAGCAGCTGCAATCGTTCTCGGAGAAATCCGAGCAGACGCGCATCAACATGAACCGAGTCGCGAATCTGATGCAGAACAGTCATACCATTACAGAAGAGACGAAGGAAGCGTTCACCTCCATTAATGACTCCGTCGCACAGCTTCACGAGCTATCCGGCAGCTATGCCGAGGTCATGGGTAAGGTGACGGAATCGTCCGGCCAGATCTCGGATTCGACCTCGCATCTCGCGTCTGTCAGCGAGCAGGCGTCCGCTACGCTACAGCAGCTGTTAGCAACGTTGGAAACACTGCTGCAAAACAACCAGAACAGCCTGGGCAAAATTAAGCTGGCTGAAGTGGAGCTTAAGAAGGTTGTATCCTAGTCTCCAACCGAATATGTATCGCTTTGTGACCACCTTACCGCGGCTTGCGTAAGGTGGTTTTTTAGCAGCCATTAGGCGTGATCCTTCGGCGTAGATGGGAGGAATAGGTTCAAGCTGTAGTGTCGATTTGACATACGCATTAGTCATTGTTAATATGATACATATTAGTAGGAACTGATGTGATAGGACGGAGGATATTAAATGATGGAACAGCGAGACTGTGAAGTAAAGGCGAAGTTCATTCGAGGATTCAGTGACAAAACGAGACTGCACATATTGGAATGTCTGAAGGGCTCAGAAAAAACGGTATCTGAGCTTGTGGAGGCGCTGCAAGGAAATCAATCGAACATCTCGCAGCATCTGGCATGCTTGAAGGGCTGCGGCATCGTTGTAGGCAGACAGGAGGGCAAGTACATGTTCTACAGCTTGAGAAACGAGCAGATCGTTCAGCTGCTGGACATGATGGACGCTGTATTCACACAGGTCGAGGAGGAAGTAGCTGCCTGCGAGAGAAATTCGGAGCTGGATTGCTGCTCAAAGGGATAGGAGGGAGTCATGATGAGTTCGAATTGTCAAGATCAATGCTGCAGTGATAAGTCTAGGGAGAGCGACTCTGTCGTCACCGTCTTGACTCCCCATAGTCAGAAGTCGAGCACTGAGCGTACGTACTGTGTGGATGGCATGGATTGTGGCTCCTGTGCGGTAACGATTGAGAATCATCTGAAGGCACATGCTCGGGTGCAGACTGCGAGGGTCCACTTCTCATCAGGTAAGATGACCGTGGAGCATGATCTCACCGATGAGCAGCTGATCCATGAAGTTACGAAACTCGGCTTCCAGGCTGCTGTTCTCACGACTGGTAGTGGTGAAGCCCGTGAAGAGGGGAAGGGAGGGCTGAGATCGGATACACGCACAGTCGTTCTGTCGGGTCTGATGCTGCTACTCGGCGTTATGGGGTCATACATGGACGTTCCTTCAATAGTCATTACGGTTCTCTATGCATTGTCTATCATCGTGGGAGGGTATAAGCCAGCTAGAAGCGCCTATTATGCTGTGAGGAGCCGCTCCTTAGACATGAATGTGCTGATGACTACGGCTGCCCTTGGTGCGGCTGCGATCGGCGAGTGGCTGGAAGGCGCAACGGTCGTATGGCTCTTCGCCTTAGGGAACATGCTCCAGGCACGCTCCATGGAGAAGACACGACAGTCGATTCGCAGCTTACTCGAGCTAGCTCCCGCTGAGGCGAATGTGAAGCGTGGGAATCAGTTGATTCGCCTAGGTGTCAAGGACGTTGCTATCGGTGACATCATCGTCGTGAAGCCAGGAGAGAAGATTCCACTGGATGGTGAGGTTGTGGCCGGCGAATCTAGTGTGAATCAAGCACCAATTACGGGTGAATCCATTCCTGCTGATAAGCAGCCCGGAGATCTTGTGTATGCGGGAACAATCAATGTTCATGGCTCGCTTGAAGTGAAGGTTACGAAGTGGGTCCAGGATACGACCATTGCCAAGATCATTCATCTTGTGGAAGAAGCGCAAGAGCAGAAGGCACCGACCGAAGCTTTTATTGATCAATTTGCCAAAATATATACACCGATCGTATTCTTGCTTGCCCTAGCGGTCATGGTTGTTCCCCCCTTGCTCGGAGCCGGTGCTTGGAAGGAGTGGCTATACAAAGGATTAGAGCTGCTCGTCATCGCATGCCCGTGTGCGCTCGTCATTTCTACCCCTGTTGCGATCGTATCAGCTATAGGTCAGGCTGCGAAGAATGGTGTTCTGATCAAGGGTGGCACGTACCTGGAAATCGCAGGAAGCCTCTCGGCTATTGCCTTCGATAAGACTGGCACGTTGACTGAAGGGACGCCCTTCGTTACACAAGTTATCGTGAATGAATCGACAGAGGAGGAGCTTCTTACTATCGCGTATACATTGGAGGCGTATTCCACCCATCCCATAGCGAAAGCGATTGTCGATTATGCGACAACGAAGGGTCTCACACCGCAACCAGGGAAGCAGTTCCGCAATAGGGTCGGTCAAGGTGTCGAGGCGGTCATCGGGGAGATGGGGAGGCGATACTACGCTGGTAATGTGAGATTGTTTCGAGAGCTGCAGCACGAAGGCTTGGCAGTGATCGAAGACCGTGTACGGGCTCTGCAGCAGGAGGGGCAGACGATCGTCATCATCGGTACCGAGCAACATATACTAGGCGTCCTAGCTGTAGCTGACCGCGTCCGAGACACATCTGTGCAAGCGATTCAAGACCTTCAACGTGTCGGTATTGAGCAGCTCGTTATGCTAACCGGCGATACGGAGGGCTCAGCGAAGAAGGTAGCACTCGAGTCTGGCATCCACCATTTCTCGTCCGAGCTGCTACCGGAGCAGAAGGTGTCTGCCATCCAGCAGCTGCAAAAGAACGGTCATCGCGTAGCGATGGTGGGAGATGGCATAAATGATGCACCAGCACTTGCCACAGCTGACCTCGGGATTGCTATGGGTGGGGCTGGAACCGATACCGCGATGCAGACGGCGAATATGGTCCTGATGGCTGACAACCTGGTGAAGCTCGCCTATTCGATTAAGCTAAGCCGTCAAGCTATTCGCATTATTAAGCAAAATATTTGGTTCTCGTTGATCATTAAGGCTGCCGCTTTTATGCTGATATTTCCGGAGCTACTGACCTTGTGGATCGCCGTCCTTAGTGATACGGGTGCTGCCGTCCTTGTCATCTTGAATAGTATGCGATTGCTGCGGGTGAAGGCTTAGTCAGCGCAGCTTTCTGCAATATTTTGTAATAGAAAACACTATTGTTAAATATATACACATGGGGGAGGGACATTGGAGGAACAAACAACCTTATACCAAGGAACACTGTCATTTCAAAATTGTAAGGAGGCGACTTATGTACACGTTTTTTCGGAAAATTGCTTTTGTTATGATGACTGCTTTGCTACTAGGTACTACGTATCTGAGTAACGTTGCACTCGCATCAGGAGAGACACCTGGAAGCTATGTCAATTATTCATTGGGCACAGGAACGTATACGCAAGTAACATTCTCACAAAGACTTGAAACCGACCCGGGAAGAGCGAACATTTTTTGGGCACATCAGTTTGCGTTCAAAAACAACGATGTCGCATATACGGGTTTTCAAACGTTCAAGGATGGTGGGGGGATGTTCATCTTCTCCGCATGGAATGCTACAGGGGCAATACCTGGAGTTGAAGGTTCCTATTGTGTGAAATTCTCTGAGGACGGCACTGGCTACTCCTGCCGATATAACGTAAGGCCCATTCCTCATCACACCTACAAATTTGTTTTGTCGGATCGTGGGAATGGGTATTATGGTGTCAAGGTGTATAATATAACTATTGGAACGATATTTGACCTTGGACAGCTACAAGTAGGTACAGGTAACGCGATTAAAGGGAATATTTCATCATGGACCGAATACTTTGACTGGAACGATGCTAGCACACGCTGCACCGATTCCCCGTATTCCACGATGAAGGTAGAAGCACCTACAACGAATAATGGTACCGTCGAGGCTAAACTCATCAGCACCAATACAAGCACGACGTGCGCTTCTTACACGAAGCTGCATGTTACAGGAACTAGTGCTGTTCACGAGAACGGGATTGGTAATTCTTACGCGGGAAGACTCGTCAACGCGAATAGCGGTTTATGCGCAGATGTTCGTAACAATAGCAGTGCACCTGGAACTCCTGTAGACCAGTACACATGTCACACGAATAGCAATCAAGTGTTCGTCTTTGCGTCGGATGGCACGCTGCATACCCAGAATGGCTGTCTTGGAACATCCGGAGCCTCGACGGATAACGGAGCGAATGTCGAGCTGCAAGTTTGTAATAACAGCACGAATCAGCAGTGGAGTAAGCAATCAGATGGAACCATTCAACATAGCTCAGGGCGAGTATTAGATGTGCCTGGATTCTCAACCTCAACAGGAACAGGTCTAGTCATCTGGGATCACAACGGTGGCGCCAATCAGAAATGGTCATTCAATAAGTAATCAAGCTTCATTAAACGTACATGGTAATCTCACGCAGTGCCACATAACCCGTGATCCGTGCAGGCAGAGGATAGATAAGTTGCTTGCGGATTACGGGTTATGATATGTAAATTAGTTAATTGGACTCGAAGGACAGTACGAGACATGGGATATTAAACGACTATGACATTTGTACAAAATACGGGTTTTGTGAAAATGTTAGTCGGAGTATGCTGTCCATGTTAATGTTCAGCATTTTTCAATTTCCCCTTGACCCTCACACCAATGGTATCGTTTAGTATACATATTAGAACAGATTGGAGGTTGTCAAGATGCGAATCGGCGAGCTTTCGAGGCGAACAGGCTGCAGCGTTCGATCAATCCGATACTATGAGGAGCAAGGACTTCTTTCTCCAATCCGCGATACCAATGGATATAGAGAGTATTCCCCCTTTGCGGTGGAACAAGTAAGAACGATCCAATTTTACTTGAGTCTTGGCTTGACGACTGCGCAGATTGCCAGCTTCCTCCACTGTGTCTTGACGAATAAAGAAAGCTTCTGCAAGGAGGTGCTACCCGTCTATCAACAAAAGCTTGCGGAAATCGATCTACAGATCGCAACACTGCAAAGAATTAAAGTCAATCTGGAGGATCGGATTCAAGCCTATAAGCTTGAGACAAACACTGCCGCTCCACAGGCAGAATAATCGGTATTGGAGGAACTACGTTGAGTATAATCGATATTCATGAATCTACCTTACGGGAAGCTGTCATTCAGTCCGATATCGCTCTGGTCTATTTCGGTGCACCGTGGTGTCCACCATGTAAAGCAATGACACCCGTACTGTACACGTTGGATAAGGAGCATTCTGAGCACATTGCGATTCTGAAGGTCAACTGTGATGAGTCTCCTCAGTTGGCTAGTGAATATGGAATTATGTCTATGCCGACCGTCATCGTCTTTAATCAAGGAGAACCGGTCGACCGACTCGTCGGACTCCGACCCATACAAGTATATCGTCAAGCTATCGCTCGCTATCTCGCAATATGATAACATAATATTAATTATGTCAATATCTTTTGGAGAGCTCTCCTGAACCTCCATTCAGGAGAGCGTCTAACCTAGACTAATCCAACCTCGGAATATTCGGACTAATCCTCGCCTGAGCCTCCACGAGCTGCTTGTTCTCCACATGCGTATACACTTGAGTCGTCGAAATATCCGAATGTCCGAGTAACGCCTGCAGCGTTCGCAGGTCCGTGCCGCGGCGAAAGTGTGAGGTGGCAAACGTATGCCGTAGCTTATGACTGCTGATCTTCTTATGCTTCAGCTCCGGTCGCTTGCCCTTGACCTGCTTCACCGTACGCTCGACGACGCTCTGAATCGTACGTCTGCTGATGCGATGTCCCTTCTGAGAGACGAACAACGCGGTGGAGTCGGCTTCATCCTTAACCGTGAGACGCTCCGCAGCATACCTCCTTATAATAGAAGCAATATCTGCGTGCAGCGGTACCGTGCGCCACTTTCTCCCCTTCCCCATAAATTGCAGGTACGGCTCCGATCCATCGACGAAATGCTCGACATTCAGCGAATGGATCTCAAACACGCGCAGCCCCGCATAGCCCATTAAGAGGCACATCGTAAGATCGCGCAGCTTATGCCTTCCTGAGATGCTTTCATGAAAGCTGGCAAGTTCTTCTTCATTCAGATAGACGGGAACGACGTTCTTCTCGACCTTCGCCTTCTTGATGGTAAGCGTAGGGTTGACCTCCACTCGCTCGAACTCGATCAGTGCATTATAGAAGCAGCGTACCGCAGATAGCATTCGATTAATCGAACGGTCCCCTGCCCCGCGATCACGCACGATTTTCTGATACCTCATAATATCGACCTTCTTAATCTGATCCGCAGATCGACCGACGTACTCCAGTAAGCCCTTCACGTCACGTATGTAAGCATCTTTCGTATGAGTCGAGAACGATCGGCTCTGGATATAGATGAGAAAATCTTCAAGGTCCTGCTGAACAGTCGCATCTAGTGAATGATTCATCCATATGTTCCTTTCTGTGGGCACAAGGTTGGCACATAACAGCACATAATATAGATTATGTGCTGTTATTATACGATATAAATGCCTACTTAGTGTAGTACCAGAATAGTGACAGTTATTTAAGAACGACTAGAAGGTGCTTGCCAAGTTAAACAGCAAAGGATCATGATTCTTTGCGACAAGATTACGGGGAACGGTTCGGTTACCTTTAGGACGCTGCTTTCAAGATTACCAATGTGACGACAGAATGAAACTCGCCCAAATATAACAACAAGATTAATTTCACTCCGGAAAGGCGCTGTTCTGCACTTTCCGGAGTTCAGATCTCGGGACTAAAAATTAAATTCAATTAACGGACTATCAGATACGCCACTGCCCGACGGCTCTAGCTGTGACAGCTTGAGTTGCGGCTTATCAATGAGGACGGATAACAGCCATGTAAGGTCGCTAATCATTTCCTCTATAGTATTTCGTTCAAACAATTTCGTGTTGTACTCGAAACGGCATCCGATCTCTTCTCCCTGCTCGGCAGCATACAGGCAAAGATCGCTGCAAGCGATGTTATATGCCGCTGAATGGCGTCCGTGGGAAATGAATGACGGCCCGACTGGCGGTTCCAGTAGCTTCCTTTCATCGCTTTGCTGTACAAACATCGCTTGCATCGTCGGAATGCAGCTATCTTTCCGCACCAGGCCGAGCCTTTCCGCAAGCACTTCGAATGGATAATTCTGATTCGCGATAGCGTTCAGCATCGTTTCCTTCACTTCTTGCAAGTAGGCAGCAAATGTTTTGTCTTCCTCTGGAAAGCTTCGCAGCACCAGCGTATTATCGCCGCTTTCGACCTCTTTACCCTGATCCGATGACGGTTTTACTACAACAGGGCAGCCTACCCGAATGTCCGTTTGTCCGCTATTTTGGGAAAGCATAATCGAATATGCGGCAAGAAGAACCGTGAATAGGGTGCTGCCGCATTGGCCGGACAACAGCCCCAACCCCTCCGTTAATGCAGGATCGATCACAAATTCAACTGCGCCTCTCTCCCTCCCATAGTTAGGTGTAACAGGTCTTGGATAATCTGTTGGCAGATCCATTACAGGCCATTCTCCGGCCAATCTTTCCAGCCAGTAATTTTCTTGCTTTCTCCAAGAATAGTGATGAGGATGATTAAGATCCTCAATGCTGACAAGCGGATTGATTGCAATTCGCTTCAGAATTTGAATGAAATCATGGTTCAACTCTTCGATGTCTTCTTTGCTATAAACCAAAGCGTTGTAGTTGTATTCCAGAATTAACGAATCCGCCAGCGAAATGGTAAGCAAAAAATTATAGTTGACTTCCTCATTAAAGTTTACATTCACGAATTTAAGTTCGGACAATTCACTTCTTGTTTCATCCAATTGCGAAGGAGGAAAATTCAGAAAGTTGATGATATGGCTGATTAGTTTATGCTTAAGAACGCTTTTTGCCTGAATTTCATACAGCGGGTACGTTTCGTATTCCTTCGATGCCAGTGCGAACTCCTGCATTCGTTTCATGACGCCACTGAACGGCTCCTCCCCATCGCAGATAATACGAACGGGAATCGTATTGATAAACAACCCGATCATCTTATCGAACCCTTTGACTTGCGCCGATCTTCCGGACACGACGCAACCGAAGACGACATCCTGACGATAGTTATTATTTTGCAGCAGTACTCCCCAAGCGGTTTGGATCAATGAATGGATGGTCACTTGATGCTGTTTGGCTGCGAGGTGTAGACTTTCGTTCACATCTGTTTCCAGCACGGAGGTCAGCTTTTCGGCCGAATACCCCTCCCCTATCGATAGTTGCTTTGTCTTCGTCAGCACCGTCGCAGAATCACAGCCTCTCAGATACTCGGTCCAATACGCAGCGGCAGCGCTGACGTCCTGGCGTCCCAGCCAAGTCATGTATTCGCTGTAAGGTGTTACCGGATACAACACAGGCTGCTGACCTCTGACAAGCGCGCTATAGCTGTCAAACACTTCGTTCGTCACGAGGGCGATGCACCAGCCGTCCATGATCATATGGTGGAAGCTCCAAATGAAGCGATACTCACGATCTCCCGTCTGCAGAATCGATACTCGCATCAAGGAATCCCGGTACAAGTCAAAACTTCGCGTTTTGTCCTTTTGCCTGTATTGTTCCGCGTAGGCCATTTGATCCGTACGGCTCCGATTCCGCAAGTCCTCGTAGTAAAGCTCGCAAGATTTACTTTTGAATACGACCTGTAAATGCTCGCCTTTCCAACCGTGATACAGGTTTGTCCGCAAAGCCTGGTGACGCTGAACCATCAAATTCAAGCTCTCATGAAAAAGCTCGACGTCCAGATTGCCTAGAAGATCAAAGGTAGCTTGTTGAAAGTAGGCCGAAGACTCAGGGTTCAGCAAACTATGGAACAACATTCCCTTCTGCATGGGCGTCATGTCGAAAACATTCTCAATCTCACCGACGGAAGAGGTAGACGCTGCAAGCTGCTGCAGATCATCTAGACTTAATCCCTTAAACAGAACGTCGCTCGGCGTCAGCACCGCTCGTTTCTGAGCCATGCAATGCGAAACGACTTGCCGCAAGCCCGATCTGATCCGTTCGGCCAATTGCTCCATCGTGCTTTGGCTGTACGCCTTGCCGTTATATTCCACCGTCAGGTTCAGTACGCCGCCGGAGATGAAGCTATTCACACCGATGAGATGCCTCAATCTCGTTCTTTCGCTTATGTTTTCGCCGCTGGACAACGGAGACCGCTTCATCAGACCGTTGATCTCCATATCCAATTGACCGAAATAATTAAAGATCAATTCCGGCTCAGACTCGAGCCTAAGCTTATCTTTCTGTTTGGACAAATATCTTAGAAGCCCGTAACCGATTCCATCATGCGGAATTTGGCGCCGGCTTTCTTTCACGTTAATAATACGCTGCGGCATCGACATCTCTGCCCCGGTTTGAAGCAAAAACGGATACAAACTTGTAAACCAACCCACTGTGAGCGAAACGTCCAGATCGGGATGAATCGGCGGTCGACCATGACCTTCCATACCGATGAGCACTTCCTTCATACCCGTCCACTCGTGAACGGCCATGCCCAGCGCAGCGAGCAGCAAATCGGGCAAATCTGTGTTGTAAGCGCGATGCGCCTGTTTTTGCAGAGCTTCGGTTTCCTCTTCCGATAATAATACCGTCACTGTCCGGCTCTCCCCAACAATCATCCCGGTCGCTTCAGGATGATCTTTGGGCAGCGATTTCACTTCGGTTTGTTCGATTTGCTGCCAATATGCCACTTCTTTCTCCATTACCGGTCCATTTGAATATTGAAGCAATTCATTGGTCCAGCTGAGAAATGAATTGGATTTGCCAGGTAGGAGGATGGGGCGACTTTGAATCGCCTGTTCGTAAGCCATCGTGAAATGAGCAACCAGAATGCTCCAAGACGTTCCGTCCACAACCAGATGATGGATACAGAATAACAAATGATCGCCGTCCGGACAGCGGAACAGGCCTGATTTCAACAAGGGGCCGTCGGATAAGCTGATGCTGCGCTGTATTTCGTTCGCCTTCGCTTGGACTGCTGATTCCATATTCTCTTCGGCTGTGAAATCATAAATTTGCAGGCTGAACAGCTCACCCGCTTCTTCCGTACTGCGATTATGCAAGAACAACCCATTCCCGGTTTGGCGCATGACGATCCGCAAAGCGTCATGATGCTCTGCGAGTTTGCCGAGCGCGAGACGAACTGCCGACGCATCAAAGCCTTGCGCTCTGTGAAACATGACGGTCTGGTTAAAATGATGCGGCTCTGTCAAGCCGAGCTCAAAAAACCAGTGCTGAATGGGCGTAAGCCCAACCTCCCCTGTCACTTCTCCTTGCTCCGCGATGCGGCTGACCGTTTGAACAAACGGGCTTAACGATGCGATGGACGGATATTGAAACAAGTCCTTCATCTCTACCTTGTATCCGGTATGGATAAGTCTTGAGAACAGCTGGATCGCCTTGATCGAGTCTCCTCCCAAATCAAAAAAGCTGTCGTGAATCCCGATCGTCCGGACACCGAGAACTTCCTGCCAGATAGAAACGAACTCCCGCTCAGTATCTGAGCGCGGCCCGGCATAAGGTGTTTCGAGGCGTCGGCTGGCGGTCGGCTTAGGCAACGCCTTGCGGTTGATTTTTCCATTGGAAGTAAGTGGCATATGCTCCAATTGGACGAAGGCGGCCGGCACCATATAGCTGGGCAGCACCCAGGACAGCGCGGCTTTCAGCTTATCTGAAGACAGCTTTCGGTCTGCCACGAAATAAGCGTACAGCTGCAGGCCCCCTGACGCATCTTCAAGGGCGACGACCGCTGCCCCAGTAACCGACTCCAGATTCAGCAGCTGCGACTCAATCTCGCCCAGCTCAATCCGGTACCCCCTTACTTTCACCTGATGGTCGATTCGCCCCAACAACTCGACGCTGCCATCGGGCAGCCATTTTGCCAAATCGCCTGTACGATACATCCTACCGCCGGGAATAAACGGATTGTCAACGAATTTCTCCGCGTTCTGCTCCGGTAGGTTCAAGTAGCCTCTTGCCACTTGTACTCCGGCAATGCACAGCTCGCCCGCTACCCCGACCGGCTGTAGTTGAGTCGTGCCCTCTTTCAATATATAAAGCTGTGTATTACTCGCGGGTTTGCCTATTGGAACACTCGTATAAGACACGCCGGGCTTACATTCGAAGTGTGACACCTCCACGGCCGCCTCCGTCGGTCCGTATAAATTGACAAGGCGAGCTCCGTTCGCCGCAGCGATCGTTGTGTAGAACCGATCCACGTGTCGAGGCTGCAGCGGCTCTCCGGTAGCAAACACTTGACGCAGCGACGCCAGCTTCTTCGCGAGACTGGACGCAGGGAAATGTTCGGTGTAATTCAGGAATGCTTGCAGCATGGAGGGTACAAAATGGATCGTCGTGATTCTTTCCCTGGCGATCGTCTCCAAAATCTGCTCGGGATTTTTCTCTCCGTCAACGGACAACAAGCACAGTTTTGAACCGGCCATCGTCCACCAAAACAATTCCCACACCGAAATGTCGAACGTATAAGTCGTCTTTTGCAAAATCGTATCCGTCTCATCGATGGGATAATAATCCTGCATCCATAGTAACCGGTTGACGATGGAGCGATGCTCGGTCATAACCCCCTTCGGTTTGCCTGTAGAGCCTGACGTATACATCACATATGCCAAATCTTCCGGTCGCGAAACAAGCTCCAAATTGGCGACTTCCTCCGCATACTCCCTTTCATCGTTCAAATTGACGATCTGGCAAGGAAACGCCAGACGTTCCTCGAACCGTTCTTGTACAAGCGCGAGCCTTGCTCCGCTGTCCTCCAGTATATATCGGAGGCGTTCATCCGGATAATGCGGATCAACCGGTATGTAGGCTCCTCCTGCTTTCAGGATGGCGTAGATGCCCGTCACCATTTCAAACGAGCGCTCCGCTATAACCGCAACGACTTCGCCCGGAGCGACCCCTTTGGCCCGGAGCGACCGGGCAAGACGATTGGCCCGCTCATTGATTTCCCGATACGTCAGCTCAGCCTCGTCAAAGATGATCGCCGTTCGCTCAGGCGTTCGGGCCGCCTGCTCCTCAAGCCATTGATGTAGACATTGAATGGTCGAATCGTAAGCTTTGTCCGTGTCATTCCACTCGATAACGATTTGCCTGTATTCCGCCTCGGTTAACATCGCCAGCTCGGCCAACGTTTGCTCAGGATTATCCGCGATGCTGCCAAGCAGCTCATTCCAATGCTCCGCCATGCGCTCAAACGTTTCCCGGCGGAACAAATCCGGCGGATACTCAAGAAAGCCGCTCAAGCCCGTCGGCGATTCCATGACTCCGATCGTAATATCATACTTGGCTGTTTCACCGTCGATCTCTTCCTGCTCCACCTCTAGCCCCGCCACGATCGATTGGCCTGATTTATGTTGCGGCGTATCCACATACACGAACACGGCTTGCACAAGCGGATTGCGGCTCGGATCATTCGGAATACGTAGCTCGTCCAGCAGCAATCCGACAGGCAGCTCCTGATGATTGTAGACCTCCTTCGACGTCTCCCGTACTTGACGAAGCAGCTCCATGGCCGTCATGTCCCCGGACATGTTGGCGCGAAGCGTCCCCATAGTTAAAAAATACCCCATCACCCTCTCCATCTCGGGCAAATAGCGATTGGCAATCGGGGTTCCGACCAAGACATCAGCTTGTCCCGTATAGCGGTATAGCAGGATATAAAATGCGGTCAAAATCACCATAAAGTTGGTCGCCTTCTCTTGCTGCCCAATCGCCTTCAATCGGTCGAACACTTCATTTGGTGTATGAATGAAAACACGTGCCCCTTGATAGCTCATGACGGGAGGTCTCGGAAAGTCAGTCTGAAGATCCAAAATGTACGAGCTGTCCTTCAACTGCTCTTTCCAGAATTGGAGCAGCCTCTCCTTCTTCTCTCCTTGCAAATCTCTCCGCTGCCATTCCGCATAATCCGCATATTGAATCGGCGGCTCGGGGAGGCTTACTCGTTCCCCTGACACAATAGCCGAATAATGGGCGGCCAATTCCTCGAAAAATATGGAAAGCGTAATTAGATCGTTCACAATATGGTGAACCGTCAATACGAACCTTGCTTCCGTATCCGATAAGTAGAACAGCTTGAAGCGAACAAGCGGTCCTTTTTGCAAATCAAACAAACGCTGCACTTCTTCCCGCATCAGCTTCTGTACGACCGATTCCTTAAGATGGTCCGGCGTCGGCCGCAAGTCCTCCGTAGGAACAGATATGCTCACTTCCGGAAGAACATACTGCAGCGGCTCCACAGCATCGAAGACTGTCCGCCATCCTTCGTGCCTGGCGAGGATCGCATTGATCGCCTGCACCAACGCTTCGTAATGGACTTCCCCCTTCATCCGCGCCACGCCGTAAACATTATAGGTATACGACTCCGGATGAAGCTGATGGAAAAACCATAACCGCTCCTGATCAAACGACAGCGGACTTGGTCCCGAATGATTCCGTCTTGGAATCGTCGTTCCTGTCATGCTGCTCAAGATGGAATCCATCTGATTAGCCTTCAGTTTTTTTTCGAGCAAGGCTCGCTGATCGGGGGTTAATGCTTGGATTCGGTCCGCTAAACTTTTCATATCTTCAGCTCCTTCGTTCGGGCAATTGTTTGCCGCAGCTCGGATAAGTGGCGCATCGTAGTCATCACGGTATGTTGATCTACGCCAAAATCCATTAAACAGGCAATTTCCTGCACATCGATATCTCTGTACGTTTGCAGCAGCTTATAGCACTTTTCCTTCGTGCCGAAGAGAGCGCTGAATTCAAAATAAGCTTCGAACGCTTTCGAGACGATGACGTCCAGATCCGCAGCAGTCATCGCATCATATGATTCCGAAAAGTTCTTTTGCTGGCGGATAAACGTCTTCAAATATTCCTTTAACGGCTGCTCCACCATCCGCCGCACTTCCTCGTTGCTATCGCCAAGGCAAGTATGCAGCATAACCGCCACTTTACGCGAGCCGGGATCATATCCGTTTGCGGCGAGCATCTCACGGTATCGTGAAATTTTTTCCTCCAGCTGCCCGAAGCTGTTTCCGATGATGCCCGTCAAAATGTTTGCTCCGATTTCAGCCGCATGCCGATAAGACTCCTCGCTTCCGTTCGTGGCGATCCATACCGTCAATTGTTTCTGAATCGGGCGGGGCAGCGTTCGAATCTCCCGGACAGTTCCGAACATGTCCGTGAACGGAACGGCATCTCCTCGCCATAAAGCTTGTACCGTTTCTATTGAGCGGAACATTTCAGCTTTGCGACTCTCATAGTAGTCCGGCGATTGGACAGGAGCAAGCAAAAAATCAGCCGGGTGCCAGCCAGTCGCAAAGGAGACCGATACGCGCCCATTGGACAAATTGTCCACAACCGACCATTCCTCCGTAAATCTTATCGGATGATGGAGCGGAAGCACCACGCTGCCCGCTCTCACTTCGATCGTCTCAGTTACGGCAGCCAGAGCGGCGCTCAGGACGGAAGGATTCGGGTAAAGTCCCCCGAAATCCTCGAAATGCCGCTCCGGCGTCCATACAGCCGGGAATCCATGCCGATCTGCAAACTTCACGCATTCCATCAGCATGCCGTATTTGTTCAATTCCATCGTCGAACCGTCTCCGGAGAAAAAGAACAGGCTAAAATCCATCGTTCCATCTTCTCGTCGGCGCTTCGGGGTAAAAGGAGTTGTTTTATCTGCCGCTCGTGACGCAGAACCGATAGCCTGCTGCATATTGCCCTGGGCCAAAATCGTTTCTGGCTTCATTCCCTGACTCTTCATGCGTTGCTCCAATAGCTTTCGCTGCTCGGGGGACAAGGCGGACAACCTTTGCTGCAGTTTATTCATTTCGAGACACCCCCACCTTTATGTAAAGCTTCCAATAAGTTGGCTCAGATCGTCCGGATGCAGCTCCTCAATTTCACTTAACATCCGTTCAAGCTCTTCCAGCTCCTTCTGACTCACCTGCTTGGCTTCAATAGAGAGCGCCAGCTTCTCGATCGTCGGCGCTTCGAAGATGACATCCATCGGAATATCGCCATGAAAGGTTTGGCGAAGACGCGCGACGAGCTGAATCGAAACCAGCGAATTGCCGCCTATTTCAAAGAAGCTTTGCTGCACGCCAATGTTCTGAAGACCAAACAACGCTTCCCAAATCTCCGCTATCTTCTTCTCCGTCACGGTACGCGGCGCTACGAATTCCCCGCCGCCTTCGATTTCGGCAGCTTCCGGCAACGACTCTACAGCTGCAATCCATTGTTGATGGAGGTCAAAAATATTTTGCTTGCTCACAATCACCTGACTGAAGTCTCCCGCCACGACTTGCTTCATCGCATCAATTCCTTCTGCAACGGACAGGCCATATTCCGCGTACATCCGTTGAAGCTGTTCCTTCAATGGAGCAGGCAGATTGCCCTGTTTTTCGAGCCAGTCGCCCTCCTGCCACATGCTCCAATTGATCGAAACGGCATGCAAACCCTGATGTGCCAAGTAGGCCGCAAACATATCGGCAAACTGATTCGCCGCACATAGATTCATCTGGCCCACGCCGCCCGTAAGCGAAATTCCGCTTGAGAATAGCAATATCCAATCGAGCTCCCGCTGCTTCAGCAGCACGGCTGCCAAACGGGACATTCCCAGCACTTGTGGGAGGAGAACGCGGCTTGACGCTTCACAGTCTTGCAGCTGAATAAGTCCCGGTTCAATCGCATCTGTGATGAACAGCACGCCCTTAATCCCGCCGTGAGCCGCTTCAGCCTGACGAATACACTCATTAAGGGCGACTTCATTGCGCCAGTCCGCGCTTACATACTGCACCCTGGAGCAGCCTGGTTGTTCCAATTTGCGAATTCGTTCGACTTGGATTGGAGACTCATCTTCGACATCCCCCAGAAGCAGGAACGTGGCATTCATCGTTTGCGTCAACGTTTCGCACATGCTCATGCCAAGATCGCTCGCAGCCCCGGCGATCAAATAGACGCCGCCCTCTTGAAACATTGGCTGCGGAGCATCGTTTACAGGTAGCTCAATTTTTTCAATCCCTTGTATAAATCGGTTCTTGCCCCGGTAGGCCACAATAAATTCAGACGATTCCTCCCTGATTTCCCGAAACAGCCGCTCGATGAGCCGTTTGCCGCGCGCAAGCATGAGATCGCTCCCGTCCACATCAATGATCCGGGTGTTCAACTGTCCGTATTCCTGCGGAATCACACGCAAGGCCCCAAGCATGGTGGCCCGTTCAGGCTCCATCATCTGCTCCTGGGCGATGCTGAACAGGTTCCGGGTTAAGACGATGATCTCAATGGGCTCCGTGACCGTCGTGATACCGATTCCTTTCGCGATATGCATCAAGCTATACAATCCCATCTGCTGTATGTAGTCAAATTGTTGTTCATCGATACCGTCACGATTGTGTTCCCGAATATCCAGATTCCAAAGATGAATCAGCTTTCGGGGCAGCTTCCCGCTGGCGGAAAGCTCCATAAACAGTTTCTCGTATGAGAGATGATCCTGAGGATTTATGACAAACACGTCTTCTTCGATTTGCCTGTACGCATCTCCCTGCAGCACGGTGATCACCGTATGCCCTTCTTCTATCAGAAGAAGCCTGAATGAGTCGGCAATGCCATGAAGGTCTTGGAATATAAGGCATGTATGAAGGCTGTCGTTATTCGCATGTGAACGTGCGGGAGAAACGGGAATCGCGGACTGCTTCCACATCGGAGAGTAATACCACCCGGTTGAGCCCGATACGGCTTCCGAACCGGAAATGATGGAAGAGGAATTATTCTTCGCATTATCCACTTTCAACGTTTTGCGGTCGAAGGCATAGGTAGGAAGCGGCAGCACCCGACGAGACGATCCGCCGCCAAACGGCGACAATTCAAGCTGGACTCCTTGCTGCCATAGCTCCCCTATTGCCCTTAGCGCGCTCGCATAGGAACACGAGCTGGATACTGCGGTTGGAAACGTATTTACCGCAGCCGCGCGGAACTGCATCTCAGAGCTGAAATGTTGGCGCGCCAGCGAAGTCAGCACCTGACCGGGACCGATCTCCACGAATAAGGCCGGACCTTCATGATGAAGTAGAAGATCGATACCGTCGCTGAAACGGACTGCTTCCCGAACATGCTTCACCCAGTATAGTGGGTCCATTGCTTGCTCGACCGTGATCCAACATCCAGTAATATTGGATACATACGGAATTCGAGGCTCCTGCAGACGGATGCGGCGAACCAGATCCTCATATCTGCCGAGCATCGGCTCCATCATTGCAGAGTGATAGGCGTGCGAGGTTACGAGTCTTTTACACGATATGGAATCAAGCGCCAATGCCTCTTCGAAGGACTCGATGCTCTCAAATGAGCCTGAGACGACACAAGATCCGGGACTGTTAATCGCTGCAATGGACAGGTCAGCTCGCTCCGCAGCGATTCTCAGGCGCAGCTCGGCTTCGGGCAAGCTCACTGCGAGCATCGCCCCGGGCGCCATCTCTTGCATGAGCCTTCCTCTTGCTGCGACCAGAATCAGGGCGTCCTCCAGCGACATGACTCCGGCCAGGCAAGCCGCCACATATTCGCCGATGCTGTGCCCGAGCATCGCTTGCGGACGAATGCCCCATGCCTCCATCTGCTTCGCCATCGCATATTCAACGACGAACAATGCGGGCTGGGCCATCGCTGTACGGTTAAGCCGAGAGCTTGTCTCTTCCGGAGCGCTGCCATTAGAAGGGTAGAGCAGTTGTCGAAGATCGATGCCAAGCTGAGGCTTCAGCAGCACGGCGCACTGATCTACCGTTTCCCGATAAACGTGCGCCTTGCCGCCAGAGTCCGCTTGTTCATATAAGGTACTTCCCATATTCACATACTGCGACCCTTGCCCGGAGAACAAGAAGAACACCGCCGGCGTTTGAGGAGCAGACGTATCTGCAAGCGGACGATCCAGCTTCTCTTCAAGCTGCCGAATTGCCGCATCGGTCGTTTCTGCGACAATTGCCATGCGAAGCGCGAATGGCTCTTTACGAACGAGCGTATAAGCTGCGTCGGCTAAAGATACTTCCGGATTGGATCGGAGGTAATTCAAGAGGTTTACCGCATTCCGCTTCAAAGACTCTGCGGATTTGGCGGACAAGGGGAGAAGCTGAGGACCGCCGATTCCGTTACCGGGGTTCTCCACATTTGTTGAAGTCGCACAGGTCGGCGCCTCTTCTACAATGACATGGGCATTCGTCCCCCCGATACCGAAAGAGCTGACAGCGGCGCGGCGCGGGTGTCCTTCTACAGACCATGAGGAAAGTTCTGCATTGACGTAGAACGGGCTTTCGTTAAAATCGATCTTCGGATTCGGCGTTGTATAATGCAAGCTTGGCGGGATGAGTCCGTGCTGAATCGAAAGCACCGCTTTAATTAGTCCAGCAATCCCTGCGCCGCTGTCGAGATGTCCGATATTCGTTTTTACAGAACCTAACGCACAATATTGTTGTTTCTTGGTGTAGGCGCGGTAAGCGTCGGTCAAGGCCGCCACTTCGATCGGATCGCCAAGCGGCGTTCCCGTGCCATGGGCCTCCACATAGCCAATCGTTTCCGGATGAACATCGGCTACGGCGAGCGCTTCCATAATTACTTCGGCTTGTCTTGTAATACTGGGGGCCGTGAAGCCGACTTTATCAGCTCCGTCATTGTTGATCGCGCTTCCCTGAATGACGGCCAGAACAGGATCGCCGTCCTGCACCGCATCCACCAACCGCTTCAGCAGCACGACACCGCCTCCATTGCCGATCACTGTTCCTTGCGCAGATGCGTCGAACGCCCGGCAATGGCCGTCCGGAGAGTGAATGCCTCCTTCCTGGTAATCGCTTCCTTCCGTCTGCTCCGCTTTGATCGACAGCCCTCCTGCTAGCGCCATATCGCACTCATAAGTAAGCAGTGCCTGACAAGCCATATGAACAGCGACCAGGGAGCTGGAGCAAGCCGTTTGCACCGTAACGCTCGGTCCGCGCAAATTCAGCTTATGGGAAACCCGAGTGGCAAAAAACTCGGTCGAATTGCCGATCATAATCTGAAAATGTCCGATGCTCTCAACAAGATTGCGATGGCTCAGCACACGATGAAGGTATTCTGACTGGCTGCATCCGCCGTAGACCCCTACCCGATCCGGACAAGCTGTCGGACGGTAACCGGCCGATTCCAAAGCCTCGTATGCGCATTCCAGAAAAATACGCTGCTGCGGGTCGGTAATTTCGGCCTCGCGAGGAGTCATGCCAAAAAAATCCGCATCAAAATCGGCATAATCCGCCACGATCCCGGCAGCGTTGATCCTGTTCGGCTCCGGCTCCTTGAAGAAAGTAATCGATTCCGTTCCGTTCTTCAGATTGTCCCAATAATGATTGAGGTCCGACGCTCCGGGAAACCTTCCCGCCATGCCGATTACGGCAATTCCCCGCAATTGTGCATCATTCTGACTTGTTGCCATATTGATTTACCTTCCTCTCGCTCTAAGACTTTTTTGCCGGTTCATTTCATCCTCTCGCCGGCTGACGTTCATGGGCGTTTTTTCGCTTGTTTCCCCTGTCAGTAGATCTGTATTTAAGTAACGGGCCAGCGACCTTATCGTCGGAAAGCGAAACAAATCCATCATGGTTACACCCTCATGGATTTGACTACAGATTAAGTAATGAAGTCGAAATATACCCATCGAATCCCCGCCTGCATCAAAAAAGCTGACATCCAGCGGAATGTCGGAGCTGCCAATCACTTCTTTCCATATCTGGGCGATCCTTTGCTCCGTTTCGGTCAGAGGCGACGACATTCTTTCTATCGGCTTCCGTCCGTGAAGCTCAGGCAGCGCCTTGCGGTCGATCTTGCCATTTGCGGTGAGCGGCATCCGCTCCAGCTGGACGAAATGAGCCGGAAGCATGTAGGACGGCAACGCCTCGGATAAAAAGGTACGCAGCTCGCTTGCACTCAGCTCCCGCTCCGCCACAAAGTATGCGCGCAGCTGATCTTGCCCCGCTTCGTCCGGCAGGGCAATAACGGTCACTTCCTTCACACCGTCCGCCAGAAGCATTATCGCTTCCACTTCACCCGGCTCGATCCGGTATCCGCGTATTTTCACCTGATGGTCGATCCGGCCCAAATACTCGATCTTGCCGTCCGGCAGCCATCTCGCCATGTCGCCCGTCCGGTACATCCGCTCCCTGCTGAAGCGGCTCATCACCAACTTCTCCGCCGTCAATTCCGGACGATTCAGATAGCCGCGCGCCAAGCCGATACCTGCTGCATATAGCTCCCCGGGTACACCCACCGGCGCCAAATGGCCGAAAGCATCGACGATATAGACACGATGGTTCGGCACCGGACGGCCGATCGACATGAAGCGCTCCGCCTGCGGGTCATCGGAAACCGGCCAGATCGTCGTTGCGATCGAGTTCTCTGTAGGACCATATCCGTTGTAATACTTCACCTTGTCTTTCCACTTTTTCACCAATGCCATCGACGATGCCGAACCGGCCGTAAACAGAATCCGCAAGCTTGGCATATGATCCGGCTCCACATAAATCGCGTACGCCGGCGGCAGTGCTGCCATCGTTATGCCGTGGTCCGCCGCATATTGTTCGAGCAGCTGGTAGTTCAACACGGTCGCCGAAGTCGGGACATACAGCGTCGCACCGCAGAAGAGCGCCGCGAATATTTCCCAGCACGCCGCGTCAAACGAAAGGCTCGCAAACTGCAGTATTCGATCCGCCGGGGTCAACTTCAATTCCCGGTCGAAATATACTTTCAGGTTGGCGAGGCCGTGATGCTCGACCATGACCCCTTTCGGCTTGCCGGTCGTCCCCGACGTATAAATCAAATAGGCCAGATCGTCCGCGCTCGACGTCGGCTCCAGGTTGGAGCCATCCGCATCGTAGGCTGCTTCGTTGTCCAGCGCGAGAACTGCGCCTGTCGTCCGTACCTGCGCCTTCAGCCGCTCCTCGGTCAGTAGTAGCTTTGCGCCGGAATCTTCGAGGATGTACGCAATCCGTTCATTCGGAAGCTCAGGATCGATCGGCACATACGCGCCTCCGGCCTTCAATATCGCAAACAAACCTGCGTACAAGCTGAGCGAACGATACGCCATTAGACCGACAGGCGTATCCCGGCCGACGCCAAGCTTGCGCAGCGTCCGCGCCAGACGATTCGCACGCTCGTTCAGCTCCCGGTACGTCAGCATCTTCCCTTCAAAGTACAACGCCGGCACGTCCGGCGTCCGCTCCGTCTGCCGCTCCAACAAGCCGTGAATCGTCTGCTTGTGGGGCGAGTCGATCGCTTTATCGTTGAACGTCTCGAAAATTTGCGCTTTCTCAGCTTCCGTCACGACATTCATATCGCGGATCGGCATGTGCGGATTCGCAACCACCTGCTCCAGCAGATGTGCATAGTGACCATATATTCGCTCGATGCTCTCCGAATCGTACATGAGCGTGTTGTAGCAGATGCCGACTTGAATCTCCTCGCCCGACAATACGCGCACGATTAGGTCATCGTTCGTTCGCTCCGCTATCTCCGCTTTCATTATGAGGGTAGCTTCGGCTGCACCCTCTTGTTCATTTCGCTCTTCCATCGGATCGTATTCAAAGATTACCAGGTTGCCGGTCAAATTATTGTTCTGCTCCATTAACTTCTGAATATCATGCTGCGGAAGCGGCATGTGCGAACATGAAGCGACAATTTGCTTGTGGTTTTGCTGCAGAAAATCGGCAAAGATCGCTGCCCCGTCGCAGCGAATCCGAACGGGTATCGTGTCGATAAATAACCTGCTTATTCGCTCTGCATCCGGGAGACCGGCAGGGCGCGCCCGCACGACGCTGCCGAATACAACGTCGCCGCTGCCGTAGTAGCGCTGCAGCAGCAGCCCCCACACCGTTTGCATCAACGTGCTGATCGTGGCTTGGCACTCCCTTGCAAGCCGCTCCATGCCCATGCAAAGCGACTCGCTAAAGCGAAAATAAAGCGTGCGGGCTACATAGCCGTCGACTTTGCTTTGCGGCTTTCCGAACGGCACTAGCGTTTGCTGCTCATATCCGGACAAATATCCGTTCCAATACAAGATTGCCGCATCCCGTTCCTGATTCTCCAGCCCTACGTTCCCTTCCGGGTACGCTGTCCATTGCCGAGTCAATACTTTCACTCCTTATCAGCCTTAAGATTCAATCGCGTAGCTTTTCTTGCTTATTGGGCTGCAACGCTTAATCACGACCAAGTTCTGCTCTAAAGGGTACATAATCCCCCTTGCCGATTATCCCGATCATACTTTTTGGGATGGTAAACACGCCTCTTCTCGTAGCGAGAATTAACGTTATATCATCGTCGGTTCGTTCATTCAAAGCAGTTGAATCTAATAATGCCATAAGTGAAAGGGTGTTCTTCTTACTAACAGTTCTCTGTTGCGATCGTAGGAAAGTAAAAGAGGTTTGAAAAAAAAGGAGTATTCGCGCTCTGGGGGGGAATAGTGAAGGGCTGATTGTCTGTATTCTCATACTCCCTATGGTCCGGCCAAAAGACCCAGGAGTACATATCCCGTTCTTGAGCAACTACAATGGCCCCATCTCCGATTGGGGCTGATAACCATTCCCGCATACATATCTAAGGTGACGAATGCTTATTCGGAAGCGGTTCCGGTATAGTCTCTCATCGACAGCGCATAGACAACACGCATATGAGCGGTCGAGATCCTCCTTCCGTTCATAACTTAAGTACATTTCCTAATATATCATCAATCATATATTTTTTTCTAAATAATTTTTTGTGAATATCAAGCTGCCTCAGTAAACACCATCAGTACGAACGAGCAGCTTCAACATAACATAATAAATATTATGTAAACTATAGTGCACTACTGCACTCCATGTACGTCATCACAGCGCACCGATCGACAGACAGAAACGGAGGCCCCACGCCTCCGTTTCGTCATAAATACCATCCACGCTACTCCAGCTTCAATCGATAGATCTGCTTGCTGTCGAGTCCCCGAATGACAGGTGTCCAGCGCTCAGTCTCAGGCGTCGTATCCAGCGCATCCTCAACCATCTGCAGCTTCGCATCCAGCGAATCGATATGATGCAGAGCCACCGCCTCCGGTAACTGCGGCTGCACAGGACTCCCCCATTCGAGCGTGTTGTGATGAGACAGCACAAGATGATGCAGCGCGAGCACCTTCTCGGATTGCAGGTCGACGTCGCAGCGAATAGCGGCCTCGGTAATCCAGTTCGATGCCATCGAGATATGTCCGAGTAGCTTGCCCTGCACGGAATATTCGGTAACGACGCCGAGCTGAGCCTCCATCTCCTCGGGCTTCGCGATATCGTGAAGGATGATACCAGCCTTGATCAGATCCGCATTGAGGAATGGACGCTGCTTACATACGAACTCTCCGAGTTCAAGCATGCGTACAATATGATAAGCAAGTCCAGCGCAGTAAGCATGATGGTGCGTCTTCGCCGCAGGATAATGCATCAGCTTCTCCTCGACCTTGCCGACGCAGTACGCCACGAGTGCTCGTATTTGTGCGTCCTCAATACTATTCATCACCTGCTTGATCGTATGTACCAGGTCAACTGGCCGAATCGGCGCGGTCCGAACGAAGTCGGATAACGACAGACCATCCTCGCTCGTCACCGGACGAAGCTTCAGCACCTTCACCTGCGGCTTCTCCCGATACAGGTGCACAAGTCCCTTGAGCTTCACCAGCGTCATGGGGAAGAATGTTTCCTTATCCGCCGCCGACACGTCCCAATATTTCGCTGGTAGCTGACCCGTCGCATCACCGATGACCAGATCGAAGTAGTCCTTGGGCGGTGTTCCGTTCGTCTGCTTCACCTCCAGCTCCTTCAATAAGTAGTAGCCGGTGAACTCGTCCTGCGGACTTAAGCTCTTGATCTCTGACATGAACATAACCTCCGAAAAAAATACAAATCATGTATTATTGGAATCGCTATAATCAAATATACTTGAATTGAAGCAATAAAGACCAAGTGCTGGACACACTTGGCCTATAGTAACATTCAAGATCGATTTAAGACTACTCCTCAAACTCCACGTTATGATACACCTGCTGCACGTCCTCGAGATCCTCCAGCGCATCGATCATCTTCTCGAACTGAGCCATCGATTCAGCTGGGATCGTTACGTAGTTCTGCGCTAGCATCGTAATCTCTGCCACGGTGAAATCGGTTACGCCTGACTGCTTGAAAGCCTCTTGTACAGCATGGAATTGATCCGGGTCCGCGTACACGATCACGGACTCGTCCTCCTCGAGAATGTCACGGAAGTCGACGCCCGCCTCCATCAGAAGCTCCAGTACATCATCCATCGACTTGTCCGCTACGCCAATAACGGCTGTCTGGTCGAACATATAAGCGACAGAGCCGCTGACGCCCATGCTGCCGCCATTCTTCGTGAAGCATGCACGCACATCGGATGCGGTACGGTTTACGTTGTTCGTCAGCGCATCAACGATCACCATCGAGCCGTTCGGCCCGAAGCCCTCGTAGCGCAGCTCATTATATTGCTCGTCCGAAGCGCCCTTCGCCTTCTCCAGCGCTCGGTCGATGATCGCTCTTGGCACATTGTACGTCTTCGCGCGTTCCAGTACGACCTTGAGCGCCCGGTTCGATTCCGGGTCTGGCTCGCCGCGCTTGGCAGCTACATAGATTTCGATGCCGAACTTCGCGTACACCCGGCTCGTATTCGCGTCCTTGGACGCTTTCTTTTCCTTAATATTGTTCCACTTGCGACCCATAATCCCAGCTCACTTTCAACAATGAATATCGGTACGGCTTCATAGCTCTCCTGTCCATTATAGCGTTTCACTTACCAGTTCCACAAGGCGTGACGTATAAAAGCCACCTATTTAACCGCTCGTTCACTCGCCCATCGCGTCCAAGTAATGGTATAATAGGGCATCATATATGGATGAGGTGACCTGTTTTGCCATTTGACTTTGACAAGCACATTGATCGACGCAACACACGTTCCTATAAATGGGATCAGAACGACAAGCTGTTCGGAGACGCTGACGTCCTCTCGCTATGGGTAGCGGATATGGACTTCTACAGCCCGCCAGCGGTGAGAAAGGTGATCGAGGAGCGTGCCGCACTCGGTGTGTACGGATATTCGATACGGACGGACAGCTACTTCGACGCGATCGTCAGCTGGTTCGAGCGTCGCCACGGCTGGACGATTAAGCCGCAATGGATTACCGACGTACCAAGTGTCGTCACGTCACTGAGCATCGCCATCGAGCTGTTCAGCGAGCCGGGCGGACAAGTCGTACTGCAGTCTCCGGTCTATTATCCGTTCTACGACGTCATACTGAGCAATGATCGGAAGCTTGCGATTAACCCGCTCGTGCAGCGTAACAACCGTTATGAGATGGACTACGACCATCTGGAGTCATTGTTCGCAGGGGGCGCGAAGCTGATGCTCTTATGCAGCCCACACAATCCAGGCGGACGCGTCTGGGAGCGCGAGGAGCTGCTGAAGCTCGGGGAGCTGTGTCTACGCTACGGCGTCACCGTCGTCTCCGACGAAATTCATGCCGATCTCGCCTTGCCGGGCTACAAGCACGTTCCGTTCGCATCGCTGTCGCCTGAGCTCGCAGACATTACGATTACGTGTCTTGCTGCTACGAAGACGTTCAACCTGCCTGGCCTGCACACGTCGTTCGTCGTCACCTCGAACAGCTCGCTGAAGCGTCGCTTCGATCACCGGATCAAGACGCTCAGCCTGCACATGGCCCAGCACTTCGCCCAGGACGCTGTCGAGGCTGCTTACCGCGAGGGCGAGGAGTGGCTCGATGCGATGATCGAGTACGTGAGCGGCAATATGACTTATACCATTGATTATTTAGCTGATCAACTACCGGAGGTTAAGCCGCTGCGTTCGGAAGGAACGTACCTGCTGTGGGTCGACTGCCGAGGACTTGGGTTAGATGTGAAGGGGCTGAAGGAGCTCATGTTCAAGGAGGCCAAGGTCGCGTTCAGCGAAGGCTCCGTCTTCGGCGCGGAAGGCGAAGGCTGGCTGCGGATCAACCTCGCGTGCCCGCGTGCCATCGTGGTCGAGGCGCTTGCTCGGTTCTGCGAGGCGGCTAAGGCGCGAGTGAAGTAAAGCTTTACCCTGAGAATGTACGTGTAGCGCACTATAATCCATCAAGCCGGAGATTCCACTAGCTAGGGAAGCCGGCTTATGGGTCATTCCAGAGTTCGTAGCTTAAGGCGTGCGTTACAGGAGTCTTCCTCTGGAAACTTCGTATAACACATGATTGATCACATCAATGATTTGTGGTAGCTCAGCTGACTTATAGATAAAGATAGGATCAATCCAGTAACCAAGGTGCTCAACACCTTCTGCATATTCCGTTAAGACCAGACAGTATTCTCCCTCGTTTCTAAATGGGTACCAACCCAGATCGATGATTTTCGAGTAATAGGGGTACGTCATCACCAACAGGTTTTCTTTTTGATTCTGGGTATCATCGCCTTCGAGATGAAACGAGCATCTTAAATCATTGTAAACCACATTCCATCCAGAAGGTACCCTCAACGGAGCCAATTCGTTTGACATCGTTTTACCACCCCATCACTACCCTACATAGGAGGTCACCATGAACGTCATCAAAGCCAAGGATCGCATCGAGCTCGACAAGAAGCTGCCTTCCATGCCGTGGTACATTGAGAAATTCATCAACTACAAGCTGCCGGATCTCTCCCCCTCCTCCTTGCTCGAATATACGAGAGATTACGAGACGTTCCTGTCGTGGCTCATCGCGGAAGGTCTGACCACTGCCGCTCACATGAAGGGCGTACCGATCGAGGACCTCGAGCGTCTGCATATGGAGAGCATCGACAACTTCAAGATGCACCTCGCCTCGCGTAGAACGAATGCGAACACACGTACGACCATATCCCGCAAGCTGTCGTCGCTGAGGTCGCTTTTTCACTACTTAAGCCAGATTGCTGAGGATGAGAATTTCTACCCGCTTCTGAAGCGCAACGTGATGGCCAAGGTCGAGATCAAGCGGACGCATAAGCCGAAGGATACGGCGGCCAAGCTGGAGGGCAAGCTGCTTCAAGAGGTAGAGATCACCGAATTCATCAACTACGTCAGGTTAGGTTACGGAACGGATGTGGCGAGCAACAAGCAAGCGACCTACGCCTACGAGATCAACAAGACACGCGACGTCTGCATCGTCAGCCTTATTCTTAATTCCGGTCTGCGTGTGTCGGAGGTCGTCAATCTGAATGTAGAGGACGTCGATCTGAAGAAGAAGCTGCTGTACGTGTTCCGCAAAGGTAAAAATGACGAGACGTTCAAAACGCCCGTCTACTTCCGCGCCGACGCCATCGACGACCTGACTGCTTATCTGGAGCTGCGTTCGTCCATCTACAAGGCGCCGAAGCGTGAAAAGGCCCTCTTCCTTGCCCTGGCCAACGGCAAAAAAGAAGGCGATCGGATGACTAAGCGTGCCATTCAAGAGATGGTCATCAAATATGCAAAGCGGTTCGGCAAGCCGTACCTGTCTGTGCATAAGCTGCGGCACTCGTTCGCGACGGACTATTACTTGCGCAACGATCTGTACAAAACGCAGGAGCAGCTCGGTCACGCCTCGCCCGAGACGACGCAAATCTACGCCCATCTCACCGACCGAACGATGGCGGAGGCGATTGATCGTACGAAGGAGGAATAACTCACGATCCCTTGCTCACCCAGAACGTCATCTGCTCCCCCTTCTTGACGGTAGCTCCTGGCTCAGGGCTTTGCCGAATGACGGTAGCAGCGGGCTGATCATTCTTCTCGAGAAAATACTGATACTTCACACCGGAGGACAGCGCCAGCTTCTCGGCCTCCTCCTTCTTCAGCCCGACGAGGTTCGGCACCTTTACCTCAGCTCCCTCGGCCACCGAAGCAGGCGCCTCTGCTTCACGGGAAGGCTGCTCCTCCTTCGGGACCGGTGCTGCCCCTTCCGAGGCTGCTGGCGGCTTCCGCTGAGCCGTTCCCTCCTGCGGGGTCACTGTGGCATTCGCCTCTGCTGCAGCCTTCAGCCGGCTAGGCGTTGCACGATTCGCACCCGCCTCGAGTATGAACAAGAACACGCTCACGGCTGTCACCGCGGCCACACCAGCGAGTAGGAAGCCGAACAGCGCCTTCTTCAGCAGCGACACCCGCTGCGGCGCTTCATTCTCATCCTCACCCTCATCCTCGTCGGCTAGTGCCACATCAGCGACCTCATCCTCGCGCTTATGCAATAACTCCTTGGACGATTTACTTCTCTCCTCTGGAGTCAGCTTAACCGCTTGGAATTCAGCCGTGCGCTCATCCGGCTTCTCAGCGTGAGCCTCTCCCTCTGAATGTACAGACTGCTGCGCGGCCGCGGCAGAAGCATGTGACGGTCTGATCGGCATAGTGCCAGAGCTGCTGCGCTCCGCCTCCCGCTGTTCATGCTGTTCCGCTCCAGCACGCCCGGCCTCCATCTCCCCATGCCGAGCCGCACCTTCCTCACCCGCAGTACGACTCCCACGGCCAGCATCTTCTCCCATCGGCTCCACATGAGCAGCAGACAGCGACTCCTTCAGCCGCTGCAGCTGGACGATGAAGGAGACGAGCGTCTCCTGCCCGTTCCAGCCGCGCACCAGCAGGGACACGATCTGCTGCACGTACACCTCCGCCACAGCACCGCGCTTCATACAGGCGAGCAGCTTGAGCTCGCGCGCCTCCGCACTCACAGGAAGCGCCTCGCTGCCCGTTGTCAGCTGATACATCAGCGAAGCGAGACCTGCTGCACCGACGTCGCCTTCGCTGCCTTTTTGCCAATAGTTGATATATAGTAATCGGCCCTCATCATTCACCCACACATTGTCCGCAATTAGGGAGTAGCCCGCGATGCCCCGCTCCAGCGCATCAAGGATACCACTGCTCAGCTCCGTTACACAGCGCACGGCGTCACCAACACTGAGGCTCAGCTGCGAGAGCTGCAAGCTTAACGGCTCACCGCTCGGCGCCTTCAGGACGGCATAGCTGGAAGTATCTTCCACCCCGACGTCAAGAAGCTGAAGAAAGTGGTTATCGTTAAAGTGTGCCACCGCCTGCAGCGCTCTCAGGAAGGACTGCTGCTCGAATTCGCCCGGCAGCTCATGAATGAACAGCACGAGCTCACGTTGCAGGGACAGGTCCGTCCCTTCGTACAGCATCCCGCTACGCAGCGGCAAGATCGGCTTATGGACGACATAACGGGAACGTAATATACGGTCCATCTGAATCCCCCCAACCAATGGCTTCGACTATGGCATGCCGAGAGCAATAAACTTTTATACGATTCGTGTAGACATCCATTTTTTAGACGCTAGACTCGTGACAGCCTACACATCATATTCACCATAACATCGGTGTATGACAGATCGGCCCCGTCCCCACGTCCCCTTCAGAGAAGATACGGCTTCGACTCGTAGCCAATAATGATATATAACTAGTACGAGAGAATTGGCTCCGTGGTCAACGTCAGTCAGTTGCATTCAATCAGCACAGAGGTATAATTTTACAAAGTCCACAAGTTGGAGGGTATGCTTACGATATGGTTAAGAAATTTGTCTTTTGCTGTGTTACTCTGTTTCTATGTACTAGTTTTGTTTTATTGACCGCGTTGCTAGGAACCACACAAATTGAAAGTCAAGAACAGTTGAGAAAAGCACAATTTGGATTTCCAATACCTTTTATAAATCAAGACCTAGTGAAGTCAGGATTAAATGGGTATGAGGGTGGCTTTCCGCATCGCTTTAAGATGCAAACAGACTTTCTTGATAACAATGTCAGCTTTGAAGTTTTGAGGTTAAATTTTATCTATTCAATATTATTAGTATACGGAATCGTCTTACTTTGCTATCTCCTAAGCCGTAAGATTTGGTTCAATAAGAAGTGAGCATGAAAAATCGTTCCAGCATTACGCAGCATCCACCTTTACCTCGCTTTCCATACAGTAGTATTTTCCAGTAATCTGGAATTATGCAGGAAATGATACGAGTACGAGGAGGGAACAACGGGCAATATGGCTTGCCCACTCGTCGCATAACCGAAGAACCGTGCCGAATACCGACACGGTAACACGTTTTATTCAGTGGAATGGCAGCCGATGTGTCGAAAATGTCTGAAAAATCAAAGAAGGAATCAATTCCTGCGCTTACCCGGGAAATGATTCTCGCTGTTGGTCAGAGCAGAACGTTTACTCTAGTGGGATTCAATCCGAAGTTTTTCCCGCCGACTCGACGCACGCCGCGAAGGCCGAGAACGCTTTGCTGCGGAACTGCTCTTTCCGGGAAATCAGACGCGTCGTTACGTAGCGATATGGCTCCGGTACCGAGTGGGCACGGAGCCGCTCATCGTCCGAGGTCACGACCGATTCGGTTAGAAGGGCGTAACCGATTCCGGCACGTACGCAATTCAGCATCGTATCCAGCGCACTCACCTCAATCATATTCATTGAAGCCACTCCCTGAGTTTGAAGCCAATGCTCAACTGCAGCGCGTAAGGGACACCCCTTAGGAAACACAATCCACGACGCCTTCGCCACTTCGGGAGCAGAAGCATCTTGACTGCCTTGCAGCAGAATGACTTCTTCCTGAATCTCATAGGCGACTTGCATCGAAGACAGATCGAATTCTCCCGTACAGAAGGCGCCATCCAACTCACGGTTTTGCAACCTGGAGTAATTTAGCGGCGAAGTGCCGGTCACAAGCGATAATGAAACCTCCGGATAGTTGATTTGAAAATCGGATAGCGCTCTAATAAATGCAGCAGACGATGCGATAGTTTCTACAACGCCGATGACAAGCGGCCCGCACGGTTGATCCGGCTCCTTGACAGCTAGAGCGGCATCCTCGACCATATGCAATATACTGGAAGCGTATCGGCTGAATAGCAGCCCTTTTTCAGTAGGCTCTACGCCTTTCGTGCTCCTGTGGAAAAGCTGCACCCCCAGCTCCTGCTCCAGCTTGCGTACCCTCGTTGTAATATTCGATTGGACATACCCTAGCTTCTCCGCCGCACGGGTAATGTTGCCTTCCTTCACAATGGCCAAAACCACTCTCAGATCGGTTAGTTCCATTTGAATTCCCCTCATCTCAAGACATCATTATCATTGATGACACCATCCCTTTTAATCATTTTACGATATGGAATTACTGAATTACAATTCATTACAAGAACACGAAATCGCAGGTAAGCCGCGATTCAAACTACGGTTCTATTGAAGGAGGTTTTTAAGATGATACGCGATTCTCATCTTTTTTCACAATTACAATTAGGTTCATTAACGTTATCGAACCGGGCGGTGCTATCACCAATGACTCGGACCAGCGCGGAGCCGTCCGGCCAAGCGAACGACCGTATGGCCCGCTACTACTCTCGCTTTGCGAAGGGTGGCTTCGGCCTCATCATCACAGAAGGGATTTATCCGGATCTGGTGAACAGCCGCAGCTACGAGAATCAGCCCGGCATAGCCAGCGATCAGCAGGCGGAATCATGGCGGCCTGTCATTCAAGCTGTTCAGCAGGAAGGGGGGAAGATTGTCGCGCAGCTGATGCATGCTGGCGCGCTCGTACAGCACAGCGGCTTTACGCCTATCGCTCCATCCGCGGTGAGACCGGTCGGGACGATGCTGGAAGACCACGGCGGGAGTGGAGAGTTCGCCGTTCCGAGGGCAATGACTTTGGAGGAAATACGCGCGGTGGTTGAAAGCTTCGCTCAGGCCGCAAGCCGCGCGAAACAGATCGGATTTGACGGCGTAGAAGTCCATGCGGCGAACGGCTACCTTCTGGATCAATTCCTCACAGACTACACGAACCATAGGACGGATGAATACGGCGGTTCGACTGAACGTCGAATCCGGATCGTCGTGGAGGTGCTGGAAGCGATTCGCGCTGCCACAGGCCCGGATTATGTGGTTGGCGTTCGCATTTCGCAAGGAAAGGTGAACGATTTCCATCACAAATGGGCTGACCGCGAGAGCGATGCCAAGATCATTTTTGAGCGGTTAAGAGCGGCGTCCCCCCACTATATTCATACAACTGAGTATAAAGCCTTTGCTCCAGCTTTCGGGGAAGGTAGCCCGACGCTTGCCGAGCTGGCCAGACGTTACAGCGGCCTTCCCGTCATCGCCAACGGCAAGCTGGGCGAGCCGGAACAGGCGGAGGCCCTGCTTGAGAAGGGCGAAGCCGATCTGATTGCAATCGGTACCAGTGCTCTAGTTAATCCCGATTGGGTGAAGAAAGTGCAAGCAGGTGAAGCGTTGAACGCCTTCGATCACCATTTTTTGCAGCCGATTGCGACGCTGAAAGAAGAAGAGACCGTCGAATGACGGTCCCTGATCTCATTCCTGTCTCCCGTTCAGCCTGTCAAATTAGCCAATGAAACCTCCCGAATCGAAGCGTCACATACATAGGCAATCGAGTTAGTTGAATAATAACAGCGGCAGTCTAAGACTTTATTTTTCAAGTCTTGGTCCGCCGCTGCTTCGTTTAATGCGGTAATTCAACGACTCCAGTCTAACACTTTATGTTCACCAAACACCATTTCCCATTAAGACGAGTGAGATTGGCGAGCCAGCTACTAACGTAACGAACAGCAAGCCTCCTCTTAACGTCCACGCTGCGCCTGAATCCCTCGCATGACCAGCTCATAATACGACTGCGCATGAGGGACGAATTGCTCTTGCGTCGCCAGTCGCTCCACATTCACCAGCGTCCCGCTCTCGTCCGGCTTCACTCCACTGATCCGCACCGGCTCGAGCATCAGCCCGCTCGCTAATAGCTTCACGTGCTCGAGACGAAGCGCATACAGTCCGGTCACTTCATCCGGCTGCAGATGGTACGACGCTAGCGGCCGCTCGCTATGCAGCACGTAGACGTGACAATACTCGCGATCGATTAGCCCGTCCCGGATCTCATCGGACTCGGCATAGATGCCGCAGCTATGCAGCTCCTCGAATGCACACGTCACCCCTAGCTCCTCCTCCAGCTCTCTTACTCCATCCTCCGGCGACTCCCCAGCGAGCAGATGCCCCGCACACGAGATGTCGAGCAGGCCCGGGAACGTATCCTTATCCGGATGCCGCTCCTGGAACAGCACATACACCTCACCGTTCTCTTCATACCAGAGCCAGCACTGGAAGGTCGCATGCCATAGCCCTTGCGTATGCGCCTCTGTGCGAGTCGCCGTACCGATCCGATTCATTCGATCATCGTAGATGTCGAATAGCTCCTGCTGCTTATCGTTCGACATGTCCATTCTCCTTCCTCAGCAACTCCGTTGGCGCCCATTGTCAGTACAGCGTAATATGTGTAAAATGTGAGGGATGTCCAGCGCAACGCACTAATATTCTACATTCATCGGAGGAATTGATCTCATATGAGTAACGTTCATCAAGCCATTACCGCCCACGTTTCGAAGCAAAACGCCCACCTGCAGCAGTTTCTGCAGCTGGAGGAGGCTCGCGAGCGCGCCATTGAAGAGGCCGTTGCGGCTTGCGCTGCAGGCCGTCCATTCCAGGTTGATCTGATCAATCGGATTACGTCGGCCATTAACGAGCATGCCCAGCAAGGCATCTCCCCGACACGGGTATATGTGACGGAGCAGATGGTGCGCGAGCACGCAGCCAAGCAGCAGGTGTAAGTAGGCAGCACTCCAGCAGCTGTAAGAGGCTTGCTTCTCAGATGCGGTGGAGGAGCGCGGTACGAGCAGACAGCTTGATCTTAGCTGACGCATCCAGAAGCGATCCTCCCCTGCTTGCTTAACATCTCCCCCGAACTAAGCTGGCGCAGCTAGTAGCGCTCTGCCTCTACGTCTGTCACATACATCTGCGCAATGTCGAGCCACTGCTCCAGCTCCTCCATGTGGCTCTCATCCAGTCTCTGGCGGAAGTGGATATGTATGCGGTAGCAGCCGTCGGGCATCGCAGAGGCTTCGCCGCCTGCTCTCGCTACAGCCTTGGACACGTCCGTGGACGCATCCTTGGACATGTCGCCAGACGTATTCACGGTCGCATCCACGGTCACACGATCGGCCGCGTCCATGAACTTATCCACGATCGCCTCGCCCGTCGTATACTTGGACGCATCCCTAATCGCACTTTCGCACGCCTCGTCTGACACATCACTAGTCGTACCCTCGCACGCCTCACTCCACACTTCCCCGACCGCATGCCCCAACACATCCCGAGGCTGCACCGTGCGAGTCAACTCATGTGCGATGTCCACCTCCTCGCCCCATAGACGCAGCGAATACGCATGAACCTTGTCCAGCTGCTCGGCTCGCTCATACGGCAGCTCGAGTGTCAACGACAGCGACGCCCCAGGGCGGTGCTCCGCCAGCCGCAGCATACGATGCTCGGCAGCGAAGTCGGCCATTCCGCTCGAGAGCGCCACGATGGCGCGGCTAGCGCCCCCGCGCGGCTGCAGCATCATCTCGAACGTGCGGCTCATCGTGGCGAGGTCCACCCTGTCGTGCCTCGCGACGATGGCGAGGCCTCCCTCTGCATCCAGATCGTACAGCTTTCCCTCCAGCACAACCTTCAGATTATCATAGATCGTCGGATCGAACATATGATCGCTCCTCTCTTTTTTTTATCAGACAACGTCACTAGCGTTGCATTAATGTTCTCAGAATCATCATAATATTCACTCTAATTGTTCCGCAGACATGAAAAAAATCCTTTACAATGGAATGGCAGGTAGTACCTGTCCATAATCCACTGAAAAGGATCAGCCATGGACAAGGATACCCTATTTTCTTCATTTGGTAAATGGATTTCTCCAATTTGTGCGAAGACGTTCACAGATCGTGTTCGTGAAATGGAACAAGATAAATATGTGAAGAAGCTTACAACATTGTCGTACCTTAAATTGTTCTTGCATGCGCAAATTCAGCAGCGAGACGGGCTTCGTGAAATAGCTGCCGATGTGCTTTGTGAAAACTTTCAAAGGGAACTCGGAATCCAATCGATCTCCGCCTCCCAGTTAAGCCGGAAGCATAATCAAGTCGACTCTTCCTTGCTGGAACAAGTATTCCAGTCGCTGGTGCAGCACATTCGCCGAAGCGAAGCTCCTCCTTCCCTTCGAAAAGATTTTAAGATCATCGACTCTACGACCATCGGACTTTGCCTGCAAAAATACAAATGGGCTGAGTTCCGGAAAACGAAAGCTGGAATCAAGCTACACTTTCGCCTGGCGTATATGGATGATGAAACTGCTGTTCCCGAGAAGGTCAACATGACACCTGCCAAGAAGAGTGACCGCAGTCAGTTGGATGACCTGGTCGACGAAGTGGGTTGCACCTACGTGTTTGATCGCGGCTATATCGACTACGCCAAGTTTGACGACTACTGCGACCGTGGCATTTTCTTTGTGACTCGGACGAAAAAGAATACCGCCATCCGTCAGATTGAGTCGTTTAAACTGCCAGCTGATGCTCGTGTGAAATCGGATGAAATGGTGTACATCGGAACACCGCAGAAGCGAATGGAAAACGTCTTGCGATTGATCCAAACGGAAGATACCGAAGGCAATCCGATTACCATTCTCACGAACCGCTTCGACTTAGAGGCGGATGAAATCGGACAAATCTACCGGGAACGCTGGGCGATTGAAACATTCTTCAAATGGATGAAGCAGCACGTACGCATCAAGACATTTTATGGAACCAGTGAGCAAGCCGTTATGAATCAGGTGTGGATGGCACTCATCGCCTTTTGTCTGCTCGTGCTGGTGAAGATGGAAACGGGCACCAAACACAGTCTGCTGGATCTATACCGGTGGCTAAAGGTTTTGCTATGGAATTCAGCAGAAATCTGGATGGAACGTATTCATTACAAACCAAGTCGAACATCTGCAGGTAGGCGAAAGAGAGTTTAGTGCAAAGTTCACAGAATCCTATCCTTTTTTACATATAATTACCAAATGGACAGGTTACCTTTATATGGGGGGCGACCTTTTGGCTGATTGACCCAGAATAAATGACTGAATTTTTTGACTATTAGTGATGATGAGTTTTATGCAACGCTAGTGAGACAACGTATAAGAACATAAGCCCGAATGGGAACATAAGGCGAATATAACGAGTAAAGGAGCTTATTCCACTGAACAGACGAATGCTACTCGCCGCACAGCTGCGCCTCGCACTCTGTCTCTTGATACTACTGGTCGCCTGGAGCACGCCGCCTGCCGCAAGCGCCAGTGCCGCCAACGATCCGGCCGGGCTGCACATTAACCATGTGAAGCTCGCGAGTCTAGATAGCATGGTGCGACAAGCGGACCTCATCGTATACACTGAGCTGCGGGATGACAGCAAGCCATACCCGACAGGACATAGCATCGGCAGCGGTAAGCTGTATCACTACACGCAGACCGCACTCGTGAAGCGCACGGTCAAGGGCTCCATAGCCTCTACCAGCTTCAAGCTGGTCGTAGACGGCGTTGAGCCGCTGCCCAAGCCCTCCGATCCGCTGAACGACACCTATACGGGCCCGTTCACGGAAGGGCTGTATGTATTGTTCCTTCAGCAGACAGCCGAACGTGGAACGTACACACTGGTCGGCGGAGGCTGGCAAGCCGTATACCCGGTGGTGGATAACCGGATCATTGCGCTGCAGCAGGGCGGCTTCCCGGAGCTGAACGGCTTGTCTGTGCAAGAGCTCGCCGCCAAGCTTCGTCCCTCTGCAGCCTCGAGCCGTTGACGCCTCACCAGACGCGCACTCGCCTTCGTGCACACGAAAACTCCCCGATACCTAGCGCATCGGGGAGTCTCCTATGCCTGTACGTAGTCTGCTTACGTGTAAGCGTTAAGGCGCCATCCAATCATCTGCGTGAATGCCCTGCTCCACCGCAAACTCGAAATCATACACGTCATACACTTGAACCGGTATTTCAAGCTGAATAATTTTCCCCATTAGCTCCAGCTGGTCCGTCACGATCGGCGCCTGCTCGCGCATCGAGGTAAGGATAAGCTCCGTCTCGATCGGGTCAAGCGCTTCCCCATACTGCGCATTCTCCGCTGCATTCACAACGAGGAACGTCACATTCGGATTAATCGGCAGCGGAGGGCTGATCCGCCAAGGGACACCGAGTGCGCGCTCCAGTTTTTTCCGGTTAAAGGAATCATCGAAATAAGCGATCAGCTCGCCGATCTTACTCTTCACGTGCGCATCATCCTCGGCCTCCGGCATCACCGGCTCCGGGCTGTCCTTCATCTCATACAGCTCCATAATGGTATGATAAGGAATTAAATACTCAACAGGCTGGCTGGGCGCTAGCAGCTCCCCGTAGATGGCCACCAGTACGGCCTCAATCACGAATCGCCGGGACATGGCAGACTCCTCCTTCAACAGTTACATCGATCCATCCGTTAATTATAGCATATGATCAAGCCGCCTTCACCTGCATACGTGCCGATGACCGGACCCATCTCTGCAATGAACGTCTCACGGAACGGATATTTCTTCAGAATGCGATCTCTTAACTCCAGCGCTTCCTCAAGGCAATTGCTATGTGCGACGCCTAGCACCCGCTCGTCCAGCGGTCCGCGTATGTCCTCCAGCTTCTCCACGAGACGGTTAATCGCGTTCTTCTTCCCTCGCACCTTATCCGCGACCTCGACGGCTCCCTCCTCGTTCGCCCGCATAACGAGCTTCACGTTCAGCACCGAAGCGATCGCCCCCTTAGCTCGATCCAGACGGCCGCCCTTGATCACATTCTCCAGCGTATCGAGATAGAAGTACGTCTTCGTCTTGGGCACACGCGCCTCGGCACGCGCCACTACCTCTTCATAGCCAAGACCCGTCTCCATATCGCGGAAAATCTGGTGCAGCATCAGTCCTGTGCCGAGCGACGCCGTGCGTGAGTCGATGACTGCAATACGGCGCGATGACGAGCCGTTCCCCTCGACGAGCTCCTTCGCCATGATCGCATGCGCGTACGTGCTGCTCAGACTCGACGAGATCGTCACGACGATCAAGTCATCGTCAGGATGCTTCTCCATCGCCTGCACGAAATCTCCTGGTGAGGGACTGGCTGTTTTTGGTAAGTTTTTATGCGCTTTCATCTTATCATAGAACGACCTCATCCCTTGCCCCACATCGTAAGGGAGATCGTCAAACGTCACATGCAGCGGAACGACCTGAAACGACTGCTGCTCCGTCCAGGACGACGGAAAGTCAACGCCGCCATCTGTTATCAATCGAATTGCCAATCAGGATCACTCCTACTCTCTCATATTGCGTCTATCTATCCTGTACGAACAGGCTCCAGCGTGATTTCATTATGACATGCTCCGTACTCCTCCTGCAACCGTTATAGCTTACATGGTTAATCATTCATAGGGTTAATTGTCCGTTAAATGTCCAAAAAGGCTGCACACGGCAGCCAATCACCGCATACAGCCTGTTCAGCCGCTCTATGAACGCTCTCTCTTCCTGCTTACATCACACGACGCGCCGTCGTATAGTTGTTCTTCCACCAGCCCTTCGTCATGTCCGAGATCGTCACACCAGGCGCTCCGTACGTATGGATCACCTTGCCATTGCCGATATAGATCCCGACATGATGAATCGGGGAGTAGAAGAATACAAGATCGCCTGGCTTCAGGTTCGCCTTCGAGACGTAGGTGCCGACCTTGGACATCTCCTTCGACGTGCGCGGCAGCTTCTTGCCATACTGATTGAACACGGTCCAGACGAACGAGGAGCAGTCGAATACTTTCGTCTGTCCGAGCTTCGCTCCGAACTTGTACGGTGTGCCCATATATGATTTGCTGGTGGCGATGACATCCTGTGCCTTCGAATAGCTCATCGCGCCAGCCTCGGGAGCGGGAATAGCTAGGGTGCCGGTCATAAGCAGCGCCGCGCTCAAGCTGACGGCGACAACCTTGCGGCTGAGTAGTTGTTTGAATGGCTGCATCATTGTAGTCGTCCTCCTTGGGTGTGGGTTAGGCTCATGGCCTGAAGCCACTATACCACACGCCTAGGTAGGATGAAGCTGGCAATGCTACAATAATCCGTTGGGGCGCTAGGGCTCAGACCCCTTTATGAGAAAACGATTAAAATCGTTCCGCATCGATTCCACCGCCACCACCCTGCTCTAGCTTCCTGCCATTCCACCCGTTTCCAATACGCTAGGCAGCTCGACCGTCACGCTCGTCCCTGCTCCTACCTCACTATTAATCTCGATCGAGCCGCCGTGACGCTCCGCGATCTCCTTGGCGATCGACAGCCCAAGACCACTTCCGCTCTTGGCTCGCTCCTTCGATGCATCGACACGATAGAACCGCTCGAACACATTCGGCAGATGCTCCGTAGGAATGCCGATGCCCTCATCGGCGACGACGAGCCGAACGTGTCCATGCTCCGACTCGACGATGACTTGTATCGCAGAACAACTATACTTGAGCGCATTATCGAGCAAAATAATGATCAGCTGCTTCAGCTGGGAGCGGCTTCCACGTAGAGGAATGCGACTCGGCCTGCAGCTCAGTCGAATGTCCCGCTCGAACGCAAGCTCAAGCTGACCCGCTGTCTCGCTCACAAGCTGTGCCAGATCGAGCGATTCCAGCTTCGCAGCGTGAGACTCAAGCCGCTCTACCTCTGCCAGCCTGAGCAGCGTCGTGATGAGCTCCTTCATTCGACTTGCCTCCGAGTCAATAGCACTAAGCGCCTCCTCTCGGACGAGCGGGTCGTCCCACCCCCATCTGCGCAGCATCGACACGTAGCTAGAGATGACGGTCAACGGTGTTCGGAGCTCATGGGAAGCATCGGAGACGAATTTCCGCTGCTTCCGATCATAGTCGCGAAGCGAATCCATCAGCTCATTGAACGTCAGGCCGAGCTGACCGATCTCATCGCTCGACGCGGTATATTTCACATGCAGCCCTGTGAACGTACGGCTCGTTCGCGCCCGATTCATCGTATCGACCAGATCACGGAGTGGCTTGGACAGGAAGCGGGTATAGAACACACCGCTAATGAGAGCAACGACGACGGCGGCTCCGCTCGTCCACAGCAAGCCCGTATCAATCAGCTCCATCCACTCACTGGTCACGTGAAGCGCTTTACCCAGCTCCAGCATGCCGACTTGAGTTCCCTTATCGAGAATCGGCACCTGAAGGAATAGCATGCGGAAGCCGAAGTCATTCACCAGATCGGAATGATAGCTCGTTCGGTAGACGATCGGATATTCTGACAGCCGCACGTGCGCCGACATCCCCGCCTTCACCGAGCCTTCCGGCGAGATGATGCGGATCATCATCTGGTCGTCGCTGAATTCTTGCAGCAATTCCGCCCGCGCCCAATTCGCAGGCACCCGCACCTCGGGATTGCGCAATATAATTTGCGCCTTATTCCATAGCATGCGCGTCTCGTTGTCCGTCGTCTTGCTCGATATATAATAGTAGAGAGACACGTTGAACACCGCGATGATGAGCATGATCCAGATCGAGGTTAGCAGGATGAATCGTGTACGGAGGCTCATGACTCTGCACCTTCCAGCCTATAGCCGACACCTCGTACGGTCTGTAGCAGCTTCGGCCTATAGCCTTGATCAATCTTCTGCCTCAGGTAGCGGATATACACATCCACGACGTTCGTGTCCCCAGTATGCGAATACCCCCACACGTCCTCGATTAGACGGTCGCGGCTGAGCACCTCACCCTGATGCTTCAGCATGTAATGCAGCAGCTCGAACTCGGTCGGCGTCAGCTCAATCGACTGACCGTCCCGCTCGACCTTGCGAGTAGACGTATGTAGGGAGAGTCCTGCTGCATGCAGCAGCTCACCCCCGGGACAGCTACCAGCCACTGGCGTCTGTCGAGACAGCCTGATTAAGCTGCGGATGCGGGCCAGCAGCTCAGGCGCTGCGAATGGCTTGGTGACATAGTCACCAGCGCCAAGGTCTAACCCTTCAACGATATTGTCCGTCGTATCGCGTGCCGTCAGCAGCAGCACAGGAACAGAGCTTCCTTCCGCTCTTAATCTGCGCAGCAGCTCCAGTCCATCGATTCCAGGCAGCATCACATCTAGCACAATCAAGCTCCAAGCCTCGCTACCAGCCAGCTCCAGACCGCGCAGCCCGTCAGTAGCAATCGTCACCTCATAGCCCTCGTGCCGCAGCTCCAGCTCTAGCACACGCGCAATATGCGGCTCGTCCTCTACGATCAGTATTCGCTCCTTCACCTGCATCGCCGCCCGTAAGTGAATTTCATAATAATAGGCTACCCGCGGCAATACGGCTCTATGCTCCAACACCATACGTGTTCGATATGAAAAAAAAAGCGCACACGCCAAATCGCGCATACGCTTTCGAGCCTGCATCTATTTGTTCGAATGAGCTCCCGCAGACAGCTCCTCACGGTCGCTACCGAATGCCATGATCACATTCTGGATCTTCTGAAGTCGAATATATTCGTTCTGCTTCAGATCAGTACGGAAGTACGCATACATATAGGCGCCCTCGATGAACGACAGACTCGGATAGCAGACCAGCTCCGAATTTGTGTACGGATTGTCGATCAGCACCTGCCACTCGCCTTCTCGCTCTGAGGCCGGGATCGCTTCGAATACAGTCTGCTTATGGAAGCAGATGCTCTCGAACTCGTCCCAGATGCTCGCCCACGATGGACTGAAGGCACCAGGCTCCGGGAACAGCTCCCTCGCTGTACGCAGCAGCTCGCTGGTCCGCTCGCAGCCTGCATCCTCATAGCTCTTAAGCCAGTCGCGGAATCGCTCCAGGAACAGCCGGAACGGCGTGAAGCCGCCCTCGCTCATCTTGACTCGAAACTGCTCCAGCTCCTCCTTGCTGCTCAAGGTCTCAAATACGGTAAAAGGATTCGTCGTCAGCTCCATGAATTATTATCGCCTCCATGCCGTTATAGCTTAGCCTTGACGCGTATGTACGTTAAGCGCTCCATCGGGCGTCATCGTCAGCACCCTTGTCGGATCGTTCTTCAGCTTCACATTGCACACCTTCACGCGATGCTCATCCAGCTTCACCACAAGCCAGCCGCCCAAGTGCTCGTGTCCGAGGTCGTTCAAGAACGTGTCTCGTTGCGCCTCGGCTTCCTCCTCATCGTCCCACTGCTTCACACCGTAGTAGTCGATGTTGTAATTATTTTTCTGGATGCATGCGGCGATCTCGCCAGTCTGCTCTTGTCGCAGTACATAAGGCATCGGTACAGCACCTCCTGTCGGTTCAGATGTACAGCTCGTAGAGAAGAGGCGCAAGCCCTTGTCGAGTTTGCGCCTCTTATGTTTCCCCGTATCGCGGGGTGCTATTTGCTCTTATAGAGCTTTACAGGTAAGCATTCTCGTGTCTAGCCTTCAGACGGCTCCAGCGACGCTCGACCTCGTTCTCGAACGATTGAAGTGCATCTGCGTATTCCGGCTTCGTCAGATGCTTCGTCTTGCCCATGTTCTTGAGCCAGTCGCCGACCGGAATTCGCTTGTTCTTGTCCTCTGGATTGTACGTGATCGTCGTTACGCCATTCTCGATCTCGTACATCGGGAAGAAGCAGCTGTTCACCGCTTCGTCGATCAGCGTCTGACCGATCTGCTCCTCGGAGAGCCAGTTCAGCGGGCACGTGATCAGAATTTTACCATACACCAGACCTTCATTCTGTGCATAGTATTGCGCCTTCGCCGCCTTCTTCAGAAGGTCCTGCGGAAGCGACTCGGAGCCTGTGAACACATAAGGAATGTTCGTCGCCGCCATAATCTGAGGCGTATCCTTATGGTGGAACAGCTTACCGCCCTGATGCTTGCCGACGTTCGACGTCGAGGTACGGTGACCGAGCGGTGTCGAATACGACAGCTGAGCGCCTGTATTCATGTAGCCCTCGTTATCGTACTCGAGGATGATCATCTTATGGTTACGCAATGCAGCACCGATCGCAGGACCCATACCGATGTCCATACCGCCATCGCCTGTAATCATGACGAACGTGAAGTCCGCAGGCAGGTTCAGATGATCGAGCTCGCCGCGGCGCTTACGCTCCCAGAACATTTCCACGACGCCGGACAGCGTAGCTGCACCGCTCTGGAACAAGTTATGGATGTACGTCGCCTTATGCGAGGAGTACGGATAACCAGTCGTAACAACCATCGCGCAGCCTGTATGGAACAGCGCCACGATATCGCCCTCGATACCCTTGAAGAACAGCTCGAGACCGGAGAAGATACCGCAGCCCGGACATGCGCCGTGACCTGGAGCAAGACGCTTCGGCTTCTTCGTCAGCTGGCGGATCGGTGGAACCTTTACCTTCAGCTGGCCTGTTTCTTCATCTTTATTAACCGTAATAAGACCTGTGTTCAGATCCTCGTACTTCATCGGCTCGATGACGCGCATTGGCTTCTTGTTCGGATCGCCAGCCGTATGTCCGTAGTAGTCGAACGGAACATCTACCTTGCCCGCATTCATCGCATCAATCGCCATCTGGAAGAACGCATGTCCATCCTCAGCGTAGAAGTCTTTACCGCCGAGGCCATATACACGGCTGATGACTTGCGTGTCGGTATAGCCAGCTGTGAAGAGTGCTGCGCGAATCTCAAGCGACATGTTGCCGCCGTGAGCGCCGTAAGAGTCTGCACGGTCACCGATGGTAACAGCCTTCACGTTCTTGAGCGCCTCGGCAATCTGCTTCGCCGGGAACGGACGAATCATGTTCGGCGCGATCGAGCCGGCCTTGATGCCCTGCTCGCGGAGCTGGTCGACAACGTCCTTGATGATCTCCGACGAGGAGTTCATCAGGAAGACCGCTACCTCAGCATCCTCCATCCGGTACAGGTCGAGGATCGGATACTCGCGGCCTGTCAGCTGCTCGTATTCCTTCTGAATGCGATCGAACACTTCACCAGCACGGTACATCGCTTCAGACTGCTGGTAGCAGTTGTTGATGTAGTCCGGCTCGTTCATGTAAGGACCAACGGTGATCGGATTGTTCCGATCAAGCACGTGCGGGAAGTTTTGCGGCGCTTCGCCGACGAACGCATGTACGTCCTCACGCTTCGCGAACGTCTGGACACGGCGCTTCTGGTGAGATGTGAAGTAGCCGTCGGAAGCCACGATAACCGGCAAGCGAACCTCAGGGTCCTCCGCAAGCTTGATCGCCATAATATTCATATCGTATACGGCCTGCGGGTCACGACACATCAGAATCGGCCAGCCCGTGTTCAGCGCGTAGTACAGGTCGGAGTGATCACCGTGAATGTTCAGCGGTCCGGATACCGAGCGGCAGACGAGGTTCATAACCATCGGGAAGCGTGTTCCCGACTGCACCGGCATTTGCTCGAGCATGTACAGGTAACCGTTCGCGCTCGTCGCGTTGAATACGCGACCGCCCGCCGTCGACGCACCGTAGCAAATACCTGCGGAGCCGTGCTCGCCGTCAGCTGGAATCAGCTTAATGTCATGCTGCCCGTTCGCCTTCATCAAGTCGAGGAACTGAGCCACCTCGGTCGATGGGGAGATTGGGAAATATCCCATTACGTGATAGTTAATTTGATGAGCCGCATAGGCTGCCATCTCGTTACCCGACTCGTACACCATACGCTGCTCCACGGTGCCCTTGCTTACTTCTTTATTGATATCGATAGACATTGTATTCGTTCACCTCTTCCGGATCAATTGTTTTGCGCCAGGTCGAAACGATGAGGAACACGGTGCTCCTCCGCATAGCCTTCCGTCTCACGGTTCGAGGACAGCGCCTCGGTCGGACAGGCTACGACACACTTCAGACAGCCCTTGCAATATTGATAATCGATGCCCTGCAGGAACATTTGCGGCCTGCCCTTCTTGTCCGCCTGCTCATCCCACACGAAGCAGAAGTCTGGACAGGCCGTATCACAGGCTGCACAGTGAATGCACTTCTCATCGTCGAAGTGAGGCATCATGCCGCTGCGGGAGATCGACAAATCCTTCAGAATGCTGTTACCCGGATTCGATACCATACCGCCGATTGCTTGGGACAGGTAGCCATATACCGGAACGTCCCAACGTGTAGGCTTCGGCATCTCTTGACCTTCCGGAACGGCGAACGTCTGGAACTTCACCTCGTCGTAGCCGCGCTGGAACGTGCGCAGAGCCGGCTCTACTGCACCCGGATACTTCTTCTCCAGACTTTTGCGAATAATGCTCTTCATATGCTCGAAGTCGAGGAACTCGCACAGACGGAACAGTCCGCCCAGCATCGCCATGTTGACACGGTTTTTCTCATCAAGCGCAATGCCTGTAGCATCAACAACCGCGAGCGTGCCCCCGATCATTTTCAGCTTATCCTTCAACAGCTCCGGATCCTTCTCAGAATTGACCAGAACAACAGAATCTTCATAGATGCCACTAATGACGTTATTTGTTTTGGACAGGTTTTCATGGAACACGCCGACGACGTGCGGACGCTCAACAGGCGTCGTATCACGGATGTTCACATCCAGATCGCAGAAGCGGATATGTGCCTTAACCGGAGAACCTTTTTTCTCGGAGCCGTAGGAAGAGAAGCTTACGCCGTTGAAACCGCTACCAACAACACCAGCTTCAGCGAGCATTTTACCCGCGAGGTTGGCTCCCAGACCACCGATCGATTCGAGCCGAATTTCAAAGAAACCGAGTTCGTTCGTTTTCGGAAGAACCTTCATGCTATTAACGCCCCCTCTTACACAGATAAGTAGAAGGAAATGATTCCTTTGGAACAGTATAACAGCTTATAACTTTTGCGCATAGTGTTTTTTTATAGCATTTTTTTCACAGAACGGCGGTTTCACTAGCAAAATATGCTTGTTGACAGCTTCTGAGACAGCGTTGTTTCATCGTTCTTCGTGTGGTCACTGATACAGTACTGGCCTATTACCTCTAAATAGAAAGACGCCCTGCACGGCTTGATCAGAGCGCGTAAGCAGGACGTCATTAATTCCTATATTTCTCAGTTTTCATCGTTCTTTCTCAGCTTTCCGGCCGAACGTCAGCTTGACAACTGCATCTGGGAAGTATCGCATTGGAACAGCTGCAGTCAAGCTCCACCATGCGGCATACAGCACGTACAATCCGAAGTAAGCCGCGCTGGCGAGGAATACGGGATCGTAGAAGATGCGGTGCACCTCCGTCATCATCACCGTATGGTTCACCCGGATCGTATATACGGCCGCCGCCGAGCTCAGGCCGAAGCCGTACAGCGCGGCTAGCGCGAGCCAGTCGAACACGAGCGCCGCTTGCGGTCTGCAGCGGCGCAGGAGTACCATCAGCCACGGGCCGACGATCGACCCGGCAATTATTAGCCATAGCACCAGCACATCACCTCATCTGACAGTGTCTGCGATTGAGGCAGCTGTTATGCGGCTATGACGTCTCCGTTTTGCCCTGCACCGGTACAGGTCCCTTCACGCTACGCACGCTAGCAGACAAGAACCAGCGATGCGTCAAGTACGCGGCAATCAGACCTACGAGCCCCGCGAAGTAGAAGCCGCTGCGCAGTCCGCCCCAATCGTTCAACGCTCCGGCAAGGAACGGCCCGGCGAACATGCCGATCGCATACGTCGCCTGGTAGAAGCCCATAGCTGTTGCCCGCTTCTCCTCGGCCACATGCTGGATCGACAGGCTGAGCAGCAGTGGGAAGTGCAGCCCCTGCACGCAGCCGTTCACTGCCTGCGTCAGCACGAGCAGCCCGAACGTCGGCACGACCGACGTCGCGGCCGAGCACACGGCGCTGACGACGAAGCCCGTCAGCACGACCGGCCAAGCGCCGAAGCGCGGCGCAAGCGAGCGACCCGAGTAGTACGCCGTCGCAGCATGCGGCACCATGAAGGCGAGCACGAGGAGCGTTAACTGCAGCTTGCTTGCACCGAGATGCAGCGCATAGGACGGCGTGAAGCCGAACATCGTGATGAACAGCACGCTATGGGCGAGTATCGATAGCGTTGATACTTTCCACAAGAGCCGATCCTTCATGACGGGCAGCACGTCCTCGAGCCGCATCGGCTTGCGGTCCTCCAGTCCGCCAGGCTCCTTCAGTCCGAGTGCGAGCAGGCAACCGGCAAGACCGATCCCAGCCCCCGCCCAGAACGCGGATAACCAGCCGAACGATTCGACGAGCAGCCCGCTCATGCTCATGCCGAGCAATTGACCGCCTGCGATGAGCAGACTGATCATCCCCATCGCGCGAGACGTTTGCTCCTTAGCATGCATACCCGCGTACATGACCGTGAACGCGACCCAGGACGATGCCCCGACCCCGGCGAGAATACGTCCGCCGAGCATCCAGCCGAGCTGCTCGCTGACGAGGAAGCAGACGCAGCTCAGCGACAAGCACAGCAGTCCGAGCACGACGAACGGCTTTCGCTTGCGCAGACGATCCGATACGATGCCAGTGGGCAGACGAAGTAAGATCTGGGTGAAGCCGTAGCTACCCAACACGACTCCGACCATCGTGTAGGCGATACCGACATGCTCCAGATATGGAGACAGAATCGGCATATAGACATACATCGAGCACCAGTACAGTACGGTGACGATGACAAACAGAATATGCTGAGCTCGGCTCCCCAATCGACTCATCACCCTTCGTCCGGCCTTCCTACAAGCTCATGCGCAATATTTCGAGCACGTCTGCCTCGTGGAGAGGCTTGAACGAGCCGACCGGACCGAAGCGGACCGTCTCCTTCGCCATGCGCTCGAGATGCTCCTCGCCGATGTTCAGGTCGCCGAGCGTTGCCGGTGCGCCGATCCGCGTGAAATATTGTCTCGTCGCCTCAATACCCGCAAGCGCCAGCTCCTCCGTGCTCTTGCCTGCTGGATCAACCTGCCAGACGCGTACCGCGAACTGGGCGAACCGCTCCGGCCGTGCCTGATACACATACTTCATCCAGTTCGGGAAGATGATGGCCAGTCCCGCTGCGTGCGCAATATCATAGATCGCGCTCACCTCGTGCTCGATGCCGTGGGAGGCCCAGTCCGTCTGCACACCGACACTGATCATGCCGCCGTTGAGCGCATACGTGCCGCACAGCATCAGATTGGAGCGCGCGTCCAGGTCCTGCGGATTGCGAAGCGCTGCTTCACCGTTCTCGATCACCGTCTGCAGTATTGATTCACATAGACGTTCCTGAAGCGGCGTGTTCGGCGTCAAGCTGAAGTATTGCTCGAACACATGCGACATCATGTCCACAATGCCGTACACCGTCTGATTCGCCGGTACCGAGAACGTCAGCGTTGGATCGAGAATGGACAGCTTCGGGAACGTGTGGATGCTGCCGAACGCCTTCTTCAGCTGCTCCTTCCAATTCGTAATAACGGTGTTACCGTTCATCTCGGAGCCCGTTGCTGTTATCGTCAGCACGGTGGCCAGAGGCAATGCACGCTTGACCTCTGCCTTACGCATGTAGAAATCCCACACATCCCCCTCATACGGTACGCCCGCTGCAATCGCCTTTGCAGCATCGATGACGCTTCCCCCACCGACGGCGAGCACCAGCTCGACGCCCTCCGAACGGCACAGCTCGATTCCCTTATGTACCGTCGTCAACCGCGGATTCGGGTCAACACCCGCGAGCTCGACGAACGCAATGCCGCTGGCTGCCAGCTGCTCGGTGATGCGGTCGTATAGCCCGGTCTGCTTGATGCTGCCGCCCCCGAATACGAGCAGCACCTTGCGGCTGCCCAGTGCGGCCACCTGCTCCCCGACCTGATCCGCCATCCCCGGACCGAACATAATGCGTGTTGGGTTATAGAAAGTAAACGAATTCACGATGAATCTCCTCCTCATGTCTATGCTGCACTAATTGACACGCTGTCTATTATACCCATCTACTCGCCAGCTGAAAATGACTGAAAAAAATGTAAGCTGCTTACGCAGAAGTAAGTAAGGCTCGCCTTCAAAAAGGCACAGCCCTTTTCAAGGAGCTGCGCCAATTCCATTTAGAATAATTTTTCCAGTAAAAATCCGCTTCGGAACGTTGAAGAAAGCCTTCTTGGATCTATCCTTTCATAGCCTTCTGGGTACATTTCGTTGAGTGCGCAGATTAATTTGTCGTTAGCTCGAGAATACAATTTATCCTTGTTACCTTCAACCTTCAGCATCGCCACTTCAAAGTTCTTGTGTGTCAGCTGCGAGAGCTCAATCTGTAGATCCTTTAGCAGCAAGTCTCCCACAATTGCAGACATATAGTAATTACTGTACGGCACATGTGGATATTGTGCGATAAGATCCTCCCGCTTCCTCTGATTGTCACAATATCTGAACAGGACAACAGCTATGATCAATTGAGCAGCATTCAGATTCATGAAGATATCATGGTAAAACTTGCCGAATAGTTCGTTGCGTTTATATTTCGCCAAATGTGGTTGCTTGTTCCATACCGCAAATACAGCCTCTGCAGCAACCGAAGAAGGAATCGAATCACCGAATGTGATGGTGTTTTCTCGTTTTCGTTTATATGTAAAGCCTAATAGTTGTACGGCGGTTTCTAATTGTCGTTGCTGTCTTTCATTCGCACGCAAGTCACGGAGGTCTACAGGGTTTTGACTGTTCGTAGCAAACGTAATATCTGCCAACATCTCCTCGTGCTCTTCACCAGGCAATTCATAGAGTCTCACTAGGACATAACATTGAGAAAAATCAACATCCGGGTTATCAGTTACCGTCTGCAAGATCGTTTTACTCGTCTGACCGCCGTTGATGATTTGTAGGTCTTTCACATGAATGAGTCGGTTCTCCTCTGTGAATTTATTGTAGTTGAACTGACTGCACACCATCGTAATCCCGTTATTAAAAAAGTAAAAGTTGGGCTTTTTGTCTGAAGTCAATGTTTGTTGAATGTCCGAGTTCACTCGATTTTTATGTACGCCCAAGTGCTTTCTTATATTTTTTTCCAGAAGCGAATCACCAAACTTATGTAACAGCTCTGCAATATCTTTGACGTTCATCTTACCGACGACAACACGTTTGTAGTTAAAGTCTTCCACTACGCTTTTTCCGGCAAGTGTAATCGTTGTGTGAATTTGATTTTTCTTTTGGATCTGATCCACAATATTCCGATGATTATAGTGTTCGAAGGAAATTTGGTCATTATTGATTTCTTCGAAATGCTGGTCACCCTCCATATTCCACGCGAGACCATTATTCATCATCACACATCTGATTTCAGGAATATAACCGTCCATAATTAACGCACGAATTTCGGTAACCTTTTGCTCAAGCGTCTTGTTCGTCAACATATCCTTCTTCGGGTTAAAAATATGCTTAACTGCATTCGTCACCCTAAGAATACTATTAGCGGGAAAGTGTGAATCATTCGTGAGATCAACCTTATACTTCGCCTGAAAAATAACTACAGGAAAGCTCACGTTATCGTGATCCGTGTCTCCGATATATATCGCATCAACACCCGAATCATTTCCTCCATCGGTCACTAAGGTCTCAGCCTCAGAGGGGTCAACGCCCAAGTACGAAGAAACGCCCAATATAACGAAAGCTTTTGATATTTTTCTAGCCTCGTCTCGATCCTTACTAAACCAATCTGGATGCTCCATGACCAATTTGCGTATCCACTGATCGACGATTTGCTTGGCAATATCCATGATACTCACCTTCCAGACCCTGTCATGGTACTTATGATAATGAAAAACAAGGTAGCTTACAAGTTGAAAGCGACACCCCCTGCCCACTTACCGGACAGAGAATGCCGCCTCCCCCAAAAGCTATGCTTCGCTCCAATTAAATCATCGTATCTACACCGTTCAATCCACCATATGATGAGATGGCCAGAAGAAGCTCCCGCCGAACAGGTAAAATGAACTGTGACGCCCCGAGTGTAAAAATACCGCTCCGGTTATGTAGCGTTGCCTCGCTGACATAGAACCGATAATGCTGCATGCCCGTCTCCACCGTTACGGTCTCGCTCGCGCTGTGCTTCTCACGGTTAATGCGCAGCGGCTTCGAGCCGACAGGGAACTGGTACGGAGTGATGCTCATTATATGCTCAAGACGGATATAGTAATTCGCGTGTGGCTTCTGGTACACAAGCTCCTTCGTCGAGACGGTTAGGCCGAAGCCGCGCTTCTTATGAGCATGCTTCAGCTCGCCTTCCAACGCTTGAATGCGTAAGAAATCGTCGTTCAAGGGGCACTCCTCCTTCGGTCGGCGGATGCCGCTGGTCGAGCGGCGAATGAGAGTCGGCACCGCTCTATCTAGCGAGTTGGTCGATGGTACGAGAATACCACAACTTGCCCCGATGTGTCATGCTATGCCCGCTGCTACGATTAAGCTGCAGCTAGCATGGTGTGATCCGTCCTTCCTTGATGCCTCCAGTATGAAGCGTCCCCTTGAACGTGTACTTCTTCTATCGCTACGGCTCTCTTATTGCTTCAGCGTCGTAATCAGTCTCTTCACAGGACCGTTAGCGGTCTGCACCGTCTCGTACACCTTCACGTTCAGCGGGTAGCTGAACTGATTGTTATGCACGCTCGTCAGTGTAACCGACTGAAGACCGTCTATGAGCTTGCCTGTGCCCTGCAGGCCGTACGTGCTGCTGCCGAGTGCCCGTCCGAAGCCGTCCGCCAGCTCGAACTCCAGCTTCGTCATTGCATCGTCGACAAGCACCTGCTCCGTCTTCTGAATCTTCAGATCCAGAACCAGCTTGTACGCCCAGATACCTGAATCCTTATTATAATTAGCGCTCAAGTCCCAGTAACGCAAATCGACCTCATACGGATAGACCGACAGCTTCGTACCGAACAGGTTCGGCTGGTCAGCATCCGCGTCATGCACTGCGATCCAGCTCGAGGCAATTGGAAGCTTCAATTCAGTTGCCGTCGATTCGAAAATGCTGAGCTTCAGTCCGCCCTTCACCGTCGGCGGCAGCATGTACGCGTAGCTGTACACATACGCTGCACCTGGAATGAGCTGCGTCAGCGCAGTCGTCTGCTTCGTTCCCGGATATGCGTGGCCACCTGCGTCCTGCACCTCGGTGGCGAAGCTCGGCAGCTTCAACGTCTCTTGGCCGTTATTGACGAACTTCAGCTTCGCGAGGACGGAGCGGTAGCCGCTCTCGACATTCGTATACGAATTCATCTCAATTACAGAGACTTCCAAGTTCTCATCAATAGCCTTGTTGCCAGCTGAGAAGACGAGCGGCTGGCCTAACGTATACACGTCTGCACTTACACCCTCCGATTCGGTCAGACCATCTGGCAGGCTCACCGCGGCCACTGGCGCACTCGTGCTCGCTACAGCCGTCGTACCGCTTGCATTGCTTGCATTCCCTGCATTGCCGGAGTTACTTGCGTTCCCTGCATTGCTGCCCGCTCCATTGCCCGAGGAGTTCGAAGCACCAGTGGCCGCCGCACTACTAGAGGTAACAGTCGAAGGCTCGAATGCATAGAAGGTGTAGCCAGTTGCTTCCAGCTCCTCCGGCAGCTCGACGACGAACTGATACGTCATCGACTTCCCGGAGCTGATGTACGCATCGTCACCGACGATTGTCTCCATCGTCAGCGAGCCCTGCAGCTCCTTGGCTACGAGCAAGCCTGTCAATGCAGGTCTTGCAATAGAGCGGGGACCGTCATTGTGGACGACAGCTGTCAGCAGCGCCAGTCGCTTGCCGGATTGCTGCAGCTCCTCCGCCTTCGTCAGAGTGACCGACACGTTCTCCAGTCCTTGACGGTTCAAGACAGCAGGCTCGCCCGGCTGAACGAGCAGCTGGAGCGCGTCGAGGCTTGCGAGCTCTCCGATGGTCTTGCCGCTCGACTTGCTTGCGAAGCCTAGCTTCAGCGTACCGAGCAATGGCTCGGACTCCAGATTACCTGTCAGCTGCAGCCGGGTCAGGACGGCACCCTCCAACGACGTCTCCTCCAGCTTGGAGGCTGCGAGGCTGAACGAGCGGCCGGTTCCGTCCGTCAGCACATAGGTCATGCCGGACGCAGGGTCCCAGGAGCTAGCGCCGGATACTTTGACCGTCGCTTGAAGCGTCAGGCGCCATTTGCCATGATCCGGATATACATACAGCTGATCCGCATCAACTGACACATAAGTATTCGCCGACAACGACGAATCAAGACTCGATAGAGCGAACACGTATTGATGGCTGTTCTCCTGCAGCGCAATCGACTTCTCGACGGACAGAGCGCCGAGCTCTGCGCTGCGGCTGCGATCGGTGATGCTGACCTTAAGCTGGCTTGGGTTCAAGTCTGGTGCGAGCTTAGCCATATACGAGAACGTGCGTTCCGAATACGGCTTGACGACCGCATCTGCCTTCTCCGTAAGCTGCGCATAATAGCTATGACCTGTTGACGAAGTCACCTTCACGCCGTACCGGTTATAGTCGATGGCGGTTGAGCCGCCATTCGTAAAGGTGACGTGGAATTGCATCGACTGACTGTCCGCTCCCTTGGACAGTGTCACCTCCTCCAGTGTGAAGTAGACGCTGCCGTTGACGAAGACGCCTTCCTTGCCTGCCCACGACACAGTAGGATTACAAGTATAAGCAGCCAGAAGGCCTATTGTTAATACCCAGGCGAGCACGATGTACCGGACCCGTTTACGTGACGTTTGATTGTGCGTTGTGTTCAAGTTCGCTGCCTCCTTCATTATTGTCTTACGATGAATAACGACCTACCTTAATCAATCCGTACGCAGCGCATCAATGGGACGCAGCTTGGATGCCTTGTTCGCCGGATAGATGCCGAATATGATACCGACTGCAACGGAGAACAGGAACGCATACAGACTGATGTCCCACGAGATGACGGTAAGCTGCGCTTTATTCAGATACGGCCAGGCGATTGACAGGCCGATACCGAGCAAGAGCCCCAGAATACCGCCAAGTCCGCTGATGACGACCGCCTCGAAGAGAAACTGCATGAGAATGTTTTTGCGCTTGGCGCCGATGGACTTGCGTATGCCGATCTCCCGCGTCCGCTCTGTCACCGTCACAAGCATGATGTTCATGATACCGATGCCGCCGACGAGCAATGAGATGCAGGCGACGGTGACGAGCTGACTCGTGAGCGAGCTCGTTGCTGCTGTCCGCGCTTCCATCAGCGAATCCTGGTTCAGGATACGGTAGCCGCTCGTGCTCTTGAATTTGGTGGTCAAATAGTTCGAGAACGTCGTCTGTGCCTCCGTCATCTGCTCCTTGGTTGCCGCTTCGATATACGTCGTGCGAATATTGCCAAGTCCGAGCTGACGCACCGCCGTCGTAATCGGCACAACGATCGATTCGTCCACCGAGGTGCCGAAGGTGGAGCCCTTCGACTTGAGCGTACCGATAACGGTGAACTCGTAGCCCTTGATATTGATCTTCTCTCCGACTGGATTGGTCGAGCCGAACAACTCGCTTGCTACCGTGCTTCCGACGACAGCTACGTTCGTGCGGAAGCTAACATCCGATTCTGAGAGCAGCCGTCCTGTAGCAAGACTCGTCTTCGTGATTGAGAAGTAGCGGTCGTTCGTACCGATGATCGAATACTCATCCTGATTCCGATCGTACTTAATATTCGTATTGCCAGCCGTGACTGCCGGAGCGATGAAGTTGAACTCAGAGAATTGCTCCAGCTGCATCACTTCCTCATAATCGAGTCCGGATGCGCGGCCTTGTCCCATAATGTTGACCGTGATCAGGTTCGTACCCAGATTCTCATACTGCTGCTCGATCGCAGCGGTCGTCCCTCGACCGATGGATACGAGCGTGACGACCGAGGCGACACCGATAATGACGCCGAGCATCGTCAGCAGCGTCCGCATCCAATTGGCCGACACCGTCTTGAGCGCCATCGTAATTAATTCCGAAGCCTTCATCCGTGCTGCACCTCCAGACTTGTGCGCTCATGGCTTCCGGCATTCAGCTTGTCTCCAACAATGAGGCCGTCACGGATCGTCACGACCCGCTTCGCATGCTCCGCAATATGGAGATCATGCGTGATCAGAACGATCGTATTGCCGCCTTCGTTCAGCTCGATCATCAGCTCGAGCACCTCGCGTCCGGTCGTCGAATCGAGCGCCCCTGTCGGCTCATCGGCGAGCAGGATGGCTGGTCCGATCGCCAGCGCCCGTGCAATGGCTACACGTTGCTGCTGACCGCCGGACAATTCGCTCGGCTTATGATGCGACCGGCCACCCATGCCGAGCTTCTCGAGCATCATCATGCCGCGCTCTCTACGCTCTTTTTTGGACACGCCTGCATAGATCATCGGCAGCTCCACATTCTCAATCGCGCTCAATCTCGGCAGCAGGTTGAACTGCTGGAAGATGAACCCGATCTTCTTGTTGCGCACCTCCGCCAGCTGATCGTCCTTCAGCTTCTCGGTCACAACGCCATCGAGCACGTAGGAGCCCTCTGTCGGCTCGTCGAGCAGGCCGATCGTATTCATCAGCGTCGATTTACCCGAGCCGCTCGGTCCGACGATGGCGACGAATTCCCCCTTCTCCACAGATAAGGAGACGCTCTTGAGAATGGTCAGCTCCTCGGTTCCGCGCTTAAATCGTTTCACTATATCCTTCAGAGCGATTAAGCTCATATCCGTGCACCTCTTCTCGGCTATTATCGATTTCCGCCGCCTCCGCCGCCTGTACGACCTCCACCTTGGCCGCCTCCACCGCCAGCTGGAGCGCCGCCTTGGCCTCCGCCGCCTTGACCGCCCTGTCCACCGCCGAACTGACCTGCGCCCTGCTGGAACTGGTTGCGCATCTGCTCGATCTGCTGCGGTGTCAAGTCGCTCTGCCGCGTCGCGCCGGCGATGACGACCTGATCGCCCTCGGACAAGCCCTCGACGATCTCGACGTTCGTGCTGTCGTTGACGCCGACCTTCACATCCTTACGCTCCACCGTGCCATCGGCCTTCTGAATCGACACCATGCTGCGTCCGCCTCGCTGCTGTACCGCTTGCGTTGGGAGCAGCAGCACGTTCTTGCGATCAGCGATAATGATGTCCGCGCTCGCGGTCATGCCGTACTTCAGCTCCTGACTGCTCTTCATGCTCAGAATGACGCTGTATGTACTTACGCCATTGGCAGTCGTACCGACCGTTGATACTTGAGTGACCTCGGCCTCATACGTCTTATTCGCCATCGCATCGACGCGCACTCTCGCCTTCTGTCCCACCTTTACATTCGGCAAGTCCAACTCATCCACGCTCACAGCCAGCTGCAGCGTATCCAGACTCGCTACAGCCCCGAGCTTCACATCGCTCTTGATCGTAGAGCCGACGCGGTAGGAGCTCAGCACATTCGACTTCGTATCGGCAAAGTCTGTGGAGAACACCCCATCGAACGGTGCGAATACTTTCAGCCCCTCCAGCTGCTCCTCAAGATCCGCAATCGTCTTCGTCTGCTGGTCGATCTGTAGCTGCTTGTTACGAATATCTTTGTCCAGCGTATCGTTCACAATCGTTGCCAGCTGCTCTCCAGCCTTCACCGTTCGGTTACTGGTGCCCTCCAGCCTGCTAATCGAGCCCGCTACGCCCGCGAATACAGTCGTCGTCGTCTTGTATTGCAGCTTCGCGGCCCCCGTCGACTTCACCTCAAGGCCGCCCGCCTGAAGCGCGCCATGGACCGTCAGGTCCGCGTCAAGCGTCCCGTCATTGTCGATGCGGACGACGACGCTCGTGATCCGGTTACCGCTCACATCCGCTCCGCTGCCTGCTGTCATCGACTCGATTACGCCCGTCTTCGTGAGCAAGTAGCCATCGATGGTAAGCTCCACCGAAGCTCCCGGCCTCACCTGCTCGACCTGCTCCTGTATGAAGGGCAATGTTACCGTAAGCGTGCGCGTATCCGCAATCGTCCCGATCCGCGTCGTCTTCGATACGTTCGAGCCTTCCGCTAGATTAGGTGCCAGGATCAGCTTGCCGCTGACAGGAGCGGTCACCCGAAGCGAGCCTTGCTGCGTCCGCAGCTCACTCATATCGCTCTCGTACATAGACAGCGTCGTTCTTGCTGTGTCAAGCCGCTCCAGAATGTTCGTGTCCGTCAGCTCCAGCAACAGGTCGCCTTCCTTCACCTCTTGATTACGCGACAGGTTGATCGTCTTGATCATCCCTTCCTTCGGCGGCGTAATCATCTGCAGCTGCTCGGCGGCAAGCTGTGCAGTCCCCGTTATCGTCGACTCCAGATTACCCCTCGTGACCTTCACGGTCTGCTGCTGGGTCGTCGCCGTCGTAGCTGCAGGCTTGTTCATCTGGGTCAAATATACGGCTGTCCCTCCCCCTGCTACGATGATAGCAGCAGCTAATACGATGATCGTCTTCTTCTTGTTCACTGGCTCCATACCTCCCGAATAACGACAGTTCGCTGATTGCGTTATAGGACTATTAAACCAGACGTAGATTAAAAGAAAATTGGAGAAGCTTAAGAGAAGCTTAGGCCGCGCTGAAAATAAACCAAAAAACGCCGTAAGGCTTACATGCAGCCTCCGGCGTTCTATAGATTGTGCATCGGGACATGGCCTCTCATCTATGCAAGCGGGAAGCGCAGCTCCACTGACGTTCCCGCACCTTCGGTGCTCTCGGCGCGAATTGTGCCGCCATGAGACTCGGCAATCCACTTGGCGATGGCAAGCCCGAGTCCTGTCCCACCTTCCCCGCGTCCTCTGGCCTGATCGGCCCGATAGAACCGATCGAAGATGTGCGGCAGCTCCTCCTTCTTCATCCCGATACCTGTATCCGAGATGACGACTACCGCATGCAGCCCCTCGCTTCTCGCCTCGATTCGTATCGTACCCTCAGCTGTGAACTTCAGCGCGTTGTCCAATATAATTACGAATAGCTGGTGCAAATAATCCGCATCGCCCGTGATCGTGATAGCGCCCTGCACCTGCTGCTCGAGACGCACCCCCTTCAGCTGTGCCAGCTCGGCGAACGGACGGCACGCCTTACTTAGGATGGACGGCAGCTGTACCTTCGATAGCGATAGCTGCGTCCGATTCGCATCGGAGCGGGCCAGCGTCAGCAGATCGCCGACCATTCGGCTCATGCGACGCGTCTCGTCAATCATGATGGCGATCTTCTCGCTCTCCTCTACAATCGTTCGGTCGGGATGACGGAACAGACGTTCGAGGTTCAGCTGCAGCACCGAGAGCGGCGTTCGCAGCTCGTGCGACGCATCGGAGACGAACTGCTGCTGCTGGTCCCACGCCTTCTGGATCGGAATGAATGCCCGATTCGCGAGGAACAGGCCCGTCAGCACCGCAAGCACGATGCTCGCCAAGCTTCCGGTCGCGAAGATGAACATAAGATTATCCAGCACGTTGCGCTCCGGCTGCAGGTCATAGGCGACCTGCAGCGTGCCGGACGGGGTGGAGCGCGTCAGCACACGGTACGCTGCATCGTCCACCTTCACGTTCACGAACTGCTCCACTACGCCAGCGCCGCGCAGTGCCTCGGCAAGCTTCTCGTCCACGCCGTCACGCGGAGCCTGGAAGGCAAGCTTCCCTTCATTGTCCCAGTGCAAATACGTCATCAGACTCGTCGGGCGAGGCATAAATTCTCGGCGCGTGGGCTGACGGTTCATCATGAAGGTGAAGCCGTGCAGCTCCCGCTCGATCGTCCGGTCCGTCTGGGCGTACAGACGCTGCTCCGTCGAATAGTACAGAATTGCTCCCAGACCGTTAATAATGACAAAGAAGACGAGCGAGAACAATGCAACAAGACGGTATCGCGTCCGGTTAAGCATAGACCCCCTCCGCCTTCAGCATATATCCGACGCTGCGGATCGTTCGAATATAGTGCTCACAGCCGTACGGCTGCAGCTTTTTGCGCAAATAATGAACGTACAGATCGACCGCCGTCTCATTGGCCTCCGATTCGAGTCCCCATACGCTGCTAAAAATTTGCTCCCGGCGCACGATCTGCTCCTTATGACGAATGAGGTAAGACAATAGCTCGAACTCCTTGCTCGTCAGCTTGATCGACGTCCCGCCATAATCTCCCTCCAGACGATGCTCATGGAGCGTCAGCCCTGCATAGGAGAGCGGCTGATCGGCACCCGCTCCCTTCTTCCGGCGCTGGAGCGCTCTCAGCCTCGCTAACAGCTCGTCAATCGCGAACGGCTTGACCAAGTAATCATCCGCACCAGCATCCAGTCCCTGTACACGGTCGCTCACCGCATCCTTGGCGGTTAAGAACAAGCATGGCGTGTCCACGCCTTCGCTGCGCAGCTTGCGAAGCACGCTCAGCCCGTTCATGCCGGGAAGCATAATGTCTAGCACCAGCATATCGTACACGCCCTGAAGCGCCAGACGATAGCCCTCGTCGCCATCAGACGCCCGATCTACCTCATATTGCTCATCGGCAAGCACCGAGGCAATCGCCTCCTGCAGCCGCTTGTCATCCTCCACTACCAGCACACGCAACGGTGTCCACTCCTTTATACGCCTTGAACATCCTGCTCGTATTAATCTATCGTGCGGACCGCCTTCGCGTCAACGGGGGAATGAGCTTCCACTACCTCTCGTGTTCCCCCGAACATTATGCTACAATATCCCAATGTAGATTCGACACTGTCAGCGGCAGGAGGCACAATAGACCTATGCTCATCATCGGCATCGCCGGAGGCACCGGCTCCGGCAAGACGACCGTCGCCCGTTCGGTCATCGACCGTCTCGGCGCGAACAAGGTTACGTTCATCTCCCAAGACAACTACTACAAGGACCATTCGCACCTAGCGTTCAGCGAACGCGAGACGATCAACTACGATCATCCGCTCGCCTTCGATAACGAGCTGCTTCTCACCCATCTGCAGCAGCTGAAGGCCGGAGAGACGACACATGCACCCGTGTACGACTTCTCTACACATGCTCGCTCGACCCAAGACAAGGTAAAGCTCGAGCCGAACCGTATCGTCATTCTCGAAGGACTGCACGTGCTGTCGGACGAGCATATACGTGCGGTACTCGATATTAAGGTGTTCGTCGATACCGATCCCGACGTCCGCATCCTGCGCCGCGTGCTCCGCGACATCGAGGAGCGGGGACGGAGCATCCAGTCCGTGCACGACCAGTACTTGAACACGGTCAAGCCGATGCACGAAGCGTTCATCGAGCCGTCCAAAAAATATGCCGACATCATCATCCCCGAAGGCGGGCAGAACGAAGTCGGCATTCAGCTGTTATCGATTTTGACGGAGAAGTATTTAACGACATGAAGCATTCATGTCGTTATTTTTTTGCATCTGCACATTGTTCTGAACGCTGCTTCTTCTAACATGTACAAAAAATCCGACCGAGCATCAACGCTCGGCCGGATTTCAAACTCTTACTGCTACACCTGCTTATCTAATCCCTTCGCCTGTGAGCCGAAGCCTGGCTGCGGCAACGCTGCGTCGCTGCCGGCAGCTCCAGTTACCGCAGCTTGACTCGCAGTCGAAGCCGACGAAGCACCTGTCGACTTGCGGTCTGTGAAGCTGCGGATCATCGCCTCGACGTCGAGGCCGCTGACGCTCTTCAGCATCTCAGGCGCCGTCGCCATAAGCTCGGTGACGTAGTTGCTGACGCGCGTTGCGCCTTGCCCGTTGCCGGTATCGACGACGGTCAGCTTGTCGATACCCTTCATCGGCTCGGCAATGCGCCCTGCCAGCTCCGGCAGCATCTTCACGATGATGTCGAGCACCGCGGCCTCGCCGAACTTCTCGAACGCCTCGGCCAGCTTCTCCTTCGCTTCCGCTTCCGCAAGACCGCGCAGACGGATGACCTCGGCCTCCGCTGTACCCTTCGCCCGCTCTGCGTCGGCGACGGCAAGACCATCGAGCCGCTTCTGCTCGGCGTTCGCCTTCGCCTCGGCCTCGATTCGGTATTGAACCGCGTCGGCCTGCGTAATTTGCCGCGCCTTCTCTGCTTGTGCAGCCTGCTCGACCGCGTAGCGGTCGGCGTCCGCCTTCTTCTTCACCTCAGCGTCATACTGCTTCTCCCGACGCAGAATCTCCTTCGTCTCGAGGTCAATCTCGCGCTCCTTACGCACGAGCTCGACGCGCATCTGCTCCTCGACGACGCTCTGCTTCGAGCGCGCCTCCTGCACGTGGTACGCCTGATCGGCCTCGGCCTTGGCCATATCTTGATCCTTCTTGAAGGAAGCGACCTTCAGCTCCTTCTCCTTGTTCGCCTCGGCGATGTTCGTATCGCGCAGCAGCTCGGCCTTCTGGCCCTCCTCCTCGGCGCGTGCCTTCTGAATACGCGCATCACGGACGGCCTCGGCCTCCGCGATCTCGGCATCCCGCTTGACCGTCGCGATTCTCGGCTTACCGAGCGCCTCGAGATAGCCGTTATTGTCACGCAGATCCTTGATCGTGAACGATACGATCTGCAGACCCATCTTCTTCAGATCCTTTGCCGCTACGCCCTGCACCTCTTGCGCGAACTTGTCGCGGTTGCGGTATACCTCTTCAACGGTCATCGAGCCGAGTATCGCCCGCAGATGACCCTCGAGCACCTCCTGCGCTTCACCCTTCAGCGCCTCGGTCGGCTTGCCCATGAACTGCTCGGCAGCCGTCGCGACATCCTCGACCGAACCGCCGATCTTAATGATCGCGACGCCGTCAGCCATAACCGGCACGCCCTGCTCCGTATACACCTCAGGTGTGGATACGTCGAGCTTATGCGACAGGAGCGATATGAACTCGGCCTGCTGGAATATCGGGATGATGAAGGCGCCACCACCGCGTACGATTTTAATTTTGCGGCCCGTATCATCCTCCATCACATTGCGGCTGCCGAGGAACGAGCCTGTAACGATCATCGCCTCATCCGGGCTTACCGTCTTGTATCTGGCCCAGAACGCAAGCCCTAAGACAACAATAACCCCGACTACAATACCAGGTATTACGAGCACCTCATCCATATTCCCGATCACTCCCCATCCAGATTGTCGTACAGAGGCGACACGAGTACCGCACCGTCACGAAGCTCAATCGTCACGACGCGCGCCCCTGAAGCAATGTCTGTACCGTCAAAGCTTTCCGCGATCTGATTCGTCAGCCCACCACCGATACGATACACGACTTCACCGCACCCCTTCGCCGGGATCGGCACGGACACCTCACCAATCTTGCCGACGAGCTCCTTCATGGAGAAGGCAACCGACCGTTCCGAGTTGTTCATCGGCTTCACATACAGGAAGTAGATCAGCACCGACGTGCCCACCGCGATTAGTACAGACAGCGCTAGCGTCAAGAACGCACTGAGCGAGCTGAACTTCGTCAGCATGTAGCCCGCTCCGCCGAGCACCGTCATCCCGCTGAACAGCACCATCGGCTGCAGCGCGTGCAGCGCATCGCCGGACATCCAATCGAATGCACCGTCGAGCGCCTGACCGATCACATCCCCGAGCAGCACCGAGACGACGGCGAACAAGATTCCCGTAATGAGCAACATCGTGTACAATTCCAGCATCGCTATCCCTCCAGGCGGCTGACAGATCACATGTAGAGGTGATACGCATCAACCTGACATCAGGTTGCAGCATTTTACAATTATTACTTTCTTGTAAATGATGAAACGAATCTCGTAAGCTCACGTATCTAAGAGTGTTAGAGCTAGCCAAATTACATATTAGGAGGAATTACTGTGGGATTATTTGACATGTTTAAAGGTGACAAATCAACGGAAGGTATGACTCCTCACTTCGCGTTTGCTGCATCGCTGCTGTACATGATGCAGTCTGACGGCGAAATGGATACGGAAGAAATTGGACAGCTTCTCTCCGTACTAGGCGGAGAAAGCAAAAATGGAGTGATCGGCGTCGGTGCGAACAACCGTGAGCTGCTGGATCGCGCTTTTAAATACGTGCGTTCCAACTCCGTCGATAAGTTCATCGGTGAAGCCGCTCCGCTGTTGACCGATGCACAGAAGATGTGCATCCTGGTGAACCTCGTCGATTCTTCGTTGGCTGATGGAGAACCTGAGCGTGAAGAGCAAGAGCTGTTCGCTAAGTTCCTCAAGGGCTTTAATATTTCCGAGGAAAGATTCACTCCATTCTTCGAGGTTATCGTCTTGAAGAACGACCGCGCGGTATTCTTGAATCAGAGTCACCCTAAGAATCAAGCAGGCTACCAGGTAAGTCTGTCTGTCTAATAACGCCAGCATCACGAAAAAGAGCAGGCTATCGAATGGATAGCCCGCTCTTTTTTTAACCCTTATTGATGATACTACTTGCGCAAGCCATTTATCTTCTGAAGGATCCTTGCTTCCTCCTCGTGGTTCCACTGGTCAATCCGACGATTCAAGAAGAACGCATCTAGCCAGCTCCATATCACAGAGCCCGCCAGCAAGCAGCCGAAGAACCACAGCAACACATAGCCGAACCCATCCATATGCAAAAAGGTAGAGAGCAGTAGGAGTCCGATCAGCGGAATAATACTAGTCAATAGCATGATGCTCGCATAAGCATAGTCCCCTGTGTAGAACCTGTGCGCTCCAAAGAACGACAAGCCCGCCCAGAGCCCCCAGGCCGCTTCCCGCGACTTCCTGCGACTTTGCATCTCTGATTCCAGAATACCAAGCTCTTCTAACGTCAGTTCACTTTTTTCTTTCAAATGATCCATGGGCTGCGTCCTGTTACACTTTCCCAGCAGCTGCTTCCGAATTCGCCTTCGCCTTCTGGATCAGACGAATTTCGGAAATGATGTCGTTCTCAATGCGCTCATTCGTTTCTCTGATCATCCCCGACAGCAAAAACAAATCGATGAATGCCCAAATCCCAAGCCCCCCGAGTGTCAACATCATCGCAACCCCGGAGCCTATGCGTCCTAAGTAAAAGCGGTGACCACCCAATCCGGCCGTAAATATCCATAGAATCCAAGCTGTACCGCTTGATTTTTGCTTTTTGGTCATTTCAGAAGCCAGCAGCTGCAGCTGCTCTCCTGTCAAAGACTGCTTTTGAATAAGTGACGACATCGACATACCCCCAAAAAAATAAAAGATAATTACAATCATACATGATATTAATAGTTAATAGTATAAAAATTTTCTAAAATTTTCTTGTATCAAATGAAATCGAACGGCACAGGTTAGCCCCATGCCGCTCGCATTCGCATTCGTTCGTACTCCCTCGCGTGACGTTGAGCTTAACTTCATAAGATTGCTACAACGCTGTTCACCGCTCCACCGCCATCATCTGGTACACCGCACGCGTATCGCCCTTCAGCTCGACCTCGGCGCTGCGCATCTGAGCCGAGCCGTCCCCGTCGAGGAAGACACCGTCAGCAAGACGGCCCGGGGCAATCTGCTCGCGAATCGCGGTGCGGAATTGCTCCGCCGTGCATGGCGTCTCCGATACGACCAGCCATACGGTCTGATCGTGCTCATACACGACGCCGGAGCGCAGCTTCGGCCTGTCCATCTGCGGCATCCGCTCACGAGCCGCCTGCAGCCTCCATCGCTTGTCGTCGCCCAGCGACATGCTAATGCCGCCCTGCGCCCAATATCGGGCGCGATCCGTCACCTGCAGCCGGTTCGCGGCATCGGCCACCTGTACGGAGAAGCGGCCAACCCCGCCGTCCCAGACGAGCGTCCCCTTCGGCACGTCGATGTTGCTCCAGCCAGAGCCGTAGGCGTGCGGCTTGCCCTTAAGCGGCATATCGTTCATCACTGCAATGCTGAGCAGAGCCCCCTTCCAGAAGAAGCCGCCGTTGATCCCGTAATCCCCTGTTTCCGTCACATTGGTCTCGACGGCGCGTAGCACGATCCGCTCCGGACTCGTTCCCATCGCGTGCAGCTTCACGCCATTTGTCGCCTCATAAGTGCCATAGACATAGGGCGATTGCTGTGGCAACGAGGCCGGCTTCCGATAAGCAGCTGCATTCCAGACGAGCAGTGATAGCATATAGCCGAAGAAGAAGGCTAGCAGCAGCAGCATGACAGCTGCTCCAGCACGGCGCCGCTCGCTTAGCACGTTGAATACATAGTTCATCCCATATACCCTCATTTCTCTCCATCATGATCACTATGAATCTACTCTATGAGAGAACTTGTTCGGATATGACGGTGCACGTAAGAGAATCTGAGCGGGATTGGCATCAGCCCTCAGGATCAAGTACGATAAGAAGAACAATCAGCTACTTGATGCTTGACTATACTTTGATCGTAAAAGAGGTGCACAGCATGGAAGAAGCCGTCATTATCGGCGCCGGCCCGTGCGGTCTGTCCGCTGCGCTCGAGCTGAGACGAATCGGCATCGATCCGCTCATCATCGAGAAGGAGAATATGGTCCACTCTATCTATCTGTACCCGACTCATCTGCAGTTCTTCAGCACACCAGAGCTGCTGGAGATCGGCGGCTACCCGTTCACGACACCGCATGAGAAGCCGTATCGGCATGAGGCGCTACACTATTACCGTACCGTTGCGAGCCGTAACGAGCTGCGGATCACTGCCTATCACGAGGTCACCGAGATTCACGGCAACGACGAGAGCGGGTATAAGCTGAACGTTCGCTCGCGAACAGGCAATCAGCGAGAGGTCACCGCGCGGCGTGTCATCGTCGCAACCGGCTACTTCGACCGGCCGAACGAGCTCGGCATCGAAGGCGAGGAGCTGTCCAAGGTCAGTCATTACTTCCGGGAGGCTCACCCTTATGCGGGAACGAAGGTGACCGTCATCGGCGGCAGCAACTCGGCAGTCGATGCTGCGATGGAGCTGCTGAGGGCCGGTGCAGAGGTCACCGTCGTCTATCGAGGCCAGACGTACTCCCCCGTCATCAAGCCTTGGGTGAAGCCGATCTTCGAGAGCATGGTCAATAAGGGACGCATTCAGATGTGGTTCGATGCTAAGGTGACTCGAATTACAGAGGATAGCATCTTCGTGGCGAAGGAAGGGACGGAGCATGAGCTTGCCAGCGATTTCGTGCTGGCGCTGACCGGCTTCCGTCCGGACCGCAGCCTGCTCCGAAGCATCGGCGCACGCTTTCGCGACGATGACGAGATTCCGTTGTATAACCCGGAGACGATGGAGACGACCTGTCCGGGCATCTATATCGCAGGCGTAGCCGCCTCTGGACGGGACGCGAATGAGGTGTTCATCGAGACCGGACGGCTGCACGGGCGATGGATTGCGCAGCATATTGAGAGCACTCGATAGCTGCACCGCAGCCTGCATGCGTAAGGCCCGCAGCTTCCTAGGCTTAGGAAGTGCGGGCCTTGACATTTTTGCACATTAACCAAAGATGTGGTTCTTCTCCTGCTGCGTCAGCCGTCTGCCGGCAATATCGACCACGAGCTTGCCGCCTGCAAGGCCCCAGATGCGAGTCGCGAACCGCTCCGCTGCCTCCAACTGATGCAGACTGCAGATGATCGTAACCTTCTCCCGCGCACAGATCGTCTTGAAATCCTCCATGACAACGCTCGCCGCCTGCGGATTAAGACCGGACACCGGCTCATCGGCGAAGATGACCTTCGCCCCCTTGATCAGCGCTCTACATATGGCGACCCGCTGCTTCTCCCCCCCGCTCAGCTTCTCAATGGGCTCGTGAGCCTTATCGAGCAAGCCGACGCGGTCGAGATAGTCCATCGCTTCGATATGATCGTCCTGCGAGACCGAATTCGTCAGGAAGCGCCACCATGATTTCTTGAACAGAAGCGCGCCCAATACATTCTTCAGTGCCGTCTGCTTCAGATTGAACTGCGGCTTCTCCTCGAGATAGGCCCATTCCTTGCGAAGCTTGAGCTTCTGCAGCGGGCTGCTTGAGGTGATTTCTGTACCGCCATAGATGTACTGCCCTTCATCCCACTTCTCCTGCAGTAGCAGACAGCGGAACAGCGTCGTCTTGCCGCTGCCGCTTGCGCCGAGCAGCGTGATCAGCTCTCCTTCGTCAGCCTGAAAGCTCAGCTTGTCCAGCACCTTCGGATGATTCTGATACGACTTCGTCAAGTTGCGTACTATAATCATAAGGACAATGACTCCTTTACTTGCTTATATGGAAGACTATATCATGATTGGCTACATAAAAACCACAAACAGGCGCACCCTATGGTCGTATCTGCATCATCCGCAACCGACATAAGGAGGAATGGATCTATGATGAAGCATCAATTAGTGAAGCTAGTCAGTGAGCAGGCTAACATTACGGAGGGCCAAGCGAATGAGGCCGTTGAAGCGGTGATCGGTTATTTCCGTACACGCATGCCATCTGAAGTAGCCGAGGAGATCAATAACTTGGCGCTTGGGCACAACCAGAACGAGCAATTGAACCGATAAGTTCAGCTTGCTGGACACAGATCAACGGCGATCGCGACCGCACCTTGATGGGCGGCTTGCATCGCCTTTTTTTCATGAGCGTTACCGAATATGACAAAACCGGCCGCTGCAAGCGACCGGCATCCTGTACGTTGGATAGAGAGACTTCTATTGCGGATTCGATTCCTTCGGAACCTCGTTCAAGCTCGGCGGGCGGTTTGCTGCTTTGTCGGCATGCATAATCGCTTCCGGCTCTGTAAATTTATTTTCCTTGTAGTTCGGGTTGTTCTTCGTATTGGCTTTTGCACTGTCCATCCTCGCGTCACCTCCTGACTTTCGAGTTGTAGTATGGATCAAGGCTGGAATTCCTATGCGACGCATGTATAATTTTGTCACAAAATATATAAATTTCATTCGACACCGTCCAACAAACTTTACGCTAGATTCGTATTATAATGATCAAGTTATTGTTTACATTACAGTCAGGGAGTTGGGACAAGGGTAATGAAGGAACTGGAATTGAAGCGACGCTTGGAGCGCATGCAAATACAGCTATATTTGCTGGTGGAGCAACGAGGCAGCTTTGTAGATCCCCAGGTGGTCGAGCTCAGCCAACAAATCGATAGTCTTGTCCTGACGATCCAAAAAATAAAAATGAAGGAACGCGTGAAATAATCGGGAGGCCACCGCAAAGATGGGCCTCTTTTTTTGTGCGCCCCACTTGATAAATGTTACATGATATGTTATATTGAAATCGAGGCGTATCAAGGATTCCCGCAATGTAAGCGCCACTAATTGTACCTACCATTCCATTCATGATGCACGACTCAATATGATTAAAGGAGCGATGCACAATGAACTATGAAGCTGGACAGCAGACGCAGGAGAAGAAGATTTCGGTTGAGCTGACATTTAATGAAGCGCTCTCGTTGACAGGCGTCCGTTTCCCGCAAAATCATCAGCTGGAAGTCGAGGTCATGCACAAGATCAAGAAGCAGCTGGAAGAGCAGATGTTCGATCAGCGCCGTACGTTGCAGTAAGTTAACACTTCGATTCAAACGACAATTCGGTTCGACCGATTTCCATTAGAGCCCTCGGCCTTACGCTGAGCGGCTCTTTTCCTTATAATACAATATAGAGTGATGCCAAGAAGGAGATATGACGATGAAGCAACGAATGATAGACCGCATTCAAGAGCTGCATGAAGAATGGTTCGAGCTGGCCGCCTTCATTGGCAGTCATCCAGAGCTCGGCCATGAGGAATGGCAGGCTGCGGCCCGACTTACGAGCACACTCGCGCGGCATGGGTTTATTGTGGAGACACCGGTGCTCGACCTCCCTACTGCGTTCATCGCCACGTACAAGGCGGCGAAGCCAGGTCCGACGATCGCATTCCTGTGCGAGTACGACGCCCTCCCCGACCTCGGTCATGCATGCGGCCATCATCTGATTGCTACGATGGGAGTCGCCGCGGCGGTCGGCTTGCTGGCAACAATTGAGGAGACCGGCGGTACGATTCGCGTCTACGGTACGCCAGCCGAGGAGACGAAGGGCGCGAAGGTGACGATGGCGGAGGCCGGTCTCTTCGACGACGTTGACGCAGCGCTGATGGCTCACCCGTATTATGCGTATGAGAAGTCGGGCAGCTCGCTAGCGATGGATGCGATCCAGTTCGAATTCTTCGGCAAGGCAGCCCATGCGGCGGCAAGCCCTCATGACGGTATCAATGCGCTCGATGCTGTCCTGCTGCTGTTCCAGTCCATCGCGCTGCTCAGGCAGCAGGTGCGCAGCGACGCCAGGCTGCACGGTATTATTACAGAGGGCGGCAAGGCGCCTAACATTATACCGGATTACGCGGCGGCACAGTTCTACATCCGGGCAGCTGATCGCCCATATACGAATGAGCTCGTTCAGCGCGTCCTTCGCTGCGCCGAGGGTGCGGCGCTTGCGACAGGCTGCACGATGAAGTGGTCGAATTACGAGTACTCCTATGATGAGCTGGCCACGAATGAGCCGCTGTCTGAGGCATTCACACAGAACTTAATCGCACTCGGCGTAGCACCGAGCGCCATTCAGTGCGGCAACGACCACGGCTCGCTTGACCTTGGCAACGTGTCCGTCCACTGCCCCGCTATTCACCCGTTCATCCAAGTCGTGGATGAGCCGTATATGCTGCATACGACACAATTTCGCGATGCTGCCATGCTTCCCCGCGCCTTCGAAGGGATGCTCCTCGGCGCTCAAGCGCTTGCCGCAACGGCGTACGACGTTGTTGCGACTCCTGAGCTGCTGGCACGCGTCCGCACCACCTTCCATGCTTACAAAGCAAGCCAATCTGTTTGATTGGCTTGCTTTTGTCGTACGATGAGGAACCAGTTATCTCCATGTCGCAACCGTTCGTAAGCGGAGCATAATACAACGGGTAGCGCTCAAGCTGAGGCTTCAGCCAGCGTAGTAAGCGTTATGCCGGTACTTTACGGATCGCTTACTGCTGCGTATTACCGCATGTGAACTTGTCAGCTGCTGGAAAGGTGGATCACTCGTTTGCAAAGTGGAAAAACGAAGGATTTAATTGCGGCCGCATCCGTGCCTCTCATTATGACACTGGGCAACTCGATGCTCATCCCGGTATTGCCTCTGCTGCGCAAGGAGCTGCACATTACATCGTTCCAGACGAGCTTACTCATTACGGTATACTCTGTCGTCGCGATTGTACTCATACCGATCGCAGGATATTTATCCGACAAGTTCGGCCGTAAAAAAGTGATGATTCCGAGTCTAATTATCGCGGGACTCGGCGGCTTGCTGTGCGGTACAGCGGCATGGTTCGCGGGGACGTGGACATTCACGATCATCTTGATCGGACGGTTCATACAAGGTATCGGAGCTGCAGGCGCGGCCCCCATCGTCATGCCCTTAGTCGGAGATATGTTTAAGCAGGAGAGCGATGTCAGCTCGGCGCTCGGTATGATCGAAACGTCCAACACGTTCGGTAAAGTAGCAAGTCCTATACTCGGCTCATTGCTCGCATTATGGGCCTGGTATGTGGTGTTCTTATCTATTCCGGTACTGAGTCTTCTCTCTGTCGTACTCGTGATGCTTCTGATTAAAGCCCCAGCTCAAGAATCAAGCGGCGGGAACGGCAAGCAGCTCCGATTCAAGGAATTCTTATCGTCTTTAGTCCAAATCGCACATCAAGAAGGCCGCTGGCTGTCGGCGATCTTCACGATCGGCGTCGTCGCGATGTTCGTCTTATTCGGGGTGCTGTTCTACTTATCCGATGTGCTGGAGGGGCTGTTCGACATTCACGGCGTATGGAAGGGTGTGCTGCTCGCCATCCCGTTATCCGCCTTGTGTCTGTCGTCTTATATCACAGGGCGCATTATCGGTGAGAACAAGCCAAGAATGAAGTGGCTCGGAGTAGGCGGTCTTGCTCTCCTCACCATATCGATGGCAGGCATCGCTTGGTTCGGACTCAATCCGCTCTGGCTGCTATTCGTCTGGGTCGGCCTTGGCGGCATCGGCATCGGCGTCGCGCTGCCCTGTATGGACGCGCTCATCACCGAAGGGATCGAGAAGCAGCAGCGGGGCACCGTTACATCGGTGTACAGCAGCATGCGCTTCATCGGCGTGGCGGCAGGTCCTCCGGCGGTGTCGCTCTCGATGATCTGGTCAGCTGCAGGCACGTTCTGGGCGATGGGCGGCATCTCCGCCGCTGCACTGCTCGTGGCTCTGCTCGCGATCAAGCCGAAGAGTGGAGCATAATATACATGCCATGCTGGTATATATGCAAGCAAGGCTGAGCGAGCGCTCAGCCTTGACTTTTGAACAAGAGGTGAATGCCCCTTTATGTATCGCTAGCATGGAGAGATTGTTCATCATCTCTATTGGTTGAATGCTCCGCACTGCATTGATTGCAGTAGCCCAATATATCGAAGCGATGATTGACCACCTGGAAGTTATCTGGAAGATTCGGCATATGCTTCATCGGGCAAAACTCGAACGGCACCGTCTTCTCACAGCTCATGCAGATGAGGTGGTGGTGATGATGAGAGTGGCAGCGCGCACGGAATTTCAGTCCATCCTTCAAGTAGATCTGCTCCAGCACGCCCATCTCGCTAAGCAGCCTAATATTGCGATACACCGTATCAAAGCTGACGCCCGGGTATGAAGACTTCATGTATTCATAGACATCCTTGGGCGACAAGTAGCCGTGCGTTTTGGCGAATAGCGCAGCAAGCGTCTTCCGCTGGTCCGTAATGCGCCAGCCCTTCATCGACATCGCTGCTACGATCGCTTCGATCGTCTCCTGTACGTTGTGCTCATGATTTCCCATAGCGACCTCTTCTCTCGTCCTTCTAGGCGTGTCGTGCGCCCTCTTCCATAATGACTCATGTCATCCTGTACAGTCAAGCAGACGACGTAGCATTCTCTTCTTCTAATGCGTTCAGCTTGGCCATAAGCTGGGAAGGATCGAAGTGCTCGCCGATAAATACTGCGACGCTCGGGACGTCCTGCTTCGGTGCGATCTTCATGTAATCCGCCTGCTTGTACGCATACTGGAACCAGAACGGACTCGTCGTATCTGTGAATCGCAGCACACCCTTCGCGCGGAAAATGTCGTCTGGCAGCTCGGCTACGAGCGCTTCGAATTTCTCACTGTCAATCGGCTTCTTAAAATAGTGCGTGTGCACCATCACATGGCGGTGGGAATGGTGATGCTGGGCAGCAGTCGGGCAGCTGTCTGGAGCGTGGTCCTCATGGTTGCAGCTTCCAGGTGCCGTGTGCTCATGTGCAGCTTGTGCATGCCCTTCGTGGGTGCAGCTTCCAGGTGCCGTGTGCTCATGTGCAGCGTCTCGGGCTACGACTTCGCGCTCGATAGGTGTAGCTATTGCGCTGTCGTAGCTCGCCTGCCGGTGGCGCTCCTCGACTCCGCCCTCCAGACGCTCGAGCACGCTCATCTCGATCACACTTCGCACGGTCCGAATGATTGGCGCCGCAGGATTCAGCTCGCGGATCAGCGTCTCCAGCTGTACCCACTCGCTCGGCGGGACAAGGTCGGTCTTGTTCAGCAGCAGCAGCGTCGCGCACCGGATCTGATCGGCCATAAGCCGGTACGTCTTCCCCTTGCGGTTGACCGACTTCTCCGCCAGCTGCTGCGCATCGACGACCGTAATGACAGAGGCTAGCTTGACCTCCGTCAGTAATGATGCGTCTGTTACGCCATCGAGCATCTCTAGCGGATTCGCCGCTCCCGTTGATTCGACTAGAATGACATCCGGCTGATGCTCATCGACGAGCTGCTTCAGCTCCATGCCGAGATCGCCGCGAATCGTACAGCAGATGCAGCCGCCGAGCAGCTCTGTCATCGGCACGGTTGCATCGACGAGTGTACCGTCGAGATTGACCTCGCCGAGCTCATTCATAAGTACGGCCGGCTTGCGGCCGCTTTCCCGGTAATAGTCGATCGCTTGCGTCAGCAGCGTCGTTTTGCCGCTGCCGAGGAAGCCGCTTAATATATGTACAGGTACCGCTTGCTTCATCGGTTTTCCTCCATTTTTTTCTTCACATTGTAATGGGGGTTACGGGTATTGTCAAACGATGGAGCTTGTCCAGCGCCGCGAACCGACATCTCCTTCCGACAAAGCTCGCAAGCGCTTCAATAGATGTCGATAGATGGCAGTAGCGCCTCTTCATGGAAAAAGTCTATAATCGACATCATATGCGATCATTTGCTGGAGGTGTGTAACGTGTCGAAGCTACGCATTGAACCTACTATTCAAATCGACCCGACCTTCGCCTATTATGTCGATCGCTCGGAGGCTAGCGTTGCGGCCGAGCTGCGGCAGGCCGGCTACAGGGCGGTGCGTTATTTCATCACCGACGATACGGAGGTGAATGGTCCACTCGTGCAGGCGTTAGTCGATCAAGGCATCGAGGTGTGGGCGATGACACTCGGCAATGGCACTTACCGAACGGCCAATATGCCGAGCGATTGGCGAAGCTGGCGTATGGAGCTGCTGAAGCCGGTGAACGACGGCTTCGAACGGCTATCCCCGTTCAGCGATGGCTATACCAGGTGGAAGAAGGCAGCGCTGTCGAAGCTTCTGCGAACCTATCCGTTCAGCGGCGTGGACATTGCTGAATGCTATTTTCCCGAGTGGAATGGATTGTCTACTGGCATCTATGGCGACATCGGACCTCATGGGCTGGAGGCATTCCGACGGTTCAGTGGTGGGCATGAGATGCCGGAGTTCAGGAACAAGCGGTCGCCTCGGTATTATAAGAATGATCGATCGCGCTATGCGCTCTGGGTGGAATGCCGAGTGGAGTCGGTGAACCGGCTGGTCGATGAGCTGGTCAACGGTGTCGGCGGCATACGGGATTCGAGGCGAGACGTCCGTGTCGCTACGTGGTCGCTCGCGATCAATGCCGGTCGCAGCGGCCCTGCCACACTTCGGGAGCTGCAAGGGCTTGACGCATGCGCGATGATCCGACTCGTGAAGCCTGATGCCCACATGCTTCAGACGCACTGGCCGGACTGGACGAAGCTGTGGTTGACACCGAGCTATGTAGGGCGCTACGAGCCTTATCTCTCAGCGATTCGTTCGGAGTTCCCCCAGCTGCCCGTCGGCATTCAGACGGACATCGGCTCACTGCCGCACATGCGACGAAGCGCCTCCTGGCTGCGACGCTTCGCACATGAAACGATGCACCAGCATTACAGCTTCTGGACGGCCTACGAATATTCAATCGGCCGCTCGATGTATACCGAGCCTCCATTGCCGCTGTCCGCGACGCGAGTTAGCCTGGAATGTTTGCTGATCTCCTTCTCGAAGCGAATCGATCCGGACTCTGCAGCGGTTGCCGCGTATTATGTTCATTGGGCTGGTAATGGAAGCCGCCAGCGTGCAAGCGTGAGCGAGGTGTCTACAGACGGTCATCAGCTGCTGCTCCGTTCGATGTATTGGCCTCCTGGCCGCTTCGAGCTGGAGATTAGCGGAGTGCGTGACACACCCGAGCGGTGGCTGGTGAAGGGACAGTCGGCCAATGTGACACCGGGAGGTAGTGTGGTGCGGGTGGAGGGGTGTTAGTGGATGTGATAGTAGACATAATATTAATATACATAATTTTTATTATGTAACCTTTTTTTTGATCGATACGATCTAATGGGTTCTTAGTTACGAGTTGAAATCTCGGTACGAATGTACGATTTGACCAAGGCATGGATTGAAGCTCGAATGGGACAAGACTTGACTCGATTCAATGCGAATCGACCTGCGATGATGTAAGCCCGCTCGGACCTAACCATCGTCACCTGTCTGAGCGAAGCCAGCAAGATGCGAATCCCGCTGAGCCGATAGGCTGAGCCAACCGCAGCATCTCTGAGCTGGTCTAAGCACATCCAAGTCCCGCGCATGAGGCCCGAAGCCTTGAATCTCGATCCCTACCTTCGCTCCGTTCGGCATATAGGCAAGGTCGATATATCGGTAGCCACGATGGATGTCCACCACCTCCCATTCTGCGTGCAGATGATCAAAGTGCCCGACAGCAGGAAACCATACTTTACGAAGAAACTGTACCGTTCCGTGTCAGAGTCCTCTAGCGAGCAGCTCGCATCTTCTAACGTTCTGCTCGTGCTGAAGCTGCTCCTCCATCCATTGTTCATACATTTCATCAAACCTCGACATCCCTCTTCCTCCCATCGGAAAATAAAAAGCCAGCGCCTCAACTGCAGCACAAAAAATCATATATAAACTATTGCTTATATAACGAAATAATTATATATTATTCATATTGCGTCATAGCACAGCATGAATGCTAATGAATGAGGTGAACGAATTGGAACAGCTTGGGGTGATGAGTGAGCAATATAAGCTGCTGGGGGATAAATCGCGGCTGACGATTTTAGCCTTTCTCAGAGAACGGGAGCTATGTGTCTGTGAGATTGTGGATCTGCTGAAGATGTCCCAGCCCAACGTAAGTCAGCATCTGCGTAAGCTGAAGGCGGCGGGGCTTGTGCAGGAGAATCGCAAAGGTCAGTGGATCTATTATGCCTTGACCGTCAGCGATAAGCCTCATATCGAGGCTGCACTAAGCTATATCCCGTCGTTGCAAGAAGAACTCGACACGATCACACCGGCTTGCTGTGAATGATGGATGGAGGATTTATGACTACATTAGCTATCGTTATTTTTGTTTTGACGTTGACCTTCGTCATCTGGCAGCCCAAGGGCTTGAGCATCGGCTGGTCAGCGAGCGCAGGCGCCGTTCTCGCGCTGCTGTGCGGAGTCGTGAGTCTGCAGGACGTCGCGACCGTTACCGGAATTGTATGGAATGCAACGCTAGCCTTTGTTGCGATCATACTCATCTCGTTAATATTGGATGAAATTGGATTTTTCGAGTGGTCCGCCCTTCATATGGCCCGTATTGCCAAGGGGAACGGCACGCTCATGTTCATTTATGTGATTTTGCTCGGAGCGGCGGTTGCAGCCTTCTTCGCGAACGACGGAGCGGCCTTGATCTTAACGCCGATCGTGCTGGCGATGGTGCGAGCGTTGAAGTTCGATGACAAGATGGTGCTCCCGTTCATTATGGCGAGTGGATTCATTGCCGACACGACCTCACTACCGTTCGTCGTTAGTAACCTGGTGAACATCGTATCCGCCGACTTCTTCGGCATCGGGTTCGTCGAGTACGCGAGCCGCATGTTCGTCGTTAGCTTGTTCTCCTTGGGCGCGAGCATTGCCGTGCTGTACTTATTCTTCCGCCGCAGCATTCCGGCAAGCTATGAGCTGTCGCAGCTGAAGAAGCCAGAGGACGCGATCAAGGACCGTCGATTGTTCCAGCTGTCTTGGATCATTCTAGCGGTGCTGCTGATCGCCTATATGGTCAGCGAGTTTATTCACGTTCCGGTCTCGATTATTGCCGGTGTCGCCGCTCTCGTCTTTATCGGATTCGCTCGACGCAGTGAAGCGGTCAAGACGAAGCAGCTGATTAAGAACGCGCCATGGACGGTTGTTGTCTTCTCCATCGGGATGTATGTCGTCGTCTATGGTCTGCGGAATGTCGGGCTGACGGATGCGCTCGGACAGCTCATTGATTCCTTCGCGGGTCATGGCTTGCTCGCAGCGACTGTTGGTATGGGCTTCCTCGCGGCGATTCTGTCCTCGATCATGAACAACATGCCTACCGTGATGATTGATGCGCTCGCGATCCAGGGAACGCAGACGGATGGCGTTATCCGCGAAGGCTTGATCTATGCGAACGTCATCGGCTCTGATCTCGGTCCGAAGATTACGCCGATCGGCTCACTCGCGACACTGCTCTGGCTTCATGTGCTCTCTCTGAAGGGAGTCAAGATTACGTGGGGCTACTACTTCCGAATCGGAGTCGTGCTCACGATTCCGACCTTGCTGATCACACTAGTCGGGCTGTACCTATGGCTTTCCGTTATTCATTAAACGATCACATATCGTACACTACACCGCACATTAAAGGAGACGAACTCACATGGAGAAGAAGCTGGTCTATTTCTTATGCACAGGTAACTCTTGCCGTTCCCAGATTGCTGATGGATTCCTACGAGCGCTGGGCAGCGAGCAATACGAGGTACGAAGCGCTGGTCTGGAGGCGCACGGTCTGAACCCTAGAGCCGTTGCTATCATGAATGAAGCGGGCATCGATATTTCGAGCCATACGTCAGACGTGATTGACCCTGAGATCCTGAGCCAAGCCGACTACATCATTACGCTGTGCGGTCATGCCAACGATCATTGCCCTGTCGTACATAACGATAAGGCCGTCAGATGGCATTGGGGCTTCGAGGACCCGGCCAAGGCAACAGGGACAGAGGACGAAATTACAGCGAAGTTCCGCGAAGTTCGGGATAGCATCAAGGCCCGCATCGAGCAGTTCGTGAAGGAAGGCAAGTAATGACCAAAAACTACCAAAGTCTCGTCGAGGATCGCATCTTCTTCGGCGGCGCAGCCGATGTCGAAGCGATGCTCCACAATGAAGGAATCGAGGTCGTCGTAGATCTTCGCGGCGAAGCTGAGCAATGCGCCTACCCGCATGCAAGCCTCCAGTGGATTCAAGTTCCACTCGGCGATCAGGCTGAAGGACCCCAGGATCAACTGTTCGCAGAAGCGATTAATCACGTGCTAGCAGCTTACGAGAGCGGCAAGAAGGTCGGCTTCCACTGCGGCGGCGGGAGTGGCCGCACAGGTGCGGTAGCTGCAGGCACACTGCTGAAGCTTGGCAAAGCATCGACGCTGGACGAAGCCGAAGCGCTGGCGAAGAGTATTCGACCGAAGGTAAATATTAAACCGCCGCAGCGCGAGGCGCTGGAGTCGATTTTCAAGCGTTAAGTCCGCGCAATGGCAGCTGCAGCATGACACGGAAGTACCGAGCGAGCGCTCGGTACTTTTTTCAGTTACAATAGTGCCCCTTCATACATCTGCCGCCAGCGGCTCAGCCTCTCCAGCATCACCTGACGATACGAAGCAGGCTCCAAGATCTCCGCATCCGGTCCGTACTGCGCCAGCCAGCCGAGGAACTCTCGGTCATGGTTCAGCGTCACCTGGAACAGCAGCTCGCCTCCTGGCAGCTCGGTCAGCTTCGGATGGACGAATAGCTCCTCCTCCTTCACATACCGGGCCGCATTCGCCGAGAACTTAATCTTAAACGTTATCTGCTCCTCCCCTCGCTCGATCGACCACGTATTCCGCAAGTAGGCACGCAGGTTGAAGTCCGCCTTATCGAACGATTGCTCCGTTACCTCCACACTCCGAAACCGGCTCACACGGAACGTACGCACCTGCTGCGCGTTATGGCAATAGCCAATCACGTAGAAGCGGTTCTCCCGTGGGACCAAGTAATACGGATCGATCAGCCTCTTAGACAGCTCATTGCGGCTCTGCGTATAGTAAGCAGCTTCGATCGTCTTCTGCGACAGTGTCGCCTGAATGATCGGGAACAAATAATGCGAGCCCTCCTCCCGATAGGCAGGCGTCCCCATCTGTATAATGTCCGCGACCTGTTCGAGAACGTCGGCCTGTCGCGACTTCTCCTTACGGTGCGTCGCCATCACCTTCTCATACGCTGTCTCGAAGCCAGGAGGAACGAGCGGCTTCACCTGCTCCAGCACGGACGGCAGCATGGAGAAGGCAAGCGCCTCCTCCTCCGTCCAATTCATCGGATACATCGAGAAATTGCCGATGAAGCTGTAGCCGCGTCCATGACCGAGATTCGTCATCGGAATGCCCATCGCGCTCAGCGTCTCGAAGTCACGATAAATCGTGCGCTCGGTCGTCTCGCAGCGCTCGGCCAGTTCCTTCGCCAAGATGCCGGGCTTGCCCTGCACCAGATTAATAATGCGCATTAACCGAATTAATTTGTCCGTCATTCCAGCACCGCCTAGAGATATGTGTAATCTACTGCTCATCCATCGCCTGCAGCAGCTGTGCAGCACGTCCGTGCAGGACGAGATCGAAGCGATGATCCTCACCCGTCTCCTCCGCATTCAACAGAATCAGCGTCCCATCCGTCAGGAACGGAAGCTGGTTCACCGGATACACCTGCAAGCTCGTCCCGATGACGAGCACGACATCCGCAGCCCGAATCGCCGCAAGCGATGCGTGCCATGCTTCCTCGGGAAGCTGCTCCCCGAACAGAACGACATCTGGACGAAGGCGCCCTCCACACGTGCAAGGCGCACGATCCAAGAAGGCCTGCTCCGCCCCAGGTCGACCGCACGACGCACAGCGGAAATGCCGGATCGAGCCGTGCAGCTCCTGCACGTTCCGGTTACCCGCCGCTTGATGGAGTCCGTCTACATTTTGCGTAGCGATCAACTGAAGGCGACCTTGGTGCTCCCACTTACTCAGGATCGAATGCCCGTTGTGCGGACGCACCTCCCTCAGCTGCTCAATTCTCGCTGCATAGAAGGCGTGGAACAGCTCATAGCGGTGCTCCAGCGCCTCCGTCGTTGCGACCGTTCGCGGATCGATCTGACGCCACCAGCCCGACGGCGAACGGAAGTCCGGAATGCCTGCCTCGACCGAGCAGCCTGCGCCCGTCATGACAACTGCACGGGAAGCGTTCTTCAACACGTCTGCTGCTTGCTTCAGCATGTTGTGCACATCTGACACACCGTACACCTCCTTATCATTCACCTGCCATTATACATCGAAAGCACTGTCAACGTATACCAATACGTAGCCGTCGGACATACTACCGCTTACATAATGATGGAAGGAGCAATCTATCATGAATTCAGCCATCTTGAAGCAGGAACGGGCGAACGCGGTCAGTCACGGCATTGGGGCTGTGCTGAGCGTAGCCGCGCTAGTTCTGCTGCTGGAGCGCTCTATTCGTTACGGCACGATCTGGCATGTCATTAGCTTCGCCATATTCGGAGTGACGATGCTGCTCGTCTACGTATCGTCGACCTTGCTGCATAGCGCTCGGGACGAGCGTTGGATCGAGAGGTTCGAGAAGATGGATCATGCGGCTATTTTTCTACTCATTGGAGGCACGTACACCCCCTACCTGCTCGTTACGCTGCGAGGATCGCTGGGCCTTAGCTTTCTGGCTATCGTCTGGTCGCTTGCGCTCGGAGGGCTCGTGTTCAAGCTGCGCAACATGTATCGCTACCATCGGACGACGACCTTCTTCTACATCGCGCTCGGCTGGATGATCATACTGCTATTCAAGCCTCTGCAAGAGCAGCTTCCTGTGCAAGGGCTGAGCTGGCTCGTCTACGGCGGAGCGCTGTACACGATCGGTACCGTTTTTTATTTATGGAGACGGGTCCCGTACCACCATGCGATCTGGCATACGTTCGTCATGGGGGGCAGCCTGTGTCACTTCATCTCGATCTATGTGTATGTGCTGCCAAGATGAGCTCATTATCGCTTCCTCTATAGCAGCATGATCGTCTATCTTGTGAAAATAGGTGCACCGTTCAACGGCTGTTTCATAGAATGCTATGGACAGCCAATTGAAGGGGGCATCATGAACTTATGTTGGACACGAAAAACCGCATCAAGCGGATCGAAGCTCGTTACGGTCGGAAAGTATGGGGACCGCGTGCCGTATACAGGTTAGCCGATAACGCGGTCAAAAAGCGCAAGCCGGTATCCATTATCCGACTTGGCGATGTGATGGCAAAGCTGCTAGCACGCCGTCAAGTGAAGTCGCTCAACTACGTGTCTCAATTCCTTGGGGTGAAGCTGCCGCCCTCCCCGAGGCTTCAGAACGACCTGGAGCAGTCGGTGAAGCATTCGGATCTTGTCGGACTCTCCCATTATCCGTCTAGCATCGGACAGCTGAAGGCATATATGCGTAAGAGCGGCTGGAAGCCGCGCCGTATTGCGGATTCGTTCGTGAACGATCTGATGTACAAGAACGGCTACCTGCATAAGCTCATGCGTTCACATCGTGTCGCACTCGTTGGACGCGCCGCTCCTGCTGCCGCCGCACGACTGCGCAAGCTCGGCTACCGGATCGTCATGACGTGCACGCTTGATCATTATAACGAAATGGAACGGGTGCTCGGCAAGCTGAAGCGCCGCAGACACGAGTACGACCTCGTGCTCGTTGGTGCAAGTGTACCTGGGCGTATCCTGTGCACGAAGATCAAGAGACGACTTGGCCGTTCGGCAATCGAGATCGGTCATATGATGGACGCCTTGGCGAAGCCGAGCGATTGGAAGCGTAAGGGCGACGTGCGCCGCACCGTGAAGTTCCGCTGGATGCGCAAGCTGAAGGCGAGAAGCAAGAAGAAGTAAGTAGGAGTAAGTAGGAGCAAGAAAGAGATAGATAGGCAGCCTGCCACGGTGTGGCTGACGTGTCCTTATGTACAGCCCAACGCTAGTCTGACAACAGCAAGATGCCGCATTCCTCTCGAGCAGAGGGATGCGGCTTCTTGTTCATGAGGAGTCTGGTTTTCAGCGTGTTCTGGTCCTCTCATGTCATGTGCTAACGATTCAGCCTATCGGCGAAGACGCTTGTACTGGTAATAGAGGAAGCAGCCGACGCAGAAGCCGCACAGCGCAACAAGCGCTGCGACGGCAACGATGCCTGCGAACAGATAGCCGAGCAGTCCGTCGCGGTCAAGCCAGAAGGCAAGCATCGAGCACGTCAGCATGCCGACCGCGATCGAGTTGTTGAACCGTGTTAGCTCCATTGCTTCAGTCGGCCCTGACATTGCTGCTTTGCGCAGGAACGGTGAGGCCAGCTGCACGAACAGATTCACCTTCAGCCCGCGCCACAGCGTAATCACTTGCACGGCCCACAAGGCGGCAATGAGAATAGGCTGCTGCAGGATCGAAGCCAGTACGATCATCAGAACGATTCCTGCCTGGTTCGCGCGGACGAAAGCGCGTGGTATTTCGTTCATTTGCTTCATTGGGAGTGACCTCGCTTGTTAATAAATATTGGCGAACAAGCCTGTAGGTAGCCTAGTCCGCCTCCAGCCGCAGCTCGCCTGTATTCCGGTTGTGCAGCTTTAGCTTGCCCTGTACGGGGCGGCCCTCTTCATCCTGCAGCTTCATACGTGGTGTGTAGCCGACTTGGAGCAAGTGCGCCATGTCGGATTCGGAAAGTGACACACCATAGCTGTCCTTCCACACGACGAAGCTGCAGCCGGACTTGTAGGCGCTGCAGCCGTAGCCGCGCTTGCCGCGAATGATGCGCCCGCCGCAGCCCGCCCTCGGGCATTCGCCGACCGCGGCGAATGCTTGCGGCATCGCTGCGGCGTCTGGCGGCGCCTGCTGCGCAGACGGGCGCTTCGCGCTGGCAGCGCCCTCCGCTGCGGCTGCGCTTCGCCCGCGTGCCGCGCCAGCCTTCGGCGCGGCTGCTGCGCTGGCAGCGCCCTCCGCTGCGGCTGCGCTTCGCCCGCGTGCTGCGCCAGCCTTCGGCGCGGCTGCTGCGCTGGCAGCCCCCTCCGCTGCGGCTGCGCTTCGCCCGCGTGCCGCGCCAGCCTTCGGCGCCGCTGCTGCGCTGGCAGCGCCCTCCGCTGCGGCTGCGCTCCGCCCGCGTGCCGCGCCAGCCTTCGGCGCGGCTGCTGCGCTGGCAGCGCCCTCCGCTGCGGCTGCGCTTCGCCCGCGTGCTGCGCCAGCCTTCGGCGCGGCTGCTGCGCTGGCTGCGCCCTTGCCGCGGCGCGCGGGGCCACCGCGCTTCGCGTCCGCGTCGTCTGCGGCCGTGCCGAACGCATCTCTAGCGGCGGGCTGCTGCAGACGTACCTTTTCCACGATGGACATCGTGAACTTTTTCACATTAAGCATGAACTGCTCGTCCGAGGCGGAGCCCCGTGCAATCTCATTCAAGCGACGCTCCCAGTGGCCTGTCATCTCCGGTGACGTCAACAGGTCTACGCCAGCGCCGCGAATGAGCTCAACAGCAGCCCGGCCCTTCGGTGTAATCTCGAGCCGCTTGCCCTTCATCACCGTATAGCCGACCTGCTTCAGCCGCTCGATGACCGCCGCCCGCGTCGCAGGCGTCCCAAGACCCGACAGCTTCATCGCATCGCGCAGCTCCTCATCCTCGATCTGCTTGCCAGCGCTCTCCATCGCCTTCAGCAGCGTACCCTCGGTATAAGGCTTCGGCGGCTTCGTCTGCCGCTCCTTCGCCGCGGACTTGCGGCACTTCACGCCCTGCTTCGGATCGACCGCGAACGGCGTGCTGATCTCATCCTCCGCCGAGCCCGGACCGTCGTCCTCATCGTCCTTGTCCGCCGCCTTCTTGCCGCCGCGAGCAAGCTTCGGTGCCTCCTTATCCTTCGCATCACCCGCGTAGACGAGCTTCCAGCCTAGAGACAGCTGCTCCTTCACCGTGCTCTTGAACCGCTCCGTCTCGCATTCGGTCAGAACCGTATGAATCTTATAAGTAGCCGGGGGGAAAAAGTGAGACAAAAACCGCTTCACAATCAAGTCGTACAGCTTCTGCTCATCCGGCGGCAGCGCTCCCGGCGTCTTGTGAGTCGGCAGGATCGCATGGTGATCCTCGACCTTCGACGGATTGCACACGGCCCGGTTGCCCGTATGGACGAACCGCTTGTCCGCTTCGTTCACGAGCGGAGCATAAGACGTCCGCCGCAGCTGCTCCAGCGTCCGGTGCATCTCCGGAATATTTTGCTCCGTGACATAGTTCGAATTCGTCCGCGGGTAGCTGATTGCCTTATGCTTCTCGTACAGCGTCTGCGCGAGGTCGAGCGTCTTCTTCGCGGAGAAGCCGTACTTCGCGTTCGCCTCCCGCTGCAGCAGCGTCAGATCATACAGCTTGTACGGATACTCCTTCGTATCCTTCACCTCGTAGCTGTCGATGCGACCTGCCTTCCCCTTCACACGAGCAGCAATGCCTTCGGCCTTCTCCTTATCCGTCAGACGCTCGCCCTGCCACAGTCCGCGGTACTCGGTTTCACCCTGTGAGAAGAACGCCTCCACCTCATAGAACGTGTTAGACTCGAACGCCTCAATCTCCTTCTGCCGATCGTACAGAATCGCCAGCACCGGCGTCTGCACTCGCCCGACCGACAGCAGCTCGCGGTGCTTCGTCGTGAACGCGCGCGAGCCGTTCATCCCGATCAGCCAGTCGGCCTCGCTGCGAGCCCGGGCCGCCCGCGTGAGCGGCTCGAACTCCTTGCCGTCGCGCAGCTCGGCGAACCCCTTGCGGATCGTCTCCGGCGTCAAGTCCGAGATCCATAGCCGCTTCACCGGCTGCTTCAGCTTCAGATGGCGCTGGATGAGCGAGAAGATGTGCTGACCCTCGCGCCCGGCGTCGCACGCATTGATGAGCACGTCGCACTGCGCCGCCAGCTCCTTGATCACCTTCAGCTGATCTTTCGTGCGCGGATTGACGACGAGCTTGAACGAATCCGGAATGATCGGCAGATCGGCGAAATTCCATTTTTTGTATCGCTCATCGTACAGGTCCGGCTCTGCCAGCCCGATCAGATGACCGATCGCCCACGTAATGATATATTGCTCTCCTGCGAGATATGTTCGGTTGTTCTTCGCCTTCGGCTCGATGGCAGCCGCAATGTTGCGCCCCATGTCCGGCTTCTCGGCGATGACTAATGTTTTCAAGCGGTAATCGGACCTCCCATGAGAACAGTTCTGGCAAGCCTATGATTCTCTCATGATGCCATGCAAGCCGCCATGTTGTCTAGTCTGCACGCTCATCCGAGCGCTCGCCCCAGTGGTCCGTGTAGATGAGCTTCTCCAGCTCGCGACGCTTCTCCCAGTTCGACGATTCGAGAATCGGCTTATCCGGATATTGGTCTGTATAACCAATGGACAAGAGTGCGGTCGGGTCCACATGCGGCGGGATGCCGAGAATGTCGCGAACGTCGTTCTTCTTATAGAAGCTGACCCAGCCCATCGCGAGCCCCTCCGCACAGGCGGCCAGCCACATATTCTGAATCGCGCACGCCGTAGATAGCAGGTCCGTCTCCGGAATCGAGTTCCGTCCGAGCACATGGGAGCCGCCCCGAGTCGGGTCGCACGTCACACAGATCGTCACAGGCGCCTGCTTCAACCCCTCGACCTTCAAGCTTAAGAAATGATCCTGACGCTCTCCCTCGTAATGAATCGCGAGCGCCCGACGCTCCTTATCTGCCGCCCAAGCCAGCTCTTCCTTCACCTTCGGAGACGTAACAATAATGAAGCTCCACGGCTGCATGAAGCCGACCGATGGACCTTGATGTCCGGCCTCGAGCAGCTTCATAATCGTTTCGTGCGGAATCGGGTCCGATTTGAACGTACGAACATCGCGCCGCTTCGCCATAATTTTGTAGAACGCTTCCTTATCCTCATTCGAGAACATACGTAACACCGCCATTCCCTAATTAATTAACAGGCTCCAAGGACCCTTCTACCTCATTACGAGTCCGCCGTCCACCGAGAGGCACTGACCCGTCAGGAACGATGCCCAGTCCGAGGCGAAGAACAGCACCGCGCCCGGAATGTCCTCCGGTGTGGCCAGTCTGCCTAACGGCGTCAGCCGCGTAATCGCCTCGCGCACGTCCTCCTTCGTATCCCGGCTCGAATCGGTCGGATACGTCAGACCTGGGGCGACGCAATTGACAGTAATGTTGAACGCGCCGAGCTCGGCCGCGAGGCTGCGGCTGTAGCCGAGCAGCGCAGACTTGGCTGTCGTATAATCATGATACGGCACGACCGGGAAGTCAATGAGATTCGTCACCATGTTCACGATTCGCCCGCCACCGTGCTGCTTCATCAGAGGCACGACCGCCTTGCACGTTAGGAAAGCACCGCCGAGACTGCCCTCCAGCTGGCTGCTGTAATCGCTCCACTCCAGCTCCCACGCCGTCTTCCGCTGCTTAGGATCGAAGCTGTACGGTCGCAGCGCGTTGTTGACGAGCACATCGATGGTGCCGAATTCGTCCGCAGCTGTCCCTACCATACGCTCGACACTGTCCGCGTCGGTGACATCGGCCTGCAGCGCGACCGCGACGCCGCCTGAGCGCTCGATCTGAGCGACCACCTCAGCAGCAGCCTCTGCGTTACGCACGTAGTTCACGATAACCGTCGCCCCGAGCTCCCCGAACGATTGCGCAATACGGGCGCCGATGCCGCGGCTTCCTCCAGTGATAAGCACTGTTTTTCCTCGAAAATGCATACCGCTCCTCCTCACTCCACATCCGCATCGTACTGCTCGGCATCCAGCTCCACGCTTCGCTCCAGATCGACCCAGCGGATGAGCTCCACGAGGTTCATGCGACCGTCGTGGTGCCAGCCTGCTGTCGTATGCGCCATCTGACCGATCGCGCAGATACGGGTAACGCCCGCTCGTCCGAGCAGACTCGCCATCGGCTCCAGCCTGCCAGGTGCGACGGCAAGCCCAACCGATTGCAGGTACGGTCTATACGCATATATATATTCAACTGCAGCCTCCAAGGATGCGCTTGCAACGACATGAATCGTCCGATTAAGCGGAGACGGCTCGAAGCCCGGTTGACCATGGTAGATGACCGTCCACTCCGTACCGCCCGGACTCGCATACACCTCGACAGGCTCCTGCTGCAGACTCCGCAGCTCATACGTGCGCCTCACCGTATGAATCGCCATCGACTCCTCGTCCGTTAGCGCCGCGCGCGGACGCTTCCGCTCGTATCGCGCCAGCTCGGCGGCGAGCAGCTGTGCGCATTGCTGCGGACTGACCGCACCGCCCTCCTCCACGAATAGCGTATGCGGCGACAGACAGCCCTGTTGATCGTACACCGCCGCGTCCTCAGCCGCACGTCGCAGCGTCGCCCGGAACCGATCAGGCGTCAGCGATTCCTGACCCATCATCGCGAAGCTGATCTTGTGCCCGTAGCTAAGGAATCGCTTCGTGACTGGGGTGCGTCTGCGCACCTGCTCCACCGTGTTCATCGAGCCGTACACGATGACGGCCTCTGCCGCCTCAAGTAGCGGCTGCTCCAGCTCCTCGTCTCCACCCTTCCAAGGCAGGATGACGAGGCAATCAGCGAGCTCGGGGTCGACCTCGGACAGCGTCTCGACGAACAGCACCGCCATCAGCGGCTCGCTGGACGACGTCTTGCCGAAGCCCGCTGACTTCAGCAGCAGCCCCATGACCAGACTCCAGATCGGCAGCGCAGGAACATTACCCGAGAATACGTGGAAAATAAGCTCAGGCCCGTATGCTCGGCTGAAGCCGCCGCTCTTGCGCGGACGAAACTCGTCGAGCATGGAAGCCGCATCCAGCTCCTCATCGAGAAAGCGCAGCAGCTCCTTGCGACGGAACAAGCGCATGAACCGCTTCAGCTCCAGCCGCACCGTCTCCGCGTCGTAGCCAGTCAGTATCGGCAGCCACATCTCCGCCAGCTGTCTGCGCTCGTACGTCGGATCGAGCCACCGCTGAACTGCGGCATCAATCGAGGCAACGATGCGTTCGGTGCGCAGCGAATCAAGGCAGGCTCGCCTGCGCTCGGTCACTTCCGCGATCAGCTCTCGCATACTTGCCGGAGATAACACAGGGTATTGGAGCACAAGAGAGGAGCCTCGCGGCCCCTCCACATGCTTCTCTATCGTTGCTTCAAGCTTAATCCCTCGTGGGACATAATATGCGGGTCTAATGACGGAGTCCGCCATCGGCTCCAGCCCCCTTCTATGCTGAGATCATCCGTTACGTGCTGCACGGAGGAGCTGATCGAGTGCGATCGAGCAGCCCCGTGCCTCCGACCCCTTGAGTCTGCCGAGCAGCACAAGACCGCTGTCCGACTTGTAGCCGATGTCTTCGGTCAAGATCGCGACAGCTGAGTTGAAGCTGCACAGATCATAGTGGGCAAGAACGCCCGTCTGACCATCGGCGACAGGCTCGAGCGTGTCGGGGTGCAGCACGAGCGTCCGCAGCCATGGCGGGCTGACCTTCGCCTGCAGCGCAGCAGCAGAGCTGTTGGCTGCGTTGTCGATTGAGTTGTCAGCTGCGTTGTCCATGAAGCTAACGGCTGAATGTCCAATCGACTGATCATACAGCTGCGAGCTCAGCTCCGTCATGCCATACATGTTGACGCAAGCGCTACGCTCTACACCGAACACTGCATGGAACTGACTGTACAGCTCCTCCGCGCTAATCTCCCGCGCCTGCCCCTTCAGGCCGCCCGTATCGAGAATACGGCTGCCAGCGGGTAGCTTCACGGTAAATCCTTGCTCGGCAGCGAAGTCTAGCAGATGCACGTAGGCGAACGTCGCCCCGAGCAGCAGCACCGGCTCACCACTCTCAGCAACCGCGCGGAGATCCGACAGCACTGCGCTCATCTCGAGGCCGTTATCCGCTCTGAAATAGTTACGGCTCCCCGCCGCCCCATACAGCTCGACCGCACGCGTCAAGTAGCGTGACAGCGACGAATGGGCATTAAGCTCTGCCCCCGGCGATAAGACGAGCATCCGCATTCGGTCCGTATCCGGCAGCACGAACCGCTTGAACGGCGAAGCCATCGACGCATCCCATACGCGCAGCGTTGGGTGGTAATGACGCCCGCGCTTGTCCGCATTCGTCGTACCGCTCGTCATGAAGACAGCCTCCGCCTCCTCGATCGGCTCGCACGAGAGCGTCAGCTCCTTGAACGCCTGAATCGGCATCGGCGGGATGTCGCGCCAAGTGCGGATCGTCAGCGGCGTACGGCGGCGTGCTTGCGCGTACTTTTTGACCGCGGGATTGCTGCGGAACTGATGCTCGAACAGCTGTAGCGCCAGCTCGCCGAACGCCTCCTCCGTCATGTCAGCGGATGCCTCGCCGGGCGGATAACGGTCGATATAGCTCAGTATGCGATCCACCAATTGTAATGTAGCTTCCTTCATTGCTGTCCAGCTCCCTCGCTCGAATCGTTCCACGTCCAGATGCCCTTCGATTCCAGATTACTCCAGCCACTCCACTGAAACGAGATAAGCCAGCGGATCTCCCATCGCCGGCTCATACTCTTCATTCACACATCAAGTCTATATTATGGTTACTTCTTCGGTACAAGCTCGTTCGTCACGAGCTCGCTCACCTTCAGGTCGTTCTGAATCAATCCAAGCTTCTTGTACAGGTCAGCGCCGTTCTGCAGCACCGCCGCATCAAGCCAGCCGAGGCCGTTCTTATCTGTCTCCGGCGATACAGTCGAATCGTTGCGCAGCTTGATGATCCCTTCGTTGCGCGCCTTATCCTTACCGTCAATCGCCTTTGTCACAGCAGCTTCTGCCGCTTCGGCAGGGTTCTTCAGCATCCAATCCGCGCTCTGACGGTAAGCCTCGAGGAACCGCTTCAGCAGCTCCTTCTTCTGCTGGAACGTCTCCTCCGTCACGACGAACACGTCACTTGGCACGTTCAGCGATTGCTTCACCTCCAGCACGTCCACATCGCCAAGCCCCTTCAGCTTCGCATCGAACAGTCCTGTATCCGTAGCAGCTGTTGCATCGACCTGCCCCTGCATGAGCGGCGCGAAGTTCGATACCCCAGTCTCCACGATCGTAACATCCTTCTCCGTCAAGCCCGCCTGACTTAACAGGACGAGCAGGTTGTGACGGGTGCCGCTGGCGAGGCTATATACTCCGATCTTCTTGCCCTTCAGGTCCTTCGGCTCCTTAATGTTCGCGCTCTTCAGCGATACGACGTTGAACACGTTCTGCGGGTAGATGTTGTAGATGACGCGCAGCTTCTCGCCCTTGTCCAGTGCGAAGTACAGCGAGCCCGGATCAGTGAAGGCAATGTCAGCCTGCTTTGTCAGAATGTTCTTGATCGCATCGCCGCCGCCCGCGCCAGGCACGAACTTGAACTCGATCCCCTTCTCCTTGAACCAGCCCTTATCCTCAGCTACGAGCAGATGTGTCTGCTCTGTGATCGGCTTGCTCCAGCTTGCCATCGTCACCGTCTCCAGCGCAGCGGGCGCCTTCGCCGCTTGTCCATCCGGATGCGCCTGACCTTGTCCGCCTTGGGGCGCTTCCGGCGTCTTCGCGCCGCATGCACTCATGAGCAGCAGCGCTCCAGCCAATAGTAAGGATGTCATTGCACGTTTCTTCATCATTCATTCCCCTTCTTCTCTGTATCATATCGATATACGAACAGCCGTTCAAGCAGCAGCACTGCCTGATACAGCGTCATACCCATAAGGGTCAAAAGCACCATCACCGCGAACATCAGCGGCGTATCCATCATTCCTTGCGAGGCGACGATCAGCGCCCCGAGTCCAACGCTCGCCCCGATGAATTCGCCGACGACCGCACCGACGACGGCGAGCACGACGGCGACCCGCAGCCCGGCCAATAGGCCAGGCAGCCCCGCAGGCAGCTTCAGCCGCAGCAGCGTCTGCAGCCGCGTCGCTCCCAGCGAGCGGAACAGCTCCAGCTTGAGCGGATCGACATACTGTATCGCTGCCACCGTGCTCTCGAGCAGCGGGAAGAACGTGATCAGCGCCGTAATGACGATCTTCGGTGTCGTATCGAAGCCGAACCATAGCATGAACAGCGGCGCGAGCGCGAGCTTCGGCACCGCTTGGCTAGCGACGACAAGCGGATACAGCAGCCTGCGCAGCGGCTCCCATTCGCCCATCAGAACGCCGAGTGCAACACCTAGCAGACCGCCGAGCGCAAGACCAGCGACAATCTCAACGAGCGTCTGTATGATATGCTTCGTGAAGAAGCCCGAGGCTAAGCCATCCCACAGCGTTGCAGCAATTACGCTCGGCGCAGGCAGCACGAGCTTCGAGATGCCGCTGATCGCGACATACATCTCCCACAGGACTAACAGCAGCGCGATGAAGCCAATCGACAGCCACGGGAACGAGTTAAGTCGTCTCAAGAACTCCGCCCCCTTCCATCGCCTGCCGAATCGCGAGGCACAGCTGGTTGAATTGCGGCGCGTAGCGCAGCTGGACATCCCGCCTGTCAAGCGAAGGCAGCGTCACTGCGAACTCCCGTTCGATGACACCTGCCTGTAGCAGCACGACACGATTGGACAGGAAGACGGCTTCCTGGATGTCGTGTGTGATGAACACCACTGTCATCCTGCGGGAGGCACACAGCTTCAGCAGATCTGCCTGCAACGACTCCCGCGTCAGCGCATCGAGCGCGGCGAATGGCTCGTCCATCAGCAGCAAGGACGGCTCGCGTATGAGCGCTCTTGCGATCGCGACCCGGCTCTGCTGTCCGCCGGACAGCTGTCGCGGATACGACTGCGCGTAATCGGCCAGTCCCATACGCGAGAGGTAATCCCGCGCCAGCTGTCGGTCGGCCTTCGTCACCTTGCCGCCCAGCGACAGCGGCAGCAGCACGTTGTCCTCGACCGTCAGCCACTCGAGCAGCGTCGGCGACTGGAAGACAATCCCGACGTCGCCCTGCGGCTTGTGCACCTGCTGTCCTGCGAGCAGCACACGACCGCTGTCGGGCTGTAGCAGCCCAGCGGCCAGCTTCAGCAGCGTCGTCTTGCCGCAGCCGCTTCGCCCGACGAGCGCGACGAACTCTCCCTCCGCAACACGCAGGCTCACATCGTCGATTACCGTCCGGTCGCGCCCATACGTAAGACGTATATGATCAAATTGCAGCTCCGACATCGAATTCCCCCGTTTGTGCGAGCATACAAAAAAACACCTTGCCATCGCACATAGCAAAGTGTGTCAAATTCCGCTCACTTCTCCCTACGCTGGCATGACCCAACAGGTTCTAATGGTCAACGGCCGTCACAGCCGAACTCTCAGCCTGATTCATCAGACTCCCATGTCAATATGGATTCGTTTCCTATCATAACCGACACATCGAAACGGGTCAACTCTTGTCGACAAGATAAGTCATAACACCTACAAGCCGACCCGGCTAGCTAACCGCCTCGACAAGTGTACGCGTATACGGATGCCGCTCTGGTTCCATAAGCTGCCCTGTCTCGAAGCTGTCGACGACCTCCCCACGCTGCAGCACGAGTATCCGATCGCTCATCTGATGCACAGCTGCTATATCATGGGATATGAACAAATACGACATGCCGAGCGTCCGCTTCAACTCCAGCAGCAGCTCCAGCACGTGCGCTTGCACGGAGACGTCCAGGCTGGACGTCGGTTCATCGCAGATGAGCAGCTTCGGCCCGAGCGCGATGCCGCGAGCAATCGCGACCCGCTGCCGCTGGCCGCCGCTCAGCTCGTGCGGGTAGCATTCGAGCAAGCGAGACTCCAGACCGACCCGCTCGAAGAGCGCCGCCGCCGTCTCCTTACGCGAGCGCGGCTCCAAGCTGAGGAACGGTGGACTCACGTCTGGGAAGTAATCAAGCGGCTCTACGGCTGCCTGCCATACGCGCATACGCGGATTGAGCGCCGCTGTCGGGTCCTGGAACACGACCTGTATGCTTCGCCGCAGCTGACGAAGCTCACGAGATTGCAATTGCGTCATCGAGGCTCCATTGAATTGGATCTCCCCGCGATCCGGCTGCTCCAGCGCGAGCAGCAGACGTGTCAGCGTACTCTTGCCGCTGCCGCTCTCGCCGACGACACCGAGGCATTCGCCCTCACGAAGCTCGAAGCTGACGTCCCGGAGCGCGTGCAGCACTTCCCCTTTGCTGCTATAGCTCTTGGATAAGCATTGAACACGCAGCAGCACACGTGCATCATCGTTCATCGACATCGTATTCATCGGGCCACCGCCTCCAGCTCAACATTCTCATCGGCGACCTCGGAGCCTTGCTTCTTCTCGTCGCTTGGGACCGCTCCCGCACGCTGTCCAGCTGCTCCGGTGAGCTCTGCCACAGAAGGCTCGACAGCAGCTAAGGTCATGTGGCCGGCAGCGCCAGCCTCCTCTCGCACAGCTGCAGGTCTTGGCAGCAGCGGCCTCGCCATCAGCAGCCGCTGCGTGTACGGATGTGCCGCACGCTCGCGAATGTCCGCGGCGCTGCCTTGCTCCAGCAGCCGTCCCTCGCGCATGACAGCGATACGGTCGGCCCGCTTCAGCACGAGGCGCAGGTCGTGCGAGATGAGCAGCACGGCGCAGCCGGTATCACGCCGCAGCTCGTGCAGGAGCTCCATTACGAGCTCGCCGTTCAACACGTCGAGCGCAGTCGTCGGTTCGTCGGCGATCAGCAGCTTCGGCTCCAGCTGCAGCGCAGCCGCGAGCGCGGCCCGCTGCTTCTGACCGCCGCTGAGCTGGAACGGATAGCTCCGGAACACGCGTTCGGCGGGCAGCTGTACTCGCTCGAGCCAGCGAAGCACATGCTGCTTCGCCTCCGCCTTCGAGCACGGCCGATGAACGCGCAGCGTCTCGGTCATCTGACTGCCGATCGTACGGAAGGGCGAGAAGCTTCCATTGTAATCCTGGAAAATGTATCCGATTTCGACGCCTCTCCTTTTCCTCATATCAGATGCGGACAGCTGGAGCAGGTCGACGCCCTCGAGCTCGATTCGACCGTGTACGGCCTGAAGTGAACGAGGTAATAGTCCCAATATAGCTGAGGCCGTAACGCTCTTACCGCTGCCGGATTCACCGACGAGCGCCACCATTTCTCCACGCTGCACCACTAGCGACACCTGCTCAACAAGCGTGCGTCTGTCGCTATCCGTCTTCGCTTCAATACGTAAATCCGACAGCTGTAATACGTTCATCCATGCCCCTCCTATTCCCCCACTACTCATTTACCTCGTACATCCCAGCGATCCCGCAGCCCTTCTGCTGTGAGCTGGAAGGCGATGACGACCGTCATAATCGCTACACCTGGTATAATCATCAGCTGAGCCGCCGACTGGAAGTACGGACGTCCATCATTCAGCATCGCGCCCCATTCCGGAATCGGCGGCTGTGCCCCAAGACCGAGATAAGACATCGAGGATATAATCAAGATCGTTGACCCTACGTCGAGCGCCGCCATCACCACGACCGGAGACACGACCTGAGGGAGCAGATGACGACGAATGATCGTCGCCCCTCCCGCACCTGCCGCACGGGCAGCCAGCACATATTCCTTTTCGCGCTCGCTCAGCACGATGCCTCGCACAACGCGTGCATAGCTAATCCAGTTTACAATAATAATAGCGATCAGCAGGTGAAACAGACTCGGTCCGAGGAAGCCCGCAATCGCAATCGCCCATAGAAATTCAGGCAGCGCTCCCACACCGTCCGCCAGCCGCATAAAGATCGCATCGATCCGCCCGCGAGCGTATCCCGCTAGAAGGCCAACAGGCACGCCAACAAGACATACAATCGCGACCGCCAGCGCTGCAACGCCTAGCGTCGACTGGGCGCCATAGGCGAGTCTAGTAAGCATGCACCTGCCCATCGAGTCGGTGCCTAGCGGATACGTCCAGCTCGGCGGCTTCAACCGATCGGCCATATGGACCGTGTACGGGTCGTTCTGCACCGCGAGCGGAGCAACGAGCGCGAACAGAGCAACGAGTACAAGCAGCACGAGGCCGATGCTCAGCAGCTTTTGCCCGAATATACGTCGAAGCATTCTTACGATCCAGCGATCATTCGGGGCCGCAACCACAGCCCCTTCTATTGATTGGTCCGTTCTCATTGCAGCTCCCCCCTTGCATGCCGAACACGCGGGTCCAAGAGACCATATAGCAGATCGACGGCAAGATTCACGACGACGACGAACATACCGGTCAGCAGCACATAGCCTTGAATCAATGGATAATCCCGATGGAAGATCGCCTCCACCGCCATGTTCCCGATGCCCGGCCATGAGAACAATGTCTCGACGACGACCGAGCCTGCCAGCAGACTGCCGATGCTCATGCCGAAGATCGTCAGCACCGGGGCAAGCGCCGCCCGCATCGCATAACGGGTCATCACGCGCCATTCCGACAGACCACGCGCCCGGGCCGCTCGAATATACTCCTGAGACAGCACCTCAAGCAGTCCTGCCCGCAGCAAGCGTGCATAGATCGTCGCAAGTCCAAGTCCGAACGTCAAGCAGGGCAAGATCAAGTGCTGAGGCGTTCCCATCCCCATCGTCGGCAGCCACGACAGCTTATAGCCGAATAAATAGATGAAGAGCAGTCCGACCCAGAACGTCGGCATCGACGAGCCAATTAGCGCCAAGATGCGGCTCAGATGATCTGGCAGTCGTCCGGCGTATGCGGCGGACAGCGCTCCGAGTGGCAGTGCAGTTGCAAGCATGACGAGCAGTGAGCCTGCCGTCAGCTGTAATGTGGCCGGCAGTCGCTCGGCGAGCACTTCAAGCACCGGCTTGCCTTTGAAATAAGAATCGCCCAGATCGAGCTGGACGAGCCGCCACACCCATTCGGCGTATTGCAGCACAAGGGGCCGATCCAGGCCGAGCTCCTCGCGGAGCGCAGCCTCATCGGCCTCCGTTACCGTCACCTCGTCGACCCGAAGCATGCTGAGCACCGGGTCTCCCGGTGCCAGCTTCATGAGCGCGAACGTCACGATCGATAAGAGTGCGAGCACATAGACCAGCTGCAGCATGCGCGAGCCGATTAGCTTCAACACGTTACTTCACATCCATTTGCTTCGTAATGATATAGTACTCCTCCGCTCCTGGCTTCCAGTCGACGACCCGCTTGTTCGTACCGACGATCAGATTCGGGAACACGGCATACGAATGCGGAGTCTCTTCATGAATGACGGCTGTCGCTTCACGTGTCAGTCCGATTCGTTCGTCCGGAGCGCTGGCGCGGTTCAGTCGACCGACGATTTCGCTCAGCTTCTCGCTGTTAATGCTACCCGCATTAAGCGAGCCGCCCGGCATCATCGCTGTATTCAGGAAGTAGGCTCCATCTCCGCGCGGTGCAGTCAAGTTCGAGTAAGTAGCCAGATCCCATTCCTTGTTCTCTCGCAAGTGAACGTCGGCATTCTCTACCGTCTTAATCTGAATCGTTACGCCTGCCTTCGCAGCGTCGGATTGCAGCAGCTGAGCAATCAGCGGCAGCTCAGGACGCGCCTTATACGTAATCAGCTCCAGCGTGAGCGGCTTGCCGTCCTTCGCCAGCTTGCCATCCGTACCCGGCGTGTAGCCCGCCTCCACCAGCAGCTGCTTCGCCTTCTCGATATCGAGAGGCTGTACCTTCTCCTGGCTCGCGAACGGCAGTCTCGTGTTGAAGGGTCCGTTCGCAGGCGTAGCATGGCCGAGCATCACGTCCTTCGCGACGCTCTCACGATTCAACAGCAGGTCTAGCGCCTTACGTACCCTTATATCCTGTAAATGCGGCTTCTTCTGGTTGTACAGCACGAAGTGGACGCGCAGACTAGGTACAGAGTGCACCTCGAGCGCCGAATTGCCCTTAATGGTATCGACTGTCTCTGCAGGCAGCTGAGTGGCGATATCCGCCTCCTTCGCTTGCAGCGCTAATGCCCGCACATTGCCATCTTCATTGAAGCGGTACGTCACCTCCTGAAGCTTGGCCTTACCATCCCAATATGTATCGTTGCGCTCCAGCTGAACCTCAATATTCGGCTTGAACGACTTCACCTTGAACGGACCTGTACCGACTGGGGCCAAGTTGAACGCCTCGCGTCCAGCCTTCTTCTCCGCCTCAACGCTAATGATCGAGGAGTACGGGTTCACAAGCTCCGACAGCAAGCCCGGATGCGGCTCCGTCGTCACGATTGTCAACGTCTGACCGCTCGCTTCCATAGAAGCGATCTTGAGCGAGCTAGCAATCGCCTTGCTGACGGCAGCACCGCGCTCTAGCGATGCCTTCGCTGCTGCTGCATCGAGCTTCGTTCCATCGTGGAACGTAACGCCTTCGCGCAGCGTGAAGCGCCACGTCCGCTCGTCGACGGATTCCCATTTCTCCGCGAGCCAAGGCTGGATGCGAAGCTCTGCATCTAGTCGCATCAGCGTCTCTGTTACGCCCGCTCTCACCGGCGTCCAATCGTTATGCGGATCAAGGCTCCCACTCTTGAAGTGGTGCAACAATGTCAGCTTCTTCGGTGCAGCCGACTCTTGAGGCGCTGTCGAAGCTCCTGGCGTACTGCTGCATCCTGAGATCGCGATAGCGGCTGACAAGCCGAGCATCATAACCGGAATAAGCTTCATTCGCCGCAGCGGGCGAGTTATAGATTGTAACAACGTGTTCAAGTGATCTTCATCCCTTCTACTTCGCTCAATAATAGGTGTAACGATTACGATTTGAATGTTAGTTTACCCCATCTTCCGATTGTTGTAAATAGTATATATTACGATTTAACTTCCAGTCATGAAGAGACAAGCAGCACATATACATAATTGAACGATCATCCCTGGCGCCTAGCACGTATACGGATGAATCATGATAACGTTCAGCTACTGAGTTGAGTCCAGTCTATCTATCCTAACAGCGGAGGCTATCCCATGCTTAACGATATGCTGATCGGCGGAGGCTTATCCGCACTGTCGACCGGACTTGGCGCAATTCCCGTCATCTTCCTCAATAAAGTATCCCATCGCCGCATGGACGTACTGCTTGCGCTTACCGCGGGCGTCATGGTCGCAGCTACCACCTTCGGCCTCATTCCGTCTGCCCTGAAGCTCGGGAATCTGTTCGTGCTCAGCACTGGCCTCCTGCTCGGCGCGCTCGTGCTTAGTCTGCTGGAGGATTACTTGCCGCACACCGATCCTGTTCATTCGCGTCTCGATACCGGACTCAATGCGAAGTCGATTATGCTGCTCGCAGCGATGGCGCTGCACAACATTCCGGAGGGACTGTCCGTCGGAGTCAGCTACGCAAGTCAGGAGGAGAGTCTCGGGACGACTGTCGCCCTGTCGATTGGATTACAGAATGCGCCCGAAGGACTGCTGATCGCCCTGTTCCTCGTCAACCAACGCATACTCAGACGACATGCGATCGCCATCGCCTTCCTGACTGGCACGATCGAGCTGGCCGCGAGCTTAAGCGGCTGGTACTTGAGCGCGCTCTCTTCGCACCTTGTCCCTTATGGTCTGTCCTTCGCCGCAGGAGCAATGCTGTTCATCGTGTACAAGGAGCTTATTCCAGAGACGCACGGTCACGGTCATGAGCGGGCAGCGACCTTCTCCTTTATTATCGGACTGCTGCTTATGCTGATACTGCTTGTCTGCTTCGACGGATAAGCAGTTGTTAATTTATGTTTATTTTTTTGCCCCAAGTAAAAATAGTGTTGTACAAGCAATTATTTTGTAGTAGGATAATAAAGTAACGCTAGGCACCTGTACAGAAGCAGACTACTTAAGGCATATTTTTTTTGAGCCGAATGTTGCACAAGGACAAAACAATTGCGCAATGGAAATGGGAGGAGAGAAAACGGATGTTGATTTCTGCTCGAACGAAAAGAATGAAGTCCACGATGCACCGCTGGACGCTGATGCTCACCTGCATGGCCCTCGTGCTCGCCATTAGCGCGTGCGGCTCTGGCGCAGCATTCCAAGGCGCTGAGGGCAAGCTGAAGGTCACGACGACGATCGGCATGATTACAGATGTCGTCAAGCAGGTCGGCGGCGAGCATGTGCAAGTTGAAGGGTTAATGCAGGCTGGCGTCGATCCGCACATGTATAAGGCTTCCCAAGGCGACCTCGCGAAGCTGGATAAGGCCGATGTCATCTTCTATAACGGTCTGCATCTTGAGGGCAAGATGCTCGACATCTTCGAGCGCATCGCCAAGGAGAAGCCGACTGTCGCCGTTACGAGCAAGCTGGAGCAAGGCAAGCTGCTTGCAGGCGATCCGGTAGAAGGCACCGAGCACGACCCGCACATCTGGTTCAACGTGCAATACTGGATGAGCGCAACTGAGGTCATCCGCGATACGCTGATGAAGGCCGATGCGAAGAATGCTGAGTCATACAAGATGAATGCCGACCATTATTTGAAGGAGCTCGACAAGCTCCATACCGAAGTGAAGCAGCAGATCGCCACCATTCCACAGCAGAGCCGCGTGCTCATTACCGCACATGATGCGTTCGGCTATTTCGGCGAAGCCTACGATATTAAGGTGATGGGTCTGCAAGGCATCAGCACCGCTTCCGAGGCTGGAACGAAGGATGTTACCGACCTGCGCGACTTCCTCGTGGAGAACAAGATCAAGGCTGTATTCATCGAGTCGAGCGTATCACGCAAGGCAATCGATGCCGTCATTGAAGGTGCGAAGCAGAAGGGCCATGAGATCAAGGTTGGCGGCGAGCTGTTCTCCGACGCAATGGGTGAAGAAGGTACGCCAGAAGGCACCTACATCGGCATGGTGAAGCATAACGTGCATACAATAGTAGAAGCTTTGAAGTAAGCTGCCATTGAACTGATTTCCTATTTTTATGCAGCGGCATTCGTCGATCGTTACAGCCTCTGGCTGGCGCGAGAGGCGAATGCCGTTTTTTGGGTGCATCCTGTACTAGACAGACTGTCGAATCTTCATACGGTTAAAATTGTTGCGTACAGGAAACATTACTCCTGTTCCACCCTATCTCAACTCGATAAGGAGTACGCAGCCTATGCTACTGCTATATGGAATGGGCCTGCTGTTAGCAGGCCTGCTCATCATCAACAGCATCTTCTCCTACCAGAGCAAGCACATCGATCCAGCGCTATGGCCAACACTCTGGTACCAGCTGAAGCTGGTGCCCCTCTTCTTCGTTGCGAATGTCATGGTCGGCTACGGCGTCAAGCTCAGCTACAAGTCCACGAACAATCTCACCTTCTCACTCAGCATTGCCAAGGGCATCGAAATTTTCATCTGCGTGCTGATGGGCTACATCTTCCTGAAGGAGATCCCGACGTGGCGCACGTACACCGGGCTTGCAGTCGTCGTGGCGGGTTACATCATTATGAAGTGGAAGGCTTGATCGAATTCAAAGAATCGTGCCCGCTCCCTCGGGCATACTAACTGTTGCACGAAGGGAGGGAATGGCGATGAGAGACGATTTGAAGGGCACCACCGAGCAATTCGTAGACAAGCTCCATGACACCCAGCAGAAGGATGAGCACAACCGTAAGCTGCATGGCGACGGTCATCCGGAGAAGAAGCTGCCGCATAAGCAGCACTTGAAGGGCAACTAACGAGCATCGCAGCCGCAATTGCCCCTATATGTGACCGCAGGCCGTTCGTACGAGCGGCTTGCGGTTTTTTTTCGTCTAATGAGCCATGGAGCCGTGTATTGTCACTTGTTCAGCACTATGTTATAATTTTCACCTTATTGTCATCATCTGGAATTTGCATCACATCGCTAGGACGATGCATCTGTTGGGAGGAACGATCGATGGATACCGCTTTAGAGCAAGCTTACCAGCAGGAGCTGGACTACTTGAACCGAACGATTCAAGATATGGACGAGCAGCTGGCGAGGCTGGAAGCAACGCCTCGCTACACGGGACATGATGTGTCCGAGCAAGTGCTCGAATCGATCCGTGAGAACAAGCGCCATGCCTTAACCCACGCGAAGTCAGAGCCGTACTTCGGTCGCTTGGACTTTCAGGAGTCCGGCAAGACGTCGCCGACGCCGCTCTATATTGGCAAATTCGGCGTCGAGAAGGCCGAGTCGCCGGACCTGCTCGTCATCGATTGGCGCGCTCCTGTAGCCAGCCTCTTCTACTCATTCACAGGCGGCACGGAGGCTACCAGCTACGAATCGCCCGAGGGTACGATCGAAGGACTCGTCTATCTGAAGCGTAACCTCGTCATCCGCAAGCAGCTGCTGCAGCGTGTCGTCGATACGTTCGATCGGAGCCAAGCCGATGGTGCGGTTACCGATGAGTTCCTGCTGTACCGACTCGGCGAGAACAAGGATAACAAGCTACGCGACATTGTATCCACGATTCAGGCAGAGCAGGATGCGATCATCCGTTCAGCGAAGAACGATGCGCTCGTTATTCAAGGCGTCGCAGGCAGCGGGAAGACGACGGTTGCGCTTCACCGGCTTGCCTTCCTGCTGTATCAATATCGGGGTCAGGTGAACGCAGAGCGCATGATTATTTTTGCACCGAACCGAATGTTCCTCGATTATATATCGGGCGTGCTGCCTGAGCTCGGGGTTGGTCACATTCAGCAGACGACGTTCGCTGATTGGGCGCTCGGGCTGCTAGAGGACGAGATCGAGCTGTCAGCTGCAGCGGACCGACTAGAGCTATGGTTCCGTACTGGCAAGACACGGCCCATGGCCGATGATAGCGCTCCGGGACGCATGAAGGGCTCTCTTGCGTTCATGGAGCTGCTGCAGGCCGTCCTGGACGAATATGAGCGTCAAGCGGTGCCGAAGAAGGATTATTCGCCTTGGCCGGGCAAGAAGCTGCCCGCTGCGGTCATCCAGCAGTGGTATGACGTCGAATATAAGCATGAGCCGGTCATGAAGCGGCGCGAGCGCATTCTCGCCCGCATCAAGCGATGGTCCGAGCTGGAGCTGGAGAAGGTGTGGGAGGTGCATCTGCGGAAGGAGTATAAGAAGAAGGTGTCCGCTTCCTTGCGCGAATATGGCAAGCTGTGGACACCTTACACGCCGTTCACCTTCTACAAGGAGCTGCTGCTGCCAGACGATAAGCTGCCTGACTTCGTGCAGACAGCCGTGCACAAGCACGACGGCGAGCTGCTATCTGAGTCCGTACGCGCCGACAGTCTGAAGCTGGCCAAGAAGAAGAAGGTACAGCCCGAGGACTTGGCGCCGATGCTGCTTATCCATCATCGCTTCTATAGTATCCACAGCGACGATCGCTTCGATCATACGGTCATTGACGAGGCGCAAGATTTCTCCCCGTTCCAGGTCGCGCTGCTGCAGCTGCATACGAAGAACGGTTCCTTCACGATACTGGGCGATCTGTCACAGGGCATTCATGCGTATCAGGGTGTACACCGCTGGGAGGAGCTGCTGCATCTATTTCCGGAGGACGAGCGGGGCTTCTTCACGCTGAACCGCAGCTACCGCTCCACGATGGAAATTATCGAGTTCGCGAACGGTGTACTGGAGCGCGCACCCGAGCCGCCGCCCGCGCTGGCTGTGCCTGTATTTCGCAGCGGCCGCGAGGTCGCGGTACATGAGGTCGCAGAGCATGAGCTGCTCGAGCGGCTCATCGCGCACATCCGCACCTTCCGAGAGCGCGGCGGCGAAGGGACATTCGCTGTGCTGACGCGAACGGAGGAGCGCAGCAGCATGCTGCACGAGGCGCTGGCCGCAGCGGGCTGCCCGGACGTGCACCGGATCAGCGCCGGTCAGCAGCATTACGAGGGCGGCGTATCGGTACTGCCGGTCTACTTGTCCAAGGGGCTCGAGTTCGATGCTGTGCTGATCGTCGATGCGGATGCTGCCAGCTATGAGCGGACGATGTGGGATGCTCGGCTGCTGTACGTTGGCTGCACCCGTGCGCTGCACGAGCTGGAGCTATGGTATGAGGGGGCTCGATCGGAGCTGATTTCATGAGCATGACAGACCTCTTTTTATTCGGGCAAGGGTTTCTATTCTCTGCGCAGGCTTCTTCGCAGCTGGGCTCGTCTGGTCGCTGGCCATGGCCTTGATCAGCGCTCGCTCAGGCAAGCTGATGGGCGCCTCCATCGTCAAGTGGCTGTCCTATGCATCAGCCGCCCTGTTCCTCTACTTCGCGGTCAACGTCTTCTGGAATGGGCTGAAGGAGCTTCTGTAACGACGAATACACTTCACTCCCTCCTGCCTCTCGTTAGCGTGCATACGTCGAATAGCCGTCCAGTCAGCTGGACGGCTATTTCATTTACACCTCTCACTCGGCGATGGCAAAAGTACAGACGCTACACAAGGTGCGCCAGCTCCGGCACGACGTTCGGCGGCTTCTCCCCGAGCAGCGCTGCTGCAAGGTTCCGTGCCGCGAGCATGACCATATCATCGCGGGTAGCAGCCGTCGCCGAGCCGATATGCGGCAGCGTGACGACGTTCGTCATCGCGAGCAACGGATTATCGGGGCTTGGCGGCTCCGGATCGAACACATCGAGCGCAGCTCCGGCGATCCAGCCGTTCTGCAGCGCCTTCACAAGCGCCGACTCCTCAATCGTCTGTCCGCGCGATGCATTAATGAAGAAGGCCGTCGGCTTCATCCGTCGGAAGTGCTCCTCGCGCAGCATATGCTTCGTCTCGGCGGTGAGCGGCGTCATCAGCACGACGTAATCGGACTGCGCGAGCAGCGCGTCGAGCTCCCGTCGCTCGCCCCCGAAGCGCTGCTCCACCTCAGGCTTCGCTGAACGGGACGTATACAGCAGCTTCATCCCGAAGCCGTGCACTGCACGCTGAGCGATCGCCTCACCGATCCGCCCCATCCCGATAATGCCGATCGTACGATGATGCACGTCGAAGCCAAAGAAATGCTCTTCCTTCAAGCCGACTCCACGCTGCCATCGACCCTGCTTCACGAACTGATCCAGCTCAGGCAGTCTCCGCGATACGGACAGCATCATGCCGAGCACCAGATCGGCTACCGTGTCGTCCAGCACATAGGGAGTATGCGTGCCGATCACTCCCCGCTCCTTCATCGCTTGCACATCGAAGTGGTTGTATCCGACCGACACCGTGCTGACTGCCCGCAGCTTCGGCGCGCGATCCAATAGCTCCTGATTAATGACGGAGCTAGCCGTCAACAGCCCTTCCACCTCAGCAAGCTCCTCCAGCAGCCGCTCACGCGATGCAGCGCCTTGACCGTCCCAGGTGCGACAATCGAACCGCTCCTCTAAATAATCCGCAGCTGGCTTCGGAATCGCCTTTGAAATATATACCTTTGCTTTCGACATTCAGTCGCCCTCCCTACGATATGGTCATGCCAGTCGCACCTATCGACTGCTGCTCAGTTGGCAGCACCTCGTTCAGGCTGCCTGAGCGATAGCCCTTCAGGTCAATCGTCACATAGGCATAGCCGATCTCACGAAGCTTCGCCTGCACCGTATCGGCTACAGAGGCGAGCTGGGCGATGTCAGATGCCGGCACCTCGATACGCGCCAAGTTCTCATGCTGTCTGACGCGCACTTGACGGAAGCCGAGCTGCATGATGAAATCTTCAGCGCGATCAATCATCGACAGCTTCTCTGCCGTGATCGCTTCTCCATATGGGATGCGCGACGACAAGCAAGCGAAGGATGGCTTATCCCACGTCGTCAGTCCGGCAAGTCGAGACAAGTGACGAATCTCGGACTTCAGAATGCCCGCCTCGAGCAGCGGCGCTCTCACACCACGTTCATGTGCAGCCTGCAAGCCTGGCCGATGTTCACCCAGATCGTCGGCAATCGCACCGAAGATCACATATGGGAAGCCCTTTGCCTCCGCGATCGGAATGAGATGCTCGAACAGCGAGTTTTTGCAGAAGTAGCATCGATTCGTCGGGTTCTCGGCATAGCCTGGAATGTTCAGCTCGCTCGTATGTATAACCTCATGCGGCGCCGCCATCGATTGAGCCAGCTTGACGGCTTCCTCCAGCTCGCGTGCCGGATAAGTCTCCGAGTCTGCGGTAATGGCAAGCACGTGCTCCGGTCCGAGCGTATCGAGCGCCGCCTTGAGCAAATACGTGCTGTCTACGCCTCCTGAGAAGGCAACGACGACCTTGCCCATTTGCTTAAGTATATTTTGAAGCGTTTCATATTTGAGCTCCATCACACCATTTGCCTGCATCTATCATTCAGCCTCCATTCCGTGTGCACCAAGCACTGTCCATGGTGTATTGCACACGTTTTCCGTGATGCGGATTCGCTTTAAATTGTCCGCTGAAGCTTATTATAGACGGTTTTGTCTCAAGAAGAAACGTTTTCTTCCGAGAACGCCAGGCTAGACGGTCACACAGGTCCTCTGATCGCACAGAAGCAGCTCGAATTGCTCGGCCGTAATCGGCTTACTGAAGTAATAGCCTTGCGCGCTCGTGCAGCTCAGACCTTGCAAATAGCTCAAGTCCTCTGACGTCTCCACCCCTTCAGCAAGCACGTCGAGGTTCAGATGTCGGGCCATCGACACAATCGTTTGCACGATCACTGCATTATCGCTGTCTGCCGATATGCCACGGACGAATGATTGATCGATCTTGAGCTTATGCAGCGGAAACTTCGTCAAATAGTGCAGCGAGCTGTAGCCGGTGCCGAAGTCGTCCATCGAGATACGGATGCCTAGATTTTTGAGCTCATGCAGCTTGCGGATCATACGCTGTACATCGTGCATGGCGATGCTCTCCGTAATCTCAAGCTCCAGCGCACTCGGGTCGAGGCCCGTCTCCTTCAAGATGCCATATACGCTGCCGATCAAGTTCGTCGCCTGCAGCTGCTTCACGGACAAATTGACCGAGATCGTTAAATCCGGGCAGCCTGCCTCACGCCACTGCTGCGCCTGGATGCAGGCCGTCCGCAGCACCCACTCCCCGATCGGCACGATCAGTCCTGTCTCCTCCGCTAACGGGATGAAGTCGCACGGTGGAATCAAGCCGTGCTGTGGATGTCGCCAGCGCAGCAGCGCCTCCACACCGATCAGCCGATTGCTGCGGATGTCGTATTGCGGCTGGTAATGCAATTCCAGCTCGCCCACAGTCAGCGCCTTGCGCAAGTCATTGTCCAGCATCATTCGGCGCTGAGCCAAGTAAGTGTATTGATCGCGCTCCTGCTGCCCGACACGTTCAGGCAGATCGCTGGACGACGATTGGATCATCGAGGCATACCGCAGCAGCGAGTCGACATCGGAGCCATCCTCTGGATACACCGAGGAGCCGATGCTCGCTGTCATCACCGTCTCCATCTGATCGATGCGCAGAGGCAGCAGCAGCCTTGAGCGGATGCGCTCGATCAGCTGCCTGACCTCCTCAAGACCCGGGCCGCGCTTGAGAATAACAGCGAACTCGCAGGTGCCGATCCGGCTTAGATGATCGGTCTCCTTCAAGCAGCCGCGAAGCCGGTCCGCCGCTTCCTTCAGCAGCAGGTCGGCGGCATTGTAGCCAAGCGAATCGGTAATGTGCCTGAACCGATCCACCTGCACGAGCACAAGCGCGAACGAGCCGCTTCGGCTCTGACATTCAGACAGCTCCCGTGTAAGCTCGATCTGAAACATCATCCGGTTCGGAAGATTCGTGAGTGTGTCATAATAGGTCACATGACGAACGAGCACTTCGGCACGCTTCAGCTCCGTTTTGTCTCGAAGGACAACATATATGTAACGCTTCTTGTAATCGTCAAACGGAATTAGCTTCATGTCGACGGTCGTATAAGACTCTTGGTCAAACCGAAAGCTCGTCTCCAGCTCACATGTCTGTCCTTCAAGCGATCGGCTCAGCAACACTCGCAGCTCCGAGCAGCTTGTTTCGGGCACATATGTATACAGATTGAACCCGGCTCGCTGCTGCACGCCCATTCGCTCAAGCATGGCGCCGTTATAACGAACAATATCACCATCAGAATCTATAATGAACATCGGATCCAGATAGGCTTCGAATAACGCAAACTCATTGCGGCTCGTCAATTCTCCCCTTTGTCCCATACCTATTTTCTCTCCCACTCTTTCTATCTGCTAAGGCTCTCTTGAAGCAAGCTAATTATAGCATAGAAAAATGTAGGTTTACGTCGTCTTTTGTAAATTTTTTTAAGCTTTCATCGAAATTAGAGAAATGAGTACGGGTCTGCTACAATATGACAAGTACCTGCGTAACCGAATACGAAATGGACATAAGGGGATGGGTGTATGAACAATATAGCGTTGATTCAGAGCAGGCTAGAGCAAGCGATCGAGCAGCTGGAGGCACGGTTCCTGGAACGGGAGCAGCTAATCCGTCTCTTGCTGCTAGGCGTAATGTCCGGAGAGAATGCACTGCTGGTCGGCCCGCCGGGCACGGCCAAATCTCAGCTCGCCCGCGCAGTGGCCCAGCTGTTCGGCAACGGACGCTGGTTCGATTATTTGCTGACCCGGTTCACGACTCCTGACGAAATGTTCGGACCCGTTTCGTTACAGATGCTGAAGCAGGATCAATATGTACGCAAGACGGAGGGCTATTTGCCGTCAGTCGATTTTGCTTTCCTCGATGAAATTTTCAAGGCGAACAGCGCCATCCTTAATGCACTGCTGTCCATCTTGAATGAACGTATATTTTTTAACGGTCAGGAGAAAGAGAAGACCCCACTTCGCTTCCTAATCGCCGCCTCGAACGAGCTGCCAGAGGAGAACGAGCAGCTAGCCGCGCTGTACGATCGGTTCCTGATCCGGTATGAGGTGGACTATCTGAAGCAGCTATCGAGCTACGAACAGATGTTCCAGTTGCCAGAGGAACCGCTTCAGCCGCTGCTGTCACTGGAGCAGGTCGAGACGGTGCGCAGTGCCGCCCAGCACGTTCACCTGCCCGAGACGCTCATCTATATGCTGTACCAGCTCAAGACCGCTCTTGAGGAGAAGGAGTACAAGCTATCGGATCGGCGCTGGCGCAAAATCGGCCACATCTGGAAGACGTCCGCCGCCTTGAACGGACGTTCGGAAGCGAACGTCTGGGACACCGTCTTCACGCCTCACCTGCTGTGGGACTTGCCAGAGGATTACAGCGTTATGAACGAGCTATTCCAGCAATGCTTCCAGGAGACGCTGAAGGCGGAGAACGAACGGGAGCTGCCGCTTCGCCGTTATGATCGGATCGCTTCCCATTGGCTCGCGAAGCAGGATGAGCTGCATGCGTTCCAGTTCAAGAAGGAGGTCGGCGCACGACTGACCCAGGAGGAGCAGACGAAGGCGAAGGACAATCTCGAGTCCTGCAAGCTGGAGCTGGAGGAGACGGCACGCGAGCTGCAGGGCAAGCTCATTCAGTGGCTGCAGCGTGAGAAGGACTTGCCTGGCTATATTCGGAATCGTAACTTCCTCGTGCTGCATAGCGCGCATTACGCGGTGAAATATTCGCAGCTGCGTATTCAAGGCGAGCGCACGCTACAGACGCTGCAAGGTCTGTACCGGACGCTGTTCGACCGCGAGCTGCCTGGCATCGACTACGATTACACCTTGTAGGAATGAGGTCACTCCTATGATCATTCGCTCAACACGGGTCGATCGCTACGTATTCGACGGCTATGTCACCTCCTCCCGATCCGCCCAGGAATGGATTCGCCAGACGAAGACGCGCACCGCCTGGTTCAGCATCGAGCTGTTCGCCGATTTCTATTTCTGCTTCTTCCTCGCCAAGCCTGAGGAGGATGCACACGCGGAAGCGACGCCGTTCCATCGGTGGCTTGTGCGCGAGCTGAGGAAGCAGCTTTTTTACCGCAATGTACACCCGGTGACGATCGGTCAAGTGAACGCGTCGTTCCGAACGGCGCTCAAGGCGCTCATGTGGCTGACCACCACGTTCGAGGAGGAGATCAAGCGGCGGCGGAAGGAAGAAGAGCAGCTTCGCACGATCGGGCTGAGCGACCGTAAGGCGCAGCAGGGTCTAGAATCGACGCAGGTGCAGGAGCAGCTGTCGGACAAGCAGCTGGAGAAGCTGCGGCTTGTCGGGTACACGCTGCAGCTCGGGAAGAAGAATGTGGAGGATAAGCAAGCTGCTCTCGATGCTAGACCTCTCGTCGCCGCAGAGGTGCAGTCGCTCAAGGAACGCGTCCGCACGCTGCAGGAGGAGATGCGCACCGACTTCATGCGCCGTGATAAGCTGCGTCAGAAGCTGGCTAAGGCCGAGCAGGAGCTCAAGGAGCGCGAGAAGCAGCTGGAGCGGATACGCAAGAAGGAGCAGGACGTCATTGCCCAGCTCGAGGAGCAACTCGGAGGCTGGCTGAATGAGGCGCTGCGCCATTCGCTCAAGCGCGAGGAGCACGACGCGCTCGAGCTGGCGGAGCTGATGCAGGCGAGCCAGCGCGTGGCGAACAGGCGCTGGGGCAGCGATCTCGGCCGGCTCCAGCGGCAGCAGTTCGCTGACTTCATGTTATGGGTAGAGAAGCTGAAGCGATACCCCGACCTGCTCGCCTTCCTGCAGGAGGTCGGCCGGAACGTACAGCAGCTGAAGGCCGTCAGGCGTAAGGTGCGCTCCACTCGCATTCCGGAGAGCTACGACGATCTTCGGCAATCCGCAGACATCGCGCACATGCTGCCGAGCGAAGCGAGTCTGCTGGCCGATCCCGACTATGAAGCATACTTCATGGTTCGCTGGCTGGAGAGCAAGCTGCTCAGCTATAACATCTCCGGCTCGTCCGAGGAGCCGGAGAAGGGACCTGTCATCTGCATGCTCGACACGTCGCATTCAATGCGCGGCTCGAAGCTCAGACTGGCGCAGCTGTTCATCGCCACGTTCGCGGCGTTCAGCCTGCTGGAGAAGCGCGACTTCCTGCTGCTCCTGTTCGGCGCGAAGGGCGAGCTGCTCGAGCAGCCGCTCTATTGGCGCAAGCCGAACTGGACCTCCTTCTACGCGCTGACCCAGCTCGCCTTCGGCGGCGGCACGCACTTCGACGCGCCGATTCGCCGCGGCATCGAGCTCGTCGGCTCGCAGCCCGCTTACCGTGACGCCGACTTCGTCATGGTGACCGACGGCGTCGGCGCCATCTCGCCGCCAGTGCGCGAGGCACTTGCCGTGCTCGGGGAGAAGAAGCAGGTGCGGCTCCACTCGCTCATCATCGGCACGGCCAGACAGCATCTCGCACAGCGCTACGACATTCTGGGCGTGTCCCATCAAGTGCGGTTCGCCGCGACTTGGGAGACGCAGCAGCAGCATGAGCTGCTGCTCGATGTGTTCAAGACACGCACACGCGTGTCCATCGATGGGCGACAGCAGAAGGGCGGCAAGCGCGAGGAACACTGACGCCCCGAGCTCGCGGAACACTAGCAACGACAAGCAAGCCGCAGGCTGTGCTTCGCTTCTACTGAAGCTGAGCGAGCTGTGCGGCTTTTTTCTATACTAACTGCTAGGTCGATCTCCGTGAAGCCTTCTCGGAAGCCCCCACCTTCATCAACGACAGGCCTGCTACGAAGACGACTGGGATAACACCACCTATCAAGTTCACAAACGGCCAGACGGTTGTCACCTTCTCGGCAAACTGCGCTTCGTTACTGAACATCGTCAGGCTGAGTATGAAGCTGCTTATCGTAATGGGCATCACCAGGAGCCGTCCGTCGCGAACACCCGTCAGCTGGCTGCAAGCGAGGTTCAACACATATAAGGCAATGGTTACCTTCATATAGGAGCCGATAACAAGAGAGATGCCGATCACGGACTCAACGCGATCCACGAATTCCTGAATGCTGATTAATCGGGCGATTTCGAAGACCGAATATTGAAGCTCTCCGGCAAGCGGCCCGAAGCTCATGATGGTGCAGACCGTTGAAGCCAACAGGCTGAACACGTTAATAGCGAACACCGTGAGCACATATGGCGCGAGCTTCATGGATCGGCCACTGTCGGCAAGCGGCAGCAGCATCGAGAAGATCGTGATCTCCGCATAAGGGAAGCCGAATGTGAAGTACGCGCCATGCAGCACTGGCTTCCAGCCATCCTCCAGCACTGGGAGCAAGTACGACGGATGGTAATGAGGAATGGTCAGGATGAGAACGGCAAAGCTAAAAAACATCATCAGAAACACCAACAACACAAACATTCGGCCGATGACTTCAAGTCCAGCCCGAGCGGTCAGCGCCGCAGTCAGCAGGATGAGACCGTTGAAGACAAAGAGTGGTGTCTCCGGCATCATCGTCTTCGTGAAGAACGCTCCGATGTCCAGCACGATCCAAGTGAGCATGATGAAGACGTAGATGACAAAAGGAATGGCAAGCAGCGAGGCTGTAACCGTCCCAGCCCGGTACCTGCACACTTCAATCCACGTCTTGCCAGGATTCCTTCGGATCATGAACAGGATGAGCAGAAGCAGAAGCAGCCCACATAAGCTTGAAAGGAGCAGGGACAGCCACGCTCCGTTCTTGGCGAACCCGATCAGCGGGCCCGGAACGTTCATAATGGCTGACCCGGTCAGGAAGGCAAGCAGCAGCGCGGCGAGCTGCTTGGAGCTGATCTTATTCCTCATGTGGATGCCTCCTATTCCAATTCGATTCGAGCATAACAGCCTTATCGATGACTGCGAACACATTCACTTCCGCTTCAGCCACTCCACGATAGGTTCGGACGGTCCGCTAACCGTAAGGTCCAGCAGCTCCTGGAACTGCGGCCAGTCCAGATCCCCTACATAGATAATACTTAGATATAGGAATAGCGTTGTGATCGCTCCATACACAAGACGATCCCGCAGCGACGACTGCTTGAGCAGCTTGTAATCGCTAATGACAGGAACAACAACGCATAGAATGACGACGATGATCTGTTCAATCAAGCTAGTCCTCCTCCCTCTTCGTTGCCTTGAACGAAGGAGCGCCCTTGAGCATCCCAGTGCCTGTCACTTCTGTCTCTACCTCAATGTCGAACACAGCCTTGGCAAAATGCTGACCCCACTCGTCCTTCAGCTTCTTCCACTGGTTCGGGTCATGGGCAGCAATGAAGTTGCCGAGCTCGATCGCATCGATCTGCTGTTGCTGCAGTCGGGTGAGCAGCCTGTTCGCGTTCCGCTGCAGCGTCTTGTTGACCTTCTGTGAGATCTGCATCTCTTCCTCGGAGGTAAGGGCGCTTGAGCAATGAAGCTCGCCCAAGGAGCCTCTTATCTTGACTTGCAGCTTAACCTCAAGTCGGTCCCCTCCAAAGCTAGGCTTCATCCGAGATGTGGATTGACGTATTTCAAACGACTCCTCAGGCTTTCCTGCACTCGAGCATGGTAAATGAACAATTCCGCTCCGATATTTGTTCGTGAGCAGCAGCAGCAGCTCCGTCTCCGAGGGCTTCATGATCGGCTCCACCAGCAACCCATCCTTCAGCAAGGCAACGCCTGCCAGTACCGTCGTACTCGGCTTCTGAGCTGAAATGTACATATAGGGCACCTTCGCTGTTTGGGAGGCACTCTTCAGCTGAATGAGCACCTCAAGCAAGGTGCTCTCTAACGTTTTGCCAGTGTAGCGATAGGCTGTTTCGTTAATTTCCTTCAGCTGCTGGCCCATCGTATTCTCGATAATCGGCTTCACCTCAAGACTGTCACGCGCTAATCCTTGAGTCACGAGGATCGATATCGTACTACGCGGCTCATGATCTCTGAGGAGAAAGTCGAGCAGATTGCCAACATGTATCCGCTTAGCGGCCTCTTCTCCGATCATCACAACTCGCAGATGGCTCCATTGCGCCTTACGGCCCAGATGGATCGGGATGTCCCGTACCGCCTCGAATACGGATTGCCCGGTAGTGCGAATATTGATCGATGAGCCGCCCGGCCTCCCTTCGTTCGTCTGGCCGCCGCCGGATGGATTATAGAAGTGGGTGACAAGCTCTACGATCCCCTTCTCGTTCACGTCTATCGCCAAGGCTTGTGCGAAGCCGCGCTCGGTCAGCTCAAATTTGCTCCAGCAGCCTGGGAGCATGCAGACGAGCAGCACGACGGCCCATATTCGAATCACGTTGGCCCCTCCTCGCTGTAACGGCTCGCATATCGACGCACGTTCCGATTCCGGGGAGAGCGGAGCAGCAGCTTCAGCGGATATCGGATGAAGACATCGCGAAATTGTCGAAGCTCCAGCGGTGCCATCCCCGTCAAGTACGGCTGGCCTAGGCTGCACAGACAGGTCAAGTGAAGTAAGATCAACAGGGAGCCGATCATCAAGCCGAACCCCCCTAGCATCGCCGACAAGATCATGAGCGGGAATCGTAAGATGCGTAGCGTCACGGCCAGGTTGTATTGTGGCAAGGCGAAGGATGCGATGCCGGTAGCTGCAACCACGATCACCATGATCGGCGAAGCAATCTTCGCTTCAATCGCGGCTTGTCCAATGACGAGTGCTCCTACGATACTAACAGCCGATCCGATCGGCTTCGGCAGTCGAATCCCCGCCTCACGCAGCAGCTCGAAAAAAAACTCCATCACCAGCGCCTCCACAATCGCAGGAAACGGAATCCCTTCTCTCGCGTCCAAGATAGCCAGCATGAGCACCGTTGGCAGCAGCTCCGGATGGAACGTCGAGAAGGCGATATACGTACTCGGTAACATCAACGCAATATAGAAAGCAACGATTCGGAGCAGCCGCACGAGCGAAGCATGAATTGTACGCTGATAGTAGTCCTCGGACGTCGTGAGGAATTCGACGAATAGACCAGGTGCGATGAGGATGGAAGGCGATCCTTCTGTCATCACAATAATTTTGCCGTCAAGTAGAGCAGCGACAGCTGCATCCGGCCGTTCGGTATAGCGAAATTGTGGAAAGGGAGAATACGTCGAGTCCTCTAGCAGCTCCTCAATATAGCTAGGATCGGTAATTTCATAGTCAAGCGCCTTCTTGAGTCTTGCTTGGAATTCAGCCAATACGTCTGGCTGGACCGTTCCCTTCAAGTATCCATAAGCTACCATTACCTTAGTCGCATCTCCAGCTTTATGGCGCACTAGCTTGAAATCCGAATTTTTGAGACGTGACCGGAGCAGGCCGATATTCGTCTCCAGGTTCTCAACGGTTCCTTCTCTGGGACCGCTGACGCTCGGCTCATTAATTGGCTCGCTGATCGACCTGTTCTCCATCGAATTGGCATCGTAGCTGATCGCAGCCTTCCATCCATCGACGAAGATGACGAGGCTTCCCTTCAATATATGTTCAACCGCTGTATCGAAGCTATCTAGCACCTCGACAGTCCTCTCGGATACTCCCGAATGCTCGTAGAATCGAATGAGCTCCTCAACCGTTACATCCTCTGCGGGTCCAAGCTCGTGCGGAATTAAGCTCTTCAGCGTTTCCTTCATATAATTCGGTTGGTTCTTAGGAGCCAGCGTCTCGAAGCCTGCGGATATTGCCGAGCAAGACATGTCAGACCCGAATCGCCACGACTTCAATGTCAAATCTGCACAATCGGCAAATAGCTCCTCCAGCTTCTTCTTATTGAACGCAAGCTGAGCGGATATCATCTTATGCTTCGCCATCCCTTCGCGGCCTTGTGGTATGTTTTCACATTATTGGCGATATACGCAATAATTATGTAAGTGAGCCGCAGACGAAATCGATATAAGCGCAGCTGGAGCTGGAGGGGCAGCACAAATAAGCCTGTGATTCGTTCGATCAACGAATCGCAGGCTTCTCTCTATTCTAATAAGGCAGTGCGTCTAATAAGGCAGCGCGGGCTCCTTCTCCTCCTCGCGCACCTTCTGCTGCAGACGGTCGACGAGCGATTGCAGCGACTCCGGCATCAGCAGCTCAATCGGCGAGATGCCCTTGTCGAACTGGAGCGCATCGGCCTCCATTAGGACGACGTATCGGCCTCCCAGCTTCGCGATATGGAGGCGGTCACCGTAGTCAGCGAGCAGCGCACGGACGGATAGGCTGCCGCCGAGATTGATTTTCATCTCCAGATCCGGCTTCTGCTCCACCATGATCGACGTAGCCTCAACGACCTGGGCCTGCTCCCACTTCTCCTGCAGCTCCCGCTTCTCACTATGCGCCCATAGCTCGATCTCCTCGAGCTCGCGTTCCTTCGCTACCGCATCGTCCTCGTACACCTGTTCCACATATTGCTGCACGAAGCCGAGCACCTGCTCGTTCATCAGCTCGGGCACTGACTTCTCATACTCGACGAACTTCAGGAAGTCCTCGAAGTATCGCGCATGCGACGACTGATGAATCTTCAGCTCCCAGTTCTCCAGCATGCCCGGCTCCGGCATATGCGGGTACATGATCGACTTCAGGTTCTTCGCGCTGATCGCCATCTCCACCTGATTCAGCAAGCTGCGCTCATCCGTAATTCGAGCAATCTTCTGCTCGAAGTCGCACTTGAACACGAATAGGAACGGCTCGTCGAACAGCTCATTGAGTCTTGCCCGCACGATGAACATCGCGCCGCCGCGAATCGCGCTCGCCTCCATATAAGCCGTCACCAGCTCATCTGCGTGACCCATGAAGGCATCGGCCGATTCCGCAATACGTAATCTCGCCAGCAGGTTGTAATTCGGATTCGAATCGAGGTCGTAGCCCGGTTCGACGATGAAGCGTCCGATCTTCGTCGGCACCTGCTCCGCCTTCGGATGACGCTCAGCCTTCCGCTTCGCCGTTCGCGCGAATTCGCCCTCCAGGAAGGCGTGCAGCTCGCTGTCCGCGTAATCTTCCCCGTCCATCGTCTGGAAATGCTTGCTCCGCTTCCCGCTGGTTCCTTCCTCCCCATCCACCTGTATAACAAAAAACGATACGTAATCCACGTCAAACTTCATCCGGTGCGCCCCTTCCGTCCCGTTAATCCACGCGATCATCCGTTCGATCTATCTAGCATGCCGATCTATGAATATAAACCGAACTCTAGTATACATCATCGAACAGCGGATAGCCTAGTGGTAAACAGAGCGAAAGTGACGCATATGAAACTACGGCGCTGGAGCCGCAATGACGCCGCAGACGATGCGATCGCCGGAATTGCCAGACGGGGACGTACGATGATCGTCCGCATGCTCATGGATGACTATAGCCGTGCCGCCTTGCTTCTGCAGCGACCGCGACTCGCTTGGGTTCTGCAGCGATCGCGGCTCGTCTGCTTTCTGCAGCGACCGCGGCTCGTCTGCCTTCTGCAGCGACCGAGACTCGCCTAGGTTCTGCAGCGATCGCGGCTCGTCTGCCGTCAGCGTAAGCGACCTCGCGACAAGCTCCATCGTCGCTTCGCCCCTCGCATCCGCGATCAGATTCGGCAAGTCTCCAGCATGATGCCCTTGCTGATTCTCAAGACCGTGCTCGTGCCCATCCGGATTGAAGTGTCCGCCCGCAGACTTGAATTGCGGTGGCTCACATACGCCATTCTCATGGATATGAATACCGTGCGCGCCTGGGGTGAGCCCGCTCACCTTCAGCTGCAGCTGGACGCCCTCCACGGTCTCCGTCAGCACCGCATGGCCCGCTTCGGCTCCTTGCTGATTAATCAGCTTCACCTGCACCGACCTCGACGTGTCAGCAGCGGCGTCTGTGGCACCCGCGACTAACGCCTTCTTCTCAGCAAGCTGCTCCGCCTCATGTCCATGCTGCTCGCTTGAGGCGATACGGCTCTCTGTACTCCACGGCAGCTTGCTTCCTCCCGCACAGCCACCTAGCACACCTAACATGACAATGACAGCCATCGCAGAGCTGTACACTCGATAAGTCCTCATCCTCGTTCGCCTGCCTTCCGTCTTCCTCTACAGATGCTACCTGACTATAGCTTGAAGCAGCATCCCAATAGCAGTATAGACGGCCAGCCAGACGGTTAAACGCGCTTGAACGGATTACGCCACTCCATCAGCATCGCATAGTGTCGCGACTCTTCATCGTCGAGATAATTCGCAACCAGACACACCGGCGTTCTACCGCACCGCAGCAGGAAGGTAACGACCGGGTCCTTCAAGGTGCCCGCAAGCACCTTCTCCATATATTGCTCGGGTGTTAGCTTATCGGAGTGAGCCGCGTAGCCGGGCATGCGTCCGCCTCCGAGCAGCCGATCCAGCTTCAGCTCGACCACGACCTCGTAGAGCGACTGCATCAGCCACTTGCCTAGTCCAAGCTTGCGATAGGCTGGTCTGACGCTAATGTCGACGACATAGAGCGTGTTGCCATCGTCCCGATGGTTGCGGATGTAACCAGAGTCCGTGATCTCCTCCCATGTATGTGCAGGGTGCTCCGGCTCGTAGTGGACACGCAGACTCGTAATCGACGCTACCGCCTCCCCATCGATCTCCACACACAGTGCGCCTTGCGGGAACCGCGCGACATGCTCGCTCAGCTGCTCCTTATTCCACCACAGCTCCTCTGGGAACGGCGGCGGGAAGCTCTCCTGCTGAATGCGGATGAGCGCATCGAAGTCCGCCTCCGAATAATTGCGAATGACCGCCTTCACCGGACGAGACTGATCGAAGACGTACAGCTCCTTACGGTAAGCACACACGTCGTATCCCTCCCTCAACACTAGTAACCATCCACAGCGTTATTCACAGCTCACAGGCAGATCGGCGTTTACACGTCCCGACTCAGCTCCAGTCCGTATACAGATCAACGCGGCGGTCGCGCCACGTCGTCACCGAGCCCTTCTCCCTCACCTCGTACAGCAGCTGCAGATCGAGGTCTCCCGTGATCACCATGTCATCATTGATCTCCCCTACCGTCATCAGCCCCGCAGGCGGAAAAGGCACATCGTTCGGCGTAATAATCGCCGCCTGCCCGTAATTGCCCCGCATGAAATCAACCGTCGGCAGCGAGCCGACCGTCCCCGTCGTCACGACGAATACTTGGTTCTCGATCGCCCGCGCATGGCACGTATACCGGACGCGGTAGAAGCCGTGACGGTCATCCGTACAAGAAGGACAGAAGATGACATCGGCGCCGCGCGCCTTCGCCATCCGCACGATCTCAGGGAACTCGATATCATAGCAGATGAGCAGCGCCACCTTGCCCTTGTCCGTGTCGAACACCTGCAAGGAATCGCCCGCCCCCATGCTCCACTCCTTCACCTCAGTCGGCGTAATATGCAGCTTCCGCTGCGTCACAATTCGGCCATCGGGATAGAACATGTACGCGGCATTGTACAACCGCCCGCCCTCCTCGACGATATGCGTCCCGCCGATCAGATGCATGCCTGTCTGCTGCGCGAGAGTGCGGAACAGCGTCTCATAGCGCTCCGTGAAGCTCGGCAGCTCCGTAATCGGCAGCGCCTGACGCGGATGACCCGGCTGTCCAATCGACAGCAGCTGCGTCGTGAACAGCTCCGGGAACAAGACGAAGTCCGCCTCGAACTCAGCGGCTGTCTTCACATAATGCTCAACTTGACCTGCGAACTCCTCGAACGATGTGATCGTGTGCAGATGATATTGAACGGCAGATACTCTAAGCTTCACGACCTGAACCACTCTCCCTCTGATCGGTGTGCGCTTCCTCGATATTAGCTTCCTCTGAATACGTCTCTTCAATGGGGTCAAAAAATAAGATGTGCGGCTTCTTCACGCACCATGTCGTCATCGAGCGCATACGCTCGACATACACCGTCTTCAGCGGCTCCAGCTGCACCGCGTGCAGCCGTTCCGTCAGTCGATGCAGCATCGGTGCATCGACGAGGAACCGCTCGCTCCCATCCGGCAGCGCGAACCTGCGACTGCCCTGTGGCACGACCTGGTCCTCGATCCCGATTGTGGACGCCAGCCGTACGAACAGTAGTCCTCCCGGCTTCAGCACGCGCCACAGCTCCGATACCATCGCCTGGAAGTGTGCTTCGTCTTCAGCGAAGTGCAGAACTGCGCACGCCAGTACCGCATCGAACCTGTCATTCGCGAAGCTCAGCTTGTCGAGCGGCTCCACCCGGAACCGCTCCTCGCGCTCGCGCTCGCTCAGCTTCTCCGCCTGCCTTCTTACCGCCGAGATCGCTTCAGGCGAACGGTCCACTCCATATACCTCGTAGCCTTCCCGCAAGAAGTACACGAGATTGCGTCCCTCGCCGCAGCCCGCGTCCAATATGCGCATACCCGGAGCTAGCCGCCCCTTCAGCAGCTGATCAAATAAATAGATGTCGATCGGGCCAAACTGCTCTCTCACATTCATGCTTCCCGCTTCACTCGCTTCCAACTCTTGGCTTTGTCGATCATTATACCACCGCGGGCGCGTGAACTCCATGAGGAAGGTACGACTGGGCGATTGAAGCAGCCCATTATACGAACTATGACAGAAGCTGTCAATAATATGTGATAGGATATAAGAGTATTGCGATAACCTATGAAGAGGAGCTTGTTCCTAATGAAGCCTATATTGAAATCGATGAACCGCCTGCTTATCGTCGGCACACGTCAACAGCATGAGCATAGCGAGAACGGCCCGATCCCGACCATCGGAGAGCAATGGTCTACTCTATCTCCCCGCTTAGCCGAGATCGAAGGGTTCCACGGCATATCGCTCGGCATCTCCTGCTTCTCGGACGTTGCGGACAGCCGCTGCATCGACTATGTGGCAGGCGCTCTCGTCGAGACGATGCCGGAATCGATCCCGGACGGGATGCAGGCCGCCGAGCTGGCACCCCAGATGTATGCTGTCTTCACGCATCAAGGTCCATTAAGCGGACTGACTGCAACGTACGGTCATATTTTTCATTGGCTCGCTGCCAACGGAGAGTACATGCAGGTGAACGCGCCCTCCTTCGAGTGGTATGACGAGCGCTATACGGGCTTCGACCATGTAGACTCCAGCTTCGACATCTACTCCCCAGTCCAGCCGACAGGCGCTGTGCAATAGCGCCTCTATATCCCGTAGGCGTCCTTCAGCCTCGTAATCGCCTGCCGCATACGCTCGACGAGTGCGGCAGGCTGTTCGATGATGGCATCCGCACCGAACGTGATGAAATATGAGACGAAATAGTCCGCCTGCTCCTCGTTAATGCTCAGCTTGAGCAGCCCCGACCCATCTTCAGCTAGCTCCAGCTCCTGCTTCACCCGCGACTCCCAGCGGCACCTTCTAACGCCCTCCGGTGTCATACGAATCATTACGTCCATGAGCTGGGTGCCATTGCCGCCAATCTCCTGCAGCAGCTCCTCCTCATTCGGCGGCTGAAGCCAACGCTCAATAGGGAATTCGTCAATGCTGATCGTCGGGTGATCATCCGGTGTCCACTCCACCTGCACGAATCGATCCGCGCGAAACAGCCGATACTTCTGCTTCACGAAGCAATAGGCCGGACAATACCAGTATCCATTCTGGGAGTAGACACCCAGTGGTTGAATAGCACGCTCCTTCGCTCCGTCCCGAGAATCGTAGACGACCTGCAGCGGACGCTTCCGCAGTGCTGCCTCCAGCAGCAGCTTCAAGTACGGGACAGTTGCATGCCTCTTCGGCGTCCAGAATACGACTCTTCGCCGCATCTGATCAATCTTCTGCTTCGTATCGTCGGGCAAGTAATAGTAAAACTTGTTCAACGCGCTCGTCGACTCCTCGTTGAATGGAAGAGCGCCGTAATGCTGTAGCGATTGATACGCGAAAAACATCGCCACCGCCTCCTGCTCGGAGAACATGATCGGTGGCAGCAGCCGTTCGTTCAATACTCGATAGCCTCCGTTCGGACCGTACTCTGCATACAGCGGTAAGCCCAGCTCATCGAGCACCTGCAGGTCACGCATAATCGTTCGGGTAGATACCCCGAATTCCTCCGCCAGCTCACGCACCGTGAATCTCCGCTTCTTATTGACGACAATCATCAGCTCCATTAGTCGCTTCGACTTGGACATGCGCAGCGCCTCCTTCTTATTCATCATTATACCGGATATCTATGACAAGATCTGTCGTAGTTAGTTCGCTGCCATAAATGCTGACCTAGCGAACCGTTATGTTGTGGCAGCATGGGGCAAAATGTGGTACAACAAATAGAACCGTATGAATAGGTTAAGCCGAAGCATTAGCATGTGCTGGAAGGAGCGCTATTCCCCTTGAAATCACTCGTACTGGCAGAGAAGCCTAGCGTCGCGAAGGAAATCGCCCGTGTGCTAGGAGCCAATCAGAAGCAGAAGTCTTACTACGAAGGACCATCCTACGTCGTCACCTGGGCACTCGGTCACCTGGTCACGCTAGCTGAGCCGGAGGATTACGACGCGAATTATAAAGAATGGCGACTCGAGGATCTACCTCTCATCCCGCAGCGGATGAAGCTGAAGCTCATACGCGAGACGACGCCGCAGTTCAAGGCGATTGCGGCGCTCGCCAAGCGGAGCGATCTGAGCCAGCTCATCATTGCCACCGATGCTGGACGCGAGGGCGAGCTGGTCGCCCGCTGGATTATGGAGCAGATTCGGTGGAGCAAGCCGTTCAAGCGACTGTGGATATCGTCGCAGACCGACAAGGCGATCCGCGACGGCTTCGCCTCGCTCAAGCCAGGCACCGCGTACAACGCGCTCTACCGCTCCGCCGTCTGTCGGGCCGAGGCTGACTGGCTGATCGGCCTGAATCTGACGCGGGCGCTGACGTGCAAGCACGGCGCCCAGCTCGCCGCAGGCCGCGTCCAGACGCCGACGCTCGCCCTGTTGATGGAGCGCGAACGGCAGATTAAGTCATTCCAATCGCAGGACTATTGGCTGCTGCGGGCAGACCTCGGCTCGTTCCAGGCACAATGGCGCGGCAAGGAGACGCCGGACGGGCGGCTATTCGATAAGACGCAAGCCGAGAAGCTGCTGGAGCGGCTTGCGTCGCGCTCAGATGCGAAGGTCGAGCAATTGAAGAAGACGGAGAAGCAGGAGCCCCATCCGCTCGCCTACGACTTGACCGAGCTGCAGCGTGATGCCAACAAGCGGTACGGCTTCAGCGCCAAGCATACGTCCAACGTGCTGCAGAAGCTGTATGAGCAGCACAAGCTTGTGACGTACCCGCGCACCGATTCCCGATATTTATCCTCGGATATCGTACCGACGCTCGGTGTTCGTCTTAAGGCGTTACAGGTTCAGCCGTACAACGAATATATTAAGCCACTGCTGACGAAGCCGCTTCCGGTCACGAAGCGTCTTGCGGACGACAGCAAGGTAACCGACCATCACGCGATCATCCCGACGGAGGAGCGTCCGTCGATGCACATCTTAACCGCCGACGAACGCAAGCTGTACGATCTCATCGTCAGGCGGTTCATCTCATTGTTCTATCCGGCCTATCGGTACGACGAGACGGCCGTTACCGTGAGCATCGGCGGTGAGCTGTTCCATGCCAAGGGCCGCATCGTCACCGATAAGGGCTGGCGAGCGCTGTATGCCGATGCAGCTTGGAGCTCGCGAAGTGACGACGAGGACGAGGAAGCCGTCCGAGAGGAGGAGACGGAACCGGGGCAGACCCTGCCGCCCTTACAGCAAGGGCAAGCGCTGAAGAGCTTCAAGCTGGCGCTGCAGAAGCAGCTGACGAAGCCGCCTTCACGGTACACGGAGGCTGCGCTGCTCTCCATCATGGAGAAGCATTCGCTCGGAACGCCTGCCACGCGCGCGGATATCATCGAGAAGCTGCTCGCAACCGACACGATCGAGCGCCGCATGAATACGATGCAACCGACGGGCAAGGGTGCTCAGCTGATCGAGCTCGTCTCGCCGGAGCTGCGCAAGCCTGAGCTGACCGCGGCATGGGAGCAGGAGCTGCAGCGCATTGCTACGGGTCAAGGCGACGCCGACGCCTTCATGAGCCGCATTCGCAAACAGACCGAATCGATCGTGCGCGAGGTGAAGAACAGCGATGTCGAATACAAGCCGCATAACTTGACGAGCTCCCGCTGTCCGGAATGCAGCAGTCCGCTGCAGGAGATCAAGGGCAAGCACGGGAAGCGACTCGTGTGCAGCAGCCGTGAGTGCAGCTACAAGCGAGCGGCCGAGGCACCCCTGTCCAACAAGCGGTGTCCGCAATGCCGCAAGAAGATGGAGATTCATACCGGCAAGGCAGGTAAGTACGCCCAGTGCCGTCCCTGCAATGTGATCGAGATGCTCGGCGAGAAGTCCGAAGGACGAGGCGGACGCGCCGGTCAGCGCCAGCAGGCCGAGCTAGCCAAGCATTACAGCGACAATGTGTCGCTCGGCTCTTCCTTAGAAGAGGCGCTGCGAGCAGCGATGAACAAGAAGGATTAAATGGAAGAAAGCCCCAGTAGAGATCCGTAGGATCCAGTCTGGGGCTTGTTTTTGTACAAATATACGCTATGGTGTAAGCTCAAGCTGCACATGCTCGCGGAAGTAGAGCCGCAGCTGCTCCTTCTCCGACTCGGTGAACTGATATTCGCAGTCGCGCCCTTCATCCTGAGCAGCTATGTCGACGAGCAGCCCATCCGCTGTACAGACCAGTAGCGCACCCAGCTCCGTAATCGACTCCGGCACGAGCGCCGGGTCAGCCGCCTGCAGCTGCAGCTCGACATCGTACCAATGCTCGTCTCGGCGCTCCATTCGGTGTCCAAGGATAGTCAAGGTAAGTTCGACTACATCGACACTGCCATATGTCATCATGACGAGCCCTCCTTCAGCGCCTTGCTGCTCTTCTTCTCAGGGAGTAGCTCGTCCAGCGCAAGCTCCAGAATCGGATAATTGTACTGAAAATTCCGCTGGATGGCTACCGCAGGGAACACGCGTTGACCCTTCAGCAGCAGCTCGGACATATCCCCGAACATCAGCTTCATCAAGAACGCCGGCGCCGGCACCATGAACGGCTTACCAAGCTTACTAGCGACCTTGCGGCCGAATTCCTCGTTCGTCACACTTACCGGACTTGTCGCATTGACAGGCCCCTCCAGATCCTCCTGCTCGATACAGAACTGGATCAACCGACATAGGTCGGTAATGTGAATCCACGATATAATTTGCTTACCGGTCCCTACTCGCCCGCCAAGACCAAGCTTGAATGGAGTGACCATGCGCGGGAAAGCGCCCCCGTCCTTACCGAGCACAAGTCCAAGACGAAGCAGCACGACGCGTGTGTCTGCAATAATTTCAGCTGCAGCCTCCCACTGATCGACGACCGAGGACAAGAAGTCATCCTTCTTCCACTCGCTCTCCTCAATGAATGTATCGTCGTCGGAGGTGCCGTAGATGGCAATCCCCGATGCATTAATAAGAACCGGTTTATGTTCTAAGCGCTCGATCCACGAGCTGACGGCGGCCACCGCGTCTAATCGGGACTGCAGAATGCGCTTCTTGGCCTCTGAGGTCCACCGCTGATTAATCGACTCACCGGCCAGGTTGACGATCGCATCTACGCCATCTAGCGGCTGCACGCGCTCCTCCAGCTCAGCATAAGTCGTATATCGAATGAGTGGATGCTCCGATTTTTGCTTTTGCCTCGAGACGACGACAACCGATATTTTTTGCTGCAAAAAATGTTGAATCAAGTGCTTGCCGATAAAGCCAGTTCCGCCCGTAATCGCTACCTTCATGTACATGCCCCCGCTGTTCCTCATAGACTGATGTGATGTCCATTATATACGAAATGAGAGCGAATGAAAAATGCTCCACACCTACGAGAACAGCTCGCTCTTACATTCGGCTCTGAGCACTTCATGTTTAAGGTTGAATATCCATAATCGGGGAAGTACAATAATGGTAAGCATAGCAGTCCTTACCACGGAGGTTGTTCCAATTGTACCCTACTCTAATCGAAGCAACCGTGGAGCTCTTACACGATCAAGGCGCTATTCAGCTATACCGCGGCACCGAATCCGCTTCCGGGCAGCTTCGTTACTTCAGCGCTTGTGTCAAGGAACGCGACTTGAACAAGGCTGTGAGCCGTCTAAGTCGTGAATGGGAACAGTCGCTGCAGCTTGCCCAAGCTGGAGCATGGATGCCCGAGCAGCAATTCACATGGAAAGATGGCCCTGCCCTCCTCTACAGCCCTGTGGACGGTACTCCCTTATCTGAATATATTCGAGATAGTGATCTCAAGCCTTCTCTTGAGAAGACATTAAGAGTTGCTATTCGTCTTGTGCAAGCGATTGAGCGGCTACATCTTCATAAGCATGTTCATTTGGCGATATCGCCAAACGCGTTCTTTCTTGAAGCAAGAGGCAGGGACTGCCTCCTCTTAAGCTTATTCCGTGCTGCACCGTTCGCTACACCGGTACAGCGGCTCGCTCGCGAGCGCGCGCTCTCCGCTGCCGAGCTGGAGCTGATGCATTACTTGGCACCCGAGCTGGCCGGGCAGCTGTACAGCAGCGCCGATGCCCGCATCGATCTATACGCGATTGGCGTGCTGCTGTATCGCATGCTGAGCGGCGCATACCCGCTGGAGGGACAAGACGCCACGAAGCTTGCCTATCTCCACATGGCGGTAGAGCCTAAGCCGTTAACCGAGTTGGGCATCCCGAGGCCGGTCTCTGACATCGTTATGAAATGTCTGGAGAAGCATCCCGAGCAGCGCTATTGGAGTGCCGCTGCCCTGAATCGAGATCTGGTCAACGTGCTGGCTCGGCTCTTCGATCGACCCTTGGAGCCAAGCAAGCTCCCGGGCACTGCACCGGACCAGTTGATCTTCGCCGAGGCGATGTACGGACGCGAGGCGGAGCTGAACGTCCTTCACAGCGCCCTGAGCCGTGCAGGCAATGGCAGCAAGGAAATTATTTTTATATCAGGCAATACAGGGATCGGCAAATCTTACCTCGTTCATGAATTTCACAAATGCGTTCAGAGCGAATGTCTGTTCGTATCCGGTAACTTCGATCCGTTCCAGCGCAACGACACGTATGCCGTCGTTCATCAAGTCGGTCGACAGCTGCTAGCTGACATGCTCTTGCTTGACGACTACGAGCTTAGTGCGCTGAAGCAGCGCATTGCCGATGCTGTTAGCCCGAACGGTCAAGTATTGCTCGACTTGAATCCAGGTCTGGAGCAGGTTCTCGGCACACAGCCTCCGCTCGCTGAGCTTGGGCGAGCCGAAGCTCATGAACGTTTCATGATGACGCTACAGCAATACATCTCTGTCTTTACGAAGCGGGAACGTCCGCTTGTCGTGTTCATAGACGATTTGCAATGGGCCGACAGCGGCTTCATTCAGCTCATGCTTGACTTCGTAAGCCGAGACGAGCTGCGCAGCTGTGTCTTCATCTTTACGTTCCGGGATCGCGACATTACCGCCTCTCATCCGCTCCGCGGGCTGCTGGAGAAGCTGCAGCTTCGGAACGAGTCGTGCCTGTCCGTGAAGCATCTTCGACTGGAGCCGTTGAAGGCTCACCATGTAGAGCTCCTGCTCGAGGATGCGCTCTACCCCGCACAGAAGCCGATCAGCACGTTAAGCAGCCTGTTCATGGACAAGGCCAAGGGGAGCCCGTTCTACACGAAGCAGCTATGTCGCTCGCTGTTCGATCAGCAGCTGCTATGGTTCGATCATGCGAACAGCTGCTGGGCTTGGGATGAGGCTATCATTCAGGAGCTGCATATTTCTGACAACGTCACGGACAATCTGTATAACCAGATCGGACGGCAGCCGAAGAAGCTGCAGCTCATCTTGATGTATGCAGCCTGCATCGGACAGCAATTCTCCTTACAGACGCTGATGCTGCTAACGAAGCTCAGTCGGGAAGATCTCATAGAGCAGCTCGATTTCGCCGTGAAGGAGGGCCTGCTTCATGCCTTGACGAGCGATCGGATCTCGGGCAGCGTCAATCCGGCGTACAAGTTTTTGCAGGAGCGTGTGTACCAGGCAGCCTACTCTATGCTGCAGGAAGACCGCAGGCAAGAAATTCATCTTCATATCGGCCAATTGTACGAAAAAAATGAGGGTCTGGTCCCCTCCTGCCGTGAGCGCACCTTCGAAATTGCGAACCAGCTGAACCATGCCGCAGCTCTCATTAAGCTCCCCCACGAGCGATACCGGCTTGCGGCAGTTAACCTCCGGGCGTGCCTAGAGGCGAAGTCGCTTCACGACTACAGCAATGGTCTGCGCTACGCAGCGATCGGCTTACAGCTGCTGCCCGTTGATGCGTGGGACCAGCAGTACGAGCTCTCCTTCTCGTTACAACTGGAGAAGGCAGAGCTGGAATACTTGTGCGGACAATTCGAGGAGGCGAAGCTTACCTTCGCTTCGGTACTGCAGCAAGCGCGGACCAAGCTCGAGAAGGCCGATGCCTATAACCGGATGATCGTTCTCTACACGAATATGAGTCAGCATAACGAGGCGCTCCGCATCGGCCTTGAAGGGCTGCAGCTTCTCGGCTTCCATATACCTTCAACGATCAGCCGTACACACATCGTGTATGAGCTCGTCCAATCGTTCTGGCATAGAAGCTTCCGCAGCATGGATGACTTACTGGAGCTGCCGGCTATACACGATCCCGCACAACTGACCATAATCCGGTTTCTCGTCAGCATGATCGCGCCCTCTTACTTGACCAACTCCAACCTGTACATCTACCTCATGCTGCGCATGTTCAATTATTCGCTTAAGCATGGGCATGCCGAAGGGAGCGCGCTGTCCTATTCCTCGTACGGAGTCATCATGAGCGCACTGTTCGGCCTCTTGAATACTGGTCAGGCATTCGGACAAATTGCGCTTCGCCTGGAGGAAGTGTACCCGAAGCAATCCGTGAGGAGCAAGCTGTATTTCAAATATGGCGCCTTCACGCACCAGCTACAGGAGCATCTGGATCATAATGTAGAGCGATTGAAGAAAGCTTATCGAGATGGGTCCTCCTCCGGAAACTTCATTTATGCTGGATATGCCATCGTGCTAAGCTGTTTTTTGCAGCTGACGAAGGGGGACCGGCTTGATGTGGTGCTGCACGAGAGCGAGCAGTATACCAGCTTTATTCAACGAACGCCTGATAAGGATATTGGCCTGGCACTTACGATGATGCAGCGCTTCATGCTTTATTTGGGACAAACACAGTCCCGCACATTTCCTTACAGTCAGAAGGAGAGCATCGGACGAAGCTCCCTTCTCACCGAGGAGGAGACGAGTCATATAGAATCCTTAACCAATTACTTCGTCGTTCATTTGTATTACTTGCTTCACAGTCGTGCCTGTTTCATCATGAATGATCTGAAGGAGGCGCAGGCGCTGCTGGAGAAGGCAGAGCTCATGCTGAAGCATCTGATCGGCTGTATCCAGGTCCATTATCATCATTACTTATATGCCATGGTGCTATGCGGCCTATTCCAAGACGCGTCCGCAGCCGAACGCAAGCAATATAAAGCAAAGATCCAATTCACAATACGCTTCCTCAGCAAATGGTCTAAGCATTCACCCGACAACTTCAAGCATCTGCTCCTGCTCGTTGAGGCAGAGTGGCACCGGGCCCAGCATCATACGGATGCTGCTGCAACGTACTACATGAAAGCCATTGATGTTGCCAAGATGAATCGGTTCTTACACGATGAAGCGACCGCCAATGAGTGTGCGGCGAAGTATTACATTCAGCTCGGCAACTTCAAGGCGGCCTTACCTCTGCTTACCGAGGCGCACCGACTATACGCCAGCTGGGGAGCGAGGCGGAAAATATCTGCGCTAGAGGCCAGCTATCCCTTTCTGATCAGTCAGACGAAGGAGCAAGGCGGCGCTCCCGAGAGGTCCAGTGAATGTGGATAAGAACGAAGAACGACGAAATCCCGTCCTGCCTGAAGCTTCTCAGCTTGCAAGCAGGACGGGATTTCGTCTTGTACATCAACGGTTGATCGTCATCATCTAGAAGGACGGCGACTCACCCTCGCATGAACGGTGCTGTGTTCGCTCAATGAACGTTAACGCTTCCACGAGGTGCGTGCCGAAATAGTCCCAATTGTGCTCCCCATCAAACTCCATATATTCATGCTCGTACCCAAGGTGCTCGAGTGTCGCCTTGAATGCAAGATTAACCGGATACAGGAAGTCTGAACGACCGCAATTCATATGAAGCGCAGGCTTCTGCTCTTCTCTCGCCCTTCTTGCAGCAAGCATGTGCACGTCGACCTCCTTCGCATGCGGACCGTGCAGCGGACCGATCATGCGAGGCACCTCCGTTCGCAGCTCCTGGTCGGAGATGAACGATACCGACATGAGTACACCGGAGATGCTGGCCGCCGCTCCGAACGTGTCCGGATTACGCAGCGACAGCACGACCGCTCCGTAGCCGCCCATCGATAGACCAACGACCGAACGCATCGCACGGTCCGCTATCGTACGGAATTCCCGATCGACAGCAGGAATCAGATCGTACAGGATGTAGTCCTCAAAGCGTCCTGTGCCATCGTACCAGTTAATGTAGAACGTTCCATGACCGTAACCGCCATCGTCAGGCATGACGACGATACAATCGCTCAGCTGCTTGGAGGCGATCATCGCATTCAAGGTTGCTTCCGCGTTCCCCTTCACCGTCCAGCTTGTCGCATCACCGTATAAGCCGTGCAGCAAGTACACGACCGGATAACGACGGTCTTCATCCTGCTCATAGCTGTCAGGCACGTACACCTGACATACCTTCCTTCTATATAGCGCCCCGGAAAAAAAGGAAAAAGATCTCACTCCCATGAATTTCAGCTCCCTTCCATCCAGCATGCGGATTTTAGTTTAGAACAGCTGTCATATGCTTTTCTGTAATTGACCAGTGCGACGTGTTCCAGACCGTCTCCTTGTTCTTCACGTACAAAACTTGAGGCGAGGCGTGCTTCACGCCTGTCTCCTCAGCGATCTGATTCGACACCGGACGGGACTCAATGACCTTGACGAGCAAATACTCGACATCCTCGTTCGGAGTCTTGCCAAGGTAGGACTCGAATTCTTCAAGAGCACTGAAGCTGACCGGACATGCGGTGCTATGCTTCAAAATAACGAACGGCTTCTCGCCGCTTGCCGTCCACGCTTCCGTCCATTGCTCGGTCGTCGTAATTTCCTTCCATTGTGCCATTAGTCTATTCCTTCCTTCTGTTGAAATATGCATTAGCTCTTATCCTCATAGTAGTAATGCCGTGCTTGAATGGTGTCCCCTAGCTCCAGAGTACCGAATGAATAGAGCGACTGTCGGCGCTTGTCGGTAGGCGAACCGGGGTTAAACAACAGAACACCATGACGAACCTCTTCATAAGGGATGTGTGAATGACCGAATATAATCGCATCGATCGAATCGTGAGCGGAATCGCTGCTGCAAAATGCCGCATACGCCGTGTCCGGCGTCGAGCGTCCCCCGTCACCATGCACAAGCCCAATTCGAAAGCCGGCAAGTTCGAGCACCTTCCTGTAGCCGAAGCGCGCAGCCAGCTCTTCGCCGTCGTTATTGCCGGCGACGGCTTCCACCGGCGCGATCGACTCAAACAATCGAACGATGGAAGGATCCATCCAATCTCCTGCATGAACGATTAGATCTACGCCAGTGAGCACGTGAACGAGCGCCTTCGGCAACGTGCTATGCCTTGCACGGAGATGCGTATCCGCTACAACTCCAATTCGCAAGTCATCACCTCCGCTTAAGCCTTTCTTTATTTTACCATACTGCCAGCCCGAGAACCAACCGCAATTGCCGCCCATCAGAGGGCGGCTCTCCGAACAGCTACTGGCTGTACGGACGCCAAAAGCGCCCGCATCAACTGCGAGCGCTTTATGACTGACGTTTAGCTGTGAACGAACTACATTAAGCTTGAGGCAGCTCAACCTTCTCAATCGCTTGATCGAAGATCGTTTCCTTGAACCGCGTCATGCAGTTACACAAGAAGTCCTTGCGGCAGATCGGGCAAGGCTCCTTCAAGAGACGGTTAATGTTCGTCACTCTGGTGCTGCCGGCTTCGTCCTTCTCGAAGGTGATCCGGCATACGGTCCGATCCTTCAGCTGCGCGACGATCTCGTACAGCCCGTTGTTCGGATTGCTGCTGACGATTTTCGCTTCGACGACCTGCGGATTATATGACATACTCAGCACCCTTTCCTAGATAGTCAACTGCTACATGTATGTACAGCGTTACTACAGTATATCAAATCTTACCGCGGTTAGCGATTGCCGTCAAGCAGACCGCCGAGCAGACTGCCTTCTTCCTTGCGTCCGGCCGGTCCAGCTGCGCTGATGACTCGATCCGCCAAGCGACTGAACGGCAGCGACTGGATCCATACACGGCCAGGTCCGCGCAGCGTAGCGAAGAACAACCCTTCGCCGCCGAACAACGCCGTCTTGATCCCCTTCACGAATTCGATGTCGTAGTTGACATCCTTCGTCATCGCGACGAGGCAGCCGGTGTCTACGCGAATCATCTCTCCCGGCTTCAGCTCTCTCTCACAGATCGTGCCGCCTGCATGCACGAAGGCCAGCCCGTCGCCCTCGATCTTCTGCATGATGAAGCCTTCGCCGCCGAAGAAGCCTGCCCCCAGCTTGCGCTGGAAGTCGATCCCGATCGAGACGCCCTTCGCGGCGCATAGGAACGAATCCTTCTGGCAGACGATCTTCCCGTTCAGCTCGGACAGGTCCATCGCCATAATGCGGCCTGGATACGGAGAAGCGAAGCTGACTGTCTCCTTGCCGCTGCCGCGGTTCGTGAACAACGTCATGAACAAGCTTTCTCCAGACAACAACCGCTTACCCGCACCGAACAGCTTGCCCATCAGCCCTTTGCCTTGGTCGCTGCCATCTCCGAATATCGTCTCCATCTGAATATTTTGATCCATCATCATGAGGCTGCCTGCCTCTGCGATAACACTCTCTGAAGGATCGAGCTCAATTTCGACATACTGCATCTCCGAGCCTTGAATACGGTAATCAATTTCGTGGGCGTTCATTGCGATCCTCTCCCTTTCTGCTCTCCATATCATTAGTCGTGTCAGGCCGAATCATCGTTGTCCGTAACCTACTACGCGGCAGAAGGTCAATCGTTTCGCACATCGAGCCCTTTTTCTACAAATATTCGATATGCAGCTTCTGAGCCGCCTGCTTCGCAAGCTCGCGTGCCTGCTCCACCGTCTCGCCGGAGCTGAGCGCGACCGCCATCCGTCTGCCTGGCTTCGTCTCCGGCTTGCCGAACAGCCGCACCTGCGTATTCGGCTGGTCTAGCGCCAACTCGACACCTGCGATACGGAAGCTGGTGCTGTCCCGATCCGCCTTGAGCGTGTACGAGGCTCCCGGCGTCAAGACGCGCACGTTCGGAATCGGCAGCCCTAGAATCGCCCTGACGTGCAGCGCGAATTCAGACAGATCCTGAGTCGCCATCGTCACCATACCCGTATCATGCGGACGCGGGCTCACCTCGCTGAAGTACACCTGATCTGGTGCGAGGAACAGCTCTACGCCATACAGTCCCCAGCCGCCGAGCGCCTCTGTAATCGCAAGTGCAATCGACTCTGCCTGCTTGATCTGCTCGTCTGACATCGCGTGCGGCTGCCACGATTCGATATAGTCGCCGTCCTTCTGAATATGTCCGATCGGGGCGCAGAATGTCGTACCGTTCACAGAGCGCACAGTTAACAGCGTAATCTCAGATTCGAAGTGGATGAATTGCTCCACGATGACACGCGTCAGCTTCGCTCGACCGCCTTCAACGGCATAGCTCCAGCACTGCTCTACATCATCCGGTGTGCGGCACACGCTCTGTCCCTTGCCTGAGGAGCTCATGATCGGCTTAATGACGCACGGCGTCCCAATCTCGGCTATGGCGGCGTGCAGCTCCTCCAGACTATCGGCGAACGCATACTTGGCTGTAGGCAGGCCGAGTGTCTCTGCCGCCAAACGGCGAATGCCCTCGCGGTCCATCGTCAATCTCGCAGCGTTCGCCGTCGGCACGACCCGATAGCCCTCTGCCTCGAGCTCAACGAGCGTCGGTGTAGCGATCGCCTCGATCTCCGGCACGATGAGATCCGGCTTCTCCTGCTCGATGATCGCGCGCAGCGCGACGCCATCCAGCATATTGATGACATGGGAACGGTGCGCCACCTGCATCGCTGGAGCATCGGCGTATCGGTCGACAGCAATCGTCTCCACGCCTAGACGCTGGGCCTCGAGCACGACCTCCTTGCCGAGCTCGCCAGAGCCGAGCAGCATCATTTTTTTAGCTTGACCCGATAATGGGGATCCATATGAAGAATACAATCCGCTTCCTCCTGTTCCATATACGAAGAATGTCCTATCGCAGTTATACTTCACTTGTATCGAATTTTCAACCAAAATTTACAATAGAGCTGTCGAATGGAGGCGAAAATCAACGGTGAACGTAAAAAAACCACCGAGCGATGGTGCGTTTCGCCCGATGATGTTGAAAATGTTCTCGTTATCTTTACAAATGTCTTACTTTACCGAAGCTACTTATGTTAAAATAAACATACGAAGAGGTGAAATGCCATGTCAGATCATTTACAACCACTGTGTCCGAGATTTGAGGCTGCATTCGAAATATTAGGTAAGCGATGGACGGGCTTGATCGTCCGTGCATTGGTCCAGGGGCCACGCCGCTTCAAGGATATATCCGAGATGATTCCCGGAATGAGCGATCGGATGCTCGCTGAACGGTTCAAGGAGCTCGAGGCCGCGGGTATCATAAGCCGTCATGTATATCCGGAGACGCCGGTTCGTATTGAGTATCAGCTCACGGACAAAGGGAAGGCGCTGCAGCCTGTCATGGATGCGGTGCAGGAATGGGGAGAAACGTGGTGCTTATAAAGCAGACCGCGTTTCTTCTTTCCGTCTCTAGGCTTGTCCTGCGCATTCAGGCTACCTTCCGACGTAGTCGTGCTGCATTTAGACCGGACAGGCACCGCGGTGCCTGAAGCGCATCGCCTTCAGGATGAGAAGGTCTAGCTCCATGCTCTTCTCCACAACATGCGGATGAGTTAGAGCCAGGCCTTGACCTGCCACCATACGGTTCAGATCGTCGACACATGACTGGATGAATTGCTCCAGCTCAAGATTGGAATGAATGATCATGAATGGTTCCCCCTGTTCGATGATTCTTTATGTAGAACATTGGCTGAGACAGCTCTTGTTATACTGTGCTTGCTGCATACTTTCATTATCGTTGGTACATATTTAGAAAGTTTTACAGCGATGCTTAATTTATGAATCCATTTCCTAACATTATCTTAACGATTTCAGCTGATAGGTGAGCTTGAGACGCATGAAGGGAAGAACCGACAGCGTCAGCTTCGGGGACGAATATCGTTCCCGTACATTCAGGCAAGCTAACAGAATTGAGGTGCCCTGTCATGCCTAAAATATTGCTGGTTGAAGATGACCAAAGCATCGCGGATATGATCTCGATCTACTTAAGTGAAGAGCATTACAACGTCTATTGCGCAGGAGACGGCAAGCAAGGGATGGAGCTGTTTCAGGAGCATAAGCCAGATGTCGTTATTCTCGATCTCATGCTGCCTGACACGAACGGGCTGGAACTGTGCAAGCTTCTTCGCATGCGATCCGGAGTTCCGATTATGATCGTCTCGGCGAAGAGCGAGGTGTCCGAGCGCGTCAATGCGCTGATGATCGGGGCCGACGACTATTTATGCAAGCCATTCAGCATGAGGGAGCTCGCAGCTCGTACCAACGCACTGCTGCGCCGAAGCGGAATGAATGCTCCGCTGCAAGGACTAGGTCCAAGCAGACCGCAAGCAGATGCGAACAGAGCAGTCGTAACGGTCGATCTCGAGAAGCGCTGCATTTATGTACATCAACAGCAGGTCGAGACGACATACTCGGAATTCGAGATTATGCGTAACTTCTGCCAATACCCTGGCAAGGTGTTCTCTCGCGAGGAGCTGCTCAACAACATACGCGGCATCGACTCGTTCGTGACTGAACGCTCGGTTGACGTTCACATTACGAATCTGCGTAAGAAGGTCGAGGCCGATCCGAAGGAGCCGAAGCACATTAAGACCGTCTGGGGCGTCGGCTACAAGTTTGAGCCATGAGACCACTTCGGCTGTACTATAAAAAAAACTCCTGATGCTTGCACCGCGTTACAACTGCGGGATGCAAGGTCAGGAGTTTTTTTTGCGGCTTGAAGCCGCGCGCTATTATTGTCTTGTGTTCGTGCTGTCGGGGAATACATGTTGGATCATCGTATTGAATTCGTTCATGTACGGTGTCAGCTTGCCTTGCGCTTGCTCTTCTTGTGCATAAAAGCGAAGCCGCTGAACAAAATTCGGATTAGCCGTGACGTATACTTCCTGTATGTTCGTCGGCGCTACCGACAGCACGAGCTTGCGAATCTCGTCCGCCTTGCTGTAGCCAAGACCGCCGGATTCTGTCCAAGAGATCCGATTCGGTGTACCTTGTCCGGTACCGAACAATCCGGTGCCGCCCGTCTCGGTCACCTTGTGCTTCATCGTATCCGGGTTCGCCTCTTCGTCTGGTCTGTGCCCGTCCAGAACGACCGCCACGTAGGCGTTCACCTCCGTCAGCATTACCATCGAGGAGCTGACACCGGCGATGCGATTCACCTTGGCGGCAATCTGCGGGTCGAAGCCCATAGATTTGGCATAATGTCGATTCGTCATATCCAGCTGCTTGCGTCCAATATATTCAGGTGCCTTCCGCTGCTCCTCTTCCTCAACCCAGCGCGACTTCACCCCTAGCGATGGGTCCTCATTATTGCGTGAGTCCCGATCATACAGCGCCTGCTGTCGATAATCGTTCAGCCCAGCGCCGGGCTTGCCCTCACTCGGCTTATTGCCGGCGCAGCCTGACAGCATCAGCACACTGCAGCTCGCCGCTGCGAGCAGCGCTGCTGCACCTCGAAGCGTTCGTTGATTCATCTCAAATGTCCCCCTTTCGGCTACAATCGCCTTAGGTGTTAGGATGAATCCCAGCTCCGAAATTATGCGCGCAAGGTAGTCGCTACTTCTTGTCATCCCCCGGTAGCAGTCGGTCCAAGAGCCGCTGCAGCGCCTCCTCGGATAGATCACCCTGCTCCTTGAACCTCGCGAGCTCATCTACAATCGTGCGGCCCACCGCCTCATATTGCTGCTCCTCCTCGACATACGACGGATCGAACCAGACGTATTCCCCTTCCGGCCCGTTGCGCAGGAACGAGGTACGCCAATGCTCCGGATACGTATACGGCTGCTCGCCGAACAGAATGCCGAGCACATCATCTGAGCTGACTGGCAGCAGCTGATGGAAGATCTCATCCTGACCGCTCGTGCCGATCGCCCCTATGTTCCGGTGCATATACGAGTAATGCACATAGTGCTCCCCTGTTGCTTGATCCTTCGTTAGCTCATACTGCTCATGCTCTTCCTCACGAAGCGGCCGAACCGATTGCAGCCGCCCCTGAATCGAGGACACGGGAACGAGCTTCCATTCCGTCCACGATTGCATAGCTTCGAATTTGGTCACCGACGATGCCCCCTTATATGTCAATACTGGATACGATTCGGTGCGTAGTGCGGCTTATCTGTGATCGCTTAGCTTTTCTCCATAGAAGGATCCTCGTTCAAGTTAATCGCCCGCCGCGGCAGCCTCCACTTCAGCTGAACCGACAGCATGCGCAGCACGACGATCCCTGCGAATAGAACAAGCAGCTGCCACGAGCCCTGCACCCAGCCTAATCCAATCAAGAGGCCAGACAGCATCGCCCATACGGCATAGATTTCATCACGCAGCACGAGCGGCTTGCGGCCGGCCAGTACGTCGCGGATCATTCCTCCGCCGATGCCGGTCAGCATCGCCGCGACGATAACTGCGGATAGTGGAACCTTCAGCTGTACCGCGTACAGGGCGCCTTGAATTGCGAAGGCCGATAGACCAATCGCATCGAATAGTGACTCCCACGTCTTCCACTTTTTGATCCAGACGACAGGAACGATGAATACGAGGAACGCCGCGGCGAGCGCAATCTTGAAGTACATGCCCTGGCCCCATAGTGTCGTCACCGGAATACCGATCAGCACGTTGCGCACGACGCCACCGCCGAAGGCGGTAACAAGTGCGAGGACGAATACGCCGAGAATGTCATATTCCTCCTCCATCGCAACGACAGCACCCGATATGGCGAATGCGATGGTGCCAATCATACTGAATAAGTATAAGTTAAGCTGCAGCAGTTCACTCATCGCTCTAGTCTAAGCTCCAATCTAGCTGAATCATGCTGCCTGTCCGTGACGATTCGTAGATGGCCTCAAGCACGAGACTGTTGGCAAGACCGGACATGGCCGACGTTAGCGGCTCTCGCCCTTCACGAATACATTCGACGAAATGCCGGTTCATTCGCAAGCGAGCGCCCTCGTCGCTGACGGGCTTGGACAGTGTAACATCGGTCGTCCGATCGAACAGCTCGGCATGCAGCATCCCTTCGCCGTTCTTCAACGAAGCGCCGCCCTCAGTACCCATTAAGTAAATATAAGGTCCGCTGTTCTCGATCGACGTATGCGCCGCCCAGCTCACATCCAGTGTAAGGGTAGCGCCATTATCGAGCTTGATCAAGGCTGTTGCCAAATCCTCGACGTCGTAGTGACCACTCCAGTCCGGCCGCCCCCAGTCGCCGATGCCCCGCTGCTTCGGTCCGAACTCGGCATACGTCGTACCGAACACCGATACCGGCTTCGGACTGCCCATGAAGTGAAGCGACAGGTCAAGCATATGGACGCCGAGATCGATGAGCGGACCGCCGCCGGACTTGCTCTTCTGCGTGAACCACGTTCCCCAGCCCGGAATACCCTTACGGCGCACCCAGCCGGTCTTCGTGTTATAGATGTGCCCGAGCGCCCCCTTATCAATCTGCTCCTTCACCTGCAGGTAGACCGCCTCCCAGCGCTGCTGGTGCGACAGCATGAGCACCTTGCCCGAGGCGCGGTGCGCCCTGACGATCGCCTTGGCAGACGCTGCATCGATCGCCATCGGCTTCTCCAGCAGCACATGCTTACCTGCCTGCAGCGCATCGATGGCGATCGGAGCGTGCAGATCGTTCGGCACGGCGACGACGACTGCATCGACGTCTGACTCCAGCAGCTCCTGATACGAGTCACAGACGAGCTCGATGCCGTATTCCTTCGCACGCTGCTCCGCAAGCGGTCGGAACACGTCGGTGACAGCTGTGAGCTGCACGCCCTCTGTAGCGCGGAAGCCCTTCATATGCTCGTTACCGATGCCGCCTGCTCCGATAATACCAAGTCTAATTCCTTGCTGTTCAGCCATTCGTGCTCTCTCCTTCTATATAATGCCTATATCCTTTGCCTTCTGCGCCGCTTCCTTACTGCTCTTGCCGCCGAGCTTCTTCAGAATGCTGCCGACATGCACCTTGATCGTACGAATCGAGACGACCAGCGTATCGGCGATCTGTGTCTGTGTATACCCTTGCTCGATCAAGCTTAACACCTGAAGCTCTGTCGGCGTCAACAGACTTCGCAGCTCCTTCACGCGCATCTCCTGTTCAAGCTGCTTCAAGCGGCGGAACTCGTCGCGCATCTGCTGCGCCACGCTCGGATGAATCGCACTTCGGTTCGCATACGCACTGCGAATCGCGTTCGGGATGTCCGCGAAGTCGGACTTCACCATATAATCGACGGCGCCCGCCTTGAACGCCTCGAAGATGAATTCCTTCTCCTCCATCGAGGAGAGCATGATGACGCGTGCCCCGCTGCACTTGACGATCTCAGCGGCCGCCCACAGCCCTTCGGGACTGTCCGACATCATAATGTCGAGCAGGACGACGTCTGGCTCCATTCGCTCCAACAGCTCCAGCGCTTCCGTACCGCTGGCGGCTGTCCCGATGACGGTCAGATCCGATTCTTTACGTAAATAGCTGCGAAGTCCGATTCGCCAGTCCTCATCGTCTTCGACGATTAACACTTTAATACGAGCCTCACCCACGTCCATGTTGACGCTGCTCCTTTCTATCGAAGCGTGCTCTGTACATCACGGGGCGGCTTCGGAAACTGCATGAAGACGCTCGTCCCTTCGCCGCGCTTGCTGTGGATGTTCATCGTTCCTTTGTGCTTCTGCACAATGGCATAGCAATACGACAGCCCGAGGCCAAAATTCATCCGTCTCCCCGACTTCGTCGTATAGAACGGATCGAATACGCGCTTGAGCTGCTGCTGCTCCATCCCTTCGCCGTTGTCCTTCACCTCGACGACAATCTTCCGCTTCGTCTCGCTAATGGCCACGGTCAGCATGCCGCCGCTGGGCATCGCTTCCAAAGCGTTCGTCATGACGTTCGTCCACACCTCAATCAAGTGTGCGCGATCTGCCAGCAGCGACCCGTTATATGTATAATGCGTCTGCACCGTTACCCCTTGCTGCTCGGGCGCCATCATCTCGATACACTCTTGCATCAGCTGAATCGGATCGACCTTCTCCAGACGTAGCTCGACCTCCTGCGTCTGTCCTTGAATACGATAGATCATATCGTAGATGTGCTGGGAAGCCTTCAGGATGACCTCAACATCGCGTGTCAGCTCCTCGGGAGTGAGCAGGCCGTCCTCGGCATCCGCTTTCATTTTCTCGCCGAACAGCCGAATTTTACCTACATCATTCTTAATCGCATGATTCAGGATCGACGTACCGGACGTAATCGCTCGCAGCGTATAATCGAGCCTCTGATTCTGAATCGAGATCTGCAGCCCCATGAAGCTATACCGGAAGCTGGAGATGAGAATGACCGCTATCGTGAACGCAATCAGCACCGCATTATATCGCCACAGCTCATAGATGCCGAAGAAGGCCGGAATGAGGTAGGAGGTGAATAAGGTGAATAATAGCGTCGGCGCCGCCGCGGTCGCAACCAAGATGCGGCTGCGGCGAAGAAACGAATTGCGCTCCTGCAGCACGGCGGCGATCAGCAGCACGATGCCGATCACGATATACGGCGTCACCCAAGCGCATACGTACAAGTACGGTATCGGGTCACCTGGCTTCGGTACGAGCAGCAAGGAGGCGAGCGGCGGAGTAAGCAGCACCCAAGGCAGCCAGCCCCTCCTCCAATGCGTGTAGCTGGGACTGTATACAATTGCGAACATGAGGAACGTGTACGGTAAGCCGTAATAGCACACATACGAGGAGACCAGCTCTGCGGCGAGCAACGTCGTATGCAGCTCCTCCGTAAGACTGCCCCGCTCCCGCACATAAGGGAGCACATCGTCGGCAATGACCGCCGACAGTCCGCCTGAGCCGCCTGTGAAGGCGATGCTGCTAATCCACCGTGTAGACAGTCGCCTCGGGTCGGTGAGAAGCAGTAGCAAGCCGATCGTCCAGAGCCCGATAAGCACGAACAGCATGTTCGATTCACTTCCGTCCTACTTGTTGTAATCGTTTCTCAGCTTCTCAAGCTCAGTAAGCCCTCGCTCCGCCCACCGACGCAGCCGGTCGAGCCGGTCGATCTCGCGTTGCAGGGCATCATCCAGCGACTGCTTATACTCAGGCACTTCCCCTTGATACGGACTGACCGTATGCATCGGCATGAGCGCGATCTCGCGGTGCGCGAGCGCGCGGCGCTCGTGGAAGAACGGCACATCCGGGTCCATCGGGTTGTGCAGGTCGCCCTGCTCTGGATGCTTGACGACTGCTCTGATTTGCACGGCTGCTTTGCCGCTCGGTGATATTTCGACTACTTCGCCAATATAGTCGCCCGTCTTGTAGGATGCTCTTACGAGCTGTCCGGGTTGAATCGGATGTATCGACATGCGTGAAGCCTCCTTATGATTGAATCGATGCGCCGGCAGCCGACTGAAGCCAGGCATACAGCGACGTTATTCCTTCAAGCTTGTAGCGTCTGCGAATCGGCATCGAATGCCCGCGGCGCAGCTCCACAAGACAGGGAACGCTCTCCACCTTCCAGACGTACGGCAGCTCGCGGCAGACGTTCACGTTGACTTGACCAATCGGAAGCTGCGGCTGCATCGTCTGGATCACCTCGAGCATCCGCAATCCGGCCTGACACGTCCCGCACAGAGGCGATACGAGCAAGGCATAGCGCACAGGTGAGCTAGCCGTCTGCTGTGTGAGGGGCTTTGCCACGTCGGCGTCCCCGCACCAGCTCTGCAGCTCCGCCTCGGTCCACTCGATGATCGGCATAGGCTAGCCTTCTTTCTTGTCGTGCTAATAGCACAATATATAGTTGCTGATCGAGCATGCCACACTAGTGTCAAGCACGAGCCTTTCATTCCGATATTGCACATAGATGGACAAATCCGTTATGATGGAGCTATTCTCCAAACCATATCCGTACAGGCAGGTGTTCAATATGACCGAATCGAATCACAATGAAGAACCGCGCAAGATCAGCTTGGCTGATGCGATCAAGAACAAGCTCGCGCAGAAGAAGCAAGCGCAGGCCGAGAAGGGTAGCGGCCCGCTGCGCCCCGGCAGCGACGCGGTAATGCACAGCCAGAATAACAAGAAGCCGAACAATCAGCGCAGACGTACCGGGGGCAGCTAATCGCTCTTAGGTGGCAAATAAGGATGAGAACCTCTCACAAGAGAGGCCGCTCATCCTTTTTTTGATCCACAATCCGCGTTGAGGTTGCGGTTCGTTACGTTGCGCTACACACCTGCGTACGCTGCCTCACGCTGTCTCTTGATCTCATCGCTCTCCAGGAACTCGTCATAGGAGATGACCTTGTCGATCAAGCCAGTCGGCGTCAGCTCGATGATCCGGTTCGCGACCGTCTGCACGAACTGATGGTCATGGGAGACGAACATCATCGTCCCGTCGAAATCGATCATCCCGTTGTTCAGCGCCGTAATCGACTCGAGGTCGAGATGGTTCGTCGGCTCGTCGAGCAGCAGCACGTTCGCGCCGCTCATCATCATCTTGGACAGCATGCAGCGCACCTTCTCGCCCCCAGACAGAACGCTCGCCTTCTTGAGAGCCTCTTCGCCGGAGAACAGCATGCGACCGAGGAAGCCGCGCAGGTACGACTCATCCTGCTCCTTCGAATATTGACGCAGCCAGTCAACCAGGTTCATATCGGTATCGAAGTAGGCCGAGTTGTCCTTCGGGAAGTACGCCTGCGTCGTCGTGATGCCCCAGCTATATTCGCCGGAATCCGCTTCGACCTCACCCATCAGAATCTGGAACAGCGTCGACTTCGCAATACCATTTGGTCCAACAAGTGCAATCTTGTCGCCCTTATTGACCGTGAACGAGATGTCGTTCAGTACAATCTCACCGTCGATTGTCTTAGTCAGTCGCTCAACTGTCAGCAGCTGCTTGCCCGCCTCGCGCTCCGGCTGGAACTTGATGAACGGATATTTACGCGTCGAAGGCTTAATGTCCTCGAGCGTAAGCTTCTCGAGCGTCTTCTTACGGGACGTCGCCTGCTTGGACTTCGAAGCGTTCGCGCTGAAGCGGCGAATGAACTCCTCGAGCTCCTTGCGCTTCTCCTCGACCTTCTTGTTCTGCTCGCGTACGAGCTTGAGTGCCAGCTGGCTGGACTCGTACCAGAAGTCGTAGTTACCGACGTACAGCTGAATTTTGCTGAAGTCAATATCCGCAATGTGCGTACACACCTGATTCAGGAAGTGACGGTCATGGGATACGACGATGACGGTGCCCTCGAAGCGGGACAAGAAATTTTCCAGCCAGCGTACAGACTCAATGTCCAAATGGTTCGTCGGCTCATCGAGCAGCAGGATGTTCGGGTTGCCGAACAACGCCTGCGCCAAGAGAACGCGTACCTTCTGGTTGCCGTCGAGCTCCTTCATCTGCACGTCGTGCAGCTCCTTCGGAATGCCAAGACCGATGAGCAGCTCCGCCGCATCAGACTCCGCTTGCCAGCCGTCCAGCTCCTGGAACTCGCCCTCGAGCTCCGCCGCGCGCATACCATCATCCTCGGAGAAATCCGGCTTCGCATACAGCGCATCCTTCTCGGACATAATCTGCCACAGGCGGGCATGCCCTTGAATAACGGTCTTCAGCACCTCGAACTCGTCGTATTCGAAGTGGTTCTGCTTCAGCACCGCCATCCGCTCGCCCGGTGTGATGCTGACCTCGCCCTTATTCGCCTCCATCTCGCCGGACAGAATCTTCAGGAATGTTGACTTGCCCGCTCCGTTCGCGCCGATCAAGCCGTAGCAGTTGCCCGGTGTGAACTTGATGTTAACGTCCTCGAACAAGGCGCGTTTGCCGTATCGTAAAGTGACATTCGTTACTGTAATCATGAATGGATGACCTACTTTCGGTTATAGACTGAAGCCGCTTGGTATTCCAACCGCTTCCAAACGTATATTATACCATAACAGCTGCGATTTTCCCAAAAAAATGTTTAAATTGTCGATCCGACGACTCTACTACTTGTTCTGTGCGATGGCCTCTACTAGCTCAGATAGCTCCGTCCAGCGCTCCATCGTCTGCTCAAGCTTCTCGGTAATCTCCTGCTCTTCTCTGAACAGCTCCTGTACCTTGCCGTAGTTGCTGCCCGCCTGCTCAATCTCGCGCTTCAGCTCGCCGAGCCGCTGCTCCATCGCGGCAATCTTGTCCTCGATCTCGTCCCATTCCTTCTGATCCTTGAACGACAGCTTCTTCGGCTTGGCGCTGCTCTGCGAGTCGGAGCGTCCACCTGACAGGCTGTCCGCTATGCGTGTCGCCGTCTTGCTCGACGCGGCTTGCTGCGCGTCCTCCGCACGTTCCTGCTTCAGCTGCTCCATATACTCGGTATAGTTCCCGAAAAACTTACGCACCGCTCCGCCGCCCTCCAGCACGAACAGGTGATCGGCCGTCCGATCGAGGAAGTAGCGATCGTGCGACACCGTAATGACGACGCCAGGGAAATCGTCCAAATATTCCTCCAGCACCGTCAGCGTCTGGATGTCGAGATCGTTCGTCGGCTCATCGAGCAGCAGCACGTTCGGCTCTCCCATCAAGGTGCGGAGCAAGTAGAGTCGCCGCCGCTCCCCGCCGGACAATCTGCCGATTGGCGTCCATTGCTGCGTAGGTGTGAACAAGAAGCGCTCCATCATCTGTGCGGCCGTCACGGCCTCGCCGTCTGTCGTACGGATGACCTCTGCGGCCTCCTTGATATAATCGATGGCCCGCTGCTTCTCATCCATCTCGACCGCTTCCTGCGTGTAATAAGCAAGCTTCACTGTCGGACCGACGATGACCTCACCCTCATCAGGTGCAAGCCTTCCAGCCAGCATGTTCAGGAGCGTCGACTTCCCGGTGCCGTTCGGGCCGATGATGCCGATGCGGTCCTCGGGCACGACAATATAGCTGAGCGAGTCGATGAGCTGCTTGTCGCCGAAGCTTTTGGAGATGCTTTCCAGCTCCATAATTTTCTTACCGAGACGACTCGCGCCGAGCGACATGTCCAGCTGGGCAGACGGCCCGTCAACCTTGCGGTCACGCAGCTCAACGACGCGATCGATCCGCGCCTTCTGCTTCGTCGTGCGCGCCTTTGCGCCGCGTCTGAGCCATGCGAGCTCGTGGCGCAGCAGGTTTTGCCGCTTGTCCTCCATCGCTGCCTCGCGCTCCATACGCTCGGCCTTTTTCTCCAGAAAAGCGGCATAGTTGCCCTCATAGCTGAACAGCTTGCCTCGGTCCAGCTCGAAGATTCGGTTCGTCACCCGGTCAAGGAAGTAACGATCGTGCGTCACGAGCAGCAGCGCACCCTTCCAGCTGGATAGGAAGCCTTCCAGCCACTCGACCGTCTCGTGGTCGATATGGTTCGTCGGCTCATCGAGGATGAGCAGGTCCGCCGGCTGAATAAGCACCCGCGCCATCGCGACGCGCTTGCGCTGACCGCCCGACAGCGTACCAACTCGCTGCGCGAAGTCGCGGATGCCGAGCTTCGACAGCACCGTCTTCGCCGTCGTCTGCGCATCCCATGCGCCCGTCGCATCCATGCGGCCTTGGGCGGCGAACAGCTTCGCCTGCCGCTTCTCGTCCTCCGGCGCGAGCTGCAGCTCCGCTAGCGCAAGCTCATACTCGCGCAACGCCTGCATCACAGGCGTGTCGCCGCGGAACACTTCATCGAGCACCGTACGCTCCATGTCGAATTCCGGCTGCTGCGGCAAATATTCGACGTGAAAATGGTTCGCATGCGTCAGCCTGCCGCGCTCTGTCGTCTCAAGGCCAGCCATCACCTTCAGCAGCGTTGATTTACCGGTTCCATTCACTCCGACAAGACCGATGTGCTCTCTCTCGTTAATCTGGAAATCAATGCCATCGAACAACACCTTCTCGCCGTAGCTTTTGTATAAATCTTCAACCGTCAAGATGTTCATCCGGTCTATCTCCTCTCTTGAACCCGATCCTTATGCGCGATCGTGACGTTATGCATACGTATCAGCAGGCTCCAGCACATAAGCCGCCAGCAGCACAGCTGTCTGTAAGATCGCTTGGCTGTGTGTACGCTCGATACCGTGTGAGGCGTGTACGCCCGGCCCGATCAGTGCCGCCCTCACGTTGGCGCCTCCGCGCAGCGCAGCCGATGCATCTGAGCCGTAATGCGGGTAGATATCTACCGCATGGGACAGCCCCTCTCGAACAGCCAGCTCCTTGAGTCGAGTCGTCATCAAGTAATCGTACGGTCCAGACGAATCCTTCGCGCAGATCGATACGTCGTGCTCCGTACAGCTCAGATCGTCGCCGATTGCCCCCATATCAACAGCTAGGAGCTCGGTCATCTCCTCTGGCACCCAAGCTGCGCCGTGACCGACCTCCTCATAGGTGCTGATCAATAGCTGTAGCGGATAGGCCGGCTTATGGCCTGTACGTTGGAGCCACTCGAGCATGCCGAACAATGCGGCTACGCCTGCCTTGTCATCGAGATGTCTTGATTTGATGTAGCCACTAGGCAGCATGACTGTACGCGCATCGAATGAAATATAGTCGCCATTCGCAATGCCGAGGCCGCGCACGTCGTCCGCGTTATGTACCCGTTCATCGAGCCGAATCTCCATGACCGACTCCTCGCGCTTCAGCTCGCGAGCATCGGCGTACACGTGTAAGGAGGGCTTCGTCGTCAAGATCGTACCCGTATAGGTGCGACCGTCCCGTGTATGGACCACGCAATATTCATTCTCGACCGAGCCAAGCATGAACCCGCCGATCAAGGTGAACCGCAGTCTCCCGTCCGGCTTGATCGCCCTCACCATCGCGCCGAGCGTATCGACATGAGCGGACAGCCCGAGCACGCGACCTTCCTCACGGCCGGGCACGCGAATAATGCCGTTCCCTTTGGGTGTCAGCTGCAGAGTGAAGCCAAGCTCGTCCGCCTCCTGCTTCAGCTTCGCCATAACGGCATGGCAATAACCGCTCGGACTCGGCGTTGTGAGCAGCAGCTGCAATACGCGGAGCATATACGCCTCATTCATTTCCCCGATCATACGCGACCCCCTGACATTTGATTCCACCTAATATTTCGTGTAAGCTGTGGATTGAATTGAATTGCAACCGAACTTAGAGGAGGAGCTTAACGAAATGACTACAGAAGCATTGCCACCAAAAACATGCTCGATCGAGCGCATGATTACTGTCGACGCCGACATCCAGAAGGTGCTGAGCGGTGAAAAAACAGCAACCCGCCGCAACGGACGCTACGCTGACATCGGCGAAGTGATGGAGCTCGAAGGAAAGCGCTTCGAGGTAACGAACGTATACTCCCAGTCGCTCGGCGAGCTGACAGACGAGAATATCAAGAGCGAAGGGTACGCCTCTGTTGAGGAGTACAAGAACTACATCATGTCGATGCATGCAGGCATGCCTTGGCTTCCACAAATGAGAGTATGGGTGCACGAGTTCCGCGCAATCTAGTTACGAGTGGAACGTTCCGACCTCATGGTCGGGTCCGCACAAGCGAAGCCGCAGCCTCGAGGCTGCGGCCCGTACTTGTACCTTGTGGCCCAGCCTAAAGCAGGTCTGGAGCACCCTTAGGCAGCGAGAGCGGCCGACAGCATTTCTGCATGACGCAGGACGACTGTCGACCGCTTTCTCTGCACTTGTACTACCATTTCGACTAACGGAGGTTACAACTGCCATGAACTGGTACGCCTGGCTCTTATTCATTCATGTCATCAGCGCCGTCATCGCCATCGGTCCGTTCTTCGTGCTGATGCCGATGCTGCGGAAGCTTCGAACAGCGGAGGGCGAGGCGCTGAGCCACTACTTGGACTCATTCCAGTTCGTCGTCTGGCTGTCCAAGCATACCGGCCACGTGCTCGTCTTCTCCGGCCTTGCGCTGATGTGGACCGGCGGCTATCCGTGGACGACACCGTGGATCTTCGCCACCTTCGTCGTCTTGTTCGCATCACTGCTGTTCATGGCACGGGCATTCTCGCCCACGCTGCGCAAGCTAAGACAGCCTGAGCACGACCGTGCTCCGCTGGTCGCCAAGCTGAGCCGATCGTTCTATCTGTACCTGCTCGTCCTGTTCATCATGCTCGGTCTAATGGTCATGAAGCCAAGCTAGTAATCGATCGATCCCTTCGCTAAGCCGCTCGAGACTTCACACGTCTGAAGCGGCTCAGCCGGATCGAGTGTTACCGTGTGCTATACACAGACCTACAGACTTAGCTCTCGTAATCTACAACGATGCTCGTCCCGTCCAGCACCTGTCTCATATGCGCCTTGACTTCCTCATGCACCGGATGCGTATCGTACACCTTCAGATCGTCCAGTGAATCGAACTTCGTAGTCAGCACGATATCGTAGGAGCGCTCAGAGTGCAGCACATCGAGACCGACCTCGATATGACGCAGCACCGGAATGTTACCTTCCATATTGCGCAGCACGTTCGCTGTCGCCTCCACGGCCTCCGCACTACGGTCCTTCAGCTTGAACATCACAACATGTGTCAGCATTCCATTCACATCTCCCTTGAATTCACGATCTCATCACGATCTCATACGATGAACCTAACACCTCGTACTGCCGACTTGCTTAGCGTCCAGCCTTAGCCGCCTCCGACCATTCCTCGACGTTCCACACCTTCGTTACCCAGTCCTCATAGAAGTCAGGCTCGTGACATACGAGAATGACCGTGCCCTTGAATTCCTTCAACGCCCGCTTCAGCTCGTCCTTCGCCGCAACGTCCAAGTGGTTCGTCGGCTCGTCGAATGCGATCCAGTTGCTCTCGCGCATCTGCAGCTTGCACAGACGCACCTTCGCCTGCTCGCCTCCGCTCAGACTGCTCATCGGACGCGTAATGTGCTCGTTCTTCAGCCCGCAGCGAGCAAGCGCCGCACGCACCTCATGCTGATTCAAATGGGAGAATTCATTCCACACATCGTCAATCGGCGTCAAGTTCGGCGCCTTCACCTCTTGCTCGAAGTAAGCCGGATACAAGAAGTCACCGAGATACGTCTTGCCGCTGAACGGCGGAATGATGCCGAGAATCGTCTTCAGCAGCGTCGACTTACCTACGCCGTTGCAGCCGACTACCGCAATCTTGTCGCCCCGCTCCACCGTCATATTCATCTTCGGCAGCAGCGCGTGATTGTAGCCAATCTCGATATCCTTACCCTCGAAGACGAGACGTCCGCTCGCGCGAGACTCCTTAAAGGAGAACGTCGGCTTCGCCGCCTCCTCCGGACGATCAATCCGATCGATGCGCTCCAGCTGCTTCTGACGGCTCTTCGCCCGTCCGGATGTCGAATAGCGCGCCTTATTGCGCTGGATGAAGTCCTCTTGCTGCTTAATGAACTCCTGCTGCTTCTCGTAGGCGTCCAGATGCTGCTGCTTGTTCATATCCGCCATCTGCAGGAACTTCTCATAGTTCGCCGTATAGCGCGTTAGCTTCGCGAACTCCAGGTGGTAGATAACACCAACGACCTTATTCATGAACTCCGTATCGTGAGAAATGAGCATGAACGCGTACGGGTAGCTCTGCAAATAATTCGTCAGCCAGTCGATATGCTCCACGTCAAGATAGTTCGTCGGCTCGTCAAGCAGCAGGACAGTCGGCTGCTCGAGCAGCAGCTTCGTCAGCAGCACCTTCGTCCGCTGCCCGCCTGACAGCTGGGCGACGTCGCGGTCCAGTCCGATCGCGTTCAAGCCTAGACCGTTCGCCATCTCCTCGATCTTCACATCGAGCAAGTAGAAGCCGCTGTTCTCGAGCCGCTCCTGAATCTCGCCCATCTCCTCCAGCAGCTGCTCCAGCTTGTCCGGATCGGCATCGGCCATCTGCTCGGCAATGCTGTTCATCTCCCGCTCCAGCTCGAACAGCGGCAGGAACGCGTCGCGCAGCACCTCGCGGATCGTCTTACCCGGCGTCAGCTTCGTATGCTGGTCGAGGTAGCCGTAACGCACCTTCGGCGTCCACTCCACCTTGCCGTCATCCTTCAGCAGCTGTCCGGTCAAAATATTCATCAGCGTCGACTTACCGACGCCGTTCGCGCCGACAAGACCGACATGCTCGCCTGGCAGCAGGCGGAACGATACATTTTTGAAGAGTACACGGCCTCCAAAGCTATGACTCAAATCTTCTACGGTTAACAAGCTCATGAACGAAATATTCCCCTGTCATGTTTAAATTAGACGCCTGTAAGGCATGAACGTGTCCTGAAATAGACATCTTATTATATCATCATCCTTGACAGGGAATCTAGCACTATCCTCAGCGAAAATAAGCCAGCCATCTTGCATGTCGGATTTGATAAGGAAGCAGCATGAGCGACAGCCCCAATCTAGTCCAGCTAGAGGGACCACGTCCGCCGGGTCTCAATAACATCACGCTAATATTATCGCTGGAACCCGCTTCAAGCGCCCGCTTGACCAGCTCCTCGCTGCTTGCCTGTACCGTGCAGCCCTTCGCTGCTGCGATGCGCAGCATACGCTCGAGCTGACCATCACTGAAGCAGCTATGGAAGCCATCGCTCGACAGCATGAACAGAGTACCGGGCTTGTAAGCTCCGCAATACATATCAATGACAAGTCTTCGGCTCATGCCCAAATAACGGAGCAGCACATGGCGTCTAGGGTGTCTTCTCGCCGTATCGGCGGACATCAGCCCAAGTCTTGCTTGACGATCTACCCACGTGTGGTCGTACGTCAGTCGGCGCAGAGGCATCACTCCATTCGGAGCAAGCCGGTACACACGACAGTCACCGACATGGAACACCCAGTATACGGAATCTACCAATAGAAGAACGGTCAGCGTCGTGCCATACCGTCTGCCGTCCTTCGCCCTCAGCTCTCTCAGCTCACGATGGACGAGCTCGATTCGCTCGTGCAGCTCTCTCTGCAGCGAGCACCAGCTCCCCCTATGGCCAAGCACAAGGGGAAGCCTCTTCTCTACCCAGCTGCTCATCCGTCGCACAGCCAGCTCAGCCGCCTGCACGCCGCCCTCCAGTCCGCCCATACCGTCAGCCAGCACAGCGACCGCGTAGCGCACCCCATCGGCCGTCGTGCCGAAGTGATGCCAGATGCGGTCGCCGTTCACTAGCCTTGTACACCCTATATCAGTAGACGAGCCATACTGCCAATGATTCCGTGTCTTGTTGTTCAAGCTTGCATCAGCATCCCATCTTGTAGATGAAGTCGCAATTCACAATCGTAATCATATCACCTTCGCGCAGCTTGTGCATGCGATAAGGGACGAGCGCTTCACCGTTCACAACCGTACCGTTGCGCGAGCCGAGATCCTTGATGCTGTAGCCGTCCTCATCCTTAACCAGCTCTGCGTGCAGCCTTGATACGCCTACCTCGTCCAGCAAGTAATCGGACTCCGTCTGTTGCCTGCCAATCGTGAAGGTCGACTTATCAAGTGCTATAGTCTCCTTCACACCGCTACGAACGGTCTCCAGCACAGTTATAGCTTTGGCTGCATGCTGCGAAGAGCTGCCTAGCCATACGGTTGCATCATTGGGTGTCAACGTCGTCGTTCGACCATCAGCCTCGGGAGTAGCTAGTACTCCACGCCCCTCCCCTTCCAGTTGATCGGCCTGCAGCCGCACATCTCGCTCTAGACTAACCGAGAGCTCCTGGTAAGCAAGGCTGCTCTTGACACCTTGTTCAGCACTTGCCAGTTCTCCGCCACTGTATGAGGTTGCAGAAGGTGAATCGAACAAGCCGGCTTGGTGTAGAAAAGAAGGCGTCCCGCCCACAGGCGGCGACTCCGCCAGCCTCACTCCAGCGACTTGTCCGCCTACTGTCGCCTTAGGAGATGACGCCGCCTTCCCCCTTCTCGTCGAACGAAGGACGGCATACAGCGCGATCAGCGCAGCAGCCGTCCCCGCACAAGCGATCAGCAGCATCGACTCCTCCTGCTGGTCCGCGTACAGCTTCCATAGGAATGCAATCGCAAGCACAGCACCGAGAATGAAAGGAAGCGGCTTCTTGCCTGTACTCGCCGCAGTCGATGTCGCGGAATCGGCACCTGCAGTCGCCTGAGTCGATGGCGCAGGGCCTACGCCACTATGTATAGAAGCGGCCAACCCATCGTCTCGAGCAGCCGCTGCAGAGCTCCCAACGCCACGCTTATATCCGTAAGCGGCAGCTGCTTCGTCTTGAGCACGGAAGCCGACTCGATAACCGTCGTCTGCTGATGGCCCAAGCCAAGGCTCGGAAGGCCGAGCCCCCTCTATTGACGCGGATGAAGCTCCACCACTAGCCGTCGAGTACGGCCATTCGAAGGATGCTGGTTGCGCCTGACCTGTCCTTAATTGGTCATCACTCGGCGAGAAGCTACGCATGTCACTTATGCAGATCCCAGAGGATGTAGCCGATACCTCCAGCCTCTTGAGCAGAACTCGCTTCAGCTCTGAGATATGGAACGTATCGTGCTCCAGGCAGCGCATCAGCTCCTGGAAGCCGCCCCCTTGCAGATCGTCGACCCGCTGCATCCATCTGGACGCCAGGTCCCGCAGCTCGGCCTGAACGCTAGGTTTCCCCTCCACATGCTGGATCGGTAAGTACGTAAAATACAGGTCGTCCAGGCTATGTCCATAAAATATATATTCTTCCTTCAGCACAAAGCGCTCGCTATCCAGCATATAATTCAAGCTATCCTCTAGCAGCTCGACAATCTGGAGCAGCAAGGTGTAATACTGCTTCATCCCGATCCGTTGAGCGCGCAGCCCCTGGGACAGCATACGCTTGCCAGTAATCGTATAATACAGCGTCGTGCACCCGTCTCTCGCCTCCGTATGCAGCTCTAGCAGACGAGGCATCCGGTTAGACGTCAGCATTCGCAGCTGAAATTCAGACAGCTCCTCCGCCTGAAGCCCGCGAGAGGCTGAGACCGCCATCTCATAACTACGCTCATTCACGAAGTCGACCTGAAGCGAATATAAAGCTTGCATAGAGCCGTAGCCCTCCTTCTGTCTTCGTCATCAAAGCCAATCCATCCACACGGCATACGTGTAGAGCACTCCTGGCACAACGGCCCACATGAAGGGAAATCGCAGCCTACTGTCGATCGGACCTGCATCTATCGCCGCTTCACTCCCATGTCTGCGCTGAGGCTCACTCTTCTGCTGCTCCCGTACCTGTGGACGGTGCTCCCGTTCGGCGAGCTTCCACCTGAAGAGCTGTCGCAGCCAGCTCCAATCACGCAATAGCCATACTCGAAGCAGCAGCCCATTCAGCCTCGCGAAGCGCTGCGCTCGGTCACTGCGAACGGCTAGCACGATGACGGCGATCACCCCCGCCATACATAGGGCAGCCGCCATTGCATGCAAGGCGAAGGCAGCGCCGGTCATTGCGCCAATCGCACCGAACAGCTTCACATCGCCAGCACCGACGCCGCGCAGCAAGTATAGCAGCAGCATCGGAACGAACCCGCAGGCTAGACCTGCAGCTGAGTAAGTCAGCCCCTCCCAGCCGAGCGCCACCAAATAGCCGATTAATCCAGCGATCATACCGCCAATCGTCAGCCAATTCGGAATGACCTGCTTGCGAATATCCGTCGCGAAGGCTGTACATATATACAATCCGAATGCTCCCCACATCCATACCATAAGACTCCTCTTACCCTCCGATCCATGCCCGTTCGGTCGCTTTTTTGCGTAATATCACGGTTCTCGTATAAAAAGGCAGCGTCAGCTTATAAGCATATTCCGCCTCGACGACGACGTATGCGGACTGCCCCTGCTCAAAGTCCGGAAGCTGCAAATCCGTCACCTTCAGCTTCTTCGGGTCCAGCGTCTTCGTATCGCCGAAGGAAGCGATCAAGGGCGTCGCTGCGGCTGCCGCCTTCTTCCTTATGGAAGCCTTCAGCTCAGCCGTCTTCTCTCCCCCGGCTGCCTCCAGCTGCGTGCGGTGCTCCTTCTCCCACGCGACGAGACGGACGATCGGCTCCGGGATGAATCGGCTATGATCCTCAACGAACTTCTCCGCCTCCACCACTTGCGATCGAGCCGCATTCGCCTGGGAGACGACCTGCTCTAGCCACATCACCGGGGCGCTCGCTGCCAATTGCTGCCTTGCTCCCACGTATAGCTGCTCCACCGGATACAGGTTCGCGGCCATCACCTTCGCGGACTCGCTCACCATACTGTGCAGCGCCATCTCCGCCTGCGACATTCGAATCATCGACACGAACAGCATCGAGATCGTCGCGAATAATGGAAGCACGAGCGCGGCCTCCAGCACGATGCCGCCCTGACGTTCCTTCAGCAGCTTCATACTGCTCCCCCTCTCATACGCCTTCATTCTCTAATAACGATAATCTGCCGTTCGCGTGAGCAAGCAATGCGCACTGTCCTTGCTGCAGCCTCCGAACGAGGACTCGCCAAGCGCACGCATAATGCCACCCATGAACCAATGACGGTGCGCCGTTGAGGCGTTCCCCGATACATAGGTCGACGTAGCCGCAAGATCAATATTCGTATTCAGCTGAACCAACGCCTGAATACGCGACAGCAGCACCTGCTCCCGGCTGTGCAGCAGCAGGAACAGTCGCAAGTAATCTTTATACGTCATCGTTATAAGCGGACTCAGCTTGCTCGATACCGGCACCGCGTCACCCTGCACGAGCTCGGTCATATCCTGCTGCGCCTTCCATGCTCCCTCGGCGATCGCTGTCAGCACAACGAGCCATGGCGACCCGGCAGCGAGCGCCTTCGTCTCTGGCCTCATGAGCGCTTCTGTGATGCCAACGGCGAAGCGGAACGCGAACATCTCGGCATAGGCGAGCGAATAATTGCTTGCACAGGAGCCTCCGCCGTATATTAAATATTCGACCTCCTGATTCGTGAGCGGATGCTGCTCAGGGGCCGACAGCTCCTTCGACGTGCGAGGGCGGCCGAATGCATCCTTCTCCAGACCAAGCGTACGGTAGCTGAACTTGCTGATCGCGTACTCATCGATATAGAATTCATCTCGAACGTCGGTTAATAAGCTCTCAAGACCCGAGAGGAGCTTCAGAGCTCCTAAGCCAGCCTCATCAACGTTATCCATCGGTACAGCAGGCGGCGCAGTGAGCGGATCCTGCTGGGCGTTCATGCTCATATACACTTGATAAAATCCGACGACACCCGGCGTATTCGGGTTGCCCTGCAGCTCGTGATACAACGGCTCATAAGGGTCAACATCACTGATCAGGCTGCAGGTGCCAAGACCTCGACGAACTTGGTCGAGCACTGCCATCGCCTTGGTACGTTGCTCCCGCTTCGCAGCCTGCACCTGCCGGACGCTCTGCTGATGCGTATCGATATGAGGCGCCATCCTGCTGTGCGCCGTATTCAGCTTGCTCCTGTAGCCTTCTACGCTGGCAAGCGTCGTCGCATACTTCTGCTGCGTGAACCAGATGCCGTCGTTCATCTGTGCGTGAAAGCCGGCAAACTGTGCCACCGCACCGCCGACCTCTGCCTCCCAGCGCTGCAGCTCCTCCCGATCGAACACCTTGACCGAGGCGAACGATTGCTGCGCCTGAGCCGTACCTGTGCCCGTTCCAGCAGGAGTACCTCCGCTAGCCGCATTAACCTTCTGCAGCTCCTCATTCAACGTATCGTTCGCCTTGAGCGCTTCCTTGAACGCCGTCTGGAACGTCTTCAGCTTCGGCTGAACGTCGGACAGATCGACGCTCGACTTCCGCTGGATGACGAGCAGCAGCTCACCGTACTTGATGAAGTGATTCATCAGCTGCTCGTACTGAGTCACGCGCTGTGTCGCTTCGTTATATTGAACGATTAGCTGTTGCTTGGCCATCGCCAGCTGCTGGATCGCCATAGCAGCCCCAGCTCCAGCACGGGCGAGAGACGCGATCGAGCCATCTATTGCGCGCAGCTGCTCTTGAATGGAGGTCACCGACTGCTTCGCTTGTTGCAGTGCTCTCTGAGTATCCTCGAGCGTATGCACACCGATCAGCGCACTCAGCTCGTTCAGGTCGCGAAGCTGCGTCTGGTAGAACGGCGTGACGTCCCCCGCATGCGTCCGAATACGGATGAATGCGTCCCACGCATCGCCTAGCTGCTTGTCCCGTTCCTCGATCAGCTTCTCGATTTTTTGCGCACTTTGACCGAACTGGGCCGCTTGACCGACTCCGGCAGCTACACCATTTTTCTTCCATTTATCTGTCAGCTCCAGCGTAAAATTAAGCGGAGCCCGAACCTTCATCTCCTCTAAAATTTGCTGCTTCAATATATCGTGGTTGGACAGCGGAAACATCGGCGTCACCTTCGCACTGCTTTTGTCCAGCGTCGGACTGATCCAGGCGAACCGGGAGGCGCCCGCTGCCGAGGACAAGCTGCCCTCCACAGTCTTGACGAACACCTCCGAGGACTTGGCGGTCGCCGGATCGAGCGCGAACAGCCCATATGCGTGCAGGTCCTTGGAGAAGGCGGACATGACCGAGCGAACACCGGCCTTCACCGCCTGCTCCGTCTCCTGCTCGGCTGCTCTCCACCGCATCACATCGATCAAGAGACCGAAGAACAGCAGCAGGGGCAGCAGGGCGAGCATGAAGTATACCGACACCGCGCCCTCCTCATCTCTCCTCCACCTCGAGCCTAATTTCAACCTAGTAACCTCCCTTCAGGCCAAGCGGACCATGCATGCGTCACTCATGAAATACTAAGACAATACCATGCCGTTCAATCTCGCTCTTCAACGTCTGTGTCAGCTTCACCTTGTCGTTCTTCGATAGCTTGAAGAAGTGCCAGACCACTCCCTTCACCTGTGTCCCTTGCTTCAGCAGCTCGGCATCCTTCATCAGCTGCACCTCGCGAAGGTTCTTCTCATTGAACGTATAATAGGCTTGATGCGCGACGCCAGTCGCGTCGAGCGCATCGACCTGCCGCAGCGTGCCCGGCTTCACCTCCAGCTGCGTCTCCTTCCCACCTACGAGCAGCCGCAAATATTGCGCCGCCTGTGCGTGTGAGGCTACGCGCGTCGGCTCCTTCGGGGTTGTACCCGGCTGCTTGAGCGCCGCAAGTGCAGCCTGCGGCCTGATCCGTCCTTGAATTTCGGCGATGAACGTCCGCGTCAAGTCGACCATGCGGATCGTCTCGACCGGCTCGACGACGTAAGATTTCACGTCGCCGTCGAGCTGCTCCTTGCGCAGCCATTGCGGGGCAAGGGCGGATAGCCCGGTCGACCGCTCGAGCGAAGCCCGAACGATGCGCAGCACGCCATAGTGCGAGAACGACAGCTGCCCCCGCCATGCATCAGGCAATGTGTCAGCCGTACGCGCCAGCTTCCCGACTGCTCCGCCTGCTGTGGAATCCGCGGAAGCAGGCAGCGCAACGGCGACAGGACTCATCGGCGAAGCTAGATTGAACCACTGGGACAAGCCGTCCGAGGTAAGACGCCAATACAGACCGTCGCTCGCCGTCGGATGCACCGATCCGGTCACCAGCTCCTTGCTGCTGTTATCCCATATGTAAGCGGTGCGCTCAGCCGCCTCCCCCGCCTTATGATACAGGCTCGATTCGAAGTAGAAGAGCAGTCCGAGACCGAGCAGCGCAGCGGTGGATAGGAAGATCAGCGGCATCGTCAGCGACGCTTCCAGCGTGATCTGACCGGATGTGGAGCGTGTGAGGCGCTTTAGGTAAATGTGCAAGTACCGGGCTTGTCTTGTGGAGCGAGATTCATTCCCAAGCACTAGACAATTCTGACGCTTCCTCAACCAAGCCGAGCTAACCTTGCTCTTCATAGCCGCAGTTGTCCTACTCCATGTCATACTAGTTATTCGTTGGCAGCGCTGGCGGGTCAATTTTACTTGATCCAACATCTTTAATTTCATTATTAATCTGTTTATCAGCAGATTCGAACAACTGCCTCATCCACTGCATAATCCACTTACGGAACGCCACCGCAATAATAAGCAGCACCGCAACGATCAGCAATATTTCCAGCGTACCGAGTCCTTCCTCATCGTCCCAGAATTGTACCCAAGCATCCTTCATCGTGCTCAACATATTCGTTTCCTCCCTTAGATTGTTAGATTGAACTAGCTTAATCGAACCTTATCCCGCCATCAGCAGCGCCGGCACCGCGACGATGATCATAATCATCATGAATAGCACCACCATCGGAAAAACAAGCTTCGACGCCGCCTCCTCGCCGAGCGTTCTCGCCAGCGCCTTACGCTTATCCCACAGCGTCATCGACAGCTCGCGCAGCGACACGAACAGCTCATCGCCGCCTCGCTTGTAGTTGAGCAGCAGCGTCGTCGTGAACAGCGTCGTCTCCTGAATCGCGCAGCGCTTGCTGAAGTCCTCCATCGCCTTCGAGAAGGAGACATTCATCGCAAGCGCGCGTGCCGTCTCGGCAAGCTCTACCCGCAGCGGATTACGGCTTCTGTTCTTACCTCCGCCACTATGAGCCGTGCCGCCTTCTGCATCCTGCTCCCCAAGTCGAACGATTGCCTTCTGCAGCGACTCTCCGGCACCGACCAGCAGCATGAGCTGGTTCAGCACCTCCGGCAGCTCCATCAGCATGAGTCGACGCTTCTGCTTCAGCTTCGTCTGCTCCTGCAGGAACAGTGCGACCGGCGAGACGAGCGCCGCCAGCAGTCCGTATACAAGCATCTCTGCATTGTCCTCCGCCAGTGCCCCGAGCAGAGTGAAGCCAGCAAGGCAGCCCCACACGGCCCACACCCCTCGCACGACGAACCATGTCGTATGCGTCAGCGCGGGCTTCGCACCGTACAAGCCGACCATAATCTGGTGCACCTTGAGCAGCGGCTCGCCGAAGCGCTCTGTCAATCGGAGACGCTCACTTACCGCGAGTGCTCCTGCTCCAGCCCAATAGGCAGCCGTTCGCGGCTGAATCCCTTTCTGCTCGAACAGCCAATGCGCATATTTATGGTGCTGTGGTAGCCAGACGGCAGCAACGACAAGCTGAAGCGCGAACACGAGCAGCATCCAAGACATTCCAGCTCACACCTTTATGTTCATAATGTGTTGAATCCAATATTGGCACAGCGCCATGACGCCAATCGCCCCCGTCATCACGAAGACGCCCACTAGCGAGCCGTACAAGGGCTCCATATAATCTGGGGCGCTCCAGGCCATAATGGCGACGAACACGATCGGGGCGGCTGAGAGCAGCTTGGACTCGAACCGCTTTTGCGCCAGCGTCACTTGAAGATCGAGCTCGATCTCCAGCTTCTCCTGAATGAGCAGCGACGTTCGGCGGACGACCTGCACGAGATTGCCTCCCGTTCGTTTACAGATGACGAACACCTGTGCGAATTGGCTCAGCTCCTCCAGCTTGGCTCGACCTGCGAATTCGAACAGCGCGGATTCGACGCTCTCTCCGTTATCCATCCGATGGATGATCATCGCGAGCTCCTGGAGAATCGGGCTTTTCCCGTCGGGATACAACAGTCTGAGGTCGCTAAGTGACTCCCGAATCGCACTCTCAATCGAGCGGCCTGCCCCAAGCGCAGACGATACAGTCGACAGCAGCTGCTTGAACTGCAGCTTCAGCTGTGCCTTCCGCCTTGCGATCAGCCGCTTGCGCCACATGCCAGGGAACAGCAAGCCCAGCGGCGCGAACAGGATAATCGCGAGCAGCTCCCGATAAAATACCCACGCCACGATCGACATGAGCAGCGCACCGAATAGAGCGGCGGCGAGCCACTGCCGCGAGCTGAGCTCGAGTACGTCGTAATCGATCAACCTCGAATCCCGCTGGCCTTCAGGCTGCTTCGGTCGACCTCCTGCACTCCATCGCTCCCTCATTGCGCCAGCTCGGCGCAGAGCCGCCTTCACGCCAGTTAGCTCGATGTGAATAGGCCATCTCCCCTTTCCTAGTAAGCCCCCTTCATATGGGTGAGCCTACATTATCCCCGTACCTCACCGTCACGTCAGACCATACATCTGCAGCTTGTACGTATGCGCCTGGGCATGGCCGGTCGAACGCAGCTCGCCGACGATGCGGCCGTTCCGTTCACCATTTTCTTGAAACGTATAGATCGGCTGCAGCACCACCTCCCCTTCGTTCATTCCGATGACCTCGCTAATTTCCGTAATGCGGCGGGATCGGTCTCTCAGACGCTGTATATGGACGAAAAAATCGATCGCGCCCGCAATCTGCTTGCGCACGACGTCAAGCGGAAGCTGCGCGCCGCTCAGCACCATCGTCTCCAAGCGACTCACCATGTCGATTGGCGAATTGGCGTGACCGGTGGACAGCGAGCCGTCGTGGCCCGTATTCATCGCTTGCAGCATATCGAGCGCCTCGGCGCCCCGCACCTCGCCGACGATAATCCGGTTCGGACGCATCCGGAGTGACGCGCGAATGAGATGACGGATGCTGATCTCACCCTTCCCCTCTGTGCTCGCGTTGCGTGTTTCCAGTCGGACCACGTTCGGAACGCCGCGAATTTGCAGCTCTGCCGAATCCTCGATCGTAATGATGCGCTCATCAGGTGGAATATGCTGGGATAGAGCGTTCAGCAGCGTCGTCTTGCCAGAGCCCGTGCCCCCGCTGATGAACAGGTTGTACTTGGCACGCACCAAGCGTGTCAGCAGCTCCGCCGCCTCCCGTGAAACTGCCTCCCGGTCAATGAGATCGTCCAGTGTCAGCGGCTGGGCAGGGAACTTACGGATCGTCATCGTCGGGCCATTCAGAGCGACCGGTGGCAGCACAACGTTCACGCGGGACCCGTCGGGCAGCCTGGCGTCTACGACCGGGTTGGACTCATTAACAATCCGGTTCACCCGACCGACGATCGCTTGAATCGTATCCTCCAGCCGCTCGCGACTCTCGAATGCGGTATCTGTCATGGTGACGATACCGTCCTTCTCGATGAAGATGCGGTCATGGGCATTGATCATAATTTCCGTAATGCGTTCGTCGTCGACGAGCGGCTGCAAGACATCGAGTCCCCGGAACGAATGGTAGACGTCGAGCACGATGCTGCGCTTGCGGCCTGCTGGAATGAACCGCTGTGCAGACCGGGCGAACACCTCCTCCTCGATCACCTCCAGCAGCTCCTCGTCCGACATCATGTGGCCGTAGTCGATGCGCTCCTTCACCGCTTGCTTCAGCTCCAGCTTCAGCTGCTGCCACTGCTGCTCGTCCACCATTAGCGCTTCCCTCCCCGCAGCGCCGCTACTGCTTCGTCCGCGAAGCCTCTGAGCAGCTGGACATCCGCTCGACCAAGCGCCTTCCACTCCGGTACATACGGCAGCCGACCACGGACGATGATCGAGTAATCCGAGAACGTATTGACAGTCTGCGAACCCATCGCACGATTATGTATAAAAATAACGTTGCGCCGCAGCTGCTCCGTCTTCTGCGCATCCACCGCCCGGCGGGCATCGAACCACTCGGTAATCTTCTGCAGCTGTATACAGTCGTCGGCTACTGGCCACAAAATGTGATCAGCCGCCTCCAGCAGCGCCGCGGCCGCAGGCGTATCGGCACTGTCAGCGTCGACGATGACATGGTCATATACTCCGCTGTCAGCCGCACCCGCAAGCAGAGCCTGCACCTCTGCAGCGCCAAGCTCGTCCCATTCCTGCGCATATGTGAGCGGTGGGATATAATCGAAGCGGCCCTGCACATGCCTCAGCTTGAGCTGCTCGAGCTGGGCTGCAATTTTCGCCGGACGCGTCTTCGCATAGTAGAGCAGCTTGGAGAAAGTGTCCGCATCCCCTTGACCCTGCTCGCTCGCAGAGGTGTACCAGACTCGTGAAGGTAAGCGCTCGAAGCAGAGCAGGAGCACTCGCTCACCCGCAGCCGTTAGCTGCGCAGCAGTATGCACAGCTGTCACCGTCTTGCCGCTGCCACCGATCGGGGAATATACAACAGTCGTTGCTGCATACCGCGTGCCGCGGATCGGCGCGTGTGTCTCTGTGTCGTTATAGCCTGCTATAAGTGACGAGAGCAGACGATTCAGCGGCTGGTATTTCGCCAAGATGCGCAAGGGCTGCCCGTCTGCTCCTGCAGTACCTGCAGTACCTGCTGTGCTTGAGCCACGCTCAGACTCGCACAGCAGCCATAGCTGCGCCCGACAAGCCTCAGGCAATGGCTCAGGCAGCGGGATCGATTCGTGCACGACTGCGATGAACGGTGACTTCATCTCCTCGATCCAGCGCCAGCCCTCCTGCTCCGACGTATGCCAGTGCAGCGCCAGCCTGTCGGCGAACTCGGACGTTCGCAGATAGGCGGCGAGCTTTTCCCCGAAATACACATCCTTCTCCATCAGCAATAAAGGCACTTGGGCCAAGATGCTCGTCCTCCTCTTCCATTCAGAAGTGCGATTGGACAACAAAAAAAGCACGCGCTGCAAGGAGTGTTATCTCCAAACAACGGTGCTTCCGTTAACGAATCGTGTATCCAATTAATCGTATTATATCATAATCGTTGGAAGACGCAAGCCCCTGCTTACGATTCCGTTAAAAACCTTCGCGCACCTGCAAGCTCCTTCGCATACTCAGGCTGCTTGATCGAGATGATCTCAAGTGGACGCTCGCTTCTAGGCGAGTGAATCATCTGCCCATTGCCGATATACATCCCGACGTGGTGCACACGCCCCTTGCCATTCTCGTAGGCGAAGAACAGCAGATCGCCGGGCTCAAGCCTCTTGAGGTCAACTGGCTGACCAGACGTCGCCTGATCCTTCGCGTCGCGGGGGATCGAGATGCCTAGAGCGCGATACATCGAGTACGTGAAGCCCGAGCAGTCAAAGCCGAACCCAGAGGTGCCGCTCCACACATAAGGAAGGCCCACGAACTGCTTGGCTGTCTCCATTAGCTTGTTACGACGCTCCTCCAGCTCCACGGTTGCCGAAGCGGGCTCAAGCTTGCTTGTAAGAAGGACTACCTCGTCACGCTGCACCCATCGAGTGGAGCCGTCCGGCAGGGCGAGCTGGAGACGACCACCTTGCTCGCGCACGACTGGAAGCCTTGTATTGAAGCTGATCTCTAGTCCAGTGGGCAAGTCGGACAAGTTAGAGTTAGAGTTAGAGTTAGAGTTAGAGTTAGAGTTGGAACTAGAACTAGAGCTAGAGCTTGAGCCTGTGCTAGAGCTCGGCTGCTTAGCGACGGGTACCTCCGTCAGGACGACCGAGCGCTTCACGACGGAGGCGACCGGACATGCCGAGTAATCATAGAACGGCGTCGCCAGCTGTTCGCTGGACAGCCAGCCGATGTAGCCATCCTTCCAGCGCGAGGTCGGCTGGTCTGGCAGCTGCACACGCGACCATTCTTCGCGCTCCTCCAGCAGCATGACCTCCGAGCCGAGCAAGGCCTGCGTCTCCAGCTTGCCAACTAGCCACAGCTTCTCAGGTATGCGCATCGACTCAATCCAGCTCCGTACATTCGGCTGCTCACCAGTTGTCGGTGCGTCCATCGGTCTTGCCAGACCAGGCTTCGTCCACAGCGTTGCCACAGGCACATCGATGACTCTGCGTCTCGGATCAGGCGAGCGGTATTCGCGCACCTCACATATCATGTCATCATTAGCAGTGACAGTGACAGTTGCGGACGTCGCTGAAGAACCTTCCGTGCTTGTAGACTTTGCTGTAGTAGCTCCCGTGCTTACCGACAGCTCCGCACCAGCAGCTCCCCCGCTGCTCATGATGCCCGACGTATGAAGCTGCGGCGACACTGCGTCATGCGTCATGTCAACAGACGCTGCTCGAGCTTCAACGTGTCCCTCCATGGCCATCTGCGGCGATGCTATGGGCCTGCTGACGAACAGCAATCCGAGCGTCATCACCGCTGCCAGCAGCGCCATCGGTACGATCACTCGCATGAAATTCGTTCGTACATGCTCCATCTTATCCGCAGCTCGCGAACGATTGCTTGTTCCGCTCAATTTGGCGCACATGGACGTCGATATGGTTCGCGAACATCGTCACAAGGTCCTTCAGCGTCACCTTGCCCGCGATATTGTGAACACCCGTCCGTGCCCAGTCCTCCTCGGACAATCCTTCGAGCACAGCTGTCATCATACTGCGGAGCGATTGCAGCAGCGTCAAGTATGGCTGCATGTCGAGCTCCTGGTAGCGAAGCTTAACCGCCCAAGCGTCAGGGTCGAACTTGAAGAAGAGCTGGTTCGGCTCAGATATCACTCGTTTCATCCGATCAACCGCTACGACCTCTGCATCACATACATGAATAACGACCTCTTTGATGCTCCACTTGTCAGGAGCAGGCTTATACATCAGCAGCTCTTCACTTACGCCATCCAGCGCTTGCAGCAGCCTATTATAGCCGTCTTCATAGCTCCTTACGAGCTCCTCCATCATCCCGATCCCTCTCCCTTACACATGGTTTGAAGTCCTATGCCAGTTGTTGTGAAGCTTGAGTCACACACGCTCCGCGGCTGCGAACCACACCTGCTTCGGCTTGCCGTAACGATCGAGCTGCTGCTCCTCCATAGTCAGCACCCGCCAGCCGTCCGCCAGCAACGCTTCAAGCTGGCGCTGATCAAAGAAGCGCTTCATCATACCATCGCGTTCATACAGCTGCGGCTCCAGCTCCAGTCCTTCTCCAGCGCCATAAGCCTTGTCATGCACGGAGTTGACTCTCAACGCCAGCAGCCCGCCCGCAGGCAATACACGATGCAGCTCCTTCATCATAACCATCGTGTCCGTCCAGCGAAAATAATGCAAGCACAGATCCGCAATGACCGCAGACGCACAGCAGTCCGCAAAGGGAAGCGGGTCAAGCAAATTAAGCCGAACTGTCCGCACGTGCGGCATGCGGGCGTTCACCTGCTTTAGCGCCTCCACCGACATGTCGCACGCTATAACAGGCAGCCCGAGCTCGGTGAGGTACAAGGTGTTGTTGCCAGCACCACAACCCAGATCTACAATTGGTCTACTATCTGACGCAGTAGCACGCAGACGATCTGCATAACGCTGAAGCCATAAGTCGTATTTCACATCCTCAGGCTTCAGCTTCGCATAGATGCTATCCCAGTAAGCTCCAGACATGGCCTAGCGCCTCCCTTCCACCGATTATTTACGGATGAAAAACAGCGTAAGCTCCTCACGATTATGGAACAGCTGCTTCGCCTTCTGCAGCGCCAGCTCCTCAGATAAGTCTTCGACGACCTCGCGGATCGTCTGGAACGCCTTCTTATGCATGAGCTTGACCGTAATAATGGCCGTACCACCAGCTTGAAGCGATGGAAGCAGCGACTTGACGAGCTTCGTCATTTGCCTCGGGCTCCAGCTCATGTCGCAGACGAACAGATCGAATTGACCGTCCGCGAACTGGACGGCGTCCGCAGTCTTGCCGATATACGTAAGTCTCGGATGTCCGACTAACGAAGGATCGAGCTTCGCAGGGTCTACGGCTGTCACAGCAAGACCACGCTCCAGCAAGAGGCTCGTCCAGCCTCCGGGAGCTGCACCGACATCAAGCGCCGAGCTGTATTGGGCAAGATCCAGCCCGAACGACTGCTCCGCCTCCAGCAGCTTGAACTTCGCGCGCGAGATCTGTCCGTCCTCCCTGCGGTATCGAACAGCTCCGCCCGGCCAATCGGACAGCTGCTGCTCCGGTCGGGCAAGCCCGGTATAGAGCGATTGCCCGGTCATATAGATAGACAGCACCCAATCGGCATTACGCACGACTGGCACCGAGCCAGCCTCACGCTCCAGCAGCGCATCGAGCTCAGCCTTCAGCTCGGAAGGCGCGGGCAGACCGCTCTCACCCTCCGGCTTGCGAGCCTGCACAGCGACATTCGCACCAGCCACGAGTGAAGCGCCGCCTTGCGCGAGCAGCGTCCTCACAGCTGACGCCGCCTCCTCCACCCGACCGGACCATTCCACGTGAACCGTGGCAGGGAACAGGTGCCGCAGGAAGATCGGCTCATTGTCATTGACAAGACGTAGCACAGTCTCATGGTCGCTTCCCGTCTCAAGCGTGAACGTCTCACCCGGAGCTAACCAACCGAACCGGCAGTCAGCCCCAATGAGTCTGCGAAGCTCCTCCTGCGCCTGCTGTGCATAGCCTCGATTCGATGTACAGACGAACAACGACCTGCTCATCCAATCACCTTCATCCACGGTCGGTCCTGGAACCAGTCCAGACTTACCTGCACCTGGAACGCCTGAGAGACATGCTCTGCTGTCAGCACGTCACGCTTCGGGCCTGCCGCCACGATGCGACCTTCCTCCACAAGCAGGACGTGGGTGAACAGCGACGTAATTTCCTCGAGATGATGAGTAACATACACAATCGTACGGCCTTGCCCCGCCAGCTCCTGAATAAATTCAAGCAACCGCTCGCGCTCGAGAATATCAAGCCCCGAGCAAGGCTCATCCATCACAAGCAGCGACGGATTCGTCATCAGCGATCTCGCCAGCATCACCTTCTTACGTTCTCCCTGAGACAAGCTGCCGATCGGCTGATCCGCCAGATGCAACAGCCGCAGCTCGCGAAGCTTATCGAGCGACCGCTCCTGAACGCCAGGCGGTATCGACTCGTAGAAGCGGAGGAAGCCGAACTCCCCTGTCGCAACGACCTCCCAGACGAGGTCAGCCGGGTTCAGCTTCTCATACAGCGATTGGCTGATGTAGCCGATCCTCTTGCGCACCTCGCGCACGTCGCACTCGCCGTACGGATTGCCGAGCACCCGCACCTTGCCCCGCGATGGGAACTGGTAGCCGTTCATGAGCTCGAGCAGCGTCGTCTTACCTGAGCCGTTACGTCCCAAGATGATCCAATGCTCTCCTTGCTTAATCTCTAGTTCAACCTCACTCAAGATATGACGATGATCTCTTATAAAATGAATATTTCGCATCGATACAATTTCATCTACAGCCAGTTCCGGCATCTGTATACACAACCTCTCTCAAGATAACAGGCCCCGAGGGAGCTCAGAGCTGTTACGACGCTTAACCGCTTATACGCGACCCTTCGCAAGCTGAAGCAGCAGCTCGTCAGGCGTCGGTCCGTTATGCAGCTCGACATGCTCCGGCTTGCCTGCGTACAGCGCTTCATACATGCGACGGCGTCCCACGTCGCTGGACGTGTGGAGGTAGATTCGCCTTGCGAACCTTCCCGACAGGAGCATACCGCGTACGACCTCGAACCCGTTCGGAGCGTTCCACCCAAGGTCGTAATCCAGCGACAGCACGTCTACGTCGCATTCGTTCAGCAGCAGCAGACATTCGTCCGCTGTGCTCGCCAACGTGAAGCTGGCTGGAGGCTTCCGCCAATCGTCCAAATATACGTGAATCATCGCTCGCTCAGCTCCCATATGTAACGAATCTCAGTCTCGTGCGTTGCGCCGCGCTGCACAGGAGTTTCCAGTACGACAGGTATATTCCCCTTCGCCTTCAGCCGTTCGGATTGCAGCAGCGGAACGAAGAGCGCCTCACCCATCTCCCCTTTACCGATGGAGGCATGCCGATCCTTGCCCGCACCTCGCGGGTAGACGGAGTCGTTCAGGTGAATCGCATGCAGATGGTCCCAATAGTGCGTGTCCACCATCTGTTGCTCCAGCTCGAGCCAGCCATCTGGCTGCTGAGGCCATAGGCCGCAGGCGAAGGCATGACACGTATCGAAGCAGAATCCGACCTTGTCCGGACGCTCGCACAGACGTCTCACCTGGACAAGCTCCTCGAGCGTCGTCCCCATAACGGTCCCTTCTCCGGCCTGATTCTCGATCAGCAGCCTCGCTTCTCCCTCGTAGCCGGTCAGCACCTCATTTAAGCATTGTATAATATTTTGATAGCCTTGTAACGGGTGTTGTCCTCGATATTTGCCAAAATGAACAATAATCCCGACCGAGCCGCACGCATCGGCAATGTCGAGATCGTTGCGAAGCGACGCAACCGTCGCAGCCCGCAGCTCTCCGTGATCAGCCGCCATGTTCGTCGGATACGGCGTATGCCCGATCGAGCGGATGCCCTGCTTACGGCAATAGTCGGCGCACGCTGCCGCGTCAGCACGCTGGAACGTCTTGACGGAAAAGCTGCGCGGATTTTTCGGAAAATATTGATACGCCTTAGCTCCAAGCCTGACAGCTGTCTTCGCTGCATCGAGGTAGCCGTTGCGAATACTGATATGGCAGCCGAAGTTCATGAGCGACCTCCACCTCCGATGCTCAATGCTGACACTGGATGCAGCAGAACGATTTCTTCGAGGAGACGTCCGCTCTCACAATTGTCGCGCCGCATCTCACGCATGGCTGTCCCTCGCGGTCGTAGACACGGCACTGCTTGTCATAGCCTCCTGTTAGCATATCGCCAGCATATAACGGCATGTCCATATATCCTCCCTCGTCGGTGGCCACGGACAGTACGCGCCGCATCGAGTCGAACAGCCTCTGTCGCTCATCCATGGACAAGCTGCGCGGCGCTCTGCCCGGCTGCAGCCCCGCGTCGAAGCAGATTTCGTCGCTATAGCAGTTGCCGATGCCTGAGATGAAGCCTTGGTCGACAAGGCAGCTCTTCAGCGTCCCGCGGCGCCCGCCGAGCAGCTCCCCGAAGCGCTGCTGATCGAGCGAAGGATCGAACGGCTCCGGTCCGAGCTTAGCCATCATAGTCTGCAGCTGGCCAGGCTCCACGACGTGCAAATAGCCGAGCCGCAGCCCGATGAAAAATAGATGAAAGTCACCGTAGCTGATACGCACCTGCACCGTCCGGTCAGGCTTCTCTTCCATAGTCCCGTAGAACATGACGCCGCCGAGCATCAGATGGAGCACGAGCGTATCGCCTGATGCCATATGGAACAGCAGGTGCTTCGCCCTTCGGCCCATACTGCGCACCGTTTGCCCTCTAAGCAGCCGATCGAATCGATCCGGCTCCACATTAATCGACTTCGCCCGCGTCACCTCTGTCCCGGTAATGAGTCGGTTTACGATGAGACTGCTGAGCAGCTGACGGTAATTTTCCATTTCGGGAAGCTCCGGCATGAACGTCACTCCTTCGATATGATCTTACCCTAGATTTCCATATCGAAGGCCAATTATACAAATGATTCGTGAGTCATGACATTCAGCTACTGCTTCTCGCCTTGAAATACCCGCTGTCGCAGTCGGGCAAGCCGCTTCTCCAGCTCCTGCTGCTCCTTCGTCGGAGCCGCCGTCCTTGCCGTACCGAGCCGTTGCAGCGACTGACGTCTCCACAGAACGTCGAGCGCGCGCTCGGCGTACTCTAGAGCAGTATGAGGCTGCTTCATCTGCCGCTCGTAATAGATCGACAGCTCCACGTACGGCTCGAGCGAGGCGGTGCGGGAATGCGCAGCACGCTCCATCGCGAGCTTCCACAGAGGGACGGCGACGTCATAACGTTTTCTTTTCTTAAAAAATCGAGCCAACGGCAGCATATGACCGACACCGCCAGCTTGATCCACGGTCGCCACACGGGCTTCGTCCATATATGAATTCACCATATAATCCTCGCTGAGCGCCTCCATCGTCCACACGGCAGCATCCTCTAGACCAATCTTATCGAGCCACAATCCGTATCGGTACCATTCCTCGCGCCCGAACGACTGAATGTGCCGCCAATCCGTCTCACCCTCCAGCAGCTTCGCAAAATGTATCGCCAGCCCCGCGAGCGTCAGCACATCCCACTCGTTATGGCGGAACACACCCGCGAGCACATTCGGGTCTCTCTCAGCTAAATATTGAAAGTACAGCACTGGGGCCATCGAGCCGGGCACGTCGTCCTCACGCAAGACGCCGAGCCGATCTGACTCCACCTGTCCGAGACGGCACGATGCCAGCGTATGTCTCCACAAGCTGCGAGACGGGTACAAGAAGTCAATATGGCCCTGTGGCTCAGCCGGCAACGGCACCCGATTCATGATGAACCGATTGCGAACAATCGGCCAGTCGAACGACTTGCCGTTATAGGAGATGAGAACAGGGCGCTCCACCAGCTTCGTCTGGAGGTATTCGAGCATAGACGCCTCTTCCCCTGGATGGCGAATGAGCATCTGCTCGATCATAAAGTGGTCCTCCTCATAAAAACCGATGCCGACCATAAACGGCACATTGCCTGCACCTTGACCGAGCCCAGTCGTCTCGGTATCGATGAACAGCAGCTTACTCACATTCGTATACGTCGGCGTCTGTACGTCTTCTGATGGAGGACGCAGCTCGACGCTTACTCCTTGCGTAGCAGCGGTCGTATTCGCGGCCGCGGCTCGGCTCGAAGGCGGTGCGATGCTCGTTCTGCGCGCTGTTGTCCGCTTCGGAGCTGAGAGAAGCCGCTGCAGTGCATCCCCTCGCCCCGCAAGCTCCCCAAGCTCGGCCACACCGTGCCGATGGTCGAGCGGGAACCGCAGACGGCGCATGACGAAGTCGCCATGCTCACCCGGCTGCAGCACAGCGCCAAGTGCCGCCCATCCTAGCGCTTCGGGATCGGAAGCATCAGCAAGATTCACCTGCTGCACAATATCCGCTTCACCCTCTGTCGCTGTGCTGCTGTTCTCTCGCTCCTCCGTCCGCCCGTTCGGCTTCAGATGACGCTGCAATCGGTCGCGCAGCGAGCTCATCGCACACCTCCGTCAGAGGCGGTGAGCAGCTGCATGGCGAGCTGCTTCCCCATCAATCCGACCTCCTCGATCGGCCCGACGCAAGCAGGACAGCCGCTGAGGCAGCCACACGATGAGATGAGACGCCGTGCCTCTGCAAGCAGCTCACCGTGAACCTCATACAGCCGCTCACTTAGACCAACTCCACCCGGATAACGATCATAGAAGAAGATCGTCGGCTTCTTGTTGTGCAGCGCCTTCACCTGTGCCACAACACGAATATCGAGAGGGTCACACATGAGATACAGCGGCGCAATGTGCACGAGCACGTTCGACAGCCCGAGCAGGGCGAACTGCATGTCATTCACCGACATCGTCGCCGCGAGCTCGTCATGGATAGAGAACCAGTATGAGCTCGTATGCAGCTCCTCCTCAGGCAGATGAATAGGACCTGAACCGATGTTCTCGTGCGTATTGAGCTTGATTTTCTTAAAAATCGTCGCCTTCGCGTTCACCGTCACCTCGCCGAATTGCCGGGTCAAGCCGAAGCCGTCCGCCTCACGCATCACATGAAGCACCTTCAGCTGCACGGCGAGATTGGCGTCTGTAAAGTAATCGACATCTACCTGCCGAACGTACGCCTTCTTCTCCTCATAATCGAGCTTCTCGACCTGAAATTGCACACCCTCGTGCAAGTAGATCGCTTCCTCATGAATAAGCGTCGGCGCACTGAATCGGTCGACCTCACCGAGCACTCTCGAGCCGTTCGTCCTGTCAATAATGATGAAGTTCTCCTGAGCGGCGGAGCGAAGACTAATGTCATGCGCCGGGAACGACTGCTCCATCCAGTGCCAGCGAGATTTCACCCGATGAAGGATGCGCTCCTCCACCAGAAACTCCAATATATCCTTCAGCGTCTCTCCACCGAACTGCTCGTTCTCCTCGAACGGGAGCTCGTATGCTGCGCATTTCACATGATCGACCAATATGATCAGGTTGTCCGGCTCGATCAGCGCACGCTCAGGCGGCCGCTCGAAAAAAAATTGCGGATTCTGGATCACATATTGATCCAACGGATTGCTGCTCGCAACCATGAACGTAATTGAGCTCTCCTGTCGCCTTCCCGCGCGGCCCGACTGCTGCCAGGTGCTCGCAATCGTGCCAGGATACCCGTTCAGTACGCACGCCTGCAGCTGTCCGATGTCGATGCCAAGCTCAAGTGCATTCGTGCTCACGACGCCGCGAATTTCACCATTGCGCAAGCCCCGCTCAATCTCTCGACGCAGCTGCGGTAAATAACCGCCCCGATAGCCGCGGATCGTCTTCGGACCAAGCTCATGCGCGACCAGCTCCTGCAAGTAGGTGAGCAAGATCTCGACGCGTACCCGACTGCGTGCGAATACTATTGTCTGAATGCCTTGCTTGAGCAGCAGACCGGCGAGCTTGCGCGTCTCGAGTACGCTGCTCTTCCGAATGCCGAGCTGCTCATTGACAACAGGCGGATTATAGAAGACAAAGTGCTTCTCACCGGACGGTGCACCGTTGTTATTCACTAGCGCACATTCCTCGCCGATCAATCGCTCCGCATGCTCCTTCGGATTATCTATCGTCGCTGATGCACATATGAACTGCGGATTCGAGCCATAGAAGCGGCATATGCGCTTCAGCCTGCGGATGACGTTCGCCACATGGCTGCCGAATACACCCCGATAGGCGTGCACCTCGTCGATCACAATATACTTGATATTCTCGAACAGCTTGACCCACTTCGTATGATGCGGCAAAATCGCCGAATGCAGCATGTCCGGGTTCGTCACGACGATGTGACCTGCATTGCGGATCGCCTGACGCACTGTAGGCGGTGTATCGCCATCATACGTGTGCGTCTTCAGATCAGCCTCCATCGTCGTGGCTAGCTCCTGCAGCTCGGCCACCTGATCCTGAGCGAGCGCCTTCGTCGGGAATAAATAAAGCGCCCGCGCACTCTCGTCCTGCAGAATGCCTTGAACGACAGGTAAGTTATAGCATAGCGTCTTGCCAGACGCGGTCGGCGTCACCGCCACGACGTGCCGTCCCTCCTGCACCCGTCGGAACGCCTCCGCCTGATGCGTGTACAGCTGGCTAACGCCGCGCGCCCTCAGCGCATCCGCAAGCTGCGGCAGCAGCTGTTCAGGAAAGCACTCATAGCGCCCTTCACGGGCGGGTATCGTATGCCAGTACGTAACCTGGCTCATCATTTCGGGTGTTGCTCGAACAAGCTCGAGCAGTTCGTTCATGGAAGCTACCTTGCCGGTTAATCGGTTCACGGCGGAGATCGCCCCTTCCTTCTCATCCAACGTTTCCTTCATTATATCGAATGCATGTTCGGTTTACAACCGCTATGCAAGACCAATTCGCGGCCATCACTTACAAGTTTCTAGATACTAAATAACCGCCTCATCAGGGAGCGGTACGATTAATGCCGAAGCTGATTCACGATCACGTCGAAAATATGATCCCGTATCGTAATCGGCACATCGTAAGCTTGAACGTAGCCATTCGACCAAGTGACGGTGAAGCGGAACGTCTGTCTACCCTGCTCCAACACCTTCGTATGGTCGGTATTCAGTAGCAGCCCCTCATACGATACAAGGGCATGGACGTTGCGAGACAGCTCAACCACCTCGCCTGTTGACAGCAGCTCAGCAGTAACGGCTAGTGGCTTCGTCGTACTATTGCCTGTTTGCGTCACATCCACTGTCAGCACGAACGCCTCTCCGGCCCAAAAGTCTGAATAAGCTCGCTCCAGCTGCGGGAATCGGGCATTCCACGATTGCCTGTAGCTCTCCCAATCGGGTGTATGGTGCACCGCACCGATTAGCTCCAGCGGCAGCACGACGTAGCTGTACGTCCGCTCGAACACACTGCCGTGCTCATCGGTCACGTGCAGCCTGAGCACAGCTGGTCCCTCGGGCAATGGACCATCGATGAAAGTTAAAGTGCTGCCCGAGTCGACAGCAGTCCACTCCTTCAGTCGAGCGTACGCCCCGCCTCGAACGCTCTTCTCCACGACGACCCGCAGCTTGCCCCCGTCCGGGTCTGTTACCATCACCGTAAATTCCGGTGAATCGTACTCATAGATCGGCGATGGGATCTGCAGCTGACCCGTTGGAGGGCGGTTAATGAGCATCCACGCATCCGGCGACCAAGGCGACTCCGAGCCGTACTGATCCCACGTCTTCACCCGCACGCGTAGCTTCTGCCCAGCTGGCAGCTCCGGACCAAACGTATAGCTCATCGTCGTGCTCGTCGTCCCGACACAAGCGCCTCCACTTGCAGCTTGGCATATTTGACCGCTATCCTGATGCATCACCGTATTCGCCTCATTTCGGACCTGCAGCTGCATGTACATGAACGTCGTCCCCGGATCCGGGTCAGCTTGTACGAAGGTAAGCTGCGGCCTCGTCGTGTTGAACACGGTCGGGTTCGCATGTGTGCCGCTCGGCTGCTGCATATACGCCGTCGGCGGGGAATTCGTGACCATCCAGCCGATGCCGCTCCACGGCGAAGCCAGATTTCCGTCATCCTTCACCTGTACTTGTACCTGGTACTTACGCCCCATCGTAAGCGAGCCGTCCATCGTCCACGCCCAAGAACCGTTCGTCGTGTTCATCGACTGATCCGTCTTACACTCGACGCAGCCGCCCCACTCATCCTTGATCTCGAGGTTGAACGTACTGAACGTCGTCCCCGCATCTGGATCACTCTGGTTCCAGCGGATCGTCGGCTTCAGGCTGACCGGCGTCGGATTGACGAGTGTCCCTGTCGGATAAGTCAGCGTCACCGCTGGCGGATTGTTCGGAGCAGGCTCCACCCAGATCGGCACCTCGTACCATTCGCTCCAGACCCCGTATTCGTCCTTCACCGCCTGACGAACCGTATACCAGCCCGATTCACCCGGACGCGTCAGCTGCCCTTCTACAGTCATACCGCTCGGCGTCGTGTAGTTACGCTGGTATTCCGTAATCCCTCTTGTCGTACGGTAATTGATACCAGTAGACTCCGTCGAATAGTTCGTCGCGCTTAACCATCGATCGGGGTCACGGCTCGCGTCCGTCCAAGCAATCGTCTTGTCCGCCCGAACAGCTAGTGTAAACTCCGAGATCGGGCGGCGATGAATCGTCACATACGTTGTCGACAGGTCAGAGTATTTACGGTATGACGCGAACAAGTCGTTCGAGTATTTGTACCCCGGTGGCGCCGGATCATCCGGTAGCTGGTAATCAATCTTGTACGTCCCGACCTTGTCCAGCACCGCATGCGGCGACGTGACGGTCTGTCCATGCATGGACGACAGCCCTGAGTACCCGTCCCCTGCATCGAGGAACTTATTCGGCTCAGTGTGCGAATACGTCCATTTCGTCAAGCTATCAATCGGCGGATCGTTCTCGAGATCGGTATATTGCTTCAAGTAACGAAGCGCCGTCCCAACGACGCCGATATTTTGCAGCTGGCTGCTTGTGCCTAAGTATGTACTGATCGTGAAACTCTTCAGAACCGAATAAGGAACCTCCGAGTAAATTCCGACTTGTCCGCTTGCAAATGCAGAGTCTGTCACATCAAGGAGCGGAACCCCTCCAACATAGCCGCGTAGTCGTGTACCGTTCATCTTCACCTTCACATCGTAATATACGCGGTACGAAAGGCTATTGGCTACCTCCTGCAACACCGTTCGATTGCCATTGACAACCTTGACGATCCGAGTAACTTTCGGAGTAACTTCCATTCGATACATGTTACGGTGATCTTGCCTGCGAAATATTAAACCAGCGGATGCAATATCTGAGAAATTGTTGTAATTGAATTTTAGTGACATCGACAGTTCGCCATTAACAACACTCTCGGTGTCACTGTACAGATCACCATACGTATACCCAGTGGAGTTCGAGTCTGGAGCTGAGTTCACGATCTGCATATACGTACTAGAGCTTGTATCATCTGAGCTTCCTCGTTGATCGGTTTGTTGGACTAAAAATTTACCATCGCCGAAGGGAACTAATGTTGTACCGCTATTCCCATAAGGAATAAATACTCTTTCGCTTGGAGAGAATATTTTCTTCGCCTCTAAATCAAGCACAGTAAGATACCCTTGGGATATAACAGTTATTTTTCGGTCTGCGTTGAATGTAACAGTAGGACTTACCCTAAAATCACCAATACCTAAATCAGAATCAGAAGTTAGTACTGTGGATATTGGCTCTTCGGTTTTATGCCAGCTGTTTTTATCTATATTGTATATTAGAAGGTACTGCGAAAAAGATCTCTGATACCCGACGTTAGCATCTTGAACCGTGTCTGAAAATACAAGTAACTTATCAAAAGCAGTCACATAAACTCGACCAGAAGGAACTGGGACATCACGCAAATGTTTCCCACTGTTGTTATCAATTATCTGCATATTAATGCCAGAAGACACGTGATTGGTATAGTAATATCTAGGAAAAAGCACAAGCCTCTGATTGTCTCGTGTCACATGCATCGGCTTAAGAGAGAGCTTCCCCTCATGATCAAACGCACCCTTGTATTCCCATATCAAACTTGATCTATCTGCAGTTTTCTTTTCTAGAACTTTTCTCCCCGAACGGCGATCCTCAACATAACTGAACACGTTGCCGGAGCTGTCTGTTAACATACCACTCGTTTCACTGTAGTGGGTTCTCCAAGAATAATCGTCGCTGTCCCAATACGTTATTGTGTAAGGGATCGCGCCCATTTCTAGTCCGTACGCTTTCTTCTTTTCAGGCGGATTAAACCAATAAGGTTCTGGGGGTGGTCCAGGGTACTTGTAGTTAGGGCTGTATATGGAGTTGTCCGGGTACTCGAAGCGATGTTGTTTTCTGTAAACCGGTATCGCCTTAGCTGTAGCGCTCCAAGCAGACTTCCCCTCTAGAGCATCTCGCTCAAGGTCTGAGATTCGAAAGACTACATCGTCTATAACGATCGGAGTACTAGAACTGTTACAAGTACAAAAGTTATCCGCCCTAATCCAAATTAAATCGTTCTCATTGTCGATGCCCTCTATAAAGAATTGATTTTCATTAGCGCCACCACTAGCACGATTCCAAATAGGGCTGATGCTTTCTCGTAGAATATTAGTGAACGTCGAACGTCCATTGTTAAATAGAACGGGGTTAATCATTTTACGAATATCAGAGCAAGAGTCGTAATACCAGTTCGTGAATCCGTGATAAAAGAATATGAAAACAAGAGAAAAATAGAGGGAATCCAAGATTTTGTGTCGAAATTAAAGGATTATAACGATCCAATACTTTCACCAATGGGGTGATTGGCTTGAAGTTCGAATTCGTCCAATCTAATGAGTACTTAACCACACATACCGGGTTAACCGCTATTGGAGCTTTGCTAGCAAAGACTAATCTCGGTGCACGTTTGAATAAAACGGTATTGCCCGAGAACCCGAATCCAGATATCTCGAATGCTGATGTGATGAAAAGCTACTTGGGTCTGCTCTGCCAAGGCAAGAGCGACTTTGATCATATTGAGCCATTCCGGCAAGACGATGCGTTCAGCATCAGTCTTGACATTCGCGATGTTCCATCTAGTCCAACCTTGCGCCAGCGCTTAGATATGGCGGGTTCGTCGATATGGAAAGATATTGTGCTGGAAGAGTCGGCGGACCTGTTACGCCGAGTGGCCGCCCCGCTTACGGGTGTTGATCTTCTTGTCCTGGGCGAGAAGGAACGGACTACGTTGTTGCCGCTCGATATCGATGTGTCTCCCTTTGACAACTCCCGCACGAAAAAGAAGGCGTATCTCGCACCTACAAAGGCCATGATGGTTTTGCTCCGATCTTCTCTTACTTGGGCAAAGAGGGCTACGGCGTCCATGTGGAACTGCGTGAGGGCAGCGTGCATTGCCAGAAGAACACGGATGAATTTTTGAAGGCCAGCATTCAATATGCACGCCGAGTCACAGACCGTCCGCTCCTTGTTCGAATGGATGCAGGCAACGACTGCTTGGCGAATCTGAAGGTCTGTCACACTCAAGAAACTCGTGCCGATTACATCATCAAGAAAAATCTGCGAAGAGATCCAAAGGAGACGTGGCTCTTGTTCGCACAAGATCTGGGCATATGCTGCGAAGAACGCGAAGGAAAGAAGGTATACATCGGGTCGATGCTCATTCGTGAACAAGGATTTGACGAGCCGCTGCGTCAAGTGTTTCGTGTCATCGAACGAACCATAAGCCGTGAAGGTCAAATCTTCCTCGTTCCTGAGATCGAGGTCGAGGTGTACTGGACTTCCTTGCGTTGCTCGGCTTGGCGGGTCATTGAACTGTATCGCGATCACGGCACCAGTGAACAGTACCACAGTGAGATCAAGACAGACCTTGATCTGGAACGCTTGCCCGCTGGCAAGTTTGCAACCAACAATCTCATATTGCATGCGGGCGTGTTCGCATACAATATGCTTCGCTTGATGGGGCAACTCAGTCTGCAGATTCCCGACTCTCCGATTCGAAACAATGTTGGCCGCAGACGGATTCGCACGGTCATTCAGAATATGATCTACCATGCTTCACGACTCGTAAGACATGCTAGGCAAGTCAAATTCGCATTTGGAACGCACAGTCCTTGGTTTCAAACGTTGCGACGTGTGTATCTCACCATCCTAACCACTTGAGACTCAATGTTTAATAGGGGTGTATACGCCTTCACGCGTAGGCGTGTTTCAACATGTGCTTTTTTTGTCCACGCGAGGAAGTTCAATTGAAATGCTCATTACCTTGATGCTTTTACCATTTCCCTACAGTCACGAGCGGGCTGTCACGGATTCACGCAGTTATTACAGTACCAATACTTGCCAATCTTTTTAAAGTCATCTCCTGTAACGGCGCGGTACTGACTATAATTAGGAGTTGGAGTTTCAATAGCATTTTCCGCCTGGTTATATACATAACCTTTCATTTCGGACATTTGGTAAGTGCTTGAGCTTTTCCAAGCCGCACCAAGTAAATCTGCCGAAGAAATTTGCTTTGTTTCAATCTTAGGTGGTTTGTAGTTATCCCCCTCGATGTAGAAGGAGGCTTCGGGCGCATCGTTAACGATCTCAAAGATGAAGTCCTTCTGTGCCCACTTCGCCATAGGCGTAGCTTCCTCCATATAAATCCTGATCCGATACTTACCCACCTGTGTCGCCGTGTACTTGAAGTACCCTTGCGCATTGAGCGGCATGCTTAGCGGCGTTTCGTCATCGTAGGAGCCGTTGTTGTTGGAATCATATGCGAGCGTTATCGTGTGCTTCTTAATGGGATCACCGTCCGGGCTCTTGGATAGATCTCGGAATGAAAGCTCCTTGTTCCGAATTCCGTAATTCGGCTGCTCAAGCAAGATGTCAGGAGGCAGATCCGGCAGAACGTTCAGTATGGCGTGAGCCGGCTCCTTCGAGCGCAAGCCCGTGTTATCTGTCACATCGAGCTTAATCGGGTAGTCCCCTGCTGTCGGATAGAGGGGTAGCTTCGTCCCGTGCCAATCGCAGCTGGCGATCCACCTGTCCCTATGTGGGCTCTGGCTGTTTGCACAGCTAATGTCGGGAGTATAGGGACGTCCTTCCACCACCTTAGGCGGCAGCGTAATGATTGGATCAGGGTTCTCCTCTCTGACGACCAAGGTGACCGATTTGGGCCCAGAGGTACCTCCTCTACCGTCAAAGGCAGTAACCATGATCGTATGTGTACCGAGCTCGGTCGCTCTAATGCCGTTGAAGGAGGTATCATAGGGATATAATCCTCTACCCTCTCTCTCATCACCCAGCCAACGAATCCACGAGCTGCTACTTCCTGCAAAGTCCCAGTAATATTGAATCGTATCACCGTCCGGGTCATAGGGCGTACCGTTATCACCAAGTGCCTCGATCTTCGGCCGTGTAACCGGTCCGAGACTGACCATTTCCCCAACTGTTACGACCTGCGCTTTGTCTGCGTAACCGTTGTAATAGTAGGAATAAAACCAGGAAGGCTCGAACTCCGGAGGATGGTTGTCTGGGTCTGAGACGACGACGAAGCTACCCGGCCCGAACGTCTTCTTCGAGCCGCAGGTCGTGGTGATGTCATACTGCACCGTCACCTGACCCGTCGAGACGCCGTTATATGGACTTGCAACGAATTGACTCGAGAACGTCCCAGACTTGTCCAGCTTGTACGACTTGCTGTGACCGCTCTGCGAGTAGATGATCGTACCTGTCGCCAAGCTGCAGCTGTTCCCGCCCGATACGGTCACGTTGCGCAGCCACGTGTAGTTCAGCTCGCCATACTTAACGGTTGGCTTCTCGACCTCTAATGTGCCAGTAATGACCTCAGGTCCGGGAGGAGGATTACCGCCACCGCCGCCAGGCTCGCACGTAGCTTGGGGCTTCACATGGAACGTCATCACATTATCGGCATGATTCGTCTCGCTCGGAAGCTTATCGATGCTGATTGTAACGGATTGATCGGAGTAGATCGTATGCGAGAACGATTCCGTCTTCTTCGCGCCGACCGCGAGTCCGCTATAGTTGAACGTTCTGATTACAGATCCATCGATCCGAACCTCCGTCTTGAACGGAGTCGTTACATCCGTCGTCCCGTCGTTGGTAAACGAGAACGAATAGCTCTGCGAAACGCCCCTCGGCACACATACCTTCTCCACCACCGAGATCCCGCCCAGGTTCGGCTTTGGATTAACCTCTGGTTCATAGGTAACGCGGACCCTGTTCGGATACTTGTACGTCTTGCCGTAAATATCGAAGTCGAAGCTGCCAAAGTAGACCATGAGCTTCGCGCCAGAAGCAGCTAGATTTTTGATGGCTGGATTGGGTCCGGGTTCGCTTGTTGGATAAGCCATAAAGTCTTGCTCATATTCTATGGTGAACGATTCCGTGCTGTCCCCGTTCTTTTTCAAGCGGGGGTTGTAGATGCGGTTAGGGCCCGATGTTCCTTCGCTGATTCCTTTTGTTCCTTCAGGTCCGTTAACATCAATGTCTTTTCTAACATTAGGCGTGCTAAAGCCTGTAACCTCTACAACAGTACTACTAATCTCCGTATCTCCGACTACTGTCTTATATGGCTGCGTCCTCGACACGTTGAATGTCACGATTGCAGAACAGCCCGGAACCTTGGGCATATTGTACTCGTCCTTCGTCGCAGAGCCGCATAGCTTCGGATCGGTGGGCTTCCCTTCATTGGCATACCACCTCTTCTCCGGGCTGGATTGACTGTATCGATACCAGGCAAAGTAGGTTGGTGTTTTATCGTTTTCTTCAGAAGCAACATCAATAATCAGACTATTTACATCGACTGGCCCCCACCAGCTGCCGTATCCAATAGGTGTAGTTAGAGTACCAGCCGGCTGGTTATCCCGTATGAGCTCTACCTGTTTAATTTTCATCCCACTGATGCCCTGTATATCTGCAATCGGCCTCGCGTCGCCCTGTAGCGTAGCTTGAGCTGAATAATATCCTTGATACCCGGCTTGGGCGACTCCCCCATAATTGAGGTCATATTCTTTTGTTGTTTCCCCAGCAGCTTGAGCAGAGTTTATAAGTCGCTCGACAATGTAATCTAACGGGATCAGGCCCGTGATCATCAAGGTCAAGCACAAATGGACAACGATTCTTCTCAGCACGTTATTCATCATGCTCGCTCCATCCTGTTATTTCACATAGAAGGGTGAAATCACGGTAACGATATCTTGTGCATGTGTGCGATTAGGAGGTATTGCAGGAGCGTGAATTTCAATTGACATTAATCGTCGTGTACTCAATCCATCTTTCGGTATAATAACTGCATTAGCAGACGTACCGTCTGGCTTAAACAGCCTCGCACGTGTGTTTAAAACACCTTCACTTAACGCAGTATCATCTGGTGCATTAATACCACTCACATACATGATTGGTGGACCTCCATGTCCGGTTCCGTATTTAGACGTATCTTTGTTGTACTCCAAACTCCTTTCAAACACGATTCCATAGCTCTTCCGATTGTCCCTCACATAATGAAACCTATCCCCCGCCCCCCACCACAGCAGCTCATTAACATCCCCCAGCAGATTCAAATTCGGATCATTCGGATCCTCGAAGTCGATCGCAATAATCCGATCCACCGAGCCTTTATACAAGCCGTCCGGTGTCTCCATCACCATCTTCGACGTATCCCACTTGTTGTACTGGATTCCTCCGAATATGTCCGGCATGACCGTAAATATATTCGTCTTCAGATGAGCGAGCTCCGCATTAGCCAGCGCGTACTTATCGACCTCGAGCTTCTCACCGTTCTTCACTCGCAGAATCCGATCGATGATCGTCACAGATTGCGCACGCGTCGTCGCGGCCTCCAGCGCCAGGTCGCCCCTTGCCATCCCTTGAATCAACCCGGTCTTCGTCGCAAGATACATAATGAGATGATCCTCAGGGTTGTACTCCTTCACCTGGAGCCCGCTTTCCACCGACCTCGCCGCGATCCGCGCCATCTCCAAGCGACTAATCGGCGCATTCAAGTCCCCGCCGTTGAAGTCGCTGCTGTGGCTAATCCCGGCCTCCTCCGTTGCGGCTACATACGCCTTATACCAATCCGCACCTTCGCCAGCCTTCCCAATCGGCAGCTTCAGCGCCTGCGCTGCCATCTTAATGAACTCCGCACGTGTCACCGACGCATCTGGGCGGAACGATCCGTCCGGGTAGCCGTCGACGATGCGAAGCTCGAGTGCATTCCGTATACCTGACTCCGCCCAATGACCACTCACATCTCCGAACAGTGCCGTAGCCGAATGGACAGGCTGCGATACACTTCCCCCCATCCCCATCGCGCAACAGATCATCAAGGCAGCTGTACATTTCAACACGTTCATCCTATTCATCTCGTATCGCTCCTCATGTATAGTCATCGCTAACCTACATTCATCTTCTCAATATCGAACAACAACCATCGACAATATTTTAGTAGATCCCCCAATTACCTTCAATTGTTTTCTTCCAATTCCTAATCCTTCCTATCACGAAAAACAAAAACCTCCCTAATCACCGTAGCAAATAAGCTACAGTGCTTAGGGAGGTGCTTCCTCCGACAGTTCACACACGCGATTCAACATATTGCTTCTATTTTCTCATAAAACGCGACTCATGGCAACTATTCTCAAAGCTGTAAGCTTTGCTTCCACTTCAGCCCTTCACCCACTCTAAGCCGAGGCACCGCTGGCCCGCTCGATATAATCGGCAAGCAGCTTCGCACCCTGCATGACGATCGGCACGCCGCCGCCCGGATGCACCGACGCCCCGACGGCGTACAAGCCCTTCACGCCGTAGGGCGCCACCTGCGGGCGGAAGACGCCAGATTGGCCGAGCGTTGGGGCGATGCCGAAGCTGCCGCCGCCGTAGAGACCGTCCACTGCCGCATCCTCGGGTGTGCGAACCCGCTGCCACACAATGGAGGAGCGCAGGTCCGGGAAGCCTCTCGATTCTAGACGCTGGAGCACCTTGTCGACGAAGGCGGCTTTGGCCTCAGCCCAATCGATGCTCTCTCCCGACGGAACCGGCACCAGCACGTACATCACACTGTGACCCTCCGGCGCTAGTGAAGTATCAACTAGCGACGGGTGGAACACGTACATATACGGATCACGAGGCAGCTGCTGCCGACTGAATACGTCCTGTGCCAGCTCCTGATACGAATCGGCGAAGAAGAATTGGTGCACCGACGCGCTCCGGTACGTTCGATTGAGACCGAGATAGAGCAAGAGGCAGCCCGAGGACGGCTTATAGCTGCGGGAATGGCCGCGGTCCACAGCAACGTGCGAGTCGAGTAACGATTGGTTCAGCGGAAAATCTCCGTTCAACACAACATGCTCATAGGCAAGCCTCTCTCCACCGACCACTAGCCCCTTGCAGGTGCCATTATCCGTCACGATCCGCTCGACCGCCGTTCCCGTACGGATAACCGCACCTCGTGCGAGCAGCTCCTCCTCCAGCAGCTGCACGAGTCCAGCATAGCCGCCCTTCACATACCAGATGCCATGTGCATGCTCGGAGTAAGGGATGAGCGAATACAGAGCAGGCGTAGCGAGCGGGCTGCCCCCAATATACAGCGTCTGGAACGAATACGCCTCGCGCAGACGGGGCGACCGGAAGAACGCGGAGGTGTCGCCGTATACGCTGCGATAGGCCTTCAGACGCAGCAGGGCGCTGACGTTGCCAGGCTTCCAGAAGTCGCTCTTACGGACAAAATCTCGCTCCAGAAACCTCGCCTTCCCCTGCTCGAAGCGGTGCTTCATCGCCTCCATGTACATGAGGAACGACTTGCCTTCACCGGGAAATACCCGCTCGACCTCATATGCATTCTCAAGCGGGTCACGCCGCTTCTCGAACAGCGTGCCGTCCGGGTAATGAATACGATACAGCGGGTCGCACGGCAGTAGCTCCAGCCGGGATACATCCACACCCGCCTCACCGAGTACGTCACGGATCATGTCCGGCAGCAGCACGATTGTCGGGCCCTGGTCAATGCGAAACGGACCTTCCTCCTCATAAGCAAGACGACCGCCGAGGCGAGACTGCTTCTCGAATAGATCGACCTTATATCCACGATTAGTCAGCAGCAGCGCTGCCGTCAGCCCCCCGACACCGCCGCCGACAATGGCGATCCGCCTCTTTACGTCGTCAGCAGAGCTGAAGCCCGACTTGGTCGCCTCTTGGCTTCCCGCCTGCCTTATATCCGGATTAGCCACGTAGTCCCGCCTCCTTCGACGCTTCAACAGTTTGGATGGATTCCGCGAAGGAAGACTTGGCTACCTGCTGGCTGCTGGCGGTTCTGACCGACTTAGCGGGCTGCACGCTGCTTGCCATTGTTACGACCGGCACACGCTCGCCATCGTACTTCGCCGCGATGCCTCTAGCCGTTATGCGCGCCGACTCCATGATGGTAGGCAGACCGCTGCCCGGATGCGTGCCGCCGCCTACGAGCCAGCAGCCGTCCAGCTCGTCGAACCGATTGTGCGGGCGGAAATACAGCATTTGTCCCAGATTATGCGCCAGATTGAACGTTGCCCCTTGATAGATGCGATGCTTGTGCTCCCAATCGAGCGGTGTGATCATATGCTCTGCTTCAATATGGTGACGCAGCCCCTCGAACCCAGCCAATCGCTCTACCTTGTCGAGCACCTTATCTCTGAAGCTGTGCTTCTCACGCTCCCAGTCGATGCCGCTGAAGTTATTCGGCACTGGAGCGAGCACATAGAGCGCTGAATGCCCAGGTGGTGCGAGCGTCGGATCGGTAACCGAGGCGTTCTGCACATAGATCGAAGGATCGTCGGACAGCACCTTCAGCCTTGAGATCTCTTCCACATTGCGCTTGTAGTCAGCTGGCATCATGATCGTATGATGAGGCTGGTCGTACGTCCGGTTCAAGCCGAGATACAGCATGAAGGTTGAGCACGAATACGACTTGCGGGCGAGCCGCTCAGCAGTCCAGCTGCTAGTGCGGCGAAGTGTGCCCGGCTCGACCAGCTTCGTGATCGCATGCGCGAAATCCGCATTCACGATCACCTCATCCGCCTCGATCACGTCTCCGTCATTCGTCAGAACACCCTTCACCTTCCGCCCGGCGAGCACAAGCTGCTTCACGCCTCTGCCCAGATGAATGCGGCCGCCATACTCGCGCACCACGTCTGCCATCGCCTCTGTAATTTTGTGCACGCCCCCGATCGGGTGACTAATCCCATATTCATGCTCCATATACGACAAAATCGAGAACGCGCCCGGACAATCCCACGGCGACATCCCGAGATATTTAGCCTGGAACGTGAAGGCAAGCCGAAGCCGCTCATCGTCGAAGTAGTCAGACAAGCAGTCATACAGCGTACGGCCTACAGTGAGCTGAGGCAGCGCCTTCAGAAACTTCGGACGCAAGTAGTCGAGGAGCGAGTCATGCTTGTTTTGCAGGACAGGCGTTAGTGCGGCCAGCTTCTTGCCCTCGCGTTCCATGAACTTCACATAGCCGTCCTCATTGCCCGGAAACATTTGTCCAATTTCCCGTATCATTTGTCCACGGTCCTTATATATATAGAAGGGAGCGTCATCGAATAACAGACGGTACATAGGGTCAAGCTGCTTCAAGGTGACATAATCGTGAACCGAACGCCCGGCCTCCTTAAATACGTCCTCCAAGATATGAGGCATATTGAGGAATGTCGGTCCTCGGTCGAATGTATAGGGGCCAAGCTGGAGTGGTGACGTACGACCCCCGACCTCATGGTGCTGCTCCAGTACGTCGACCGAATACCCCTTGGCTGCAAGCAGCATCGCAGCGGACAATCCGCCCGGACCGGCGCCGATAATGACAATACGTGAACTACGCAAGGCGATCACCCTTTCTTCCTATAAGCATCACAGCGATGACATGTACAGCGTATAATTAACGCTTGCAACTTGATCTTGTATAATGTTAGTATAAACTTATTCCGCCGAAAAAGATAGATGTACGTTAAAATTGTATAATGTTTGTACACAGATATGCAGCATCACACTATTTATTCGAGGTGAGCCAACATGAATCCTAAGCTCCAGACCGCTTATGAAATATGCGAGCAAGTCGTCATCACACATTCCTCCAGCTTCTATCGAGCGTTCTCCGTTCTGCCTGAGCCGAAGCGCAACGCCGTCTGGGCGGTCTATGCCTTCTGCCGTACGGTGGACGATCTAGTCGATAATTCCCATGCCCATTCCGATGTGCTCGTCGATGGCTTCGAGCAAGCGTTCGATCGCATGCTGGCCGGTCAGCCTGACCCTCATCCCCACTGGCTGGCGCTTGCGCATGTGTTCGAGACTTATGCGATGGAGGAGCAGCCGTTCCGCGACATGATCGCCGGTCAACGTCAAGATTTGACAAAGGTACGCTACGAAACAGTTGAAGAGCTGGAGCAATATTGCAGACTCGTGGCAGGAACAGTCGGCCTCATGCTGCTGCCGATCTTGTCCCCGTTCCGTACGCCAGAGATGGTGCGCAAGGCGGAACGCCTCGGCATTGCGATGCAAATTACGAACGTACTGCGGGATGTGAAGGAAGACTTCGAACGGGGACGTGTTTATCTTCCACAGCAGCTCATGCGCCAGTACGGCTACAGCGAGGCGGACATTGCCCTTGGGATGAAGGCGCCTGGCTGGAAGCCGCTCTTCGACCATTTGGCCGCGTGGGCAGAGCGTGAATATGAGGACGGATTGTCGGCGCAGCTGTATTATCCACGAGACAGCAGACTTTCGCTCGGAGCAGCTGGACTCATTTATAGACAAATATTAGTGGAAAGCAAAGAGAGCGGCGGAGATGTGTTCTCGAAGCGCATACGAGTGTCGAACCTGAAGAAGGTCAGCATTCTATTGTCGCTGCTCACGCAGGCGAATACGTGGCGCAAGCCGGCAATGGCTAGCATGATCAACAGCAAGTGCGGGAATGAGGTCCCATGGTAAATCAATGGCTGTTCCGACTGTCGGTGCTGTACGCAATCTGGTTTGCTTGCGGATATGTGCTCGTAAGCGGAGGGCTGCTGCCGAAGTGGCTGGCATGGGCGAATGGCTTCTATCTGATCATCGGCGGCGCAACGGCGCTCGTCTGGTATACCCGCAAATATGGAGCGCGTCAGGCACTCCTTCTGTTCGTCATCTGTGCGAGCGTCTCGTATGCGGCCGAATGGATCGGCGTCCATACCGGCCACTGGTTCGGTCCGTATGAGTACGGAGCATCGTTCGCCCCGCTCGTCTTCGGGGTGCCGCTCGCAATTCCGTTCGCCTGGTGCATGCTGCTCATCATAGCGAAGGCGTTCGCGCCTGTCCCGCAATCGAAGGAGGCCCGTCGAGGTCTGCGATTATCGGAGAAAATGTCACCAGAGCTGTCTACCATGAAGCGTCAGCGCGCGAGGCAAAAGCGGCGCAGCTTCTGGCTGCCAGCACTCTGGACAGCCAGTATGGTGACAGCAATCGATCTGCTGCTCGATCCAGTGGCGGCGCAGCAGCGGTACTGGAGCTGGAGCGGCGATCAGCTCGCCCCGTGGAATGTGACGTTCTACGACATTCCGCTCAGCAACTTCATCTGCTGGTGGCTCACCGCCCTGCTGATCATTAATATCGTTAACTACTTGCATGATGAGTATGTGGATCATCGAGAGCAGCCAAGCCAATCCGGACCATTCGTCCCGCTCATGCTGCTGCTGACGCTGGAGTCGCTCTTCTTAACACTCGCAGCGCAAAGTGGACTATGGTGGGCCGTTGCCATTAATATCGGTCTGCTCGGCATCTTATTCATATGGCGGCGCTGGGATAAGGAGGCGTTCGCATGATTCAGGCGAACAAGAGCGCTTCCTTCGAAGCGCTCTTCTCCACATACAACAGGCTGCTGCTGCGCCGTTCCTTCAGTGAAGTGAGCGTGAGGCTGCATCCAGAGGTGCACACCGAGCTTCCGACGCTGTATGTGGCCAACCACAGCAGCTGGTGGGATGGATTAATCGCCTTTCAAGCGAATCGATGTCTCATTCATCAAGATGCCTACGTCATGATGTCGGAGCAGGGGCTGCGTCAGTTTCGTTTTTTCCGCAAGCTCGGCGCATTCTCGATTGATCGTAGCTCGGCCTCTGGTGTCCGTACTTCCCTCGCTTATTGTGAGGAGCTGCTACGACGCCCGAAGGCCGCGCTATGGCTGTTCCCCCAAGGAGACATTCGTCATCAGGACGTACGGCCGCTCGGCTTCCTCCCTGGCGTCGGCTTCCTGCTCGATCGGCTTCCCGCCGTGCAGCTCGTTCCAATCACGATATCCTACGACTTCCTGCTCGATCAGCGGCCGCACGTATTCGTCGAATTCGGTGCGCCGCTGAAGCTCGATGCTCTGCCGCTCACCCGTAACGAACGGACGGCTGCAATCGAGGCAGCGGTCACCTGCCAGCTCGACCAGCTTAAGCGGTCTATCATCGACGGACAACTGACGGGATTCACGAGGCTTGCTGGCGGCGCCAGCTCCATATCCGAGCAGTTCACCCGCATCTTCAACCGTTCAAGGTCACAATAAGCTCACACCGTACCAATCATGTATGAATGAAAGGAAGTAACCGCTCATGCTGCTAGTAATGAAGGAGCTGCCATCGCTATCGAGTCCGTCTGGAGAGAACGGAGATGAATTCGCCACACTCCTCCTCGCCCTCCAGCTCATGCAGGTGCTCGTGCTCGGGGTGCTCACGCTATGGGTGCTCGTGAACCTACGCTTCTGGCCGCGTCCGCATAGAGACGCCGCAGAACTAGACAGCAGTCTGCCGTTCGTCTCCGTGCTCGTTCCAGCCCGCAACGAGGAGACCAACATCGAGCGCTGCCTCGAGAGCTTACTGCAGCAGCAATATCCGCACTACGAGGTCATCTGCCTCGATGACCGATCTGATGACCGTACCCTAGAGCTGCTGGAGTGCTTGCGCATGCGGTACCCGCGGCTACGGCTCCTTCACGGGTCACCCTTACCAGACGACTGGGTCGGCAAGTGCTTCGCCTGCCACCAGCTCTCGCAGGAGGCGCGCGGCGAATGGCTGCTGTTCACCGATGCGGACACCGTCCATCAGCCGGACATGCTGCGCAGCCTGGTCCAAGAAGGAATGCGGACTCAAGCGGGACTCGTGACCGGCTTCCCTCGCGTCATCGCTAGCCATGCGATGGGCATGCTCGTGCTGCCGATGCTGTTCTTCGTCATTGCCCTGCACCTTCCGCTGGCGCTCGTCCGCAGATCGTCCGATCCGCGCTTCATGGCCGCGCACGGAGCGTTCATGCTGTATCACCGCGAGGCGTATGCTGCGATCGGTGGTCATGCCCGCTTCCGTGACTCGATCATCGAGGATATGGAGATGGCCAAGGCCGTGAAGGCGGCTCGCCATAGGCCGCTGCTGGTCGACATTACGAACCATGTGGCCTGCGAAATGTATACGAAGCCCGCCGACGTCTGGAGCGGCTTCGCCAAGAACATCTACGCCGGTCTCGGACGCTCGACCGTGCTCCTGATCATACTGCTGAGCTTCTACGCGCTCTGCTACATGAGTCCGCCGCTGCTGCTCGCTTACGCGCTCGCCGCTCCTGCGGCGTACGGCAGCGGTGCGGCTGCAGTCGCGCTCGCCCTGCTAGCCTGGCTGCTCGCAGCTGCACAGCGCTTCATGACAGATCGACGCTTCGGCGTCCGAGGCGGCTGGTGGCTGCTCGCGCCTGTCAGCTTCTTGCTGCTCGCGATGCTCGCTATCCGCTCCTGGTACGGCTCCGTAAGCGGCCAAGGCTACATGTGGAAAGGAAGAAACATTAAGCTATGAGCGAACAATCGAACAAACACATCCTTGTCATAGGCGGCGGCATCGGCGGACTGACAACAGCTTGCATGCTCGCCGTGTATGGCTTCCGCGTTACGATCCTGGAGCAGCATCATACGCTTGGCGGTAAGCTGCATGCCGTCCAGCTCGGCTCGAGCACGTTCGACTTCGGACCATCGACAATTACGATGCCGTGGATATTCGAGGAGGTGTTCCGCAAGGCGGGAACGTCCTCCGGTCTTGAATTCATCCAGCTGCCTGTGAATAGCCGCAACGTATTCGCAGACGGCACGACGATCAACCTAAGCGCCGACCCGGATCGTATGGAGGAGCAGCTCGCGTCGTTCTCCCGTGACGATCAGCTCGGCTTCAAGCGATTCTTAGGCGAGGTCGAGAAGATGTACAAGATCTCAGAGCGCGAGTTCTTCACCCGATCGTTCGCCGAGCTGTCGGAATTCCACTCGCCTTCTCTCGGGCTGTCCATGCTGCGCGTTCATCCGCTTACTCGGATGGATGCCTTCCATCGACGCTACTTCCGCGACCCGCGACTGCTGGCGATGATGAATCGATACGCGACCTATGTCGGCTCGTCTCCGTTCCGTGCTCCGGCTACGCTGTCGATGATCGCGTACCTCGAACTCGTGCGAGGCGTCTACTACATTCGCGGCGGCAATAGCAAGCTGATCGAGGCGCTGGAGCGGCTGGCTGGTGAGCTCGGTGTTCGGGTCGTTACGGGTGCAGCGGTGGAGCGTATCGTACATGATGGCAAGCGCATTCGAGGCGTAGTCGCGCAAGGCGAGCTCTGGGAAGCCGACATCGTCGTCTCGAACTGTGATTATTACACGACGCAGACGCTACTAGCTGACAGCCTCGACAAGACCGACTCGAACGATGCCCATGTACTGCGCAAGCTCACGAGGTCGGCAAGCAAGCCAGCGCCAAGGCCAGCCGCTCTATCGAGCTCTGGCTTCCTGTCACTGCTCTCAGTGAAGGGTGACATCCCGGGTCTTGACCACCACACTCTGTATTACCCTGACTCCTACGGATCAGAATTTACCGATATATTCGAGCACCACGAATGGCCTACTGATCCAGCCATCTACATCTGCTGCTCGGCTGTTACCGAACCGGAGCGAGCAGGCAATGGCGCATACCGCAACATCTACGCACTCGTGAACGTCCCCGCGGCTCAGCCTGCTGTGCTCCGCGGCGAACGCTCCGCCTCGTCGCTGCTCGCCGCAGACCCGGTCTATGGCAAGTCGATTCTGGATCGGCATGCTGCGTATCGTGACAAGCTGGTTGCCCGACTGTCCACGCTATGGGGCTCGCCCGACCTGTCCTCTCGCATCGAAGCCGAAGCGAGCTACGGTCCAGAATATCTCGAGCGGTTAAGCGGCTCCTACGCCGGGGCGCTGTACGGCGCCGCCTCACATGATGCGCGGTCCGCGTTCATGCGCCCTAGCCTGAAGGATCGGCAGCTAAGCGGCTTGTATTACGCCGGAGGCACCGTACATCCGGGAGGCGGTACGCCGATGGTGACGATCAGCGGCTTGCGGGCCGCGGAGCTGATCGCAAGGCGTCACCGAGCAGGCTCCTTGTAGCCTGAACACTCCCTCCCACACGCCCGCAAGCGAAAAAAAAGACCTGATTCCAGCAACGCTTCCTGACGAGCGTGCTTGAACCAGGTCTTTTTGAACATGAAGAAAACGAGTTGCTCTTATTGCAAATCCGACGAGTCATCGTAATCGAATCGGAAGCCATCCTGCAACGAATAAGCCGCCGACTTCATCGCTTCGCTTGCATTCGTTCTCAGCTTCGTCAACACTTCCTGATACGACTGCACTTTATTCGCATCATGTTGGGACTTAATCGCGAATTGCAAGGCTTGTTCGATAACGGCAATATCTTGGCTCGTAAAGTCCATGCCGCAACTCCCCCCCACAGCTTAATTTTGTTCTGTTTTTTTACTGCATCTATTGTCTCCTGTTCCCCATGGAAACATACACAGATTTCTCAACTATGTTGTGCAGTCTTGACAGACAACCAACAATAATGTAATCATTTTACTTGCAAGTGCAACCATTCATACCATCGTAGTACGAATCGCATGTATACGTATTTTGGAGTGGAGGTGACGGACAAGCACTGAGGCTTAGGCAAACCAGACCACAAAGGAGAGGAAGCTTGTGAACCACGAACACCTTTTACCTATTGGGGCAGCACCTATCATGTCCTACGAACATCACGCTTCACCATTAACCGTCATCTCACAAAGCAATGCGTATTCGACTTGGCTATATTCGAACTTCGTACAATTGGAATGCGAGATCCAATATCCGGTTAAGGGTGATGTCGGCTTTAATTTTCTACACAATAAACATATTTATTTCAACTGCCCTCATTTGGATTATCTCCGAATGAGCAGTACATATGTTAAACACTTTAATCGAGGTATTGTTCCGTTCTTAATTGAGTCCGTTCAACAAGGCTACTATCCGAACGTTTTTCTCAATCATTTCTATTGTCCTTTTGAGCCGTCTTATCAGAAGTACCACTATTGGGCTGCATTTTTAGTATATGGCTTCAATGAAACGGAACGCATATTTCATATTCTCGGGTACGCAGACGGTCATTATAGTGCGAAAACCATTTCATTCTCAGATGTTGAACTGGCTTTTGAATATAACGATGATTCCCCAGTCTACAAGACGATGATCAAGCTATTCAAGTATGTTCCCCATGTTAAGGATGAATTAGACCTTCCATATATCAGAAGATCTCTTGAATCATATATGGCATCAGACGGGACGATATACCCTAGTCGAAGTGCTGCTTCATGTGAGCCTCTAGTTGTTGGGCTGGAGTGCTATAATATAGTCAAGCAATATTTGGAGAAGATGCTGGATCGCACGAAGAAAGTAGATGTTAGACCTATACATTTATTATGGGAGCATAAAAAGTTATGGGTAGAACGATTGAGATATTTCCAGCAACAAGGAATTGAGATTAGCGAGACAAGCACCATGGAAATGGAAAGCTTGGAAAAAAGAATGTTGACTACTCGAAATCTTATGATCAAGCTACGAATTACGAACAACTACACGATTCTAGCTAAAATTGTTGAAGGCTGGGATTCAGTCATAGACGAGGACGTCCGATGTTTAAGTCAAGTATATGAGGATTTAATAAAAAATGAACATTGATTAACTAGATGCGAATGGTTGTAGCGGATGGTGACGATCGCATGAGAGGGAAGCGAGCTTGTTGCTCCCCTCATTATTTCGATTACCCCGTTCCCGTACTCCCATATTCAAGGTACAATAGAGGCTAGAGCGCAGCTGATGTGACATGCCCCTCGTCGCAACGGAAGCTATCCTATAGATCGAATATGCGAAGAGGTGACTTGCTATCGCTGAACTGCTTCAAGCCGTTACCTGGCTTCCGATATCGTACATGCTGCCCCTCGTACTGATTCTGTTCGGCAGCTCGATGCTGCTCGTCCTGCTGTCTTATGCGCCGTGGGCGCAGCAGAGGATGCCATGGATCACAAGCATGGGCTTCTACCTCGTCATGGGCGGCCTGCTCGGCACCAGTCTCATGGTCGTAGCCTTATACTTCGCCGAGCAGCTGTCGCCACTAGTTGAGATTCAGCTTCCTGAGTAGGTCCCGTGTCTACGACAAGCTGCGAGCTGACCGCCAGACCTCTCAACTACTTGGCGGTCCAGCCCGTTATCGTGATCGAAGGACCCGTTCCGCCGGTCTCACTGCCTACCGTACCCGGTGGCCAGTAGTCGATCTCAACGAAGCTCTGCTCCGGCGCGTAGTAGCCTTTGAAGAACACGTGATCTGCTGTCGTGATCCCACCCAGCTTCGGATTCGTTCCGAAGTTGCCATCGAACGTAATTTTATCATTAGAGCCGACGAAGCTCTTCACCGTCAACGAATGCAAGTAGGGGAAGTCTATCTTCTCCTGCGCGTAGAGACCGTCGCCAACGTTCAAGGTTCCGATCGTCTTATTGAAATCGATCTTGTCTGAGATCACATTACCGCCAACCTGAACATTCGTTATATATTCACCGAAGCTGATCTTATCATCAGCATACATCGAACCACCGACCTTCAGATTGCCAATACCGTCGAATTTAATCTCCGTATTACTAGACATACTACCGCTCATATCAATCTTCGTAATATACCCCGGAATGTCCAGCTTCTTCCCGATGATCGAGCCGGAACCCGTTAGCGTCAGATTGCCGACCTGCTTGGCGAACGTTACCGTCTGCATCGCACTGATGCTGCCCTTGATGGAGGCTGATGTAATATTCTCGAACTTAATGCTGTCTTCCGCGATAATCGAGCCGTTCTTCAAGTTGAGACTAGTCACATCGCCTTCAAACTTGATATTGCCTTTCGAGGATGATATATTTCCGTTCTCCAACGTCAAGCTTTTGATATATTTGAAGCTGATATCGCCTTCACCTGCACGTATCGAACCGCCAATACTAGCTGTATCGAGCGCATCATTGAACGCGATTCCTTTCTCACTGCTCATTTGCTCGCCGATCGTCCAGGATGCCACGCTTTTAGACATCGTGATGCTGCCGGAGGCGATCATGCTTTTGCCCACCTTGAACTTATTAATCGATTCCTTGAACACAATATCGCCATTGACGATCAGATTGCCCGTAATCTCTACGTCATCGATCCACTTGTCGAACTCTAGCTTGCCATCCACGATAAGATCGCCGATGATCTTGACTTTCGATTTATCGTAGGTGAATAGACTTCTCGCATACGAGGTGGTCACGTTGGTCACAGGATCCTTCACCTCGATGAGCACCCCATTCTTCGATACGTCCAGCGGCAGAGGCGCTGTTAATGGATTCGGCTGCTTGCTCATTACACTGTTATAGAATATAGTGTACGCCTTCGTATAATCCGGCTTCGGGATCTCATCCTTCTTGGCGTAATATTCAATCTCATCGCCATTGGACTTCTCGTAATAAACAAGCTGACTGCCGACGTTCTGCGCAACGGCGTCCTTGCCGAATATGCCAGTACCTGTACCTGTTCCACCGTCCGCCGGACCGTAAGCTCTGCCTGCCGCGGTGACCACCTGGAAGCTAAGCGTCACCTGCTTCTCTCTGCGAAGCTGCCCTTCGCCTGCCGCCGCGGTCGTCGTCTGAGAGAACAGAATCTGATTCTTACCCGGTGTGACATTCGCAAGCGGGTTCAATTGCGGCCGCGTCCCATTCACCGTCACATTGAGACCGTTCGTCGACTGGATCACCTGATTGATCTGCTGCTGATCCATTGCAATATCCCGTACGCCGATCGATTCGATTAGCGCTCTGCGCATAATCATCGCACCGGATTCAGCCGCATAATTGGCATGCTCACTCTTCTCGCTGCGTACTGACTGCTGCAGCCCTTGGTTCGTGCTGAGCAGCAGCGGCGTCGCCATCAACCCGATGACCAGCACAACGAACAATACAAGCATTAAGGCTGAGCCCTTTTGATCACGAATCATTTTCATAAATAACCATTCCCTCTGCGGCTATTTTATTCTATAGTAGAAGTATACTACTAACGGCCTAATCGTTAAAGGGTGTGTCGACATTGAACAAGGTGCTAAAGCTTTACAAGCGGATCAAGCGAACGAACCAGAACGGCTTAACGTTAATTGAAGTGATGGCCGCCGTTGTCATCTTGTCCATTGCGGTGCTGTCATTCACAATGCTGTTCAGTAAAAATGTCGAGTTCTCCCACCGCGAGGAGAACCGGAACGCTGCTCTGACCGTCGCACGTACGGTCATCGAGGAGCTGAAGCCCGTGCTGCCGACAACTGGCAACGCGAATATTTTCGGTCAGCAGGTGCTGCTTGCCTCCCTGCGAGACAACAACGCGGCGACTGCACCGGCCGTCATTTACTATCCATCTGCAGCCGACCGTCAGTATCGTATTACAATTACCGACCTCGTCATTCCAGCTAGCCAATCCTTTCAGGTTCAGGACAAGCTCAAGCCGGCAAACACGTTCCAGTTCAACGTACGCGATTACTTCTCCCATATTCAGGTGCAGGTTGACGGTCTGACTTCGACAGGTGAATCGTATACGCTGCAAAGCTATATCGAACGAAATGAGGCGCGGCCATGAGCAAAATGAATGAAAAGGGCGTCTCGATCATCGAATTACTGGCAGCGATTACCATCAGTTCCATGCTGCTCGGCTTGATCGGCACCCTCATCTACCAGAGCAGCGAAAGCTTCAACACAATTACGAGCCGGCAAGCGGCTCAAGAGAAGGCGCGCTACGTTAGCGATCATATGATTAACCGTATCCGTTCCAACGCCCTCATCATCGCACAGGAGTCTCCGAACTCCGGCGTTATTTTGTCCTTAACCTCAGGCACAGAGACGATTCGTTACCGCTATGTCGCAGCTTCGCGCCAGCTGCAGATTGAGAGTAGCGCAGGCGGTTCCCCTTATATCATCTCGAATGTCACGGCCGCCTCCGTGAATCTTGGCACCGAACGACCCGTCAAGAGTCTGACACTGCAGCTCCGCTTCGAGCTGCCGCGCAGCCAGAGCCTTGACTACGACACGACGATCCGTGTGCCGACCTGGCTCACACCTTAGTTTCAGCAGGCAGCACGATTGAACGAATTCCCCTATAATTGCAAACAGAGGCTAAGTCTCACTTAGCCTCTCTTTCGCGTTCTGCCACATTATCCGCCCGTACTTGTACTCGCTGCCGCTGCGTCCAGCTTCGCCTTCAGCACCGCATTCACCTTCTCCGCATTCGTATTGAATATCGTCCAGGCGATGCTGTAGTCCTCGAAGCTTTTGCTCGCCCAGCCGCCGCGCAGCAGCTCAACTGCTGCCGACATCTTCGCGAAGCTCTTGGCGAGCTCCTCATCACCGACATCTCGCACCGTCTGCTCAAGCACCGCATACCGATCACGAATTTCGCCCATAGCGGCTGTATCCGTCTTCTTCATCGCTTGAATCAGGTCCTGTAGAATGTACGTGTTCGTAATCGCTACATATTGATACATCCCAAGCTCGGACGATTGCTTCAGCTCATCGGACTGAGCGCCGATAAAGTCCAGATTGATCGTACGCTTCAGATTGTCCCAGCTCACCTCAGCGCCCAGCATCTCACCCAGACTGCGAAGCGGCACGAAGATCGAGCCGTTATACAGGATGGAATCCTTGGATAAGCTCGCCTGCTGACCGTTGACCGCAATATGTACCCGCTCGAACATGACTTGAATCGTCTGCAAGCCGCCTGCGGCCCATACTGCAGCGGTCGAGCATGAGAGCAATATTACGGTTAGTATGGCAGCCCGCCGCATGCCGGTTAGCTTGCGCTTTCGTTTCCTCATCGAACGCATGGCATTCCCTCCCTACTTAAGGCTTCAGCGTCTCGAGCAGTGCTCGATAATGCTCCTCCGACCATGTCGGGTCCATTCTCTTATCGACCGGAACCGGCTGCAGCGGTGGCAGCTCCTTCAGCTTATCCTTGTAAGCACCAGCCGAGTAGACCGTCAGGTCCAGCGTGAGACGTACCTTCTCCCTCGTTGCCTTCGTATTCGGCATCGACTGAGTAGACGCAACACTCGTTGTACTTCCCCCTTGCTCGGATATACCGGAGGATAGCGTCCAGTTGTTCAACGCAACGAGCCGATTGAGCTGATAGAGCCCATTGACGAAGTCCACACTCTGCTTATAGGTACCTACGAGCGACAATGTAACCTTGTGTGCTTCCAGGGCAATGCCGCTGCCCATCGGAGCATTCGCACCATTCCCTGCTCCTGCAGACGGGTTGCCGCTCTGCGCAGAGCCGGGAGATGACTTCAGGGCTTCATTCAAGGCACTCAAGGAGCTCGTATCGGAGCCGTCTGTCCCCGATCGAATCTGCTCCATCACGGCGCCCGAGCTTCGCTCTATATCCCGCAGCTGCAGGTAGAACCGTACCCATTCCTCAGTAGTGGGCACCTGCTCGAGCAAGGTCAGCTTCTCTTCATCCGTCACCTTGGCCGGAATTGGCCGTGCCTGTAGCATCGTCTGCTGCTGGTTCAGCGAATCGAGCTGACTATTCAGCTGCGCCTGCTCCGTTAATACAGGTGATAGCAGAAATGCAGCCAAATACGAATTGAGCAGCAATCCGCCTGCTACCGTTGAAGCGACGATTGCGTAAGGTGACTTCAAATATGTTAAATACTTTCTCGTCATGTCCATCCGCTCATACCCCTATGCTTAAGCGATCTTGACGCCCTCTGCTATGCTGCGCCAGCTCATGGCGTCAGTTCTGACTGCTCACAGACAAGATTAGTGTGACCGCATATTTATATACCGGCTTTGCACTGACCGCTCCAGATTGTGCAGCGCCTCCCGCCCCTGTCTGACCGGTCGAAGACTGTCCGGTCTGACCAATCACAGGAGCCTGACTCTTGAATTGATTCAGCTGCTCCTGAGCCTTGCGAATATCGTCAAGTGTAATCGCCGACTGCCCGGACATCAGCATGCGTCGCTGCAGCTCCGTGCTGCCTGCTCCAGACGGAACCGGGTGGTCTGGAAGCTCTACATCGTGCTGCTGCTTCGCCATCTCACTGGTAACCATCCAGCGCAGCTCGTTCAGCAGCGCATCCCCCGGTGTCTCGGCAGGCTTCAGCGCGCTGGACATCGACTGAATATAGGCGTCCATACCGCTAGATGAGGTAGCCCCCCCGACGCTGCCGGATTGGTTGAAGGAATCGACAGGCACCAGCTGTCCGGCTGCATTAACGACTGATCTCGCAACGGTCGAGATATCGACTCGCTTCACGAGTCCCGACTGCTGTAGTCGGACGACGTATTCCATCGTCTGCTCCAGACTTGCGAAGTCGCCTAATAGCTCCACTGTCTCCACCTGCTGCTCGCCCGCTGCTGCCTTCGTATTCGCAGGCGGCTGCGCGAGAGAGGCATCGCTCTCCTCGGACGCCTTATTTTTCACCGATAACAGCCTTGCCGTCTCTGGAAGCTCCGAGGTCAGAAGATCGATCACGGGCATCCAGTTGAAGCGATCATGACTCAGCTGCTGAACCTCCTTCTGCAGCTTGTTATACTCCAGTGTCACCGAGTCGATCGTTCGCTGCTGCATCATCACCCGAACGTTAGCCGTCAGCTGATCGATCTGGGCCGCTTTATCAGTCAACCCGCTCTGAACGTACATATGAAGCGTCAGCAGGAGCGCGGCCAGCAGTGCAGTGACCGAGCCCGCAAGCACGAGCAGCGGGACGAACAGTCGTTTAATCGTCGGAATCTTAGGTACAAGATTAATATTTCTCATCATAGCGACTTCCCCCGCAGCGCGAGTCCGATTGGCACCGCATAGGTAGGGAACAGCTCAGGGAAGAACATGTTCTTGACTTGCAGCTGATCGGAATAGAACCGCTCAATCTGAAGCTGAAGACGCTCCTGCAGCATGTGCGCAATATCGTTGAGACGGCTGACATCGCCTGCCAGCACGAGCCGAGTAAATTCCTGACTGCGATTATTGAGCGTATACTTGTAGAAGTTCATTAACCGCTCCAGCTCATGTCCGAGATCGTTGCACGAATTGCGGAACTCGGCATCCGGATTCGAGAAGGTGGAGAACAGCTGATCGATCTCTGTCGTAGCCTGCGTGTTCTTCTGAACGAACGAGACAGGAATCGTCCGCGTAATTTTTAACATCCCGTTGTAGAAAATGCTGACATCCGCCATCCTCTCGTTCACATCAAGCACAAGCAGTGTCCCGAGCTTATCGGTAAATTGGGTCTCCTCGATAACACGGTACAGCGAGAACGCCTTAATCTCGAGACTCGACACCTTCAAGCCTGCCTGCTGGGCGACGCTCATATACGAATCCACTAGCTCGGAAGGCGCCGCCACGAGCATCACGTCACATTGCAGCTTCTCCTCCTCGGGCTGTAGCTGCTCCTCCTTGAACAGCGCATCAACCCCGCGAGGCTCCGCTGCCCCGCTCTCTTTGCCAGCCGCGACCTGCGCGAATACGTCTTCTTCGGCTACCTCTGGCAGCTTGTTCTTCAGCGGCCTGCTCCGCATAACTCGCAGCTTGGCGCGGATGCCTTCCTGCTCGGGTTCGCCATTCAGCTTCACGAAATCATAGATCGGCTTGTCGAAGGGCAAGTGAATGTGGTGCTTCAGCTCGAAGTCGACTAATTTGGCCAGGTCCTTAGGAGGAATGTCCGGGAACTTCAAGAAGCGCACCATAATAAGCTGGCTGGGCAGCACCATATGTACATATTGAGGCCGCTTGTTCAGCCGGGCGCTTAACGTCTGGAGCGCTCTGACGACTGCTGACGCATCGACGATCCGACCATCATCCACCGCACGTTCTGGCAGCTTCTCTACATGATACGCCGCAATCAGCGGCTTCCTCGTCCGACTGAGACGAAGCTCAGTCAGCTTGATGGCACTGTCAGTGATCTCAAGACCTAAGGAGGATGTGACGGGTGAGAGCATTCCAGTAACACTTGTTAACAGGTTGAGCATGAACGACATCCTCCTTCCTCTTCAAATCCTGAATCGCATCATCCGACCGTAACAGTAACGTATGCGATCATGTCGAGTTTTAGCGAAACTACTACTAGTCTACCATATTAGGAACGTGAAGTAGTAGCTTAACTATTGCCAATTGCAATGCTCATCTCATCGATAGGCGGTGAGGCCTTAGTTAAGAATGAATTGAATATACAGCGCAATACTAGCTTCGCCCCATAAGTAGCTGAATACCGCTCCCAGCGCAATGAACGGTCCGAACGGAATGTGGGCTTCTTGATTCTGCTTACTGAGCCTCAGCAGGACGAGACCGCCAATCAAGCCGAACAAGGATGCGGCGAACAACGTGAGCAGGGTGAGCTTGAAGCCTAACATAAGACCGATGAAGACGAACAGCTTGATGTCGCCTCCTCCCATGCCTTCCTTGCGCAGCCAGCGCTCGGAAGCCCAAGCAATGGCATACAGCAGCGCACCTCCTGCGAAGGCCGATACGACATAATACCAGAACGGCTGCGTATGGATGAACGCACGAAGAATGAGGCCGAGCAATAGCGCGAAGGCGATGATTTTATCAGGGATGAGCATATACTTCAGATCCGTTACCGTAATCGCCGACAGCACCGCCGCGAGGAACAGACCGACGAGGAGCTCAGGCGTTGGCCCCAGCTGCCAGGCCATCAGAGCGAACAGTACAGCCGTCATGAGCTCACCGAACGGGTAGATCCAGGAGATCGGCGTCCGGCAATATCTGCACTTGCCGCCAAGCACCACATAGCTCAACACAGGCACAAGATCGAGCGCTCCTAGACGATGCTTGCAATAAACGCAGTGCGAGGGCGGGTAGATGAACGAGTCGCCGGTCGGAAGACGCAGAGCTAGCACGTTCAGGAAGCTGCCGATGAGCAGGCCGAACAGACCGCAGACGACTGGAAGCGCATACGGATAGGTATGGAAGACATATGCGTACAGCTTAACCGTCTCGTGCAACAGACTCATCAGGCTAACTCCTTTACGTAAGCGTGAGATAAAGGGTAACAAAGGTAACCCGATGAGGGGTTACCTTTGTTGATTCCTACTTGATCGTGATGATCAAGTTTACTCAATAGCTACAGATACGACACCATTGTTAATCGAAATGACGAACGCCTTCGTAGAATCCGACTGCACCGTTGGCGTGGAAGAAAGGTAACCATCCGAAACTAATGTCGCCAAAGTAGGAGCTTCTGTCGCATTTGTTTCCATGACATAACGCTGAGCTGCATCAGTAATAATTCTGACCGAAGCTGCATCAGTACCCGACTTAGACTTCGAGAAGCTTCCTGTCACCGCTGCTCCGGCAACTGCTGCCAGAATACCGAGAATAACGACTACCGCCATAAGCTCGATCAACGTCATACCCTTTTGATTTTTTGTCAGTCTGAAGCGTGTGTTCATGAATTTCGTCATAGAAATTTCCCCTCTCACATTTAAGGTTCTTCCTGATTAGAAGACTTGGACCGTAGGGACAGACAACGTTGACCTTCGAATCGTTGGAGCGTCGGTCGCTTGCAGCATGAGGATGGGGTCGCTAGAAGCTCAGGAGTTCTTGCCTTACGCCTTAACCCTCTTATCCTCCCATGTTCTCCATCAGCTTGAACGACGGCAGCATGACGGCGAGCACGATCCCTCCGACGATAACGGCGAGAATCAGGATCATGATCGGCTCCAGCAGCGACTTCAGTCGGTCTGCCATCGCATCGACATCCGCCTCGTAGAAGTCAGCCACCTTCTCCAGCATCGTATCGAGCGCCCCTGTTCGTTCCCCGACCTGCAGCATCTGTACGACCATCGGCGGGAACAGCCACGAATTGCGGAATGGCTCGGCGATCGAGTTACCGGAGCGCAAGCCTTCGCGGGAGTCGCGAATGAGCTTGGCGACGACCTCGTTGCCGACGACGGTCGATACGATCGTCATCATCTGCAGCATCGGGATCGCCGCAGCGAACAGCGAGCAGAACGTGCGGCTGAAGCGCGAGAGCGCCTGCTTGTGCCACAGCTTGCCGAACACCGGAAGCTTCAGCTTGATGTAATCGAGCGCATAGACACCCTTCGGATTGCTCTTGATCACCTTCAGCGCAATCGGCGGGATGCATAACGAGATAAGCACGATATACCAGAACTGCTTCATCCAGTCGCTGATCGCGATGACGATGAGGGTCGGCAGCGGAAGCTCAAGACCCATCACCTCAAAGTTGCTCACGAGCCTCGGCACGACGAAGGTCATTAATATGATCACGACGATGATCGTTACGACCGCCATTATGGCCGGGTATACCATCGCCGATTTCACCTTTTGCTTGGTGTAATACTCTTTCTCGTAGAAGATCGCAAGACGCGTCAGCATCTCGTCGAGATTACCGCTCGCTTCACCAGCACGCACCATATTAATGAAGATGCCAGAGAAGACGCTCGGGTAGCTGGCCGCCGCATCGGAGAACTGCATCCCCCGCGACATCTCGTCGGAGATGTCGCTTAATATTTTGCGGAACTCCTTGCTCTCCGACTGCTCACTTAGCACCCGGACCGCTTCCACCATGCTGATGCCAGACTTGTACAGCGTCGCCAGCTGCCGGCAGAATACGGTGAAGTGCTCGCTCTTCACCTGCGGCGCGCCGAACTTCAGCTCCTTGTGCAGAATGCTCGTGCTCTGATCCAGTAGATCGAGTATCCACAGCCCCTTGCCTCTCAGCTCATCCATCGCGGATTGAAACGACTGGGCATCTATGGAGCCTTTGTAGTAGCGGCCATAATCGTCAACAGCGGTGTATACGAACTTAGGCATGATCGTTGCTCAGCTCCGTCTTGATCGGGATGTGTAGTCTACAGGTCAGCAAATCCGAACATCGCTTCCTTCGCGCTATCGACCGTTATGACACGGTTCTGCAGCAGCTCGCGAAGCGCCATCTCCATCGTCTGCATCCCTTGCGCCTTGCCGGTCTGCATCGTCGATCGAATCTGGTGCACCTTCTCCGAGCGGATCAGGTTCGCAATCGCCGGCGTGTTGACCATGACCTCGATCGCCGCCACGCGCCCCTGTCCGTCTGCTGTCGGCAATAGACGCTGGGCCATCACACCGAGCAGCACCGAGGCGAGCTGGACGCGTATTTGCTGCTGCGCCTCCGGCGGGAAGACGTCGATGACGCGGTCGATCGTCTGCGGCGCATCCGCCGTATGCAGCGTCCCGAACACGAGATGACCTGTCTCTGCCGCTGTAATCGCCGTGCTGATCGTCTCGAGGTCGCGCATCTCACCGACCAGTATGACATCTGGATCTTGGCGGAGCGCCGCCCGCAGTCCAGTTGCGAACGAATCGGTATCGACCCCGATCTCCCGCTGGTTCACAATACATGACTTATGCGGATGGATGAACTCGATCGGGTCCTCGAGCGTGATGATATGATCGTTGCGGCTTCGATTGATGTAGTCCAGAATCGCAGCCAGCGTCGTCGACTTCCCGCTCCCGGTAGGTCCGGTCACCAGCAACAGCCCTTGCGGCTTCCTAGCGAACTCCTCGGCCATCGGCGGCAAGCCGAGACTCTCCATCTGCGGGATGCGCGACGGGATCAAGCGAATCGTCAGACTGACGCTTCCCTTCTGCCGGAACACATTGACCCGATAACGGGAAACATCCGGAATGCCGTAGGAGAAATCGAGATCGCCGCGCTCCATGAACGTCTGGTACTGCTCACTTGTCATCAGCTCTTTCGCCAATTCGATCGTTTGTGCTGGCGTCAGCGCTTCGTCATTAATCGGCTTCAGTTCACCGTGAATGCGCAGCATAATCGGAGAGTGAACCGTCACGTGAATGTCCGATGCCTTCTTCTCATGGGCTAGCTTCAATATATCGAACATGCTCAAGCTCCATCGCCTCCTTCCAACTCAGAATTCATTCTTAATAACGAACAGTCTGCATCACGCTGCCTACTCGGTGCCCGCCACTCGGAATACTTCCACCATCGTCGTCATACCCGCTGCTACCTTGCGCAGCCCGTCCTTCAGCAGCGGCTCATACGTCCGTGTAAGCGCATAGGTACGGTAATCGCTGTCCGACCGCTTCTGTAGAATCATCGAGCGAAGTGTGTCGTCGAGCATGAGCACCTCGTGAATCGCAAGACGCCCTCGGTAGCCTGTACGCCCGCATTCCCCGCAGCCTCGACCTTTGCGCAGCATCCCCGCTTCAATCCCATGCTCCGCAAGCAGAGTGCGCTCTTCGTCTGAAGGCGCGTACTCCGTCATACAGCCTGGACAGATGCGTCTGACGAGTCGCTGAGCGACGATGCAATTGACGGCCGATGATACGAGGAACGGCTCTACCCCCATGTCGATGAGTCGGGTTATCGCATTCACGGCACTATTCGTATGCAAGGTGCTGAGCACCAGATGACCCGTCATCGCGGCACGAACCGCGATCTCGGCCGTCTCTACGTCGCGGATCTCCCCGATCATGACGATGTTCGGATCTTGACGCAGTATCGCGCGCAGCCCTCGGGCGAACGTCAATCCGGTTACCAGATTGACCTGCACCTGGTTAATGCCCTGCAGCTGATACTCGACCGGGTCCTCGACCGTAATGATGTTGGTATCCTCCCGGTTCAGACGGCTTAGCGCGGAATACAGCGTCGTCGTCTTACCGCTTCCGGTAGGACCTGTAATGAGCACGACGCCGTGAGCGCCTTGAATGCCCTTCATGAATAATCCATAATTATGCTCCGACAAGCCTAGCTTCTCGATCTCCGTCAGCGCACTGCCGAGGTCGAGAACACGCATTACGATCTTCTCCCCATGAATCGTCGGCAATGTGGAGATCCGGATGTCGACCTTGCGGAATTCAATATCCATCTCGACTCGGCCATCCTGAGGCAGTCTGCGCTCGGCGACGTTCAAGTTCGCCATAATCTTGATTCTCGCGATAATGACGCTCTGCATGTGTGGAGGCAGCGTACGCTCGGTACGCATAATGCCGTCCACCCGATACCGGATACGAAGGCTGTCCTCCTGCGGATCAATATGAATATCGCTTGCACCGATCTGAACGGCCTGGATGATGATCTGATTAACCGTCTTGACGACAGGCGAGTCTTCCTCCTCGTTCGTCTGCGGCTTGACTTCCTCGGATTCTCGGCTCTGCAAAATTTGGCTGATCTGATCGACCGACTCCTGTAGCCCGTAATACCGCTTAATCGCCCGCTGCAGCTCATCCCGCGCCGCAATGGTTGGCTCGATTCGCAATCCAGTACTCATCCTTAGCTCATCGATCGCGAAGTAATCGAGCGGGTCAGCCATCGCCAGCACCAGCTTGTTGCCCTCAGCACGGACAGGCAGCACCTGATGCTGCTCCGCCAGCCTCTGTGGAATCAAGTTAATGACCTTCGGCTCAATCTTCTGCCTATACAGCTGGATGTGCGGAATGCCGAGCTGAAATTCCAGCACCTCAATCAACTGCTGCTCTGTAATATAATGGCGGTTAATGAGAAACTCGCCGAGACGCATCTTCGTCTCCCGCTGTTCCTGCAGCGCAGAAGCAAGCTGCTCCTGTGTCAGCAGTCCCGCGTCCACGAGCAGGTCGCCGATCCGTTTACGCGGTGCCATCAGCATGACCTCCATCGCCACTCATGTCATGAAAAAATAAAATGACCCGACTTCGTATCAAGTCAGGCCCATTGCGGTGCGAAATAGAATGCTAAGCACCCGTATGTAATCATTCGCACATCGTCAACGCGCCAGCTTTAAAACTATGCCTATTCTCCTACTATTTAAGCATAGCTTCTTGCAAACCGTCAATACGATATCCGGTTGATTTCGATAATATTTTACACCTTTCGACATAAATCGACTAAATCTCATTCCAGAGGCTACCTAATTTCCCCACTTCTGAATAAATCCTTACACATAAGGAGGGTCCCATGCCTTCTTCTTCCAGCCGAGCGAATGACTGATCACCTGCATGTCACGGTCTAGCTTCACATCGACGCCGAACGGCAGCTGATGGTTATGCCAAAATCGAACGTCGCGCCACTGCACAACGTAGCCGTCCTGCTTCTCCAGCGCGCACACATGAATGCGCTGGGCGAACTGCAGGAACGCGCGCACGCCATCAATCGCCTTCGTCGCTTCAATAATTACATCACTCTCTTGCTTCTCATACATATCCTTCACTTCAATGGTCTTGCCGCGCACCACACCCGTATAAAAATAGCTGTCCGACTCGAGCACGAACTGCCAGCGCAGCCAATGCAGGCTCGGCACAACATGACAAATGCCATCCACGCCAATATGCTCTCTGACCCGCCGCACGACGTAGCCATGGTGGATCGTTCTCACCGTGATATATAAGAAGGTCACGATATATATGCCGAGGAACAGCAACCCCGGATTCGAACCAGACCCGATCCACCAGACGAGACCGGCCGCATGGATGACGAACAAGAACGGCTCAAACAGCGTCAACACATCCAGATGCTGCCACTTGCGCGAGAACGGTCGGAAGCATTGTACCCCATACGCGTTGAACCAATCGAGGAAGACGTGGAAGAACACGGCAGCGAATGACCATACGTACAGCAGGAGCACATGCTCCCACACCCCGAACCCATAAGCGATCGGCAGCGCAAGCAGCAGCGGCCAGATGAACAGCGCAGGCAGCGAATGCGTCAATCCCCGATGTGTACGAATATAGGCGGTGTACCCGCGCAATCTAGCGACCGTATCGAAGTCAGGCGCATGCGAGCCGATCATTGTAGCCGTAAGCATCGCGTGCTGCAGGGCCGGGCTGCCTGCCACCTCCGGGTGCAGCATCGCAAGTCCTGCAAGCGTCGCGCCGAATAACAAATGGCTTCCTGTATCCATCTAGACACCTCTCCTTATGCCGTTTGCGTTTGATTGCACTCCTCGGCTTCCTTCGAGGACGCGGACTGCTCGGTTCGCTCTATCGTGTGCTCCTTCTCCCACCGCTCATCCGCATTGAACCAATAGAACCATTGCGCCGGACGCTCCGTAATGACGCGCTCCATGTATTGATTCAGAAGCACTGTCGCCTCCGATCGCTCCGCCTTGTTATATGCTTCCGATAGGTGCATCGGCTCCTCGAAGCGTATCCGGTGCAAGAAGCCTCGCTCGCGCCAGCCGCAGAACGGCACCACCGGCGCCTGCATGTCAATCGAGAGCAGTGCTGCACCATCAGGTGTGCGTGTTGGCTTGCCGAAGAAGCGTGACCTGGGGAATGTCGGCCTGTAGAAATCACCCAGAATGAAGATAACCCCATTCGACTGCAGATGCTTTCTCAGCTTGCGCAGCAGCTCAAGCGGAGGCGTCGTATCATAGTCGAAGCCGTCGCAGCCGATCGCATGCATACGCAGGTACAGCGGCCTCAGCTCTTCGCTGCTTGCCGTTGCAATCGTTGTACAATGATACCGTCGGGACAAGTACCAATAATAATAGAAGAAATTGCCGACATGCGGTGTATATACGATGGCACCCTTGCCTAGCTTAAGCGCCTCCTTCAGATGCTCCTCACCCTCAGCTGCGAAGCGGCGCTCCGCTCTTGCTGGCAGCAAGTACGAGCCTAGCAATATTTCATAGACGGCGAATACCATATTCTCATAGTACCGGAATCGTTCCCGCTTCAAGCTTCTCGCATCATAATGAGGTAGCAGCCGCTCCATGTTGGACAAGATACGCTGCCTCAGTCCAGTCCCGCTTAGCCCATAGAGCAGCATGGCAATGCTCTTGCATATGAGTGCGAGGAACCAATCTGGTAGTCTTGCAGCTACACCTGCGATTGTGGACAGCACCCGCTCGTTCTTCGTTAATGCAGCAATCCATTCGTACACGACTTACGACCTCCATCTATCCAAGTCCATCCGGCATCAGCGAGTTAAGAAATGCTTCTGGTACCGCCGCGTCACCCGGTCCTTCTCCAGAATGATGAAAAAATCGACGGTGCGGAACACTTCATCATAAGCCGGATCACCGCCGATCTCAGCTCCGAGCCACTGGTACCCCTTCATGAGCGGGGGCAGCTTGCGGAACAGCTCCTTGTCCGTCAGCTCGGTCTCGATTACCTGCAAGCCGTCGATACGATGTGTCTCCAGCGGCTGGATGCCGAACCGATCCGTAATGACCTGCTTGCGATGCAGCAGCGTATAGATCAAGTTCACCTCATCCAGACTATGTAAATGTACGCTCGCGCAGCCGATCAAGTAATGATAGTTGCGCTCCGTAATGTATTGCGCGATCCCTTCCCACAGCAGCTGGATCGCCTTGCCGCCTCTGTAGGCCGGAGCGATGCAGCTTCTGCCAAGCTCCAGCGTTCGTTCTTTATAAGGCACAAAGCCCGTAAGATCGAACTCCGTCTCGGAATAGAAGCCGATATTCGACAGCGCCCGCTCCCCCGGCAACAGCCGATACGTGCCGACAACTTCGCTTGATTCGATATCTTTAACGATCAAATGATCGCAATAAGCGTCGTAAGCATCCTGCTCAAGCCCACGATCGGAGCGAAGGAGCATGTTCTTCTCCTCTTCGACAAACACCTGGTACCGCAGTCGCAGCGCCTGCTCAACCTCATCCTCCGTAGTAGCAAGCATGACCGCCAGTTGGGATGGCTCCCGAGAAGCTTGACTCGCTGTTGTGATCATCGTCAACACGCCTTTCTGATGTGGGTGATGGTTACACACTCAGCGTAGCAGACGTTTATTAAGAAGGCGTTTTCGCGTTGTTAAGCTTTTGTAACTTTCATCCAGCTTGTCCCGATGCCAAAAACGGGGCCGCATCGTGTGCGCCCCCGTTATGACTAGCTTTTTGCCTACATTCGATTGTTAACGATACGTGAAGTGACCGCAGATCTTTTATGACAGCCACATATACAGAGGCACAAACAGTACACTTGTCAAAATCGCCGCAGCTCCCATCGCGAACCCGCTGACGCTGCCAGCCAGCTCCGAATCGCGCAGCATGCGTGCTGTGCCGATGCCGTGAGAGCCTGTACCCATCGCCGTGCCAAGCGAGATGTCATCCCGAACGCCGGCAAGCTTCAACAAGGCAGGACCGAACATGCTGCCCATTAAACCGGTCAGCACCGTGAGCACCGTCGTCAGCTCAGGAATACCTCCGGCCTGACGCGAGATCTCGACGGCTACCGGCGTCGTGACCGACTTCGGCATCATCGAGAGCATGAGCTGCACGCTGCCGCCCAGACTCCAGACGAGTGCAGCTGACAGCAAGAGTGCACTAATCGAGCCTACTGTAATACCCGCGGCGATCGGCAGCGCGTGACGCCCGATGGAGCGGGCATTTTTGTATAACGGAACACCAAGAGCGACCGTGGCCGGCCCGAGTATAAAGACGAGCGCTTCCGTCCCTTGCCGATACGATGCATACGGTACGTTCAAGAGCAGCAGCAAGCCGATGAGAAGTAAGGAGCATACGAATAGCGGATGCAGCGAAGCATACCGCCTGTTCAGCCACAGGCCGAACACATAAGCGCCCAGTGTGACCGGAAGCGCAACAGCGGGCTGCTCCAGCCAGTCGGCAATCGTCATTCGACCTTCGCCTCCTTGTTGCGTCCTGCCGCCGCTCCAGCGCCCTCGTGCACCGCCTTACGGGCCAGCGTCCTAGTTGTCCATCCCGTAATAAGCATCACGCCGAACGTGCTCACGACCAGACTTACGATCATAAGCAGCGCTTGCTCCGCGAGCTCTCGATAATACGTCATCGTACCGACGACAAGCGGGACGAATAGCAGTAGCATATGTCTAAGCAAGAACTGGGCCGCTGCTTCCACCTGCTCCAGCTTCACAATACGCGAGAACAGAGCAGCGACGAACAGCAGCATCCCGAGCACGTTAGCCGGTATCGGCAATTCAAGCAAAGATTGCAGCAGCACACCTAGTCCATAGAAGGTTAATAATATAGCAATACCCACCATCCGCGCACAACACTCCCTTTCGGAATATAAAGCAGCCGCAAGGGCATCAATATAGTTGGCGCAGCGCAGATCGCGACTGCACCCATTAACGGATACCATTCAAGGAGGACTGTTCACTATGGCTAAACCAGACAACCGCGCAGACAACGTCGATCGCTTGCAAGAGAACATCAATAACACGATCGAGAACATCGAAGAAGCAGAAGACTACTTGTCGGAGCACGCAGGCGAGATCAGCGACACCGAGAAGCAGCAGATCGAGGGCAAGAACGAGCGTCGCCGCGAAAGCCTCGAGGCGTTCCGTTCGGAAATTAAAGACGAGGCGCTGCACCAGCGCAACGAGTAGCTCGGATGTAATCCCCCATAACGCAAGTTGTGGGGGATTATGCTCTGGCAGCTATTTGGCACCTATTTGGCAGCTACCACCTCGTAACGGAAATGGTCATAAGCCATATGCGTATCCGCATGGATCGCACACGCCTCCGCCAGCAGCTCCGCCGCTTCTTCGCCTTGATATCGCGAGCTGATATGCGTCAGAATGAGTGTTCGCACGCTCGCCTGCTGGGCCGCCTTCGCCGCATCGACACTTGTGGCATGATCGTAGCGCACTGCCATCTCCTTGCGCGCCTCACCGAACGTCGCCTCATGCACGAGCACGTCCGCTTGCGCCGCAAGACGTCCGATATTCGGACATGGCTGCGTATCGCCAAGTATCGTCACTATTCGGCCCGGCACCGGATCGCCGACGAATTCGCTCGGCTCCAGCCTGCGACCGTCGTCCAGCGCAATCGACTGGCCTCGTTTAATTTGGCCATAGAGAGGACCGGAACGAATACCGTAAGCCTTCAGCTTGTCCACAAGCAGCTTCCCCGCCTGAGGCTTCTCCGTAATTCGGTAGCCGTAGCTCACAACCCGATGCACGAGCGGCGCCGCTTCGACGATGAATTGCTCGTCCTCCCACAGCGTGATCAGATCCTCTGTCTCGAACTCGACGAACTGCACCTCATACCCGATATGCGAATCACTGATTCGCATCGACGTACGTACGAACTCCTCGACACCCTTCGGTCCATACACCGTCAGCGGACTGTCCCCGCCTTGATACGAGCGGCTCGACAGCAGCCCCGGAATACCGAACAGGTGATCGCCATGCAGGTGCGTAATGAACAGCTTCTCCAGCTTGCTGACTTTGACCGGAGCCCGCAACACCTGATGCTGCGTCCCTTCGCCGCAGTCGAACATCCAATACGCATTGCGCTCGGCCATCAGGTTCAGCATAATCGAGCTGACGTTCCGCTCCTTAGAGGGCATCCCTGCACCCGTTCCGAGAAAATATAGTTCCACTTCTTCATCGCTCCGTTCCAGTCTCATGTAGGATGAGATGTAGGTGAACAGCCAATCATAGGTTGAGGGCAGAGGCACGTAGCCCCCACCCTCGTCTCATACGACTAGTCTTCCATGTTAGGCGTTAAAATATCTCGCCTGCGGATGGGCGAACACAATCGCCGATACCGAAGCTTCAGGCTCCATCATACTGCCCTCCGTGAGCTGTACTCCGATCTCCGACGGCTTGAGCAGCTCGAACAGTTGCTGCTGATCGTCCAGATTCGGACATGCCGGGTAGCCGAAGGAGAAGCGCTGACCGCGATACTTCGCGCCGAAGCGCTCCTGCATCGTCATACTGGCCGGGTCCGGGAAGCCCCACTTGTCGCGCATCAGCTGATGCACGCGCTCGGCGAAGCCTTCCGCAAGCTCTAGCGCCACCGCTTGCAGCGCATGGGAGCGCAAGTAATCGCCCTTCTCGCGCCATTCGGCTGCGAGCTCGCTTACGCCATGTCCCGCCGTGACAACGAAGAAGCCGACGTAATCCATTTCGCCGCTGTCGACAGATTTCAAGTAGTCAGCCAGACACAGGTGCGGCTCGGACTGCTGTCTTGGGAAGACGAACGACTGCAGCACCTTCGACGTATCGCTCGGGTCGTAGATGAGCACCTCGTTACCGCGGGATTGTGCCGGGAAGAAGCGGTATACGGCGTGTGCCTGCAGAATACCATTCTTCAGCGCCTCTGCCAGGATGCCATCGACCGTCTCCTTCAGCTGCAGCGCCTTCGCATCCTTCTCGGCGAGCAGCTGCTCCACCTTACCCTTCAGGCCAAGGTGATGACCGAGCAGCATCTGCATGTTCACATACGGAATCAGATGGCTGAGCGGGTAATCACGCAGCACGTGCGGCTCCAGGTCAGGAGGCAGCTGCGGCGGCACCGTACGGTCGACGTTAGACGCCCTTACGCGTGTCAGCTCCGGCATCGGCGCTTCTGTGCGTCCGGATTCCTGCACGATGGAATCCATGCTCTCGCGCAGCTCGCGGATCAGCTTGATGCGCTGCTCAGGATCACTGAGCTTGTTCGCGATATCAAGTCCGTCCATCGCGTCCTTCGCGTACAAGACTGGACCGTCATATTCAGGCGCAATCCGCGTCTTCGTAAATTTACGGCTAAGCGCGGCGCCACCGACGAGTATTGGCACGTCGATCCCTGCGTTCTTCATATCTTGCGCCGTAATGACCATTTGCTGAGCCGATTTCACGAGCAGACCGGACAAGCCGATCGCATCCGGCTTTTCTTTTTTGTACGCCTCGATCAATTGCTCAGGCGGCACCTTGATACCGAGGTTTATAATTTTGTACCCGTTGTTGGAGAGGATGATCTCGACCAAGTTTTTGCCGATGTCATGCACATCGCCCTTGACCGTCGCCAGCATAATCTTGCCCTTCACCGCACTATCGGCCTTCTCCATGAACGGCTCCAGATGAGCAACGGAAGCCTTCATAACCTCGGCGCTCTGCAGCACCTCGGCAACGATCAGCTCGTTGTTGTTGAACAGACGACCTACCTCTTCCATTCCCTTCATCAGCGGGCCGTTAATAATTTCGAGCGGCGCATACTTCTGGAGCGCCTCATCGAGGTCGGCGTGGAGTCCATCCTTGGAGCCTTCGACGACATAAGCCGCAAGCCGCTCCTCCAGCGACAGATTCGACACCTTCTCCTTCTTCTCGACCTTCTTCACGCGGAAATGCGCGACGAATTCAGCCAGCGTATCGTCGTTCGTGTTGTAGATCAAGCTCTCCGCCAGCTTCCGTTCGTGCTCCGGAATCGAAGCATAACGCTCCAGCTTCTCCGTATTCACGATCGTATAGTCGAGTCCAGCCTTCGTACAATGGTACAGGTAGACTGCGTTCAGCACCTCACGGCCCGCCTCAGGCAAGCCGAACGATACGTTACTCAGACCGAGTATCGTCTCCGTATCCGGCATCGCTTCCTTAATCAGTCGAATGCCCTCAATCGTCTCGTTGGCCGAGCCAATGTATTGCTGATCTCCCGTGCCGACGGGGAAGACGAGCGGATCGAATATGATGTCGTTCGGATTCATACCGTACTTGTGAACGAGCAGATCGTAGGAGCGCTGCGCTACCTCGAGCTTGTCCTTCGCCGTAATGGCCTGACCACGCTCGTCGATCGTGCCGACGACAACAGCAGCTCCGTATTGATGGATGAGCGGGACAACCTGCTCGAATTTCTCTTCACCATCCTCGAGGTTGATCGAGTTAATGATTGCCTTACCTTGCGAATATTTAAGCCCCAGCTCAATGACACGGTGGTCGGTGGAATCGAGCATGAGCGGCACCTTAATCTTCTTCACCACAAGCTCCAGGAATCGCTCCATATCGGTAAGCTCATCTCGGTCCGGGTCCTGCAAGCAGACGTCGATCACATGTGCGCCGCCCTTCACCTGTGCACGTGCAATCTCCGACGCTTCCTCATACTTGCCTTCGGCGATCAGACGCTTGAACTTACGCGAACCGAGAACGTTCGTTCGCTCACCAACCATGTACGGACGGTTCCCATCCTCAATGTACACCGTCTCGATACCCGACACGGCAGGCGGATGTGCACCGCGATGCGCGCGCGGCTTGAACGTGCTGAGCGTCTCAGCCATCGCACGAATGTGCGCAGGCGTCGTACCGCAGCAGCCGCCGGCAATGTTAAGCCAGCCCTGCTCCGCAAAGCCAGCGAGCTTCTGTGCGAGCGACTCCGGCGACTCATGATACTCACCGTTCTCATCCGGCAAGCCTGCATTCGGATAGCAGCTGACAGCCGTACCGGCAATATCAGCGAGCGTCCGAATATGATCGCGCATGAACTCAGGACCAGTCGCACAGTTCAGTCCGACCGAGATCGGGTCCAGATGCTCAAGCGATATATAGAACGATTCGATGGATTGTCCCGCAAGCGTCGTACCCATCGGCTCAATCGTACCTGAGATCATCAGCGGCAGCCTAATACCCGTCTCCTCGTACGCTTTGCGGATACCGATGCTTCCCGCCTTCACGTTAAGCGTATCTTGACTCGTCTCGAGGAGCAGCGCATCGACACCTGCCTCGATCAACGCCAGCGCCTGCTCATAGTAGCTGTCTACGAGCTCATCGAACGTGACTCCTCCGGTGACGGACAACGTCTTCGTTGTCGGCCCCATCGCGCCTACGACATAGCGAGGAAATTCCGGCGTGCTGTATTTGTTCGCCGCCTCGATGGCAAGCTTCGCAGCCGCGAGATTGATTTCTCTCGCCTTATCCTGCAGGTCGTACTCCGCGAGAACGACGCTCGTTGCACCGAATGTATTCGTTTCGACGAGGTCGGCTCCCGCTTCGAAATATTGCTCATGGATGCGACGAATCAGCTCCGGTCGCGTCAGTACGAGTATTTCGTTACAGCCGTCGAGCTCCTCCCCGCCGAAATCATCGGCTGTCAAGTTCTCCTGCTGAATCATCGTACCCATTGCACCGTCTAAGATCATAATTTTGTGTTGCAGCTGCTCAAGCAAGCTTTTCTTCGTTGTCGTACTCATGGTACTCCCCTTTCTCTAAGGCCCTACCCACTAATGCATCGCACGTTCACGTTCGCACATGCAGCATTCTATATTATTTAGTACGCGGACATACCCGCGCAGCCTAATGGTCAAGCTAGCATTTTATCCCTTAGTGTACCAGAATTGAAACGTGATGAAAAGAAACTTCAACAATTATCTGAAGTATTTTTTGTTATTCCGATCTGTTTAGTGCGATTAATTGAGAACAATTATCGACAACACCCTCAACTTCTACTATAATACGGATAAGCGAGTCATTATGATATAGAAAGAGGGATGTCCCCATGGCACAAATTCGCATTCGCAACACGGAAGAGCGCATCCAGGGCGAGGAGAATGTACGCGCGTTTCTGGAGAAGCAAGAAGTATTATACGAGCACTGGAATCCAGATAAGCTGCCTGCCGAGCTGCAAAATAAATTCGTATTGTCCGATGAGGAGAAAGCGCAAATCTTGAATGTGTTCGACGAAGAAATTCGCGACTTGGCTGAACGTCGCGGCTACAGAACTTGGGACATCGTTGCATTGTCCGAAGCAACTCCTAACCTCGACGAGCTGCTGAAGAAATTCGAGAGCGTGCACACACATACCGAGGATGAAGTGCGCGCCATTACAGCGGGAAGAGGTATCTTCATCATTAAGGGAACAGACGACGTAGGCTACTTCGATGTAGAGCTCGAAGCTGGCGATGTCATCTCCGTACCCGAGTATAAGCCGCACTTCTTCACGCTGATGGAGAACCGTCAAATCGTAGCGGTTCGCCTATTCATCGAAACCGAAGGCTGGATCGCTCACCCGTTCGAGGATTCAACATTCCAAAAGGCATAACAGTTACGTAATTGTAAAAAACGATGCTCGTCTGATGATCGAACGGATCAACTGAACGAGCATCGTTTTTTATTTGAGAACAGATGTGCTGCTTATGCTTAATTCTGTTGTATGCTACAATTCATCCAAGATCGGCTGAATATCGCGCAGACTTGCAATCTGGAATACCGGCTCGATATCAGCATTGCGATCGACATGGTGACGATTAATCCACATATTGCGCATGCCAACTGTGTTGGAACCCAGAATATCAGTCGTTAGCTTATCACCGATCATAACGCCTTCCTCGGGCTTGATCTGAAGAAGCTCCATCGCATGGTGGAAGATTGAGGCAGCAGGCTTACCTTCCCCGAATTCACCCGAGATGATGATGTGCTCGAAGTATGCCGCCAGCTGAGGAACTCCTGCCAGCTTCTCCTTCTGCAGGTCAGGAGAACCGTTGGTCAGCAGAAGCAGCTTGTAGCGCCCCTTCAATTGATCAAGCACCTCGAACGTTTCCTCATACACATATGGACGCGATCTGCGCTCAGCCGGGAATTGTTCAGCCAGCCTAGCTCCTAGCTCAGCATCATCAATCCCTGATGCCTTAAGACCGTTCGTCCACGATTGCTTCCGATACTCAGGCGCCAGCGCTTGCAGCTTACGGAACTCCTCCTGATGACCGGAGGTGAAGTTCGCCCAGAGTCCTTCGAACGGATTAATGCCGATCATCTTGGTGAATGGATACGTCTCGTAAGACTCATACAGCGCCCGAGCTTCACGCCGAACCAGCTCCCCCAATTGAGCCGCATCCAGCTCATAATGCTTAGCTGCCTCTGCACATGTAGCTTCGAACGCCTCCTGCACACTACGATCATCCCACAAGAGCGTATCATCGAGATCAAACAGCACAGCTTTAATCGTCATCGGTTTACTCCTCTTTCTCCCCTAATTAGGATTGCTTATTTACTGCTACTTGATTTTTTTCAGCAAATTCGATAAGCTTTGCGTTCATTGCTTCCATTGGCATTTGATGGAACAGCTTCGAGAATACCCAGCGTCCGTTCTTCCCCTTGAACCGGATCACGACTGCGTCCTTGCCGATCGTAATGTCCTCAATCTGTTCTGCGTCATAGTAGCGATCTCCGCCGAATCGACGCGAGCTGATGGAATGCTTCGATATTTTGAGAAGCGGTCTGCGCACCCAGTAAATAAGGAGAGCAAGCAATATGTAGCTCGCGCTCGTTACCCAATACATCGAGCTCTGATCAGGCTGTTCTCGAAATACCATAAAGCTGAAAACGCCGATTGCAACTAGCACAAAGGGCATCACCCAGCTACGCCCCTTGAACGTATCTGTTCCGTCTGAAGATCTTACAGAAGGCGTGACACCTTTCTTCTTTCTTACATCCTTCGCATTTTTACGTACCATTCGTTCCCACTTACGCGACATGATTGATTCCCCTTATGTGTCCAATGTATTAACCCTTGTCCTCTTCGTCGACAAGCTTGATATTCTCGAGCTGATTTCTCAAGTTTGATTTGAACGAATCAATGTACTTTCTTCGCAGCTCGTCTCTTTCCTCAAGCTCGGCCGGGGTTAATCCTTCAGACTTAAACTTGCGGGCCAATTCATTGATACGCTTGACTGTTGCGTCGTGATCTGACTCGTGCATGCTATTCCTCCCAATCGCGTCTAGTTCGTGCTGAGTCCCAAACCGCGAAATATACGGGTTTTGACCGGGAATTATATCAATAATACTTTGACACTAGATCATACGATTGTCAAGCGATGTGCACGAGTATTAGTCGGGAAGAATTAGCTTCTGTCCAGCCTTGATGGATGAATCCTTAAGTCCGTTCAGCTTCTTCAGCTTATAGATATATTCCTTAATACCGAATTGACCGGTTGAATAGTCAGAAGCAATCCCCCACAGCGTGTCACCATATTCCACGATAATCGTTCGGTGTTCGATCGGCTTCGTATCAGCCGCATACACGTCTGTCTGACCGAAGCTGGCCGATACGAGCAGAATAATCAGAACGATCCCAAGCAACGTTGCTCCCGCCGCCGCCATTCGCTTCACTTGCTTGCGCTTGTTCCACTTCGAAGCTTCGATCTTCTTACCTTGCGCGATGCTGCCTGTATATGTATGTATCATTATTTACCACTCCCCCAAACAAATGTTCTGATAAAAACATATCACGAACCTATGTTCGTGTCAATATTTTGCCAGAACTCATGTTTGTACGAACGGCTATTCTGTGTTATACTTTAAACAATATAATTCCTATAATTGGAGTGATTCGATGAGCAAGATTTCCTCCCGTCAGCAAGCCATATTGAACTTCATTAAGAATGAAGTTAAAGATAAAGGCTATCCACCCTCCGTTCGTGAAATCGGCGAAGCCGTCGGATTAGCCTCCAGCTCCACCGTGCACGGGCACCTCGAGCGGCTGGAGAAGAAGGGTCTCATTCGCAGAGATCCTACGAAGCCTAGAGCCATTGAAATTACAGACGGCGAAGCAACAGACGGCGCCTTCTCCGTATCTGTATCACGCGTTCCCCTCATTGGGCGGGTTACGGCCGGTGTGCCGATTACTGCAACCGAGAACATTGAAGACTATTTCCCATTGCCTAGCCACTACGTCGGCGATCACAACGTGTTCATGCTGAGCGTCATCGGCGAAAGTATGATCGAGGCCGGCATTCACAATGGGGATTACGTCATCGTACGTCAGCAGCAGACGGCAACTAACGGCGAGATCGTCGTTGCGATGACCGAGGATGATGAGGCGACCGTCAAGACGTTCTATAAGGAGAAGGATCATATTCGTCTTCAGCCAGAGAATCCGACGATGGAACCGATTCGTCTAACGAACGTCACCATTCTTGGCAAAGTTATCGGCGTGTTCCGTAACATCCACTGATCAATCTGACCGCATTAACGCACAAGCAATTCCATAAGCAAGTAAAGACGAATAAGCCCTGATCTTACAGCGATCATCTGATCTGCCGTATGAATCAGGGCTTATTTAGTGCTTGCTGAACAAGATTATATACAGCCTTCACCCCCCGGGTTGGTACACGTAGCCATTGCAGGCTGAGATGCGTAGGATTTATTTCTTGACATTGATGTATAATTTCAATATAGTACTGACTAGTTGGTATGTTATGGGAGGGCATAAACATGAAGCATATAGACACAAGTATTCCGCTTAAAAAAGACAAGCTTCTTGAGGCTGCACTTTCACTTATGCTCGCGAAAGGCTATCATGGAACAACGGTCGATGAGATCTGCGTCCAAGCAGGTGTGACCAAGGGTAGCTTTTTTCATTACTTCAAGTCCAAGGAAGATGTTGGCAAAGCCGCTATTGAACAATTTGAGAGGCTTCAACTCCATTTCATTGCCGAAGCTGGATTGAATGGAATCCATGACCCGCTAGAAAAGCTGCACGCATTTTTAGATTTTTTCTCCGAGATGGCGAGCAATCCCGACTCCCCTAGTAGCTGTCTGGTAGCGGTGATGACGCAAGAATTGGCCGAAACGAGCGAAGTTTTTCGCGCGTTATGCGAAGAGAAACTGCTTAATAATACGAAACTGTTGAAGTCAATCTTCGACGAACTCTCACTGACTACACCAGCCTTGAAGCTAGATGGCCAACAGCTTGCGGATTATTTTTTCTCAACCTACCAAGGCTCACTGATCCTAGCGAAAGCGAGAAATGACAGAGAGGTAATCAAATGTAATATAGAGTATTTCAGACAATATATTTCTTGCTTGCTGAATAACCATTGATCGATGAACCCGGTTCCATACACAACGCGCATCATATGCGTGTTTTGCTTTAGATATACACATACCAACTGGTTGGACTTAAATTGAAATGAAAGGGTGTTCGACGGTGAATTTTATTAATGGCCTGACGTCACGGCACGATAGAGCTAGAATCGTTAGGATTCCGATCCTTCCTCTCCATATGGTGAATGCTTATTTAGTTATAGGGCTGGATGGATGCATCCTCATCGATGCAGGGCTGCCGGGATCAGAACACAAAATTGGGCAAGCATTGTTCCGAGAAAATCGATCTTGGAAAGACATCAAGCTGATTATAATAACTCATGCGCATGTCGATCATGCGGGCAGCGCCGCGAAGATTCGAGAACTGTCAGGAGCACCGATATTGGCTCACCAAGCGGACGCGAAGCATTATAGCCGGGAGTCTCCCATGACCTTCTGCCCGACGGGCTGGTTCGGCCGGTTATTTATCAAGACGCCATTAATGTTTGAACCTTACATTGGATTCGAACCGAATATTCTGCTTGGAGAACAAACGCATATCAATCTTGACTGTTACGGGGTCGATGGTGTGGTGAAGCATACGCCTGGCCATACGGCCGGATCGATATCGATCGAACTGGCCTCCCGCCAGGCCTTTGTCGGGGATCTCGTCGCTTCCGGCATATTATTGGGCGGGATCATTAAAACTCATAGAGCCATACGACCTCCTTTCGAGGACGATCCTCACAGAGTTGCGCACGAATTAACACGCATACTCGAAACTGGAGCACAAACATTTTATTTGGGGCACGGTCATCAGTTACAGGCGCAAGAGGTGAAGCGCCACGTTCTAAATCTGCTGCGTTTACCTGAGAAAAATTAGAAGGAAGGGTTCAATCAGCAAGCCCTATTTATCAAGATAGACCCTGAAGCGCTGCTTCAGGGTCTATCTATACATGCTAGCTACTCATGAAATCTCTTAGTACAGCGTCAAATATTGCTCGCGCTCCCAAGTGTGAACCTGTGTGCGGTAAATGTCCCACTCGATTTCCTTCAGCTCAACGAAATGCGCAAGCGCATGATCGCCCAGCGTATCGCAGATGACATCGTCGCGAAGCATCTCATCGATCGCCTGCTTCAGGTTGAGCGGCAAGCTAGGAATACCTTGCTCCTCACGCTCGTCCTCTGTCATCACATAGATGTTACGGTCTGTTGGAGCAGGCAGCTGCATCTTGTTCTTGATGCCGTCCAGACCCGCCTTCAGCATAACAGCCAACGCCAGATACGGGTTCGCCGCAGGGTCCGGATTGCGAACCTCAACGCGCGTGGACAAGCCGCGGGAAGCCGGAATACGGATCATCGGGCTGCGGTTGCTCGCCGACCATGCGACGTAGCACGGTGCCTCATAGCCAGGCACCAGACGCTTGTAGGAGTTCACCGTCGGGTTCGTTATCGCTGCGAACGCACGGGCATGCTTCAGAATACCGGCCATGTAATGACGAGCTGTCGTGCTCAGACCAAGCTTGTCGCTCTCGTCGTAGAACGCATTCTCATTGCCGCGGAACAGCGACTGATGGCAGTGCATACCGGAGCCGTTCACACCGAATAACGGCTTCGGCATGAATGTAGCATGCAGGCCGTGCTGTCTAGCTACCGTCTTCACGACGAGCTTGAACGTCTGAATCTGGTCCGCAGCCTTAATCGCATCAGCATACTTGAAGTCGATCTCATGCTGACCTGGAGCAACCTCGTGGTGGGAAGCCTCAATCTCGAAGCCCATCTCCTCGAGCGTCAATACGATCTCACGACGGCAGTTCTCGCCAAGGTCTGTAGGCGCAAGGTCGAAGTAACCGCCCTGATCGTTCAACTCCATTGTCGGATTGCCCTTCTCGTCGGTCTTGAACAAGAAGAATTCCGGCTCAGGACCTACGTTCATCGCCGTATAGCCCATTTCCTCGGCTTCCTTCAACGCCGCCTTCAGGATGCCGCGCGGGTCGCCCGGGAATGGACGGCCATCCGGTAAGTAGATGTCGCAGATCAGACGTGCGACGCGGTCCTGTGTAACCCACGGGAACACAACCCACGTGCTCAAGTCAGGGTATAGGTACATATCAGATTCCTCAATACGCACGTAGCCTTCGATCGAGGAGCCGTCGAACATCATTTTATTGTCAAGTGCTTTCTCAAGCTGGCTAACTGGAATTTCTACGTTCTTGATCGTACCGAGCAGGTCGGTAAATTGCAGTCGAATGAATCGAACGTTCTGCTCCTGCGCGATGCGCATAATGTCCTCTTTGGTATATTGCTTATCCGTCACTTGTAAATCTCCTCCTTAAAAATAGGCTCATATTAACGAAGCCTTCCAGCGCTCATCGGCTGTCGCCTACACGCCGGAGATGCTTCGGTCAACCCGATCCTGTACTTTCGCCGGGACGAAGAGAATAATGACGGCATCGAAGATGCGCCGCCCAGTTGACCTGCGTCAGGGACTGTTATTTTCTGAAAAAACGGGAAAGCTCGCCTTGAATCAACGAAACGTGATTCGGACGCTTGCCTCCGCCGAGCAGCTGCTGCTTCAACATCTTATGCAGCTGGGAATCGGTCAATTCGCGACGCTTGACCTCGGTCTGCTCATTGAGCACCGTCGCTTCCTCCGAGTTCTTGTCGACCGGTAGAAGCACCTGCTTAATGCCCGCGATGTTGACGCCCTTCTCAATGAGATCTTTGATCTCAAGTAAGCGCTCGACATCGTTAAACGAGTAGAGCCGCTGATTGCCTCCGGTACGGGCAGGAATAATAAGCTCATGCTGCTCGTAGTATCGAATTTGTCTGGCCGTTAAGTCCGTCAGCTTCATCACGATTCCGATAGGGAACAGGGCCATATTTCTGCGAATGTCATCACTCATGTTATCACCCCTAACACAGGAAAAACCTTACTATTATTGTAGCCCTGTTAAGGATACGTGTCAAGTTGTGTTAGGTTCATGCTATATGTCATCATTAATTACAGCAATCCGCGGTCTAGCATCGTCTGTAAGGCCGTCATCGCCCCGAGCTTACAATGGGAATACGTCAGCCCGCCCTGCATGTAAGCGATATACGGCTCACGGATCGGCGCATCGGCCGACAGCTCGAGACTGCCCCCCTGGATGAACGTCCCGGCTGCCATAATGACCGGATTTTCGTACCCCGGCATGTCCCACGGCTCCGGCACGACATGCGCATCCACGGCTGCCGCCCGCTGTATGCCTTGCACGAAGGCGATCAAATGCTCCGCGCTCGTGAAGCGGATCGCCTGAATCAGATCCGTCCGCGTCTCGCTCCAATGTGGACGTGTCTCGAAGCCGAGCTCCTCGAACAGCGCTGCGGCGAATATCGACCCTCTTACAGCTTGTCCAACAACATGAGGCGCCATGTACAGACCTTGGAACATCGGACGCATCGTGTCGAGCATCGCGCCGACCTCCCCGCCGATTCCCGGGGCAGTTAGTCGATATGACGCCAGCTCGACATAACGCTTCACACCAGCAATATAGCCGCCAGTCGGTGCGAGACCGCCGCCGGGATTTTTGATCAACGAGCCCGCCATCAGATCGACGCCTACCTCGGTCGGCTCCTGCAGCTCCGTGAACTCCCCGTAGCAATTGTCCACGAATACGATCACATCGTGCTTGATCTCCTTCACGAAGCGCACCATCTCACCGATCTCCGCAACCGTGAACGATGCTCGCCACGAATAGCCGCGGGAGCGCTGAATCGCAACAACCTTCGTATCCGCGTTAATCCGGCGGCCAATCTCCTCGTAATCAGGGCGCCCATCCTCGGTCAACTCCACCTCAGCGTAGCGCACTCCCCAGTCCTGCAGCGAGCCGAGCCCATCTCCGGGCTTACCGATCACCTTATGCAGCGTGTCGTAGGGGCGACCTGTAATCGACAGCAGCTCGTCCCCCGGCCGCAGTACACCGAACAGAGCCGTGCCGATCGTATGCGTGCCTGACACGAAGTGCGGACGCACCAGCGCCGCCTCTGCGCCGAATACATCGGCATACACCAGATCGAGCACCTCGCGTCCGCGGTCGTTATAACCGTACCCCGTCGAGCCGTTGAAGTGATAATCGCTTACCTTATGCTTTTGGAACGCGCGGATCACCTTCCACTGGTTATGATCCACGATGCGCTCCAGCTCTTGCGTCCTACCCTGAATACTCTTCTCCGCCTTCTCCATCAAGGCGAGCACCTGCTCACTAAACATGCTCCGACGTCTCTCCCCCATGCTCCTGCTGCCCTGCCGCATCATATGCGGCTAGTAAATAGCCAAGCTTATCGTATTCCTTATTGTTCAACCGTACCTTGAACAGCATATCGTCGCCGTCCACCTCGTTCTCCAGCACCTCGCCGACCCGATACAAGAGCGAGATCACATCGCCCTTATCGGCAGGAATGCGGAATGTGCGGCTGCCGCCCATCTGATGCTTCTCGAGCGCCTCCAGCACACGTGTCTGATCAGCCTCCCGATAAGCCGAGATGCGCAGGAACTCCCCTTCAGTCGTCAACATCTCGACCTGCTCCGGCGTACACATATCGATTTTGTTAAAAATCGTAATGCGCTCCTTGCCATGCGCACCAAGCTCCTCCAGCACCTCGTCGACAACCTTCATCTGTACCGGCATCATCGACGTCGAGCTGTCCACCACGTGCAGAACAAGGTCAGCCTCATTCACTTCCTCGAGCGTCGCCCGGAACGCCGCTACGAGATCGTGCGGCAGGTTCTGAATGAACCCGACCGTATCGGTCAGGATGATCTCCGTGCCGCCCGGCAGCTTCAGCTGGCGCGACGTCGGGTCGAGCGTGGCGAACAGCTGGTTCTCCACGTATACGTCCGCCTCCGTCAGCTCGCGCAGCAACGTGCTCTTGCCCGCGTTCGTATAGCCGACGAGCGCCACTTGGAACACGCCGGTCTTCTTGCGCCGCTCGCGATGCAGAGTGCGATGACGCGTCACCTCGACCAGCTGACGCTTCAGCTCGCTAATTCGGTCGCGAATATGACGACGGTCCGTCTCGAGCTTCGTCTCACCCGGACCGCGTGTTCCGATACCGCCGCCGAGTCGTGACAGGTTCTTGCCGTGGCCAGACAACCGCGGCAGCAGGTAGCTGAGCTGGGCAAGCTCGACCTGAATGATGCCTTCGCGCGTCTTGGCGCGACCGGCGAAGATGTCGAGGATGAGCTGCGTACGGTCAATAATTTTCACATCGAGAAACTGCTCCAGGTTGCGCACCTGCGCTCCCGACAGCTCCTGATCGAAAATCGCCGTATTCGCCCCTGTCTCCTCGATCGCCTGCTTCAGCTCCTCCGCCTTCCCCTTGCCAATGAACCACTTGGAGTCTGCGTATTCCTTATTCTGTGTGATCGTGCCCAGCACCTCGACGCTTGCTGTCTCGGCCAGTCGGATCAGCTCCGCCAGCGAATAATCCGGATCGTACAGATCCTCCCGCTTCAGCTGCTGCGTGACGAGGCTGACGAGTATCGCGCGTTCCTCTGTGTCAGGTGTTACCTCATGTGTCGTATGCTTCATATAAACTTGTGCGTCTCCTTCGTCTTGCGCTCCAGCTTCACGTCCTCGGGCCGTATGACCATCAGATCCTGCTTGGACGGCTGCATGTGCGGCGAGCTTAACAGCCGAACGGCATGATTGCGCATCGCCTTCTCGATCAGGTTGCGCACGAAGCGTGCGTTGCTGAACGCAATTTCCATTTGGTTTTTCTCATTCGTAATTTGCTGCCGAATCTTAGCCTCGGTCGATGGGGTGAGTGCATATTCCCGCTCCTTCACGATCGAATCGACAATCTGCATCAACTGATCCACCGTATAATCGGGAAAGTCAAGCTGGATCGGGAACCGCGAAGGCAGCCCCGGATTCGTCATGAGAAACTGCTCCATCTCGTCCGAGTAGCCGGCCAGAATGAGTATGAACTGATTTTTATGATCCTCCATCGCCTTCACGAGTGTGTCGATGGCCTCTTTACCGAAATCTTTTTCCCCGCCGCGGGCTAAACTATACGCCTCATCAATGAACAGAATACCGCCAATCGCCTTCTTGACGAGCTCCCTCGTCTTCAGCGCCGTATGTCCGATATACTCGCCGACAAGATCGGCCCGCTCTACCTCGACCAGATGCCCCTTATTCAGCACGCCCATCGTCTGGAACAGACGCGCCATAATGCGAGCGACCGTCGTCTTGCCGGTACCCGGATTCCCTCTGAAGATCATATGGTACACCTGACTGCCCGCGCTTAACCCGACGTCGGCGCGCATTGTAGCGATCCGCAGCAACGCGTAGATCTCGAATACGAGCTCCTTCACATGCTCCAGACCGACCATCCGGTCCAGCTCCTTCATAATTTCCCCGAACTGGCCCTGCTGAGACAGCGGCTTTCCATGGAACATCGGCTCAGCCAGGGCGGAGGTCGAATGTGCAATCGGCTCTGGCGTTCGCAGCACGACGTTAATTTGCCGCGCGTTCTTCGTAATTTGGATGTGCTCGGAAGACTGAACACGTTCGCTCATGCGATACATCACCTCTTCTTTGGTGTTAATGTATACGCAGGACTTGGGCGAATTGTGTCTGTTTCTTTTGTCTATTGTATCGCTCTTTCCAGCCGAGGGCAAAAAAATGGCTTAACGTACCAGCCTCGCGAGCACGTCCTCCAGCCCCATCTCCGCCATCGACTGCAGCTGTAGGTCATACTCGCCGAACGTCAGCTGACTCGTCACGCTGTTCGGCACGATGACGCACTTCATTCCCGCCCGCTTCGCGGCTAATGCACCATTCGGTGAATCCTCGAACGCCGCCGCCTCATGAGGCTCGACTCCTAATGCCTGAACAGCCTGTAGGTACAGCTCGGGATCAGGCTTCACGATCGCCACATCCTCCTTCGTTCGGATGACCTCGAACGCTTCTAACAGCCCATGTCGCTCAAGATAGCCGACGACCCATGCGCGGGACGAGCTCGACGCGAGCCCGATGCGGAGTCCGAGGCGGCTCGCGGTATCCAAGTATTCGCGCACCCCCGGCCGAACGTCCGCTAACTCCATGCGGCTCTCGAAGTGAGCCCGACGCATCGCCTGAGCGGCCTGTCGGTCATAGGTGCGATCCGCCAGCTGCTCCTCCAGGTAAGCATAAGGGTCGAAGGTACCGGCTGTACCGACACATTGTCCCCATACATGTACAGGCAGCTCCGCTCCATGATGGCGATACATGAGCTGGTACGCCTCGAATTCAGCCGACTCCGTATCTAAGATGAGTCCGTCAAAGTCAAACACAACGGCACGCAGCATCGTGATTCACACTCCCTTTTCTCTTTATGTAACGTATCGTACTATGCGCTGCCAGCTTTTGCCTAGGGGCAAAATGCATGTAAAACAAAAGAGCCGCGAATGCGACTCCATCATACTTTCATCTTCAAATGTACATTCAACGGTTGGGTTGTACCTCTAACATAAATGACTTCCCACTGCAACCAGCACCAGGAAGCCATTCACAATCGCTAGTTTTTGTCTGCGGCTACGACCGGCTTCACGTCTACGGAAGCTTGCGGCTTGTCCTGTACCGACTGCTTCGGTGCATCCGTCTCCGACTTGTCGTCGTCACCGTTTATTAGGCCTCGCGTTGCGTTCTTGAATTCGCTAAGCGTACGGCCGAATGCGCGGCCGAGCTCAGGCAGCTTGGACGGTCCAAAAATAATAAGTGCAATCACGACAATAAGAATTAGGCCTGGCACTCCGATATTGCCGAATGGCATAAGATGTCAGCTCCTTTGAGGTTAATAGTTAGAGTGGGGATGGAGGGAAACCCGCGAATACCGATTACGATAGATCGGCTCACGGGTTTCCTTAACAATGCTATAGAGCTATAAGACGATGACCGTATAATTACAGACCGAGCTTGAAGCCTTTAACTGCAACTACAGCTTCACGAGGGATCGAATCGCCTGGGCGGTTAGGCCACATGCTTGTCGGCTTGCTAACATCTGTAGTCAGCTCACCAGGATGCTGAACAGACAGGAACAGCGTCTGCTCGTCCGGTGTGAAGTATGGACCCGTCAGCTCGCACTCCTTAGGACCGGAAGCGAATTGCATCGCAACGCCCTTGCTTGGGCCGTTAGTCGGGATGACGAACAAGCCATTGTTCTTGAACGTCGTATATACACCCTTGTTGTGGCTGCTTGTGGAGATGTCAGTTACGACCCACAGGTTGCCATTCGAGTCGAACGCCAGGTTGTCCGGGGAGCTGAAGCCGGATTGACGGCCGCCAGCCGCGAAGATTTCGAAATCAAACTCCGCAGCGCCCAGATCGTTATCCTTCTCGAAGATACGAGTGATGTGACCATGAATGTTGCCATGCACATCGTTGTTCGTGTGGCAGATGAATACGGTGTTATCGAATGGCGAAACCTCGATATCCTCTGGACGGTCAGTTGGCGTACCGCCAAGAATAAGAGCTGCTTCATGGCAGTTCGTAACGACATCACCCTGCGTCTGGAACTTCTTCTTCAGCTCATCAGCTGTACCCTTCACGCCTGTTGGAGTCTTGAAGTTGGCGTTAGACAGAACCTTCGTCAACGCTTCAAGTGTAACAGCAACCCACTTACCGGACTTCAGGTTCGCTACGTACAGCGTGCCCTCTGCGAGCAGGTCAGAGTTTTGACGTCCGTTCGCAGCATTGTACTTGTCCTTGGATACGAATTTGTACACACATGCGTCTCTCTTGTCATCGCCCATGTATACAACGACACGACCGTCTGCTGTAAGACCCATCGCTGTGTTCTCATGGTTGAAGCGTCCAAGTGCGGTGTGCTTCTTCAGGAACGACTTGTCGAAAGGATCCACTTCTACGACCCAGCCGTAGTGCTCTTGCGGAAGGTTTGCTGCTGCTGCTGTGTCGGAGAAGTTCTCCTCACAGGACAACACCGTATTCCAGAGCGTCACGCCGCCAGAGCAGTTCGCGAACGTACCTTGCGCTGTAGAAGCGTTCTTCAGAGCGGAGGACGCCTTCGCTGGACCCGTGAATTCGAACTTCGTGAAGCCGGTGATGCGGCGTGCATATTTCGATGTAGTGTCCATCTTCCATGTACCCTTCTCATCCTGGTACACCTCGATGACGGACATTCCTTGATAATACAGATCCTTGTCGATTTGCTCCTTCGTCATCTTGCCGTCTTTAATTTCGCCAAGAAGGAACTGATTCGTATACTCGTGGTTCGTGACAAGCAAGCCGCGAGTGTTGGAGCCGTTAATCGGGAAGAACGCGTTGAAGTCAGCACCTTGACCGAACTTCTCGCCAGCCGCGTTGATGACATCGTCGAACGCTGCAATGACATCGTAGCTGTAGCCGCGTGGAAGGATAAGCTTGTCCTCCATCGAAGCTTCGATCGGCTCGAAATAGCCGCTTACTTTATTCGTTTTGAAGCCGAACAAATGGTCAGCTGTCGGAGATTGTGCGGAAGCTTTGCCCTCTAATGTTCCCAAGCCAGCCGATGCTGCTGCCAATGCTGCTGCACCTGTTCCAAGATAAGATAGAAAAGTTCGGCGATCCATATTCTTTTCCATTTGTACACTCCCTATTATGGTATTGGTTTACTAATTTCTAGACAAGCATAAGGCTTCAAGATCAGAGGAATATTATATTCATGTAAATAAATTGTAAATGTTGTCATATTTTAAACACAGGTTGAATATTACGTCGCATTTTCGCAATATCGTCGGCTCATTTTCCCATGCGAGAAGCTGAAGCTTTTGTCACATCATAAGGAGTGTTGCATTCTAATTCAAAAGGAGCTGATCCTATATGCCAACGGAGACACCTGTCAAGCAAACGTTCCCACCCCAGCATCAAAACACACAGCCCGGCATCGAAGCACAGATGAACCCACGCCCGCAATTCGAGGACGAGCGGTACAAGCCGGCTGGCAAGCTGAAGGACAAGGTCGCGATTATTACCGGAGGAGACAGCGGAATTGGACGAGCTATTGCGGTTACTTACGCAAAGGAAGGCGCCGATGTGCTGATCGTCTACTTGAACGAGCACGGCGATGCAGAGGAGACGAAGCGGCAGGTCGAGGAGGAAGGGCGCCGATGTGCGCTAATGGCCGTCGATATCGGGGATGAGACCGTCTGCAAGCACATTATCGATGAAACGGTGAAGCAGTTCGGCAAGCTCGACATTCTCGTGAACAACGCGGCTGAGCAGCACCCGCAGAAGAAGCTGGAGGACATCAGCGCCGAGCAGCTGGAGCGTACGTTCCGTACCAATCTGTTCTCGATGTTCTATCTGACCAAGGCAGCGCTGCCGCATCTGCAGCCGGGCAGTGTTATCCTTAATACGACCTCGATTACCGCGTACCAAGGTCATAAGGAGCTGGTCGACTATTCTGCGACGAAGGGCGCGATCGTCACATTCACCCGCTCCCTCTCGCAGCAGCTGATCGACCGCGGCATCCGTGTCAACGGCGTCGCACCAGGTCCGATCTGGACGCCTCTCATCCCATCCACCTTCGACGAGGAGAAGGTCGCTCAATTTGGCGCCAATACGCCGATGAAGCGAGCCGGACAGCCGGAGGAGCTGGCACCGAGCTACGTCTTCCTTGCCTGCGGCGATTCGTCCTACATTAATGGTCAAATTATTCATGTGAACGGCGGCGTTATTGTGAACGGATAATAAAGAAACGGGTAACAACAACTGCAAATTACTGACAGCTGTCAACTGACGGCTAACAACAAACAAGCCCCCGTAACAGGCCATGCACGGTCGCACGGTCAGTTACGGGAGCTTATCAGCTCATACAGTTAGTTCCATAAGTCAAGACTTCTTCTCGTCCTTCTTCTCCTTGCCGTCTTCCTCATCCTTATCCCCTGAGCCAAGGCTGCGCGTCGCGTCCTTGAACTCGCTTAACGTACGCCCTACCGCTCTGCCTAGCTCTGGAAGCTTCGAAGGTCCGAATAAAATAAGAACAACTATAAGGATCAATATAAGTCCGCCAATTCCGATATTCAATGGCATCGTACATTCACTCCGATTCTGGGACTAGCCTTTTGCTCATTATTATAACAAGACATGCGTGAAAAAGAAACTAACACATCCGCTTCAAGCTATCCTACCGGCTCATGACCGAATGCAAGCGCAATCTTATCAAGCTGCCACTTGGCCAGCGCCAGCGTCTCTCTGCCGCGGTGCCATGACATCATCAGCACATTCGAATCCATTGGAGCAGCCTTCGGCTGCTCGTATTCGAGATATTGTGCAATATCCAGCGCCCGCACTGCATGATAGCGATGGGTCACGATGACAGCAGATTCCCATCGCTGCTCATCCATAATTTGGCGGCTATACTTCAAGTTCTCATACGTGCTGCGTGCCAGGTTCTCCAGATAGATGTCTTCCTCCGGAATCCCATTCTCAACTAAGTAGTTGCGCATCCCTTCTGCCTCTGTCAATACCGAATCAGGGCGATCATATCCGCCCGTCACGATGAGCTTCGAGGTGATACCAGCTTCATACAGCTCCACAGCCCGATTCAACCTTTCTCTAAGCGCTGGGCTCGGCTTATCGTGCCACAGCGCAGCGCCAAGCACGATGGCGACATCGTGCTTGTCCAGCGGCTGCTCGGGCATCAAGGACATGCGAAGCTGAACCGTGCCTACCCAGATCGCTGCGAGAAGAAGAGCAGCAATCGCCGTCTTCGCGGCTGCTTGAACCCATCTACTCATACTCACCTCTCCCTATGCTCGTAACAAATAGCTTCCCACCTTCTGACATACATCAGCCTTCTCTTGATCATGGCAGATCATATGCTTCGACTGGGGCAAATAAACGAGCTCCTTCTCCCCGCGAAGCTTCGAATAAATATAACGGGCACTGCGCGGATGGACAATCGGATCGCGAGCCCCTTGTATAATGAGTGTAGGCTGCGTCACACGATTCAGCTCCTGACGCTTCGCATACTTCGCGAGATTGATGAACTGCAGCGCCGCTCTCAGCGGCACCTCCTTCGCCCTGCGCAGATGATCGAGATCGCGAGCCCGATACCGCTCGGCCAGATCAGCCAAAAAGCGGAGCGGACTTACGTATATGGCCGCAGCGCTAAGCATGACGAGCCTGCGTACCGGGTACCGATTCGCCACATAAGCTGACAGCAGACCGCCCATCGAGAAGCCTACGACATCTATGGCTCCGTAACGGGCAGCCAGCTGACCAGCCTCCTCAGACGCGGCATGCAGCCAATCCTTCCATGATATGCGTCCGAGATCGTTCAGCTGCGGGTCGTGACCTGGCAGCAGCGGTACGCGGCAGCTATAGCCAAGTCGTTGCAGGTGCTCAGTCAGCGGCTCAAGCTCGAACGGGCTGCCCGTGAAGCCATGAAGCAGCAAGCAGCATTTGGTCATCCGACATCTCTCCTTTATGTAGACGATCCCTACCGTTCATAGGTTTCCACATTTCACAAAAAATATCGTTTATCCAACACCGCCCACCTTCGTCGCATATATTCGACAGAAAAAGAGGCAGTGCGACATCGCACTGCCCGACTCTATTAGCTCTCCGTAATCGCAACGGACTGAATGACGACCTTCTCCGTCGGCTCGGAGCCTTGCTCGACCGGGGTTGCGGCAATCGCCTGAACCGTCTCCATCCCCTCGGTCACCTTACCGAAGATCGTATAGTTCGGTCTAGTGTTCAAGGACTTGCTGTCTTCACCCGTACAGATGAAAAATTGACTGCCGTTCGTATTCTTTCCGGAGTTCGCCATCGCCACGATCCCCGGCTCATATTGATGCTTCGAGCCTAGCTCATCCTCAAACTTGTAGCCCGGGCCTCCGCGACCTGTCCCCTCAGGATCACCTGTCTGCACCATGAAGGACTGAATAATACGGTGGAAGACCACGTCATTATAGAAGCCTTCCTTAGCGAGAAACACGAAGTTGTTGACTGTCTTCGGAGCGTCCTTAGCGAACAGCTCGATCGTGAACGTTCCCTTCGACGTCGTCACGGTCGCCTTGTACGTCTTGTTCGGATCAATCTTCATCTCCGGTGGTGCGGAATACTTCTTGCCATTCCCTTCGGCTTGCGTTGCCGGCTTGCTAGCCCCGGATTGAGGATTGCTGCCGCTTGTGCTTCCTGCTTGCTCTGCTGGCTTCGTACCGCATCCGGTGGCAACAGCTAAGAATAGACATGCTGTCAGCAATGCTGACGTCCACTTGCTACGACTGCTTGAACGATTCATCAGTAATACACTTCCTCTTCTGTAATATATTCGGTATGACCGCTAGTCACAAGTATACTACATGCTAATGAACAACTCTAACTCCTATGCTTCTCGGAATCCATAGCTGGTCTATGGTGAAGTCGGGATGCTTAAGCCGCTGCTACTGCCAGTACCGGTGCCGGAGGAAGCCGGTGCTCCTGATGCACCTACGCCACCTGCAGCCGGCTGAGCAGCTCCTGCTCCGGTCCCAGCCGAGCCTGCGCGGCTGCCTGTGTTGGTGGTGCTACCGCTTGCCCCAGCGCTCCCGTCGGTGGCGCCTGTACCGCTAGTGGAACCACCACTTGCCCCGCTGCCACTGGTCGAGGTACCACCACTTCCGCTAGAGCCACTCCCCGGCCTCGGGCTCGAGCCGGTGTCCGCGCCAGAGCCAGTACCTGATCCTGTACCCGCACCGGAGCCTGTACCCGTACCCGGCTTCGACGTACCTGTTCCAGCTCCCGTACCTGTGCCTGGCTTTGGACTGGTCCCAGTTCCTGTACCGGTCCCTATCCCATTGCCTGCCCCAGTGCCCTGACCCGCTCCTGGGGTAATCCCGGAGCCGCCCGTACCGATCGTTCCGCCTGGTCGCGGTGTACCTTCGTTCGGCACATTCGTGGTACCGTCTCCGTTCCGCTCACCGCCTTCACCCGGCTTACGTCCTTCTTCATCCTCAGTGCCTTCGCCCCCTGCTCCCTCACCCTGACTAGGCTTGGTAGCGTCAGCGACGACGATCTGAGCAACGTTGGAGCGTTCTCCGGCTACATTATTCTCGGTATTGACCGGGACGACGACGTACTCGTACGTTCCCGCCTGAACCGCAGTCCGATCCTTCACCTCGGTCTGAGCGGTGCTCGTCAGCGGCTCCTTCGGAAATTCGGTCATCGTACTATCCTTACGGAACAGCTGATACTGCACATTGTCACCGACACCCGACCATGTCAGCAGAACCAAGCTGCTCTCCGCCGAATACTCCGCCTTCAGGTCACCGATCGACTTCGGCGCTTCGTTCAGATCTGGCACACCCTCCGGCTTCTGGAACTGCGTAACCGGACGCTTCACCAGCGACTTCTGCATCACTTCCTTGAAGATCTTCGCCGCGCTGCCGCTGCTCATCGAGATATAGTGCTTGGAATCCGTCTTATCGAAGCCCATCCAGACCGCCGCCGTCCATTCCGGAGTATAGCCAACGAACCACAGATCACGGTTGTGCTTCTCTAATCCCTTGATGTCCAGCTGAGTCGAGCCGGTCTTGCCTGCCACCGGACGCTCGAACTTCGCCGCCGCTCCCGTCCCGCCAGGCTCCACAACACCTAGCATGAGCTGTGTCATCTGCCATGCCGTCTTAGCGCTCCACACTCGCGCCTTCTTCTCCGGCTTGTAGGCAGTCTTCGCCCCATCCTTGCCCTCAATACGCGTAATCGCATGCGCCTCCTGCACGTAGCCGTTATTCGGGAATGCGGTATACGCCTGTGCCATCTGCAGCGTCGTCACACCAGTCGTCATGCCACCGAGAGCGAGCGCCAGATTGTTGTCGTCCTTGTGAAATGGAATACCGAGCCGCTCGACATAAGACTTCGCCGTCTTCACCCCGACCTTGCTTAGCACCTCGACAGCAGGGATGTTTGCGGAATGCTTAACGGCCTCGAACATTGATACTTCACCGCGGTATACACCGTCCCAGTTGCTCGGCGTGTAGCCGTTGAACGATCTCTTCTCATCGGGCAGCTTGGAGTACGGTGTATATTTCCCTTCCTCAAGCGCCGGTGCGAAGGAGATCAACGGCTTGAACGAGGAGCCCGGCTGTCTAGGCTGAGCGACCGAACGATTCAAGCCGCGAGCGACGTAATCTCGGCCGCCAACCATCGCAACGATACCGCCATCCTTGTTATTTAAGATGACCATGCTGCCCTGCATCTTCTGTGCGGGACCATCCTTCTGGAAGAAGGCCGGGTTCGCGAACGTCTGTTCCATAACTCGCTGTGCATTCGGGTCCAGATTCGTATAGATGCTATACCCGTTGCGAAGCAGATCGTCCTCCTCGTAGCCGTACTTCTCTTGCGCCTCGCGAAGCACGTAGTCGATGTAAGCCTGGAACTGATCCTTACCCGTATTCGTCGGCTGCACATATTCCCGAGCGGCCGCATCGGCGCGCTGCGACTCTGAGATGTAGCCTTGGTCTGTCATCAGCCTCAATACGACCGCACGACGCTCCTTCGACTTCTCCGGATTCGAGATCGGATTGTACGTATTCGGTGCCTTTGGCATCGCGGCCAGTGTAGCCGCCTCCCAGATGTCCAGCTCCTCCAGCTTCGACTTGCCGAAGTATGTCTTGGCCGCAGCCTTGATCCCATAAGCGCGGTTGCCAAAATAGATTCGGTTCAAGTAATACTCTAATATTTCTTCCTTCGGATACTGACGCTCCAGTGCCATCGCAATAGACATCTCCGTCGCTTTACGGAAGAAGGTCTTATCTGCGCTCAGGAACACATTCTTGGCTAGCTGCTGTGTAATCGTGCTGCCGCCCTCGACCATGCTGCGAGCGACGATATCCTTCACGAGCGCACGCGCGATCCCGAACAGGTCGACGCCCGTATGCTGGTTGAAGCGCTTATCCTCCGTTGCGATGAATGCATCTCTGACTAGCTCCGGAATTTCGGCTGCAGTCACATTAATGCGGTTCTCCACCTTCAGCACGCCCGCCTCTTGACCGGTGATGTCATAGATGTGAGACGCCTCGTCGAACTCAAGCTTATTAATATTTTGCTGTAGAATACGGTCCCCGTTGATGATGACGAAAATATAAACGCCCATTGCACAAATCGCAGCAAGCATAGCCGTAATAAACATCGAAAGAATGATTTTGCCTGCGCCTATTTTTTTACGCTTTTTGCCGCCTCCAGCAGACTTCTTCGCCTTCGGCGTCGGATTCGCAGCTTTCCTTCCCGTTCCCGTCATGCAGTCGACTCCCTTTCCTTAAGCTTTCAGCATTGTACTGGTCCTCTGCCTATTAACCGGACCTCTCTGCTGTCAATCATCAGGCGAAACAAAGAACAACCCATTCTACTGGGTTGCTCTGCTCGACAGCTATTCAGTTAGACGCAAATGAAAAACAAAAGGTTGCTAAACATTAACAACAATACACCTTCGCAACTGCATTATTCTCAGTTAATCTGCGCTCTGCTCCTGCTGCATCAACGATACGGCGCGCTGCGGTGTGAACGTCGAGATCGCGTGCTTGTACACCATCTGCTGACGTCCTTCACTGTCAATAATGATCGTAAAGTTATCGAATGCGCGAATGACACCGCGAATTTGGAAGCCATTCGTCAAATAAACGGTGACTGGAATATTCTCCTTGCGCAATTGGTTCAAAAACGTGTCCTGGATGTTGATCGACTTGTTCATCAATGGGCCCCCTCAGTATGAATTACGGTCCAGAGTCAATTTAGTAGATATTATAGCACGAACAGCGTCCAGCTGGGTAGTAAAATCTTCCAACTGACTCATATCGACCCATTCGATCTCTTTCATATGCCGAAACCACGAGAGCTGCCTCTTGGCGAAGTGACGCGTATTTTTTTTCAACAGGTCTACGGCCTCATCAAGTGATGCGCGTCCTTCCAGATAGGCGACGATTTCCTTGTAGCCTAAGCCTTGCATGGAGGTGCTGGACGAAGGAATTCCAAGCTCGAGCAGCCCGCGTACTTCGTCAATCAAGCCTTGCTCCAGCATCAGATCGATTCGCTCTTCAATACGTTTATATAGTAAAGCTCTATCCATTGTCAACCCGACGATGCACAATTGATACGGAGACACCTTGGTCTGACGCTTCTGCTGCTCAGACAAGCGCTCTCCGGAGACGTGGTGCACCTCCAGCGCACGAATGATGCGCCGCTGGTCGTTCGGATGAAGCTTCTCTGCCGATTCGGGATCGACCTGTGCAAGCCGCGCATGAAGCGCCTCGGCCCCGTGGGACTGAGCATAGTCGGTCATCTCGCTGCGGAACGCTTCATCAGAACTGACCTCGCTGAATTGAAAGTCGTAGCATACCGACTCCACGTACAGCCCTGTGCCTCCTACGATGAAGGGAAGCCGCTTGCGTGCACCTATGTCCTGAATGAGTGACGTGCAGCGCTCTTGAAATTCCGCCACCGAGAACGGCTCGTGCGGCTCGAGAATGTCGATGAGATGATGCTTGACCGCCGCCAGCTCCTCTGGGGCTGCCTTGGCTGTGCCTATATCCATCCCCCGGTACACCTGCATCGAATCGCCGGAAATAATCTCCGCGTTGTATTGCTTCGCCAGCGTGAGGCTAAGCTTCGTCTTCCCTACAGCCGTCGGCCCGACCAGCACGAGCAGCGGCGGCTTCGGTGCGTCCGATTCTATGTACATCTTATCACTCCATAAGCTATTTTCGTTGAGGAACGGTGCGCGAGCTCGAAGCCCAGACGCTCGAACTCCGGACTGTCCCGATGCTCCTTCAGCACGACGATCCGTCTTGCTACCCGACGCGCCTGTGCAATGGCATCTAGCGACAGCGCCCGGTCGTCAGCCATACCGCGAATCGCCTTGATCGAGGTCGACTCTGTAATCGGCTTGCGGAACATGGGATCGAAGTATACGACATCGACGCTATCATCGGCAAGTCCGCGCAAGTAATCGAGGTGATCCACTTCCGCGACCTCAATGCGACGCATCGCCTCATTCAAGCCGATTACGTCTAATTCGTACGCTTGCAGGCCTTGCTGTAATAAGTAAGCGGGTACACGCGCGCTCTCAAGCGCCGTCACATGTCCGCTAGCTCCGACAGCATAAGAGAACACGATTGAGTCTGAGCCGAGTCCCGCCGTGCAATCAACGACTCGATCTCCCGGCTCGATGGCAGCTAGCTTAAGCAGCGTGTCGGGCTCCCCGTTCAGCAGCCGTTTAATTCGAATACTTGCCGTGCTCGGGTGAAAAAAGAGCGGAAGCCGCCCTTCGCGGTGGTACTCCAGCCGCTCCTTGGAGATGACGAGGATGTCGGCATCTCCGAACCGCTCGCGCAGCTGGGCTAGCGTCATACGACGCCGCTCCAGACAACGGCCGCCAAGCTCGGCGCTAATGCGCCGGGCTTCGGCTAGCTGTGCGGGGTGCGGGTCGTACGAGGTCGTAACGAACAACTTTACATCACCCTTTTGAACATTTTTTCCAGCTCATATGTGGAGAAGCTGACAACGATCGGACGACCATGCGGACACGTATACGGATTACGGCATGCCGCCAGTCGATCCAGTAGCACCTCCATCTCCAGCATGCCCATGTTCTGGTTCGCCTTAATCGACGCCTTGCAGGAGCACATGATCGCTGCCTTCTCGCGAAGCTTGGCCAGATCGACCTGCTTCCGCTCGGACAAGAGCCAGTCAATGATTTCATCTAGCAGCGTCTGCTCGTCTCCCTGCGGAAGCCAGTGCGGGTAAGCCCGAACGAGGAAGGCCGAGCCGCCGAACGGCTCCAGATAGACGCCAGCTTGCTCCAGCTGCGGCAGCTTCTCCTGCAGCTTGGACGCCTCCGCGGCCGTAAACTGCAGCGTAATCGGAACGAGCAGCTCCTGGCTGGCCGACTCGGGTCTACCGAACAGCTCATAATAGTGCTCGTAGTTAATGCGCTCATGCGCCGCATGCTGATCGATGAGAAACAGTCCCTCCTCGTTCTGCGCCACAATGTATGTCCCGTGCAGCTGCCCGATCGGGTCCAGCTTCGGAAACTGCGGCAGAGCTGGAGCCGGCTGCTCGATTGCTGGCGACATCGCCCGCAGCAGCGCCTCTGCTGCTGCGGCCGTCTCCCTCGCCGAGCGAGCAGGCTCGCTCGGCGAAGCATACGCAGCCGTAGAGGGCCGCGATTGCTGAGCGCTAGGCGCGCCTGCACTGCTACTGCGCTCAGCAGCTTGCGCAGCCTGCGCCGCGCTATGCGCTCCCGACGCGCCTGCGCTGCGGCCGTGCTCCGCCGCTTGCGCGGCGCTCTGCGCTCTCTGCGCGACGTTGCCTGCGCTGCCGCCGCGCTCTGCCGCCTGCGCGGCGCTCTGCGCCCCTGGCGCAGGCGAACTGGCCGACTCGCCGCCCGTCGGCCGGTACAGCTCCAGCTGCTCCTGAATGAGCGCCTCCCGCGGCTTGCGAGCGGTGCTCTCAGCAGCTGATGGAATGAGCCGCTGCTTCGCCAGCACGGCCCGAGCCTCGCGCTCGACGAATTGGAGCAGCTCCTGCTCCTTGCTGAAGCGCACCTCCAGCTTAGCTGGATGCACATTGACATCGAGCAGCGTCGGGTCCATCTGAAGCTGCAGCACCGCCACCGGAAACCGGTTAATCGGCAGCAGCGTATGGTAAGCCTGCAGCAGTGCGTGCACGAGCGGATAGCTGCGAATGTAACGGCCATTGATAATCGTAGTGACCGCACCGCGATTCGCACGCGTCAGCTCCGGCTTCGCAATGAAGCCCGACAGCTTGTAATCAAGTGACTCCCCCGAGATCGGCAGCATGACCCGCGCAACCGAGGTGCCGTAGATGGCCGCGATCGCATTCAGCATATCCCCATTGCCGAGCGTCTGCAGCAGCGTGCTGCCGTTATGCTTCAGCGAGAAGGCAATACCCGGATGTGCCAGCGCCAATCTGTACATATAGTCGGTCACATGTCCGAGCTCCGTTTGTATCGTCTTCATATACTTCAACCGGGCAGGTGTATTGAAGAACAGCTCTCGCACCGCAATATCGGTCCCGCGCGGCGCCGCCTTCTCGGTACGGCTCATGAGCGAGCCGCCCTCCATTCGAACACACGTTCCGAGTCCACTGCCATCTGTACACGTCACCAGCTCGACCTTCGCTACGGCCGCAATACTCGGCAACGCCTCGCCGCGGAAGCCTAACGTTCGGATTGCGAACAAGTCGTGGGTCGTCGATATTTTGCTCGTCGCATGCCGCAGGAACGCCGTCTCGACATCATCAGGCTGAAGGCCGGAGCCGTTATCGCTGACTCGGATCAGCTCTAAGCCCCCTTCCTCAATCATGACGTCGATGCGGCTGCTGCCTGCGTCGATCGCATTCTCTACAAGCTCCTTCACGACGGAGGAAGGACGCTCCACGACCTCTCCCGCAGCAATCTGGTTCGCTATATGTGCATCCAAAACATTGATGATTCCCATGTAAGCATCCCCTTAGCCTTAACGCCTTGAACGTCTGAACCGTCCTAACCGCCTGAACGCGCCGACAGCTTCAGCGTATGGCCGTTATCCGACCACTCCAGCGAGCGGAACGCGGCAGCAGCCTTGGCAGCGCTCGTATAGCTTGTCCCCTCTCGCAGCACGATCGCATCACCTTGCGGCGTATACGTCACACTTCCGTCCGCAGACTTCAGCTGCACGGAGCTCGTATCCGCATTCCAGCTTACCGCTGCTCCCAGCACACCGGCCAGAACACGCGTAGGAACGTAAGTTTGTCCATTTTCCCGAATAACATTGAATGAGTCCTCTACATCGAAGCCGTTCACATACAGGTTGAGCCGCTTCAGCTCCAGCGACAGCTCCTTCACTCCAGCCTTGCGCAGCGCTGCCAGCAGCTCCGGCACCTCGCCGCCCTCAACCACTAGATCCGGCTCGAGACCGACGCCGTTCACCTTGCGCATATTCGGGGTTAAATATTCCTCAATCGTAACCTTTAGTGCGCCGCCCGTGTCAAGGGAGACCAGATTTTGCACGCTGCCCTTCCCATACGTCTTCGTGCCGATTGCTGTAATAACGCCGTAATCCTGAAGCGCCCCCATCAGCACCTCCGAAGCACTCGCACTCATATTATTGACCAGGAAATATACAGGGAACGGCTGTTCCTCTCCATCCTGGAACGTGACCGGATCATCCTTTCCGTCTCGATCCTTCGTATGAATCAGTGTGCCTTCTTTCTTAAATAAACGCGCCATCTGCTGTGCACTATCGAGCAGACCGCCTGGATTATCCCGCAGATCAAGAATGAAGCCGGACAGCGGCCCCTGTTGCTTCAAATGGTCAAGTAGTACGTCTGTCTGCTCGTCCGCATCGTGCGAGAAGCTCGATACCCGAATGTATCCGACATCACCGAAGCGCTTCGCCGTGACAATCGGCACTTGAATAGACTCACGCTTCACATTCAATGTCACCGAGCCTGAGCCGTCTTGCTTCACTACGATCAGCTGAACCTCTGTGCCCGGCTCACCCAGGATGTTCGAGGTCGCATCGGTAAGCGCCAGTCCGATCAGAGACTTGCCACCAGCTTGTACGATGACATCACCGACACGAATACCTGCGGAGTAAGCTGGTCCGTCGAACACTTCCTTCACATACAAGCCGTCCGTCTCCGCGCTCACACGAACGCCGATGCCGACATACTGTTGATTCATCACCTTCTGGAACTGCTCCAGCTCCTTGGCGTTGTAATAAGCAGTATGCGGGTCCTTCAACGATTGTACCATCGCTTCGATAGCCGTATCGGCAAGCGCGTTGGCATCAGGCGCATCGACGTGCAGCTTCTCCAGCGTCTCCAGCACCTCCTTAGCACGGTCGGCTGGACTGTGACCGATCGATACGGTCACGCTCGAGGCGGCCGAGGCCGCCGCTGGGGCGAGAAGAGACATAGACAATACAGCTGCTGCAGCATGACGCCACAGGGAACCTCTACGTTTCGCGTTCATCGAATATACCTCATCTCATGTTTAAATTACGGTCTCCTTAGCTTGAGCTTGAGGAGGACAGCTGCTTCTTCAATTCGTACAGCAAGTTCATCGCCGTCATCGGCGTCATATTCATCAGATCGGCCTGCTTCAGCTGCTCCAGCACCTTCTCGGACCTCACATCCTTCGACGGAACGACCTTGCTGGCGGCAGCAGCAGGAAGCGACGGCGTCTCGTCCGCGAACAGCGACAGCTGCACAGCATCGCTGCGGCGGCCAGCAGCTATAGCGTCAGGAGGGCTCGACTCACGCACGGACTCGACAGCAAGTGGTGTCGCCGACATCGCACGCACACCCTCGCTATCGCTACGAGGATGCTCCTCAGCAGCAGACGGGCTTGTCTCCGTCTCCTCTGAACGAGCAGCAGCACGGTTCCAGCCTGCGCTATCTACAGCCTGTGCAGCAGGCGATGAGTGCGGCCCAGGCCCAGCCTCATCTCGCAAGCCCTCTGTCTGAGCGCCAGCAATCGTCTCGGCACGCGTCTCGAACAGGTGCAGCAGCTCATACGAGCGCCCGATAATCGACTCCGGCAAGCCTGCAATCTGCGCGCAATAGATGCCATAGCTACTATCGGCTGCCCCCGGTATGAGCTTACGCAGGAAGGTGACGCTTGCTCCGCTCTCCTTCACTGCCATGCAGCCATTGCGAAGCTGGCTCAGACTGCCCTCCAGATGGGCCAGCTCGTGGAAGTGAGTCGAGACAAGCGTCTTGCAGCCAATATGATCATGCAAAAACTCAATGACCGCCTGCGCAATCGCCATCCCTTCCCCAGTTGACGTGCCGCGTCCAAGCTCATCAATAATGACAAGACTCCGCTCGGTCGCCTTCTCCGTCATCACTTGAATGTCCTTCATCTCGACCATGAACGTACTCTGACCGCCGATCAGATCGTCCGCCGCCCCGATCCGAGTGAAGATGCGGTCTATCATCGGCACGATAGCACGCCTTGCCGGCACGAAGCAGCCGATCTGCGCCATGAGGCATATCATCGCCACCTGACGCATGTAGGTGCTCTTACCCGCCATGTTCGGTCCGGTTATGAGCAGCATGCTGCCATCCTCACGGGTCAGTACGGTGTCGTTGGCGATGAATACGCCGTCCTCCAGCACCGCCTCTACAACCGGATGTCGGCCCTCCTCAATCTGCAGACCGTACCCATCGGCAATAATCGGACGTGTATAGCGCTGAATGGCGCTGACCTGCGCCAGCGATTGGTATACGTCCATGGTCGCCAGCAGCTCCGCGAGCTGCTGCAGCCGCGTCAGATGGGCGAGCAGCTTCTCTCGCAGCTCGATGAACAGCGCATATTCGAGCTCCACGATGCCGTCCTGCGCTTCGAGAATGAGCGCCTCCTTCTCCTTCAGCTCAGGCGTCACGAAGCGCTCGGCGTTCGCGAGCGTCTGCTTCCGCTCGTAGCGGCCCTCCTCGAGCTGCGACAGATTCGACTTCGTCACCTCGATGAAGTAGCCGAACACCTTGTTGTAGCCGATCTTCAGCGACTTGATGCCGGTCCGCTCCCGCTCGGAGCGTTCCAGCTCCGCCAGCCACTGCTTGCCGTTCGTGCTCGCCTCCAGCAGCTGATCCAGTCGCTCATTCACACCGCCGCGAATAATGCCGCCGTCACGCACGGAGACCGGCGGTTCATCGACGATCGTCGCTGCGATCAGCTCCATCAGATCGGAGCATGGATCGATCTGCTCCGCTAGCGCAGCGAGCGTTGCAGAGCCGCTCTCCAGACACAGCTCGCGCAAGGCAGGCACTTGAGCGAGCGACGCCTTCAGCGCGACGAGGTCGCGGGCGTTGGCGCTGCCGTAGGCGATCCGGGCGGTGAGCCGCTCGAGATCGTACACCTCCTTGAGCGAGAGGCGCAGCTCATCACGCAGCATGAGCTGGTTGTACAGCCGATCGACAGCCTCGAGCCGCTCCTCAATCGCCGTCGCTTGCATCAATGGCTTCTCGATCCACCGCTTCAGCAGACGGCCGCCCATCGCAGTCACCGTCTCGTCGAGCAGCCAGAGCAGCGAGCCCTTCTTCGAGCGGTCGCGCACGGTCTCGACCAGCTCCAGATTACGACGGGTGAACGGGTCCATCACCATATATTGACTTGGCTCATAGACACGGATGTGCTTGATATGGATGAGTGATCGTTTTTGCGTTTCTTGTAAGTACGCCATCAGGAGTGACAGTGCTTGCCGTCCACCTGCGGGCAGAGCGCCCAGCTGCTGCTCGGAGAAGTAGGCCGAGGCCGCGTCGACGCGAGCCGAGGCTCCAACGCCGCTGCTCGCTGCGCCCCGATCGGCTACAAGCTCTCCAGCACCGCTCTGCTCGCCTCTGCTCACTACGCCCTGATCGGCTCCGAGCTCTCCAGCTCCTGCGCCGCTATGCTCGCCGCCCCGCACTGCGCCCACCTCGCGAGCCGTCAGCACAACAGTACGCAAGAATGCCGAGGCTGCCCCACGTATGCGCTCCAGCAGCCCAGCCTCACCTAGCAGCTCGGACGGGCTGTACACGTTCAGCTCGTCCAGCAGTCGCTCGAGCGAGCCTGGAATTCGGGTCACGTACAGCTCCCCTGTCGAGATGTCGCAGGCCGCTAGGCCATAGCCAGCACCTTCTTCGACGACGGCAGCCATATAATTGTTGCTCGTCTCACGCAAGGAACGTGCGTCCATCACCGTACCCGGCGTCACGATGCGCACAACCTCACGGCGAACGACACCTTTGGCCTCAGCCGGACTTTCCACCTGCTCGCAGACGGCGACCTTGTAGCCCTTCTCGACGAGACGGGCGATATAATTTTCAGCGGAATGGTGCGGTACGCCGCACATCGGAATGCGCTCCTCGCCTCCGCCCTCGCGGCCAGTGAGCGTAATCTCCAGCTCGCGCGACGCCAGTACCGCATCTTCGAAAAACATTTCATAGAAATCACCGAGGCGGAAAAACAAAAAAGCGTCCTTGACCTCCGCTTTCACGGCCAGGTACTGCTCGATCATCGGTGTATATTTAGGCATGCTTCAAACCTCCACGCATCACAACGGATAGCAGAAGACGATCGCCCCTTGCGAGACAATCGTCTCTATCATCTATCTAGTATAGCATGAAAAGATAGAGATTACCCGCTGCTTACGACGGAGGTGTAATTTTCCACTTCGGACGAATGTCGTCCAGCTCATTCCAAGCACGCTGCTGCAGCATCATGCGCCTCAGCGGCAGCAAATAAGACTCATATTCCTTGTAGCTCGGCAGTCGCTCCAGATCCCGCCATAGCGATGGAAGAAGCGGACGAATCCGACTCTTGTCGCTCCGGTAATACGCCTTCAGCACGTCCGATTCGGCGAGCGGCCTCGCCTTCAGCTGACGGTAATGCTCGCCGACCAGCTTCGCCAGCGCCAGCACCCCCTTGGCGACACCAGGGGACACGAGCCAGCTCGGCAGCACCCGGTATTCGAAGCCGCCATGACGCTGCCGACGGAAGTCGCCGAGGAAGCCGTACTGCGGCTTGCGCCCTGCTGTCCGCTCATCCTCAAGCAGCGTGAGCGGCAGCGCGATGTAGTTATCGAGCGCACGGAGCAGCGCTACGTCCAGCTCGACGCCGCTGAAGTGAATGTGGCCGCCGAGCGGGAAGCCGCGCACCGGCATCCCGCCCGCTACCCAGCGCAGCGAGGTGTCGGTAATCTGCTTGGCCGCCAGCTGCATCGTATGATGAAGATGGACGATCAGCCTGCGGACGTCGGTGCTGGGCGCTGGACGGAGCTCGGCCAGCGGGAATATTTTGCGGCGGCTCGGCAGCATAATCGCATCACAGCCGAACGGACCGTCCTTGCCGACGAACTGGGAGGCGAAGCGTACCTTGCCACGATCTGTGACGAGTAGAAATTCGGGGTCGGCCCCCAGCATGACCGGCCGCTTCGCGCTCGTGCTCGTGCGCTCAAGCCACTTGTCGTAGCTGTTCATCGCGTCTGCGAACAGCTTCGCGAGTCGCGGCGTCAGCTCGGGGATCGCCTCCACGCTGCGAACGCATAGCGCGCCGCTCGCCAGCACGCGCACGTGTACGACACCATAATCAAGACCGAGCGCGTACAGCGTCTTGACCGCCTCGCGCATCGCGCGCATCGCATAGTAGCCAGGCTGCTCCGTGCCAAGCTCGACATATTCGGTCTCACGGCTTAGCGCCATCGGCACCGCAGCACCGCCACCGCCACTACCAATGCTACCGACACCGACACCGCCTGTCCGCCGACCTGCCACCTGTAGGCTGCCCTCTGAATAGAACACACCTGACGAGCGGTGAAACACAGCAAGCGGCTGCAGATGGAATACTGGCACCCGGTAATCGTGCGTCCAGCGTTCTCCCGGTGAAGCGTCCTCCCCTTCGAGACGGCAGTCGATGCCTTGCAGGCTCAGCAGCTCGGCCACCCGCTTCGGCTTCAGCGCGGCGACGATTGACTTGACCGGCTGCAGCGACTCAGAGTCTCCCTTATCTGGATGATAGCTGCCCCAATAGATGATGCGCCGCTCCTCCCGATCTGTGGAGGGCAGCCTTGTCCCGTGCTCGATCTGCAGCAGCTCGAGCAGCGGCGCGAGTCCAGGCTCGCGGGAATGAAGCAGATAAGCGCGCATATTGCTCCTCCTGTTCATCAGAGGTCACATGAGGTGAAGCAGGGGCGTTGACCGCCCATTTTTGGCGTCAGCGCCCCAAGAAACAAAAAAGAGGGCTGACGCCCTCTGCCGAAATCGAAAGATTCGGCATACATTATAGCAGATCCGATTAATCCAGATCGTCGTCGAGCAAATCCGGATCAAGATCCTCGAATTCGCCATCGTCTGTGCCGAAGTCTACATGTTTGTCTTCGAAATCATCGCAGCCATGAGGGCTTACCACCACGCAAACCTTCGTCTCTGCGAGCATTTCGACCTTGTATTCGCGTTCTACGCGAATGAGCACCGTGTCACCGCTGGAAGAAATGCTCGCTTCCACGCAATTCGGCTCCTGGGTCGCAACAGCTGTCACTTCAGCTGTCGACGGCTTATGCCGTTTGTCAACATAATGCAGCGGCACTACCTCACAATAGGAGACCGTTTGCTTCGCCACATCCGTCTTCGTATTCCGGTCGTAGGAATACCAGATGTTGATGTCGTAAGTACCCACCACTTCCACGTTCTCCCCTGACTTCACCGCGTCGTATTGGTTGTTGATGATCCAAGCACCCAATATGCTGGTTGGAGCATGAGGCGGAGTGACCGTGTTGGTTACTTGCGAGAATTTACGTCCTTTGCCGCAGACAGCCTTCGTATAGATCTCTCTGACTTGCAAGTCTTTATCTAATGACATCCTTCTAACCTCCTCCATACAATCATTCATTACATTTGTATGCAGGACATTCGTCTAGTGTGATAACTTTTTTGATATATTTTATTTTTCATTCAAGATGTTCACTCACCAATTAGACAACCCGACTCAGGAGCGCCCTCCGGCAGCGCCGACCGGACGCTTCTCCCGCCTTGCGACAGCCAAGTAATCCTTAAGCTCCTCCGCCAGCTGGAGCAGACAAGCCCGCACCTCGAACTCCTCCCGAGTCACAGGCAGACTCATCTGCTTGAATTGCTGCTCGAGCTCCAGCAGCTTGCGCTCCGTTCGCCCCGTGTAATGCGCAACCTTCACGTCCTCGCTCAGACCCTCAAACACCGAAGCGAGCAGCTCGCCGTGCGGCAGCGTCTGATACACCCTAGCGACGAGCTGCGCCATGCGCCCGATCGCATCCAGCTGTCGTTGCCTCATATAGAAGTAGACGCCCCACTCCCCACCGATCACGTTCACGAAGCTGTTATCCGCCTTGCGCTTAGCCGCCTCTCGCGCCTTCAGCAGCAGCTCATCGCATTCGAGCAGCTCCTGCCCGCTCCAGATGTAGGTCACATCCCTTAGATGATGCGCGAGCTCCCGGAATATGATCGAGAAGCGCTCCTCGACCTCGAGCCGGTATTGCTGCAGCTGCTTGTCCTCTCTGGGCATATAGATGACGTTCACGAGCGTAGCCGTTCCGAGTCCGACGATGAGCAGCGCCACCTCATTCAAGAGCAGCTCGTAGGTCACCGCTCCCTCAGCGAATACATGGAACATAATGACAGAGCTCGTGACGATGCCGTCCTTCAGCTTCAGTCTGCTCAGAATCGGGTACAGCACCAATACGTAGAGGCCGATCGTCCATACGTGGAAGCCGAGCAGCCAGAACATGCCGAAGCTGAACAAGAGGCCAATGATCGAAGCCGCGATGCGCTGCAGCGAGGTCGCGATTCCTTTGCGCTTCGTCACATCGACGCCAAGCACCGCCAAGAGGCCGGTAGCCAGCGGCGAGTCGAGACCGAGCATTTGTGCGATATAGATCGATAGCATGACAGCTATCGCTGTTTTGATCACCCGTATTCCCATCGCCCTTCCCCCTTCAGCTTGTCCGTAATCACGTCCAGTCTCTTCATCTTAATGCTTCTGCAAGCCGACTTCCACCCTCCTGTTATCCATAGGGTCAAAAAAAAGACGCATGCCCGTTCGCATACGCCTTCGTTAATCCGATTCACTCATCGCCGCACCAGTCTTCCCTCCACGAACGCGACCGCTTGGTACATCAGCGTAGCGGCTACAGCAATGACCGTGACGCTCGCAATGACGATCGTAAAGTTGAACACCTGAAAGCCGTAAATGATCAAATACCCAAGCCCCTGCTTCGATACGAGAAACTCCCCGACGATAACCCCGACCCAGGACAGACCGACGTTCACCTTCAAGGTCGACACAATCGTCGCGTATGAGGAGGGCAGGATGACCTTACGAAAAATAGTGCCCCGTCTTGCGCCGAACAGCTGCACGACCTTCACGAGCTGCGGGTCCACCTCGCGGAAGCTGTTATACACAACCAATATCGTTATAATGACGGTGATGGACAGCGTCGTCGCGATAATCGATAACGCCCCCGGTCCGAGCGCCACGATGAACAACGGCCCCAGCGCCACCTTCGGCAAGCTGTTCAGCACGACGATGTACGGGTCCAGCACGCGGGATAGAAACGGCGAGAACCATAGAAGCGCAGCAACCGCCGTACCGACCAAGGTGCCAAGCAGAAAACCGACAATCGTCTCCCACACGGTAACACCCGTGTGCAGCAAGAGCGAGCCGTCCATCGTCTTCTCATAGATCGTCATCCCGACTCGGCTCGGAGAGCTGAACAGCAAGCCGTCGATCCAGCGCAGTCTAGCCGCGGCCTCCCACATCACAAGAAACATGACGAGCAGAGACAGCTGAGTTAGCCTTACATAGAGCGTTCGCTTGCGTTCCATCCGCACGTATTGACCGCGCACCTGCCGCGTCAGCTGCTCCAGCTCTTCACGGCGTTCCTTCAGTGTTGGTCTCTCCACTTGCTTCACCCTCCTTCCGCTCCAGCTCTTCGGTCTGCTCCATCTGCTCGAACATCGACCACAGACTGCGAAACAGTCCGTGGAAGCCTTCCTTCTCCCTCGCCGACAACGGGTCGGCTTGACGAATGTCATCGGGTACGGTCACGTCAGCCAGCACACGACCCGGTCTTGGCTGGAGCACGATAATACGGTCGCTCATCGCGATCGCCTCGGCAATATCGTGCGTCACCAGCACAGCCGTCTTGCCCCGCTCCTTCAGCGTGCTGACGACGAGCCCCTCCAGCTGCAGCTTCGTCTGGTAGTCGAGCGCTGAGAACGGCTCGTCGAGCAGCAGAATGCCCGGCCTAGTCGCCAGCGTCCGCACCAGACTGGCACGCTGGCGCATCCCGCCCGACAGCTGCCAAGGATACGCTTTGCGGAAGGCAAGCAGCCCCATCTCGGCCAGCAGCTCGCGGACGTAGCTCTGATCCGCTTCACTCATTCGTCCGAGCAGCTCAAGCCCGAGCATGACGTTCTCCTCAATCGTCCGCCATGGGAACAAGTAATCCTGCTGAAGCATATACCCGACCTTCGGCGTCGGTCTCTTGATGAGCTCGCCGTCAATTCGTACCGAGCCGACACTCGGCGTCAGCAAGCCGCTCATCAGCGACAGCACGGTCGTCTTCCCGCAGCCGCTCGGTCCGATCAAGCTGACGAATTCACCGGGCTCAAGCCGCAGGTCGATCGCCTGCAGCGCCGCGTAAGCACCCTTCGCGTTAACATAGACGTGCGACACGCCCTTCAGCTCTATGGCAGCCGTATCCATCGATGCACCTCCTCCTTATGGCCAGATTCAGCAGCGGCCCTATGACGACCGCTGCGTCCGCCACAGCCATAATTACGGCTGTACTGTGCTTTTCGCCATTTCCGCAAATCGGTTATCGACGAGCACACCGTGCTCGGAGCGACGCTTCAGCTCGCCCGCCTTCTCCATCACATCCTGCAGGTTGTTCCACTCCGCCTCATCGACGATGCCGTCTGTTGCGTAGGAGCCTTGCGTTTTGTAGCGATCAACGACATCGCGGATAACCGCCATATCCGTATCCGGGAAGAACGGCGCGATTACCGAGGCGATGTCGGCAGCCGAGCTCTGCTGCACCCACAGCTGCGCCTTTTGCAGCGCGTTCGTGAACTTTTGCACCGTATCCGTGTTGCCCGACAAGTAGCTCTTCTTCGCCATATACACCGTATACGGCAGCTTGCCGCTCTCTACACCGAAGGAAGCGACGATGTACCCCTTGCCCTGATTCTGGAACACTGTAGCCTGCGGCTCGAACAGCTGGACGTACTCACCTGTGCCAGACGCGAACGACGCTGCGATATTGGCATAGTCAATGTTCTGAATGAGCTGCAGATCTTGCTGCGGATCAATGCCGTGCTTCTTCAGCGTGAATTCGCCCGCCATCTGCGGCATTCCACCCTTGCGCTGTCCGAGGAACACAGAGCCCTTCAGCTTGCTCCAATCGAACGGCTCAGCAACGGGCTGGCGTGATACGAGGAAGGTGCCATCCGTCTGTGTCAGCTGCGCAAAGTTGATCACCGGATCGTCGCTGCCCTGCTGATGCACATAGATCGACGTCTCCGAGCCGACCAATGCGACATCGATGCCGCCAGACAGCAGCGTCGTCATCGTCTTATCGCCGCCGAACGTCGTCGTCAGCTCGACCTCGAGTCCCTGCTCCTTGAAGTAGCCTCGCTCCAATGCGACATACTGCGGCGCATAGAAGATCGAGCGCGTCACCTCACCTACGCGAACCTTCGTAAGCCCGCCATCGGAATTGCCATTCGTGCAGCCTATCACGAGCATAGCCGCGGCCAGCACGACAGCTGTTGCTGCCGCCATCCATCCCTTCCGTCTGCTCCCCTTCATATGAATCCCTCCATCGTCCTGTTGGTTGTAGTACGATATCTTATGCACGAGCCCAGACCGAGGTGAAGGCATGCATACGTTATCAAGCTCTAGGTGGACGAAAAAAAACCGTCAGGCACTCATCGCCATGACGGTTCGTTATTTACCATTTGATACTTCTCACAAGCTGCAGCAGTCTCTCGCGCTCGGACTCATCGATTACCCAACCTCTTATCTCGTCGGTAATCGCGGTCAAATTCGTATAGCCCTTCGCCAGCCCGTTCAGTCGGGCCGCAACCGTCGACTCGGTCAGTGCAGCCTCATCTCGATACAGACTGCGCAGCTTCCCGACAGCATCAGGGTATCGCTTCAAGTAATATTTCTGATGCCGCTCCTCGGCAGGGGTGAAGCTGAGGAGTGGCATCACATCCGTTGCCGGCCTGGTGCCTTCTCGTCGCTCTATCGCCTCCAGCGCCGCTTCGATCCGCTCCAGTTGCTCCGAATCGCGATAGAGCAGTATCGACTGATACTGGCGACCCTTATAGTCGTTGATGTTCAGCGGGCTATGGTGACTCCAGAATACGTCGAGAATCCGTTCCAGAGTCAGCTGTGCCTCGTCGTATACAACCTCCACCATCTCCGTATGGTCGCCCATACTCCTGTAGGTCGGGCCAGCCGTTGTCCCACCCGCATAGCCCGTACACGTCCGTACGACGCCAGGCAGCGAGCCGAACAGCGCATCCGGGCTCCAGAAGCAGCCCATGCCGAGTGTGATCGTGTGAATACTCATGCTGCTACAACTTATAGATGTCACTGTACTTGGCCCGCAAATAATCAACGAGATATGCCGGGTTCAGCTCCTCGCCGGTCACACGCTGAATAATCTCAGCTGGCGTTAAGCTCTTACCGTGCCTGTAGATGCGGTCTGCGAGCCACTCCTTAATCGGCAGCAGTCGGCCCTCCGCCACAAGCGTATCCATGCCGCCGAGCTCCCGGTCGAGCGTCCTTGCGATCTGAGCTGCGTACATGTTGCCTAGCGCGTACGATGGGAAATATCCAAATAATCCTGCTGACCAGTGCACATCCTGCAGCACACCTTCGCCATTCGTTGAAGGTGTCACGCCTAAGTACTCGCGGTACTTCTCATTCCATGCGGACGGCAGGTCCGCCACTTGAAGGGAGCCGTCGAACAGCGCCTTCTCCAGCTCATAGCGGATCATGATGTGCAGATTATACGTAAGCTCATCGGCCTCGATGCGAATGAGCGATGGCTTCACCTCGTTCGTCGCGAGATAGAACGACTCCGCCGTCACCTGATCGAACTGGCCGGGATAATGCTGCTGCACATCGCGGAAGTAACGGCTCCAGAACGGACGGCTGCGTCCGATCGTATTTTCCCAGAAGCGGGACTGTGACTCGTGAATGCCCATCGACGTACCGGTGCACAGCGGCGTGCCGAGCAGCTCCATCGAGATGTTCTGCTCATACAGCGCATGTCCACCCTCGTGAATCGTGCCGAACAAGGCGCTGTTCACATCGTCGAGCAAGTAACGCGTCGTAATGCGCACATCTCCCGGATTGAGTCCTGTCGCGAACGGATGTACAGTCTCGTCGAGCCTTCCCGCCTCGAAGTCGTAGCCCATCTGCTCGAGGATGAACAGGCTGAACCGCTTCTGCTTCTCCTTATCGAACGACTGCCTCAGGAAGCTCGTATCCGGCCGATGAGGTGAAGACTGTATGTCGGACAGCAGTGGGACGACCTGCTCCCGCAGCGCGCCGAACACTTGATCGAGCTTACTCACGGTCATGCCTGGCTCGTACATGTCAAGCAGCGTGTTGTACTTGTGCCCTTCATAGCCCCACAGCTCGATGAATTCCAGATTCATCGCCACGATCTTCTCTAGATATGGACGGAACGAATCGAAGTCTGACTTCTCCTTCGCCTCCTCCCAAGCCGATTCGGATTGCGACGTCAGCACGACGTACTCCTGGTAACGGGCGGGAGGAATTTTGCGACTGCGGTCAAGCTCCTTGCGGCATTCCGCTACGATCCGGCGGTCGATATCGCTCAAGCGAGCCGCATGCTCAGTCTCCGTGAAATAATCAATATAGGCAGCCATCTCGTCAGACACCGACAGCTTGAACAGCTCGCCCGACAGCTCGCCAACCACCTCAGAACGGGCACCAAGTCCCTTCTTCGGCGCCCCGGTGCGCATATCCCAATAGATGAGCCCGATCGCTTCCTCATAGCTCTTCATCTTCTTCAAATATTGCTTGAACGAGGTCCATTTCGTTTCCCATTGCTCGGTAGCCATAGGTATGCCCCTTCCTTTACCATATAATAGAAGACATCCTCTAGATCATACTTGGTCTTGAATTCAGAAGCAACTTGCTCCACAATAGAAGGAATGCACGAAGGGAGAGGAAGACGAATGTTCATACAATTTACAGAGGATGCGGTTCAAGCGATCCGGGAACGAATCGGCGAGCGTGCCGGACGGCTCAAGCTTGTCTATGATAATGAAGGGTGCGGCTGTGCGGTGAGCGGCGTACCTGCGCTCTGGATCATCGAGGCAGCGACCGCGCACGACTTTCAGCTACAGGCCGAGCCGCTCGACGTATGGATGGACAACAAGCACGAGGTGTTCTTCGAGGAGAAGATGACGGTGGAGCGCAGCACGAAAAATGACCGCTGCTTCATCCTGAAGAGCAGCGGTCAAATCTATAACAGCTATATGCACGTAATCGATAAACGCGGGTAAGGGCTAGCCTTCGACTACTACGTCGAGACGGCCTGTCTCTGGATCGATGACAAGTCCATGAACCGGGACGTCAGGGATGAGCGGGTGGTTGCGGATCAAGTTCACGCTGCTGCGCACGCTCTCCTTGACATCGTTGAAGCCTTCGAGCCATTTCTCCAGACTGATGCCCGAATATTCGAGCGTCTGAATCGTCTCCTCGCTGATGCCCCGCGCCACAATCTTCTCCTTCACTCGCTCCGTGTTCACGCTGGCCATGCCGCAGTCATAATGTCCGATGACGAACACCTCTTCAGCGCCGAGCTCGTAGATCGCGACAAGGATGCTGCGCATAATGCCACCGAACGGCGCCTTGACAATTGCACCGGCTGCCTTGATGATCTTAACATCACCGTTCTTCAAGTTCATGCTCGATGGGAGCAATTCAATAAGACGTGTGTCCATGCAGGTCAGAATAACCATCTTCTTGTCCGGGAACTTGGACGTCTTGAACGGCTCATACTTGTGCTGCTCGACAAAGCTCTCATTATACGCCAACACATGCTTCAAGGTTTCATTCATCGTGTGTGCTCCTTCCGTATGTACCTTCCATGATATGTACGATTTACTACCATAATCATCTCTACTATTTTAACCCGATCGAGGGATCATGACAAGCGTCATGAGAACGTATCATCCAATGTCTTATTCTAAGTCATAGCTACCCGCGTCCAGACTGTCTGATTTGTTGCTGCCGTTGACGTTCCTCGATCACTTCGCTTCGGTCGCGCAGCGTATGCTTGTTCAGCAAATACGAATCACTATGATCGCTCGACCTCCCCCAACGCGCTATATCGTCCAGATGAAGCTGACACTGCCGGAGGAGCGCATCATCGACGAGCGGCAGGTTCAAGTCCTGGAAGGCTTCTGTCGCAGCCTGAATGCCAATAGAGGTCAGCCCTTCGAGCCTAGACTCCAGCAGCTGCTTCAACGCCTCCGTATCAAGTCCTAGTGGCCCCAGATTGGCCGTCTGCAGACGACTGAGTGCCGATCGGAACATCTTGACCGCACCTGCCTTATTCCCTCTCCGCTCATGATAAGACGCTACAGCGACTTGGATCAACGTGACATACGCTTCCTTGTTCGGATCGTCGGGATGCTCCTTCCAATACTCCTCCAGCACCTCATGACATTCGAAGTAATCGCGATCAATATGGAAATACCGATAATAGCGAATGAGTGCTTCTGGATACAGAACCATACAGATCCCCTTACCTCCTTTCCAAAAACATGATATGATATTCATTGTAGCAAGAATAAAAAAAAATCGAAACCTTTGTCCGCGCTGATCGTATGTATCAGTTGTAGACAAAAAAATACGATACTTGGAGGCATACAGCATGTTCAAAAAATTGTCCTTACTCGTTATGGCCGCAGCCATTGCATTCTCCTTTAGCGCACCGCAGCCGGTAGACGCGAAGAAGAGCTACAGCTCCTCGAAGAAGAGCTTCAACAACAATTCGTCGACGCAAACGCCTAACAGCAACGCGACAAACTCGGGTGCGACGAAGGCAGACCCTGCCGCTTCCAGCTCGACCGCTACGAAGTCGCCTACAGCTGCTACAGCTACACCTGCACAGAAGCCTGGCTTCTTCAGCGGCGGTCTGATGAAGGGCTTGTTGATCGGCGGCTTGGCCGGAATGCTGTTCGGCGGATTGTTCGGCGGTATGGGCTTCATGGGCGAAATGCTCGGCATGCTCGTGAACGTGCTGGCGCTTGTGCTGCTGTTCGTTGCGATTCGCAAAATCTTCGTCTACTTCCGCGACCGCAAGAAGATGAACGAGCAGCCACCGCGCGGCTATTAATGTGCCCATAAGGAGACCATCGCATGAAGCTCAATGAACAAGATATTATTAACGCGGTGTGCTTGAACGTCGCAGAGCGCAAGCTGATTCAGCCTGCACAGGTCGAGGTCGAGCTGCTGTGGGATGAAGATAACGGCTTCTCTGCAGAGGTAACGGCCGAAGGACGCAGCCAGTTCATTATCGCAGCGAACCTGCAGGAGGCGATCGAGCGATACTTGTTCAGCCATCACAATCTTCGCGTGTTCCGTGATCAGATTCAGCTTGAGCTGGAGGATGAGATCGTAGCTTATATTCACACTTGATCCATTTTGTTGCCAATCGTTAAGACCGTACGCTTCGACAGAAGCTGCGGTCTTTTTTCGTTCTAGCAGCAATTTCTATCATTTCCCTCGCAACTTCTTCATGCTTGCTGACGTTTAATAGAGTGGTAGATTACGAAAAAACCACTTAAGAAATGAGGCTGATGCATGTTGAAACGCAAGACCCTGCTGTCGCTCACGGCTCTCGTCTTGTTCTTCTCGGCAGCCGGCTCGGCGGTCGCTGCAGACAAGACGACCAAGTATCGTGTCTATCAAGACACGAAGATCATTATGGAAACATCCGACTACAAGACGGCGGAGCAGGCGGCACGCAGCTACAAGGACTCTCACGTTGAAGAGATCGGCACACGCAATTGGCTATGGCACAATTATCCACGCTATAAGGTGTATCAATACGGCTACAGTCCAACGTCCTGGGAGTTCGCGACGAAGGAGCAGGCGATTCGCGAAGCGTCCAAGTGGTCGAGCGCCAGCATTCGTGACCTGCAAGCAGGCGGGTGGATCTGGAACAACTACCCACGCTACCGAGTCTATCAAGGCGAGAACACGCTGAGCGGCTGGACGTTCGCAACACTATCGGATGCGGTTGCCGAAGCGAAGAAGTGGTCTAACGCCTACGTGCTTGATCTGAATACTCATCAGTGGCTGTGGGACAACACCCCGGAGGCTGTGAAGCAACGTACTCGAGCTGACCAGCCGAAGCTGTATCACGTCTATCAAGGCTCCTACACGAACGATAACTGGAGGTTCGCCCTGCTAGAGGATGCGGTGAAGGAGTCACTGCGCTGGGGGAGTTCGACTGTTGTGAATTCGACATCAGGGAGCGTAGTGCTCTCCAACATCAAGCCTTACAAGGTGTATCAGTATGAGAATGAGATCGGCGAATTTCTAGGCTTGGACGAGGCGATGAGCTACGCAGCCTCGTACGATCATACCCGAATTATCAAGACGGATGCGCCCATGCTGAATGGCAAGCTACAAGAAATATGGAGCAATTATCCTTATTATCAAATATTCCAGAACGATAATCGAATAGGTGACGCCAGCACGATCGGAGCAGCGCTGAGCTTCGCCCAAAAGTACAGCAATGCCTCCATTCGTCTCTACGGCAGTGGTACAGCGATCTGGGACAACCTGCGCAAGCTGCAATATTGGGGCTGGAACGGAACATCGACCGACAGCACCGTTCGGGCTCATGTAGCTAATACAACCGGAATGGACGTCGTCTCGCCGACCTACTTCAGTCTCAAGGACAGCTCCGGCACATTAACGGATACGTCCAACAAGGAGACCGTTGCATACTTGAAGCAGCAAGGCTTCTCGGTGCACCCGCTCGTGCATAACCAGTTCGATGCAGCGCTGACGACGAGCTTCCTGGCTTCGAAGGAGGCTCGGAGCAAGTTTATTACCGCACTAGTCGACAAGGCTGCGCTGCTAGGCGTTGACGGTCTCAATATTGACTTCGAGAGTTTGGCGAAGGGCGACCGCGCCAACTTCACGACCTTCATGCAGGAGGTGACAACCGTTGCTCATGCGAAGAAGCTGATCGTCTCCGTCGACCTGCCGCGCGGCAGCGTGAAATGGAACGCACAGACCGCCTTCGACCATGAGAAGCTTGCTGGTATCGTCGACTACATCATCACGATGACGTACGACCACCACTGGAAGGGCAGTACAGAGCCTGGCTCTGTTGCCGGACTGCAATGGGTCGAGGAAGGTGTGAAGGAGTTTTTATCCTACGGTATTCCGCGGGACAAGCTTATTATGGGCATTCCATTCTACGTGCGTGAGTGGGAGGTCAACAGTCAAGGTCAGCTACTCAGCAATCGGGCCTTGCTCATGAAGGATTTACCGGCACTGATCAAGACGAAGAATGCTACGAAGACGTGGGACCCGAAGTTCCAGCAATATAAGGTGGAATATACGCAGGATGGCAACAAGCGCGTCTTCTGGATGGAGGACGAAGCGACCGTGAAGGCCCGCATTGACATTGCCAAGAAGTACGATCTCGGCGGTGTGGCCGCTTGGCGTCTCGGCTATGAGGATGTCAGTCTATGGAGCATGATGCTGCAGCAGAAATAAACGCGAATCCGACCTGTAGTCATAGCTGTACATGAGCAAGAGGGCTTTGCCGTTGGCAAAGCCCTCTTGCTGCGTTCCGAATGGAACCGCTGGTCAGTACATTAGATGAATACTGTACGAGTGATGATAACCAACAAGATGAAGAGAACCAAGATTGTACCTGTCGAAGTCCAAACGTTTCCTACGCCGCAACCTACACCTGCACCTACTGCACCCATGTATAACGCCTCCTTATAATGTGTGAACCTTGTGATGAAACTCCGTCGAAAGTGTTTATGAACGAATGCTCTGATCAGCTTGCGCTTCGTGCTCCGTTTCACTCTCACCCGGTGTTCTCCTTAGTAACATATGCAACGGGTGCATCCGGTGTATAGACATGCGCCCGTTCCTCCTCATATTTGCGATTTCGACTTTCCTCCCATTGAGTATGCTTCCTTGACATTTATTTGAGCAAACGATTGCACAGCAATCGCTTTCATGCTATGATCAACACAACAACAAGACTCAACGCGATGAACAATAACGCTTCACCCATCTTATTCCTAGTCAGGAGGAACATTAATGCTCAAGAAGTCCAAGCTTTTAGCAGTGCTCGGTTTAGCTGCGTCACTCGTATTCTCCGCAATGCCAGTAAGCGCAGCAGTACAAGGCAAGACTATGAATTCCAGCTACAAATCGTACTTGATGGCCCCGTTAACGAAGGTGACAGACTGGACAACGTTCGAAAACGACCTTCGCTGGGCGAAGCAGAACGGCTTCTACGGTGTCACCGTCGACTTTTGGTGGGGGGACATGGAGAAGAATGGCGATCAGCAGTTCGATTTTTCGTATGCGCAACGGTTTGCACAAGCAGCTCGCAATGCCGGCATCAAGCTGGTGCCGATCATCTCGACCCACACGTGCGGAGGTAATGTAGGCGATACGTGCAACACCCCCATTCCGCAATGGCTGTTCAACCTGAAGACTGATGACAGTCTTTATTTTAAATCTGAAAGTGGATACATCAATAAAGAAACGTTGAATCCGCTTGCAACCGACGTTATTCAGACGCAGTACAGTCAGCTTTATTCCGCATTCGCCAGCGCGATGTCTCCGTACAAGGATGTAATCGCCAAAATATATTTGTCCGGCGGACCTGCTGGTGAATTGCGATTCCCTTCGTACGTGGACGGCGATGGCAGCGGCTATCCGAATCGTGGCAAGTTCCAGGTGTATACCGAGTTCGCCAAATCCAAGTTCCGTAGCTGGGCACTCGCCAAGTACGGCTCGCTGGCAGGTGTGAATAGCGCGTGGGGCTTGAGCCTTACCTCAACGAACCAGATCAACCCGCCTTCTGACGGCTACCAGTTCCTGAATAACGGCTACAACACGAATTACGGCAAAGACTTCATGCTCTGGTACCAAGGCATTCTGGAGGATCATGCGAAGCGCATCGGCTCAGCAGCACACTCGGCATTCGATCCTATCTTCAACGTTCCGATCGGTGCCAAAATCGCAGGCGTTCACTGGAAATACAACGACCCGACGCTGCCGCGTGGTGCTGAGAAGCCAGCTGGCTACAACAATTATTCGACGCTGCTCGATGCGTTCAAGACAGCGAAGCTGGACTTGACGTTCACTTGCCTTGAGATGGTGGATAGCGGAGGTGCTCCCGAGTACTCCATGCCGAAGACGCTTGTAAAAGAGGTCGCAGGCCTCGCCAACGCCAAGGGCATCACGCTAAATGGAGAGAACGCCTTGCCGATTGGCAACGAAACCGGTTACTTGCGCAGCGCGGAGATGGCATACAACTACAACTTTGCCGGCTTCACTCTTCTCAGATTTTACGATGTGGTCTACAACAACGGCCTTATGGATCGCTATCGCGACATTCTAGGAATTACGCCGGTCAGCCATACATTCATTGTGAAGGGCGCACCGACCGTGCCGGGCGATACGGTTCATGTCGTCGGCAACCGGGCTGAGCTCGGTCAATGGGATTCTAATTATACGATCGCATTAACGTACAATAGCGCAACCGCCGATTGGAGAGGCACAGTCGTTGCCCCAGCCGAACGCAATGTCGAGTTCAAAGCAGTCATCAAGTCGTCATCGGGAACGATCAAGTCTTGGGAGCCTGGCTCCAATAACGTATGGAGCAACGTCCCTGCTTCGCCTACAATCTACACGATCCAGTGGTAAAATCGAAACCGCCTCTATCCTTATGGACAGAGGCGGTTTTTTTGTAATCGATGAGCGGTTACATCTGGACGCCCTTCTTTAGCTGCTTCGGATGTCTTAGATCGTTCGAATTGTCGACAATTGGCAGCTGCTTGAAGCCGCTCTCCATCGGCGCCTGACACAGTGGGCAGGTCGGGGTTACATCGAATGCGAAATTGTCACGCATCCATCCCTTACAATTATCTTTCGAGCAGCACCAAATCTTGGTCTCCTCGTGTGGAAGCTGATCCAACGACGGTTTACGAAAATACATATAGACCCTCCCTAAATAGCTTCTTTGGTGCTATTCATCAAATGAAAAAATTCACACATTGAAAAAGGCTTCAAGGGAATTGCGAAAACCTTTTTTATGTGTGAATTTGAATATTTCTCAAACATGAATCATTAAGATAACTATACCACAATTGGAGCATACAAGCAACAGTGACATCTCATCTCTAGCCGAGACCGAGAAGCTTGGCCGCCCGCTGCACGTGCACCTTCACAGATTGACGACTCGTGCGGACCACATTCTCTCTAGCCAGCTCCTTCAAGGCTAAAGTTACTGATTCGCGTGTTGCACCAATCATATTCGCGATCTCCAGATGAGTAAGTGCAATATCGATCCGAAGCATCTCCTCCTCTTCAATGCCGAACTGATCGGACAGCTTCAGCAGCAGATGCAGCACCCGTTCACGGATCGTTCCGAGCGCCAGCTTCAGCAGCAGCTCGTCCCGCTCCTTCAACAGAGAGCTGAGCTCCTTAAGCAGCTTCATCGCCAGCTGCGGACGCTTGCTCAAGAACTGCTCGAAGTGCTCCTTCAGCACCGAGCAGATCAGCGTCTCCTCCAGCGTCTCGATATACAGTCCGCCTGTGCCGAAGGAGAACGAATCCATCTCGCCGAACATGTTGCCAGGTCCAAGAATCGCCGCAGTGAACTGCTTCCCCTCGGCGTTCAGCTTATACAGCCTCAGCTTCCCTTCTTTGAGGAAAAACAACCCTTCTCTCGTTCGTTCCGGCGTCTGCACCATCGTCCCCTTCGGCAGTTTATTAAAGTGCGTCATGGGCGCCATTCGATCGATCTCCTGCAAATCTTCTTCCGGTAGTGTCTCGAATAGACTGATCTTCGATAAATACCACAGCTTATCCATCATAACTACAGCACCTACTTCATCCTTAACAGCTCCTCTCTTCAATGTACATCAGGTTTACTCCTTAAGCAAACGCCTTGCCTCAAGCATCCGCTGCATCGCTGTAAATATTTCGACCAAGAGGAACAAGCCCGTCGTCCATAGCAGCCAATTCGGAACCATTATCATAATGGTAAATAAAATAAAGCCTTCCGTGCGCTCCGCAAGCCCTGCCTGGTAATAGAACGACTTCATCCCCTTCTTCTCCGACAGTGCGCCTACAGTCAAGAACACCGTCATCGAGAACACAATCGATGACGTCAGCAGCAGCAGCAAGAAAGCCGCCTGCGGGAAGCGCATGGCGAGGCCTACGATAACGGACAGCTCGACAATACGGTCGAACGTAATATCAAGCAGCGTGCCCCACGCACTCGACTGCTGCTTCATACGGGCCATCGATCCATCCACTGCATCCAGATAGCCTGACAGCCATAAGACGAGCACTGCGATCATTGGCATATCGAAGTATATGAAGCCGCCTGTCGTTACACCGATGATGAACGCTGCCCACGTCACTTGATTCGGGGTCAAACCGAGCTGAATCATCCGCTTAGCGGTGTGGCCGATGATCGGCTGTACATACTTTCTTCCATGTGTATCGAGCACGTTGCTCCCTCTCTCCCCTCTGATGCTTACGGTCTGCCGCCAAGCGATATCGCTTATTGCGCATGCTCCATCGGGATCACATGCAGCGGACCGGAGGTGATGCACACCAGCATGACGCTGCCGACAAGAGGCGGCTCCTGGCCATAAGACAGCTCGTTCATTCTGATGATCTCGCCCTGTACGTCCAGTTGCAGCTCGTACATGCCCTGTCTCCAGTGTACACGCAGCACCGTTGCACGCAGAGCTTCCAGTTCCGCGTCGACAGCTCTGCGCACACGCTCCGGAGGCAGGACCAGCCAGCCTCTTGCGGCCGAAGCAGGCTGAGCTACATCGTTGCAAGACAGCGTAACGCTGAAGTCCGCATTGCGGCTGCTGCGAAAGCGTGCATCCTCGAGCACTCCTTCGATCAAGGTGCCTGCGCCGACCAGTCGCGCCGCTACTCGATTCACAGGCTGTGCGTATAGCTCCATTGGGTGTCCGATCTGCAGCACCGTCCCCTCATTCATAAGCGCGATCCGATCGGACAGCTCGAAGGCTTCGTCACGATCATGCGTGACGAGCACCATCGTGAAGCGATACCGCTGCTGCAGCTCGTTCAGCAGCTGACGCAGCTCGCTGCGAATGCCGGGGTCGAGCGCGCTGAACGGCTCATCGAGCAGTAGCACGGTCGGCTCGTTCACGATCGCACGGGCGAACGCGACCCGCTGCTGCTGCCCGCCGCTCAGCTCGGCTGGATACCTCGCCTCGAAGCCTGTAAGCGCGACTGCTGCAAGCAGCTCGCGAGCAGCAGCGTAGCGTGCCTGCTTACTCCAGCCCTTCAGCTTCAATCCGAAGGCGACGTTATCGAGGACGGTCATATGCGGGAACAGCATCGGCTGCTGAAAAATCATGCCGAAGCCCCGCTTTTCCGCAGGGACATGATGCAGGGGACGACTACCGTATATGATTGCTCCTTCATCTGGCGCTATGAGTCCGGCGATACACTTGAGCAGCGTCGTCTTGCCACAGCCGGAAGGTCCGACGATCGTGAATCGTTCCCCCTTGGGGATATGCAGCGTCACCGACTGCAGGGCGAAGGTTGAAGCCTCAGACTTGCCACTCGAGCCGCTCGTGTAGGCTTTCGTTAATCGTTCGATGTATAAATCCTCCATTAGAGCGAGTCTCCCTTCAGCTCTATTCGATTCGTGCAGCTATGCGCGGGCTCATTGCAGCTTATCATATCTTCTCAGCCATACATTCATCAAGCCAAGCGTCGCCGCGGCGAGCACAGCGAAGACGATCGTATATGCAGCAGCTATGCTCGAGTCACCTCCACTGGCGAACGGCAGCAGCAGGATCGGCAGCGTCATCACTTGGCCGCCCCCGACGAGGAAGGTGATGAGATATTGACTAAGCGACACGAGCATGCTGAGCGCTGCGCCCGCCGCCACCCCTTGCCGAATATGCGGCCAGACGACGTAGCGGAGCCTTGCGAGCGGTCCCGCGCCTAGCATGGCCGCTTGCTCCTCCCACGCGAAGCTGAGCGTGCTGAAGCTGATCGTAAGCGCTCGGATCATATAGGGAAGGGACGGAGACAGATGAGCGAGAATGACACCGATGATCGACTCCGTCAAGCCGAATCGGATGAATGTCAGATGCGCGCCCATCACAGAGACGAACGCAGGCAGCACGATGGGTGCATACAGGAGCGCCTCGATCGCCCTTTTACCACGGAGCGTATGTCGAGCTAATGCATCAGCTGCAGGAATCGCAAGCACGAGGTTAATCGCGGTCACGCACACAGCAATGATGATGCTCGTCAGTACCGCTTCACCGGTATTGGAGGCCGGAGCTAACAGGTAGCGCCATGCACGAGCCGACACGTGCTCCGGTATAAGCTGAGGCCACGGCAGGACGGCATATAGCGAGGAGGGCAGCAGTGTTACGAATGGCATCGCCATCATAACCGCCACCAGCAAGAGCCCCAATGTAAGGAGCAAGCTGCGCAGAAGCGATCTTCTTATCATACCCACCTCTTGCGTGCGTCCGACCGACGCCGAACCAGCAGCCCATACCCAAGGACGCCTAGCAGAGCTGGAACGAGAACGAGCACAAGGCCAATCGCCATCGCCTCCGGCCGGTCTAAGAACGCTCCGTTGTATCGTTCATACGCAAGTACCGCCAGCAGCTTCGGATAAGTCACGCCGAGTACGTAAGGAACCTCGAAGGCCGAGAACGTGAAGGCGAATACGATGAACGAAGCCATACCCAGTGCTGGAGTTATCAAGGGCCACACGATCTCCTTAATAAATGCAGCGGAGCCTGCGCCCAGCATCCGGGCTTCGTGATACCACGAGTCGCGAATGCGGAGCAGTACGGGGATCAGAACGAGCATGATGAACGGCGCCTCCTTCCACGTATACGCTGCAATAATGCCGATGCCATGCGGATCGTGCACGAGGATCGGGAACTGCGACAGCTCGGTCGTCAGACCGAGCATATAGCTCACCCTGGATAATGTTCCGCTCTGCGAGAGCAGCACGTAGATCATATAGGCTCCTGCCAGATGAGGAACCGTCAGCGGGAGCTGCAGCACGCTTCGCCATATCGCTACGCGGCGGGATGGAGCCTTAAGCAGCAGCAACAACAAGCCTAGCGCCATGGCGCTGCCAAGCACGGCTGAGAGCACAGTGGACAGCAGCGCGACGCGAAGCGTGACGAGCAACGAGTGCCAGAACGCCTCGGAGCTGAAGATCGATCGGTACGCCTCCACAGATAGCTGCGGCCGTCCTGCACCTGGCAGCCACCCCAGGCTCTGCAGCAAACCTTCATTCACGCCTCCGAAGAAGAGCGCCGTGATGACGGCTACCGCTGGAAGCAGCATCACGTAAGGCTTACTTCTTCGCCACATGCTCCGTCCAGCCCTTCTCAATGAGCTCTACATAATCCGAAGGCAGCTCCGGCAGTCGGCGGCTTGCAAGCTCAGCGGCCGGCAGCGTTGCCGGACCCCGGTCGATCGCAGACAGCTTGCGCTGATCCTCGGGCGGCAGCTTCGCTGGATCGAGCGCCATATCCTCGCCCCAATGCTTCGGATCGTACTTCGCCAGCTGCGCCTCAGGGGACAGCATGTAGTTAATAGCGGCCATCGCCCCGGCAGCGCTAGGGGCGTTATATGGGATCGCCAAGTAATGGGTGTTCGACAGCGTCCCTCCATCCAGCATGAACGTGCGGGTCGAGGAAGGGAATGCTCCCTTCTCAATCAGGTTCGATGCCCGCGAAGGATCATAGCTCATGCTCATCCATACCTCGCCGCTCGTGAACAGCTGATCGAGCTTGGCGAGATTTTCCGGATACGTCTTCCCTTCGCGCCACAAGAGCGGCTCCAGCTCGTTCAGATACGTCCACAGCGGCCCAAGTCTTGCCTCCAGCTCTGACCGCTCCAGCTTGCCCATATAAGGCTGATGGCCGCCTGTCGTCTCGTAGAGCGCATGCCGTATGAAGGCGCTGCCTGTAAAGTCAGGAGGGGCCGGGTACGCGAACTTCCCTGGGTTGCTCTTCGCCCAGCCGAGAAGCGCGTCCATCGACCGTGGAGGCTCGCTAAGCTTAGCTGAATCGTAGATGAACACGAACTGCGCCTTGCCCCAAGGCGCTTCCATCCCTTCGGTCGGTAAGCCGAAGTCATTGGCAATATCAGGCGCATTCAGATCGGTGTACGTCACAGCGTTCGGCAGCTTCGAGGCGAATGAACCGAAGAGAAGGCCGTTCTCCTTGGCCGTCTTGAAATTTTCCCCGTTCATCCACATGATGTCGATCGTTCCCTCAGCCTTACCTGCCTGCTTCTCCGTTAGGAGCTTATTCACAATATCCTTCGTGTCATTCATCGGCACTCGTCTGAGCGTCACATCCGCCTCCTGCTTCAGCCGCGGAGCGACCCATTCGTCGATATATGTATTAATCGAATCGCTGCCGCCCCACATGTACAGCTGAACCGTCTGCCCCTTCGCCTGTGCGGCGATCTCCTTCCAGTTCGCTTGCAGCAGCGTTCGCGGTGCAGCTTGGCCGTTGCTGCTCCCACTCGTCTCCGTACCGCTCGTTCCGACGCAGCCGGACAGGAGCAGACTCACTGCTGTCACGGTCATCATCGTCAAGCTGTAGGCTCGTTTCATTCCATCGTCCCCTCTCGTCATGCCCTGCTGTTATTCGTTATATTTACGTATAAAAGCCCGATCGATCGCCTGCTTCAGCCGCCAGCACCAATGGCCATGAGCCGTAAGCCATCCATATTGGAGCAGCGCCTCCTGATGACCTGTCGATATAATCGACAAGTAGGTACGCTGTGGACGATATCGTACGAGCGGATCGCCCAGCATGTACCCACATAGGTTGCGCCATAGCACAGGCGCCTGACGGACCGCGTAGACGCCCGCCTTAGGCAGCTCAGGGTGCGATTGCAACGCAATGCAGTCTCCCGCTCCGAATATGTTCGGCGCACTCACCGATTGGAGCTGCTCGTTCACCAATATGTAGCCGCTCGCATCGGTCTCGAGTCCACTCGCCTGAAGGAGCGGCAGCGGGGCAGAGCCAGTCAGCTGCAGCAGGCTGTCATAAGGCAGCCGCTTGCCCGACTGCAGCACCAGCTCGCCATCGTCGATCAACACAGCACGATCGTTGCCGATCAGGTGCAGCCCTCGACGTCGTGCGAGCTCCTCCATTCGCCTTGACGCGTGTTCGCCGTACGCCGCTAGTGGCGATCCTGTATATATCACCGTCACGTCATGTAATGAACCATCCTTGGAATCATTCGAGCTTGCACATCGGCGTCCGGCTTGCACGCTCATGGCTAGCTCCATCCCCGACGCGCCTCCCCCGACAACCACGATCCGCTCCTTCGATTGCAGCAGCTGCTTCAGCGTCGCGACATAATAATTCGGCTTAAGCTGTGGCAGACGGTCAGACGTTCGATCACTGCCACCCACCCTCTTGGCGACCACAGAGCCGATATTGAGCGATAGCACATCATACGGGATGCACTGCCCGCTGTCGGTCATCACCGTCTGCCCCTCCGGATCGATTCGACCTGCAGCAGCGAGGATGAGCCGAACACCAGCCTTCTGGCACATGCGCTCAAGATCGATGCGGATGTCCTCAAGCTCATAGTTCCCTTCGAGGTAGCCCGAGAACATACCCGAATAGTATTGATAACGATCAGGTGTGAGGAGTGTCACTTCCATCGCTGGCAGCAGCTTGCTGTTACCCCGGTCCGCGCGCTTGGGCAGCCCCTGCCGCTTCAATGGCTTTAACTGACTCTCATGCTTCAACTGATTCAACTGCTTCAACTGATTCAATTGCTTCAGCACATGGACATGTGCATGGCCACCTCCGAGCAGCACAAGCTGTATAGGAGGCTCTCCTGCCTTCGAGCTGTCTCTTGGACGGAATGTCCATGACTTCATCGGAACCACCGCAAGTACAGCTTGAGCAGCTGAGGCAGCTTGCCTGCGAACAGCTTCTCCCGCCAATATTGATCTGCCGCTCGCTGTACAGAAGCCGTATGCGTCGGGTACGGATGAATGACATGAGAGATGTCACCGATCTTATGCTTGTGCTGCTTGGCGAAGACGAGCTCCTGCGCCCAGTCGCCCGCTCCCTTGCCGACCGCATGTGCGCCAACTATGTCACCGGAAGCGGTCGTCACCACTTTAACGAGACCGTCCGTGTCACGGTCAGTGACGAACCGGTCCACGTCAGCAAGCGGCACCCGATACACGCGAATCCGGTCCCCGTAGACGTCTCTCGCTTCCCGCTCGGTCAGTCCGAGATGGAACAGCTCTGGGTCGGTGTACGTCACCCACGGTACATTCGCGTAGCTTACTTTCCGCCTCAGGCCGAAGACGGCATTGCTGACGACGACCTTCCCTTCCATTCCCGCCGCATGGGTAAAAGGAAACCGATCCAGCACGTCCCCAGCCGCGTAGATGTGCGGCACACTCGTCTGCAGCGTATCCTTCACCGTAATATAACCATTCGTCGTCTCGACACCGGCCCGCTCGAGTCCTAGACACTCCGTATTCGGCCTGCGGCCTGCCGCGACGAGAATATGATCAACGATCAGCACGTGCTCGGATGCATGCTGCTTGACCGTAACTCGCTTCTTCCCGCCTTCGAGACGCTCCACCTTCATGACGCTTGCTTGAAGCAGCAGACGCAGCTCCTGGTCCAGTGCGGCTCGCACATAGGCCGCGACCTCCTCATCCTCGCGAGGCAATAGCACAGGAGATGAATCAACGATCGTCACCGCTGAGCCGAGCCGAGCGAACGATTGCCCCAGCTCCAGACCGATCGCACCACCGCCGATCACAAGCAAGGAAGCTGGAAGCTGCTTCCACGAGAAAACAGCTTCATTCGTCGCATAATCCGAAGCCGCGAGTCCCTCCACCGGCGGGACGAACGGGCGCGAGCCTGTCGCGATGACGAGGCGCTTGCCTGTCAGCCGCTCGCCCTGCTCGGTCTCCACCTCATGGGCGCTGCGGAACGTGCCGAAGCCCTGATAGACATCGACGCCCATCGCTCGGAAGCGGTCCGCAGCATCGTGCTTCTGAATGTGCGCAATCGCAGCATGCACGCGCTCCATCGCCTGCTGCAGGTCAGGCTCCCCCTGCAGGCTCAGGCCATACATGCCCGCGGCCTTGCGCGCCTCGTGCACCTGTCTGGCTGCCGCTATGAGCGCCTTCGACGGCACACAGCCGTAGTGGAGGCAATCTCCGCCGGGCTGCTGCTCCTTCTCCACCAGCGCTACCTTCGCACCGAGGCTCGCCGCGCCTGCGGCAGCCGTCAATCCAGCCGCGCCGCCCCCGATGACGACAAGATCATATCGATTCAGATTCATGAGGCGTACCCTCCAGCTTTTTTTTGAATCGGAGCGGAATGAGCAGTGCAGCCAGGAACACCACAGCAGCAATGGCGATGTCGGTCCGGCTGCCGCCAGCTAAGCTTGCTCCCAGCCATATATAGGCGAACGTGCCCGGAATAATGCCGACGAACGTGCCGATCAGGAACACGCGGAACTTCAGCGTCGACAGACCGGCGGCATAGCTGATGAGATCGAACGGGAACAGTGGTATAAGCCGCAGCAGCAGCACGTAGAGCAGGCCGTTCCGATCAAGCTGCTTCTGAACGTCGGCGAACTTGCCCTTCCCTTTCATCTGCACGATCCCTGAGCCCGCCTTGCGAGCGACGAAGAATGACACAGCTGCTCCCATCGTAGCACCGACCACCGTTAACACCGTGCCTCCCAACAGCCCGAAGGCAAGTCCCCCTGTTAAGGAGAGAATCGAAGCTGGGAATAGAATAAGCGGGCGAACAGTGTACAGCACAATATAGACGAAGGGTGCAAGCCACCCCCACGCGACGATCCACTCGCGAATGCTGCTCGGGGTCAAGCGCACATACGTATGATTGAACCATAATAGCAAGGTGACAATCGTTGCTACGGCAGCTAGCTTCAATAAGGCATTTCTGTTCAATGACGCCCCTCCTCTGGTGGTAGTAGTGATTCATCGGTCGATAAGCGCGAAGACAGGAGTGACAGGATGAGCTTAGCCGTCTCCATTGTTCTGCGAGAGCAAGACGTCCAGCTTCTCGGGATCGAAGTAGGTGATCGGTTGTCCATCCAGCACCATATACGGTGTAGCGAAGCCTCCCAGTCTCATCATCTGTGCAAAATGCTCCGCATCATGCGTCACGTCGAGCCCCTCGTATGGGACGCCCTTCCGCTCCAAATAGTACAGCAGCTCCCGACAAGCGGGGCAATGCTGCCTCCAGTATACGGTGAGCTTCATCGAGCTTCACCTCGTTTCAAGGTTGGTAGCTCTACTATACCAGCGGCGTATCGGTGAGTTCTGTAAAGTATCTTACATTCATCTTGCAGCGCGAAGTGATCGAACAGATTCGTTATAATTAGTCGCATCGTTGACGACAATAACATCGTCTTCATCCTATACGAAGAAATGAGGCTGATCAAACGTGGAGCAATCGATGCACTATGGCAGCGACTACAAGTCCATCCCCGCGATCTCCGTCCAAGCAGGCGCCGAGCTTGAGGTGTTGCCTGACGTCTATTGCGTAACGCTGCAAATCGTTAATATCGCATTCATCGGTGAAGCGGGCTCCAACGAGTTCGTCCTAGTGGACGCTGGAATGCCAAGCTCCGCCGAAACTATCATGGAGGTAGCCGAAAACCGCTTCGGCGCTGGCAGCAAGCCGAAGGCAATCATACTGACACATGGTCACTTCGACCATGTCGGCTCGACCATTGAGCTCATCCGTCATTGGAACGTGCCGGTCTATGCACACCAGCTGGAGCTGCCGTTCCTTACGGGTCAGATGAATTACCCAGAGCCAGACGCCTCGGTCGAGGGCGGACTGCTCGCGAAGCTGTCGCCTATGTTCCCGAACGAGGCGATCCAGCTTGGTCAACACATACAGGCACTTCCTGCGGACGGCACCGTTCCGCACCTAGCAGGCTGGCGTTGGCTGCATACGCCTGGTCATACACCTGGACATATCTCCCTGTTCCGTGAGCAGGATCGCACGCTTATTGCAGGAGACGCCTTTGTCACGGTGAGGCAGGATTCGCTCTACAAGGTGATTACACAAGAGCAGGAGGTGAACGGGCCTCCACGCTACTTGACCACGGATTGGGCGGCAGCGAAGCAGTCCGTCCTAACCCTTGCAGCGCTCAAGCCGAATGTCGCAGTAACCGGTCATGGCGTGCCGATGCAGGGCGTGGCACTAACTGAAGGTCTTCAGCACCTTGCGGCCCAGTTCGACCAGCTCGCTGTACCAGATTACGGCAAATACGTGACTAGCGGTATGAAGCACTAGCGTTGCCAACCGGTCCTGCTCATCACGAATAGGTAGGGGAAATCCAAATAAACGGCGTGCAAATTGGTGACCAATTTGCACGCCGTTTCGTATATCGATAATCATGTTACGCTATATGCTACTATTATTCCGAATAGATCCGTCCGCCCGCCTCGACGAATTCCTTGGACTTCTCCGTCATCCCTTGCTCAATCGCCTGTTCATCCTCAAGACCATGCTTCGCCGCATAATCTCGGATGTCCTGCGTAATCCGCATGCTGCAGAACTTCGGTCCGCACATCGAGCAGAAGTGCGCCGTCTTCGCACCTTCGGCAGGAAGCGTCTCATCGTGATACTCCATCGCCCGCTCAGGGTCCAGCGACAGGTTGAACTGATCGCGCCAGCGGAATTCGAAGCGCGCCTTCGACAGCGCGTTATCACGCTCCTGCGCACCCTTATGTCCCTTCGCCAGATCAGCCGCATGCGCTGCGATCTTGTAGGCGATAACGCCCTCGCGAACGTCGTTCTTGTTCGGCAAGCCAAGGTGCTCCTTCGGTGTTACGTAGCACAGCATAGCGGTGCCGAACCAGCCGATCATCGCCGCGCCGATCGCCGACGTGATATGGTCGTAGCCTGGTGCGATGTCAGTTGTCAGCGGTCCGAGCGTATAGAACGGCGCCTCTTGACATACCTCCATCTGACGATCGACGTTCTCCTTGATCATGTGCATCGGCACGTGACCTGGACCTTCGATCATGACCTGAACGTCATGCTTCCAAGCGATCTTCGTCAGCTCACCGAGCGTCTCGAGCTCAGCGAATTGCGCCTCATCGTTCGCATCGGCGATAGAGCCTGGACGAAGGCCGTCGCCGAGTGAGAAGGCAACGTCGTACTTCTTCATAATTTCGCAAATTTCTTCGAAATGCGTATACAGGAAGTTCTCCTGATGATGCGCCAGACACCACGCCGCCATAATCGAGCCGCCGCGGGAGACGATACCCGTCACACGCTTCGCGGTCAAGTGAATGTAGCGCAGCAGCACACCCGCATGAATCGTGAAGTAGTCTACGCCCTGCTCCGCCTGCTCGATAAGCGTATCGCGGTACACTTCCCAGGACAGCTCCTCGGCCTTGCCGCCCACCTTCTCGAGCGCCTGATACAATGGCACTGTACCGATCGGCACCGGCGAGTTGCGAACGATCCACTCACGTGTTGTATGAATATGCTTGCCCGTCGACAAGTCCATGATCGTGTCAGCGCCCCAGCGTGTCGCCCAGCGCATCTTCTCCACTTCCTCTTCGATCGACGACGCGACAGCGGAGTTACCGATGTTCGCATTGATCTTCACGAGAAAATTACGTCCGATAATCATCGGCTCGCTCTCCGGATGGTTGATGTTCGATGGAATGATCGCACGGCCGCTGGCCACCTCGCTCCGTACGAACTCCGGCTCGACCTGCTCGCGGATTGCGATATATTCCATCTCCGGCGTAATGATGCCCTTGCGCGCGTAGTGCATCTGCGTCACGTTCGCGCCTTCCTTGGCACGAAGCGGCTTGCGCTGCAGGCCCGGGAATTGCTCTGCACCTTGCACAGCCTCCTCGCGCTTGAAGCCGTTATCCTCAGGCTTCACGGAGCGGCCATCATATGCCTCAACGTCGCCGCGCTCCATGATCCAGCCGATCCGATTGAGCGGCAGACCTTGACGAATGTCCGTCTGTACGTCCGTATCCGTGTACAAGCCGCTGCAATCGTACACGCGCACAGGCTTATTCTCTTCCTCTTGCTCGTTGCGGATGGTTGGGGTTAATTGAATCTCACGCATCGGCACCTGAATGTCTGCACGCGAGCCCTGTACATACACCTTGCGGCTTCCTGGGAATTGGGATAAGTTCGGAGCTGTTTCCTTGTCATTAACGCTTGCCATGTTTATTCCTCCTCGAATGGTGGAAGCAAGCGGAGTTGCCTCGCACAACAGCAAAAAAGACCGCAACCAAAGAAGCGGTCCTTAAGTGTTATACGAAAGGCTTCACGTTTCCTCCGCTGGCATTATCCAGATCAGGTATGACGGTCGATAACAAAACGGTTATCCTCTCAGCCTGGCTCTACCAAGCTCCCGCGTATTCAATTCTTCTTCATCATAATGGGAAAGTAGATATTCGTCAACCCATTTTTTGGTTAGCGTCTTGCTGTCCGTCCAATCGGGCTGCCGTGCTCTCCACATGTCCAGCGAGCCTCTTCTCCAACGTGGCCCTCCAGCTTGCAGACAGCTCGTCAATCGCGAGCAACCGCCGGATCGCCTCCACATCTTGCTTATCCCTGTGCATGACACGATTCACTTCCTCAACTGTGATACGTGCAGCATGTATCGCAGTACGCTCTAGCATATCGCCCTGTGCGACTACCCCTTCCTCCAGCACACGGAAATAATAGCCGGTATAGCCTGTCTCCTGCACCCGCACAGGAAGCTCCTTCCAGCCATGCCGCATCGATAGCTTGTAGCAAGGCTGGCGCGGCTGACTGACCTGGACGATAGCCTCTCCGAGACGGAACGTATCGCCCACATGCACCTCCGTCTCCACCCAGCCGACGACCGTAACGTTTTCTCCGAAGGCACCTGGCTCAAGCTTAAGCTGCAGCCCCTTCTCCCAGAAGTCGTAATGCTCGTACGGATAGACGCACACCGCCTTATCTGCGCCGCCGTGATGGACCAGATCTCCTTGTCCGTCCCCTTCAAAATGAAGCTTGCCCAGCTTAAGAGGCTTCTCAGAGGGCTGCTTGTAAATTCCAGTAAGCACCTCCTGCTTGCCGTATTGCACGTGTACCGGCTGGGCCACATTGAGTGACTTCACATATGCAGTCATCCTACACCTCTCCCCTCGTCTTACTTCATCAGCTTGTTCATCGTCACCAATATTTCGTCGATCACTTCATGGTCGCCCGCCTGAATACGTTCGATCACACAGCTCTTCATATGACTCTCCAGCAGCAGTCGTCCCGCCCCATTCAACGCAGACTGAATCGCTGCAATCTGGTTCAGCACGTCATCACAATACGCATCTCGCTCGATCATGCCGCGAACACCGCGTACTTGCCCTTCAATTCGGTTCAGTCTCGTGATGAGACTGGACTTCAGCTTCTCCGAATGATGGCTCGTGCGAGCCTCGTTCCCTTCACAGCCGCATCCTGCCGATGCTGATGCTTCCCCCACACCACCTTCACGATGAAGCTGCTCTGCTGCGTTCTCATGCTGGTCCATCTGTATGACCTCCCTTATCTATTCCCTTATTATAGCAGAAGCCGTACACATGTAATAAGGCATTCCTCGCCATAATAATAAAAAAAAACCAATGCCCTAGGCATTGGTAGAGGTCGATGCATGCGCCACGCTGGAGCTGACAAGATTCTCGTACAGCTCCACATACTGCTGAGCTGATTTGCGCCAGCTGAAGTCCTTCTTCTTCATATTGGACATCAGGTTCGACCAAGCGTCTGCATCACGATACAGCGTGACGGCACGGTTGATCGTATACAGCATGTCGTGTGCGTTATAGTTGGCGAAGGTGAAGCCTGTCCCTTCTCCAGTCTCCTCGGAATACGGCGTTACCGTATCCTTCAAGCCGCCGGTCTCCCTTACAATCGGGACGCTGCGATAGCGCATCGCGATCAGCTGACCAATGCCGCATGGCTCGAACAGAGAAGGCATCAGGAACAGATCCGAAGAGGCATATACCTGACGAGCCAGCCCTTCGTCGAACTTGATCTGTGCGGACAGCTTGTCCGGGTATGCAGATGCGGCCCAGCGGAACAGCTCCTCGTAGCGGTGCTCGCCCGTACCGACGATAACCCACTGTGCGTCCAGCTCCATCAGATCTGCGATGACACGATCGATGAGCGCAAGTCCCTTTTGATCGACCAGCCGGGTAACGAGCGCGATCAACGGCACGTCCTTGTTGACCGGAAGGCCCAGCTTCTCTTGCAGCTTCGTCTTGTTCTGCTGCTTCTTCAATAGCGAATCTCGGTAGCGTACCTCAAGATGAGGATCGTTCATCGGGTCGTATTCCTCATAGTCGATGCCGTTCACGATACCGGCCAGACGGCCGCCCTGCGAGCGCAACAGCCCATCCATGCTCTCCCCGTAATAGGGGGTCTGAATCTCCTCGGCATACGTCGGACTGACGGTCGTGATGTAGTCGGAATACAGCAGACCGCCCTTCAGGAAGCTCGCTCCTCCATGAATTTCGAGCGCATATCCATGCAGATGCTCGTCCCCGAGAGCGAAGTAATCCTTGAACAGCTCCTTACCGAACACGCCTTGATATTTCAAGTTATGTATTGTGATCAATGTCTTGATATGAGCGTACTCAGGCTGGTAGCTGAAGTGGGCACGGTACAGCACCGGAATCATGCCGGCTTGCCAGTCGTGGCAATGAATGAGGTCTGGAACGAAGTCTATATGCGGCATCGCATCAAGGACAGCCCGACAATAGAACGCGAAGCGCTCGGCATCATCTCCGTACCCGTAGCAGCCGCGACGACGGAAATAAAACTCGTTATCGACGAAGTAAAACGTAATGCCTTCATGCTCGAGCTTGAAAATACCACAGTACAGCGACCTCCAGCCCATCTGTACCGTGAACGTCGCCGCAAGCTCCATTCGCTCGGTGAAGGCAGCCGGTATATCCTCATACTTGGGGAGCATCACGCGGACGTCAATGCCCTGCTTGACCAGCGACTTCGGGAGCGAGCCGATGACGTCGGCTAGTCCCCCTGTCTTAATGAACGGTACAGCCTCTGAGGCGGCAAATAACACTTTCATGGCTTCCTACCACTCCTTTATTATAGGCGAGACGATCCGTAAGGCTGTACGGCATAAGCGTCCTCGACCTCTAGGCTTGAAGTCTTGTTCATGCCAGCCGTTTTCGCCAATGCCGCAGCAACCTATGGAATCATGCGCCGGTATTTAGATGACCTTGGTTTTGGAAGCAATAAACGGTGCCTGATTGTCACCCGTCAGCACGCGGCCGCGGTTGATGAAGACGTCCTTATCCAGAATCGCATTCTCGATAATGACATTCTCCTCAATTTCACAGTTCTGTAGAATAATACTATTCTTCACATAGGCACCCTTGCGAATCTTCACGCCGCGGAACAAGATGCTGTTCTCCACCTTGCCCTCGATGATGCAGCCGTTGGCGATCAGCGAGTTGCGGGCATGTGCATTCTCCATGTATCTCGCCGGCGGCTCATCCTTGACCTTCGTGTAGACGAGGCTGCGCTGGAAGAACAGCTCCCGCCATACCGACGGATTAAGCAGCTGCATGCTGTGCTTGTAGTAGCTCTGAATCGTATTGACGATGCCCGTATACCCTTCGTGCTGGTAGCCGTATACGCTCAGCTTGTCGATATTTTTCATAATGCCGTCACGTACGAGGTGATCGTATCCTTGTGCTAGACAAGATTCGACCATATCAAGCAGCAGATGCTTGCTCATGATATACATTTCCATAGAAATGTTGTCCGTGCGCAGTCGTCCGGAATGGTCCTCCATCAACGTCACTTGACCGTCGTCCTTCACGGCCATTCTGCGGAACTTCGCGTATTCGGCGTCGTCGGCTTTTCTATATACAACCGTGATGTCGGCATTCTTCTCGAGGTGGTAGTCCAGCACGGCATTGAAATCAACATTACATACCATATGAGAGCGGGTAATCAACACATAATCTTCGTTGCCGCGGTAGAAGTAATCCCGATGACTGTAGAATTGGAACAGGTCCCCACGTGCCATGCCAGTTGACTCGTGAAGAATGGCTGGCAGCAGGAACAACCCTCCACGCTTGCGGTCCAGGTCCCACTCCTTGCCGGAGCCGAGATGGTCCATCAGTGAGCGGAACTTATGCTGCGTGAACACAGCGACATTGTTGATGCCGGAGTTCACCATATTCGATAGTGCGAAGTCGATCAAGCGGTATCGGGAGCCGAACGGCACGGATGCTACGCACCGCGAATAGGTCAGTTCCTCCAGCTCGTCCGGCTCGTTCACCAGGTTAATTACGCCCATTAGTCGTTTCATTGGAACGTCACCCTTTCACCGTAATCGTAGTCGTTGCATGAATATGCTCATTGTTGCCGATCAGGATGATGTCCTGTGCCGGATCACGGTCCGGGCTGCCGATGACCGCATTGTCCTCGATCACGGTTCCTTCACCGATAATCGCCTTATGGATCGTCACATTCGTGCCGATCGTGACGTTCGGCATAATGACCGAATCGCTAATGACGCTGCCCTCGCCCACCTGCACGCCGTAGAACAAGACCGAGTGGTCCACCTCGCCGAACACCGCGCAGCCTTCGTTGACCAGCGAACGCTTAATCTGCGCTGTCGGTGCGACGTACTGTCCAGGCTGGAACGGATTCACCGAGTAGATGCGCCAGTCGCGGTCATTGAGATTGAACTCCGGCTCGTCCTCGAGCAGGTCCATATTGGCCTCCCAGAGGCTCTGGATCGTGCCGACGTCCTTCCAGTAGCCCTCGAACGGGTATGCATACATCTTCTGATCCTCACGCAGCATACGCGGAATGAGGTCTTTACCGAAGTCCTTGCTCGAGCTCGGATCTTCCTCGTCCTTGATCAGATAAGACTTCAGCGCTTGCCAGTTGAAAATATAGATGCCCATCGAAGCGAGGTTGCTCTTCGGCTCCTTCGGCTTCTCAGCAAATTCTGTAATGCGGCGCTCCTCATCAATGCTCATCAGTCCGAAGCGGCTCGCTTCCTCCCATTTCACCTCAATGACGGCAATCGTTGCATCCGCATCGTTGCTCTTGTGGAAATCGAGCATCCGGTCATAATCCATCTTGTAGATATGGTCGCCCGAGATAACGAGCACATATTCAGGGTCATATTGATCAATGAACGGCATATTACGGTAAATCGCGTTGGCCGTCCCCTTGTACCAGTCGCCGCCGCTCTGCTCCATATAAGGAGGAAGCACCGTGACACCTCCGTGCTTACGGTCAAGATCCCACGGCGTACCAATGCCGATGTATGAATTTAACACGAGCGGCTGATACTGTGTCAGCACTCCGACTGTATCGATGCCGGAATTCGTGCAGTTGCTTAAGGTAAAATCGATAATGCGGTATTTGCCTCCGAAATGTACGGCCGGCTTCGCGAGCTGCTTGGTCAGCACGCCTAATCTTCTTCCTTCGCCCCCTGCCAGCAGCATGGCGACACATTCTTTTTTACGCATCGGCTTGACCCCTTCCTAGCATAGCAGTTGAATTCGATGGTATAGGCTTGACGATGTGAATCGGCTTGAAGATGACCGTAGCGAGCGGTGGCAGCGACACATGCAGACTGTTGGCATGTCCGTGCCAGCTCACAGGCTCTGTCACGAGTGTGCCAGCGTTCAGCTTGCCGGAGCCGCCGAATTCGCCGGCATCGCTGTTGAACAGCTCGGCATATTCGCCTGCGTAAGGTACGCCGATTCGATAGTGCTCATGGTACACGGGGGTAAAATTGGTCACGATCACGAGCACATCATCCGGCCGCCGCGATCTTCGCAGGAACGAGGTGACGCTCTGCGCCTGATCGTTCGGATCGATCCAGGCGAAGCCGTCCGGTGAGTGGTCGAGCTCCCACAGCGCGGGCTCCCGCAAATAAAGCTGATTCAGCTCGCGGACATACCGGTGCATGCTGCGATGGCTGTCATACGATAGCATCTCCCAATCGAGATCCTCGAGATCCTTCCACTCGTCGAATTGACCGAATTCGCTTCCCATAAAGAGAAGCTTTTTACCCGGATGGGACATTTTATATCCATACAGAGCGCGCAGATTGGCGAACTTCTGCCAATAGTCGCCCGGCATTTTATTCAATAGTGATTTTTTGCCGTGCACCACCTCGTCATGAGACAGTGGCAGCACGTAGTTTTCAGAGAAGGTGTACATGAAGCTGAACGTCAAGAGGTGGTGACTGCCGCAGCGGAAGTACGGATCGATCTCCATGTATTCCAGCATATCGTTCATCCAGCCCATATTCCACTTGTAATTGAAGCCGAGTCCACCCTCGTGCACAGGAGCTGTAACGAGCGGCCAGGCGCTCGAATCCTCTGCCATCATCAGCGCTTGCGGATAATAGTGATATACGGTCCAATTGAGCTTCCTCAGAAACTCGATCGCGTCGGGATTCTCATCACCGCCGTATGCGTTCTTGATCCATTTCTCGCGCGGCTTGCCGAAGTTCAAGTACAACAGACTGGCAACGGCGTCGACGCGCAGTCCGTCAATATGGTACACATCCATCCAGAACAGCGCATTCGAGATGAGGAAGTTAACGACCTCTTTCTTTGAGAAGTCGAAGGTCAATGTTCCCCACTCCGGCTTCTCGGCAATCGCAGGGTCGTTATACTCGAACAGCGGTCTTCCGTCGAACTGCCGCAGCCCATGCTCGTCCTTCACGAAATGTCCGGGCACCCAGTCCATGATGACGCCTAGACCGGCGTTGTGACAGCAGTCTACGAAGTACATAAAATCATGCGGCGTTCCAAATCGGCTCGTCACGGAGTAATAGCCTGTCGCCTGGTAGCCCCAGGATCGGTCATACGGATGCTCAGCAAGCGGGAGCAGCTCAATATGGGTGTAGCCCATTTCCTTCACATAAGGGACGAGATCCGCGGCAAGCTCACGGTAAGTCAAATAGCTGCCGTCCGGCTTCTTCTTCCATGTCCCTAGATGAACCTCGTAAATATTCAAGGGCGATTCATACACGGAGCTCGTCTCTTTACTGCGCTGCCACGCCTGATCCGTCCACTCGTAGCCGCTCAGGTCGTAAACCCGTGAAGCCGTTCCGGGCTTCAGCTCAGACCATACTGCGTAAGGGTCCGCCTTGTACAGGAGCGTTCCTTCGGGTGTCACGATTTCATACTTGTAATACTCGCCTTGACGTACGCTCGGGATGAATACCGACCACACGCCCCATGTGCTGATCTTGTGCATCGGATGACGCGTGCCGTCCCAATCGTTAAAATCTCCGACGACGCGCACCTCACGAGCATGCGGAGCCCATACAGAGAAGCGCACTCCAGCTGTTCCATCGCTGTCGACCGCAGGATGCGCGCCGAGTAGCTCATAGCTGCGATGCAGGTTGCCTTCATGGAATAAATACAAGTCCTCTGGATAAGGGACTAAGCTTTTCACCTGAGGCACCCCCTCGATGTTTTTATTTCCGCCGATACTACAAGAAATACTACATGAATACAGAAAATCCTTTCCTCTTTCACCAAAAAAAAATTAATGATTAATTTTCAGCTTAATTCTGCTCGTTCATCGTCATGTGCAGGAAATCGACGCAGCTTGTCGAACTTAACAGAATCACAACCAGCACTGGAGGTATAAGTACATATGAACGATAAGCTCAAAGGTCTTGTGCTTGGACTATCGCTTGGCGCCATGCTGACAGGAACTGCCGCATTCGCGGGAGGCACTCAAATTGAGGTATATTTTCGTGAGCTGAAATATATGTTCGATGGTGTACAAAAAATTCCAAATGCCGAGCAAGGTGCAGGCTTCATCTACAATGGCACCACGTATGTGCCGCTTCGGTTCGTCAGCGAGTCGATCGGCAAGGACATCAGCTTCGACAACGATACTGGTACGATCTATGTAGGCAAGCGAATCGATAAGGACCTGATCGTAGCTACCTATACAGGCGGTCAAGTCACACTAGGGGATCTGTACGAATATATGCTGATCGTCAGCGGCTATGACCCGTATACGTCACAGTACGAGCTTACTGAGGACGAGCTCCTGTTCGCCTTGAAATCGCTGGTGAGCCATCAGCTGCTGGCCGCGCGCCTCTCCCCTTCCGATGCACCTGCCATCAAGGCCAAGGCAGAGGCTGAGTACATGGACTCCATCGATTACTATGAATTTACGACCGATGGCCAAAAACAAGCGCTCCGCAAGCTGCTGGAACTGAGCGTCCAAGTCGATCATGTGCTCGCAGCTGGAGCTACCGATGACGTCCTGAAGGCAGCCTATGATCAAAAGCTGAAGACCGACGAGTATACCGTCGTCTCTGTAAGACAGCTGGAGATCGGCTATGGCGACCTGTTCGGCATCACGCGTACGAAGGAGGAAGCGATGTCCATCGCAAGCAAGCTGTCCGAGAAGCTAGCGAAGGGCGCTGACTTCGAGAAGCTGATCGAGGAAGAGGAGAACGACGAGAAGTCGATCTATTCCACATTCTTCGAAGAGGTTCCTGTCAATAGCTGGGAGGATGATCGCCGCGCAAGCTCCCTCAAGCTGCCGATCAATGAGATCAGCAAGCCGCTTGACACAACCTACAGCATCGATCTGATGCGCATTGAGCAGCGCCGTACGCTTAGCTTCGATGAGGTGAAGGAATCTCTGCGAGATGATTACATGACCAAAGCTTACGACGATTTCATCAGGAATGAGATGCCATCCCTCGTGCAATATATGGAGCTTCCTAAACCTTAAAGCTGAGCTAACTATATATAATAGTAGGGATTGTTGAGGGAGCCGATAAGGCTCCCTCATTTCGTTCTGATTTCGCCCAATAACAGTATTGGATTCCACCTCTTAATTCATGTACAATAGATTGAATATATTGGAGCAAAGGATGGACGAAATCGTATGTTTGCAACTGAGAATTGGAAAGACTATGAATTGATAGATACTGGAGATGGCGAGAAGCTGGAGCGTTGGGGCTCCATCATACTGCGTCGACCGGATCCGCAAATTATATGGCCGCTTCCGAAGCAGCTCAGCGCCTGGCACAAGGCGGATGCGCATTATCATCGCAGCTCAAGCGGCGGCGGTCAGTGGGAGTATAAGAAGCAAATTCCGGAACGATGGACGATCGGTTATGGCGAGCTGAAATTTCATATTAAGCCGACAAGCTTCAAGCATACAGGGTTATTCCCGGAGCAGGCAGTCAACTGGGATTGGATGATTGAGAAGATTCAAGGCGCTGGTCGCCCGATCCGCGTGCTGAATCTATTCGCATATACGGGTGGTGCGACAGTAGCGTGCGCTTATGCGGGGGCCGAGGTATGCCACGTCGATGCGTCGAAGGGCGTCGTGCAATGGGCGAAGGAGAATGTACAGCTGTCCGGTCTCGGTGAACGTCCGGTACGCTACATCACGGATGATGTATTCAAGTTCGTCCAGCGCGAGCAGCGCCGCGGCAGCAAGTACGATGCGATCATCATGGACCCACCCTCCTATGGTCGCGGCCCGAATGGAGAGACATGGAAGCTCGAGACGAACCTATACCCGTTCGTAGAGACGTGCATGAGCATCATGTCGGACAAGCCATTGTTCATGCTCATCAACTCCTACACAACAGGCATCTCCGCCTCGGTACTGAAAAATGTGCTCGCCCTATCGATGGGCAGCAAGTTCGGCGGCTCGATCTCCTGCGGCGAAATCGGTCTGCCGATTACTGACTCCAAGCTCATGCTGCCATGCGGCATACTTGGCCGCTGGGAGGCGTAGCATGTCGGCTGCGCCATTCGAAACGTTATATGAGGACAACCATGTGATCGTCGTCGTGAAGCCGCCTAACGTGCCTACACAGGAGGACGAATCCCGAGATCCGGACTTGCTCACCATGATTAAGGTAGATCTGAAGCACCGCCATCGCAAGCCCGGCAACGTATATCTGGGTCTTGTGCATCGTCTGGATCGTCCTGTCGGCGGGGTCATGGTGTTCGCCAAGACGTCGAAGGCGGCATCCCGGCTGTCCGAGGCTGTACGCACACGCTCGATCCGCAAGGTATACCGCGCGGTTGTCCACGGACGGCCGTCCAGCCCTGCTGGGACGCTCAGACATCATCTACTGAAGGATGCACGGACGAACACCGTAGCAGTCGTGCCGCCGAATAAGGACGGTGCGAAGGAAGCTGTACTGGACTATCGGTTGCTCGGTAGTCTCGAAGGCATGTCACTAGTCGAGGTGGAGCTGCACACCGGTCGTCCCCACCAGATCCGTGTCCAGCTTGCCACGATCGGCTGTCCGCTCGTCGGCGACCAGCGCTACGGCGCATCGAAGGCGGTGCGAGGGCAGCAGATTGCACTATGGTCAACGTCCCTATCGTTCGAGCATCCCGTCACCAAGGAGACGCTCTCGTTCCGCTCAGCTCCGCCTGTTGCGTACCCTTGGCTGCTCTGGGAGCAATCGAGTCATGATTAGCCGAACACCCCGACCTGCTCTCAGGTCGGGGTGTTTGCTGTCATCATTAGAGTCGTGCAGTCAGTGTTCTAATGGAGCAGGTTGCACCATATACATAAACTTGCGTAATGGTTATGATCGTTGTCGTCAGCTTAGGTGCCAGCGCTCTCAGGATGCTGTTGCGTTATAGGTCATGCATTCGCAACCTTGCCAAGTAAATATACGAGCAGCTGCTGGTTGTGCGAGGAGATGCGGCTTAAATATTGCTGCAAAAACTGCTCCCGAATCTGGAGGCCTCGCTCGCATTCCATACGTCCCTTATCGGTGACGAGCACCCACACGATGCGTCGATCCTTCTCATCGCGTTCACGCATAATAAGCTGCGCCTTCTCCATCCGGTCGAGCAGCGTCGTGATCGCGGCGGGTGTCGTCGCCAGTACGTCAATGAAGTCGGACGGCTTCATTTTGGGCTTTTCCGAAGTCAATAGCAGCTCCAGCACAGTTAGCTGGCCTTCCGTAATGGTCGGTGCAAGTTCTGTCTCCATGTGAGTGCGAAGGTCCTTGGACAGCTTACGCCACAGCTTCGCAAATTCCTGAGTAACCACAGCACAATCACTCCCGATATTCCTTAGTTTTCCTACATTATAACATTCCTTCCTCTCGCAATAAAGGTTAATGGCATGAATATTTTATGACATGAACCGATAAAAACAAGTACCTTTTGACGAGCTTCTACATATATTGCAGCAGGATGCTCGCCTAAAGGTGAAAGCTTGTCATCTGGTGTAGAAGGAGGAATTGAGCATGGAAGCATGGAAAACGAAAATCGGTGAAGCCGCTCTGCAAAAAGGAATTATAAAAGACCCACGCTGGCTCGATCGCTTGGACGATCCGATGCCGACGTGGGCCGTATTGGAGCTCATGCTCGAGCTGTTAGACCGGCTGGAGCCGAGCTATACGAGCTATGATTAATGGTATTTGAGTATATCTACAATCGCATCTGTCTTGGCTAGTGCGAACATAGCCTTGCCGAACGATCTGCGGTCCTCAAGCGGGGCCTTCTCTGTAGAGAACACCGTCTTCTCGCCCGTACTCAAAATAGCGGTCAATTCGAAGGGCTCCTTCACCGCGAAAGCATATTGAAGCGCGGTTCCGTTCGACTTCACACCCTTGCCCTGCTTGAACTCGAACGTGATGACGCCCTTGCCGCCACGCCCTTGCAGAGAGTAATCAGCCATGAGTGAACGCTTGGCATAGCCGTTGTCAGATATAACAACGAGCTCGCCCTCGTAGCCCTCTACGAGCTCCACCGCAACGACCTCGTCGTCCTCCTTGAGCGCAATGCCGCGAACGCCTGCAGCCGCGCGGCCCATTGCGTTCACCTCGTCCTCCTTGAAGCGGATCGCAAGGCCCGTCTTCGTCACGAGCAATACGTCTTGGCCCCCGGTGCTAAGCAGCACCCGAATGACCTCATCGTGCTCGCCGACCTTACACGCCACAAGTGCAGTGGAGCGGTTCGTCGCATAATCCTTCAGCTCCGTTCGCTTCACTTGACCTTTGCGCGTAACGAACAATAACGACTTGCCCGCCTCGTCGAGCTCCTTGACCGGGATGACGTTCACGATTCGATCGTCCTTGGAGATCGGAATGACGTTGACGATCGCCGTACCGTTGTCCTTCCACTTGTACTCCGGAATTTGATGCACAGGCAGCAAGAAGTATTGACCCTTCTGGGTGAAGATGAGCAAGCTCTCCAGCGTATTCACATCGAGCAGCTCGCGAAGGTAGTCGCCTTCCTTCAGCCCCGTGCTCTCGACCTCTCCGCCGGAGCGGATGAACGACAGCTTGCCCGTACGCTTAATATAGCCCTCGTTAGACAGCGTGACGAACACATCCTCTGCAGTCACCATCACCTCGAGATTGACCTTCAGCTCCTCCACCTCGTCCTGTATAGCGGAACGGCGGTCGATGCCGTACTTATCCCGAATCGCGGAAATTTCGTCCTTAATGACAGCCAGCAGCTTCTTCTCGCTGCCCAGAATCGCACGTAGATAAGCGATCGTCTTCTGTACGTCCTTAAGCTCCTTCTCGATCGAGTGAATCTCCAGATTGGTTAGACGGTATAGCTGCAACGTCAAGATCGCGTCTGCTTGACGCTCAGAGAAGCCGAACAGCTTCACGAGATTGTTCTGCGCGTCCTGACGATTCTTCGACGCCTTGATCGCGGCGATGACCTCGTCAAGAATGTTCAATGCCTTAGCGAGTCCCTCGAGCACGTGTGCCCGATCCTCCGCCTTCTCAAGCTCATAGCGGGAGCGGAACGTGACGACTTCCTTCTGGTGCTCGATGTAAGCGCTCAGCATATCGACAAGACCAAGCTGCTTCGGCGTCTTGTTCACGATGGCGACCATATTGAAGTTGTACGTCACCTGAAGATCGGTCTTCTTGAGCAAATAAGCAAGAATGCCTTGCGCATCCGCTTCCTTCTTCAGCTCAACCACGATGCGCAAGCCTTCGCGTCCGCTCTCGTCACGCACCTCGGCGATGCCTTCGATCTTCTTCTCCAGACGAATATTTTCCATAGCTGTCACCAGACGAGACTTGACGACCTGATACGGGATCTGCGTAATGACGATCTGCTGCTTGCCGCCCCGCAGATCCTCGATCGACGTCTTCGCCCGTATGTAGATACGGCCCCGGCCGCTGCGGTACGCCTCGCGGATGCCTTCAGAGCCCATAATAATACCGCCCGTCGGGAAGTCCGGACCCTTCATAATTGTCATAAGATCCTCAAGCGTGCTGTCCGGCTTATCGATCAGCTCGATACACGCGTTAATGACCTCACGCAAATTATGCGTTGGTATTTCCGTTGCGAAGCCGGACGATATGCCGCTGACCCCGTTAACGAGCAGATTCGGATAGCGCGAAGGCAGCACGACCGGCTCCTTCGTCGTATTGTCGAAGTTATCCTTGAATTGGACGGTGCGCTTCTCAATGTCGCGCAGCAGCTCCATCGCGATCTCGGATAGACGCGCCTCGGTGTAACGCATCGCAGCAGCCGGGTCGTCGTCAAGTGAGCCCCAATTGCCGTGTCCGTCGATGAGCACATGGCCCATCTTCCAAGGCTGTGCCATCCGCACCATCCCTTCATAGATCGAGGAATCGCCGTGCGGATGGTAGTTACCCATCACATCACCGACCGTCTTCGCCGACTTGCGATACGTCTTGTCTGGCGTATTGCCCGCGTCGTACATCGCGTACAGAATGCGCCGCTGCACAGGCTTCAGTCCGTCGCGCACATCCGGGATGGCGCGGTCCTGAATAATATATTTGGAATACCGGCCGAAGCGATCACCTACAACTTCCTCCAGGAAGGCCGGTAAAAATTGTTCAAGAGTACTCACCTGCTGACCCCCGTTTATTGTTCATATTCCGTGAAGTCGACGTTCTCGATAATCCAGCGCTTGCGCGGATCGACCTTGTCACCCATCAGCGTCGACACGCGGCGCTCTGCCTTCGCTGCGTCCTCGATCCGAACCTGCAGCAGCGTTCGTGTCGCCGGGTCCATCGTTGTCTCCCACAGCTGGTCCGGGTTCATCTCACCTAGTCCCTTATAGCGCTGAAGCTCCACATTTTTGCCGAGCTCCTTCGTCAGCACATGCAGCTGCTCATCCGTCCATGCATAATGTACGGCGCTGTTTTTACCGGCCTTCTTCGTCACCTTGAACAGCGGCGGCTGCGCGATATATACTTTGCCGGCATCGATCAGCGGCTTCATATACCGATAGAAGAACGTAAGCAGCAGCACTTGAATATGAGCGCCGTCGGTGTCGGCATCAGTCATAATAATAATTTTGGCATAATTGCATTCGGATAAGTCGAACTCCGGACCGACACCTGCGCCGATCGCGGCGATAATGGCCTTATATTCCTCGTTCTTCATAATGTCGAGCAGCTTCGCCTTCTCCGGATTCATCGGCTTGCCCTTAAGCGGCAGTATCGCCTGGAACTTCGAATCGCGGCCCTGCTTCGCCGAGCCACCAGCCGAGTCGCCCTCGACAATGAATAGCTCGTTGCGCGTATAGTCCTTCGACTGCGCAGGCGTCAGCTTGCCGCCCAGGTTCGAGCTCTCGCTCTTCCCCTTCCTGCCGCTGCGCACCTCCTCGCGAGCCTTGCGCGCTGCCTCGCGGGCCTTCGACGACTGTATTGCCTTCTTCATGATCATCTGCGCAACTTGAGGGTTCTCTTCGAGGAACACCGACATCTTGTCAGAGACGACCGCATCAACCGCACTGCGGGCAGAGGCGCTGCCGAGCTGGTCCTTCGTCTGACCGACGAACTCCACCTCGGACATCTTGATGTTGATGACCGCCATCATCCCCTCGCGCAGGTCTTGCCCATCGAGATTTTTCTCCTTCTCCTTGAGCATGCCGGTCTTCCGCGCGTAATCGTTCATCACCCTCGTGTAGGCGGTCTTGAATCCGGTTTCGTGAGTTCCGCCGCCGCGCGTCGGAATCGAGTTGACGAAGGACACGATCGTTTCCGTATAGCCATCGTTATACTGAAGCGCTACCTCGACCTCAATCTCATCCTTCTCCGAGATGAAATGAATGACGTCGTGCAGCACACTCTTCTCCTCATTCAGAAATTGCACAAACTGACTCGCTCCACCCTCATACAGGAACTCATCTGTCTTGCCAGTGCGCAAGTCCGAAATCGTCACCTTCAAGCCCGAGTTCAGGAAAGCAATCTCCTGAAGTCGGTCGGCGAGCGTATCGTAATTGATCGTCGTGCCGCCTTGAAATACGCGCTTATCCGGCTTGAACGTCACGCGCGTGCCGGTCTTGCGGGTGTTGCCGATAACTTCTAGCCCTGTCGACGGCTCGCCGACGTGCTCCTTGCCTGCTTCGTCCACCCAATATTCGAACCGCTGGCGATGAATTTTTCCCTCGCGGTATATTTCCACCTCTAGCCATTCGGACAGAGCGTTCGTCACTGAAGCGCCGACGCCGTGAAGACCGCCGGACTTCTTGTAGCCTCCTCCACCGAACTTGCCCCCTGCATGCAGGATCGTAAAGACGACCTGCGGAGTCGGAATTCCTGTCTTATGCATACCGGTCGGAATGCCCCGGCCGTTATCTTGAACGGTCACTGATTGATCCTTATGGATCGTGACGTCGATCTGATTGCAATGCTTCGCCAGATGCTCGTCGACCGCGTTATCCACGATCTCCCATACCAAGTGATGCAGACCGGACGAGCTCGTGCTGCCGATATACATACCCGGCCGCTTGCGAACTGCTACAAGTCCCTCCAGCACCTGGATGTCGTCTGCGCCGTAATCGGCCGGCGCGGCCGTGCTTTTCTCAAACAAATCCAGTTGTTCCGTCATCGCAACGCAAGCCTCCCTAAACCAACACAATCTCGCAAGCCGGGCTCACTCCATCAAGCACCGCGGGGCGCGGCAGCGAACGAAGGACGTCCATTGCCGGCTCCCTTGCCTGCGCCAAGCCCTCGAACTGAACGTTCCGTTCAACTATGAAGCATTATAACATCTGAACGAATTAGTTCAATACATCTTTTTTCGTAAATACGGTAAAAGAGACAAGAACAGACAACAGCACCCATACGCTCAATACGGAGAGCGAGAATGGTAAATCCATACCCTTAATGGGTGGAGTGCTTCCGGACAAGTAATCGGTCAAGTCGAGATTTACCATAAAAAAATATTTAGCCGTCTCCCAAGACGACACCATATTCGTCAATATCGTTCCCGAAATGAGCACCGCCAGCATAATGCCCATACCGGCCGCAGTCGTGCGAACAAGCACCGAAATCATCAGTGACATGAGCGCCACCGTCACCGCAGCGAACCAGACCAGACCAAGCTCAAGCAGCAAATAAAACCATTGCTCCACGACGCGAACCTTGCTGAAATCGACCTCGGTACCTGTAACGGAGAAGCCGAACAGCCGCGGTGCGCTCCACCCCCCGTAGCCGAAGAAGAGGCCGGAGATCAAGTAGCTCAGCAAGGCTGTTGCGACGACGACAACCGACGCGAACAAGATGAGCGTAATGAGCTTGCTGAGCAAAACCTTCCATCGCGGAACGGGCCTCGTTAGCAGCAGCTTGATCGTGCCGCCCGTATGCTCGCCCGACACAATATCGGCTGCGATGACCATAATCATGAGCGGGATCAAGAGGCCGACCGCATTGCGAACGAACTCTACTGTAAAGGTTACCCCGTTCGGCGAAGCCGGATTCACATCTTTATCCAAGTAGTATTGCGCAACCTTCACCTCGACCTGGATGCGCTGCTTCCATTCGTCCGGCAGACGGGCGCTCGACAGACGTCTCGTATAGTCCGTAATCTTCTGCCGCTGCTCGGCGCGCCAATCGGTCGTACCGAACTGCTTCAGACTGTTCTCTGCAACCTTCATCTGTGCGTAAGCGAACATCGGGATGATCGAAGCGAGGATGAGCAGCACGACGAGCAGCCGCTTCTTCTTCACCATCTTGATGCTCTCATTCATCACGAGCCGGTACATGCTAGCCAATGCGCTTCCCCTCCGTCACCTGCAAAAATAAATCCTCCAGACTCGGCACCCGATTCTCGACGCCGAACAGCTCAACCCCGGCCGCGATAAGGCGGCGGCTCAGCTCAGGGATCAGCTCCGGCGCGAGGCGCGACGCGAGCCTGGCTGGTGCATCCGCAGTCTCGGCGTCCAGCTCTGCGAGGTCGCGCACGTCTGGATGCGCCTCGAGCACCGCTCGCGCTGCGTCCGCTGGACGCACCGTCCAGATGACGGTGCCAGCACGCTCGTCCACGAGCTCGCTGACCTCGCCGACCTGCAGCACCTCGCCGTCGCTAATAATCGCCACGCGATCGCACATCTGCTGAATTTCACTAAGAAGATGGCTCGATACGAACAGGCTCAGTCCCGTATCCGCCAGCCGTCGTATAAATTCACGCAGCTCCTTAATGCCTTGCGGATCGAGTCCGTTCGTGGGCTCGTCCAATATGAGCAGCTTCGGGTCGTTGAGCAGCGCTTGTGCAATGCCAAGACGCTGGCGCATGCCGAGCGAGTACGTCTTCACCTTATCATGAATGCGGGCATCCATGCCGACGATGTCGACGACCTCGTGAATGCGCTGCTCCGTCACGCCGTCCAGCATACGTGCGAAGTGCTCGAGATTTTCCCAGCCGCTCATGTAAGGATACAGCTCTGGATTCTCGACGATGCAGCCGACGTACTGGAGCGCCTTCTCGTGCTGGGTGAACACGTTATAGCCGCAGATACGGACCGTGCCTGCAGTCGGCTTAATAAGACCGACGAGCATGCGAATCGTCGTCGTCTTACCTGAGCCGTTCGGACCGAGGAAGCCGAATATTTCCCCTGCGCGCACGTCGAAGGAAATCCCCTTGATGATGAGCCGCTTACCGATTCGCTTCTGGACGCCCTCGACTGACAGGACGACTGTCGCGTCTCTGCCTTGCTGCTGTGATGACAACATTGTGTAGCCTCCCTCCTGTATAGTTCAGATATGGCAAGCCTAATTCAATATATCGACGATACGATTCGCGATGCGCTCATACCCTTCCTGATTCGGGTGAAAATGGTCCGTGTACAGCAGCCGCTCGCTGTACAGCTCGAATAAATCGTACGTCGGCACGACCGTCACGTTCGGTAGACGAGTCGCAAGATCGAATGCCGCCGTATTCCACTGCTGAATGACGCGGCTGCCTTCCTTCGACTTGTCCAGATCAAGGAAAGGATGGTACAGCCCGACATACAGCACACGCGCGTTCGGATTCGCCTTGCTGACGCGCTCCATAATTTGCTCCAGCCGCTTCAGCGCCTCGGGCATACGCTTCGCCGCCGCCTCCGGGTTGAAGCCTTCCCCGAGCGCCACATCAGAGCCTGCTCCTGCCCGCGCTTGGCCAGTCGCAGGAGTTTCAGCTGCACTCCCTCCACCTGTACCAGCTCCGCTACGTACTCCCGGCGCAACTCCTTGCTGCGTCCCCGGAGCACCTGCTGCACCTTCGCCACCTGCACGAGCTGCCCCCTGCGCAGAGCCGCTCGCACCCGCTTCCGGCGCGGTGAAGATACCTTCCCCGCCCTCGAACAAGTCGTTGCCGCCGATCGTCAGCAGCACGACATCCGCCTCCGCGATCGACTTCGCGATGTCTGGCTTCGCCTCCCAATTGTTCAAGAGATCGTACGTGCGGAAGCCCGGTATCGCAAAGTTGTTGTACACGAACACCGGCTTATCCAGCGTCTCCTGCAGCTTGTCCTTCACGCCGCGCACGTAGCCTTTGCCCGTAATGTCGCCTGTTCCAGCCGTCAACGAATCACCAAGTGCAACTAGTCGCACCTCGGCCTTCGCATTCCATGGAGCAGCGGCCCGCCCTGGCGCAGGCTCTGCGGTATTCGCAGGAGCGGCAGGTACGGACGGCGCTTGAAGCTCGCCGGACGCTGGAAATATAATTTCGTTCACCGCATACGTGAAGCCGATTCCACAAATAATCGTCGACGCGAGCGCGCCCACGCCAACTGTTCGCCATAGCCATCGTGTTGAGCTCATCGATTCTCCTCCTGCACCCAAGCAGCTTGTACAGCTTGTCTTTGTTGTGACTGCAACGTTTACTTTTAGAGTAGCGGTTCGATTGGAGATTTGCAAATTCAGCCAATGGGAAGCAGCTCAACCGACGTTCGGTTACCGAGCTGCCTCCGCCTTTTTCACCTGAGGATAGACCCTTATTGCGCGGAGGAGAGTGGGGATAACCATGATCAATTCGGGGAGTATGAGCTGAGTGTTTTAGCTCAAAAATTTCATCGGATTGTGTTGAATCCCATTTTTCATAATTTCAAAGTGAAGATGGACGCCGGTCGAATTGCCTGTACTGCCCATAATGCCGATCTTCTCACCCTTCGTAACCGATTCGCCTTCCTTCACACTAATCTTGCTCAAGTGCCCGTACAGCGTCTCATAACCGTTCTGATGATCGATAATGATGCAATTGCCGTAGCCGCTCTTCCAGCCTGCGAAAATCACTTTGCCGTGATCGGACGCCATAATGCTGCGCTCCTTCGATACGAAGTCAGTGCCCTTGTGCGACTTCCCCCACCTTAGACCGAACTGGCTCGTCACCTCGCCGCGTAAGACTGGCATGGAGAACTTACCGGTTCCGACGCCAGGAATGACCTTCGTCCCTTGCCTTACGACTGTCTGTACCGCTTCCTCCAGCACTTCCTCATGCAGCAAAGACTCCTCCGCCAGCTTGCCGTTCAGCTTGACAGACTGAATCATAACCTTCTTCAGCCCCGGCTTGCCCTGCGACACGATCTGAATCACTCCTGCCTTCAGCTCCGGGTCCTTCTCATACTTGACGCCGCTCGGCACCTTATGCTGCTCCGTGCGCACCTCCGTCGTCTTCACCGTCAACATCGGCTGCTGCACCGTAATGCGCAGCTGCTGGCCAACACGGATCAGATCGCCCCGTACCTCGGGATTGTTCGCACGCAGCGTTTCGATCGGCATCTGGAACCGGCTTGCGAGCATCGACATGCAATCGCCGCTCTGTACCGTATAAGTCTCCGGCACAACCTTACCGGCCAATATGCGCTGCTTAATTGCCTCGGACGATTCAACCTTCCCCGGCTCGAGGATCGTCTCGACGAGACTGACGTCCTGGACGAAGCTGCTGGCAAGAGAGGAGGCCGGAACAGCTGCAGCCGCCTCCTCAGCGATAGTTGACTCCTCGACCGATGCTTCCGCCAGTCCCTCCACTTGTCCAGTCGTCCCGTTCGCGGACAACGCCCGAACAAGCTTACGCTTCGGCTCTGCGGGAACGGCTTCTGCAGCAGACTTGTAAGGTGCCTTAATTTGCTCAAGCAGCTCGGCAGCCGTCTGCAGATCCTTGACGTAGCCGATCGATTCCCCGTCGATCCGAATTTCGACAGCGAAGAAATAATAGACGATCTTCTTATTCAGAGCAGCGATGACAGCATCGTTGTCTATCGCTCCGTTGAATGCAGGATTGCTGACAAAGTTCAGCTTCTCCAGGTTCGAAGTGACCCGAAGGTTGCTATGCTCACGCTCGACCTCACGATAACGCTCCAGCTTCCAGCTTTTGACCAGCTCCGGATCGGACACCGTGCCCAACAGCTGATCGTCCAGAAAGACGTCATAGCGGGGGATGGTCTGGGCTTTCACGAACCAGCGGCCCGAGAACACGACGGTGACAATGACGGCAAAGGCGGTCATCCATTGTACGGCTCCCAACACTTTCATCCACATGCTTGAACTGTTCTTCAATGTTGGCTACCTCCCTGTACATGTTCATATGAAGCGCGCTTCCTGTTCAGCTCATGCCTAATCCATTCCCATGTATATGACCTGATGTCCGTGGATAAGACAACAAATTGTGGACATTGTCGTTCTGTCTGCTGTATAATCAAACATATGTTCGCTTGTTCTGGTAAAGAAAAAGCCCCGAGTCGCTTCACAGCGCCGTCGGGACCGTAGCCTTCTCTTAACCCGTTTCCTTGAGGAAGCGGTACTGGGCTTGAATTAAGCCGTCATAAACACCCTTGTGCCGCAGCAGCTCGTCATGACTGCCCTGCTCTACGATGGAGCCGTGATCGAGCACTACAATTTGATCGGCATGTCGAATGGTGGACAAGCGGTGCGCAACGATAACGGTCGTTCGATCCGCCATCAGCGTCTTCAGCGCCTCTTGAATTTTCACCTCGGTATCCGTATCGATGCTTGCCGTCGCTTCATCCAGAATAAGAATACGCGGGTCGGCAAGCAGAGCACGGGCGAACGACAGCAGCTGACGCTGTCCCATCGAGAGGACGCTGCCCCGCTCCTGTACTTCCGTATCGTACCCTTGCGGCAGGTTAACGATGAAATCGTGAGCGCGCACCGCTCGCGCAGCCCGCTCCACCTCTTCATCCGTCGCCTCTAGGCGCCCGAAGCGGATGTTGTCGCGGATCGTACCCGAGAAGATGAACGTATCCTGCATGACGATGCCGATCTGTGAGCGCAAGCTCTGCAGCGTCAAGTCTCGAATATCGTGCCCATCGATCGTAATGGTGCCGCCAGTCACGTCGTAGAAGCGGCAGAGCAGATTAATAATCGTGCTTTTGCCTGAGCCGGTATGACCGACCAATGCGATCGAGGTGCCTGCCTTGACCTCCAGATCAATTCCCTTGAGCGCATGGCGTCCCGGCTCGTATTCGAACTCGACCTGCTTGAACGACAGTTGTCCTTCAATCTTCGGCAGCGCCAGCGCATTCGACCGCTCCGCCACACTTGGCTGCTCGTCGATGAATTCGAAGATACGCTCCGATGAAGCCATCGCAATAAGCACCTGCGAGTACAACTGACCGAGCCGGTTAATCGGCTCCCAGAAGTGACCGATATACGAGGCGAACATCGCGAATGTACCAATCGTAATCTCTCCGCTCTGAATCAAGAATGCACCGAACAAGAATAGAATGAAATATCCGATGCCACCCGTAAATTCAATCAGCGGGTTGAACGATTGGTTCAAGGTGGACGCACGGTTCCAGGACCTTAGATTGTCTTGATTCATATCCTCGAAGTAATCCATGTTCGCCTTCTCCTGCGTGAACGCCTGTGTCACCTTGATGCCCTGTATACATTCGTTCAGATGGGCATTAATACGCGACGTCTTCGTCTGTACAACCTGCCACGCCCGGCGTATATACATACGCAGCTTCGTGGACAGCAGGAACATGATCGGGACCGTAATCATAATCGCTGCGCCAAGCTTCCAGTTATAGATGAGCAAGATGATGACGATACCCGACAGCTGCACCAGATCGATCAGCATGTTCACCGCACCGTTCGAGAGCAGATCCTGGAGCGAGTTGACATAGTTCGTAATACGTACAAGTATAGAGCCCGCCGGTCGTTTATCAAAAAATTGAAACGATAGCTTCTGGATGTGACTGAACAGATCACGCCTCAGGTCGTAGATGATGCGTTGACCAATCATGTTCGTGTACCGGACCCGGTAATTGTTCGCCGCCCATTGAATGATATACAGAAGCAGCATGCCGAGCACACAGTACAGCAGCTCCTGACCGTCCTTGTCCTTGATGGCATGATCGATGGCGAAGCCTAGCAAGATCGGGTTCAGCAGCTTCGTTATAGCACCGACAGCCATCATGAGTACCAGCACCGGGATAAGCTGTCTGGCGTAAGGCTTCATGTAGTGGCCTACACGCTTGACTTGTACCCAATCAAACCCTTTATCCAGCTCCTCATCGTCTTGGTAGACGAAACGGGAGGAGATCGTCTCGTTATGCAGCGTTCCTGGTCGTTCGTGAGAACGGGATTGCGCCTGTTGGTCTTGCTCGTTACTTGGCTCATGCTCGGTATGTATATCGCCACGGCTCACGTGAGCAGCCCCCTTCGCGGTATTGGTGCAGATGACGGCTTCAAGGTTCCTCTAGCTTCATCCTTCATGCGGCGCGCATGATCCTGTTCATGCTGCAGACCGTCGCTCTCCTGACTGGAGACTGCTTCAGTCTGCGCCTTCGTCCATGCGATGCTGTCGTCGCTGGATGGCTGATCGGCGAATTGAATCCGGTACGTATCCAGATACGGTCCTTCCTGTTGCATCAGCTCCTCATGCTTGCCTCGTTGTACAATCCGGCCCTGATCGAGCACGATGATCTCGTCGGCATGCTTCAAGGAAGAGATGCGATGCGCGATAATGAACGTCGTCCGATCGTGCATCACCTCGCGCAGCCCTTGCTGAATGTCGTGCTCAGTCTCCATATCGACAGCGCTCGTCGCATCGTCCAGAATCAAGATGTTCGGGTTCAGCAGGAGGGCGCGAGCAATCGCTATACGCTGCTTCTGTCCACCAGATAAGCCTAACCCACGCTCGCCAACGATCGTGTCGTAGCCGAGCGGCAGCTCCATGATGAAGTCGTGCGCCTTGGCCAGCCTCGCAGCGCGTTCGATCTGCTCCATCGTTACAGCCTTCGCGCCATACGCGATGTTGTTGCGGATCGTGGAGGAGAACAGGAACGTCTCTTGGAACACGATTGCCAGCTGGCTGCGTAAGCTCTCGAGTGTGACACTGCGTATGTCCTGCCCGTCCAGCAGCACGCGCCCCTCCTTCACTTGATACGCCCGCAGCAGAAGCTGAATGACCGTTGACTTGCCGGACCCTGTACCGCCGAGCAAGCCGATGACAGAGCCTGCCGGTGCATGGAGGCTGAAATCAACCAGAGCCGGAGTCGGCGCCTCGCCGTACGTGAACGTCACGTTCTCGAACTGTACCTCGCCTCGCACCTCCTCCTTGCGCAGCACCTTGGCGTTGTCCCGATCCTTCACATGCACATATTGATGCAGGATCTCGATCAGCCGCTCTCCGGCCGCCTTCGATTGCGTGAAGTTGTTAATATGAAAGCCGATGCTCCACAGCGGGCCGATAATATACCAGACCAGCGTGTAGAATGCAATCAGCTCTCCCAGCGTAATTGAGCCTTGAATGACCATCCAGCCGCCAGTGCCCAGCAACAGCACGACGCTCAAGTTCGCAATCATCTCCATAAGTGGAAAATAGGTAGCCCAGATCGTCGACGTATTCACGTTATTCGACTTATAATCTTCATTGCGTCCGTCGAACTTCTCGAGCTCATAAGGCTCGCGAGCGAACGACTTGACGGTGCGAACGCCTGTAATGTTCTCTTGAACGGTCGTCGTCATCGAGCTCATCGATTGGCGAATTGAGCGGAAGGCCGGATGAATCCGGCCCTCGAAGCGGATCGCTGTGAACACGAGTAGCGGCATCGTCGCCAGCGTGATGAGCGTCAGCTGCCAGTGGATCGTCAGCATCATCGCCATGCCGAACGTAAACATCATGAACACGTTCAGCATCTGCACGAAGCCGAAGCCGATAAAGTCACGAACCGCTTGCAGATCTGCCGTCAGCCTGGACATGAGGTCACCGGTTCGAGCCTTGTCATAATACTGGAACGATAAGAACTGCAGCTTCCGGTACAGCGCCTCACGCATGTTGAACGCGGTCAGGTTGCCGAGCCTTCCACTAGACGCTCCGTGCAAAAATTGAAAGCATGCCTTCAGCGCCATCACAACGAGTACAGCAGCGGCAAGCATCGGAACCTGCTCGTAGCGCTCATTGGCTATGACCTCGTCGATGAAGTAACGGTACAGGTTCGGGTACACGAGCCCTAACGCCGTCGCCGTCATCAGACATAGGATCGATGAGACCAAAAACTTGCGGGCAGGCCAATAAAAATCTTTTAATTGCTTGAACACTTCCAAGCTGCACTCCTCCTCTTGAACATAAACTCTATTGTGAGCGCGAGTATGTATGTAGATGAATAGCTCGTGATGTACGCGCGTTCATAAATCATTAGTCCCTCCGGCTGCTTCGACTTCTGTTACGATAAATCGAAATTTCTCTAGCATCCACTATGTGAAGGGCTTACATCCATTGACAAGGCTCTATTTCTTATGGTCATGGTTAGCAGTTTACCACCATCAACCAGGTGCGGCAACAAGCGCTAACTCGATATCGATGCATGACATCGTATATTCCCCCATATGCCGCAGTTATGTCAGCTGTACCAAGCTTTTTCTCCCGAATCGTGCTCATACAGGCGTCGGAATCCTTTTCTCAAAAAAACAGCTTTCATCCGATCAATCTGGTACGAGCCGAACAAAAAAAGGAACCGGTTCCGCACCGATTCCTTCTCTCGTATCGTTATGATTGCTGTCTATACGCGTCTAATCTCGATTGCTTCGCCTGCAGAGCTGCCAGATCCAGCTTCATCTCCAGCGCCTCAAGAAGACCTTCGGCATGCTCGCGCATCGCTTGCTGCCACTGAGCGGACAGCTCCGTTAGAACGGAGCGCAGCTGATCGGCGTAAGCAAGCTCCAGCTGCTCGGCCTGCTGCTGCGCGAAGCGAGCCATCGGCGTGTTCAGCCTCGACTCCAGCTCACGACGCAGCTGTGCCCGTCCTTCGCCCTCGTAGAACTGCTTCGTATTCTTGAAGAAGCCTGACAGCCACTTCGCATTCACGTCATCGGCCTCAAGCGTACCCGTCAGCTCCGGTGTGTTCAGCTTGAACGACTCGAAGCCCGGCGAATCAAAGCTCGACAGCTCCTTGCGGATCGAATCCGTCCACTGGGCGGCGGTTTCCTTGGCAAGCTTGTTGATCGCATTCTCGATGCGAAGCGTCGTCGCCAATATTTCTTGGGACAGATCAAAGCTGATCATCCGCCGCAGGTCTTCCCAAGCCGACATAAGCACAGCCTTCGGCTCACGAGGGTCTTCACGGAACAGCGAAGGATGGAAGGCGAGCTGATACAGCTCACCGAATCGATACGCCGTCCGCTGCTTCACGTAGTAGAGCAGCTCCTCGATCTCCTTGGACAGCTCCTTCACCTCACGGTCGCTAGTTGTCTCCTGCAAACGGCTAGAGGCTGCCGCCAGCGAACGGCGCAGCGCCTCCGCCTGCTTGGCGCGGTCAGCGGCGTCGCTGCTCGCGCTGTCAAGCCAGCTCTGCAGCGTCTGCGAAGCACGGCGCAGGTCGGCATCTCCGGCCTGAACCGCCATATCGGTCAGCTCCTCGAAGGTGAAGCGGACGAACTCCTGCTCGAATCGGGTAATCCCGGACAGGTCAGTCGCCGCTTCATCGCCCGCCAGCTTCCCTTCCAGTGCATAGTAGCTGGACAGCGGGTAGATGCGCGGATGACGAATGCCATGGTGCAGCAAATTGCTCTCGACGTGCTTCACGACGCCGTCGAGCTCCTCTGACGACGAGGCGAGGTCCGCCGCGTTGACGATGAAGAACATTTTATCCAGCTCGAAGCTATCCTTCACTCGTCCGAGCTGCAGCAGAAACTGCTGGTCTGCATGCGAGAACGCATGATTGTAGTACGTGACGAACAGAATGGCGTCGGCGTTCTTGATAAACTCGAATGCCACACCCGTATGGCGGGCGTTGATCGAATCTGCGCCCGGCGTATCGACAAGGACGACCCCTTGCTCAGTAAGCGGGTTCGTGTAATAGAGCTCGATTAGCTCGACGAAGCACGATTTCGACTCGTCCGCTGCGTAGCTGCCGAATTCATCCACTGTAATGCGAAGCTCTTGACCCAAGCTTGCGCTCATTGCGCTCCAGCCCAGCTTCACCGCTCGCAGGAAGGCGAAGTGAGGCTTGCCCTTGCCTGGAATGCGTTCCGGCTTCAGCCCGTCGATAGCCGCGAGCGCTTGATCGAGCGATTCGACACGCTCGCCCAGCATCTCAAGCGAGTACAGAACGTCGGCGGTCAGCTTATCGGCGCTCTTCACGCGCACCTTCGCCGTGCCGTGCGGCCAGCCCGCCTCGGGCTCCGGCGGCATAATCTTGTTAATCGCCGCCGTCGTCGGATTCGGCGATACCGGCAGCACCCGCTCGCCAATAAGCGCATTGGCGAACGACGACTTACCCGCGCTGAACGCTCCGAACAGCGCGATCGTAAAGCGGTTGCCGGCGAGGCGCTCCGCCTTCTCCAGCAGCGAGCGGCGAATCGATTGAAGCGCCGCTACATCCTCGAGCTCGCCAGCCGCAGCGGCGAGCCGCTCGCTCGTGCTGCGCAGCCGCGCGCGGTGGCCGCCCGCTGCGCGCAGCCCGCTCGCGGCGGCCGCTTCGCCGCCGCCAGCCGCGCCGCGGGCGCCAGCGCCTGCGCGCTCCGCCAGCGCGGCGAGCGCGGCGCTCGCCGCAGGCGCAGCCGCGCTAGCGGCCGCAGCGGCTTCGCCTGCGGCCGCGTCGCGGCCCGGCGCGCGCTCGGGCGCCGGCAGCGCCGCGCGGGCGCTCGCCGGCAGCGCGGCGAGCAGCGCGTCGCGATACGCGCGCTCCGCCTGCTCGCGGCGCTCGAGCTCGCGCAGCGCGCTGAGGCGCTGCTCGAGCGCGGCGAGCTGCGCAGCCAGCGCCTCGCGGCTCGGCGCGAGCGCAGCCGCGAGCTCCGCAGCCAGCGCATCGGCTACGTCGAGCGCCAGCCTGCGATACGCCGCCTTCAGCTCGGCGGCTACATGCTTCGAGTACGTCATCGTGTACTCGTTACCGAATACGGCCGCCTCATTCACCGCGGCGGCGAGCCACTCTGGCGTCACCTCGAACGTGACGCCCTCTGCCGCCTCAGCCACGCGCTCAGTCGCAAGACCAAGACCACTCAGCTTCGCCTTCAGCAGCTGCTGCACGTGACGCTCGACCTGCGTATGCACCTGCGACGCGAAATCCTGATGCAACGCAGCAAGACGACGCTCACGCTCCGCGGTCGTCTTCGCTGCAGAGCCGAGCCAGCCGACCTTGAAGCCCGGTCGACGGCTCTCGAGATACGTATGCGCAAGATCGCGAGTAACCGCAGGAGTAACGTTCGCGTTGTCAAGCAGTGCCGTTACTTCCTTACGTACATCGTTGACGATCGTTTGCGGTAACGCATCGATCCGCTTCAGCTCAGCCTGCAGCTCCACAGCTTGCTGCTGAGCAGCCTCAACACCCTCATCCTCCGCAAGACGGGCGCGAAGCGCCTCCTTCTCCGGTTCTGCAGCCTCCGCCAGCTTATCCGCATGCTGCTTCGCCAGCGCTCTTGCCGATTGCTCCAGACTTTGCACGATCAGCGAATCTTTACGAGCAATCAGCTCGCTCAGCAGCCATAGCAGCGTCGACCACTCGTTGGCCGGATGCTCGGGCACCTTCACCGACGTATAGACGATGCCGTCCGGCTTCACGCCCCAGCTTGCGAACGATTCGTGGACGCCCGCCTTATAAGCCTCCAGCGTCACTTCGTGCTCCCGATGCTTATCGATCATATTGACGATCAAGTAGAGCGGCTTGCCCCACTCCACCATCTTCTTCGCGAAGGCCAAATTAACCTCGGATAACACATGGTTATAATCCATCGTATAGAACACCGCGTCCGCGAGATGCAGCGCCGATTCCGTCGCCAGCTGATGCGCATCGTCCGTCGAATCGACACCCGGCGTATCAAGCAGCGCCGCCATATCGCCAAGCAATGGTATCGGATATGTAATCTCAACCGTCTCGATCGCTTCCCCATTACGACAATGCTCAGCCAGATCATCCAGCGCAACCCGCTCCGTGCGGCCTGCCTCCACCGAACCAGTTGCAGACTCCTCCGCCCGATAGACGACACGAGCTCCTGGCTCCCCGCTTGCAATGCTGACGATATTCGCGCTCGTCGGAATCGGGCTCGACGGGAGCAGCTGATGCCCGCACAGCTTGTTAATCAAGCTGGACTTCCCTGCAGAGAAGTGTCCGCAGAACGCGAGGTTCAATCGTCCCGTCTGCACCTTCGCCATTAACTGCCTCAGCTTGCCCGCATGCTCCAGATCGCCAGCCTGCTCCATCTGAACGAGCAGCTGACGAATCTCCTTCATCGGCGAGCCGCCCGAATTCGCTTCTCCTTGACTGTCCTTGTGCTGCACTTCCCCTTGTGCAGCTCCTTCTGTTGTATGTAACATACTGTTCATCCGTTCCCCCTACTTTGCGATCCCATGTATATGTGATGAATAAAAAAGAAAAAACCGAATTGCTTCGGTTTTAGTGTACCACAGTTTCCTTCTCAGGAATAAAAATTTCAAACACGTCCCGATGCTGCAAAATTGTAATGTCTTTGTCCTTCACCTTCATCACAACGACCTCAGGACGCTGCTTCATCCGTGACAAATAGTTTTCAGGCACACTGCCCGACTCGGACACGATCACACCCTCAACCTGAAGCTCCTCGTCCTCCTGCAGCGGCGTATTCAGCACCTTCTCATAAATATCTGAGAACACTTCAAAGTCATTTGTATATACGGAGATGCATTTCATCGATTATCCTATCCCTTCTTCTATTGAATCTCGGCTTCCGCCGATTTTGCGGCCTTTGGTACAGTTTTCCTTGTTCGGGCCGGTTTCATACGTTTTTTTCCTTCTCGACATAATTCGAGGAGCGGACAAGCTTCACAGCGCGGGTTTTGTGCCTTGCAATGGTATCTTCCGAAAAAAATGAGCCGGTGATGCGTATCGGTCCACTCGTCCCGAGGCACCTGCTTCATCAGCTTCTTCTCCACCTCAAGCACCGAATCGTCTGCGCCTGCAAGACCGAGACGCTTCGATACACGCTCGACATGTGTGTCCACAGCTATAGCTGGTACGCCGAATGCGTTCGACATCACGACATTCGCCGTCTTCCGACCGACACCTGGAAGCTCGACGAGCTGCTCATGCTCCCTAGGCACTTCACCGCCGAACTTGTCCAAGAGAAGCGCGCACAGCGCCTGAATGTTCTTCGCCTTATTGCGAAATAAGCCAATACGTCGAATGTCCTGCTCCAGCTCCTCTAAGGGAACCGCCAAGTAATCCTCAGGCTTCTTATATTTTTGGAACAAATCAGCCGTCACTTTATTGACCGTCTCGTCCGTACATTGCGCGGACAGCAGCACGGCGATCGTTAGCTCGAACGGATTCTCATGACGAAGCTCGCAATGAGCATCGGGAAACATTTCAGCGATCGTATCCAGCACCTTCCGAACCTGTGATCGATTCATGCTTACCGTCCTTCCTCGCTCTCGTGTCTGACCTTTAGTTTACCGAATCTGCAAGGTCGAAGCAACGTACATTCCCGCGAAATTAAGAAATTTTTCCGACATCGCAAGTCTTCAGGTAAGACGTCAAAAACCGCCCTGACACGGCCGAGAAAGCTATGCCGGACAAGACGGTTTCGATCAAATAGACCAGTCTATAATGAATGATTAGGGCTTCTCGATTTCTATAATTTTGTCGTCAATTACATAAACATTCACTTCTTCGTCAGGCGCAAAGCTGCCAGGACTGACGACCGTGCTGCCACGGTGGAGATAAGCCTTCGTATGCATATTGTATCGATCCTTACTGTTAGAGCCCGAAGGCTTGAGCAAGATAAACCCTAATACATTGTCGTATGAGGCGAACAATCGCTTGGAGGCTGCTGCTGTATGAATGAGCGTCTTACCGTCCGCTTCCTTCACAATTTCGACACGGTCTCCGGCCTTAATCGCCGTAATATTCGCAGAGGAGGTGCCATCCGGAAGCTTTACCGTGAAGCTTTGCGCCAGAGCCAGCACATGCAGTCCGCCTTGGAAATCTTGCACCGTGATCGTCTGCTGTGTCGCATCGACAGCATTAACCTTGCCCCGAACAGTATTCATAATCGCGACTTGATCAAGCTTCGTCCCGGTGAAGCTGGCTTTGATATATTCGTCGACATGAATATCCTCGAAGCCGCTGGCCGGCTTGGCCTGGTTCACGATTTTATCCAAGCTATCCAGAGTAAATGTAACCGTGACTCCGGACTGTGTATGCTTCGCCGTTACTTGCTTCGTTGCTGCATTCGTAATGAGCGTCTTGTACATTCCGGATGACTTGACCGCAATGGAACTGATCATGTCTTGTGTAAATATTAAGCTCGCTCGTACGGAATCGCCTACCTTGAGGTCCGCTAGCTCCCCATTCGCCTTATTCTGGAGCTCCACCTTAGCTCCAGGTGCCTTGAACGTTAGTGCCTGTCCGCTTGCAGTTCGAAGAGTAACCTCGTGCAGAGTGGTGTTCACCTGCGCGACGGTTGCGTCAAGCGCTGTTGTCATTTCAAGCGAAACGATGCGATCCTTCGATACTTTCAGGTTCACCTTACGGTTGCGGTCCGCGGTCGACTGGCCGCTTTGTGTTCCGATGAAGTTGGTCTGGAATTGATCGATTGGGAGCGTCGTACCTGCAAATTTAATGACGGTCGTATCGGACAGCTGGTACGCACCGAAGCTGCCATTATTTTTAATAATCGTCAGCACCTTCGTTGTCGGCTCGAACGACAATATTTTAACGAATTCGAACGATTCGACCTGTCTGCTCGTTACCGACACCTTTACAACCTTGTCATTAAGCAGCTCCAGGCTGAGCTCATCGCCTACCTCCAGATCGAACAGACTTGCACTCGATAAGCCGGAGATGTCGACAATCGCATTGTCATTCAAATAGTACGCTGCAAGACCGCTGCCGCCCGTTTTTGTAATCGTCAATATGCGAGTGTCCTTATTCACTTCCGCGGTCAGTGTGCCCTGTACCGTCGTCACGACATCCGCTTGCTTCTTGATGGTGATGCCAACTAGCTTGTTGTTCTTCACCTCATAGGTGACGGCATCGCCAAGATGAAGCTTGGACAAGTCCGCGAGCGAGCCGTCCGGCAGCTTCACGATCAGAGGCTCCGTCATCGCATACGACTCTGCGGCGACGCTCGTCTTCTCTAGAATCGTGATTGACCCTTGTGTCCGATCGATGCTCGAGATTGTACCTTCAGCCGTCTTGGAGACCGGCGCTTGCTTCACTACGATATGAGTAATTTTATTTTCCTTCAAGAGCGTATTGCGCTTCAGCTCCAGCAGGCTACCTGCCTGAACAGAGCCGATGCTCAACCCTCTGCCGTCCTTGTCCGTCACCGACACGTTAGCAGCCAGATCGAACAATCCGATGGATCCATTAATTTCAGCCGAGACGATCATCCGATCCATATAGAAACGGTCAAGGATCGCTTCGGTTACTTCCATTCGGTCATCCGCATTCGTAAGCTCAATGTACAGCGCTTTATTCAAGCTCTGTACCATGTAAATTTCATTCGTCAGCTTCAGCTGGGTAGCCGGAATACGGGTATCGTCCTTCGCATTATAGATGACCGTATCCGCATTCATCGTGTATGTATTCGTATCGCCCTTGGAATTAAGAACGGTCAGCTTCCCGTCCATCATGTCCATAATATAGCCGGTTGCAACACGTGAGGACTTCACCGTCATTTCTTTGTCCGCACGGCTTAGGAACGTAGCCATCTGAGCGCGTGTTACGCTGCCCTGCGGCTTGAAGGAGCCGTCCTCGAACCCCTGAACGATGCCGAGCAAAACTGCTGCATTCACATAGCCCTTACCTGCAGTAGAGAATGAAGTAGCATCCGTGAATGGTACCGTAGATGCAGAATGATCCTTCGCTAGCTGCTCCTTGCCGATCGCACGAATAACAAGCTTCGCGACCCATTCACGGGACGCTTCCCTGGAGCCCCACGCCGTCTTGGTGGTCGTTGTGTTCGCAAGCTCCTCCGAGGCCAACAGGAGACCCTTATCCAAGGCATACGCGACATAGGGCTTCGCATAATCGCTGACGAGCACCGGTAGCACAGTCTCAGCCGTATCACTGAGCGCCTGCTGCTCAAGACCCATCATTCGTATGGCCATGATGATGACTTCCTGCTGTGACACGGTAGTGTCAGGACGATACTCTCTGTTTTCGTAACCTTGAACGATTCCGAGCGCAGCCAGCTTCGTCACATGCTTGACGGCCCAGTGTGTGCCGCTCACGTCCGAGAACTGAAGCACCGAGCTTGTATTCGTATTAGCTGTAACGGACACAGGGTCCGCCGCATAGGCGGACCCGCTGAAGGCCAGGCTGAGTGCAAGCACGGCGGCTGCCAGCTTGCGTGATTTATTCATTTGACGATTGCGTAGTTGCATAAGTAAGCGAGCTCCTCTCAATCAGCAGATGTCGATGTTGGTAAGCTTTGTAATCAACGTTTAATCGGGTGCTGTAGCTCCATATGACCCATCAGGCTATCTACCTTCTGCCCGTCTACGAGCAGCTGCAGTGCGTTAATTTCTTTGAATTGGAAGGCTGCTTGAGCGAAAGCCTGCAGCAGCATCTCCTCGCCACCTGCTCCCAGCCTTGCCTCACCCGGGATCGTCATATCGACGGTCAATAAGCTGCCCTGCAGCTGCACAGACTTGACGGTAATATGCTTGGCCAGCGAAACGGTCTGCTCATCGGGGGCCGTGCGAAGCTGCTCGAATACCGCTTTATATTTGTCAGCGTCAGTGTCCACTTCAATCATGGACTGCTTCTCGACAAGCTTATCGAAGCCGCTATTGCTGTAGTAAGTTTTCACTGGAAGTGAAAGCTTCTTCTGAGACTGCTCAGCTGTAGTGCTTGTCGCATCCGGCTGGACCGACTGTACAGGGTCAGCTGTAGTAGCTCCGCCGCTAAGCGGCTTACCTTGTCCGCAGCCGGTCATGACGACAGCGAGCAGCACTGCGGCTGCGAGCGACGATCTCCAATGGTTGTGCATAGCGAACACTCCTTATTCCAGATTTAGCTGCTTCTTGATGCCTTGAACGATAGCTGCGGCGACCTGGTTTTGTAACGACTCCTGGAACAGAAGACTCTCCTCCTGCTTGTTGCTGAGGAACCCAATCTCAAGCAGCACGGAGGGCATTGAAGTATTGCGAAGCACGTGAAAGTTGCCCTGCTTCACTTTACGGTCGATGAAGCCGGTTGCTTGAATGATATAACTGTGCATGATGTTCGCGAACGACAAGCTATGCTCCGTATAGTAGAACGTCTCCGTCCCGCTCACGGACGCCTTGTCACTCGCATTCGCATGAATCGATATGAAGGCGTCGGCATCATTGTAGTTCGCTAGCGCCACACGCTCGGCGAGCTCAAGGAACGTATCGTCAGAACGCGTTGTGCGCACCTCGATCCCTTTTTCTTTTTCGAGCAAGGCCGTCACTTTCCTGCTAAGCGCGAGTACAAAAGTTTTCTCATACCGTCCTGTATGCTTCGAGATAGCACCAGAATCTTTACCGCCGTGCCCTGGGTCCAGATAGACGACAGCCCGCTCGCGTGGCGGCTCGAGCTGCAGCACTAGCTGCTTCGCCCCTTCTGCGGCGACGGCTAGCTTGTACCTCGAGCCGTTGGTCAGGTCGATGACGATGCGGACAGCCTCCTCGGTAAATTGCGAGTAACGAATCTGCGAGGCGAACGCACTGTTCGTCGCCTCTATGACAGCTCCGCTCGCTTGACCGGCCGCCTGTGCCGCAAGCGGCTCATGAAGCTTGACTCCAGGCACATCGATGACGACGCGGTCCGGATTACTCAGCCGGAACACCTTAGGCTTGAGCGGTGCCTCGGTCGTCGTTCGAACGACCAACTGCTCGCCTGCGAATGCAAGATCGTAGATCACATTAGCAATCTGAGGTTCGACAGACGGCGATGCTGGCTGCTGAGGCTTATCCGCTGTACCAGAATCGACCTTCTTCTCCCCGCCCTGCTCCGCCTGACCCGCATTCGGCTGTTGACCTGCCTGTCCAGGCTGTGACGCGCCTGTCGTCGGCTGCCCACTAGCTTGCGGTGCCGCAGCCTCCCCGCTTGACTGCTCTGTGCCACCCGGCTTGTTCGAAGCACCTGTGGAATTATTCACTCCTGTCGGCTTATCCGTTCCATCCGTCTTGCCAGACCCTGTCGTCTTCTCACCTTGCGCTTCACCATCTGGCTGTCCGGCTGACTGTCCGACCGGCTGCTCCGGCTTGGCATCAACGACGACTTCACCCTGGGCGCCGCCCCCATTCGTCCCTGCACCTGCCAGCGTCGATTGATTGTACATGAACACGGATCGGGTAATCTCATCCCACGTCACCTTCGTGTTCAGCTGCTCGACCACAAAGCGAAGCGGCAGCAGCGTGCTTCCGTCTACGATGACTGGAGCCGCCTCAAGCGTATAGCTCTTCCCGTTCACATAAGCTGTCGTTTTGTCGATAAACAACTGAACCGTCTGTTCCCCTTGAAGCACCGTAACCTTGCGCTGCTTCTCGTCCCAGCTCACCTTCGCACCTGCGGACTCAGCAATAATACGCACAGGCACGATCGTATTGCCGTTAACGATGCGCGGTGCAACCTCGGGGTTTAGCTGCTTACCATTCAGAAATAATTGAATCGGCTTCGTTTCAGCGGCGTTCGCGGCGGGCACCGCGATACACATCATCAGCAGCAACATCAATAACCAAGCTGTCATTCGCTTCATCCTGCACCTCGAGCCTCATAATTTGACAAAATCTATTACTCTATTAGACTCTCATTCGGCAAAAAAGTTGCAGGTTCGGCTCATTTTTTTTCATTTAGACCGATTTTACGAAAAAAAGAGGCGATCCGACCGGATTGCCCCGCATTAGCTTTCATTCTCAAGCGATTTGCTCGACTTTACTATGCTGAGCCAGCAGCTGTCTGAATTGTTCGCCTGACAGCACCTCTTCGGCAATCAATATCTCAAGCGACTGCTCGAACACAGGACGATGCAGCTCAAGCAGCTCCCTCGTGCGGCCTGTAAGGTCTTCCAGAATCGCTCCATTCTCCTTCATCAGCTCCTGCTTCGTCACCATGGAGCGGTCAATGATGCCAAGTCGGGTCAAGCCCGAATCCATCATCGTACGCACCATCTGCAGAGACTGCTCGAAGTCGTTGCGAGAGCCTGTGCTTCGTCCGCCGTAGAACATCTCCTCTGCTACAGAGCCGCCAAGCGCAATCATGATTTGCTCCTCAATCTGCTCCTTCGTATACAAGTACTGGTCCGACTGCGGGTTGTGTCTAACGAAGCCTAGCGCCTTGCCGCGTGGACTGAGCGATACTTGCGATACCGAGCCAGGGCGAACCCGCTCCGCGACGATCGCGTGACCCAGCTCGTGAAGAGCGACACGGTCACGCTCCTCCTTCGTCGATTCGCGATCCGTCTTCTCTCCGAGCATGACCTTATCGACGGCGAGCGACAGATGCCTCTGCTGAATCGTCTCCAGCTCCTCGCGCATCGCATAGATCGCGGCCTCGTTCATGACGCTCTCCAGCTGCGCACCGGAGAATTGGAACGTTTCCTGTGCAATGAGCTCCAGATTAACATCCTCAGCCATCGGTTTATTTTTCGCATGAATGTTTAGAATATGAAGACGGGCCTTCTTGTCAGGCAGATCAACCTCAATGTGACGGTCGAAGCGTCCCGGACGCAGCAGCGCGCTGTCCAGCATTTCCTTACGATTCGTCGCCGCCATAATCAAGACACGCGGACTCTCGGACGTATGAATGCCGTCCATCTCAGTGAGCAGCTGGTTCAGCGTCTGATCGTACTCTTTTTGCTGACCGCCGTCGCGCTTACCACCGATGACATCAATTTCGTCGATGAAGATGATTGCGCTGTCCTTGTTCTCCTTCTGCGCACGAGTGCGGGCTTCCTTGAACAGGTCGCGTACCCGGCTCGCGCCGACACCGACATACATCTCGACGAACTCACTGCCTGATGCAGCGAGGAAGATGGAGTTCGTATAATGCGCGGATGCCTTCGCCATTAACGTTTTTCCCGTTCCAGGCGGGCCGGTCAGCAGCATTCCCTTCAGTGGGCGAATACCAAGACGCTTAATGTCGTCATATCGGATAAGAAAGTCAAGCGCCTCCTTCAGCTCCCGCTTCGCCCGCTCTTGACCGCCGATATCGTCGAACGTCAAGTAGCTCGGCGTTGCAGCGGCGCGGCTCTTACGGTCACTACCAACTCCCATGCCATTACGAGCACGGTTCATGTACAGGAACGTGCCAAGGATCACGGTCATGAATACGATCGGAATAATATTAACGCCAAGGAAGTACAAAAAAACGATGACGACCGGCACGGTGCCGATCAATATTTCTTTGCCGTATTTACTCATTCGGCCACACCCCCATTGTCGCAGGCGTTCTAGGAAGCATCATATATTTACGATATTGTCCATCGGTCAACGTTACATAGACGAACTTCTCGTCGATTTCAGACGACGCCGACAAGCCGGACTCTCGTCCTGCATGCTCATGAAGCGTCTTCGGGATGTCCGAATACTGCTTCGTCTCCATCGCCTCTGCTACATCGAACAACACGGTCGACCACCAGCCATCTAGCCTGGAGGACGATTCGTTCACTACCTTCACCTTCAGCCCACGTGTACCGAGCACCTGCTTGCCGCGTTCCTCAATATGCTGGTACACCTCGCGCAAGCTTTGGCCCTCCTCGAGCTTCAGCTCAACATCCGCCGTGCTTGAGGTGAGCTTGGAAGACACCAACTCCACTCCTGCAATACCGTTGACCGCCTTCTCGAACGGGTTCTCCATCGCGTAGCTCTGATAAGCGAAGTACCCTCCGAACAACAACGAGGCCGAGATGACAACACTTAGCACTACCGGTAAGAGACGTAACTTCATCAGTCGACGTCCCCCTTTCTATATAATGTAGGTCTGAACGCATTCGGAAATAGTATATCAACATTTCTGTACAGAAAGTATATCACATGATCTATCACTTTCGCGCATGTAATGAGTGGTAAGTAGACAGCCGTCATGTCAGCTAGCACAAAAAAAGCCGCACAGCGCTGCGCAATTGCAGTCCATGCGGCCTTCCGGTGTGATCTGTCTATTGTATAGTTAAGCGCCAAGTATCGATCCAGCTTCCTTCGTAAAACGTATAATAGTCATAAAAGTGCTGCTCGTCGCTTTGCCCTTCCGGTATTAGCTTATAAAAAACTTCCCATATCAGCCTGTCACCCTGTATGCCCGGCGTCACTCTCAGCACGCGCGCACGAGGCTGTTTCTCCAGCACCTTGGCCTTGACTGCCTCGATGTCAAGCCCATTGGCCGCCAGCTCCGTACGAAGGCCCTCATCGCCGACCCATACATAGAGTCTTCGGCCCACCTTGTCCTCTCCGGTAATGACCGTGTAGGCCTGATCGCCGACGAAGCGCTCTACCTTGTGTGTCTTCACAAGCACCGTCTTCTCATAGGCGGTCTGCACCGCAGCACGCTGCGTATTCCACTCTGCCGAGGAGATGACGTGAAACAGCCAATTGATGAGGAGCAGCGAGGCAACGAGCATCGCGGCGAAGCTAAGGCCCCACTTCCAATATTTACTCATAAGACTCGCCCCTCCTTAGCTGACAGGCTCGCAAGTCATCTTAAGCTACACGCCTGTCAGACGCTCGAATGCCTGCTGTGCTTCGAATAGAACGCGTTCCTCGTCCATCGTCAAGCACTCGCCGCCACGCACAACCCAGCGTCCATCCACGCATACATCTACGACATCCCGTGAGCTGCCGGAATATACAACGTGAGAAATCATGCTCGTACGCGGATAATAATGCGGCTGATCGATATCAAGTGCGATGAAGTCCGCCTTCATTCCAGGTGCCAGCGTACCGACATCCTCAAGCCAGATTGATCTGGCTCCATCGAATGTCCCCATGCGCAGCGCTTCCGCGGCCGATACAGCGACAGGATCACCGGATACACCCTTGTGGATCAGAGCGGCAAGACGAATCTCCTCAAGCATATCAAGATTGTTGTTGCTAGCGGCGCCGTCCGTACCGAGCGACACGAGCACACCCGCCTTCAGAAGCTCAGGTACACGCGCAACCCCGCTCGCCAGCTTCAGGTTGCTGCCCGGATTGTGCGAGATGCGCACATCGTACTTGCTCAGCACCGCGATCTCTTCGTCGGTCAAGTGGACGCCATGAGCGAGCAGTGTCGGACGTGAGAATACGCCGAGCTTCTCCAGATGCTCCACCGGACGCACGCCATACTGGTCAACGTTATCCTGCACCTCGCGCGCCGTCTCGGACATATGCGTATGGAGCGGCAGGTTCAGGTCATGCGCCGCCTGCACGATGCGCTCGATGTAATCCGGCGGGCATGTGTACGGTCCGTGCGGCGACATCATCGCCGTAATGCGTCCGTCCGCCTGTCCGTGCCAGTCACGGGCGAACTGCACCGCCTCCGCCAGCTTTGCATCCTGCACGTCACGCGGGCACAGACCGATGACGCCGCGCGTCAAGCAAGCACGTATGCCGCTGTCTCTGCTTACCTCCGCGACCTGATTCATATGATCGTACATATCGACGAACGTCGTCGTACCACCCTTCAGCATCTCGAGCACCGACAGACTCGTCCCTGCACGCACATCGGCAGCGGTGAACTTCGCCTCCATCGGCCACATCTTCTCCTGCAGCCACACCTGCAGCGCCAGATCGTCGCCATAGCCGCGCAGCAGCGACATCGCCGCATGACCGTGCGTATTGACGAAGCCCGGCATGTACAGCTTTCCGCTGCCGTCAATCGTCTCATCGAACACAGCTGCTGGCTCTGGCGCCCCCTCCTCGATGGCAACGATGCGGCTACCCTCTACTACCATATACCCCTTGACCAGAGGCTTGTGCTCATCCATCGTGATGAACAAGCCATTCGTAATTACCGTTCTTTTCATTCCGCTAGTTCCTTTCCGTCATCGACCTCATTGTCGAGCCGTTAAGCTCGTCTTCACGTTAACAATTTACAATTTCAACGCGCCAAAAGCAAGCTTCATTCCTTGAATTGCGCCCCTCTCCCTCATACTATAGACGACTTCCACATAAACTAAGGAAGAACATGATTCGATGGGGGGCCTCCGCCGATGCTATTTACGAAGAAAAATGAGACCGATTTTTTACTGCTGCTGATCAAAGCCTCCGAGAACGTGCTGCATGCTGCCCAACGGTTTAGACATGCAATGATGGGAACGGAGCCGCCCGCCTCCTACAACGCCGAGATTAAAGAGCTTGAGCACCTAGGAGACAAGATCACGCATCAGATTTATCAAGAGCTGAGCAAAGTTACCGTCACACCGATTGACCGTGAAGATCTGATGCAGCTTGCATCGAAGCTGGATGATGTACTCGACGGCATAGAGGCATCGATCGCGCGCTTCGACTATTTGAGCATTACGTTTACCGATAAGCACATGCGAAGCTTCTCTGCCGTTCTCGTGAACAGCTGCCAGCATATCTTGGACGCCTTCAAGCTGCTATCGAAGAAGAAGTACATTCAGATCGCCGAGCATACGGTGCAGATTAACGCGCTGGAGAACGAGGCCGATCGTCTGATGCGTGAAGGGGTGCGCGACATATTCGCGAACCCGAAGGAGCCGTATCATGACTTCAAGCTTAAGGAGCTGTACGAGGGGCTAGAGGAGACGACGGACGCGTGTGAGGACGTAGCCGATATTTTGAACAGCATCGTGATGAAGTATTCTTAATGAGAAAAAAAAGCCCGTACCGCACGCAAGTCTTGGCAGCGGCACAGGCTTCACAGTCATTATTCTAAATAATACGCCAAACTCTGAAGCTCGGCTGTAAAGTCAGCATGATGAATGCGCACATCAGGCGGCACCTTGAGGATGATCGGTGCGAAGTTCAGAATCGCCTCGACTCCTGCCTCGACGAACAGATTCGCAACCTGCTGCGCCTCCGTCGCCGGAACCGTAATAATACCGATTCGAACCTTATGCAACCGCACGCAATGTGGAAGCTCTGACATCGACTTCACTCTCAAATTGTTGATCGATTCACCGACCTTCGTGTGATGCGCGTCGAATACGGCCACGATCTTCATATTGTCCTTCAAGTAGGCGTTATAATTGCACAATGCACGGCCCAGGTTGCCTGCACCGACTAGCGCAACCGGGATCACTTTATCAATCTTCAATATTTGACGTATTTTCTCAATTAAATAATTAACGTCGTAGCCGATCCCTTTTTTACCGAACTCACCGAAATAGGCAAGATCCTTGCGAATTTGCGCCGGGTTGAGATCGAGCTTCTGCCCAAGATCCTGTGAAGAGACAGTGGCTATATTTTTTTTGCTCAGCTCATTCAGGAATCGCAGATAGATAGGCAGACGGCGGACGACCGCTTCAGATATTTTCATTGACTTCATGAGGGGTTGTCCTCCATCCATTGCTTGATTCTCGGGACGAGCTGGCTGCTGGGCATATGCTCGATCTTCGGGCCGGGCAAGGAATATAAGAAATATTTGCCATAGTTCGTATCAATCACCCGTGTGTCGTAAATAATGACGATGCCCTTGTCTGATGCCGTTCTCACCAGTCTGCCGAAGCCTTGCTTGAAGCGAATGACCGCCTGAGGCACCGATAGCTTCATGAACGGATTCTGATTGCGCAGCTTCACCTTCTCGATCTTCGCCTCAACGAGCGGGTGTGTAGGCGGCTGAAACGGCAATCGTACGATCGCCAGACACATCAACGCATCGCCAGGGATATCGACACCTTCCCAGAAGCTGCTGGTGCCGAGCAGCACGCACTCCGGACTACTCTGGAACAAGCGTGTCAGCTTGCTGCGATTGCTGCTGTCGACACCTTGACCGAGCACGCTGATGCCGAACGACGACAGCATATCCTTCAAGCTGCCGTGTACCGTACGCAGCATACGGTTCGACGTGAACAGCACGAGCATACGGCCGCGCGTCTCGAGTGCGACCTCCGCAAGCGACTGCACGAGTGCGTCGACGAACTCCTTATCGCCAGAAGCGCCGCCACGCAGCGTCGGAAAGTCGCGCGGAATCGCCACCAGCGCCTGCTCCCTGTAGTTGAACGGAGACGGCAGCATGACCGTCTTCAGCTCCGCTTCCGGCGCGCTCGGCTGCAGCCCTAGCTGCTCGCACGTATAGTCGAACGACTTGCCGACGGACAGCGTTGCACTCGTCAGCACGACACTTTCCTTCGGCTCGAAGAAGTGCTGCTTCAGCATCGAGCTGACATCGATCGGCACGCTATGAAGCTGTAGCGAGCGGTTTTTGTTATAGGTGCCGCCCTCCAGCCAATAGACGGAGTTGTCGTCCGGCATCGTCATGAACAGCTGCAGCGCATCCTTGTGCCTATGCAGATCCTTGACCGTACCACTGAGGTCGGTAACCTGACCTTGCAGGTCGAACTCGTCCTGCGCTTCCTTCAGCTCCGTCACCAGCTTGTCGAGCTTCTTCAGCGCCTCGGAGAAATGCAGCTGCATATTTTCCGCGAGGAGTACCAGCTTGTCCCAGCCTTCTGGAAGCGTATCCTTCTTGAGCCGGTAGACGAGCGCATTGCCTTCGCTCTGCGCGCTGTCCTGACTGCGCATGACCAGCAGCTGGTACAGCAGCTCGGTTAGCTGCTCCCATTCCTCCTTGAGCGCGAGCAGCGGCTCTACAGCTCGATCCAGCTCAGCGCTCCACGCCGCGGCTCGATGATCCTCCGACGTCTGCTGCAGCTTGATCCGTAGGCTTGTCAGCTGCCCGGAGCGGCTATCCTTGTACAGTGCATGAAGCGTATTCATCAGGCGGTGGTAATGCAGCTCCATCCCCAGATGCTTACTCGCGACTTCCTCGAAGTGATGCGCCTCGTCAACAACGAGATGCTTGTATGCCGGGAGCAGCCGGTTCTCCGCCTTCATATCGGTGAATAATAACGAATGATTCGTAATGATAACGTCAGCGCTGTTGGCCTCATGTCGAGCGCGGTGGTAGAAGCATTTTTTGAACCACGGACAAGCCCGATTCAGACACGAATCCGCATCGCTCTCCACCGTGTGCCAGAACTGCTTGCCCTTATTCGCGAAGTATAGCTCTTCCTCGTCTCCTCGCTTCGTCTCTCCGAGCCAGACGAGCATTTGACCAGCTGTAATCCGATCATCCTTCCCATTCTCGAAGTCAAGCGTGTTCAGCTTATGCTCGAACTTACGCATACACAAGTAGTGGCTTCGCCCCTTCAGCACAGACGCCTGGAACGGAACCGTGAACAAATCGTGCAGCAGCGGGAGATCACGCTCCCGAAGCTGCTCCTGCAGGTTAATCGTATGGGTGCTGACCACTACTTTCTTCTCATGCTTCAGGCCATAATATAAGGAAGGGATCAAGTAGCCGAGCGACTTCCCTGTTCCAGTCCCCGCTTCGACGAGAAGATGTCGGCTGTCCTGAAACGCGTTCTCGACCTCGTTGATCATGATGACCTGCGCTTCCCGATCCTCGTAGGAGGCGAAGCGCTGCTTCAGTGACTCGCGCAGCTGCGTGTAGAACGACTCGAACGTGTCCGGTAACGACTGCACCTGCGCTTCGTCACGGATCGGCTCTTCGTCGCCCCAATCGTCCACAGCGAGTGCGAATTGTCTATGAAACGTAAACTTCTCATCCGCTTGATCCGCCGTCTGCTGCTCCTTATACTGTACAAACTCGTGTACAAGCCAGCCGAAATCATTCGAGGAATCGGCGAAGATCATCTCCATCCGCTGAAGCGTGAGCAGCGGCATCGCCTGCAGTCGCTCCAGACAGCGGAGCCAGATGAGTGCCGTCACCTCAGCATCACTGTCAGCTTGATGCGGTCTGTCATGCACGATGCCCATCGCGTTGCACACCATGGACAGCTGCAGGCTGGACAAGCCGGGGAACACGACGCGCAGCACATCCAGCGTATCGAGCGTACGGCCGTCATAGGCGAAGTAGCCGCATTCATCGAGCGCTCGCTGCAAAAAAGCGAGGTCAAAGCCGACATTGTGCCCAACTAGCGCAGTATCCTGCAGCAGCGGCACGACCTCGGCCATCACCTCATCCAATGTTGGTGCATCCTTAACCATATCATCTGTTAGACCCGTTAATGCAATAATAGAAGAAGGTATACTCATGCCCGGATTGACGAGTGAAGTATACCTGTCTGTAATTTCCATATTTTCGACAATGGCGAGACCAACCTGAATAATTCGATCAGCAGCGGTGCTGCCGGTTGTCTCGAAGTCCAATACCGCGAATTTCATCGGTGCCCGTTACATCCCTTCATTCCACTCTTCCTCACACTAGAATAGCATACTGCGCAGAAAAAGGAATAGCAACTTTCTGGACCGTCAGCCTGCATACGGCTTATCCCTTCACAACGCCCGACTTACGAGTACCAGAGAAGCTGAACTGCAGCCCGCCTTGCTTCTCTGTGCACAGCCCCATCGCAATTAGCGGCTCTATACTCGTCGGATCGGTACGATAGGCAAGCTCGAACAGCTCACCGGCCCGTTCCATATTGTTGTGCTGAATCTGAATACAGCCCATCGCATTCAAGGAGATGGCCTTCAATTGCACGTTCTCTGTCAGCTGGTACAAAAAATGAAAGTGGGAGTAGCTATCCGCTGTCCGCCCTAAATGAAAGTATGACATGGCCATGTAAATGCGGGCGAGCGTAAATTCCGGCTGCTTGCTTAGCAGCTCGGTAAATTCAGCAAGCGCTTCATGAAACATATGAAGCTTATAATAGCCTTGACCGCGAATGAACGCATCGGACCGCCTGGCCGCGAACTCCGGATCTAGCGGGTCCGTCGCATTGCCCTCCCCAAGGGCGCCAATGCCTGTTTCCTTCAGCGTCTGGGCCAGCTTCTCCTCGAATTGCAGCCATTCCTCAATGCAGAAGTCGCTCATCGACTTCAGCTCCTCGAGCTTATGCTTCAGCTGCTTCCTTCTCCCACCGGTTGAGGACGGGTATTCCGACTGCACTTCATCCAGCATAGCATTCATCGATGCGAACAGATGCTTGAACATACGTACATCCCACCTTTGGCCGATTGGTTGCGTTGTATATTCATTGTGCGTCGACCCGTCCTGTTTCATTCTATCTATAGAATAGTGGAATGAATTTCTTCCTTCAGGACACTGATGATCTCGTTCTCATCGCCCATAATAGCGATTCGTGGCGCATGAGTGCGCGCTGCCTCATCGGTCATCATCGCATAGGAGAGAATAATTACCTTATCGCCAGGCTGCACGAGGCGCGCCGCTGCGCCGTTCAAACAGATGACGCGGGAGCCTCTTGGTCCAGGTATAATATAAGTCTCGAAGCGTGCACCATTGTTGTTGTTGACGATTTGCACCTTTTCGTTCGGCAGCATGTCTACCGCCTCCAGCAGCTCCTCGTCGATCGTTATGCTGCCCACATAGTTCAAGTTCGCTTCGGTTACCGTTGCGCGGTGTATTTTGGCCTTCAGCATCGTGCGGAACATTCCTAGCGCCTCCTTCATTATCGTATTGTTGCCCCGCTTAGCCGTTAAAGCGTATCAAGCAGTTGTCAATCAGTCTTGTATTGCCGAACTTGACCGCCACAGCGATCAGAGCTTGCTCAGCCTCCGTGAATGAGGAGATCGGCTCCAGCGACGGATAGGCGAGCGCCTCGACATAATCGATGCGGGCAAGCGGCGCCTCCTGGATGCGTGCCGTTACTTGCGCGGCAAGCTCCTGCGACGACATGGCGTCGCGCTGCGTGCGCAGCTGCTGCTCGGCCTCCCGCAGCGCCTTGTTCAATATAACAGCCTGCTCTCGCTCCTCTGCGCTCAAGTAGACGTTGCGCGAGCTCTTCGCGAGGCCGTCCGCTTCCCGTACCGTCGCACAAGGAACGATCTCGACCGGTACGTTCAAGTCGCGGACCATTTGCTCAATGACAGCGACCTGCTGCGCATCCTTCAACCCGAAATAAGCTCGGTCCGGCTGTACGAGGTTGAACAGCTTCGTCACGACGGTAGCGACACCGTCGAAGTGTCCCGGCCGTGAGGCGCCGCACAGTCTTTCGGTCACGCCAGATACGGTTACGGTCGTTCGCGTCCGCTCTGGATACATCTCCTCAACCTGAGGCATGAACACGACATCGGCACCGTACTCCGCCGCGATCGCAAGGTCGCGCTGCTCGTCGCGCGGGTATCGCTCGAAATCTTCGTTAGGTCCGAACTGGAGCGGATTCACGAAGATGCTCAATACAACAATATCGCACGATTGACGTGCAGCGGTCAGCAACGAGGCATGCCCTTCATGCAGAAATCCCATCGTCGGCACGAACCCGACGACCGCTCCTGGCGATTGTAATCGACGTGACTTCAGCCACGCTCTCAATTCAACACCGCTCAGGATGATGATGGGCTGTTGATCATTGCTCATGGTCGTTGCCCCCACTTCCTTGGCCGTACAAGCGTCCTGCCTCCTCATCCGACATCCGGAATGCATGCTCGGCTGCAGGGAACTGCCGTCCCTTGACCTCGGATACATATTGCCCGATCGCCGTGCGGATCGTGTCGCCGACCGATGCGTACGCCTTGACGAACCGCTTCGGCACGATGTCAGAGCCATAGCCAAGCACATCATGGAAGACGAGTACCTGTCCGTCACAGCCTGCGCCTGCCCCGATACCAATCGTCGGGATGGACAGCCTCGCCGTCACCTCAGCCGCCAGCTGCTCGGTCACGAGCTCCAGCACGATCGCGAACGCTCCCGCCTCCTCGAGCGCGAGGGCGTCTGCCATTAGACGCTCCGCCTGATCGTTCGTCTTACCGTGTACCTTGTAGCCGCCGATCTGATGAATGGACTGCGGTGTTAGACCTATGTGCGCCATGACCGGGATGCCGGCCTGCACGAGCGCCTTCACTGCAGGGGCGATCTCCGCACCGCCCTCCAGCTTCACCGCCTTCGCGAGCCCCTCCTGCATGAGGCGAGCTGCTCCCTTCAGTGTCGCATCGAGGCTGCCGTGATACGTCATGAACGGCATATCGGTGACGACGAAGCTGGAACGGACGGCGCGAGTGACGGCGCGAGTATGATACAGCATATCGTCGAGCGTCACCGGCACCGTCGATTCATAGCCGAGCACCACGTTGCCGAGCGAATCTCCGACGAGAATCACATCGACTCCCGCCTCCTCAGCTAGCCGCGCCGACGGGTAATCATAAGCCGTTACGACGGCGATGGGTGTATGGTCGAGCTTCATTTTGCGAAGCTTAGCGGTTGTTATAGGCTTGCGCGTATCCATAGCTTCACCTGCCTTCTCGTTCGATATCGTTAGTTGTTCCCAGAGTATGCAAAAAAAACCTTCCAGCCCGCAATCGGAGCTAAAAGGTTCACATGGCAAATAGACTCACATGATCCTTCTGTCTCGGTCCTTGCGGCTCAGAGCAGAATCCGACCTACTGAAATGAACTTCGTATGAATTGTGACACGTTAATCCTCGTCGCAGTTAATGCAATTAATGCAAGCGAATCAGCCTGCTGAAGTGCAGCTCCTGGTATCGGATGCCACCTTCATTGTGCCAATGCCCTTGCTCATGCACGAGTCAGAGCGCTTATAGAAGAGTGTAACAAACGATTCTCCAAATGTCACTTAAAATCGACATCGCCGGAAAACATTTTGCGGGAGCTTCCGTCGGGCAGTCTTAGCAGCAGCGCTCCATGCTCATCGATCGACTCGGCGAAGCCTTGTACGGGACCTTGCGGAGTGCTGCACACAAGCTCGCGAGCAAGCGATACGGTCAGCGCCTCCCACAGCAGCTTGATCGGGGCGAAGCCAGACGCTTGATACAGCTTGTACAGCTGCTCCCATTCGTTCATGAGCTCCGCAAGCAGCGTCTCTCTGGAGATCGAATGTCCGGCGCACATCGCCAGTGATGTCGCTTTCTCCAGCAGCTCCGTCGGGTAGTCGCTCTCCTGCAAATTCACACTGATGCCGACTCCAGCGACGATGTGCTGCAGCGTGCCATTCTCGACGCTCGCCTCGAGCAATATACCGGCAACCTTACGACCGCCGACGAGCAGATCGTTCGGCCACTTGATGCCAGCGTCCAGACCCGTCACCTGACGGACGGCACGGCACAACGCAACCGCTGTCAGCAGCGTGAGCTGAGGCGTCTGCGCCAGCGACAGCCAATTAGGCTTCAGCACAAGCGAGCTCCACAGTCCCTTGCCCTTGGGCGAGTGCCACTGCCGCCCGAGCCGTCCCCGCCCAGCCAGCTGCTGCTCGGCGAGCACAAGGGTCCCCTCCTCGGCCCCATCCCGCACGAGCTGGACTGCTGCCAGCTGGGTCGAGTCGATCTCGTCCAGCAGGTGCAGCGGACGGCCGAATGATGCTGTACGCAGCTGCTGCCTGAAGGCGTCCTCTGCGAATTTTTGCGGAGCGGAGAGCAGTCTATAGCCCTTACGTGGAATCGCTTCAAAATGATACCCCTGCAGCTTCAGCCGTTCAATCTGCTTCCACACCGCGGTCCGGCTCACCTTCAGCTCCCCACTCAGCTGCTCCCCGGATATGAACTCACCCTTCGCTTGCTCGAAGAGCTCTATTAATCGTTCTGACATCGCTATTATCCCTTCTCCTGCAGTAGTTCGTAACAACTCTTCGCGGCAGCGGCTAACGCTTCGGGTTCATTCGGGATGAATCCGAGCGCCGTCTCCTCGAGCAATCGACTGAGCAGCTGTCCTGTCCAAGGCCCCGGCTTCACGCCAAGCAGCTGCACGAGCTGCTGACCAGTGAGCGCTAGCTGCTTCAGCTCCAGCGCCGGCGCTTCTGTAAGCCATCGGCTTCCGCTGTAAGCCCATGCCTCAGCAGCCAACTTCTGCGCACCGGACAGCTTGAGACCGCCGCTCACCGCTGTGTCCGAGCTGTCCCGCCGCTCATGCTCCAGCTCCAGCTCATAGAGCTGTCTCAGTGACTCCATTGCGATAGCCCCATATTGGACAGCTGTCAGCAGCCAATGCTTCCGCTGCTCATCCTCGGTTGCCGTTCCTTCGTCCGCATCCTGCTGTAGCTTGTCTATTAGAGCCCGATGCGCCGCAACGATCGCCCCTGTCTCCTCCAGCTGCTTCTTCGAGAACGTCAGCACGCGCATATCGTTCTTCGTCTCGTTCAAGTCAGCCCCGCAGCCTATATATAAGTAAGCTAGCCGCCCCTCCAGCGTCGGAATAACGCTCAAGGACGGCCAGCTCTTCGTATCTTGCAGCTCACTCCATAGGACCCGCGACTTCGTATGCAGCAGCAGCTTGCTTGCGCCTAGCAGCAGCAGCGCCCGATTCGGGTCACTCCCGCTTAACATGCGCTCAAGCTCCGCGCGCACCCGCTCCAGAGCGATATGTCGCAGCAGTGGAGCTGAAGTCGTCAGCGCTTCCCAGGTTAGCGGCTCCACCTCAAGTCTGTACTCCGCCGCGAAGCGGACGCAGCGAAGCATGCGCAGCGCGTCCTCCGAGAACCGCTCATGTGCATCCCCCACACAACGCAGCACACCGCTAGCCGCATCCGCCTGCCCGCCGAACGGATCGATCAGTCGACCCTCCGCATCGAGAGCCATCGCATTCATCGTGAAATCACGCCGTCTCAAGTCCTCCAGCAGGCTGTCGATGTACGACACCTCACTTGGACGTCGAAAATCCTCATAGCCTGCTTCCTTACGGAACGTCGTCACCTCGAATGGCTCCCGCTCGATGACAACCGTTACCGTACCGTGCTGCAGGCCAGTTGGGATCGTGCGCGAGAAGAGGCTCTCGACCTGCTCAGGCCGCGCCGATGTCGCAATGTCGTAATCTTTAACAGGGCGACCCAGCACCTCGTCACGTACACAACCGCCGACGAGATACGCCTCATAGCCCGCATCATTCAGCGTATGGATCAGCTGAAGCGCCCTCCGTTTCACTCCATGGTCCTGTGGCAAGTGCGTCATCCATGTACCATCCTTAAGTATCATCCTTCATTAGCTATCGCCACTTACATCAGCAGTCTAACACACATTAGCACTCGAGCGGCTTCACGAGCAGCTCCTCTGGAGCCTCACGGCCGAGCACCTGATAGTAGAGCGCCTCGTACTGCCTCGAGATGACATCATTACAGAAGGTATACCGGGCCCGGTACAGACATGCCTCACGCATCGCCTTATAGGCCGCCTCGTTCTGCAGCAGATGAATCGCAAGCTGACTCATCGTCTCCACATCACCGATGTCGGCCAGATAGCCCGTCACCCCATGCGTAATCAGCTCTGGAATACCTCCTGCATTAGAGGCAATCGTCGGAACGCCGCACGCCATCGCTTCAAGCGCCACGAGGCCGAAGCTCTCCTTCTCCGACGGCAGCAGCATCAGGTCGGCGAGAGAGAGCAGCTGTGCCACGTCATCCTGCCTGCCGCAGAACGTTACTTTATCCAGCAGCCCCTTCTCCTTCGCCTTGCACAGCACCTTCGACAGCTCTGGACCTTCCCCGACGAACAAGAGCCTTGACGGTACCTCCTTGCTGATCCGGTCGAATATTTCGATCACATCGATTACACGCTTCACCGGACGGAAGTTGGAGATATGAATTAATATTTTCTCATCGGGACGTGCGAACTCTCTGCGCAAATTACCGACATCACGCGGGTAATAGACGCGCTTGTCCACGAAGTTATAGAGCAGCTCGATCGGCTTCTCGATGCCGAGCAGTTGTCTCGTCTCCTGAATAAGATCGTCCGATACGGCTGTCACCACGTCACTACCATTGATCGCGAAGCGGATCAGATCACTAAGCGACTCATCCTGCGCCAGCACCGTAATATCTGTGCCGTGCAGTGTCGTCACCACCTTCAGATGCTCACCAACCATCTGCTTGGCCAGCAGCGCACATACAGCATGGGGTATCGCATAGTGAACGTGAAGCAGATCGAGTCCTTCCTGCTTCACAATTTGTGCTTGCTTGCTCGCAAGAGACAGATCGTAAGGCGGATATTTGAACACATGATAATCGTTCACTTCCACCTCATGGTAGAAGATGTTCTTATCGAACTTCCCGAGTCGAAAAGGCATGCTGTGCGTAATAAAATGCACCTCATGCCCCTTCTCCGCCAGCAGCTTCCCAAGCTCCGTCGCCACGACACCCGAGCCGCCGAGCGTCGGATAACAAGTAATGCCTATTTTCAATCGATCCTTCGGATTCATCGATGCCGCCCCCTTCCGATCGTTCGTAATCGGTCTGTTCGTACCATCCTATAACAAGTCCGTCATCACGGGAAGCTTACTGACGAAGCCTTCCGCAAACGGTACGGAGCGCTTCTGTCCGAGCAGCAGATCACGTGCCTCCACCCGCTCGAGATAGCCTTGATTCAACGGAGTCGCAATGCGGTCGTCCCCTGACGAACGCTCGAACTGGGAGCGGTATGCTTGCAGCGACTGCCGCTTCAGCTCATAGACTTCCGATACATCAATCATGCGATCCGGCGGAACCATGTCGTTAATGAAATAAAACAACGTTTCTTCTACACTATGCGCAGGAAGGTCTGGTCTATACTTGCGAAGCTTTGCATTAAATACGGCCTCCTGCACCAGCTTGCTACAAGCAATATGGTCCGGGTGCCGATCCTCCCAATAAGGAGCGAAGACCATTCGGGGCCGATACGCTCGAATAACGGACACGATACGCTCAATCGTCTCTGGCTCATCGCGTAAGCCTCGATCCGGTAAGCCGAGATTGTCCCGCACCGCAACGCCGAGCACTCGAGCCGCTTGCTCCGCCTCGACTCGTCTCGTCTCGACGGTGCCGTTCGACGACATCTCGGCGCAAGTCAGATCACATAGTCCGATCCGATAGCCAGCGCGAGCATGCTTCGCGATTGTGCCACCCATCCCGATCTCGGCATCGTCGGCATGGGCGCCGAATATTAAGAAGTCTAGCCGTTCAGTCATTCGTCCACACCCGGCTTATATTTATGTACAAGCTCCCGCCATGCGAAATCGCCGCGGTCGAGCGCCTTAACTAATATTTCTCCAGTCGCGATGTTCGTCGCTACCGGTATTCCTTGCACATCGCATAGACGGAGCAAGGCAATAATGTCCGGCTCGTGCGGCTGTGCCATGAGCGGATCGCGCAAGAAGATGATCAGATCCATCTCGTTCTGGGCGACCAGTGCGCCGATCTGTTGATCTCCGCCGAGCGGACCGCTCATGAAGCGGTGAACGTTCAGCTTCGTATTGGCCATAATGCGCGTGCCGGTCGTACCGGTCGCAAACAGCTTATGATGCTGGAACACATGCTCATAAGCCATTACGAAGTTGACCATCTCATCCTTCTTCCGGTCATGGGCGATAAGAGCGATATTCATGGACATAGGGTCAATGCCTCCTTAGGGACGGTGATTAATCTACAAAATGCTCGAAGCCGTACACCATGCCCTCGTACGTCATCACTTTTTTGACAGCAACATTCACTCCTGGCATATACCCAGCCCGATCGTATGAGTCGTGGCGAATTTTCAGCGTCTGTCCGAACGCACCGAATACGACCTCCTGCTGGGCGAACACGCCTGGCAGCCGCACACTATGAATGCGGAAGCCGTTATAATATGCGCCGCGGGCGCCTTCTATTGTTTCTTCTTCGTTTGGATTGCCTTGACGGAACTCCTCGCGCACCTCGGCAATCATCTCAGCCGTCTTAATCGATGTACCGGATGGCGCATCGAGCTTCTGATCACCATGATACTCAATAATTTCGACGTGCGGCATATATTTAGCTGCCTGTGCGGCGAACTTCATCATCAATATAGCTCCGATCGAGAAGTTCGGCGCGATCAATCCGCCGATTCCAGCCTCCTTGCACTGCTTGTCCAGCTCCTCAATCTGCTCCGGCGTGAAGCCAGTCGTCCCGATGACAGGGCGAACACGGTGCTTGATCGCAAGCGACGTATTCGCAACAGCAGACTGCGGCGTCGTGAAATCGACGAGAACGTCCGCCTTCGATTCCACGAGCGCCAGCTCCAAATCGTTAGTTACTTGCACGCCGCAAGGCTCCATGCCCACCATCTTCGCTGCATCTGTATCTTTTGTCGAACGGCCCACAGCAGCGACCAGCTCCAGCTCGGCGTCGCTGAGCACCATTTTGACAACCTCACGCCCCATTCGGCCGCTTGCACCTGCTACCGCAACTTTAATTCTCGTTTGCACCATGATCAAGGTCCCTCTCCTTCTGCACTCCCGTCTGTGAAGTACGCTGCATATATAGTTTCCATTTCATCTCATATTCCGAGAGCAGTCGACCGCCGATCTCATGACCGGGATCGAGCTTCAGTAGATCTTTGATTGCCCCAATTGCCAGACTATATTCGTCCAGCCGGCTGTAGGCGATCCCCAGCAATAGGAAAGCCTCTGATGACAGAGGGTCCATTTGTGCAGCTTGCTTCAGCAAGGCTACCGCCAGCCACAGTCGTTCATCTGATTCCTCGAACAGCTTCTCCGCTTCGAACAGCAGCGCCTTCGCCTTCAGATGCTGCAGATGAAACCGGTAATGCTCATCCGACGAATCGAGCTTAACCGCTTGACCCGCATGGTCAATCGCCTTCTGCAGCTTGTTGCTGCGCGCGTACGTAATCGACAGCTTATAGTGGTACGACGCACACGTCGGATTCGATTGTATCGCTTGCTCGAACCAGACGATCGCCTGTTCGAAATCATGCTTCAATATCGATTCATACGCTTTCTTTATCGCATATTCGCCGTCCATTCGCTTCTCCCTCCTCCTTAGGCGGAGCCTCGTGTGTGGAGCGGCCGTATGTCAAAAGGGTGATGCTACAGCATATGTAGCTGCTTACGAATCGGTGTTTATTCGGGTCCAGCGATCTGCATCGCGGGTGCGGAACTTGTGCATCACTTTATCATGCGCTTCCTGAAGATCGATGTTCATCGAATTCGCAAAGCAGATGATGACATATAGAATGTCGCCAAGCTCCATCTCGATCGAATTGTCCGCCTCAGTCGTCTTCTTCGGCTTCTCGCCGAATTGATGATTGACCTCGCGCGCGAGCTCGCCGACCTCCTCGGTCATCCTCGCCATCATCGAGAGTGGACCGAAGTAGCCTTCCTTGAACTGTGAAATATAGGCATGAACCTCTTCCTGAAGGTCCTTTAAGGAACGTTCCTTATCCATGCGGCGGCTTCACCTGCCTTTGTCTTGTGTGGTGTATGTAACGGTGATGTGGACATCATTACCATGTTATCGCAAACGATGCCTGCATGACAAATTTTTTTTCGCCCACAAGCATAGGCCCCTGTCGAATAACACATATTAGGGTCAAAAAAACGGATGTGAACACGTTGCTTGCGGCTTCTTGGACGATCATGCGCAATCTGCTGCCGATTACGCTCGGAACGGCGATCTATGCCTTCGGCCTTCATTACTTTATTATCGCGAACGAATTTATGGAGGGCGGTGTCACTGGCGTCGCTCTGCTTTTAAACTATATATTCGGCTTCCCGCCTTCGCTGACTACACTTGTCATCAATGTACCATTATTTCTTATCGGGTGGAAATATCTTGGGCGGCAGGCAGTCGGCTACTCGATAGCCGGAACCTTCCTGCTCTCCTTCTTTCTGTGGATGATGGAGCTTGGCATCCATGCGGGCTTGATCGTTCCATTTCGTACGGATCAAGACATATTTCTCGTCTCTGCCTATGCGGGCGTCACATTAGGAGCAGGACTCGGCATCGTCTTCCGCTATGGTGGCACGACGGGCGGGTCCGATATTATCGCTCAGATCGGTCATAAGCTGAAGGGCTGGAGCGTAGGGCGACTCATACTCGTCGTCGATGCGATCGTATTAGGCATGGCGCTCTTCTTCATTCCGAAGGAGAAGATCATGTATACGCTGGTCGTCGTCTTCATTGCCACGAAGATCATCGATATTATCGTAGAGGGTGCGTATGCAGCTAAGGCGTTCACCATTATTACGGAGCAAGCCGAGGAGCTTGCCGCTGTCATTACGAGCAATCTCGACCGTGGCGTCACCTTATTCCCTGCTGTTGGCGCTTATTCGAAGAGACAGAAGAACGTCGTATATTGTGTGGTGGCCCGGAGCGAAATGAAAAGGCTTAAAGACCTCATCCGCTCCGTCGACCCCCGTTCGTTCATTATCATAACGGAGGTGCACGACGTCGTCGGCGAAGGCTTTAAGCCTATATAGATTGTAACTTGACAGTGAAAAGTTCTCGATAGAAAAATAACCCAACCTAGCGATTTTACGGTATCCTTAAGGTCTCACTCTAAAAGGATAGAATCGCTGGATGGGTTATAGACACCAGTCTAACCCATTTGCGGGCGATTGACCAGACCTATGCTCCCATACATCGATAAAATCATAAATGAATTTCGTTCCTGCTTCTCCAGGCAAGCCGCCTTTCACTGGTTTGTCATTACGGTGATCGGCCTGATGGTGCGCTCCGACCAGTTAGGGGTGACCTCCATTGTACGAGACCTTACGCTGCATCCGCGCTGCTACGAGACGCTGATCCATTTCTTTCGTTCTTCGGCCTGGTCGCTGGAATCCCTTCGATTAACTTGGCTCCAAGTCGTCCGCAAGGCGGCTCCTTTGATGACCGTTGGTGATCGCGTAGTCCTGGTGGGCGATGGCATGAAGCAGTCCAAGGAAGGCCGTCGAATGCCCGGCGTGAAGAAAATGCATCAGGAATCAGAAAATTCGTCCAAAGGTGAATATATCTTTGGCCATCTCTTTGGAGCCGTCGGTGTGTTGGTCGGAGCGTCGGCCAAATGGTTCTGCTTGCCCCTCTTTATGAATTTGCAAGACGGCGTGAAAACGATTTGGAACTGGGGAGCGTCCGCTCCAGCCGAGCCGAAATCAGATTCCCATGTGGTGCAAATGATCGGGCAGGGCTTTGCCGCCGCGAAGGTGCTTGGTGACGCCTTGTTCCTGCTGGATCGCTATTTTCTGTCCGTTCCGGCGCTGATCCGGTGGAAGCAGGAGCAGGCTGCGAGCGGAGTCCGACTGGACCTCATCACGAAGGCCAAAGTCAACACCACAGCCTATGAATTCCCCGCTGCCAAAAAACCAGGCCGGGGCCGTCCGCCGAAGAAAGGTGCGAAAGTCAAGCTCAAGGAGCTTTTTCAAACCCGGGCAGCATCGTTTCAAACGGCCGAGGTGATGCTGTATGGCAAGGAAGAAACGGTTTCCTTTTTGTGCCTGGACCTGTTGTGGGGGCAAAAGCTGTATCAGCCTTTGCGATTTGTCCTGGTGCTGCGTGGAGACCAGACCTCTATTTTGGTGAGTACGGACCTGACGCTTGCCGGCCCCGAGATCATTTCCTTGTACGGATACCGGTTCAAGATCGAATGTACGTTTCGGGAAATGAAACAAGTCATCGGCGCCTTCGGCTATCGCTTCTGGAGCAAATCCATGCCGAAGCTCAAGCGGTATCTACGCAAGACCGAGAGCCATCCACTGGAACAAGTAAAGAACGAACAGGATCAAAAGCGAATACGACAAACACTTGAAGCCATCGAAGGATTCGTCATGTGCAGTTGCATCGCAACCGGCTTAATTCAGATGGTCGCGTTGACGTTTTCGGCGCGTACGCCGGGCTTGTTCTCGCGCTATTTGCGAACACCATCGAAAGCCATCGTCTCTGAGGCTACCGTGGCGGTTTATTTGCGCAGATCCATTTTTCGCATGGTTGCCCAGCACCCGGATTTACCCATAACCGAAATAATTCGTTCCAAGCAGGAAAAAAACACGAACAACGTGGATTTGCTGGCTTCTTAAGCGTTAGAACTTTTCACTGTCCAGATTGTAAGAGTATCAATTATATGTATGAAAATCAGCTGAGCAACCAGCTACTCGGACCGTTTGACACGTACAAGTCCGTCATCCTTCTTCCACAACCGCCAACCGGCAAAGCCGAGGGCCGCCATAATGACAGAGCCGAAAATAGCTGTCCATAGTAGTGGGTTTTGGGGCTCCGGATAAGGCAAGAAGGCCGTCGTCTCGCGCTTCATGAACAGCTTGTCAAGCGCTTGTCTTAATGGGGGGACCGCATTCAGCACATTGCGATAAGGCATACCTTGATTATCTGCTTGTGTCTGGATGAACGTGATAAGCGAATCCATGCGCTCGACATCCGCTTCTGGTCTGCTAATGATAAGGCTTGGGTGTACGATCGCATAATGCTGCTCTAGCAGCACAGTCGCATTTTTCAGCGCGGTCTTGTCACTCGTCTTCGCTGCCTGCTCGATCGCATTCACATCATCCTGAAGCTGCTTGTAGAACTGCAGCCACAGCGGCTGGTTCGCATGCGTCAGTGCATCAGTAGCAAGACGAATCTTCGCTGCCGCGATTTGACCGGCCGCAGGATCGAATTTGACTGCGTTCAATACACGCTTTCCTTCAACGACTGTTTCCGTCAATGCATTAATGCCTTCCACAGACGCAATACCGTCAAAGCTGATGTTCGTTACTTGATCGCTCAGCTGTAGCAATAGCTCCCGTCCGCCTGCAATATCGCCCTTCTGTACTTTCTGGTACATCCCATCGGCTGTTTCGTTCAGCAGCTTGATCTGCTTCAGCTGCTCCTGTGAAGGTGCTGCTGCTGAACGATTCGTCTCGCTCTCCTTCGCATCCTTGCTCTCACCCTTGCTGCCACAGCCTGTTACCATACTCATAGCAAGTACACACATGATGCTGATCGCCAGCCACTTCTTCCATAGGAACCATATCATTCGGACATCCCCTCCTAAGTACATCCTATGGAGGGGTTGTCTGTTTTAGACCGATTTCTATATACAAGCTATCCATTAGCTCTTAGTGAGCGGTAGCGATACAGTAGCACTGCTGCGGCAATGCCTATACTCACGATGCTGAGAGTGACCGTGAACGACTCAACCACCTTCAGGTCGTCCATCAATGTGTCAGGAAGCCCAGGAAACACACCGACATTGTAGTCCATCGTATCGTTCCAGAGCGTCCATACGGAGGCCGTGATAACCGCCACAGCTGTGAATCGGTACAGCCTCACATAGAGGAGAGCCTCGGCCGCCATCCCCAGATGAGAGATCGTGAGCATCCAATCTTGCCAGCTAACGGAATCCCCTTGATACGCTGAGGCCCAGATCATCACAACGGCCCATATTCCGTACTTAAACGACGTGATGAGCGCCATCGCCTCTACGAAGCCGCGCACGAAGCCGGACCGTTCTGGCATCACGGCCATCTGAGTCTCTCGTCTCCAGCTCGCGAGTAAGTAGAAGAGGAATAGGCTGAAGAACAAGCTCGCAGTCGGACTATCCGGCACAAAAGGTAGATACTGCTCTCCCACCTCCCTCGCCGTATACTGAAGCTGCCCCCAGTACCATTGGTAGCCGTACACCGTACCTGGCACATTAATGATGAGCAAAAGCGTAAGCATGAGCCTACTCGTTAGAAAGCGATCGGACACGAAATAAGCGATTCGCCAGTCTGTCAATGATGTACCTCCTTGCTCTATGGCTGAATGATGTACCTGATTTCGAAAAAAACCTGACCGAGTCGTATCGGTCAGGTTTCGCAGCTGTATTTATTTCTTTTGCTTGGATAGCCATTCAGCAAGCTTATCGATGTCATCAGCCGTCAAGCCCTTGGCAATGTTCGCATCATACATTGGGGTCATATTACCTTGGCCGTTCTTGATGACATTCAAGATACCTGCCTGATCCAGCTTGTCGCCAACACCGCGAAGTGCTGGGATACCTGCAGCCGGCATACCCTTCAGGTCGCCGCCATGGCAGGACAAGCAGTTGGACTTCTGATAAATTGCTGCAGCCGGATCATCCGGAGCGACAATCGCAGCGAGCTGCTCCTTCGCACCAGGCTTCTTCGCTGGCGTATGTCCGCCCTCGCCCTTAGCCGCATGCATCTCCTGTTCACGCTTGATGTGCTCAGGAATAATATTTTTTTCCTTCAGCTCATGCTGGTAGTGGTCCCAAGAGTACACAGTCAGGTACGTACAAGCGACCAAGCTAAGGAACATCAAGGCAGTAGCAATCGGACGCTTGTAGAAGCGTCTTTCTTTACCCGTATCGAGGAACGGTGCTAGCAACAGTCCACCGAACAGTAGTCCAGGAATAACGACCGTACCAAGCACAACATAGTCTCCGGATGTATACGGATATTTCAGCAGCTGGTACATGAAGAGGAAGTACCAGTCCGGCATCGGAATGAAGCCGGTGTTCGTCGGGTCCGCCGGATAGCCGAGCGGAGCTGCCTCGGACATAACGAGCGCAAGAATACCGAGCAGAACGACAACCCCTACCATCCATTCCTTCAGCAGGAAGTTCGGGATGAACACCTCTGACTTACCCGGGTAAGCCGAGAAGTCTTGCGGTATAGGGCGATCTTGCTTATCCTTTGCGCGAACGCGCGAATCTCCAACGAATACAATTTTTTCACCAGGTTTAGGTCCGTGAGCCACGTGAGCGCCCCTCCTTCTCTTATCATTTGAAGCCGTATGCCGTGATCGCCTCCGTCAGGAAGCTTACAGCGGCCCGGAAATACCTTGCTTACGGATCATGATGAAGTGACCGGCAAGCAGTCCGAGCAACGCGCCCGGCAAGAAGAACACGTGCAGCGCGAAGAAGCGAGTCAGCGTTTGCGCGCCGATGATCTCGCCGCCCTGCAGGAACGTCTTCACGTACGGTCCAATATACGGAGCGGACTCAACGATTTTCAGCGTAACGCTCGTTGCGAAGTAGGCTTTGTTATCCCAAGGAAGCAGGTAGCCTGTGAGACCTAGACCGAGCATAACGAAGAAAATCAGCATTCCTACAACCCAGTTCATCTCTCGAGGAGCCTTGTACGATCCTGTGAAGAACACGCGGAGCGTATGTAGGAACATCATGACGATTACGAGGCTGGCGCCCCAGTGGTGCATACCGCGCACGATAACACCGAACGCAACCTTATGCTGCAAGTAGTCAACACTCGCATACGCATTAATAATATCCGGAACGTAGTACATCGTCAGGAACATACCGGACAAGATCTGAATAACTGTGATGAAAAACGTCAAGCCGCCAAAGCAATAAACGAATGCAGAGAAGTGGTGAGCCGGGTTAACGTGCTCCGGCACCTCATGGTCTGCAACGTCTCTCCACATCGGCGTGATGTCAAGGCGTTCATCGATCCAGTTATAAACACTTTTAAACATTTGATGTTACGCCTCCTTCTTACACCCGTTTGTTCGGACCAAGCTGACCGAGATACACGAAGCCTTGCTCCACTTTCACTTCATACTCATCGAGCGGTGCCGAAGCTACAGCCAGATGCTTGCCGTCAGCTGTATAGTGAGCACCGTGACACGGACAATAATATTCATCCTTGAACTCGGGACTGCCGTTCCAGTTAACTGTACAGCCCAGATGCTTACATGTCGGATTCAGCGCGAATACGTTGCCAGCCTTGTCCTTGGCAATCCATGCTTCAAGCTCAGGCTCGCTCTCGTACCAGCCGTCGGTCTGAAGCACCTTGAACTTAAAGGACTTCGGCGTCGTCGTAACTTGAGCTTCCTCGACGACCTTCACCCAGTCCGCCTTCGCCTTCGGCTGAAGAACCGGATCGACCGCAAATCGAACCATCGGCACCAGCATACCTGCGCCCATGAATGCACCTGCTCCGCCAAGGGTATAGGAAAGAAACTGGCGTCTGGACATTTCGCGACGCTTAACCGGCTTCTGACCCTGATGCTGCGAATCGTGACTCGTATGATCGTTCATTCTGTTCTACCCCCTTTTGCTACATATATCAGTCGTTCGACATACTTTTACACCATATACTAGGACATAACTTATAATAGCCTACGGCACAAGGTGCGTCAAGAATAGAGACGAGCATATGAGGCTGCGAAGCCGAAGCCTCCGAAACAGTTTAACATAATTGTCACAACTGTACGCAGCCTGTGCTGGACAACAGACTCTAATTCGAATGGAACAAGTTTCCAATTGTATCGAAAACACTTCGCACCTGGAAGGCCGCATTAATGGCATGGTAAGTCGTCTACATATAATTAACACAGCTGCCACGAATCATACATCACTCACACAGATTGCCTTCCATTCCATAATGCTGTAAGCATGGCGGCCACAGCACGTTTCGCGTCGACCTCTGGATCGCAGAGCTCCTCACGAGTCATATGAATGAGCAGATCCGATCCAGAGGCCGACTCAAGACCGACTGCCAGCTCCTTGGATGCTGCCGACACAAGTACGATATAGCGGAAGCCTGACAGCCTTAGCCTCTCGCATAGCTCCTCCAGCAATGCCAGACCGGCAGCTGCCGCTTGTCCGGTGCCGAAATAATGGAAGGCCGGATACGTCACAACGCGCCCTCTGAACGGTACTTCAATTAAGTCAAGCACATCCCTCAGCGCCTCCAGCGCATCGGTCGCCTGCCACGGCTCCTCACTGCCATCCATGCCGGTAACCGGAAGGATGCACGTGTCTAAATAAGGCTGCAGCTCCTTCCACTGCACAGCCTCGATATCACTGAACTTCATTCGTTCACCATCCTTCCCGTCCCTTACTTTACCATACCAAAAAGGACATATGAAAGGGCTTCATATGTCCTTCATGAACCTATCGTAACCGATGTTACCCGATGCTCGCCTGATTAGCCGCATTTACGCTCTAGCCGCAGCTTATTCAGCTCAGCTGTAAGGACTAAAAAGGCGGATTTATCTTTGGCAGCCAAAGCACTGTCGATCTCGGAATACAGCTTTTTTTCCTTATAGCGTCGAATCGCCTCATCCAGCACCATTTCAGCGAACAAGCCCAGCATGACGTCGCCTGTTACATTCATTTTGCCCATGGGTCCCTACCTCCAAACGGGGTCATTTGATAACACCAACTACCGTTTCTACAGCAGGAGCACGGACGACGGCTGCACTTAGTTCATGCTTCGATATTCCTCGGCCTTCAAGCAATAGCTCTCCATTGTTTTTCGCATCCGCGCCAAGTCCGAATCATTCAAGTCGCGGACCACCTTCGCCGGGGAGCCCATTGAAAGCGTGTACGAGGGTATCGACTTCCGCTCCGTTATAAGCGCACCTGCTCCTATTAAAGCATATTCACTGATGTCGGCACCGTTAAGGACAATCGCCCCCATGCCGATTAATGTGCCTTTGCCTATGCGGCAGCCGTGAATGATAGCTCCGTGTCCGACAGACACCTCATCCTCGACGATTAGTGGCTGATCGGTATTCACATGACCGATACAGCCATCTTGGATGTTGCTTCGACGTCCGATACGAATCGGCGCCAAATCTCCTCGCAGCACCGTGTTGTACCAGACGGAAGCGCCCTCCTCGATGACGACATCTCCGATCAGCTGAACCCCCGCCGCCAAAAATGCAGTCTGATGCACCTTCGGCATGATCCCGTTGTAGCTATGCAGCATACCATTCCCTCCTCATTTCACTTCGAAATTGGAGAGATTGTAGCAACTTCGTTTACGGCTTGTCAATGGGAAGTACGATTTTATCTTCATCCGGTACATAAGTACCTTCTGCAATGCTTTTGCCCAGCTTGGTCATACGGATCACTCGTCCATGTCTTGAATCTTCTCCGACTCGAAGCAGTCCGAGGTGCATCATCATCAGCGTAATGCGCTGCTCCAATATAGAGTCCGGTTCATCGTAGTAGAACGGTCGGATGAACGGCACGAGTATCGCCCTCACCGATTCATAGGTCACCCACTCATCTGCCAAGCGACTCATCCAATATACGAGTGATTGAAGCTGAGGGATCGGCCCCTTGTACAATCTAAGCCAGAACCGATAGACGTGAGCGGGATCTTCCTTCTTAAGCTGCATAACCGCATCCTTACCAAGCTCGGTAAGTGCCAGCACTTGATGATGCTCCGTGATCAGTTCGTTGAAGTAGCAGTAGTCGTAAATGAAAGAGAACCGATTCGGATAATCGCGGAACATCCGTCCGTAGCCGAATCGCCACGCTGTCTTGCCAACCGGCTCCTCTGCCACCGACAGTCGGTCCAGAATGAGCTGGAGGCTTCGCTTGTACATCACTGACTCTGAGGTAAGCATAACCTCTTGCTCCTGTAGCACATGCAGGAAGTTCCATATGTCCTCGACGATTAACCTCTGCTCATCCCGATATATCGGGGGCTCGTCCGTCAACACCAGCTTCTCCTCGAAGCGCTTCGTCAGGGCGTGTATGAATCTTCGCTTCAGATCAATAGGCACCTGGAACAAATATCGTGTCTGCTGGGAATAGCCATTGAACAGCCAGCCGCGATGCTTGAATCGTGTAATCATTTCTCTCGGATTCCAGTCTACGTCTTCTTCCTTCTGGAATCGACTCTGCTTCACCCGGGCGAGCAGCTCCTCCAGACTGAAATATTGGCGTTGATCGAACAGTAATGAATTCAGGAAGCGCAAATCTTCCAAGGTCAGCCTGTCCACGGACTGATCAAATACTTCTCTGCGCCCGACCCGTGACAATATCGATTGAATCAGTTCATGCTTCGAATGACCGTTACACTCGCACTCATAGGTGCTGGCAATTCGACCCAGATCATGAATGTCCGCGTAGCTCAACATATCCGCCAAGTTCATCCTATGCTTCCCTCCCGTCCTCCCCCCGCATTGAATAGAGAGGCCATTCACCTTTCTTGTAAAGTCGCCTCGGCTATGTGCGAGGTCCCGTTTACAGCTTTCGAAGGTGACGCCGCTTCAGCCTGCTGTCCCGTGTCGTTGGCGTCTACTATCATTATGGGAAAAACTACCGCTTTTAAACGTGCATACGAACAAAAAAAAGCATCCGCGGCCGACGATAAAACAAAGCGCCTAAGCTGATATACAGCTTGAGGCTTCGTTCCACGTTCAGCAGCGAATGCTGTGAGTGTATGGAAACCGTTATTCAGGGGAGTGCGTTACCCTCAATTTGTCTCCGTCAAATTCGAGGCTTACATAACGGTTTCCATTATATTGGAAACCGTTATTCAGGGGAGTGCCCTACCCTCAATTTGTCTCCGTCAAATTCGAGGCTTACATAACGGTTTCCATTATATTGGAAACCGTTATTCAGGGGAGATGTCTCGTACAGTTAAGCACAGGGAAGCTCCAGCCTTCGGATTGGTGCTTGACCATCACGGTGAGCGACGTGTTCATGAGATGCTGCTCCAGCTTCTCTTGCCGGATTGACTCCACAATCGGTACGATATAGCCGCCATGACTGACGACAAGCATTCGCTTGCCCTCATGCGATTCTTCAAGCTCCTCAAGAAATGAGGACCAGCGCAGCAGCAGCGACTCATCGCTCTCGAGGCCAAGGTCAAGCTCGCGCCACTCGGTTCCCCAGCGGCTGATACGCTCCTCCAGCGTCGTTCCTTCCAGCTGTCCGAACGAACGCTCTCGCAGTCTGGCATCCGTCCCGAGCAACGGAATCCCCGTCATGCTGGCGATACATTCCGCCGTCTCCAGCGCACGCTTCAAGTCGCTCGACCATATCCCATCCCAGCTTTCGCCCCGCAGCCGCTCGGCAATTCGCTCTGCCTGATGGCGTCCCGCCTCTGCTAGTGGTGTATCCATCTGCCCCTGCATGCGTCCTGCGAGATTCCACTCTGTCGTACCATGCCGAATAAAACCTATCGTTATCATGTAGCTGAGCTCCTTGTAGATGTTTGTTGTATAGCTAAAAAAACAAAGGCTCCACGGGGAGCCTTCATCTAAGCGTGCAGTCGTCTACTGACGTGTTCGAGACAGCCAGTTCATAATGAGCAGTGTGCTCGTCAAGCCAAGCAACGAAACGAATAATAAATAATCCTTCAACGTATGAATCGGCCCGATCTGATACGCGACTGGCTGATTGAACCCCTTGAGGCTTGCAACAGCCGTTGGCATCGCGTGCACGTTCATCGACTCCTGTTGACCGCCTGCCGCGACAGCTGGATCGCCGATGCGTCCGAATACGCTCGATTGCGATGTAGCCGGCTCGTACGATGGCTCCTGCATGATCGACACCCAGAACGTAAACGCAAACACGAGCAAGCATGCTGCAATGGAAGCCATGAAGTTACGTCTCAGCTTCCCTGAGAAATGATAAAAGCGGTCCGCTACAGGTACCCGCCACGACTCCTCAGCATAAATGCGGCTCATTACACTGGAGCTCACACCCATTCGGGACTCCTGCAGCTCAGCGGCTGGAACTTCGCGAATTAACGTCATGCTTTCTTGCCATATCATGAACTCCTCGGCGCACGCCTCGCACTCTACAAGATGCTCATCCACAGCACGGCGCTCCGGATCTTCTTCCTTCAAATCCCAGTACACAGCTAACAGCTCCTGGACATGCTCACACTTCAATGTCGACTCACCCCCTCGTACTCTTCGATGATTGGCTCTACAAAGTAAGGCTCCAGTTGAAGCTTGACACTCGCTCTCGCTCTGAACAAAAGCGACTTCACCGAACTGACCGTCTGCCCCAATATATTAGCAATCTCTTGATAGTCCAACTGGTCGTACTCCCGCAGTATTAGTGCGCTGCGCTGCTTCTCTGGTAAATTATTAATGGCCTCGCGAACGAGCGATACTTTCTCATTGCGAAGCACAGACTGCTCCGGCAGAGCGTCCAGCGATACCGGAGGTGTGTACCCGCTTTCTTCAAGCGACACCTTCACGTTCTTATGCTTGCGTAGCTCGCTCAGAACCGTATTGCGAGCAATTGTATATAGCCATGTCGAGAAGGTCGCTTCCACCTCGCGGAAAGAATGCAGACTGCGGTACGCCTTGTAGAACGTCTCGTTGCACAGGTCTTCAGCCATTGACTCCAGTTGGGCGCTCTTGAGCATATGATAAATAAACGCCAAAATTTTACGCTCATATCGGCGCATGAGTTCATTATAGAGCTGAACGTTGCCATCCTTAATTTCTCGGATTAAATGGGAATCGGTCATCCAGAGCGACCCTCCTTGTGATTCCCGCTTACCCCGCGACTCTATTTGTTTGTACTGCCGCGGCGGTAAAAAGTTGCGGTCATTCATTGAAGAAAATATTCTCATGTAAAACGTTAGTAATAATTCGCCATTGAATGGCAAAAATCCTTCTTTTTTGCGGAGGGAACAAAAAAAGACCGCCTGACAATCAGGCGGCTGCACAATCTGTGCGAGTATTCGGATAGGAGTGGAGAGAAACCATACTGTACTTTTATTATATGTATACGGTTACAAAATGTCAACCACTTTTTTGAAAACGTTTTAATTTTTTAAACAAGCCCAGATAAAGAGAAAAACAGAACTACACGTAAACCGCGTAGTCCTGCTTCAACAGCTCGAGCGCCTTGTCCATATCCGCTTCCTCGCGGAACGATAGACGCAGCGCACCAGGGATGTCCTCCCGGCTCTCGATAATTTGAATGTTGCTCAGATTCACCTTGTGGCTGCCAAGCAGCATCGTAATTTGACCGATGACGCCAGGATGATCCGGTACATCGACATAGATATCGTAGAACGAATGAATGACACCCTTGCGACGCTCCGGCAAGCCGCTGCGGAATTTGCCCGCACGGCTGAACGCTTGCTCAATGCCGTCCCCGTTCTTCTCCTCAATCAGTCGAATGAAGCCGCTGATCTCCTCATTCCAGTCCTTCAGCAGCTGCAGCATCACATGACGATTGCTGATCAAGATGTCGCGCCAGATGATTGGGTCGCCGGAGGCGATTCGCGTAATGTCGCGGAAGCCGCCTGCTGCTAGCATCTGATACAGCTCATTAGTCTCATTGTAGCGGGCGATCTGATTGACGAGTGCAACCGCAATAATATGAGGCAGATGGCTGATCGCACCGACGATCTCATCGTGATGATCAGGATCGACTGTAACCAGTTGGGCACCTGTATGCTTCAACAGACTCTTCAGACGATCCACAGCCCCCTGAGGCGTCTTAGAGTCTGGTGTAAGCACATAGAACGCATTCTCGAAGAGCAGTGAGCTGGCCGCCTCGACGCCGGACTTCTCCTTGCCCGCCATCGGATGGCCCCCGATGAAGTATGCATTCGGCAGCTCAATACCCGACGCGCACGCTGCGATGGAGGCCTTCGTGCTGCCCACATCTGTAATGATACAGCCTGGCTTCAGCGGCAGGGCGGAGAGCTTAAGTAGATACTCCTCCAGGTTGCCGACCGGCACACAAATAAAAATGAAGTCGGCATCCGCAGCCGCTTCCTCAATCGAGGTCGTCGCATGATCGACGACCTCACGTTTTAAATATTTATCAACCGAGCTTGGATTGTTGGAATGACCGACGACGTACAGATCCGGCTTTCCCTTGAAGGACAAAGCCAGTGAGCCACCGATCAGCCCGACTCCAAAGATGGTGATTTTCGTCATGAAACCGCTACTTCGTTCAGCGCCAGCTTCAGCGCATCAAGGAATTTATCATTCTGCTCCACACTACCGACCGTGACGCGGATACGGGTCGGATAGCCCCAGCTCGGATCGTGACGGACGATGATGCCCTTGCGCAGCAAGCTCTGGAACACTTCTGTCCCCGGACGCTGTACATCGACCATAACGAAGTTGCCGTGTGCCTCGAAGTAAGACAGTCCCAGCTCGTCAAAGGCTGCGTTCAGCTGTGCGATGCCCTTGGCGTTCGCCTCGCGGCATGATTCGATGAATGACGTATCGTGCACAGCAGCGAGCGCTGCCTTCTGCGCGAAGCCTGTCGTATTGAAAGGCTCACGTACCTGGTTGATCGAACGAATGACGTCTGGATGTCCAACGCCGTAGCCGATACGCAACGAAGCGAGACCGAATATTTTGGAGAACGTACGCAATACGACGATGTTCCGGTACTGATCAAGCAGCTTAATGCTGTCTGGATAAGCGCCGCTCACATTATACTCGGCATACGCCTCATCAAGGACAACCATGATGCGGTCTGGCACCGCGTTCAGGAAGCCGACAACCTCTTCCTCTGTCAGCATCGTACCGGTCGGATTGTTCGGATTGCACAGCCAGACGATCTTCGTCTTCTCGTTCACCTTCGCCAGCATCGCTGCAAGGTCATGCTTACCTTCAGAATCGACAGGCACCTCGATGACCGTAGCCCCTTCGACCTCCGCATTATGTTTATACTGCGGGAATGTAGGGGACGCGGTGATCGTCTCGTCCTGAGACGTCAAGAACGCACGGGCAATCATCAAGATCACTTCATCAGAGCCCGCTCCGAAGATGATCTGGTTCGGCTGAACGCCAAGCTGCTCAGCTACCGCCTTCGTCAGGTCGACCGCGCCTCCGTCCGGATATATGCTCGACTGCTCAACGGCAGCGATAATCGCTTCCTTCGCCTTCGGCGAGCAGCCGAACGGATTTTCATTCGAAGCGAGCTTGATGACTTCGGTCAATCCAAGCTCACGCTTCACTTCATCAATAGGCTTTCCCGGCTGATACACCGGAAGATGTACAATATTAGCTTTGGGTTGCACGTAATAGGTCACCTCAACAATCGATGTTAATAACTGTTCTGTGTTCAGTTTCCTATTAATTCTCTCACAAATTTATGAATTTGCAAGAGGCCTTCCGATTTCGTATCCGAGTTTGTTAACAATGGCAACGATTCTTCGATTTGACGAACGAGTGCGCTTCCGACCACAATGCCATCGCACTTCTCAGCGAAGCGGCTATATTGCTCGCGCGTCGAGATCCCGAAGCCGATCGCAATCGGCAGGTCGGTCGAGCTCTTGACCGTAGACAAGAAGTCATCGATGCCGGAGAAAAACTCTGTTCGCGTACCTGTAACGCCCAGCGACGATACGCAGTAGACGAACCCGCTCGCTCTCGAGGAGATACGCTTCACCCGCTCATTCGACGTCGGAGCAACGAGAGGAATAAGGTGAAGTCCGTGAGCGGCAGCGCCTGCCCGAACCTCCTCGTCCTCCTCCATCGGCAGGTCCGGAATAATGAGCCCGCTAATGCTCGCTTCCTGCAGCAGCGGGAATATACGATCCAGACCAACCTGAAGCACCGGGTTGAAGTACGTGAACAGAATGAACGGCAGCTCGCAGCCTTCGCTGCGCGCTTGCTTCGCCGTCTCGATGACATCAAGAATCGAGATTCTCGCGTTCGACAGCGCGCGCATGGAGGAGCGCTGAATGACCGGACCGTCCGCTAGCGGATCGGAGTAAGGAACGCCGAGCTCGACCATAGCAGCTCCGGCTTCCTCTAATGTTTTAATAATATCGACGGACGTCCGCAGATCCGGATCTCCGACGGAGATGAAAGGAATGAAGGCTGCCTCTTTTTTATCACGAAGCTCGGCGAACCTTTGATCAATGCGATTCACGGACGTTCCCCCCTAAATATTTCATAATGGCTTCCACGTCCTTATCGCCACGGCCGGACAAGCTGACGACGATGACCTGGTCCTTGCTCATTTGCGGCGCACGCTTGATCGTCTCGGCAATCGCATGAGCACTCTCAAGAGCAGGAATAATGCCCTCCGTGCGGCTCAGCAGCTGAAGCGCATCAAGAGCCTCCTGGTCCGTAATCGGTACATACTCGGCACGGCCTGTATACTTCAGATGTGAATGCTCAGGTCCAATACCCGGATAGTCGAGTCCGGCAGAGATCGAGTGCGGCTCAACGACTTGACCGTACTCATCCTGCAGCAGGTAGCTGTACGAGCCTTGGAAGACGCCCATCGTTCCCTTCGTCATCGTCGCCGCGTGCTTGTCTGTATCGACACCGTGACCGGCCGCCTCGACACCAACAAGATGAACGCTCTCGTCCTGCAGGAACGGGTAGAACATTCCAATGGCGTTGCTACCGCCGCCAACTGCAGCAATGATCGTATCAGGCAGACGATTCTCGAGCTCGACTATTTGCTTACGCGCCTCGTCGCCGATAATGCGCTGGAAGTCGCGCACCATCATCGGGTACGGATGCGGACCCGTTGCCGATCCGAGGATGTAATACGTGTCATCCACGTGGCTAACCCAATAGCGCAGCGCTTCGTTACACGCATCCTTCAGTGTCCGTGTGCCTGATTTGACCGGTACGACCTCTGTGCCCAGCAGGTTCATACGGAACACGTTCAGCTGCTGACGCTTCGTATCCTCCTCACCCATGAACACCTTACACTCGAAGCCGAATAACGCAGCGACCGTAGCTGTAGCTACACCGTGCTGACCTGCTCCAGTTTCGGCAATAATTTTCTTTTTGCCCATCCACTTCGCCAGCAGGCCTTGTCCGAGCGCGTTGTTAATTTTGTGTGCGCCCGTATGGTTAAGATCCTCACGCTTTAAATATATTTTCGCACCGCCGAGGTGCTCGGTCAGACGGCCCGCATAATAGAGCGATGTCGGTCTGCCTGAATAACGGTGCAACCAATAATGCAGCTCTTGAATGAATTTCTCTTCCTTCGTGTGCGACTTGAATGCTTGCTCGAGCTCGATCAACGCATTCATCAGCGTCTCTGGCACGTATCGACCGCCGAATTTACCGAAGCGGCCATGCTCATCTGGTCCGTTAAACAATCGATTTCACCCTTTCGACGAACGTTATAATTTTGGATAAATCCTTCGTTCCATCCGTTTCGACACCGCTTGATACGTCTACTCCATCTGGACGATATTGCTCCAGCAGTCCGCTCACGTTATCAGGCAGCAAGCCACCTGCGACAAGGAGCGGCACACCAGCCTCACGGCACCAAGCTTGATAGGGTGGAATCGCATCCCAGGCGAACGTCTTGCCCGAGCCGCCACCGTAGAGCGGATCGAAGGTGTCCAGCAGCACGCCGTCCACCGCATCGCGATACGGCTCCAGCAGCTTATTCGCAGCCGACTCATAAGAATCGGACTCCGCTTCTGCCTCTACAGCGCCTTCTTCACCCACGCTCGCAGCTCCAGCCGTGCTCAGCGAGAACACCTTGATAACCTCGATGCCATACGCGCCATAGCGCGACTTCACCTCACGGCAATAATTTGCCGATTCCTGCCCGTGAAGCTGCACAACATCGAGGGGAGCTTCGGACACGATTGCATCCAGCTCCTCAAGAGTTGGATTGACGAACACGCCAGCAGCCTTCACCTTACGCTCCGGACTTGCAGATCGAATCGAGCGTATCATTTCGGCTGCTTGAGCTGCACTTACTTGCCGCTTACTGCGCGCGAAGACGAAGCCGATATAATCGACCTCAAGCTTCGCTACATGCTCCGCCATTTCAGCGGACAGAATGCCGCATATTTTGACCAACGCCATCGCCGCTACTCCTTCACGGCAGCAGCGCCGTTCACCATCGGTCCCATCAAGTCGTGAACCGCATCGGTGACGACAGGCTGGCGCATGAAGTGCTCGCCGATCAGGACGGCTCTAGCACCCACCTGATGCAGCCATGCAATCTCCTCCGGCTTCGAGATCGCGCTCTCGCTTACGATTGTAACGCCAGCTGGAACGTGCTTGGCCAACTCCTCGGTCGTGCCGAGATCCGTAACGAACGTCTTCAAGTTCCGGTTGTTAATACCAACGAGCGAAGGCTCTAGCGTTAACACACGATCAAGCTCCTCACGGTCATGCACCTCGATGAGCACATCCAGCCCGATGCTGCGGGCGATCGATTGGTACTCCTTCATCTGCTCAGTCGTCAGAATAGCAGCGATCAGCAGTATCGCATCAGCTCCGATCGCACGTGCCTCATAGATCTGAATCGGGTCAATGGTGAAATCTTTGCGCAGCAGCGGCACATTGACCGCTTCACGCACTCGGCTTAAGTATTCATTCGCACCTTGAAAATATTGCACATCGGTCAGCACCGAGATGCAATCGGCGCCCGCAGACTCATACGCCTTCGCCAGCAGCACAGGCTCGAAGTCCTCGCGGATCAAGCCCTTCGAAGGCGATGCCTTCTTCACCTCGGCGATCAGTCCCATGGAACGGTTCGCCCGCTCGCTAATCGCACGCTCGAATCCGAGACATGCTGGCATGTCGGCGATTTGACGCTCAAGCTCAGCGATCGTTACGGTCTCCTTCAGCGCTGCGACCTCCTGCTGCTTCGTCGCTACAATTCGATCAAGAAACATGGCTCACGTCCTCCGTACATTGTACTAGTTGATTCAGCTTATTCAGTGCCTTCCCACTGTCAATCGTCTCTGCGGCCAGCTTCACGCCTTCCACGAGCGATTCTGCTCTTCCTGTCACATAGAAGCATGCACCCGCATTCGCAAGCACAATATCGCGGCAAGCTCCCTGCTTACCCTCGAGCACGCCGCGAATAATCGAAGCGTTCACTGCAGCATCGCCGCCAACAGCCTCCGAGATCGGGTAACGCTTCAAGCCCAGCTCCTCCGGCGTAATTTCGAACGTGTGAATTTCATCGTTGCGAAGCTCCGTCACCTTCGTTGCATCCGAGATACTAATCTCGTCGAGTCCATCCAAGCTAGCGACGACGAGCGCACGCTTCACACCGAGTGCCTGCAGCACCTGTGCAATCGTCTCGGTCTTCGACCGATCGAATACGCCAAGCACTTGACGGTCCGCACCTGCCGGATTCGTCAGCGGTCCGAGCAGATTGAATATGGTGCGGATACCGAGCTCGCGCCGAGGACCTGCGACGTGCTTCATCGACTGATGGAACAGCTGCGCGAACATGAAGCAGATGCCGACACGGTCCAGACATTCCCCCGCCTGCTCCTGATTAAGCTGAATGTTCACGCCGAGAGCCTCCAGCACGTCTGCGCTGCCGCTCTTGCTCGACATGGCGCGGTTGCCATGCTTCGCTACGCGAATGCCTCCAGCAGCGGCAACGATCGCAGCTGTCGTCGAGATGTTGAACGTGTCCGAGCCGTCTCCGCCTGTGCCACATGTATCGAGCAGATCGGACTGCTCCGTCTGTACACGGTTTGACTTCGCACGCATCGTCTCCGCGAAGCCGGTAATTTCGTCTGTCGTCTCGCCCTTCATCCGCAGAGCGGTCAGCAGCGCGCCGATCTGGGTCGGTGTCGCCTCCCCCTCCATGATGAGCTCCATTACCTCGCGCGCTTCGGCACGAGACAGATGCTGGAGGCCGATTACCTGCTGGATCGCCTGCTGCATCGTTTTTCTCGTCGCTTCCATACGTACGGTCACCCTCTCCCGATAATCGTCACCTGACTGTCCGGCCTCCATAGAGGCAAGCCGAACAGCGGCAGCTTAAGCATAGTCGTGATTAATGACTGCCTGCTCGCGTGGAGTCTGGGTGAATACAGCCTCTGCGACGCGAATCGACTTCAGCATGCCCATCGCCTTGTTGACCGTCTCTTGGTACTCGCTCTCCGGAACAGAGTCCCACACAATGCCTGCGCCTGCTTGTACATAAGCTTTGCCATTCTTGAATATGATGGTACGAATCGTAATGCACGTATCAAGGTTCCCCGAGAAGCCGAGATAGCCGATCGCACCAGCGTACGCGCCACGCGCCTCGTTCTCCAGCTCAGCAATAATTTCCATGGCGCGGAGCTTCGGAGCGCCGGAGACCGTACCCGCCGGCATGCAGGAGATGAACGCATCGTAGAAGTCTTTATCCTTCGCCAGCTTACCGGATACGTTCGACACAATGTGCATGACGTGCGAGTAGCGTTCGATCTGCATGTATGAGTCACACTTGACTGTACCGAACTCGGATACGCGGCCAATATCGTTACGACCAAGGTCGACGAGCATCAGATGCTCTGCGCGCTCCTTCTCGTCGGCAAGCAGCTCCACCTCAAGCGCAGCGTCCTGCTCGGGCGTCCGTCCACGCGGTCTTGTACCGGCAATCGGACGCGTCTCGACCTTCTCGTCCTCTACGCGCACTAAGATTTCAGGCGACGTACCGACGATGACCTCGTTATCCATCTTGAGCACGTACATGTACGGAGATGGATTCATGGCCCGCAGAATACGATACACCTGCATCGGCGACACATCCGTCTCGATCTCGAAGCGCTGGGACAATACGACTTGGAAAATATCTCCGGCGCGAATATACTCCTTCGCCTTCACAACGTTGTCGAGGAACTGCTCCTTCGTCAAATTTGACTTAATCTCGCCCATATCTACATCGTCCGGAAGCGGACGGTGAGGCGTCGCCATATTCGGCATTGGACGGCGCAGACGCTCGATCGTCGCATCGATCTTGGCACACGTTGTTTCGTATGCAGCTACGATGTCCGCATCGGTGCCGCCTGCCGGCACATGCACGTTCGCGATCAGCTTCAGCTGCTGCTTCACATGATCGAAGACGATGACCTGATCACAGAACATGAACTCGATGTCATTCATCTCAAGGTCATCCTTGCGATGAGCAGGCAGCTTCTCATAATATTGCAGCAGATCGTATCCGAAGAAGCCTACGGCGCCTCCTGTGAACCGCGGCAAGCCCGGCAAGTTCGGACTGCGGTAGGAACGAAGCTGCGCCTTCAGCACCTCAAGCGGCTTCTCCTCAACGGCAACCTGACCATCCTTGCCATCGATCATAGTGACCCCATTCTTCGAACGAATCTTCATGAACGGATCAGTGCCGATGAACGAATAGCGGGCCCACTTGTCGCCGCCCTCTACACTTTCGAGCAGGAACGAGTTGTTGTCCTCATAAAAGTATTGAAACACGCGAATCGGCGTCTCGGTGTCGGCCATCAGCGTGCGTACGACCGGGATTAAATTATAGTCCTTGGCCAGTCGGATAACTTCCAACGCTTCCGGTGTGTACATCTTCATCTCTCCTCTACTCGTCTCGTACGTCTCTTAATTATGTGGCAAGCTTGAAGCCGTATATACGCGCAAAAGCCTCTACGCGTACGTAGAGGCGATAATCAGCAGAATAAGGAATGAGGGCAGCATGAAAAATAATCGACAGACATCAGCTCGAACAAGCATCTTCAAATGCCTTCAACGTTCATACTCCGAACAAGAGAGGGCAACAATTGTGATGGATACTTGGTCATCTGTAGACTGATCGGTACCTTGCTATGCTGGCTACTATGCTCGTCTAGGCTCTGCTGAACTATGCTCGTCTCTACTGTAATGCTCAAACAACCGCCGTCTACCGACGGTTCGTTTGCCCTTACTATACTACCTCAAGGATGGAATTGTCAATTTGGATAGTATTATTTCGTCGATAGGTCCGGACGAAGACGCATCGCTTCACGCTGATACACATGCTTGATCTCATTCTGCTTCTTCTCGGTGTTCACAGTAACCATCAGTCGGATGCACTGCGGCAATCCGCCCTCCACCGGAATTTCGAGCGAGCACATGAGCGGTACAAGCTCCCAGCCTGCCATCTGGCGAATGGAGCGAGCTGGGAACGTCGCTGTCAAGTCCGGAGTTACCGTAATGAATACGCTGGCGATCTCCTCAGGAACGATGCCGTTCTCCTGCACGATCTGGTTCAACAGCTCGGTCGTTGCTGATAAAATTTCGTTCTCCTCGTTATGCTCCACAGTTGTCGCACCGCGGATTCCCCTAACAAACATGCTGTCAAGCCTCCTGTTTTAACCGCTCCACGATTGATCTAACGAGATCAGCGGAGACGCGTTTATTGATTTCCACCTTACCAATCTCTGTCGGCACGATGAAAACCATCTGACCTTCCTTGAACTTCTTGTCGTGCATCATCGCCTTCATGATCTCATCCGTGTCGAAATGCGCCGGGATACGGGTAGGCAGGCCGAACTTGGTGAATATACGTTCGGTTACCGTATGTATATGCTCCGGATTGCCAAGCTCGACCGACAGCATCGCCGAGCCGATCATGCCGATGGAGATCGCCTCACCGTGCAGCAGCTCATTGTAGCCTGCAACAGCTTCGAGTGCATGTCCGATCGTGTGGCCTAGATTCAGAATCGCGCGCAGGTCGTTCTCCCGCTCGTCCTGCGAGACGACAGCAGCCTTCACGCTACAGCCCTTATACAGACCATATTGAAGCGCCTCCGGGTCAAGAGCGATCAGCCGTTCCGCGTTGTCCTCACACCACGTTGTAAAATCTGCATCCCAGATCAGGCCATGCTTAATCATCTCCGACAAGCCTGAGCGCACATCGCGGTCTGGCAGCGTCGCAAGCGTCGCCGTGTCATACAGCACAAGCTCTGGCTGATGGAACGCGCCGATAATGTTCTTGGCGAGTGGGTGATTGACAGCCACCTTGCCGCCGACACTGCTATCGTGTGCCAGAATGGTCGTCGGAATTTGCACAAAGCGAATGCCTCTCATGTAGCTGGCTGCGACGAAGCCTGCCAGATCGCCGACCACACCGCCGCCGAGCGCAAGAACAGCCGACTTGCGGTCGAGACCCGCCTCAAGACAAGTCGTGACAACGTCCTCGAGCACAGCGAGCGACTTCGACTTCTCACCGGAAGCTATCGTATGTGAGGCCGCCTTGAAGCCAGCTTCGGTCAGCTTCGACACAACTGGCTCCAAGTAATGCGGCGCAACCTGACTGTCGGTTATGACGATGAGCGGAGAGGCCTTGCTGATACCGTGCTTCTCGAGATAGACTGCGATGTCATTCAGCAGTCCTGACCCGACATAGATCGGATAGGACCGGTCACCCAAGTCAACCGTTAGCTCTTTAATCAATGCTCTCACCCGCTTAATAGTTCTTGATCTGCTCCAGGTAGCCCTCGTAATTACGGCGAATCTCCTCGATCGAGTCGCCGCCGAACTTCTCTAGGAACGCATTCGCCACTTCCCAAGCGACGACATTCTCCAGAATAACGCCTGCCGCAGGAACGGCGCACGTATCAGAACGCTCTACCTGAGCCGTGAACGCTTCCTTCGTATCAATATCGACGCTTTGCAACGCCTTGTACAGCGTTGAGATCGGCTTCATAACAGCACGTACAACGATCGGCTCGCCTGTCGTCATGCCGCCCTCGAAGCCGCCAGCACGGTTCGTCGCGCGGTAGAAGCCGCGTCCTTCCTCGTGCATGATCTCATCATGCACAGCAGAGCCACGGCGCTCAGCAGCCTCGAAGCCGATGCCGAACTCCACACCCTTGAACGCTTGAATGGACAGCACCGCCTGAGCAATACGTCCGTCCAGCTTGCGATCCCACTGCACGTGGCTGCCAAGTCCTGACGGTACGCCCTCGATGATGCACTCAATGATACCGCCAAGTGTATCGCCATCTTCCTTCGCCGCGTCGATTGCTGCGATCATGCGCGCTTCTGCTTCCTTGTCAGTTACACGAACCGGTGACTCCTCAGTGATCGCAATCAGCTCATCGATCGGCAGCTCCTGACGCTTCGCTTCCACATCGCCGATACGAATTACTTGTCCAGCAACCTTGATGCCGAACTCCTTCAGCAGCTCGCGCGCGATGCCGCCAACCGCAACGCGCATGGTCGTCTCACGCGCGCTGGAACGCTCAAGAATGTTGCGCAGGTCGCGCTGGTTGTATTTCAAGCCGCCGTTCAAGTCAGCATGACCCGGACGCGGACGGTTCACCCGACGCTTCGTCTCATCGCTGCCTTCGATCGGTTCAATGTTCATGACTGTCGTCCAATGCTTCCAGTCATTGTTCTCGACAACGACTGCGATCGGAGCTCCTGTTGTCTTCCCATGTCGAACGCCGCCGACAATGTTAGCTGTGTCCTTCTCGATCTGCATGCGGCGCCCACGTCCGTAGCCCTTCTGACGTCTCGCTAACTGGAAATTCACGCTTTCGAAATCGATGCTTACATTGCTTGGAAATCCTTCAATAATGGCCGTCAGCTGCGGGCCATGCGTTTCGCCTGAAGTCAGGTATCTCACTATTCGTTTCCCCTTTCGTCCTATCCCAACCCACTACGCTTTGCGGCACTTGAACACTTTACCGCTTTTAAGCATTATATTCCTTGGCCTAATTATAGTACAGGCCTTGTTCTTTGACAAGAAATAATAGCGTCAACACCAAATACGCCGCCTCCGAAAGCTTGCGCTGTCGGGGCGGCGTATCGTGCATTCTCTTGCAAGCCTAACCGTTCGCAGACTGCTTGTGCAGCGCGCGGGCAGGCTCTCTCCACTGTGGGTCCTCAACGATACCTACGATTTGCAACGAATCAATACCTAAGATCTGGGCACATTCCTGCATCGTAATAAATCCGCGTCGATATGCGGTAATGACTTTACGCTTGTCCATTCTTCTCCTTCCGCTGATTGCTTCAGCAATCGGCTCATACTCAGTTTATTCCTAGTATGGGATTGAATGTAAGTCTATATTCACTACAGCTTATACTTTTCTATAAAAGAAAGTATCTGCGGATTCCATGCCGTATTGACCCGGATTGAAAATTTGCTCCGTGCTCCCAACGAATAGAATGCCGCCCGGCTTCAACGCGTTAGCAAACTTCTGGTACAGCAAATGCTTCGCATCCTCCGTGAAATAAATCATCACGTTGCGGCAAACGATCATATCGAAGTTCGACTCGAATGTGTCCGTTAACAGATTGCCCTTCTGAAAGCGGACCGACTTCTTTAGCGAATCGACGATTTTGAACGTTAAGTTTTCCTGCGTGTAATACTTTTTTAAATATTTGTCCGGCACATCCCGGATCGAGCGATCCGAATAGACGGCGTGCCTTGCCTTCTCCAGCGCGCCCTCGTCAATGTCGGTCGCCATCAAGGTGCTATCGCCAAGCACGCCTTGCTCAGCTAATATCATCGCGAGTGTATACGGCTCCTCGCCGGTCGAACAGGCGGCACTCCATATTTTGAGCCGGCGTGACTTCTTAATCATCTCGGGGATGAAGCGCTGCTCGACCAGCTCCCACCGGTTCGGATTGCGCCAAAATTCGGACACATTGATCGTCATCCGGTCTAGAAATTCATAGAACAACGCCTTATCCTTGGTCATCGCGTCAAAAAAGGCAACGAAAGTGTTATAGCCCTTCTTCATCCGCAAGGTGGTCAGTCTGCGCTTCATCTGCGCTTCCTTATATTGTGACAGGTCAATCGACGTGTAGTCCTTTACCTTCTTGATGAACAATAGGAAATCTTGATCCTCCATGCTGTCATCCCCACCTTGTCAGATCCACTGTTGGATAGCTCTTGTATAAACGACTAGCTCCTCTGGTGCAAAAAAATTAGCCATCTCTCGCTCCGCACTCTCTGGTGAATCAGAGCCGTGCACAAGATTCAAGCGGGTATGTACAGCATAATCGGCGCGTATCGTACCAGGTGCAGCCTCAAGCGCGTCGGTCTTGCCGATCATGGATCGAACAAGTGCAACAGCGCGGTCACCCTGCCATACCATCGCGAACACAGGGCTGGATGTAATGAATGCGACGAGTGGCTCATAAAAATCTTTGCCCTCATGCTCAGCGTAATGAGCCTCCGCCTGCTCACGACTCATCTGTACAAGCTTCGCGGCGCAGAGCTGCAACCCCTTCTGCTCGAACCGTCTAACTATTTCCCCAATCAGTCCTCTTTCAACACCATCCGGCTTCACCATGACGAACGTTCTCTCCATATGTACATCCTCCCTTCCCAAGCAAACATCTCTTCTGCCGACGTCTATTCCATTTAATACGATCGGTTGCCGATGAAATGGGCAATACCAATCAAGTCTTTTTTCGATGCGACATCGGGTAATTCCTGCAACGCCTCGATCGCTTTATCAATATATTTGGAGGCGAGCGCCTCCGAGCGGGCTATTCCGTCGCTATTGCGAATCAGCTGCAAAAAGTGGCTGATGTCGGTCTGACCGTCCTGCGCTTCAATTCGAGCGATCTCCTCGAGAAGTGCTGGACGCAGCTCCGCATTTTGCAAAGCGAAAATGACCGGGATCGTAATGTTGCCCTGCTTAATATCGCTGCCCGGCGGCTTGCCGATCTCCTTCTCCGTACCGCACAGATCGAGCAGATCGTCACGCACCTGAAACGCCATCCCAACGTAATAGCCGAACTTGAACAGCTGTCTCGCAACGCGATCAGGAGCGTCGGCCGCCATAGCACCGAGCTGGCAGCTAATGGCAAGCAATAGCGCAGTCTTGCGCTTAATGCGAAGCAGGTAGTCACGTACCCGCTGCTCCTTACGGTAGAAGAATCGAATCTGTTCCATCTCTCCAATGCTCATCTCTACGAGCGCCTTGGACATGATCTGGTGTATCTCCGGATTGGACAGCTTCGTGACGATGCTGAGCGCCTTGGCAAATATGTAGTCACCGGTGTACATCGCAACGCGATTGTCCCACTTCGAGCGAACGGTGAGCTGGCCGCGTCTCGTATTCGCGTCATCGATGACGTCATCGTGCACAAGAGAAGCCATGTGGATGAGCTCGAGCGGCACGGCCACATGCTTGATCAGCTCCAGATCGTACGTGCCGAACTTGCCGCCAAGCAGCACGAAGACCGGACGTATGCGCTTGCCTCCTGCCTTCAGCAGGTGCAGCGACGCATCGCGCAGCATCGGATGATCAACGTCAATGCTGCGCTCCAGCTCCTTCTCGATGTACGAGATATCTTTTTTTAGCTTTGCATATAAATCAAGCAGTTTCATTCCGTCACCTGTGCTACTGAATTATCGTTCCATATGTGCAGCGGCACCTCATGCTTCAGGAAGTCGAGCTCCGCTGCGTATTCGAAATATTGCTTCAAGCCTGCCCACTGCTGTGGTCCGAAATCATAGCTGAGCTTGGAAAAATAGCTTTGCCAATAGGCCGCTTCGCCTCCAAGCTCCACCTGCGCGTCCTCGATCAGCAACGTCATGTCGGTCAAGGACTTACGCTTGCTCTCGATAAAGCCGTCATAAATACGCTTGATCAGCTCCGGCTGCTCCTCGATCACAGCCTTGCGGATGGCACACACCGCGAACGACATCCAGTGGCCCGTCCACTTGTTCCATTCCGCGCCAAGATCGGTGATCATGTAGCCGCGATCTTCCCAGTTGGCCCGGATAGCGTGATCGCCGATCAGTAGCGCGGCGTCAGCCTTCGTCATCATCGTGTCCAGGTTCGGAGTCTCGTAGACGTATTCAGGCTGCACACGATAAAATTTAGCCAAAATAATCTTCAATAAATTGACCGAGGTTGCGCTCGTTGTCGGTAAGGCAATCGTAGCGCCTCCTAGTGCTTCCAGCGGTTTACGATGAAACAGCAAGATGGAATGCACCGCCCCGTAAGCGCTAACTGATATATCAGGGAACAGCATATACTCAGACACGTTCTCGCCGTATGCATAAGACGAGATTGGACCGATGTCGATCTGGCCAGCCGCCATTGCCCGGTTCAGTCCCGTCGGAACCTGCTGCAGCACCTCTACCTGGGAGCCAAATGCAGCAAAGGGGAAATAGTAAAACAACGGCCAAACGTTCGTGAAATCAATTCGTCCGATCCGAATGGGCCTGATGCTCGTTGTCATGTGGCATACCCCATCTTTTGTACAATTGATGCTCAAGCTCCATGGCATCGAGCACTTTGCCCACCATGAAGTCGACCATATCGTCTATCGTTTGCGGACCTTGATAAAAAGCCGGCATCGCCGGTATGATGCGAACACCCATTCGAGCGAGCTTCAGCATATTTTCCAGATGAATCGCATGAAGCGGCGTCTCTCTAGGCACGAGAATAAGCTTGCGACCTTCCTTCAGCATAACATCCGCTGTACGCTCGAGAAGATTATCCGAAGCGCCGTTCGCAATGCCGGACAGCGTCCCCATTGAGCAAGGAATAACGATCATTCCCTTCGTCAAGAACGAGCCGCTCGCTGTCTTCGCTCCAATGTCTTGGTTGTTCACATACTCGAGTGAGCCCGGAAGGCCGCTGAATTGCTGCTTCAACGTATCGACCCGCTTCGCGGAATCCCAGCCGAGCTCCTCCTTGAACACGCGCCAGCCGGCATCCGTCACGATCAGATGAACACTCTCTCCCTCCGATAGCAAAAACCGGCACAAGCGGACGCCGTAGGCAGCGCCACTCGCTCCCGTTATTCCGATCACCCAAGGCTTCGTAGCTGTCATACGCGATACACCACCAGATCGATGAAGGTGACGGCGAACATCACCATGCTTAGCGTGCTGTTCATCGTAAAGAACGCCGTATTTACACGTGTAAGGTCGTTCGGCTTCACAATGAGGTGCTCATAGAACAGCAAGCCGAACGAAACGATGACTCCGAGCAAATACACCCATGCCAGATCGGTCATAAAATAAAGACTGAGCAAGCCGATTGCAGTCACCACATGGAACGCTCGCGCCAGCTTCAACGCAGTCGGAATACCGAAGCGGGCCGGAATCGAATGAAGCCCTTCGTTCCGATCGAATTCCGCATCCTGGCACGCATAGATGACGTCGAAGCCAGCAAGCCAGAACATGATTGCGATGTAGAACACGATGGAAGCAAGCGTGATCTCGCCGGTAACCGCTACCCATCCGCCGAGCGGCGCAAGGGCAATCGCCATTCCGAGGAACAGATGGCACAGCCACGTGAAGCGCTTCGTATACGAATAGAAGACGAGAAAGAATACAGCGATCGGCATCAGCTTCATACATAGCGGATTCAACTGCGCCGCTGCAACAAAGAGCAGAACGAACGAAACGATAATAAAGATGATTGCTTCTTTGGATGATATGAGTCCAGCGGGTATGGCGCGCATTGACGTTCTCGGGTTCTTCGCGTCGAATACTTTGTCTGCAACCCGATTAATACCCATCGCCGCGCTCCTCGCCCCGACCATCGCGAGCAGGATCCAGCCGATCTGCGCCCACGACGGCAGCTGGTTGAACTTTACAACTGATCCGAGCAGCGCCCCCATGAACGCGAACGGCAGGGCGAACAATGTATGCTCGATCTTAATCATTTCGAGAAATATTCGTGTCTTTCTCCACATGATGTCAGTCTCCCTTAGGCAGCTCGCCCGGCTTCACACCGATATGCAGCGCAGCAATGCCGCCTGTTAATGGGTATGCCTTCACATCAATGAGCCCCGTAGAGCGGAAGATGTCCGCAAGCTGCTTATGATCGGGGAAATTCACCAGTGATTCCGGCAGCCACTTGTACTGCTCGTAGCTCTTCGCGATCAGCTTGCCGAGCATCGGAAGCACACGCTGGAAATAAAAGTAGTACAAACTCTTAAACGGCTGCCAAGTCGGCTTGGACAGCTCCAGCGAGACGACCAGTCCGCCAGGCTTCACGACTCGCTGCATCTCCTTGATCACTTGCACAAGATCAGGGACGTTGCGAAGCGCGAAGCCGATCGTCGCATAATCGAACGTATGATCGGCGAATGGCAGCTCCATCGCATTGCCGCGAATGAGCTTGATTTGACGGTCCCGATTGATCCGCTCGATTTTGTCAGCGCCGACATCAAGCATGTTCTGACTGAAATCAAGACCGACCATCGGGCCGTTGCCGCTCGCCTCCGCCAGACTGATCGTCCAGTCGCAAGTGCCGCAGCATACATCGATACCGCTGCTGCCTGGCTGCACATTCATCTTCCGCATCGTAAATTCACGCCACGCCTTATGACGCCGAAAGCTTAGAATGTCGTTCATCAAGTCATATTTGGGCGCAATGCTCTCAAATACGGAATGTACAAATTGTTCCTTCGTCTTGCCTTCCATCCGGTTCTCACCTCATACTTCCTGTGTCGCTCTTGGGGCTGATAAATAATGCTTCACCGGCTCGCCGATCAGCTGCAGCTCCTTCACCCACTTGTCCGTATCCCCACCGAGCAGGCGAAGCTTGTCCTGCAGCTCCTCCATACACGCCTCCAGCATGTCGTACAGCTGAGAGGTCACCTTGTACTTCATCCACAGGGAGCGCACCTTCGCATGATCGGTCTCCTCCTGCTGGAGCAGCCTTCGCTCCTCCTTGGTGCCGGATTGCAGTACATGCCAATACCCCCAGCTATCCCGATACTGGAGGGAGGATTCCGAACGTATCAGCTCATGCAGCAGCACCTCGCACCGTGTGAACAGCTGCAGCAGCTCACGCCACGTCGTATTCACGTGCTCCTCCAGCATGCCGTTGAACGACAGGAACAGCTGCGACTTCACCTCAACGGTGCGCTGGATGTAGTCGTCTGCGCTCAGCTTCAGCTGCTTCATCAGCATGTACATGTTCATCTTCAGCCGATTCGCCTCGCAGATCGCTCCTGAGATCATTCCAATTAAGTCAATGTGCCCGGCATGTGAGAGCAAGTAGTAGAAGCGGCTGCTGAAATAATCGCCCGCCAGCACCTTCAGCTGCCGCGAGCGAGCCGCCTTCATCTCTTTGTCCGCATTCGTTACGCTTACCGTATCATGTGTGTCCAGCCCGAGCTGCACTAGGCTCGTCACGAGCGTATAGAGCTCGCTATGCCCGGCGAGAGAGCTGTGCTTGTTCAAGAAAGCGTACAACAACCGTGCGCGGAAATCAGGAAATACCGGCAAGTCCGTATGCATCTGGATCATGTCATGCTCGATATATGGTTTGGCGATTTCCGGAATCCGATAACTGTTCATAACCAAGCCTCCGAACCCTGCAATAAATCACGTCTCTTTTTGATCCAAACCATTATAGCACAACTGCATTCAATTCGCATATTCGACCATGCCGGTCAAATGTTACAGCTTTAGCTCTTTTGCCGTGAATGCTCCTCCCACTTCGGTGTGTAGGTCATTCGGTAATGAGAATCCAGGAACATCTGGAGCTCCTCCATCCCTTTGGGCTGCAGCTTCGGCTCGCTAGGGAGCCACTTATCCCGGCGCGCATCAGCTGCGACGAGAAGCTGCGTACCGCTGGACTGCGTGCTGGAGCCGTCGAGCACTCGAACGTGCACTTGATTGATATTCGTGGAGACGGAGAAGACCGAATTTGGAATTTGGTACAGGTCGTTCAGCAGATCGGACGTAGGTGTAGCCTGAACAGCGAGCAGATCGACAGAGACGATGCTGTGACTGACCTCGACACGTCTGATACGCAGATGGAGCGGCATTTTGGATACGACATCAACAATGTTCGATTCATTAACGGTAGTCGGCTTGTTCGTTCGGAATACAGAGGCGCTCTCGTCCAGCTGCAGCACGTAGGACAATCCGACAGCCACCACTGCAGATATACAAGTCATGATCAATAGACGGGTAATCCATCTCATCGCGGCACGTTCCTCCTTCGCGGGTGACGACCGGCTGAAAGCCTGTCTACTATCATTGTACAACGAAAAAAAGCAGGCTATGCCTGCCAATCCCCGATAAATTATTCCTGCGTCTCAATGGTGCCATAGCGTGTGAACACCGTTGCCTTGCCGCGAATCTTCACTGCGGACGTATGGTTCGTAAATTGTGCGATCATGACCTCGCCCTTGTCCAGCTTCTCCGTATGGTGAAAGCGCGTATCTTGGCCACGCGTAAGACCGATCACCTGAACGCCGTTCTCCTTCGCCTTGATGACGAAATAATCTTGCCCTTCCGACTGAGCGGCTTTGTTCTCATTCGATTCCATTGCTCTACCTCCAGCCCGTTGAACCTATGCCATGCCGATGAAAAGACGCCTGGTCCATCTTCAGGACTCAAGCGTCTGCCGTACTCACTGCTCCAACCAAAAACAGTGATGCTATGTAACAATGTTTATTTATTGAATGCCGTCGCGCAATGCCTTTCCAGGCTTGAACGCCGGGATTTTACTGGAAGGAATTTCAATCTCCTCACCTGTCTGCGGATTGCGGCCTTTACGGGCGGAACGCTCGCGTACCTCAAAGTTGCCGAAACCGACGAGCTGGACCTTGTCACCGCTTTGGAGAGCTTCGGAAATAGCTTCAAAAACCGCTTCAACAGCTTTAGTCGCATCCTTCTTGGACAGCTCGCTTACTTCAGCGACCTTATTGATCAAATCGGATTTATTCATGCGATTCACCTCCCCCCAAGTTGTGCAACACCCTTTATTTCCTTTTTTCACGGAAACCGCGAAAAATATACATACGGTGTTAGATACTCTCTAAGCAAACAAACTAATAGTAATACAGGTTTTACGCTTTTTCAAGACAAAATAACAAAAAATGCACCCCGAAGGGTGCATCTGAACGGCGCTAACGCCGATTTTATTACAAAATGATCGCAATCAGACCGCCGGAGCCTTCATTAATGATTCGTCCGAGCGTCTCCTGCAGCTTATAACGCGCGTTGTCCGGCATCATCGCCAGCTTGCCCTGAATACCCTCACGCACGATGGAGTGCAGCGAGCGGCCGAAGATGTCCGACTCCCAAATCTTAAGCGGGTTATCCTCAAAGTCCTGCATCAGGTAGCGAACAAGCTCCTCGCTCTGCTTCTCTGTACCGATAATCGGCGAGAACTCAGACTCGACGTCGACGCGAATCATGTGAATGGAAGGCGCAGTCGCCTTCAAGCGTACACCGAAGCGCGCACCTTGGCGGATCAGCTCCGGCTCATCGAGCATCATCTCTGCGAGCGTCGGAGGTGCAATACCGTAGCCTGTCGTCTTCACCATCTCGAGCGCCTCAGCGAAGTGATCGTACTCACGCTTCGCATGTGTGAATTCCTGCATCAGCTGCAGCAGGTGATCCTTACCGCGGATCTCGACGCCGACGACCTCCTGCAGAATGCGATCATACAGCTCATCTGGCGCATACAGATCGATCTCAGCGACGCCTTGGCCCATGTTCATGCCGGCCAGACCTGCCTTGTCAATGAACTCATACTCCTGGAACTGCTCGACGACACGATCAACATCGCGCAAGCGGCGAATATCTTGAACCGTATCACGGACAGAGTTCTCGAAGCTAGAGCGCACCCAATGATTTTCCTCGAGCACCATTACCCAGCTTGGCAGGTTCACGTTCACCTCATGAACCGGGAATTCGTATAATACTTCACGCAGCACGGAAGTGAAATCTTCCTCCTGCATGTTCGCTACACTAACCGTGACAACCGGTACGTCGTGCTTCATCTGAAGCTCGCTCCGCAGCTCAAGCGCCGCGTCGCTGTCCGGCTTCGTGGAGTTGACAATGACGATGAACGGCTTGCCGACTTCCTTCAGCTCATTGATGATGCGGTCCTCAGCGTCCACGTAAGAAGCACGCGGAATTTCAGCAATGGAGCCGTCTGTCGTAATGACTACACCGAGCGTCGCATGCTCTTGAATGACCTTGCGTGTGCCGATCTCGGCTGCCTCTTGGAACGGAATCGCCTCATCGAACCAAGGTGTGTTGATCATGCGAGGGCCGCTCTCGTCCTCATAGCCCTTGGCGCCTTCTACCACATATCCGACGCAATCGACCAAGCGGACGTTCACGTTCAGGCCTTCGGCCACGTGAAGCTGAACCGCATTGTTCGGTACGAATTTCGGCTCTGTCGTCATAATGGTGCGGCCCGCTGCGCTTTGCGGCAGCTCGTCGGTTGCCCGTGCGCGATCGGCCTCGTTCTGAATGTTCGGAAGCACGATCGATTCCATAAAGCGCTTAATAAACGTTGATTTTCCCGTACGGACCGCGCCCACGACCCCCAGGTAAATATCCCCGCCAGTACGCTCTGCAATGTCCTTAAAGATATCCACTTTTTCCAATCGGAATCCCTCCTACAGGTTGTTTAGACGAAACTCGTACATGCTTCGGACTAGTACATATATATGTATTGCGGTACAAAATATGATGACAGGCCTTGAGGAAATTTCACAACGTCTCCCCGCTGCTCCCTGATCATCCGCAGGATGCGCCTGCATGCTCATCCTTAGCATATATATGAGCCGCCCTTTCTTCGTATGCTAGTGAATCGAACGGAAGAAATAGAACAACATGAATAAACCCCTGACATCCGGAGAGCGGACAGTCAGAGGCTAAAGAGGTCATTCCCATATAAGCATGTGCAATCAGCGTTAAGCTGGTATTCGTTCGCCTAAGGCGCCGTAATCGGCACTGGCTCCCCGTTCACGAACCGATACGCATAGGAGCGTGCCGGCACGAAGTAGGACTCAGCGGCCAGCAGCGCACGCAGATCGTCGTCAGGCGCAAGCTTGCCCTGCAGCTGCTTCTTATCGATCAGCTTCATCATCTCGAGCGCATAATCGATCGTAACCGTACCGGAATCGTGGATTAAGAAAGGCAGCCGCGTGTTCACCGAGTACATGCTGCGCACATCCGTCTGCTTCCACTTCAGCTTGTCAAAGTCGATGCGGTGAAACCCTTGCGCCGTCTTCTCGGCAAGCGGCAGCACACCCGTTCGAGAACGGTACTCATCCACGGCACGCTGCAGCTCGACCGTCTGCTGGAAGCTCGTCAGATCCAGCATCTTGACTGTCGGCTTCGTCTCTACATCGATGAGCACGTACCTTGCCGTACCCCCGTTCTCGAAGGCGTTCGAAGGTATCGTGCTCATGTAAGCACCCAGCAGCTTCTTGAAGTCAATCGGATACTTCTCATATAGTGGCGTTGCTTCCTCGCTGTTCTTGATCGGCAGCACGCCCGTCTTCGACTTGTATTGATCGACCGCCGACTGCACCAGTATGACGTACTCACCGCCTGCGAGCATGTTCTCCTTCCGAAGCTCGTTCGGATACATGCAGCCTGCCAGCAGTCCGAGCAGCACCAGCACAGCTGACAGCCGGGTGAGCAGCATTGCTCTGCCCTTCCTCCTCACAGCCAATCCTCCTCCTTCTGCTGCTCCAGCTGACGGCGAATGGCGCTCTTCAGCGGATCCTCGGGTATGGTGACGGTCATCGATGCCTTGCCGTTCAGCTTCGCCTGACACGACAGACGATAGCCTTGCTCCTCCAGACTGCCGAGCTTGTTGCGTTCGGCATCGTTCATCGGCACTAGACCCGCTTCCCCGCCGTCAGCTACCTGCACCTTGCACATGAGGCATGCGGCCTTGCCACCGCAGCGCGTCCGAATGTGCACACGAGCTCTTCTCGCCGCATCGAGCAGCGTTGTGCCGGGTCTTGCTTGAATCTGCTTCTCATCTGGTACAAAGGTCACCTGAGCGGTCATCCGCAACGTCCCCTTTCTATTTCTACTATAGGAGAGAATCGTCCAGCAGCATCTCCAGCTTCCTGCTGACCGCTTCAGTGAAACGATTGCGGCCCATCAGAGCAGCCAGCGTGCTCCGGTGTTCACGGAGCCTGTCCGGCCCTTGGCTGCGACAAGCTGAAGCGATCGCCTCATAGCGATCAGGCCGCTCTCGCAGCACATTGAAGATCAGCTCGTGGACGAGCGGCATGAGAAGAACGATCCTGCTGCCTTCCGGAGCTTCATCATGCTTCGGTAACGTCCAGTGCACCGGATAAGCATCTGCCAAATATTCCGCTTCCACCTGATAGCAGCAGCCCTGCGACCTAACCTCAAATGCACCAACGAGCTCTACCTTCACGCCTTCAATCGCATAATGGCTGAGCACAGACCGATACATCCCAGACTCGTTGGCTGCTTGTTCATCTGTAGCGTACAGGCTCAGCCGCTGATGTAATGCACCTACTGCTTCAAGATCCATATACAGATCCAGATCGCGTGGAGGAGCGGCTAACGCTACTCCCTGAAGCAGCAAGCCCGTACTTCCTCCCACGAGCCATGCACCCTCTTCGTGCCTGTATAGTCGTTTAATTTGTCGCAAAGCGCCGATAACCGGCTCAAGCCTTGCGTCCGGAATGCGATTATCGTTCACGATTCATCATCCTGTATTGTACTGATTACCCCATTGTAAGGGCTTGTTGGTGTAACTATTAAAAATACGGCTTAAGCGCCGCCTCCACGCGACCTGCCGACTTCAGCACAGCCTGACAGCCAAGCCGATAGCCTTGCTCGAGCTCCTCGGGCTCCAGATTATCCAGCTCCGCGTCCGTAGGCGCGTTCAGATGCTCCGCGCCTTCTGTGACTAAGCAGCGGCAGCGGGAGCATGTCCCACGTGTGCAGGAGAACGACCAATCCACCTTCCCTTTAAGCGCAAGATCTAACAGCGTATGGCCGGTTACAGGCTCCAGCTCTTTTTTTAACGTACGACCTTTTAACGTAATCATCTTGTACGCAAGCCCTCCTTACAGCATGGACACCATCATGTAAATGAGTATTGGCACGAACATAAAGAACGCGATAATAGACAAGATTACGCGCAAGACGCCTTTGGTCCGGGTACGAGCAAACGTAATGAGGAACGATGCAAAAACCATAAGTCCGATCGCGATAAACGACGCCCACATTTTGTCTAACGGTGACATAAGAACAGCTCAACCTCCATACGAACGTTACTGTGATCCTGGATAGGACAGGTGCCGCACCAGCGACATAATTGTCTACTATGATAGCATAAAAAAAGCACAAGCGCCGCATTCGGACGCTTATGCCACTAAACTGTTACTTTTTCGTAAGCATCTTCATCATTTGCTCCATGTTGTTCGGGCTCATCTTGCTGCTCTTAATTGCTTGAATAAGCTCATTCATCGTCTGCTCGGACACTGGAACGTTCACGAGCGAAGCAACCTGCTTAATGAGCTGGCGCAGCTGCGCCTCGCTCTGCACCGTGCTTGGCTTGACGCCGCTTGCGAGCTTCTGAATATCTTTCTCGGATACGCTCTTACCCGTCTTCTTCTTCACGATGCTCAATACGTCTTTGCCCATATTTTTATTCGCCATCGTCGTACCTCCCCAGAACTGAAGTAGCCTTAGCGAGGAAGCGCTAAGTCAAGTCTGAGGTATTATATGTACGTTGTTGTTCATCGGTGAGGGCGAACGTCCCAGTCCGGTTATATTAACCGAACCAAGTCGATTGGGAAGCGTCCACTGCGTCCTCCAGCTCATGCGTGCGTCCGCGGCCCATCAGCGCCTCTACAGCAGCACGGGGCGACTTCCCATCGAACAGCACATGATGCAGCTCCGACGTAATCGGCATCGTAATGCCGAGCTGCGCGGACAGCTGATAGGCAGCCTGAGTCGTCTTGACTCCCTCTACGACCATGCCCATCTGCTTCAGCATCTCATCAAGGCTGAGCCCCTGCGCCAGCATCGACCCTGCTCGCCAGTTGCGGCTATGCTTGCTCGTGCAGGTGACGACCAGATCGCCGACGCCAGCAAGACCCGCGAACGTCAGTGGGTGTCCGCCCATGCCAGTGCCAAGTCGCGCGATCTCGGCGAGCCCGCGCGTCAGCAGCGCCGCCTTGGCGTTATCGCCGAAGCCGAGCCCGTCTGACAAGCCGGCCCCTAACGCAATGATGTTCTTCAGAGCGCCACCGACCTCGACACCGACCACATCCGGATTCGTATACACACGGAAGTACGGGCTGATCAGTGCATCCTGCGCCGCCTCGGCCGCTGATTTATCCTGTGCGGCCACGACGACCGTCGTCGGACAGCGCTGGATAACCTCCTCCGCGTGACTCGGTCCGGACAGCACAACGATCCGGCTCGGATCATATTGCGGCAGCTCGTCGGCTAGCACCTCGCTCATACGCTTCAACGTCCCTGACTCGAAGCCCTTCGTCGCATGGACGAGGAGCGAGCGCTCCGACAGAAGCGGCCGAAGCTGCTGTGCGATCGCGCGCATCGCCGATGACGGCGCGACGACGATGACGACGTCAGCATCCGTTACCGCCTCACCCATATCCGTCGTGGCTTGAATATGCGGCGATAGAGCTGCATCCTTCAGGAAACGATGATTGCGATGCAATTGGTTAATTTCATTGACCTGCTCTTGGTTGCGGGACCAGAGCAACACTTGTCTTCCATTATCCGCAAGGACAGATGCGATCGCCGTCCCCCAGCTGCCTGCCACGAGTACGGCCGTTTTTATCGGCTTCGACATATCGAACAGTCACCTCCGCGTTTGAACTATCGCTCTTGATGCTAGGATGATTTTTTCGAGCCGAGCTTGTTCTCCTGACCCTTAAGCAGCTTGACGATGTTGCTGCGGTGACGGAACCAGGCGAAGACGAACAGCACCAGACTAAGCAGCAATATTTCGTACGGAACTCCCATCAGCCATATGAATAACGGTAATAGTGCTGTGAACAAGAGGGAGCCGAGCGAAACATAGCGTGTCAGCACGATGGAGCCGATCGCGATAATGCCTGCATACAACGCAGGGAAGAAGGCGAGCGTCGCCATAACACCAATCGTAGTAGCGATGCCCTTCCCGCCGCGGAAGCCGAAGAAGACCGGCCAGTTATGACCGACGATAACGCTTACTCCTGCCAGCACTTGAATAAGCGGATCTCCTCCGCTCATCCAAGTACCGACCCAGACTGCGACAATACCTTTGACAACGTCAAGCATTAGAACCGTAATACCCGGCCCCTTGCCAAGAACGCGCAGCGTATTGGTCGCCCCTGCATTGCCGCTGCCGTGCTGTCGAATGTCAATGCCCTTAAGCAGCTTCCCGGCCAAGTAGCTGAAGCTAATCGAGCCGAGCAAATATCCGATTAATAAAGAGCTCCATGCCCACACAAGCGCCACCCCTAGAATCAGCTGTCCTCCGACTTACGGCGGGTGAAGAGGCGAAGCGGTGTTCCCTCAAACCCGAACGCAGCGCGGATCTTATTCTCTAAATAACGTTCATACGAGAAATGCATCAGCTCTGGATCGTTCACGAACAAGATGATCGTCGGAGGCTTCACGCCCACCTGTGTCGCATAGTTGATACGCAGTCGACGTCCCTTATCCGTCGGAGGCGGGTTAATGGCAACCGCATCCGAGATACAGTCGTTGAGCACGTTCGTCGAGATGCGCAGCGAATGCTGCTCGGCGACTTGCTGGACGACAGGAAGCAGCTTATGCATCTTCTGCTTCGTCTTCGCGGACAAGTAGACGATCGGCGCATACGTCATGAACAAGAAGTGGTCGCGAATCTTCTGTGAGAACTGGTGCATCGTCTTCTCGTCCTTCTCCACGACATCCCACTTGTTGACGACGAAGATGGCTGCCTTCCCTGCCTCATGCGCGTAGCCTGCGATATGCTTATCCTGCTCGATGATACCTTCTTCGCCGTTAATGACGACGAGTACGACATCGGCGCGCTCAATCGCCTTCATCGCACGCATGACACTGTACTTCTCGGTGTTCTCATACACCTTGCCGCGCTTGCGCATACCGGCCGTGTCGATGATGACGTAGCGCTGTCCGTCCTTCTCGAACGGCGTATCAATCGCATCGCGAGTCGTGCCAGCGATGTCGCTGACGATGACGCGCTCCTCACCGAGAATCGCATTGACGAGCGACGACTTCCCTACGTTAGGTCTGCCGATTAGCGCTACCTTGATCACATCTTCGTCATACTCTTCATCCTGCGTATCGGGGAAATGCTCCACGACCTTCTCGAGAAGGTCACCGATTCCGGTTCCGTGTGAGCCGGATATGCCGACTACTTCCTCGAAGCCGAGGCTGTAGAATTCGTACACATCGTCGAAGCGCTGCAGATTGTCAACCTTATTCGCTGCGATGATGACCGGCTTCTTCGCACGGAACAGCATCTGAGCGACCTCACTGTCCGCAGGTGTAATGCCCGCCTTCGCATCGACCATGAACACGATGACGTCGGCTTCCTCGATCGCGAGCTCGGCCTGCATCCGCACCGAACGCATGATCTCATCCTCACCCTCGATCTCGATACCGCCCGTATCAATAATGCTGAACTCTTGGTCCAGCCATTCGCCCCGACCGTACAGACGATCCCGGGTTACGCCCGGCTTATCCTCGACAATCGCCAGCTTATCACCGATAATTCGGTTAAAAATCGTCGACTTCCCGACATTCGGTCGACCGACGATTGCAATGATTGGTCTTGCCATGTTGCTTCAGTCCCTTCGTTTAACGACACAAGCTCCGTTGCCATGATGTATAGTTACGGCCGAAATAGGCCATAGGCTTTGCTATTATAACAAAATATGGGGTGCAAGTAAAACAAGAGACTCGCAAGCACACTAATGCTTCACCAGAAGCATCGTGCCATTCTCCAGATCGTGAGCAGCTGCATCCAGCATTTTCTCAAGACGGAACGAGACGTCCTGCAGCTCCTTGTCCCCTTCTACTACAAAGATCGGCGCTCCACCAGCGACGCATTCCTTGTGCTTCGTCACGATTGCCGCTATTTTACCCATTATACTTATGCACCTGCCTTTCCATCGGATGACTGGACCGCAGCAGCCTCGCTCGGCATCCGAACGGCGCTCTCCAAGATCGGAGCTCGCAGCGCGGCTTGCAGCGCCTTGTCCGGACTGCGATCCTGCGGCAGCACCAGCACCGCCAGTCGACCATCATTCATGTCGAGCTTGGCGAGCGGCACGAGTGACGGTTCGCCTTCATCCCGATAGACACCGAGAATCGTGGAGATGTCATGCAATATCGCCTGTCGCTGTCCCGGGTTAGCGAGCGTAATACGCGCATTAATGTTTTTCGGGGTGAACACGAGGCCGAGCGCTCGCTCCTCCATCGCCTTGCGAGAGTCGTTCAATCCGACATTCATGATGTAGATGTTGTTCACATAGAGATTTGGACCATCGAAGCGCAGCTTACCGATCGACACATCGGCGATATGCGCAATGCTTTTGCCCGACTTCAACCTATTGGTGATGAGCAACACAGCCACACCTGCCGCGATCCCCCAATACCAAGCGAAGACGATGCTGAAGAAGGCGGTTACGAACGCATTGAATATAACGAGATAGTTGCGCCCCTCGAATACCATAGCAATCCCTTCAATATAAGTACCGCCTCTTGGTACGAGCTCGACCTCATCGATCTTCGACAATGTGTTTCGCTCCATATTGCGAACATCCCGAAATTGCTGGGCCGCCAGCGCGAGGAACGTAATCGCCGTGTAGTTTTTATCTATGAGCGATGGAACCGCGACGGCACCTAATCCGGCTGCAATGACGCCTAGAGAAAGATGTATAATTTTCCCATGAGGGTACGTCGGGTATTGCCTGTAATCGGTGCGCAGCATTGACAAGCGAGCGATTACGCCGAATAGCACACCTATAATAATGCCAACCGTAACCTTCTGCTCCATTAACCACGCCCACATGCACGAGCCCTCCTTGAGTGTGATTCCTTGATGATTCCTGAAGTCACAACGACGCATTACGGCTTCCGGATCCGCAATCGGTCTGCCACACGCTTCGCCATACCTCGAACAGCATTCCCCATAGCCTCCAGCAGCAGTGACACCGCTCTAGCTGTGAATATCGACAGCCACCATAGGTCCTGAGCGCCAGCGTGTCCGATGACTACAATTGCGGTATCCCGATGCGCGTATAGGGACATGCTCTCACCGAGGAGCAGCGCTGCTGTAATCGCAGCAATCTGTAATCCCGGTTGCCGCAGCAGTCCTGCTGCCAGCACACCAACCATTAACGCTGTCGTGAACGTAGCGTTCCATATCATGATCGTAGGCATCAAGTGAATCGTTTCCTTCAAGAAAAAGTACACCGACGATAGCAGCAGCGACACCGAGATCAGATGAAAGCGTAACAGGCTCCCTCTCATGCTCACGAAAACATAAGACAATATCCCGATCCACAAGATCGCGGAGCCTGAGAACTGAATCGACTGCCATTCGAAGCTAAGCGGCAGCAGCACGATCCAGAGAACAAAAAAAAGAAGTAGACTCGTAGGAGTCATACCTCTTAATAGGATGTCCTTCCAGCCGCTTAGTACCAATATGAGAGCTACGACAACGAGCAATAGCGACAAATAGCCTGCATTCATATTTAGCACTCACCCATAGAAAAAGACGTTTTGGCCTCTCTTTTTTCTATAGTATGGCTGGTCATATTCGGTTTTAGTCAATACGTTAGATCGTCGCTGCTGGACGCCTCGAGTAGCCTTGACGCCTAGCGTATGTATGATGGTCGATTCCGCGCGCAACACACCATTCGGCTGTCTCACCCGTGATAACAATCGGCACCTGGTGCAGCTCGTCAATCGTTGCAGCGCCGAGCGCAGTCATGAGCAGCTTGAGCTCGGAATGAAGCCGCCCGATGTGAGAGATCAGCGCCTCTGTGCCTTCTGTCCGCTGTACCTTCAGCAAGGCACCGGCCATACCGACCGCTGAAGCACCAACGACGAGTGCCCGGCAAGCATCAAGTGCTGTCGCCATTCCGCCAGTGGCGATGACGGACAGTCCCTTCGCCTCCGCTTGCAGCCGCCGCTTCGCCTCCAGCACCTCCAGCAGCGCTACACTCGTGGTGCAGCCCCAATTATTCAACCAGTCCAGCGCTTGCTCCCGTCTGGCATTCTCAATGCGGGCGAAGTTCGTCCCGCCTGAGCCGCCGACATCGAGCATCGTTACTCCTGCCTGAATGAGCGCCTCCGCATGCTCGCGAGCGATGCCGAAGCCGACCTCCTTCACCATGACAGGCACACCAATCGCACGGACGATGTGCTGAATTCGTTCCAGCATGCCCGTGAAGGAGCGATCCCCCTCCGGCATAATGAGCTCCTGCATGACGTTAAGATGAATTTGCAGACCGTCGGCCTGCAGCATATGTACAGCCCGCTCTGCCTGCTCGACCGTTGCTTCGCTGCCGAGGTTGCCGAATACGATTCCATCTGGATTCACACGACGTACAATCTGGTAGCTCGACGCGACCTCCGGATTTTTAATCGCAGACATTTGCGAGCCAACTGCCATGGCAAGTCCTGTTTCCCTGGCCGCTATAGCGAGCTCTCTATTGATCTCCTCCGTCTCGTGAGCCCCTCCGGTCATCGCATTAATAACAATCGGCGAACTCAAGGAGAGTTCGCCGATTGTCGTAGGCAGTGCGATATATTCCGTAGAGACTCCCGGGAGGCAGTTATGGATCAGCTTAACATCGTCAAGGCCGTGAAGCCCGCTCTGTCCAAGCTGCAGAGCATGGTGAACATGCTCCAGCTTCCTTGGTATGCGCACCCTGAATCCCTCTTTTCGCTCGCGATATGCTTACTTGAATTTGCTAAGCTTGTCGCCGAAGCGCTCGCCCAGTGTCAAGTTCAGGCCAGACATCTCCTCATGGGAGACGGATTCCTTCTCACGGCGAGGTGCACGCTCACGCGGCTCACGCTCAGCGCGCTCTGGCTTCGCCTCACGAGCTGGAGCTTCTTCCGTTTCCTTGATGCTCAAGGAAACGCGCTTCTCGTCCGGATTCATATCAAGCACCTTCACTTGTACCTCCTGGCCTTCCTTCAATACTTCGCCAGGTGTTCCGATGTGACGGTGGGAAATTTGCGAGATGTGTACAAGACCTTCCACACCAGGCGCAACTTCTACGAAGGCGCCGAATTGCACAAGACGCTTAACCGTACCCGTTACGATATCACCGATGTTGATGCGGCTAGCAACCTGCTGCCAAGGACCTGGCTGAGTTGCCTTGATCGACAGCGAAATGCGCTCGTTCTCCGGATCAACCTTCAGAACCTGCACCTTCACTGCATCGCCTTCCTTCACAACCTCGGAAGGAGCTTCAACGTGGTGCCATGCCATCTCGGAGATGTGCACGAGACCGTCCACGCCCCCGATATCAACGAATGCGCCGAATTGAGTCAGACGCTGAACCGTACCGTCGAGCTGCTGACCAACGGAGATCTGGTTCAAGATGTCCTTCTTCTTCGACTCGAACTCTTCGTCAAGCACGTCCTTCTGGGACAGGATGACCTTGTTCTTCTCGCGATCCATTTCCTTCACGCGCAGACGAAGTGTACGACCCTTGTAGTCGCTGAAATCTTCTACGAAGTTGCGCTCTACCATCGAAGCTGGAACGAAGCCGCGAAGACCTACATCCACGACAAGACCGCCCTTTACAACTTCAGCAACCTTCGCTTCGAGAACAGTCTTGTTCTCCATGTCAGCAGCCAGCTTATCCCATGCCTTCTCGCCCTCGATTGCGCGCTTGGACAGTACGAGCGTCTCTTTATGATCATTGATGTTCATGACCTTCAGCTCGATTTCCTGACCAGCCTCTACAACCTCTGCAGCATTGTCGAGGTTAACCGACGACAGCTCGCGAACCGGCACAACGCCATCGTACTTGTAGCCTACGTCAACAACGACTTGATCAGCATCAACCTTGATGACTTTGCCAGTGACGATATCGCCCTTTTTGAGGAACGTAACATTCGCCATCGACTCTTCCTGCGACACCTCTGCTGCTTCTACAGCTTGTACCTCTTGCTCGTTTTGTTCTACTTTGATTTCATCAGACATAGTTCAAATAGCCTCCTTAGCAACCTTTACGACATATATGGTTTATTTGAATAAATTACTTCATTCCCCGTTTTCTTCAGTATGCCACCAAATCTTATTTCGATTCGTGCTCACGGACCATCGAGCGAATCGTGCTCATGATCAAGTCCGTTGCTTGCTCCAAGCCTTCGGAGCCGGCATCTGCATACTCGCTCAGATCGATTGGGCGACCATAGATGACCTTCATAGGACGAAATAATGAATAATTACCTACGATTGCGGCCGGAATAACGGTAGCCCCTGACTTCAACGCCAGACTTGCCGCTCCCTTCTTGCCCATACCGCCTGCGTTACTTCGCGTCCCTTCCGGGAAGACGCCGATCATGTTGCCATCCTTAAGCAGCTGGATAGACAGACGAATCGACTCCTTGCTGACACCGCCTCGCTTCACGGGGAAAGCTCCGATACGGGGCAGCACCTGCTTCAGCACCGGCAGCTCGAAGAGCTCCGCCTTGGCCATGTAGTGCACCTTGCGATCAAGCATGGAACCAAGAACTGGAGGATCCCAGTTGCTCGTATGATTCGCACACAGGACAACAGGTCCTTCGCGCGGAATGTTCTCCTCGCCTTCCGTCTTAAGACGAAATAGAACAGCGAACATCATCCGAAATAGGGTGCGAAAAAAAATATAAAGCATCTACTTCCCTCCACCGACGCGACTTGCGCACAGCTCCAGAATACGATCAACGACCTCTGGAATCGTCATGCTGGTCGTATCCACCAGTATGGCATCAGGAGCCTGAACCAGCGGCGATGCATCTCGCTGCTCGTCCATCCGGTCACGTGTAGCGATATCGTGCATCAGCTGCTCCAGCGTAATGCCGGGCTGCGTATGCTCGATTTCCTTCAGACGCCGCTCTGCCCTAACCAGCACGCTTGCGGTCAAGAACACCTTAACCTCCGCGTCTGGCAGCACATGGCTTCCAATATCGCGGCCGTCCATCACGACGCCCATGCTCGCGGCCATCTCTTTCTGCTTCCGGGTCAGCACCTGCCGAATTTCGGCGATCGACGATACGAACGATACGTATCCGGTTACTTCTGCGGTACGGATCAAGCCCGTCACATCATAACCATCGACAAAAACGTTCTGACCTGCTTCTCCCGGGGTGAGCTGAATATCCATCTGCTTCGTGAGCGCGATCATGTCCCCCGTTTGATCAGGCTGAAGGCCCTTGTCCATAATCTTCCAGGTTACGGCTCGGTACATGGCTCCGGTATCAATATATACGAAGCCAAGCGCGCTGGCAACCAATCTTGCGATGGTGCTCTTCCCTGCGCCGGCCGGACCGTCGATAGCGATGTTAAACTTCTCCAAGCTGCGGCCTCCTATTCCCGATAAAACGGACGAGCATTTTGAAAAAAAAACAGGCCGAAGCCTCGAACGTAGAAAATTATACCATAGATTTCACGATCATTGCAAAGCCTACTCCGGAACTATTGTGCAGCTCTGCTATGGACCGATACGGATTCGTGTAAATAGGGCTTGCCCTCCAGACGCTCGACCTTCACGAGGCCATGCCGAAGCTGAGGCACCTGCAGCAGCAGCTGACTGGCGACAAGAGCAAGCAGCACTATTTTCACACCAAGCAGCAGCAGCTTCTCGATGCGGGAGGAGAATTGGATGAACAGCTCCTCATACGTCCGCTCCGCTTCATTCTGACGATCTACACTCATACCCACATCACCCTCAATTGGCATAATGCGGATAGCTTTCCCATATTCCTTACAATTATCCGACCGTTTTATTTTTTACGAAAATCGAACTGACGTTCGAAGCAAAACCGGATTACCTTCTCCCTGTCCCGGTCGGCGATCTCAGTAAAGCGCATCATCACCTGCAGTCGTCCCGTCTCCAGCGCCTTCACGCGAACGACCTCTCCCTTGAACGGCACATGCTCAATGGTTCCGTTCTTATACGGTATGTTCAACCAGCAGCCAACGGCCTGACCGGAGCTGACCGGAGTATTGCTCTCGCAAAGGAACGACACGCCCCCGCCGCTGACGTCGTCGGTCAATGCAACGAATTGAAGATTCTCAACCAGCTTGACCGCAATATCGAGCTCGGCAGGCACACGGAGGAACGTTCGGCGTTGCATCTTCGTAATGGATTCAACCGCTGGCAGCTTGATTTGGACAAGTCGGATCACATCATCCGTGTAGCCGATGACAGAAGAGTTGAAGTAGTTCTTCACACCACCCTCGGAGACGAAGTAGATCGACAGCTCATCGCCCGGATACAGTCGCTTCAAGCGACCTGTCTTCTCATGGAGAGGCACCTCCATCATGATCGAGCTGTCGGTCATATCGGCGATCCGCGATTTATATTCCTGCTTCGCTTCCTCTTCGTCGATGGAATTCACTTGTATGTGCAAAATCTGGTTAATTTTCGGAAGCAAGGCAAGCACCCCTCGGAATGATCATCATCGATACTTCAGACCTAGGTCTGCCCATATTATACCACGTCAAGCACCTGAGGGTATACCTGAACGCTTGAACACGAATGAACCCGGCCATAAGCCGGGCTCCGCTCTCCTTACTGTGCCACCTGAACCTCGTCTGCTTGAATGTAGTCAATCTTCTCTTCCGTTCCCGTAGCAGCATTAATGAAGATTCGGTAATAGCCGCCATTCACGCGACCCATGAATTGATAGCACAGCACCTCTTCATCGATCTCATTGCGAATCAACGCTTGACTGACGCTGTCCAGCTTGAATTCAGGGTTCAACGTCTTCTTCGCATCCTCCACAGTCACTGTAGGCGCAGGCAACTGACGCTCCTTATTGTTGAATACGTAATCCGTCGCCTCAAGGCCGGTAACCTCGCCATTGTCAAGCGCAACCTTCACCGCAACCTTCTCGAGATAGTTAATCGCGTCTCCCTCTCTGGAAGCGAAGGTCAAGTTCGCTACGTTGGCGTAATCATCGTAAGACACGGCCGTCATCCCAGTGTAGCCATGCTCGTCCAGAAACTGTGCTGCCACATCGCGCGCTTGGCGTAGATCAAGGGCACGAGTCTGTACATCGCGGGTTGCGTTGTACCACAGCAGTTGTCCGCCCTTCTTGGCAAAATCCATGTGCGCCCCGTCCAACGTGCCCTCCTTCGGTATATACACGCTGTAGGAGGCATATTCGGTGCCGACGCCGTTCTCCACGATTTGGGCCGTATCCAAGCTCTGAACGCCTAGAAATTGAGCTGCTCGCTGCTTAATATCGTCGACCGTCATTTCGTTGCCTGACAGCATGCTGACATCGCGCTTCTCGAACATGCTCATCACCGATGGACTCCAGTTGACCTCCGCATATTCGCTTACTTTTTTGTCCAGCGTTGCGAAGCCATCGATGATGTCGTTATCGTAGGGCTCCGACTTGGTCGCCAGTGCAAGCTCCACGTCCATCCAGCGAAGATTTTGCTCCACAACCGTCGATTGCACCTGACGCAGATCGTCCGATATTTGCTTCGAATGCTCATAGAGCGACTTCATCGTCTTCATCTCCGCCTCGGTGAACGGCTGCTTGCTCAGATCCCTTACAGCCGCGCGGTACGCAAACTTCGAAATATTCGCAAGGAATTGCTCCGTCTCATTGAACGGCAGCAGCGTAAGCGGAAGCTGACTGATCTCGTTCTGAGCCTCGTTCGTAATGCGCCAAACGTTAATGAGCCCCTTCTTGTAAGCTTCTTGGGACGTGGAATTAACCGCTAGCGTGTTGCCGAGCTCTGTATGAAGCTTGTCAACATGAAACGTGAGGTCATGGAACGCCCGCTGGTATTGATTTTCAGCTTTTATCAAAACGGAGTTTTTCTCTTGATGCTCCATATACCCCCAGATCCCCGTACCGATGAGAGCGACGAGCAAAATCGGAAACATGACGATACTTAGCCTCTTGTACATATGCGCGAGATCTCCCTTCTTCAGCCAAACTTGGGCTTAGTTTGCGCTTCAGAGCGGAGCCTTTATGCACCTATCTCCTCAAAAGAAAAAACCGCCCTGTGAAGGACGGCTCTGAACATAAACTACATGCTGTTCGTCTCGATCTCAAAATCGTTCGCATTGCTGCAGATGCATTGCTTGAAGCCGGTATCAATGCGGCCCTTATCCCTGCGACCTCTTAATATAAATTTCTCTCCGCACTGGTTGCAGCGAATGATGACTTTCACTCTGGGACTCATTGTACTATTCATGGGATTCCTCCGATTGTAAGTCTCGTTACATCCCATTATAGACAGTTCCCTCAAGCTTTAATCCGTTCCTCGCGAGTAAGCAGACGTAGCGACGAGCTTTCGTTCGCACGACGCACCTTCCACATGCTCCTTAGCCACAGGAACGACATAAGCGGCAGCATGAACCAGATCCAGTTGCCACCGGATACGGTTAACGTATAGTCGAACACACCGTGCCAGAACAGAGGCAGCAGCAGCGCGAGTGCCAGATGCTTGCGATACTTCCCTCTCACGAACTTCGCAGAGCCGAAGTGATAGCCCATCATAACGCCAAACATTGCATGCCCTGACACCGGAAGGAATGCCCGCTGCAATAGCTGAGAGAAATCCATCGGACTCAGCAGTGCGTACAGCACGTTCTCCATCGTGGCAAAGCCAAGCGACACCGCTACGGCGTAGACGATCCCGTCATACGGCTCATCGAACGTCGAATGCTGAAAAATTAAGAAATAGACGATGAACCACTTGAAGAATTCTTCAGGCAACGCAGACGTTACAAAAGAGAAAACGAGCGGATGCGAGCCTAGGCCCTGCAGTAGCGCCCATTGCAGCACCATCACCGGGAACACAAGCAGCACGCCGAATATGAACAATCGTAGGACGTGCGAGATCGGCTCCGGGTCGTAACGGTCCTTCAAATAAAAATAGGACAGAAGAGCGACGCCCGGCGCCACAGCAGCAACTAGCAACGAAAAAAGGCTCAGGGTCTACTCCTCCAGTCCTCCAGAAAAATAAGTGCTGTGAAACCAAAATATATGGTTATACGTCAGACTGCACCTCAGACTCCTCGAAGCACGCCTTCCGCTGGTTGAAGCGAAGCTCTACCGTAGCGAGCGGACCGTTGCGGTGCTTGAACAGCTGCAGCAGACAGCGGTTCACACCGTCCTCCAGCACGTCATCGGCCAGCTGCTTCAAGCCGAATATGACATCTGCCGATGCCTCGACTCCCTCAGGAAGCCCTTCACGGCTTACATCCGTCGGAATCGCCGCCAGCACCGGGGCCCCCCATTCTCGCGACCATTGCTTAAGCATGTAAGCAAGCACGGTCTGGTGCTCGGCGATCGACTGCGGCTGACGCTGCAGGCCCGTCGCGGGTATACGGTTCAGATGATCGATAATAATGACCGGCGTTCGTCCGGCAATGCCTGCGATACGCTCCACCGTTGCGAACACACGCTCCATTGACGTTTCCATCGAGCACTCAATCGTCCACATCCACTTGCTGATCTCGACATATTGCTTGTTGCCCCGAGCTACTTCCTCCGGTGATGCTTTGCCGCTAAGCACCTGGTGGGGCTCAGCACCAATCAGTCTGGCGATGCTGCGCGCCCACAGCTCGAAGGCCGTCATATCCCAAGAGACGTAGACGACCGGAACTTGCCGTGCTGCCATCTCATCGGCGAGCTGCTTGAGCAGCATCGTTTTGCCGGAGGAGGCTCCACCTGCGATGAAGTACAGACCGGCGCGAATACCTCCCAGCAGTGCCTCATCCAGCTGCAGAAGTCCAGTCGACACGCCGCTTGTTTGTCCGCGAAACCGCTTCATGAACTCCTCGGTATACGCCGTAATATTTTTCACATCCGGTGCGATCGGCAGGAGAAGCGACTCCTCCATCGTCTCGTTCAGCAGCTGCATGAATGTGTCGAGCGGATTTTGCACACGAACGAAAAAGTCGTTCACATCCCGAATCGACTCCGGCATGTTGACGATGAATGTCTCTCGGCTGATGCCCTGCAGCAGCGCTTCGATCTTCGCGCTCTCTCTGCGTCCGAGCTCATCATTGCCAAGACATATGAACACACGCTTATCCTTCAGCTTCTCGGCATGACTCTCCTTGAAGGTCATCCACACGGTCGTACATACGGCTGGCAGTCTCGCTTGTGACAAGCTCAACACGTCGAACACACCGCCGCAGACGATCACGTCGTCGGTCTGCTCAAGCACCGGCTCGTTGAACAAGTAATCATCCATACCGACCAATGTCTTGTACTTCGGCTCCCGATTATCGATGGAACGTCCGATCAGGTCGATCGGCTCTCCTGCCGAATCCAGTATCGGAATAATGACGCGATTCTCGAAGTAACCGCCGAGCTTCCCCGATTGTACATAGAAGCCAATCTTCCCCGGTTCGAAGCCGATCCGATATTGCTGAATCGTCTCTTGTTCGAGGCCGCGGCGCTGCAAGTAATAGAGAGCATCCTCGCGCAGCTGCTTCTGATAATGCGTGACGAGCTCTTCTAAATCGAAAGACGACTTGGCCGCGCTTCTGTTCAGTCCTGTCACCTGGTTCGTCCTCCCCGTCTTATGCGACCGCCAATTCCATCCACTGCTTCCCCTTATTCACGCATAGCGGATGATTTCAAAAAAAGCATTCCGCAAAAACGAATGTTTTTGTGAATGCTTTGCCATATAATCTGATATTTCACAGTCACAATATGGAACATCAATCGGGATTAACGGAATTTCTCACAAAGCGTTCGAATTGCATGCTCTGCAATCACTTTATTGCCGTACTCCTCAAGCATTGCATGAGTCACCGAGGTTGCTTCACCGTACTCCGACAACACTGCTACAATCGTCTGTAGCTTGCTCTCATCCAGCGGCTCCGCATCCAGAAGTAAAATATATTTATTTTTATAGGAGTAGAGCGTTCCGCCGTCTGTGAGCATTCCACCCAGAACCTTAGACAGCCTCAGCAAATCCTCGAAGTCTCGGAAGGCGTATGTGACCTGGTCTGTCTCATCCAATGTAAGCTCGAGCTCGTACACTTCCTCTTCCAGCTCATCTTCAAGCGTATCTTCAGAGCCGAAGTTCATCTTGCCGCGCGTGACGATAACCATCATCCCTTGTGCAGGCATAGCGAGAACCTCAACGGCGAGAGGACCGGTCGCGTCGAAGCCTAGCTCCATATAAGCTTGATCCATCATTTCGCTGAACAGCTCATGTACCTTAGGGATTTCTCTCCACATGTCATCCTTCTGAATGCCGCGCTCCGTTAAGTCATCAAATGTGAGGAATATCCGTATCTTGTCCTGACTTAATCGCTCCATTTTCATACTGGATTCCCCCCTAGCCGACTGTTAATAAAAGCTTATGAAGTATGGTTCATCAAGAGAAACCAAGACATGACGACAATCCCTAAACGCGCAACTAAACATAGAAAGGGTGTGCTTGTTTTCCATGTTACGTCTATTATATCACATTCCGTTCAGAAAAGAACGGTCAAGAGCCGAAAAAATGATTAAAAACAAAAAAAAGCAAGGCCCCGTTCGCATGGAACGAGAACCTTGCACCTGTTACGTATCGATGAGCATGATAGCGTACTACTCTCTTAGTGCGTCTGCTGCTGCTCTTTCTTCGAGGGGGTTCCATTGCCTGCCAAAATTTCGTCCACTGCTGCGCGCAGCTTCGGATCCTGATTCACAATGTCCTCCACTTTATTTAGGCCGTCCTCTTTGAACAAGCTCTCATCAAACACGAAGTCCTTCTTGCTTGTGCTGTTGGATGCGCTTGTGTTGGATGCGCCTGTGTTGCTCGACGTGCTTGTGTTGTTTGCCGAGCTGTGGGAAGACACATTCGACACATTGGATTTATGCTGGTTTTGGCTGCTTGTAAAAGCAGCTCCCTGGAACATAGATGCAGAATCCGAGCTTTTGCGGTTTTTCATCGATTTGTCCGCTTGGTTCAGCATGCTGCTGACCGCATCATTGCCCGCAAATGCCGACATGATCGGCTTCATCCGGTTCGATACGTAGATTGCTGCTGCTGCTCCGACAATACCGCCAAACATAAAGGCTCCTATTCTCATCTTCGATCCCTCCGTTGTGGTGTTGGATTCGACTTCAGCTATATTTTCCGCTAGGTGGGCCCAGCTCATGCATGATAATATTAGGAAGCAGCCTACATGAAGGGAAGATCACACTTGATGACTAATAAAATAAAGACGACAGCCGTACTGCTGCTTGCTTCAGTGCTAGCCTCTGCCTGCTCTACATCGTCCGACCGCAACGAAGTGACCCCACCACCTTCCCCTGTCAGCCAGTCGCTGGAATCGAGTGCAGCTGTTCCGAACAGTGCAGCCCGTCCAGAGAACGCCACTAAGTCGAGCAGCCTGCAAGAACAGGCGGTCTCCGTACCTGCGACCGCAGATAAAGTCACGTCGCATACACAGCAGTCGGCCAAGCAAGAGAGTCGGACTCAGCCCCAAGCTACGCCTGTTGCCCGAACGTACAAGATGAGCCCGAGGACGTACGACATCGTCCCGATCGACGCCAGTAAGCATCCGAAGGAGGTCGTATTGCTGACATTCGATGACGGACCGAAGGACCTCGAGCTGAACCAGGCATTACTCGATACGCTGGATAAGCATCAGGCGAAGGCCATATTTTTCGTGAACGGCTATCGCGTGAAGCAAAAGCCCGACATCGTCAAGCTCATTCATGAGCGCGGTCATGCCATCGGCAATCATTCGTGGGATCATATTGATCTTAAGAAGCAAACGAAGGAGAAGATTGCCCAGCAGCTGGAGGACGTGCAAGACGCGGTGAAGGCGATTACTGGAGAAGCGCCTGTTTTTTTCCGGCCACCGTTCGGATCAGGCAATGATGAGGTACGTGCGAAGTCGAAGGAGCTCGGTATGCTATATATGACATGGTCCAATGGCTCCAAGGATTGGGAAATGACCGTCAAGCGGAACAGTGCCCAGGAGGTGACGGCGAACGTCATCGGCCAGCTGCGCCCCGGCAGCAACATTCTTATGCATGAGCTGCCGTGGACGGCGGAGGCACTGGACGACATGTTGTCGCAAATCAAGAAGCGAGGCTACGGCTTCGTGGACCCGCATGCGATCGACCCGAGTCTATAGCTGCTGATCGCGATACCAGCCCCATACGAGCAATCCAATTGTTAACAGTACAAAAATAGACAGCAGCGTCCGATAAAAGATAGGCAGCCATTTCTCCTTCTCAGTTGGATGAACCTTCTTGCGGGGAGGAAGGTACAGCTCCTCGGAGGCGGCGGCCGCCGTTTCCGAGGCTGCTTGCTGCAGCTCGGAATGCTGGTGACTGATATTCATGCTAGCTCTCTCTCCTATACCTTAAGATACAGCCCATAATAAAGTCGATCAGGAAATGGGCCAAAATCGGCGTCCACAGCGTACCTGTCTGAATATAGATCCAGCCGAGGCCATAGCTGATACTAAATACGAGGCCGGTCATGAGCCAGTGCTGCAAGTACCGAATGTGAATAGCGGCGAACAGAATGCTCGTCCAATACGGTCCCCATGCTGCTTGTATGGCGCCGCGGAACAGCAGCTCTTCACAGAACGCGACGACGAGGGATAACAGCGCGATATGCCACAGTGGGCGGTTGCCGAACAGCATCTGGTTGATGCCCCCGTCATCGGTCACCTCGGAGGGCACCCAATTCGTCACCAGCAGATCAACGGCGAGCACCGCGCCAGCGAACAGAGCTCCCCATAGCACGATTGTAAGGCCTGGCTCGATGGAGAACATCTGTAGCAGATCAGGACGCTGGAACAGCATGATCACGACAGCAGCCAGCAGCACTAGAGCTTGCGTTACATACAGATTAATGAGGAGCAGACGGTCATTCAGCTCTTCAGCCTTGACTTGGCGTAGTCGCACCTTGAACGACTTGAAGTTAAATTTTTTCATGACGATTCCCTTTTTCGACATATTCACCTATACTTAGGATGCATAAATTATAACGTTTCGCGAGGTGCCTTGCTCATGGAAAAACGGTTAAATCGAACCGACTACGTGTTCGCTATAACATTCATCTTCATGCTCGTCGTAGCGCTGGGCGCCTTCTTCTACGGCTTAAGACTCGGACAGGAACGCGCCGCGGCCAAGTATGAGGAGCTGCTCGTTGAGAAGAAGGCGGAGAACAACGGTCTTACCGCCTACCATCAACAATACTTGGTCTCCTTCTATCATACCATTTATCAGCCGTACAGGGAATTTCACAAAGCTTGGTTCGACAAGCTCGACACGCTGCAGGCGAATCAGTCGGCAGACGCCTCATTAATTGTGAAGGATCTGGCCAAGCAATCACAAGAGGTATACGACACGCTGTCGCAAAAGGCTGCGCCGGACTCCTCCCCTCTCTTGAAGGAATCGCAGCAAAATTATATGAGAAGCTTGAAGCTGACCAGCGAGGCGCTTCGCACGTTCACCTCCAAGGCGAATGCGATGCCGGGCTATGAGCTTGTCAGTCAATTTCAGTCGGACGCCTACTTGTCGGAGGCGCGCAACTTCGCGCTGCTAGCTGAGAAGCAGTATTATGATGCGATGCTCAAGTGGTATGAGACGGTCAGTCCACAATTCAAGTCGATCGATGTGACGGCGACGCTTGCCATTAAAGATTGGAACGCGCTTACGCTGAATATGAAAAATGCGTACATTGCCAACCTGTTCGCTGGCAGCGCCATCTTCCCTGCGTATACGCCGCAGGACATGAGCGCACGCGTCGACGATCTGATCGCAAGCGGACAGGCGAAGAACATGAATTTGACCAATGTCCCGCAAATTGTCAACACGCTGATTGCCACGGATGCGGTGCGATCCGGTGATTTCCAGCGGCTGAAAAATAAATATTACAACGGTCAGACGCTTCCGCAGCTTCCTTTCTTCTAACTCTGACGTTGATGCGACAATAAGCCGCGCACCTGTATATGCAGGTAGCGCGGCTTCACTGTTGCAGCGTGCATGATGCTTCATACGATGGTCAGTCGTAATGCACACCGTCTAACGCAGCGAGCGCGGCCATGCCGCCTTCGACGTTGACGACGTTATCGAAGCCGTGCTGGCTCAAATAATGACAGACGTTGGCGCTGCGCACCCCATGAGCGCAGACGATGTACAGTGGCTTGTCCCGCGGCAGCTCGTCCAGCTTCTGCGGGATCGTCATCATTGGCACGAGCTCCATTCCTTCCCAATGGTAATAGTCCCACTCCATCTGCTCGCGGACATCGATCGTTAGCGTCCCTTCGAGCTCTCCACGATCACGCTTGCGCTTGTAAGCGTCTGGACCAATTCGGTCGAATGACATGTATGTACCCCCTTCTGCGTCACGTATAATGCCCACATTGTACCGCCTCCGTACGGCCGAGGCAACCATGCTGAGGGCAGTCGCGGATATCGGCCGGAGATGTGCATTTACTTCTTGACAAGCCTGATTTTGGCATGGTAAGCTAGGGGCAAATTTACGAGCATATTTGACACAAAACGATGACGGAGCCAAGCATTATACGAAAGCGCACAGAGAGCCGGTGGGTGGTGGAAACCGGACGCGATCGTCATGCGGAGCACTCCAGAGTTGCTGCCTCGAAGCTTCCAGTAGTTGCAGCCGGTTAGAAGCCGTTACCCTTCCAGGTCTGTCGAACAACAGACTGTCCGAGGCTGCGCGTGCGAACGTGTAGCGAATTAGGGTGGTACCACGAGATGAATCAGCTCCTCGTCCCTTGTATACGCTAGACGTATCGGGATGAGGAGTTTTTGGTTTGTATAAAAAGATAATGGAGGGAAATGTAATGTTTAAAGTGTTAGTCATGGATGGAATCAGCGACATGGGGATTCAGCTGTTGTACGATGCACAGGATGTTGAGGTGGACAAGAAGAACGGCTTGTCCGAGGATGAGCTTGTCGCCATCATCACCGAGTATGACGCCCTTCTCGTACGCTCCGCCACTAAGGTAACGGAGCGCATCATGAACGCGGGCAGCCGCCTGAAGGTCGTAGGCCGCGCAGGCGTAGGCGTTGACAACATCGATCTGGAAGCAGCAACGAAGGCCGGTATCGTCGTTATCAATGCTCCGGATGGCAACACCATTGCGACATGCGAGCTTACATTTGCGATGATGATGTCGATCGCCCGCTCCATCCCTCAAGCATATAAGAAGACAGTCGGCGGCGAATGGGATCGCAAGACGTTCGTCGGCGTTGAGCTTCGCAACAAGACGCTCGGTATTCTCGGCATGGGCCGAATCGGCAGCGAGGTAGCTAGACGCGCGAAGGTATTCGGCATGGAGGTGCTCGGCTACGACCCATTCCTTACTGAAGAGCGCGCAGAGAAGATTGGCGTGAAGCTCGGTACGGTTGATTATATTTGTGCCAATTCGGACTTCATTACGGTTCATACTCCGCTCACGAACGAAACGAGACATATGATCAGCAGCAAGCAGTTCGAAATTATGAAGAAGGGCGCTCGCATCGTGAACTGTGCCCGCGGCGGTATCATTGACGAGATGGCTCTTGTAGAGGCGATCCAGGCTGGCACAGTGGCCGGCGCTGCGTTCGACGTATTCGAATCCGAGCCGCCAGCAGCAGACCATCCGTTCCTGAACAATCCGAAGATCATCGTCACGCCTCACCTCGGCGCTTCCACGATCGAAGCCCAGGAGAACGTAGCGATTGACGTATCGGAGCAGGTGCTCAACATTCTCCGTGAAGTACCGTTCAAGAACGCGGTCAACATGCCTCCGGTACCGGCTGACGTGCTGAATGCGCTCCAGCCATACTTCAACCTCGGCGAGAAGCTCGGCGTATTCCTTGGCCAGACGATCGAGGGCGCAGTAAGCGAGATTTCGATCAGCTACTCCGGTGACTTGACGGATGTCGATACGTCGCCGCTTACCCGTTACATCGTGAAGGGCGTGCTTCAACACCAGCTCGAAGGCGTCAACGTAGTCAACGCAATGCATCTAGCGAAGACGCGTGAAGTGAACGTCGTCGTACAGAAGTCGTCGGTATCGAAGTCGTTCACGAATCTCGTCTCCGTGACACTGAAGACGAAGAACGAAGAGCGCACGCTGGCAGGCACACTGCTGTCCGGCTATGGCGAACGCATCGTCCAGATCGACCAGTACCCTGTAGATATCGCGCCTAACGGCAACATCCTGCTCATCTCCCATAACGACAAGCCGGGCATCATCGGTAAGGTCGGAACGCTGCTCGGCAGCAACGATGTCAACATCGCTTCGATGCAGGTTGGACGTAAAGTAATCGGCGGCTCCGCAATCATGATCTTGACGACAGACAAGAACACGCCGCAGAACGTGCTTGATCAGCTGGTCGAGCTTCCAGAGCTAACACACGTTCGCGAGCTGTCACTGTAAGCAACAAGCTAACAACGAACTTGTTCCACGAACAACAAGAATTAAGGATAAGATTCAACAGCAAACAAACCCTCGCCGGTATCGAATCGGCGAGGGTTTTGTTTAATCCATAGTATTTAACAAGGAAGCGTGATAGAAAATGTCGTACCTTGTCCGGGCAAGCTTCGCGCTTGTACGACGCCGCGGTGCGCTTCTACGATGTTCTTGACGATCGAGAGCCCTAGCCCTGTTCCGCCTGAGGAACCGCGTGTACGGGCTTTGTCCGCCTTGTAGAAGCGTTCGAAGATGAACGGCAGATCTTGGGCCGGGATACCGTCTCCCTCGTCGCTAACCTCGATTAGAACGGCCTTCTCACCGCGCAGCAGCGTGCTCGTTGCGCGTATTCGGATGTGCGCGTCCGCTGGTGTATGGCGAATCGCATTATCGAGCAGATTCGTCATCACCTGCTCCAGTCGATCCTCATCCGCCTTCTCGAGCTTAAGTGGCACGTTATCGAGGTCATACGACATCTGAATGCCCTTCTCCTTGGACAGTACAGCAAATTTGCGGTGCATTCGCTTCATGAAGGTGTGTACGTCGAGCTCACGAAGATGCAGCTCCAGATTCCCCGTCTCCATCTTGGCCAGATCGAGCAGATCGTGCACGAGACGCCCCATTCGCAGTGACTCGTCATAGATGACCTGCGCCAGCTCCTGCCGCTCCTCCGGCGATCCAGCGATGTCGTCGATGAGTGCCTCGCTGTAGCCCTGCAGCATCGACAGCGGTGTGCGCAGCTCGTGCGAGACGTTCGCGACGAAATCCTTGCGCAGCTTGTCGAGCCGATACTCCTCGGTGACGTTACGCATTACAGCGACGACGCCTCGTACGAGATCCTGCGAGTAGAGCGGCGCCATGACGACGGACCACACCTCGCTCTTGACATGAAGCTTGGAGGTGAGCTCCTTCGGTCGACGTATAATCTCCTCGAAGAGGGGTCGGATCGGCTCTGGAATGCGGCTCCAGCCCGTCATCGGGCCGGACGCCTCAGCACCTTCGGGTCCTCCACTATGTCCGAGCCACTCGAGCTCGTTCCAATCCCGAATAATACGCTCACCCTGCGGATTAGTCAGAATGACATCCCCTTCTGCATCGAAGGTGACGACCGCATCGGCCATACTGCGCAGGACGCTCGCGAGATGCTCCTTCTCATGACTGAGCGCTTGGATCGTATCCTCCAGCTGCTCTCCCATATGATTGAACGTGCGGGCCAGCTGTCCGATCTCATCCGATGACTGGATCGGCACCCGACTGCCGTATTCACCCTCAGAGATAAGGTCAGCTGCCGTCTTCAAGTGCTGCAGCGGCTTCGTAATGCGGCTCAGCAGGAAGAAGGCGAAGAACGTCGTCATGAGGAAGCCGCACACGCCAACGACGACGAACAGCTTCTTCACGTAGTCCTGTGTCTCCTCGGACGATTGCGTCAGCTGGTACATAATGAGTGCACCGTTCACACTCGACATGGAAGCGTCCATAATCGGCACGGCAACGGCCGTATATGTATTATTCGGCGGCAGACCGACTCGGGGTGTCAGCGTCCGATTGTCGATCGTGCTGCCACTGAATACGTTCAACAGTTCCTCTCTTGTGAAAAACTCCTCGAACGGCACACTGTGCGAGATAGCGCCACCCGAGACGACAGCGCCGGACATCATCTCCTGGGAGTAATCCTTCCCTACGACAAGGACGCTAGCGCCCTGCGCCTCCATCAGCTCATTGACGACCTGCAGGTAGCGCCGCTCTTCCTTGTGCAGCGATATTTCACTCGCGACCTTCGCTGCGAGCCGGGTCAGCGTCTCGACCTGATCCTTCGAGCGCGGGAATGACGTTTCGATATAGTTGAACAAGAATACGCTAAGTGTTAGAAGTACGACGACGACAAGTCCAATAATCGTCAGCCACAGCTTGCCGACGATGCTTTTGAATATAAACACGTTACTTCGGCACCTCGAGCTTGTAGCCCACGCCCCATACGGTCGTGATCATCGAGGCGGCTTCCGGCGATACCTTGTTCAGCTTCTCGCGCAGACGCTTCACATGGGTATCAACCGTGCGCAGATCGCCGAAAAACTCATAGTTCCACACGTCCTTCAACAGCTCCTCGCGGGAGAACACCTTATCCGGCGACACCGCCAAATAGTGCAGCAGCTCGTACTCCTTCGGCGTGAGCGCAACCTCCTGTCCGCCCGCCGTCACGCGATGCGCGTCGTGCTCGATCACGAGGTTCGGAAATACGATGTTGTTGCTGGAGTTGACCTCCTTGGACAAGTAAGCCGTAACAGAGGAGCGGCGCAGAATCGCCTTCACTCGGTATATGACCTCACGCGGACTGAACGGCTTCACGACGTAATCGTCGGCTCCAGCCTCGAAGCCCTGCACGCGGTTCGTCTCCTCGCCCTTGGCTGTCAGCATAATAACCGGTGTTGCCTTCACCTGACGCAGCCGCAGACACACCTCGTTGCCGTCGATACCCGGCAGCATCAGATCGAGCAGAATCAGATCGTAATCGAAGTCGAGCGCCTTGCGCAGCGCCGTCTCGCCGTCCTCTGCCTCGTCGATCTTGTAATTCTCCTTCTCCAGATACATACGCAGCAGTCGGCGAATGCGCTCCTCGTCGTCGACGACGAGAATGTTCATTTTTACATCACTCATACAACAGACCCTCTTCCATTAGGAATAATGAGCGCTACCTGTACAGCAAACGCGGGCTAAACGCCCGCGTACGAATGAAGTCCAGCAATAACGAGATTGACACCAATCAGCGTGAACATGACGACGAGGAAGCCGATGACCGACAGCCACGCCGAGCGCTTGCCCTGCCAGCCGCGGGACAGACGCAGATGCAGGTACACGGCGTAGAACAGCCAGACGATGAGCGCCCATACCTCCTTCGGGTCCCAGCCCCAGAAGCGACCCCACGCCTCATGCGCCCAGATCATCGCGAAGACGAGCGCCCCGAGCGTGAACACCGGATAGCCGATCGCGATCGACCGGTAGCCGATCTCATCGACATCGTCCGAATCGACGCCCTTCATCATCGGATGCAGCGCAGCGCCGAGCGGCTTACGTGCGATGAGGCGAAGCAGCCCGTACAGCAAGGCTCCGCTAAGCAGCGACCAGACGACCGTGTTCAGCTTGCGGCCAGCATTCGCCCCCTTCATCCACGACGGCGCCTCCAGTAGCGGCTCGGTCATGCCGAGGAAAGGCGTCATCGACACCGTCTCTGCGCCGTAAGGACCGAAGATCGGCGGAAGCACATACGTCGACTCCTGCTTCACGACCTGATCGACGTTGTTAACGTCGGTTACGGTCACATCGCTCTTGAATACGGCCTTATAGCCGGTTCCGTTGAAGCTGAAGATCGCCGTGACGAAGGCGATAATAACGATCATGATGAACATCGTAAACTCGACGCCTCGTTGCTCGCGGCGGTCGCTCTTCTCGCGACTGTTGAAGTTAACCGTCTTGACCAAGTACATCAGTCCGGCAGCGAAGCCGACCGCGAAGAACGCTTCACCGAGAGCTGCGGTCGTAACGTGGATTTTCAACCAGTAGCTCTGCAGAGCCGGAATAAGCGGCTGAATTTCCTTCGGAAATACAGAAGCGTATGCAATAATTATGATCGCAACCGGAAGTGCGAACGCGCCGAGCACGGTCGACTTGTAGATCAGATACACGACGAGGAACGCCAGCACGATCATCATGGCGAGGAACGTCATGAACTCGTACATGTTGCTCGTTGGTATATGGCCCGCCTCGGCCCACCGCAGGAAGAAGAATGCACAATGACAGCCGAAGCCCAGCAGCGTAATGACGAAGCCAATCCGCCCCCACTTCCTACTGTATGCAGCCTGGTCTTCGACCTGCGTCGAGCTCCGACCCGATACGCCGATGACAAAGCCAAGCATAGCCACCGTATATATAATGAACGCTAGTAATAAGAACGTGCCGCTCAAGTCGATTTCACCTCATTCTCCTCATTGTTCTCTATCCGTTCGAGCTGCTCTGTCTGCTCCTTGTCCAGCTTCTTCGGATCGATCTCGATGCCGCTCTTACCGAGCAGCTCGGACACTTCCTTACGAAGACCGAACCAGTTCTTGTTCGTATGGGCGCCGAGCGCCAGTACGCCATTGTCGATGCGCAGCCAGATCCGTCGGTGATGCCAGTAGAAGCCCATAATCAGGCCGATCATCGAGATTGTCGTCCCTACCCAGATGTACGGCATCGCGCGATCGATCCGAATGTTCAAATAGCTGATATATTCAGAGAAGGCGACGTCCTGCATCGAGCCGACAGACAGCTCCAGCTTGCGGCCAAGCTCTCCGTTGATCTCATCCTGACGGAAGTTCGCCTGATCGATCTGTCTTGGGAAATAGAGGAAAGGCTCACCCTCTGGCGCTACGTCCGGGCCCTTCACCAAGAAGACGAACGCCGGCATGACCGGATTGTTCGACTTCGTAATCGGCGTCCCCTTCGCGTCCATCGCGAATTCCGGGAAGTACGCCTGCAGCTTCAGCTCATACGGCCCGAGCTTGAACTGCTCCTTCGGATTGTCCATCGACAAATCGAATGTACCGAACACCTCACCCGTCTCGACGCTGCGCAGCGAAGGCTTCACCGAGATGAGCCTGAGCGACGGCTTATAGTCGAACTGGAACGCCAGCAGCCCCTCATAATCAAGCGGCTTGTTCACGATAATGTCTTGGCGGTGCACCTCCTCTAGCACAGGCTCCTTCGAAGGATCGTCGCAGTCCGCCTTGCACTCGTACAGCACCGCCTTCGTCTCATACACCTTCGGTACGGCGATGCCCTTCTCCTTGAAGCCGTCGGTCATCTCGTCCTCGCTATACAGCTCCAGCGTGAACTTCTCATTCTTGAGATAATACGGCGAGTCCGGAATCGGCACCAGCTTCCCCTCCGGGAACGCCAGATGCTGGTCCATATGCCAGCCGGGAATGCTCCGCATCAGTACTGCCGCAAGAAAGATAATCAGTCCGATATGATTAATGTACGGCCCCCAGCGGCTGAACCGATATTTCTCCGCGAGCAGGGCTGTACCTTCGGCATCGACGTGAACGCGGTACCGCTTCTTCTTCAGCACCTCCGACGCCTGCTTCACCCATGCTTGTCCATCCGACTCGACTGGTCCCGAATACGTCACCTTCTGCCGGGTGATGAACTGCAGATGCTTGCGAATCTGCTGCTTGCTCAGCGCCCGATACAGCGGCAGCACCCGGTCCAGGCTGCAGACGATGAGCGACGTGCCGATCATGAACAGCAGTGTGATGAACCACCACGACTCGAACGTATGCGAGAAGCCGAGCAAGTAATAGATGTGCCCGCTCGTTCCGTACGTTTCCTTATAATAGACCGACGGGTCCATGTTGAGGAACGTGTTCTCCTGCGGGTAGATCGTGCCGATCGCCGAGCCGATCAGCGTAATGGCGATCAAGACTATCGCGATTTTGACCGAGGAAAAAAAGTTCCACACCCGGTCCAGCAAACCGGGGTTTTCCCGTTGCGACCGCCGCGCCATGCCGTCGTACCTCATCTCCAGCGGCAGTGTGCCGTCCGCATCCTCCAGCGGCTTGCCGCACGACTCGCACAGCAGCGTCGCTACCGGATTCTGATGACCGCATTCGCATTTCGTATTATGAATCATGCTTCCTCCTGCTTCCCCTAAGCGGTTATACGTTAGCCGTCACGACGAACGTGAGCTATGGCTTCAGCATGGCGGCAATGGTGCGATCGATATAAGCCTCGTCCATCTCCCCGATGCGGATCTCGCCTATGCGGCCATCCGGCTTGATGAAGAAGGTCGTCGGGTATTGCGATACGCCGTACCGCTTCCGCATCTGCTCATCCTTGTCGAACAAGATTGGGAACGTCACGCCAACCTGTCGAATGTAATTGTCCACCGTAATGCGCGGCTCATCGAGATTAAGACCGAGCACGACGACTCCGCTGTCCTTCCACTTCGTCTGCTGCCGGTCCAGTGCTGGCATCTCGTTGCGGCAAGGCTCGCAGAACGTGCCCCAGAAGTTCACGACGACGACCTTCCCTTTATAATCGGATAGCTCGCGAGTGACACCGTCCAGACTCGACAGCTTGAAGTTCGGCGCTGCTGCTCCGACGACCGGCTTCTCCGTACCAGCGAACAGGTTGGTGTACAGCGTCCAACCGCCAACCGCCGCAATAAGCGCGAAAATGATAATTTGGATCGACCTTCTAGCTTTTCCCATTCTGCATCACCTTCAAACCTAGTAAACTAGCGGCTGAGCTCCGAGCATCCGCCCGCCGTACGAGCCGCCGAAGACCGATGCTGCGTCATGCCGCAGCCGCTGATTTTATTATATCGAAAAATGTCAGACGTCCAATTCGCCTTTATGAATATTATGTGACTTGCCAGCTCCAACATCCTGCGCCGCCTTGCGCAGCTCCTCCACCTCGACAGGTAGCAGCGGACGGGACTTGCCTCGCGGCACGCCAGTAAGCAGAATTGGCCCGAACTGCACCCGCTTCAGCTTAATGACCGGATGATGAATCGCATCGAACATACGACGCACCTGACGATTGCGGCCCTCGAAGATCGTAATCTTGATGATCGCCTCCTTCTTATCCGGATCGACATCGTAATAATCGACCTCGGCAGGTGACGTCATGCCATCCTCCAGCTTAATGCCTGAACGCAGCTTGTCCAGCATCGTGCCATGCGGCACTCCATTCACCGTCGCGAGATACGTACGTGGCACGTGAAACTTAGGATGCGTGAGTAAATGGGCAAAATCACCGTCATTCGTCAGCAGCAGTAAGCCCTCTGTATCGTAATCGAGCCGTCCGATGGGATATACTCTCACCTTCAAATGCTTGAAAAAATCGGTGACCGTCTTGCGGCCCTCCGGGTCCTCCGCGCTCGTAATGACGCCCTTCGGCTTGTTGAATAGTAAATAGACCTTCGATTGCTTGCGAATCGGCTTGCCATCAACGCGAATGGAATCCTGCTTCGGATCCACCTTCACCCCCAGCGTTGTGACCACCTCATCATTGACCTGTACGCGGCCAGCGGTAATCAGCTCCTCGCATTTGCGACGGGATGCGATTCCGGCTTCGGCCAGCACCTTCTGTAAACGTTCCATCTCTCTCTTCACCTCAAGCTAATGATACCTATCCTCAGGTGAAATCACAAGCTGAGCCCAATCGAAGCCTGCGCCAGGACAGCTGTCGGAGTGCGGACGCAGCTGATCAGGCTGTAAATTGTACTGCTGGCACAGCCGATGCACGAGCTTCGCGAGGATGAACCATTGCTCGCGCTCCTGCGCGGTCAGTGTAACGCGCGGGGCGCTGTAATCGCCTTCGATACAAACATGGATATAGTAAGGGTCCGTTTGGGCGGAAGAAGGGATGATGACACCGTTCTTGGTGACGAACAGGTCATACCCTTTTCCGTTAATGGAGGGACATGCGGAATGATGAAGTATGATGCCAGTGTACATCGGATGATCACCTCTTCGTCTGCGGTTCATGCACAGTATATGTGCAAGACGCCAAGCGGTGCATCCCGGAGTAGTCATGAAGTGCGCTAGTGCGCTAGTGCGCGGCGGTTCGGGGTCCATCTCTGAGCGATTACGACGTGAATACGAGGTAGCAGACCGCGATCGAGGCGATGAAGCCAACCGCATCGGAGATTAAGCCGACCTTGAGCGCGTAGCCCGCCTTGCGGATGCCGATCGCACCGAAGTAGACGGTAATGACGTACAGCGTCGTATCGGTGCTGCCCTGTACAGTCGAGGCGATCCGCCCGACCATCGAATCCGGCCCGAACTGCGAGATCAGGTCGGTCGTGAACGCCAGCGACCCCGCACCAGTAATCGGGCGCAGGAACGCCAGCGGCATCACCTCGGTCGGAATGCCAAGCTGCTCGCAGATCGGCTTCAGCCAGCCGATGAAGATGTCCATCGCGCCCGAGGCGCGGAACACACTGATCGCAACCATCATGCCGACCAGATGCGGAATGATGCGAATCGCCGTATCGAAGCCGTCCTTCGCTCCGTCTACGAACGATTCGTAGACCGGAACTTTGCGGTACGCTGCATAGAGCGGGATGAAGACGATGATGACAGGTATAGCCCAAGCCGATATGAGATTGACAAAATCAAACACGTGCAGCTCACCTCTTCCTCAGCTCGATCTGCGTGCTTCGATTACGGTACCAACGGTCCACGATAATAGCTGCCGCCGTCGACACGATCGTCGCCATCAGCGTCGTTCCGACGATCTCGGCCGGATTGGCCGAGTTGTAGCTCATCCGAATCGCGATCAGCGTCGTCGGAATGAGAGTGATGCTCGCCGTGTTGAGCGCCAGCAGCGTACACATCGCAGGACTTGCCACTTCCTTGTTCGGATTAAGCTTCTGCAGCTCCTGCATCGCCTTGATGCCCATCGGCGTCGCTGCATTGCCAAGACCGAAGATGTTGGCGCTCATGTTCGACATGATGTAGCCGAGCGCCGGATGATCCTTCGGGATGCCCGGGAAGAGGGCGCGGACGACCGGTCCAAGCAGCCTCGCCATCATGCGAAGCAGGCCGGAATCTTCCGCGATACGCATCATCCCGAGCCAGAACACCATAATGCTGATCAAGCCAAAGCAGACGGTGACGCCGCTCTTCGCTCCTTCAAACACGGCCTCCGTAACCAAGTCGATTCTCCCTTGAAACGCGGCGACGATAAATCCGGCAACGATAAAAAACAACCAAATGATGTTGACCATAGCTTCGCATGCCCCTTCCCTCCCGGTTAAACACGGTTACTGTAACTCGGTCGCGATGTTACTTCAGTTCCAGCGAATGTACATGTGCAAGCTGACTTCTAATCCGTCTGCCCGGTGAACAGCACCCTAGACAGCGTCCTTAGCACGTACAGCCATTGATCGGACAAATGCCAGCTGTCTGACTCCGTATTCGTAAATGTAAAGGTTGAGCGATCCTTGAGCGACAAGCGCTGACTGCCCGGCTGCACGAGCGGCACGGAGCCGATCGACTTGCCATTGAGCATAAATTCGAGCTTGCCTGCAATGCCAAGCATATAGTCGGTCGATGTCGCATCATTCATCGTCGTCTTGCGCTCCAGCTTCGCGTCCTCGCCTTGCTCGAGCGGGTACTGGAAGTCCGTTCCAGATACAAGCGTCGTCCCTTCGACCGCCGCTCCCTTCTCCACTAGCGACTTCAATGGATAATGCTGGAAGCCATAGTCGAGCAGCCGCGCATGGTCAATCCAATCGTTCGGATCGCTAAGCGTCACGACCGCCAGCTGCTGTCCGCCGTGCGTAGCAGACGATACGAGACAGCGGCCTGCCGCCTTCGTGTAGCCCGTCTTCACACCATCTGCGCCATCATATAGCGACAGCATCTTGTTTTTGTTCAACCACGTATAGTCCCAGGACTCATGCGGGTTCGGAACCTTTTTCATCTTCGTCTTGACAATTTCCTGGAAAACAGGGTTGCGTAACGCATACGCCGTCAGCTTGGCCATATCGTTCGCCGTCGAATAGTGACCGTCCTCATCAAGGCCGGACGGATTCTTGAAGCTGGAATTGGTCATGCCGATCAGCTTCGCCTTCTCGTTCATCAAGTACGCGAAGCCTTCCACGCTGCCGCCGACATGCTCGGCGATCGTCACCGCTGCATCGTTGCCAGAGCGAAGCATGAGACCGAACAGCAGGTCCTTCAGGTTCATCTCCTCGTTCAGCTTCAAATAGATGGAGGAGCCCTCCTTGCCGAATGCGTTCTTGCTCACCTTTGCCATGTCGCTCAGGTTGCCGTGCTCGATCGCGACGATCGCGGTCATAATCTTAGTCAGGCTGGCAATTAGCATCTGCTTGTCGCCTCTTGAGCTGTACAGCAGGCGGCCTGATTCCACATCAATCAATGCCGCAGACACCGCGCTTGTCCCGACAGCAGGCGCAGCCTGTACCGTCCCGCCCAAGCCGAAGCGATAGCCGAAGCCCGAGGCAGCCAGCCACAGCGCCAGCAGCAGCAATCCTACTCTTCTCATCGTGATCCTCCCACCCCGTTCTGTTGTACGTGCGCGTCCTGCGCCTCTTTAGGTCAACTGCAGCCTGCAAGCGCCCCGTACGTTCCAGCGACGCAACGCGACATCCAGCGCTCCAGCCTGCATACCGAAGAGGACGAGCCGGACTCCCTTGTACATGTATATGCGGCTTGACCATCGATATGTATCCGGTTGGCTGTGTTGGCTGAGGAGGCTACGTGCGATGCGTTGCATGTGCGGATATGTGAAAAAAGAGCCTGCCTTCGGATACGCGTTCTCACGCTCATCCTGGCAGACTCTCGATTCGTTCAATACAGCCCGGCTCATCCCAGCTCACCTTGCCAACACCGCTGTCGACCTCGTAGAAGTCAAGCTCCTCCGCTGCATAAGGCTTCAGCATCGGCAGCAGCTCGCTCGTGGATTGAAGACGGCGGTCTAGCCATCTCTCCTCATGATCTCGCGTCAAGATGACGGGCATCCGATCGTGCACACGGGCCACAACCGAATTCGGCTCTGTCGTCATAATCGAGCACGTATGCAGCTTCGTACCATCTGGCCGCACCCACGTATCGTACAGCGCCGCCATCGCGAACGGCTCCCCGCTTCTCAGCACGAATCGGATCGGCTGCTTGCTCTTGCCGCGGCGCTCCCATTCATAGAAGCCGTCGGCTGGTATGAGACAGCGCTTGCGAGCGAGCAGCTGGCGGAACGCCGGCTTCTCCGCAGCCGTCTCCGACCTCGCGTTGATCATCCTCGCCCCGCCGCGGTCGTCCTGCGCCCATGCAGGCACAAGCCCCCAGCGCAGCTCGCCGAGCCGATTGGCAGGCGCGTATGTGCTGCCATCGGCCCCGCGCCCAACACCGCTAATTATCGCAGGAATCATCTGCCCCGGCGCAGCGTTGTATCTCGGCTTGTAATTGCCGGGCTGCTGGTCGAGCATGAACCGGAGGACGAGCTCGTCCCAGTCTAGTGTGATGGTATATCTGCCGCACATTGGAAATTCACCTCACTCACTAAGAACTACAGACAGGTTATAGGATGACGAGACAGTTATTACTGACTCGTATCATTTGCTTTGGATAAATCAATTATAACTTGTTTGAGGTCGATGAACCAAATGGTTGGGCACATCAGTAATGCCAGAAGCAGCTTGAGCTCAGATTCGGCGACAGCACCATGTCAACGTCTCCTTCATTTTGTTTCAGAAGCTTATCGCAGCATTTGAATGGGCTTGATCGCTAGTGATCTCATAGAGACTAGCAGAGCAACAGTTCCCGTTGTGACGACGGCTAGACCGATGCCAATGAAGCACCAAATCAGGTCCAGCGATACGGGAACATGGAGCATGGCACTTAGAGTTAGCGCCGACAGCAGTAGGGAGATGATGGAACCAGCGAAGCCCGCACATGCCGCTACGGTTACATATTCTACGAGTATCGCAATTAGTAGCCTTCCGGACGATGCACCGACCGTTTTAATCAGAGCGATATCCCTTGTCTGCTGCATGATGGAGATAATGATTTGATTACCGATCGTGATAACAGCAATTACAAATGCAAACACAGCAATGATCGTGAAAAATGTGCGTTGGAACTCAATCATTTTGTTCAAGCTTTCGAGTTGTCCCCCCACCGGGAAGGCCATCGCACTATTAGGTAGCTGGCGATTAACCGTCGAGAGTGCTCCGCTCAGTTGCTCGTCATTTACACGAACGCTAAACGTTACGCGGACAGGCTCGGCTACTTTCACGAGTGTGTCCGAAGGAATGAGCATGCTTGCGGTTTTGACTATTCCGGATTTGAAGAAGCCTTTGACTTCAAATTCTTCTACATGTTCACCAATCCGAACACCTACCCGGTCCCCCACTTTGATCTTCAGCACATCCCGATATTGGTCTAGGAGAAGCGCCTTGTTCTTACCTTGATCTTCTTCCGTAATCACGTTTCCTTCAATTACTGTCCATTGGGAATCCGACGCATCTTCTCCTTGAATTGATAAGTTAGTAGAGTTAAAAAACGATTGCCCGGTCTGCGCCGCTTGAGCAAACAATGGAAGCACATTCTGACCGTTAACGGACTGCAAGCTCCCATTGAGCTGATGATACATTTTTACCGACTCCACACCGGACGTCTCCTGGAGAATACGGCGCGTTTCTCGTTCATCCTGAATACTGCTCGTTACATAGAGATTGCCTGCTGCTTGCTGCTCCAACTGACTTTTCGTTTGAGCCATCAAATTTTCACCGAAAATATGACTTGCGATCACAGAGATGATCCCGACTGTAAGCGTTACAGTAAGTACACTATTACGCCTATGAGCCGACGATAGTTGATGGAACCCTAAATATATCTGCTTGGTGAAGTAATTTTTCCATAATCCAATGAATCGATAAACCATACTAAATATGAAGGCACTTACCTTCATAAATATCGCGGCAAGAAGGAGCAGTCCGAACGCCGCAAGTGAAGACAACAACCATTGTCCCAACGTGAACGCTGCGGAGGTTGGGTACAAGAAAGATTTCAAATAAAGTCCGAGCAGCAAGCTTACACCAATCATAAAGAGCATACGCTGACCGAAGGAAAGGGACGGCTGCTTACTGGCACCTGCCCAAGAATCTCTTAATAATTGAAGCGGGGAAACGCTGTTCGTTCTGCGAATGGCTAACCAACTGCTAACCCCTGTAACCCCACAAACTGCGAGGCCTGTAACGAAGATATCTTCAGGGGCAATATGCCACTTAAGGGGAAGTGTAAGCAGCGATGCCGTATAGGAGGCGATGAGCCGACTGAATATAATGCCGAGTACAAGGCCACCAACAAGACCACTTATTCCTAAGACGGCTGCTTCAGCCAGAAAATAGCGTGAAATCGCCGCTGCTCTCATCCCAATCGTCTTCATTACCGCGACTTCCTGCAGACGGGAAACCACAATAACAGCCATCGTATTGGATATCGTGATTCCGGATATAAATAGGGCAAGAAGACTGAAGAATTGTAAAAATAGAAGCAAGTTACGAGATTCCTTCTTCAACTCCTTCTTCTTGTCCTCAAGATCCACCAACTTCACGCCTGGAATTTGAGCAGCAATCGCTTCTTTCAGACTCGCGGCAGTTGAGGGATCTTTTAACATAAACCAAGCTTCATTAACATTCCCTGTCCGTTCGTTCCATAACGTTATCGCCTGCTCGTATGGCAAGTAGGCCATCCCTAATATGGAAGCATCCGTGTAGGTTTCAGATGTTGGCGGCACGATGTGCTTCACTCGAAACTCCTGAAGTGTTCCGTCGGTTGCATTCGGAAGGCCTATTGGATCACCAGGCTCTACATTCAATCGGCTCGCAGCATCCTCAGTCAGAATTACCTCATCTTGCATTAGAAGCTCCAATCCCGGTAACTGTTCATTATCGATTAGTGGATACGACCGTATATCGACGCCTTTCACAATGATATTGGTCGTCTTCGCCTCGGATTTAATCATACTAGACTTAACTAATGCAGCAGTCATTGCAGTTCGTTGCTCCGCAGGTATAAGTGCCGATATAGCCTCAGTCTGTATAGGGGTTAGATAAGCTTGAAGTGCTAGATCTCCGCCCAGCATTTGCCTAGCGGATTGGTCTATAGAAGCCGGAACAAGGCCAGTGATCATTGTCATCATGTAGAAGCTGCACGTTCCAATGAGAATGCTAAACACCGTAAGCAGCGTTCGACCTCTTGCACGGGTTAAACTTCTGATGGCCGACCGGAGAATCATGACATCACGACCTCTTCCCTTGGTTCTTCTCTTGATACTTGTCCGTCCAGAATATGAATGGTCCGATCTGAGAGCTTGCTTATTAACGGATCATGTGTGGCTAGTACGAAAGTCATTTCATACTTCTCGCGTAATTCAAGAATAAGGTCAATAATTCTGCGGCCGGTCTGAGAATCAAGGTTACCGGTCGGTTCATCCATAACGACAATGGGAGGACGATTGGCTAGTGCTCTGGCTATGGCTACACGCTGCTGTTGGCCGCCGGACAATTGGGTAGGAAGATTGCTCGTCTTATTCCCTATTCCTACAATCTCTAGCAATTCCCTGGCCCTCTGCTCCATACTCTTCCGACCGACGCTCTGTTCCCCGAAGCGCATAGGCAGCATCACATTTTCTAGCGCAGTCATCGTGGAAATCAAGTTATAAGCTTGGAACACGAATCCAACTTTTTTAGCTCTACATTCAACAAGCTGATGCTCGCTTAGATCCGTAATATCTCTTCCATCTATAATTACTCTCCCTGATGTGGGTACATCCAATGTCCCCAATATCCCGAGCAAGGTGGATTTGCCGCTACCGCTAGGCCCCATAATGCTAACAAGCTCCCCCCGGCGAAAGGAGCAGCTTATCCCTTTTAGAATATGAACTTTACCGGATTCCGTTTCATATGTTTTGGTCAACTGTGTGACTTTCATCACTTCCCTTTGAAGCACGTTTTTCACTCCTTCGCTGTGATTGTCTCTTAACTACGTACCGAAAGACTGCATTAACAAGCGCAATCCCAAGAACTACAATTAATCCTTTTTTTGACTCCCAGTCCAGGAACGGTCCACTGAATAGCGCACTTATCATAGTGTGAATGATGTAGGTCGTGGCTGTAATCACAGTTATCCAGTAAACAAAGGAAAATTTAATAAGTACTTTACGTCTATTTACCTGCATATCTCTAAAAGGACGATCCAACCTATCCCTATAACTCCTCTTACGTAAAATAAAATAAAACCAATGACTTTTTATAACCTCGAATGCTTTGGAGTGAAAATTTACAATTCCTAGCGCATCAGTTACAGCCCAAAACCCATCATAACGAAGAATAGGATTCAAATTCACACAAACGCTCACTAAAATAAATTGGTTTGCAAGTAAAAAAACGTTCTCGTTACTTATCCAGTACATGATTTCAAAAAGTATAAAGAGTATTAGTTGGAAGTAAACCCCTGCTAAGTCGATAATAACGCGTTGCTTCCTAGGAAGTCGCCATGCCTCACGCAAATCTACAAATAAGGAAGGCATAAGGAGATACAATCCAACACCAATATCTCGGGGGACAATTCCAAAGCGAAATGCAGCTGTAATATGACCAAATTCATGAAAAACTATAGACAGTAAAGCTAGTATTACAGCAAAGCTCATCCCTGTCATTGTACTAAGGGGATCCATATAATCGGCAGCCCTGTAATTTGTAAGATGGTACAGAACCGAAAGTAAAGCTATCAAGATCATTGCAAGAGCATAATGCACTGAAAATAGGAATTGAAAAGGGACTGTTAACGCCTTAAAATGAATCCCTTGAATAAAAGTAGTGCGAAACATGATTGCGGAGTGATAATTGGAGCTCCGTGGTTCATCTTTTGCACCAGAATAAAAAGCTCCAGCCGTTGATAAGCGAGTTTCTATTAAAAAGCGAAGTTCCTCTTCACAAATTGATATTCCATGTTCTGTTCTAAGAGACTTACATATTTCACTATAACTATGTGTACCATCTAAATAAGTTAAGATTTTCAATATTTTATCTGAAACTTTCAGTTGAGCTCCGGAATCAAATAAGATCAAGTAATACAATCGACTTCCGGACGTATCCATCGGGTATACCGAATAGGGCAGTATTAGCGGGTATTCGGATTGAATTTTTGACATCAATTAATCCCCCTTTACTACAGCTAAACCTGCCCATTATATCCATTAATTATTCAAGACACCAGTAAACGACTCCTCATTTTGTTTAATGTATGTCGAGATTGTTGGGTGAGTGAAATTACAATATGGTTTATTTATATCGCCATTTCTCATTAAATTGGTATAGCCACACCCACCGCCACAGAACAAAGCAATACTACAGGAACTGCATTGCTCCGAGTCAGTTATATCTTGATTCCACATATCATGCTTCTTTTTGTCTATATTATAAGAAGGTATGAACGTTCCGACTGCGAGTTCTTTACGACCAACAGATTCAGGACAGGCGTATATTAACCCTTCAGCACCAAAGGCATAGTATCGATGATCTCTTGCGCTGCATTCTTTGAAGATAGGCAACGTATTAGGTGTTGAGTTACAGCTATCGCATGGATTGGATGACCATCCCTTTGATTGAAGTGCTTGGCGTATTCGACTGGTTCTCATGTTGAGATCGGTGCCCAATTGTGCGTGAAACTTATCCAAGAATACATCCACATTACCGAATTTTCCATAGAGTGCAGCAAGTAACTTGTGTTCAGGCAGATGATTTGGCAAATTATCACCGTAATGATCAGTAACTGGGGATATCTGCCATAGAAATAATGGATGTTCAGGCCAGCCCTTGTCCTCAATAAATAATGCTAGTTCTTCTAATTGATCAACATTGTCCTTATTTACATTTGTTCTTAAGCCTATTCTAAATCCATTAGCCATCGCAAGATCAATATTGTGTACTATGCGATCAAAGGTCCCACGACCATTCGCATTAATCCTCATCTGATCATGAAGATGCTTGGGGCCGTCAATTGTAATCTGAAAGTAATCCCACATATCACGATATTGCTTGAAAAAATCGATGTATTCATGTAAAAAGGTACCATTAGTAATGGCGTGGAAACGAAAACCGTAATCTTCAATACCGCGTCTTACCACTTCATAAACAGCAGCTTTTGTTGTGGGGAGTAGCGGCTCCCCTCCATATAACATCATTTGATGACTGGCGTTTACAAACCTGCCCCTTCTTTTTTCCATGCTTAGTATAGAATCAACAGCTTCAAAGAGCTTATTAATTTCTTCATGGCTAAGGGCATGCGATTGTTTATGAATCTCATGACCTTGATAACAATAGGGACATCTCAGATTGCACATATACGTTGTGCATACATTAAACACAAATCCGGTATTTGACATCGCTGAGATTTTATTTACTTGTTCTTTTATCTGAAGAAGCTTTTTCCATTCTTCCTCACGACTTTTGAAGATGTACCCTCTATGTGTTAAAAATTGGATTAACTCCTCAACATGTATACCCGAAGGAATATCACCTCGCTTTAATCTGCCTAAGAAAGACTTTACTTCGGGTCCAATCGTGTCCACAGCTCCACTTAGAGAATTAACCAAAACATAGTTTCCGTCTGATAGTTTATAATATGAATTATATGTACTTGGGATCATAAATTCAGTCCCCCACCGAGCATAAGAGCTCGTCTCGAATACTATCTAAGTAATTGTATACTTGTTGATCGGCATGAGTACAATGTGGCTTGTCCAAGTTCCCATATGTAATCAGCGCCTCTGCTGCACAACCCCCACCGCAAATCGGAGCACAATGGCAGCTACTGCACTGCTGTATTGTAAGAGAATTAAACGCCTTCCACTTACTCCATTTCCAATGGGTTAACTCGAAATTCGGAAAATAATTACCTATTTTATATTCAGGCCGGCCAATTAAATCAGCACACGCATACATATGGCTGTCTGGGCCAAAAACAACTTTACGCCCTTGCACAGATTCACAAAAAACAATGTGAGGTACAAATTCACTTGCTCTGCTACGAAGTTCTGGGTCCAACCGCATTACGGTATGTAAAAAGCGATACATATCAGGACCTATACGCAAACGATTGTTTTTTTCTAGTTCTTCGAGGTCTGGAATATCTTTTCTTAACCGTTTTATGATCTCAAAACCTTCCATTATCGTATCACCTGTGCCCTTACAAGTATGATCAGTAATAGGCGCAAAATGGAGTAAAAAGGCTTCGTGCTCAATAAAACCATTTTTTCGATAATGATTGACCAAATCTCCAACGTAATTGATGTTAGTTTTGTCAATATTTACCCTTAGAACTATTCCAATTCCTTTTTTTAGCGCAGCTAATACGCCCTTTTCAATCCGAGAAAACGTCCCTTGCCCTCCCGTTAAGATACGGCGCTTATCATGAATTTCTTCAGGACCGTCAACAGTAACTGTTATGTTTATGCGATCCCTGTAGTGGAACATTAAATCGACATAACTCTCGAGATGAAACCCATTTGTATTACAAGTAATTCTAAAATCCATAGTAACGGCTTTATCGCATATCTTCTTCACGATATCACGGGTAAAAGGCAGCAAGGGTTCTCCACCAAATAGTTGTAAAAATCCCTTCTGTAGTCCACTTTCTTTATGAAAATAATCTATCGCAAGCATCACAGCATCTAATTGCTCATCTGTCATAAGAGAAATTTTCTCATGAATACTATGATCCTCGAAACAATAAGGACATCTGAAATTACAAGTATAAGTGGGGCATATCACGTATTCCATTTGTTGTAGTGGGGTAGAAAAAGTCAAAGCCTGCTGAATTCTCTTATTCTCCTCTTGAACACTATCATACATATAACCTCTTTGCTTCAGAAGATGTACAAGAGCTTCCTCTTCTTTTGTTTGTGTGGCAGCAGGTCCATATGTTGTTAGTCGATCTATATACTCAATAACATCGTTTGAGAAATAGTCAAGAGCACCGGTCAACGTATTAATAAAGAGGGTTTCTTTGTCATCTAGCGGATAACGCAAATGAAATTTATTTAGAATCATGTCCTTTAATCCCTCCTTAATGCTGTTAAGTTCCATACGACGGTGTACCCTACATTATAGTAGTTGTAGAGTACACCGTATTTCATTAAGCGTTGTTTATCTGAAAACAACAGATGTTGAAGCAGCAAGTTATCTGCAAGCAAGACATCTCATCTCTGTTTTCCAATTCTTCGACTTCATCAGCTAAATTAGTCCAGAGTTCTTTATTCTCGTTGACAGAACGGATCTTAAATGCCATATTACACAACCTCCTTTCTTTTCCTATTCAGTAGATAAATGCAAGTTGTGTTACTCTCTTTATTTTATTTAAATTTATAATATTTTCCATAGTCAATTTGTCCTATCCGTCTGATTACATCTGATTACATATGAAGAAATACAAGCATTCAAGACTTAATAAGAGTAAAGTAACGACAACTAGAGGGCGCTCCTGAAATTCGAAGCCATTATACTAGGAATCCCGCTATCAATTATTTAACCAGCTATCCATTAATGCTTATTAGGAGGCTACCTTCGTGTCTTAACTTACGATCCAACATTGCCGCTCTGAACCTAAAAAACGTTACGTTGAAATGATAATAAAATAAATATGTGAATCTAAGAATAAAATTCGTTCTGTCGGCAGTACATCATGAAATCCCCCTAGTATTTTAAGGAATAGGAGGAGGAGTAGATTTTTTTCTGAAGTAGTCCCTCAAGTGCGGTAATAGCGTTCATAGTGGAACGGACAGGTAACTAAAAACGCAAATCAATTGAGTATGCCATAGTGACTCACTGGAGTAGAAAAAAAAGACCACCCACAATGTGGGCAGCCCAATAATTAAAAAGAATCAGCTTATACAATAAAGTTTTTGTTGTCGGACTGGCTCGTCTGATTAGCCTGCGAGTTCTGTGCTGCCGTTGCACCCATAGTGCTGTCCGTAGTCGAGTTCATACCGGAAGCGCCCATGCCTTGGGATGCGGAGCCGGACTGCTTGCCCTTCATCATCGTCTGGATGCGGTCTACGACTTGAGGAGCGGAGTCGATCAGACGCTCCAGCAGGTGCGTTTGGTTGTCAAGCGGCACGATCTTCACGCCTTGCTTACCTACGACCAAGAAGGCGATTGGCGTAATCGATACACCGCCGCCGCTACCGCCGCCAAACGGAAGCGCGACAGAGGCATTGTGTGCGTCTGTACGTGCTGCTGATGCACCTTGTGCCGGCTCCTCTATAATAAACTCGCTACCGCCTGCCGCGAAGCCGAAGCCCACCTTACTGATCGGCATGATGACGCTGCCGTCCGGTGTTTCAACAGGATCACCAACAATTGTATTGACATCAACCATTTCTTTAATATTTTCCATTGCGGTTTTCATTAGGCCTTGGATTGGATGTTCAGTCATGTTGGACTCCTCCTTGTAGGTAAATGCCTTGAGATATCTGTACTTTTAAAGTATGAGCATATGGCAAAATTCTTATGCGTTTCTCAAGGACGTTCTATTAACATATTGAGTTTTGTACCATCATGCATTGAACGTGTTCGTATCAAATTAAGAATGCATAAGGAGCGGCAGACTATGGACAGATACTACCTGCCATCCCATTGTATAGGATGTTTTCATGTCTGCCGAACAATTAGTTCGAATATTATGATAACTCTGAGAACATCCATGCAATGCAATGAAAGTGACCTCAACCACAAATTCCATGGCGGTGTTTGTCAATATAGTTGTCGTGAATCTTTGAAAATTAAATAGAGTCAATCAGGCTTGTGTCGCCGTTGTTGTAGCTATGGAGTGCTGGACTTTCTCGGGATTAAGATACACTCGTTCGTCTAGACTCCAGTTCCTTATCTTCCCGGACCACCGCCTTGGGTTGTCCTGTCTAGCTTGTTCGTACACTCGCTTTCTCTTCTCAAAAATCTGTTCAGCAAGTCCCTTATGCCTTTGGTTAGGGGTCAGGAAATTAAGCCCGCTGTGGTGATGCTCAGTGTTATACCAATGGACGAACTTCCGTACCCATTCACGGGCTTCTGTCGTCGACTTAAATCCATGTAACGGGTAGCTGGGGCGGTATTTGCAGGTGCGAAACACCGACTCGGCGTAAGGGTTATCGTTGCTGACACGCGGCCTGCTTTTGGAGGGCGTGATTCCTAGGCTGTATAACGTTTCAAGTAGAGTGGCACCCTTCATCGGACTCCCGTTATCCGAATGCAGGACCAGCGGCTCCTTGCGCACAACACACTGTTCGCTCAGGACCGTTCGACGAACCAATGTGCTCGCATGCTCCGCGGATTCTTCATTCCATACCTCCCAGCCTACGATTTTTCGGCTGAATAGATCCAGGATGAGATAGAGGTAGTAGAATAAACCCTTCACAGGACCAGGTAGCCAGGTGATGTCCCACATCCACACTTGGTTGGCCGCCACAGCACAATGGCTCGTTAACGGCTTCGAAACAGGCTTCTTACTGCGACCTCGATGGTGCTGCTGTCCATGAGCATGCATTACGCGATAGAATGTCGATTCGGACGCCATGTAGACACCCTCATCAGCCAGTCGTGGTACGATTTGGCTAGGTGGAAGGCTCTTGTATGCCGGCTGATTCACGACCTCGATAATCTGTTGTCGTTCCACTTCACTTAGCTTGTGGGATGGGGCAGGCCTTACCGCATGCGGCCGTTGATCCTCTTGCGGTGCGCCCTCTTTGCGCCACCGCTGCAAGGTCCGCTGCGTTAATCCGATCTCTTGGCATGCCGCCTCTTCTTTGGCTCCAGCATCTACTGCTTCTTGGATCAGTTCCATGGCCATTCGTCGATCTGAGGCACTGATCATGCGTCCTCTTGGTCCCCCCAGATCGACTGTGCCTTTTTCGCAGCACGAGAAGCGCTGCCGTTTCGGCTAGAGCAGCTTCCTTTCGTTTTAACTCCCGAGTGAGCGTCTTCATTTCTCGCTCTTTAGTTCGGAGTTCTTTTTGCAGCTGGGATGCCTGTTGGGCGAGTCCACCATTGGCTTGCATACAAGCATCCCGCCAAGCTTCAATCTGTTCTGCGTAGAGTCCTTTGGCACGACAGTATTCGGCCAGTTCGACTTCGCTCAACGTAGCGGTTTCCAGCACAATCGAAAACTTATCCCGACTACTCCATTTCTCGGGCTCTGCTCCGCCACCTGGAACGACAGCGCCGTTCGCTCGGGCTTCTTTTTGCCACTTGTACAGCGTCCCTTCGGACAGGCCGCTGTCTCTTGCAATCTGACTCACAGATTCATTATGCGGGGGGATCATTCGTAGTTGTATGTTGCATTTCAATTCCTCACTGTATCTAGCCATCGTCCGTCACCTCTGCCTCTCTGGTTCTACTATACTTTTTATCGAGGGGTACGACAACTATTGTGACACAGGGGGATGGCTAAAGTCGAATACTTATTTAGTGCTACTAATGTGCAAACTTTTTGTTTACACTATCTTTAAGTTTCTGGAAGGTTTCATCTTTGGAAGCAAACTTATTTTCTTTTATATCCTTACCATCAATACTGATTTTGCCTTGGCTGACAGCGTGAATCCAATACGCGTTTCTTTTTTCAGACCAGTTTAGAAACAAAATATATTTATTTCCAGGTACGAGTGTTGTATATCCATCTGCAACCAACTTAGTCTTACCTGGAACGATACCGTTATCTACGGTAAATGCACGTTCAATAATGGGTATGGATGAACTATTAGCTACCGCATTGTTTTGATCCTTAATTACTTTATCAATGTTAACTTCTGTTACCGAGTAACGATCAGTGTATTCGAAGTTCTGTTCGGAAAGTTCTTTTGTATTTGAAGTGGCAGTAACACTTACAACTAATGTAGAATCCTTATATAGGTCATCAACGTTGTCGTATATAGCGTGGTTATATTCCCCATACCAAGCTTCCGCAACAATTTTTTGATCCGCATAATGGTAGGATAGTCCACCTATTAAAGCCAAGCTTGCTACTAAGGCTACCAATTTCTTTTTCATACAATACTAATCCTCCCTCCGCTTAGCTAGTTATAAAAAGTTCACGAACTAGTGAATAACATACAATAGCGAAATGTGAGAGACAATGTAATTATTAAGGAAAAAACCGATCTGTTAATTTTAAAATTATCTATTCGATCGGACAACTGTAGCACATTAGCAATAGCAGTCGCTGCACGAACTAGCCTGAGCGCAGGAGCAGCTTGATCGCTATGTATGCTGATATGCCATGACCAGGCTCCTCCAGCAGCTTGAATCCAGTCATCAGACCGACCAGCATCGGATGAATAGCAGGAGCAATATATGAAATTATGCCGTCGTTAATAACAATCATCCAGTAACTTTCGAGTTTAATACAATACTTCATCCGAACTTCACAGACAAAAACTCCATTGGTGGAGACAAGCACGTTGACAAGTAAACGATCTAAGAAAATATCAAAACCTTGGGTGGTGAATAAAAGGGAATTATTAAAGATTGATGTTGATGGAATTCCAAAAAGGAAATTGTATCAAATTAAGAATGCATAAGGAGCGGCAGACTGACTGCCACTCCTTTTTATGTGAGTTTTGTCGTATGCAACCCCCTTCCTGTCCGGCGTTTCAACAGGATCACCAACAATTGTATTTACATCTGCAACTTTTTTAATAACAAAATGTTTTGTGCCTTGCTGTAATGAGGCTAGTCGGATTCAAATGCCACTCACCTCACATCATCCCTCCGACCGCTTCCAATAAGCCCACAACGCCCCCACGAACCAAACGCCATGCACCACTACTGCACCGACCAACAGCCACAACAGATGAATGTCATAAACCTCCGGTTCATCCAGCACCCCTAGCCAAGCTGTCGGCACTACGAGCAATGCCAGCTTTCCCGGATGCTCAAGCAGCATAACAACGAGCGCCGCGAACGGTAGCAGCGAGCCGAGCTTGGACATCGCCAAGCCCTCAATCTTGTTCGAAGAGAAGGCTGCTAGCATGCACGCATATAGAGGCACCTGCAAGGCGACCAGCACAACGACCCCCATCGTCATCCCTGTCCCATTCCCTGTCCCATTCCCTGTCCCATTCAGAGCCAGACCGCTCCCATATTGATACACCAGCGCCGCTGCTAGTCCGATCGCCGTTGGCAGCAGCAGCCGTTGAACAACGTAGCCTGAGCGCATGAGCGGTGTGATCGCGACGTATGCGGATATGCCTTGATCCCGCTCCTCCAGCAGCTTGAAGCCGGTCATCAACCCGATCAGCATCGGGATGAACAGCAGGAGCAATAGATGAAGCTCATCATAATAGTCAGATAAGCGGTATCCTAACCATTCGAACAAAAGCGTATGAATGGCTGGCACGCCCCACCTTGCGAATGCCGTAATGGCAACAGGACCGAGCACGCTCGTCCATATAGCGGGGTCGACCAACACCCGCCTTTGGTCAGCGGCGAGCAGTCGCAGTGAGCTTTTACCCATTGAGACCGCCTCCGATCTTACCTTGAATCGTCAGCTTCAGCATACGAGAAGCGAATAGCAGTGCTCCCGCATCAGCGGCTAACCATAGACCGTAGCTCCTCGCAAGCTCAACCCACGTAACGTGCGCCTCATCGGCCTCCAGCAGAATGAACGTCCCATCCGTCGGAATGAGCGCAAGCCAAGCTTGCTGCAGTACGCCGAGATAGCCAAGCAGCGGAAGGACGAAGACCAGTGTCCAAGCTTGCGAATAGAGCAGATACCCATTCAGACTACGGCAACGCAGCGCGAGACCAATGCCCAGCCATGTGAAGAACAGCGACGTCAGCAGGACGCCCAGCGCGAAGTGAATCGGGGCATCCGGCAGTCCAGCCGCGAAGCCGTGTATCAGGAACGCTACAACAAGAGATAAGAGTCCGAGCGAGGCCCCCTTCGACAGCACATACTCCGTCACACGGTAAGGCGTGATGAAGAAGCAGTCGAGCAGCCGCTGCTGACGCTCCAAGAGGACGATCCCGCCAGCGAATAGCAGGCCGAGCGCGCTCGGGTCAGAGAACGTCAGCACGACAGCCGTCTTCTCACGGTACGCCTCAGGAATCCACAGCATCAGCAAGTAATACGCCGCACAGACGAACATATACGCATGATAGAACCGATGCCTCCATTGGAACGAGATGTCCTGCCTGAACCCGTTCATCCAACGGCGCCAGCTCCAGAGCAACCCCCACGACCTAGACGTCTTCATCATCTGCTGCCTCATTGCAAGCCTCTCCCTGTCACCTCGATAAAAATCCGCTCCAGCGTCGTCTCCTGCGAATGCAGCGTCTCCACTTGGCCCGTGCGAAGCAGCGCTAAGAAGCGCTCATGATCGCCAAGGCCGTCCAGCTCAAAATGCTCTGCGACCAGCACCCCGCCCCTCTCCCGATGCTCCACGGTCACTCGCCGCGCCCCGTACTTCAGCTTCAGCTGCCGCGGCGTATCGATGAGCCGAATGCGGCCGTCCGTCACGAAGGCGACCCGATCACAGAGCTGCTCGGCCGCCGCCATGTTGTGCGTCGTCAGGATGACCGTCTGCCCCTTCGCCTTGCAGGCTACGATCTGCTCTTTCATTTGCTGTGCGCTGACAGGGTCAAGGCCCGAGGTCGGCTCGTCGAGGAACAGCAGCTCGGGCTCATGCTGCATCGCCCGGCATACGTTTAGACGCATCTTCATCCCTTTGGAAAACTGCCCGACCTTACGGTTCGCCGCCTCCTCAAGACCGAAGCGCGCAAGCAGCTGCTCGGGACTCTCTGACGGCTTCCGATACAACGAGCCGAACCAGTTCAAATTCTCCTTCGCCGTATACCGCTCGTAGAAGTAGGGGAACTCATAGGCGACGCCAATTCGCTCGTAGTCGTCCGGCCCCCACTCGCTCACCTCGCGACCAAGCACCTGCGCGGAGCCTTGATACCCCTTCAGCAGCCCAATCAGCAGCTTCTGCGTCGTGCTCTTACCCGCTCCCGACGGTCCAAGAAAGCCAAATATTTCACCTCGCCTAATGTCGAAGCTGATGTCACGCAGAGCAGGCTCCGCTTGCCTCGGATACGTGTACGTTACCGATTGGACCTCGATCATCGCGCATTCCCTCCATTCATCGCTGCCAGCCCTGCTCCAATCGTGCGGAATAAGAGCTGCATCGTCGGCTCATAGGTGTCTTCGCCGATCTCCTTCTTGTGCAGCGAGAGCAGAATAACCGCGCGTAGCATACTGACGATCAGCTCTGGACTAGTGCCGCTTGCGAGCCCGGCCTGCTGCCAGCGCTCCACGACCGGCTGCAGCGCATCCTGATCGTCAGCCGCATTGCGAGCAAGCCGCTCCGGTGGCAGCTTCCGCAGCAGCAGCTCCAGCTGTCCCGGCTCCAGCATCTGCTGCAGCACCGTGCTCGCTTCAATCGCTCGGAGCGACTCCTGTAGAAATAACGCCACACTGTCAGCCGAAGGCTTAGCTTGAAGCTCCATCAGCTGCAGCATACGCTCCCTGACCGCTTGCTCCTCCTGCTCGATAAGGTCGAAGAACAGCTCCTCCTTGGAGCTATAGAACAAGTAGAACGCCCCCTGCGAGATGCCGCAGCTGCGCGTCAAGTCCGATACGCTCGTTTTCTTCAAGCCTAGCGTGCCGAACAAGCGGCGTCCCTCCTCCTGTAGCTTCGCCATAATGACGTCACGCTCGGCATCACCGAATTTTTTAGGCATAAACGAATCTCCTCTATAATCAATCATATATGAATAAAATGACTATATGAATAATTTTATCATATATTCACAATGAATACAACAAAAAACCGTCACTCCACTCGGAGCAGACGGCTTATATGAGCTTGCATGGACACTCGTACGCTGGCGATTCGATTCATGCTCATTCCTCAACTGGTAGCAGGGAAACAAATCTACATGAAAAACTTCATCCGCTCAGATGGATACGCTCAATTTGTCGTACTTGATGCTAATAACTTCAGCAACGTTCTTGCTGATTTCTACTTTTATGTAGGTGATCGTGGCATCTATCCATCTAATGCTAATTTCATCCGCCAAATTACGCTGTGCCAAGCTGTTAAGAATTTCTTAAATGGGGCATACATGAACAATGCACAGTTTAGCCAAGCGTATCTCTACAGTTCGAGCGGTTATGCGCCTGTATCTTCCGCGAATACAACAACGCGTCGTGGGGTGTTTGGTACTAACAGTACTAACGTTAACCAGGTATCGGTCAATAGTTATACACAGTGGGACTCAGAAAGCGTGAATATTCACTTTTATTAAGTTATACGTTATTGCAAGATAATACACCCCCCTCATGTTTTTACATAGGGGGGTTAAGTCTTTCTTATTCCGCAAATACTTTTTACGACTGCTGCAACATAAATACCAAAAAGCTCGTTAATTTCTTACGAAGGAGATGATACGATGTTGAAAAGAAAATGTATTAGTTTAGGGCTGGCAGTAATTTTGGGATTATGTTTTGTGTTGCATACAGAAAAGGCCAATGCCGCTGATACGAATGTAAAGGTCACCATACCGCAATTTAAAGTGAGTTTGAATGGGAACAACATAGAAAATCAAAACCGCGAATATCCTTTGTTAGTTTATAGGGATATTACCTATTTCCCCATGACTTGGTATGATTCCAGAATGCTTGGCTTAGAAGCAAGCTGGTCTGCCACGAACGGCCTCAGTATCAAGCAGGGCCCCGTCACTTCCTCTTATGTACCATACAAATCAGATTCGCGTAATGCTCAAACTTATTGGGCTGAAGCGCCTGCTTCTGTTGTAACAATAAATGGTAAGGTTATTGATAATAGCAAAGAAACGTATCCGCTTATTAGTTTTCGTGATGTTACTTATTTTCCATTGACTTGGCGGTTTGCTCATGATGAATTCGGTTGGGATTATCAATGGAGTGATGCTTCAGGATTAAGTATTACCTCGAACAATGACCAAGTGAAAGATGTCGAACTCTCGGACAAAGCTACGCTTAAAGATGTTGCTTTGCATAATGGCTCTTATTATTACGTAGAAACGATTGATGATGTCAATCATGTTTATCAGGCTCCCTTACACCAACCGACCAGTAAAAAAGAGATCCATTCGTTCTACACCGATGATAAATATTATTCAAGTCGAGTTACCTTTCAAGTCAGAGGCAGTTCATTGTGGTTGATGTATCATACGGGGAGAGGCGTCACCGGGCGTGACAATTATGTAAAGATCACTCAAGATGGCAAAGCTGAAAAGCAACTACACGGATATCTGGATTTCCTTGAATCATCATATGGCACTATAGTTTTCGGACTTCCAGGTGGAGATATGTATTTAACTCAACCGGGGGAAGATTGGTCTAAAGGTAAACGCATTGGAGATTTTAATACAACGTATGGGAATCAACGCGGCATAAATATCCCTTTTAGTGCCGCTGGAATTTCGGGAGATAGCCTATACGTGTTGTGCTCAGGTGAACCCGGTGAACAAAACTCTCTTTGCAGGATTAACCTTAAAACCAATACGACTTATCCGACGATCCAATCAGGACTTAAGGCTTTTAAAATCATGGACAACATATTGTATTTCATTCGAAGCAAGGATGATATGCTTTATTCGTCAGCCCTTGACGGAACAGCTGAGACTCTAATTTCCGAGCGTCCTGTTTCATGGTTCGATGTTATCAACGGGAATGTGTTTTATATGTCAAAAGATCAAAATCCCGGTTTGTACCAAGCAGATCCTATAAATAATGACAAGCTGCTCCTGCCTTCAAATGTTAGCAGTGTTCAAGTTATGAATAACAAGCTTGTGTGTCAGATGACCAAGGATGCGAATTATGGCGTAGTACTATTTGATGGTTTGGGCAATATACTCCTCAGCGTTGCGGATCCAGTGACACGGATCTATAAGTCTGACAGTGGGTTGTTATTCCATGGCGCCAACGATTCGGGTATTAAGACTGTCCGTTAAACACCAAAGAGAATTTAAGTGAGGGATACGTCCTTCGATTTGTTTCCGGGCTGCGATCAGATGATTGTGGCTCGGCAATTGTGAGTTGTAACTTAAAATGTCGTTGATTGGAAGATAAAATGTCGTTGAATTGGAACATAAATGTCGTGAGCTCATACCTTGATGGTATGGGCTTTTTTATGTTTTTCATTAGTTATTTGATGAAACCATAGATGACTATACATACTTAATCAAAGCGTTCATGGAAAGATACTTGCTGAAATTGAAGAGTACCAGGAAAACTCCGAAGTCCAGTAGCTATTGGCACTTGGTGACAGCTTCGCTGGTACTCCCCCTATATGTAATATTCTTATGAAGCTTAAGCTTCATACTCACCCCAACGCAGCCTCACCCAAGCCTAGGCTCCTTATTCGGGAACAGCACCCGTCGCCAAGCAGCGAACCCGCCCTCGGCCTTCCTGATCTTCAGCAGCAGCTGAACGCCGCATACGACCATATGCCACACACGCAGACGCATGACGAAGCTGCCCTCCAGGTGTAGCATGTTCCGGTTGAAGGCCGGGATGACCTCCAGCCTCGGCTGCGCCTCCAGCTTGATGAAGCGGAACAAGTAGCCGAGAATCGAAGACTTCAGCCCCCATACCGTCCCCACGAGAAAAGCTGTCTCCGGCGCCTCGCCAACGCCGACCGTCGTCCGCCAAGTCAGCTGACGGCAGTGCGTATGTCCGAGCACACATTTCACCCATTCATGCAGATCAACGGTATGCTTCAGCAGCGTCATGAACTTGTCGAAGGTATTGCGTATGACCTCCGCTGTAATGTTCCCCTGACGCTTCGTCTTATTGTCGGCGTTCGCATTAATCTGCTCCAGTTGAACCTCTACCCCTTCGTTCAGGCCTCTGTAACGGAGCACCGGAATGTTCAGCTTATACCGAACCATGCCGAATAGAGCCTTCATATTCGCCCGAATGTCATCATCCTTGTTGCGGTGGCTGAACTCCACACTGACCGTGACGTAGCTCGCCATCACGATCGTGAAGATAACGAAGATCACCACTGCTGCCCAGATCCACACCATATCATCGTTCCTCCCTTGCCCTTGCGGCAGGCCCGTGCTCAGATGAAGCACGATATAGAAAAACTCCCGATACGAAAGCCGCCGCTTCGTTTCCTCGGGAGTTAGTATGGCCCTGCTATGGCAAAACATGCACGAGCCGCTAAGACTCGCGTGCGCTGGATACATCCTCGAACGTCATCTGCGTCCCATCCAGCTTCTCGAACAGCATTCTCGTCTCTTCCTCAAGACTGTCCTCGCTCTCGAACAGACTCGTCTCCGGCAGCTCCGCAAGGCTAGGCAGCCCAAAGTAATCGAGGAACGACTTCGTCGTTCCGTACAGAATCGGCCTGCCCGGCGCATCGGCACGGTCGACCTCCTGGATCAAATCCTTCGCCACCAGCGTCTGAATGGCGCGGTCCGCCTTCACCCCGCGAATCTCCTCGATACCGACACGTGTGATCGGCTGCCGATATGCAACGATCGCGAGCGTCTCGAGCGCAGCCTGCGACAGCGACGAGCGGGAGGGCGAGTAGGCAAGCCGCTCGAAGTAGAGGGCATGCTCTGGCACGGTCGTCAGCTGGTACGTACCTGCGAGCTGGACGATCTGCAAGCCGCGCCGCTGCCGCTTCAGCTCGTCCTGCAGCTCACGCACGAGCTCGGCTGCGAAGGCCGCATCCATCTCCAGCACCTCAGCCAGCTGCTTCGCGTCGAGCCCCTCGTCGCCAGCTACGAACAGCAAGCCTTCAATAACTGATTTCATCTGTGCTGAATCCATCTGCCGCTCCATCCTCCCGCGCCTGTATCACGATGTCATCGAACAACTGATGCTGGAAGCAGACGATCCGCTTCACCTTCATCAGCTCCAGTAATGCCAAGAACGTCACAACGATCGAATCTCTCGTATGCTCCCGCTCAAGGAGTCGCGAGAACAGCACCTTGCCGCCCATACGCTCCAGCGAATCCAGCACCTCGAGCATCCGATCCTTCACCGATATTTCATCCTTGCGAATTTTCGCCACGGCATGACGGCTCGCCATTCTACGCATCGCCTTACGGAAGGCGTGCACCAGGTCCGTAACGCTCAAGCCTTGCACCGGATTCTCCTGTATAACAGGTACGTAAGGCGTCAAGTCCTCCGGCTCCCGCGTGTAGATGAGACTCCGTTCCGTTTCCTTCTCCCGCAGATGGTCGGCAATCGCCTTATACTTCCGGTATTCGATCAGCTTCGCCACGAGCTCAGCCCGCGGGTCGTAATCGTCATCCATCATGTAATCGTCGAATTCCAGATCGATGACCGGCGGCTTCGGCAGCAGCATCTTGCTCTTGATCGACAGCAGCGTCGCGGCCATCACGATGAACTCGCTCGTCACCTCGAGCTCCAGCTCTGTCAGCGCAGACAAATATTCCATATATTGATCTGTAATCTGCTTGATCGGAATGTCGTAGATGTCGACCTCAGCCTTATCAATCAGATGCAGCAGCAAGTCAAGGGGGCCTTCAAACGTTTCGAGCTTAACTGTAACCTTCACCTGTCGTTCGTTCCCCCTTGTATCACTTCTGCTGGTTGCCTAGGCTGTATGCTCAATCGATCATAAGACGCAATTCTTTATTGGAAAATGCGGCCATGCCGCACCTCATGTGTACGCTATTACAAGGTATAGCTGAATTAAGCCTCGAACTGCTTCAGCAGGTTCGCCATCTCAATTGCCGTAACGGCAGCCTCCCAGCCCTTATTACCGGCCTTCGTGCCTGCACGCTCCACCGCCTGCTCGATCGAATCGGTCGTCAGCACGCCGAAGATCGTCGGCACGCCTGTCTTCAGCGCGATCGCCGATACACCCTTCGCCGCCTCGTTGCAGACGTAGTCGAAGTGCGGCGTCGATCCGCGAATGACCGCGCCGAGCGTAATGACCGCATCGTACTTGCCACTCTCGGCCATCTTCTGTGCGATCAGCGGAATCTCGAATGCGCCCGGCACCCATGCGACCTCGATCTCCTCTTCCTCGACACCATGACGCTTCAGCGCGTCAAGCGCGCCCGAGACGAGCTTGCCGACAATAAACTCGTTGAATCGACCTGCAACGATCCCGTATTTTAACCCTTTCGACACCAATTGACCTTCGTATACTTTCGCCATAATTGCACAACTTCCTTCCGGTATTTATATTTTTTGTGACAATCCTGTTACTTCCACCTAACACTTCGTACGATCAATTCGTAAAATCGAGCAAATGCCCAAGCTTCGCCTGCTTCGTATGCAGGTAGCCCGTATTGTCCTCGTTCTCCTCCATCTGCAGCGGCACGCGCTCGACGACCTCGAGGCCATAGCCCTCAAGACCGCGAATCTTGCGCGGATTGTTCGTCAAGAGCCGAATGTTGCGGATGCCGAGATCCTTCAGAATCTGGGCGCCAATTCCATAGTCGCGCAAGTCAGCAGCGAAGCCCAGCTCCAGGTTCGCATCGACCGTATCGAGCCCCTGCTCCTGCAGCTTGTAAGCCTTCAGCTTGTTGATGAGCCCGATGCCGCGGCCCTCCTGACGCATGTACAGCAGCACGCCGCTGCCCGCTTCCTCGATCTGACGCATCGCCGCCGCGAACTGCGGACCGCAATCGCACCGATGGGAGTGGAACACGTCGCCAGTCAAGCACTCGGAGTGTACGCGGACGAGCGTCGGCGTCGAGCCATCGATTTTCCCCTTAACGAGGGCGACATGCTCCTTGTTATCGACAACGTTCGAATAGGCAATCGTCTGGAACGTACCGAAGTCGGTCGGCATCCGCACCTCGACCTCACGCTGAATCAGCTTCTCCTTATGATTGCGGTAGCGGATCAAGTCCTGAATCGTAATGATCTTCAGGTCATGCTTGCGGGCGATCTCCATCAGCTGCGGCACGCGTGCCATCTCGCCGTCTTCCTTGATGACCTCGCAGATGACAGCCGCCGGGTACGAGCCGCACATACGGGCCAGATCGACCGCCGCCTCCGTATGTCCTGCACGCCGCAGCACACCGCCCTTCTTCGCGATCAATGGGAAAATGTGCCCCGGACGACGGAAGTGATGCGCCTTCGTCTTCGGATCAATCAGCGCCTTGACCGTCCGAGAGCGCTCCGACGCGGAGATACCCGTCGTCGTCTCGACGTGATCGACCGATACGGTGAACGCGGTACCGTGGTAGTCCGTGTTGCGCTGCACCATTGGCGGCAGGTCCAGCTCCAGCGCACGCTCCTCCGTAATCGGGATGCAGACGAGGCCACGGCCTTCCTTGATCATGAAGTTAATGACCTCCGGCGTCGTCTTCTCGGCCAGCGCGATGAAGTCGCCTTCGTTCTCGCGGTCCTCATCGTCGACGACGATAATGACCTTGCCGAGCATCAGATCGTAGATCGCTTCCTCTATCGGGTGAAACTTGAATTGCTCCGTTTGCTCAGCTTGCTCCTTATGCTCGCTCATCGGATTCGCCTCCCAGATCTGTTACATGAATCCATTTTCTTGTAAAAAAGCTTCCGTCAGCCGCCCGCTGCCGCCTCGCCCGCGGACTTGTCCATGCTGAGCCGTCGCCCCCGGGTACGTCATCAGCCGCTCAATGTACTTGCCGAGCACGTCCGCCTCAAGGTTGACCTCGTCGCCCGCCTTCTTGTGCTGCAGCACCGTCTCGGCCAGCGTGTGCGGAATGATCGACACCGTGAAGGTGGCGTCGTCCGTATCGACGACGGTCAAGCTGATGCCGTCAATCGTGATCGAGCCGTGCGGGATGACATACTTGAGCATGCCCGCATCGTGCGGCTCGACCCGGAAGACAACCGCGTTCTCCTCCGGCGTGCGGCTCTTGATCGTGCCCGTCGAATCGACGTGTCCCTGCACGATATGACCGCCGAAGCGGCCGCCTGCGGCCATCGCACGCTCCAGATTGACCGGTGAGCCGGTTGACAGCCGCTCCAGATTCGTGCGGCGGAACGTCTCGGGCATGACGTCGACGGTGAAGCTGCTCTCGTCGAAGCTGACGACCGTTAAGCATACGCCGTTGACGGCGATGCTGTCGCCGAGCTTCACATCGTCGAGCACGCGCCTCGCGCCGATCGTCAGCACCATCGCCTGACCGCTTCGCGCGATGCGGCGCATCGTGCCGATTTCTTCTATGATGCCGGTAAACATGTGCATCAGCCCTCGCTTTCGTAGCGCGGATAGCCAGTCAGGAGGACGTCGTCGCCGACCGTCTCCACCTTCATCCGCTCGATTCGGATCGCCCGGCTCATCTGGTCGAAGCCGGGGAAGTCAAAGCTGCAGGGGGCCATCGCGCCCCCGCCAATAATCTTCGGCGCGAGGAACAGCGCCAGCTTGTTCACGAGCCCTGCTGCGAGCAGGGCTCCGCTCAGCTTGCCGCCGCCTTCGACGAGCAGCGAGCCGATCTCGCGCTCGCCGAGCCGCTCCATGGCGGCGAGTAGATCGACTGCGGGTCCTGGGCCGCAGTCCAGCACCTCCACGCCGCGCGCCTCGAGAGCGCGGCGCCGCTCGCTCGGCGCAGCCTCGGTCGTCAGCACGACCGTAGGCGCCGAGCCGTCCCGCACGAGCTGCGCCTCGTGCGGCAGCCTCAGCTGCGAGTCTACGACGACTCGCAGCGGGTTCAGACCCGGCACAGGCAGCCGGGTCGTCAGCAGCGGATCATCAGCGAGCACCGTGCCGATGCCGACCATGATCGCCTGGTTCCGGTGGCGAAGCAGATGTCCCTGCTCACGGGCAGCCGGGCCCGTGATCCACTTGCTGTCGCCCGTCCTCGCGGCGACCTTGCCGTCGAGCGTGCTCGCGCTCTTGACGGTGACGAACGGACGGCGTGTCAAGATATACGCGTTGAACGCCTCGTTCAGCGCCTCCGCCTCAGCAGCCAGCACGCCGGTCACGACCTCGATGCCGTGCGCCGCAAGCCGCGCCAGTCCGCTGCCCGCGACGAGCGGGTTCGCATCGGTCGCCGCGACGACAACGCGCTTCACCTTCTCGCGAATAAGCCTGTCGCTGCACGGCGGCGTGCGGCCGTGATGACTGCACGGCTCAAGGGTGACGTACACCGTCGCCCCTTCGGCCTCGGCTCCGGCCATATTGAGCGCATGCACCTCGGCATGGCCCTCCCCGCGCTTTAGATGCGCGCCGAGGCCGACGATGCGCCCGTCCTTGACGACGACACAGCCGACGACCGGGTTGATGCCGGTCTGTCCGGTAGCCGCCGCGGCCAGCTGCAGCGCCAGCCGCATATAATATTCATCATTCAGAATGTCCATAGATGCTCTAGCCTCCCGCACCTTGCTCCAATCAGGTGTTCGGCATCATACGTGCTCATATGAGTAACATGAGCACGACAAAAAGCCGCTTTTCGCTATCGCAAAAAGGGCTGATGGTAACAAAAGGGTCGAAATCGCTCTCGAGTCGAGTAAATCGATGCAAGCTATGCATAGGTGCAGCTCAAACGAACGACATCCAGTTTGCCTGTATCGACACAGCTCGAAGCAAGCCTCGGACGCGGACAGAAGCAGCCCCAATAGCTGATACCTGCTGTCGCATGACGAAACAAGCTCGAATGAGCATGTGAAACAAAGCACAACCAGCTGCGTAAGCTGTAGCATCGAAGCCCGCTTTCCCCTTCTCCCATCCAGACTATACTGTCGGTCTCGGACTTGCACCGAGTCCACCGGCAACGGCTGTGCCAAGCGTTAAGCTTAGCTTCACAAGCTGCTGCACGGGTCACGGACTGAGGCGACCGCCAGTGGCAGCCGCGCATCACCGCCGGTTGGGAATTTCACCCAGCCCCGAAGTGGTAGCGTATATATTGCATTGAAAATTAAATCATGCTAATAATATGCAAATCATAGCATTGAATTCGGACATTTGCAACAGTTTTCACGAAAATAATAAAGCAACTTACTAAAAGTATGTTTATACCAACAAAAAGACGACCCTTCCGAAGCTGCTGCTGCAGCCTCCTCCGGATCGCCCCTTCTTCAAGTCAAGCCGCAGAATGAGTCTTCGATCGCTCGAATTACTCCTCCCACACCTTCACTTCCTTCATCTTCGTGCCTTGACGCACCGCGTCAACATGCTCCATGCCTTCAGTCACCTTGCCGAACACGGTATGGTTGCCGTCCAGATGCGGCTGTGGCGCGTAGCAGATGTAGAACTGGCACGAGCCTGTGTCGCGACCCGCATGCGCCATCGCGAGTGTGCCACGCTCATGCTTCGACGTGTTCGTAGCTGTCTCACACTTGATCGTGTAGCCAGCGCCGCCAGTGCCTGTACCCTTCGGGCAGCCGCCCTGCGCGACGAAGCCTGGGATGACGCGGTGGAACGACAGGCCGTTATAGAAGCCCTCGTTTGCCAGCTTTTCGAAGTTCGCTACCGTATTCGGCGCTTCCTCCGGGAAGAAATCAATATTAATTTTATTACCGTTTTCCAGCTCAATCGTACCTTTTTTCGCCATCGACAGATGCATCCTTTCCGAATGGGAATATGTAGGGTCTATACATTCGATCATTACCGCTACCGAACGATCCCTACTATTCTACTACAACTTGTCCACAAATGAAAACCGAATGCCGCGCAAGCTCGATATTAAGCCTGGCTCGCTGCAATTGCTTGTCCGAGATCGTACAGCAGGTCGTCGATGCCCTCTGTGCCGATCGACAGACGAATCATGCCCGGCGTTACGCCCGTCGACTCGAGCTCCTCGCCCTCCAGCTGGCTGTGCGTCGTGCTCGCCGGATGAATGATGAGCGACTTCGAATCGCCAACATTCGCAAGGTGCGAGAACAGCTGAACGCTGTTGATTACGCGACGGCCAGCCGCGATGCCGCCCTTGATGCCGAACGTCAAGATTGCGCCTTGACCCTTCGGCAAGTACTTCTGCGCAAGGCTGTAGGACGAATGCTGCTCAAGGCCCGGATAGCTGACCCACTCCACCGCCTCATGCTGCTCCAGATAGCGGGCTACCTGCAGCGCATTCGAGCAGTGACGCTCCATACGCAGGTGCAGCGTCTCAAGACCCTGCAAGATCTGGAACGAGTTGAATGGCGAGATCGCCGCGCCCATATCGCGCAGCAGCTGGACGCGCGCCTTGATGATGTAGGCGATCGGACCGACCGCATCGGTATAGACGACGCCATGATAGCTCGGGTCTGGCTCCGTCAGACCCGGGAACTTGCCGCTCGACTTCCAGTCGAACTTGCCGCCGTCGACGATAATACCGCCGATGGACGTTCCGTGACCGCCGATGAACTTCGTCGCCGAGTGGACGACGATATCTGCGCCATGCTCAATCGGGCGGCACAGGTACGGGCTCGCGAGCGTATTGTCCACGATGAGCGGGATGCCATGCTCATGTGCGATGGCTGCTACAGCTGCAATATCGAGCACATCGCCTCTCGGGTTGCCGATCGTCTCCGCATACAGCGCCTTCGTGTTCTCCGTAATAGCAGCGCGGAAGTTCTCCGGGTTGTCCGGGTTGACGAACTTCACCTGAATGCCCAGCTTCGGCAGCGTCGTTGCGAACAAGTTATACGTTCCGCCGTACAGGCTCGTCGCCGATACGATCTCATCGCCAGCACCGGCAATGTTCATGATCGAATACGTAATCGCAGCTTGTCCGGAAGCTGTCGCGAGCGCAGCAGGTGCGCCCTCAAGAGCAGCTACGCGCTTCTCGAACACATCGGTTGTAGGATTCATCAGACGTGTATAGATGTTGCCGAACTGCTTCAGCGCGAACAAGTCTGCTGCATGCTCCGTATCCTTGAAGCCATACGAGGTCGTCTGGTAGATCGGCACCGCTCTCGACATTGTCGACGGGTCAATCTCTTGTCCTGCATGTACAGCTAACGTGTCCAAGCTCCATTGCGGCTTCTCACTCATTGGTTTCATTCCTCCATTATGTACGTTCGTATTAATATTGCTGTAGCGCTTACATATATACTGTAATAACAGACTCGAGGTATCTCGAGCTGTTATGGTAAGCCTCGTATTCGGAGACGAACTGACGTCCAGCACCAGCCTTCTGCAGCAGCTGGTGCTGGTCACGTTCTTATGCGGGCCTATCGTCGGCCTGCAGCTTCTCTATCTTGTCTTCGTCACCGGCTTCATCCGCTCAGGCACAACATCGTTCTGAACGAGATGACCATACGTCTCGCGCTCTACGACGACGTCGGCATGACCGTCCTTCACGAACACGACCGCAGGGCGGCGAAGTCGGTTGTAGTTGCTAGCCATCGCGTAATTATACGCCCCTGTGCAGAATACAGCGAGCAGGTCGCCGCTCTGTACCTGCGGCAGCTCGATGTCCCAGATCAGCATATCGCCGCTCTCGCAGCATTTGCCTGCGATCGAGACGAGCTCATCGGCCTGATCCGATGCACGATTCGCCAGCAGCGCCTCGTACTTCGCCTCGTACAGCGCTGGACGCGGATTGTCGGTCATGCCGCCATCGACAGCGACGTACTTGCGCACACCTGGAATATCCTTGTACGTGCCAACCGTGTACAGTGTCGTACCTGCGTCGCCGACGATGCTGCGACCCGGCTCGATCCATATTTCAGGCAGCGGATACGCATGCTGGGTGAACTGCTCACGCACCGTATCTGTGATAGCGCGAACGTATTCGCCCACCGCGAGCGGCGTATCGCCTTCGACGTAGCGAATGCCGAAGCCGCCGCCCAGATTCAGCACGCTGAAGGTGACGCCGAGCTCGTCGCGCATCGCCACCGTGAACGCCGTCATCTTCTCCACCGCGAGCTGGAAGCCGCCGACCTCGAAGATTTGCGAGCCGATATGCGAATGAATGCCGAGCAGCTCGAGATTCGGCGCACTGGATGCTTCCTGCACCGCTTGACGCGCGGAGCCGTTCTCCATATCGAAGCCGAACTTGGAATCGGTCTGTCCGGTCGAAATGTACTCGTGCGTGTGGGCATCTACGCCTGGAGTAAGACGCAGCAGCACCTTCACACGCTGACGCTTCTCTCCCGCGATCGCATTGACCATATGCAGCTCAACGAAGTTATCGACGACGAAGCAGCCAATACCAGCGTCAATCGCCATCTCGATCTCGTACGGGGTCTTATTATTTCCGTGGAAATGAATGCGCTCCGCCGGGAAGCCCGCCTGCAGCGCTGTATACAGCTCGCCGTCCGAGACGACGTCGAGCGACATCCCTTCCTCCTCGACGATGCGGCACATCGCCATGACGCAGAACGCCTTGCTTGCATAGGCGACCTGGAACGGCATCCCCGTCGCGCGGAACGCCTCGACGAACTCGCGGCAGCGCTGACGAATGAGCGCCTCATCCATAATATATAGCGGCGTACCGAACTGGCTCGCCAGCTGCTTCGTATCGCAGCCGCCAATCTCGAGATGGCCGTCCTTGTTAATTGTGCTGGTGCCGTGTAGATGCATCCTTCATGCTCCCTCTTCCCTTTAAACAGACATTACTATTAAAGTAACATAATTATCCGTTCGGAGACAATACAAAACCGGCCCAAGTCGAATCGCTTCGCCGGGCCGGCTCCAATCTACGTACTAAGATTGAGACTGACGGGAGCTGTCCAGCGTCTTCGTCAAGCTCATGCGCTTCTTCATCGACGTGAACGGTCTGCGGATCATAATATCGTATAGCGCCTTCGCATTGAACGGCAGGAACGGCCACATGTAAGGTGTATTGTACGAGCGCTGGAGCGCGAGCAGCAGCACGAGGCCCGTCGAGGCGACCACTAGCCCCGGCACCTTGAACATCGCAGCCGAGACGAGTAGACCAAGGCGCATCAGACGATTCGCCAGACTCAGCTCATAGCTCGGCGTCGCGAACGTACCGATCGCAGCAACGGCCAAGTACAGGATGACCTCGTTGACGAACAGTCCAGTCTTGACCGCAACGTCTCCAATTAATATCGCCGCAACCAAGCCCATGGCGGTAGCTAGCGGCGTCGGCGTATGTACCGCGGCCATCCGCATCAGGTCAATACCGAGCTCCGCGATGAAGAACTGCAGCAGCATCGGCAGCTTCGCCTCCTCAGCCGGTCCGAGGAACTCAAGTCCTGCAGGCTTCAGCTCAGGCGACGTGACGAGCAAGTACCAGAGCGGCAGCAGGAACAGCGAGGCCATAATACCGAGAAACCGTACCCAGCGAAGATACGTGCCGATCGTCGGCGTCTGACGGTATTCCTCGGCATGCTGCACATGATGGAAGAATGTCGTCGGCAGTATCATTACCGAAGGCGACGTATCCACGAACACGATCATATGCCCTTCCAGCAAGTGTGCAGTCACAACGTCCGGGCGCTCGGAATAACGAACCATCGGATACGGATTCCAGCCCTTGCCGACAATCGCCTCCTCCAGCTGCTTCTCCCCGAGCGGCAAGCCGTCGACGTTAACCTGATTGATCTTGTCCTTGACCGATTCCACGAGTCGTTCATCGCATATATCCTCAATGTACGCGAGGCATATATCGGTCTGCGTCCGCTGCCCGGCACGCATCATCTCCAGCTTCAGTCGAGGATCGCGGAGCCGCCTGCGAACGAGCGTCACATTCGTCAGCAGCGTCTCGACGAAGCCATCCCGCGAGCCGCGGACGACGCGCTCAAGGTCCGGCTCCTCGGTCGAACGGGCCGGGAAGCTCTTGGCATCGACGAGTAGCGCTTCCTTCTGCCCCTCGAAGAAGAAGGCGGTGCCTCCCGCTGCAACGTTATCAACCGCCGTCTTCATGCAGTCCGTCTTCTGCACCTGTATATGAGGAATGAGCGCCTTGTCGAATAGCTCGACGATGCTCATCGACGGCTTCTGGTCACGTTCTCCCCCGCCATCGCTCTCGCCCTGCTTATTCCCATCCTCCTTACTTCCGACCTCTACGGCATAGGACAGCCTCGTAATAATGTCGGTCAGCACCTGATCCTTGGCGAAGCCATTGTAATAGAAGATACCGGTCTTCTGACCGCCGAATACCATCTCGCGGAAGACGACATCGAAGCTTTTATTTAAGCCGACCCGCTCCTCCAGTTGTCGCTTCAAGAGCTCGAAGTCTTCCGAGATGTCATCCTTCTTCTTCAATCGGGATTCCTTCTGTGTCAGCTTGACACTGCCCGATTTCCCGCTCTTAACCGCCTTCTTCTCCTTAACTGCAGGAGCTGGAGCGTGTTTAGCTTCTCCCATAATATCGCCCTGCTCGTTCACCTCGAGCTTCGATTGCGGGGCCGAGCTCGACTCCTCCTTGCCTTCATGCTCTTGTGAGCTCACGTCGACCGGACTTCCTTTCATCAGCTTCGCTCGCTTCGCCTTCTTGAATATGTTGTTCATCAGCTGAATCTCCCTTCCATTCCTCTAACGTCCATGGACCGTTCGCGACGCTTCATTGTCCAATTAAGCCGAGCCAATCTATGAATGAGCCGAGCACCTTGCCGAAGATCATCGCCATCAAGAGCCAGATCATATACTTCTCCATCCCGATTCTCTTGGTCAAGATCGGCAGCACATTAATAACCTCCGTCAGCGCAGCTGCCAGCATTCCGACGAAGCAGCCAGCGAGCAGGCCGAACACGGCGGCCGTTACAGGCACTAGCCGCAGCTGCCACTCCAGGAAGCCTGCGAACGTGAAGAACAAGGCGCCTAAGATGACCGCTCCCTCATACCACCTGATGTGCGCATACGAGCGTGTAATTTGCGCCAGCCGCGGGATGACGTCGAGCACGACGAGGAACGCGACCAGACCGCTGCCGACGGCAATGCCTCCCGCCAGACCGACGAAGGCCATCAGCACCGATGCCGCCCACTCACTCATCCTTCAGCGCCCCCTTACTATTCGCGTGATGGAGCTTGCCGTATTCCTCGGTGATGACGTACCGATTGACGCTTTCTTGATACATGAACATTTCGACCTCGAGCGGGCTCGGCTCCTCGTTGAACTTTTTCTTGAACAGGTGGTTGAAGAACACGACCATCCCGATGCCGATCCCAATCGAGTACGGAATTTGCAGCAGCAGCGGATGAACGTTATCCGTACCCGTCAGCAGCCTATATATATCCCGGTGCACCTGGGCCATGCTGACATCTGCATGGAAGTTCATAATCGCAAGTCCCGAGCCGATGAACAGCAACAGCCACACCACAATAATGAGGATGAGACTCGGCGGCTTCATCTTCCCTTTCACTTCGACCAGAACATGAGGCTCACCGAAGTGCTCAAGCGCAAGCATCGGGAACCGCTCCTTCACCTTCTCGACGATGAGAAGCATATCGACCAGCACCAGACTGCCGTCGCGCTCGTGCGGCTTGCACAGAATGAGCTGCTGCAGCTCGTTCTCGTATTCGGGCGGAGCGAGCATTTGGGCAATGTGTCCGAGCCTGACAGGCTTGCCCGGTGAGATCGTAACGGAGCGGCGAAGACGCAAGTACAGACACGGCTTCATGGCTTGCGATTGCATCGCTTACACCTCCCACATGCCATATATGGGTAGTATGAATGGATAGGCCGTCCAATAATCGCAGCCGCACATGGAAAAAGTTGCAGCAACACAAGCCGGTATAGCTTTCAAAAAGCAAGGAAAAATAGTATCGAGAACCCGAATACCACGACTATTAACGAGGATGGTGCAAACAATGAAAACAGCATTAACGCTTGTCATTATCGGAGCACTGAACTGGCTGCTCGTCGGATTGTTCGAGTGGGATTTGGTTACTGCCCTGCTGGGTGGAGAAATTCATCGCGAGTCTTCTGCACTTGCACGAATCGTGTACTCCCTGGTCGGACTGGCCGGTATCGTCAGCATCGGCCTCTTGTTCCGCGACGACGCGAAGGTGCGATAATACAGGGAAAATAAAAAAATTGCAGCACGAAAAAAGCCTGCTCTCCCTCATCCATGAGGGCGCAGGCTCTTTTCGTTGAAGCTCATTTATTGAGCAATTTGATTTTTGATCGATTGCAATATTTTTTTCTCCAGCCTGGATACTTGTACTTGAGATATGCCAAGCCTGCTTGCGACCTCGGACTGTGTCTGATCCCGGAAGTAACGCAAGTATACGATCAGCCGCTCACGCTCGTTGAGCGAACCGATCGCTTCATTCAGCGCTAGACGCTCGAACCACTTATCCTGGCCTTCGTCGGCAATCTGATCCATCAGTGTAATCGGATCGCCATCGTTCTCGAACACCGTCTCGTGAATGGATGACAGCGGCTTGCTCGCTTCTTGGGCGAACACGACGTCCTCCGGGGCGATACCTAGCTCCTCCGCCACCTCGCTGATCGTCGGGAGTCGCCCGTGGCGCTTCGACAGCTCGTCCTTCGTCTTGCGAATCTTGTTCGCGAGCTCCTTGAGCGAGCGGCTCACCTTGAGCGTGCCGTCATCGCGCAGAAACCGCTGGATTTCCCCAATAATCATCGGTACAGCGTATGTGGAGAACTTGACATCGTAGGAGAGGTCGAACTTGTCAACGGACTTCAGCAGCCCAATGCAGCCGATCTGGAACAAATCCTCCGCCTCATAGCCGCGGTTCAGAAATCGCTGCACGACGGACCAGACAAGCCGAATGTTGCAATTGACAAGCGTATCTCGCGCGAGCGCATCGCCGGATTGGCTCAACGCAATCAATCGCTTGACCTCGGTGTCATCCAAATACGTATGGGTTGCGTGCTTTAAATCTGCATCCATATTCATCGACCCCTAATTGAATAAAGCTTTTTTCGACTCAATTCGCTTCTTCATGCGGATCGATGTTCCGGCGCCAGGCTCGCTTGTAACTTCCACTTCGTCCATGAAATTTTCCATTATCGTGAAGCCCATTCCCGAGCGCTCAAGCTCCGGCTTGGACGTATATAGCGGCTGCTTCGCCAGCTCCAGATCCTCAATGCCCGCTCCATGATCCTGCACAGCGATGAAGACGGTATCCCCCTCAATCTCGGCTGTAATCGTGACGACGCCGTTCGGATCGTTATCGTAGCCGTGAATGATCGAGTTGGTGACGGCCTCGGAGACGACGGTCTTAATATCAGTCAGCTCATCAAGTGTCGGATCGAGCTGAGAGACGAAGGCGGCGACCGTAACACGCGCGAACGACTCGTTCTCCGAGCGGCTTGCGAACTGCAGCTTCATGTGATTTCGATCACTCATGATACGACCTCCAAACTTTGGATCGCTTCGCTCTCGCTTGCTTGAATGGACAATATTTTGAACAGACCCGACATCTCGAACAAGCGGTACACCGACGGATTCACGTCGCAGACGACCATCTTGCCGCCACGTCCGGTAATTTGCTTATATCGGCCCAGGATGACGCCAAGACCTGAGCTGTCCATAAACGTCAAGTCGCGCAGACTCAATACGATGTGAGTGCTATGGCCGCGAACAATCGCATCCTCCATCTGGGCCTTGACAGATTCCGCGGTATGGTGGTCCAGCTCCCCATGCAGACGGACAATCAGCGTGCTTCGATAATGCTCCAGCTCGATACGTAAGCTCACGATGTTCAACTCCTTCCGGTTCATGACCACTCAATTCTACGCCGAGGAAACCTTTTCCTTCCCCCCGACAAAACTAGAAGAAAAGCGCCACAACTAGCATTAAAGCGACATCATCCGAAGGCTGCGGCAGCCGCGAAAGGGTTATGTCAGTAATCATAATCCGCCTATAACAAAAATCCCCGCACGACGGTCGTGATGCCATCTGCGGGGTTCTAGGTGTATGTCGGTTATGTTAACGTCTTGTTAATCAAAGAAGAACAGTCGCTTCGCCGTCCGCTTCGTCAGCGTCCATAGACCAGCCTTGTTCACATCAACCGGCGCCTCGAGCGGGAACTCCTTGAGCACCTGGTCGCCCTTGAACACGACAATCTTGCCGATCGGCTGACCTGCAGCGACAGGCGCCTGTACGTTCGGGTCGAGCTGCACCTCATGGCGAATGCCCTCGGCTGCGTCGCCCTTCTTCATCAGGAGCGAGTACGAATGCTTCGCTGTCAGCGGCACCGTCTGCTGCTCGCCCTTATGGATCTTCAGCTCGCCGAGCGAGTCTCCGCTCTTGTAGATCGGCAGGTTCGTGTATTGCGAGAACGCATAGTCGAACAGCTTCGACACCTCGGCGTTGCGCGTCTTCGTGTCCGGCTCGCCCATGACGACGGCGACGATGCGCAGGTTATCCCGCTTCGCTGTCGCAGACAGGCAGAACTTCGCCTCGCTCGTATAGCCAGTCTTCAGACCGTCCGCACCGGAGTAGAATCGAACGAGCTTGTTCGTATTAACGAGCCAGAACGGCTTCGACGTCTCCTTGCGTAAGTAATCTTGGTATTGCCCGGTGAACTGAGTGATGCCCTCATGCTTCAAGAGCTCCTGCGACATGAGCGCAATGTCATACGCCGAGGAGTAGTGATTGTCCGCTGGCAAGCCGTTCGGATTCACGAAGTGAGTGTTATTCATCCCGAGCTCCTTCGCCTTGTCGTTCATCATGCGGACGAACGATTCCTCCGAGCCGCCGAGCTTCTCGGCCATCGCCACAGACGCATCGTTGCCCGACGCCATCGCGATACCCTTCAGCATGTCCGACACCTTCATCTCCTCGCCCGGCTCGAGAAAAATTTGCGAGCCGCCCATCGAGGCCGCATATTCGCTCGTCCGCACCATTTCATCCATCTTCAGCTTACCTTTGTCGAGCGCCTCCATCGTTAGCAGCATCGTCATAATTTTCGTTATGCTCGCAGGTGGCAGCTTCGCATCTTTATTTTTCTCGAAGATGATCGTGCCTGTGTCGACATCCATGACGACCGCCGAGGTCGCATTGGGCGCCAGGTCTAGCGGCTTCTCTTCTTCAGCCGCCCACCCTGTCGGCAATGCCAGCAGCATCAATAATACGGTGCTGAGCGTAAGCTTCAGCAGCTTGCTCCATCGTTTGCCTAACATTCCATTCACCTGTCTCTTCCCCTCCTGAAACGTATACGTGTTGAAGTGCTGGTAATCATTGTTGACGTAATGGCTGGGAAATATTCTTGTCGGAACGAAAAAAGCCCGAGCGCTCATCATGAGCGTCTCGGACTTCATATTCGCTACAGTTCACAGATAGGTCACGCCGTCCTTCGTCACGATCGCGTGCAGCAGCTTCGCCGGCTCTGTGCGAGCCGCGGAGAAGGTGAAGGCGTCGATCGTGCGCTGGATGAGCCGCTCGGTCTCGGCAGTCTCGCCGCGATTCATGTACAGCTCCGCCAGCGGCTCTCCTTGTGCGACGCGGTCGCCGATCCGCTTGAACAGCTTCAGTCCGACCGCCAGATCAATGCGGTCCTCCTTCGTCGCTCGGCCTGCACCGAGCAGCATCGCCGTTACGCCTAGCGACTCGGCGTCGATCGCTTGCACGTAGCCGTCTTCGGGAGCGGGTACCGTCACACGGTACGCGGCCTGCGGCAGCAGCTCGGCTCGATCTACGACAGCCGCATCGCCGCCCTGCGCCGCGATGAAGCGGCGGAAGCTGGCTAGCGCCTCCCCGCTCTCCCAGACGCCCTGGACGAGCGCCTTCGCTTCCTCAATCGACTGGGCGCGTTCACCGAGCAGCACCATGTGCGCGGCCAGCTCGAGACAGACGGCTGCGAGCTCAGCAGGACCGTCGCCGCGCAGCGTCTCGATCGCCTCCTGCACCTCGAGCGCATTGCCGATCGACGGACTGAGCGGCTCCTCCATACTGGTAATGAGCGCAACCGTCTCGCGTCCGACCTCTGTACCGATAGCGACCATCGCCTCGGCGAGCCGCACTGAATCGTCAAGCGACTTCATGAATGCACCAGAGCCTGTCTTCACATCGAGCACGATCCGATCTGCACCAGAGGCCAGCTTCTTGCTCATAATGGAGCTTGCAATAAGCGGAATCGACTCGACTGTCGCCGTCACGTCGCGCAGGCCGTACAGCTTCTTATCGGCAGGCGTCATGTTGCCCGACTGTCCGACGACCGCAAGTCCGATCTCCCGTACTTGACGGAGGAAATCTTCCTTCGACCGCTCCACGCCGAAGCCGGGAATCGACTCCAGCTTGTCGATCGTGCCGCCTGTATGGCCAAGACCGCGACCTGACATCTTCGCTACCGGCACACCTGCGGCCGCAACAAGCGGTGCGACGATTAATGTCGTCGTATCACCCACCCCGCCCGTGCTATGCTTGTCGACCTTAATGCCCGGTATCGAGCTTAAGTCCACTTGGTCGCCAGAGGCTGCCATCGCGAGCGTCAGCTCTGCCGTTTCTCTTGCCGTCATTCCGCGGAAATAGACGGCCATCGCCCACGCCGACATCTGGTAATCGGGAATAGCTCCAGATGTGTAGCCTTCGATGAGATGTCGAAGCTCCTCGCGTGACAGCTCTCCACCGTTTCGTTTTTTCAGGATAAGGTCGACCGTACGCATTGGCATAAGCTGTCCGTCCCTTCTGTTCACGTTATGTCTTGTATTATAGGCCGAGCTGGGCCAAAAGAAAAGGAAGCCGGCGCATAAGCACGGCTTCCTTCCCTGTATACATGGTATAGCGATCGCAATTATTGCACGATCAGCTTCGCTTTCATATCTGCGTGACCCGTACCGCATGGCAACGAGCAATAAATCTCATATTCACCCGGCTTATCGAACGTGTACTCCATCGACTTGTTGTTGTTGTCGAGCTTCACGTTCGTGTCCTTGATCTCAACGGCGTGCAGACCTTCCTTGTTGATCAAGGAAACAGTCACCTTCTCGCCAGCCTTAATCGTGTACTCCGCCTGATCGAACTTGAAGTTCGACGCTGCAAGCTTCAACGACGGTCCAGCAGCCGCTTCATGCGCCATTTCTGCTTGACGCACCGAGATGTCTTGGAACAGAACGCCGACTCCGAGGACACAAGCTACGATGAATAGTGAGAACATCAACCACTTTTGCATATACGTATTCCCCCCTTACATTTAACCGTTAGAGACATATAGCCTTATTGTACATAATCTGATGAAGGTTACACATGCCTTTTTCACCGCTTCCGGTGAACGATTTGTGACAAAATCGGCCTTGTGCCATCTTACCATAGTCAGCTACTATTAACCAAATGTCGCTCCGACCTTGTCAAGTAGTGGCTGATCGGACTACCCCATTCCAATATCAGCATGCGCCTCTAGGTCAGCGGCGAGTGCCTTCTCTAACATGGAAGCCACTTCCACGTTCTCTGTCCTTCGCTTCCCGCTCCTTCAACTCCCGAATATCAGAGTCTAGTCTGCTCTTGCAGCAAGCGCACAGTTTATGCTGACGAATCGGGCTACCGCACGATTCACATGGAAACGTTAACCCGGCGAAGTAGGACACGGGCAGCTTATTCTCCTTAATGAGGCCGTGAATAACAGCTGCAGGCACGTTGACCGCTTCACTAACCTCCTCGGTTGAGGCTGTTCGGTGTCGCAGCAAGTAGGCGTGACACTGCTCGTATTGATTATCGCAGGCTTGCTGACAAGGCTGACACAGGTTTCGCATATTTTTCTGAAAAACCTTACCGCACTTCGGACAATTGGCAACCTTCAGCATCGACATCACCGATCCACCCCTCTAATATAGTTCCATATTCCCAATTATAGCACGAATGACCTATAGTAAATAGTAGCATATGTCGATACAGCGCTGAGCTTCTGCTTATGTATGAACGAGGTCTCCGTTCGCGAATACTACGTAAGCTTACATAATCACGCGCGAGCATCCGTCTCGCCCTGCGGAGGTGAATGACGATGTCCGACAAGCAGCAAGGTCACGGCAACCAGAACACGACGACGCGCACGAGCGACAAGAGCTCGAAGAAATCGAAGTAAGCCGAATGCTCCCAGCTATGCGGCTTTGAACGAAAAAACGGATGCACGTTCGCGGGTAAGCCGCATCGTCATCCGTTTTTCCATATATACCTCAGCATCATAGCGACAGCCGTCCCCGGCTCACTCCCCCTCTCCATCTCCCAAAGCGATGAATTATCCGATGATTGCACGTACAACGAGGAAGGGCAGCAGTGCGATTGCAACAAGACCAATTCCCATACCTTTGAAAACATCCTTAGCAACCAATACCATAACCATTCGCCTGCCTTTCGATTATGTAGAGTAGAATCGGTAGCTTGGCGGCCGTTGCCTTGATAACAACCGAGACTTTAGGCCCATAGCTTTGCGCCGCTGACTTTCATCAGGTTTGCCTTTAAGCAGTAAGTCGTAGGACTTATGTCTTTATATTAGGAATATTCTGACGATTTGTCAACAGTTATTTGTCCATTTTGTGACGACAGACTTATCTACTGCTGTTTTCTCCTAATGTTTGGTACAATGGAACCAATTCATGAGAGGAGATCCATTTGATGAGAGGAAGCATCTGGCTTGGTACCGCGATTATTACGTTCTTACTTGCGATCATCGTTACTTTGTCATACCTGTTGGTTCAGAAATACGAAAGCCGTAAATTAGACTTCCACGGAAGATCAACGACTAACTCTACTACGGTTATGCCTGCTCGTACAGGATCTGAAGCGACCGGCATCACCCCCTTGACGAAGGAGCAGCAGGCTCGGCTTATTGATGAATTTATGAAGAAGATGACTATTACGATTAAACCATACACGGAAATGATTACGGAGTATAACGCTAATGAGCAAAGTAATCCGCAGCAAGAAAATAATGCTACTATTTCTATGTTCGCCTCTATGGCTTTCCAGGAATTAGTTCAGGACTTGTTACATATCCCGTTCCCCGAAGGACTAGAGCCTGAGCATGCGACTATGCTGGAGAAAGTGAGAGACTATGTCGTACAAGGCTATCATTATTTTTCTGATGCGATGGAGTACTTCGACCAATATACCAATACCGGGAAGGAGGAGTGGAAGGTACGCTATCATGAGGCTATAGAACTTGCACAGGATTCTATGACAAAGTCCGTAAGCCAATTGAACGAGCTCTACGATCGTCTCCGAACGGATCATACTCGAACAGATCGGAACACCGAACATCAGCCCAAGCCGCTACCTGTTGCCGAGCGGCCTCCGCTCTCTCGCGAGACGCTGGAGCAAGGCTACTTCGCCCATATGGAGTTCGGGCTCGGTTCAGACTTTAATGAGGTGAAGGCCAAGTGGGGCGAGGTGCCGAGGGATCAAGAACGTGAAGGAGGCGTCGGATACTTTTATTCACAATGCAGCTGCGCGATATTCACCATGAAGGAGAATAAGAATCGGATTTCCTCGATAGAACTGAAACCAGATCATCTCACTCTCCAACATGTGGTGGATGCGCTGGGCAAGCCGACTAGTGAGGGCTGGGATGAGATGGAAGGCTCATATTTATTATTTTACAGTCTGAGTGGTCGGAAGGAGATCTATGTCCGTACCGAGCTGACCACGAGCGACTTCGAAGCTCCTGCGCCCTCCCCACAATCGCAAATCGCAACCGTATCGTTGATCCAGAAATAAAAGCTGGAACGTGCAGCGCGCAGCCCGTCTATGCTATAGTAATACAATCATGTACAACTGAGGTGATCATGTGAAGCTGAAGCTTCCCTTCCACATAGCGGTCATCAGCTTGTCCTTGGCGGCTGTCGTTGGCTGCAGCTCCACGGGTTCAAGCGGCAATCACGCGGGACATATGGAACATAAAAACGGTGATCTGCAGGAGAAAACAGCGTCTGTGACGACGTTGCCGACGTTCCTCGACGGTCAGTCCGAGCACATCCGACTTGTATATCAAGCGGCAGGTCAGAGCACGGAGCTGCTCGGCTGGATTCCTTGCTATTGCGGCTGTGGTGACAGTGCGGGACATCAGAGCAACGCCAATTGCTTCGTGCGCGAGATCGAGCAGGATGGCTCCGTCGTCTGGGACGACCACGGCACCCGCTGCGGCGTATGTCTGACAATCGCAGTAGAGGCGATCAAGCTGAAGCAGGACGGTCACACGGAACGCGAGATTCGCGCCCAGATCGATCAGAAGTACAAGCAAGGCTTCGCGAAGCCGACGCCTACACCGATGCCGAGCTAATGAGCAGCGATGGCAAGCAGCTCCCATGTAGCTACAGCTGCCGCTGAAGCTTGTCTCACAGCGATTAGCTCTCACAAAGGAACATGCAGAAGCCGAGTACATCGCGTACTCGGCTTCTCTGCATCATCCAGCAACGATCCTGCGCAAGTCTGTGCAAGCTCTACAGCGTCATACCACTACAGCCTACAGCTCTACCTCACGCACGAACCGCTTCACGAGCTCGATGAACACCGGCTTCGTCCGATTCGCGACCGCCACGACCTGCTCATGCGTGAGCGGCTCCAGCTCCTCGCCTACCGCCATGTCGGTGATACACGAGATACCGAGCACCTTCATCTGTGCATGGCTCGCTGCGATCACCTCGCCCACAGTGGACATCCCGATCGCGTCGCCGCCCAGACGAGCGAGCATCGTCAGCTCCGCAGGTGGCAAGTAGTTCGGGCCCGTAATGCCCGCATACACGCCCTCCTGCAGTCTTACAGGCTCGCCGCGCTCTGCACTCATCGCCTCGCCGATCCGCTTCGCCAGCGCACGGTACGTGCGGCTGTACGCCTCAGACATGTCCGGGAAGCGGACGCCGAGCTCCGGATCGTTCGGTCCGATGAGCGGATTGTCGCCGGTCATATTCAGATGATCGGTAATCAGCATCAGATCACCGGCGGCGAAGCTGCGATTCATCCCGCCCGCTGCATTCGTAATCACAAGTGAACGGACGCCGAGCTGCTTCATCACGTAGATCGGGAACACAACCTTACGCATCGAATACCCCTCGTAATAATGGAAGCGGCCCTGCATCACGATGACGGTCTTGCCCTCGAGCTGACCGATGACGAATTGACCCGCATGTCCTTCTACCGTAGACACGGGGAAATGCGGAACGCGATCATACGCAATGACCTGTGGATTCTCAACCTGATGGGCCAGATCGCCAAGTCCCGAGCCGAGCACAAGCCCAAGCTCCGGTGACGTATCTCCCAGCTGCTGCTGTATCCATGCGGCGGCCTCGCGAATTTGTTGTATATAAGATGAATTGCTGTCCATCTGCACCTGCATCTGTATCGCTCCCTCCGCTACATCCGTGGAATAATGCCCAATATGAGCTTCAAGAACGTTTGCTTCACACGCTCTGTCGTCTCGATGACCTCTTCATGCGACAGAGGCTGATCGAGAATGCCTGCAGCCATATTGCTGATGCAGGAGAAGCCGAGCACCTCGATGCCTGCGTGACGGGCAAGCAGCACCTCGGAGACGGTGGACATCCCGACCGCATCGCCGCCGAGCGTACGGATCATACGAATCTCCGCTGGCGTCTCATAGGACGGTCCGAGGAGACCGAAGTAGACGCCCTCGCGCAGCTGCAGCCCCTGCTCCTCGGCTACGCTCTTCGCGACCTCGCGCAGTCTGCGGCTGTACGCCTCCGACATGTCCGGGAAGCGGACGCCCAGCTCGTTCACATTCGGCCCGATGAGCGGGTTGCGGAACGTGAAGTTAATATGATCGCGGATGACCATCAGATCGCCCGGCTCGTACTCCATGTTAACGCCGCCTGCTGCGTTCGTCACGAGCAGCTTCTCGACGCCGAGCTCCTTCATCACACGAACTGGGAACGACACCGTCTCCACGCCATACCCTTCATACTGATGGAATCTTCCCTTCATCAATAGCACCCGACGCCCGCCTACTGTACCAAGCAGCAGCTCGCCTGCATGTCCTTCCACCGTGGACACGGGGAAATGCGGAATGTTCTCGTAAGGAATCGTTACCACATCCTCCACAAGCTCAGCAATCACGCCGAGACCCGAGCCGAGAATAAGGCCGATCTCCGGCTGCTCCGAATAGTGGGATCGGATGTAATCCGCTGCTTCCTTCATCTGCTGCAGCACGGCAGCTTGGTTCTGTTGCTCCACTTGACCGACAACTCCTCTATGTACGTAATCGTAATGCGTTACCTGTTCATACCAGCTTGCTTAAGAAGCTAACACCGTTCCCTGTTGAGGCTACGCCAAAATTGTCCGAGATCGTCGCAGCCACGTCAGCGAACGTCTCTCTAACACCGAGTGAGTCCTGCTGCTGCAGCGATGGGCTGTATACGAGCAGCGGCACGTATTCCCGAGTATGGTCCGTTCCGTGATGGGTCGGGTCGTTACCGTGATCGGCCGTCAAGATGAGCAGATCGTCCTCGCCGACATGCTCCATGATGCGCGGCAGCCACTCGTCGAACTCCATCAGCGCACCAGCATACCCTTGCGGGTCTCTGCGGTGACCGAACAGCGAGTCGAAGTCGACGAGGTTCGTGAACAGCAGCCCCTCGAACGGCTCCTTCAGCATGGCGATCGTCTGCTCGATGCCATCCAGATTGCTCTTCGTTGGAAGCGAGCGTGTCACCCCTTCACCGTCGAAAATGTCGCTGATCTTACCTACGGCGATCACGTCCTTGCCTGCTTCCTTCAGCCTATCCAGCACAGTAGGCGCCGGAGGCTTCACCGCATAGTCATGCCGGTTCGGTGTACGCTTGAACGTACCCGGCGTCCCTACATAAGGACGGGCGATGACGCGCCCGACGGTGTAAGGGTCCTCCAGCGTCAGCCGCCGTGCAAGCTCACACGCGCGATACAGCTCCTCGAGCGGAATGATCTCCTCATGTGCCGCGAGCTGGAACACGCTGTCCGCAGACGTGTAGACGATCCACGCGCCAGTCTTCATCTGTTCCTCGCCCAGCTCGTCCAGTATTTCTGTACCGGACGCGGGCTTGTTGCCGAGCACCTTGCGTCCGGTTTCACGCTCGAATTGCTCGATGAGCTCAGCCGGGAAGCCGTCGGGGAACACATTGAACGGCGTCTCCACCTTAAGCCCTGCAATCTCCCAATGCCCGGTCATCGTATCCTTGCCGACCGAGACCTCTGCCATCTTGCCGAAGTAGCCGAGCGGCTGCTCGACAGCCTGCACGCCCTCGATCGGAGCGATCCGTCCGAGCCCGAGTCGCTCGAGCTGCGGCAGCCGCATCGTCGGCACCCGCTCGGCGATATGACCGAGCGTATGCGCACCTGCGTCCCCGAAGCTCGGGGCATCTGGAAGCTCTCCGATGCCGACGCTGTCGAGCACGATTACACTTATCCGCTTGTATCGCATGGGCTGCACCTCCCTGTGTCACATAGTCTCTGTAGCCTACCGCTATTATCGCAAAACAGGCGAATGTTTACAAATGAAGACGACGAGCCCCGCCCAGCTCAAAAAGCCCGCCAGCGCTGCCAAACGCGGACGGACTGTTTCCAAAACGGTATGAACCGGATCAGTTCGACTTCAGATGAGCTCTCGGGTGTGCGCTGTCATATACATCCTTCAGCTTACCACGCGACATCTGCACATAAATTTGTGTAGACGAAATATCGGCATGGCCGAGCATCTCCTGCACCGAGCGCAAATCTGCGCCGTTCTCAATCAAGTGAGCTGCGAACGAATGACGAAGCGTGTGAGGCGTAATCTCCTTCTGCACACCCGCTTCCTTCGCGTAACGCTTCACAATTTTCCAAAAGCCTTGGCGTGTCATTCTCGTCCCGAGATGGCTGATGAACAGACCGTCCTCCTGCTTCGTCTCCTTGAGCAGTCTTGGGCGCATCGTATCGATGTATTGCTGCACGTAGCTGGAAGCGATCTGGCCGAGCGGCACGATCCGCTCCTTCTCCCGGCCGATGCAGCGAATGAACCCGAGCGACGGGTTAACGCTGTCTACATTGAGCGAGATCAGCTCCGACACCCGAATACCGGTCGCGTACAGCACCTCGAGCATCGCCTTATCGCGGAGCCCTCCCGGCGTATTCATGTGCGGCGCCTCCAGCAGCATGCCGACCTCCTCAACGGTCAGCACGTGCGGCACCCGCTTCTCCAGCTTCGGCGTCTCCAGCTGCAGCGACGGGTCGTGATCAATGTATCGCTCCCTCGCCATGTACTGATAGAACGCACGGATCGAGATCATGCTTCGCGTTAGCGTTGCATTCGCCCGTCCGAGCTGCTTCAATCTGAGCATGTAGCTCGCTATATTCGCTCTGCCCGTGTCCGCAATTGCCCCTACGCCCATCTCCTCCAGATAGCTGATATACTTCGCGATATCTCTCTCGTAGGAGTCAAGTGTGTTGGGGGCGAGCCTGCGGTCATCGGTCAAGTAATGGATGAATGATTGCAATTGCTCTCTCATGTGGAATAACCCCTTTGTTCGTCGAGCCGAACCGTTCTAGCCTATGTTATTCCACAGAGTGAAGCCGTTTTCCTGCCTTGACGGTGAAAGATCATGCGAACAAATTTTTGCATGCCCAACATGTCCAGCATGATCAAGCTTCCGTTAGCCTTCCTTTATTCCCCGATCCAATAAAAGAGCTTAAGTCGCTCCCCCATCGCCTGCGATTGCCCGGCAACCGCCGTCTCGTTCTGAAACACCTTAACCGCTCGCCCCTCAGGCTCCTTGTACTTGGACATCGGGTTCAAGAACGGCGTCACAAAGAGCAGCAGCTGATACAGTGCGAATGTAAATACGATGAACAAGACCGCAAACCGCGCCCGCTGAAGCCAGCGTCCAATCCGAATATGAAAAATCATAGCCATCCTCCTTCGTGCAGCCTCCTCCCTCGTTATGGGAGAGGCTGCTCTTAAGAGTAGACTATGATGCAGATGGTGCAAATATGTTGACAAGCTACAAGCTCAACCCGATCGCCTACATCCGTTAGTCGTCCTCAAGCGTCAGCTGATCGGCAGCAAGGAATCAAGGCCTGCGAATGGCAGACCGACCGCCTCCGCGACCGCTGCGTGCGTCACATGACCCTGATACGTATTCACGCCAAGCTTCAACGGCGGGTTGCCATACAGAGCGCGAGTTACACCCTTATTGGCCAGCTCCAGCGCGTATGTAATCGTCACATTGGTCAGCGCAAGCGTAGACGTACGCGGCACAGCGCCCGGCATATTCGCTACTGCATAATGGATGACGCCGTGCTTCAAGTAGACCGGGTCGCTGTGCGTCGTGACGCGATCGATCGTCTCGATCGAGCCGCCCTGATCGACCGCCACATCGACAATGACGGCGCCCGGCTTCATCGTCCGCACCATGTCCTCGGTGACGAGCTTCGGCGCCTTCGCCCCCGGAATGAGCACCGCCCCGATGAGAAGATCCGCCTTCTGCACCGCGTTCGCGATATTGTACGGATTCGACATCAGCGTCCGTATACGTCCCAGGAACACATCGTCGAGGTAACGCAGACGGTCTGCACTGCGGTCGATGAGCACGACGTTCGCCCCCATACCTAGCGCGATCTTCGCCGCATTCGTCCCGACGACCCCACCGCCGAGAATGATCACATCTGCAGGTGGAACGCCCGGCACGCCCCCAAGCAGAATACCGCGTCCGCCGTAGAACTGCTCGAGGAACTGCGCCCCCACCTGCACCGACATCCGGCCCGCTACCTCGCTCATCGGCGTCAGCAGCGGCAGTCCGCCTGTCGGCAGCTGGATCGTCTCGTAGGCGATGCCCGTCATCTTCGACTGAACGAGCGCCTGCGTCAGCTTCGGCTCAGCCGCCAGATGTAGATACGTGAACAGCGTCAGCCCTTCGCGGAAGTAGCCGAACTCCTCAGGCAGCGGCTCCTTGACCTTCATCAACAGCTCCGCGCGTCCCCACACCTCCGCAGCCGTGGGTACCAGCTCCGCGCCTTCCTTGACGTAGTCGTCATCGGCGAAGCCGCTGCCTGCCCCTGCGCCCGTCTCCACCAGCACCTGATGACCGGCAGCCGACAGCATTGCCGCACCGCCTGGCGTGAGAGCCACGCGATTTTCGTTGTTTTTAATCTCCTTCGCTACGCCTATGATCATATCCGTCGCCTCCCGTATATGAATTGCTTCGTATAGGATTTACCATTTAGTCGAAAAACATGAACTCCGATGCAGTCGAGTGGATAGAAAAAAACCTTCACCTGTCCGAAGTGCAGTTGAAGGTTCGATTGCTTAAGTGGTCGTGTTCTTGTCCTTGCAGCGGTGGCAAATGCCTTGGAAGTCGAGCCGATGATCCAGTACATGAAAGCCGAACTCGCGCTCAAGCCGCTCCTCGAGCTCTCCGAGCCAGTCTTCCATAATCTCATCGACCGAGCCGCACTGCACGCAAATCAGATGGTGATGATGATGATGAGAGCTGTCGCTACGCAGATCGTAACGGGCGACACCGTCGCCGAAGTTCATTTTCTCCACAACATGCAGCTCGCTGAGCAGCTCCAATGTCCGATATACCGTAGCTAGTCCAATCTCAGGCGCCTTGTCCTTCACGAGCATGAACACATCCTCGGCGCTCAGATGATCCTCCTCGTGCTCCAGAAGCACGCGAACGGTCGCTTCCCGTTGGGGCGTCAGCTTGTAACCTTGCGACTGCAGCTGCTGTTTAATTTTCTCAATCCGAGATTCCATGCTCCTCCCCCTACGGCTGCCAACAATCCGCTACAGGCTGCCTAACACAAGCGCGGATTCGGGAATGTCAAGTTATGCTACCATTATAGGAGGAGGACCTGCGTAAAGTCAAACGTTTTAGCCTATGCCCAGCGTGACGAGCATCGGTGTGACCCACTTCATCATCGTCGGCGACACGTACGCCTCGAACATCGCCACGCCGACGAGCAGCACTCCCGAGGCGACTGTAATGCCGGAGAACTGGAGCAGCGGCTCGAGGAGCGCACCCTTTTTCTGGATGAAACGATTTTTCACCAGATGAATCGTGAACGAGACGGCGGTGACGCTGCACACGATGAGCACCGGAATGACGATCAGATTTTGCGGTACGACCGAGACGAAGGCGAACATCAGACCTTTCCAAGACAGCGTCCCGACCATATAGCCAACGGTGAAGCCGATCAGCACACCCTTGAGGAAATCAAGAATTAAGATCAGCGGCAGACCGATTACCGACATCCCGAGCAGCCAGATCAGCAGCACCCACTTCAGATGGAGCGTCAGCGTCTGCGTGAACGACACCTTCGCCTCACCATCGAGCGAGCCCTGATTCACTAGCGTGAAGAAATGTCCGAGGTAGCGGGAGATGTCCTCCTTCTGCTCCATGGACAGCGCGTTGACCATAATCGCTCCGAACACAACTCCTGTGATGAAGATGACACCTACGAATATATAGAGAGACATATGCTCCTTCATGTATGCATCCAGACTGCTTCTGCGCGCCATCGTCAAGTCCCCCTTGTCCATATCCCATCTACTAGATCGTATGCGGACAAGCGGATGAATATGACGGAGGCTTGTTCAAGTCGCAAGACTGTCTCCGTGTGGCGAAAAAAAGACGTCAACCACCTTGTCGGCCAGCAGCCTGGCCTGCCTGTGCCTACAGCCGAGCCTGCTACCGTCTGCTGCGCACCTTGCCGTACTTGCCGCCGCCCCCTGACTCGAGCTGCAGCTGACCGCTGCGCGCCGCCATGAGATACGCGGCGATCGCTTCGCCCGCGGTATCGGCCAGCTCCTCGAAGGAGGCGCGGTGGAGCATGTTCATCTCGGTGCCGAATCGCTCGAGCAGCCGATTCATCGTCTTCGGCCCGAGTCCGGGCACATACTCGAGCGGCACCTGGTAGATGTACGGCGGACGGTGCGGCGGCACGAAGGACTCTTGCCGATCCGCAATCGCGGCGATCCGGTCCATGACTCCGCGCACCAGCTTCGGGCTGCCGCAATAGAGGCACCTCTCGACGACAGACGCCCCTTGCTCGTCCACGATCGATTCGCAGGCCGCGCAGTACGTGCGATGGTATTTGCCAAGACGCGGATTGAGGCCATAGTTGGCGAGCACCTGCCTCCCTTCGGCACGGGCGAGGGCAAGGCGAAGCTCGGCGAACGTCGGCTCCGTAAGGAGCAGCTTGTTGTACTCTCTGCCGATCTTCGGCAGCGAATGCGCATCCGAATTCGTCAGGAACGTATAGCGGTCCAGCTCGCTGATGTAGCCCGCCATGGTCGAATCGGCGCTGAGCCCGAGCTCCACCGCTGCGAGCAGCTCCGGCTCAAGCAGCTCGTCCATACGCGCGCAGCAGCTGCCGTACACGCTCTTATGCGGCGTGAAGATGTGCGCCGGGACGAACAGGCCGCCACGCTGCACGACCTCCCGCTGCAGCTCTCGCACTGGCACGTAGACGCGCTGCGAGCTGAGCTGTACATTTTTCATATAACGGCGCAAATATTCGGTGAAGCTCTGCATGTCGGCCAGCGTCGGGAAATAAGCGAGCACATGCGCGGCATTCATGCCGGGCTCCCGTACCTCCAGCTCGCAGCCGAGAATGAGCGTCGACTCGCGGTAGCGGATGCCGCCTCCTGGCAGCTCTGTCATCTCCCCCTGCTGCAAGTAATGCAGCAGCTCCTCCTGCACGCCGGGCGAATGGCAGTCGATGATGCCGACGATGTCCATCCCCTTGCGCTCTGACGCCTCTCGCGCAATGTTGTAGAACGTCAAATTGTTCGCCGCACTGATCTTCACGGCCGCTCCCGCTTCCGTACGTCCGATATGGATGTGCAGATCGGCGTAATACGTATTCAGGCTCATCGTCGCTACTACTCGAACGAGCCGGTCAGCTTGTACAGCCGCCACGCATAGACGGCGAGAATCGTCTTCGCATCGCTGATGCGCTGCTCTCGAATGTACGTCTGCGCCTCCTCCAGCGTGATCGCTTCTGCCTCGAGGAACTCGTCCTCGTCCGGTCTGCTCTCGCCGCTCGTGAGCTTGTCCGCCACGTACAGATGCAGCAGCTCATCGGCGAAGCCCGGCGACGTATAGAAGGAAGCGACGTGGCGGATCGACGCCGACGTGTAGCCGGTCTCCTCCTCGAGCTCACGTCTGGCCGCCTCCAGCGGGTCCTCCGCGCCGTCCAGCTTACCGGCTGGAATCTCGACCTGGCTCTTCTCCAGCGGCTTGCGGTATTGCTCGACAACGATCATCCGATCGTCCTCTGTGAGCGCCAGCACCGCGACAGCTCCCGGATGCTTCACGATTTCGCGAGTCGCCTCGCCGCCGTCGGGCAAGCGGACCGTATCGACCTGCAATGAGATGATTTTGCCTTGGAAGATCGGCTGCGTGGATATAGTGACTTCCTCGAATTTTTTTGGAACGGATCGTGTCATCGTCTTATTCTCTCCCTTATGTTCATGGATCGTGTGCGTTAGCCGGACTTCATCTATACCATTCAAGTTCAAATAAACAGGTATACGACCCGTCACCTTCGCATAGGCTCTACTATAAAACTATGAAAGGCGGGTGGAACTCTATGAAAATATATGCGGCCGATCGTCAATTGCGTCTTGTCGGGAAGTGCTGGGAAATTCGTCATTACTTGAAGCAGCAGCTGGAGCAAGCCGGGCGCGATGCGACGCTCGACGAATTCCTCGGCGGCCGCGTCATCGAGCCGAGCGGCAAGATGACGCTACGCAAGCCAGCTGTCCGTTATGCCGCCGACAGTCTGAGAGTCCACAGGCGAGCCGCGCTTAAGCTTGTACCTCGTGCCGAGTAGATGAGCGGACTCGTTGGTATATAGCAAAACCGCCGATCTCGCATACGCAGTCGGCGGTTTCTGGATGTGCATGGAGCAAGCGTCAAGCCTGAACTTGACGGACGATTGCAACGACGCTCTCCGCTGTCTTGACGAGATCGCTGACGGCAATGCGCTCCTGCGTCGTGTGAATGTCGACGTACCCGACTGCAAGATTCACGGTCGGTACGCCGAAGCCGTTGAACACGTTCGCGTCGCTGCCGCCGCCGGAGTGGAACGTCCGCGGGGTGCAGCCGATGCTCGTCAGCGCCTGCTTCGCCAGCTTCACGACCGGCGCCTCGTCGTCGTACATGTACGCCGGGTAGATGATCTCGCTCTGGAAGTCGAGCTTCGCGCCCATCTCGTCAGCGACGCTCTGGCACGCCTCACGCATCGCGGCGACCTGCTCGTCAAGGCGAGCCTGCGTCAGACTGCGCGCCTCAGCCTCGAGCCTCGCCTTCTCGACGACGATGTTCGTCGCGCCCTCGACGCCACCTTCGAAGCGGCCGATGTTCGCGGTCGTCTCCTTGTCGATGCGGCCGAGCCGCATCCGCGAGATCGCCTTGGCCGCGACCGTAATGGCGCTGACGCCGTCCTCCGGATTCACGCCTGCATGGGCGGAGCGTCCGAGGAACGTGATCGTAATTTTGGCCTGGGTCGGGGCGGCAACCGCAATATCTCCGATCGCTCCGTTCGAATCGAGCGCATAGCCGAAGTCGGCATCCAGCAGCTTCGGGTCCATCGCCCGAGCACCCTTCAGTCCTGCCTCTTCTCCCGCGGTAATGACGAATTGCAGCTGTCCGTGGGCGAGCTGCTGCTCCTTCAGCACTCGAATCGCCTCCAGCATGGCGGCAATCCCCGCCTTGTCATCCGCGCCGAGTATGGTCGTGCCGTCACTGCGAATGTACCCGTCCTCGCCCAGCTGCGGCTTAATGCCCTTGCCCGGCGTCACCGTATCCATATGCGAGGTGAAGAACAGCTTAGGTGCTGTCACTCCCTCCGAGGCCGACAGCGTGAAGAACAGATTGTTCGCGCCGTGTCCGGTGCGGCTCATCGAGTCGTCCTCCTGCACCGTCAGTCCGAGCGCGGAGAACTTCTGCTTCAACACCTCGGCGATTCGCTGCTCACTGCGGGTCTCACTGTCAATCTGTACAAGCTCCATGAATTCCTCAACCAAACGCTGCTGCTGGATCATTGACTTCTTTCCTCCCATACGAAGATTGAGTTATGATAGGATTAAGTGTGTAATCCCCCATCGAAAGGAGCTGACACGTCTTGCAGAACAAGCTTATATTCAAAATCGTCATCTACGTCACGTTGATCGCCATGGTGCTGTCCACGATTCTGATGGCGATCGGCAGCTTCATCTAGCTGCTTCTTAACAGCTTAAGCGGCTGACAAGCTTAGTATACCTGTGTATCCTGATTGTAGCCCTCAAGATTTTCCTTGACGCGCTGCAGGAACCGTCCGCAGACGATGCCGTCGAGAATGCGGTGATCGAGCGACAGACACAGGTTGACCATGGAGCGGACGGCGATCATATCTTGAATGACGACCGGCCGCTTCACAATCGACTCGAGCGACAAGATCGCCGCCTGCGGATAGTTAATGACCGGATACGACAAGATCGAGCCGAAGGACCCCGTATTATTCACCGTAAATGTTCCGCCCTGCATCTCGTCGAGCGTCAGCTTGCCCGCTCTTGCCTTACGCGTCAGCAGATCGATCTCGCGGGCAAGTCCCGCGATGTTCAGCTGATCCGCCTTCTTGATGACCGGGGTAACCAGGAAGTCCTCCGTACCTATTGCGAGCGATATGTTAATGTCTCGCTTCACGATAATCTTGTCCGTAGCCCAGACGGAGTTCATGATCGGGTAATCCTTGATCGCGCTCACGACCGCCTTCAGCACGAAGGCCAAGTACGTCAGGTTCACGCCCTCCTGCTTCTGGAATTCCCCCTTCAGCTTGTTGCGCAGCAGCACCAGATTCGTGACATCGACCTCGATCATCGTCCACGCGTGAGGAATCTCCGACTTGCTCTGACGCATCTGTCTGGCGATGGCGTTGCGCATCGGCGTCACGTCGACCAAATATTCGCCGCGGCCGTGCAGCTCATGCCCTTCAGCCTCCACATTCGTCAGCTGAGGCACCTGCGACAGATGAAGACCCGAGGTCCGCACCTCCACCCTCGGTGGCGCAGCTGCGAATACGCCCTGCTCCGCGGCATGCTGCGCCGCTCTGCGGTTCACCTCGGATACATCGGCCTCGCCGCCCGTAATGGCCTGCTCCGCTGTACGCCCTGCCGCGGCTGCCTGTCTCGCGCCGGCTGCTCCAGCCGAAGCGGCGTGCAGTCCACCATCTACTGCACTACCCGTCGACGCGCTGCGGCTCGCTCCGCCGGCTGCCACATACGCCTCCACGTCCTTACGTGTAATGCGCCCGCCAATACCTGTACCTCGCACGTCCGCAAGCGAGATCTGATGCTCGGCCGCCAGCTTCAGCACGGCAGGTGAATAACGTGCGCTCATCGGTCCTGCAGCTGCCGTCTCTGCTCCAGCAGTAGCCACAGCGACTGTCGACGACATCGGCTGACCCGCGCCTGAGCCTGTCGCAGCCCGCTGCGGCTCCTCGATCAGGCAGAGCGCTTCGCCTACAGCTGCTGTCGCCCCGTCCGGCACGAGCAATTGCAGCAGCGTTCCCTCGATCGGTGAAGGCATCTCGACCGTCACCTTATCCGTAATCAGCTCGCACAGCACGTCGTATTGCTCAATGTAATCCCCCGGCTGCTTCAGCCACTTGCCGACTGTAGCCGACACCAGACTTTCCGCAAGATGAGGTACGGGTACCTCCGTTCCCTTCCTTGACTCGCTCATCTCGTCTACCTCCCCCAAAGCATGAGCGGCTGCAGCCTGCATGAGGCCAAGCCGCCCTGTGTATGAATTAGAACAAGGCGAGCTTGCGCATCTCGTCCTTGATCTTCTCGGTGTTCAATAAGTAAAACTTCTCCATCGGCGGGTTCATCCCGACAGCGGGCACGTCCGGTCCGCATAGACGCATAATCGGCGCATCAAGCTCGAACAGCAGATGCTCCGCGATCAGCGCAGCGACCTCGCCACCGACGCCGCCGGTCTTGTTCGCTTCATGGACGATCAGCACCTTGCCAGTCTTCGCCGCCGCCTCAAGCACAGCGTCCGTATCGAGCGGCTGCAGTGTGCGCAAATCGAGCACGTGCACGCTGATGCCCTCCTCCTCGGACAGCTCCTCAGCAGCTCTCAGCGCATATTGCACCGTAATTCCATAGGAGATGACCGTAATATCGGTCCCTTCCCGCTTCACCTTCGCCTTGCCGATCGGCACGATGTAATCGTCGTCCGGCACCTCGCCCGTAATGCTTAAGTAACACTTCTTATGCTCAAAATAAAGCACAGGATCCGCATCGCGTACGGCCGCCTTCAACAAGCCCTTGGCGTCGTACGGATCGGATGGAGCTACGATCTTAAGACCCGGCACGCCGAAGAATACAGACTCCGGACACTGTGAGTGGTAGAGCGCTCCGCCTCCGGTTGCTCCATAAGGAGCGCGAATGACGATCGGGCAATGCCAATCGTTGTTCGAGCGGTAGCGGATCAATGCCGCTTCGCTGACGATCTGATTCGTCGCCGGGAAGATGAAGTCCGCATACTGCATCTCGGCAATCGGACGCATCCCGTTCATCGCGGCGCCGATCGCAACGCCCGCTATCGCCGACTCGGCAAGTGGCGTGTCGAGCACTCGAGCCTCGCCGAACTGCTCGTACAAGCCCTTCGTCACGTTCATAACGCCGCCCTTCGGACCGACGTCCTCGCCGAGTACGAATACGTTCTCGTCCCGCTCCATCTCTTCTCGCATGGCAGAGCGAATCGCTTCCAGGTATGTAATTACCGCCATGTCGCTCCCTCCTCTTCCGTACCGTACACATGCAGCAGCGTGTCCTCCGGCTTCGGGAACGGCGCCTGCTCCGCATAGGTTGTCGCATCCGTCAGCTCCTGCTTCAGACGAGCTCTCAGCTCCTCCTCCTGCCCCTCTGACCAGATGCCGCAGTCGAGTAAATATTGGCGGAAGCGAGGCAGACCGTCCTTCCCCCGCTCCTCCTCTACCTCTTCCTTCGTCCGGTACAGCAGATCGTTGTCAGCTGTCGAGTGTGGCGGAATGCGGTACATGACCGCTTCGATCAGTGTAGGACCTTCGCCGCGCAGCGCACGCTCGCGCGCCTCCTTCACGACGCGGTACACCTCTAGCGGGTCACGACCGTCCACGCGAATACCTGGGAAGCCGTAGCCGAGCGCACGCTCCGCGATACTGCCCGCCATCTGCTTATGCAGCGGCACCGAGATCGCATATTGATTGTTCTCGCACATGAAGATAACCGGAAGCTTATGCACCCCGGCGAAATTACACCCTTCATGGAAATCGCCCTGGTTGCTCGAGCCATCGCCGAACGTCACGAACGACACCTTCTGCTCGCCCTTCATCTTCGCTGCGAGCGCAATGCCGACAGCATGCGGGACTTGAGTCGTAACTGGACTCGAGCCTGTGACGATGTTCAGCTTCCGGTGACTGAAGTGACCCGGCATCTGCCGACCCCCGCTATTAGGATCCTCGGCTTTGGCGAACACCGACAGCATGAGCTCTCTGAGCGACATGCCGAGCGTCAATACGACGCCGTAGTCGCGGTAATAAGGGAGGCAGTAATCGACTCCCTTCTCGAGCGCGTAAGCTGCCGCCACCTGCGCCGTCTCCTGGCCAATGCCTGATACGTGGAACGCTACCTTGCCGGAGCGCTGCAGCACGAAGCCGCGCTCGTCGTACATGCGGGCCGTCTGCATGTATATGTACATCTCGATGACTTGTTCATCTGTCAATCCGAGCTGGTGATGCTTAGTCGTATGTCCGATAGACATGGGGCTAACGCCTCCTCCGTGTACGAATCGCTTATGCGTGCGAAGAATTTATAACCTGGTGCTAATACTTGACGCTATAAGTATATTATAGTCGGATTCGGTTATGAACACAATTTCATCAATACGATCTAATTAGGGTCAAAAGCTGATCGATTGGCCATCCACCGCCAGCATCGCTTCGCCCATCAGCTCGGACAATGTCGGGTGCGGATGGATCGTCTGTCCGACCTCCCAAGGGGTCGCCTGCAGCAGCTGAGCAAGCGCCGCCTCAGCGATCATGTCAGTCGCATGAGCGCCAATCAGATGAACGCCGACAATATCGCCGGTTGCTTGATCTGCAATGACCTTGACGAAGCCATCCGTCTCGCCGAGCACCTTCGCCTTGCCTAGCGACTGGAAGCTGAGCTTCGCCGTCTTCACCTGCAGCCCCTTCTCCTTCGCCTGCTGCTCCGTCCAGCCGACAGATGCGATCTCCGGACGCGTGTAGACGCATCTTGGAATCTGGTGCTCCGCATAAGCAGTCGGCTTCAGTCCTGCGCCATGCTCGGCTGCGGCTATACCTTCATGTGCTGCCGCATGGGCCAGCTGCAGCCCGCCGATACAATCACCGACCGCATAGATATGGAGCTCCGCCGTCTGCTTGTTCGCATTCACCTTGATGAACCCGTTCTCCACGCGCGCATCCGTATTCTCGAGGCCAATTCCTTCGATATTCGCTTGACGTCCGACGCAGACAAGCATCGCTTGAGCAGACAGCTGCTGACGCTCGCCCTTGCGCTCAATCTGGAGCTTCACACCGGGCCCTTGCGAAGCTTCAGCTCCACGTTCGACGGTATCGGTTAGTAGCTTGGCGCTAGTGAGTACGCTTACTCCCCTACGCTTCAGCAGCCTCTCCAGCTCACGTGACACATCCTCGTCCTCGGAGGGTACTAGCCGCGGCGCATACTCGACTACCGTGACCTCGACGCCGAAGTCGTTCAGCATCGACGCCCATTCGACGCCGATGACGCCTCCTCCTACGATCACGATTGACTGCGGCAGCTCCTCCAATCGAAGAATATCATCGCTTGTCAGTACATATTGACCGTCCGCCTCGAGGCCCGGCAGCATACGCGGTCTCGAGCCGGTCGCAATGATGAGCTGCGAAGGCACAATATTTAAGATCTCCCCATCCGCCTGCTCGACCGATACCGTACCGCTGCGCGGCGAGAAGATCGACGGACCGATAATGCGGCCGACACCTTGGAATACCGTTATTTTATTTTTACTCATCAAATATTGGACGCCTTGGTACAGCTGCTCTACGATTGCGCTCTTACGCTCTGATACTTTACGGTAATCCAGCTTCACCGCCTCGGCGATAATGCCGAAGCTCTCGCTCTCCTTCATCTGAGCGTACAGCTCTGCACTGCGCAGCAGCGCCTTGCTTGGAATACAGCCACGATGTAGACATGTGCCACCGAGCTTGTCCTGCTCCACAATCGCAACTGTTCGGCCGAGCTGAGCTGCGCGAATCGCAGCTGTGTAGCCGCCGATGCCGCCTCCGAGCACGATCGTGTCAAACGTTTCAGACATTGGATTCCCTCCCGAAGCTAGTATTCTATTATTTTAACCTTAATTTACCGTAGAAATATAGTCCAATTTGTGAATTGCGATGAATTGTTCAATAAAATATGTTAACGTATATCGTGTATGAATAAAAGAAGGCTGGATACTCTTAGACTGAAGGAGCTTACACATGAAGGCAGCATTTCAACGCTTTATTGCGATATTACTTCTTGTTATTCCAGGGTTAATGGCGACCTACGGCTTCCTCGCGATGAAGGATGCCTGGTTCGCGCAATTCAACACGAGCGACGGCAGCATACTCTGGTGGAAGCTGATCATAGGCTTTATCTTATTCGCGCTTGGCGTCGCCTTCATCGGAGGCTGGACGTTCTTCCGCGATCGCAAGCGTAATTATGTAGCGCCTCGATTCCGAGAGAAGCGGAACCGGCGCTGATCAACGTATAAACGCAAATAGCCTCCGACCTTCAGGCGGAGGCTTTACGTATTCCATTACTGCGTACCAGCTGTGAGCGTCTCGAGCGCCTTCTGAACTCTCGTCACACCCTGTGACAGCGTATGTCCGCTGCCGACGGCTGCGGCAACAGCCGTTGCCTCCATAATTTCAGCCTTGGTTGCCCCCTTGCTGATTGCCTCCTGAACGTGATAATAGGTGCACACCTCATTGTTCGCGAACAAACTAATGCCGAGTGCAATCAGCTGCTTCTGCTTAGCGTCAAGCGCCCCGTCTGCGAAGCATTCACCTGTGAAATGGTTATACGCCTGAACCATCGTAGGCAAGTGGTCCATCATGTGACCGACCCCAATTTTATACGAATCCACCTTACGTTCCATCTCCGTCTGCTGCATGTTCGCGTCTCCTTTCGACACCGATGTCCCCCTGTTATGAGCCGTCCTTCAAGCTTCACTGTCTTCTATCCTAAAATGTCCGAACCCGTTAATCGGTATGCAACAAAAAAATACCAAAAATTAAGAAAGCACTTACAAAATTCTACACCGTGTTAAATAATGTTATGTTATAATGATCTCAATCCAGTGCAAGGAGTAGATTCCATGCAAAAAATATGTCAGAAAATTGTTCGCGTTCAGAACGGTCTGATAGTTGAGATTTACGATGGCTTGTTCACCAAAAGCTTCCGTGAAAGTCGTAACGACAAGGCGATTCAAGAGCTGGTGATGGATGATATCGGACTGGATTTCAACGAGATGCTGCGTACGTATGAGCGGCTCATCTATGAGCTCGCGACTCAGAAGGAGGAGCTGCAAAGCTACATAGCAGACCGACTGCCTGAGGGTTGGTTGGAATGGATTGAAGAGAAGTGCTCGGAGCTGGAACAAGCAAATCATGACGAGGCCAGGGAACTACAGAAGCAGTCCATCCTGTAATTGCTTGAAGCGGGAGCGGCATAAAGCCTTCAATTTGATCCCATACTATAGCTGTTCTCTAGACAGATCTTATGAGTCATGGGAGGTAGCATCCGAATGATCGATCAGCTGGAAAGCAGCTACAATTGCTCCAATGCAGGCCAGGACCTGCATACCTTGCAAGAAGAGCTCGCGTCGTTAAAGCAGTCGTCCAACTCCTCAGACAAAGAAACCGTGGAAATGATCAACCGACTGGAAAATCAGATTCATTTTATCAAAAACAAATGCGACATACGGCCGTAGCTTGGTCGTACTACAATGACAATTAGCTGTCGAATGTCACAGAGCCGGGCCATATGGTCCGGCTCTATTATGTGAGTCACGCCAGCGAATTCAAGTATACCAAAGAGCCATTCCTCTGCTGAAGAAGAATGGCCCTCCACACTCCATATCTATTGGCTACTGCTTATCCTTTCACGACACCTTGTGCTCAATCCGCAGCTTATCCGCCACCATCGCGATAAATTCGCTATTCGTCGGCTTCGACTTCGAGATGTTGATCGTGTAGCCGAACAGATGACTGATGCTGTCGATGTTGCCGCGCGTCCAAGCAACCTCAATCGCGTGACGAATCGCACGCTCAACACGGCTAGGCGTCGTCTTATATTTCTCGGCAATCGCCGGATACAGCGTCTTCGTAATGGCGCCCAGAATCTCGATGTTGTTATACACCATCGTGATCGCTTCACGCAAATATTGATACCCTTTAATATGCGCAGGTACACCGATTTCGTGGATAATTGTCGTAATGTTGGCGTCCAAGTTTTTCGTCTTTGGCAGCTGAACGACGTTCGTCTTCATTTGCCCTTGGCTCGAGTTGCTCATCATCGGCATCGATTGTGCGGAGCCGACTAGCTGACGAATGCGGTTTGTCAATATTTCCATATCGAACGGCTTAAGAATATAGTAGGAGGCGCCAAGCTGAACCGCTTTTTGCGTAATGTTTTCTTGACCGAACGCTGTTAGCATAATAATCTTCGGCTGCGGGTTCAAGTCCATCTCGCGAAGCTTCTCCAGCACACCGAGACCGTCCAGATGAGGCATGATAATGTCCAGAATCAACACATCTGGCACACGGCTGCTCTGCTCAATTAGACGAAGCACATCGTTACCGTTATACGCCACGCCTGTCACCTGCATATCGTCCTGCTCATCGATAAATTCAGATAACAGATTCGTAAATTCCCGATTATCATCTGCTAAAAGTACTTCAATTGTGTGCACGTTATGTTCCTCCTCTAATTCAAACGCCTGTGTAGCATGATTTACCTAAATATATGATTTCGACACGTAGAAGAAAATTCCTTCTGTCGAATAATCTTTTTATGGATTTTTTTTCTTTGTTCTATTATAATAAAAAATTTATTTCACAGTTATACATTAATCGACATTTGCGCATCAAAAAAAACTGAAGACCATTAGCTGGCCTTCAGTTGTGATTCCTTCTCCTTCAACTCTGCGGATGGGCGTAGCATAATGCCTGCATCCTGCAGCATCCACTCAATGAAGCAGCCGTACCCGCTCGTCGGATCGTTCACGAAAACGTGAGTCACTGCTCCAATCACTTTGCCGTTCTGGATAATCGGACTACCGCTCATCCCTTGCACGATACCGCCAGTTTTATCAAGCAAGCGAGGGTCTGTAATCTTGATGACCATCCCCTTGGTTGCCGGGTAATCCTGCTTCGCAACATGGACGATCTCGATATCGAATTTCTCCACCTTCTGCCCGTTGATGACGGTGTATATGTGGGCTGGCCCTTCCTTCACATCCTCTGCGAAGGCAACAGGCAGCGCCTTACTGTTCAAGCTATGCTCTGGAGAATGAAACATTTTACCAAAAATACCGAACTGTGTATTCCGTTCAATGTTACCGATCGCCTTGCTCTCACGCGAAAACTGCGCACGCTTCTCTCCCGGCTCCCCATTCTGGCTCTTGGAGATGGAGGTCACGTTGGAATGCACGATCTCCCCGCCGCCGACAACAATCGGCGATTGTGTATCCATATCCGTAATGACATGGCCGAGCGCTCCGTATACGCCCTGATCCGGCGCGTAGAATGTCAGAGTACCAACACCCGCCGCAGAATCCCGAATGTATAAGCCTAATCGATAGGCCTTATCAATCGAATCATAGGCTGGCGTGATCGGAATGTCGAGCGTCTCCGAGCCGCGTACAATGGTAAGGATGAGCGGCTTATTGCTCTCCCCCGCTTCCTTCACGACATCAGCTACCTTCGTCACGTCCTGGATCGGCTTGCCGTTCATCTTGACGATCAAGTCGCCGAGCTGAATTTTGGCCTCCTCACCTGGGGAAGACTTCTTATCGTCGGCGATCGACACAAGATGATGACCGACCACCATGATGCCAGCAGACTTCAGCTTCACACCGATCGTCTGTCCGCCAGGAATGACCTTCAGGTCAGGCACGACGTTGACCTTGACGGTCTTGAGCGGGATCGCACCGAACAGCTTCAGCTTCATCTCCGCATGGCCTGCTTGATACGATTCAAGCGAGATCGGCTTGTGCAGATCGATTTGGAAGGAGTGCTCGGTGGAGCCATTAACTTTAATAATTTCAGGATGATTAACCGTAAGTTGAGCATTAACTGGCATGGCAAGCTTCAGCTGTGTGTGCTGACCGGTGAACAATCGAAGTTCCTCGGGGAATGAGGCAAAGCTGCGGAAAGGGGTGGACAAGCTACCCAAACAAACGAAGAGGACGAGCAGTAATCCAAGCAATTTTCTTCTCTGGTTGGAACTCAATTCGCTCACGCTCCCTTGCTTCCTTTGTTAGCGGCGCCTCGTGCTTGCTCCGTTCGCTGCCTGTAGATGTACATGCAGCTTATGTAGCAAGCGATCCTACGGCTAGCTTACTTGGCAGCACCGCCTTTTTGTGTACCTATAAGGTAACCCCTCTCCTCCGCTTTTATAACTCCAAAATGCTCCCACTCCTCTAGCCTGACGTCATCACTGCCTTCTTGTGCTCCGCAAGTCCAATCATCTCCCGCGCGTGCTCCAGCGTCTTGTCCGTCACCTCAACGCCGCCCAGCATTCGCGCCAGCTCATTAATGCGCGTCTGCTCATCCAAATCATGGATCTGTGTATACGTTCGGGCGCCGTCGGTCGTCTTCTGTATTAAATAATGAACATCCGCCATGCAGGCGACCTGCGGCAGATGGGTGATGGAGAATACTTGGCAGCTGCCCGAGAGCTTGGACATCTTCTCCGCGATCGCCTGCGCAGCACGGCCGCTCACGCCTGTATCGACTTCATCGAATACAAGAACAGGTATGCGGTCTATTCGGGAGAAAATCGACTTCAGCGCGAGCATAATACGCGATATTTCACCGCCTGAGGCGATTTTGCTCAAGGAACGCATCGGCTCACCCGGATTGGCGGAAATGAGGAATTCGACGAGATCGGCGCCATCCGGCGTAAATCTCCGTTCATGCTCGGTGTTAAAATGAACCTTGAACTGTGTACGCTCCATCTGCAGCTCCCGCAGCTCGGTCATAATCTCGCCAGCCATCCGCTCTGCTGCTGCCATACGATAGCGGGTCAGCTCGTCAGCAACTCGGCTAAGCTCCTCCAGCGCCTGCTGCTCCTCACGCTGAAGCTGCTGCAGCAGCTCGTCCTTATTCTCGATAACGCTTAGCTCCGCTTCAATCTTCGTGGCGTAGGCAATAATTTGTTCCACGGAATCACCATACTTGCGCCGCAGCGAGGAGATCGTATCGAGCCGCTGCTCGATGAAGTCGAGTCGGGCCGGATTGAATTCTATCTCATCCCGATAGTCGCGAACTTGGTAAGCCGCATCCTCGAGCTGGTAGTAGGCAGACTGCAGCTGCTCGGCTAGCGGCTGGAGCTTCGCATTGTCGTAGGATACGATATCCTGCAGCTTCTGCATCGCGCGGGAGATCGCATCCAGACCCTTGCTGCCGCCGTACAGCAGCTCGTATGCGTCCGCAGAGTTCTGGTACAGCCGCTCGGCGTTCGACAGCTTGCGCTTCTCCTCCTGGAGAGCCTCGTCCTCGCCCGGCTTCAGCTTCGCAGCCTGAATCTCCTCCAGATGGAACTTGTACAGATCGGCCATCTGCAGCGCCTTCTGGCTCGTCTCCTGAAGCTCCCTCACCTGCTTGCGTATGCTCTGATAGCCGCCGTAAGCTCGGGTATAGGCCGACTTATAAGCGGCGATCTCCGTGTCGCCGTATAGGTCAAGGAAGCGAATATGCTCCTCGGTATTAAACAAAGATTGATGCTCATGCTGTCCGTGAATGTTAACGAGCCATGATCCGATCTCCTTGAGCATCGCCAAATTGACAAGCTGTCCGTTCACCCGGCTTGTGCTTTTGCCAGCAGCCGATATTTCCCTTCGAATAATAAGATGCTCCTCCGCATCCCCTTCTATCCCAAGGCGTGACATCGCTTCCCACACCGGATGATCGGCCTTGACGTGAAACATAGCTTCAATAGAAGCCTTATCGCTCCCATAACGAACGAGGTCCGCGGAGCTTCGTCCTCCGGCGATCAAGCTCAAGGCGTCGATGATGATCGATTTTCCCGCGCCGGTTTCTCCTGTCAGCACATGGAAGCCGGATTTGCAATGAAGCTCGACATGCTCGATAACCGCCAAGTTGCGAATGGACAATTCCAACAGCATAAGCACACCTCTACCTTTCTCAGCTTAGCATTCCTAATATTTGATTGACGACGTGCACGCTCTGGTCCTTCGTGCGGCATATGATTAAGATGGTGTCGTCTCCACAGATCGTCCCCATCACTTCGTTCCACTCCAAGCTGTCGATCAGTGCGCCGATCGCGTTCGCTGTTCCCGGCAAGCTCTTGAGCACGACGAGATTCTCGGAGTAATCGATATGGACAAAATGATCGTTCAGCGCCCGCCTCAGCCGATGCATCGGATTGTAGCGCTGGTCGGCCGGCATCGAATACTTGTAGCGTCCGTCGTCCAGCGGCACCTTGATCAGGAGGAGCTCCTTAATATCTCGCGAGATCGTCGCCTGAGTCACATGGAAGCCAGCATTGCGCAGCTCCTCGACGAGCTCGTCCTGCGTTTCAATTTCGTTATTCGTAATAATTTCACGTATCTTGACATGTCGTTGACCTTTCATGGAGCCTCCTGAACTTGTTCGATCTATGTGGTTATCTGATTAATCAACTTCTTCTTCGGCTTCCGTCGTTCTGAAGCGGTAGCAATCGACCTTCCGCTCATCCAGCTTCACGTACAGAACTCCGCTCGTCTTCGGCTCGATCAGCTGATAGAGGAAGAGCCTGTCCCGCACCGAGCTGCCGGTATGCTCCATCGGTAGACGGTCCTTCGCCAGCTTCACCGCGAAGTACGCTCCATCCCGCTCCGCCATATAGTCGAGGAACAGCCTGCTCTGCAGCGTCTCTCCTTCATTAACTTGAATCACAATCGGAATGCGACGCTTGCCGCACAGCACACGGTACCCTAGCTCCTCCAGCAGCTCAGTTGCTGCATCTATAGGCGGATGGCCATACATCTCCCAATCGTGGACGGCTGTCTCCTCCACCGCTTGCCGCAGCTTGGTCTGTATGAAGAAGTATCCCCATATTCCGGCCGCAATGACAAGTAGGACTACGACCCATGCATCTCCGCTATGCATAGCATCACCTCAGAACTTATATTCGCCTTTTTTACGCAATTTCCTTCCATTCCTACGCAAAAAAACTCATGCCGGGACATCAAGCTCCGGATGAGTTCTGCATGCTTTGCGACTCGGCTACCACTTCGCGGATCAGCGCCTCGAGACGCTCACCAACGATACAATCGGAGGAATCCGACTTGGACTTGGATAAATACGTTAAAAATTCGATATTCCCCTCACCGCCCTTAATCGGCGAATGCGTCAGCCCGACGATCGAGAAGCCGATATCATGAGCGAAGCCCAGCACCGACCGAAGCACCTCGAGATGAACGGTCGGTTCCTTAATGACACCCGTCTTCGGCACCTTCTCGCGTCCAGCCTCGAACTGAGGCTTGATGAGCGCGACCACCTTGCCATCCTCAGACAACAGCTGGTGGAGCGGGGGAAGAATTAGCTTAAGCGATATGAACGATACATCGATCGACGCAAATGACGGCTGCGGCCCCTTCAGGTCGCCCGGCTGCATAAAGCGGAAGTTCGTCCGTTCCATGACGTGTACGCGCTCATCCTTGCGCAGCGACCAGTCGAGCTGGTTGTAGCCGACATCGATCGCATAGACGTAGGCGGCGCCGTTCTGTAATGCGCAATCGGTAAAGCCGCCCGTTGATGCTCCAATATCCAGCATCGTCACACCGGTGAGGTCGATGCCGAATACGCGCAGCGCCTTCTCCAGCTTCAACCCGCCGCGGCTCACATAAGGGTGCAGCGCACCCTTGACGGTAATCGCCGCCGTGACCGGCACCTTCGTGCCGGCCTTATCCACAGGCTCGCCGCCGACGGAGACAAGACCCGCCATAATGGCGGCCTTCGCCTTCTCTCTCGTCTCGTAATAGCCCTGCTCGACGAGCAGGACGTCTAGCCGTTCCTTCTCTTGTTTATCTGAAGCCATGCGATACCTCAACTTTCACGCTGCACACACCTCTTACGCGTGCTGTCTTTTGCGCGGAACAATGGCTTGTATGTCAGCAACCAGACGCTCGACGGTTAAGCCGACCTCCTGCCGCTGCTCGCCAACCGAGCCGTGCTCAACGAAATAATCAGGAATTCCGATCGTCTTAATGACCATGCCGAATATGTTGTTCAAGGAATAAAACTCCAGAACTCCGCTGCCGAAGCCGCCCATCACTGCGCCCTCCTCAAGCGTAATGATCGGCATGGACGCCTTGGCCAGCTGCAGGAGCATCGCTTCATCCATCGGCTTAATGAACCTTGCATTGACGACCTGCAGCTGAACGCCTTCCTTCGCGAGCTGCTCCGCTGCGTCCAGAGCGATTGGAATCATCGGGCCGACAGCCAATATAGCGGCATCGCTGCCATGGCGCAGAATATCCCAGCTGCCGATCGGGATCGGCTTCAGCTCTTCATCCAGCGTTACGCCCAGGCCGTTCATACGCGGATAGCGGTAAGCAATGGGACCGTCCTCATACTCGAACGCCGTCTGCATCATATGCCGAAGCTCATTCTCGTCCTTCGGCATCATGACGACCATATTCGGAATGCTGCGCAAATACGCGATATCGTACACACCTTGATGCGTCTCCCCGTCCGGTCCGACGAAGCCTGCGCGATCAATGGCGAACGCTACATTCAGATTCGCACGGCATATGTCGTGCACGACCTGGTCGTACGCCCGCTGCAGGAACGTCGAGTAGACCGCGAATACCGGCTTGAAGCCTTCGCCGGCAAGCCCCGCACAGAACGTCGCGGCATGCTGCTCGGCAATACCGACATCGAACATCCGTTCCGGGAATTGCTTGGCGAAGCCTAACAAGCCCGAGCCCCCCGGCATCGCAGGCGTAACCGCGACGATGCGCTCATCCTTCTTCGCAAGCTCGATCAATGTCGAGCCGAACACCTCCGTATACATGGGAGGACCCGCAGTCTTCAATACTTGACCCGATTCCATCTTATATGGACTGATGCCGTGCCACTTATGAGAATCTGCCTCGGCAGGGGAATAGCCCTTACCCTTGAGCGTAATGACGTGAACGACGACTGGTCCGTTCACTTTATCTGCTTGCTTCAACGTCTCGAGCAGGAGCGGGAGATTGTGTCCATCGACGGGCCCCATATAGGTGAAGCCTAGCTCCTCGAACCATACGCCCGGCACGACTAAATATTTGAACGAATCCTTCAACCGCTCAGCCGTCTTGGCAAGTGTGCCGCCAATCGCTGGAATGCGCTTAATGAGATGCTCGACCTCTTCCTTCGCCTTCACATAATGACGATCGGATCGAATGCGCGCCAAGTAGTTGCTGAGTGCCCCGACATTCGGAGCAATCGACATCTCATTATCGTTCAGAATAACCATCAGCTTGCGACGCTCATGTCCGATATGATTGAGCGCCTCCAGCGCCATTCCACCTGTTAATGCGCCGTCTCCGATCATGGCGACGACCCGATTCGATTCGCCCTTCAAGTCGCGGGCAACCGCCATGCCCATCGCTGCAGACAGCGACGTGCTGCTATGACCGGCCTCCCAGACGTCATGCTCACTCTCGGAGCGCTTGACGAAGCCGCACAGTCCCTTATATTTACGTAGCGTATCGAACCGGTCCATGCGACCTGTTAATATTTTATGTACATAGGATTGATGTCCGACATCGAAGATGAATTTATCAGCCGGGCTGTCGAACAAGTAGTGCATCGCTAACGTTAATTCGACAACACCTAGATTCGGCGCGAGGTGGCCGCCGGTTACCGATAGCTTCTCAACTAGAAACTGTCGTATTTCAAGCGCCACCTCTTCGAGCTGTTCGAGCGTCAGGCGCTTCAAATCGTCAGGCTGTTGAATGTGATCGAGCAGCATGCTTGTTCCCTCGCTTTCCGTAGTAAAATAATTGTGTGTCGTGTCGAGCTCGGGCGCAAGCCTTCCGCACGTAATTCCATCGCTGACGCCCCTTCATTGTTCACGAAACGTTAACTATATACGATGCATTATAGCACGCGTCTGACGTGTGCTCAAACGAAGCGTGTACACTGTCAGTCGACGCATCAACGGAGCTGGAGTATGCTGGTACGCTCTGATGTTCGCTTCTGATGGCACGCTTAGTGATCGCGCTTCATCAGGAAATCAGCTAGAGCAAGCAACCGCTCAGGCTGCGGAATATCAGCGGCCAGCAGCGCGCTTCGTGCCTCTTGCGTCAGCTGCTCAACCTTCGCGAGCGACGCCTCCATCCCGATGAAGAACGGATACGTCACCTTCTGCTGCTTCACATCGCTCTGCACAGGCTTGCCGAGCTTCTGCTCCTCGCCGACCAGATCGAGAATATCGTCCTGAATCTGGAATGCAAGACCGAGGCACGTACCGAATTTCTCCAGCGCCGCCAGCTGGCTTGCGCTTGCACCGCCGATTCGTCCTCCCGCCTTCAACGAGAATACGATCAGATCGCTCGTCTTATGCAGATGAATATATTCGAGCTCCTCGAGCTTCGTCACACCTTGCTCCCCGAGCATGTCCGCGGCCTGACCGCCGACCATTCCAGGCGCACCCGCCAGCACCGACAGCTCCTCGACGATGTCTGCGACCGTATCGCCGCTGACGCCACAGCTGCGTGCTGCCTGGACGATCATGAAGAACGCATGTGTCAGCAGTGCATCGCCCGCGAGTATCGCCATCGCTTCACCGTATACTTTATGATTGGTCGGCTTGCCGCGCCGCAGATCATCGTTATCCATCGCTGGTAAGTCGTCGTGGATGAGCGAATACGTGTGAATCATCTCGATTGCGAGCGCCACAGGCATCGCAGCATCCTCACGTCCGCCTACCGCCTCGGCCGCAGCGAGCACCAGAATGGGCCGCAGTCGCTTCCCGCCAGCCATGAGTGAGTACATCATCGATTCCCGCAATGCGACAGGCACGCTCCACGTCGACGGGATGGACGTCTCCAGCTCTCGCTCGACACGGACGGACTGTTCTTGAATATATTGAGCGATGCTGCTTGCAGCGTTCATCGTGCATCTCCCTTATCTTCACCCGGCTGGAACGGCTTCTTCACCAGTCCGCCCTCCTGCTCGAGCAACACTTCAATTTTACGCTCTACCTGCTCCAGCTTCTGTCCGCACAGCTGAGACAGCTTCATCCCTTCCTGAAACAGCTCGATCGCCTGCTCCAGCGGCACATCGCCGCTCTCAAGCTGACTTACGATCCGTTCCAGCTGCTCCAGCGCCTGCTCGAAGCTAGGCGTTACTTCCTGATTCGTCATCTCGTTTCTCCTCCAATGACCATACATGACAATCGACGCGACCGTCGAGCAGTCTAAGCTTCAAGATGTCTCCCGGCTGTACCTGCTGCACCGACTTGATCAGCTGCTTCTCCTGCTCGTCATAGACGAGGCTATAGCCGCGCTGCATCACCTTCAGTGGACTTAACGCATCGAGCTGCCTAATGCTTGATGCCAGCTCCCGCTGCTTCTCCTTCATGGAAGCAAGCATCGACTGCCTAAGCCGCGCACTCGAGGCGTTCAGCCGCTGCCGGGCATAGACCGTCTGCTCCTTCGGATTGAAGGCAGCGAGCTTCCGGTCAAGCCGCATCAGACGCTCATGTGATCTGGCAATACGCCCCTCCATCTTGAAGCTGAGCTGCTCGCGCACACGATCCAGCCGCTCAGCTGGCTGCAGCAGCAGCTGCCTGCGCGGACTCGTCAAGTACGGCGAGCGCTGCAGCCGCTTCAGACGCTCACGGCTGCTGTCCAGTCGGCTCGATAAGCCGCCGTATAGCCGCTGCTTCAGATGCGCCACCTGCTGCGCAAGCTCCAGATGATGCGGCACCGCCAGCTCCGCTGCTGCCGTCGGCGTAGCAGCCCGCAGGTCAGCCACGAAGTCGGCAATGGTGTAATCGGTCTCATGTCCGACCGCCGAAATAACCGGCAGCTGCGAGGCGAAGATTGCCCGCGCTACCGATTCCTCATTGAACGCCCACAGCTCCTCGAGCGAGCCGCCGCCGCGGCCGACGATGAGCACGTCGACCTCGTTCATCCGATTCATCTCTTCAATCGCCTTCACGATCGATGGCGCCGCCTGCTTCCCCTGCACGAGCGCAGGGTAGAGCACGATCGGCACCGACGGCCACCTCCGCTGCAGCGTAATCATCACGTCACGCACAGCTGCGCCCGTGGGCGATGTAATAACGCCGATCGCCCGCGGGAAGCGGGGAATCGGCTTCTTGCGGGCTGTATCGAATAGCCCCTCGCTCTCAAGCTTGCGCTTCAGCTGCTCGAAGGCGAGATACAGGCTGCCGATGCCGTCTGGCTGCATCTGCGTCACGTAGAACTGGTACTGTCCGTCGCGCTCGTACACGGAGATATTACCCAGTGCCAGCACCTTCGTCCCTTCCTTCGGCATGAAGCCGAGACGGGAATTATACGAGGCGAACATAATGCACTTCAGACGGCTGTCGGCGTCCTTCAAGGTGAAGTACATATGACCGCTCGAATGGTGGGTGAAATTCGATATTTCCCCCCGTACCCATACGTGCTGCAGCGTGTCGTCCTGCTCCAGCTTATACTTAATGAAGCGGTTAAGCTCCTTAATCGAATAGATCGTCTTCCCACTCATCGGCTTACTGTGCCGCGGCTACGCCCGCCGCCCGCTGTGCAGCCTCTAGGGTGTTCCGCAGCAAAATCGTAATCGTCATCGGTCCGACAACACCCGGCACCGGTGTAATGACGCTCGCCTCTTCCACAACGTCGTCGAAGTCAACGTCGCCGCACAGCTTGCCCGACTCGAGTCGGTTAATGCCGACATCAATGACGACCGCTCCAGGCTTGACATGCTGACGCTTAATGACCTGCGGCTTGCCGATCGCCGCGATCAGAATGTCCGCCTGACTCGTCAGCTGCTCGAGGTTCGCCGTGCGGGAATGACAGGTTGTCACCGTCGCATTCTCGCGCAGCAGCAGCATGCCCATCGGCTTGCCGACAATATTGCTGCGCCCGATGACGACGGCGTGCTTACCTGCGATCTCGACGCCCGCCTTCTTCAATATTTCAATCACACCGGCCGGTGTACAGGGAGCCGGTCCTGGCTTGCCGATCATCAGGTTGCCGACATTGACCGGGTGGAAGCAATCGACATCCTTCTCCGGGTCAATTTCCTCGACAACACGCTCTTCGTGAATATGCTTCGGCAACGGCGATTGAACGAGAATGCCGTGAATGCTCGCGTTGCTATTCAGGCTGCGAATCAGCTCCAGCAGCTCGTCCTCTGTCGTCTCCTCCGGAAGCTTGTGTACCTCGGAATATATACCAGCCTCCTCACATGCCCGATGCTTGTTGCGGACATAGACATGAGAAGCCGGATCGTCACCGACGATGACGACCGCAAGACCAGGAGTCACACCTTGCTTCACAAGCTGCTCTACCTGCTCCTTAATCTCCGCGCGATATGCGCCGACCAGCTCTTTCCCATTAATGACGTGCGCTGACATATCATCCGTTCCCCTCTCTTAGCCTGTTGTTCTTGCATATCTCTTCATGCTTCTTACTTATCCGTCGACTCTGACGACTCGGTTGCTGGCTTCGATTCGGAATTCGTTCTGAGTCCGTCCAAATCCTTAATCATCTTACCGAGCACGCCGTTGACGAACTTCCCCGATTCTTCCGTTCCGAAGTTCTTCGACATCTCAATCGCCTCGTTCACGACAACCTTAGGCGGCACATCGTCGCGGAATATCATCTCATAAGTAGCCAGACGCAATATTTCGCGATCGACACGCGACAGCCTGTCCATCTGCCAGCCCTTCAAATAATCGACAAGCAGATCGTCGATCTGCGACTTATGCTGCTTCGTTCCGTTCACCAGCTCGCGTACCTCGTCGAACGAGATCTGGTCCTTCGCGCGCGTCAGCTGACCTTCATCCTCACCGCGAGCCTCTTCAATGACATGCTCAATAGCTGCTACGAGTGTGCTGTCGTTCATTTCCATCTGGTATAAGCTTTGCAAAGCGAGCTCTCTCGCTAATCGTTTTCTCATCGCATGTAAGTCCTCCTGTCAATTACCTCGTCCAATCCCCAAAAGCCGAAAAAAACCTTGGGCGTCTGTCTCCCAAGGATTTTAGCGGAACAATCTCCATTTGTCCATTAGCCAGCGCCAAGTGTTTTCTGCGGGAAACACCGGCTCGTTCCGGTCAAGCTTTTTCCCTATATAATAACCAGTATATACGATCAAGCCAAAGATTAACATATGAAACAGGCCGAAGAACAAATAAATGAACCCAAAGCCGACACCAAGCATAACGCCCAGCGTTGCTCCTCGGTGCTGCTCCATCAGCCGCTCCCATAATTGCAGCCACATACGGGACACTCCCCTTTACTCCACTCGACTCTTGAACGTGGGGGATGATTGCTGAATATTCGCCACGAAGACGGTAACCTGCGCCACCGGAATACCGGTAATGTCCTCGATATGACGCTTCACGCTGCCTTGCATCTCCTCGGTCAACGTCGGAATCGACATCTCGCCGTCTACGATCGAGCGAATGACGATTTCAAGACCGGACGGACTTACCTTCACCCGCGCACGAAGATCACGAACACCTCTGGAGCGACCTGCCGCCTTCAGCGCCAAGTTTTCGACCGTATCGAGCGAAATACGGATGTCTCCGAAGTCGGTGCGTTGATCGATCGACGCAACAGAGCTCTTCTCTCTGCGAACGGACAAGAACAGGAAGCGGATGGCAAGCAAGCCGACGGCAGTCGTAATGCCGATAAAGATAAGCGCTGTATTCAGATCTCTATACACAGCTTCAACGAAATTATGCGCTGATTGAAGCGGAATCACGCCGGTCGCTGCCAGCAGCAACATGACTGCCGATACGATTATGACGATCGTAAGTACGAATAATAGTAGTTTGTCCAATACTTTGGCCACGGCTTATGACTCCTTCCGAAGGAAGGCCGAAACCCCCAGACGTGAACGTAAGGGGGCTCAACCTGATTATCGTCTTGTTTATTTCACGCGCTGCGGCGCTGCTTCCGGCTCTTCCACCGGCTTCTCAGCACCCTTGAACAGAACATCATGAATGTGAACGTTCACTTGTACGACGCTAAGGCCCGTCATCGACTCGATCGCATGCTTCACATTCTGCTGAACGCCGCTTGCTACCTCTGGAATGCGTGTGCCGAACTCAATGACTACGGACACATCGACTGCTGCTTCCCGCTGTCCGACATCGACCTTGACGCCCTTAGCCGCATTCTTGCGTCCAAGGAGCTCGGCGATTCCGCCTGCGAAGCCGCCGCTCATTCCCGCTACACCAGGAACCTCGATCGTGGCCATGCCGGCAATAATCTCAATTACCTCAGGAGCAATCTGAATCGTACCCATGTCGGTCTTCTCGTAATCCGCTAGTATGCTCATGGTTAGGTCCTCCTCCAAGTATTTGCTGAGGCACTTTGGCGACTGGTGCTGTGGCCAGCCCAAACCTTGTCTTTACTGTATACTATACCATTTAGGAAAAAATATGACAACGAAATCGACTTCTACGAATTCGGATCGTTCACGTCATGCTCTTCCAAAAACTTGATGTCAAAGTCGCCAGCAAGAAACTTGCGGTGCTCCAGCAGCTTGAGGTGGAACGGAATCGTCGTATGGATGCCCTCGACGGCGAACTCCGCGAGCGCGCGCTTCATGCGCTCTACAGCCTCCTCGCGCGTCTTGCCCCATACGATCAGCTTCGCGATCATCGAGTCATAATGCGGCGAGATCGTGTAGCCCGGATAAGCAGCGCTGTCCACGCGCACTCCGAAGCCGCCTGGCGGCAGGTAGAACTTGATCTGTCCCGCGGACGGCATGAAGTTGCGATCCGGGTCCTCCGCGTTAATGCGGCACTCGATCGACCAGCCGTTGATGACGACCTCGTCCTGCGTGAAGGAGAGCGGCTCGCCTTCGGCAACACGGATCATCTCTTTAATAATATCGATGCCGGTTACAAGCTCGGTCACTGGATGCTCAACCTGAATACGGGTGTTCATCTCCATGAAGTAGAACTGCCCGTCCTGTCCGAGCAAGAACTCGAGCGTCCCTGCGCCGGAATACTCCACAGCCTGCGCCGCGCGCACGGCTGCTGCGCCCATACGCTCGCGAATTTCCGGCGTCAGGATCGGGCAAGGCGCTTCCTCGACCAGCTTCTGTCTGCGGCGCTGCACGGAGCAGTCGCGCTCGCCAAGATGGACGACGTTGCCGTGCTTGTCAGCTAACACCTGAATCTCAACGTGCTTCATCCCGGTCAAATATTTCTCCAGATAGACGCCTGCGTTACCGAACGCCTTCTGCGCCTCCTGTTGAGCCGTCGTAATTTGCGAGATGAGCATGTCCTCGTTCTCTGCAAGACGAATGCCCTTGCCTCCGCCGCCTGCGGTTGCCTTGATGATGATTGGGTAGCCGATCTCACGACCTAGACGGATCGCTTCGTCAAGGTCCTCCACGAGGCCGTCGGAGCCCGGGATAACCGGTACGCCTGCATCCTTCATCGTCTGCTTCGCGACCGCCTTGTCACCCATACGGCTGATCGCGTTCGGGGATGGGCCGATGAACGTAATGTTGCAGCTTTCGCATATTTCCGCGAAGTCGGCGTTCTCTGCGAGGAAGCCGTAGCCCGGATGAATCGCGTCGGTCTCCGTCATCGTTGCAACGCTCATAATGTTCGTATAGTTCAAGTAGCTGTCCTTCGACAGCGTCGGTCCGATACAGTAAGCCTCGTCCGCAAGACGAACGTGCAGCGCCTCCCGATCCGCCTCGGAATAGACGGCAACCGTGGAGATGCCGAGCTCGCGGCAGGCACGAATGATGCGTACCGCGATTTCCCCGCGGTTCGCTACTAATATTTTATGAAACTTCAAGTGACTCTCCTCCTACTACTCAGGCTTCACCACGAACAACGGCTGACCGTACTCGATCAGTTGGCCATTCTCGACGAGTACCTCGACGATCTCACCCTTCACTTCAGCCTCAATCTCGTTCATCAGCTTCATCGCCTCGAGAATACAGACGACGGTCTTGTCGTTCACGCGGCTACCCTTGGATACGAACGGAGCAGCGCCCGGCGACGGTGCCGAATAGAACGTGCCGACCATCGGCGCAGTAATCGTATGTAAGCCCGCATCGATGCTTGGCGCTGCTGCGGCAGCTGGAGCCTGCTGAGCTTGTACAGCTGCAGCCTGCTGCTGAGGCATTGCTACAGGCGCATAAGCGGCTGTAGCTGGAGCAGCGGAGACGATCACCTGCTCGGTTTTATTCGGTTTACGGATAACAAGGCGGGAGCCTTCGTTTTCGATTTCCACTTCCTGCAGCGAGCTTTGATCCATGAGCTCAATCAATTCTTTGATTTCGTTTAATTTGAACACGAACGTTCACTCCTTTTTGCATCTGCTCGCCGCGAACAAGCTCTAGTCGAGCACTGTTGCCTCTGGCGAAGATTAACAAACGACGTTGTTATTATATCACAATCGCGAACTAAGGAAAGGGGTTTTCATATCATGCTCCTTATACCTAGTCATAATTTGGGGGTAGCCAACCTCTCTGAACAGCGTCTCTAGTGGAAAAAAATAGAGTCCGCGCCTTGCCCTCGGACTCTATCTCACGTGCATTAAGGCTTCGCTTCGATCGTTACCTGCTCTGCCGACAAGCCGAGCTCCTTCATCGCTTTGTCCAGGATGCTAACGGCCTGGCTCTTCTCCAGCTTCGTCGTCTGGACGCTGATCTTCCACTTCGAGCCGGTTTGCGTCACGACCGCGTAAGCGAAGTCCTTCTGCAGGCTCTCCTCGAAGCTCGTAATCTTCGTCTCCATCTCAATCAACTTGTCATACTCCTGCTGCGCCTTCACGGAGGCGTCAGTCGTCTGCTTCGAGTCCGTGATGACCGTGAGCAGCTTCTCCACTTGAGCGGACCATTCCTCGTTGCGCTTCAGCTGAAGATTGATGAAATAATCCGTGCCGGCTGTCGCTGTCGCCTGCATCTTCTGCAGCAGCTGCGCCTGCTCGCTTGCTTCCTTGGACGATACCGGCTTCGCCGTCTTATCCTCTGCTGCAGACGATGGTGTATCCGTCTTCGTGCTGCTTTCCTTCGTCTCCGTCTTCGCATCGGACTTCGGCGCTTCCTTCCCGCTGTCCGCTGCCTGAGGCTCAGCCTTCGCATCGGCCTTCGGCTCCGACTTCGCGTCTGTCTTATCTGCCTCCGGCTTCTGTGCAGTACCTTCCTTGTCCGCTGCTGCATCCACTTCGCCAGTCTTCTCGGCGTTCGCTTGCGGCTTCACATCCAATTGACCTGTGTTCACTACGATCTCATTCGTCTTCATGCCTGCTGTCGCAACCTCAAGCTCGCTCACATCCTCTGTGAACAAGTAATATGCGGATAGCACGACCATTAAGCTCAGCATGGATACTAACCAAACGGTTTGTCTCTTGGAATTCATTGTTAATTCCTCCTCATTCAACTGGTATAATTTATTGCTTGCGTGGCAGTATGGATATGCGGTGTGCCGGTACGTCCAGTCCCCGCTCAACCGCTTCGGTAATCATCTTTTTCACTGTCAAATTCTCAGCCCCCTTCGCAACGACGAGCACACCTCGAATCTTCGGCTTGATCGTCTTCGACACGAGCGGCTTCTTGCCCTCGGACACCTCGTACAGCACGACTTCACCGCTGCGGGTGACACTCGTAATATGGCGCGTGGCGTTATGCTGATCCTTCTCGTTGGTCTGCTGCTCGGACTCATTCAGGTTGCGCTCGACGATAATCTCCTCGGTCGACTCGATCGTGACGAGCACCTCGACGTCGCCGACGCCGACAATCTTCGTCAATATTTCACGTAGCTGCGATTGGTAGGCCTCCTCGTATTCACGGAAGCTCGTTTGCTCCTTGCTGCCGGAGCCGAAGGTCGCTCGTGCAGGCTCGCCTGGGGAGGCGCGACCCTCCTGAATCGGATCAACATCCTTCACGGTTATAAAAGAGTTCAGTATCATCAGCGCCGACCCCGCAAGCCCGAGCAGCAGCAGCAGCCGGAACGTCTGCTGTCGCTTCGGACCTCCAGGTCCTCCACCGAAGAAGGATGACCACCATGATTTCTTCTCCACACTCACCTGATGCCCACCTCCCCGGTCTCGAGTTCGAATGTAATATGAATATGCTCCTGTGCCAGCTGCCAATCTTGAGCCAGCATATGGATCAATTGCGTCTTCGTCTGCTGCATAGCCGGGGTCAGGCGCTGCTCCATCTCCTCAGAGCTTAGTGCTCCCCTTGTGGCCAATGGCTGCCGCTCGGTAGAAGGTGCGTCGATACGTATGTCCTCGATTGCGGCTACAGGCTGTATCGGCTTCATCGTATGGTCGGATGCCGCAAGGCTGCGTCCTGGCTCAGCAGGCTTCTCTACCTTCCCCTTCTGCTTCTGGGCTACCGTAAGCGAGAGGCTGCGAAGGACGGGCTGCTCGTCGGCATTCAGGACGGTCTCGACGCGCACTCGACGCACATCAACCTCTGCGCTCTGCTCCGCCTTCTTCTCCACAAGCTCGGCGATCTGGCGCTCCACGAGGCTCTGCGTCTGCTCCTGCTGCTTCTGCTTCATCGCCTCCGCCCGCCTGGAGATGACGGGCATCGATTCCATCGTCGCAGACACCTGTGTCGCCTTCGGTGAGAGGAGTGCCGAGGCCAGCTCGCTCTCGACTCGCTCGCTGTGCTGCAGGAGACTGAGCAGCGGATGCAGCAGCGTCATCAAGAGGAACAAGCTGACTACGGTCTTCACGTACCGCTGCATCGACTGATTCGGTAATAAGAGGTCCACGAACGTGGCGAGCAGAATGACGAGAATCACCGATTTGAGCCAATCGCTCAAGTACGCCACGCGAACCCCTCCTTTACCGAGCTTAGTCGTGCATATATGCAAGCTGCAGCTTGCTGTGCTCGCTTCATCGCATCATCACCGACACGTTGCCCGCCGTAATCAAGATCGTAATCGCGAGGAAGAACATGAAGCCGACGACCGCTAGGGCGGCGAATACGTAGATCATGCTTTTGCCGATCGTCTCGAGACATGTGATCATCGGATTATCGCCTAGCGGCTGCAGGACAGCGGCCGAGATGTTATATATCAAGGCTAACGCCATTATTTTCAGCGCTGGGAAGGCGCATATGACGAGAATGACGACGACACCCGCAAGACCGACCGCGTTCTTGACCATGAGCGACGCGCCGATGACCGTCTCGGAGGCATCCGAGAACAGGCGGCCGACGACGGGCACGAAGTTGCCTGCAATGTACTTAGCCGTCCGGATCGTTACGCCGTCGGCTACCGCTCCAGTGACGCCCTGCACCGAGATGACCCCGAGGAAGACCGTGATGAACACCCCGAGGCTGCCGAGGCTAATGTTACGCAGGAGGTTCGCCAGCTGCGTCACCTTGTATTTGTCCGACAAGCCGCTGACGATGTGCAGCACCGCCGAGAAGAACAGTAGCGGGAAGACGAAGACGTAGACGACCGTACCGACGGTATGCACCATGAAGACGATCAGCGGGTGCATAACTGTCACCGATACCGCATTGCCCATCGAGGCGAGCAGCGTCAGAATGACGGGGACGACCGCAACCATAAAATGTATCATGTGTGAGATCGCGCTCTTCGCATAGCCGATGGCGACATTGAAGCTGTTGATCGCGAGAATCATCAGCACCAGGAACGAGATCGCATACGCAATCTTACTGACCGCATTGCGCTGGAACGAGCTCTGCAGCGTCTCGAGCAGCATGCTGAACACGGTCAGGATGACGATCGAGACGAGCAGCTTGCCATTATACAGCAGCTCGTGGAAGAAGTAGCGGAGCAAGCCGCTGAACAGCCCGCCGATGCTGAATGGCTTCGCGCCCGAGAGCAGCTCCATGAACGTCGGCGCCCGGCTATCCGGGAAATATCCGCCGTATTGCTTCATCAGATTGCTCCAATATTGCTCGACGTCATCGAGCGGAAGCCGCTCCGCCTGCTGCCTGACAAGCTCCTCGGCTGGCGTGGCGGCGAGCACCCCGCTCCCGCAGCTGCTCGACAGTGTGCCGAAGCCGTAGCTGCCGCTGTAGCTCGTGCATACGCCTGCTCCTGTCAGGTGCTCGGCTGCGCTGAGCATTAGAGCAATCAGCAGGGCTACGGTGAGCAGCCATCGGCTCTGCTCGTACATCGCGTGACGACCGGGGTCCGGTGCGATCATGTCTAGTCCGGGACGATAGCGTATTTGGTGCTGCTGCATGAGCTTCATCTCCTGGTTCAACCTTCGGTCTGCCGCGTGCCCGGCATGGCCTCCCTATCGCTTATGCCGGCAGTAGCTTCACGACCGTTTCGATGATGACCGATACGATCGGAATCGCCATCACCATGATGATGATTTTGCCGGCAAGCTCGATCTTCGAGGCAATGGACTCTTGCCCGGCGTCACGGACGATCTGGGCGCCGAATTCGGCGATATAGGCGATGCCGATAATTTTGAGAATCGTCTTCAGGAATACGGTATTAATGTCCGCCTTGCTCGCCAGATCCTCGAGGACGAAGATGACGGACGATATTTTACCTATCAGGAACAAGAAGATCGTAATGCCCGTGAACGCCGTCAGCAGGAAGGCGAACATCGGCTTCTGCTCCTTGATGATCAGCACGAGCACCGTCGTGATCAGACCGAGCCCCACGATCTGAATCATGTCCATGGGATCACCCGCCTATTGAAAGAGAAAGATCGTCTTAATTTCCTTAAAGAGCGTATCGAGCAGGCTGACAACCATGAACAATACGACGACAAAACCGATGACCGTCACCCAATGGGCCATGTCTTCCTTGCCCATCTGCTTCAGCACAGTATGAATCATTGCGATAATGATGCCGATGCCGGCGATCTGGAATATCGCATTCACATCCACGTTCATAAACGGCACCTCACTCCAAACCTGTCAGACGTCAGGCCACGGACTCCCCCGGGCTAGTACATTAAGATGACGACGAGTGCTCCCATGAGAACGCCGAGACTTTTCCACATCCGCTCGTAGCGCTGCTGTTCGTCCTTCGCTCGCTCGTGCTCGCCCTGCAGCTGGCTGATCGCAAGCCGCAGATGCTTCACTTGATCGTCCCGGTCGGTTAGACCGAGCGTCGTTCCGAGCTGGAGCATAATTTCTTGCTCGCCCTGCTTGAGCGACAGCTCGCGCCAGCGCTCGCGCATCGTCTCCTGCCAGATCGCCTGCACGGGCCGACCCTCGGACCGTCCGAGCGCCTCGGCCGCCGCAGCGAACAGCGTGCCGACCGCTGTCGAGCATGTCTGGCTCGACGTACGCAGCGCTGCGGCGAGCGGCGTGAAGCCGTAGACGATCTCGGTCTCGAGCCGCTGCAGCAGCCGGATCAGATCGGAGATCTGCCTTGGCCGTCGGGCGAGCTGTGACGCCTGATAGAAGCCGAGCAGCGTGCCTGCGAGCAAGATCATCGCCGCGCCGACGAGCTTCAGCATGCGGCATCGCCCCGCCTTCTGTTCGGCTTATGTCGGGGCGCAGTCATAGGCTGACGCTCCCGCGTAGGGCGAGCCGCTCGTCGAGCCGCTTCCCTTGTCCGTCGTATACGGCGAACGACGGGGCGGCTGCAGGCTGTCCGCTCTCACGGCCTGCCGACAGGACGACGAAGCGGTCGAATACCCCTTCGCTGAGCAGCTCTCGCAGGATCGGCCGCCGCCGCACATCCTCGACGTCCGTGCCGTGCGCCGTCGCGATGACGCTGATGCCGGCATGCACCGCCTCGTGCAGCGCCGCCGCATCCTCGGCCCGTCCGATCTCGTCGGCCATGAGCACCTCGGGCGACATCGAGCGGATGAGCATCATCATCCCTTCCGCCTTCGGGCAGCCGTCGAGCACGTCGGTGCGCGGTCCGACGTCGAACGTCGGCACTCCCCGGACGCAGGCGGCGATCTCGGAGCGCTCGTCGACGATGCCGACCTTGTAGGAGCGGGCTAGGGAGCTTTCAGAGGACGTGCTGCCTCCGCCCAGCAGCCGGGCAAGATCGCGCAGCAGCGTCGTCTTCCCTCGCTGCGGCGGCGAAATAATCAGCGTCCGGCACACGTGACCGAGTCGCGTATCGATCAGGTAAGGAAGCACGGCTTGCCCGGTTCCCTTCCATTCGCAGGCGATGCGGACGTTGAAGCCGCTGACGTCCTTGATGTACTTGACCTTGCCCTGCTCGACGATCGCACGGCCAGTGAGGCCAACGCGGTGTCCGCCTTGCACCGTAATGAAGCCCCGCTTCAGCTCCTCCTCGAACGTGTACAGCGAGTGCTGAGTCAGCAGCTCCAGCAGCACGGCGCAATCTTGGCGGGTCGGCCGATAAGCTTCTGAAGGCTGGCTCGTGAGCGAGCCTGCTCCTGTGACGAAGCTATGGCCCGTTCCCCAGAGCACCTCGAGCGGGCGACCTTCTCGAACGCGAATTTCTTGAAGCCGATGAGGTAGCTTGGCAGCTAGTGCGGACAACGTGTCACGCATAGTGGCAGAGAAATATGGAAGCAGCGTTTGCACCGGATCATCTCCCATCGGATAAGCTGATAAGCTGTCCATCTTTTACAATCATGTGTATGCCGTCTCTAGTGAAATATGACAGATTACTTCTTCAAGATTCCGATAAAGAGACACGTCACTCCGGCAATGACCCATATGAGCTTCCCCCAGGACAGCTTGTCGGCTACACCTACCAATCCGATCGTCGTCGTCGACAGCAGCACGAGCGGGCCAACGAGCGCAAGGCCGGAGTTGATGAGCAGCGCCTTGTCGATCTGGTTCACGCGCAGCATGAAGAGCGCAGCCGCAATTTCAATCGTTCCTGACAGGAGCCGCAGCGTGGCCATGCTCAGCACGACCTTGTTGATCAGCGACAGCATTCGTTTCACCTCATCCGTATAGTTTCCTTAACACTGTATGCAAGCTCGTCTTCATTTAGGCTATCCGGGCACACCCCCAATTGAAATTGCATATGATAGTTCAGGCATGACAGATTATGTTAATAGCGAGGCGATAACGAATGGAAATCCGTACACCGCTCCAATGGCCGGCCGCACTTAGCGACCCTACCGGTCAGCGAGCAGGCAAGCCCCGTACGCAGGGCAAGACAATGGTGATCGACAAGGGGCTCGGGCTTCATGCGCTGGACGATTTACTGCAGACCGCCGCTGCTCATATGGATATGCTGAAGATGGGCTTTGGCACTTCTCCTCTATATTCAACGACTCTGCTTCGGCAAAAAATCGAGCTCGCGAAGTCGCACGACCTGCTCGTCTATCCCGGCGGAACGTTCCTCGAGGTGGCGATCGTGCAAGGAAACGTCGATTCATTCTTCGATATGGCTGCATATTTGGGCTTCAACGGCATTGAAGTGTCGGACGGGACGATTGAGATGGATCGCGCTCTGCGGACAGAGCTCATCAAGCGTGCTGTGGACAGCGGCTTCACCGTCATTACGGAGTATGGGAAAAAAGGCTGGGGCTCGAGCATTGAGCTTGACGAGCTCATCGAGACCGTCGTGATCGACTCTGAGCTCGGAGCGGCACTCGTCACGATCGAAGGCCGCGAGTCCGGCAAGGGCGTCGGCATCTACGATGCAGACGGCGGCTGTAAGGATGAGGAGCTGGAGCGTGTGCTGAGCGAGGTGCCTAGTCCGGAGCTGCTCTTATGGGAAGCTCCGCATAAGGAGCAGCAGGTGCATCTGATGAAGCGGCTCGGCAGCGGCATTCATCTGGGCAACATTGCTCCTGGTGATGTCATCGCGCTGGAGGCGCTGCGCCGCGGGCTGCGCTCCGACACGTTCACGATGGAGAAGCTTCTGCTTGACGAGCCTAACGCGCTTCCGCGAGCCAATGAGGATGCATCGGGCAGCTGGTACTACCACATCTAACAGAGGAGGCTGATTCTACGTGCATATAGAAGTGATCCCTACTGTCAATGAAGCCCGCGCCGACGATCTGCTACACAAGACCGTCATCGCGATCGATGTGCTGCGTGCGACCTCGACGATGCTCGCGGCACTCGCGTCCGGCTGTCGCTCGATCGTGCCGGTCGAGACGGTTAACCAGGCGCTTACCCTGCAGCAGGAGGGAGAGCTGCTCGCCGGAGAGCGCTTCTGCAAGCGAATTCCGGGCTTCCAGCTCGGGAATTCGCCGCTTGAATTCACACCCGATGCCGTCGGCGGCAAGACGGTCATCATGACGACGACGAACGGCACTCGCGCGATTCAGAAGTCGCAGAAGGCTGCGCACGTCCTGATCGGAGGCTTGCTGAATGCGGAGGCTTGTGCCCGCGAGGCTGCCCGGCTGTCCCATGAGATCGTCATCGTCTGCGCTGGCACACAGGACGTGTTCGCGCTCGAGGACGGCTTATGCGCAGGGCTGCTCGTGGAGGAGCTGATGAAGCGCCACGAATGCGGTCAGGTGCGGGGCATGATGGGTACGGCTGCAGGCATAGGTGGTGGCACGGCAGTAGGCATAGGGGCAGGTACAAGTGCGGCCAGTGACCGCCATCGGCTGCACGTGAACGATATGGGTCTTGCGATGCTCGAGACGTACCGCAGCGTGAAGGGGCAGGTGCTCGACGCGCTGCTCCGGTCATCGAACGGAGCGCGGCTCAGCCGCATCGGCTACCACAACGACGTCGTCTTCTGCGCCCGTACGAACGTGTTCGACTTCGCCCCCGAGGTGAAGAACGGCCGCATCGAGGCTGTCGTCACTCAGCTACAATAAGCTTGTTCTAAACCGCAGCATGCCGTTCATACACATGAAACGTACAATTCTACGGACAAGGGGCCTGTGTATGAACGGAGATTTGCTGCTCGTCGCTCTCATCATCATCGGGATGCTTGGCCGATCCCACATCATTACGACAGCCGCCTGCGTGCTGCTCATCATCAAGCTGATCAGTCTCGATCGCTATCTACCGACGATTGAACGCCGCGGCTTGGAGCTCGGACTGCTGTTCTTGACCATGGGCGTGCTCGTTCCGTTCGCCAGTGAGAAAATTTCGATCAAGGACGTCACCTCCATGTTCACGACATGGCCCGGCATTCTCGCTCTTCTGGGCGGAGCCATAGCTACCTATATGAATGGCAAGGGACTCGAGCTATTAAAAATAGACCCACAAATGATTGTGGGCCTCGTGATTGGATCGATATTCGGGATTATATTCCTAAAAGGAATCCCGGTCGGTCCGTTGATGGCCGCCGGGATTACTGCCTTCCTATTGAAGGTGTTTACGTTTATATTCGATAATTTCAGGTAAACATGGAGCTAGGGGGCAAATTAGCGACGCTCCGAAGGACCGCCAACGAATACCGTCTGATCCGTGTCCAGACCGTATGCGGTATGCAGCGCCTGAACGACCTCGTTCACGCGGCCGCTCTCGATGACGCACGACGTCTTGATTTCGGACGTGCTGACCATCAGAATCGTGATGCCGAGGTCGGAGATCGTCTCGAACATTTTCGCCGCAACACCCGGTGTGCTAACCATGCCTGCGCCTACGATCGATACCTTCACGAGATTCGTCTCGGAAGTCACCTCACGGAAGCCGACGCTGCCGCGGATGCTGTCAATCGTCTGCAACGCCTTCTCGAGGTCCGACATCGACACGGTGAACGAGAAGTCAGCGCCTCCGCTCTGAACCCCGCTTTGTACGATAATGTCCACGTCAATCTGCTCCTTCGCGAGCGCCGTAAACACCTTCGCCAGCTGGCCTGGCTTCTCTTCAATGCCCAGAATGCTGATGCGGGCTACGTTCTTGTCGTAAGCGATTCCGCGTACTACGATTCCTTGCTCCATCATTGCTTCCTCCTTCACGTTCGTACCTTCATTATGGTTAAAGCTGGATCGTACCACGAGACGTACGTTGTAATTTTTCGCATATTCAACCGCACGCGGATGAAGAACAGCTGCCCCGAGGTTCGCGAGCTCCAGCATTTCGTCATACGAAATTTCGTTCAGCTTGCGTGCGCACTTCACGATCCGAGGGTCGGTCGAGTAGACGCCGTCCACATCGGTGAAGATCTCGCACACGTCCGCCTTGATCGCAGCTGCAAGCGCTACCGCTGTCGTATCGGAGCCGCCGCGACCGAGCGTCGTAATCTCTCCAGCTTCACTCATGCCCTGGAAGCCAGCTACGATCACAACGTTGCCAGCGTCAAGCGCCTGATGTACGCGCTCCGGCTGAATGTCGGTAATTCTCGCCTTGCCGTGCACCGCTTCGGTGTACATGCCCGCCTGCCAGCCTGTGAACGATACCGCCGGCTGACCAAGACTCTGAATGGCCATCGATAGCAGCGCGATCGATACTTGCTCTCCGGTCGACAGTAGCATATCCATCTCACGAGCTGGTGGAGTAATCGTGCAAATCTGCTTCGTCAGATCAATCAGGTCATCGGTCGTGTCTCCCATTGCGGATACGACGACGACGCATTGATGTCCTTCACGCTGCCGCTCGGCCACTCGAGCTGCAACACGCTTCATACGTTCGGCATCGCCCACTGAGCTTCCGCCGAATTTCATCACTATTAATGCCAAGACGTCCCACTCCTTACCCAATCTTTGACTTAACTAAGGATGAATTATACCATATTGCGGCTAACCTTGAAATACATATTGTCGAAACAGACTACAGATCGGCCGCTTCTTGACGAAATACGTTCGTAATCGAACGCAATTCCCCGCTGTCGGCCTTCATCTGCTGCTGCAGCAGCCCCCGTAGTGCGATCCGCGTGCCGGGCGCCGTCACGATAACGACCCGAGGCCGCCCAAGCTGGGCGCACCAGTCGAGAAAGCGCTTCGCCTGCTGCTCGAACAAGAAGGTCGGCAGCGCATGAATACCCTGCACCCATAAATATTCCGGCAAGTCGGGTGGGTACAGCCAGTCTGGGAACGCCGCTTGCAGGCAGTCTGGCTCGATCACGCGATCCTGCTCGTGCGACTCCAGATGCTCGAAGCTCGGGCTGTGCGGATGCAGCCGCGGACCGGCCAGCGGATGAATGAACCTCGCGCAGCCGCTGGCACCGCTCCAGAGCTCGCCGGTCTGCACCATCGACAGCATCGGGCCGGCGATGATCGCATCCTCATCCGTAAGCGGGATGCGCGACCGCCACTGTAGCGCTGCAAGGCGCCCCTGCTCGGTGAGGGAATGACCTGCGAGGTCAAGGCGAGCAGACTCGTTCAGAGAGCTGTCGTCACAGCTTGCGATGTAAGTGTCTGCAGCGGTATTTGTTTCATTTCTCATATTAGTCCAATGCCCGCCATCTTTCTCCCGCCGTACATGACCACGATTCTCCGCTTCTCCGCTAATCGCCAATATGATTCTCATGCGCTCTCACCTCGGCTCGCTAGTACTACCAGTCTATGCAGCTTGGGCTTGTCTTCATTATGAACGTGTAGAATCAGGCGACTCGTGCTTGATGCGAATGTAATGCTCCTCCTGCGGATCCGACTCGAGATACGGCTGCAGCCGTATCACCCACTCCTCGTACTCGGGAGACTGCCGGAAGCCGACCATATGGTCCTTCAGTGTCGCCCATCGGACGAGCAGCATATATTTATGATCCGTCTCGATACATTTATGCAGCTCATGGCTGATGTAGCCGCGCCTAGCCGTCATAAGCGCCGAAGCTTGGCGAAAGGCAGATTCGAACGCGTTAGCCATTCCCGGCTTAATCATGAGCACAGCAGATTCCATTACCTCCAGCAGCATGGCGATCACAGCTCCTTGTCATGTCATTACAGCTGGGACGTCTTCTTGCCGGATAGCTGCGTCTTGCTAAGTGAGCTATCCTTGGCCTACAATGTAGACCCTATTGTCCACCCCCTGCTTCCTACATCATATGTTGAGCATTCGCTTCGAATGACTCGAGAAGGAGGACTGTCCATGTCATGGCTGCATATGAATATTCATTCCGAGGCGCTGCGGATGCCGCTCAGCCTGGAGGTGCTACTGCCCGAAGCCACCGGTACAGCGCACACGTCATCCAGGGCGGACACCGATGATTACCGTGCATTGTACCTGCTCCATCCATTAGGTGGCGACCATACGAGCTGGCTGCGGAGAACGAGCATCGAGCGATATATAGACGGGCTTCCGGTTGCCGTCATCATGCCCCAGGGTCTGTTGGGCTGTAACACGAACACGGTATATGGCCGGGATTATTACACCTTTATTACCGAGGAGCTTCCTGCCTTGTGCGAGCGCGTCCGAAGGTCCTTAGCACAATTGAACTCAACTTGTTGAGTCTGCTTCACTTTGATTTTTTACTAACTGGACAGTGAAAAGTTCTAACGCTTAAGAAGCCAGCAAATCCACGTTGTTCGTGGTTTTTTCCTGCTTGGAACGAATTATTTCGGTTATGGGTAAATCCGGGTGCTGGGCAACCATGCGAAAAATGGATCTGCGCAAATAAACCGCCACGGTAGCCTCAGAGACGATGGCTTTCGATGGTGTTCGCAAATAGCGCGAGAACAAGCCCGGCGTACGCGCCGAAAACGTCAACGCGACCATCTGAATTAAGCCGGTTGCGATGCAACTGCACATGACGAATCCTTCGATGGCTTCAAGTGTTTGTCGTATTCGCTTTTGATCCTGTTCGTTCTTTACTTGTTCCAGTGGATGGCTCTCGGTCTTGCGTAGATACCGCTTGAGCTTCGGCATGGATTTGCTCCAGAAGCGATAGCCGAAGGCGCCGATGACTTGTTTCATTTCCCGAAACGTACATTCGATCTTGAACCGGTATCCGTACAAGGAAATGATCTCGGGGCCGGCAAGCGTCAGGTCCGTACTCACCAAAATAGAGGTCTGGTCTCCACGCAGCACCAGGACAAATCGCAAAGGCTGATACAGCTTTTGCCCCCACAACAGGTCCAGGCACAAAAGGAAACCGTTTCTTCCTTGCCATACAGCATCACCTCGGCCGTTTGAAACGATGCTGCCCGGGTTTGAAAAAGCTCCTTGAGCTTGACTTTCGCGCCTTTCTTCGGCGGACGGCCCCGGCCTGGTTTTTGGCAGCGGGGAATTCATAGGCTGTGGTGTTGACTTTGGCCTTCGTGATGAGGTCCAGTCGGACTCCGCTCGCAGCCTGCTCCTGCTTCCACCGGATCAGCGCCGGAACGGACAGAAAATAGCGATCCAGCAGGAACAAGGCGTCACCAAGCACCTTCGCGGCGGCAAAGCCCTGCCCGATCATTTGCACCACATGGGAATCTGATTTCGGCTCGGCTGGAGCGGACGCTCCCCAGTTCCAAATCGTCTTCACGCCGTCTTGCAAATTCATAAAGAGGGGCAAGCAGAACCATTTGGCCGACGCTCCGACCAACACACCGACGGCTCCAAAGAGATGGCCAAAGATATATTCACCTTTGGACGAATTTTCTGATTCCTGATGCATTTTCTTCACGCCGGGCATTCGACGGCCTTCCTTGGACTGCTTCATGCCATCGCCCACCAGGACTACGCGGTCACCAACGGTCATCAAAGGAGCCGCCTTGCGGACGACTTGGAGCCAAGTTAATCGAAGGGATTCCAGCGACCAGGCCGAAGAACGAAAGAAATGGATCAGCGTCTCGTAGCAGCGCGGATGCAGCGTAAGGTCTCGTACAATGGAGGTCACCCCTAACTGGTCGGAGCGCACCATCAGGCCGATCACCGTAATGACAAACCAGTGAAAGGCGGCTTGCCTGGAGAAGCAGGAACGAAATTCATTTATGATTTTATCGAGGTATGGGAGCATAGGTCTGGTCAATCGCCCGCAAATGGGTTAGACTGTTGTCTATAACCCATCCAGCGATTCTATCCTTTTAGAGTGAGACCTTAAGGATACCGTAAAATCGCTAGGTTGGGTTATTTTTCTGTGAAAGGATTATTGAAAGCAGTGTCATTAGAACGTCGAAGTTGCTTTAAGAAATAGCGTTTTTTCTGGAAGAAAGTTGAAAAATAGCAATAGGATGCCCGACACATCGTTTTTGAGATGTGATGTATAATCAGTCTTAAAATAGGCTAGACTGTTAAGCTACAGGTTTTGAGACAGGAGGTCCACCTTCGATATAAGTCGACTTCGTCTTTAACATCATGTAGATGATCGTGAGCATTTTGTGAGCTAGAGCAATAATGGCTTTGTTCTTCCCACGGCGTGCAGCTATTTTCCAAAATCGAACCGACAACTGTGATTTTCGGCACTTCGTTGCTGCCCAAGCGGCTTCACATAAAGCTGTTTTCACATGCGGATTGCCCTTACGTGTTCGTGTACTTTTTTTTTACCCGCGCTCTCATGGTTACCCGGAGCCACACCTGCCCAGGACGCGAGATGATCAGCCGTTGGGAACTGATCCATATCGACTCCGATTTCGGCAATGATCGCTGCGGCGGTAATCTCACTTATGCCCGGAATCGTTTGAATCAACTGATAGGCTTCCTGATAGGACTGAAGATGCACCTCAATTTCTGCATCTAGCAACGCGATGGATTGCTCGAGGAAGGTAATATGCTCCCAGCAATTGCGAATCATCAAGATTTGGTGCTTGTTTAACGTTCCGAAGAGCGACTCGGCCACCCGAGCGACATTACGTTTTACGTTGCCATGTACTCGGGCTTCAATATCATCCGGATCGACGTAGCCCTGCATGACCAGTCGTTCCAGCAAATTGCGTCCGGATACGCCGAACACATCTGAAATAACCGTTCCCAACTTGATGTTGGAGGCTTCCAGCATTTTTTGAATGCGGTTTTTCTCTGCGGTCAAGTTTCCAACCCGTTTCTTACGTAAACGTGTTAAATCACGTAATTCTCGGAGATCCTCGGTAGGCACGAAGCTCTTCTCGATTAATCCTACGCGCAAAAGTTTAGCGATCCACTCCGCATCGCTGACATCCGTTTTGCGTCCAGAAACATTCTTAATCCGTTGTGCATTGGCAAGGGCGATGTCGAAGTACCCTTCCAATATGTTGTACACTGGTTTCCAGTAGATCCCTGTACTCTCCATGGCAATATGCGTCACACCTTCGGACTCGAGCCATGTCATCAAGGAGAACAAATCACGAGTCATCGTAGGGAAAGTGCGTGTTTCAGCGCGTGGTGCTTCATCCGCTTCGCCAGTCAAGACACAAGCTACAATGGTTTCTTGATGCACATCCAGTCCGGCACACCGAGCAATTAACATCTCCATTTAACTACCTCCAATCGAATGATACTGACGATTGGCGCATTCGTTAGAAGTCTCCATTTTTCTGTCCGCGGTCATTCGGTCTTCTTGTACCGAAGCCAGCACGGGGTTGCTCACATAACGAATGCTCACAGTTTTCTAGACAGGGTCGAACCACCAAAAAGAGCCACGTATTTCTGTCCAATCGCAGTATTACTCAGTATGGGGACTAGGCAGTCACGCTAAACCCAACTTTCATATCGGGGATGTGGCGAGGAAGCCATGATTGTTTTCTGGAAGAAAGTTGAAAAATAGCAATAGGATGCCCGACACATCGTTTTTGAGATGTGATGTATAATCAGTCTTAAAATAGGCTAGACTGTTAAGCTACAGGTTTTGAGACAGGAGGTCCACCTTCGATATAAGTCGACTTCGTCTTTAACATCATGTAGATGATCGTGAGCATTTTGTGAGCTAGAGCAATAATGGCTTTGTTCTTCCCACGGCGTGCAGCTATTTTCCAAAATCGAACCGACAACTGTGATTTTCGGCACTTCGTTGCTGCCCAAGCGGCTTCACATAAAGCTGTTTTCACATGCGGATTGCCCTTACGTGTTCGTGTACTTTTTTTTTACCCGCGCTCTCATGGTTACCCGGAGCCACACCTGCCCAGGACGCGAGATGATCAGCCGTTGGGAACTGATCCATATCGACTCCGATTTCGGCAATGATCGCTGCGGCGGTAATCTCACTTATGCCCGGAATCGTTTGAATCAACTGATAGGCTTCCTGATAGGACTGAAGATGCACCTCAATTTCTGCATCTAGCAACGCGATGGATTGCTCGAGGAAGGTAATATGCTCCCAGCAATTGCGAATCATCAAGATTTGGTGCTTGTTTAACGTTCCGAAGAGCGACTCGGCCACCCGAGCGACATTACGTTTTACGTTGCCATGTACTCGGGCTTCAATATCATCCGGATCGACGTAGCCCTGCATGACCAGTCGTTCCAGCAAATTGCGTCCGGATACGCCGAACACATCTGAAATAACCGTTCCCAACTTGATGTTGGAGGCTTCCAGCATTTTTTGAATGCGGTTTTTCTCTGCGGTCAAGTTTCCAACCCGTTTCTTACGTAAACGTGTTAAATCACGTAATTCTCGGAGATCCTCGGTAGGCACGAAGCTCTTCTCGATTAATCCTACGCGCAAAAGTTTAGCGATCCACTCCGCATCGCTGACATCCGTTTTGCGTCCAGAAACATTCTTAATCCGTTGTGCATTGGCAAGGGCGATGTCGAAGTACCCTTCCAATATGTTGTACACTGGTTTCCAGTAGATCCCTGTACTCTCCATGGCAATATGCGTCACACCTTCGGACTCGAGCCATGTCATCAAGGAGAACAAATCACGAGTCATCGTAGGGAAAGTGCGTGTTTCAGCGCGTGGTGCTTCATCCGCTTCGCCAGTCAAGACACAAGCTACAATGGTTTCTTGATGCACATCCAGTCCGGCACACCGAGCAATTAACATCTCCATTTAACTACCTCCAATCGAATGATACTGACGATTGGCGCATTCGTTAGAAGTCTCCATTTTTCTGTCCGCGGTCATTCGGTCTTCTTGTACCGAAGCCAGCACGGGGTTGCTCACATAACGAATGCTCACAGTTTTCTAGACAGGGTCGAACCACCAAAAAGAGCCACGTATTTCTGTCCAATCGCAGTATTACTCAGTATGGGGACTAGGCAGTCACGCTAAACCCAACTTTCATATCGGGGATGTGGCGAGGAAGCCATGATTGTTTTCTATCGAGAACTTTTCACTGTCAAGTTACTAAGAAGTAGTGCTAAAATTACAGAGTTTTGAACTGAAATCAAAATTACTATTACTTCCGTAAAATTTGCCCTGGGAATCGAATAATCTATTACAAGGAAAGATATAAAGCTGGCCAGAACTAACAAAATAATATAGCCGATGGTTCTTCCCATTGAGTTTTTTCTCCTTCCTAAATGAGTATAAGGGAATCCCTGTATAGTAGCGACGTATACGCCTTCTGTCCGATGTGCAGGGATTGAAGGGACTTGACATACCTCTCCTCTACCATATCCCACGGGATGATCGCCGAGAGCTGCACCCAACCAACGATTGGTTGGATTGAGCTTCCCGCCGAAGGGTAAATAGAAGTCCTTCAACAAATCCGTCATAACTCGATTCTGCATGAACATTTTCTCATACTCCATCTGCAAGGTTTTTTGCCGTTTTCCTGTGTTATCCTTGCAGATGAATTCGACGAAAAGTCGTCAAAATCCTTGTGGATTAAGGGTTTTGAGTTGGTTCAGCAAGCCCTACTTAACCTGTGAGCTGCCGTCGATTATTCATCACATGCTTCCCGCTTATCGACTGAGCGTGAGGTTCACTTCATAGCCGGCTTCGGGGCGTTCTCAGCCGGTGACAAGTCCGACGTCCCGTTCGTCAACGACGGCTCCAGACGTGCGAACGACCGCATTGATGTGCTGCGGGCTGGAGCATTGAACTCATGCGATTCATAAGATCGCTTAGCTCTCACCCTGCTTACGGTAGTCATCGGTCAGCATACCGGAGTAGCCCCAGTTGTGCTCCTCGATGTCTTGAATCACAATATGAATATGCTCCGGCTTCTTGCCGAGCACATGAACCAGTGTCTGCGTGAACTCTTGCACAATCCGAGCCTTCTGCTCGCGTGTCGCACCGGCTGTAATCTGTAGATTGATGTATGGCATCGAGTCGCCTCCAGTATGGATCATCTTCATTCATGTCGAACCATTAACGACTGCTTAACGGCTTCTCCAGCGCGTACAGCTCATCCTCGATCTGCATCGCCTTCTCTTGGACCAGCGCTCTCGCATCTGCGATCGCCTTGTTGTAGATGTGCGGCCCCAGCTCCTGCAGCATATAATCAATCAGCTGCTCCGCGGCGAGCTCGCCGATTTCTTCAGATCGTTCTCGCTCGAAGTAAGCTTGTACACTTTCAATGAGCTGTTCTTTTTGCTCTCGTGGCAGCTTCATAGCTATCATTATCTTCAACACTCCTTTACTCTTGCTTGATTGAATACTGGCTTACTGGCTCGAGTTTCCGACTAAGCGTCGCTCTGACCAGGCCGCCAGCCAGTCTCTTGTGCCCATACATGCGCTCGATGCAGGATTTCCCACACGATCGGCGCTTTGCCTTCCACATACCTCGGTCTTTGATCGGCATAGAGCTTCATCAGACGGTGCTTCTCGAGTGCACACCTACGGCAATCATCCACATGCTCCCGCAAATAATCTCTGAGCAGCAAGGTCGCCTGCTCCGCGAAGCTCCCCGCTTCCTTCACATGGAGATGTGTTCTACGAGTTCCGGGAATTTCGCGGAAGTACCGCTTCGTCTTGTCCGGATTTTCGCTTCTCAGCTCAAACCCTACACCTTCAATTACTGCTCTATAGCTTACCTCATCCTCAAGTCTGAGCACCGACACTTACTTTGAAGCCGGAGTATGCAAGATCACACTTGGTTTCTTGATTTGAAATGCAGAATCATCTGCAGTAATGACTGATTTTATTTCCGTCAGATCCACCTGATCTCGAGTGAATATCACATCCAATATGACATCGTCACCCTTTATAAAAACAAGTTGATTGTTGCTTTCATGGATCAACGGGTCACTACCTAAACCGATGTGCTCGGAGATTAGATATTCATTAAATGAATCCACAGTCGTCCACTTTTTTCCTACGTTTTCGAATACATACTCTTTTGGCGTATATGGACCGAAGGCATACATCTTGTCCCATTCAAACATCGTGACGTCCGTCATCTTGAAAGGCTGGCCTTCAAGCACCGTACTCTCCAATCGGGTCGAAAATTCAGCGTCATGCTCATTGCTCACTCTGATTTGCAAATAAGATACATAAGAATACAGGACCGGAGCCATTAGGATGAATACGATCGTAATGAACATGATCTTGTACTTCCTTCTCAATATCGACACCTCCAAGTCTGTCTGCTACCACACCAACAGTCGCTCCTCCAGATTCGAGGTATGCAATTCGAGTTCTGTGCTCACTTTGTATTAAACAAACCTAACTGCTCCCCCACTCCAAGTAAGCATCCTTGTTGCCTCTGTGCCGTAAGTCCATCTGAAGTACACGACAATAAAAATCGATGGACCTGTTCAAATCAGTCACTTTAATCGTGACGTGACTAATCCCGATGACCTTCATAGCCTTCTCCTTGGACACTTTTATCTAATCGTGGGAAGCCTTCAGATTGGACACAGGGAGTTCAATCATTGCAGCAAGCCTCCTACTTTTTCTATAAAACTATCAAAACCAGAATGATATCCTTGCTTCATTCCCCAACCTGCTTCACGCAGTCTCTTGGCCAGCTCTACAAATTCATCACGCTCAGAATCGCTTAATACCGTGTTCGGATAGCCTGAATCTTTCTTGTATGGTGATAGATATGAATACAGATTGTCCAGAGCAGCTCCAACCTCATCCTCGAGCTGACCTGTCCTGCTGGCAACCACAATTGCAATGGAGACTGATTCCATCACATCATCCAGCTTCTCCGTCACATGATGAGCTTGTGACCAATTCATCTGCTCCTGAAATGTAATAGCCCCCTCAAGCTGTACGAGATTGCTCTGTACTCCATAAGTCAGGATGCTATCAAGTGCGCGAATATTAGACTCACTCTACACATATAAGAGGAATGCCAGTACGATATTTGCAGCAATCGAGAACAACAGAAGGATTACCGTGCGCTTTTTCCTTATTTCGAGCCCTCCTCTCGTTCTTCGTTATATTTTCTAATATCGTTGATGAGTAGATCGAGACGTGCGATGATTCGTTCGTCGTTGTCCAGCTTTTTCTTCGTGTTCATCTCAATTCTAACTAATATAACAAGGAACCCCACGATGATTAGAGCCTCCATCCGCTCCGCAATCCCCCTCCATTCAACTTTCCCTTCTTATACGAGTCATCAAATAGATTGGTATGTAGCCTAGCAGCAGTACGATGAAAAAATATTTACAAAACATCATGATGGGGCCGAGCTGACTGCTGTCCGTCAGCATCTCATACGTTTGACCAATAATATAGCCCGGTCTGGTCATGACATCCCAGCTATTCCACCTTACGAATCGACCGATATATACGCCAAAGCTGCTCAGCATAAGAACGAGGAGTGCGAAGATCCAGCTAACGAGCAACCCGTACGATCTTCTGACCAGCTCCTGAACGGTATACAAGGAATATGCCGCGAGCAGCAAGCCTAGAATCGCTATCGAGGTTAGCGTGAGTAGATGCTCCCAGAACTCCATATTTACCCAGAAGCGTTGAGCCGGATCGAAGCTATATCGAACGAACACGTGTAGCAGCTCAGTCACGAGATACGAAGAATTTGGATAGAAAAATAACCAGATAGCGCCAAGCAGCAGTAAGAGCACGAACCGAGTCGTTCGATTTTTCATGAGATATACGAAATCAAGCTTGAGCGCAATCCAGACGGGCACCCATGCTAAAAACGTATCCCATCTAATAAACAGATAAGTTCGGTCTCCGTTCGGCTGCCGAATACCGTATATATTCAGCATGCAGATTAACGTCAACACTCCTAGAGCGAGCAAGATCGCAAGCTTCTGAGGAAACGGAGTAGAATTAGGTTGGATCATGCTAACCCCCGATAAATGGTCTTGTGATCTGATAATATGGCATCGCGTTGAACTCCTCTTGAAATCAAAGACTCCTGTTCGTTATTCAACTACGATGCATTTGTTCATCTCACTCAAAATGAGCAAATCTTCTATTTGTAATTGTGTTCTTTCCATACATATAGAGGTTATTGGTTGAATGTATGCTCCGAACCAAATGGACCAAAGCTCAACCTTTATACCTTCAGGCACATGTTTCTTCATGTAATCATACAGTTGAGTGGCCCACTTCGTGTTCACACGGCCCTCAAGCCAGTATATATGTTTACTGCCGACATAATTGTGCAAGCCATAGGGTGGGTTGTGGCATAATGTAATGCACAGACCGTCAGCAGCATCTTCGTCTTCTGCATACAACACTTCTAATTCTCCATCGAGTTCTTCCCAAGGAATTGCTCCTGTAGGTAATTGAGGGAGCTTCAACAGGTCCTTCACCTTCAACAAGATGAAGCCGCTGTAATCAGCCTCTTCTAGCGGAGTTTCACTTACGATGAAACGATATAAGCTCATCACAGTTCACCTTACCTGTCATTTCATGAGTTACCTTTTGAATGATACTCGTACTCGTGCTCACGTTTCAAATCTATTGCGAGCTCTCTGCTCCGCATGCCCAGCGCATATAATGACCCGATCACCCACATCACGAAGAATAAGACAGGTAAGACGGGTCTATTGCTAAAAGTGAATTCAGGATAGAACACTATAGCAATGATACAAGCTATTCCGAATAATACTTGAAAAAACTCGAAGAACACTCTAGTGAGGATCGGAGTCAGAAAAATAGCAATCACGATCAGAAAGAATAATATATCGCTCATTAGCAAGTATCACCTCAGTAAGTCGTCTAATCTCTCAGAGCCTTTTGTTCCTACTCCAATCCTTCTATTGGTTCTTCTCGATGCTTCTTGCTTTATTCGTGCCCATTTTATTCGAAATGTCTTTCAGCACGACTAAAATATTGTTGAGTGCCATGAGTATGAATCCTAAAACGATAAACGTGACGACCTCACCGGTAAATATGGATACGATTTACAACACTACAGCGAACAATACGTATAGACTGTTCATTTCAAGCCTCCTCTCATGATGATAGCCACTCCATGCCCCCGTCTCCCAGCCCTGCAACAAAAATCTCATCTTCGTCTATGGGACATACTGTTCCTCAATAAGTACAATCCTCTCAGGTATTTCATGTAACCAGAACAACCTATACACTTAATTTCATAAGTAATCCACCTCTTCGAGCATCCTTTCTTTCGGGTCCTTCGCTGAGCCTTGTTGCATTCGTTGGATCAGCTTGAACTGTAATGCCCCGAAGATGTATCCGCTGTAGAACATAATGTTAATCCTGCTGTTGCTTCTTGTTATCCTCTACTTCCCATTGCAAAAGTAAAATCCAGACTAACACAAACATGATTGTGATAATTCCTAAGGTATATGTTTGTTTAATAATATCAATTTGATAAAATCTATGGTAACCGTTAATCGTGTGACTACTATTGATTGTTGAGATGAGTGGCTTATACAAGTATCCTGCAACTTCTTTGGCAGGCCCCCATACCTCATAGAATGGAACGCATAGAACCCCAAAAAACAACATAGATATTAAATATAAAATGATTACGATGCTTTTAGAACTAATTGCTCGATTCATCATACTGTTTGACATTCCCTTCTCAGATAGATGGGTAGCATTCGAAGTATGCTTCCTCTTAAGAATCGCCTCATACCATTACTCATTCATTATCGTACTTTGTATATGACATCATTTTTGGACCACATTCTTACTTTCTTAACCACATTGCAAGATCACCCATACATTGTCAAAATTCCTCTCGCGGAGATCTTCTTCCCGGATCCAAAAATAAAGTCTCCCTGCGTCCCCCCACATCATTCCAATCTCATCCTCAGAATCAACTTGAAGTAGCAGCCTCCATGAAGCTGCCCCATGCTCTAACCATGTTCTCCGAGGGTCACCGTAACCTGAAGAATCTCCGCAGTACAAGCCGTTGCTGACCAGCTGACATTCTAATTGCATATCACCTTGAATGTTATCCGGATGGCCCAATAACTTATGTGTAATGCCATTTGAACGATTATGTTCCTGAATCTTATCGTACAATTCCCAGTAACGATCACAGTCATCCTGAGATAATTCAAGGCGCTCAACAGACATCGATTCGGAAGAAGGTACACTAGTCTGTGTCTCGAAGGAAATCCTCGCTGTACCGAAGCTTCCTTCTTCTTGTATTTCGAACGGTTCTACTTTTCTTTCGAATTCATTCATATCCTGAAAGTATAATACTTTCCAGCTCCCTTTATCTTTCGGATCAAATCCCCATGGTTGCTCTAATGCATCGTAAAAAAAGCTTAATAGCCCTTCAGAGGGAAGCATCGTCGTTTCTAGAGAAGCGATCTGTCCAAGATTAATCTGCGCAATAAATTGAAGAAACCCACCTTGATTCTGTGGCCATTCGTGATTTATAGGAAGATCTGGTTTACCGCCTAACTTTGAAGAGCCAATGGGGATAATCTCTTCTCGTTCAACATCAGTCCATAGTCTTATGGATTCCAGAGTAAGGCTAATTAATAGGGATTCAATCCTGTTAAGGCCACTTGATTGTACAAGCTGTATCACACTCTGATCTTTCATCATCGAATCACCCTCAAAACATTATTATATCAGTTTAAATTTGTCTTCTGAGGCCACTTTCATATCATTACTTCTCTCGAACCGAGGGGCGACACCCTCGATGCTTAAATGTTACTCTACAATTGTTGAAGTCCTAGGCTTTCAGCGATTTGCTTTAACCCCTCGTTTCGGTCATCTAGAAATCTTCGCATATATTTCTTTAAGATCAGCCGTTCTACTATCAGTCCTAATATTCCTAGAGGCGCCTCAAATATTAACGTATCCTTCATTACAGTCTGATCCTCTCGAGCCTCAAACTCGTGTATGTGTCTCATACTCTTGAAGGCGCCTCGAACCATCTGATCTACAAATTTTTTCGGTCTTTCGTACTCTACAATTTGGGAGGTTAATTTCTGTCTTATGCCCAAATGAGTTGCCTGAAAGGTTACGAATTCGCCAAGGCCAATTTTTCCTGATGTTACCCCGTCTATCGCTTTTTCACTTGTATGCTTCCAAACTGTTCTGGTGTGTAGTTCAATATCACGAGAAAGATTAAAACATAGTTCAATTGGAGCATTTACTACGATCTCAGTTTTAACAACAATCAATCGACGCACTCCCTTGGTGAAGAATAACGATTCAACCCTTTGCATTAAGCACTCCCAACTTATTATAGATATATAGACACGTCTGTTGATTAATCCAAACAAGAAAAAAACATTAAAAAAGGTCTCGATTCCGTTAGAATCAATTCCACCACAGAACTTGATTCGAAAGAAGCGACCTCATAAAAAAGGCTACCACATTCACTAACCTAAACGGAAAATAGAAACCGTACTTGGTAACTCCTTGTGTGTCATTATTATATTGCAATCGCCGAGTATTTCCAAGATCTATTTCTATAGTAATCTTTTTCAAGCTACTGTTCCAATTACATCTTCTCTTGACGATATCTGCCCATAATAGCAGCCGCTAGGAGCATCAGCGTAATAATCATGACCTATGCAGTTGAAGTAATTAACTGGTAGCATCCCAATCCAAAAAAAACTTGACTTTTGAAAAACGGCCTAATAATTGCGAAGAATACCTTTTCACGAGGTATATCTTCTAGATAACAGGTGGTTTTCCAATGTCAGCGTTACAAAAACCGAGATTCAAACAATTAAACCATGGAGAGTGCGCAGGCGCACCCATACTAAAAAGCTTGTGGGAGCGGTTTGACCTTTCCCTGCTGCTCACACAATCCGGTATGATGAAACGAAGTGGTACTCCGTCCTGGCTCATCTGCTTTCTCTATGTGATCGGCCTTGTCAGTAACTGCTCGTCTGTCGTTCAGATGGCGAGACTGGCCGAGCAGGATGCGCTTCTTAAAGTGATGTTTCAGCCATGGAAGCTCGCTCAGTACACGATGAGTCGGTTTCTCTCCAACTCCTTCGCATGGACTACCTTTGGCAAAAAGCGAGTAGCGCGGCTTCAGCAGGATGAAGTCACTCGTCTGCAGGATGGGGATGTGATCAATCTGGATGATACGCATCTAGCTCATCCTTATGCCAAGCAGCTTCCTTTTTTGAGCTGGTTGTATGATTCGTCTAAGAAGACTTATGTGTGGGCGATGAATGTGGTCGTTGTTCAGGCCGTACTTCAAGGCGGACTTGAATATCCGTTGTTTTACCGCGTATGGCACAAGTCTGAGCAGAAGAACGAAGGCTTGTCGAAGATCGATTTGGCTAAGCAAATGCTCTTGATGCTGCGCGAATCGGCGACCTGCCGTCTTTGGGTTGCGATGGACCGCTGGTACTTGTGTAAAGGCTTTTTCGCCTTTCTCGAAAAGCATCAATTTGACTGGGTAACGAAGGCTAAACGCAACACGGCATTATTTCGTAAGGTCATCGAGCCTTACACGGGCAGGGAGCGGTACGTTCCTGTGACCCCGATCATGCTCATTCGGGAAGTGTACGGCCAGTTGGTTGCCGAGGGTGCGTCAGGACTGGTTTCGCTTGCGATTCCTGACATCTACATGAAGCAGCCTCATCCTGTAACGAACCGCAGAGGCAAGCAAGTCAACAAGCAGCGCTATGTACAAATTGCCGCTGTAGCCGCCATGCGCTTAAAGGAAGATGATTCCGAGTTGCTCGAGACGGAGGAGGAAGCCCCCGCGACTTACAAGGGTGCCTACCTGCTCATCAGCAACCGCTTCGATGCGCCTGAAGAAGCCTTGCGTACTTACGTGAAGCGTTGGCGGATCGAGGTGTTTTTCCGAACGGCCAAGCAGGAGCTCGCCTTGGAGAAGTGTCATTCCGAAACTGAAGCCCATCACCATGCACACTTCGAATTATTGTTTACGGCCGAAACGTTGCTGTCCGTTGCTCTATACGAATTAAACAAAGAAAAAACGAGTGATGAAGGCTACACCCACGGCGAAATGGTTCGTGGCCTCTTCCACACTCGTTGTCAGGTCCGCATGTCACACCACAAAGGGCAACAGCGAATCTACATCGATTGTGACACACATGTACAGCAGTTTGCAAGACTTATTGATTTATTTTGGCCGGAGCATTATCGGATGGTTCTTTGGGTTGCGCATCATCCGATAAACTACCAGACCTTACCACGAAGTGCATAGGTCATGGCGAATTATACAACACTTACAAATATTAGCCGAAGATCCTTTCCATCCTGAACTTGATATTAAAAGAATGCAAGGAACATTCCAAGATTTCCGTTTGCGTGTTGGCTCATATCGAGTTGTTTACACAGTTGAAGAAGAAATATTAGTAATCCATGTAATAAAAATTGGCTCCCGTGGTGATGTCTATAAGACCTGAATTAAGTCTATCATACTCTGATAGGCTTTTTTATTTTCATTGTCCCCAGCAATTTCGCCTAACGTCTTCGTATTCACGAATCCGAGAGGCTTAAGCCGCGGAGCGGCGGGTCGAAGACTTAGCCTCGCAGGATTGTCTGCCTGAATCTACTTCGCTGAATTATCTCCTGGCAGACCAAGGGCGTCAGCCCGATGCGTGAATACGGTGTTATGTGATGTTCTCGCCTTCTTCGAGATGCTTACAACTAATCAATATTTAGTTCAATAATCTCAGCAATTTCCCTATAGTCTAAATAGACAGGTTGCCGCCCTATATCAATCCATACTGAGTGTATTATTTCACCTATCTTTTTTAATTCAAGGTATTCACCAGTAATTGTAAACCCATTGTCCATAATAAATCTGTAAAACTTGCCCACAACTAAATCAGCCAATTTAGCAGTAATAATCTCTTCATCACTTATTAAATAATCTTCATTTTGTTCTGGACAGTGAAAAGTTCTAACGCTTAAGAAGCCAGCAAATCCACGTTGTTCGTGGTTTTTTCCTGCTTGGAACGAATTATTTCGGTTATGGGTAAATCCGGGTGCTGGGCAACCATGCGAAAAATGGATCTGCGCAAATAAACCGCCACGGTAGCCTCAGAGACGATGGCTTTCGATGGTGTTCGCAAATAGCGCGAGAACAAGCCCGGCGTACGCGCCGAAAACGTCAACGCGACCATCTGAATTAAGCCGGTTGCGATGCAACTGCACATGACGAATCCTTCGATGGCTTCAAGTGTTTGTCGTATTCGCTTTTGATCCTGTTCGTTCTTTACTTGTTCCAGTGGATGGTTCTCGGTCTTGCGCAGATACCGCTTGAGCTTCGGCATGGATTTGCTCCAGAAGCGATAGCCGAAGGCGCCGATGACTTGTTTCATTTCCCGAAACGTACATTCGATCTTGAACCGGTATCCGTACAAGGAAATGATCTCGGGACCGGCAAGCGTCAGGTCCGTACTCACCAAAATGGAGGTCTGGTCTCCACGCAGCACCAGGACAAATCGCAAAGGCTGATACAGCTTTTGCCCCCACAACAGGTCCAGGCACAAAAAGGAAACCGTTTCTTCCTTGCCATACAGCATCACCTTGGCCGTTTGAAACGATGCTGCCCGGGTTTGAAAAAGCTCCTTGAGCTTGACTTTCACGCCTTTCTTCGGCGGACGGCCCCGGCCTGGTTTTTTGGCGGCAGGGAATTCATAGGCTGTGGTGTTGACTTTGGCCTTCGTGATGAGGTCCAGCCGAACTCCGCTCGCAGCCTGCTGCTGCTTCCACCGGATCAGCGCCGGAACGGACAGAAAATAGCGATCCAGCAGGAACAAGGCGTCACCAAGCACCTTCGCGGCGGCAAAGCCCTGCCCGATCATTTGCACCACATGGGAATCTGATTTCGGCTCGGCTGGAGCGGACGCTCCCCAGTTCCAAATCGTCTTCACGCCGTCTTGCAAATTCATAAAGAGGGGCAAGCAGAACCATTTGGCCGACGCTCCGACCAACACACCGACGGCTCCAAAGAGATGGCCAAAGATATATTCACCTTTGGACGAATTTTCTGATTCCTGATGCATTTTCTTCACGCCGGGCATTCGACGGCCTTCCTTGGACTGCTTCATGCCATCGCCCACCAGGACTACGCGGTCACCAACGGTCATCAAAGGAGCCGCCTTGCGGACGACTTGGAGCCAAGTTAATCGAAGGGATTCCAGCGACCAGGCCGAAGAACGAAAGAAATGGATCAGCGTCTCGTAGCAGCGCGGATGCAGCGTAAGGTCTCGTACAATGGAGGTCACCCCTAACTGGTCGGAGCGCACCATCAGGCCGATCACCGTAATGACAAACCAGTGAAAGGTGGCTTGCCTGGAGAAGCAGGAACGAAATTCATTTATGATTTTATCGAGGTATGGGAGCATAGGTCTGGTCAATCGCCCGCAAATGGGTTAGACTGTTGTCTATAACCCATCCAGCGATTCTATCCTTTTAGAGTGAGACCTTAAGGATACCGTAAAATCGCTAGGTTGGGTTATTTTTCTGTGAAAGGATTATTGAAAGCAGTGTCATTAGAACGTCGAAGTTGCTTTAAGAAATAGCGTTTTTTCTGGAAGAAAGTTGAAAAATAGCAATAGGATGCCCGGCACATCGTTTTTGAGATGTGATGTATAATCAGTCTTAAAATAGGCTAGACTGTTAAGCTACAGGTTTTGAGACAGGAGGTCCACCTTCGATATAAGTCGACTTCGTCTTTAACATCATGTAGATGATCGTGAGCATTTTGTGAGCTAGAGCAATAATGGCTTTGTTCTTCCCACGGCGTGCAGCTATTTTCCAAAATCGAACCGACAACTGTGATTTTCGGCACTTCGTTGCTGCCCAAGCGGCTTCACATAAAGCTGTTTTCACATGCGGATTGCCCTTACGTGTTCGTGTACTTTTTTTTTACCCGCGCTCTCATGGTTACCCGGAGCCACACCTGCCCAGGACGCGAGATGATCAGCCGTTGGGAACTGATCCATATCGACTCCGATTTCGGCAATGATCGCTGCGGCGGTAATCTCACTTATGCCCGGAATCGTTTGAATCAACTGATAGGCTTCCTGATAGGACTGAAGATGCACCTCAATTTCTGCATCTAGCAACGCGATGGATTGCTCGAGGAAGGTAATATGCTCCCAGCAATTGCGAATCATCAAGATTTGGTGCTTGTTTAACGTTCCGAAGAGCGACTCGGCCACCCGAGCGACATTACGTTTTACGTTGCCATGTACTCGGGCTTCAATATCATCCGGATCGACGTAGCCCTGCATGACCAGTCGTTCCAGCAAATTGCGTCCGGATACGCCGAACACATCTGAAATAACCGTTCCCAACTTGATGTTGGAGGCTTCCAGCATTTTTTGAATGCGGTTTTTCTCTGCGGTCAAGTTTCCAACCCGTTTCTTACGTAAACGTGTTAAATCACGTAATTCTCGGAGATCCTCGGTAGGCACGAAGCTCTTCTCGATTAATCCTACGCGCAAAAGTTTAGCGATCCACTCCGCATCGCTGACATCCGTTTTGCGTCCAGAAACATTCTTAATCCGTTGTGCATTGGCAAGGGCGATGTCGAAGTACCCTTCCAATATGTTGTACACTGGTTTCCAGTAGATCCCTGTACTCTCCATGGCAATATGCGTCACACCTTCGGACTCGAGCCATGTCATCAAGGAGAACAAATCACGAGTCATCGTAGGGAAAGTGCGTGTTTCAGCGCGTGGTGCTTCATCCGCTTCGCCAGTCAAGACACAAGCTACAATGGTTTCTTGATGCACATCCAGTCCGGCACACCGAGCAATTAACATCTCCATTTAACTACCTCCAATCGAATGATACTGACGATTGGCGCATTCGTTAGAAGTCTCCATTTTTCTGTCCGCGGTCATTCGGTCTTCTTGTACCGAAGCCAGCACGGGGTTGCTCACATAACGAATGCTCACAGTTTTCTAGACAGGGTCGAACCACCAAAAAGAGCCACGTATTTCTGTCCAATCGCAGTATTACTCAGTATGGGGACTAGGCAGTCACGCTAAACCCAACTTTCATATCGGGGATGTGGCGAGGAAGCCATGATTGTTTTCTATCGAGAACTTTTCACTGTCAAGATTTTGTTCATGTACATAAATAAAGAAAAATGTCTTACCGCTATCTGCATCTTTCCAATGTATATCCATAACTTTCGAACGGAGCTTATGAAAAGATGTCTCATCAGTATCTTTAAATTCAAAATACATGACCTATGCAGTTGAAGTAATTTACTGGTAGCATCTCAATCCAAAAAAACACTTGACTTTTGAAAAACGGCCAAATAATTGCGAAGAATACCTTTTTACGAGGTATATCTTCTAGATAACAGGTGGTTTTCCAATGTCAGCGTTACAAAAACCGAGATTCAAACAATTAAACCATGGAGAGTGCGCAGGCGCACCCATACTAAAAAGCTTGTGGGAGCGGTTTGACCTTTCCCTGCTGCTCACACAATCCGGTATGATGAAACGAAGTGGTACTCCGTCCTGGCTCATCTGCTTTCTCTATGTGATCGGCCTTGTCAGTAACTGCTCGTCTGTCGTTCAGATGGCGAGACTGGCCGAGCAGGATGCGCTTCTTAAAGTGATGTTTCAGCCATGGAAGCTCGCTCAGTACACGATGAGTCGGTTTCTCTCCAACTCCTTCGCATGGACTACCTTTGGCAAAAAGCGAGTAGCGCGGCTTCAGCAGGATAAAGTCACTCGTCTGCAGGATGGGGATGTGATCAATCTGGATGATACGCATCTAGCTCATCCTTATGCCAAGCAGCTTCCTTTTTTGAGCTGGTTGTATGATTCGTCTAAGAAGACTTATGTGTGGGCGATGAATGTGGTCGTTGTTCAGGCCGTACTTCAAGGCGGACTTGAATATCCGTTGTTTTACCGCGTATGGCACAAGTCTGAGCAGAAGAACGAAGGCTTGTCGAAGATCGATTTGGCTAAGCAAATGCTCTTGATGCTGCGCGAATCGGCGACCTGCCGTCTTTGGGTTGCGATGGACCGCTGGTACTTGTGTAAAGGCTTCTTTGCCTTTCTCGAAAAGCATCAATTTGACTGGGTAACGAAGGCTAAACGCAACACGGCATTATTTCGTAAGGTCATCGAGCCTTGCACGGGCAGGGAGCGGTACGTTCCTGTGACCCCGATCATGCTCATTCGGGAAGTGTACGGCCAGTTGGTTGCCGAGGGTACGTCAGGACTGGTTTCACTTGCGATTCCTGACATCTACATGAAACAGCCTCATCCTGTAACGAACCGCAGAGGCAAGCAAGTCAACAAGCAGCGCTATGTACAAATTGCCGCTGTAGCCGCCATGCGCTTAAAGGAAGATGATTCCGAGTTGCTCGAGACGGAGGAGGAAGCCCCCGCGACTTACAAGGGTGCCTACCTGCTCATCAGCAACCGCTTCGATGCGCCTGAAGAAGCCTTGCGTACTTACGTGAAGCGTTGGCGGATCGAGGTGTTTTTCCGTACGGCCAAGCAGGAGCTAGCCTTGGAGAAGTGTCATTCCGAAACTGAAGCCCATCACCATGCACACTTCGAATTATTGTTTACGGCCGAAACGTTGCTGTCCGTTGCTCTATACGAATTAAACAAAGAAAAAACGAGTGATGAAGGCTACACCCACGGCGAAATGGTTCGTGGCCTCTTCCACACTCGTTGTCAGGTCCGCATGTCACACCACAAAGGGCAACAGCGAATCTACATCGATTGTGACACACATGTACAGCAGTTTGCAAGACTTATTGATTTATTTTGGCCGGAGCATTATCGGATGGTTCTTTGGGTTGCGCATCATCCGATAAACTACCAGACCTTACCACGAAGTGCATAGGTCATGAAAATAATAGTTATTGCCAATTATCAACAACTGTCTTCTTCCCTTTATTCGTATGGCAATCTGATCATCCATGATTTTCCGCCTTTAAGATTTTTGCGAGAATTTCACATAACGTTCTTGCATTCACGAACCCTCACTGCCTTAAGCGACCGAAAGGGAGCGGCCGCGATGCGGTTAGGCAGTGCAGGGTTGTCCGCCTGACTCCACTTCTTCGAAAATCCTCGGGCGGACCAAGGGACGCGACAGCGGCCCGCAGCGTGAATGCGGTGTTATGTGATGTTACCGCCTTCTTTGAGCTGCTAACAATATGATTTTTCATCCTTTATCAGGTAACATCTTTAGCAAAATAGTTTTATAATCTTCAGCCACTTTATATAAGGCATTAATATTATCTTCGAAAAGAGAATAGACAACTCTTAGTCTTCCATCAACATTATTGTCATTTATTAAGATTGCATTCTTCACCTCATTCCCTATGCTTTCGTAGGGTTCATGAATCCCATCATTTCTTGTCTTTCTTATATGTTCTTCAATTAATTTAATAGTTTGGTGATCGCTTTCGTTAAACTTATATATATTAACATCAATGAATTTTATCATTTTATCAAACTCTGACTGTTTGGAGGACTTTCGGCTTAATTTATATTTTTTCACTAGCGTTGCATAAAACTCATCATCACTAATAACAAAAAATTCAGTCATTTATTCTGGGTCAATCAGCCAAAAGGTCGACCCCCATATAAAGGTAACCTGTCCATTTGGTAATTATATGTAATATGATCAATGTTTTGTCAATTGCACTAAACTCTCTTTCGCCTACCTGCAGATGTTCGACTGGGTTTGTAATGAATACGTTCCATCCAGATTTCTGCTGAATTCCATAGCAAGACCTTTAGCCACCGGTATAGATCCAGAAGACTGTGTTTGGTGCCCGTTTCCATCTTCACCAGCACGAGCAGACAAAAGGCGATGAGTGCCATCCACACCTGATTCATAACGGCTTGCTCACTGGTTCCATAAAATGTCTTGATGCGTACGTGCTGCTTCATCCATTTGAAAAACGTTTCAATCGCCCAGCGTTCCCGGTAGATTTGTCCGATTTCATCCGCCTCTAAGTCGAAGCGGTTCGTGAGAATGGTAATCGGATTGCCTTCGGTATCTTCCGTTTGGATCAATCGCAAGACGTTTTCCATTCGCTTCTGCGGTGTTCCGATGTACACCATTTCATCCGATTTCACACGAGCATCAGCTGGCAGTTTAAACGACTCAATCTGACGGATGGCGGTATTCTTTTTCGTCCGAGTCACAAAGAAAATGCCACGGTCGCAGTAGTCGTCAAACTTGGCGTAGTCGATATAGCCGCGATCAAACACGTAGGTGCAACCCACTTCGTCGACCAGGTCATCCAACTGACTGCGATCACTCTTCTTGGCAGGTGTCATGTTGACCTTCTCGGGAACAGCAGTTTCATCATCCATATACGCCAGGCGAAAGTGTAGCTTGATTCCAGCTTTCGTTTTCCGGAACTCAGCCCATTTGTATTTTTGCAGGCAAAGTCCGATGGTCGTAGAGTCGATGATCTTAAAATCTTTTCGAAGGGAAGGAGGAGCTTCGCTTCGGCGAATGTGCTGCACCAGCGACTGGAATACTTGTTCCAGCAAGGAAGAGTCGACTTGATTATGCTTCCGGCTTAACTGGGAGGCGGAGATCGATTGGATTCCGAGTTCCCTTTGAAAGTTTTCACAAAGCACATCGGCAGCTATTTCACGAAGCCCGTCTCGCTGCTGAATTTGCGCATGCAAGAACAATTTAAGGTACGACAATGTTGTAAGCTTCTTCACATATTTATCTTGTTCCATTTCACGAAAACGATCTGTGAACGTCTTCGCACAAATTGGAGAAATCCATTTACCAAATGAAGAAAATAGGGTATCCTTGTCCATGGCTGATCCTTTTCAGTGGATTATGGACAGGTACTACCTGCCATTCCATTGTAAAGGATTTTTTCATGTCTGCGGAACAATTAGAGTGAATATTATGATGATTCTGAGAACATTAATGCAACGCTAGTGATTATTAATTAATAGTTTTCATCGCTTCTATTGCTCTTCTTCTAACATATTCAACATTATCCTCTGTGTATCTAAGCAGTACCTCCATCGCATCTGGACACTTATACAGGATTCTCGTCAAATAATGCGCAAACTGCCATCTCGCATCGTAATCAGAATAAAATAAAGCCTCTTTAGCAAGAAACAAAAAACTTGATGGATTTTTTGTAAGTTGCCCTATTATTATTTCGCACTCATTATCACGAGCTATTATGTAAAGTAAATTATTAACAGTTCTTCGGGCCCAATCTGTATGATCAGTCGTTTCAAACAATCTCTCTGTTATAGTACAGATTAATGACCAATCTAAATAATTGGTCTCCCATTCCATTTTTTGTTCTTGAGTTTTAGACCAATCCCAAAAAGTATTAATATGTTCATCTAATTTCTTGTATATTTCCTGGGAAGGGTCATTAATGATTTGATAATGATCGTTCATCACTTTGCCTCATTTTTTATTCTTTCGGTAATTTCACCTAACGTCTTCGTATTCACGAATCCGAGAGGCTTAAGCCGCGGAGCGGCGGGTCGAAGACTTAGCCTCGCAGGATTGTCTGCTGAATCCACTTCTTCGAATCATCTACCGGCAGACCGAGGGAGCTTCAGCGACCGATGCGTGAATACGGTGTTATGTGATGGTCAACTGAGCTACCCGCATAATTCCTTAATTTCCTTGCCCTTGTTCGATTTTGATTTCATTCGCTTCTTTGAGTTTTGGAACTTAGATACAGGTTTTACAAGTGACAGCCTCCTCCAGAGTAAACATTAGCACGCCATTCTTGGCGTGGAAGGTTACTCGTATGATCCCATCTACTGGCTGTCACTTGTCAACCGTCCTGTATCAAAGTTCCTCCCTTCCCTGCCTAAGAAATCAAAATCGATTCGATCGTCCCTTCATTCCTAATACTACCAACAAATAACGATTCTCGTTAGTCAACAAACTATTAGGAACGGTGTTTGTCAATATAGTTGTCGTGAATCTTTGAAAATTAAATAGAGTCAATCAGGCTTGTGTCGCCGTTGTTGTAGCTATGGAGTGCTGGACTTTCTCGGGATTAAGATACACTCGTTCGTCTAGACTCCAGTTCCTTATCTTCCCGGACCACCGCCTTGGGTTGTCCTGTCTAGCTTGTTCGTACACTCGCTTTCTCTTCTCAAAAATCTGTTCAGCAAGTCCCTTATGCCTTTGGTTAGGGGTCAGGAAATTAAGCCCGCTGTGGTGATGCTCAGTGTTATACCAATGGACGAACTTCCGTACCCATTCACGGGCTTCTGTCGTCGACTTAAATCCATGTAACGGGTAGCTGGGGCGGTATTTGCAGGTGCGAAACACCGACTCGGCGTAAGGGTTATCGTTGCTGACACGCGGCCTGCTTTTGGAGGGCGTGATTCCTAGGCTGTATAACGTTTCAAGTAGAGTGGCACCCTTCATCGGACTCCCGTTATCCGAATGCAGGACCAGCGGCTCCTTGCGCACAACGCACTGTTCGCTCAGGACCGTTCGACGAACCAATGTGCTCGCATGCTCCGCGGATTCTTCATTCCATACCTCCCAGCCTACGATTTTTCGGCTGAATAGATCCAGGATGAGATAGAGGTAGTAGAATAAACCCTTCACAGGACCAGGTAGCCAGGTGATGTCCCACATCCACACTTGGTTGGCCGCCACAGCACAATGGCTCGTTAACGGCTTCGAAACAGGCTTCTTACTGCGACCTCGATGGTGCTGCTGTCCATGAGCATGCATTACGCGATAGAATGTCGATTCGGACGCCATGTAGACACCCTCATCAGCCAGTCGTGGTACGATTTGGCTAGGTGGAAGGCTCTTGTATGCCGGCTGATTCACGACCTCGATAATCTGTTGTCGTTCCACTTCACTTAGCTTGTGGGATGGGGCAGGCCTTACCGCATGCGGCCGTTGATCCTCTTGCGGTGCGCCCTCTTTGCGCCACCGCTGCAAGGTCCGCTGCGTTAATCCGATATCTTGGCATGCCACCTCTTCTTTGGCTCCAGCATCTACTGCTTCTTGGATCAGTTCCATGGCCATTCGTCGATCTGAGGCACTGATCATGCGTCCTCTTGGTCCCCCCAGATCGACTGTGCCTTTTTTCGCAGCACGAGAAGCGCTGCCGTTTCGGCTAGAGCAGCTTCCTTTCGTTTTAACTCCCGAGTGAGCGTTTTCATTTCTCGCTCTTTAGTTCGGAGTTCTTTTTGCAGCTGGGATGCCTGTTGGGCGAGTCCACCATTGGCTTGCATACAAGCATCCCGCCAAGCTTCAATCTGTTCTGCGTAGAGTCCTTATGCACGACAGTATTCGGCCAGTTCGACTTCGCTCAACGTAGCGGTTTCCAGCACAATCGAAAACTTATCCCGACTACTCCATTTGTCGGGCTCTGCTCCGCCACCTGGAACGACAGCGCCGTTCGCTCGGGCTTCTTTTTGCCACTTGTACAGCGTCCCTTCGGACAGGCCGCTGTCTCTTGCAATCTGACTCACAGATTCATTATGCGGGGGGATCATTCGTAGTTGTATGTTGCGTTTCAATTCCTCACTGTATCTAGCCATCGTCCGTCACCTCTGCCTCTCTGGTTCTACTATACTTTTTATCGAGGGGTACGACAACTATTGTGACACAGGGGGTAGACTAACTTTTTTAGAAATGCTCTACTTGCTGTACTGTTGGTTCTATAAGAATCAATTTACTCATTCAAGATTTTAAATTGCTCTTGTTTTGTCTAGCCCGACTTTCTTATAACGTTCTTGTATTCACGAACCCGAGAGGCTTAAGGCGCGTTAGCGCCGGGTCCGAAGGACTTAGCCTCGCAGGAGTTGTCTGCCTGAATCCGCTTCCTCGAAATTCCCCTGGCAGACCAAGGGAGCGTCAGCGACCGCAGCGTGAATACGGTGTTATCCGATGCCCCTGACTACTTAGAGTTACTTACATCAATCTGTTTCTTGTCTTACTCCATCCTTAGTTAAAAAATGTCATGTGCACTTTACTATTTCTATAATATTCCATCCTATCATTTAATTGTCCTGTGTGTAATTCAAATTTGTGCCCGTCTGGGTCTGTAAAATAAATGGACCTCTTGTCTCTTTCATCACGCTCTCTTCCAGATATTATATTGACATCTAATTCTCTAAATTTATCTTTGAATGCCTCGTATTCTTCTTCTAATATTGAAAATGCTATATGCGTATATGATTTATTTTGTTCGGTTCTTTCAATTTCAGATTCCTCATTTAAAGCTATCCATAATCCATTTAAATCAAAATAAGCTAGCTTTCTGCCCTTTACTAATATCTTTGCTCCAAAAACTTGCTGATAAAACATAATAGATTTAGTTAAATCAGACACTGAAAAGCATAAGTGACTTATACCTTGAATTTGCATGAGTATTCTTCCTTTAGGTTTTATAATATATTGCTTTTCAGGGGTTTCGGATAACGTCTTCGTATTCACGAATCCGAGAGGCTTAAGGCGCTTCAGCGCCGGGTCGAAGACTTAGCCTCGCAGGATTGTCTGCCTGAATCCACTTCTCCGAATCATCTTCCAGCAGACCAAGGGAGCGCCAGCGAGCGCTGCGTGAATACGTTGTTATATGAAGTCCATCTGATTAAACCCCAGCATAATTTCTTAATTTTCGTTGCTCTTGTTCATCTTTTGATTTCATTGACTTCTTTGCTCTTTAGAATTTCATATACAGGTTTAACAAGTGGCAGGCTTTTAGGAGTAAACATTAGAATAACGCAAACCTTGCGTGGAAGGTTACTCCATATTATACCATCGCTGCTCGCCACTTGTTTATGTTCCTGTATATGAAATTCCACACTTCCTCGCCAATGAAATCAATAATCGATTCTTATCCGTTCATATACAAACTTCAAAATCAACAACGTAACACGTTGTCCTACTAACTAATATGAACGGTTTTTAGAATCGATCTTGAACAAGAGCCTTGAAAAATTAAGAAATTATGCGCCGACCTAGCAATCTGTGGTTCACGACCGTTAGAATGAGGACAATTACTCCACGCTCCAACTAACTATTCCGTCCTCATTCGTTCCTCCCTGCTCAACCCTAGTCGTGAATCACTTCATGATTGCTTAGGTCGGAGGGGTTCTCCCTTGTCCAGCTTCGGATTTCATATAACGTCTCTCGCATTCACGAACCTCCGGAGGAGGTTGTCGCAGCAACCACTTCTTCGAATCTACGTCTGCGACCGAGGGCGTCAGCCCGATGCGTGAATGCGGTGTTATGCGATGCCTCGGGCTCCTTTGGATGTGCTACATAAGGTATTTGGCTTTAATGTATTCCATATGTTCCTTATACTCATTCCAGAATTCTATGTATTGCCCCTCAAACTGTTCCCAGCCTGACACATCAACATTCTTGCCGTTATAAAAATTCAAGGATTGGTCTGCAAACTCGTAGACAATTTTTGCATAATCAACCGTTTTTAAAGTCACTTGGAGATCTCCGTAATCCAAATGATCATCTTTAATAAATCTTGCTAATCTAACTACTTGACCTAATAATCGAACTTCCCATTTAATATTTGATGAGCAGAACAGCATGTACGCACCGCAACAATTAATTAATGTTTCTTCTTGTATGCCTTCTGAATAATATCTTGGTGGCGCAACATTCGGATCAGGAAACCCATACCTTACAGTTCTCAACAAAGAGAGAGCAGCCTCATTAATAACCCAATCGCCATCATCTTCATCAGAAATAATAGTTGTATTTACTTTAAGTAAGATCTGTCCATGTGAGCAGGGTTCTGCGAGCTCATTTGTTAAAAAATGCTGATTTAAAATCCTCAGTTCAAATTGATTCATGATTAATGTCCTTTAATATGTTTTCATTATTTTCCGAGGTTTCGCATAACGTTCTTGCATTCACGAACCCGAGAGGCTTAAGGCGCGTAGCGCCGGGTCGAAGACTTAGCCTCGCAGGGTTGTCTGCCTGAATCCGCTTCCCCGAATGATCTCCTAGCAGACCAAGGGCGCCAGCCCGCAGCGTGAATGCGGTGTTATATGAAGTCCATCTGACTAAACCCCAGCATAATTTCTTAATTTTCGTTGCTCTTGTTCATCTTTTGATTTCATTTACTTCTTTGCGCTTTGGAATTTCATATACAGGTTTAACAAGTGGCAGGCTTTTAGGAGTAAACATTAGAAAAACGCAACCCTTGCGTGGAAGGTTACTCCATATTATACCATCGCTACTTGCCACTTGTTTATGTTCCTGTATATGAAATTCCACACTTCCTCGCCAATGAAATCAATAATCGATTCTTATCCGTTCATATGCAAACTTCAAAACCAACAACGTAACACGTTGTCCAACTAACTAATATGAACGGTTTTAGAATCGATCTTGAACAAGAGCCTTGAAAAATTAAGAAATTATGCGCCGACCTAGCAATCTGTGGTTCACGACCGTTAGAATGAGGACATTCACTCCACGCTCCAACTAACTATTCCGTCCTCATTCGTTCCTCCCTGCTCAACCCAGGTCGTGAATCACTTCTTGATTGCTTAGGTCGGAGGGGTTCTCCCTTGTCCAGCTTCGGATTTCATATAACGTTCTTGCATTCACGAACCCGAGAGGCTTAAGGCGCGTCAGCGCCGGGTCGAAGACTTAGCCTCGCAGGGTTGTCTGCCTGAATCCACTTCTCCGAATTATCTTCTGGCAGACCGAGGGCGTCAGCCCGATGCGTGAATGCGGTGTTAGACGATGCCAACGGCCCTCTTCGAGCTACTCCCACAAACTGGTTCTTCATCATTGACTTCGCTGCCTAAAACCCTCTCCAAAATCGCTCTTAAAATCGCTCTTAAAATCGCTCTTAAAATCGCTCTTAAAATCGCTCTTAAAATCGCTCTTAAAATCGCTCTTAAAATCGCTCTTAAAATCGCTCTTAAAATCGCTCTTAAAATCGCTCTTAAAATCATTATTACAAAGGGTGCTTCAGCTTCGGTTTCTTGTCAATCTCTGTTTCTTACGCGCGCTCGTACTTTCAACCCACTATGACTGATCTTCGCGGCTAACTCTTCAATTATCTTTTAGATTCGGCCTTTTACTCATCGTTTCGAGTACACTCTGACTTATCATGGAACCTCGACCAACTGACTCAAATGTAAACCAAACATCAAACTAACTTCCTTCGCTGATGGTTTTTCGGAATTCATACTAAGCACAAGCCATGACAACTCGCGGTAAAGTAAACCGATCTTCACGTCACAATAGATCTCTAATATGATCGTATTTGGTTATTGGTTTATTCTAGCGTTGGTTTCGTCTAACGTTCTTGCATTCACGAACCCGAGAGGCTTAAGGCGCGTTAGCGCCGGGTCGCCAGACTTAGCCACGCAGGGTTGTCTGCCTGAATCCGCTTCCCCGAATGATCTCCTAGCAGACCAAGGGCGCCAGCCCGCATGTCAACGCTCACGTAATTTGTCGGTGCAATCATCACCGCCAATGACGTGAGCGTTTGTGCGTCAGCCACGTCACTCCATTGAGAATGCTAACGCCAATTATCGCAGTAGCGGAAAAACGGCGGTTATCCCGCCGTCCCTCGCTGTCGGTCCATATCAGACAGCACACGCCCAATGTGCCCATCCTCGACTACTTCGGCGTCCGAACGCTCGACGTCATAGAGCGCTTGGCTGCAAATTTGGTTCACCACTCGTGGGATGCCTTGGCTTGCTGCGTGCAGCATCTGGATCGCACTGTCGGAAAACACAGGCCGCTGCAGCTCAGCCGCTCCCATATGATGACGGACGTAGCCCGCCGTCTCCTCACGGCTCATCCCGCTTAGATGGTACTGGATGCCGATGCGCTGGCTAATCGACTCATACTTCTTCAAGCGTAGCTTCTTCCGTAGCTCCGGCTGACCCGCAAGCAGTACAGGGAATAGCGACCTCGCATCCATCTGGTGACTCATCACAAAGCGCAGCTCCAGCAGCATCGCTTCGTTCATTTCGTGCGCTTCGTCGATGACGACGAGAATGTTGCGCTCTCCCTGCGCCTCCCGCCGAGACATCACCTCGCCCCACAACCGACGCGCCTTCGCGACGGAGTAAGGGGCCTCTTCATCGACGTGCGCCAGAAGCTGTCCGTAAAAGTCTCTTGGCTTCAGGTCCGCCATGCTGATGTAGATCGGATGCGTGCGCATCGTGTCCAGCGATCGGAATAAACGCCGCAATAGAGCGGATTTTCCGCTGCCCACTTCACCGGTCAAGACACCGAGCAGCCGGTTCTCGACCGCCATGCTTAGTCGGGCGTACGCTTCCCGGTGTCCTTGAAACTCGTAGCACGGCTCCACCTCGCGCGTAAAGGGACGTCGTGTCATCGCACCTCACCACCTTGACGCTGTGCATAGCTCACTTCATCTTGCTCCCACTGCGCCTGACGCTTCTTCTCGGCAAGCTCAACGAACGACAATGTCTCCGCCGACGTCTCGACCTCTACAGGCTTCACTTCATCCGGCTTGCGCTTGCGACGCTTTTTCAGATCGATCGGCACCGCATCGGCGTATCGCTTGCCCTCGAACCAGACCTGCAGCTCTGTCAAGTCGTACGGATCGTATCGAAGCGCGATTCGCTTACGGGCAAGCTCGCTGTCGACCTCATAGGTGTTACCGGACAGCTGGATACAGCCGGTTTTGTCTACGGTGCGCTCCTCTTCCCATAGGAACATCTCATTCAACTCGGTAAGCGGCCTGCGCTTGCGCGCCTTCGTGCTTGCCTCGAAGCGTTCATGCGGCGTCTGTTTCGTGCTGCTGTGCACGCGGAGATGGTAGTAACCATCCAGCCAGCTGCGAAGCGCTTTGTTTACGTCCTCCAGCGTCGTCACTTCTCCCCGGTCGATGAGCGCCTGCACCTCGGGGCGGAAGCTGCTATCGACAAACTGGAACAGACGCTCTACCTTCCCACGACCTTGAGGCCGGTAAGGTCTACTATGCCGAAGCTCAATACCGAGCCGCCCGCAAATACGGGCTAAATGGTGAGCCGAGAAAGCGGAGCCGTTGTCACAATAGAACATCTCCGGAATGCCGTGACGGAGGATTGCTTTTTTCAAGCTGTCCTCTAGCCGAGGCAGTTGCTCGTCCCAATAGATTTGAGCCTGCACCACGTATCGGCTGTAGTCATCGAGGATGGCCAGCAGAATGGTCTTTCGCTTCTTCTTCGGCTCCTTCGGATCAGGCAAGTAGACGAAGTGCTTGAAGTCTGCCTGCAGCAGCTCTAATATATCTTCCGCCTCAAAGCGGCGAAACGTCTGAGCCGAAGTCGCTTCTATGACTTGTCCGCGGCTGACGCCAGCTCGTCTGAGGTGCCTGGCTAATGTGCTAACGGCGATTTGGCCCGGGGCGGCTGCTCCGCTCTCTTCGAGCAGGAAGATCAGCTGCTCCACGCTGCGAGCTGGCCGTTGCCGTCGCAGCTCAATGGCTTGCTGCAGTAAGCTTGGAGCCAGCCGGGTACGTCCGTCTGTTGCTCGCTCGCGCGGCATCAGCGCCTCCCATCCCCCCTTGCGGTACGCTTCCAGGTACCGTTCCAGCGTCCGAACGCTGACCTGCTGACGACGACTTCCGGGAAGCTCGTACATGCGGCTTGCGGTTTCGCGAAGCCACGCTCCCAGCTCCCCCGGCGCAAGCGGGGTTTGACGGCTGACGATGGGGGCAATAAGCGCATACCGCGCTAGGGCAATCTGTTCCTTTGTAATCTGATGAGACATGGTTCATCCTCCTTCAGCATGTTCATGGGTACAGGGTATCCTCCGTCCATTGTGAGGGGAAAGAGGCACCCTCAGCCATACCCAGCTTTTGTGGGATGAAGTGGGCCTACCGTCACCTGAAATGAGCGTTCCATTCGCAAGAAGACAGAAAGGAGCCTGCCCGGGCGTTCAAGCTGACGCCAAGCGGCCCACAGCGCCTTCCAGGCAGAGCGGCGTTCGCGAGGTAAGGCCGCATCCATGCCTTCATGAAAAAGCGTTGCCCACACCCGAGCTTCTTGCGCAATTCGACGCTGCTCCCAGCATCGACGCCATCGCCATAGCGTCTTCTCGGCGTAGGGTCCGCCCGCATACGCCTGGCTTTCTGCTGCGATCTCAGACAAGCTCAAGCCATCCTCTCCCGCGAGGACGACGGTCTCCTTGACATCGACCGCTGCCTGATGATGCCGCTCCACGAAAGAAGGCACGATGCTAATCGCACGCTCGCAGTCTGGACATCGAAAACGGAATATAGGGATGGAGAGCGCCTCCTCCAGCGTGTACAGCATACGCGTAAACTTCCCGTGCCGATGCGGCTTGCGCTCGGAGTGACAGTGCTTGCATCCGACAGGCCGGTCGGCTTCCGGCAAGCCGTCCTCGCATCGTAATAAATAGCTCTTTACATCGATGTCCCAATCCACTACGATAATAGAGGCGAAAGCTGTGGTGAACAGGGAGACGAGGCCGCCAAACCTTGACGTCTCCCTGTTTTTTTTGTCAATCGCCTTAACTCCTTATGATTGTCGGCACATTCAGGCTGCCCCTCCGCCAATTATATCCTTGCTGTACCGTCAGCGTATATGAGAAATAGCCGCCCATCTTCCGACATTGGAAGTGAGCGGCGACACCCGCAGCGTGAATGCGGTGTTATATGAAGTCCATCTGACTAAACCCCAGCATAATTTCTTAATTTTCGTTGCTCTTGTTCATCTTTTGATTTCATTTACTTCTTTGCGCTTTGGAATTTCATATACAGGTTTAACAAGTGGCAGGCTTTTAGGAGTAAACATTAGTAACGCAACCCTTGCGTTAAAGGTTACTCCATATTATACCATCCATGCTCGCCACTTGTTTACATTCCTGTATATGAAATTCCACGCTTCCTCGCCAATGAAATCAAAAATCGATTCTTATCCGTTCATATATAAACTTTAAAACCAACAACGTAACACGTTGGCCAACTAACTAATATGAACGGTTTTTAGAATCGATCTTGAACAAGAGCCTTGAAAAATTAAGAAATTATGCGCCGACCTAGCAATCTGTGGTTCACGACCGTTAGAATGAGGACAATCACTCCACGCTCCAACTAACTATTCCGTCCTCATTCCTTCCTCCATGCTCAACCCTAGTCGTGAATCACTTCATGATTGCTCAGGTCGGAGGGGTTCTCCCTTGTCCAGCTTCGGATTTCATATAACGTCTTCGTATTCACGAATCCGAGAGGCTTAAGCCGCGTAGCGGCGGGTCGGAGACTTAGCCTCGCAGGATTGTCTGCCTGAATCCGCTTCCCTGAATCATCTACGGCAGACCGAGGGAGCTTCAGCGACCGATGCGTGAATACGGTGTTATGTGATGGTCAACTGAGCTACCCGCATAATTCCTTAATTTCCTTGCCCTTGTTCGATTTTGATTTCATTCGCTTCTTTGAGTTTTTGGAACTTAGATACAGGTTTTACAAGTGACAACCTCCTCCAGAGTAAACATTAGCACGCCATTCTTGGCGTGGCAGGTTACTCGTATGATCCAATCCACTGGCTGTCACTTGTTAACCATCCTGTATCAAAGTTCCTCGCTTCCCTGCCTATGAAATCAAAATCGATTCGATCGTTCCCTTCATTCCTAATACTACCAAATCATAACGATTCTCGTTAGTCAACAAACTATTAGGAATGAACTTCTTTCGATCGAACAAGGGCATTAGAAATTAAGGAATTATGCACCAACCCAATCCATTCGAATGTTCCCGACCTCTAGAAGCAGGACCTATCGAGTAGCACCGATACAACAAACTTGTCCTGATTCATGCTTCCTCGCTTCTCGCTTGTCGGGAATATTCACCTCAATGGATTGGGTTGGGTCTTGCTTCTTGATACACTTCGTGTTGACTTTCACATAACGTCTTCGTATTCACGAATCCGAGAGGCTTAAGCCGCGTAGCGGCGGGTCGGAGACTTAGCCTCGCAGGATTGTCTGCCTGAATCCACTTCCCTGAATCATCTACCGGCAGACCGAGGGAGCTTCAGCGACCGATGCGTGAATACGGTGTTATGTGATGGTCAACTGAGCTACCCGCATAATTCCTTAATTTCCTTGCCCTTGTTCGATTTTGATTTCATTCGCTTCTTTGAGTTTTTGGAACTTAGATACAGGTTTTACAAGTGACAACCTCCTCCAGAGTAAACATTAGCACGCCATTCTTGGCGTGGCAGGTTACTCGTATGATCCAATCCACTGGCTGTCACTTGTTAACCATCCTGTATCAAAGTTCCTCGCTTCCCTGCCTATGAAATCAAAATCGATTCGATCGTTCCCTTCATTCCTAATACTACCAAATCATAACGATTCTCGTTAGTCAACAAACTATTAGGAATGAACTTCTTTCGATCGAACAAGGGCATTAGAAATTAAGGAATTATGCACCAACCCAATCCATTCGAATGTTCCCGACCTCTAGAAGCAGGACCTATCGAGTTGCACCGATACAACAAACTTGTCCTGATTCATGCTTCCTCGCTTCTCGCTTGTCGGGAATATTCACCTCAATGGATTGGGTTGGGTCTTTCTTCTTGATACACTTCGTGTTGACTTTCACATAACGTTCTTGTATTCACGAACCCTCACTGGCTTAAGTGAGCGTTAGCGAGCGGGTCGTCAGACTTAGCCAGTGCAGGGTTGTCTGCTGAATCCGCTACTTCGAAAAATCTTCCTGCAGACCGAGGGGCGCAGACCCGATGCGTGAATACGGTGTTAAGTGATGGCCAGCTGAGCTACCCGCATAATTCCTTAATTTCCTTGCCCTTGTTCGATTTTGATTTCATTCACTTCTTTGTGTTTTGGAACTTAGATACAGGTTTTACAAGTGACAGCCTCCTCTAGAGTAAACATTAGCACGACAATCTTGGCGTGGCAGGTTACTCGTATGATCCATCCTACTGGCTGTCACTTGTTAACCATCCTGTATCTAAGTTCCTCGCTCCACTGCCTTTGAAATCAAAATCCTAGATCAATTCCTTCATTCCTAATAATAGTTCCAAGACAACACCGAGAATTGGTTGTCAACTAACTATTAGGAATGAATCTGAATTGATCGAACTAGGGCATTCGAAATTAAGGAATTATGCACCAACTCAATCCATCCGGTTGTTCCCGACATCTAGAAGCAGGACTGATCGTGTTTCATCGATCAAACTAACTTGTCCTGATTCACACTTCCTCGCTTCTCCCAGGTCGGGATCAACCTCTTGATGGATTGGGTTGGGATTTTCTTCATGATTTACTTCGGGCTGGCTTTCACTTAACGTTCTTGCATTCACGAACCCGAAAGGCTTAAGGCGCGCAGCGCCGGGTGGCTCCGCCACTTAGCCTTGCAGGGTTGTCTGCCTGATTCCGCTTCCCCGAATGATCTCCTGGCAGACCGAGGGGCGCCAGCCCCGATGCGTGAATGCGGTGTTAACTGATGGATAGGCCATCTTCGAATAAACTCAATATGTCCTTGATATTCCATTCGCTCTTGATCTTCAATTCGTTCTTGATCTCTTAATCCGTTGTTGTTCTTCAATTCGTTCATGATCTTAAATCCGCTCTTGATCTTCAATTCGTTCTTGGTCTTAATTCCGCTCTTGGTCTTCAATTCGTTCTCGGTCTTAATTCCGCTCTTGGTCTTCAATTCGTTCCTGGTCTTAAATCCGCTCTTGGCCTTCAAATCATTCTTATTCTTAAATTCGCTCTTGGTCTTCAATTCGTTCTTGATCTTCAAACCGTCTTTGATCTTCAACATTTTTTGCTTTTCAATTCAATGTTGGTTTTCCAATGACTTTAGAGCATCATATTACTCTCGTGACTCAAATCGCTTTAATATTGCTTCGAATACCACTTCATCATCGGATAGTTATAGTCTTAACTACTTCATCGTCATACTATCAAACAGTAATTCTATGCCTATCTTTCAGTTAACGTTCTTGCATTCACGAACCTCCGCAGGAGGTTGTCCGCCGAATCCACTTCCTCGAAAACTCTTCTTGCGGACCGAGGGGCGCCAGCCCCGATGCGTGAATGCGGTGTTATAAGATGGTCGGGCCTTCTTTGAGTTACCTTCATATTTCTTGCTGCTTTCATCGTTATACTTCGGGTTCATGCTGCTTACATTCCTTCTAACACCTCAAGCTCTTGATTTTCTTTATTTCGGCGGCCGCGCTGTAGCTGTCCAGACTTCCGACCATCGCAACGTTCCACTTTAGTCGAAGTCTGGCTAACTAACTAATTTTCGGTTTCAATCCTGCTTTCGACTTCACTCAACTGCTCACTACTAGCTACCAAATCGATTCACGTAGCAACCTTATCCAATTTCTTCAAACTCGATTCATCATCACTAACTTTAGTACTGGTTCGCGAAATCCTCACTACGTAACTTGTCTAATATCATTGCTCATTTCAAATCGCTGTTTGATCAAAATTAACATAAACCAAGCGCTATCTTCTTGACGAACCTACATGTTTTGCTTTTTACGGCGGCCGCGTTGTGCATCAATCTCGAAGGATACTCGCAACGCTTCGCTTCTGTTGAAGTCTTAGTATTCATGTTAGACTAACTTTTTTAGAAATGCTCTACTTGCTGTACTGTTGGTTCTATAAGAATCAATTTACTCATTCAAGATTTTAAATTGCTCTTGTTTTGTCTAGCCCGACTTTCTTATAACGTCTTCGTATTCACGAATCCGAGAGGCTTAAGGCGCTTCAGCGCCGGGTCGAAGACTTAGCCTCGCAGGATTGTCTGCCTGAATCCACTTCTCCGAATCATCTTCCAGCAGACCAAGGGAGCGCCAGCGAGCGCTGCGTGAATACGTTGTTATATGAAGTCCATCTGATTAAACCCCAGCATAATTTCTTAATTTTCGTTGCTCTTGTTCATCTTTTGATTTCATTGACTTCTTTGCTCTTTAGAATTTCATATACAGGTTTAACAAGTGGCAGGCTTTTAGGAGTAAACATTAGAATAACGCAAACCTTGCGTGGAAGGTTACTCCATATTATACCATCGCTGCTCGCCACTTGTTTATGTTCCTGTATATGAAATTCCACACTTCCTCGCCAATGAAATCAATAATCGATTCTTATCCGTTCATATACAAACTTCAAAATCAACAACGTAACACGTTGTCCTACTAACTAATATGAACGGTTTTTAGAATCGATCTTGAACAAGAGCCTTGAAAAATTAAGAAATTATGCGCCGACCTAGCAATCTGTGGTTCACGACCGTTAGAATGAGGACAATTACTCCACGCTCCAACTAACTATTCCGTCCTCATTCGTTCCTCCCTGCTCAACCCTAGTCGTGAATCACTTCATGATTGCTTAGGTCGGAGGGGTTCTCCCTTGTCCAGCTTCGGATTTCATATAACGTTCTTGTATTCACGAATCAGAGAGGCTTAAGCCGCGTAGCGGCGGGTCGGAGACTTAGCCTCGCAGGGTTGTCTGCCTGAATCCACTTCCCTGAATCATCTACCGGCAGACCGAGGGAGCTTCAGCGACCGATGCGTGAATACGGTGTTATGTGATGGTCAACTGAGCTACCCGCATAATTCCTTAATTTCCTTGCCCTTGTTCGATTTTGATTTCATTCGCTTCTTTGAGTTTTTGGAACTTAGATACAGGTTTTACAAGTGACAACCTCCTCCAGAGTAAACATTAGCACGCCATTCTTGGCGTGGCAGGTTACTCGTATGATCCAATCCACTGGCTGTCACTTGTTAACCATCCTGTATCAAAGTTCCTCGCTTCCCTGCCTATGAAATCAAAATCGATTCGATCGTTCCCTTCATTCCTAATACTACCAAATCATAACGATTCTCGTTAGTCAACAAACTATTAGGAATGAACTTCTTTCGATCGAACAAGGGCATTAGAAATTAAGGAATTATGCACCAACCCAATCCATTCGAATGTTCCCGACCTCTAGAAGCAGGACCTATCGAGTAGCACCGATACAACAAACTTGTCCTGATTCATGCTTCCTCGCTTCTCGCTTGTCGGGAATATTCACCTCAATGGATTGGGTTGGGTCTTTCTTCTTGATACACTTCGTGTTGACTTTCACATAACGTTCTTGCATTCACGAACCTCCGCAGGAGGTTGTCCGCCGAATCTACTTCCTCGAAAACTCTTCTTGCGGACCGAGGGGCGCCAGCCCCGATGCGTGAATGCGGTGTTATAAGATGGTCGGGCCTTCTTTGAGTTACCTTCATATCTCTTGCTGCTTCTCATTAATATATTTCAGATTCATGCTCGTACATTCCTTCTAACACCTCAAGCTCTTGATTTTCTTTATTTCGGCGGTCGAGCTGTAACTGTCCAGACTTCCGATCATCGCAACGTTCCACTTCAGTCGAAGTCTGGCTAACTAACTAATTTTCGTTTTCAATCCTGCTTTCGACTTTACTCGACCTGCTTACTAGCTACCAAATCGATTCACGTAGCAACCTACTCCAAATTCTTCAAACTCGATTCATCATCCCTAACTTTTGTACTGGTTCGCGAAATCCTCACTACGTAACTTATCTAACATTATTGCTCATTTCAAATCGCTGTTTGATCAAAATTAACATAAGCCAAGCATTACCTTCTTGACGAACCTACATGTTATGTTTTTTACGGCGGCCGCGTTGTGCATCAGTCTCGAAGGATACTCGCAACGCTTCGCTTCTGTTGAAGTCTTAGTATTCATGTTAGACTAACTTTTTTAGAAATGCTCTACTTGCTGTACTGTTGGTTCTATAAGAATCAATTTACTCATTCAAGATTTTAAATTGCTCTTGTTTTGTCTAGCCCGACTTTCTTATAACGTTCTTGCATTCACGAACCCGAGAGGCTTAAGGCGCGTCAGCGCCGGGTCGCCAGACTTAGCCTCACAGGGTTGTCTGCTTGAATCCACTTCCCCGAATTATCTTCTGGCAGACCGAGGGCGTCAGCCCGATGCGTGAATGCGGTGTTAGACGATGCCAACGGCCCTCTTCGAGCTACTCCCACAAACTGGTTCTTCATCATTCACTTCGCTGCCTAAAACCCTCTCCAAAATCGCTCTTAAAATCGCTCTTAAAATCGCTCTTAAAATCGCTCTTAAAATCGCTCTTAAAATCGCTCTTAAAATCGCTCTTAAAATCGCTCTTAAAATCGCTCTTAAAATCGCTCTTAAAATCGCTCTTAAAATCGCTCTTAAAATCGCTCTTAAAATCGCTCTTAAAATCGCTCTTAAAATCGCTCTTAAAATCGCTCTTAAAATCATTATTACAAAGGGTGCTTCAGCTTCGGTTTCTTGTCAAGCTCTGTTTCTTACGCGCGCTCGTACTTTCAACCCACTATGACTGATCTTCGCGGCTAACTCTTCAATTATCTTTTAGATTCGGCCTTTTACTCATCGTTTCGAGTACACTCTGACTTATCATGGAACCTCGACCAACTGACTCAAATGTAAACCAAACATCAAACTAACTTCCTCCACTGATGTTTTTTCGGAATTCATATTGAACACAAGCCATAACAACTCGCGGTAAAGTAAACCGATCTTGACGTCACAATAGATCTCAAATATGATCGTATTTGGTTATTGGTTTATTCTAGCGTTGGTTTCGTCTAACGTTCTTGTATTCACGAACCCGAGAGGCTTAAAGGAGCGGAGCGACTGGGTCGAAGACTTAGCCTCGCAGGGTTGTCTGCCTGAATCCACTTCCCTGAATCATCTACCGGCAGACCGAGGGAGCTTCAGCGACCGATGCGTGAATACGGTGTTATGTGATGGTCAACTGAGCTACCCGCATAATTCCTTAATTCCTTTGCCCTTGTTCGATTTTGATTTCATTCGCTTCTTTGAGTTTTGGAACTTAGATACAGGTTTTACAAGTGACAGCCTCCTCCAGAGTAAACATTAGCACGCCATTCTTGGCGTGGCAGGTTACTCGTATGATACAATCCACTGGCTGTCGCTTGTTAACCGTCCTGTATCTAAGTTCCTCGCTTCCCTGCCTATGAAATCAAAATCGATTCGATCGCCCCCTTCATTCCTAATACTACCAAAACATAACGATTCTCGTTAGTCAACAAACTATTAGGAATGAATTTCTATCGATCGAACAAGGGCATTAGAAATTAAGGAATTATGCACCAACCCAATCCATTCGAATGTTCCCGACCTCTAGAAGCAGGACCTATCGAGTAGCACCGATACAACAAACTTGTCCTGATTCATGCTTCCTCGCTTCTCGCTTGTCGGGAATATTCACCTCAATGGATTGGGTTGGGTCTTTCTTCTTGATACACTTCGTGTTGACTTTCACATAACGTTCTTGCATTCACGAACCCGAGAGGCTTAAGGCGCGTCAGCGCCGGGTCGAAGACTTAGCCTCGCAGGGTTGTCTGCCTGAATCCACTTCCCCGAGTTATCTCCTGGCAGACCGAGGGCGTCAGCCCGATGCGTGAATGCGGTGTTAGGCGTAGTTTCCGACTCCTTCGAGTTACAGTACATTTTCATTCAGGTATATTAACATATCCTCTAAAAAGGAACTTATTTGCATTTGTTCGAATATAGTTCATAACTAACCCAAAGTAATCTTCTTCAGAATTATATAATTTTTCATCGAGGTCATCGAAATCTGCTTCGTACTCGTCTAGTTGATCTTGACGGGTAAATCTATCCTTACTCGGGAAGCCTCCAAGTCTTAATGTAGATTCTTTTAATATCTCGTAATATTCTTTGGAACCAATTATTTCAAATCCCTTCAGTGCATCCTCCCACACTATTCCTGTTGAATTGAAGAAAAATTGATCATGACCTCCATTATTTACTTCCGCTATATACCATTCAATTGCAAGTATATATTTCTGTTCTTCTGAAAAGTTCGATAAGTCTTTTATATACTTTTCTTCCCCTTCATGAATGCTTACACTCCACCATAAAGGTTCAATAATCTTCATAATATCATTTGCATTAATCAAATCTTCATCGACTATCAACTCGACTGCTTTATATTCCATCATTGATCTTCCTCCTATTGGTTTCGGAAATTACGCCTAACGTTCTTGCATTCACGAACCCGAGAGGCTTAAGGCGCGTTAGCGCCGGGTCGCCAGACTTAGCCTCGCAGGGTTGTCTGCCTGAATCCGCTTCCCCGAATGATCTCCTAGCAGACCAAGGGCGCCAGCCCGCAGCGTGAATGCGGTGTTATATGAAGTCCATCTGACTAAACCCCAGCATAATTTCTTAATTTTCGTTGCTCTTGTTCATCTTTTGATTTCATTTTCTTCTTTGCTCTTTAGAATTTCATATACAGGTTTAACAAGTGGCATGCTTTTAGGAGTAAACATTAGAATAACGCAACCCTTGCGTGGAAGGTTACTCCATATTATACCATCGCTGCTCGCCACTTGTTTATGTTCCTGTATATGAAATTCCACACTTCCTCGCCAATGAAATAAATAATCGATTCTTCTCCGTTCATATACAAACTTCAAAACCAACAACGTAACACGTTGTCCAACTAACTAATATGAACGGTTTTAGAATCGATCTTGAACAAGAGCCTTGAAAAATTAAGAAATTATGCGCCGACCTAGCAATCTGTGGTTCACGACCGTTAGAATGAGGACAATCACTCCACGCTCCAACTAACTATTCCGTCCTCATTCCTTCCTCCATGCTCAACCATAGTCGTGAATCACTTCATGATTGCTCAGGTCGGAGGGGTTCTCCCTTGTCCAGCTTCGGATTTCATATAACGTTCTTGTATTCACGAACCCTCACTGGCTTAAGTGAGCGTTAGCGAGCGGGTCGTCAGACTTAGCCAGTGCAGGGTTGTCTGCTGAATCCGCTACTTCGAAAAATCTTCCGGCAGACCGAGGGGCGCAGCCCCGATGCGTGAATACGGTGTTAAGTGATGGCCAGCTGAGCTACCCGCATAATTCCTTAATTTCCTTGCCCTTGTTCGATTTTGATTTCATTCACTTCTTTGCGTTTGGGAACTTAGATACAGGTTTTACAAGTGACAGACTCCTCCAGAGTAAACATTAGCACGACATTCTTGGCGTGGCAGGTTACTCGTATGATCCATCCTACTGACTGTCACTTGTTAACCATCCTGTATCTAAGTTCCTCGCTCCACTGCCTATGAAATCAAAATCCTCGATCGATTCCTTCATTCCTCATACCTCCAACACAACATCGAGAATCGGGTGTCAACTAACTATTAGGAATGAAACTGAATCGATCGAACAAGGGCATTAGAAATTAAGGAATTATGCCCCAACTCAATCCATCCGGTTGATCCCGACTTCTAGAAGCAGGATTGATCGAATTGCATCGATCAAACTAACTTGTCCTGATTCACACTTACTCGCTTCTCCCAGGTCGGGATCAACCTCTTGATGGATTGGGTTGGGATCTTCTTCATGATTTACTTCGGGCTGGCTTTCACTTAACGTTCTTGTATTCACGAACCCGAGAGGCTTAAAGGAGCGGAGCGACTGGGTCGAAGACTTAGCCTCGCAGGGTTGTCTGCCTGAATCCACTTCCCTGAATCATCTACCGGCAGACCGAGGGAGCTTCAGCGACCGATGCGTGAATACGGTGTTATGTGATGGTCAACTGAGCTACCCGCATAATTCCTTAATTCCTTTGCCCTTGTTCGATTTTGATTTCATTCGCTTCTTTGAGTTTTGGAACTTAGATACAGGTTTTACAAGTGACAGCCTCCTCCAGAGTAAACATTAGCACGCCATTCTTGGCGTGGCAGGTTACTCGTATGATACAATCCACTGGCTGTCGCTTGTTAACCGTCCTGTATCTAAGTTCCTCGCTTCCCTGCCTATGAAATCAAAATCGATTCGATCGCCCCCTTCATTCCTAATACTACCAAAACATAACGATTCTCGTTAGTCAACAAACTATTAGGAATGAATTTCTATCGATCGAACAAGGGCATTAGAAATTAAGGAATTATGCACCAACCCAATCCATTCGAATGTTCCCGACCTCTAGAACCCCCTGTGTCACAATAGTTGTCGTACCCCTCGATAAAAAGTATAGTAGAACCAGAGAGGCAGAGGTGACGGACGATGGCTAGATACAGTGAGGAATTGAAACGCAACATACAACTACGAATGATCCCCCCGCATAATGAATCTGTGAGTCAGATTGCAAGAGACAGCGGCCTGTCCGAAGGGACGCTGTACAAGTGGCAAAAAGAAGCCCGAGCGAACGGCGCTGTCGTTCCAGGTGGCGGAGCAGAGCCCGAGAAATGGAGTAGTCGGGATAAGTTTTCGATTGTGCTGGAAACCGCTACGTTGAGCGAAGTCGAACTGGCCGAATACTGTCGTGCCAAAGGACTCTACGCAGAACAGATTGAAGCTTGGCGGGATGCTTGTATGCAAGCCAATGGTGGACTCGCCCAACAGGCATCCCAGCTGCAAAAAGAACTCCGAACTAAAGAGCGAGAAATGAAGACGCTCACTCGGGAGTTAAAACGAAAGGAAGCTGCTCTAGCCGAAACGGCAGCGCTTCTCGTGCTGCGAAAAAAGGCACAGTCGATCTGGGGGGACCAAGAGGACGCATGATCAGTGCCTCAGATCGACGAATGGCCATGGAACTGATCCAAGAAGCAGTAGATGCTGGAGCCAAAGAAGAGGCGGCATGCCAAGAGATCGGATTAACGCAGCGGACCTTGCAGCGGTGGCGCAAAGAGGGCGCACCGCAAGAGGATCAACGGCCGCATGCGGTAAGGCCTGCCCCATCCCACAAGCTAAGTGAAGTGGAACGACAACAGATTATCGAGGTCGTGAATCAGCCGGCATACAAGAGCCTTCCACCTAGCCAAATCGTACCACGACTGGCTGATGAGGGTGTCTACATGGCGTCCGAATCGACATTCTATCGCGTAATGCATGCTCATGGACAGCAGCACCATCGAGGTCGCAGTAAGAAGCCTGTTTCGAAGCCGTTAACGAGCCATTGTGCTGTGGCGGCCAACCAAGTGTGGATGTGGGACATCACCTGGCTGCCTGGTCCTGTGAAGGGTTTATTCTACTACCTCTATCTCATCCTGGATCTATTCAGCCGAAAAATCGTAGGCTGGGAGGTATGGAATGAAGAATCCGCGGAGCATGCGAGCACATTGGTTCGTCGAACGGTCCTGAGCGAACAGTGTGTTGTGCGCAAGGAGCCGCTGGTCCTGCATTCGGATAACGGGAGTCCGATGAAGGGTGCCACTCTACTTGAAACGTTATACAGCCTAGGAATCACGCCCTCCAAAAGCAGGCCGCGTGTCAGCAACGATAACCCTTACGCCGAGTCGGTGTTTCGCACCTGCAAATACCGCCCCAGCTACCCGTTACATGGATTTAAGTCGACGACAGAAGCCCGTGAATGGGTACGGAAGTTCGTCCATTGGTATAACACTGAGCATCACCACAGCGGGCTTAATTTCCTGACCCCTAACCAAAGGCATAAGGGACTTGCTGAACAGATTTTTGAGAAGAGAAAGCGAGTGTACGAACAAGCTAGACAGGACAACCCAAGGCGGTGGTCCGGGAAGATAAGGAACTGGAGTCTAGACGAACGAGTGTATCTTAATCCCGAGAAAGTCCAGCACTCCATAGCTACAACAACGGCGACACAAGCCTGATTGACTCTATTTAATTTTCAAAGATTCACGACAACTATATTGACAAACACCGAGAAGCAGGACCTATCGAGTAGCACCGATACAACAAACTTGTCCTGATTCATGCTTCCTCGCTTCTCGCTTGTCGGGAATATTCACCTCAATGGATTGGGTTGGGTCTTTCTTCTTGATACACTTCGTGTTGACTTTCACATAACGTTCTTGCATTCACGAACCCGAGAGGCTTAAGGCGCGTCAGCGCCGGGTCGCCAGACTTAGCCTCGCAGGGTTGTCTGCTTGAATCAACTTCCCCGAATTATCTTCTGGCAGACCGAGGGCGTCAGCCCGAAGCGTGAATGCGGTGTTAGGTGATGTTCCTGACTTCTTCGAGTCAACTGCATATGCTTTGTTTTATCTCTTCATATAAACTTGACTCCAGCTCGAAATCATCGCTTGACGTGAACCTTCCTTTAGTTACCCCATAATGTTAGAGATGAAATCGATTTTCATAAAAAGTTCTGTGATGTAATTCTTTGCTTCGAGCTGTCTAGCACTGATTATTGTGTTGAGCCTTAAACTTTCTTTCTTTATGATTTGTATATCCTCTGTTATAATGTTCTTAATATTTCTGGGTGGTGAATTATGTGGATAAACTTGACCTAATACTTGAACAATTAAAAGAACTAAACTCATTAATGACTGCAGTAAGAAATCGAGTTGACGAATCAGACGCAAAAATAGATGCAATGTCAATGGATCTTCATAAAGTAATTGGACATATTAAGGCTTTACAAGATGGACAAGATCGACACGAAAGCATTCTTGAAAAATTAGCCTTAAGATCTATTGAACATGAATCTATTGTTGAAAAATTACAAAGTCCCAACAGTTAGTTTCATCCTGGCACTCCTCTAAGTGCCTTTTTTATTTTCTTGTGCTTTAGATATTTATTATTCAACAGGAATTTCACCTAACGTTCTTGTATTCACGAACCCGAGAGGCTTAAGGCGCGTAGCGCCGGGTCGAAGACTTAGCCTCGCAGGGTTGTCTGCCTGAATCCACTTCTCCGAATCATCTTCCGGCAGACCGAGGGGCGCAGCCCCGATGCGTGAATACGTTGTTATATGAAGTCCATCTGACTAAACCCCAGCATAATTTCTTAATTTTCGTTGCTCTTGTTCATCTTTTGATTTCATTTACTTCTTTGCGCTTTGGAATTTCATATACAGGTTTAACAAGTGGCAGGCTTTTAGGAGTAAACATTAGTAACGCAACCCTTGCGTTAAAGGTTACTACATATTATACCATCCATGCTCGCCACTTGTTTACATTCCTGTATATGAAATTCCACGCTTCCTCGCCAATGAAATCAAAAATCGATTCCTAACCGTTCATATACAAACCTCAAAATCAACAACGTAACACGTTGGCCAACTAACTATTATGAACGGTTTTTAGAATCGATCTTGAACAAGAGCCTTGAAAAATTAAGAAATTATGCGCCGACCTAGCAATCTGTGGTTCACGACCGTTAGAATGAGGACAGTCACTCCACGCTCCAACTAACTATTCGTCCTCATTCCTTCCTTCATGCTCAACCCTTGTCGTGAATCACTTCTTGATTGCTTAGGTCGGAGGGGTTCTCCCTTGTCCAGCTTCGGATTTCATATAACGTCTTCGTATTCACGAATCCGAGAGGCTTAAGCCGCGTAGCGGCGGGTCGGAGACTTAGCCTCGCAGGATTGTCTGCCTGAATCCACTTCCCTGAATCATCTACCGGCAGACCGAGGGAGCTTCAGCGACCGATGCGTGAATACGGTGTTATGTGATGGTCAACTGAGCTACCCGCATAATTCCTTAATTTCCTTGCCCTTGTTCGATTTTGATTTCATTCGCTTCTTTGAGTTTTTGGAACTTAGATACAGGTTTTACAAGTGACAGCCTCCTCCAGAGTAAACATTAGCACGCCATTCTTGGCGTGGCAGGTTACTCGTATGATCCAATCCACTGGCTGTCACTTGTTAACCATCCTGTATCAAAGTTCCTCGCTTCCCTGCCTATGAAATCAAAATCGATTCGATCGTTCCCTTCATTCCTAATACTACCAAATCATAACGATTCTCGTTAGTCAACAAACTATTAGGAATGAACTTCTTTCGATCGAACAAGGGCATTAGAAATTAAGGAATTATGCACCAACCCAATCCATTCGAATGTTCCCGACCTCTAGAAGCAGGACCTATCGAGTAGCACCGATACAACAAACTTGTCCTGATTCATGCTTCCTCGCTTCTCGCTTGTCGGGAATATTCACCTCAATGGATTGGGTTGGGTCTTTCTTCTTGATACACTTCGTGTTGACTTTCACATAACGTTCTTGCATTCACGAACCCGAGAGGCTTAAGGCGCGTTAGCGCCGGGTCGCCAGACTTAGCCTCGCAGGGTTGTCTGCCTGAATCCGCTTCCCCGAATGATCTCCTAGCAGACCAAGGGCGCCAGCCCGCAGCGTGAATGCGGTGTTATATGAAGTCCATCTGACTAAACCCCAGCATAATTTCTTAATTTTCGTTGCTCTTGTTCATCTTTTGATTTCATTTTCTTCTTTGCTCTTTAGAATTTCATATACAGGTTTAACAAGTGGCAGGCTTTTAGGAGTAAACATTAGAATAACGCAACCCTTGCGTGGAAGGTTACTCCATATTATACCATCGCTGCTCGCCACTTGTTTATGTTCCTGTATATGAAATTCCACACTTCCTCGCCAATGAAATCAATAATCGATTCTTATCCGTTCATATGCAAACTTCAAAACCAACAACGTAACACGTTGTCCAACTAACTAATATGAACGGTTTTAGAATCGATCTTGAACAAGAGCCTTGAAAAATTAAGAAATTATGCGCCGACCTAGCAATCTGTGGTTCACGACCGTTAGAATGAGGACATTCACTCCACGCTCCAACTAACTATTCCGTCCTCATTCCTTCCTCCATGCTCAACCCTAGTCGTGAATCACTTCATGATTGCTCAGGTCGGAGGGGTCTCCCTTGTCCAGCTTCGGATTTCATATAACGTTCTTGCATTCACGAACCTCCGCAGGAGGTTGTCCGCTGAATCCTCTTCCTCGAAAACACTTCTCGCGGACCGAGGGGCGTCAGCCCCGATGCGTGAATGCTGTGTTAGGCGATGTTGCTGGCTTCTTCGAGTTACTCACGAGAACACCATTCATGATTTTCTAATTTCATGCTATAATTAAAATAACTTTCCTGATTAGGTGGTGCTTGAAATGGCAGTAACAAAGGACCAACTTAATAAGTTGATTCAACAATTACCTGAGGATGCTCTCCCGATGGCAGCTGACTTTCTTGAAAAATTAATTCACAAGAGTGATCATCGGTTTATTCCTTGGGATGATGAACCTACAACTCAGGAGGATCTAGACGATATTAGAAAAGCAAAAGAAGCATTTAAGCGTGGTGAAACCATAAAACTTAAGGACGTTATTGATGACTTACTCAATTGAAATTGATAAAAGTGCACTAAAGTACCTACAGAAATTAGATAAGAAAATGCGAACGCGAATTATACAACACTTACAAATATTAGCCGAAGATCCTTTCCATCCTGAACTTGATATTAAAAGAATGCAAGGAACATTCCAAGATTTCCGTTTGCGTGTTGGCTCATATCGAGTTGTTTACACAGTTGAAGAAGAAATATTAGTAATCCATGTAATAAAAATTGGCTCCCGTGGTGATGTCTATAAGACCTGAATTAAGTCTATCATACTCTGATAGGCTTTTTTATTTTCATTGTCCCTAGCAATTTCGCCTAACGTTCTTGCATTCACGAACCCGAGAGGCTTAAGGCGCGTCAGCGCCGGGTCGAAGACTTAGCCTCGCAGGGTTGTCTGCCTGATTCCGCTTCCCCGAGTTATCTCCTGGCAGACCAAGGGCGCTAGCCCGCCGCGTGAATGCGGTGTTATCGGAAGTTAATGTCCTCTTCGAGTTACTTGCTAGTCAGTCAAGGGTTTCCAGAAAAATATTTTGTCCGTGTTGTTATTTTCTTTGGGGTCTTATATTTATTGCACAGAAAGTCTCCTATGCTCATACTCCCGTTCATATAATAGGAAGGTATCACAATTATACTCCCATCATTAAAACAAATTCTATATTCATCCTCTTCTGGACTAGCTATTGTAATTCTAAAATGTCCGACCTTATCCTCTCTATAGAACTCAATATAATTTATATCATTAATATTAACTTCAGAAATAGCAATTCTAAAAAAACATCTGCTAACTTTATTGTCTTTTACTCTGTAGTTAATTCCAATTATTAAAGTCAATACAGTCAAAAAAATGGTTGCTATGATTAAGGTTACTAAATTTTGGTTTAAAAACAAATACAATAATAATGTTGATCCTATAAATATTGCAGTAAACAAAATCTTTACGAAAAGACTTCTCTGGAATATCATACTCATCTTCTCTTTACATTAATTTCCGATAACGTCTTCGTATTCACGAATCCGAGAGGCTTAAGCCGCGGAGCGGCGGGTCGGAGACTTAGCCTCGCAGGATTGTCTGCCTGAATCCACTTCCCTGAATCATCTACTGGCAGACCGAGGGAGCTTCAGCGACCGATGCGTGAATACGGTGTTATGTGATGGTCAACTGAGCTACCCGCATAATTCCTTAATTCTCTTGCCCTTGTTCGATTTTGATTTCATTCGCTTCTTTGGGTTTTGGAACTTAGATACAGGTTTTACAAGTGACAGCCTCCTCCAGAGTAAACATTAGCACGCCATTCTTGGCGCGGCAGGTTACTCGCATGATCCCATCTACTGGCTGTCACTTGTCAACCGTCCTGTATCAAAGTTCCTCCCTTCCCTGCCTATGAAATCAAAATCGATTCGATCGTCCCTTCATTCCTAATACTACCAATAAATAACGATTCTCGTTAGTCAACAAACTATTAGGAATGAACTTCTTTCGATCGAACATGGGCATTAGAAATTAAGGAATTATGCACCAACCCAATCCATTCGAATGTTCCCGACCTCTAGAAGCAGGACCTATCGAGTAGCACCGATACAACAAACTTGTCCTGATTCACACTTCCTCGCTTCTCGCTTGTCGGGAATATTCACCTCAATGGATTGGGTTGGGTCTTTCTTCTTGATACACTTCGTGTTGACTTTCACATAACGTTCTTGTATTCACGAACCCGAGAGGCTTAAGGCGCGTAGCGCCGGGTCGAAGACTTAGCCTCGCAGGGTTGTCTGCCTGAATCCACTTCTCCGAATCATCTTCCGGCAGACCGAGGGGCGCAGCCCCGATGCGTGAATACGTTGTTATATGAAGTCCATCTGACTAAACCCCAGCATAATTTCTTAATTTTCGTTGCTCTTGTTCATCTTTTGATTTCATTTACTTCTTTGCGCTTTGGAATTTCATATACAGGTTTAACAAGTGGCAGGCTTTTAGGAGTAAACATTAGTAACGCAACCCTTGCGTTAAAGGTTACTACATATTATACCATCCATGCTCGCCACTTGTTTACATTCCTGTATATGAAATTCCAAGCTTCCTCGCCAATGAAATCAAAAAATCGATTCTTAACCGTTCATATACAAACTTCAAAACAACAACGTAACACGTTGTCCAACTAACTATTATGAACGGTTTTTAGAATCGATCTTGAACAAGAGCCTTGAAAAATTAAGAAATTATGCGCCGACCTAGCAATCTGTGGTTCACGACCGATAGAATGAGGACAATCACCCCACGCTCCAACTAACTATTCGTCCTCATTCCTTCCTTCATGCTCAACCCTTGTCGTGAATCACTTCTTGATTGCTTAGGTCGGAGGGGTTCTCCCTTGTCCAGCTTCGGATTTCATATAACGTCTTCGTATTCACGAACCCGAGAGGCTTAAGGCGCGTAGCGCCGGGTCGAAGACTTAGCCTCGCAGGGTTGTCTGCCTGAGTCCACTTCTCCGAGTTATCTTCTGGCAGACCAAGGGCGCAAGCCCGCCGCGTGAATACGTTGTTATATGAAGTCCACCTGATTAAACCCCAGCATAATTTCTTAATTTTCGTTGCTCTTGTTCATCTTTTGATTTCATTTTCTTCTTTGCTCTTTGGAATTTTATATACAGGTTTAACAAGTGGCAGGCTTTTAGGAGTAAACATTAGAATAACGCAACCCATGCGTGGAAGGTTACTCCATATTATACCATCGCTGCTCGCCACTTGTTTATGTTCCTGTATATGAAATTCCACGCTTCCTCGCCAATGAAATCAAAAAATCGATTCTTAACCGTTCATATACAAACTTCAAAACAACAACGTAACACGTTGTCCAACTAACTATTATGAACGGTTTTTAGAATCGATCTTGAACAAGAGCCTTGAAAAATTAAGAAATTATGCGCCGACCTAGCAATCTGTGGTTCACGACCGATAGAATGAGGACAATCACTCCACGCTCCAACTAACTACTCGTCCTCATTCGTTCCTCCCTGCTCATCCCTAGTCGTGAATCACTTCATGATTGCTCAGGTCGGAGGGGTTCTCCCTTGTCCAGCTTCGGATTTCATATAACGTCTTCGTATTCACGAATCCGAGAGGCTTAAGGCCCGCAAGGGCCGGGTGGCTCTGCCACTTAGCCTCGCAGGGTTGTCTGCTGAATCAACTTCTTGGAAAATGCCTCTGCAGACCAAGGGCCTTCAGGCCCGCCGCGTGAATACGGTGTTATAGGATGTCAGCGTCCTCTTTGAAATACTTACAAATCACTTAATTTCTGGCTATATTTCTTATGATTAATTCTGGTGACGATTTTGTAGAATGACAATCAAAATGGGAATGCCCTGAATATGAAGTAGCTAGATATGAACAACTATGAACTAACAGTTCAAATCCGAGTTGTGATGAATTAATTATTGCCATATCTTTATCTGCCTTTATTCTAAGTTCTTCGTCATACTTCCAATGTTTCCATGTATCCCAAACGGTTTCATCATGTGTGTTTATTAAAGCAAGTTTATATGTAATGGGTTTAGAATAATCAATTGAGTATTTGATCATTCTTAATTCTTTTTGTGTTAATGGGTTAATGGCTCCATTAAATATCAGTAGCGTTGCATAAATCATGACATCTAAAATGGTGGAATATTCAGAAATTAGTTTTCAAATTCCAAGGGCCAAAAACTTACGGGGTACCCCTGAAACAGGCAGTTGCTGTCCATTTGTAATATTCATCCTTTTCAAGTTGATGATTGGTTTTTTTCGACTTAGGCGACTTACTGGTCTTTCTGTTTCTTCTGTCGCCCTCTCGAAGTTCGACTTGGTTTTCGCTCTACTGCTGCGACCATCCTCAGCCACGGTTGCCACATGAGTTCTTTCAAAGCCTCAATGAGTTCCGTTAACGTTCGACTCGTTCCCAGTTCTAGCTTCATAAGCAGCAGCAAGCAGTATGCAATTAAACAGATCCAAATCTGATTCATCACTGCGTTCTCGCTGTCACCGTAAAAACAGGTTAGCTTCAGGTTCTGCTTGACCCACCGGAAGAACATCTCGATCTGCCAGCGGCTACGATACAGGTCACCAAGCTCTTCTGCCGTCAGGTCGAACCGATTCGTAATGATACGGACCTCATTACCGCGACCGTCTGTGGTGACGATCATACGAAGGGGTGCTGCATGCGCTTGTGAGCTTTGCCTAGCACGACTTTGACATCGCGGATGATGTCTGAATCTGTGTTCACCGAAAGTTCTTCCACTTCTTCGACAACAGCATTGTCCTTTAATCGTGATACGAATCGAATGCCACGCTCGCAGTAACTGTCGTATTTGCCGTAGTCCAGATACCCGCGGTCCATCAGATACGTGACGTCCGACTCATCGATCAGGACGTCCATTTGGCTGCGGTCTGCGGGCCTTGCAGGCGTAACCACTGCCTTATCCGGATAAACATGGTCGGGGTCAGCAAATGCCACTCGCAGGTGCAGTTTCACGCCTGCTTTCGTTTTTCGGAAAGTCGCCCATTTATACCGCTGTAGGCAAACGCTGATCGTAGAAGAGTCTATAATCTTGACCGTTCCGATGCGCCCTGATATCGGCCTAGCATCTCGATGCAACTGTGTAATGAGATTACAAAGGATGGCTTGAAGTACTTCTGGGTCCAGTTGATTATTTTTACGGGACAACTGGGATGCACTGATCGAAGCAATGCCGAGTTGCTTTTGAAATTCCTCGTCGTGCTCCAGCTTTCGCATGATGGAACGAAGACCCTTTCGCTTCTCTAACTGTGCTTCGATGAAGATGTACAGAAAGACTAAGGTGTCGAGCTTTTTCACATAACGGTCGAGCGTAGTCGTGCTTTGCCAATTCGGGATGATGTTTGGATTTATTGGTGCAACCCATTTACCAAATGCAGAAAATAGTGTATCCTTGTCCATGCGTATCTCCTAAGTTAGGGATTTGGACAGGGCTACCTGTTACCCTAATTTTAGGAGTTTTTTGTTACAGAGTACGACCTATTTATTACAATAATAGCACAATTTGTCCAATCTGTTCGCGTGTTAGTTTTTATGCAACGCTACTGATTAAATATAAATAAATCTGTATATCTTGTATCTTCTCTTTCTAAATAAATTACATCGTGACTTTTCATTGAATGATTGAATAAACTTGCCAAAAGAAACATTTCGTCACAATCGGCCGCGTCGATTAAAAGTAAGTGACCCAATTCTTCTTTTACTATGATCTTAATTTCTTTTTGCTTTAAAAAGACTGTGTTAACATCTTTTGAACCAAGTCTATTTTTAATTCGGTTAATATGTATTGATTTTGACATTCTTTGATTTTCTCCATATTTTTATTAATTTACGCTGATTTCCTATAACGTTCTTGCATTCACGAACCCGAGAGGCTTAAAGGAGCGGAGCGACTGGGTCGAAGACTTAGCCTCGCAGGGTTGTCTGCCTGAATCCACTTCTCTGAATGATCTCCTAGCAGACCGAGGGCGCTAGCCCGATGCGTGAATGCGGTGTTATAAGATGTCCCCGCCTTCGAAGGCCTACCTTCACGGTTCTTGTATCTCAAAATACCATCTTAAGCTTTAAACCTACCTCGCTAAATCCTTCTCTCTTATAAAATTCAATTGTTCGATTCCATATTACTGGGTCTGGCGTTCCAACTTCTATTCTCTTCCAGCCTCGAACTTTTGCCAGTTCAACTATATTATCAATCAATAAATGTCCGATATTCTTTGAACGATATTCTGGTAGTACATATAGCTCTTGTATAATTCCAAACCGCCCTCCGGCATATATTGAACATGACTCAGAAACTGCAACTGTACCTACACACTCTTGATTATCTAACGCAATATAACAACTATATATATCTGGAACTTCAAATAATTCTTCACATGTTTTTATATATGTAGCTTTTTCGAGTTCTTTAGCAGTTAGTTCACTCAATAACCTTGCAACCATACCCGCTACAATGTGACTATCTTCTTTATTCGCTTTTTGAATTGATACCATGTTAATCACCTACCAATAACATTAGGTCTTAAAAAAACATTGCGGGGATTTCTTATAACGTTCATGTATTCACGAACCCGAGAGGCTTAAGGCGCGTAGCGCCGGGTCGAAGACTTAGCCTCGCAGGGTTGTCTGCTGAATCCGCTACTCCGAAAAATCCTCTGGTAGACCGAGGGGCGCAGCCCCGATGCGTGAATACGGTGTTAAGTGATGGCCAGCTGAGCTACCCGCATAATTCCTTAATTCCCTTGCCCTTGTTCGATTTTGATTTCATTCACCTCTTTGAGTTTTGGAACTTAGATACAGGTTTTACAAGTGACAGCCTCCTCTAGAGTAAACATTAGCACGACAATCTTGGCGTGGCAGGTTACTCGTATGATCCATCCTACTGACTGTCACTTGTTAACTATCCTGTATCTAAGTTCCTCGCTCCCCTGCCTATGAAATCAAAGTCCTCGATCAATTCCTTCATTCCTAATAGGTCCAAGACAACGCCGAGAATTGGTTGTCAACTAACTATTAGGAATGAATCTGAATTGATCGAACTAGGGCATTCGAAATTAAGGAATTATGCCCCAACTCAATCCATCCGGTTGATCCCGACATTTAGAAGCAGGACTGATCGAGTTTCATCGATCAAACTAACTTGTCCTGATTCACACTTCCTCACTTCTCTATGGTCGGGATCAACCTCTTGATGGATTGGGTTGGGATCTTCTTCATGATTTACTTCGGGCTGGCTTTCACTTAACGTTCTTGTATTCACGAACCCGAGAGGCTTAAGGCGCGTAGCGCCGGGTCGAAGACTTAGCCTCGCAGGGTTGTCTGCCTGAATTTACTTCGCTGAATTATCTCCTGGCAGACCAAGGGCGTCAGCCCGATGCGTGAATACGGTGTTAAGTGATGGCCAGCTGAGCTACCCGCATAATTCCTTAATTTCCTTGCCCTTGTTCGATTTTGATTTCATTCACTTCTTTGTGTTTTGGAACTTAGATACAGGTTTTACAAGTGACAGCCTCCTCTAGAGTAAACATTAGCACGACAATCTTGGCGTGGCAGGTTACTCGTATGATCCATCCTACTGGCTGTCACTTGTTAACAATCCTGTATCTAAGTTCCTCACTCCACTGCCTAAGAAATCAAAATCCTAGATCAATTCCTTCATTCCTAATAATAGTTCCAAGACAACACCGAGAATTGGTTGTCAACTAACTATTAGGAATGAATCTGAATTGATCGAACAAGGGCATTAGAAATTAAGGAATTATGCCCCAACTCAATCCATCCGGTTGTTCCCGACATCTAGAAGCAGGACTGATCGTGTTTCATCGATCAAACTAACTTGTCCTGATTCACACTTCCTCGCTTCTCCCAGGTCGGGATCAACCTCTTGATGGATTGGGTTGGGATTTTCTTCATGATTTACTTCGGGCTGGCTTTCACTTAACGTTCTTGCATTCACGAACCCGAGAGGCTTAAGGCGCGCCAGCGCTGGGTCGAAGACTTAGCCTCGCAGGGTTGTCTGCCTGATTCCGCTTCTCCGAATGATCTCCTGGCAGACCGAGGGGCGTCAGACCCGATGCGTGAATGCGGTGTTATCTGATGCCCATGCCCTCTTTGAATTACCCTCAATCATCGTTCAACCAATATTCTAGTACAGGTAATACATGGTTTTCATCTGCGACTGATCTTTTCTGTCCGATCCTTGTGGCTCCTTGTCTCAAATAAAACCCCTCTGCGTTCGGATCGCTCTTAATCACAAACATATCAATTTCCATTCCTCTTACTTTAGCCATCAAATGATTCCACAACTTCTTTCCGTAACCAGTACCAATACTCTCAGGATCTATAAATAACCAAACTAACTCAGATTGACCCTCTTCATTCATCTCTTGAAAATGGTAAAATCCAAGTATTTTTTCTTCGGATTCTAAAACATATACAATGTCTTTCTTAATCTGGTTTTCAGTAATCATTATCATTTTTCGTGCCTTTTCAAGATATTCTTTATCGTATCCCCAAAAGGACTTAGACAAAAATGCAAGTTCCGATAGGATAGGAGCGTCCCTAAAGCAAGCTTCTCTTATATTGATTTGCTTCTCTTCCTTTCTTTGCATGGGTTTCAGATAACGTCTTCGTATTCACGAATCTGAGAGGCTTAAGGCGCTTCAGCGCCGGGTCGAAGACTTAGCCTCGCAGGATTGTCTGCCTGAATCCACTTCTCCGAATCATCTTCCAGCAGACCAAGGGAGCGCCAGCGAGCGCTGCGTGAATACGTTGTTATATGAAGTCCATCTGACTAAACCCCAGCATAATTTCTTAATTTTCGTTGCTCTTGTTCATCTTTTGATTTCATTTTCTTCTTTGCTCTTTAGAATTTCATATACAGGTTTAACAAGTGGCAGGCTTTTAGGAGTAAACATTAGAATAACGCAACCCTTGCGTGGAAGGTTACTCCATATTATACCATCGCTGCTCGCCACTTGTTTATGTTCCTGTATATGAAATTCCACACTTCCTCGCCAATGAAATCAATAATCGATTCTTATCCGTTCATATGCAAACTTCAAAACCAACAACGTAACATGTTGTCCAACTAACTAATATGAACGGTTTTAGAATCGATCTTGAACAAGAGCCTTGAAAAATTAAGAAATTATGCGCCGACCTAGCAATCTGTGGTTCACGACCGTTAGAATGAGGACATTCACTCCACGCTCCAACTAACTATTCCGTCCTCATTCCTTCCTCCATGCTCAACCCTTGTCGTGAATCACTTCTTGATTGCTTAGGTCGGAGGGGTTCTCCCTTGTCCAGCTTCGGATTTCATATAACGTTCTTGCATTCACGAACCTCCGCAGGAGGTTGTCCGCTGAATCCTCTTCCTCGAAAACACTTCTCGCGGACCGAGGGGCGTCAGCCCCGATGCGTGAATGCTGTGTTAGGCGATGTTGCTGGCTTCTTCGAGTTACTCACGAGAACACCATTCATGATTTTCTAATTTCATGCTATAATTAAAATAACTTTCCTGATTAGGTGGTGCTTGAAATGGCAGTAACAAAGGACCAACTTAATAAGTTGATTCAACAATTACCTGAGGATGCTCTCCCGATGGCAGCTGACTTTCTTGAAAAATTAATTCACAAGAGTGATCATCGGTTTATTCCTTGGGATGATGAACCTACAACTCAGGAGGATCTAGACGATATTAGAAAAGCAAAAGAAGCATTTAAGCGTGGTGAAACCATAAAACTTAAGGACGTTATTGATGACTTACTCAATTGAAATTGATAAAAGTGCACTAAAGTACCTACAGAAATTAGATAAGAAAATGCGAACGCGAATTATACAACACTTACAAATATTAGCCGAAGATCCTTTCCATCCTGAACTTGATATTAAAAGAATGCAAGGAACATTCCAAGATTTCCGTTTGCGTGTTGGCTCATATCGAGTTGTTTACACAGTTGAAGAAGAAATATTAGTAATCCATGTAATAAAAATTGGCTCCCGTGGTGATGTCTATAAGACCTGAATTAAGTCTATCATACTCTGATAGGCTTTTTTATTTTCATTGTCCCCAGCAATTTCGCCTAACGTTCTTGTATTCACGAATCCGAGAGGCTTAAGCCGCAGAGCGGCGGGTCGAAGACTTAGCCTCGCAGGATTGTCTGCCTGATCTACTTCCCCGAATCATCTTCTGGCAGACCAAGGGCGCAAGCCCGCCGCGTGAATACGTTGTTATATGAAGTCCATCTGATTAAACCCCAGCATAATTTCTTAATTTTCGTTGCTCTTGTTCATCTTTTGATTTCATTGACTTCTTTGCTCTTTAGAATTTCATATACAGGTTTAACAAGTGGCAGGCTTTTAGGAGTAAACATTAGAATAACGCAAACCTTGCGTGGAAGGTTACTCCATATTATACCATCGCTGCTCGCCACTTGTTTATGTTCCTGTATATGAAATTCCACACTTCCTCGCCAATGAAATCAATAATCGATTCTTAACCGTTCATATACAAACTTCAAAACAACAACGTAACACGTTGTCCAACTAACTATTATGAACGGTTTTTAGAATCGATCTTGAACAAGAGCCTTGAAAAATTAAGAAATTATGCGCCGACCTAGCAATCTGTGGTTCACGACCGTTAGAATGAGGACATTCACTCCACGCTCCAACTAACTATTCCGTCCTCATTCATTCCTCCCTGCTCAACCCAGGTCGTGAATTACTTCTTGATTGCTTAGGTCGGAGGGGTTCTCCCTTGTCCAGCTTCGGATTTCATATAACGTTCTTGCATTCACGAACCTCCGCAGGAGGTTGTCCGCTGAATCCTCTTCCTCGAAAACACTTCTCGCGGACCGAGGGGCGTCAGCCCCGATGCGTGAATGCTGTGTTAGGCGATGTTGCTGGCTTCTTCGAGTTACTCACGAGAACACCATTCATGATTTTCTAATTTCATGCTATAATTAAAATAACTTTCCTGATTAGGTGGTGCTTGAAATGGCAGTAACAAAGGACCAACTTAATAAGTTGATTCAACAATTACCTGAGGATGCTCTCCCGATGGCAGCTGACTTTCTTGAAAAATTAATTCACAAGAGTGATCATCGGTTTATTCCTTGGGATGATGAACCTACAACTCAGGAGGATCTAGACGATATTAGAAAAGCAAAAGAAGCATTTAAGCGTGGTGAAACCATAAAACTTAAGGACGTTATTGATGACTTACTCAATTGAAATTGATAAAAGTGCACTAAAGTACCTACAGAAATTAGATAAGAAAATGCGAACGCGAATTATACAACACTTACAAATATTAGCCGAAGATCCTTTCCATCCTGAACTTGATATTAAAAGAATGCAAGGAACATTCCAAGATTTCCGTTTGCGTGTTGGCTCATATCGAGTTGTTTACACAGTTGAAGAAGAAATATTAGTAATCCATGTAATAAAAATTGGCTCCCGTGGTGATGTCTATAAGACCTGAATTAAGTCTATCATACTCTGATAGGCTTTTTTATTTTCATTGTCCCCAGCAATTTCGCCTAACGTTCTTGTATTCACGAACCCGAGAGGCTTAAGGCGCGTAGCGCCGGGTCGAAGACTTAGCCTCGCAGGATTGTCTGCCTGATTCACTTCCCCGAACCATCTTCCAGCAGACCAAGGGAGCTTCAGCGACCGCCGCGTGAATACGTTGTTATATGAAGTCCATCTGATTAAACCCCAGCATAATTTCTTAATTTCCGTTGCTCTTGTTCATCTTTTGATTTCATTGACTTCTTTGCTCTTTAGAATTTCATATACAGGTTTAACAAGTGGCAGGCTTTTAGGAGTAAACATTAGTAACGCAACCCTTGCGTGGAAGGTTACTCCATATTATACCATCGCTGCTCGCCACTTGTTTATGTTCCTGTATATGAAATTCCAAGCTTCCACGCCAATGAAATCAAAAAATCGATTCTTAACCGTTCATATACAAACTTCAAAACAACAACGTAACACGTTGTCCAACTAACTATTATGAACGGTTTTTAGAATCGATCTTGAACAAGAGCCTTGAAAAATTAAGAAATTATGCGCCGACCTAGCAATCTGTGGTTCACGACCGTTAGAATGAGGACAATTACTCCACGCTCCAACTAACTATTCCGTCCTCATTCGTTCCTCCCTGCTCAACGCTAGTCGTGAATCACTTCATGATTGCTTAGGTCGGAGGGGTTCTCCCTTGTCCAGCTTCGGATTTCATATAACGTCGTTGTATTCACGAACCCGAGAGGCTTAAAGGAGCGGAGCGACTGGGTCGAAGACTTAGCCTCGCAGGGTTGTCTGCCTGATTCCACTTCTCCGAAATTCCTCTGGCAGACCAAGGGCCGTCAGGCCCGCAGCGTGAATACTGTGTTAGATGATGCTCGCGGGCTTCTTCGAACTCGCTTCCTAAAGTAACATCATCAATGGAGTAATCGTGGCCTCCGTCAGGAGATCACTTCTTGAGTTTTCTTCCTTGATCGCTACGATTACTCCATTGATTCGGGAGCTTCAGCTCACGACGGCACTTAAACTAATCCATTATTTCTTTAAGCGAGTTTCATCTAACGTTCTTGCATTCACGAACCCGAGAGGCTTAAGGCGCGTCAGCGCCGGGTCGAAGACTTAGCCTCGCAGGGTTGTCTGCCTGAATCCACTTCTCCGAATTATCTTCTGGCAGACCGAGGGCGTCAGCCCGATGCGTGAATGCGGTGTTAGACGATGCCAACGGCCCTCTTCGAGCTACTCCCACAAACTGGTTCTTCATCATTCACTTCGCTGCCTAAAACCCTCTCCAAAATCGCTCTTAAAATCGCTCTTAAAATCGCTCTTAAAATCGCTCTTAAAATCGCTCTTAAAATCGCTCTTAAAATCGCTCTTAAAATCGCTCTTAAAATCGCTCTTAAAATCGCTCTTAAAATCGCTCTTAAAATCGCTCTTAAAATCGCTCTTAAAATCGCTCTTAAAATCGCTCTTAAAATCGCTCTTAAAATCGCTCTTAAAATCGCTCTTAAAATCGCTCTTAAAATCGCTCTTAAAATCGCTCTTAAAATCATTATTACAAAGGGTGCTTCAGCTTCGGCTTCTTGTCAAGCTCTGTTTCTTACGCGCGCTCGTACTTTCAACCCACTATGACTGATCTTCGCGGCTAACTCTTCAATTATCTTTTAGATTCGGCCTTTTACTCATCGTTTCGAGTACACTCTGACTTATCATGTAAGCGTCAAATAGCCCACACCTATTCAAAAGACGAGGGCTGAGGTAAGCTAGTGTTACTTCGGTGGTGCTACACGGCAAGAGTCCGGCAATGAAGTTGACCACGGAGCCAGTTGTCTCAAAGCATCCTGATCATGAAGGTTCGGAAGCTGTGGCAATTGCTCGAACAAAAACTTCAAGTATGCATACGGATTTAACCCGCTCGCCTTTGCGGATTCCACAATGCTGTAGATCGTCGCACTTGCTTTCGCGCCTTTAGGCGTATTGGCAAACATCCAGTTTTTCCGGCCAATCACAACCGGCTTGATGGCACGCTCCGCTCGGTTATTGTCAATCTCGAGCCTGCCGTCTTGCATAAATGCGACAAGCTTGTCCCACTGGTTCAGGCTGTAGGTGATCGCCTGTCCGGTCAAGCTTTTGGGCAGCACCTCAGCTTCCGCGTTTTGCAGCCACTTCAAACAAGCCTCCAGCAATGGCGCACTCTGCTCCTGACGAGCTTGGTGCCGGGCCTCAGGGCTTACATCCTTCAGCCGTCGTTCCACAGCGAACAGCTCATTGCAGAACCATAAGCCCTTGCCAGCTGCCACCTCGGCCGTACGATGGGCTGCCGGCAGCGCCTTCAGCGCCTCATCGAACTTGCGTCTTGCGTGGCTCCAGCAACCACAGAGTGTCACGTCCGTGAGTTTATGGTAGCCTGAGAATCCATCCGCATGCAGGTAGCCGCTGAAGCCTTCTAGAAATTGACGCGGGTGCTCCCCACTGCGGGTCGGCTGGTATTCGTACAAGACGATGGGCTCACTCGTATGTCCGGTACGGTACATCCAGAGGTACGACTTCTGCTCGGCCTTCCGTCCCGGTTCCTGCAGCACGGGAAACGTCGTTTCGTCCGCATGGAGGATGTCGTGCAGCAGCATGTGCGACTTCATGTAATGAAATAGCGGCTCTAGCCAGTGTTCGGACGCGTAGATCATCCAGTTGGCTAGTGTTTGACGCGACAGCATCAGACCATGCCGAAGAAACTGCTGCTCTTGACGATAGAGCGGCAGGCTTTCGACATACTTCTGATGCATCACATGGGCCAGTATAGAAGCCGATGCCAGGCCTCCAGGATGCGCGGGTGCAGGTGCCTTAGCAGTGACCACGGGAGTGCTCTCCTCGTTACGCTCGCAGTGACGGCAGCTATAGATGAATCGAATGCTCCTCACGATCTTGTACTGGGCAGGCATGAACACCAATTCATCGCGCGCTTCGCTGCTCATCTCATGCAGTTTCCCATCGCAGCACGAGCAAACCTGCTCTTCCTCGGGCAATCGATACTCCACGGTTTCTATAGGCAAATGATCAAACTTCGCCAGGCGATCCCCCTTGACTTTCTTCCGCTTGTGGGTCACGGTTTCCACAGTTGGCTCAGGGAGCGCAGGGCTAGCGGACTGCTCTGCTTCGTTAAACAGGAACAGCTGATCTGGATGCGTCTTCTCGCTCGAAGAGCCGAAGCGCTTATGCTGGGCAAGCTTGGATTGCTCCAGCAGCATATGGACTTGCTTCTTGAGCTTGTTTACCTCTGCCTCGAGCGCTTCGCTATATGTTTTGTATTCATCTAGAGTTTGGGGTTGGGGTGATTCCGCACGTTTTGTCATGAAGGATGTATTCGCTGAACGACCACGTTTATCCTGCTTTTCAAGTAAACATGATGGAGGCAGGCACGATGGTCACTCGCGCCTACACCACCGTTTGAACGGAAACCACAGGATGCGCTTGCTGCTGCTCGATGGACAGTCCGTCCAGCAACCAGTTCAATTCGCGACGAGTCAGCGCGATGGTCGCATGGCTGTCGTCAGTCGGCCACTGGAAGGTGCCGCGTTCGAGGCGGCGGTAGAACAGCCAGAAGCCATTTACATCCCAATACAGAATCTTGAGCTTGTCTCGCTGTCGATTGCAGAACACGAACAAGCTGCTCGAGAAGGGGTTGAGTGCATACACCTCCTGCACCAGAGCGGCCAGGCCATCGATCGACTTGCGTAAGTCCGTACTGCCGCTTGCTAAATACACGGGAATGCTGCTCGGAATGGTCAACATAGATCCTTCAGCACCTTAACGATTTCACGAAGCTGGGTAGAGTCGAATGACTCACTCAGTTCAATAGAAGCCGCTCCAACATGAATCCGTAGGGATCCCGTTGGCAGATTGCTACGTGCGGGAGGAGGTGTCACGGTAACGGGGATGAAGGTTGATGCGGACTTTGATCGTTTGGATTTGGGGGGGCCTTCGATCTGTTTGAGCCAGTACTTCAGCTCATGGATGGTATGGTTATTGGCTTTACTCCAGACTACCATGGTTTGACCGCTCGCTCGATAGTTCTCAATGCGAGTTCTCCATGCCTGTTGTCGCTCCGCTCGATTCATGGGATGTCCTCCTCGATTCATATTGAGGACATTATCTCATCTATGCATACATGGGGTGAAGGTGGGATGTATTTGACGCTTACCTTATCATGGAACGTCGACCAACTGACTCAAATGTAAACCAAACATCAAACTAACTTCCTTCGCTGATGGTTTTTCGGAATTCATACTAAGCACAAGCCATGACAACTCGCGGTAAAGTAAACCGATCTTCACGTCACAATAGATCTCTAATATGATCGTATTTGGTTATTGGTTTATTCTAGCGTTGGTTTCGTCTAACGTTCTTGCATTCACGAACCTCCGCAGGAGGTTGTCCGCTGAATCCTCTTCCTCGAAAACACTTCTCGCGGACCGAGGGGCGTTAGCCCCGATGCGTGAATGCTGTGTTAGGCGATGTTGCTGGCTTCTTCGAGTTACTCACGAGAACACCATTCATGATTTTCTAATTTCATGCTATAATTAAAATAACTTTCCTGATTAGGTGGTGCTTGAAATGGCAGTAACAAAGGACCAACTTAATAAGTTGATTCAACAATTACCTGAGGATGCTCTCCCGATGGCAGCTGACTTTCTTGAAAAATTAATTCACAAGAGTGATCATCGGTTTATTCCTTGGGATGATGAACCTACAACTCAGGAGGATCTAGACGATATTAGAAAAGCAAAAGAAGCATTTAAGCGTGGTGAAACCATAAAACTTAAGGACGTTATTGATGACTTACTCAATTGAAATTGATAAAAGTGCACTAAAGTACCTACAGAAATTAGATAAGAAAATGCGAACGCGAATTATACAACACTTACAAATATTAGCCGAAGATCCTTTCCATCCTGAACTTGATATTAAAAGAATGCAAGGAACATTCCAAGATTTCCGTTTGCGTGTTGGCTCATATCGAGTTGTTTACACAGTTGAAGAAGAAATATTAGTAATCCATGTAATAAAAATTGGCTCCCGTGGTGATGTCTATAAGACCTGAATTAAGTCTATCATACTCTGATAGGCTTTTTTATTTTCATTGTCCCCAGCAATTTCGCCTAACGTTCTTGCATTCACGAACCCGAGAGGCTTAAGCCGCGGAGCGGCGGGTCGAAGACTTAGCCTCGCAGGGTTGTCTGCCTGAATCCGCTTCTCCGAGTTATCTTCTGGCAGACCGAGGGCGCGAGCCCGATGCGTGAATGCGGTGTTATATGACGTACCGGACTTCATTGTGATGCATTCAAATCGCTCTTATGTTCTAATATTATCTTTACTTCATAATTTCTTTGTGTATCTGATTCTATGGTAATTGGAAATATATCTTTTAGTGATTTTTTTATTCTTTCACTAAATGGCACCGGGCCGCTTATTTCGAGTACAAATTCTGGAGCTGGTGGTAAATGGAATACTTCCCACTCTTCATTGATGTAAAACGAAAGTCCTTTCAATAATTTATTCTTTAATTCTAACACCCCAATTCCATACCCACTCGTTCCATCATTAAACTCCCACTTGAATCGTACCCAATAGTCTTCGTTCTGATCTATGAGTTCTACTTCAGTGGGTGTCACTAGCATATCGACTCCATTACTCACATCATAATCAGTAATTCTCCAAAATGGGAAGTTGTTAAAATCATTTAAAACTAACTGATGTATTGATTTAGTTATCATTTTTGTTTCATCCTTTTCAAGTTCTTCCGGTATGTCATATAACGTTCTTGTATTCACGAACCCGAGAGGCTTAAGGCGCATTAGCGCCGGGTCCGAAGGACTTAGCCTCGCAGGAGTTGTCTGCCTGAATCCGCTTCCTCGAAATTCCCCTGGCAGACCAAGGGAGCGTCAGCGACCGCAGCGTGAATACGGTGTTATCCGATGCCCCTGACTTCTTAGAGATACTTACATCAATCTGTTTCTTGTCTTACTCCATCCTTAGTTAAAAAATGTCATGTGCACTTTACTATTTCTATAATATTCCATCCTATCATTTAATTGTCCTGTGTGTAATTCAAATTTGTGCCCGTCTGGGTCTGTAAAATAAATGGACCTCTTGTCTCTTTCATCACGCTCTCTTCCAGATATTATATTGACATCTAATTCTCTAAATTTATCTTTGAATGCCTCGTATTCTTCTTCTAATATTGAAAATGCTATATGCGTATATGATTTATTTTGTTCGGTTCTTTCAATTTCAGATTCCTCATTTAAAGCTATCCATAATCCATTTAAATCAAAATAAGCTAGCTTTCTGCCCTTTACTAATATCTTTGCTCCAAAAACTTGCTGATAAAACATAATAGATTTAGTTAAATCAGACACTGAAAAGCATAAGTGACTTATACCTTGAATTTGCATGAGTATTCTTCCTTTACTGGACAGTGAAAAGTTCTAACGCTTAAGAAGCCAGCAAATCCACGTTGTTCGTGGTTTTTTCCTGCTTGGAACGAATTATTTCGGTTATGGGTAAATCCGGGTGCTGGGCAACCATGCGAAAAATGGATCTGCGCAAATAAACCGCCACGGTAGCCTCAGAGACGATGGCTTTCGATGGTGTTCGCAAATAGCGCGAGAACAAGCCCGGCGTACGCGCCGAAAACGTCAACGCGACCATCTGAATTAAGCCGGTTGCGATGCAACTGCACATGACGAATCCTTCGATGGCTTCAAGTGTTTGTCGTATTCGCTTTTGATCCTGTTCGTTCTTTACTTGTTCCAGTGGATGGTTCTCGGTCTTGCGCAGATACCGCTTGAGCTTCGGCATGGATTTGCTCCAGAAGCGATAGCCGAAGGCGCCGATGACTTGTTTCATTTCCCGAAACGTACATTCGATCTTGAACCGGTATCCGTACAAGGAAATGATCTCGGGACCGGCAAGCGTCAGGTCCGTACTCACCAAAATGGAGGTCTGGTCTCCACGCAGCACCAGGACAAATCGCAAAGGCTGATACAGCTTTTGCCCCCACAACAGGTCCAGGCACAAAAAGGAAACCGTTTCTTCCTTGCCATACAGCATCACCTTGGCCGTTTGAAACGATGCTGCCCGGGTTTGAAAAAGCTCCTTGAGCTTGACTTTCACGCCTTTCTTCGGCGGACGGCCCCGGCCTGGTTTTTTGGCGGCAGGGAATTCATAGGCTGTGGTGTTGACTTTGGCCTTCGTGATGAGGTCCAGCCGAACTCCGCTCGCAGCCTGCTGCTGCTTCCACCGGATCAGCGCCGGAACGGACAGAAAATAGCGATCCAGCAGGAACAAGGCGTCACCAAGCACCTTCGCGGCGGCAAAGCCCTGCCCGATCATTTGCACCACATGGGAATCTGATTTCGGCTCGGCTGGAGCGGACGCTCCCCAGTTCCAAATCGTCTTCACGCCGTCTTGCAAATTCATAAAGAGGGGCAAGCAGAACCATTTGGCCGACGCTCCGACCAACACACCGACGGCTCCAAAGAGATGGCCAAAGATATATTCACCTTTGGACGAATTTTCTGATTCCTGATGCATTTTCTTCACGCCGGGCATTCGACGGCCTTCCTTGGACTGCTTCATGCCATCGCCCACCAGGACTACGCGGTCACCAACGGTCATCAAAGGAGCCGCCTTGCGGACGACTTGGAGCCAAGTTAATCGAAGGGATTCCAGCGACCAGGCCGAAGAACGAAAGAAATGGATCAGCGTCTCGTAGCAGCGCGGATGCAGCGTAAGGTCTCGTACAATGGAGGTCACCCCTAACTGGTCGGAGCGCACCATCAGGCCGATCACCGTAATGACAAACCAGTGAAAGGTGGCTTGCCTGGAGAAGCAGGAACGAAATTCATTTATGATTTTATCGAGGTATGGGAGCATAGGTCTGGTCAATCGCCCGCAAATGGGTTAGACTGTTGTCTATAACCCATCCAGCGATTCTATCCTTTTAGAGTGAGACCTTAAGGATACCGTAAAATCGCTAGGTTGGGTTATTTTTCTGTGAAAGGATTATTGAAAGCAGTGTCATTAGAACGTCGAAGTTGCTTTAAGAAATAGCGTTTTTCTGGAAGAAAGTTGAAAAATAGCAATAGGATGCCCGGCACATCGTTTTTGAGATGTGATGTATAATCAGTCTTAAAATAGGCTAGACTGTTAAGCTACAGGTTTTGAGACAGGAGGTCCACCTTCGATATAAGTCGACTTCGTCTTTAACATCATGTAGATGATCGTGAGCATTTTGTGAGCTAGAGCAATAATGGCTTTGTTCTTCCCACGGCGTGCAGCTATTTTCCAAAATCGAACCGACAACTGTGATTTTCGGCACTTCGTTGCTGCCCAAGCGGCTTCACATAAAGCTGTTTTCACATGCGGATTGCCCTTACGTGTTCGTGTACTTTTTTTACCCGCGCTCTCATGGTTACCCGGAGCCACACCTGCCCAGGACGCGAGATGATCAGCCGTTGGGAACTGATCCATATCGACTCCGATTTCGGCAATGATCGCTGCGGCGGTAATCTCACTTATGCCCGGAATCGTTTGAATCAACTGATAGGCTTCCTGATAGGACTGAAGATGCACCTCAATTTCTGCATCTAGCAACGCGATGGATTGCTCGAGGAAGGTAATATGCTCCCAGCAATTGCGAATCATCAAGATTTGGTGCTTGTTTAACGTTCCGAAGAGCGACTCGGCCACCCGAGCGACATTACGTTTTACGTTGCCATGTACTCGGGCTTCAATATCATCCGGATCGACGTAGCCCTGCATGACCAGTCGTTCCAGCAAATTGCGTCCGGATACGCCGAACACATCTGAAATAACCGTTCCCAACTTGATGTTGGAGGCTTCCAGCATTTTTTGAATGCGGTTTTTCTCTGCGGTCAAGTTTCCAACCCGTTTCTTACGTAAACGTGTTAAATCACGTAATTCTCGGAGATCCTCGGTAGGCACGAAGCTCTTCTCGATTAATCCTACGCGCAAAAGTTTAGCGATCCACTCCGCATCGCTGACATCCGTTTTGCGTCCAGAAACATTCTTAATCCGTTGTGCATTGGCAAGGGCGATGTCGAAGTACCCTTCCAATATGTTGTACACTGGTTTCCAGTAGATCCCTGTACTCTCCATGGCAATATGCGTCACACCTTCGGACTCGAGCCATGTCATCAAGGAGAACAAATCACGAGTCATCGTAGGGAAAGTGCGTGTTTCAGCGCGTGGTGCTTCATCCGCTTCGCCAGTCAAGACACAAGCTACAATGGTTTCTTGATGCACATCCAGTCCGGCACACCGAGCAATTAACATCTCCATTTAACTACCTCCAATCGAATGATACTGACGATTGGCGCATTCGTTAGAAGTCTCCATTTTTCTGTCCGCGGTCATTCGGTCTTCTTGTACCGAAGCCAGCACGGGGTTGCTCACATAACGAATGCTCACAGTTTTCTAGACAGGGTCGAACCACCAAAAAGAGCCACGTATTTCTGTCCAATCGCAGTATTACTCAGTATGGGGACTAGGCAGTCACGCTAAACCCAACTTTCATATCGGGGATGTGGCGAGGAAGCCATGATTGTTTTCTATCGAGAACTTTTCACTGTCAAGTTCCTTTAGGTTTTATAATATATTGCTTTTCAGGGGTTTCGGATAACGTTCTTGTATTCACGAACCCTCACTGGCTTAAGTGAGCGTTAGCGAGCGGGTCGTCAGACTTAGCCAGTGCAGGGTTGTCTGCTGAATCCGCTACTTCGAAAAATCTTCCTGCAGACCGAGGGGCGCAGACCCGATGCGTGAATACGGTGTTAAGTGATGGCCAGCTGAGCTACCCGCATAATTCCTTAATTTCCTTGCCCTTGTTCGATTTTGATTTCATTCTCTTCCTTTGTGTTTTGGAACTTAGATACAGGTTTTACAAGTGACAGCCTCCTCTAGAGTAAACATTAGCACGACAATCTTGGCGTGGCAGGTTACTCGTATGATCCATCCTACTGGCTGTCACTTGTTAACCATCCTGTATCTAAGTTCCTCGCTCCACTGCCTATGAAATCAAAATCCTAGATCAATTCCTTCATTCCTAATAATAGTTCCAAGACAACACCGAGAATTGGTTGTCAACTAACCATTAGGAATGAATCTGAATTGATCGAACAAGGGCATTAGAAATTAAGGAATTATGCCCCAACTCAATCCATCCGGTTGTTCCCGACATCTAGAAGCAGGACTGATCGAATTGCATCGATCAAACTAACTTGTCCTGATTCACACTTCCTCGCTTCTCCCAGGTCGGGATCAACCTCTTGATGGATTGGGTTGGGATTTTCTTCATGATTTACTTCGGGCTGGCTTTCACTTAACGTTCTTGCATTCACGAACCCGAGAGGCTTAAGGCGCGCCAGCGCCGGGTCGAAGACTTAGCCTCGCAGGGTTGTCTGCTGAAATCGCTTCTCCGAATTAACTACTGGCAGACCAAGGGCGCCAGCCCGCCGCGTGAATGCGGTGTTATCGGAAGTTAATGTCCTCTTCGAGTTACTTGCTAGTCAGTCAAGGGTTTCCAGAAAAATATTTTGTTCGTGTTGTTATTTTCTTTGGGGTCTTATATTTATTGCACAGTAATTCACCTATACCCATACTCCCGTTCAAATAATAAGAAGGTATCACAATTATACTCTCATCATCAAAACAAATTCTATATTCATCCTCTTCTGGACTAGCAATTGTAATTCTAAGATGTCCGGCCTTATCCTCTCTATAGAACTCAATATAATTTATATCATTAATATTAACTTCAAAAATTGTAATTCTAAAAAAACATCTGCTAACTTTATTGTCTGTTACTCTGTAGTTAACTCCAATTATTAAAGTCAGTACAGTCAAAAAAATGGTTGATATAACTAAGGTCACCAAATCCTGGTCTAAAAACAAATACAATAATAGTGTTGACCCAATAAATATTGCAGTAAACAATATCTTTGAGAAAAGACTTCTCTGGAATATCATACTCATCATCTCTTTACATTAATTTCCGATAACGTCGTTGTATTCACGAACCCGAGAGGCTTAAAGGAGCGGAGCGACTGGGTCGAAGACTTAGCCTCGCAGGGTTGTCTGCCTGATTCCACTTCTCCGAAATTCCTCTGGCAGACCAAGGGCCGTCAGGCCCGCAGCGTGAATACTGTGTTAGATGATGCTCGCGGGCTTCTTCGAACTCGCTTCCTAAAGTAACATCATCAATGGAGTAATCGTGGCCTCCGTCAGGAGATCACTTCTTGAGTTTTCTTCCTTGATCGCTACGATTACTCCATTGATTCGGGAGCTTCAGCTCACGACGGCACTTAAACTAATCCATTATTTCTTTAAGCGAGTTTCATCTAACGTTCCTCGCATTCACGAACTCCCGTAGGGAGTTGTCGCAGCACCCGCTTCCTCGAACCCACGTCTGCGACCGAGGGCGTCAGCCCGATGCGTGAATGCGGTGTTAGCTGAAGTTACCTGACATCTTCGAGTTGCCTAAACATTCTTTAAACCCAACTTGCTCCTATAAAAATTTATCTCCTTTATGTCATGCTCTTTTAGTGATCTTTTTCTGGCATCCCACAGAACTGGATTCTTCTCTGGCAAAGATAAAATAAAGCTATCAAATGCAAGACTATCTAAAATTCGCTCAATATCTGTTCTACTATCTGTACCCTTAGGGTGCTGAACATGTTCATCGTATTGAATTGGTAGCATCATTCGTGTGGTGCCAAATGACAATGTAGAAAGTATTGAGTTCAATTGATCTCGTAAACTAAATAAATCCTTTAAATAGATTGTCGATTTATGAAGATCCTCTTCACTTACATTTATAATAGTATGTGCTATTCGTTGGTTTCTCCTAGCTCTAATCTTTACAAGTAATTCCTCAGTATTTTTATCAAACCGATTTTCCTTTATTCTATTTCGAAATTCTCCTTTGTAAACATCTTTTATACTTTGGAATATCCTATTCTTAAACTTTGTAATCGTTCTGAAATCCCCATCGGTATCTGTTATTATTCGAGCAATACGCAATATACTAGATTCAAAGAAACTACTTAAAACATTACTGAAAAATATTGTTTGATTTGGATTGACAAAAAGATCAAATCTAAATCTCATTATCTTTTCAATAATGAACAACTGTACATTTAGATGAACAAGTTCAGAATAAAAAAACTGCATTTCTTCTTTATATTCTGAAAGAAATGGTTCCTCAAATAGATCTTCTTCTTTTAATAAATTAAAATCTGTCATGAGATTTCTCCTTTAGTTTTCAGGTAATTTCAGCTAACGTCTTCGTATTCACGAATCCGAGAGGCTTAAGCCGCGGAGCGGCGGGTCGGAGACTTAGCCTCGCAGGATTGTCTGCCTGAATCCACTTCCCTGAATCATCTACCGGCAGACCGAGGGAGCTTCAGCGACCGATGCGTGAATACGGTGTTATGTGATGGTCAACTGAGCTACCCGCATAATTCCTTAATTTCCTTGCCCTTGTTCGATTTTGATTTCATTCGCTTCTTTGAGTTTTTGGAACTTAGATACAGGTTTTACAAGTGACAGCCTCCTCCAGAGTAAACATTAACACGCCATTCTTGGCGTGGCAGTTTACTCGTATGATCCAATCCACTGGCTGTCACTTGTTAACCATCCTGTATCAAAGTTCCTCGCTTCCCTGCCTATGAAATCAAAATCGATTCGATCGTTCCCTTCATTCCTAATACTACCAAATCATAACGATTCTCGTTAGTCAACAAACTATTAGGAATGAACTTCTTTCGATCGAACAAGGGCATTAGAAATTAAGGAATTATGCACCAACCCAATCCATTCGAATGTTCCCGACCTCTAGAAGCAGGACCTATCGAGTAGCACCGATACAACAAACTTGTCCTGATTCATGCTTCCTCGCTTCTCGCTTGTTGGGAATATTCACCTCAATGGATTGGGTTGGGTCTTGCTTCTTGATACACTTCGTGTTGACTTTCACATAACGTTCTTGTATTCACGAACCCTCACTGGCTTAAGTGAGCGTTAGCGAGCGGGTCGTCAGACTTAGCCAGTGCAGGGTTGTCTGCTGAATCCGCTACTTCGAAAAATCTTCCGGCAGACCGAGGGGCGCAGACCCGATGCGTGAATACGGTGTTAAGTGATGGCCAGCTGAGCTACCCGCATAATTCCTTAATTTCCTTGCCCTTGTTCGATTTTGATTTCATTCTCTTCCTTTGTGTTTTGGAACTTAGATACAGGTTTTACAAGTGACAGCCTCCTCTAGAGTAAACATTAGCACGACAATCTTGGCGTGGCAGGTTACTCGTATGATCCATCCTACTGGCTGTCACTTGTTAACATCCTGTATCTAAGTTCCTCGCTCCACTGCCTATGAAATCAAAATCCTAGATCAATTCCTTCATTCCTAATAATAGTTCCAAGACAACACCGAGAATTGGTTGGCAACTAACCATTAGGAATGAATCTGAATTGATCGAACAAGGGCATTAGAAATTAAGGAATTATGCACCAACTCAATCCATCCGGTTGTTCCCGACATCTAGAAGCAGGACTGATCGTGTTTCATCGATCAAACTAACTTGTCCTGATTCACGATTCACACTTCCTCGCTTCTCCCAGGTCGGGATCAACCTCTTGATGGATTGGGTTGGGATTTTCTTCATGATTTACTTCGGGCTGGCTTTCACTTAACGTTCTTGTATTCACGAACCCTCACTGGCTTAAGTGAGCGTTAGCGAGCGGGTCGTCAGACTTAGCCAGTGCAGGGTTGTCTGCTGAATCCGCTACTTCGAAAAATCTTCCGGCAGACCGAGGGGCGCAGCCCCGATGCGTGAATACGGTGTTAAGTGATGGCCAGCTGAGCTACCCGCATAATTCCTTAATTTCCTTGCCCTTGTTCGATTTTGATTTCATTCACTTCCTTTGTGTTTTGGAACTTAGATACAGGTTTTACAAGTGACAGCCTCCTCAAGAGTAAACATTAGCACGACAATCTTGGCGTGGCAGGTTACTCATATGATCCATCCTACTGGCTGTCACTTGTTAACATCCTGTATCTAAGTTCCTCGCTCCACTGCCTATGAAATCAAAATCCTAGATCAATTCCTTCATTCCTAATAATAGTTCCAAGACAACACCGAGAATTGGTTGGCAACTAACCATTAGGAATGAATCTGAATTGATCGAACAAGGGCATTAGAAATTAAGGAATTATGCCCCAACTCAATCCATCCGATTGTTCCCGACATCTAGAAGCAGGACTGATCGTGTTTCATCGATCAAACTAACTTGTCCTGATTCACGATTCACACTTCCTCGCTTCTCCTAGGTCGGGATCAACCTCTTGATGGATTGGGTTGGGATTTTCTTCATGATTTACTTCGGGCTGGCTTTCACTTAACGTTCTTGCATTCACGAACCTCCGAAGGAGGTTGTCGCAGCAACCACTTCCTCGAACCCACGTCTGCGACCAACGGCGTCAGCCCGATGCGTGAATGCGGTGTTATACGACGGAACCGCTTCTTCGAATCATCTCTCGAGTCTAAGGTTTCCTTCGTTATTTTCAATTGTTGGCTCCACGTCAAATGCCAGTGAATCACATAGTAGATTTGTACCGCCAGTGAATTGACAATTCCTAATTTCTACTGGTCCCATAAACCATGCATCAAAAAAGTCTACAAATTTCTTGAATTTATTTCCTATTAATTTTACTGTATGCGAAAATTCGTTGTGCCCTCCACAGTCGAAATAGAAGATTTCATTAAACACACATCGTTCTATCGTTATTCCCTTGAAAAAATATGTACCATGGAAACTTGCTGAATTAATAGAGCAATCCCGAATAATAACTTCTTCTGTAAATAGCATAATAGTTAAATCCAATTTATCAATAATGCAATTCTCTAAAATTACGTTTGACTTAACCTGTTCATTCTCAAACAAGTTTGAATCATATAGATCAAGGTCCTTTATAAAATAACCTCTCACAGGTGATCCGGAATAAATTAATTGTTGAACTTGCGTTTTTATTAACTCTTCTATGATTTCACCCCCTGTGCTCGAATAGGTTCTGTCGTATAACGTCGTTGTATTCACGAACCCGAGAGGCTTAAAGGAGCAGAGCGACTGGGTCGAAGACTTAGCCTCGCAGGGTTGTCTGCCTGAGTCCACGTCTCCGAAATTCCTCTGGCAGACCAAGGGCCGTCAGGACCGCAGCGTGAATACTGTGTTAGATGATGCTCGCGGGCTTCTTCGAACTCGCTTCCAAAAGTAACATCATCAATGGAGTAATCGTGGCCTCCGTCAGGAGATCACTTCTTGAGTTTTCTTCCTTGCTCGCTACGATTACTCCATTGATTCGGGAGCTTCAGCTCACGACGGCACTTAAACTAATCCATTATTTCTTTAAGCGAGTTTCATCTAACGTCTTCGTATTCACGAACCCTCACTGGCTTAAGTGAGCGTTAGCGAGCGGGTCGTCAGACTTAGCCAGTGCAGGGTTGTCTGCTGAATCCGCTACTCCGAAAAATCTTCCTGCAGACCGAGGGGCGCAGCCCCGATGCGTGAATACGGTGTTAAGTGATGGCCAGCTGAGCTACCCGCATAATTCCTTAATTCCCTTGCCCTTGTTCGATTTTGGTTTCATTCGCTTCTTTGCGTTTTGGAACTTAGATACAGGTTTTACAAGTGACAAACTCCTCTAGAGTAAACATTAGCACGACAATCTTGGCGTGGCAGGTTACTCGTATGATTCATCCTACTGGCTGTCACTTGTTAACCATCCTGTATCTAAGTTCCTCGCTCCACTGCCTATGAAATCAAAATCCTAGATCGATTCCTTCATTCCTAATACCTCCAACACAACATCGAGAATCGGGTGTCAACTAACTATTAGGAATGAAACTGAATCGATCGAACAAGGGCATTAGAAATTAAGGAATTATGCCCCAACTCAATCCATCCGGTTGATCCCGACTTCTAGAAGCAGGACTGATCGAGTTGCATCGATCAAACTAACTTGTCCTGATTCACACTTCCTCGCTTCTCCCAGGTCGGGATCAACCTCTTGATGGATTGGGTTGGGATCTTCTTCATGATTTACTTCGGGCTGGCTTTCACTTAACGTTCTTGTATTCACGAACCCTCACTGGCTTAAGTGAGCGTTAGCGAGCGGGTCGTCAGACTTAGCCAGTGCAGGGTTGTCTGCTGAATCCGCTACTCCGAAAAATCTTCCTGCAGACCGAGGGGCGCAGACCCGATGCGTGAATACGGTGTTAAGTGATGGCCAGCTGAGCTACCCGCATAATTCCTTAATTTCCTTGCCCTTGTTCGATTTTGATTTCATTCACTTCCTTTGTGTTTTGGAACTTAGATACAGGTTTTACAAGTGACAGCCTCCTCTAGAGTAAACATTAGCACGACAATCTTGGCGTGGCAGGTTACTCGTATGATCCATCCTACTGGCTGTCACTTGTTAACCATCCTGTATCTAAGTTCCTCGCTCCACTGCCTATGAAATCAAAATACTAGATCAATTCCTTCATTCCTAATAATAGTTCCAAGACAACACCGAGAATTGGTTGTCAACTAACTATTAGGAATGAATCTGAATTGATCGAACAAGGGCATTAGAAATTAAGGAATTATGCCCCAACTCAATCCATCCGGTTGTTCCCGACATCTAGAAGCAGGACTGATCGTGTTTCATCGATCAAACTAACTTGTCCTGATTCACACTTCCTCGCTTCTCCCAGGTCGGGATCAACCTCTTGATGGATTGGGTTGGGATCTTCTTCATGATTTACTTCGGGCTGGCTTTCACTTAACGTTCTTGTATTCACGAACCCGAGAGGCTTAAGGCAGCGCCAGCTGCCGGGTGGCTCCGCCACTTAGCCTCGCAGGGTTGTCTGCTGAATCCACTTCCCGAAATGCCTCTGCAGACCAAGGGCCGTCAGGCCCGCCGCGTGAATACGGTGTTATAAGATGTCGGCGACTTCTTTGAATTACCTTCATAATTACTTCTTATGCATTATTAAATGTGTTATTTCCTGTATTCTTTTCATTGTTATTCCAGTTCTTTGTTCAATTGCCAATGGGTGATCATTTGGTTCTAATTCAATAAATGGTACTAATCCTACTTTTCTTGTATGTACATTCGTCTTTAAGTTTAATGTTGGTGTCGAGTATATAGATATCTCCGTAGATAACCAACCAAAGTACGGTGGTTCTTTAATTCTTTCTTCTGAATTCCAAAGTTCTGTTGATTTGATAAAATTTTCTTCGCTTAATGAAACCCATGCACTCCAGATAAAGATATCATCTGATTCTAATACAGGAATCTCAATATGACCTCTAATAAAAAAGAATTTATCATCCATTACACATTGATCTTTATTCAAATCAAATCTCAGTTCCCGTTCCTTCTTATCAATTGTATAAAAAACGTACGGAGCATTACTTCCATAACATAAAGGTATTTCTTTAAGTTTTTCATTACAATGAGGACATCTCATGGATAATGCTCCTATGTTTATTGTTTTATATGATCATTTCGCCGATTTCTTATAACGTCTTCGTATTCACGAATCCGAGAGGCTTAAGCCGCGGAGCGGCGGGTCGGAGACTTAGCCTCGCAGGATTGTCTGCCTGAATCCACTTCCCTGAATCATCTACCGGCAGACCGAGGGAGCTTCAGCGACCGATGCGTGAATACGGTGATATGTGATGGTCAACTGAGCTACCCGCATAATTCCTTAATTTCCTTGCCCTTGTTCGATTTTGATTTCATTCGCTTCTTTGAGTTTTTGGAACTTAGATACAGGTTTTACAAGTGACAACCTCCTCCAGAGTAAACATTAGCACGACAATCTTGGCGTGGCAGGTTACTCGTATGATCCAATCCACTGGCTGTCACTTGTTAACCATCCTGTATCAAAGTTCCTCGCTTCCCTGCCTATGAAATCAAAATCGATTCGATCGTTCCCTTCATTCCTAATACTACCAAATCATAACGATTCTCGTTAGTCAACAAACTATTAGGAATGAACTTCTTTCGATCGAACAAGGGCATTAGAAATTAAGGAATTATGCACCAACCCAATCCATTCGAATGTTCCCGACCTCTAGAAGCAGGACCTATCGAGTAGCACCGATACAACAAACTTGTCCTGATTCATGCTTCCTCGCTTCTCGCTTGTCGGGAATATTCACCTCAATGGATTGGGTTGGGTCTTGCTTCTTGATACACTTCGTGTTGACTTTCACATAACGTCTTCGTATTCACGAATCCGAGAGGCTTAAGGCGCTTCAGCGCCGGGTCGAAGACTTAGCCTCGCAGGGTTGTCTGCCTGATTCCGCTTCTCCGAATCATCTTCCAGCAGACCAAGGGAGCTTCAGCGACCGCCGCGTGAATACGGTGTTATATGAAGTCCACCTGACTAAACCCCAGCATAATTTCTTAATTTTTGTTGCTCTTGTTCATCTTTTGATTTCATTAACTTCTTTGTTCTTTGGAATTTCATATACAGGTCTAACAAGTGGCAGGCTTTTAGGAGTAAACATTAGAATAACGCAACCCTTGCGTGGAAGGTTACTCCATATTATACCATCGCTGCTCGCCACTTGTTTACGTTCCTGTATATGAAATTCCAAGCTTCCTCGCCAATGAAATCAAAAAATCGATTCGTAACCGTTCATATACAAACTTCAAAACAACAACGTAACACGTTGTCCAACTAACTATCATGAACGGTTTTTAGAATCGATCTTGAACAAGAGCCTTGAAAAATTAAGAAATTATGCGCCGACCTAGCAATCTGTGGTTCACGACCGATAGAATGAGGACAATCACTCCACGCTCCAACTAACTACTCGTCCTCATTCGTTCCTCCCTGCTCATCCCTAGTCGTGAATCACTTCATGATTGCTCAGGTCGGAGGGGTTCTCCCTTGTCCAGCTTCGGATTTCATATAACGTTCTTGTATTCACGAACCCGAGAGGCTTAAGGCAGCGCCAGCTGCCGGGTGGCTCCGCCACTTAGCCTCGCAGGGTTGTCTGCTGAATCCACTTCCCGAAATGCCTCTGCAGACCAAGGGCCGTCAGGCCCGCCGCGTGAATACGGTGTTATAAGATGTCGGCGACTTCTTTGAATTACCTTCATAATTACTTCTTATGCATTATTAAATGTGTTATTTCCTGTATTCTTTTCATTGTTATTCCAGTTCTTTGTTCAATTGCCAATGGGTGATCATTTGGTTCTAATTCAATAAATGGTACTAATCCTACTTTTCTTGTATGTACATTCGTCTTTAAGTTTAATGTTGGTGTCGAGTATATAGATATCTCCGTAGATAACCAACCAAAGTACGGTGGTTCTTTAATTCTTTCTTCTGAATTCCAAAGTTCTGTTGATTTGATAAAATTTTCTTCGCTTAATGAAACCCATGCACTCCAGATAAAGATATCATCTGATTCTAATACAGGAATCTCAATATGACCTCTAATAAAAAAGAATTTATCATCCATTACACATTGATCTTTATTCAAATCAAATCTCAGTTCCCGTTCCTTCTTATCAATTGTATAAAAAACGTACGGAGCATTACTTCCATAACATAAAGGTATTTCTTTAAGTTTTTCATTACAATGAGGACATCTCATGGATAATGCTCCTATGTTTATTGTTTTATATGATCATTTCGCCGATTTCTTATAACGTTCTTGCATTCACGAACCCGAGAGGCTTAAGGCGCGTTAGCGCCGGGTCGCCAGACTTAGCCTCGCAGGGTTGTCTGCCTGAATCCGCTTCCCCGAATGTTCTCCTAGCAGACCAAGGGCGCAAGCCCGCAGCGTGAATGCGGTGTTATCGGATGTTACCGCCACCATAGAATTACCCAAAAATTACTTCCTATTTCTATTTTGTATACTTTAGGAATCTAACCAGTCCACTGGTCTAAGGTAATCAAAATATCTCCAATATTCCGTTCTTGCTTCCATATGCATTTTATTAATCCATTCTCCAAATTCAGTGATATACTCCTGTAAGCGTCAAATAGCCCACACCTATTCAAATGGCGAGGGCTGAGGTAAGCTAGTGTTACTTCGGTGGTGCCACACGGCAAGAGTCCGGCAATGACGTTGACCACGGAGCCAGTTGTCTCAAAGCATCCTGATCATGAAGGTTCGGAAGCTGTGGCAATTGCTCGAACAAAAACTTCAAGTATGCATACGGATTTAACCCGCTCGCCTTTGCGGATTCCACGATGCTGTAGATCGTCGCACTTGCTTTCGCACCTTTAGGCGTATTGGCAAAAATCCAGTTTTTTCGGCCAATCACAACCGGTTTGATGGCACGCTCCGCTCGGTTATTGTCAATCTCGAGCCTGCCGTCTTGCATGAATGCGACAAGCTTGTCCCACTGGTTCAGGCTGTAGGTGATCGCCTGTCCGGTCAAGCTTTTGGGCAGCACCTCAGCTTCCGCGTTTTGCAGCCACTTCAAATAAGCCTCCAGCAATGGCGCACTCTGCTCCTGACGAGCTTGGTGCCGGGCCTCAGGGCTTACATCCTTCAGCCGTCGTTCCACAGCGAACAGCTCATTGCAGAACCATAAGCCCTTGCCAGCTGCCACCTCTGCCGTACGATGGGCTGCCGGCAGCGCCTTCAGCGCCTCATCGAACTTGCGTCTTGCGTGGCTCCAGCAACCACAGAGTGTCACGTCCGCGAGCTTATGGTAGCCTGAGAATCCATCCGCATGCAGGTAGCCGCTGAAGCCTTCTAGAAATTGACGCGGGTGCTCCCCACTGCGGGTCGGCTGGTATTCGTACAAGACGATGGGCTCACTCGTATGTCCGGTACGGTACATCCAAAGGTACGACTTCTGTTCGGCCTTCCGTCCCGGTTCCTGCAGCACGGGGAATGTCGTTTCGTCCGCATGGAGGATGTCCTGCAGCAGCATGTGCGACTTCATGTAATGAAATAGCGGCTCTAGCCAGCGTTCGGAGGCGTAGATCATCCAGTTGGCTAGCGTTTGACGCGACAGCATCAGCCCATGCCGAAGAAGCTGCTGCTCTTGACGATAGAGCGGCAGGCTTTCGACATACTTCTGGTGCATCACATGGGCCAGTATAGAAGCCGATGCCAGGCCTCCAGGATGCGCGGGTGCAGGTGCCTTAGCAGTGACCACGGGAGTGCTCTCCTCGTTGCGCTCGCAATGGCGGCAGCTATAGATGAATCGAACGCTCCTCACGATCTTGTACTGGGCAGGCATGAACACCAATTCATCGCGTGCTTCGCTGCTCATCTCATGTAGCTTCCCATCGCAGCACGAACAGACCTGCTCTTCCTCGGGCAATCGATACTCCACGGTTTCTACAGGCAAATGATCAAACTTCGCCAGGCGATCCCCCTTGACTTTCTTCCGCTTGTGGGTCACGGTTTCCACAGTTGGCTCAGGGAGCGCAGGGTTAGCTGCCTGCTCTGCTTCGTTGAACAGGAACAGCTGGTTCAGAGGCGTCTTCTCGCTCGAAGAGCCGAAGCGCTTATGCTGGGCAAGCTTGGATTGCTCCAGCAGCATAAGGACCTGCTTCTTGAGCTTGTTTACCTCTGCCTCGAGCGCTTCGCTGTATGTTTTGTATTCATCTAGAGTTTGGGGTTGGGGTGATTCCGCACGTTTTGTCATGAAGGATGTATTCGCTGAACGACCACGTTTATCCTGCTTTTCAAGTAAACATGATGGAGGCAGGCACGATGGTCACTCGCGCCTACACCACCGTTTGAACGGAAACCACAGGATGCGCTTGCTGCTGCTCGATGGACAGTCCGTCCAGCAACCAGTTCAATTCGCGACGAGTCAGGGCGATGGTCGCATGGCTGTCGTCAGTCGGCCACTGGAAGGTGCCGCGTTCGAGGCGGCGGTAGAACAGCCAGAAGCCATTTACATCCCAATACAGAATCTTGAGCTTGTCTCGCTGTCGATTGCAGAACACGAACAAGCTGCTCGAGAAGGGGTTGAGTGCATACACCTCCTGCACCAGAGCGGCCAGGCCATCGATCGACTTGCGTAAGTCCGTACTGCCGCTTGCTAAATACACGGGAATGCTGCTCGGAATGGTCAACATAGATCCTTCAGCACCTTAACGATTTCACGAAGCTGGGTAGAGTCGAATGACTCACTCAGTTCAATAGAAGCCGCTCCAACATGAATCCGTAGGGATCCCGTTGGCAGATTGCTACGTGCGGGAGGAGGTGTCACGGTAACAGGGATGAAGATTGATGCGGACTTTGATCGTTTGGATTTGGGGGGGCCTTCGATCTGTTTGAGCCAGTACTTCAGCTCATGGATGGTATGGTTATTGGCTTTACTCCAGACTACCATGGTTTGACCGCTCGCTCGATAGTTCTCAATGCGAGTTCTCCATGCCTGTTGTCGCTCCGCTCGATTCATGGGATGTCCTCCTCGATTCATATTGAGGACATTATCTCATCTATGCATACATGGGGTGAAGGTGGGATGTATTTGACGCTTACATACTCCTCACCTTTCCCCTTCCTCCAAAACATATCAAACGGATGAATACCCGGAAAAGCCATCCACTGTGGTAAGTAGAATTCTTCCTCGTATTCTTCTAAAGAGTTTCTAACTTCCATTAATATTAATCCCAACATGTTTTTACCTGTCCCATCCCCACCATCTGCCCAATATGAGTCGTTTTTAGTATGTTCCACTATTATACAGTTTCCTGTAGATAACAAGATATTCCTTACACTAATGTTCTGAGATATCTTAGCTTTTACTGCTATTCGCATTACCTCATCCTTTATTTGTTCCCAATCTGATCTTAGTGGTCTTGATCGGTCCCTCCCCATCGTTGCAGCTTCCATTGGTGTTGAAGCTAATCTTATTAATTCTTCATGCTCAGTATTCTTAAATTTCATTCCTTGAAAATAATGTTCAGAAGTTGGCCAGATCTTATTTTCTACTTTAATTGGATGGTTTGAAAAATTAGAAAAACAACCATATGGACGGTCGGTTTGATAGAAATTTATTTGATACATCTTGTCTTCACCTTCAAAATGTAATTTTATAAATCTTTCGGTAATTTCCGATAACGTCTTCGTATTCACGAATCCGAGAGGCTTAAGGCGCTTCAGCGCCGGGTCGAAGACTTAGCCTCGCAGGATTGTCTGCCTGAATCCACTTCTCCGAATCATCTTCCAGCAGACCAAGGGAGCGCCAGCGAGCGCTGCGTGAATACGTTGTTATATGAAGTCCATCTGATTAAACCCCAGCATAATTTCTTAATTTTCGTTGCTCTTGTTCATCTTTTGATTTCATTGACTTCTTTGCTCTTTAGAATTTCATATACAGGTTTAACAAGTGGCAGGCTTTTAGGAGTAAACATTAGAATAACGCAAACCTTGCGTGGAAGGTTACTCCATATTATACCATCGCTGCTCGCCACTTGTTTATGTTCCTGTATATGAAATTCCACACTTCCTCGCCAATGAAATCAATAATCGATTCTTATCCGTTCATATACAAACTTCAAAATCAACAACGTAACACGTTGTCCTACTAACTAATATGAACGGTTTTTAGAATCGATCTTGAACAAGAGCCTTGAAAAATTAAGAAATTATGCGCCGACCTAGCAATCTGTGGTTCACGACCGTTAGAATGAGGACAATTACTCCACGCTCCAACTAACTATTCCGTCCTCATTCGTTCCTCCCTGCTCAACCCTAGTCGTGAATCACTTCATGATTGCTTAGGTCGGAGGGGTTCTCCCTTGTCCAGCTTCGGATTTCATATAACGTTCTTGTATTCACGAACCCGAGAGGCTTAAGGCGCGTTAGCGCCGGGTCCGAAGGACTTAGCCTCGCAGGAGTTGTCTGCCTGAATCCGCTTCCTCGAAATTCCCCTGGCAGACCAAGGGAGCGTCAGCGACCGCAGCGTGAATACGGTGTTATCCGATGCCCCTGACTACTTAGAGTTACTTACATCAATCTGTTTCTTGTCTTACTCCATCCTTAGTTAAAAAATGTCATGTGCACTTTACTATTTCTATAATATTCCATCCTATCATTTAATTGTCCTGTGTGTAATTCAAATTTGTGCCCGTCTGGGTCTGTAAAATAAATGGACCTCTTGTCTCTTTCATCACGCTCTCTTCCAGATATTATATTGACATCTAATTCTCTAAATTTATCTTTGAATGCCTCGTATTCTTCTTCTAATATTGAAAATGCTATATGCGTATATGATTTATTTTGTTCGGTTCTTTCAATTTCAGATTCCTCATTTAAAGCTATCCATAATCCATTTAAATCAAAATAAGCTAGCTTTCTGCCCTTTACTAATATCTTTGCTCCAAAAACTTGCTGATAAAACATAATAGATTTAGTTAAATCAGACACTGAAAAGCATAAGTGACTTATACCTTGAATTTGCATGAGTATTCTTCCTTTAGGTTTTATAATATATTGCTTTTCAGGGGTTTCGGATAACGTTCTTGTATTCACGAACCCGAGAGGCTTAAGGCGCGTAGCGCCGGGTCGAAGACTTAGCCTCGCAGGGTTGTCTGCCTGAATTTACTTCGCTGAATTATCTCCTGGCAGACCAAGGGCGTCAGCCCGATGCGTGAATACGGTGTTAAGTGATGGCCAGCTGAGCTACCCGCATAATTCCTTAATTTCCTTGCCCTTGTTCGATTTTGATTTCATTCACTTCTTTGTGTTTTGGAACTTAGATACAGGTTTTACAAGTGACAGCCTCCTCTAGAGTAAACATTAGCACGACAATCTTGGCGTGGCAGGTTACTCGTATGATCCATCCTACTGGCTGTCACTTGTTAACAATCCTGTATCTAAGTTCCTCACTCCACTGCCTAAGAAATCAAAATCCTAGATCAATTCCTTCATTCCTAATAATAGTTCCAAGACAACACCGAGAATTGGTTGTCAACTAACTATTAGGAATGAATCTGAATTGATCGAACAAGGGCATTAGAAATTAAGGAATTATGCCCCAACTCAATCCATCCGGTTGTTCCCGACATCTAGAAGCAGGACTGATCGTGTTTCATCGATCAAACTAACTTGTCCTGATTCACACTTCCTCGCTTCTCCCAGGTCGGGATCAACCTCTTGATGGATTGGGTTGGGATTTTCTTCATGATTTACTTCGGGCTGGCTTTCACTTAACGTTCTTGTATTCACGAACCCGAGAGGCTTAAAGGAGCGGAGCGACTGGGTCGAAGACTTAGCCTCGCAGGGTTGTCTGCCTGAATCCACTTCCCTGAATCATCTACCGGCAGACCGAGGGAGCTTCAGCGACCGATGCGTGAATACGGTGTTATGTGATGGTCAACTGAGCTACCCGCATAATTCCTTAATTCCTTTGCCCTTGTTCGATTTTGATTTCATTCGCTTCTTTGAGTTTTGGAACTTAGATACAGGTTTTACAAGTGACAGCCTCCTCCAGAGTAAACATTAGCACGCCATTCTTGGCGTGGCAGGTTACTCGTATGATACAATCCACTGGCTGTCGCTTGTTAACCGTCCTGTATCTAAGTTCCTCGCTTCCCTGCCTATGAAATCAAAATCGATTCGATCGCCCCCTTCATTCCTAATACTACCAAAACATAACGATTCTCGTTAGTCAACAAACTATTAGGAATGAATTTCTATCGATCGAACAAGGGCATTAGAAATTAAGGAATTATGCACCAACCCAATCCATTCGAATGTTCCCGACCTCTAGAAGCAGGACCTATCGAGTAGCACCGATACAACAAACTTGTCCTGATTCATGCTTCCTCGCTTCTCGCTTGTCGGGAATATTCACCTCAATGGATTGGGTTGGGTCTTTCTTCTTGATACACTTCGTGTTGACTTTCACATAACGTTCTTGCATTCACGAACCCGAGAGGCTTAAGGCGCGTCAGCGCCGGGTCGCCAGACTTAGCCTCGCAGGGTTGTCTGCTTGAATCAACTTCCCCGAATTATCTTCTGGCAGACCGAGGGCGTCAGCCCGAAGCGTGAATGCGGTGTTAGGTGATGTTCCTGACTTCTTCGAGTCAACTGCATATGCTTTGTTTTATCTCTTCATATAAACTTGACTCCAGCTCGAAATCATCGCTTGACGTGAACCTTCCTTTAGTTACCCCATAATGTTAGAGATGAAATCGATTTTCATAAAAAGTTCTGTGATGTAATTCTTTGCTTCGAGCTGTCTAGCACTGATTATTGTGTTGAGCCTTAAACTTTCTTTCTTTATGATTTGTATATCCTCTGTTATAATGTTCTTAATATTTCTGGGTGGTGAATTATGTGGATAAACTTGACCTAATACTTGAACAATTAAAAGAACTAAACTCATTAATGACTGCAGTAAGAAATCGAGTTGACGAATCAGACGCAAAAATAGATGCAATGTCAATGGATCTTCATAAAGTAATTGGACATATTAAGGCTTTACAAGATGGACAAGATCGACACGAAAGCATTCTTGAAAAATTAGCCTTAAGATCTATTGAACATGAATCTATTGTTGAAAAATTACAAAGTCCCAACAGTTAGTTTCATCCTGGCACTCCTCTAAGTGCCTTTTTTATTTTCTTGTGCTTTAGATATTTATTATTCAACAGGAATTTCACCTAACGTTCTTGCATTCACGAACCCGAAAGGCTTAAGGCGCGCAGCGCCGGGTGGCTCCGCCACTTAGCCTTGCAGGGTTGTCTGCCTGATTCCGCTTCCCCGAATGATCTCCTGGCAGACCGAGGGGCGCCAGCCCCGATGCGTGAATGCGGTGTTATAAGATGGTCGGGCCTTCTTTGAGTTACCTTCATATTTCTTGCTGCTTTCATCGTTTTACTTCGGGTTCATGCTCGTTACATTCCTTCTAACACCTCAAGCTCTTGATTTTCTTTATTTCGGCGGTCGCGATGTAACTGTCCAAATTTCCGATCATCGCAACGTTCCACTTTAGTCGAAGTCTGGCTAACTAACTAATTTCCGGTTTCAATCCTGCTTTCGACTTCACTCGACTGCTCACTACTAGCTACCAAATCGACTCACGTAGCTACCTCATCCAACTTTTTCAAACTCGATTCATCACCACTAACTCTTGTACTGGTTCGCGAAATCCTCACTACGTAACTTGTCTAATATCATTGCTCATTTCAAATCGCTGTTTGATCAAAATTAACATAAACCAAGCACTATCTTCTTGACGAACCTACATGTTTTGCTTTTTACGGCGGCCGCGTTGTGCATCAATCTCGAAGGATACTCGCAACGCTTCGCTTCTGTTGAAGTCTTAGTATTCATGTTAGACTAACTTTTTTCGAAATGCTCTACTTGCTGTACTGTTGGTTCTATAAGAATCAATTTACTCATTCAAGATTTTAAATTGCTCTTGTTTTGTCTAGCCCGACTTTCTTATAACGTCTTCGTATTCACGAATCCGAGAGGCTTAAGCCGCGTAGCGGCGGGTCGGAGACTTAGCCTCGCAGGATTGTCTGCCTGAATCCACTTCCCTGAATCATCTACCGGCAGACCGAGGGAGCTTCAGCGACCGATGCGTGAATACGGTGTTATGTGATGGTCAACTGAGCTACCCGCATAATTCCTAAATTCTCTTGCCCTTGTTCGATTTTGATTTCATTCGCTTCTTTGAGTTTTGGAACTTAGATACAGGTTTTACAAGTGACAGCCTCCTCCAGAGTAAACATTAGCACGCCATTCTTGGCGTGGCAGGTTACTCGTATGATCCCATCTACTGGTTGTCACTTGTTAACCGTTCTGTATCTAAGTTCCTCGCTTCCCTGCCTATGAAATCAACATCGATTCGATCGTCCCCTTCATTCCTAATACTACCAAAACATAACGATTCTCGTTAGTTAACAAACTATTAGGAATGAACTTCTCTCGATCGAACAAGGGCATTAGAAAACAATCATGGCTTCCTCGCCACATCCCCGATATGAAAGTTGGGTTTAGCGTGACTGCCTAGTCCCCATACTGAGTAATACTGCGATTGGACAGAAATACGTGGCTCTTTTTGGTGGTTCGACCCTGTCTAGAAAACTGTGAGCATTCGTTATGTGAGCAACCCCGTGCTGGCTTCGGTACAAGAAGACCGAATGACCGCGGACAGAAAAATGGAGACTTCTAACGAATGCGCCAATCGTCAGTATCATTCGATTGGAGGTAGTTAAATGGAGATGTTAATTGCTCGGTGTGCCGGACTGGATGTGCATCAAGAAACCATTGTAGCTTGTGTCTTGACTGGCGAAGCGGATGAAGCACCACGCGCTGAAACACGCACTTTCCCTACGATGACTCGTGATTTGTTCTCCTTGATGACATGGCTCGAGTCCGAAGGTGTGACGCATATTGCCATGGAGAGTACAGGGATCTACTGGAAACCAGTGTACAACATATTGGAAGGGTACTTCGACATCGCCCTTGCCAATGCACAACGGATTAAGAATGTTCCTGGACGCAAAACGGATGTCAGCGATGCGGAGTGGATCGCTAAACTTTTGCGCGTAGGATTAATCGAGAAGAGCTTCGTGCCTACCGAGGATCTCCGAGAATTACGTGATTTAACACGTTTACGTAAGAAACGGGTTGGAAACTTGACCGCAGAGAAAAACCGCATTCAAAAAATGCTGGAAGCCTCCAACATCAAGTTGGGAACGGTTATTTCAGATGTGTTCGGCGTATCCGGACGCAATTTGCTGGAACGACTGGTCATGCAGGGCTACGTCGATCCGGATGATATTGAAGCCCGAGTACATGGCAACGTAAAACGTAATGTCGCTCGGGTGGCCGAGTCGCTCTTCGGAACGTTAAACAAGCACCAAATCTTGATGATTCGCAATTGCTGGGAGCATATTACCTTCCTCGAGCAATCCATCGCGTTGCTGGATGCAGAAATTGAGGTGCATCTTCAGTCCTATCAGGAAGCCTATCAGTTGATTCAAACGATTCCGGGCATAAGTGAGATTACCGCCGCAGCGATCATTGCCGAAATCGGAGTCGATATGGATCAGTTCCCAACGGCTGATCATCTCGCGTCCTGGGCAGGTGTGGCTCCGGGTAACCATGAGAGCGCGGGTAAAAAAAAAGTACACGAACACGTAAGGGCAATCCGCATGTGAAAACAGCTTTATGTGAAGCCGCTTGGGCAGCAACGAAGTGCCGAAAATCACAGTTGTCGGTTCGATTTTGGAAAATAGCTGCACGCCGTGGGAAGAACAAAGCCATTATTGCTCTAGCTCACAAAATGCTCACGATCATCTACATGATGTTAAAGACGAAGTCGACTTATATCGAAGGTGGACCTCCTGTCTCAAAACCTGTAGCTTAACAGTCTAGCCTATTTTAAGACTGATTATACATCACATCTCAAAAACGATGTGTCAGGCATCCTATTGCTATTTTTCAACTTTCTTCCAGAAAAAACGCTATTTCTTAAAGCAACTTCGACGTTCTAATGACACTGCTTTCAATAATCCTTTCACAGAAATTAAGGAATTATGCACCAACCCAATCCATTCGAATGTTCCCGACCTCTTGAAGCAGGACCTATCGAGTAGCACCGATACAACAAACTTGTCCTGATTCACACTTCCTCGCTTCTCACCTGTCGGGAATATTCACCTCAATGGATTGGGTTGGGTCTTTCTTCTTGATACACTTCGTGTTGACTTTCACATAACGTCTTCGTATTCACGAATCCGAGAGGCTTAAGCCGCGGAGCGGCGGGTCGAAGACTTAGCCTCGCAGGATTGTCTGCCTGAATCCACTTCTCCGAATGATCTCCTGGCAGACCAAGGGAGCAAAGCGACCGATGCGTGAATGCGGTGTTATACGCTGTTGCTGCCATCTTTGAATTACTACCAAAATATATTTTCAAGGCATTTGCGGAATAGGTGCTCCCGATTTATAGTTTGTTATAACCCATTCATCATTTAAATTTTCAATTAGAATTTTGTCAGTTCCTTCTTTAATCTGAATGTTATCATGAGTATAACGCACATTAACTAGTATCAACTTTCTAGAGAATCCTGCCCATAAAATCCACTTTATTGATGTGCCATTAATCTCGCCATACCAATGTCGATCTTCAATCAGACTCTGAGCTATTATAGATTGCTTACCTTCAAGAGATAGTTCTGGATTATGCTTAATGTTAAAATATTTGTGACTCTCTGAATAATCATTCTTAATCATTCCTTGATAAAATCCACTAATCGTGTTCTCAACTTTAGATCTGTCTTGAACGCTTCCTATATAAAACAATAACAAAATAAGACAGATAGATGTTATTATTACACTTCTCTTCCTCATCGAAATACTCCTGCTCTTATATTTTAATTGCAGCAATTGCGTATAACGTTCTTGCATTCACGAACCTCCGCAGGAGGTTGTCCGCTGAATCTTCTTCCTAGCAAATTCTTCTCGCGGACCGAGGGGCGTTAGCCCCGATGCGTGAATGCTGTGTTAGCTGATGTAACGGCCTTCTCTGAAATGCCCTAGCCTCATTAAAAAAACACCAAGCGCTCACACTTGATGTCCAATTATCCATTGTTCAATATCTTCTTCTTTTAGTTTTCCTTCGGCTATTCCCAATCCTAAGTCTATCAATTCCTTTTGTGAATACTCGACTTTTATATCATTCAGCCTAAGTAACAACAGCATAGATGCAACACCAATGCGCTTATTTCCATCAACAAAACCATGATTCTTTACTAGTGAATAAGCTATAACTGAAATTTTCTTTAGGACTCCTTCATACAAATCTTGTTCATCAAATGTAACAAATGCTTTTTGAATTGCACTTTCAATCAACGCACGATCTCTTATCCCATTTGAGCCACCGGTTGCGGCTACGATCTTTGCATGGAATCTGATTATATCGTCAACTTCTATATGATTCATTTGGATAGTTCCTCTAATGCTTCGCGATTCTGCAATATGATGTCATCCATCATCAAATCCAGTTTTCGTTCATTTTTTATCTTTAAAAACTCAACAAAATCTATGACTTCTTGCTTCTTCTCTTCAGGGAGAGCTAAAAAGTCTCTGAGCAACTTTTCCTCAAGGCTCATTTTACACACTCCTTTGCAATAATTACCTACATCCAGTATACACTGAATCAACAAATAAATTAACAGGACACTTAATGACTTATTATTTCTTTTTGATTTGCCGTTATTTCAGCTAACGTTCTTGTATTCACGAACCCTCACTGGCTTAAGTGAGCGTTAGCGAGCGGGTCGTCAGACTTAGCCAGTGCAGGGTTGTCTGCTGAATCCGCTACTCCGAAAAATCTTCCTGCAGACCGAGGGGCGCAGACCCGATGCGTGAATACGGTGTTAAGTGATGGCCAGCTGAGCTACCCGCATAATTCCTTAATTTCCTTGCCCTTGTTCGATTTTGATTTCATTCACTTCTTTGTGTTTTGGAACTTAGATACAGGTTTTACAAGTGACAGCCTCCTCTAGAGTAAACATTAGCACGACAATCTTGGCGTGGCAGGTTACTCGTATGATCCATCCTACTGGCTGTCACTTGTTAACCATCCTGTATCTAAGTTCCTCGCTCCACTGCCTATGAAATCAAAATCCTAGATCAATTCCTTCATTCCTAATAATAGTTCCAAGACAACACCGAGAATTGGTTGTCAACTAACCATTAGGAATGAATCTGAATTGATCGAACAAGGGCATTAGAAATTAAGGAATTATGCCCCAACTCAATCCATCCGGTTGTTCCCGACATCTAGAAGCAGGACTGATCGTGTTTCATCGATCTAACTAACTTGTCCTGATTCACACTTCCTCGCTTCTCCCAGGTCGGGATCAACCTCTTGATGGATTGGGTTGGGATTTTCTTCATGATTTACTTCGGGCTGGCTTTCACTTAACTCCTATTATACGAATGTTCGTGTAATATCCAATCACTACCTTTTATCTGTAAATAACTCTAACTCAGTTCATATAATATCATGTTTTGGTAGGATATCGGAAACTATATTTTCCCCTTCTCTGACTTTCCTCTCCCTTCGTCCTGCAGCAGTCTGTCCAGTGGGCTTTGAATCCTTCTTGCATCGCGAACACTCACATGGGTATAAATCTCAGTCGTTTTCGAGCTTTGATGTCCAAGCAGTTCTTGAATATACCGGATATCTGTGCCCCCCTCTAACAAATGAGTTGCAAACGAATGCCTCAATGAATGAATACTGACATCCTTCAGTATTCCTGCTTGCTCCCTTGCTTTTTCAAACACCTTTTGAACACTGCGCTCGGTCATATGCTTTCTCCGGTCCATCCCTGGGAATAACCAATCTTCCGGTCGTTCCTTCTTGAAGTAGTCTCTCAAAAGCAATAACGTCGACTCCGATAGAACCGTATAGCGATCCTTCCTTCCCTTGGACTGCCTCACATGAATGACCATTCGCTCACTATCGATATCACGAATGCGAAGACGTACAATTTCTCCGACTCGAAGACCGGAGGAATACGCCAAGTATAACAGAGCTTTATGCTTAATATTGCTAAGACTGCCTAGTATTTTTAGCACCTCCGAGTAGTTCAGTACATCTGGGAGCTTGTTCTCTTTCTTTGGCCTAGGCAGTTGATACACGATATCTTTACGAAAGCACGTATCCTTCATGAAAAACTTCAAGGCGCTTAGCGCTTGATTCACATAGGAGTGGGAGCAGTTTTTTTGGATCAGTTCGATCAAGTAATCCTCGACATGCTGCGTCTCAACTTGTATGGCTAAGACCTTCGAGTAATCCAAGAACCGCTTGACGTGGAGACTATATGCTTTCAGAGTTCGATGACTAAATCCATTAAGCTTCATAAGCATCTTCATACGTTCGATAAGCTCAGTGGAATCAACTGGAAGCTTCACCGTGAAATTCTCAAATATCCAATGATACTTCTTCAATAAATCAGGTTCGATTATAACCGGCTCATTATTAAAATGCATCACAAAGTCTCTCAATGTAGTTTCTTGATTCGGAACGGTCCACCACCTATTCTTATTATCCCATCTACGATCAACAATTCTCTCCATCTTCTCAAGCCATTCCTTCTTGGGAGGCTGGGACATTCGTACGATTACCAATAAGGCCGTATACGTTTTCACAACAATCATGCTTCACTCTCCCCCACCTCATCTACAAAAAAAACAAAAAAACAGCTGGCCCCTAGGCCAGCTGTTCTCAATTCTTTTGGGAACGCACACATTATTCAATTTAGCAGTAACTCGCAATCTAAGCTCTCGAAATATACTGACCTTCGCGCGTATCGATTAGAAGGACGTCGCCTTCGTTGATGAACAGAGGAACTTGGACATTCAATCCAGTCTCAACCTTCGCACTCTTCGTTGCGCCGGTTGCGGTGTTGCCCTTGATGCCCGGCTCGGTCTCGATGACCTTCAGCTCAACGCTGTTCGGCAGGTTGATGCCGAGGATTTCGCCTTGGTAGCTCATGATGTGGATCATCATGTTCTCGCGCAGGAAGTTCAGCTCCCACTCGATTTGCTTCTCGTCAAGGGAGAACTGATCGAACGTTTCAGTGTCCATGAACGAATGCTCTTTGCCGCTCGCGTACAGATATTGCATCTGACGGTTCTCGATGTGCGCGCGGCTGACGTTCTCGCCGGCACGGAATGTGCGCTCGACGGTGTTGCCGTTACGCAGGTTCTTCAGCTTGGAGCGGACGAAGGCTGCGCCTTTACCCGGCTTCACGTGCTGGAAATCGATAACCGTGAACAAATCATGCTCTACTTCAATTGTCAAGCCTGTCTTAAAATCGTTAACAGAAATCACTACAAAACCCTCCCTAAAAAGTGAGCAGCTGCGGGCATGGTCGAGACTAGGACAAGCACTGGGTAAAGCGCGCCGCGGAGCGTCCTCCGATCGCCCGGAAGAACGCTCCGCTGTCAGAAGCTGTCACCGGTTCTATCTTAGCCAAGCCTACCTGAATAGCGTAAGCTGCTGATATAAGCAATTTATGGAATCACAATCAAGTCTTTGCTTGATTGCGTCAACCTGCGGTTACCTGTATCGGTAATGACGATATCGTCCTCAATGCGGACGCCGCCGAAGCCAGGGACGTAAATACCAGGCTCTACGGTCACCGTCATACCAGGCTCAAGCACAATGTCGCCGAGCTTGGACAGACGGGGCGCCTCATGAATCTCCATGCCGAGTCCATGACCAAGGCCATGTCCGAAATGTTCGCCGTAGCCGTGACGGGTAATGATCTCGCGCGCGACGGCATCAGCCTCGCGACCAGTCATGCCGGGCTTAATACGGCTAAGCGCCTCTAGCTGTGCCTCCAGCACGATGTCATAAATACGTCGGTGCTGGTCCGTCGGCTTGCCGAGTACGACGGTACGTGTAAGATCGGAGCAATATCCTTGATAATAAGCACCGAAGTCCAGCTTGACGAATTCGTTCGTCCCAAGCAAGCGGGAGCTCGCCTTCCCGTGCGGGAGCGCGGATCGCTCGCCAGACGCGACAATAGTCTCGAACGAGGTCGAGGCGGCACCGTGGCGACGAACATACAGCTCGATCTCCAGCGCGATCTCCTGTTCAGTTACACCAGGCTGGAGGAAATCAACGATATGGGTGAACGTACGGTCGGCAAGCTCTGCTGCCTCCTGCATCACCGCAAGCTCCTGCTCATCCTTCACCATCCGCAGCCGCTCAATCAGCCCATCCGTTCCGACGAGCTCGATTCCATTCAGCGCTTGGCCGTAGCTCACATACGAGCCATAGGTGACGTCATGCTGCTCGAAGCCCAGCTTCGTCAGGCGAGCCGCACCCATCACATCTGCAATCGTGTTCATCAGATTCGGCGCATGCTCGATAACCTCATACCCGACAGCCTGCTGTGGTGCTTGCGTCATATAACGGAAATCGATCAGCAGCACAGCGCGGTCAGTCGTAACGAGCACATAGCCTGCACTTCCGGTGAACCCGGTCATATACATCCGGTTCGTCGCGTTCGTAATTAGCAACGCCTCGATGCCTTGCTTCTCCATCAGCTGCCGTAATCGGTGCAATCGCTTCTGCTGCATGCTCATCCCTCCGTACGCTCAAGATGGCGGACCAGCGCTTGCAAGCCCAGCTCATAGCCGTCCGCACCGAAGCCTGCAATCTGCCCAAGCGCAACCGGAGCGATCACGGAGACGTGCCGGAACGCTTCGCGCTTATGAATATTCGATATATGTACCTCCACCGTAGGCAGAGCAACCGTACTAATAGCATCCCGCAGCGCATAGCTGTAATGTGTGAATGCTCCCGGATTGATCACAATGCCGTCCATCGTTCCATAGGCGCTGTGAATGCGATCAATCAGCTCTCCCTCATGATTCGATTGGAACGCTTCAAGCTCCACACCAAGACTTGCGGCGAGCTGGCTCACGCGATCAACGATCGCCTGCAGCGTCAGCGTGCCATATACGCCAGGCTCACGTACGCCGAGCATATTCAAGTTCGGTCCGTTCAACAGTAATATACGCTTCAACCGATGGTCCCCCTCAGAAAACAGCACATACTCGGTTATTTTACCATAACTTTCCCCGGTTTGAGAACAACTTTTTCTTATTAGGCAGGATCGGGTGAATTGCCCTTCGTCTTGAACGGCTCATACACTCGCTCATCCGTAAATTCGAATGCAATGGAGTAGCCGATGAACAGTCCCCACAAAGCAAACAGACACAGGTCCGTAATGATCGTATTGAGATCCAGATTGACGATCCAGGTTATCATCCCCGTTAGTGGCCCTACAAGCAGGTAGATCATCGACCACCAAGCCACACCGTAGACCAGTCCCGGCCACGGCCCCTTCAGCTTCAGTAAAAAGGTTACGTAGATCAGCGCCGCAACAATAGACATCGCAATGAATGTCGCCCAGCCGAGCATGTAGCCCTGCCAGGTGAGGAGAAAGCTGTGCTTAAAGAACGGCTCGAGCATAAAGCCCGGTGTAAGCGAGGTAAAGCGAAAATAGCTCTCAACAATCTTAAGCCCGCCCCATATGAGCCCGGCAAAAAAACCAACATACAGCCCAAACATCCACTTATTCGTGCGCGGCTTCACCGTATCCTCTGACTTCTTCATCTCATGGTGCCTCCTTCAGCTTCCGATATGGCCTAGTATGTGCAAAAGTCAAAATGATAAACAAGTGGCAATCAGCCCTGCAATTCGGTACAATATACGGAGTGTATATATTTATTGTAATAACTGAACTCGGGTTCTACTAGAATATTTCTATGAAGAAGAAGGTGCATCGAGCTTGTCTGACAACTTAACGCAGCAGCCGCAAGCGGTCTATGGGGGCCAAGCAGTTATCGAAGGAGTCATGTTCGCCGGACAGAAGGTGCACGTCACCGCAGTGAGGCGTAAGGACGATACGATTCAGTTTTTAGAGGTGCCGCGCAAAGATATTCCATGGGTACAGTTTCTGAAGAAAATTCCGTTCATCCGCGGGATCGTCGGCATCATTGAGGCAAGCGCCAAGGGCGCGCAGCACTTGAACTTCGCGGCGGAGGTGTTCGCCGAGGAGGAAGGCGACTCCAAGGAGGAGCAGAAGGAGACGCTCGGCAGCCGCCTCGCGATGATTCTGGGAGTCGCATTCATCGGTATATTATCGTTCATATTCGGTAAATTCATCTTCACGCTCGTCCCGACGGCTGTGGAGCAGGTGCTGTTCGGTCACTTATTCGAGAATCAGATTGGGCATAATCTCATTGAAGGCTTGATCAAGATTGTGCTGCTCGTCGGCTACATCTACGCGATCTCGTTAACGCCAATGATCAAGAGACTGTTCCAGTACCATGGAGCAGAGCATAAGGTCATAACCGCCTATGAAGCAGGCGTTGAGCTGACGGTTGAGAATGTGCAGAAGTACAACACACTACATTACCGCTGCGGCAGTAGCTTCATCGTATTCACCGTATTGATCGGTGTCGTCATCTACTCATTGTTCCCGTATGAATCGTTCACAGAGCGCATCATCCAGCGCATCGTGCTGCTGCCGCTCGTCATCGGCGTATCGTATGAAGCGCTGCGCCTGACCAACAGTCTGCGTGAGACTCCTGTGCTACGGGTCCTCGGCTACCCGGGACTTTGGCTGCAGCTGCTGACCACGAAGGAGCCAGACGACAAGCAGGTCGAGGTATCGATTGCATCGTTCAATCGTATGCGCGAGCTGGACCGTCAAATTCAATAATCGCCCCAATGTAACGTTACAAGGAGGTTATTCGCATGAGACAACGTAACAATATGTTCGCTTACATTATTTTCGCCCTAATCGCCATCGGCGTGCTCGCGAGTCTGCTGTCTAAGCCGGGAGCGTTCCTGATCCCTCTGCTCATATTCGGCGGCATATTCCTGCTGTATAAATATCCGCCGCACACATGGAAGCAGCTCTCCCGCCGCAGCGGTACGATGAACAGCCGCGGTGCGAAGAGCAAGCGCGCGACGTTCCGCGTTATCCCGGGAAATAAGCGCAGCTCCGATTCCGAGGAGCCGCCTAAGTACCACTAAACTCGCTCTAAGCAGTTCTGTCCGGTTGTTCGACTGTTTGGCCTACACAGCCTACACAGCTTAACCAACCGATCCAGCGAGCGCACAACAAGCGGCAGTCGTTGTCACATGACAAGGAGCTGCCGCTTTTTCGTGTGAATTCGTGTAATTGAAGAGCTTCGCTGTTCGATCACTGCACCCACAGCTCCTGCTCCTTCCTCAGTCGCATATGCTGGCTATATTGCTTCATATAGTCCTGCTGCTTCCACTTGTCGAAAAATTTCAGCGCCGCCTTCCTCCCCGACTCGAACAGCTCCAGGCTCTTCTCCGGCTCAATGTCAAAATCAGTCGTCCCGACGCCATGCGCCGGAATCTTGACCGTCCGGAACCGGTTGTGCTCCTGAATGTAATAATCATCATGCGCATCGAGCATCGTCGAGAACAGCGCCTTCAGCATCGACAGAGGGCCGTAGATCGTGTTCGGCGTCCCTGCTCCGCGGCCGACCAGCTGGAAGCCGATTGTCGGAACGAGAGAGGCATGCGCGGATGTCTCTTCGTCGTCGAACAGCCAGAGTGGAAAGTTACTGAGCAAGCCCCCGTCCACGATGTACACGAATTGTTCGAAAAATTTCGTGCCGGAGGGCGAATTTTTGCGACGAATAATAACAGGATCGAAGAAATATGGAATGCTCGTGCTCATGCGCACCGCCTTCGCCACTAGGAAGCGGCTTGGATCAACGCCGTATTGAGCAATGTCGTCGGGAAGGACGAGCAGCTTCCGATCCGAAATATCGGATGCGACGATACGCAGCTGATTCGGCTTCAAGTCACCGAACGTTCGTACACCCTTCGCCAGCAGCAGCTGGTAGATCCAATGCTCAAGCGCTTCGCCGGAGTATAGACCTTTTTTAATAAACAGACGAGATATGGGGCCGATGACCTTCGTGTTGAAGATCGCGCCGCGCTGCAGGAAGGAGTGAAACGGAGTACCCTCTATGATCGCCCTAAGCTCTGATGCGCTGTACCCCGCTGCGACGAGCGAGGCGACAATCGCGCCTGACGACGTGCCTGCCACTTGGTGAAACGTATGGCCGAGCTCCTCGACGACCGATACCGCTCCCGCAAGACCAATTCCCTTAACCCCTCCGCCTTGAAACACAGCATTAATCTTCATCCGTCATCCGCTCCCATCCTAGCTCGCTCCTACTGACTATGTATGAGGTAACCGGCTGTCCGTATGACATCAGCACGTAATCCGCCTAGCAAAAAAAGCCTCTAAGCCCACCAAAATAGGCCTAGAAGCTTCTTATTCATACAACTCTTACGATTCCTCAAGCTCCGACTTCAGCTTCATCAGCTCCTGAAGACGCGCTTCATCCCGATTGAAGTATTCTACGAGCGTCTCAATGCACGTAATCGAATCCCAGCTGAGATGATGCTCGATCCCTTCCACATCCTGGTAGATGTTCTCCTCAGACACCCCGATCAGCGTCAGAAACTGCTCCAGCAAATGATGGCGGTCAACGAGACGCTTGCCGACCTTCTGCCCCTTCGACGTCAGGACGAGGCCGCGATACTTCTCATATATTAAGTAGTTATCTTTATCCAGCTTCTGAATCATCTTGGTTACGGAGGATGGATGTACCGAGAGTCCTTCAGCGATGTCGGACACACGCGCATAACCTTTCTCGTCGATCAACTTGTAGATCCGTTCCAAATAATCTTCCATACTCGGCGTAGCCATTCGTGTTCCCCCCGTATTCCCTATAGACGATTGCCAGGCGTTCGTCTTCCCGCACATCTTCGTACCTCTGCCAGCATTCAGCCGAATTGCCATGAGTGACGGCGGCTGCGATGACGCATTCTATGAAGGGCGGATTTAAGCGTTAATAACTATAACATAGCCTCCCCCTGTAAGCAAGTCCACCCTAAGGAGGAATTCGGATGGCCACAGGACTGTTGACACCACCCGTCAAACAGACGGAGGTGTTCGTACCCGAGCTCGTCTACTTCGAGCCGGACGCACTCGAGTACCCGAAGGGTCAGCGTATCCATGAATGGGCGAAGGCTGAAGGCTTGCCGATTCGGATGACGACGTCGCATAATCGGATTACGAACCTACCCGGTGAATCGGATCTGGAGAAATACCGGATAGCGAAGCGGACACTCGTCGTCGGCATACGGAAGACGCTCAAGTTCGATACGTCCAAGCCGTCAGCCGAATACGCCATCCCGATCGCTACAGGCTGCATGGCGCATTGTCACTATTGCTACCTGCAGACAACGCTCGGAGCGAAGCCATACATCCGGGTATATGTCAATACGGACGATATACTGAAGCAGGCGAAGGCTTACATCGAAGAGCGTGCTCCCGAAATTACTCGCTTCGAGGCCGCCTGTACGTCCGATCCGGTTGGACTTGAGCATATTTCCGGGTCGCTGAAGGAATATATCGAGTTCATGGGCCGGGAGCCGCTTGCCCGTCTGCGCTTCGTCACGAAGTTTCACCACGTGGAGCCGCTGCTCGACGTGAAGCACAACGGCAATACGCGCTTCCGCTTCAGCGTGAACGCCGACTATGTGATCCGCAACTTCGAGCCTGCGACGTCGAGCTTCACCGAACGCATCGAGGCGGCCGGTAAAGTGGCGAAGGCCGGGTATCCGCTCGGCTTCATCATCGCCCCGATCATCTGGCATGACGGCTGGGAGGACGGCTACGCCGACCTGCTGCTGAAGCTTAAGGAGACGCTCCCCACAGAGGCGACGGCGAACTTGACGTTCGAGCTCATCCAGCATCGCTTCACCAAGACAGCGAAGACGATTATTGAGCAGCGCTATCCGAAGACGAAGCTCGAGATGGACGAAGCGAAGCGCAAGTACAAGTGGGGCCGTTGGGGACAAGGTAAATATGTGTACCCGGACAAGCAAGCGAACGCCCTACGAGAATTCATCACCGAACGTATATTCGAGAGCTTCCCACAAGCGAAGATCGAGTATTTTACGTAACGTAAACGTCACGTAATCGCAATGATAACTCGTCATCCAATCCAGGCAGGCGTGATGCTCTGTAGCCAGATCGTGATGCGCGTCATCTGGTCCGTGTACAGCAGCACGGCGATCAGCAGCATCACGCCACCGCCTATCTTCGTAATGATGGAAGAATAGCGCACGATCCACTTCGTCGAGCCGATGAAGAAGGCGAGCACGAAGAATGGCAACGCGAAGCCGATCGAGTATGCCGTAATGAGCGGCAGCCAAGAGCCTGGCTCTGTAGCGGCTAGCACGAGCATCGACGACAAGATCGGACCGATACACGGCGACCAACCCGCCGCGAAGCCGATCCCGATGAGCAACGAGCCGAGGTAGCCGGCAGGACGCGTCTTCAGCTGCAGCTTGCGCTCACGCATGAGCCACTCCGGCCGGAAGATGCCGAGTAAGAACAGACCCATGACGAACATGAACAACGCAGACAGCTGACGCAGCAGATCACGGTTATCGATGAACGTCGTCGCCAGCAAATTGGCGCCAAGTCCCAGGCTGTAGAATATAATCGAGAAGCCGGCGATGAAGCATAAGGTGTGCGTCACCAGCTTGAAGCGAACGTCTCGCGAGCTCTGACTCTCCTTCAGCTGACCGACCGATACGCCTGTAATGTATGACAAGAACGACGGATACAGCGGCAGCACACACGGCGAGATGAACGAGATGAGACCGGCCCACAATGCAATCCACACATTCAATTCCACATCCATTCCTCCTTCGAAGACAGCTTACGCTCTCAGCCCGCGCTTAACAAACAAGATCCCGATCAGCAGTGCAATGAGCACGAGCACGACCGTCGCACCCGGAGCCAAGTCCCATATGCCTGCGCTAGTCAATCCGATGATGACAGCCGCCTCTGCAAACAAGATCGACCAGAAGATCGAGCTCTTGAAGCTTCGGGCAACGAGAAGACTGCATGCCACCGGTATCGTCAGCAGTGACGAGACGAGGAGCGCACCAACGATCTTAATCGAAACGCTGATGACGAGCGCCGTCAGCATCGTGATCATAATATTATAGAAGCGAAGCGGTAGTCCGCTCACGCCCGCAGCGTCCTCATCGAAGAACAGCAGGAACATCTCCTTATAGTTGAGCACTACGAACGCCGCCACGATGACTGTCACGCCGCCAACGACCCACAAGTCCATACGATCCAGCGTATAGATGCTACCGAAGAAGTAGCTCATTACATTAATATTGAAGCCTCTGCCGAGTGTAAAGAGCATCGTCGCCAGCGCCACGCCGCCAGACATAATGATCGCTATTGACAGCTCCGCATACGTCTTGTACGCCTTACGCAGCCGCTCAATCGCGAACGATGCAGCCAGCGCGAACAAGAGGCCCACACCAATCGGGTACACGTTGATGAGGAAGCCGAGCGCTACACCCGCGATCGAGACATGCGCAAGCGTATCCCCGATCATGGACAGACGACGCAGCACGAGGAATACGCCCATCAGCGGTGCCGTCAAGCCGATTAACAGACCGCCGAGCAGCGCCCTTTGAAAAAAATGTTCTGCAAAAATATCCAAGTTGCTCTCCCCTTACTCTTATACCGTAACCTCGACGCTCTCGCGAAGCTGCTGCATCGAATGCTTCAGATCGGTCTCCCGGCAATTTTCCGGGGAATGCGTATGCTTGACATAGAAGGTCAGACCGCCCTGTGCGCGCTCCGGCTCAGGTCCCAGGTACGACTTCACCATATCCATATCGTGCGACACCATCATGAACGTCATATGATGATGCTCATGCATATGACGAATCATGCGGAAGAAGCCGGCCTGCGTCTCTGCATCAATACCGACCGTCGGCTCATCGAGAATGAGCAGCTCCGGATTGTTAACGAGCGCCCTCGCGAGGAAGACGCGCTGCTGCTGGCCGCCAGACAGCTGGCCAATCCGTCGGTCCGCAAGATCCTCAATGCGCATCGCATAGAGCGCGTCATCACACTTTGAGCGCTGCGCGGCTGACAGGCGACGGAATAGCGTCTTCTTGCTATACATTCCAGACAGCACGACCTCTCGCACCGTAGCGGGGAACAGCGGGTTAAGCGCGTTCTTCTGCGGCACGTAGCCGATCCGTTCCCAGTCGCGGAACGTGCTAACCGGCTGACCGAACAGACGGATCTCGCCGCGCGTAGGCTTCAACAGTCCGACGATCATCTTGAGCAGCGTCGTCTTCCCTGCCCCGTTCGAGCCGACTAGACCAATGAAGTCCCGCTCTAGCGCCGAGAAGCTGAGTCCGTCGATCACCGTTTTATGTTCATAAGAAAAAAAGATGTCATCGATCGCTATGATCTCTTGATGACATCCGGATTGAGCAGGCGAGTTCATATTCTGCAGCTCCTTAATTGAATCAAGTCTCTGTTGAGCAGCCCCCCTGCCACTGACGCGGCAACTTCAGGGGGAACCTGCTATTTCAGAACAGAGACCGTGGTTGTCTATTCTATTGTAATGCTTTTAATAAATTATTCAAATTAGATTCCATAATCGTAATATAATTGTCACCATTTCGAAGCTGCTCCTCCGTAATGCCCTCGAGCGGACTAAGCACCAGTGTCTCTACACCGGCGTCTCCAGCGAGCGTCTTAGCCAGCTTATCCGAGATCAGCTCCTCGAAGAAAATGTACTTCACCTCGTGCTCCCGAATGAAGGCCAAAATGTTCTTCATCTCACGAGAGGTCGGCTCGGCATCTGGCGCCAGCCCCATAATCGCCATCTGTGTCAGTCCATATTCATGGGCTAAATATCCGAACGACTGATGCGTGACGACGATTTCCTTCTTCTTCGTCTTCGCCAGCTCCGTCTTATACTTCTCATGAAGGGCGTCCAGCTTACCCTCCAGCTGCTTGTAGTTCGCCTCATACTCGGCCTTGCCGGCACCATCGACTTCGACCAGTGCGTCCTTGATGTTCAGTGCCATCTGCTTCGCCTTCAGTGGTGACAGCCAAACGTGCGGGTCCATCGAGCCGTGGTCGTGCTCGTCTTCCTTACTCTTATGCTCATCCTTGTGTCCATGGGAGTCCTTGTGCTCATCCTTATGTCCGTGCGCGTCCTTAGACTCGTCCTCATGGCCGTGCTCATCTTCGGTTCCTGGGATCAGCTCTATGCCGTGGCTTGCTTCTACAGGCTTCACCTTCACATCGCTCTTCAAGCTACCGAGCGTATCGCCTACCCAGCCCTCGAAGCCTGCGCCAAGGTACAGGAACAGGTCCGCCTTCGTCAGCGTCTGAATATCACGGCTCTTCGGCGACCAGTCGTGAGGCTCCACCCCTGCTGGAACCATGTTGATAACGTGAACCCGGCTGCCGCCTACTGCTTGGGCGAAATCGTACAGTGGGTAGAAGCTCGCTACAATATTAATCTTATCGCTCGCCAGCTGCGGCTGCTCTTTGCCGCAGGCCGTCATGGACGATAGAAGCAGTGCCACAAGCGAGCAGGCAAGTAACGTTTTTTTCAATCCAGTTCGAAGCATGTATGAATTCCCTCCGTTATGTAAATCGTAATCATTTTCATTAACTAGAGAGATTATACGACCGGGTATGTACCTTGTCAACGTTAAATGTAGGAATTTCGATTAAGTACGCTTCGGCCGACCGCCGATCCTAAGGCTAACAACTGAGGATGCTACAACACATCTAACAAGAAAGACATGTAACAAGACCAAGCCCACATGATGAACCTTCATCATGCGGGCTTGCTGTATGAACATCCGTATAGGTCTATGCTCCAAGCTACTTCACATGTTACTTCACAATCGAACCGTTCGGCAGGTCGTCCGCCACTGTTGCCAGCGTCAGCTGGTCGCCCTGCGAGGCGGCAAGAATCATTCCTTGCGACAGCTCGCCGCGCAGCTTGACCGGCTTCAGATTCGTGACGCAGATGACCTTGCGTCCGATCATTTGCTCAGGCGTGTAATATTTGGCGATGCCGGACACGACCTGACGCTGCTCGAAGCCAAGATCGAGCTGCAGCTTCAGCAGCTTGTCCGCCTTCTTCACAGGCTCGGCCGCGATGACCTGCGCGACGCGGAGCTCGACCTTGAAGAAGTCGTCGATCGAGATTTCCGGCGCGAGCTCCGGTGCTTCGGCAGCTGCGTCTCCTGCGCCCTGTGCAGCGCCTGCAGCACCGCCAGTCGCTTGAGAGGCCGCGCTGTCCGCCGACTGTCCGCCGTCTGCGCCTTCAGCTGCTGCGGCGGCTGGCTTACCCCCGCCCATCGTACCCGCGATGTAGGCGATCTCCTTGTCCGCCTCAAGACGCGGGAACATGACCTCGCCCTTGTTCACTGCTGTACCTGACGGCAGCGCGCCGAACGACGCCACACTGTCCCATGCGGTCAGCGGGCCTTCTGTAAGGCCGAGCTGGTGCCACATTTTGCGAGGCGTCTCGGTCATGAATGGCTGCAGCAGCACCGAGGCAATGCGTAAGGACTCTGCCAGCATATAGAGCACCGAGCCGAGCGCTGGACGCTTCGCTTCATCCTTCACCAGCGCCCACGGCTGCGTCTCGTCGATGTACTTGTTCGTACGGCTAATCAACTGCCAGATCGCGGTCAGCGCGACGGAGAACTCCAGCTTCTCCATCGCCTCCTCGACCTTGGCGACCGTCGTATGCACCGTATCGAGCAGCGCCGCATCGAATTCCGTCGCGTTCGGGATGTACGGCTGCACAACGCCGTTGAAATATTTATCAATCATGACCACCGTACGGCTCAGTAGATTACCGAGATCGTTCGCCAGGTCGAAGTTAATACGCTCCACAAAGCTTTCCGGAGTGAACGTCCCGTCGGAGCCGAACGGCACCTCGCGCATCAAGTAGTAGCGGAGCGCATCGAGGCCGTAGCGGTCAATGAGTGTCACCGGATCGACGACGTTGCCCTTGGACTTGGACATTTTGCCGTCCTTCATGAGCAGCCAGCCGTGGCTGAACACCTTCTTCGGCAGTGGAAGCTCTAGCGCCATCAGCATAATCGGCCATATGATCGTATGGAAGCGAACGATCTCCTTGCTCATCAGATGCACGTCCGCCGGCCAGTACGTCTGGTAGCGGCTGTCGTCCCCGCTGCCGTAGCCGAGCGCCGTGATGTAGTTCGAGAGCGCGTCAATCCAGACGTAGATGACATGCTTCGGATTGCCCGGCACACGGATTCCCCAATCGAACGTCGTACGGGACACCGCGAGATCCTCAAGGCCCGGCTTGATGAAGTTGTTGATCATCTCATTGCGCCGCGACTCCGGCTGAATGAACTCCGGGTTCGCCTCGTAGAAGGCGATAAGACGGTCTGCATACTTCGACAGACGGAAGAAGTAGCTCTCCTCCTTCACCCATTCGACAGGTCGGCCGCAATCCGGACACTTGTTGCCCTCGTCCAGCTTGCTCTCCAGGAAGAACGACTCGCACGGCGTACAGTACCAGCCCTCGTAGTGACCGAGATAGATATCGTCCTGCTCCATCAGACGGGTAAAAATACGCTCCACCGCCTCCTTATGGCGCGGCTCGGTCGTGCGGATGAAGTCGTCATACGAGATGTCAAGCTTGCGCCACAGCTCCTTAATGCCTGCGACGATGTCGTCGACGAACTGCTGCGGCGTCTTGCCGGCCTCCTGTGCCTTACGCTCGATCTTCTGGCCGTGCTCGTCCGTGCCCGTCAAGTACATGACGTCGAAGCCGCGCAGACGCTTGTAGCGAGCCATCACATCGCCAGCTACCGTCGAATAGGCGTGACCGATATGAAGCTTGTCGCTCGGATAATAGATTGGGGTCGTTAAGTAGAAGCTCGGTTTAGTACCATTGGACATGTTAAGTGAAGCCTCCTTGTTCGAATATACAGCTGCATATGGTGCGCTTCGATGAAGAAAACGCAAAAAAGCCCTCATCCACTTGGGACGAGAGACTACGCTCACGTGGTACCACCCAACTTCCTCTGCCATCGCTGCCTGTCCATAATGAAGGACGTTCGGCTACTGACTGCAGAGCTCAGCGGTCTTGCGACCTTCCGTTAACGCCGGAATTACGATGAAGGCTCGACGGCTCAGCTTATCGACAATCCAGCTGTGCTCCGCTCACCCTCATATCCTCCGGGACCATCTTCCTCCGCTGTCGTCAACCGGCTTCCACCTGCCCCGGCTCTCTGTATGACGCGCCTATGCGAAGTACTTATCCGTTCATGGGATATTAAGCCAAATATATCGAATCAGAGGGGGGTCTGTCAAGGAACGTGGTCGACGCCTCCAGGATGGAACGGATGACACTTGCCGATCCGCTTGATCGTCAGCCAGCTCCCCTTGAGCGCGCCGTGCTTGTCCAGCGCCTCCAGCGCATATTCGGAGCACGTCGGATAGAAGCGGCACGTCGGCGGCTTCAGCGGCGAGATCCACGTGCGATAGAAGACGACGCCTCCTCGCAGAACACGCTTAACCAACGGAACTCACTTCCTTTTCTACTATAATAACACCGACTCCTCCACTCCATATTGAAGCACGATACGGGTACAAGTCAAATGAACGGCGTATACGTGTACAGCAGCGACAGGCCGCTTTCCAGTACAAGCTACAATACGACGAAGGACCGATACGGAATCGGACCCGCAGCAGGAGGCCATCTACCTATGAATAAGCTTAGCCACGATCGATGAAGGAGTTGAGACATCAGTTCTAGTCGTGGAGAAAAAAAGGACTGCCTCCAAGCAGCGATGCCCGGTCTTATCCGGCACACAGCTGCTTGTGTCAGTCCCTTCTATTGTATCGATCTGCCAACCTAGCCGAGCACGACACGGTCGTCCGCAAGCTTCGTGCCGCGAATCCGCTCGAATTGCTGCAGCAGCAGCGGCACGGTCAGCCCTTGCTTCTCGTGCTCCGGCACATCGAGAATGATGCCGCCCTTGTCCATCATAATGAGACGGTTACCGAGACGAATCGCCTGCTCCATGTTATGCGTCACCATCAGAGTCGTCAGCTTCAGCTCGGACACGATCTGCTCCGTCAGCGTCGTGATGAGCTCCGCGCGCGACGGGTCAAGCGCGGCCGTATGCTCATCGAGCAGCAGAATGCGGGGCTCGGTGAACGTCGCCATCAAGAGACTGAGCGCCTGACGCTCGCCACCTGACAAGAGACCGACCTTCGCATTCATCCGATCCTCAAGGCGCATGCCGAGACGGCTGAGCTGCTCGCGGAACCACTTACGCTTCGCGCCTGTCAGGCCAATTGACAGACCTCTACGCTTACTACGCATATAGGCCATCGACAGATTTTCCTGAATTGTCATCGTCGGTGCAGTGCCGGCCATCGGGTCCTGGAAGACGCGGCCGATCCACGTGCTGCGACGATATTCCGGCAAGCCATCGACCCGCTGGTCGTCAATCCACACCTTGCCGGTATCGGGTGTCATGACGCCCGATATAATGTTCATCAGCGTCGACTTGCCCGCTCCGTTACTGCCGATCACGGTGACGAAGTCGCCGTCCTTCAGCTGCAGGTTAATGCGCGACAGGGCGATCTTCTCATCCGGTGTTCCGGGGTTAAATAGCTTCGAAACTTGCTCAATACGCAGCATTAGCGAGCTCCCTCCTGTCCTTCAAGCTCGAGTGCGCGCTTCCGCATAACAGCCCTCTGACGCAATGTCTTCCGTACCATCGGCAGCATGAGCGCGACGATGACGATGAGTGCAGTCATCAGCTTCATATCGGTCGCTTCCAGACCGACGCGCAGCGCCATGGCGACGATCAGGCGGTACACCACAGCCCCGAGCACTACAGCGAGCGTCGCGCGAATCATGTTACGCGCACCGAACAGCGCCTCCCCGATAATGACAGAGGCTAGACCGATGACGATCATGCCTACGCCCATTGTGTTATCAGCAGAGCCCTGATATTGTGCGATCAATGCACCTGACATGGCAACGAGGCCATTCGACAAGCTGACACCAGTAATGATCGTCGAATCGGTGTTCACACCGAAGCTGCGAATCATTCGAGGGTTGTCGCCTGTCGCGCGCAACGCAAGTCCAAGATCGGTATGGAAGAACCAATCGAGCGCAAGCTTGATCAGGATGAGCATGATGGGCATCATGATTAGAACATTCAGACCTGACAGCAGTGTGTCAATTCCGAGCAGAGGAATATTCGCCTTGCCCATAATACGCAGATTGATCGAGTACAGGGCGATCATCATCAGAATACCGGCGAGGAGCGCGTTAATTTTACCCTTCGTATGAAGAAGTCCGGTAATGGCACCAGCAATCAGACCTCCGCCGAACGCTGCAATCGTCGCGAGCAGCGGTGAGGTACCGCTAGTAATGAGAACCGCCGCAATCGCCCCGCCCGTCGTGAAGCTTCCATCGACCGTCAAGTCCGGGAAGTCGAGAATGCGGAACGTAATGTAGACACCTAGCGCCATAATGGCGTACAGCATACCAAGCTCCATAGAGCCCTGTAATGCAACTAACATCATTCATCCTCCTGCCTGAAAGCATGAAAGTGACCTCCCTCACGAGGAGGAAAGGCCACTCATTCATATTGTAAACTTGTTCTTATTTGCTGACATAACGCGTTACTTACTTCGCCGCGTTCAGCAGGTTGTTCTTATCGCTCATCTTGCTCTTCATCGAATCGGTAATTTCCACACCCTGCGCCTGTGCCGCTGCAGCATTCATAATGAGGTCAAGGTCAAGCTTATCCGGGTAGCTGACGTTCATCTCGCCCGGCTTCTTGCCCTTCAGAATGTCGACAGCCATCTTGCCAGCCTGGTAGCCGTGATCGTAGTACTTGAAGCCGAACGTTGCGATCGCGCCCTTCTCCACCGTATCGCGGTCACTCGAGAAGAACGGCAGCTTCTTGTCGTTCGCTACCTTGATGATCGACTCTACCGCACTTACGACCGTATTATCCAATGTAATGTAGATCGCGTCCGCACGTCCAACTAGCGACTCAGCCGCCTGCTTCACCTCGGAGCTGTTCGATACGGCCGCCTTCACAACCTTAATGTTGTGCTTCGCAAGAGCAGCTTCTGCCGTCTTCACCATGAAGGCGGAATTCGCCTCGCCCTCGTTCGCTACGATCCCGACCGTCTTCACCTTCGGAAATTCAGCAGCGATGAAGTCCATCAGCTTCGGAATCGAATCCGGATGCGTATCTGCTGCGCCAGTCACGTTGCCGCCAGGCTGCTCGAGCTTCGACACGAGCTTCGCACTGACCGGATCGGTCACGGCACCGAACAGCACCGGCTTATCCTTCACATTCTGCACGACGACTTGAGCCGACGGTGTTGCGATGGCGAAGATGAGGTCCTTCTTGTCAGCCGCGAACTTCTGACCAATTGTGATGTTCGTTGATGAATCTCCCTGGGCGTTCTGGTAATCAACCTCCAGGTTCTGCTTCTCGACGAAGCCGCCGTCCTTCAGCGCGGCGAGGAATCCTTCGCGGGTCGCGTTCAGCGATGGATGCTCGACGATTTGTGAGATACCGATCTTAACGACCTTCGTGTCGCCGGAAGCGCTTCCTGTATTGTTGCCGCCTTCAGGCGCCTTGGTGCCGCATGCCGCGAGTACGAGCGGGACGGCGACGAGTAAGGTAAGTAGTTTGTTAGTTTTCTTCAAATCTGATGCTCCCCCTTGCCTATTATGGTACCATAACAGAGATGTAATAATGATATAATAGTATGCTACAGCTTACCCGTCAATCATTATTCGACAGACGTTCAATTAATTCCGAGCTGCACACCTATGAACGGGATAGACGCACATTGGAGGCTCTCGATGAAGCTTATCGCATTCCTTGTACTGCTTATGCTGTATCCGCTGTTCCTGAAGCTGCTCCAGATTAGTGATCTGCGGGCGATCCCGCTCATCGTACCGTATGCGCTCGCGGTGCTGTCCGTTGTGATTCTGATCTTCGAGGTGAGTGCTTTCGTGGTTAAGTTATGGAAGCGGTGAAGCGGGATAATTAGTATGAAAAAGATACGTTACCGTCAACCATCCTGGCATCCTGACTGCAGCTTACTCTGCCGCTGGTGGCATAATCGTATGCGCAAATGTCTTTGCGAACTTGATACCGATCACCGACTTTTATAACCGATGTTTCGATGGGCGGCCATTTCCACTCACTGAAGGTGAGGGTCACCGTAACTTTTATTTCATCTAAACTTTGTGAGTTTATTGAATGAATTTCAAAGCTATTCAAGGGCACACCATAGGTGTCACCTTGCTTTATAATCTCGTTATAGTAATCAACAACTATCGACTTAGCGACCTCTGAGGGATTACTCATCAGCTCATCGACTGACCTGCTCGTTATAGACTCCAGCGTTACTGTCGACTGTAAGGATCGCTCTACACCTTTAGCACTCACTAGCCCGACACACATTAAGGCAAACACGCACACCAGCATCCATGCAAACCCATTTCTTTTCATCGTACACTCCCTTTCCTTCTAATGTATCTATCATACTGTATTCTTGTTGTTTTATACAATAATTCCATTTATGGAAACTCCTCAACATTACATATAAGGGATGTGCTGACACACATGACACAAACAATGATGAAAGCTGTAGGTCTACACTGCTATTTGCCAATTGATGATCCTGAGAGCCTGCTCGATCTGGAGCTGCCGAAGCCTGCTCCCCAAGGCAAAGATCTGCTCGTGAAGGTGCTCGCCGTCTCTGTCAACCCCGTCGATACGAAGATCCGCTCCCCGAAGCCGAAGCAGGAGGAGCAGCCTCGCGTACTGGGCTGGGATGCGTGCGGTGTCGTCGAAGCGGTCGGACCCGACTGCGAGCTGTTCCAGCCCGGGGACGAAGTGTATTATGCAGGCGCTATACAGAGACAAGGCAGCAACAGTGAGTACCAGCTCGTCGATGAGCGCATCGTCGGCCGCAAGCCGCGTTCGCTGACCGTTGCTGAGGCTGCTGCGCTACCACTCACCGCTATTACGGCGTGGGAGGCGTTCTTCGACCGCCTCGGCCTCACTCCAGAGGCAGGGGCGAACGAAGGGCGCACCGTACTTATCATCGGAGCAGCGGGAGGCGTCGGCTCGATCGCCGTGCAGCTAGCACGCTGGGCTGGACTAACCGTCATCGGCACCGCCTCGCGGCCAGAGTCCGTGGCGTGGGTGCAGCAGCTGGGCGCGCACGCGGCCATCAGCCATCGCGAGGAGCTTGCTCCGCAGCTGCAAGCGCTGGGCTATACCCACGTCGATTACATCTTCTGCCTGAACAACACCGCTGGACATTGGACCAGTATGGTAGACGTGATCGCCCCTCAAGGACGTATTTGCTCCATCGTAGATGCTAGTGAGCCATTGAATCTGTCACTGCTCAAGAACAAGAGCGTTATGTTCGTCTGGGAGTTCATGTTTACCCGCGCGATGTATGAGACGTCGGACATGATCGAGCAGCACCGGCTGCTCAACCGCGTAGCTGAGCTGGTCGACAGCGGCACGCTTCGGACGACGATGACCGAGCGTCTAACGCCAATTCACGCTGACAACATGCGGCTAGCCCATCGCAAGCTCGAATCGGGCCGCATGATCGGCAAACTCGTGCTGGAGTCGTTTGAATAAACGGATGTAACGAGAACGTGAATAAGCGGACACGAGAGGAAGACTCGTGTCCGCTTTTTTTGTACGATTACCGGATAAATGATAGCTGTTGTTCTCACGCGCGGCTTGCCTGACGAAACCTTCCGTAGCAACGAGATTAAGATACCAGTCCAAGCGTACTCGACAAGCTCGACAAGCTCGACCAGCCCCAGCCTGCGGCAATGCCGAGCACCACGATGACCCAAGGCGGCGTCTTCCACCACTGAATCAAGCCGAATAGCACAAGAACGAACGCAGCATCATAGCCGTTCATAACGGTCGAGGTCCAGATCGGGTCATACAGCGCAGCCCCGAGCAGACCGACGACAGCGGCGTTCATCGCCGCGACGGTACCTTGCAGACGCGGACGGGTGCGTAGCGACTCCCAGAACGGAAGCACGCCCAGCACGAGCAGGAACGCAGGCAAGAAGATGGCGAGCGTCGCCACAGCCGCCCCGGCCAGGCCGAAGCCTGCCATCCCGATGTACGAGGCGAACGTAAACAGCGGACCAGGCACCGCCTGCGTCGCCCCATAGCCAGCGAGAAATTGACTCTCCGTCAGCCAGCCCGCCTGCACGACCTCCCGCTCCAGCAGCGGCAGCACGACGTGACCGCCGCCGAAGACGAGCGAGCCCGCGCGATACATGCTGTCGAACAGCGCGAGCAGCGGCTGGGTGTCGCCAGCCGCCTGACGCACGAGCGGCAGCGCGGCCAGCAGGACGAAGAAGGCGCCGAGTGCGGCGGCGCCCGTCCTGCGGCTTACGCCGCTGGCCAAGGGCTTCCCCTCGGCGCCGCCTGCCGCGCCGAGGTGCTCTTGCCCGCGCCACCAGCCGTACAGGCCGGCGGCGGTGAGCACGACCAGCTGGCCGATGGCACCCGGCCAGAGCAGTACAGTCGCGGCGGCGCCGAGCGCCAGCGTTGCTCTCGTGCGGCCGGCCGCGAGCTTGCCGGCCATGCCGAGCACCGCCTGCGCGACGACCGCGACGGCGACTAGCTTGAGGCCGTGCAGCCAGCCGGCCTCCATCGCTCCTGGCGTCGCCTGCGCCCATGCGGCGAACAGCACGAGCGCGACGACGGACGGCAGCGTGAAGCCGAGCCACGCCGTCAGTCCGCCGAGCAAGCCGCCGCGCAGCAGACCGATGCCGATGCCAGTCTGGCTGCTGGCAGGCCCCGGCAGGAACTGGCTGAGCGCGACGAGCTCTGCATAGGCGGCCTCACTTAGCCATTGGCGGCGGCGCACATATTCGTCGCGGAAGTAGCCGAGATGTGCGATTGGACCGCCGAACGACGTAAGTCCGAGCTTCAGCGATACGGCGAATATTTCGCCCAGACCACCCAAGCGGCTTCGGCTGTCACTGAGAGCTTCCACCGGATCCACAGCGCCTGCCTTGTCTGTCTGCAGCCTGAGCCCAGCATCCCCACCTTCAACCCGCGACTTCTGATCCGTACGGATCTCTGACATCGTTAATCCTCCTTATGACACATTCCTTCTATACTATTATTCTCGTTATTAGTTTTATATATCAATAATCATAATACAAGTCAACGCCGATGCCTATCTTTACAAAAAAACAACAGTCCCCTTCGAGGCGAAATCGCCGGAAGCTGGACTGCTGCTATGAATTAAGCTCGGTGGAAGATCGCATACACGATATACAAACCATTCACCGCATCGAATTCGCCTTCTCCTCCGCCTCCCGCTTCCTCAGCAGCGATGACTGGAACAGCCTGCGCAGCGCGTACGGCACAATGAATAGTATAAATAAGATCCGAAACATCTGGTACGCGACGACGAGCGACACATCGGCTCCCACGACTGCTGCTACGACACCCATCTCCGTCATCCCGCCGGGCGCTACGCTGAGGAAGCCGCTCGTCAAGCTCACTGGATGCACAAGCGTGAACAAGTAGCTCAGCCCGAGCGCGAACGCCACCAGCGCCAAGCTGCTCGCCAGCGAATATGGCAGCAGTCTGCCCCAGCTCGCTAATGAGCTGAAGCGTATGCCGATGCCTAGATAGATGCCGAGGCTCCACTGGGCCGCCAGCACGAGCGGCTCCGGCGGTACAGGCGGACCCCAGCCGAAGACGGTCAGCAGTGCAGCGAGCACGATCGGGCCGAGAAACCAAGGCGTCGGCAGCTTCAGACGAGCGGCAACACTTGCAGCCGCAACCGTTAGAGCCGCACAGAGCACGAGCTTAGCCGCTCCTGCAACCGCATGTGCAACCGCTCCTACACCTGCTCCAGCACCTGCATGCGCACCCGCTCCTCCTACTGAACCCACACCTGCACTGGCTCCCACCTCATGCACAGGCATCGATGATACGACAGACATCACAGACTCCGGCTCGACCAGAACGGGCAAGCCGACGGTTATCCCCCCGTTCAACCCGTGCACCGTCAAGAACGGCACAATGAAGATGACGGTTAATAGCCGTATCGTCTGCATGAACGTCACCACCGTATGGTCGGCGCCCGGAATCTCCTCTCCGAGCACGACCATCTGCGTAAGTCCGCCGGGGATGCTGCCGATGATGCTGCTCTCCGGCGAGATGCCTGCGGCCCTCGACAGCACGAGAGCCGTCAGCAAGCTGAATCCGACGGTCAGCACCGTCGCAGCGAGCATCGAGGGCAGCTGGGCGGCGATGCTCCTTGCGCTGTCCAGCGTGAACGACAGACCGAGTCCGTAGCCGAGCAGCAGCAGCCCGGCATTGCGCAGCGCCGACGGCCATACGAGCCTGCGGCCCGTACCCGTCTGCCATAGCACAGCGGCTGTCAGCGGGCCGAGCATCCAGGCGAGCGGCGCGTTCAGCAGCTGGAACAGCCACCCGCCCAGCGAAGAAACAGCGACCGTCTCCACGAATGGAAGGAGACGAGTCGCTTGATTTTTCACATGTGTGACCACTGTCCCACTACTACTTCAGATGCTCCGGGTTCAGCTGCTCGAGATCAGCCGTCACGAACCGACCATCCTTGCGGACGAGCTCCCCGTCGAAGTACATCTCGCCGCCACCGTATTCTGGCCGCTGAATGAGCACCATGTCCCAATGGACGCTGGAGCGGTTACCATTGTCCGCATCCTCGTACGCATTGCCCGGGGTGAAGTGGATGCTGCCGTTAATTTTCTCATCGAATAAGATGTCCTTCATCGGATGCTGAATGTACGGATTCACGCCGATCGCGAACTCCCCAATATATCGAGCACCGTCGTCGGTATTGAGAATATCGTTCAGCTTAGCCGTGTCGCTGCCTGTCGCCTCCACGATCTTGCCATTCTCCAAACGCAGCTTAATATTCTCGAACGACGTACCGGTGTAGATCGTCGGCGCGTTGAACGTAATGACGCCGTTAGCCGAAGTCTTCACTGGAGCCGTGAACACCTCGCCGTCCGGAATATTGTGCGTGCCCGCACACTTGATCGCTGGAATGCCTTGGATCGAGAACGTCAAGTCGGTTCCAGGTCCGACCAGCCGCACCTCGTTCGTCCGCTCCATACGGGAGACGAGCGCATCCATCGCAGCAGACATCTTGCTGTAATCGAGATTGCATACTTGGAAGTAGAAGTCCTCGAACGCCTCCGTGCTCGTGTTGGCCAGCTGCGCCATCGACGGACTCGGATAACGCATGACGCACCACTTCGTATGATTAACGCGCTGCTCGGTAACCGGACGCTGGTACACCTTCGAGAACAGCCGCATCTTCTCGTCAGGCACGTCGGACGTCTCCGTAATGTTGTCCCCGCCGCGCACGGCAAGATATGCGTGCATATTCTTCATCCGGTTCAGCTCCAGCTCGGCCATCCGCTTATACAGCTCCTCCGTGCCGCCGAGCATCAGGCTGCGCGTCACCTCTGGATAGCGGAACTCCAGGAACGGGTGACCGCCTGCTGCGTACACCTCTTCGATTAAGCATCGAGCCAGCTCCTGGTCGCGCAGACCGATGAGATCGATCAGCACATTTTCTCCCGGCTGGAGACTGATTGAATATCGAACCAAATTGTGGGCAAACTGCTTCAATCGCGGATCACGCATACGCTTCCTCCTCTGGCTGTACGCCAACTTCATATTAACTACCTCAATGTAACGGATTTTGTTGGAAAGTTCAAACGACGTGCCCGCCCATTAACTCATCGATCGCGCACGGGAACAATCAACAAGCATCGAACGAAGGCCGGGAACGGTCGCTTCATCAGCAACGCCCCCGGCCCTTCGTGTTGATCGACTCGATTCGCTCATACTACCGCGGCGGCCATTGCGCCTCTAGCTCTTCCTTCGTGAAGAAGTTGTTAATCTCCCGCTTCGCGCTCTCCAGCGAGTCAGAGCCGTGAATGATGTTCTCTCCGACATAGGTCGCGTAATCACCGCGTATCGTTCCCGGCTGCGCGTCGAGCGGATTCGTCTTCCCCATCATCATGCGCGACAGCTCGATGACGTTCTCCCCTTGCCACACCATGCCGAACACAGGTCCTGATGTAATGAACTCGACCAGCTCCTCGAAGAACGGCTTCCCCTTATGCGATTCATAGTGAAATTCCGCCTGCTCTCTGCTCATGCGGAACAGCTTCGCCGCCATCATATCGAAGCCGCGCTGCTCGAACCGCTGCAGAATGCCTCCGACCAGATGCCGACGCACGCCGTCAGGCTTGACCATAATGAATGTCTGCTCGCTCATATGCTCCATCGCTGCTCACTCCATCTTCTGCTTCATGATGTACGTCTTGCTTACCCCTGAGGCACATGGATGCTATGCATCCAGACTCACTCATGCAGACGCACTGTACTTCCTATCGTTACCAGAAGGAACCATTCCTATGCTTGCGTTCATCCGTGATCACATCGACCAGCAGCTTTATCAACTCTATGAACGCGCTTCGTCCTCATCCACCTTCCGAGCCGGCTTCAGCTTGTTGTAGCCGCGCTCCCCGTAGGGCTGGAGATCATTCAGCCATTTCTCCTCCAGCTTCTCCAGCTCATACGGAATATCCTGAAAGCCCTCCTTGCGAATGCGGAGCGTCTCCAGCACCTCGAACTCGAAGCTATCCTCCCCATACTCGTTCCACTCGCGTATGAGCTCCTTATGCTGGGACGTGCCCAGCTTCAGCTCGAACGGGAGTCGACGCTCCATCGCATTCAGATTGCGGGTGGAGCCGACCAGCGTCTTGCCGTTCTGCTTGTTCACGAAGCGAAACACCCCGATCGGCTTCTCCATCTCCTCATATGCAGTCACAAGCTCCTTACGCCGCTGCTTCTCCATCTGTTCTCCTCCTTCTGATACTTCCGGCACGCTTGATGCTGTCAATACAGTCAGCTGCGCCTTCACTCTCGAACCGAGCCAATAGGCACGGCCATCCTCGGTCCGCTCCAGCCAGCCGTAATCGACCATGAAGCGGCGAATGACTGCATAATCGGGCCACGCCTGCTCCAGTATGCCGTTCACCTCGGCTTCAGCGTACGGAACGTCCGGCTGAAACCGCCGTGTCAGCTCCTCTGCTACGAGCTCGCGCGCTCGCTCCTTACGCGGCCATTCCTTCAGCGGCCCATCCAGTCCCTCTGGGAAATAGTCATGCTCCAGCTCCAGCAAATCTTGAATCGGCTGCACCGATGCCGGTCGTCCACGCTTCTTGCCCTTGCCCGAGGCGCTGGCCGCTGCCTTGCCCTTCTCCATCAGGCGCATGAGCACGAGGAACAGCTTCGCCTGCTTCTCCTTCTCCCGCAGCGTGAACCGATGGTTGCGGATCGTCGAGGCGCTGCCCCCGCCGACCCGCTCCAGCACCTCCGCATCGCTCATCCCTTCATGGAACAGCAGCAGCAGCTGCTTTTGCAAGGCGGACAGTCCGGTCCACTTCTTATCCAGATGCAGCAGTGCATGGAACACCGAGCCGTGCTGCTTGGCGATATGCTCCCTCATCCACTTCTCCGCATCCCACCATACGCCATCCTCCGCTGATGCGTAGATGACGCCTCGCTCCGAGCTGCTGCCACAGATAAGACACCGATACATCCCGCTCTCCGCATCATACATATAGCCTCGTTCAATATCTTCAATCGGCGCTTCGCCGAGCCAGTCGGTCATGGACTTCTCCACTCGGTACCCCTCCATTACATTTATATAGACATAATATAGTTTAGTCCTGTATATGTCAAACATTTTTAGTTATCGTCTATATAATACATGCACAGGAATTCACTCTATCACCTCTATCGAAAAAATGCTATAATATCTACCATTGATAAAAAGAAAACGATTACAACGACCTCAGGAGAATGCGAACATGCGCAAAGCACGCCTGCTGGCAGCCGGCTTATGGATTGCTGCTCTTATCTTCATTCCGACCTCCGGCTGGAACTTACCAGCCCCGAGCCCGACCTACGTCTATGAGACCGAGCTTGAGGAGGAGGTCCAGTGGACGGCCGAGGAGCTTCAGAAGCCGCCGAATATTATTATCGTTCTCAGCGAAGCGTTCTGGGACGTGACGCAGCTGCCAGGCCTTCAATTCAGCAGAGATCCGCTACCGATGTATCATGCGCTGCAGAAGCAGTATACGTCGGGCACGATGCTGTCGCCGATGTTCGGAGGAGGAACGGCGAATGTGGAGTTCGAGGTGCTGACTGGACACTCGTACCGATTTTTCCCCGAGAGCTCTATTGTGTATGAGCAATATATCAAGCATCCGACCGCCTCGATCGCCAGCCTCCTGAAGCAGCAGGGCTACGCGACGACAGCGATCAGTCCGTTCCACGGCTGGTACTTCAATAGTACGGATGTGTATAAGCATCTAGGCTTCTCCCAGTTCATTAGCCTCGAATACTTCAATCCGGATGAATATGTCGGTCCGTACATTGGCGATCACGCTGTGGCTCTACGTGTGCTGGAGCAGCTAGAAGCGACTCCGGGGCAAGACTTCATCTTCGCGAACACGATGGAGAACCATTACCATTATTGGCCGGGCAAATTCGATGCGAATACGATAGAAGTCAAGGGCAGAGCCTCCAAGCGCAGCTTAGGCTTGATCGAGACGTATGCGCAAGGCGCGTCCGGAGCTGACCGGATGCTGCAGGAGCTCGTCATCCAGCTGAATCGGCTGCGCGAGCCGACGATTCTCGTCTTCTTCGGGGATCATCTGCCTTCTCTTGAGAAGTATGATGCGTATACGGATACAGGATATATTAAGGGAGAGGACGACCCCGACTTCTGGTCCAAAATGTACGAGGTGCCCGTCCTCGTCTGGAACAACTACATGCCGCGCGGAGAGAAGGACCACCTGCACATCAGCCCTTCGTTCCTCGGACCGTACGTGCTGAAGCATGCCAAGCTGAACGGCAACGACTATACCGATTACTTGAACGCGCTGGCGTCCCGCATGCCGCTGCTGCCGCCCAAGGAGCAATATGAGTCGCTGCATATTGACGAGTCGACAGTCAAGGAGTATGAGCAGAAGCAGCAAGCGATACTGGAGCGTGAGCTACAGCAGGCAGCTGCCTTAGGAGCAGTGCCGTCAGGAGCCGAACCAGCGTTCACGCTCGGCTATGGCAAGCCGGTAATTGACCGCATCTCGCCTCAGCAGCTTCAGCATCAGAAGGGAAAGCCAGACGCTAAGCCCATAACGTTGACCGTTGAAGGCGGTCGATTCGGGCTCGGCTGTAAGGTCTATGCCGCAGGCGTGAAGCTGAAGACGACGTGGCGCAGCGAGCAGAAGCTGGAGGCGGTGTTGCCTGTCTCCATGCTGAGCAAGCATCAATCGATGCCGATCGAGGTGAAGGTGATCGACTCGAAGGAGAAGGTACTCGCAACGTCTGCCCCTGTACCGTTCGAGATTATAGCGAAGCCTTAACGGGACATAGCAATAGCCGCACTCCACTCATGGAATGCGGCTATTCTAGCATCTGGAACGAACGGTCGACGTCCACTGACTGAATATTGTCGATTACTGCGCTTACCCGGGAAATGAAGCGAGCTGCTTCGTCATTCGAACGTGCCACATCCCGGCATCCAGGAACGGCTCCTCCGACTGTATGCTGTATCCGGCCGAGGTGTAGAACGGCGCTGCATGCGTCTGGGAGTCCAGCATCACGCGACCAATACCCCTGCTTCGAATATCGTCCTCCATCCGTTGAACAAGCCTCTTGCCGAGGCCCTGTCCTCGATAGGAAGGCAGCACCGCGATCCGTTGAAGCTTCGCCGTGTGCGCGTCATACATTTTATAACGGGCTGCCGCAATCGGCACCTCGCCATCGAGCATCAGGAAGTGCCTAGCCGCATCGGGCGATACGTCCAGCTCGTCCACCTCCAGCTCACTTGGCACGCCCTGCTCCTTCACGAACACTTCAGATCGAACCTGAAGACACTGCTGCAGCTGCTCAGCCGTGGTTACCTGTATGACTTGCTGTAGATGCTCCCATTTCATTCCCATACGAATTCCCCTAATCCACTTGCATGCATGTATTCATTCTAGCTTACAGCGTGTCTTATCCGGCAAATGCCCGCTTCAGCGCTTCCTTCACACGGTCTTTACTAAACGGCTTCACAATAAAATCGCTCGCCCCCATACTGACCGCCCGAATAAGTAGAGCCTGCTGCCCCATAGCAGACACCATAATCACCTTTGCGTTCGGATTTAGATCTTTAATTTTCTCCAGCGCCGTTAATCCGTCCATCTCTGGCATCGTAATATCCAAGGTCACGAGATCCGGTCTTTCATCTGAGTATAGTGATAGCGCTTCCACACCGTTACTGGCTTCCATGGTTACTTCGTACCCGAGCTCACGAATGACATTCTTCAATAACATGCGCATAAAGAGTGAATCATCAACGACCATAATCTTTGGATTCACGTCGTGAACAACCTCCTCTTCGACTTCGTTGTTAACATAATGCGTATCGACTTGTATTCCCGAGGATGTATGTGCGCAGGCGTATGTTGTTGTCATAGCAAAACAAATAGCCCCCTTCTTCATGCCTAAAGAGGACCTGAGTACCGTGCATCTCTTGTCCTTCGGCAGCTGGCTGACTTTGTACACCTACAGTAGTCCCTATAGCTTTGCGTCCTTAGCTTTCGCCAAGTTTGCCTTTGTCGGTTACAAACATTTGTAAAAAGTATTATATCACCGTTTCTAAAAATTACAAGCTGAACCCCAAATTACATTCGAATATCGAGCATATGCATGGAGCTTAGCTGACCCAAGATTTGGTGACGCTTACATTTACCTTCATTATACCGAATGCCTTAGTACAATGCCATCACTACTTTTGTTGCTAATTGTTGAATCATGACGAATACATAGAACAGCAAGTAAGCCCAGCATTAAATTTATGTAAAACGCAAGGAATATTGACAGCTTAGGACGAATGATGTAGCGAAGATAATGAATAGAAAAGGAAGAGTGTACTCCATGCCGAATCTCGAAAAAAGCCAGCTGACCGAACCAGCTCTAGGCTCCCGTAAGGCGATGAGTCTGTTTTTCTCCATGCCGATTTTGGCGTGGGCGATGTTTGACTTCGCCAACACGATCTTCACCTCCAATATTATTACGATCTTCTTCCCGTTCTATCTACAGGAGGTACTAGGCGGCAGCGATACGATGAACCAGATCGCCAGCACGTTCATTACGTACACGAACGCACTCTCCAGCCTCCTTCTTGTGCTGCTATCCCCGCTGTACGGCGTTCTCATAGACCGGACTGGCCGCAAGAAGGCGTTCCTTGTGCCGCTGGCGATCGCCTGCATCGCCTGTACACTTGTAATGGGCGGACTGTCATACTGGCAGACGGAGCTTACGTTGGGCGGCATTCCGCTGTCGCTTGCATTGGTACTTATTGCGTTCATGCTTGCCAAATTTTTTTACAGCTCCAGTCTCGTCTTCTATGATGCGATGATCTCTGACCTCGGGAGCCAGAAGGAGCTCCCGCTCATCTCCGGCTTCGGCGTCGCGGTTGGTTACGTCGGTACGTTAGTCGGCCTGTCGGTCTATCCGCTTGTCGGCAGCAGCAGCTTCCATAACGCCTTCATTCCGAGCGCGTTGCTGTTCCTCATCTTCTCTCTGCCACTGTTCTTCATGTATAAGGAAACAACCGCTAAGCCAATCACGGCCAAGCCGAAGCAATCGTTCCTGAGTGGCTATCGCGATATTGCAGCGACGTTCAAGGAAGCGCGCACATATAAAGCCGTGTTTCTGTTCATGATCGCCTATTTCTTCTTCAACGATGCGGTTGCGACGGCGATTGCTGTCATGGGCGTCTATGCGAAGACTGTCATCGGCTTCTCGACCGGCAAGTTCATCCTGCTCTACCTCGTATCGACCGTATCCAGCATCATTGGCTCCTTCGTCTTCGGCTACATTACGCGCGCCACGGGAGCGAAGACGGCCGTATCGGCCGTAGCAATCGTAATGATGGGCTCAATCGCTCTAGCATCGACGGCGACAAGCGAGCCTGTTTTTTGGGCGGCGGGCAGCCTGTACGGCATCGCGATGGGCGCGATGTGGGTCACCTCACGTACACTCATCGTCGAGCTGACGCCTGAGGACAAGCGCGGGCAATTCTTTGGCCTATTCGCCTTCTCAGGCAAAGTATCGTCAATCGTCGGGCCGCTACTGTACGGCAGCATTACGCTTGCGCTCGCAGAATACGGCAATGTGGCCAGCCGCATCGCGCTTGGCTCTCTGCTTGTACTTGTACTGATCGGACTTCTTGTTCACATACGTGTTCCTTATAACAAGGCAGCTTAGCCGCCCCACCCTCCTGAACGTTCCGCTCACATCGGTCCTCTTGTGAGATGAGCTTCCTTCTGTGCTATACTGATCTCAACTCAAGCGGAGGGAGCTTAAGAGATGAATACATATCGCGCCTATGTACTGGAAAAATCAACCGAGTTCGCATCAGGCTCGGTGCGCCAGATGACGACTGATCAGCTGCCAGGCTCGTCCGAGGACGTCACCATACGCGTACACTATTCCAGCCTTAACTACAAGGATGCGCTCGCGGCGATGCCGGTCAGTCCGGTCGTCAAGCGTTATCCGTTCGTGCCGGGGATCGACCTCGCCGGTACGGTCATCGATGCAGGGAGCAGCAGTCTGTCCGTCGGACAGCCAGTGCTCGTCACCGGCTACGAGCTCGGCGTGACGCATGACGGAGGCTTCAGTGAGCTCGCGCGAGTGCCAGCGTCATGGATCGTCCCGCTGCCGGACGGCCTTACGCCGAAGGAAGCAATGCTACTCGGTACGGCTGGCTTCACTGCGGCTCTATCGGTCATGGAGCTGGAGCATTGCGGCCTACAACGGGCGACAGATCGACACGTTCTCGTCACCGGAGCGACCGGCGGCGTCGGAAGCGTCGCCGTCTCTCTGCTCGCGAAGCTCGGCTATCAGGTCACCGCCTCGTCCGGTAAGCTGCATGAGACCGAGTACTTGCAGCAGCTTGGCGCAAGTGAGATCATTGAGCGCGACGAGCTTACTAAGCAAGCAGGTCAGCCGCTGCTTAGAGAACGATGGGCCGCTGCGGTTGACCCTGTCGGAGGCAGCGCGCTGCCTGTCGTGCTCGGCTCTCTACAATATGGCGGCGGGGCAGCAGTTAGTGGCTTGACTGGTGGAGCCAGCTTCGACGCAACCGTCTATCCGTTCATTCTCCGCGGCATTAAGCTGCTGGGGATCGACTCTGTTCAATGTCCGATGGAGAAGCGGCTTGAGCTGTGGTCAAGACTTGCCGGCGACTGGAAGCCGGACACTTATCTGAAGGCCGGACATCAAGTCATCGGCCTCCACGAGCTCCCTGCAGCGTTCGAAGCGATCCTCGCCGGTCGCATGCGCGGTCGGGTGCTCGTCTCGATGCAGGAGGAAGCATGAACAACCCGGCCCGTGAGCTGCTGTAGCTCACGGGCCGGGTTTCATTTTACACCACACAAGTATCGATTCGGATTATTCCTTGCTGAGCACAATGTGCGCGACCGTCGTCTTCGGTACGTTCAGAGTGAACGTATTGCCTTCAATATGCGCAACACCCTCGCGCTCCGTAATGACCGGGCTATCCCCATCATAAGCGAACACACGTGCGGATTTGTAAGAAGCATCTCCACTGATCTCGATGACTGCGCTCATATCGTAATCGAAGTTTTTGTTCATGACGATCATGTGCAGCTTGTTGTCGTTATCCGTGTAGACGGAGCTGTAGACCGAGCTGTTCTCCGGATCGCTCGTCTCTGCCTTCACCTTCGTATCGCCGTAGCTCGAGCCGTTGCCGTCGTAGTTCGTATAGATCTTCGTTGCAGCTGACGAGTAAGCCGTATTCTCCGGAGACGTCATCTTCCAGTAATTCGCCATGTAGACGCCGTACTTGCCGAAGATGCCGAGGACATCGGCCATTGCGATTCCGCCGGATATATGGTTCTCGCCGCCGTAGTTATACTCCGTGAACGCAAGCTTCGTCCCCGGATTATACTCGTTGATCGACTGCTGCAGGCGCGGAATGAGTGGCAGGAAGCGGCTATAGAACTGGCCGATCCAGCTGTTCTCCGTATAGCTTGCATCCCACAGCGTTCTTGGCGCCTGCACCCGTGCCTTATGTGTCGCAAGGGTGTTCTCCACGTACGGATTCGAGATCGTTACACTGCCGTCTGTTGCCTCTGGATACCAATGCAGATCCAGCACGTCGAGCAAGCGACGACCCTCCTGCTCCGATGCGACGCGCAGCTTATCCAGATAATAATCCAGATACCAGTCGTAGCTGCCCTTGATCGTCTCCCACTCCGCCTTATTGTCCATGATCAAATATTCGCTGAAGCCGTAGGACACCGGACCGAACATCTCAACCGTCGGATCGACCTTCTTAACTGCCTTGGCGAGCTCGATCGACTTGTTCAGCACCTCGACGCCGCGCGTCTGCTCTGGGTGCATGTACTTATGGTTCTCGCCCCACAGCGCAGGCTCGTTGTCGATCTCGAAGCCCTTCACACCAGTTGCCGACGAGGCTGGTCCGAACTTGTTCACGATGAAGTTAACGAATTCATCCATATATACCTTGCCGTCATGCAAGTCCGGCGTCAGCGTGAATGGCGCGTTCTTGGACGCCTTCACCTCGACCCACTGCGGAGAAGGTGCTTCCTCCGTCACAGACGTGTCGCTGCGGCTTGCCGCTACATAGCCTGCCGTCTGCAGCGTCAGCAGCGTGTACGAGCCCTTGCTCAGCGAGCGCTCATGGAACGCCGTAGCACCGATGCCCGGAACGTCATACAGGGAGCGGTCCATAATATTGCCGTAGAACCACGGAATGTAGCCGTCGCTGCGCCAGAAGTAATCCTTGCCCGCATTCGAGGCATTGTTCTCCCAGTTGTACGTCGACAGACGGTTGCCGCCCATCCGCCTTGCTGTCCAATTCTCCTCACCGGTCAGCTCATCGTTCGTACCGTAGATGTATGGGCTGATCGGCGCGCGCTCTGCCGAAGGATCAATGCTCATCTGTACGGTGAACGTACCGTTCGGCTCATATACGGTATTCGCCCGCACCAGCTCGCTCCAAGGACCGAGCGTCTGTCCGTCTACCGCACGTACGCGGTACGTATGCTGGGAGCCCGGCGTGAGGCCGCTATGGGTATAAGCTGTCACCTTACCTAGACGGACGACCGCTCCGTCCACCTCGATGTCGTAGCCGGTAATGGTCTCCTCGAGCGCCTTCCATGTGATCGCGATCGAACTGTCCGTGCGCTCTGCTCTGACTCCGCGAGGCGCTGGCAGCATCTGCTCGCCGAGCGTCTTCACCTGCAGCAGCCCGCTCCATACGCTGTACGTGTCACCCTTCACAGCTCTCACCTTATATGTGTGAAGCGTTCCGGTGCGCAGCCATTGATCGAGGTACATCGGCTCTGTCACGCGGAACAGACTGCCGTCCGCATACACCTCATAGCCGTCTGCCCCTTCCACCGCGTCCCATGTCAGCTGCACGGTCGTCTCTGTAGGTGTAGCCTGAATGTTAGACGGGAACGCCGGCATATCGAGCAGCGTCGGCTCTGTTCCCCATACGAGCTTGCCCGCCACATAGGCTGGCGCCTTCGTCGCCTTCGTATAGCTGCTCGCCTTGATGTACGAATAGTCATTCGTCTGGTTGAAGCTGGACCAGTTCGTCTTGTTGAACCACGTCGATACCGTAACAGCAGCGCCCGGTGCGAGCGTACCTGCCTCCTTCGTGAACGTCAGCTCCATATAATGATCCGCATCCGCTGATGGAATCGGCATCTTGACGAACCTCGTCTTCACATTCGCCTTCGCCACCGTGCTCCAGAAGTCGAGCTTCAGTGCGCTTTCCTGATCGATGGTAAAATAATACCGCGCCATCACCTCATGCAAGCTGACCGCGGTCTTGCCTTCGTTATGCAGCTTGAACGCGACGCTTGGCATCTGTGTCTGCACGTTAGCACTCGTCTCGAGGCTGACGCTCAGCTGACCGCCACCCGGCTGCTCAGCCGACTTCACTTGAACCGGCGCCGATGCGGAGCCGCTCTCGTAGCGAGTGCTCTGTCCGGGCTTCCATACGGTAAGCTCCGCACGATAGGTGCCCGGCTGCGCTTGCTGCGGCACCGTCCACGACGTCGGGAACGACGCCGTCTCTCCATCCGCGAACGACTTGGGCGTGCTCACCGAATGCACCTTAACGCCAGCAGGATCAAGCAGGCTGAGCTCGATCACCGCGTCCGCGTAGGCAGCCGCCGTAACGGTTGCCTGCAGAGCGACGGTACCGCCGACCGTGACGCTCGCTGGAGCCGCCTGGATCGCACCGGTGAAATGGATCGCAGGCTGCTGCGACCCCTTCTTCACCGTGAAGCTGCCAGCACCCGCATGCCACTTGTGCATCCCGCTCCAGCCTGCTCCGAACACGCCGATGCTGACGATATAGCTGCCTGGCGCAAGCTGTGCCGGTACGTTCCAGGTGAACGGTACGGACACCGATTGCCCTGCGGGAAGATTAACGTTATCGGTGAACATCTGGTGCACCTTCTTGAAGCTCGCGTCGAATATTTCGACGTCCACCAGCACGTTCAGCGACTTGTCAGCGGTCAGGTGAACCTGAACCGGGGCTGCTGCGCCTGCCTCAAGCTCACTTGCGATCGTCACGGCGGTCTGGACCGCCTCCGCTGCCGAAGCTTGCTGCGTCAGGACGCTAAGTCCGACGCTCGACATAGCGAGTGCGAGCACTAGCAGCATGGAGAGCATGCGCCCTCCTTGTCTTTGTATCCAACTGTACATCATGATTCGTACTCTCCTCTCGATATGTTCTTTCACTTCTATGAGCACGAACCATATGTTACCTTTTTCGCAGATGGATTGCTGTAGTGTTCCACACATTTTGATAAAAATTGGTACGATATTTTCAGGACTGCTCCTTACAGATCAACAAAGCTCAAATAAGGCTCGCCAATGATGGGAAATATAGGTGACATGCTTTTTCCAATAGGGGATGCTATCTGCTAGGTGTACTCTATAGGCTCTGGACTCGTGTTCAGCAAGCTCAGCAACGCAGCGGATCAGATAAAGCCGCCGAGCTAAAGGAGCAGCTCGAGCAGACGGAGAAGCTGACCATGATCGGGGTACTCGCGGCCGGTATCGCGCATGAAATACGCAATCCGCTAACCTCCCTGAAGGGCTTCGTCCAGCGCCTGCTGCGCATACTAACCCGAGGAGCGGTAATGAATGCTGATCCTTGTATCTATTGTAAAGCAGGTGACAGAATCGACATGGAGACCTCTACTCAGACACAGCTGCAGCAGCTGCAGCAAATGATTTCGAGCTACGTCGGTAAATTATTGCGCGATAGCTTCGGCAAAGGACCTGAATCGTGTCCATCGGGCATACGTACATCAGCATTTATTTACGTAATTTTTTGTCACCTTCCGAGCGGGTGCTGCTCGAACTCCTGCAGAAGCGCGTCGTCGATTCTTTTGTCGATTGGGATTTTCAACGCGACAAGAGTGTCATCCTATTTGTATCAAATCCAAAACCTTTACGTGGTGGGAATGGACCGGACGTCACCGAGACGAGCCGAACATGAACCGAAATGCACTAGCGAGCGATCGCTTGTCATTTCGGTTTTTTATGCTGTGTATGTTGGTAAAATATCGCAATGAGGTGTAGGCTTACATGAGCATGTTCAGTCAGCAAGCCCCGATGCCTTGGCTGGAAGAAGGGAAGTCTCTCGTACCGCTGCGGACAACGTACAGTATGCACGGAAGCTGCTGGATGAAATCCAACAGCTCATTAAATGCTAGTCTCGTATCGTCGAGTTGAGCCTACCTGAGGGCGGCTATTGACTGGAGCTATAGAGCTATATGCTAGTCGCACGCTTCGCAGCTCAGCTTAGCCGTCCCTCTGCACGACCGCTCGTAATGTCTGCCGTGTAGCCCTTGAAGTCCCATCCCCGTGTCTGAAATAGGTTGTACAGCTCTGCCTTAAACTGCTCATGCGATACGTGCTGCGGAATTTCGAATACACCTTCAATTTCGATTCTTCGTTCATGCAATGGCTGTTCCATCTTCTCCCTCCTAGACCGACAAGCCTCTGAACTAGTGTGCCCGGGTGTCACACCCTACAATACGATGCGAGCCCAGCCTATATACGTACAAGCTCATCATGCAAGTAATCTGTACGAAAGTATACATTGACAGAAGCTCGCTTCTGCTTATATAATAATCGAGAATGATTATCATTACCGAGCAAGCGGACAATCCGGAGGGAAGCCCGATGAAACTTAAGTACTGCTGCAAAAACTTCAAGCAAGGCTCAAAGTCTGTGTTCAAATCACTAAAGGAAGAATTCCCGGAGCTCGAGCATAAGAAGAAGGATTGTATCGGCTGCTGCAAGCAATGCTCGAAGCAGTGCATCGTGAAGGTCGGCAAAGCCGGCGTCGTCTGCGCAGAATCCCCGGACCTGCTCTACGCGCAGCTGAAGCAGCTCATTCACGGTACATACGAGGAAGCTGTTCACGTATAGACGTTGCATCTTACGCGCCCGCGAGGGCGCTTTTTTGTTTTGTGTTTGTGAATGCGAAAAAGCCGTACTCGACTGTTTGACAGTCGAGTACGGCTTTTGAAGTCAGATGAGATTAGTAGATTTTAACTACGTTCTCAGCTTGTGGTCCACGGTTGCCTTGAACAACGTTGAATTGAACCTTTTGACCTTCGTCCAACGTCTTGAAGCCTTCGCCTTGGATCGCGCTGAAGTGTACGAATACATCGTTGCCGCCTTCTACCTCGATGAAGCCAAAGCCTTTCTCTGCGTTAAACCATTTCACTGTTCCTGTTTGCATGTTGGAAAACCTCCAAAGTTAAATTAACATGTTCCTTTTTTCTATCCCGCCCATTCATCCGCTTGAAGGCTTAGAAATGGACGGCACCGAAGTTGACGCCGATGAACACTAGCTATAGTATTCACCAATGTCTGATAAAAAAATTCACACATTGAAAAGGGTATCATTACGAGAATGACACCCTTTTCAACATGTGAACGGCGTTTCTTCATAACAATTATTATTATCTTAACACAATGCTTGGGGAATAGCAAGCAAGCCTACACTTAAAGCGTCCATTCTTCTGAAAATTGCTCGTACAACGCAATAAGAAAGCCTGTTGGAGCCGCTTCGTACAGTGATTGCTCCAGCTCCAGCTTATGCGCCAGCTTCGCCGCGATCGTCTCCGCGAACTGCTGACGCTTGGCAGGCAGCAGCGAAGGAAGCCGCTCGACGAATGAGGAGAGCACGATCCAGTCTTCCCGCTCGAACCGTCTGCGCATCGAATCGGTCAATATGAGCTCCGGGCGTTCCTCGGCTCGCCACTTCTGTAGCCATCGCTCCATCCGTCTTCGCTGTGTGAGCTTATCCCAGCGCATATCCTGCACGACGATCGTCCCAGCCGCGACGTCACCAAGCCGCTTATCCTTCTTGTGCAAGAAGATCCATACCGTCCCAAGGAAATAGAACGAGGGCAAGAAGTCAATGAGCCTGAAAAAATTACGAATAATGGAGGCTAGCCACGTAAGCGGCTGACCGTTCTCGAGCACGACGCGAAGCCCAAGCCTGCGCTTGCCCCAAGTCTGCCCGCCCATATAGTACTCTGAGATCGCAAAGTATCCACCTGTCAATAAAAATCCGAGCACGATCAAGAGCGCGGCCGCATAGTCACCGAGTGCCTTGGCGACGCCCGTTCCAACTACCATCAGCACGATGCCTACAACAAGACTGACAGCGGCGAACAGAACCGCCAGGACGAGTAGATCAAGCAGCTGCGCAGCAGTACGGCTGCCAAGACCTGCCGTACGCAGCTGCAGCTGTACGTGCTCAGGTGTGACAATATTCGCCTCGCGGCTGTCTGTATCGATCATTTCCCACTCACCATCTTCCAATTATTGTGGTAAACTATAGCTATCCCTGAAGGAGGCATTCGGAAGCTATGGATATTCAATGGTACATTCGCGAGCACAAGCCGGTCTGGTCCGAGCTTGAGCGACTGCTCGAGCAGTTCGAGCGGCAGAGAGCCACGATAGGCGCCGCTCAAGTGGACAGACTGACCGAGCTGTACAAAACAGCCTCCGCTCATCTGGCCTACGCAAAGACGTATTACGCAAGCGATGAGGTCACCTTGTTCCTTAACCAGCTTATATCCCGTGCCCATCAAGCGCTCTACGCCGAGCAAGGCAAGGGTGAGAACCGGCTCAGCGACTTCTTCAAGCACCTGTTCATCGGCCATGTGCTGAACCGTGGATGGTTCATCGCAGCGGCACTTGCGCTGTTCGTTCTCGGCGGCTTAAGCGGGTTCCTTGCCGTCTCGAGCAACCCGCTGAACTTATATGCCATCATCCCCTCATCCATCGCCGAGAGCATCGATCCATCCAAGGTCGGGCACAATCATGCCGACGTCCAGCACGCGACGATGTCCACCGCCATTATGACGAACAATATTCGGGTAGCGGTGCTGGCCTTCGTCGGCGGCATTACGTTCGGGTTGCTGACTGTTTACGTGATGTTCTACAACGGGCTGCTGATTGGTGCGCTGACGGCCGTATTCTGGCAGGCTGGCTACAGCTACACGTTCTGGGCATACATACTCCCGCACGGCGTCATCGAGCTGACAGCGATCTTCATCGCAGGCGGCTCGGGGCTCTATATGGGCTACCGGATGATCGATCCAGGCCGATATACGCGCAAGTATCAATTCATCCAATCGGTGAAGGAATCGGCGCTTCTCTTGCTAGGCACGATCCCCTTATTCGTTATCGCCGGCATCATCGAAGGCTATCTAACGCCTTCTGAGCTATCGCTAGAGATCAAGTACATATTCTCCGGCGCCACGCTCGTCGCTCTGCTCGTGTATGGGGTGTATGGCGCATCCGTCATACGGAGAACTGGCCGATCTACAGCCCCAGGCGCCCTCTGATTCACCCGATCGGTGAGCATGCCGACAGTCCGGCCAGATGGCCGGACTGTTATGGCGTTGCTGCAGCCATCCGAATCGATAAGAGTATTAGAGCACATCCTTCGCCTTCACATCGAGATACCTACTAACGGCGCTCCAGGCCAGCTGACCAACCGGTACGTCGATCACCTCAATGCCTGAAGCAGCCATCCTCGCCGTATACGCTTCACGTGCCAATGTAAGCTGATGAGCCACACTCTTCACATACGCCTTCCGCTTCGAGGTCGTCTCCACCCGTGTCCAGCCGTGCAGCACCTCATCCCTCAGTCCGAGCAGCAATAGATGATGCTGACGCTTCATCCGCTGCAGCAGACCGAGGAGACGATCCTCGAACATATAATTATCGAGATCCGAGAACAGCACGGTCAGGCTGCGCTTCTTCTGCACCTTCAGGAGATGCTGCAGCGCGAGCGAGTAGCTCGACTCCACGAAGTCGCTCTGCAGGTTAAATACCGCATCCGTAATCGTCTGCAGGTGAGCTAGACCTGCGCCAGCAGGGACGAACGCTTTGATCCGACTCGAAAAAGCAATAACTGCCACCTTGTCGCCTTGCCGCAAAGCGACGGCTGCCAGCGCAAGCGCCGCCTCGAGCGAGACGTCGAGCTTCGTCTTACCGTCCAGCTCAACGCCCATCATACGTCCGCAATCGATCAGAATCGTCACGAACTTCCCCCGCTCAGGTCGGTATACGTTCGTAACGAGCGTTCTAGAGCGGGCGGAAGCGCGCCAATTGATAGATCGCGGATCGTCATCAGGCACATACTCGCGCATCGTATGAAACTCGGAGCCGCTTCGCTCCTTGCGGTACAGCTTCTTGCCCTCCAGGATCATATCCTGCTGTATAGAGGACAGCAGACCCCGTACCGCCGACAGATCGGGGTAGATGCGAATCGTCTGTCCGAGCGGCTTGCGAACCTGCTTCATCCACAGCCCCAGCATGCCCCGATAACGAAGCTGCACCTGATCGAAGACGAAGATACCGCGCTCCCGCCCCTTCGCTGTATAGCGAAGCTCAGCGGTCCTGCCGTGCCATGCCGTGACGAGCGGCGCGTCCGGTGCCTCGAACGTCTGCGGCACATCGTCCGCCAGCTCCAGCCAGAGCGCTGCTGGCTGCTCTGCCTCGACCGTCACGACGACCTCGAAGCTTGCACCGACATCCGCCTTCGGTGGCAGCGTTCGCCCAATGCGCAGCGTCCGTCTGCGCGGCAGAAGTGACAGGTCGAGGACAGTCAGTCCGAGCAAGATCGCATTGACAAGCGCTAGCGCCGTCCAGCCTGCACCAACGCCGAAGCCTGCAGCTGCAAGGATCGAGCCTCCAGCGGCAAGGATGACCATGCGACCGGTCGGTACGATCATTCGGCTTCCGACCGCATCAGCGAGGTACCGCAATAGAGGCCAACGCTTCTTGGATGAAGTGGTCACCCGTTTCCCCCTCCAGTTCGACTTGCGGCGTCAGCATAAGACGATGGCGAAGCGCAGGCACCGCAACCGTCTTAATATCGTCCGGGGTGACATAATCGCGCCCGTCCAGCAGCGCCCAAGCGCGCGAGGCCGTCATGAGCGCAATGCCCGCACGCGGACTTGCCCCTAGCAGCAGACGCTTATCCTCGCGTGTACGGCGAATCAGCGTCGCAATGTATTCAATCAGCGACTCCTGCACGACGACGCTCTGCAGCTGTCCTCTCAGCTCCCGAAGCTGCTCAAGAGGCCATACAGGCGCGATGGCCGCCTCCTTCGGCTGTGCGAAGAACGGCACATGCTCCTTCAAGATCGCAAGCTCCGCCTCCCGGGACGGATAATCTAGCGTCAGCTTGAACAGGAAGCGGTCGAGCTGTGCCTCCGGCAGCGGATACGTCCCCTCGTATTCGACCGGATTTTGCGTGGCGACGACGAGGAACGGATCAGGCAGCTTCATCGTTGTGCCTTGAATCGTCACCTGCCGCTCCTCCATCGCCTCAAGCAGTGCCGCCTGTGTCTTCGGCGGAGTCCGGTTAATTTCGTCGGCCAGCAATATATTCGTGAAGACAGGACCGCGAATCGTCTGGAATTCGTTGTCCTTCATGTTATAGATGACGCTGCCCGTAATATCGCTTGGCATCATGTCCGGCGTGAACTGCAGCCGGCTGAACGAGCCGTCTGTCAGCTCAGCGAGCGTACGTACGAGCTTCGTTTTCCCTAGCCCGGGCACCCCCTCCAGCAAGACGTGACCACCGGCCAAAAAGGCGGTAACGAGCAGCCGAATGTTTTTCGACTGTCCGATGACGATGTTATTCATGCTCTGTAAAAGCTGCTCCACTTCGGCTCACTCCTTCTCTAGTGTATGTATGAGTCCGTCCGCACGACGGCTGTCCTCAAGCAGCTGCTTGGCTGTGTAACGGCCGCTTCCTGCCTGAGCCTCGTTGTAGCGCCGCAGCAGCTCAGCCAGCTGCTCTACCTGGCGAGGCTCGAGCTGCTGCTTCGCGGTATGAAGCAGCTGCGCGTCCGTCGCATCGTGGCGAACACCCCAGCGCGCGCGAAGCAGGCTGCGGATGAACCGCTCTTGATGCGCGAGCGCATCAAGAGCAAGGCCGCGTCGCTCATACCAGCTGGCAGCCGCCTGCAGCGTCTCGTCGCCGCGCCGAACGGTCCACGATCTCGGCGTATAGGCCGGGCCGAACCGTACCGCGCGCAGCCACAACCATAGCAGCAGACCGATGGTCAGCTGCACCATAACGGCGAGCAGCCAGTTCGGATACACGGCGAGCAGCCCCGGCTTCTGCTGGATGCCGTGGTGATATTCATCGAACCAGATCGCGCTGCGCTCCTGCGGCAAGTACGGTGCCAGCAGCTCGTAGTGAGCGTGCTGCAGCACGTTCTCGTTCTTGAGCCATTCCGGCACGACGAATAAGGTCATGCCCCCGCTGCCAACGACGAACCGTGCGGCCAATATGCCCTTGTCATCCTGCAGCAGCGGGTTCATGCCTTCTACTGGCTTCAATCGGTAATTGGAGGCAATGACAGCGGTGAAGCTCTTATCGCCCGGCCTGTTCAGATCCGTCACCTGCACCATGAAGGGCCCCGTCTCCGACGACAGCAGCCGATCCACATCTACGCGCTGCGGACTCGACTCAGTCTCTCGATCGCGCTTCAGCTCTTCTGTGACGAACGGAGGGAAGGAGGTCGGAGCACCGTGCAGCAGCAGCAGCTCATTACCCTGCTTGAGCCAGGACTGCAGCTCGCTCCACTCCCGCTCCGCCACCTCATACGGCTGAACGACGACGAGCGTCTGACCGGTGCCCTTCGGCAGCTGACTCCACGGCCTCTCCCAAGCCTGAACCGCAGCCCCCTTCTCCTCAAGGAGCGTGTAGACCGCCTTCGTACCGTCCCGGTCAGCCGAGCTCGACAAGTACGGAGGGTAGTCCTGGAGCTTCGGCTTGACGAACACATACCCCAGCACAAGGAAGGCGGCAACACTCAGCATGAGCGCCACGAGGCGTCTATTCGGCTTCAGCATGGACAGCCTCCTTCCCTTCGAACGGCGCTAGAAGACTGACCATCGCCTCATAATGGGACGCATCAGCCTCCACACCTCCATAATACACCTGCTCGTACAGCGAGGCGGCACATCTGAACGGAGCAGCAGCACGAGGCTGGCGCTCGCCCAGCTCCTCCATATATTCATCATTCGTCTTCCACTTCTCAGCCTGTACCCAGCGGCGCTCATGGAGAAGCAGCAGCAGCGCGAGGAAGAGACGGCGCACCGCCTCCTCGTAATCTCCCTCCGCAGCCAGCCGCTCAGCCTCCTGCCTGTGCACTGCCGCGGATCGGTCCAGCTCGCCTGTGCTGCGGAACACACCCTTACGTGACTGACGTCTAGCGATGACAACACTGCGCACCAGCCAGACGATAACGCCTAGCAGCATCAGAGCGACGACGCCGACTAATACATAGGTCAAGACGAGCGGCGCCTCGTCAGGCATCGGAACGTCCGGGAACAGATCGAGAAGTCGGCGCCACATCCGTTCCAGCCAATCGAGCACCGGATTCGAGCGCTGCTCAAGATACTCTGTATATTCATCCCGTTGTAAAATATGTCGGAGCTGCTCCTTATCGGCCATTACATCTACACTGCTCATCACTCCGTCTTGCGCTCCTCCGTAGACTCACGAGGTTGGACCGTAGTTTCACGGTCTTCGGCCGTAGACTCACGAGCTTGGTCATCCGTCTCACGAGCTTGGGCAGCCGCCGACTCCTGCTGCTCTACCTGCTGTCCGGCTGTCCAGCCAGACAGCACCTGCTCGAGGTCCGAGCCCTCGTTGCGGACGCGCAGGTCGAAGTAGAGGAGCGCGTACGGAATCGTAAAGATCGGCATAATGAGCAAAGATAAGACGACGAGAATCAGTTGGCCGATTAGAGACATTTTGAACACACCGATAACAAGAGCATACAGTCCAAGACTGAACACCGTATAAATGACCGTCAGAACGACGAGGATGAGGAATATGCGCCAAAAATGACCGCGCGTCAGCCTCCAGCTGCGTCCAAGCGGATCTTGACCATTATCAACCGAGATGATCGGCAGGAAGTAGCCAAACCTAATAATAAAGAACGAAGAACCTGCCATGACGACCAGGATCGACAGCAAATAGATGATCATAAATACGACTATGAACGTCAGTCCGCCGGCGAGCGGATCGTTCGCCAGCTCCAGCAGCCCGCTTCCAAGCCCCGCTGTGAGTGTAACAACGAGCATCAGAGCGATGACCAGCACCGTCCCTATCATCCCTTGTACCGTGATCATGATCAGCGCGTACAGGAAGGAGAAGAGCAGCGTCTTACCATATCGGGTGAACGACTTGCGAAGCACCTCGCCGAAGCGGACCGGACGCCCCTCAAGCACGGATTGAACGAGATGAAGCTGCGACGCTATAGAAGCAGGGAAGACGAGCAGCATATACAACGGCATAAGCAGGAAGATGAACACCATCGTGCCAGTGTCCGGCATGCCATCCACACTGGACTCGCTGCCGCGAAGGAACAGCTCCATCGAGCTTGACACCGTCGTCCCTGAATCAGGCAGCAGCGGCGCGGTGCCCGTATCATACAGCACGAACGTTTGTAGAAAGTAAAAAGGTCCATAAAACAAAAGCACGAATAAAAAAGCAGTTACAAAATGAGAGCGGTACAGCTGAAAGCTGCGGTCGAGCACTGCCCCGACTCCCATCGGCTTGCGGATGGACTCCATCATTGTGCGGCCTCCTCGTCACATATTCGCCACCATTATACACGAACGACAAGCCAATATCACCAAAAAATTACAAAATGGAGGGACTCGTGTCCCTCCATCGTTCAATTCGACCGTTCTAGCCTGCACCGAGCATCGCTGAACTCTTCGTATGCAGGTACAATTCCTCATAGCAGCCGTGCTGCTCCAGTAGCTCTTCGTGTGTGCCCTCCTCGATGATCCGCCCATGCTTCATGACGATGATGCGGTCAGCATGCATAATGGTAGATAGTCGATGCGCAATGACAAGCGTCGTCCGCCCCTCGGATACGAGGCGAAGCGCCGATTGGATCAGCTGCTCCGTGTGGGAGTCCAGATTCGCCGTCGCCTCGTCGAGAATTAATATTTTCGGCTGGAACACGACGATCCGGGCAAATGAGAGCAGCTGCCGCTCTCCGGCAGACAGTCCGCTGCCCCGCTCCGACAGACGCGTCCGGTATCCGTCCTTCATACGACGAATGATCGCATCGGCGCCAACAAGCTTACAGGCCCGCACGACCTCTTCCTCCGGAATCGATTCGTCGAACAAGCGAACGTTGTCAATGATCGTACCCGAGTACAGGTACGGCTCCTGCTGCACGAGGCCTACGGTCCGATGGAGCGCAGACTGCGGAATATCCCGAACATCCGTTCCGTCAATCCTGACTCTACCCTTCTGCACGTCGTAAAATCTGCACAGCAAACTGATCAGCGAGCTCTTGCCAGCACCTGTCGTACCTACAATACCAAGCATCTCTCCAGGCTTCAGACGAAGGTCGATGCCGCGAAGCACAGGAATGCCGTTCGCATAGGCGAATTCGACCTGCTCGAACTCAACGCGTCCCTCCACCTGCTCGGGCCTCCACTGCACAGGCTGCTGCGCATCGTTCACCTCAGGCTTCACGGCGAAGATGCTCCAGATTCGGTTCGCCGCGACCGTGGCCGCTTGAAGCGTATTCCATTGCTGCGTAATCGTATTAATCGGCTGGAAAAATTGGCGAATGTACGTAATAAACGCATACAGTACGCCGAATTCAATCTGCTTGTTGAATACGGCCATACCCCCAAGCCAGACGACGAAGGCGACCGACAAGTTGCCGAGCAAATCGAAGGAACGGTTGAACAGCACGTTCGTTCGGATCTCCTTCAGATTGGAGCGGTAATACTTGTTGTTCCGCCCGAGAAATTGATTCTCCTGCTCCTTCTCCTGATGGAACGACTGAATGAGGCTCATGCCGGCCAAATTTTCGGCGACGAAGGCGACGAGCCTCGACAGGTTCGTCCGCGCCTCCTGATACGTCTTGCGCATATACGAACGGAAGGCGATCGCAATAAGCGCGATGATCGGCAGCAGAATCAAGCAATACATCGTCAGCTCCGCATCGAGCTGGAACATCAGCACAATGATGAAGAGGAGCGTCATACCGTCTCTCACAAGGCTGAGCAGCACCTGGTTGAAAAACTGGTTCAGCGCCTCGGTATCGCTCGACACGTGCGTAATGAGGCTGCCGCTCGGCACCCGGTCGAAGTAGGACATCGACTGCTTCGAGATATGCTCGAACAGCTCCTTACGGATGTGCGCGACGATGCTCTGTCCAGCGTGCTGCAGCAGGTTGCTCTGCAGATACGTAAACAGCAGCGCACCCAGCGACAGTCCCAAGTAGGTGAAGCTGATCCACATTATCGTCGAATAGCTGGTGTCGCCGGTCATGAGATGGTCGTCGATGACGATCTTGACCAAATACGGCTGCAGCAGGTCAGCGGCAATGCCTAGCAGCGTACAGACGAACATGAGCGCGAACGTCCACCGGTGAGGCTTCGCGTAGCTGAACAAGATCGAGAATGCCGATCGGTACTGCTGCTTCTGCTCCTGCTTCGGCCGACCGTCAACGTCCGGCTTCGTAGACTTGCTTATCATGTTGGTCGTCTCCTCCTTCCTCCTGAATGTCATACATCGATGCGTAGATGCCCTTGCGTGCCAGCAGCGACGTGTGCGTCCCACGCTCGGCAATACGCCCCTCCTCAAGGACGATGATGTCGTCCGCATGCTTCAGGGCGCTGATCCGATGCGCGATCACTATAGTTGTCTTATTGCGTCTTTCCTTACGAATCGTCTCCATAATCGCCTTCTCCGTGACCGCATCGACAGCGCTGACGCTGTCGTCGAGAATAAGGATCGGCGCGTTCTTGATCAGTCCTCTTGCCAGACTCGTTCGCTGACGCTGACCACCAGAGAGCGTCACCCCTCGCTCCCCTAGCTTCGTGTCGAATTGATCGGGGAAGCCTGTAATGCTAGCGTATATTTGCGCCTGCTTCGCCGCCTGCTCCACCTGCTCGAGTGCGCTGTCCCTCCGGTAGAAGGCGATGTTCTCCCGGATCGTGGTGCTGAACAGGAAGCCTTCCTGGGGCACGTAGCCAACTTGTGTGCGCAGACTCTCCAGCGACAGCTCGCGAATGTCTGTACCACCCAGCAGCACCGTCCCCTCGGGCGGGTCATAGATACGCAGCAGCAGCTTCGCCAGCGTCGTCTTGCCGCTGCCGGTACGGCCAACGATGCCGAGCGTCCGTCCCGGCTCGATCGTCAGGCTGATGCCCTCAAGCGCCGGAACAGTCCCGCTGGGATACGTGAAGGTGAGGTCGCGAAGCTCGAGCGGCGCATGGTCCAGCCGCACCGACGTTGTCTCGGGCAGCTCGACGATGTCCGGCCTCCGCGACAGCAGCTCGTTGATTCGCTCAAGTGAGGCGCGCGACTTCTGCATCGTGTTGATGACGTTTCCAATTTGCTGGAGCGGCGTCACCATCATGCGAATGTACAGCGTCAGCGCGACGAAGCTGCCAAGCGTCAGCTCCTGCTGGATCGTTAAGTATCCGCCGTACGCAATCGTAATGACGAGCGACAACGCGCCGAGGAACGGAATGAGCGCCTGGAACAGCGAGGACACCCGCACGAGCTTCAGCTGGTTATCGCGAATGCGCTCTACCGTTACGCCGAACCGTTGAATCATAATCGGCTCTGCAGCGAATTTCTTCGTCACCCGAATGCCTCCGAACTGCTCCTCCGCTGTCTCGGTCATCTTACCTAGCGCCTCCTGCACGCTCATGGAGCGCTGGCGAATGACGGGTCCGAACCGTACAACTGCGATCGGAATCAGCAGCAGCGGTGCGATACAGACGAGGATCAGCGTAATCGGAATGCCGCTGATCACCATCATGACGACCGCCGAGCCGAGCAGCATGACAGCATTAGACGTCTGATTGACGCCCATGGAGATCGATTCCCGCACAGCGGTCACATCGTTCATGACGTAGCTGAGCAGCTTGCCGACGCCATGCCGGGAATAGAACGATTCGCTGAGACGGGTGAAATGCTCGAACAGCTTCTTCCGCGTCACGAATTCGAACAGACGCCCAACCCGCATAATCACATATTGCCCGATCCCGCCTAATACGGCGAAGCTTACAGCTACCGCGAGCAGCAGCAGGCTGTATTCTACGATAACCGCAGGTGTAAGCTCGCTTCTCTGCAGCTGATCGGTGAACTGCCCGAGCAAGCTCGGATATTGCGATTGAATCAGGTTGGCCGCGCAGATGCTCGCGATTGCAAGCACATACATCAGCCACTTCGACTTCACGTAGTCGAGCAGCAGCCTCTGAGCGCTCATACCACTTCACTCCTTTTTCGATACGGTCCATAATATTAGTTGCTTTTGCAACAGTTACATTTAGTTTATCACATTTTGCGCTTACCGCCTACCACTTTTGCAAGGAGCCTGTGCTACATATGCCATCTATATAGCCTATGCTGCTTCTTTCCGACTCTTGACCTGCGCTCTCGCGAGATCGAGCAAGCTTTTTTGCAGGGTGTCGTCGATTTCCTTATAATTTGGTACGAGAACAGATGAATATGATCAGGAATGATAAAGGAGAGGGTCAAGACCATGGACTTCAGATTAGACCGCATTGAGGATAAGGTGGAACTGTACGAGGCGTATGACCTGAAGACGCTGCAGCGTCAGATCGAGGAGCAGATTGATAACAACAAGGCGCTGCTGCTTCGCGTTCGTTCTGTTCAGCATCATGCCGTCTTCCAGCCGAATGCGAACAAGGTGCTGTACACAGCTGTCGTTCATTACGCCGCCGCGACTTAATCTACCATTCTTTACAATAAATTAACCTCGCTCATAAATAAGGATGATAGAATATAGCTTGGAGTATTCATCCCTTAATCCACTGAGGAGGAAGATTACACATGTACACCAAGTTGAAGCTTAAGTCTTGGCTGGCCAAGACGGCGCTAGCCTTGGCGCTTGCACTTCCGGTTCTTCCGGCTGGAGTACCTGCTGCGTATGCAGAGGGACCGACCGACCCGGCACCGGTCATTGCAGCGAAGGTTGTGAACGGCAATGCAGGTAAGAAGGTATTATTCGACAACACTCACGGGCAAACAGCCGGTGCGGCCGATTGGGTCATCGACGGCGCATTCTCGGACTTCGCCCACGCCCTAGCGAATGATGGCTACGAGGTGAAGGAGCTTCGCAAGACGACGCCGATCACCTACAACGATCTGGCAAGCTACGACGTATTCGTCATTCCGGAGCCGAACATTCCGTACAAGCAGAGCGAGCAGGCGGCCATGCTGCAATATGTGCAGAGTGGCGGCAGCATCTTCTTCATCGGCGACCATTATAACGCAGACCGCAACAAGAATCGGTGGGACTCGAACGAAATCTTCAACGGCTACCGCCGTGGCGCCTACACCAACCCAACACAGGGCATGAGCGAGGAGGAGCGCAGCTCCGAGGCGATGCAGGGCATCGCAAGCTCCGACTGGCTCGCCACTCACTTCGGCGTCCGCTTCCGCTACAATGCGCTGGGCGACATCATTACGAATCGCGTCGTCTCCTCGAGCCAGACGTTCGGCATTACGAGCGGCGTGAACACCGTTGCGATGCACGCAGGCGCTACGCTGGCGATCATGGACCCGACGAAGGCGAAGGGTATCGTGTTCTTGCCGGAGACGAACGACGCTTGGCCGAATGCGGTCGATCAAGGCGTCTATAACGGCGGGGGCGTCGCCGAAGGTCCATATGTGGCAATCGCGAAGACTGGCGCAGGTAAGGCAGCATTCATCGGCGACTCCTCGCCGGTCGAAGACGTCACGCCGAAATATTTACGCGAGGACAACGGCCGTACGAAAACAACCTATGACGGCTTCAAGGAGCAGGACGACGGGAAGCTGCTCGTGAACCTGATCAATTGGCTATCGAAGGACGAGTCCTATACGAGCTTCAGTGAAGTTCCTGGATTGCAGCTGGACGCCCCAACCGCGCTCCACGCCTTCGAGGTTCCAGCGCAAAGCACGGAGCCGAAGCCGGAACCATGGGCAGCACCGGACGCTGGATACAAGTGGTGGGATCGCTCCACGTTCAAGCCGGGCTCCTACGGTGGATCTGGCATCAGCTACCAGCCAGTGTACTCGTTCGTGAAGCAAGCACAGCTGCCGAATGCGGAGTCATTCCAGCTGCGCGTCGTGGTGGAAAATATGCAGCCGAACTCGACCATCTCCGGCTACACGCTGGGCATCTACTTGAATGGCGGGGCGCAGGTCGCCCAAGTGCAGAACGCAGACGGCAGTTGGCCGACCACATACGGCTACAGCTCGGTCTTCTCGCTCACGGCCAACGATAAGGGGCGCGCGACGAAGGACCTGACTGTGCGCATCAAGCCGGGTACGAACGGCACGGCCAATCTGCGCATTCGACTGAACGGCTCGAACCTGAAGACCGAGACCGTCACGCTCGCGAACGTTCCGGCTGAGCAGCTTCCTCCGGATGAGAACGAGAAGCCGGAGACGATTACCATTGCCGAGGCACGCCAGAAGTCGGACGATACGACCGTGTCCATTGAAGGCGTCGTCACGACGCGCCCTGGCTCGTTCGGCACACAAAGCTTCTATGTACAGGATGCAACGGGCGGTATGTACATTTACCAGCATGCAGCCGGCTATCAGCCAGGAGATGTGCTCTCGATTACAGGCACGAAGACGGTCTATAATACCGAAGTCGAGATCATCGATCCGACGATCGAGAAGAAGGGCACCGCTTCACTTCCTGCCGCAGCTGCTGCAACGGAAGTGAACGAAGCGAATCAAGGACAGCTGATCGAGCTGAGCGATGTCACAATCGGTGCGATTCGCACCGCTTCGCCTAGCGGCTCATTCGAGTTCAATGCCGTGTCCGGCAGCGCGTCGACGCTTATTCGCGTAGATGGTCGCACCGGCTTGACGCTTAGCAGCTTCCCTTATGCAGAAGGCGACACGGTCAGCATCAAGGGCGTATCTGCTATTTTCCGCGGGACGTATCAGCTGAAGCCTAGAGGGCTGGATGACTTCACGGCTGTGGATCGTACAGTTCCGGTCACGACTGCTACTACGAACGGCGTAACGGGCAATAACGGCTGGTTCACTAGCGATGCAACGGTAGAGCTGGAAGCGACAGACGCTGGCGGCGGCACTCCGGTGACATACGTTCAGCTCGGCGATGGCGCATGGTCGACCTACGCGGGTCCGATCGTTATCACGGAGGAAGGTCAGACTGCGCTCCGTTATTACTCGAAGGATGCAGCGGGCAACCAGGAACAGACGAACAGCCTTGAGCTGAAGCTGGACAAGAGCGCTCCGACTGCGAAGCTGCTGATGAATGGCGGCTCCGTCCGTGATGTTACGTATTCGGATCGCATCAGCTTCACGCTGACAGCCGACGATGCCGTCTCTGGCATCGCGCTGAAGCAGCTGTATGTCGACGGCAGTCCTGTAGCGGAAGGTGCCGTGCTGGAAGCAGCTGCGCTGGGACTTGGCAGTCACACGATTCGCTATGAGGTCATGGATGCGGCAGGTCACACGGTAAGCGAGAGCTTCAGCTTCAACGTCGGCACGACTGTTGCCGAGCTGATGGCCGTTGTCAACAAGCTCGGACAAGAGGGGCAATTCCACAATCACGGTACACAGCGCTCGCTGGAGGCGAAGCTGAGTCAGGTTGAGTCGAAGCTTGCCAAGGGGCAAGCGGATCAGGCGAGGAAGCATCTAGAGAATGCGCTTGCTACGATGAACCGCGAGCATATGACCGCGCATGCGGCAGCTGCGATCGAGCAGCTAATTCAATACTTGCTGACGAATGAATTGAAGTAAGCTGGAGACGGCGACAAAAAAGGTGCACCGCTCGGAAGCAGAAGCTTCTGCGCGATGCACCTTTTTCCCATACATGTGAGAACTGGCGTCTAGATATACAAGCAATCTACCATGCTCGCTGGAAGTCCGTCCTGGGAAGAAGACTTCGACTGCCGCTGCATCCGTCGACGTACCGTGTACCCCCACTCGCCTGTCTCCACTCTCTCCAGCAGTTCAATGACCGTGAGACTCTCGTCGATATGCACCCACTTCTGATCCTTCAAGGGCAAGCAGGAGACGAGCAAGGAGAAGTAATCGAGCGAGATGGACCAGCAGCCCTTCCCTTCCACATCCATCGATTGAATCATCTGGTTATAGCCGACCTCAGACCTCGGATTCGTACAACGTCCGTTCGCAAAAAACTCGCAGGTTCGGCAGTTAATCGTTAAATTATACAACGCACTCACTCCATCATAATCAAAAAGTTCATGATTGATTATACGGCGAAGGAAGTGATCCATGCTGTTGCTTTTGACACAAAATGAATGAAAAAATAGGAGAAAATGTTCACATCAGCTCTCAGGAGCATTCAGTCTCTTGACCCACGTAGTCAGGCTTTCCTTCCCATTGACATAAATACGCTTCAGCTCAAATGGCTTCTGGGAGGCGTCCGTTCTGCCTTGCTGGATCGTGAACGCGTACGTAAATCCCGCTTCCTTCAAGATAGTTAAGGTCGTCTTGTTGTACTCCCCGTACGGATAGCAGAACACATTGGCCGTCGTGCCGAGCTTCTCTTCAATAAGACGGCGGGACTCGAGTATTTCGGTCTTCTGCTGCTCCGACGTAAGCTCCGGCAGGCGCGGATGCGTCATCCCGTGAGGCTGTATGTCCCAGCCCGCCTTCTTCATCTCCTCGACCTGCTCCCAATTCAGGTAACCGGGGCGGTCGACCCATCCGGGAGACATGAAGAGCGTCGCGGGGAAGCCGTACTCCTTCAAGATCGGCGCTGCATATACATAATTGTCCGTGTAGCCGTCGTCGAAGGTGAGAAGCACCGGCTTGGCAGGGGGTTCCTTGCGTTTTTCCAATATAAGTATAAAGTCAGTTAAGGTCAGCGGTGTAAACCCGTTATCCGCCAAATAGGCAACCTGCTGTCTGAAGGCGGCCGGACTTAAGATGAGCGTGCTGCCGAGGTTCGTGTTGATGCTATGGTAGTTGAGAACGGGAATCGATACGCCTGTCCGCGCCTGTCCTTGAGCCGTCTTCTTCCGATTAGGGGCGTAGGTCGAAGCGGCGACCGTTGTCACCTCCGATGGGTGCAGAGCGGCTGGACGCTGTTGATCTGACTGCGCGATTGACTCGTCAGTTGAAGAAGCGGTACGGGTGTCATCGTGACTGGTAGCAGACGGGTCGGACCCGCCCACAGCAATGGAGAAGTCATCCGAGACTGCCGAGCTTGTTGAGCTCGTTGCCGATGAGCCAGCGCCTGCACTAGCGGAGTTGCTGCTGTCACCGCCTGTAGACGCCTGTGGGCTGACAGTGCGACCTGTTCGATGGTCATCGGACGCGGCATTGGCTGCAGTCGGGGACAGTCGCTCATGGGAAGGCGTCGCCATGTCAGCTCCGACCATCGGATCGACAGCAGTTCTGGAAGCATTGTAAGCGCTATCCCCTTCGACTGCCAGTCGACTCGACTTGAGCTTATCTACGAGCAGTGCGGCCATCAATATAAATATAGCGGTAAGCAGCAATGTCAGCTTCTTCATCATACTCGCCTCCCCTGTTGCTATCGTCACTACGACCATTTATATCCAGATAAAACCTATTATATGTATAGAAATGTTGTCTGCACCTGCGGTTTACTACGCGCATAAGCTGTAAGATCGTGAGGAGAAGCGGAGGTGAACCATGATGACCCCACAGCAGTTTATCGATGCTATCTCCGAGGAAGCTGTGACCGACATGCAGAGGACGGGTGTGCTTGCTTCGATTACGATTGCTCAGGCTGCGCTCGAGACCGGGTACGGCCAATATGCGAGAGGCAACAACTTGTTCGGAATCAAGGCCAAGGGCAGTGAGCCTCAGCAGCGCAGTACGACGAGCGAGTACGTCAACGGCCGCTGGATTCAGGTCAATGAAGGCTTCCGCATATATGACAGCTGGTCGGAAAGCATAAGCGATCACAGCAGCTTCCTGCGCACCAATCCGATCTATACCCGAGCAGGCTTCTTCGTCTACTCCGAGCTGCTCGATTACAAGAACGCAGCCCGGGCGCTGCAGACAGCCGGCTACGCGACCGACCCGCAATATGCGAACAAGCTGATCAGCATCATCGAACGATACCGCTTATACGAATTCGACCGCCGTGCGGCCGAGGAAGGAGGATGGATCCCGATGCAGCTGAAATTCGACTGGCAATGGAAGCAGCTGGGCGACGCTCTGGACGGCTTGTATCAGAAAGGTCTGATCACCGACCGCCGCTGGGTGGAGCGTGCTTACAACCGCGAGCTGACCGTGACGGAGCTAGCTTGGCTCAATACGATCATGATCGCACGCTCTGAAGATGTGAATGTGTAATGGGTTGTCTTTGTTTGTAACCGTTATACACGATGTATGCGGATTTGGCAATAGATTTGGTAGATTTGTATGAAAAAAACAAGCCCGGAAAGCTCCTAAGCTTCCCGGGCTATTGCTGCTTATTATGGTGCGTTAAGGCAGCTCAATCAACCAACGATTAATACATAGACAATCCCCGGACCGTGCACGCCGATCGTCAGATCGTTCTCAATATCGGCGGACCGGCTCGGGCCGGATATGAAGTGAATGCCCGCCGGCAGCTGCTCCCGGCCCGCCTCATCGAAGCGGACGAGCACCTCGCCGAGTCTCGTCTTCAGCCGCTCCACCGGGAGCAGCGCGAAGAGGACGGTCGGCAGCAGGCTGACCGAGCGGCCCTTGGCGCGCGCGGAGAGCACCGTGATCGAGCCGGTATACGCGGCTGCGTAGTCGGCGAGGACGATGCCGAAGTCGGCCTCCGCGGCCTTGGCCCGCCAATCCGCCTCAGGCTCCGTGTTCCACACGTTCACCTGAACGTCTGGCAGCGCAGCCTCGAGCGCCATCGCCTCCAGCTCCGGCTCATCCTGGCGGACGATGCGCTTCGCGCTCAGCTCCGTTGCCTTCTCCGCGATGAAGCGCTTCGCCTCGTCCATGCTGGCGAAGCGGGCCGTATGGCCGCCAACAGCCTGGAAGTTGGCGGTAAAGCGCTCGATCCGCTCCTCGAGCGGCCACTCGAACGCGTTCCAGAAGTCCGGCGCCCCGCGATACGGGTGCTCGGGCTTCGACTGAACGCGAGGACGGTTCAGCTTCGCCGCGATGCCGTCCATGAACGTGCGCTGCTGCTGCCGCGACTGCTGCTCCAGCTGCTTCAGCCAGTTGGCGTAGTCATCGCTCGCTTCCGCATTCGTGCCAGCTGCGCCTGCTCCGCTCGTGCCAGCTGCTGCGGACTCAGCCGTCTGAGCACGCTTGTCGCTCAGCGTCTGACCGGCCGCCTGTGGCTCGCCTGCCTGTGGTGCGCCCGATGCGCCTCCATCACCCGCCAGCTGCGCCTCCCGCTTGCCCTTATCCTTCTCCATGTCCATGTCCTCCTCCCTCGCGCTTGCGCTCCTTCACCAGCGACTCCATGCGGCTGCGCATCGCAGCTGGCAGCTCCTGTAGCCCGCTGCGCAGCTCCTGCTCGAGCGTTCCCCACCCTTGGCGGAACGACTTCTTCGGCAAGCTCGGGGCGATGCGATACGTGTTCCAGCCCTTCAGCGGCCCGAGCTTGACCCGAATGCCTCCGCTGCGCACAAGCGGCAGCTGACCGAGCTGACCGAGCTTGACGGCCAGCTTCATGCTCGCTGCGCTGCCCATGACGGCGGCGAAGCCCTTCATGCCCGCGGACTCGAGCATGTCGCCGTGGCCGCTCTCGATCTTGCGGCGGCGCAGCGAGACGAGCATGTCGTGGAGCGGGATTTTCACCGGACATGCCTCATAGCACGCTCCACACAGGCTCGAAGCGTTCGCAATATCGTCCCACTCCGCGACATTCTTCTTCAGCGCCGGGGTGAGCACCGCGCCGATCGGACCGCTGTACGTGCCACCGTACGCATGACCGCCGATGTGGCGGTACACCGGGCACGCGTTCAAGCACGCTCCGCAGCGTATGCAGTTAAGCAGCTCCTGGAATTCCGGATCGCCGAGCTGGAGCGAGCGTCCGTTATCGACGATGATGATATGCATCTCATCCGGTCCGTCCGCATCCGCAGAGCGGCGCGGGCCGGTGATGCCCGACATGTAGACGGTCAGCTTCTGTCCAGTCGCCGAGCGAGGCAGCAGCGTCGCCATGACCTCGAGGTCGGCCCACGACGGAATGATGCGCTCCATGCCCATCAGCGTAATTTGCATACGCGGCACCGTCGATACCATGCGGGCGTTGCCTTCATTCTCGAACAGAACCATCGACCCAGTCTCCGCTATCGCAAAATTACAGCCGGTCATCCCGATCTCTGCCTCGAGAAACTTCTCCCTCAGCTTCTTCCGCACGAACCCGGCAAGCACCGTCGTATCGGGCGGCAGCGTCTCCCCTGCTTCCTTGGACAATAGCTCGGCAACCTGGTACCGATTCTTATGAATCGCCGGGATGATGATGTGCGAGGGCGTCTCGTTCGCCAGCTGTATAATATATTCGCCGAGGTCCGTCTCCACGGCCTCCACGCCGATGGACTCAAGCGCCTGATTCAGATGCAGCTCCTCCGTCACCATCGACTTCGACTTGACGACCGACTTCGCCGACTTCCGCTCGGCAATCGCTAGTGACAGCTTCACCGCATCAGCCGCCGTCTCGGCAAAATGAACATGAACCCCGTTCGCCCGCGCATTGTCAACGAACAGGTTCAAGTAATAATCGAGGTGCGCAATCGTGTGCAGTCGGATGTGCCGTCCACGCTCGCGCCACAGCTCCCAGTTGCCGTGCTCCTCGGAGGCGGCCTTCTTGCCGCTGCGCAGCCGCTCGGTCGTGAACTTCACCGCCTTGCGCAGAAACTCGTCGTTCAGCGCCAGCTCCGCACGCTCCTTCACCGACCCCTTCGGAGCGGTGCTGTGCGTGGCTGCTTCCGCCCCGTGATGGCTCACGGCTGTCTGTGCCTTCTTTCCCCCACTTGCGCTCATGCTTGCTTCACCCCCTCGTACAGCAGCTCCGCCAGATGCATGACGCGGACAGGCTCGCCCCGGTAGCGCAGGTTACCAGCGATATTCATCAGACACGCCATGTCGAGGCCGACGAGCACCTCGGCTTCCGTCTCCTTAATGTGATCGACCTTCTCGCACACCATCGCCCCGGAGATATCCGCCATCTTCACGGAGAACGTACCGCCGAAGCCGCAGCAATCGTCCGCATACGGGAGCGGCACGAACTGGAGCCCTTTCACCTGACGCAGCAGCTCCATCGGCTCATCCTTGACTCCAAGCAGACGGCTGCCGTGACACGACGGATGGTACGTCACCTTGTGCGGGAACACCGCTCCGAGGTCGGTCACGCCGAGCACCTGCACGAGAAATTGGGTAAATTCATACGTCTTCGCCTGCAGCTGCTTCGCCTTCTCCGCCATCTCCGGCTCGTCCTGGAACAGCTGGTCATAGTGATGGAGCATATACGTACACGAACCCGACGGCGAGATGACGAAGTCGCTGTCCTCGAAGGCGGCGATGATCGTCCGCGCTGACGCCTTTGCTTCCTTCCAATAGCCGCTGTTGTAGGCCGGCTGTCCGCAGCACGTCTGAACGGACGGGAAGTCGAGCGCTACCCCGTAGCGGGCGAGCAGCCTTGCGAGCGCTTCCCCTACACGAGGATAGATGGCATCGCTTAAGCATGTAATAAACAGGGAAACCTTCATTGCGGCATACCCCTTTCATTCGTAATGAAGTCCATGAACCGTAGCTGTATCGTATATAAAAATGCCTCTGCCCGGCCGCCTGTACAGCATACGACGCCTAGGTAGAGGCAACCTGAATGACTTCCTGTTCGTTATACGGTTGTAACGACTAGACCTTGCTCCCGGTACGGCGTCAGCGCCTGCTCCTCCAGCCGCAAATCGGTAATCAGCTCGTCGATCTGATTCAAGTCAGCCACATGCGTGAAGGCGCGAACCCCGAACTTGCTCGCATCGGCCAGCAGGAACACTTGATCGGCGATGCCAAGCATCTTCTGCTTCACCCGCGCCTGCTGCTCGCTCGACTCGCTCACACCCCGCTCCAGATGCACACCCTTGCTCGACAGAAACGCCTTATCAACGTGGTACGCATCGAGCGAGCGCTCGGCGAGAGGGCCGACGTAGGACAGCGAGCGCTTGGCGAGCTGACCACCGGTCGATATGACCTCGATCTTCTCCTTGCTGCTCAGCTCCGTCGCGACCTTGATCGAATTCGTAAGCACGGTTAGCGGAATGTCCGGCAAGTACGCAGCCATGTACCAAGCGGTCGTGCTCGCGTCGAGCAGCACGCGGTCGTGCGGCTCAATCCGCTTAACCGCCTCCTGCGCGATCCGCTTCTTCTCCTCGGCATGCATCACCTCGCGCTCGAGGTATGGCGTCTCGGCCTGCTGCTCCTTCACGCTGACCGCGCCGCCATGCGAGCGCTTCAGCCGCCCGAGCGACTCCAGCCGATCCAGGTCGCGGCGAATCGTCTCCTCCGTCACCTGACACAGCTCACTGAGCTCCGAGACGCGGATGCTGCCTCGTTCATTGACCAGCTGCACAATGTACTCATACCGTTCCGCTACCAGCATACGAATGCTCCTCTCCCCTGTTGCTTACTCGTCCCAACTCGCTAAGGACCTCGATCTATCTTCGCGTCAGACTGTCAGACTGTCAAACGATCAGACACTCAGAATGTCAGCCGAGCCTGCACACGCGCTTGAACGTACCGTACGCGTCCTCCCAAGCATCCTGCTGCTGCGGCTCGTAGACGTCGATCGGGAACGAATCGCGAATGACGCTGCGCGCCTCGCGAATGTCGCGGAACTCGCCTGCTGCAAGCCACTGCACCGCGAGATTGCCGATGGCGCTGCCCTCCGCAGGGCCTGCCCATACCGGCTTGCCGATCGCATTCGCCGTCCATTGACAGAGCAACTGGTTCTGAATGCCGCCTCCGACCATATGCAGACCGCCGAATCGATGTCCGGCCAGCTGCTCGGTCAACTCGAAGACATATCGGTATTTTAACGCCAGACTTTCCAAAATACAACGGACGACCTCTCCCGGCTCCTCCGGAGCCTTCTGTCCCGTCTGCACGCAATAGTGCCGAATACGCGGAAGCATGTCGCCTGCATGCAGGAAGCTCGGGTCGTCGGGATCGATGAACGCACCGAACGGCCTCGCCTGATCGGCCAGCTGTACGAGCTCCGAGAACGTGTAGACGACGCCTTGGCGGTCCCACTCCCGCTTCAGCTCCTGCACCAGCCACAGCCCCATAATGTTCTTGAGCAGCCGGTACGTGCGGCCGACGCCGCCCTCGTTCGTGAAGTTGTACCGCAGCGCCTGCTCGGTCAGCACGGGCTGCTCGATCTCCGTACCCATGAGCGACCACGTGCCGCAGCTCAAGTAAGCGAACGAGCGCTCGAGCGCAGGTACAGCTGCGACCGCCGAGCCTGTATCGTGCTCCGCCACCGCAATGACTGGAATGCGTCCGATGCCGAGCTCCGCGCTCACCGACGGGAGCAGCTGTCCGGCATGTGTGCCGGGATTGATGACACGAGCGAACAGAGAGGACGGTACGTCCAGCTGCTCGAGCAGCGTCCGGTCCCAGTCGCCTGTCGTCGGATTGTACAGCTGCGTCGTCGTCGCGTTGGAGAACTCACTGAGCTGCTCACCCGTCAAGAAGTAACGCAGCAGATCGGGTATCATGAGCAGACGCTCCGCTGATGCGAGGAGCGGATGGTCGGCCTTTGTCAACGCGGCGAGCTGGTAGATTGTATTAAATGGAAGGAACTGAATGCCCGTGCGGGCAAAAATATCGTCGCGCGGCACTCGCCCGAGCACCTCCTCCATCACCCCGTCCGTATGCGGATCGCGGTAATGGTACGGATTGCCGAGCAGCTCGCCGTGTCGTCCGATAAGCCCGAAGTCGACCGCCCACGAATCGATGGCGAGACTGGTCGGCGTCACACCCCGATGCTTCGCCTTCAGGAGCCCTTGCTTGATCTCATGATACAGCCGCAGAATGTCCCATTGCAGCCGGCTTGCGACCTGCACCGGATCGTTGCCGAACCGATGCAGCTCCTCCACCTCGATCCGGCGGTCCGTTAATCGGCCGAGCAGGGCACGGCCGCTGCTTGCTCCAAGATCGTATGCGAGAATGGTCACCAGCTCGCACCGCCCTTGCCTCTTGCGGCAATGTCTTGACCGTAGCTGCTCGACAGATACGCCTTCATCGGATCGAGCGGCAGCCCTTGCTCCTCGCGCACCGCGTGCAGCAGCGGCGTCACGTCGAATTCGAACGCACGGCGTACTGCATCCTCCGCGCCAAGCACATCGCCGCGCAGCTGAGCCGCCTCGACCTCCTCGTGGTTGATGAGCAGCGCCTTCGCATACTGCGTCTGCACATTCAGGACGGAGCGGAGCATCGCTGGAATTTTCGCCTCGATATTATGCGATTGGTCGATCATGTAGGCAATATTGTCAACGGTGCTGCGAATCGCGTTGCTCGGATCTTGCGCAGCGAGCGAAATCTGGTAGAAGATGAGGAACAGCTCGTACGGATTGACGGAGCCGACGATCAGGTCGTCATCGGCATACTTGCGGCTGTTGAAGTGGAAGCCGCCTAGACGCTGCTCGTCGATCAAGTAAGCGACCAGATGCTCGATGTTCGTGCCTTGCGCGTGGTGACCCGTGTCGACGAGTACCGACGCCTGCGGTCCGAGCTTGAGCGCGTAGTTGTACGCCATGCCCCAGTCGGCCAGATCCGTATGATAGAACGCCGGCTCGAAAAACTTATACTCGATCAGCATCCGCATCTCAGGCGTCATCGCCTTGTACATCTCCTGCAGCGCCTCGAGCATCCACGTCTTGCGCTTGCGGAGGTCGCCCTGCCCCGGGTAGTTCGTGCCGTCTGCGAACCAGAGGCTCAGATCGCGCGAGCCCGTCTCCTTGGCAATATCGACGCACTCGAGCAGGTGGTCCGTTGCCTTGCGGCGAATGGCCGGGTCTGTATTCGTAACGCTGCCGAGCATGTAGTCGTCGTCCTGGAACAGGTTCGGGTTGACAGCGCCGATCTGAAGGCCGAGCCCTTCGGCATGCTGGCGCAGCTTGCTGTAGTCGTCCACCTTATCCCATGGAATGTGGATCGCCACAGATGGGCACAAGCCCGTCAGACGGTGCACGACGGCGGCGTCCTCGAATTTTTCGAACGGATTACGGGGTACGCCTTCCTTCTTGAATACCTTGAAGCGCGTACCGGAATCGCCGTAGCCCCAGGAAGGGGTCTCAATGCGCAGTGTCTTCAATTGAGCCTTCACCTTGGCAAGATCAATACCTCTAGCTTGCTGCTGCTCTTCCAAGCAGGCGTATGCGCGGTCTTGTATCGTCATCGTCAACATCCTCTCTCATTACTTCGAGCGTTGCTTCATTAAGCACGTTTATTTCTACTATTTATAAGGATAACCCATTGTCGTCATCAGTGCATTCTCGGCCTGTGTGGAATCGAGTCGGCTGTACTGCACGAACACCGGAATGTCGCTCTCCACCTCGATGGCGTAAGGAACGCCGACCGGAATCGGCATTCCTAGCTTCAGTAGCGAGCTGGTGCGAATGTGGAGCGTACGGCGGGCAGGCACGACATATGGAATGCGCTCCATCGGCTCGCGGTCCTCGAAGTAGATCGTGAACAGCAGCTGCGCATCCTGCGAGGAGCGGTTCAGCACGCACACAGATTCATGGCTGGTCAGCGAGCCGCTGCTGTGCTCCGGAATATAGGCGTCCGGGATGACCCAGCACGTCTCGCCCTTCGGCACATGCCGCTGCGGGTGCTGCGGCTGTGTCTGCTCGATCGGCTGCTGCGTCTGCTGTGTCTGTGACTGAGCCCCCTCGGTCGGCTGCTGTGCCTCGCCTGGATTCAGAATCTGGCTCCCATTCGGCTCCGTGTTAGAAAAAGCATCTCGCTCACTCATCGAGTCGCCCTCCTCTTATCGGGTGAACGCAGCCGGCACGCCGCCATCGACAGTCAGCATGCAGCCCGTCGTCTTCTCAGCCTTCGACGAAGCGAAGAAGGCAACGCCTTCGGCGATGTCGCTCGGGTATATGTTCACGAGCAGCGTCGTCCGCTTCCGGTAATAGTCCTCCAGCTGATCCGGCTCGATGCCGTACGCTGCCGCGCGCTCGTTGCGCCAGTTGGAGTTCCAGATCGCCGAGCCCTGCAGGATAGCATCCGGCAGCACCGTGTTGACGCGGATGCCGTACTGGCCGCCCTCTGCGGCGATGCAGCGCGCCAGATGCGCCTCGAGCGCCTTCGCCGAGCTGTAGGCCGAAGCATTTTTACCTGCGTAGACCGAGTTCTTGGAGCCGATGAATACCATGCTGCCGCCGATGGCCTGCGTCTTCATCTGCTTGAACGCCTCACGCGCCACGAGGAAATAGCCAGTGCCGAGCACGTTCATGTTCAGGTTCCATTCCTTGAGCGAGGTCTCCTCGAACGGACTCGACGTCGCAAGACCCGCGTTGTTGACAAGAATGTCCACGCCGCCGTAGGCGAGTGCTGTATGCGCGAACGCTGCCGTCACTTCCTCTTCCTTCGTCACATCCATCTTCACCGCGATCGCGCGGTTATCGCCGTACTTCGCATTGATCTCAGCAGCGACCTTCTCCGCACCCTCCAGATTCAGGTCCGCGAGCACGACATGCGCTCCCTCCGATACGAGACGACGTGCCGTTTCGCTGCCGATGCCGCCTGCACCACCTGTGATGAACGCCACCTTGCGGGAAAACTCAGCCTCCGCTGGTGCAAGGCTCAGCTTATACAGCTCTAGCGGCCAATATTCCACGTTGTAGGACTCGTTCTCGCTCAGTGAAACGAACTGACCGAGCGCTGTCGCACCGCGCATAACCGCAATCGCCCGATGGTAGAGCGCACCGCTGACCTTGGACATCGCCCAGCTCTTGCCTGTATTGATCATGCCGACGCCCGGAATGAGGATGACGCGAGGCGCAGCCTCGAACATGACGTCGCCTTCGTTCCTATTGCGCTCGAAGTACGCTTCGTAATCGGCCTTGTAAGCCGCGATGCCTGCCTTCAGCTTGGCGATCAGACCGTCAACGTCGTCCGCATTCGGCTCCCAATCGATGAACAGCGGCACGACCTTCGTATGTACGAGGTGGTCCGGGCACGCCGCGCCAACCTGGGACAGCTTCGGCGACTGCTCGCCGCATGTGAATTGCAGCACATCCGCCTCGTCATCGAACGAGAGCATCATCTTCTTGCCGTCGCTGACCGCACCGCGAATTGTAGGCATCACCTCGGCTGCAATGCGGCGTCTGACGTCAGCTGCCAGCGGCTGATGCTTCGCCCCGCCGAACAGCTTCTCCTCCTGCACACGCGCTTCGATGAAGCTCTCGGCTTCGTTGATGATCGCAATCGTCTTCGCGTAGCAAGCCTCGGACGTCTCGCCCCATGTGACGAGGCCGTGCTTCTCCATCAGGACGAGCTCGGCGTTCGGGTTGTCCAATACGCCCTGTGCGATCATCTTGGACAGTGTGAAGCCTGGACGCACATAAGGCACCCATACGAATCGGTCGCCGAAAATCTCCTTCGCCAGCTCCTTGCCGTTATCGGCGCAGCACAGGCTGATGATCGCATCCGGGTGCGTATGATCGACATGCTTGAACGGCAGGAACGCGTGCAGCAGCGTCTCGATGGACGCACGCGGATGCTTCGCGTCAACCATGCACTTGGCGAGGTAAGCAACCATCTCTTCATCCGGCATCTCCTCACGCTCGAACAGCGGACGAATGTCGTCCATGCGAAGTCCGGTGAAGTTGCCTGCCTTCATTGTAGCCAGGTCGGAGCCGCTTCCCTTCACATACATGACCTCAACGTCACGACCGCGGAAATCTTTCTCGATCGTCTTACTCGATGTGTTGCCTCCGCCCCAGTTACAGACGCGGCGATCCGCTCCGATCAAGTTGGAACGGTAGACGAGCTCGTTCAGTCCTCCTTGATGCTTGACTGCTTCCGTTTCGCTCCATAAGCTTTGTACCATATTGTGTTTACCTCCGTTTGTGTTTGTTTATTTGGGATTGTTTTGAGTTTATCACGTTTGTTTTTGTTTGTATAGTATAAAATCAGAAGAAAACGGGTACAGCGCGCACGATACGTGCGTTATTCCGCCACGACTCTCGCCTCGCACCCGCCCGCGTGAACCCATAACGCACGATACGTGCGTTATTCCGCCGCGACTCTCGCCTCGCACCCGCCCGCGCGAACCCATAACGCACGATACGTGCGTTATTCCGCGCAGTCCCGCGCCTCGCACCCGCACGCGTGAACCGATAACGCACGATACGTGCGTTATTCCGCGCGGTCCCTCACCTCGCACCCGCACGTGCGAACCCATAACGAACGATACGTGCGTTATTCCGCCGCGTCCCTCACCTCGCACCCACCCGCGTGAACCCATAACGCACGATACGTGCGTTATTCCGCGCCGTCCCGCGCCTCGCACCCGCACGCGTGAACCCATAACGCACGATATGTGCGTTATTCCGCGCCGTCCCGCGCCTCGTACCCGCCTGCGTGAACCCATAACGCACGTTACGTGCGTTATTCCGCGTTGTCCCTCGCCTCGCATCCGCCCGCGCGAACCCATAGCGCACGATACGTGCGTTATTCCGCGCAGTCCCGCGCCTCGAGAAACAAAAAAGGAAGACGGCCCCGCCAAGAGGGACCATCTTCCTTCAACAACTATATATCTACACCCGCCTACCTCGTCAGCTCGCATGACTTGCAAGAGCCGCAGGCTCGGCCTGGACCAGCGCCTTCTTCTCCCATATGCGGCTGCGCCAGCGAAGCAGCATCACAATGCCGCGAAGCCATTCGTCGACGGTGAAGGCCAGCCAGATGCCGATCAGACCCATCTCGTAATGTATGCCGAGCAAGTAAGCCAGCGGCACGCATATGCCCCACATCGACAGCACGCCCATCACAACAGGGAATCGAGCATCTCCTGCTGCGCGCAGCGAATTAATGACAACGAGGTTGAACGTACGTCCAGGCTCGATAATAATGGAGAGCAGCATGAGTGTAACTCCAACGGAAATGATCGCTGGATCGTCCGTGAACAGCTCGAACAGCTCGTAACGGAATAGAGCGGCGAGGGCTACGACCGCAATCGTCAGCACCATGCTGATCTTCAAGCTGCGGAGCAGCCGATGGTACGCCAGCTTCGTCTGGCCAGCGCCGACCATATGACCGACGATAATTTCAGTACCGATCCCCACAGAGATCGCCAGCGCCATGAAGTAATAGCTAATATTGAACATGTAGACGTGAGCTGCAAGCGCCGATTGTCCGAGCAGGTTGATGAAGCTGAATACCATCATATGCTGGGATTGCCAAGCCAGTTGCTCTCCGGCGGCCGGAAGGCCGATGGATAAGATTTGTCCCATATAGCGCTTATCGAACGTGACATAATCATTCAACCGTATAGGCGCAGGCAAGCGGCGATACATGAGGATGAACAGCACGAAGAGAGCGAGAGCCCGGCTGACGACGGTCGAGATGACCGCGCCCGTAATGCCCATCGCAGGAAATCCCAAGTAACCGAAGATCAGCACCAGGTTCCCCGTAACGTTCAAAATGTTCATCCCAAGCGTCACATACATAACATCCTTCGTATGACCGTTCGCCCGAATGACGGATGATACGGAGCTCGATAGCGCCTCGATCCAGATGAAGCCCCCGACGAGCAGCAAATACGGCTTCGCCAGCTCGAGCAGCTCCGCGTCCAGATTCATCCAGCGCATTAACGGCTCGCTCAATAGAAGCAGCGCTCCACTCACGACGATTCCGAATAGCAGGTTCATCGTGATCGCAAGCGCCGAGATGCGGCTTGCCGTCTCCGGCTTACCAGCGCCAATATATTGCGTCAACGCAACCGACGTTCCGATGCCGACGAAGCCGAACATCAGAATGCAGAACATAATGATTTCGTTGGCAAGACCGATAGCTCCCGCCGCCTGATCGGACAATCGGCTAAGCATCAAGACATCAGCAGTGCCTATTAACATTCGTAGAACCGTATCGACGAAAATGGGCCATGTGACGGCAAATAAGCTAAGTTTAGTCCAAGATGATGGTTCCGCAGTAAGGCTCAAGTTGGTTTCTCCTCTACTCTCTATCCTAAAATAACAGGTTCCCTATATGACGGAACATGTTAGGGGCATCCTCGATACTACATCACCTGAAAGTGACGCGCTAGTGGGATGGTTGTCCAGTCCGATTCAAGCTTCTCTAGTATAGGTACAGCATCCTCATCGTCTCGACTCGTTGAGCGCCCGACGCAGCGCCGCTTCGATATGGTCCAGCGGATCGTTCGACGCTGGCTTCGAGTATAGGCCAGATTGCAGCGCCAGCTCCCGGTTCACCGCTCCGTCCGTGTCGACAAGCTTCTCAATCAGCGTCTGCTCACCAGACTTCAGCCTCGTCGTCAGCGCATAGTAAGCAACCGCGACCATGTCGTCACGGAGAAAATGCGTCTTGCCCGTCAGCTGCCCTGCCTGCTCACCCGACAGCAGCCCTGCCGTCACGGCAAGGGCGGATGCCTGCTCCGGCTCGGCCTCGGCATAGCCCAGCGCCCGCAACGTCAAGGTGATGAACTGAGCGCCAGTCATCGGCGCATCCGGTGCGAATGCCGTCTCCGAGACGCCGCGCACAAGTCCCTTCTGATGTGTGAACGCGACGTATGGAGCTGCCCAATACGGTGCTGCGGAATCCGCGAATACCGGCGATTGAGCCGCTTGCTGCGCATCGTCCTCCAAGCCGAGCAGCCGAAGCAGCATGACCGCGCCCTGCGCCCGGGTGAACGGCTGGTCCAGCTCATACCCAGCAGACGTTCCCTGGAACAGCCGCAGCTGATTTAGCGTATCGGCCTTCGCCTGATGCTGCAGTGCGTTCGCATTAGCCGCAACTTGTACTAGCTTCTGTCCATTTGCACCAGTAGCGCCTTGCGCCTGCTGCTGTGCATTCGCTGTAGCAGCGCCTTGCACCTGCTGCTGACCCGCTGCCGCCCGAGTCGCGAAGCTGTCCGACGCATAGACGGACGATGCTGCGATCACTCCCACTAATCCTGCTGCCAGCATGTAGCGCCCGTCAATGTGCCTCTTTGACGTTCTACTCATGGCTGTGCACCTTGCTTTCCGACATATTTCAAGCTGCTCATATCAACCACGTAGCTCGTTTCCGTCAGCCTCTGGAAGAACGGATCATGCGACCCCCGCATGTCCCAGCCGAATTGAATGTGCATATTCGTTAAATTGCTGTATTCATCGATATAACGCGTCAGCTTGATCGTTTTCCAACCGTCCGAATAATCCTTAACGACACTATTGCCCTCCAGCTTCTTACCCGTTACGAATTCGGTCGACAGCTCCTTATGCTTATGGCCTTGTCCATAGTTCTCCCAGCCCGTGCCATTCGACAGCCCTCTCACACTCTGCGCACCTTCGCTAACCTTAATAAACTCCTCCTGCATACCGGTGCTGGCATCAAGACTGACAACCCCATACAACACACGCAGCGGCTGCGGGCCATACACAGCCCCGTACACCGAGCCATATACGGACGAGCTAACGGACACACTCTGCCCCGGCACGAACGATGTACCAGCAGGGTACGCATTGAATTCAGCCGCGTACAGCACTTGAATATTGCTGAAGTTGTAGGTCAACTTACTTGACGCCTTCCCCTTATCTTCAGACTCTGGCTTCGCTATGGTAGTCCCCGACACACTTAGCATCAACACCAGGCCGCACAGCAGCGAGCGCATCGCTTTATTCCACACCGATCCCACTCCTCTACAATTAACAATTTTTTAACAAATTCTATGAATCTCCCATCCTTGATTACTATATCACTCAGCTCTATAACACTCAATGATCCGAACCAAGCTCAAGCTCCCCACGTATACTCCCGCCATCCCGTCACACAGCAAGGCCGCCCCGCCTAAGCGGAACGGCCATCAGCCTACCATTCAACTGTCGCTCACCTGCACCATTGTCCGGTACTCCGAGGGCGTCTTGCCTACCAGCTTCTTGAACACCTGCGTAAAATATTTCGCATCCTGATACCCCACGAGCGGCGCGATCTGATACACCTTCACCTGCGTATTCTTCAGAATCGAGCAGGCGCGCTCCACTCGAAGCTTCGTTAAATATTCGAGGAACGTAAGTCCCGTCTCCTTCTTGAACAGGACGCAGAAGTGGCTGCAGCTCAAGCCTACGAACTCGGACACCTCCTCCATGCTCAGGTCGTAGTGGAACCGACCCGCCATGTAGTCGGTCGCCTTGCGGATGGAATTACCCTCCGCTTCGCCCGAGACGGTCGTCATCGTCCGATCGATGTAGGAGAGCAGCGCCTGCCGGACCAGCAGCTCCATCTCCTCCAGCGTGCCGCACATCGGCAGTCCAGCGATGAGCTCCTTCAGCATGCCGAACGGCTCGCGGCTCAGCTCGCTCAGCTGGCGCGACATGCCGACCGTCAGCTCGATCATCACAGCGGCAGCCTCAGGCTGACGAACACCACTCTCGCGCAGAAGGACGAACAGCTCTCTCAGAATGCCGAGCGTCTGCTCCCGGTCGAAGCCGGCGATCGCCTCGCAGATACGCAGCTCCCACCGAAGCAGAGAGTCTTGCCCGATGTTCTCCTTCCGCTGCTTCATCTCCGTCGGTACTGTAGACGATGACGTGAACGATTCTGTGCCCAGTCTCGACAGCTGTCCGCGCACAGTCACCTCCTGATGGACCACGAACGCATCAGCCGCCCTATCTGCAGCTCCCTGCGGCAACACACCATCGACGTACACCTGCTCGCGTCCACTAGCGAACCGCCGCAGCAGCGCCTGCTGCGCACTGCGATAGCAGGCGAACAGCTGTCCGAGTCCCTGATGCACCGCACTTACACCGACCGAGCAGGCCAGCTTCGTGCACGACTTGATGAGCGGAATCATTTCCCCGGCAATACGCTCGACCTCGGTACGGTTCGCATTCGGCAGCAGCACGACCCACTCCCCGCTTCGGAACGGGAACACGGTCAAGGCGCCGTTATTTTGCCCGAATTCGCTAAGCACATTGTTCACGGCAAAAAACCACAACCGCCGATCCTCACTGCTCCACTGATGCACCTCCAGCGTATCGTCAAGCGCCACCACCAGCATCACGTACGGATGCTCAAGGTCCCAGCCCTGCAGCCAATACGACGGATCGACCGGCTGCTGCTCGCCCTCCAGCATGAGGCTAACGAGCCGCTCCCGCACGAGTGTTGACAACGACTGAACGGACCGGGTCAAATATTCCCGCTCATGCTGCTGCTGCGCCTCCTGCTCAAGACGCTTCTTCGCCTCCCGCATGACCGACTCCAGCTCCTCATGGTCGACTGGCTTTAATAGATAGTCGAACGCGCCCGCGCGCACCGCCTCTCGCGCATACTCGAACTCGCTGTAGCCGCTCAGCAGCACGAAGATCGGCGCTGGTCGCTCCTCCAGCGCCTCCTTCATCATGGCGATGCCATCCAGCACCGGCATCCGAATGTCACTGATCACGATGTCCGGCTTCAGCTCGCGGATGAGTCGCAGCCCATCCTTCCCGTTGGAGGCGTCAGCGACGACCTCCATGCCCATCTCGTCCCAAGGCAGCGCCGCCCTCAAGCTGCGCACGATAATATTCTCATCATCAACGAGCACGACTCGATGCACCACAGACATCCGGATTCCTCCTTCCTATTTACCAATCATCGTATTGTATCGCTTGCGCTCATTCTCCAATCGCTGCAGCGCTTCCTTAGCGGTAATCCGATCCTCGATAAGCTCATCAGTCACCTGGAAGAACGTCTCATGCATCGCAGGAGGCAGCACGTTATCGTACGGGATGAAGGTAGCGTCCGCCGACTCCAGCTGCTCGGCAATCTGCTTATACACAGGCCCAATGCGTCGCTCATCGACCTCGACCTTCATCGAAGGCATCCGATACGCCTCATAGACGACACGCTGCTGCACCTCGGGCGAGTAGATCGCCTTCAGCAGCTCGAGCGCCATCCTTCGTTTCTCCCCCGTAAGATTCGCAGATAAGCCGATGCCGAACGTATAGCCGCTTGCTAAGCTTTGCTTAACCCCTGACTGATCCGTCACGTTCGGAAAATGAAACACGCCCACCTGATCCGCGAAATCCGCACCCGGCGGGAAGATCGACACCTCCCAGCTGCCGCTCAGGAACATCGCCGCCTTGCCCTGCAGAAACATCTGCTCCGCCTCCAGGATAGCTCGATGACCAGGCTGTGGTGCGAACGGCTTCAGCCGGGCGAATTCGAGGAAGCGCTCCGTCGCTTCCTCATACTCCGGCAGCAGGAAGCTGCCCTCGCCCTTCACAATACGCTGGATCGGATCATTACCCGCATAACGCTCGAGGAAATAATGGTAATGCGCCGCCCCAGGCCAGCGCTCCGAGTTGCCGATCGCCATCGGCGTTACGCCAGCCGCATTCAGCCTCCGGATCACATCGGTCAGCTGCTCCCAATTCGTCGGCACACTCAACCCCAGCTCCGCGAACAGCTTCTTATTATAGAACACCGGCTCGGTGAAGCCTTCCACCGGAAGCCCATATACACGCTGATCGAACGTCCACAGACTCAGATCGTGGAACTGCTCATACAGTCCGCTCTCCTTCAAGTAATCGGTCAGGTCGAGCAGCCGCTCAGCCCTCACGTACGGCTCCAGCTCCGCCCCGCCGAACAGCACGAACAGATCCGGCGGATTGCCGGTCACCATCTCGCTCTTCAGCTTCTGCTCGCGGTGCTGCGTCTGGTGCATCCCTTCGAAGTCGACGCGTACGTTCGGATGCTCCTTCTCGAATCGACGGATGGCGTCGGTTATTATTTGCTCCATCGAGCCGTTGTGCTTCTGAATCCAGACGTGCCTGAAATACAGCTTGATCTTCGCTTCCTCGCCGTTGTCCTCCGAGCTCATACAGCCCGAGACCGCAGCCGCCAGTATGACGAGTGCCATCAACAGCAGCAGTAGCCTGCACGCGCGCGTACGTTCTGTCCTCATCCTGCTGTACCTCCTCTACCGTCCATGCCGAGCCTCGGAATGCGGATGCGTACGATGGTGCCCACGTTCATCTCGGAGCAGATGAGAATGCCGTAGCGCGGTCCGAACCGGATGCGCAGACGATCGTGCACATTCTTCATCCCGACGCCGCGATGCTTCGTCCTGCCTGCCAGCGCCGGGGACTGTGCGTCCCCGAACAGCTCCGCAAGGCGTGCCGCCTCGATGCCGTAGCCGTTATCCCGCACCTCGATAATGAGATCGTCCCCAGCCTCCAGCGCCTCGATGCGGATAATGCCTTGACCTTGCAGCGGCTCGATCCCGTGATACAGCGCATTCTCGACGATCGGCTGCACGATCAGCTTCAGCGTCATATGCTTGCGCAGCTGCTCGGGTACGTTCAGCTCATATTGCAGCTTGTCCCCGAACCGGCATATTTGGATGAAGAGGTAATGCCGCACATGCTCCAGCTCTGTCGCAATCGACACCAGCTCCTGCGTCTCGCTAATGCTAATGCGCAGCAGCTTCCCGAGCGAGATGACGAGGCGGCTAATTTCTTTATTCCCCTGGAGCACCGCCATCGAATTAATCGTCTCCAGTGAGTTATATATGAAGTGCGGATTGATCTGCGACACGAGCGCCTGCATCTCCGCCTCTTTCTTTCTCTGCTGCTCTTCCTCCACACGTCTGATCAAGTCGTCAATTTGTCGGCTCATGCGGTTGAACCCCTTCACGAGCAAGCCCGACTCGTCGCGGTATACCTCCTGACTCATCTGCACCTCTGTGAACGCGCCAGCCTCGGCATAGCGCATCGCCTTCACGACGGAGATAATCGTACGCACCAGCTTGCGGATGAACCATACATCGAACAGAATGACGCTCAGCAGTGTCAGCGCGAGCAGCCCGAACACGAGATTACGCACACTGATCGTCTCCGCCCGCATCTTATCGAGCGGTGTAAGCGCCACCAGATACCAGCCCTCGATTCTCGAAGGGAGGTACGTCACGAACGTCTTGGCCCCTTCATACTCATCGATATAAGCCTCTTGCTGCTCCCCTTGCAAAAATGGAAACGTAACCTGCTCCCCGGCCTTGCCACCGGATTTGCTAAACAATATCGTACCTTGCTTGTTCACGACGAGCAGCTCGCCCTCATTGAGCGTGCCCGCCTCCCAAAAAATAGTGTCTATAGCACTCGTCTTGACCGTCAACACGAGCGTGCCGATGTCCTCGAGCGTGTAATAGTCCTTGACCGTACGGACGTGCGTCAGCTGATTCATCGACAGCTCCGCATTCTCAAAGGGGCCGAGCCATAGCGGACGCCCCTTCAAGTCGTGCACGTGCGGGAACCAAGGCTGACGGACCAACGCCTCATAGCTCATGGACGCCGATACGCCGGACGAATATACAATCCCCTGCTGGTTGTACAGCGAGAGCGACGTAATCTTAGGATGGGACAAAATCAGCTTGTTCAGCTCAGCCTCCAGCTCGCGACCAATCGACCCTTCGGGATACTGTTTCTCGCTCCCGGTCGACCGCTTCAGCACCTGCTGCACGAGCGGCTGCGTAATGCTAATATCTGACACGCCGTTCAGCTCGTTCAGTACGTACTGGATCTTACGATCGGTCTCCAGCAGACTCGTCGCGTAGAAGCTCTCAGTCTGCTTCTCGATCACGTTCGAGAACAGTCGATACGTGATGCTGCCCATGAGTACAACCGGGACCAGAACGAGGAGCACGACAGCGATCATAATTTTGTGACGAAGCGACATCGCGATTCCCTCCCCGGCCGTTGTAGACTCACCATACGTATTCGCAGCGGAGGAAGCGTATTCCTTCTTCATCCCGTCGTCGGTTGCCGTTAACTTTTGACAGCTCCGCTCGTCAGGCCCGAGATGAACCAGCGACTGAACAGCATGAACACGATGAGCAGCGGCAGCGTCGCGAGGAACGTGGCGGACATGATCATACCGTAGTCAATCGAGTCATTCCGTGCGAACAAGCCCTGCAGCGCGATCTGGATCGTGAAGTTCTCGCTGTTCTTCAGGACGACGAGCGGCCAGAAGAAGTCGTTCCACGTATTCAGGAACGTGAAGATGCCGAGCGTCGCGAACGCAGGCACGATGACCGGCACGACGATGCGCCAGAACGTGTAGAAGTGACTGCACCCATCGATGCGCGCCGCCTCCAGCAGCTCGTTATGGACGCTCGCTTGAATATATTGTCTCATCCAGAAAATTCCAAATGCCGATACCATCCCCGGTACGATAATCGCACGATACGAGTCGATCCACGACAGCTTCGCCATCAGAATGTAGTTCGGCAGCACGCTGAGCTGCTGCGGCACGAGCAGCGTTCCGACGACGATCAGGAACAGCGCCTGTTTCCCCGGAAAATCGTACTTGGCAAACGCATAGCCGGCGAGCGAGCAGAAGAACAGCACCGAGGCGGTCGTCGCACTCGACACGACAAAGGAGTTCCACAGCGCCTTGAAGAACACGATCTTCTGCAGCGCGTTCGTCAGGTTCGTGACGAATTCACCCTGCGGCAGGAATACGGGCGGCATGCTGTACACCGCCTCGCGCGTACGCGTCGCGATGACGAGCATCCAATAGAACGGATACGCAGACAGGAACGCTCCGCCGAGCAGGACGATGTACGTGAGCGTGCGTGTAATGATGCCTTGCTTTTCTCCGACTGGCATTATTCGTCCCCTCCGATCCGGCGAGATACCCAAGAATTGAATAGCGAGAAGATGATGGTGAAGAAGAACAGAATGACCGCAGACGCCGCAGCTGTGCCGAAGAACGAATTGCGGAACGCCTCGGAATACAAGTAAATGACCATCGTAATGCCCTCGGAGCGAGTCGAGCCGGAGCCGCCTTGGCTGAGGAATACGTACGGTTCAGTAAACAGCTGCAGGCTGCCGATCGTCGAGAGCAGCACGGTGAAGATGATGAACGGCTTCAGCAGCGGAACCGTAATGTACGTGAACAGCTGACGCTTGTTCGCACCGTCGATGCGGCCGGCCTCGTACAGGTCGGTCGGAATGCTCTGCAGCCCAGCGAGGTAGATGATTGCGTTATATCCGGTCCAGCGCCACAGCACCATGATCGCCACCGCGATCTTGAGCGGCCAGTTCTCCACGTTCCACGTGTACGGACCTAGACCGATCAGCGAGACGAGATAGTTGAACATCCCCTCGTTCGCGAAGGCGGCGCTGAAGATGAGGGTGACGGCGACGATGGACGTAATGTTCGGCAGGAAGTAGATCGCTCTTAATAGTTTGACCCCTTTAATGAAGGCGGAATTCAAGGCCACTGCAAGCATGAGCGCCAGGAAGAGCTGTGGAATGGTGCCCAATGCGCCCATGATGAACGTGTTGCCGACAGAGACCCAGAAGGTAGGGTCCTCGAGCACGAATTGAAAGTTTTGCAGGCCGACGTACTTCATCTCTCCAAGTCCGTTCCATTTGTACAGCGACAGGTAGAAGGTGAAGAAGATCGGATAGACGCCGAACACGGCGAACAGCAAGAAGAATGGTGAAATAAATAAGTAGGCCGCAAGCCGGCTCTTTACTTTCTCTGTGAGCCACGGGCGTACAGTAGATGAAGCGGTTGGTACGGCTGTATTCGAGTTCATCGCTGGTTCCCTCCCTCGTTCGATCCGAAATGGCGACAGGCTCACTGCTGCTTGCAGCGGTGAGCCTGCCCCATTGGTATATATCATTCTGATATGGTGATTAGCTGCGCTTCACGAGCTCTTGAATCTTCTTGAGTGCCGCTTGCCACTCGGCTTCTGGATCTGCATTCTTCGCCTGCACGTTCTGCAGCGCTTCCTTGATCAAGCTGTCTGTCGCATCGTGCAGCTTGCCGTAGCGCATCGGCTTAACCGTCTTCGCAGCTTCTGCGTATTGGATCGACGTCTGCTGGTTGTTGAAGAACGGATCCTTCATTTCCTTGAACTCTGGATTGTCATAGATCGCCGGGATCGATGGGAACAAGCCGTTCTCCTTGTACGACTTCATCATGCCTTCCTTGCTCGTCACATAAGCGATGAAGTCATAGGCTGCCTTCTGCTTCTTGGACTCCTTCGGGATCGACAAGAACGAGCCGCCCCAGTTGCCTGCACCCTCTGGCATCTGTGTAATGCTCCACTTGCCCGATGTGTCCTTGCCGTTTCCCTTAATGACGCCGTTCATCCAAGCTGGTGCGAGCATGACCGCGTAGCTGCCGTCGTTCGTTGCCTTCGCCCACTCTGGTGTCCACAGCACGTAGTTGCCAACCCAGCCTTCCTTAATACCCTTCACCGTGAAGTCGTACGCCTTCTTGATCTGAGGGTTCTTGTCGCCGATGAACTCATCCTTGTCGTTGAAATAAATGTCGCTGCCCTGGTCACGCAGACCGTTGAACATTAGGCCTGGAATATCTGTGAACGGCTTACCCGTCTTCTCCTTGAACTTCTTCGCTGTCTCAGCGAACTTATCCCACGTCGCGATCTCCTTCTGCAGCTCCTCTGGCTTGCTTGGTAGACCTGCCGCCTCGAGCAGATCCGCACGGTAGTAGACGACCGTCGGACCTACATCAGTCGGAAGACCGAGCTGGAACTTGCCGTCCTGCGAGGAAGCTTGCTTCCACTTCCAGTCGAGGTAGTTGCCCTTCATGCTGCCCGCGCCGAGGTCGTTCAAGTTGTGGAACTTATCCTTCGCTTCCATGAATTTCTCAAGGAACGCGATCTCGAGCATGAAGATGTCCGGTGCGCCCTTGCCAGCCGACAACGCCGTCAGCATGTTGTTGTGGTGCGCCGTCTGGTCCGACGTGTTCTGGATCTTGATCGTGACGTTCGGATTGACCTTCTTGTAATCCTCAGCGAGCTTCTCGTAGCCGTTCGTCCCGAGCGACCAGAACGTCAGCTCGATCGGCTCCTCCTTCTTCGCCTCTGTCGGTGCGTTGCCTTCCGCTGGCTTCGCGGTGGAGCCAGATGGCTCTGTCGTGCCTCCGCTACATGCAGTGAGGGATGCTGCTAACACCATCGCCGCGCTTGCGGCCGTCCATTTTTTGAAAGTACTCATTTGTTTATATCCCCTTTCGATCAGTTGGAATCGGAATCGGTTCCTTCTCCTTAATCTTACTGCCGGGGGTCCGATTTGCCGAGGTGACAATCCTTTGATCGAGGGTTGAAATTTCGACGGACTTCGGGGAAATGTTAAATCCCCCGCGCCTCAGGTTAGGCGCGGGGGATGGGGTGTACTCGCGTGCGTTTAATGTATATTATACCGAATAGATCTCAAGATCAAAGTCATACTGGGATGCGCATTTCAATGCCTCGTAGTACACATCAAACGTATCCTTTATCTACTTCCGAAAGACCCGTGATCTTCATAATCAGGTCATCGCCCAGACCCTCATCCAGCATGTTCTTGGCAACCTCCAACGCCTTCTCCTCTTTCGCGCCTGCAATCATCGACACTTCATCGTGTAGCGCCTTCTGCCGCATTTCATAGAGCTGCCGCGTTTCCCGATCTTGACTTAGAAATTCCAGCGTATCCATCGCCTTGCGCAGTGTCGGCTCATTCATCGCCAATTCCTCCCATCTATCCTTCTGTACACCCTTTAAGAATAGCAACCACTTGACTAGCTTATTGTTCATGGTTGTTCGTTGCTGCTCCAGCTTCGGTAGCTCCAAAAAATGTATCTCGATCAAGCCCGTCAGCACGATGCCTGTATGATCCTCTCGCAAATGAAACACGTTATGGAATCGTTCATTATTTACGTAAGCAAGGGATATTAACCAGCTTTCCATCCGCGGTCTTGGCGTGGATATCGAGAATGGACTGCTTATCGTCAAGCGCTAATTTATCTATATATGGATTTAGAATTTCAACGTCTGTCACTGGCGGTTCGCCACTGTTCATGAAGGTCGCGTTTAGAAATACGACTCGTTATCTACGGGTCTTCATTCAATCTGTCATACGTTATATCATGCTTCTGCATTCAGTAGAGTATGACTGATTTCGTTCGAATCAAATACAAGAGCGCTATATCAAACGCTGGGGTTAATGTTTCCGTTCCTCCGTAGTCTCCTCACATTTTTCCTAGAGCAACAAAGGCACGTTCACCTAATCTCAAGTGTCTTATAGGACGGGCTTGCATGTAGCCTCTATCCTCCAATAAGATCCATATAGAACCTCCAAATAAGATTCATCCATCGTAACTCCGGATAAGTCAATGAGCGGCAACGTGTCCCCTTCATTTTTTTGCCGAATGGCTCATTCCTATTATACAGAGTAGGAGCAGTATCATGCTGCAATATTCTTTGGATGACCTGTTCCACAAGCTCGCGTTTATACCAATTAAAAAAATTGTAATCGAAGTGAACCCACTGGGACTACTTCTGTTAACATTGGATCAACCTTCTGGTTTGAATGTTTACGTTTTTCTTCATCTTAAGTAAGGTGAAAGCTACAAAAAGAAAGTGCTCACGACATTAGTCGCAAGCACTTCCCATTATTGGATGGGGTTGTCTAGCTTTTCAATCTCCTCTTTTTTCAGCCCTGTTGCTTGTATGATCATTTCGATACTTAACCCCATGCTCAACAAATTTTTCGCAACCTCCAACGCCTTCTCCTCTTTCGCACCTGCAATCATCGACACTTCATCGTGTAGCGCCTTCTGCCGCATTTCATAGAGCTGCCGCGCTTCCCGATCTTGACTTAGAAATTCCAGCGTATCCATCGCCTTGCGCAGTGTCGGCTCATTCATCGCCAATTCCTCCCATCTATCCTTCTGTACACCCTTTAAGAATAGCAACCACTTGACTAGCTTATTGTTCATGGTTGTTCGTTGCTGCTCCAGCTTCGGTAGCTCCAAAAAATGGATCTCGATCAAGTCCGTCAGCACGATGCCTGTATGATCCTCTCGCAAATGAAACACGTTATGGAATCGTTCATTATTTACGTAAGCAAAGTTTACGATATTAATCGCGATCGTCTTGCGCAAGTCCTTGTACGGCTTACCCTCCGTCAGCTGGGCTGCGAACATTTTACTCCAATAATAGAGCGTCCGCTTTTCCATATCGTAACGGTTAAAAAGCTGGATTTCGATATTAACCAGCTTTCCATCCGCGGTCTTGGCGTGGATATCGAGAATGGACTGCTTATCGTCAAGCGCTAATTTATCTATATATGGATTTAGAATTTCAACGTCTGTCACTGGCGGTTCGCCGCTGTTCATGAAGGTCGCGTTTAGAAATGCGATGAGAATATCTTTATTTTCTATACTACCGAAAATACGCTTGAACAAAAAGTCTACCTTCGGATCGAGCAGCTCTGCCATAGCCCGTCTCAGCTCCTTCCATTAACAGATCTATTATACCATACTCACCGTCCATAGATCGATTCATTCGTGCTCTGGTCACTGTAGCTGACGGCAGTGTGTTGTTGACTTCTCTATCCAAATCTTACACCAATACATATTCCAATTTCCCCAGATAGTGGTACAATGAATCGTAAGCATCCCACTCAGGAGGCACCGCCTATGAACGCTTCACATACCTCGCATCACCTCCCGATCCCAGTGATGCGTCTGGCGCAGGTCAGCTATACCACTCCTGTCGGCATTCCGCTGCTACATGCTGTATCCGCAGACTTCTACCCAGGAGAATGGGTGGCAGTCGTTGGCCGGAATGGCTCGGGGAAATCGACGCTGGCGAAGCTGCTGCAAGGCTTGCTTCAGCCTACATCAGGCACCGTTCAGCTGAATAGCGCGCAAGGTCGAGGTCTGATTCTGCCTAATCCCGACCATCAATACATCGGACTAACCGTGGAGGATGATATCTTCTTCGGACTGGAGCAGCTGGAGCTGCCACTGGCGGTTATGGAAGAACGGATCGAAGAGGCGCTTCAACTCATGGGGCTGCAGACGAAGCGCCAAGTCTCTCCTCAGCAGCTATCCGGTGGGGAGAAACAGCGGCTTGCCATTGCAAGCGTGCTCGCGATGAAGCCAGCGGTCATCATCATGGACGATGCGGCATCGATGCTGGATGCGGCGAGCAGACAGCAGCTACAGCGGCTGATGTCAGACCTGCAGGAGCACGGACATACCGTCATCCAGCTCACCCATAATTTAGATGAGGCGTTGTCCGCAGACCGAGTTCTCATCCTCCATGAAGGCGAGCTGATAGATCTAGGTGCTCCGATGAGCCTTGCACAGCACACTTCATTATTACATCAGGCTGGCATCCGTCCTCCCTTCATGCTCCGTCTTCATGTAGAGCTTGTCGACGAAGCCGTATGCCCTGAGCTGAGAAGCACCTTACATATCGATGAAATGGCGGAGCAGCTATGCACATTCATTACGAGCAAGTAAGCTACACGTATCCCGGCCATCGGCACGATGAGCCGATCATTCGCGAGCTGGACCTGACCGTTCCGTCCGGACAATTCGTCGCCTGGATGGGGCCGAATGGCAGCGGCAAGTCTACACTGGCCCAGATGGTGAATGCGCTGATCATTCCGCAGCAGGGTCACCTACAAGTCGGTGAACATATCGTGCAGCGGAGCAAGAGGAATTATCGCGAGTTAAGGAAGCGCGTCGGATATGTGTTCCAAAATAACGGCTACGCGACGCTGGGAGATACGATAGAGGATAATATAATGGCCGGTCTGAATCTGCTTGAAGTCACTGTAGCGGCAGCTAGGCGTAAGGCGCGGCAAGTGCTGGACGAGGTCGGCTTGCCCTATGAATCACATGCACATCGACCGCTGTATACACTGCACGGCATCCTCCAGCGGAAGGCAGTATTAGCCTCCGTACTGGCACAGGAGCCACGTATTCTCGTGCTGGATGAATTCACTGCAGGATTGGACGCTGAAGGACGGTCGGAGCTATTGAATGTGTTACAGAAGGTTCATCAAGCCTACGGCTGCACCATTCTGTACATCACCCACCGACTAGAGGAAGCTCTTGATTATGCGGAGCGAATCGTCGTCTTACGCGGAGGACACGTGCATCTGGATATAGCGCCGATCCGTGTGCTGGACTACGCCGACCAGCTCCAAGAGGTCGGCATCGAGCTGCCGCCGATGATGCGGCTCGTGCAGCGTCTGGAGCATACGACGTCATTCCGACACGAGCATGTGAAGGAGCGCGACCTGATCGAGCAGGTGAAACAATACGTCGCACAGTCACGATTACGGAGGAAGAGCTTGCATGAACAGCTATAAGCAACTACTCGCTTACCGATATGAGCCCGGACAATCGTTCCTGCATCGTCTCGATCCTCGAAGCAAGCTGTCGTTCGCTGTGCTGAACACGATGGCAATCGCCCTGTCACCCGGCTTCAAGTCACTGGGGCTGCTCACGGCTACTGCCGTTCTGGCGATAAGTGTGTCAACCATTCCATTACGCTCCTTCTGGCAAGATGTGAAGGGATTGTGGCCGCTAATAACGCTGCTACTCGTCTATTCTATATGGAAGGAACAGGACGGAATGGTGTGGTGGTCATGGTGGGAGCTTCGCTTGACGTCGGAGGGGTTCGCTGTGTTCGGGCTGTACGCCTTGAAGCTGATCCTGATCATTACGGTGCTGCAGCTAATGAAGATGACGACCCCTTTGCAAGCGCTGCTGACTGGCTTACATCGACTGTTGCGTCCGCTCGAACGACTGCACGTGCCCGTGTCGAGAGGACTCTTCACCTTGGAGCTCGCCATTCTGTATATCCCGCAGTTCATCGACGAGCTAGAGCGCATGCTCAAGTCTCTGAAGGCACGCGGGGCCGATTACGAGAGCTGGAACGTGGGCAGAAGGTGGCGCTCCATGCTGGCGTTCTTATCCAATATGACGATAGCCGTCTTCCAGCGGGCCGATGCACTAGCGACGGCGATAGAAGCTAGAGGCTACACGCCGACCCGACCGCGTACGTCCAGAGTTACACTGTATTGGAGCTGGCGCGATACGTTGCTGCTGTGCATCGCAGCTGCGCAGTACATCGTCATGATACGATTGGAGGAATAAGGATGCTTGGACCTATAAGACGTTACGGCTGGAATAACCTACGCGCGTATGCCGAGGTCATTGGCGAGACCGCTCTCGCGAGGCCTGTGCGGTTAACGGTACTGACCGCCTTTCACATTGGACTGGCTGTCATCTTCCAGGCGGCTGGCGGGCTGCTGCCCGGCATTGGGGTCGCGATCAGCGTATTGGCTACGTTCCCGATCGCCATGATCGCTGCGATCTCGATCAAGCAAGGGCTGCTTGCATACATCCTGAGCAATGCCCTTCTGCTGCTCATACAGCCCAGCGAGCTGATCATATTCGCCTTCACGACTGGACTGCTGGGACTTGGTCTCGGAACAGGCATACGACTATTGAAGCGCCGACTATTGATCGTCGCGTTCGCCGGGTTCATCCTATGGAGCGGGATCGCAGCACTAGCCTACATCTTCAGCTATCCGATTCTCGGACCGGATACTTCGACGATGTTCCAGCTTACAGAGGCGCTCTCGATCTATGCTTTTACAATTGTATACAGCTGGATCTGGGTCGATGTCGTCACACTTACGCTTAGGAGGCTGCAAGGTCCGCTGTCCAGAATGCGATAGTGATCCTCAAGCAACAAGAGAAAGTAAAAACCCACCCAATGGTTTCACGGCCGAAGGTGGGTTTTTATTACCTGAGACTCAGAAGGGAATAAACCATCCAAGCCAATTGTATAGCAAGCCGCCCGTTCTTGCGGACGGCTCGCTTGTAGTTGCAGCCTTCTTACGGAACATACACGACGTAGAAATGGTTATCGATCAGTTCATTCGTTGCCAAGTTAATCAAGAAATTCGAAGTAATCGTACCGTGTGCCCCTTGGAAGTATCCGGTTCCTCCGTCAATTCGCCAGAGTACGACGCCTGGGGTGAATCCTTCCGCGTCCGCCTCACCGACCAACATCCCCGCTCCAATGCTCGAGAACTTCAACGTGTTCGCCGGATTGGCAAACTGGATCGTCCCCCACTCGAAGAACAAGGTCTGGTCATGGTTCAGCTGCGCCTCGTTGGACATGATGGCTGTCTGACCCGTCAGCTCCTCGAGCTGAACCTCGACGCCTTCTGCCGTCACGATCGTATCCATCCGTATACTCTTCGCCACTGCGGGAGGCTCGGTGCCCCCAGCTTGACTGGGCTCGCGATGAAATTGAAGCGGGAACATGAGCTTTCTCATGTATTAGCCCTCCTTATACGACTGCTATGGGTTGAATGGCTGGTACTCGAAGCTTGGACCTGCATGCTTGCCGTTACCAAGATCAATATCCATTAAGTCCAGCGCTTGAAGCTTGAGAGACTCCATCAATCCGATCGCCGTCTTCAATCGATCCGGCTGCCCATTGAAGGTGGCATGCAATGATCGCAGCAGACTCGTGTACGTGTAGTTGAAGGTGTCATTCGCATACTGCGCCTTGGAATTAGGCGCATAGGAGGCAGCGCTCGGGTTCTCGATAAGAGGCAGCACGCCAGCCGGGTCGAATGGAATCGGATCACCGCCGTAGATGTACTTCTGATCGTGAGGCGTGCCTGGCTTCGCATCCGGGTTCAGAATCAGCTTCTTGCCGTGGAAGATCTCAGCATAACGATAGTAGTGAGCGAAGTCACCCTCCAGATCAAGCGGAGATGTGGACGTTCCCTCGCCCTGCTCAACGATGATGTCGATCGCGTGCAACGCCGACTGGACATCGGTGATCTTGATCAGTTCATCCGGCCAATACGAGCTAACGACCTGCTTCGATTCGTCCCCGGTGAAGATCCCGTCACCCAACGCCTTAATCTGATCGGCAATCGCCTGGTAAAATTGACCAATTGTTATTTTTCCATCCGCTTCACTCATCAACACCGGGAAGTCTAACGGCTGCTCAGGCTCCTCGATGACCATAAATACATCCTTCACAAGCTCTATAGAAAATGGCGCGAGCGGAACGATTAAGCCCGATTCGACCGAGCCCGGAAGCGGTCCCGGATATTTCGGAATGAAGCTCGGGTCATCGATCACCGGCGTGCCGCCAATGGCGTTCAAGATGTTACAGGCGAGCGACATGTGCAGCATTTCTTCAACAACAACGGATAGAATCAAGCGGCGAATCTCCTGATTCGAGCCAGCCTTCAGCGAGTATAACGCATAGAGATAGGTCGGAATGGTCGCATGCTCTAATTCGATGGCCTGCTGCACCGCTTGCCGTAATCCCTCAACCGTATGAATGTTCTTTACGGTTTCTGATTTTAATAGAATCATGACTTCCTCCTCGTCGAACGCATGAATTTACTACGCTTTCGTATATTTCTCCGGATAGAGCACAGAGAGACGTCGTGCGGCGGCCGTAGCCTTACCGCCCTGCTTGGTCGCCTCAGCGGATACGGGCTTGCCAGTCTCCTCTTGGGATGCCGCTGTCGATTGTAATGCTCCTGTCGGATTGGCGTCCGCGTTGCCTTGGAGCTTGCCGAGCAGCGGCTTGCCGTCAGGCCCGACCTCGTTCAACCAGCGCAGAATCGTAGTCAGCTTCGCTGTGGACATATCTCTTGTGACCGGCATCGCGTTCGGATTGTCAGGATCAAGACCGAAGGCGAGCAGCAGCAGTCTGCGATTTTTGCACACGTCCTCATAGTCGGCCAAGTTCAAGAATCGATCCATGACCGGATACAGGTTCGCATATTGTTGGAAGATCGGCTGAAGCGACCCCGCAGGCGTTCCGTACCATACTGGCGGTTCATCCGACATGAAGTCATCCCATACGAGCAAGCTGATGAAATTCCACTGGTTCACCGGAGTGCCAGCAGGGGTATCCTTGAAGCTCGCACGCACACCGTATACTTGCCCGTCGATGTACCCGCGCGGATTACCTGGGGAGCTCGCTTGGATCGTAGCGACCGCAATGCCGTTGTGATCCGTCATGACGACTGACTCCTTGAATTGCACCGCGCTCGCCGGCTCGCCCGGCTGAGGCTGTCCAGGATCTGACGGCGCTTGCAGCATGCTCGGATCAAGCTCCAGCTGCACAGCAGCGTTAGCGAGCGGCTTGCCGTATTGGGTCGCGATCAGGCTCACCTGATGCTCATCGCCCGGATTGAATCGGTAGACGAATTGATCCGGTCGCAGGAACAAGCCTTGCGGTGCTTCAGCGATGGCTAGCTTCGTCGTCCCAGACTGCTCCAGCTGCAGGCCTAATCGGCTAGACTGAATCGCAGCAAGCTCCGCATCGGTTAGCGTACGGCTCACAGGGAGATCAATGACGCCGCCTGTGCGCTCATACCAGCCTTCTTCGAGGTAAGGAATCGTGTCGATGGTGATCCATTGCTCTTCGGAGGTTGGCGATTCGTAAGCGATCGTAAGCGCCCCAAGATCGGTAAACGGACCGCCCGGCACTGTCGTGGGCAGCGCGTTGCCGAGGTCTATTGTAATCTTGCGTTGTTGCTCCTGGACGACAGCTGTACAGAAGTTAATGCCACCTGCAGGCTTGAAGAAGTTGCCTGGCGGCTGCGCCGAATCGGTCATGAGTTGCCGGCCTCTTACCGCATGTACAGGCTCTGTCGCGGACGCAGGGCCGATCGTTCCGACGACACGGCCTCTTGTGAACTCTGGCGACTTGTAGTCCATGTTGTAGCCGTCCACGTTGAATTTGATCGATAGCAGGCCGTCTGGCGAAGCATCCTTGAGCTTTTGCAAGAATGGAGAAGCGCTCAGATCACCCCACTCCAGCTCACATAGAATCGACTGGTACATCGAGCCTGCCCCGATATCTCCGCCGCCGCTTGCCGCGCGATCCCAGATATCCATGAAGGAAGCGGTTTCAAATTGACCTCGCAGCAACGTCTCCCCGCTAGCATCGACGATTCGAACCTCCAGCCCCCAGATCGCAGACACAAGCTGCTGCTCCGGATCGAGATCCACCAGCTTCGCGGTTACGCGAAGGTCCGAGTCCGCAACCATGCTCGCATGAATCGCATCGCTCGGTTCGGCAGGTACATCGGTGTCCAGCCAAGCTGAGGTGACATTACAACCGATGAAGCGCCACGCCGCATCCCCTCTCGGGTTCCACCAGCCATTCATAGAATCCTTGGTCTGTCTCTCTTGAAACTCCGGCTTGAAGGTTGCGTTGTTGTAGTGCGTGATGTCGTTGTTGACGGTCGATACGGATGCTTGGAATCTGCCTGCAAAGTGCAAGCGCAACGGGTCCAGATAGCTCAACTCATTTCCTCCCTTTCCATCACCTTTGATCTAGTATTAGTGGAAAAACATTCTAGCAAATTAATTATATAGGAGGTTCGAGAGGTTTACAATTCCAAATTCGACACAATGCGGTAGCGGATTGTCAAAATTATGGCTTGAATAACAAGCCGTTAAGGAGGCTTTCCAATTGAACTCGTCAAACCTTGGATGAAAAGCTCCTGCTCCTTGATCCAAGCTCCTATTCGTATAAATATCCGCACTTACGCTCCGCAAGCTTCTCTAGGATCATAACGTAATGTTCATATGCAAGCTGCACGTTGTCATACGCAGAAGAAAGCAATATCGCATGATTGCGATCGGCAGCGGAGCGTAACGCTTCTCACTTGATTACCCCTGAAGCTTTATTTCGTACACATTGCTGGGGATCACGTACGGTAACGGACTATTCGTAGCTGGTGGAGCTCAAGGTACCGTGCTGACGTCCGAGGACGGAGTCAACTAGACAGTTCGCTCCGATGGTATGAACGGTCAGCTGCTAGGCGCAATGCGCGCAGGTGGCAAGTACGTCGTCATGGGCACGAGAATCTTATCAGTCTCTGAGAGTGGTACGAATTGGCGTAATCAGCCTAATCAGCGGATGCTTGATGCTGGAACTTCCGTTAACGGAATGTATATCGTTGTCGGCGCTCCCGGTGCAATTATGACTTCTTCTGATGCGGTCAACTGGACGAATCGTACCTCTGGTGTGGGACATCGTCTACATTCCATCGTACATGGCAATGGGCAATATGTGACCGTTGGAGCCAGCGGCACAATCCTGTCTTCCCCAGATGGAATAAACTGGACGCAGCAACTGTCAACTTCGACAGAGGAGCTAGTGTCGGTCGTCCACACCGGCAGTCGATATACCGCAATCGGATCTAACGGATCGATGCTTAGCTCCGAGGATGGAGCAACGTGGTCGACTCCCGTCTCCATCACGGCGAACAACCTGAGAAGCCTGACATACGGCAACGGCAAGCTCGTAGCGGTCGGTTCCAATATGATTATGTAATCGGAGAATGGACAAGATTGGACTGCGATTGACAACATCCAAGCTTCCTTGTTCAAGGTTACATATGGCAACGGATATTTCGTTGCTGTAGGTGGTTGCGGGACGGTGCTTGTCTCCACCGACGGGATGAACTGGAGCTACTAGCAGCTTCCGACATCGTTATTACTTCATGGGGTTGCGTATGGCGATGGACGATTTCTGGTTGTCGGAATTGAGGGCACAATCTTCGAATCCGGCTCCGTGCTGAACAGCAATGCAGAGCTGAGCTCGTTAAGCTTCACCTCGGCCAGCTTGAACCGTGCATTCGAACGAGGAGTGACTACATACAGCACCGTTGTTCCACATCAAGCACAAGCAACATCGGTCACTGCAGCTGTCTACGATTCCCGCTCAACAGTCTCTGCTGCTGTGTACGATGGCAACGGCACACTCAAGCACGGCCCTGTTGCTCTGACTAGCGGTCAAGCAAGTCCTGAGCTTCCGCTGCGGTAGGCGACAACGTTATTCAAGTGCAGGTAACCGCTCAGAACGGCCAGACGGGCATGTATACAATGACGGTGTCTAGAGCACCAGCCGCACCAATAGACCTCTCCACCGCAGCTGACGATGAACGAGTATCGCTTCGCTGGAGCGCATCACCTCATGCCGTCAGCTACTGGCACGAACTCAGGCAAGTATGGCTTGCAGCCGATAGCGACGGTGAATGGTGCTACGTATTCCACTGTCATTACTGGTCTAAATAATAACACCCCGTACTAGGGCCAAGCGGTCATTGAGAAGCTCGCACGAGCTGGAGTGCTGAACGGCTACGGAGACAAGTTCATGCCTGATCGCATCATCACTCGTACAGAGATGGCTGTCATGATAAGTCGGATCGTCAATCTGGAGGCTGTCAAGCCTTCATCCGCACCGATCACATTCACAGATATTAGCGAATCTTATGCTGCTAACCACATTCAAGCGGTTGCCAAGGCCGATATCATTCAAGGCCGTACCAGCCAGCAATACGAGCCAGAAGCCGCCTCGACACGGGCTGAGGCGTTGACCGTTATTCTGAACGCGCTGAAGCTAAGCCCTGAGCTGCGTCAGCTGCTTGAGCCTCACCTTACGCCAGTCAAGGAATAGGATCTGAGCTCGCTCACCATTACAACGACAAAACGACTGCTCCGTATAAAGGGGGCAGTCGTTTTTTTACTATACAATATGCCCTGTTGATTCGTTCATTGGCGTCGACTATTGGATTATATTGCTTAATGTTCTACTTATTTGATTTAACACTATTCTACAGCGTTTTGATAATAAAAAAACAAGGAATAAGTAGGAAAATGGAAAAAAAGGTCGAATGTGTGTATGGTGTTCCAAACAGGCTTGAAATGGAAGGAGAGTGGAACGTGAAGCGCTCACTGAATACGATTCATAGTGACAAGAAGCAGCGGCTTCTGACAGAGCTAGCAGCACTGGCCAATGGAACGTCAGCAACAACACAAGACCACAACCATACATTGGAACGGACGTACCAGATTCAATTAGCAACGCCAATGGTTGGAGGTGGCATAGCTCCTGGCAATTCAGATCTGACCGAGCCGATCCGAGCAACAGCCATTCGTGGACATCTTCGGTTTTGGTGGCGCGCCACTCTCGGGGCTGCATGTAAGGATTCATCTGAGCTGAAAATAAAAGAGTCGGCCATTTTCGGGGACACGAATCAAGCGAGTCCATGGACGATCAAGGTGCGTCTATCCGAATCTCCTAAAGAAACGCAGTTAACTCCAGAGCTATATCCACCTTATATCATGTTCCCTTATAGAGATCCAAAGAAGACATCCGCTGGCATTCAATCGTGCTCGTTTACCCTGCATATCATTCTGAACAGGCCGGGGCATTCCGAGCACTGGGATGAGATCGAATGCGCATTATGGGCGTGGATTAACTTTGGCGGTATCGGAGCCCGCACTAGACGCGGCTGTGGGAGTCTATATTGCAAGACTTTGTCTCCAAGTTGTCACGATGTCCCAGACATACGTAGTTGGATTGTGAACTCACTGAAGAGATATGGGGCGCGGCTTACCCCGCCCGAGGAAGGCAAAGAGTGGCCGACGCTGAGCACCCGACTCGGACTGCCTTCCACCCGTTCGAACAACAATGTTCATTCATGGAAGGAGCTAATCGAGAAATACCAGCTATTTAGGAAGGAAGACCACAAAAAGAGAAGCCATTGGCCCGAACCCGATTCCATCCGTCGCATCACGGGCATGTCTGTGAAGAAGCACAAGGAGAGCATCACCCTCTCTGATCATGATAGCTATGCGTTCCCTCGAGCTCAACTGGGTTTGCCGATTGGAATCCGCTTCCATAGCAAGGATTGTACCATCTCGAATGGTGACCATTACTCACGAGAGCCCTACCCAACGACTCTCACCCCACGCGGTGCAGATCGACTAGCTTCTCCATTAATATTGAAGGTATTAGCCTTCAGTGCTAGCAAAGGACGTTCAATCGTCGCTGTGTTGAACCAGCCTAAGATCAATGAACTTACACTAAATGCGATTAAAAGTAAGTCAGATAACCCAATACACTTTGAAAAAATTAAAACCATACTCTCGCGCACCAAAATATCAAGCGAGCATGGACACATCTACTGCTCACCTGTCTACCCTAACCGTGACAAGCAAAACAAAAACCCGATGAAAAACACAACATCCGCGGTAGAAGCATTCTTACAATTCATATCCTCGAGCGAAGGAGGCACATAAATTGAACATGACCCACAACAGGTACATCCTGCTGATCTCGATCGGTCCTGTGCAGTCCTTCATCGCACAAGCACGAAGAACTCGTGACCTATGGTTCGGCTCACATCTCTTGACCGAATTAAGTCGCGCGGCGGCTAGCGAATTATTACGTCGATACGATGCAGAACTCATCTTCCCTGCGCTCCGCTCAGACGAAGTTGAACTGCTAGAGCGTCTGAAGCCAAGCAACAAGCTACTCGGCATTGTCACTACTGATGAGCCCAGATGGGTAGCGCTTCAAGTTCGACGTGCCGTCGAGACCTGTTGGCTGAACTATGCCGAGCAAGCATTAAAGATTCTTCCGAACCTAGTCCATCTGGGACACTGGGATCGACAGATTAAGGACATCATCGAATATCATGCTGTGTGGTCCCTCTATACCGACAATGACAACTACTTGACCAGCCTGCAACGAGCAGAGCAGCTTATGACAGCGCGGAAGACGCTTAGGGACTTCAAGCCGAATGAGCCAGGGAAATTATTCGGTGATCTGAAGTCCAGTCTGGACCCAGGAAGAGAGAATGTTCTTCTGCCTGACCGCATGCGTGAGCTCGCTCCATTCGGCATCGGACAGAGCGAGACACTGGATGCTGTCAGCGTTGTGAAGCGGCTATCCAATCGACTATATAAGGATGAGGGGGCAGGCACGTTCACATCGGTGTGTGATGTTGCCTTCCGCTCGTACTGGGATGTCCAGCCGTCGGCTACGAGAGCGATGAGACAGCAGCACATCTGCAACTATTACTTGTCCATCAACCAGCTATATCATGATAAATTGAAGCTCAGGGCCGTATCAGATGACACTGTCCACCTCGACCGCATCGAGTCCGCCTTGTTCTATGATAATCGCCTAGTGGATTTCATCCGCGAGCATGCGAAGTACCAGGACAAATTAGATTTGAATGCGATCTATACCGACCTCTCGCAACGATTGAATACGTTGCTCGTACACGAGCTGAAGACGACTCCGCCGAACTACTACGCATTCCTCGTCTGTGACGGCGATCGCATGGGCAGGCAGCTTCGCGAATTAACGACCGTACAAGAGCACCAGCAATTCTCTCGTTCGTTGTCCAGATTCTCCGAAGAAGTGGAGCGCATCATCGCGAGCTTGGGCGGATTGCTAATCTATAGCGGCGGAGACGATGTCGCGGCCTGCTTGCCGTTGAGCAGAGCGCTTGAAGGTGCCGAGGCTCTGCGTCTCGCATTCGCCCATTCCATGCGCGACATCTGCTCGAAGGAGCATCCCCCGACTTTATCAGTCGGCATTGCAATCGTCCATCAACTCGAACGACTGGGTGAAGCAAGAGCGCTCGCGCGTGAAGCTGAGAAGCTGGCGAAGAAGAAACGCAACGAGCTAGCCATCCTTCTGAGGAAGCGACACGGAGGCACCGACTATGATGTCAGCCTGTCCTTCGACGACGATCCTGTTAGGCGTATTCAGAGCTACCAACGGGAATATTGTCTGGGCTATTTTACAGCTAAGCTGCCTTATGAGCTCAGAGAGCTATATCACACCTACAACAGACGATTGAAGCAATGGACAACACCATTAAGCATTGAGGAGCAGCTCCACTTGATAGAGGCAGAGGTCATACGTCTAGTCAGTAAGAAGCGACCAAGTAAACTGACCGATGCGTCGTTCGCCGCATGGCTCGACCGTCTGCTGAAGTCGTTACAAGGTTCAAATCCTGTGGAACAATTAGGCGCACAGGCGAACCTGATGATCGTTGCCGTACAACTGACTGCGGAAGGAGATCACTATGGATAAGTGGCTACAAATCACACCGCTTGATCCCCTCATGAGTCGCGATGGTCGCCCATTCAACGCTACTCCAGGATCTCAAGCGTACTCGCTTCAGGACTTGTCGCCTAGTACGGTCGCAGGATCGCTACGCACCATGCTAGGCAAGCAGCTTGGTGAAGGATCTCAGGATCAAGAGCGAGCTTACATCGAATCAATTCATCGGATGCGGCTCAGAGGTCCACTGTATGAGAGCGACGGGATGGTCCTGTTCCCATGGCCTCAAGACATGTATGCGTATGAGTATTCACCCGAGCATGATACAGCGCATAAGGGAAATCTAAGGCTAGATGCCATACGCCCACAACGCTCTCCACATGACTCCGTCCAAGCAGGCTTCCTTGGCACAGGCAAGGGCGGGCACTTTGAGGAAGAGCTATGGCCTCCCGAACTGCCCCTGGATTCCAAAGTGTGGAGTAACGCCCCAGCCTATATCTCCGCCGAACGCATGATGGACTGGTTAAGCGAGGCGCCGGCATCCTCGAAGCTCGAGTCGCTAAGAGGTGGACTTAACGAATGGAATGATCTAACCGCTCAAGAGAAGCTGGAGCATCCGCACTACATGTCTTCGTTGCCAATCGATCAACGAGAGCATACAGAGATTGACCTCAAGACGCAAGGAGCCCGAGACGAGAGGCTGTTCACGACGAGATATCTCGCCTTCCCGCACTCCCTGCATGTACTGGCTTCTGTAGCTTGGCCGAGTCAACTCCCTTGGCCGCATTCCTTGTCGACCATCCATTCACTAGGAGGCAAGAGGCGGCTTGTCCATATTCAAGAGCTGGAGACGCCTCCTTATGGGTTACAGCCGTCTAAGGAACTGCTGCATGCCTTAGAGGACGCGACATATATCAGGCTCGTACTCGCTACGCCTGCATTCTTCCAGAAGGGCTGGTTACCGGGATGGCTCGATGAGAACCTGTTAACGAAGGCCGATTGGCCAGGACAAGCGAGCGGTGTCACACTCCAGCTCAGATGGGCTTGTATTTCTGGCTACGTGCCGATCTCTGGCTGGAGTCACGCAAGAGCCAGACAGCAGGAAGCGGAGAAATCGGTTCGACGAATGGTACCAGCAGGAAGTGTGTACTTCTTCCAAGTAGTGCAAGGCAATCCCGCAGACTTAGCCAGTCTGACGTGGCTCATGTCAGTGTCCGATCAGCATCGCCGTCATGCTGCATTCGATGATGAAGACGGGTTCGGATTGGCGTTATGGGGCAAGTGGTGGCATGAATAATCGTAATATCATTCGACATGGAGAGGAAGATCATCTATGCATGAAGCGAGTCGCTTCTATTATATACACTGCCTGAGCCCTGTTCACGTCGGTTCGGGTCAAGGCGTCGGTCTCATCGACCAACCCATTGTAAGAGAAAAAATGACGAGCTGGCCAATGATCCCTGGCAGCTCGATGAAGGGCGTATTGCGTGACCATTATAACCGTTACTCCCAACACTCACAGTTACTATCCGTCGCGTTCGGCGTTGCATCCTCCCACTCTAACGATTCGACCGATGGAGGGAATGCTGGAGCGCTCAGCTTCTCCGATGCGAGACTGCTCGCATTTCCTGTGATGAGTCTAAGCGGTACGTTCGCTTATGTCACGTGCCCGCTCGTACTCCGACGGCTGGTACGGGATGCAGCAGCAGCTGATGTTCCTGTTGCCGATCCAGGGTGCGACGAGATCGAGCAGATCCTGCAAGCATCAGACGATACGGTGATTGTACCTGTACCTATGAGTGAATCCAGAGTTGTATCGGAGAATACCGTCATTCTGGACGAATTCGAGTGTCAGGCGCAACCGCAGCCACGACTGAACGAATGGACAACACAGCTCGCACAACGACTGTTTGAGGATAAGCCATCGCAGAAAATATTTCGTGAGCGGCTCGTCATCGTCAGTGATGAAGCGTTCCAATACTTCGTAACGATCTGCTGTGAAGTGACGCCGCGGATAAGGATTGATGATTCCAAGGGCATCGTCGATCAAGGCGGGTTATGGACGGAGGAATACTTGCCAGCGGAGTCCATCCTGTATGGCCTAATGTGGTACGACCAAGCGGATGCTACTACATTCAGCATTAAGGATATACTCCAGCCAATATCTGGAACGCTGTCTCTTGCAATAGGCGGTCATATTACGGTGGGCAAGGGACGAACCCGCTTCCGGTTCGATGGAGGAGTCTCCTTATGAAGTCTCGTGAACATCACTATTCCGAGGTCGCCTACCGCGCAGTAGCTAAGATAGCTTCTAAAGATCCCGGTAAGTTAGAAGAATACAAGCGAGTATGTCACAGCTTCCCCGCCTACATCCAGACCAACGGCTTGCGACTCGCAGTTGCCTATTTCGAGAAGAAGTCATCCGAATGTGCGTACAAGTGCTATCTGAACGATATGGGCGAGGCGCTACGTGTTAAGGCACAGGATGGAACGTCTCACCCGTGTCAACCGTTATCCACGAACAGGCTGCCCTCTAACTTTACTGCATATCGTAGAATGACGATGGAGGCGCTGAAGGCTGCCACATGGTTCAAGCGGTACGCCGAAGCTTATCACATGCGAGCCCAATCCAGCTCAGTCGTGGGTAAGGAGGAGAATGCTGATGAATCTGCGCCTCTTGCTGACTAAGGATACACGCAGGCGTAATCGTTCGACTAAAGTAGAGAATACAATTGAGACTTATCTGAACTTGCCCAAGCATAATTTGTATCAATCCATCATCGCAAAGTATTCGAATCAAGCAGGTGAACACGCTCAAAAGTTGTATGAATACAAAAACCAGATGGACGAGCTATATGAGAGTCGATTCAAGCTGCTGTATTCCTGCCATGAAGCTAACCGAAGCTTCCAGCTCCAGTCGGATACACGATTAACGATAGGTAGCGGTACTCCAACTGTGCTCGATACCTATCTAACCTTGCATCACATCTATGGGGTCCCTTACTTACCAGGCTCCGCTCTGAAAGGTGTGACGGCTTCGTACTGCAAGCTGGCGAGAGGGAAGCATATGGAGGACTTGCGACCTGGAAGCACTCTATATAACGAGTTATTCGGGACAACGACAAGTCGCGGGTGGATCACCTTCCATGATGCGTATCCGCTCGATATGTGTCCGAGTCACTGGTTAGATCTCGATGTCATGACGCCGCATCATCAGAAGTATAACGCTTATACACCTGCGTCTAACCGATCCGCAGTGGCACCGCGTGATGATGACTCGCCTGAACCTGTACCTTTTTTGACGGTACGAGCCACCTTCCAGATCATGGTATCCTGCGAAGGCTCAGGACCTGACACAGAGGATCGATTGGATCTGATCGAGCAGCTTGTGAAGAACGCCTTGATACATGAGGGCATTGGAGGAAAGCGTAATTCCGGCTATGGTCGATTTCAATTAGTGGGAGGGACGGAGAATGAGTAAGACGAATGACGATAATTGCAAAAGCATTCTACATATCATCGATAACTACGAGAAACTGGAAGCCAGTATCGTCACTCAATTACAGATGGCAGCGCAGCATGGAGTCGTTACAGGTACTTTCCGAGAAGAGCTGTGGCTCTCCCTCTTTGAACGCATTATTCCGAAGAAGTTCTCGATTGCTCGATCCGTATTTATCATTGACTCTCTTGGGAATTTTTCCAAAGAAGTAGATCTCGCGATATTCGACGAACAGTATACGCCATATATCTTCAATTACGGGGTGATGAAGTTCATTCCGATTGAAGCGGTAGCTGTGGTGGTGCAGTGTAAGGGAAAAGATTTAAAGGGGTTATACAAATGGACGAACAGCATTGAATTATTACGTACGTCAATGATGTCGATAGCACGTCAATTTTATTCGGTGTCTACAGGTGAATTGGGATGCGATCAATTGGGGGAGTCTGGAAAACCAATTACACAGACATCTACGCGACCGATTAAGATACTATGCACGACAGAACACCGAGCGAGCGCAACCCCTTATTTCGATCTCACGATCAGTCCTCAGAAGGATGCTACTAAATTACAGATCCAATGGAATGACGAATCACGACTGTTATCTGATTGGCTGGATAGTCTGAATCATGCAGGCTTCAACCCGCAAGATCCTGAATCTGGCTACCAGTATTCGAAAATTGTAATGCCTGGAGCCAGTTCCTTAAAAACCACTACACCTCTGTCTCTGAGTCATTATAAGGTCATTCGTAGGGTGAGTATTGAGAAAGAGCCGCCGAGAGATGTATCTCTGCTCTCCTTAACGTTCCAGCTTAATCAGCTGCTGATGCTGATCAACAATCCTATGATGTTCCCGCATTATGCATATGTTAGAATGTTTAACCGAATGCTGGGATCTGAGGAAGAGCTCGCACCAATAGCCGCGAACCCCAAGCACTCATTGAAACCCTGCAAGGTTCGCGCTTCAGCTGGGATCAGGGCTCGCGCTGTTAGAAGTCACATCTGAGATAACATCTGACCACTCAATCCAGGGGGTTCGCGGAAAGCACGACTTGAGCTTAGGCGTGGCAAGGGTTTATAATGAGCACAGTCGCTCCCCGTGCGGGGGCGTGGATTGAAACAGATGAATCATGTATTTTTTGTAGGAGGTTATTGCGTCGCTCCCCGTGCGGGGGCGTGGATTGAAACCCTTAGAGTCAGGTACTTTCATAACCTTCATGTCGTCGCTCCCCGTGCGGGGGCGTGGATTGAAACTATCCATATGCACCACTCATTTCCTTTACCTTGGTCGCTCCCCGTGCGGGGGCGTGGATTGAAACTTTTTCTTCTGGCGTCAGCAGCTTACGCTGCTTCGTCGCTCCCCGTGCGGGGGCGTGGATTGAAACTCGGATGCAAAGTACTTAGTTTCTGACCGCGAAATGTCGCTCCCCGTGCGGGGGCGTGGATTGAAACGGTTCGTCTAGCTCGATCATTACTCGGTTTTTTATGTCGCTCCCCGTGCGGGGGCGTGGATTGAAACACGAATACCTGAGAAGCATAAGGATCACTGAACAGTCGCCCTCCGCACGGGGGGCGAGGATTGAAACTAGCCCGAGCGGCAATGAGCGGAAATCTTTAGCGTGTCACTCCCCGTACAGAGGTGTGAGTTGGAATTTTCTTACTATTCTACTGGGAAACTAGGACTCAAAATATGCCCCCTGTCGATCATGAATTAAGTCTTATCTCTGAACCTGACTTTCACTCTAGTCTCATCTCCCCCAACACCAAACAAGCGTAACCAACAGAACCCCGGGTCCGTCGGTTACGCTTGCTCTCGGTTCGGCAGCCGAATGTGGATGAACGTGCCGATCCCTTCCCTGCTCTCAGGGTGCTCCATTCGATCTGTCCGCTCATTCAGTCCTTACCAGCCGCTACGCCTGCTCCATGATCTTGTACTTCGCTTCCCAGCCAAGCATCCGCTTCGCCTTCTCGCTGGACAGCAGCGAGTTGCGTCCTTCGAGCGGTGTGCGAATGTCGCTTACGTTCGGCAAGTACTTCGCCACAAGCTCCTTCGTTGGCTGATCCGACGAGGAGTCGTCCGCGGCCAAATTCATCACCTGAGCGCCGAGCCCGTCCTTCTCAATAGCAAGACGACATGCAGAGGCTACGTCTCTAGCATCAATGTACGACCAGAAGATGCGCAGACGGTCCTCCGGATGCTCGAAGCGCGCCTTCACCTTGGCGTAGCTCTCCGGCACCAGAATGTTGCCAAGTCGGAAGCTGACGACCTGCATCCCTGTGCGGCGGTGGAACGCTTCCGCTGTCACTTCGTTAACGACCTTGGACAAGCCGTAGCTATCCTCGGGCAGCTGCGGATGGTCCTCGTCAATCGGCACATACTTCGGCTCGAAGTAATCGGCCGCGAAGCAGAAACCATACGACGATTCACTCGAAGCGATAACGACCTTATCGATACCCAGATTCGCCGCGGCCTCCAGCACGTTGTACGTCGACATGACGTTGTTGCGGAAGCACACCTCATTCGGGAACGTATACGCCTGTGGGATGGCAGCGAAGTGCACGATGCCGACCGGCTTCCTGCGCGCTCTGCTGCTGAATGGCGATAAAGCATTATGCACCTGTCCGAGGTCAGTCAGATCGGTAATAATGGTGCGTCCGATCGGCTCGATCGGTTTTTTCACATCGAGATTGATCACCTCATAGCCCTGCTCTTCAAAATGCTTCAAAATATAAATGCCGGCCAAGCCACTCCCGCCGGTTACAATAATTCTTGGCTTATCCATATGTACTTCCTCCTTGGAAAAAAACATTATCAATCGATCGAGCATAAAGCTGTCGCTTGTATACAGGCACATCGTACCAGAACGTAGACTGCATTTCAAACTTCAAGCAGGAATCGTCCGACTTAGCGTCGAATACAAAATTGATTACGACATTGCCATACTTTACATCACCTTACATCATAGATAGAGACGCCAGACGTCGAGTGCCAGGGGGAGAGAACATGTATCCTATTCGCAAAAGACACCTCGTGCTGCTTGCCACTCTGTTATCGTTAACAGCCTGCGCCACAGCCGCTCCCGAGACATCATCTCAAGGGCCACGGTCTGTTTCTACTGCTCACCAAGAGCAGACTAGCAGCCCTGCGGCACGTACCTATAAGATCGTCCATGTCATGAGCTACCACTCTCCATGGGAGTGGACAGACGCGCAGCTGGAAGGGTTCAAGGCATCGTTCAAGAATGTACAAGTCGATTGGAAGGTTATACAGCTTGACGCCAAGCGCATCAGCTCGCCCGATCAGCTAGAGCAGATGGGACAATTGGTGAGAGGCGAGATTGATGCCTATCAGCCGGACCTCATCTACACGAGCGACGATGAAGCCCAGCGGTATGTGGCGAAGCATTACAACAACACGAAGACACCTGTCGTGTTCAGCGGCGTCAATTGGGAGCCTAGCACGTACGGCTTTGACCAGGCGAGCAATGTGACGGGAGTGCTGGAGACTGAGCATTTCGTAGATAACGTGAAGCTGATGAAGCAGATTAGCCCTTCGGTACGTAAGGTCGCTGTCGTTTTCGATCAAGCCGAAATTTGGAAACCGGTTACAAAGCGGATGAAGGCTCAGCTTGCCGAGCTGCCGCCGGAGATCGACTTTCCAATATGGGATACGATTGAGACGTTCGAGCAGTTCAAGCAGAGGATGACGGATTATCCGAATCATGTCGATGCGGTTGCCTTAATCGGAATATTCAACTTCAAGGATGAGAACGGTGCCAACGTGCCGTATCAAGACGTGCTACGATGGACCGCGGAGAACAGTAAGCTGCCTGACTTCAGCTTCTGGAAGGACCGGGCCGCACACGGTACACTTAGTACCGTCACTGTATCAGGCTACGAGCAAGGCTATGAAGCCGGCATATTAGCTCGACGTGTGCTGGAGGACGGAGAGAAGCCGTCCTCTCTGCCTATGAAGCCGACCGTTAAGGGCGAGCCGATCGTCAGTCTTGCCAGAGCCAAGAAGCTGAATATGAAGCTGGACAGCACGGTACTGCTCAGCTCCAAGGTGTACAATCGCTTCATATGGGAGCCTTAAGCCTATGAACTTCAAACGTCTACAGACCAAAATTGCCGTCATGCTGATCGTCACCCTAGCGCTCATCGTGGGAGCGAACAATTGGATTACTTCGTTCTTGTTTCAGCAAGAATATAGCCGAGTTCTGCAGCAGGAGCTTGCTGTCGTCGGCAACAGTTTACTTACACAGCTCGACCGACTCTCCGCACTCGGTGTCCCATTGGAGGAATTGACCGGCTTCGAGCAGCAATGCAAGGAGATTATTTCGAAATACCCGGACGTCAGCCATGCTTTCGTCATCGATCCTAATGGACGTATCCTGTTTCACAGCAACCCGGTGCTCATTGGAACGGAGGCGGAGCTGCCCTATTATTCGCAAGCCTTGATGATGGTCCAAGAAACGCGCTTCGATTATTCCATGGAAGACGAGCTGTATACAGCCGTTGTGCTGCCCGTGCAAAACAATAGCCTAGAGCCAGCTTCCGGCGCCGTCGTCGTGACGATGCGTAAGAGCGTCATCACCCAGAAGCTAGCCGCCTACGCGCTCGTTCCGATCGTATTGTCCTTCATATTCGTCGCGCTTGCGTTCTACTTCATCATGATTACGTTATCCAGATGGGTCACGAAGCCGCTGCGGGTTATGTCCATGCATATGGGCCTTGTAGCCGCCGGCGATCTGCGGACGAACGCCGACATCGTAACGAAGGATGAGATCGGCCAGCTTGCTTCCTCCTTCAATCATATGGTAACTCAAATTAACGACTTGCTTAGGCGCACCGCTCAGACGGCTGAGCTGGAAACGCAATACGAGCTGGAGCGTCGCCAACGAGAGGTAGCAGAGAAGCTCCAGCGTATTGTCTCCAGCGTGAGCTCCTCGCTTGATGTACAGCAAGTAATGGATCGCGTCCTGCAGGGGTCACGTGAGCTGCTGCCTTACCGTCACGCAGCTGTCTGGATGCTCGATCACGGGCAGCTGCTACAGAAGTCTGCAGTATCTGAGCTGGACAGCGAGCCTAACTTTCATCAAGAAGAGGTTGAATCTGCGTTCCGACATATGTGCGAAACGGGCGAGCCTCACATGTCACCTGATGCGAAGGTGCTCTGGTATCCGCTGACTATCGAGCAGAACAGAGTCGGACTGATCGGACTGACTGCAGATGAGCCCTTTACGTCGCAGCAGATGACAGCGGCTTACTCTTTATTCAGTCAGGTGAGCGTATTCATTCATAACGCATCCTTGTACAAGCGTATGCAGCAGCTCGCAACAACAGATTCGCTGACCGGCCTCCTGAACCGCGGCACGTTCATTGAGCTCGCTGAGTCGGCACTGGTTCGCTCCCAACAGGAGTCAACAGCTCTGAGCTTCATCATGTTCGACATCGATCATTTCAAGAGCGTGAACGACCGGTACGGGCATCTTGTTGGAGACAAGGTGCTCAAAGGGGTCGCCCGCAAGGTCAGCGAGCTTCTCGAGCACGATGCATCAGCACGGGTCGGACGCTACGGTGGTGAAGAGTTCATCGTAATGCTCGAGTATACCGGCCTGGAGGAGAGCAGCCGACTTGCCGAAGTCATTCGCCAAGCAGTTAGTGAGCTAACGTTCACAAGCGACAGCGGTACTCTAAGCGTTACCATCAGCTTAGGTGTAAGCACCGCCCGCACAGATAACACCATGAAGCTGAAGCAGCTTCTTAAGGAAGCCGATCAAGCGCTGTATGCTGCCAAGTATTCCGGACGCAACAAGGTTTGTATGGCTTAATCTTGTATGATAAGTAGCCTCCCCCTTATGATCGGGGGAGGCTATTTTTGCTCACTATCCGTACAAGATTATTGCACCTTAAATCGGCTTATGTTCTGCTGAAGATCAGCTGCGAGCTGACTTAACGCTTCGGAAGACGCTGAAATCTCCTCCATGGAAGCAAGCTGCGCCTCGGTGGAAGCGGCGACACTCTGCGTCTCTTCCATAATCGTGCGAGCGATGGTCGATACCTCCTCGACGGTTGCCAGCATTTGTTCCGAGCTTGCCGACGCTTGCTCCGCCGAGGCGGATACCTCTTGAATTTGCTCAACGGCTATACGCATTGCGTCTCTTACCTCTGCGAACGTTTCCCCGGCCTTCTGAACTGCCGTGCTGCCGACCTGCACATCCTCCACACTCTGATCGATGGCAACTACGATCTTCTCGGTGCTCTGTTGAATGTGGGCGATCAGTTCCTCTACCTGGGCAGCAGACTGCTGGGTCATTCCGGCCAGCTTCTTGACTTCGTTCGCTACAACGGCAAAGCCTCTGCCCTGCTCGCCTGCACGTGCCGCCTCAATGGAGGCGTTCAGCGCCAACAGGTTCGTCTGATTCGATATTTCACTAATCAGCTTCACAATGTCGCCGATTTCTTGAGAATGCTTATGTAGATGCCCGACCTCTACGGCGGCGCCTCCGACGGATCGCTGGATGCCTTCCATCTGATCGATCGTCTGCTCAATTGAGCTATAACTCTGCTCAACCGACTCTCTGGTTACGAGTGCAATGTCGGATACGGTTGCCGACGACTCCGCGATCCGCTGCAGCGCGATCGCCATCTCCTGCATCGCAACGACACATTCGCGGGCGCCTTTATCCTGCGATTGACTGCCGCTGCTCACCTCCATGATCGTACTAGCGATCCCTTGAGCAGCCGATGCGGACTGCTCTGCGCTTGCTGTCAGCTCCTCGGAGCTGGCTGCTGTCTGTTCCACGGTAGTCTGCACCTGGTGGATTAGCATGCGTAGCTGCTCAGTCATCTCGCGGAACGAAGAAGCCAGCACACCGAGCTCCTCCTTATTGCGGATGCGCAGGTCTTGGTCACGAAGATCGCCCGAGGCGATCGCTCTTGCCGCGTGAGTCAACGCGATGATCGGTCTTGACAAGCTGCGTGAGATGAAATAGCCGAGCAAGGCTGAAACCACAATGGTGATACCCAGCGACATATACAGGATCCGTTTGATGTTGTCGGCACGCGCAGCATTGTCCGTTATCCCTTGCTGCATCAGCTCCTTCTGGCCATTGGCGATCTCTTCGGCGAGCTGCCCCATCTCCCTAGCTATCGGGAACACTTCCTTATTGGCATACATCAGCTGCTCTTGCTTGGAGGAGATCGCAAATACGGAGCTGGTCACGTCAAGATACCTCTTATTCAGATCAATCAGCTTCGCCAGCTTCTGCTTGTCTTCCTCACGATGTACCAACAACGATGCCGATCCAATTCCCATTCTCGCGTCTCGGTTAGCAGCAAGAAGCCTCTGCTTCGAGCTCTCGTCCTGGGTTAGCAAGTAATCCTGGAGACTGCTTGTCTGCAGCGCAGCCTTCGTCTCAACGCGCATCATCGTGCTAGCGATGACGGCACGACGTTCGATGAGGTCTTCATAGATCGTTACCAATCGAGACTGAAAATAGATCGAAGTAATGCCTTGCAACACAACAAAGAACAGAATAATACAAAATCCGCCATACAGTTTCTTGCTGATTGTCCACTTCATAAGCTGCACCTTCCCCAATCTGTTCATACATCATACGCAAAAATGCTGAGGCGTTCGGCCGGCAAGCGCAAAAAAACCGACCAATAGGGAGCGGTTTGACCATTAACACCACTTGGCAGCCCAGCCGCCCTAGTGAAGCCGAAGCTTTACTTTAGGCCTGAAGCTTTGCGTCCCCGTCTTTCGCCGAGTTTGCCTTTACGTATGGGATTCAATATATAGGACTAATGTCTCATAGCCAATTTTACTAAAAGAAGGCCAAAAAATCTATTGGAAAATTGAGCTTGTCTTAGTATAGTTACAATAAAGAGGCAGTCGGCACGCTGCTGCTAGCTTGGCGTGCGACTACCTCTGTTGAACCGTCGTCAAGCCGTCGATGAGTGCCGCTTGATGACTGGAAGTGTCACTGTGAATGTGCTGCCACTGCCTTCCTCGCTGTCCACGGCGATCATACCGCGATGATCCTGCACTATTTTTTGACAGATCGACAAGCCGAGTCCGGTTCCCGTCTCCTTCGTCGTGAAGAAGGGGCTGAATATGCGCTCCATCTGTTCGGAAGAGATGCCCATTCCAGTATCCTTAATCTCGATCGCAACGAAATGCTCAGACAACGGATACATCCGAACCGTTAAGGTGCCAGGCTCTCTCATCGCCTCAAGTCCGTTCTTCATCAAGTTCAGCAGCACTTGGATCAGCTTCTGCGGGTCAGCCATTACCTCAACATCATGCTCCGCTGACATATTCTGAACCTGATGACCATGATGAATCGCTGACGACTCAGCCAACTGCACCGCGCGACTGACGCACGCTTCAAGGCTAGAGCGAGACATCTGCGCCGATTGCGGACGGGAATATTGTAAAAACTCGTTCGTCAGCTCGCTCATTCTGTTAATTTCATCCAATATAATCGTGTAGTACGGAGCAATATCCCCCTTCTGCATCCCGACCTGTAAGAAGCCCTTCACCGCAGTTAACGGATTGCGTATCTCATGGGCAAGTCCAGCAGCCAGCTCGCCCACCGCCTTCAGCTTCTCGTTACGTGTCAGCCTCTCTTCCTCACTCTTCCACTTCACCTTCTTCCGGGCAAGCAGCTGTTCCTCGAGCTTCATCAGAAGCTCCTGCTCGCTCAGCCCATAATCAGGATACAGCAATTGGGTATAAATAAACTCCAACCCGCTATGCTCGGACAGCTCCTCATCGAGAATCGTACGGACACGCTCCTCATCCTCATCGGTCACGAGCACGAACTTGTCTCCTTGATACCTCGCAAGTATGAGCGCATGGGGAAACAAGTGCTTCAAAGCTTGTCCCGTACATTCCAGCAAATAGTTCACTTGCCGATGGCCCAGCTCCAAATTATGTATGCGTATATCCTTCACATCAATTAAGTACATTGAGAACGCAGGCCGTAATCGAATCGGCATTGTCAGAAGCTTGCGCAGCTGAATATGAAGCCCTCTATAATTGAGAAGACCCGTCAATGAATCGGTCTCGCTAATGGCTCGCAGTCGATACAGCGCGTGAATGGTCTTCTCCAAATATTCGATGAACAGGAAGCTTAGGCTGCCCACAATGGCGAGTACAAGTGCATATTGGAGCATCACGCTAAAGTGCTGTGTGTTCGATTGGATCAACCAAGTCATGCCAATCGCTGTAATGGTTGAATATAGCGTTGTCATCCATACCCATGCCAATATTCCGTTCAGCCTGATATAGCGTAGCAAGCATGCACATGCCCCACCCCCGATCAATGTGACCAACGCACTTAAGATCGACACATCGTCCAGTGGCTGCAGAGACAATCGCCCGGCTGCGACGAGCACCGTGCAGACTAGAGCACCCTGCGCTCCGCCTTGCTTACCGGCCAGCATAATGGCCAGTGCACGTAGATCAAGCATCGTGCCATCCTTCAGATCGAAGGTAAACAGCATCAATACATTCCCTAGAAGTCCATAGCTGATTCCAAAATACGCTGATCCCCATCTCTGCCAGCCAGCCGCCTTGCGCAGCCAATGATAGATCTTATGAATGATGAAAACGTGGGCGAGCATGATCGAGGCATTGACATAAAGTTCGGACAGCATTGCGGGATATCCCCTTATTTTGTATTTAGTTGAGACACAGCCTCATGTGAGGTTTGTACTGCTTACAAAATAAGTGTATTTTTTTATGCCATACAAGTAAACCATTATAAAGGAAAATTTAGGTGATTGACCTTGACTTCCATTAATTTTACATATTTACGATCAGTAGCGTTGCATAAAAACTAACACGCGAACAGATTGGACAAATTGTGCTATTATTGTAATAAATAGGTCGTACTCTGTAACAAAAAACTCCTAAAATTAGGGTAACAGGTAGCCCTGTCCAAATCCCTAACTTAGGAGATACGCATGGACAAGGATACACTATTTTCTGCATTTGGTAAATGGGTTGCACCAATAAATCCAAACATCATCCCGAATTGGCAAAGCACGACTACGCTCGACCGTTATGTGAAAAAGCTCGACACCTTAGTCTTTCTGTACATCTTCATCGAAGCACAGTTAGAGAAGCGAAAGGGTCTTCGTTCCATCATGCGAAAGCTGGAGCACGACGAGGAATTTCAAAAGCAACTCGGCATTGCTTCGATCAGTGCATCCCAGTTGTCCCGTAAAAATAATCAACTGGACCCAGAAGTACTTCAAGCCATCCTTTGTAATCTCATTACACAGTTGCATCGAGATGCTAGGCCGATATCAGGGCGCATCGGAACGGTCAAGATTATAGACTCTTCTACGATCAGCGTTTGCCTACAGCGGTATAAATGGGCGACTTTCCGAAAAACGAAAGCAGGCGTGAAACTGCACCTGCGAGTGGCATTTGCTGACCCCGACCATGTTTATCCGGATAAGGCAGTGGTTACGCCTGCAAGGCCCGCAGACCGCAGCCAAATGGACGTCCTGATCGATGAGTCGGACGTCACGTATCTGATGGACCGCGGGTATCTGGACTACGGCAAATACGACAGTTACTGCGAGCGTGGCATTCGATTCGTATCACGATTAAAGGACAATGCTGTTGTCGAAGAAGTGGAAGAACTTTCGGTGAACACAGATTCAGACATCATCCGCGATGTCAAAGTCGTGCTAGGCAAAGCTCACAAGCGCATGCAGCACCCCCTTCGTATGATCGTCACCACAGACGGTCGCGGTAATGAGGTCCGTATCATTACGAATCGGTTCGACCTGACGGCAGAAGAGCTTGGTGACCTGTATCGTAGCCGCTGGCAGATCGAGATGTTCTTCCGGTGGGTCAAGCAGAACCTGAAGCTAACCTGTTTTTACGGTGACAGCGAGAACGCAGTGATGAATCAGATTTGGATCTGTTTAATTGCATACTGCTTGCTGCTGCTTATGAAGCTAGAACTGGGAACGAGTCGAACTTCGAGAGGGCGACAGAAGAAACAGAAAGACCAGTAAGTCGCCTAAGTCGAAAAAAACCAATCATCAACTTGAAAAGGATGAATATTACAAATGGACAGCAACTGCCTGTTTCAGGGGTACCCCGTAAGTTTTTGGCCCTTGGAATTTGAAAACTAATTTCTGAATATTCCACCATTTTAGATGTCATGATTTATGCAACGCTACTGATTTACGATATCAAAGAAAACCACGGTCTGCGAGACCGAGGCTTCTTCGTGAATGCTTCAACAGGAGCAGTACATGGTAGACGAACCGTGCAAGGCAGATCTCGGCATATTGCAAGAGCTTACCCAAATCCCGAGTACTCATAAGGCGCTTCGTCCAGTAACAGGCACCGTTCGCTCATTCCCTTCGCCCCCTCGTCTTACCCACAGCCCTGCATTCACAACGAGCAGCACCGCGACATAAGCATACACGCCCACACTGCTCACCAAGCTAACGACAATGTGAACGGCAGGCAGCACGAACAAGCCAAGCATTAGCGGAATCATCCACCAGCTCCCTTGCTGCGCCTCCGTGAACGGCTTCGAGAACGGAAGCTCCCGCACGAGCACATAATAGCTGACATACGTATAGATGCTCGCCCCAAGCATCGCCGCAACGAGGTCGGGAACGATCCGTGCGCCGAACACAGCGATGTATAACACACTGACTACAGCGAACACCGGCAGCACGAGCTTCATGAGTCCCGCCTTCAAGATACCGCGAGCGACAAGAGCGGGACGACGAGCGCCAGCAGTGCGAGTCCGATCGTCAAGGGATCCGACTTCTGCTCCAGCAAGAGGGCAAGCGGAGCGCCGAACCAGACTGGAGGAAGCAGCACATGCCACAGTGATGGCTGCAAGCCGCCCCCCAGCTCGGACAGTCTGAACATCGGACCTACGAGCTGGTAGCCGATCATCATGCCCATCGCCAGCACTATTTGCACCGCGTTAATCATATCCTTCAGCTTCTCGCCGTCGAACCACTTCAAGATCAGCGCATAGAACAGACTCGTCAGCACGACTATAAGCAGCACCATCAGCACCAGCTCCGCGCCGAACAATAGCGCTGCGAGCAACCCATGCCGGATGAGCACGGTCAGGAGAGGCACTGCTGCAACAACCAGCGTCCTGCTGAACAAATATATGCTCACATGAACGACTCTGGCCATCTGCAGCGTCTGCCGGTTCACCGGGCGAATGTACAGAATCGAGCGATCCTTCACATCGAGCAGCACAGACGAGAACTCGGAAATCAGCGAAGTCATGATCAGGAACATGAACACCCCGAACACGAGGCTCAGCTGCAGATGCAAGCTCCAATTGAACAGCAGCAGAGGCACCGTCGTGAGCCCCATCAAACCGTAGAGGGCGAGTGACAGCACGTACAGATCTCGGCTCTGCTCCGTCTGCCCCTCCTCGCTGTTCGCCTGCTGCTTGTTCTGCCCCCACTTCGATTGAGCGAGTACAGTCGGTACACGCCTGCGATCCATCGTCAGCTTCACCTGCACGATACGCCGCATGATCGGGTAATCGATGCCAAGACGCTCGAACCCGCCCCGGAGTCGGTCCAGCAGCTTCAAGCTCCAATAATGGTTCATCGCCCGTCCTCCCGCATCGCCTCAACTAGCTCCTCGGCTATACGCCGATGCTCGTGGAAGCCGGTCAGCGCGTTGAACAGCTCCTCCAGCGATGCGTCCTTGCTGCTCTCCTGCAGCTCCTTGAACGAACCGTCGGCCACAATACGTCCATTGTGCAGCAGAATGATGCGCGAGCTAATCTTCTCCACCACATCCATCATGTGCGAGGAGTAAAAGATCGTCTTCCCCTGCCCCGCCAGCTGGGCGAGCAGCTCCTTAACGATCATGACGCTGTTCGCATCGAGTCCACTCAGCGGCTCATCGAGGAACAGAATGTCAGGGTCGTGCAGAAGACTTGAGATGAGCAACACCCGCTGCTTCATCCCCTTGGAATACGACGTAATCCGAGCGTCGTACACATCGTCCAGCCCGAGCAGCTCCATCATACGCTGTGCCTTCCGATCAGCCTCCGCCCCATCGATCCCGTACAGCTCACCGATGAACGTCAAGTATTCGCGCGCGGTCAGCGACTCGTACAGCTCAGCAAGCTCCGGCATATAGCCGATCGAACGCTTATAGGCGACGCCGCTCTCCCGGATCGGCTGCCCGAGCACGTACACATTCCCCGTATAGCCTTCCGTCAGGCCTAGCAATATTTTCACCGTTGTACTCTTCCCCGCTCCGTTCGGTCCGATGTATCCTATGATCTCACCGCGTCTGACCTCCAGCGAGATGCCATGCAGCACCTGCTGCTGGCCGTAGCTCATGTATAGATCCTCGATGCGGATCACGACCTCTTCGTTGACCAATGCCCAGCCTCCTTCACCCTTCGGATAAATGCAACCCAGCATATACTACCACATATTAACATAAGAAGAACGGATTGGGGGCTATTTTCCTCGTATTATTTCTTGACCTCAACAACAATCGTATCGATTAGCTGTCCCCTGACGTAGGGAAGCAGCCGCCATCGCCCCGCAAGCTATAACAAAAAAAACTCCAGACCATTTCCGCAGAAATGATTCTGGAGTCTTCGAGCCCCTGAAGCTCGCTTCTATTTCGTAGTTAGAGCTTACATGGCATTACGGCACCTTCACCACAAATGGAACAAGGAACGATTCACCTTGGTGCTGGAACTGCCCCCATATTTTATAGACGCCGCTCACGGGGAAGCTCGTACCGAACACGGCGTCCGGACCTGACGCCTTCTCATCCAGTGGATGATTATGAATATATTGCTCGACGTCGCTGCTCATGATCACCACGTGACCGACTGCACCGAGATACGGCTGCAGGTTCGTAATCGGCTTACCGGAGGCTTCATCCTTGAAGCTGAACGTCATCTGTACATCGTGACCGGCCTGCAGCTTGTCGAAGGCCAGCGTTACTTCCTTGCCGTTGACCGTCTTCTTCAGCTGCGACTCCGGCTCTACTGCGGCTACAGTCGCTTGAGAGACGTTGCCGACCTCAAGCCAATGCGTCTCTGTCTTCTGAGCAGCACCGCTCGGTATGAAGTCTGCAATCAGCTTGTATGCTCCATCGCGCGGTAGCTTCGTCGACACCACGAACTGACCTGTACCCCGATACTCGGGATGAAGATGATCGAAGTAAGACAAGTCCTTACTGACGACTATGAGATGAAGCTTCTTCTCGTGACTAATATCGAAGCCTTCGATCGGCTTCCCCGTCGTATCGTTAATCTGCAGCGTTAATGTCATCTGCTCGTTCGGCTGCGGCTTCTCCTTCGAGAAGCTCCAGACCGCCTTGACCGGCACATCAGCCTTCTGCTCTCCATGCCCACTATGCCCTCCATGTCCGTCCGTGTGCTTGCCCCTGTCTTGCTGACCTGCTGCTGCACCGTGTCCACTGTGCTCGGCAGGCGGCTTCGCCCCGCAGGCCGCCAACAGCAGTAACGCGGCTACCGACATAATGAGCCCCATACGCTTCATCTATTGATCTCCCCCGTTATTGGAATAATCACAATACGACCATTATACTATACCCCCATACAGTATTCAATGATGAGCTAACGCTACAAAAACAGACCGTATCGATACCCTTCACAGGGCGACCACTACGATCTGTTCAGCTTCGGCCTCAGCCAAAATATTGCGGATACGTACGGCGCAGCTCCGGCAGCTCGTCGTCGAGCTTGCCAAAATGAGCCGCGAGCAGCGCCGCCGCCTGCTCCTCGTCGCCAGCCTGGATGCTGCGCAGCAGGAAGGCGTGCTCCTCAACTAGCCGCTCAGCATGCTTGAACTGCTTGAGCGACAAGTAGCGGATGCGATTCAAGTGTCCGCGCATATGATTCACAACCTGCAGCAGCGTCGTGTTGCCCGTCACCTCGAGAATCGAACGGTGGAACGACTCGTCCAGCTGCAGGAATAGAGCCAGATCGTCGCTCCGTACGGCTGCCAGCTGCTGCTCGAGTAGCTGCTCGCACCGCTGGCGATACGGCTCGTGTGCCTGCGCATTCCAGCGGCGAGCCGCTAATCTGAAGGCGCCGAGCTCCAGATGCTCGCGGACGAAGCGCGTCTCCTGCACCTTCTGCTCCGAGATCAAGGCAATCTGGGTGCCACGCTGAGGCAGCACCTCGAGTAGCTGCTCACTGGCGAGCATGCGGATCGCTTCACGAATCGGCGTACGGCTGACGCCAAGCTGCTCGGACAGCTCGTTCTCATAGATGTAGGTTCCGGGCGCAAGCCGTATGGACACGATCCCTTCACGGATCGATTCATACACCTGCTCGCCTAACGTTCTGCGCTGCGCTGCGGGCAGTGGGGATAGATAGGACATCGCAATGCTCCTTCAAGTTGCTGGTCACTCCGGGCCTAGCCCCGGTTCCGAAGATCAAAGCTCGGACGAAGGCGGATAGACCGTAACCCTAGTATACCGAGCGTCACAGTACCCGGCAATAGCTTCTCCAGCAGCCTACACGCCTGAGGAGGCCATGAAGCCGCCGTCGACAGGCACCTTCGTCATCGGACTCGGCGCACTCATGGACGAGATGTTAATGATCGTCGCGCCGGCTTTACCCGTCATGCCTCTTGAGAATACTTGCGTCGGAATGAGCGTTCCGAGAAAATTCAAGTTGAACACGTAGCCGATACCCTCTGCCGTTAGATCGTAGAACGTCGTAATTTCCGAATTGTTTAAGTCCTCGAGCTTCAACGTCTCGTTCGTCGTAATTCCCTGCGGGTGATTGCCTCCCGCTCCGTTGATGAGAATGTCGCATACGCCGAACGCTTCTGTTACTATACGTTCCGCCTGCTTCACACTCGCAAGATCGAGCACGTCGCAAGCGACCGCTATCGCTCGGCCGCCCGCCTCGCGAATATCGGCTGCAACCTCTTCTCCCTTCTCCGCCGTCCGGTTCAAGATGGCCACCTTCACGCCCTGCCGCCCAAGCTCACGCGCCATCGCCGAGCATAGTACGCCGCTGCCCCCTGTAATTACCGCTACTTTACCCTGCAAATTCGGATTCAATCCCAGCATGTCAGCCACTCCTCTCGAATGCGTCCCATAAGCCCCACAAATACATAATGCCCATCGCCCGGTCGTACAGCCCGTAGCCTGGTCGGCACACCTCCCCGAATACGTTTCGACCGTGGTCAGGTCGGGCGTAGCCGGAGAAGCCTGTCTCATAATAAGCCTGTACGATGCCCGTAATGTCCACGCTGCCGTCCGCGGTCCGATGGCTCGTCTCGATGAAGTCGCCATTCTCATAGCGCCGTACGTTGCGTATATGGGCGAATGGGATGCGGCCTGCGAACTCGTGGATCATCGCAATGATGTCGTTATCCGGGTTCGCGCCAAGCGAGCCGCTGCACAGCGTCACACCGTTATACGGACTGTCTACGAGCGACAGCAGACGTCTGATGTTCGCCTGCCCGGTCACGATGCGCGGCAGTCCGAAGATCGACCATGGCGGGTCGTCCGGATGAATCGCCATCTTGATGTCATGCTCCTCACATACTGGAATGATCTGCTCGAGAAAATAGCCGAGGTTACTCCACAGCTGCTCCTCGGTCACATCCTTATACGCCTCGAACAGACTCGACAGTCGCACTAACCGCTCCGGCTCCCAGCCCGGCATCGTGAAGTCAGGGTTGTCTGCAATCTTACGCACAAGCACCATCGGATCCATATCCGCGACCTGTGCCTTCTCGTAGAACAGCGCCGTCGAGCCGTCCTCCAGCTCCTTGAACAACTCGGTCCGCACCCAGTCGAACACCGGCATGAAGTTGTAGCAGATCGTCTTCACGCCGACTTGCCCCAAATTTGCTATCGTCTGCTTGTAGTTATCGATATACGTATCACGGGTCGGCCGGCCTAGCTTGATGTCCTCATGAATGTTGACGCTTTCCACGACCTCCATATGGAAGCCATAAGGATCGATCGTGCGCTTCAGCTCGACTATACGCTCGAGCGGCCATACGTCTCCTGCCGGTATATCATGCAACGCCCATACGATACCTTCAACGCCTGGAATTTGCCTGATGTGCTGCAGGGTGACGTTGTCGTTCCCTTCCCCGTACCAGCGAAATACCATTCTCATGTCGGTATACCCTCCTGAATTTGTCGGTCCATTTCATATGCCAAGTATAGTTGTTTACTTGTATACAAGTCAATTGTATAATCTTTAGCTCTCCTCATTGCGAACCACTAATAATTACAACCCATTGGTATATACTACCTAGCACAAGGGTTCTCTTGCTTCGTACCAACATACTGGAGGGTGAACTAATGGAGGAGATCACACATTACAGCAGAATGAGCGCCTCAGAGCTCGCCAACCTGTGGGCACAATATGTGAATGACAGTCTTTCGCGCTGTATGCTACGTTATTTTATTCGAACCGTTCAAGATCAGAGCACTCAAGACATTCTGCAAGTAGCACTAAGCCTATCCGAGAGCCATCTGCATAGCATCGAACGGTTCTTGACGGCCGAGCAATACCCGCTTCCGATCGGCTTTACCGATGAGGATGTGTTCGTGGATGCACCTGCGCTGTTCACAGACGTCTATATCCTCGTATTTATTCAGACGATGTTAATCCATGGCATGACCCGTTATGCCGGAGCGCTCGGCTGTACCGTTCGTGAGGACCAGAGAAAATATTTCAAGCAAGTCATAGCCGAGACGACCGAGCTCTATGATGTATGCACAGGTGTACTTGAGAGCAAGGGGATCATCAGCAAGCCGCCGTGCTTCAATAACCACCAGAAGGCCGATATCGTTAAGAAGCAGAGCTATCTGACAGGCTGGCTTGGCAAACGAAGACCGATCAACGCTCTCGAGGTGAGCGGAACGTTCCTGAACATGCACAAGACGATCGCCAAGGTCGTACTCGAGCTTGGCTTCGGTCAAGTGTGCCAATCTCGTGATGTGAGAAGCTATATGGAACGAGCACGCCTCGTGTGCCAGAGCCACTACGAGATCCTCGCTTCCATGCTGAAGGAGGATCAACTGCATACCCCTCGAACCTTTGAGTCTGAGGTGACGGATTCGACCGTCCCGCCTTTTTCCGATAAGCTGATGCTGTTCTTAATCTGTACGCTGCTATCCTCGGCTATCGGCTATTACGCAGAAGCGATGTCCATGTGTCAGAGGAAGGACCTCGCGGCGGACTACGCCAAGATGATCGCCGAGATCGGTCTGCTGGCCGAGGACGGTATGAACCTCTTAATCGAGAACGGGTGGATGGAGCAGCCTCCGCTCGCTACGGATCATGAAGCTTTAGTTAGAAGCTGATGAGATGCAGCGCCAGCACACCAGTTCCTGTAGAGCATACCGTACTCTCACCATTCATTCCCCCTTGCGAGCTTACTCCCCTTATGGCCTTCCCTCCACCTATAGAGACGGTTCAGTCACGATTCGTGTCTGGCCGTCTTCTGGCGTTGCTGCGTTTTCCAGCCTCTATATACGATAATATTCCAGGAAAAATGTGCTTTACGAATACGTCGAATTAGCGATATACTAGGACTAAGGATATTTGAAATATAGTTTCACTAGGTGAAACTAGGCAGGCAACTCCGCCGGTATTCAGCCTGAAACGTATTTCATCCAAATTCAGTGAATTTGAGGAGGGCATGTCATTCCATGGCACAAAATCAATTCTCGGTCCGCTCCAACCTCGAAGTCGGTGGCAAGTCGTACGCCTACTACCGTCTTCAAGGTCTCGAAGAGCAAGGACTTGGCACAATCTCGAAGCTTCCTTTCTCCATTAAAGTGTTGCTCGAGGGCGCTGTTCGTCAATTCGACGGCCGTGCGATTACAACTGAGCATGTAAGCCAGATCGCGAACTGGGCAGAGAAGCGCGAGGACAAAGAAATTCCGTTCATCCCTTCCCGTATCGTTCTGCAGGACTTGACAGGTGTACCGGTTGTCGTTGACCTCGCAGCTATGCGTGAGACGGTGAAGAAAGCTGGCGGCGATCCGAAGAAGATCAACCCGCTCGTTCCTGTCGATCTCGTTATCGACCACTCCGTCATGGTTGACGCCTTCGGCTCCCCGGACGCTCTTGAGATCAACGAGCGCATCGAGTTCGAGCGTAACGCTGAGCGCTACCGCTTCTTCCGTTGGGCACAGACGGCATTCGATAACTTCCGTGCCGTACCACCAGATACAGGTATCGTTCACCAGGTGAACCTGGAGTACCTCGCTTCCGTAGCAGCGACGAAGGTCATTGACGGCGAGACCGTCGTATTCCCGGATTCCCTCGTAGGTACAGACTCCCATACAACGATGATCAACGGTCTTGGTATCGTAGGCTGGGGCGTCGGCGGTATCGAGGCAGAAGCAGGTATGCTTGGCCAGCCGCTGTACTTCGTTGCTCCTGAGGTTATCGGCTTCAAGCTGACTGGCAAGCTATCTGAAGGCGCAACAGCTACTGACCTCGCGCTGACGATTACTCAGATTCTTCGTAAGAAGGGCGTTGTCGGCAAGTTCGTTGAGTTCTATGGCACAGGCTTGTCCGAGATCAGCCTTCCTGACCGCGCGACAGTAGCTAACATGGCTCCTGAGTACGGTGCAACGATCGGCTTCTTCCCGGTTGACAGCACGACGCTGGACTTCCTTCGTCAAACAGGCCGTACAGAAGAGCAGATCGCTCTTGTCGAGGCTTACTATAAAGCACAGAACATGTTCCGCACAGACAGCACGCCAGACCCTGTATTCACAGAGGTAGTTGAGCTGGATCTGTCGACTGTCGTACCGAGCCTTGCAGGTCCGAAGCGTCCACAGGACCGCATCGAGCTGACTGCAATGAAAGAGACTTGGAACGAAATCGTTCGCAAGCCAGTGGAGAAGGGCGGCTACGGTCTGTCCGACAGCAAGCTTGCAGAAATCGTAGACGTGAAGCATGCGAACGGCAAGGACAGCAAGATGGCGAACGGCGCAGTCGTGCTCGCGGCCATTACGAGCTGCACGAACACGTCCAACCCGAGCGTTATGATCGGTGCAGGTCTTGTCGCGAAGAAGGCTGTCGAGCGCGGTCTCGTGAAGCCGGAATACGTGAAGAGCTCCTTGACACCAGGCTCCCTGGTCGTTACCGAGTATCTGAAAAAAGCAGGTCTGCTTGAGTCGCTCGAAGCGCTTGGCTTCCACGTAGCAGGCTACGGCTGTGCAACCTGTATCGGTAACTCCGGTCCGCTTCCTGACGAAGTAAGCCAGGCGATCGCGGACAACGACATGACGGTAGCGGCTGTATTGTCCGGTAACCGTAACTTCGAAGGCCGTATTCACGCGCAGATCAAGGCGAACTTCTTGGCTTCGCCGCCGCTTGTTGTCGCTTACGCGCTTGCAGGCAACGTGAACATCGATTTCGCTAACGAGCCAATCGGTCACGATCAGAACGGTCAGCCGGTATTCCTGAAGGACATCTGGCCTTCCTCCAAGGAAATCGCAGAAGCGATGGAATCCTCCCTGTCCGCAGACATGTTCCGTGCGAAGTACGAGAACGTGTACACGCAGAACCAGCGTTGGAACCAGATTCCAGTGCCAGAGGGCGAGCTGTACGAGTGGGACGAGAAGTCCACATATATCGCGAACCCGCCGTTCTTCGAGAAGCTGGCTGACGGCATCCGCGATGTAGAAGACATCAAGGCTGCGAAGACATTGCTCTTGCTCGGCGATTCCGTGACGACGGACCATATCTCCCCAGCGGGAACGATCAAGCCAGACGCTCCAGGCGGTAAGTACTTGATCGAGAACGGCGTTGAGAAGAAGGACTTCAACTCCTACGGCTCCCGCCGCGGTCACCACGAGGTCATGGTACGCGGTACGTTCGCGAACATCCGTATCAAGAACCAGGTAGCTCCAGGTACAGAGGGCGGCTTCTCGAAATACTTGCCTACGGATGAAGTCATGTCCGTATACGAAGCTTCGATGAAGTACCAGGCTGACGGCACGAACCTCGTCGTCATCGGCGGTAAGGAGTACGGCACAGGCTCCTCCCGTGACTGGGCAGCGAAGGGTACATTCCTTCTCGGCGTGAAGGCTGTTATTACCGAGAGCTTCGAGCGTATTCACCGCTCCAACCTCGTCGGCATGGGCGTGCTTCCACTCGTGTTCCTGCCAGGCGAGAGCTGGGCATCCCACGGCATCACAGGCCGTGAGACATTCGACATCGTCGGTCTGTCGAACGACGTACAGCCTGGCGACCAAGTGAAGGTCGTCGCAACTCGCGAGGACGGCTCGAGCTTCGAGTTCAACGTCATCGTGCGTCTGGATTCCCTCGTTGAGGTAGATTACTACCGCAACGGCGGTATTCTGCAGACGGTTCTGCGTCAGATGATCAGCAACTAATTATAATAGTAGAAATCCCTTCAGGCGATGGTCGCTTGAAGGGATTTTTTTGTGACATGGAGAGAAAGATTGCCATACACCGCATTGAGTCCCAATGAAGCTGTATGTTACAATGAAATGGAATCGAACGTACATTCTATTCCTGTCAAGGTGGTGAGCTCGTTGGACAACAAGTATAAGCCGACTGCACCCAAGCAAGCTATGCTGCGTGAACAACACATGACCTATGACGATTACGCTGCCCTTGAACATGAAGACATCGACCGCTACGAGCTGATCAACGGTCGCCTGGAGCTGATGAGTCCGAGTCCGACCGTCATCCATCAGCTGGTCAGCTTCGAAATTCAACGGCGTATCTCACAGTCTTGTTCGAATGAAGCGATCATCCTACACGCTCCGATCGACTTGATCCTATCGCCTAGCGACGTTCGACAGCCTGACCTTGTCATCGTGCTTCGATCTAACCTGAACATTGTAACCCGTCGAGGGATTGAAGGTGTGCCCGATGCTGTCATCGAGATTCTATCTCCAACCTCCATCAAGAGAGACAAGCTGTCCAAGCTCATCACCTATGCGCACTATGGCATCCCGGAATATTGGATCGTGAACACTTCTGATAGCTACCTTGAGCTGTATCAGCTGCAGGGTGACTCGTACGCACTGACGAATGTATTCGAACAGGATGACCCGATGGTGTCCGATAAGCTGCCTTGCGCAGCCTTCACGATGCGTGAGATTATGAACAGCATTCCAGACGAGCTGCAACGGTATAAATGAAACAAGCCTTCGAGCATGCTCGGATGCTTGTTTTTCGTTTGCCTGACAAGGCTGCACGCACGCCCCCGTCTACTCCGTCGTAAACGACGAAGCAGGCAAGCCTTCACGATCATATAGATTCGTTACACCGCCTCGCAATGGCTCACCTCCTCCGTGATCGAGCCGCCCACCGTATAGTCGTACCATTGATGAATGGAGCTGCCTGCCATCGATCCACAGTGCGAAGCAGGAGAGGCGCACTAATTGTCGAATGTTAAAGAATGACCCATCTACATATCGAACGCAAACAACCATTCTATACGAATAAGGTGATGCTATGGCTGCTGTCAAGCCGCGAAATCCCAGAACGCTGCGCAATCGTATACACAGACTCATGTACGTATCCTCCATGATCAATATTATCGTGTTCGGCCTGTTCACGCTCGTCATCATCTCCCAGATGTTCCGCCCGATGTCCGAGACCGCATCCCGCTTGGTCGGTTCCACGATAGCGCGCGACATGAACTCGGCTGAGTTCCTCCAGCAGTTCGGCATCGAGCGTCTGGAGCAGTTCGATCCGAACACCGAGAAGGCACGGCAATGGATTCGCACTCACTTAGAAGAGACGACCGGACATGACCGCTTCCTCCACATGCTGAGCGAGGACGTTGCAGGCATATGGTCCGAGGAGAAACTGGACATCGTATTGCTCAGCGTACAGATTGAAGATAAGGTCATCTACTCGAACCAGGCGAAGGCCGATTCCATGATCGATGATGTGAGTCTTCTCGTCGAGCCGCTCGTACAGCTGTTCACCGTCGAATCGAAGCATCCGCTCATCGACCGTGAGCAAGGGAAGGTCGGCGTCGTTACGACAGCCATCCACCCGTATGTCGGGATGTGCATGTTCATCCTGCTCGCCATCATGCTGCTCGTGCTCATGCTCGTGCTGCTCTGCGTATCGAAGCTGATGAGCCTGCTCTTCACGCTGCCGATCATTCAGCCGATCAATCAGCTCGAGGCAACGATGAAGTGTATCGCAGCCGACGAAGATATGGAGAATGCGATCAGCACCACCGTTCGACTGAAGCGGCCGCTGCGCGAGATCGAGTCGCTCGTCGATTCAACCAATACGATTATGGGCAAAATGCGGAGCTACGCCGAGCTGCTCAAGGAGCAGAACGACGAGCTGGAGGCGCAGAACATGCAGCTGGAGGAGCAACGCGACGAGCTCGAGGCGCAGCGCAATGAGCTGGAAGCTCAGCGGGATGAGCTGGAGGCGCAGAAGGAGGAGCTCGTTCGCTCCCAGGAGCGAATTCAGGAAGCGAAGCAGAAGCTCACCGAGCAGGAGAAGTCGCTGCGCAGCCTGCTCAACAATGCGGGCCAAGGCTTCCTCTCCTTCGGGGCCGATCTACTCGTCCGCGAGGAGTACAGTCTCGAGTGCGTCAAGCTGTTCGGCGCTGGCCTGTCGGGACGCCCGTTCGTCGAGCTGATTGCTGCGGACGATGCACAGCAGCAGAGCTTCCTGCGCAGCTTGCTCGGCAAGCTTTTTCAAGAGAAGGAGCCGTCCAGACGCAGCCTGTACATGCCTCTTCTGACCGATGAGCTGGTCATCGACGGAAGGCACATTCAGCTCGAATACAAGCTGATCGCCGCGCTGGAGGCAGACGACGAGGAATCGTGCATGGTCATCTTGACCGACGTGACCGAGAAGCGGCTGCTGCAATCGCAGATGGAGCAGGAGCGCAATACGCTCAAGATGGTGGTCAAGGTCGTCGTCGGCTACAACGATTACCGTGAGCTCGTATCGGATTACAAGCATTTTATTGGCGAGCGGGTGCACGCCTTGTTCCAGGAGCAGGAGCCGCTGGACGCGTCGCTCTTCGAGCTGTTCCGTCACATTCATACGTTCAAGGGCAGCTTCTCGCAATTCGGCCTGACGCATGCGGCGCAGAAGCTTCACGAGGCTGAGAGCGTGATCGCCGAGCTGTGCAAGCGTGCGGAGGACGTCACTCACTCGGAGATTCGTGCTGTGCTGGATAGCTTCCATATGGATGAGTGGCTCCAGTATGAGCTCGAGGTGCTCCACCGCATTCTCGGCGACACGTTCTTCGGACAAGACAACGTACTGTTCATCGATAAAGGAAAAATTGTGGAGATCGAGCGCAAAATGGTCGCCTCCCTCTCCACCGCCGACTGTCAGCTGCTGCTGCCGGAGCTGCGCAAGCTTCGCTACAAGCCGTTCAAGGAGCTGCTGCGCGCTTATCCGGAATATACACTGGGGCTTGCGGAGCGGATGGACAAGATGATCGAGCCGTTCGCTATTGAGGGCGATGAGGTGCTGTGCGATTCAGATCGATATGCGGACTTCGCCCGCTCGCTCGTGCACGTCTTCCGCAATCTCGCCGATCACGGCATTGAGCCGTGCGACGTGCGGGAGGCGCTCGGCAAGCCGGAGCTCGGCCGCGTTCGCTGCGACGTACAGCTCGACGAAGGCGTGATCGTGCTGCAGATCAGCGATGACGGCCGTGGCATCGACCCGGAGCAGATCAAGGCGAAGGCGGTCGCCAAGGGGCTGATCGCCGATGAAGCGGCCGCAGCTCTGGCGGACGAGGCGGTCATCGAGCTGCTGTTCCACGAACAATTCAGCACGAAGGATGAGGTCAGCGAGCTGTCCGGTCGAGGTATCGGGCTTGCGGCCGTGAAGCTCGAGACCGAGCGGCTCGGCGGCACGCTCGACGTGAGCTCTGAGCCGGGTCGCGGCACGACGTTCGTCTTCCGCATTCCGTACGTCGATCTCACCGAGGTGCCGCAGCTGTCGGTCGGCTCGATCATCGGCCCGCTGGCCGAGACCGCGCTGACGTTCTTCCGCGAGCAGGTGAACCAGCCTCTGCAGGCGACCCAGCCGTTCCAGCTGAGCGAGGGCGATAAGCTGTCCCTGCAGAATGTGACGACCTTCATTCGTGTAAAAGGCGCGATCGACGGGATGCTGGTGCTCTCGATCGACAAGGCGCTTGCTTCTACAGCGGTTCGCTCGCTCGTCTACGGCAGCCTCACTCCCGAGGAGGAGCTGGAGCTGGCCGAGGATACGCTCGCAGAGGCGACGAACATCATTATCGGCAACTCGATTCGCTGCTTCCCCGAGCTTGAGCCGTATATCGTCATCGAGCCGCCGATCACGCTGCAGACCGAGGGCGCTTCGATGAAATATTGCGATTCGAATATATGGACGTGCAGCTTAACGAGCGACGTCGGAGCGATTCAGCTTAGCTTCGTCCTTACGACAACACCTGAATAGATAGAGGAGGCAAGAGTACATATGGCGAACCTGTTAATCGTCGACGACTCGATACTGATGCGTCGTAATTTGAGAATGATGCTGACCGAGGCTGGCCACAACGTCGTCGCCGAAGCGGCCAACGGCATCGAGGCGTACAAGGAATACGCGAAGCATCAGCCAGATCTAGTAACGATGGATATTACGATGCCCGTCATGAACGGGATTGAAGCGGTCAAAAAAATAATCGCCACCTACCCGGAGGCGAACGTCATCATGATCTCCGCGCTCGATCAGAAGAGTATGGTGTTCGAGGCGATCCAGAACGGCGCGAAGCACTACATCCTGAAGCCGATTACGGTTGAAAAAATTGTGGAGACGATCAACGAGGTGCTGCACGTACAAGCAACGGCTTCTCCTGCTGCCGTGACATCAGGGGCGGAGTCTGCGACTGCACACTCAGCGTCCGGCAAGGAGTGCGGCATGCCGCCTTTTGCCATTGAGAACAAGAACGGCATCTTCATCGTCACTGCGCGCTGCGGCATCGGCAGCGCCGAGCTCGATTCGATCGGCATGGCCGTGCAGGGCTTCCTATTCGTCAAGCCGTTGAAGGTCATCTTCCACTTCCACGACAGCTTGGAGCAGCTGCCACCGGAGTTGCCGAGTCGATTCGCGCAGTACATGTCCAGCATCGTGCAGGCGGGAGGCATCGCCAAGGCAGTGACCGGCAGCCGCTTACTGACGCAGCAGCTGAAGGAGACGGATGCGGAGCTGTTCGCGAAGGTGTATACCGATATTTCGCAAATTATAGTATAGATGATGAACGAGTCACCCTATGTATACGACGAACGGTTCGTGCCGCACGCGCTACTGAAGCTGCTGGACAAGCGTTCGATCGAGGAAGTCCAGCTCGGTGATCATAAGGAGCTCGAGCTGACGGTGCTATTCTCCGATATACGCTCCTTCACCGCCCTGTCCGAGCAGCTGACACCGGAGCAAAACTTCCGCTTCCTGAATTCATACTTGTCGCACATGGAGCCTGCGGTTGAGCTGAATGGCGGTGTCATTGATAAATTTATCGGCGATTCCATCATGGCGCTGTTCGGTCGTGCCGACGATGCCGTTCGCGCGGCGAGCGACATGCTGCGCCGACTGTACGCCTACAACCTGGGGCGGCTGCGCGCCGGCTACGTGCCGATTCGGATCGGCATCGGGCTGAATACAGGCCCGGTCATGCTGGGCATTGTCGGGGGACCGAGTCGGTTGCAGGCGACCGTGATCGGTGATCCGGTGAATGTTGCTTCACGCGTTGAAGCGATGAACAAGCAATACGGGACATCACTGCTCATCTCCGGCCATACGTATCAGGCGCTGGAGCAGTCGGACCACTTGTGCGTGCGACGCATCGACCGCGTAACGGCCAAAGGAAAGCTGCACGCCGTCGATCTCTACGAGGTGTTCGACCACGAGGCGTCCGAGCTTCGCAGCGGCAAACTAAGGACGCGGCCGCTGTTCGATGAGGCGCTGCAGCTGTTCCTCGATCGCCGCAGCGCCGAGGCGCAGCCGTTGTTCGAGCAGGCGGTTGCTGCCTGCCCGCACGATCTCGTGGCGCGCCGCTACATTCGGCTGTGCGCCCCCGAGTCGCAGCTGTGGGCCGAGACGGCTGCCAGCGACTACGCGCTGGAGCAGACGGTGCAGCAGCTGCTTATAGAGGCGGCGGTCGAGGCGGGTGCTAGTGCGAGTGTTGGAGTGGTGGCAGGTGATTCAACGACGGCAAGGGCTAGTGCTGCTGTAGAGGCAAGTGCGAGTGCTGAAGTGGTGGTGCGAGATACAGCTGAGGCGGATGCAAGTGCTGGAGTGCTGTCAGCTTCGGAAAAAGGAACAAGCCATCACCCTCTCGTGCCACGTCAGCGGCACGAGCCCGGCTTGCTCGGACCGCTGCTCGATGCGGTCCGCATGTTCTTGCCTTATCGCGCGGGCTTCGCCATCGCCAGCGAGCAAGGCTACGCCGGCGACGCTGCGCGGCTCGAGGAACACTCCGTGTTCCTCGAGCTCCGCGGCACGCTCGGCGGCCTGTTCGTGCTCAGCGCGAGCGGCCCCGCGCAGGAGGCACTGCTGCGCTCGCTGCTCGTCGCGAGCGGTGACGATACGCCGCCGCCTGCCGAGGAGCGCGGCGCCTACCTCGCCGACGCGGTTGCCGAGACGGCGAACCAGCTTCTCGGCAACGCGCTCAAGCTGTTCGACATGTACGAATCGTACGTCGAGATTAGTCCTCCGCTGCCCGTCGACACACGAGGCTTAGTGCTGCGCTATGACCCGAGTCAGACGTGGGGCTCGATCTTCACCTCGACGGACGATGACAGCGTCATCCGGGCGTACTTTTTGCAATACCGTCGATAGTCTCCATCTCTGAGTCTCTGCATCGTTGATTCTCGGTGTCTCTTAACCTCTGACCTCTGCGTCTCTGCATCTTTATACCACCTACGCGACGCCAAACTTAGACACCTCCCGTACAGCATCAACGGTGAGGTGTCTTTATGAGTTACTAATAAAGCGCAAGCACTGCGATATCACCGCGAGCGCATGCAAAGTGTCTGAAACGCCCGTTACAATGAATATGATCGCAACGAGCCCACCACAGACCCTATTCAGCTACTATTCACCCTCCCTTATGATGAATATGATCGCAACGAACCCGCCACTACCACAATCCAGCCGCTCTTCACCCTCCCTTACGATGAAAATGATCGCATCAGCCCCTCCTCTACCCCACTCCAGCTCCTCATCCCCATTCCTTACGATGAATTTCATCGTAACAACCACACCACAGCCCCACTCCAGCTGCTCATCTCCCTAGGCTACGATGAATATCATCGTAACGGCCCCATTCCCCACCAGAACCGCGCCTGCAACGAACAAGACGAAGCCCACACCTCCAAGAAGGTGTGGGCTTCACTTACCGCTATATCGTTATCTTGCCGTCTGCAACGGCGCGCTGTCGTGCAGATCAAGCGCACGGGCAGTCGTGTCATGAAGTTGACGAATGAGCTCCGGATTTTGCACGAGGCTGACGCCGTAAGATGGGATCATCTCCTTGAGCTTAGGCTCCCAATCCTTCAGCTGCTTCGGGAAGCAGCGCTTAAGCACCTCGAGCATGACCGAGACGGCCGTCGAAGCACCAGGGGAAGCGCCGAGAAGTGCAGCAATAGAGCCGTCCGCCGCGCTGATAACCTCGGTACCGAACTGGAGCGTACCTTTGCCAGCTGGAGTATCCTTAATAATTTGCACACGCTGTCCAGCTACGACCAATTCCCAATCCTTACTGTTCGCGTTCGGAATAAATTCACGCAGCTCGGCCATCCGCTGCTCCTTCGAGAGCATCAGCTGGTTGATCAGATACGTCGTCAACGGCACATTTTTCATCCCGGCGGCCATCATCGTCACCAGGTTATGACCCTTCACCGACGTAATCAAGTCCGCATTCGAGCCGTACTTCAGGAATTTCGGCGAGAAGCCTGCGAACGGTCCGAAGAACAACGATTCCTTGTTATCGATCAGACGCGTGTCCAAGTGTGGCACGGACATCGGAGGCGCACCAACCGCTGCCTTCCCGTACACCTTGGCGCGATGCTGCGAGACGAGCTCCGGATTGTGGCTGACCATGAAGATCCCGCTGATCGGGAAGCCGCCGATTCCTTTGCCCTCTGGAATGCCGGACTTCTGGAGCAGATGCAGGCTGCCGCCGCCGCTGCCGATGAAGACGAACTTCGCCGAGTGACGCTCAACCGTACCTTTATCCAGATTCCGAATCTTCAGGTCCCACGAGCCGTCACGATTACGCTTAATGTCGTCCACGTTGTGCTTATACTGAATATCGACGTTCTTGCTCTTCAGATGCTTGAACAGGATGCGTGTCAACGCACCGAAGTTCACATCGGTTCCAGCCGCAATTCTTGAAGCCGCAATCGGCTTATTCAAGGCGCGATCCTTCATCATCAACGGAATCCATTGCTTCAGCTTCTCTGGATCCTCGGAATATTCCATCTCATCGAACAGCGGATTATTCGACATCGCCTCGAAACGCTTCTTCAGAAACTTCACATCCTGCTCACCCTGCACGAAGCTCATATGCGGCAACGGCGAGATGAAGTCCCTCGGATTCTTGATCAGCTTGCTGTTCACGAGATAGGACCAGAACTGCTTGGACACCTGGAACTCCTCGTTCACCTTAATCGCCTTACTAATATCTATCGATCCGTCCGGCTTCTCGACCGTGTAATTAAGCTCGCACAGAGAGGCATGGCCTGTTCCGGCATTGTTCCATTCGTTCGAGCTTTCCTCTCCAGCACCCTCACGACGCTCATACACTTTAATTTCCCAGCTCGGCATTAATTCCTTCAGCAGTGCGCCCAGCGTCGCACTCATAATTCCTGCTCCAATTAAGATCACGTCAGCTTTTGTTTGTCTGTTGCTCATAGTAACCGTCCTTATATCGTAAAATTTGCAAAAAATGTAGTCGCTCCTGCTTAAGCGCTACTGCAAGCTAGGACGACCCGATCTACCGCACATGTGCTCTAATCAAACCTTACCCAAGTGTATCATTATTAAATGTAGAAAAATATATTTTTTCAACAATTTATTATATCCAAAAGATAGCTGCGAATAAACACATGAATGCGTTTTTGTTGAATCATATAATTTATTGCAGAGCTAAAAAAATATAATGGGAGCAACTCGTGAGCGCTTCCCGACCACCTCCGCTGAAACCAAACCAGCGTTCAGCCAGTATAATAATAGAAAGAATTCTTCGATTGAGGTGATTGTCGAATGACTTGGAGATTAACCACGTTCATCCTAGCGGCTGTGCTCACGATGACCATGCTGACAGGCTGCTCGTTGCTCGAAGGGGTAAACCGTTCGGTCAGCTACGCCGAGCAGGCCACTACGTACATGAACGACGCCGCATCATTCGCAGAGCGGGTTCAGACGATTGCGCAGCAGGCGGCGGCCGACCCTGAGGCTCGAGAAAGGCTGAAGCAGGAGCTGCTGCAGATGAAGGACAAGATCGTTCAGTTCAATGCACTGGAGGCGCCGCCGCTCGCGAAGGAGCTTCACAGCCAGCTCGTCGCCTTGAACGAGACGCTGCTCACTGACATTAACAGATTTCTCGAGCAGATCAACCAGAAGCTCGACCTGCAGGCGGTTCAGGACTCGCAGATCTTCCAGACGATCCAGCAGATTACCCAGATTATGCAGAAGCTGGAGCAGCTGGGGCTCATGTAAGCTGTAGGGTAATGAGCTGTACGACTAAACGTACACGTAGCTTTACATCGCCATCGAGTCACCGCAGCACGAATAAACCTCAGCCTCCTCTTATGGGTCAAGGGAGGCTGAGGTTTTTTCATCATCATAATCCATCACAAGAGTCAGATGACTTATAGCTCATATTGGTCGAACCGCACGCTCTCTCCGTTCACCAGCGCAGCAGACGTCGTGCCTTCCGTGCTGTGTTCCACCCGCAGCTGAAGCTTATCGCCATACAGCGAGGTATAGCTAACCTCAAGCGGAGACTCCCCGAACTGCGGCTGCTTGGCATCCATCACCTCCGCGAAGCTCGCATGATCACGAATACCGAGTCGATTGGCCTCTGCGATGTCGATTGCTTCCATCACAACACCATTCGGCTTCCCTGTCGATGACACGTTCACACGGTCAGCCAACCGCTCTGTCACATACGACTGCAGTACATATACCGCGATATACACATCATCAACAAGACCATATAGAGCGTTCGGCTCCTCCTTCCAGCTCCCTGGCGGCAGAACACCTATTACGGTTCCCTCAGCCTCCTCTGGAATCGGATATAGCGCCATCACGACATTACGATCGTACAGCACCTCACCATACGGACTCTCATGCCGAGGATCTCCAGCCTTGTACCTGTCCCCCGGATGGAAGAAATAGGCTCTATTCACTCGATCCGTACCGTCGATCGGCAGCGTCAGCTCCCAGCGATGCTGCTCATTGTCGAACTCCTGCACACGCTCCCACATCCCGCCGATGGCGAAGGACTTCGTCATGTACAGATTGCTGTGAAGCCGCTGCTCCCCGCCCTGATGAAGCTTCGTCGTATACCGCTTCTGCTCATCCGGCGTCTGTCGCTCCAGCGCAAGCCGACGCACCTGCTCCGGCGCTTCATAGAATAGAATGCCTGCGTATTCGGTACGAGGCATCTCCTCAGGCAATGGGAAATCGCCGAACTGCACATAGTCGTGCAGTACATTCCCATCCCGTGGCAGGTCATGCGGCCAGCCCCGGGAATGTGCCCCGACCCAAGCTCCCTTGAGATACACCTTAGCACGCTCTTCCCATAAATAATCGAGCATCCAGCCAAGCTCCTCCTTCAATGAACGATCCGCGACCAGCTCTCTCGCGCAGGTGAACGCTTGAACCCAATGCCAGAACCATGGCAAGCAGCCGTACTCCCCCATTCCCTTCGTCCGCACGTGCTGCAGCGTCGCCTGCAGGCTGTGCTGACCGTCCTCCATAAGCTCACGATCATCGAATAGTTGACCGAAGATGAGCTTCGCAGCTGTAAACTTCGCCTCGTGATGATTGACCTGCTGCAGCTTCTTGCGATAGAAGCCGCATTGATACGTATGGTACAGCGCTTGCTTGAACGACTGCAGGAGCAGCTCCCCCAGCTTGTCCTGATACGTCTGGTGAAAATACGCCATCAAGCTCCCCATCAGCTCGATTGGCAGTCCATGAGGTGCGGCCTCTCGCGGCGATGGAGCGAGCCGCAACGGCCACCTTCCATACGTAGTGCTCTCCGGATTCCGATCCTGCAGCTCGAGCACCTCCAGCATCACAGCAGAAGCCTTCTCCAAGGCGTGGCTTCGATTGAACGGCACAGCCTGAGTCTCATCTACCGCGGCAACGAATAAATATGAGGCATAATAGAAATTATCGCGTATGTCACTATGAAACCAGAGCCCGCTCTCCAGCAGCGGCAGCTCGAAGGCCTTCGTCGCTACCTTCAGCCTGATTTCTTGAAGTCTGCGGTCATAATGGGTCAAGCAAATCATCCTCTCCACACCCTATCTATATATTTTTCATTACAGGGAAAAACCCATGCATGTGTAGGCCCCTGCCTATCACCATAACATGGGATTGAACGTTTATCTATGGATTTCCTTGATGGAACGTGTTATTCGTGTACGTATTTCCATCCGACGTATCATCAAGATCCTTGTTCGAGGTTTCATTAGCAGGACACCATGGATTACTGCTGTTTGTACGATCAACCTCAGCGATATCTTTTGTAATCTTGGAGTTATTTTGACGGTAGAATACATTGTTACGAATCGTTGTGTTATAGCCTTTAACATCAATAAAGCTATCTGCGTAGTTTTCTCCTGATATCCCTGCCCCTAGGAATGTATTGCCCTCTACCAGCGTGCCGGAAGCGCCTTCTTTAATATCGATAGATTCAGCTGCAACGTTAGGTCCGATTGTGTTATTACGGATCTTCGTATTCGAAACATTACGATCGTAGCCTGTAGAGGAATTAACATCCCACACAGAGCGATCGGATCCTACGTAGATTCCTTCAGCAAAACCCTTGTCATTAGCTGTACCGGTTACACCCGTATTTTTGATGGTGCTGTTTTCAATTATAGTGTTCTTACTGCCGTCACGAACGTGGATGCCCTCTTGACCTACATCCGATACAGTTACTTTGTTAATGCGCGTATTGTTGGAATTATCTAGAATGATTCCCTTTTGTCCATTTTTAATCTTGATATCTTGAATGACCCAATAGTTCCCTGTGATATACAGGGTATAGCCTTCACTTGCAACATTACCACCCTTGAGTGTAGCAGGGTTTGATGCAAACTGACTTTTGATTGTAATCTTATCCGTAGAATTTCCACTTTTCGTTGAATAGTAATAAGCCTTCTTGTCCCCTACTGTGGTAGTAGTCGTAAGATGATATTCGCCTGGCGCAACTAAAATAACATCTCCCGGCAAAGCGTTCTTAAGAGCATCCTTGATTTCTGTCACAGTATCCACATACACATTTCTTGTTGCAGCATGAGCAGCTTGTGGAGCTTGAATCGTACTAAATACCAATGCGAGCATAAACAGAACAACCCAATAAGATTTTAACTTCAATTTAATTCCTCCTCGATGTATGTGCTTCATATAAGCGCTATCAATGATAGGATAGCAATCTTCCAAAACGTTAAGGCGCTGTACCCCACACTAACGTACCATTATGATGAATTGTGATCTTGCTGTAATCGGCCAAGCTCGTTCGGGATGCGTCGTAGGAATAATCATTCGCTTCATTATAGTTCGACCAGTCACTGTTATTCATCCGAACCTTGATCGAGCCCGTATCGCCCCCGGCAGCAAGGCTGCCTGCACCCGTGGTGAAGCCGACCTCTAGATACGTATCCGCTGTAGGCTTAGGGCTGCTCAGCGTCTGGAACGCTCCGGTCACATTGGACTTGCCCATTAGCGCATAATCCACATTGAATTGCTGGGAGACGTTCGCTTCCTTCTTATAATAGTAACGAATCTTCAGCTCGCTTAGCGGAATGGCCGTTGCCCCGGTATTGATGATCTTGAAATACGGCTTGATCCGGTTATCCGCACTCGCTCCCCCGTCGCCCTCCTCATATTGCAGCTTCAAGGAAGCCGTAGAGCCTCCACCGCCGCTCGACGTTGTCGTCGCGCTTGCTGTATTGCTGGCACTCGACACATTCCCTACCGCATCATAGGCTCTCACGGTATAGCTGTAAGCTGTTGATGCCGTGAGCCCTGTATCACTATAGGAGGTCGAGCTTGCTGTCCCGACCTGCGTGCCGCCCCGATATACTCGATAGCCTGCTACAGCCACATTATCGGTGGAAGCCGTCCAGCTCAAGTTGATCTGTGTGCTCGAGGCTGCTGCAGCTGCGAGACTAGTCGGCGCTGTCGGAGCCTGTGTGTCATTCACCGGCGGATTGCCGGCATGGAACGTATTGTTCGTATACGTATTGCCGTCTGCTGTATTCGTCAGATTGCCGTTCGACGTCTCTGCTGCAGGACACCATGGATTCGAGCTCGTACGGTTCACCTCGGCGATATCCTTGGTGATGTTCGAATTGTTTTGACGGTAGCCAACATTGTTGCGCATCGTCACCTGAACACCCTTCACATCGATGAAGCTGTCCGCGAAGTTCTCACCGGATATTCCCGCTCCGAGGAACGTATTGCCTTCGATGAGCGTACCGATCGTTCCTTCCTTGAGATCTATAGACTCCGCTGCAACGTTCGGCCCAATCGTCGTATTCCTGACCGTCGTGTTGTACACTTGGCGGTTATAGCCTGTAGGTGAATTCACATCCCATACCGAACGGTCCGAGCCGATGTATATACCTTCAGCAAAGCCCTTATCATACGCTGTTCCTGTCACGCCAGTATCCTTGATCGTGCTGTTCTCAATCGTAACATTGGAGCTTCCGTCTCTGACATGAATGCCTTCTTGACCGACATTCGATACGGTCACACCGTTGATCCTGGTGTAATTCGAGTTGTCGAGAATAATTCCTTTTTGACCATGGGTAACGTTAAGGTCTTGAATGACCCAATAGTCGCCCGTAATGTACAGCGTATAGCCAACACTCGCGACGTTCCCGCCCTTCAGCGTTGCCGGATTAGCTGGGTCTTGACTCTTGATCGTGATCGGGTTCGTAGAAGTACCGTTCGCTGTACCGTAATAGTAAGCTTCCTTCGTGCCTACAGTTGTCGTCGTCGTTAGCTCATACGTCCCGGGAGCTACGAGGATCGTGTGACCCGGCTGAGCATTCAGCAGAGCAGCCTGAAGCTTCGCAGTCGTATCGACGTACACATTCGTTGCGGCGTGAGCCGCCCCTGGAGCATGGACGATGCTGAATACGAGCGTGATCATGAGTAGGGTGAACCATGCTTTTTTGATCGAAGTCATAAATATCCCTCCTGTGTGGGTTCAATGGAGTCGTTCGTCTGCACCCCTACATCAAGCAGAGGCGCAGACGCTTAGCTTATGTTATGGGAGAATAACCAACTGCGGCTTGTTCGTGCTGTTCTCGGAGCTGTTCAGCTCCACATATTTACCTGAATTCTCGATGAGCACCACCGACAGTACCTGGTCTCCGGACAGCTCGCTGCTCGCATAGGAGGTCAGATCGATCTCATAATATGTCGAGGTCGTGTTCATGTCCACACTACCTGCATTGCTGCCTGCAGCTGGCTTGTTGTTCCAATTGATCGTCGCTTCGGACCAACTGTCTGACGTCTTATACGCTGTCATCGTTGTGGCATAGGAAGCGCTACCATAGATCCGCAGCTTAGCGCTGGATAACGAGTTAAGATTGGATAGATCAAACTTGAGATACGTGTGACGGGTGTTCCCGCTGGATGATGTCTTCAGATACATGCTGGACGTCGTGCCGTAATTGTTCCCGGCGTAGCTTCCATCACGTATATAGGAATCATCGCTCGGACTGAGAGTGACAGGTGTACCAGGCGTACCAGGTGTACCGCCGCCGCTGCTGCCGCCACAGCTGTTCGTCGCCGTACCGTTGCCTAGCAATGAAGTCCCTGTGAAGCTTAAGCAATGGTAAGCACCCGCATTAGGCGAGAGCGAATAGTTGACCTTCTCATTACCGCCCCAAGTCGAGATAAGAGTGCCTGCTGGATTCTCCAGATGCTTCCAGTTCGCTCCATCCCAGCCCAGCTGGTAGATGGTCGTCGCCGACGTGTATGGGGAATACGTGACATAAGCTCCGCCCTTCGTCTCCTGCTTGGACATCGTGTTGTTGAACAATACATTCTGCTCCCCGGTCGCCCCCGACCACTTGGAAGCATGAGGTCCTGCTCCCCACCAGATCGGATACCACGTACCGTCCGATTCTGTGCCTCCTTCTCCTTCACCCCAGCTGTAATGCTCATATGGCACTGAGATCGCATTGTTCTCGATCAGGTTGCGCCGCTCCCAGCCGCCATGGAGGTTCATATCGACGGATATCGTATTGGATTGCACCACATTGCCTGTAGCTGACCATTGCAGCGTAAGATGACGCGTTCGATCAATCGTGTTGTTGACGATCTTGCTATCATAGAGCTTCGAGCCGCGAACATAGCCGTGCCCGCCCTTGCCCTTATTCCAGGCCCCATAGATCGTGTTGTCGCGAATGTCCATGTTCTTGGCGAATTCCGTCACTATCGGATGGGAGCCCGTCATGTACGTACGGATTCCCTTCACCCAGCCATCCTGCGCCCACTTAAAGAGGATGCCATGAACCGCATACTCGGGCAGCGCATTCGTATACTTCAGCCCGACGCCATTCGGATTGCTCGTTGCGTTATAATCGTTCGCATTCACAGTGCTCGCATACGGTGTATAAGAGATGTCCTGTGTGAAGTAGAAGGACTCGAAGCCGACGCCCTTCACGGCTGTGACGGGCATCACCTTGCTGTAATAGGTGGAGCCTCCAATCTGCCCTCCGTTGCTATATGGAATGTCAAATTCCAGGTTCTTATCGATGGTCAACGTATCGCCGCTGACACTCACCACCTTGAACATCTGTGTACGCATATGACCATTCTCACGGTACGAGGACGGCGCTCCCATCTGGTCATACAGCTCTTTGGTGTTGGCCGCGCCAACATATACGGTATCGCCTGCCTTGAATTTACTTCCGTTGCCCGAAGCGAGATATACCTTATCGCTCCCCTTCGTTCCACCGCCACCCGATGCGACCTTCACTCCGGAGAGCCAGTGGAAGTTAATGCTGCCCTCGTAATTCGTCTCGTTCGCATGCTTGGTACGATCCTCCACCCGGAATGCAGCGTAGCCCGGCCACAGCTTCCCATCGATAACTGGCAGTCCGTCCTCTACGGTATACGTAGCTGCAGGCTTGAAGACAATTCTCGTACCTGTTGTTGGGTTGGAGCCCGCTCCACGAAGCGTAATGTAGCTGGCATCGACACGAATCTGCTTATTGAGGTCCACCTGACCTGACGGCAGCAGCAGGATCGCACGATTGCTCTCGCTAACAACAGCACCGTTGACCTTCAGCGCACCGCTGCGAATATCATCGATCACCTTCTGCAAGGCATTCGAGTCATCCACACCATCATTTGCCGCAATACCCTTAGTCGTCAGATTAATGATGGTACCACTCGTCGGAATCGACTGTCCTCCCTTGTAGCCAGCCTTGGACCAGTCCGGCAAGGATGGGTCTACCCCTGCATGGGCGGGCACTGCACCTATACTGAGAGCTAACACTGCCGATGTTAACCATGCAGCGGTTTTCTTATTCATCAATTCGATCGCCCCCTTCACATGACAGCGCTTTACTGAAGCGCTTACAATATTAGAATATCAGAACCTGAGATGAATAATAGTCATCAATTGCGTTAACATAGTCATGAATTGCTGATCTCATTCATTCGCACTTTACTTTCGGGAGGCCAGTTGACATACTTGTAGTTACAGGTGAATGAAGAGGAGGGGATGAAAGTGAAGGTCAGCACGAACGTCAATGTTCAGAAGGAGCCCTACCATCTTAACTATAAGAAAACAAGTCACGCCGAGCATTGGGAGGTGTTCCACTTTCACCAGGCGATGGAGCTGCTCTATGTACATGAAGGCTATGGAACGGCCATTGTCGGGCATCGCGTCTTCGACTTCCAACCAGGTACACTTCTACTGTTCCAGCCGTTCCAGCTGCATCGGCTTCTCGTCTCTGACACCTTCGTACGCACCGTATTCATGTTCGATCCACTGGCCGTCGAGCCCTATCTCCAGCCGTTCCCGCGCACGCGCCAATGCTTCGACACCTTATGGAAGCAGGAGCTGGAGCAGCAGGCCTTCGCACAGCCAGCCATAAGCCGTGAGCTGGAGGAGACTCTAGACCGACTGATGAACAGAGTTCGTAGTATCTCCTATGACAAGCAGTCCGAAGAATACGCTCTAGCCCTCATCAGCTGTATCAATACATTGTCAGCCTATGAATTCAACCTGGATCGTAAGCGCTCTCACAAGCGGCTGCCACACCATGTCGAAGCTACCATTCTATGGCTGGAGGACCATTACAGGGAGAAGCTCACGCTGGATAAGCTTGCAGCAGAGCTGCATCTATCCACCTACTATCTCTCTCATTCCTTCACTCAAACGACAGGCAGCAGCATCACCGAGTACATCATGGGACGCCGGATGAAGGAAGCGTGCCGCATGCTGGAGAACACGTCCATGACCGTCAGCACGATCGCACTGGATATCGGCTTCTCCAACCCGTCCTACTTCTGCCGCGTGTTCAAGGAACACACCGGTACGACTCCGCATAAATATCGGGAGCAGCGGAGGGGGTGACATGCCCACAGCACCTATATTTGTAATCATACTAATAGCCTCCACCTTGTGGAGGCTATTTCAAGCTTATGTAATGACTCATATGGAACTGCCATTGTTCTGAATGTAATGTTCCTCTCACAACGTACTCATCCGCAGTTCAAAGAAATATTGTACAATTGGATGCTTGAACTTCATCTTCTCGGTCATATTTAAAATTCGCTTTTTTCCAACTCTCCTGTCAACCAAAGCTAGAATATTCAATAAGATCTCATTGCTATCTAAGCTTTCCTCTATGGAAGTAGATAAAAATCGATTACAGACATCAATAAAATTTGACTTACTTAAAGCTGACTGTGCCGACATAAGCTCCTTTGCATATTCTTTTATTATTCTATTTCTTGCGATGACGATTAAACGCTCCTCAGGAACACTCCCTGTCGTATCTTTTCTAACCGCTTCAATATCCCCCTTGTCAATAGGGACCTGGATATCTGAATCATTCCTAATTTCCTGCTCCGTCTGATACCATCGGATTGAGGTATTATTCATGTTGAGTACTTTCTTTTTATCTACAGCAATATAACATAGCCCAGCTTTATCTGGTACATAGCGGTAGCTGGTTGAAAGGTATTCAACCCTACCATGTAATGCAGGACAGAGAAAGCTTTCCAGTTGTTGCTTCAATTTGCTCCAGGCCATTTCTTCCTCCTCATCGGCGAATGCATATGCTTACAGAACACAAAATAAGGTCAGGGATATCACTACGCTTGCATCAAACCTGACATGAGAAAAATTCCTTCAATAAAATACTATATATGGAATTTAAAGATGTTTCTTCGTGGATAAAATTAAAAAAAGCCCTTATTGTTGAATTGACGACGTGTATCCATCAATTCTCCAATAAGGAGCCATCCATGGATAACGTTAAACCTTACTCGGTCGTATGTCAATGCTTACGCACGCTTCAGTCGTTAAATTTTCGTCCCTTGCTGGAGGACCATCGTACACATAAGCTATTCTCGCATACAGCTGTGGAACTTCACACGGTCGCACAATTGCTACAGCTCGATACGTACGATGAAATCACAGCGCAACTGCGCGCTCATCCTAAACTGCAGGAAGCCATCAACATCGATTCCATCAGCAGCGCCCAGCTTTCACGTAAGACTAACCGGTTGTGCACACAAGCCCTGCAAGGACTCTTCTATGAGCTTATAGGTCGAATCCATGAAAAAACGAATCGAGAAAACGGGCTTACTCCTCAAATTGGGCGGCTTCATATCGTAGACGCCACGGATATTTCCCTCCCGGAAGTACTGGGGCACTGGGCACGATGCGGTTCGCGGAAAACAGGGGTACGCCTCCATGTCCGCCTGGTTGTCGTAAATCCTAAAACGGTGTTTCCGGACAAAGTGGTCGCCTCCACAGTCAATGTGCGGGAAGCCAAGATCGCCCCCGACCTAGTCATTGACCCCGATGCGACCTATGTAATGGATCGTGGGTACGAAAGCAGCTCTCTGTTTCAGGAGTGGGTTACCGGTGGCAAACGGTTTGTGGTACGTGTACGGGATCGCACCAAGCTTTATCCTGTTAGTGGTACGGAACGTGAGCACTCGTCAGAAGCAGGAGCGCTGCAGATTCTTCAAGATGTCGATGTGCTGCTGAACAAGACCACAACTCCGTTGCGGCTTGTTGCGTTTCAAGATGAAAAGGGACGATATTACCGGGTTGTCACAACTCGATGGGATCTCACCGCGGCAGAAGTGGCGAGTATCTATAAGAATCGTTGGAAAATTGAACTGTTCTTCAAATGGATCAAACAGCACTTGAAGCTTGCGAAGCTGCATGGCAGCCAGCCGACATCCGTGTGGAACCAACTGTTTTTGTCATTGATCGCGTTTGCAGTGAATTTGTTGGTTACATTGGATTTGCAGACAAGCAAGAGCCCGTGGCAAGTGCTACAGCTTCTGCGAACGTACATGTTCCATAGCTGGGAGGAGTTTGAAAGAGAGTTCAATCGACCACCGAAACGACCATCGAGGGGGAAACAGAAGGTGGATAGAACCGCAGGCAAGCCCGACCCTCAGCGCATCATTTTGCGATAAGCAACATCCATATATACCAATTTTAGGGATACACGCGACACTTTTGTTCATCGTTCCTTTTTTAGCCGTTGGAATGGAAAGTTAGCTGTTAAATAATTGATTATATGGATGTTTGTTGTGAAATGCAGTATTTTATCGCACGATGTTAACTTTGATGCAAGCGTAGTGCAGGGATATTCCTTCCCCTGACCCACTCGTATAAATATACGAATTTGTGATGTTGCATAAAAAGCGAGAAAATTAGTATTACGAATATCCATTTTATATACATTTCTATATCAGAATTATTGATAAAGCTCACTAACAAGCTTTAATTAGATAAAGGAAATTTCTTGAAAAGTGAGAAAAAACGCTGTAGAAAAACATTCATACAAATGTATAATATACATAGGTAATTATTAGCAAGTGAATACGACAGGTTATTAGTTATAATGCAATTGATAAAAAGAACTTCGAGGGAATTCTTGTAACTCTTAAAGCAAGCCTATTTATAAAACGAAAGAGGCCGTTTCTTCAATAATGAGAAACAAGCCCCCAAACTAGTATTCTAACTTAAATGATGTCGTAGCGAATAAAAAACTCTTTTTTCTTGTCATGCACCTCAAACGCCGAGCGAATTACAGTTGGTATCGGAATGAAAATTTTGGACTTTGTAATAAGTGTTGTAGAAGGAAATGCGTCGCCTCCTGCATTCGTTTCAGTTAGAGGCTCCTTTAGTTCAATATCATAATAAAGCGTGGTTTGATCCGGCGTCCTAGTAAAAATGTAAACAATTCGATGGGAGGCCCACAAAATTTTTGTTGTATGTGCAGACCAGAAGAAATCCGTCAAGCCACCCAATCGATTCGATAAGGATAAGAATAAGTTAAAATCATTTAACTGAGGATATGCATTATTGACCGTTAGTATTTTCATATCTGTTTCAGTATCTCTCCGATAAATAGGCGGCATTGCGGGAAAAACACGATTGGAGCCCTGGGCAGGTGCTTGATGAGTTTCAGCGGCAACATTCATAGGAGACATAACCAAGTCAGGGATTATTGTCTCAACAGACCCAACTTGGCTACTTGTGACAGAATCCGTCTGACTCCTTCCAAGTTTTCCCATTTTGTCTAGAACATCAGATAAGGATTCTTCTCCTTTTAAATAGTCACTTAATAAAGTTTCAGCAGCACCTATATCCTTTTGCTCAAGAATAAATGTATCTGATTGATCCTGTAGCATTTTGTAAAATGCATCTGCACCTACCTTTATAGAGGAAGGAATATAATCTGATACACGCTTATATAAGTAAGCTCGAATAAAGTCCTTAATGAATATCGGAAAAGATGCATAATCCCGTTCTCTATACGCTAGGACTTGCTTTACAATATCACTATCACGTTTTAAGTAAATATGCACCTCCCCATTTATGTGTAATACATGCACAGACACAAAATGAGTCAGTTCTGCAAATTGGACTTTTACATTGGTTAATTGATAATCATTCCTTAGATAATAAGCAAGTTGTAGAACAAAGCTCATTTCAGCGGACGAAAGCTCAGTTTCTTTATATATCTTTTGGATTTGGACCTCTGTGGGCAAAGATGGTATTTGTAAATACTGGGTTAAATACTTCAACTGAACTTGTCGCCGCGGAGATTGATTACTTAGACTACACACAGAAGTATTGCCGGTAGTAAAGGAATCGATCAATTGCTTGTCGGAAGCAGATGCATAAAATAATTGATGTCCTTCGAAGGCTGTAGCAATCAACTCAAGTGGTACTAATTCATCATTAGGGTATACTTGAATTTTAATCTTTTTTGCAAGATCATACCGATTATATGCCTGTATGAAAGACATAAATGCAGTATTTAGATCTGCGTACTCCGTTTCAGCTATCGCTATTGATATTGCTTCTTCCCCAAGTCTTACTAGATCTTGAACAATAGCTATACTTCCTCTGCTTAAAGCTTCCCTTCCTGCTGTTGGATGTAACAAAATTAGATTTGCAACACCACCAAGCGAGTAATATGAATTCAAAGGAATATGAGCAAGACCAAAATAATTTCGTAACCCCATGATAGCACCCATACCTTGTTTTAATACTAACTCCCCTTTAACGGGTTGCCCATGGATGAAAATGTCTGAGATATGACACGCAACTTGCCCATTTCCTGATATAGAAGTGGAAACTTTGGCTTGATAGTGTGCGTAATTAAAAACCGCATTGCTTTCCATTTTACTATCGGCTGGAAGAAGTTCCTTTTGATAAGACAATCCACCAATATTATTTTCACGAAACATGATACGAACCTGAACATATTTAATGTACGGTAAGATATACTGTGTAGCTTGATTCCAGTCGAATTGTTGTGATTTATCTAAATGTACAATGATTCTAGTGCCAACTGGATACTCATGTTCCAGGATGGAAAAATCGATACACTCTTCAGTAAGGGATAAAGCGTCCCTATCAACAGCACTAAAAAAAGTAACCAGGGATCCTATAGGTCTTGTATATACCTCGAGTCGATCTGCCACCCCAAAGTTTGCCATGGCCCCAATTCCAAAAGTTCCTATGACCCCTGCCTGGCTTGCCAATTCTGTTCTTTTGCCACTAGAACCAGCCTTCCAGAAATTCTCCTTTAATACATCCTCATTCATTCCAATACCATTATCAATAATCTCTAGTCGACGTTCCTCCATATTGTAAAGAACATCTATCTGCCCCTCTGACAAGGGAAAGTCATCTGGATCATGAGCGTTCCTCATTAAGATAGCATCATAAGCATTTTGAATATTTTCCCTTAGCAGTGCGTAAGGAGAGTCGTAGATATCGTTTGATAAAATCTCAATAATCCGTTTCGTTTCCACTTGAAATTTTAATTTATTCATATTGCCCCAAACCTCCGATATTTCTGAACAATTTGTTTGACAAAATGATCGTCACATTCTTGTATTGCCTCCATTTGAAGAATTTCCTTGAGTAAATCTGTTCTTCCAGAAGCCTGAGCAGCTCTAATTAATGAAATAATTTCCTCCGCACCCTCGGGCTCGGGTTGTGTAAAAAGCTCGATAATCTCGTTATGCATGTGTAAACCCTGATAACATTGCATTAAGAGCCTACGGACATATGGATCTTTCTTCTCCAATGATCCAACTATAACTAATGCTTTGTCATATTGACTTTCCATGATCATTTGCTCTGCCTCTACCAGTTGCAAAATTCGTTCATCTTGACTAGGCATCTCTTTCGTATGAATATGTAAAGTTTCTTTCTGCTTCGACTGAGTTAGTGTCTCTGCTGGATAGTAATAGTTCATTACAACCTGTTGATGTTTGATCCACGTTGGGAAAGCTGCCAAACCTTGCATGCTATCCCGGTAGATATCCACGATTGCCTTTCTGGACTCATTATCGAATTGAACAACATTAAAGGATCTGAGTTCACCAGTAGGCAGTTCCTCTCCGCCGGCGCATAAACTTCCCGCGCTTATGACAATCATTTGTTGATCGGATTGTATTCTAGAAGGCTCATAAGCAACCCCAGTAATATGGGCATGACCATGCATCCCCACATGAAAATTAGCCCTCATTAGGTGTTGGAGAGTCCGATTATCCATATAGTCCGACTTTTGTGGATTTCCAGAAGTATGGTGATGCCAAACTGCAATTCGCAGCCGATCTCGGTATTTGTCTCCCTTCAACAACCTCTCTGCCTTAGCTAAAGCATCAGGATGAATCGCACCACTATAATTACAATGATCATTATCATGGCAACTATTATAACCTATCACAACCAGATTAAGATCTTCAAAATCGTAACAGTCGAATTGATCCCCTGGAGCTAACGTATATCTCCTTTCACCTCTATAGAAATTTTCATAGAACCGGCAGAACGCCTCGAACCTTCTTTCATACATGCTTTCGTCAACAATATGATAAAACTCAAAGTCCTGCCATGACCAGCGAATTCGACTTCGTTGTACCCCCATTTGCTTTAGTAACCACTTTTTATAATGAATAGGATCCTGACCAGCTGCTGGTTCTTCCTTCTTCATGCTCATTCTTGAGTGATAAAAGCTTACATCATGATTCCCTGGAATCATAACAACCTTGTTTCGATCGCCGCCCAGATAAATCCGAGTTAGTTCATCAAGTAATTCCCCGGCTTCTTGATATTGCTTGTCTAACTCTTCAACCACTTTAGCCTCGTCTGAAGATTTACTACCCTGAACCAAATCTCCACTCACAATAATCAATGAAGGCCGCCAGTCATTGCCATTGTATGAATCCAAGACATGTTCAATGGATGTAATGAGCACTTCATTTGATACGTAATCTTGTGTTCTATGAAGGTCTGAGATATGTAACAGCGAAAAGTTTTTCATTTATGCAACACGTCTCCAGTTTCAAAATAATCCTAGATAACTGATTTTCAGTTATTTATTGCTCCAACATTTTTATAGTACATGGATTCGACATAAATAGCATAAAAAATTATACTTCATTGTTCTTGTCGAATGCAGGCGGATTTGGCTGTCGAAAACATTTTAGTAGTACTATAAGTAACTATATGCGACCATATCGTTGGAACCACAACCTCTGTTACGCCATTAACAGAACAATCTCATATATATTCACCCGATTTACACTTAGTAGAACAAAACCGCCAAACCCAGTCTTGGAAAAAGGGATTGGCGGTTTGTAGATAGCTTAGTGTATATCTATGCGGAGACGCAATAACGTGTGGCCAAGAAACAAACTTGAGAAATTTTACACTAAACTTTGGACAGGCTCTTCAGGTTTGCTCTCCTCATCTTTCAAAAAGAGATCATAATAGTCACAAAGAACATTGGAGTTGTCAAAAAAAGTGCAGTTTGAAAACACCCTCATACAGAACCCGTTACTAAGCTGCTTGCGACAGCATTCTCTCGCGATAAATAGCTGGCGGCCAGCCCCCTGGATTAGAGGTGTAGATCCGCCGCCTGTTATAGTAGACCATGATGTATCTGAAGACCGGTAATTGTCAAGATAGTTGTCGCGATTAAATAAATTAAGACAGCATAGATTCCGTCTTCTGCTCAGCTTGAAGAACGGTCGCTTTCTCAGGATTGAGCCGTAAGCGTCAAATACATCACACCTTCACCCCATGCATGCATAGATGAGATAATGTCCTCAATATGAATCGAGGAGGACATCCCATGAATCGAGTAGAGCGGCAACAGGCATGGAGAACTCGCATTGAGAACTATCGAGCGAGCGGTCAAACCATGGTAGCCTGGAGTAAAGCCAATAACCATACCATCCATGAGCTGAAGTACTGGCTCAAACAGATCGAAGGCCCCCCAAAATCCAAACGATCAAAGTCTGCATCAACCTTCATCCCCGTTATCGTGCCACCTTCTCCCGTGCGTAGCAATCTGCCAACGGGATCCCTACGGATTCATGTTGGAGCGGCTTCTATGTGAGCGTCAAATAGCCCCCACCTAGCGGTGGGAGCGAACCTGATGTATGCTACGATTACTTCTTATTCATACGACATTCAGCCGGGAGCGATCCCGACCATGGCATGAATGAATCGAGTGCTGGTTCATCAAGCGGATCAGGCAACTGAGGCAACTGCTCGAATAGATACTTCAAGTAGTTGTACGGATGCAGTCCGTTTTCCTTGGCTGTCTCAATCATGCTATAGATGACAGCGCTCGCCTTCGCTCCTCGCGGCGTGTTCGCGAACAGCCAGTTCTTCCGGCCGATCACAAACGGTTTAATGGAGCGTTCACTTCGGTTGTTGTCGATCTCCAGCCGTCCATTTTCCATGAAGGCCGTCAACTTCTCCCACTGGTTCAAGCTGTAGGCAATCGCCTGACCGGTCAAGCTCTTCGGCAATGTCCGAGAACGCTGTTGCTTGAGCCAAGCTTTGTAGGCTTCCAATACGGGAGCACTGCGCTTCTGCCGCTCTTCATGCCGCTCTTCCGGTGAAGCCTCCGCAAGCTCGCGCTCGATTGCAAACAACTGATTGCAATAAGCCAATCCTTGTCCCGCGACACTGCCGAGCGTTCCCGTCTCTGGGGGAGCTCCCTTCAATGCTTCATCGAACTTGCGACGCGCATGCGCCCAGCAGCCGACGAGCTTGACCTTCGCGACCTTGTGGTATCCGGCGTAGCCGTCCACATGCAGATAGCCTGTAAATCCAGCCAGGAAATTCCGAGGATGCTCGCCGCCCCGCGTCCGCTGGTAGTCATACAGCACAACCGGCGGTATCCCGCGGCCTGTGCGATACAGCCACAGATACGAGGTGGATTCTGCCGATTTGCCCGGCTCCCGCAGCACCTGAAGGGTCGTTTCATCCGCATGCAGCGCATCCTGACTAAGCAGATAACGCTTCATCGCTTCATACATCGGCATGAGCCACTTCTCAGCTCCGTAGATCATCCAGTTCGCCATCGTCTGCCGGGAGAGCGAATAGCCCAGCCGGGCAAAAGCTTGCTCCTGTCGATACAGCGGCAAACTGTCCACGTACTTCTGACACATGACATGAGATAGGATGGACGGCGAAGCCAAGCTGCCGGGATAGACCGGCTTCGGCATGGGCGCGGTGACGATTGGCGTCTGCAGCTCATGGCGCTCACAGTGACGGCAGGAGTAGACCTGACGCACATGACGCATCACCTTGACCTGTGGCGGTACAATGGCAATCTCGCTGCGCGTCTCGGTCGTCATCTCGTGCAGCGAACCGCCGCAGCATGCGCAGAGCTGCTGACCTTCTTCCAGTGTATAGACAATAGTCTCCACGGGCAGGTTGGACAGATCTTCCTCACGCTTGCCGGAAGACTTCCGGCGCTCATACGTCACCTTCTCCATTGGCGGTTCTTCACCAGCTGGTGTTGCCAGCATTTCCGCTTCGTTGAACAGGTTCAGCTCGAGTTGATCCGGATGCGTCTTCTCGCTGGAAGAGCCGAAACGTTTCTGCTGAGCCAGACGGAATTGCTCCTCGTACCATTTGAGCTTGGCCGATAGTTCTACGTTCTGTTCTTCCAGCTTCTTATTTTGTTGTTGGAGTTCTTCGAGAGTTGGGGAATCCGGTCGCTTATCCATAACGGATATATTCGTCAGCAGATGGCTCTCGCCTGCTGCTAGATAAGGCGATTCCGCGAACAATGTATGGATTACCAGGCGTTGTCTGCTGTAACGGCCCGGTGTGCCTGCCGCTGTGTGAGCGCCAGTCCATCCAGCAGCCAGCGTAGCTCGCGTGCCGAGATCGCAACCGTACGTTCCGTGCTGCTCGGCCATTGGAAGGTGCCGCGCTCTAACCGGCGATAAAATAGCCAGAAGCCGTTATGGTCCCAGTACAGCAGTTTGAGCTTGTTGCGCTCTCGATTGCAGAAGACGAAGAGGCACTTGGAGAAGGGATTCAGGCCAAAGCATTCTTGAACGATTGCCGCCAGTCCGTCAATCGATTTTCGAAGATCCGTTGCTCCAGCGGCCAGATAGACCTGATGCGCACTCGAGATGCTCAGCATGAGACCGTTAGAGCGCTGACGACGTCATGAAGAAGCTTGGCATCGAAGCCTGATCGTACTTCAAGACGAGCGGCACCCGCATGAACGATGATGCAGGAGGATGTTGGATTACTCGAATCCGATAGGGTCAGTGGAATGAAGGAATTACTGGTGTTGCCAGAGGATTTACCAGAAGTACGTTCGTTAAGTGTACGAAGCCAATAACGCAATTGGTCCTTGGTCACGCCTTGTTCGGCGCACCATGCTTTCATGGTCTGTCCGCTCGCTTCATAGTCCGAGACACGAGCGATCCATTCTTGTCTTCTCAGCTCTTTCTTCGTCATGAGTATAAGCCTCCATCTCTGAATAACGTTGGCCTTATCTTCTCATAACGATTCATCTTGTTGAAGGTGTGCTAGGTTTGACGCTTACGCTTCTATTGAGCTGAGTGAGTCCTTCGACTCTACCCAGCTTCGTGAAGTCGTTAAGGTGCTGAAGGATCTATGTTGACCGTTCCGAGTAGCATTCCCGTGTATTTAGCAAGCGGCAGTACGGACCTACGCAAGTCGATCGATGGCCTGGCCGCTCTGGTGCAGGAGGTGTATGCACTCAACCCCTTCTCGAGTAGCTTGTTCGTGTTCTGCAATCGACAGCGAGACAAGCTCAAGATTCTGTATTGGGATGTAAATGGCTTCTGGCTGTTCTACCGCCGCCTGGAACGCGGCACCTTCCAGTGGCCGACTGACGACAGCCATGCGACCATCGCGCTGACTCGTCGCGAATTGAACTGGTTACTGGATGGACTGTCGATCGAGCAGCAGCAAGCGCATCCTGTGGTTTCCGTTCAAGCGGTGGTGTAGGCGCGAATAATCATCGTGCCTACCTCCATCATGTTTACTTGAAATGCAGGATAAACGTAGTCGTTCAGCGAATACATTCTTCATGACAAAACGTGCGGAATCAGCCCAACCCCAAACACTAGATGAATACAAAACATACAGCGAAGCGCTCGAGGCAGAGGTAAACAAGCTCAAGAAGCAGGTCCATATGCTGCTGGAGCAATCCAAGCTTGCCCAGCATAAGCGCTTCGGCGCTTCGAGCGAGAAGACGCATCCAGCTCAGCTGTTCCTGTTCAACGAAGCAGAGCAGGCAGCTAGCCCTGCGCTCCCTGAGCCAACTGTGGAAACCGTGATCCACAAGCGGAAGAAAGTCAAGGGGGATCGCCTGGCGAAGTTTGATCATTTGCCTGTAGAAACCGTGGAGTATCGATTGCCCGAGGAAGAGCAGGTCTGTTCGTGCTGCGATGGGAAGCTACATGAGATGAGCAGCGAAGCCCGCGATGAATTGGTGTTCATGCCTGCCCAGTACAAGATCGTGAGGAGCATTCGATTCATCTATAGCTGCCGCCACTGCGAGCGCAACGAGGAGAGCACTCCCGTGGTCACTGCTAAGGCACCTGCACCCGCGCATCCTGGAGGCCTGGCATCGGCTTCTATACTGGCCTATGTGATGCACCAGAAGTATGTCGAAAGCCTGCCGCTCTATCGTCAAGAGCAGCAGTTTCTTCGGCATGGTCTGATCCTGTCGCGTCAAACACTAGCCAACTGGATGATCTACGCGTCCGAACACTGGCTAGAGCCGCTATTTCAGTTCATGAAGTCGCACATGCTGCTGCAGGACATCCTCCATGCGGACGAGACGACATTCCCCGTGCTGCAGGAACCGGGACGGAAGGCCGAACAGAAGTCGTACCTTTGGATGTACCGTACCGGACATACGAGTGAGCCCATCGTCTTGTACGAATACCAGCCGACCCGCAGTGGGGAGCACCCGCGTCAATTTCTAGAAGGCTTCAGCGGCTACCTGCATGCGGATGGATTCTCAGGCTACCATAAACTCACGGACGTGACACTCTGTGGTTGCTGGAGCCACGCAAGACGCAAGTTCGATGAGGCGCTGAAGGCGCTGCCGGCAGCCCATCGTACGGCCGAGGTGGCCGCTGGCAAGGGCTTATGGTTTTGCAATGAGCTGTTCGCTGTGGAACGATGGCTGAAGGATGTAAGCCCTGAGGCCCGGCACCAAGCTCGTCAGGAGCAGAGTGCGCCATTGCTGGAGGCTTATTTGAAGTGGCTGCAAAACGCGGAAGCTGAGGTGCTGCCCAAAAGCTTGACCGGACAGGCGATCACCTACAGCCTGAACCAGTGGGACAAGCTTGTCGCATTCATGCAAGACGGCAGGCTCGAGATTGACAATAACCGAGCGGAGCGTGCCATCAAACCGGTTGTAATTGGCCGGAAAAACTGGATTTTTGCCAATACGCCTAAAGGCGCGAAAGCAAGTGCGACGATCTACAGCATTGTGGAATCCGCAAAGGCGAGCGGGTTAAATCCGTATGCATACTTGAAGCTTTTGTTCGAGCAATTGCCGCAGCTTCCGAACATTCAGGATATGGATGCTTTGAGACAACTGGCTCCGTGGTCAACGTCATTGCCGGACTCTTGCCGTGTAGCACCACCGAAGTAACACTAGCTTACCTCAGCCCTCGTCTTTTGAATAGGTGTGGGCTATTTGACGCTTACATTGAGCCAAACTTCTTCATCCAAGCTCCAATCCCGTGTAGCCCCCGACCAGCGACCAGGATGAAGAGTTTTGGCAGCTTCATAAACCTGCCGCCGCTTCTCAAATACCTGTTCGGACTGCCCTTTATGCCTCTGACTAGGCGTGAGGAAATTAAGGCCGCTGTGTCGATGCTCGTGGTTGTACCAGTGTACAAAACGCAGCACCCATTCTCGGGCCTCCATACGATCTTTAAACCCTCGCTCCGGGTATCCTGGACGGTACTTGCATGTACGGAAGACGGACTCCGCATAAGGATTGTCATTGCTTACCCGCGGGCGACTCCTGGAAGGCGTGATCCCTAAGCTATACAGCGTTTCGAGCAAGGTCGCCCCCTTCATTGGGCTTCCGTTGTCCGAGTGTAGCACAAGCGTCTTCTGGCGTATCACACACTGCTCGCTGAGTACCGTTCTACGTATCAACTGACTGGCGTGTTCAGCGGATTCTTCATCCCAAATCTCCCAGCCAACGATTTTACGACTATATAGATCTAGGACCAGATAGAGGTAGAAGAACAGGCCTTTCACGGGCCCTGGCATCCACGTAATGTCCCACATCCAGACCTGGTTGGCTCCAGTTGCACAATGGCTTGTCAGAGGCTTGGAGGTCCGTTTCTTGCTTCTACCACGATGGTGTTGCTGGTTGTGTTTATGCATCACACGGTAAAAACTTGACTCTGAGGCTATGTAGGTTCCTTGGTCCGCAAGGGCGGGGACGATTTGACTCGGGGGCAGGCTCTTAAATTCCGCCTGCCCAATGACATCCAGTATCTGTTGCTCTTCCTCTTTGGTGAGCTTGTGGACAGGCTCAGGCCGCTTGGCAAGAGGGCGTCTATCTTCGCTGATATGATGCTGTCGCCAACGCTGCAGGGTTCTCTGGGTCAGTCCAAGCTCCTTACAAGCCATACTCTCCCTCGCACCGGCTTGTACGGCTTCTTCAATCAGTGATACAGCCAACTGACGCTCTGGGGCACTGATCATTCGTCCTCGGGGTCCCCCCAGATCGCCTGGGCCTTTTTTCGCAATACCAGTAATGCGGCGGTTTCGGCTAAGGCTGCATCCTTTCGTTGGAGCTCGCGGCTCAGGGTTTTGACCTCATGCTCCTTGGTTCGCAGCTCCTTCTGTAGCTTGCTCGCTTGCTCGGCGATTCCGCCATTGGCGTTCATGCAAGCATCGCGCCACGCTGCCACTTGCTCAACGTATAATCCTTTAGCCCGGCAATATTCCACCAACTCCATCTCGCTTAATGCTGCTGTTTCGACCACGATTGCAAATTTATCCCGTGTGCTCCATCGCTCTGTGGATGAGATCCCGGTCGAATGGATCACGCCTTGAGCTTTCGCCGCTTTCCTCCACTTGTATAACACTGTTTCAGATATGCCGTACTCTTTAGATAACTGACTGACCGATTCATTATGCGGTGGCATCATTCGTTGTACGACTCTTTGCTTCAATTCCGGATCTACTTGGTTCATTGTTGTCTCCCACCTCACCCTTGTTATCCTCACTATACTTTCAATTGAGGGGTACGACAACTATTCTGACACAGGGGGAGACGATCGATTTAATATAGGCCATCGGATAGCGCTCCGTGTTGATCTTATGCAGCTTCTCTTTCTTTAGCGTAGCAAAAAAGCTTTCCATCCTTGCGTTATCATAGCAACGCCCTGTACCGCTCATGCTTTGAATGGCGTCACGTTTAGCCAGGCTCTCCCGGAAAGCATGGCTCGTGAATTGACTGCCTCGATCGCTGTGATAAATCATCCCGCGAGCATTTCTTGCTTTACAGGCGTTCTCAAAGGCTTGGATGCAGAGTTCCTTGCGCATATTGTCGTCCATGGCGAGGCCAACGATCTCTCCATTGAAACAATCCAGTACCGCGGAGAGATATAACTTGCCGTCTGAACAAGGAACTTCGTTGATATCCGATAGCCACTTTTGGTTGGGTGCTGAGGATCTGAAGTCTCTCTGGATCAGGTTCTCGCTCTTTTGAGCTGTGGCATCCTCGCGTGTAATGCCGTTTGGATGACGCTTGGCTTTCTTTAGCAGACCGTGCTTCTTCATGATTCGATAGACGGTGCTGTAGCTGGTCCTGATATCTATTTGTGACAGCGCCAGCAGAATACGCTGGACACCGTAATTGCTGTTGTCTTCATGTTCACCGATGATTTCTTTGATTTTGACCAGAAGGCGTTGCTGCCGCTCCTGTTTGGGTGTGGGCTTCAAGCTACGATAATAGCCCGATTCGCTGACAGCAAGTGCCTTGCACATCTTGTTGACGGTCCATCGATCCCGTCGCTCACGGATGTAAGCATAGAGCTGGCAAGCCTTTACCGCTTCCGGTCTTTTGCGAAAAAACCGAGTGCATCCTTGAGAATTTCATTCGCGCGACGCAACTCGATTATCTCTCTTTCTAATTCGATTTCACGCGCAGTCTTATCGGCAGATGCATAAGCGCGTCCGCTCCCGATATGCGCCCCGTCACCGTGCAGGGTTCTTCGCTTTCTCCAATCCTGCAAAGTGTGGTAGGCTACGCCTAACTGCTCGGCGGCTTTCTTTGGGCCAATCTCATCGCTCAATCTTACTGCTTCTTCTTTGAATGCTTTGTCGTACCGATTCATTGTCTCTCATCCCCTCGTCAGCTTTCATTTTATTTCATACGAGGGTGTTTTTCGACTGCATTTTTATCGTAGCACTCCACATCTGTCTTCGTCACTTCAATGAGACAGCATTGAAAGAGCATTAACGACGGATCCCTTAGCTTCAATTGACTGTGGCAGATCACCGCACGGCGCTTGCACCAGTCATAACATTTCATTTACGTATCCTTTAACGGAATTTATCTCCAGTATTAATTCGCATAACTACTTCTTCAACCGAAAGAAGTTGCTTGTTATTCTCGGAACGCTCGACGTATTCAACTTTGCCGTGGATCGCATCCTTTCCAACAACGATGCGAATTGGAAGACCGATTAGATCGGAATCGTTGAATTTCACACCAGCGCGCTCGTCCCTGTCGTCGAGCAATACGTCGATGCCAATTTGCCGTAACGCATCGTACAAATCCTCTGCTATTTTCCTCTGCATATCGTCTCTAATGGAAACGGGAATGAGATGAACCCGGTATGGGGCTATTGCAGGGGGCCAGACGATCCCGCGCTCGTCATGATATTGCTCCACAATCGCTGACACGATGCGAGAGACGCCAATGCCGTAACAGCCCATAATTATGGGTTGCTCTTTTCCATTCGCATCTAAATATCGGGCCTTAAGTGCCTCACTGTATTTCGTCCCAAGTTTGAACACATGCCCAACTTCTATCCCCTTCACTAAACGAAGCTTGCCTTCCTCGCAACGGGAGCAGGCTTCGTCCTCCTTGACGTTGCGAAAATCGCCAACATGCTCTACCGAGAAATCCCGTCCTGGAACAACATTCTTAATGTGATACTCACTTTCGTTTGCACCGGTGATGCCCCACTTCATCCGGATAACAACTTTATCGACAAGAAGCGGGATGGATAACCCAATAGGCCCAGCGAACCCTGTCTTAGCGCCTGTTACAGACTCCGTCGTCTCAGTTTCTGAAAGAGTTAATGTTTCGGCACCTAAGGCATTCTTCACTTTAATCTCATTCACTTCGTGATCCCCGCGAACTATGACTGCTACCGGATTTCCATCGGCTAAGTAGATGAGCGTCTTCATGACGTTAACCGGTTTTATTTTTAAGTACTCGGTAAGTTCCTTAATTGTATGCACGCCAGGTGTGTGGATCTTATCGTACTTGGGGATTGTGTTCCCTTCGGTCTCGAAACATTCCTCCCTTGATATCGCCTTCTCTATATTTGCCGAATATCCGCAATGTGTGCAAACTGCGATCGTATCCTCCCCAATGTCAGCTAGCGCCATAAATTCATGTGTACCGCCTTCACCGCCGATCGCTCCTGCATCGGCTTCCACCGCTCTGAACGTTAATCCGCAACGCTCAAAAATACGGTGGTATGCATCGTACATAGCTCTGTAAGAACGATTCAATCCATCCCAAGTGGTATCGAATGAGTAAGCATCTTTCATCAGAAATTCACGTCCACGAAGTAGCCCGGAACGAGGACGGCGTTCGTCACGGAACTTCGTCTGTATTTGATATACCGTTACGGGCAACTGACGATAGGAGTTGATTTCATTCTTCATCAACATAGTTACGACTTCCTCGTGCGTTGGACCCAATGCAAATTCACGATGATGTCGATCAGTTAGGCGGATTAACTCAGGACCATAAACGTCATAACGACCCGACTCCTTCCACAGCTCCGTTGGCTGCAATGCTGGCATGAGAAGTTCATTCGCACCCGCACGCTCCAGCTCGTCGCGCAGAATTCGTTCGACATTTTGAAGGACGCGCAAACCCAACGGCATAAAGATATAAATGCCTGCGGCCAGTTGACGAATAAAGCCCGCTCTTAACAACAGTCGATGGCTTGTGACCTCCGCCTCCGCGGGTGCTTCTCGTAATGTGTTAGCAAATAATTGTGATTGACGCATAATTGATGCCTCCTTTTTTCGCTCAAACAAAAAGGACACACTCGTCAGGGACGAATGTGTCGTGGTACCACTCTTGTTTAATCGCCGATTCATGTCGATCCTCCATCCGAATAACGGTCGGCGCCGGCAACGGTTACTCCAGTTGGCCGCTGCAGCTCACAAGGTGGGGGATGTTAGGTTCGGGGGAGACCTTGCAGCACTAGGGTCCCTCTCTGCGCCACCGAATTCGATAACATGTTCCTTGGTCGATGCTGTTCTGTGATATATTGTTAAATATCATAAACGATGAACAATTCCATGTCAAATCCTCTTATCATTAAGTCCTTATGTAATTGAGTTCTACTGCCCTATCGCTTAATGGGCAGACAACACGAAGACAAGAGTGACAGTCAAAGGTGCTTGCGATTAACAGCGGATTTGTATGCGGAATTAACAAGCAAAATCGAAAATACATGTGCATACGTCAAAAACAAGCAAGGCCCATGGTGATGCAGCCCAGTCGATCATGGCGATAGTCATTTGATCGTCGGTGAAGACGATGCCTCAATAGGAAAATTAAAGGTTAGTGGCAATGATCAGGCTTCGTTGTCCCAATGGCGCGAAAGAGGATCTACGTGCCTTCCTTGTCCAACGGTACGTAGCCCCACTTGTCTAAAATTAGCAACTGGCAAAGCTGGATTTCACTCATGAGCCTCTCTAGCGTACCACTGCGCTTCGCTTCATCAGCCAGACGCATGACCCGTTCGGCCAAGGTGTAAATCTTTACGGCCATGACGAGCTCGAAGGCACGAAAACCGGCAGCAATAGCAAGGTGTATTTGCCAGTGCCTACAGGGCCGTAGAGCACGAGATTGCGGTGACCTTGAATAAATGTGCCTTCGTCAGGTCGCTCCACTGCAGAGACGATGGAAGTTTCACCGTGCCGGTCATAGCCATCCAGCGTCTTTTACACGGGAAACCCCGCACGGCCCATCAGACGGCTGCGCTCTCAACTTTCCATCTCTTTGGCCAGCACACGGTGAAGAAACTCTTCCTGCTTCGGCGTAGCTTCGGTTTCGCAGTGCAACACGCGTGCTGGCTGAGCACTAGCTTTTTGAAGAAGGCCAAGATTTCGCTGAGAAGCGTTGCTCGATCACGGGTTACGCTCATCTTGCCGCACCTCCTGCAGGCTACAGCATCGCGTCTTATTTGCTCAGATCCACATCGCTGTTTTCCTCCGGCTCAAACTTTCCAGCCTTGCGGCCAGCAAGGCGCTATTGGCGAAGGTCAGGCGTCCGAGCTCAGTTGATTGTCTCATCGTCTGCAAGGCCCCCCCTAAGTTCAGCGCGATCGAGACCATCCATCTCTTCGAGTAGTCGTTCGGGAAGGCTTTGCGGATTAGGCTGTTCTTCCAAGCCCCCCGGGCTGTGAAGCAGATGGCTGAGCGTCGACCGGACATCGACACTGTCTGTGCGCTGCTTGCCGAACATGAGGATATGTACGCTAATCGCCCCACCGCTAGGTGCCAGTGGCTCGACGGTGTGAGCCCCCTATGCGGACCACGAGGGTCTGTCAAGAATTTTGTGTAAACTCTTTAATAGAAATCTCCCAGAAGGGAGATTGGCCTCAACGTAGGTGCTGACCGATTCGATCCGGGAAGAATACGGATAGCTGGAGAAGCATTTGGCCCCAGTTCTGCACGCGCCCCGTCCACTTGCGGGTGACGTCCATCGTGACAAGGTACAGCATCTTCAGTAAAGCCTCATCGCTTGGGAAGATGCTTTTGCCTTTGGTAACCTTGCGCAGCTGGCGATGGTAACTCTCGATCATATTCGTCGTGTAGATGAGCTTGCGCAGTTCGGGCGGATACTTAAAGAAAGTGGCCAGCTCATCCCAGTTGCTCCGCCACGAGCGTATGATGAGCGGATACTTGGCGCCCCACGTCTCCTCGAAGCGGTCTAGCTCCAGCAAGGCCATCTCCTCGGTCGCTGCCTTGTAGATCGGCTTTAGATCGGCCGTCACCTTCTTCAGGTCCTTATAGGAGACATAGCGTGTGGAATTGCGGATCTGGTGGATGATGCACTTCAGAATCTCCGTCTCCGGGTAACAGGCAGAGATCGCCTGTGAGAAGCCCGTGAGGTTGTCCACACAGGTGATGAGGATGTCCTGGACGCCGCGGTTCTTGAGGTCGTTAAGGACGCTCAGCCAAAACTTGGCGGACTCGTTCTCGCCGATCCACATGCCCAGCACGTCCTTGTTGCCGTCCAGATCGATACCGATAACCATATAGGCTGCCTTGTTCACAATGGCGCCGTCCTGCTTGACCTTGAAGTGAATGGCGTCCAAAAAGACGACGGCGTACACGCCCTGCAGCGGTCGATTTTGCCACTCCTTAATGAGCGGAATGATCTTGTTTGTGACGTTGGAGATGAAGGTGGGAGAGACCTCCAGACCGTACAGGTTCTGCAGATGGTCCTGGATCTCCCGCGTGCTGACGCCCTTGGCGTACAGAGCGATGATCTGGTCCTCGATGCCGGTGACGTTGGACTGATGCTTCTTGACGACGAGCGGCTCGAATTCGCCCAGGCGATCCCGCGGCACGGCGATCTCCTGCTCGCCGTACTCGCTGGTAACGACTTTCTTGCTTTTGCCGTTGCGGCTGTTCTTCGTCTGCTTATTCTGTACGTCATGCTTGCTGTAGCCCAGATGAGTATCCATTTCGGCTTCCAGCATTTCCTGCAACGTTTACGCAAACAGGTCTTTGAGGGCGTTCTGCGCATCCTGTGCGGTGACCAAGTGGTTTTCCTTGATGAAGCTCCGAAGCTGTTCTTTCGTCCATAATCCCATGTGTGCTCCCCAACCTTTCTGTTACTTTCATTTTAATAGGTTTGAGAGTTTACACAATTTATATTACAGACTCGACCACGAATTCACGCCCTGCACGTTTTTTTCCATTCGTTCTTCAATCCAAAGCAGATCGTCATCATTTAATACACTCGGCAACTAAAAGCATAATAAAACCCGTTTTAATAAGAAGTCCGATTACTATGAAGATATCTTTCTCATCTTCGAACTCTTTTACTTGTAGTTAATTACTCATTTAGTTCTCCATTCTGTGCAGTTTTTCTTTATTAGTTAAAAACCTTTGTACAATTTCCCAGATTTGACTATGGACTTGATCTTTACTTTTTGTGCCGTCAATATTGATCCAATTGTATTCGTTTTCCATCTTTTTAAGAATACTATAGTATTTTTGAATGATAGTTAAATCCTCAGTATCTATTCCTCGCTCATTAATCCTCTGTATAGCTATAATGGGAGGAACATCTATAAAAAAATGCAGATCCGCTAGCGAACAAAGCGAGGTATGTAGCATTTCAATTATATCTACATTACTGCAATCAAACAATTTCGCTTTTGCAATCCGGTCAAAATTTGACCTTGGGACAATCACATTATTGCCTATGCATAGGTTCGGCAAAATATCGGTCAAATAGTCTCTAAGTGCATCGAAAGTCATAACCAATTCAGAATTATCCATACCAATTAAATTTCTAAAATAAACTTGTTGCTTTTTCGCTGTTAAATTTTGAAGAATGTTATACGAAAATATATCATTGTTCTCTGCAAAATATGTGGGATAGTTAGCATTTTTCATTTTCTTAAATAGAAAACCAGCTTGAGTAGACTTACCAGACCCGTCAGTTCCCGAAAAAGCTATGTGAAATCCTTTCTGCATTAGACCACTCCTAAATTTTTCTAACCAATTTTTAAAACCGGCAGGTTAGCCGAAGTATTGAAATTATGAATATGTGAAGCTATTTTATGTTTGACATTTGAGTAAACTTTTTCATCGATGCTTACATTGTATGCTAACATACTAAAACCACTATCTGGCTCTATGCCTATATCATCTAATTTAATCTTCACTTCCATAATCTTGATGTTATCTCTTTCTATTAATACACTTTTGAATTTTTGTGTTCTAGCATCTTTAGAAGACGTTACCGGACAAACCCAGTTTTCAACCATTTTTATATTTGATGTAAACATCGTATATCCATCAAGCTTATCACAATTTATACAAATTTCATGTTTGTAAAATAAATCACTATGTACATCACGATCAATAAAGTCAATCAGTAAATGGGTTTCTTTTCCTTCCGCGAAAAACTGATTATTGAAAGAGAAATAAAAATAAAGATTTTCGTTGTCGTATGCTGTTAAATAATGAAGCGTCGAATTATACTTCTCGATATGTAGTTCTTTATAAGCATTTATATCCATAAGTTGGACTTCGTTAAGCTTTTTCACTTGATGTGGTGTTTTATAAGAGTCATTCTCACCACTGTAAGCAAATGCTTTTCTCATTTTAAATATTTCAATTTGATATCTATTAAAATCATATAGAAATAGTCTATTAATAAAAGTATCCTTCCATTGTAAAAAAACTTTTTTAGTATTGTCCCTTTTATTATTAAACTTATCAATTATTTCTTGATCCAGAAATTGTGGATATATCGAACTGAAAGCTTTAAAGACATAATTCATTTCTGTTAATATATTATACTTAACAGCCAATTCCTTTATTTCATCCCAATCAGGATTGTATTTTTTAATGTAATTATAAATGTCGATATACTCTGCTAAGCTTGGTAAGTTTGCAGTTTCAGCATTGTAATACGCATTCTCACAAATTGCCAAAAAAGTATGTGGTTGATCCAATGTCATAATATCGATATTATCAATAGTGATAACTTGAGTCGCCTCTAAAAAGCAACCTATAAATTCATTTTTTACAGTTTGATGTAAAAACCTTTGTACCTCCAATTCTACAGTTCGTCCATTTTGCATTTTTTTATGATAGCCAAAATATTCGTGATGGCTCCAACTCTTTAATATTGGAAATGGAGTTTCTTCAACTTTCCCGTCTACACTGGCTAGTTGTATGTAGCCATTGCTTCTTAACATATGATCAATGTATTCGATATCACTTTGATTAATCAAAGTATCAACATCTCCGACATGTCTGGTAAAAGAATCGCCATATAAAATATTCGATAAAACAATCCCTTTCAGAAAAATCATTATAATTTTGTCATTACTTGTTTGTTGAGTCAGTTCTTTCATTTCTTGAATTAAAAATTTCACTTTTTCAACATGATCTTGGTAAGTCTTATCATAGAGCTCTCGATACTCAATTGGTATATTTTCTTTTATATAGTGATAAAACATCGGATAAACTCTTTTTTGTCTAGCTAACTCAATCATATATTCCCAATTAATTTCTTGTGTGACTTCGTTTTTTACATTGCTTGAATTTTCAGCCATTTCTCTAGCAAACTGTAATAAAAGAGTATGTTCATTACTTAGTTTCATAAGTTTCCTCCTTGGCTTTCGATATATTATTAGAAATTTTCTTTTCAAATATTCTTAGCTTTTCGTACCATTCATTTCTCTCATTAGTGTTATTTGGCATTATTCTTCTTACCTGCTGTAGCAATTGAAATATTTCTTGAAGCAATTGCGTCTCCACATCCCTATTCTTTAACAACCGTAGAATCCCCCTTCTTTGAAAAGTTATTTACAAACTCTAGCAGATTATTTACTAAAACTTCTTTTGTTTCTCCTAGTCTCCGATCATAAAGAACCTGATATCCCGCATCCTGCAAAAATTGATAAATAAAATCCGCCAACAGTAGATGAACATCGAAAGGAGATACTGATTCCATTTTGGTCATGATTCTGCTCCACTTTAACTGCAATTAATCTTGATATTCCAGTGGCAGATATGCATATACACCGGAAGCTAATTGACTTATTAGTCCACTTTTTAACATAAGCTGATGACTAATTACTTCCGCCTCGGAAGGAACTTCACGCAAAGTATGTACAAACAAATTAGATTGTTTCATCCCCACCTAGAAGTGTCGAAAAATTCATTTTATATAACAAAATTTAATAAAAACTCATCTGAAAAACTGGATTGGTTTGCCACAGATTGTGGAGCAATTCCGTGGCAAATAAATCCCAAATTTTTGTACTCTTGTAATTCTTCAATAAGTACGGTTGTAGCTATTATTTGTCTTATATATCTTAATTGCTTTACCCTCGAAATTACTTCTTCGATTAATTTCTGCATAAATTTCATCTTTAAATTCATTTCTATAACATATAAGCCATATATATATCCCTTATGACGCAAATTTCCTTCCTCATAATTATGAAATCCAATAGTGCCGGCTAATTGACCATCTAGGAAAGCCCCAAGTAAAAAATTATTTTCCTTACTGCGTTCTTTTAATAGTTTTGAATAATCCTCTAACGTTTTTATTTCTTCTTCTTCTAATGTTCGATAAAACGCTTCAGGCTTTATACCTAATGCTTGAAGACGAATGCTTTTATAACTAATCACATCATCCGAAGTTAGTTGTCTAATTAGTATTGCAGATTCAATATTGCTTTCCGTATGCATACAATCCTCTCTTATCTGATAAAATTCTCAATTTTGTCGATGTTAAATTTTATTGCTTGTTGAAGAAACTTAATATCATTGCCAACTGCAATAAATTTAAACCCTTCTTTAGCATAAATCTCAGCTAGCTCCAAACTATAAGCAAAAATTCCAGGTATTTTACCTGCCTCTAACGTAGCTAACAGCACTTTCCTTCTCGCATTATCCATTTTTTCTCCTGTTACCACTCCTGGTTGCCCCAATGAAGATGCCAAATCACCACAACCAATAAAAACTACATCTACACCATCAACAGTAGCAATGTTGTGGGCATTCTCAACACCTTCTTGTGATTCGATTTGTACCATGCATAGGGTTTCCCTGTTCGAAATTCTCAGATATTTCTCAATATTATGAAAATACTTTGACGCCCTAACCGGGTTAATCCCTCGAGTCCCTTTGGGTGGATAAAAACATGCTTCAACAGCTAAAGCTGCCTCTTTTGCATTATTTATTTTAGGTACTAGTACTCCCGAACAACCGATGTCAAGCACGCTTTCAATTATATGTTTTTCCAAATTTGGTACCCTTACAAATGGAGAAACCGTTGAACCGTTCATACTTTGTAGCATTAACATAATATCCTTTTTACTTGCAGTGGAAGCCTCCATGTCCATAACAACCCACTGAAAGTCGCTAAGCGCAAAAATCTCAGAAACAACACTATTACTTGTTAATAGAAAAACTCCGTAAGTAGTCAAACCCATTTCTAATGTCTTTTTTGTAAGATTTGTCATATGCCCTTCTCCTCTTTTCTAGCACTCAAACTCACTATTTCTTCCCATAACGTTTTATTAATTACCAGACTTCCTTTAATTTGGTTTTGCAAGATCCGTTCTGAGGTTCCTTCGCCTGGAAATCTGATTGATTCGAATCCTGGGGCTAATCGTGATGTTTTTAAATATGCTATTAATTCATCAATTTCGTTTATGACCCCTTCACGACTCCTTCCAAATATGTCTGCTCTTAAACCAATAAAGAGACCTCCATTTCCACCAGTCGACACATTTGGTCTTGCAAAGCCAGCACCGGTTAAAATTCCGGCAAGAATTTCCGTTGCTAACCCAAGGGCAAATCCTTTATATCCAAATTCAGCTCCAAACGGCATAATGGTAGTTGCACATGGCTTCTTATAAAGATTAGATGGATCAAGTTCTGGTTCACCATGCTCATTCATTAACCAGCCCTCCGGTACTGCCTTTGATTCCATATGATAACAACGGATCTTCCCTTCTGAAACAATACTTGTAGTCATATCTACCAAAATAGGGTCTGATCCACCTAATGGGAACCCCATTGTGATGGGATTCGTACAAAGCCTCCCATCTAATCCTCCCCATGGCGCTACATTTTGGCCAGCTCCCATATAATTAATGAAGCCTAATCCAATATATCCTTGCTTGACTATTGGAGAAATTATATGTGCTAGTCTTCCAATATGGTTAGAATTAATTAGACTAACGATCGCAACATGGCTATCTTTTAATAACTCAATAATTTCCTCAGCAACTTTTGTTGCCGCTAAGGTTCCAAATCCTCTTTGTCCATTAACAATACTAGAATAATCATGAAGTCGCTGAGATGTCGGAATGATCGTCGGATCAATTTCTTTATTCCTTACTGCATTTATGTAATCGGGTAATCGAATCAGTCCATGTGAAGGGTAACCATCAAACTCACTTCTTAATAGTGAAAGTGAAACTTGTTCTGCTATGTTAGGTGTTGCGCCAAAGGTTTGTAATATTTCCCTTAATACTTGTTGTACGTAATGAATGTCTAGTTTTACATGTTGGGTATTTGCGACCATGTCATCACCCTATGCTCCCTTTTCTGCTTGAAAATTTTCATAAGTGAATATTTCCATAGCTACTTCTTTTATTGTCTTATTCGAGTTATTAATTACTCTACAGTTTGGCAACTCATTACTGTTATCATTTAAATGTAACCAACTCAATCTTTGTTCTGCATCCTGAGGTTTATAATCATTTACGATTCTATTTCTTATTATTTCCATTTCCGCATTTAAAAAATAGAATTTCCAAGTATATACTTCCTCATTGCGGATTTGAGTAATCTGGTCATAAATACCACCGGGTAAAATAACACCGCTAATAATTAAATTTTCTATTCCCCATTGATAATAATTATTAATGCATGATTTCAAATTATTTCCCGCAAGTTTATAAAACTCATCGTTAATTACAAAAGGACTTATACTAGCAAAAGCATCAGTATCAATCCACGCTGAATTGCTTTGATATAAATTTACGAGTTGTCTGCCTGTTTCCGTTTTTCCTACGCCAGGGGCACCTGTAATGACAATAATCTTCAAAAAAGTAAGGCTCCCTTCATCTTAAATTCGACCTGAAATATAAGCTATGTACTTCGTCTTCGAACCTGATAAGACGCAAGTTTTTTCTTCCGATTCATGAACAAATCCAAGGACTTCTCCCATATGATAATTCGCTATCTCTAATACTTTTTCATTAGAGAAATCGAGAGGACAACTAACGACCTTTTTTTCTGCTAGAAACTCAATGACTTCTACTTTATTTTCGGCAAAGACGACTTGACGATTGTAAAACTCTCTCACACTTTTTTGATAAAACGCTCCAATTTCATCTATTAACTCTTCAACTAAGAATGGAAGTTGAGAAAGATCCATTTCCGAAATATTAGCCTCTTCTAATGTATCAGAGCGAATTATTATAACTCTTACTCTTTCATCCGCCTCTCTTTTCCCATAAACTATTACCTGAACAGGGACACCTGAACGTTTATTCAATTTCAATTCTTTAATGAACTCATTTTTCTTCATAAACTTTTTGAAGTTTACTCTAATTGATCTTATCTGCAATTGTTGATATACGTATTGAATCTCTTCAGGACAATCTTCTTCTAATCCAGGTCTAAATAAAATATTTACTTGATCAGGAGCAATATTAGGATGCAAAAATAGATCTCCTGAGGTTCTCATTCCTAGTAACAAATGAGTTAACAAGATTCGCCTTGTAATTGCTCCGGTAATATGTGAAGTGTGAATATATTCATTTCCTTGTTTATATTTAATATCAAATTTCTCCGAGAAAATTTGACCTTGATTATATAAGCAGCATGTCTGAACAGTGTTACCCAATGGTAATGGAACATCACCTCCAATAGTCCAGTGCGCAATATTTTCGTTATTTGTCCAAGGTGGCCTCAAACTCCAAATAGTAGGAACAGAAATAATATTCGATATTTCATCCAGCATCATTTTAAATTGTTCCATTTCCCCAAGAGAATCCTTCAAAGAAGGATAGCAAAGATGAAATTCGAATACATCTCCAGATTCAAGAGATTTAAATATACTTCTACCAGAATGTTTCCCCTTTGAAAAGGGTCGAAAATATGATGCTCTACGATACATCTTGAGCGGTAGATCTTCTTTAGTTCTTATCAAAGTTCTCCAATGAGTATAAATGGTCGCTTCCCCAGTTGGATTTAATATCCCTCTCGGCGAGTGATTAAGAAAATCACCAGACGTTCCCACATATAATAATTTATTTTCCAAATTCATTATTTGGGACTGCTTTTCATAAATCTCTTTTGGAGCAATGACCGGATAATTATATTCTTGTAATGCGTATTTCCTATAGGTATTTTTAACAATCGCAATAAATTGATCTAAGAGTCTAACCCCGTAAGGTAAGATGATCATACTTCCAGGTAAAGTAATCGTCTCATTATCAAGCACATCATTTACTTTTAACGCCTTAGAAAATTTCCCCATGTTAAAGGATTTTTTTTTGCCATCAGCGATAATTAACTCATTACTATTCTCATCTTTCCGGGTCCACTTTACATTATTTACGTGTTCTCGCTCAGGCGGGGGTTCAACTTTGTATTTATGATCAGTTAACCACTCCGGAATGATCATAATTTTCCACTTCCGGTTGCTGCTATCTCAGAGTAACTCTTCCCCAATTCACTAACGCATAGCCTAAATTTCCCTGTAGAAGAGATCGGCATTTCTGACAATAATTCAAATTCAATATTAAATGGAAATCCAGTATGATGATGGATCCTCTCCACAATTTCATTGCGTAACTCTGTTATAATTCCATTTGGTGCATATAAATGAATATTCAGTCGCTCTAGCTCCGATTGAACAACCTGGAACCAATGTATTTGAGGATATCTCATAATCAAATATGAAAAGAAATATGCATCAATATGGGATCCAGTGGGCGAAATAATAAGATCCTGTAATCTACCCGTTACTGAAGTCATACGTGGTAAACCAATACCAGAAGAACAATAACCAGCCAATGGAGCAGCCAAATCACTAGTTTCATAGCGAATTAATGGCATAGACAAATTATTTAGAGTTGTGACTACTACTTTTCCTTTTTCACCATATTTACAAGGGGACCCATCTGGTTTCAAAAACTCAACATACACATTTTCAGATTGAATACACATTCCATCGTGAAGAGGACTTTCATGTGAAATAATATTACTTTCTCTCATTCCATATTTATCATAAATTTCACAGCCAAACACCTTCTTCATACGATCTCTGACAGCAGTTGGCACAGGTTCAGATGTCGCCTGTATTGCTTTTAAGCCTTTAATAGTTACATTTCGTTCTTCGGCACGTTTGGCAATGAGATGCATTGCGTTAGTATAAGTACTTACTAAATACGGGTTAAATGTAATTAATTTATCTAAAAACTTATTTATCAGATCATTACTTAAATTAAACGTATTAAATTCTCTTCTATTTGTCAGAAAGTTATCGATCATATCGAGTACTCGTTTATAAGACCAATAAATCTCTGAGCCCCATAACAATACGAATGGATTGCCTAGTTGCCAATCGTTACACCACTCATAAGTTCTAATCTGATGGGCTCTCATCCATAATCGAAAATTTAAATCTTGTTTAAATTCTGCTCTCACTCCTGTGGATCCACTGCTATAGTTATTTTGAATAGTAGCAAAGTCAGCTTCTGTAGATATCAATTCATTCTGTTTCGATCGCAATAAATCACGTGTTAACAGAGGAATCTGTTGCATATCCTCAAAACAGTTAAAATCATGGGGCGAAATTCCTCTTTCCTGAAATATCTGTTTATAGTACGGCACTGTATTATAAGCATGTTTTAAAATAGTCAATAATTTATCAAATTGCAATGTCTTTATTTCTTCAGGTCTCATGTGCTGGGTTTTTCTTAAAATTTGCAATCTTTTTGCTATATCAGACTTACCCCTTAAATCTTGCAGTTTCCAGTACATGTTTCTTGCTATGTCTTCAGATAATTTCATTAAGAATACCCCTTGATTTTTGATGTACATTCAAATATCGAGTTAAATCTAGATTCATTTTTTCATTAATTCCAGCTTCCAATTTTATTTTAGTAAGATCATAAAGAAAATCCTTTTCCAATGTTCCATTAAACCAAGATGTAAGAATAGCAGAATGACTGAATGATTCAAATTTATTATAAATATCAAAGTTACTATCCCAATCATAGAAGATGATATCGCAATCACATTGAAGATATTTAAAAATTTCATTACACAAATCTTGAGGTAATATTCTATCCAACAAATAAAGATATGATGGTAAATAAATAAGAAATCTTGCAGTTACGATATCAATGATATAGTTTTTGTAACAAAATACTGTATCACTGTAGCTGTATTCGGTTTGCTCCGCTTCCAAAGGCCTTTTATACGGCTTCTTATGAAACATATCTGAATCAATTTTTCCATCAAATATCTTTAAACCTTGCCAAATTGCTTCAATCGAATATGAAAAGCTTTCTTGTCCAGGAACAGGTATTAGTATTTGGGGGTCAAATCGAAAAGGATTAAAGCATTGAAATTGTTGCATTTCACTCGGAGCACAATCAGCTGAATCAATAAAAATTAACTTTGATTGCTCCTTGCTCATTAATTCTAATGCCTTATTCCTGGGCAGACATGTCGCTTTACCTTTACTCGAACAATTCATGCAAGCCCCCCTTTTTAAATAAGCACTATCAAAGTTATTATTTGAGCATTTTGCATAAATCTGAGCCCTTGCTAGACAAGGAGTTTTGAACATAAAAAAGGGAATTCACCCCAACTTGGAGAAGTTTTCAAGAGACCAAACCCGAAAACAACCAAGGACATGAAGTCACTTGTATTCTCCAAGAAAATCTATTTTCTTTTGAGGAATTGCAAAAACTTGAATCCAAAGAACGTCTACCTATCTTCTTCAATACCTTAGATTTACGACCTTATGCTAAGGAATTGAGAGGTTAATCACCCCGAGGTGCCGATGGGCATTGCAGGCTTCGGGCCCTGCTTGCCGCACCGTTTGAGAATATCGATACCTTTAGTGACTTGCATCGTCGTTTGGACGTGGGTCTTCGTTTTCGTTATCAATGTGGACTCCGACTTGATCGGGAAGCTCCGTCGATAGCGGCGTTAAGCCGAGTCTTCACCGAGCTAACGAACAAGGGACTGGCGAAACGTCTGTCTGAGGATCTCTTAACACGCTGCATGCAAAAAGGAATCATCGATGGAAGTCACATTGCAATTAATAGCACAGCGATCCTTGCTTATGAGAAAAAGCAGCCTAAACGGAAAAGCGAACTGACCGGGAATGCCAACTGGGGCGCGAAGTTTGACTCCTTTGGCAATAAGGTCAAGTGGTTTGGCTACAAGCTCCATCTTGCCGTTGACACCACGAGCGAGTTGCCCGTGGCGCTCTCAGTTACACCGGCGCACGTCAATGACGGCGATTTGGCTCTGCTCTTATGGAGCAAGTGGCTAAGGGTTCGAAAGTGAAGTTCTTTATGCTGGATGCCGCGTATGACCAACTTATAAACTACGAAGCCGTGCGGAACGTAAAGGCACAAGCAATTATTCCGATGAACCTTCGTAATGAAAAGGAATCGTCTGCGGGCATGACCTCTAGCGGTACGCCCTGCTGCTCGATGGGTTTTGCCATGACCTATTGGGGCGCCGATGGCGATCACCTGAGATTCCGCTGCCCTCATGCCACAGGGAAGGTCGACTGTCCGTGCATGCTCATCTTCAAACTATGGAATGGTCATCAATGTCGTTACGAAAAGCGTTCTACGGTGCTACTCCAGTCCACATCGGGACACGAAACGCTGGAAGGAGCTTTATAACGAAAGATCAAGCGTTGAGCGATGTAACTCCCGGTTGAAAACATATCTGACCGCAGACGCCATGCACGTCTGGGGCATTCAAAAAGTGACCACTCACCAATATCTAAACGCCATTGTGTTGCTGGCTTCTGCGTTAGCGATGGCCCGCCATTACAAGGAATCCTCCACATAAATTTTTGATTCAGCAGAAACACTGCAGGTCTGCCCATTTTTGAAATTTAAGGGTCGGCTGAGCTAATATACCGTGTTTTAGGTCCAAGAATTTACTGCCTAATTTTCAAAAACGGAATTATGCAAAATGCTCATTTATTTAATTTTGGGCATAAAACAAAATATTCTTCTAGATTATATTTAAGAAATTCTAATACAAAATCCGGTGAATTATACGAAATGCCGTTAGCTTTACCGATGGGTTGCTGAAGTTCGAACCACGGACAATCTCCTTCAAAAATATGCGTAATCTCAGGACTGCTTCCGAGTAGTATTGTATTTAAATTTTTATAACCCTCCATTAAGTAGTTCATGTTTTGATTACTATTTTCTCCAACAAATACACATCTAGTTTTATCCCCTCTAACATACACATGCATAAATTGATAGTCTTTCAATAAGTTCCATTGAGGCCTTTCGATCACATATTTGTTTTTTCTGCCCCAGTCTTGAATGATAATCTTATGCTTTTCGGCCTCATTATACAACCAAGACGGAATTTCAGAAAAAGGTAGAACTATCATTTTCGCCCCTATTGCAGAATAACTTTCAAGTTCATCTATTCTAGGAAAGTCAGTCAAATAAATGATATTGGAATCGTTACTCTTCAAATCATTATTAGTTAAGTTCTTAGTTACTTCACTAGCCAGATTCCATGTTTCCAAAACTTTTGAATGAAGGATAACTTCCTCTGTCCCTGAAATTATCTGTATAACTGTTGCATTTAAATCACCATCCACTTCCTCTTGAATCGACTTCAACCAGTCACTGTGAGTTTTGAAGTGGAAATCATAAGGTAAATCTTCCTTTTCAAGCATTAAGGTAGCCATGTTATTAAAGTTCAATGGAGCCTCAATGGGTTCAATCTCTAATTGAAATCCCTTTTCAGTTAAAAATTCCCTTCTATGCCTATTATTTGACATCAACAAAATCTTTTTAATGTTATAACTCTGTAGAATATCAGCAACATGCTCATAGTTTCGAGCGTCTACCGGCGATCCAAGTCTGTTGTATAATTCATCTGTATCTAAGTTTTCATGTTGCCGCATAACATAAATTCTAAAATGTGATTCAATGCCTAACCCTCTAGCATCTTGGTCAATCGCATAAATAACCATACCTTTTTTATGCTCTGCTATTCTTTTTAGCGCCTCTTTAAGTTGAAACCCACAATCACATTTATCAGAATTAAAAACATGTCCAAATAAACAAGCTGATTCGATTCGAAGAGGAATATATTCATCTTGGGATACTTCACCTAAACAAGCAACCGCATATCTTTCTCCTGAATATTCGAAGTATTTAAGTTCAAAGTTATGAGTGCTATTTCCTATCTTAAGAGGAAGTTTAATAGGTCCCCGAATGGCTGGTACCCTTTGTGTTTCGATTGAGTTAATAGAATTGATCATGAGTGAGACCCCTCCATATATTGAAACTCGATTGTTAACGAATAAATGTCCGATTTAACATTGGATGATTTGTATCTGTCGGTCCCCAATCACTATCTGGATGATAGGCGACGATTGCCATTTGCGAATCATCAGTATAAAAACAGTGTTGTCCCATTTCGGCCAAATAAAAAATGTTGCCTTCTTTTAAAGGCAGCTCACCTTCAGGAGTAATGCATCTACCTTCCCCTTTAATTACTAATCCAAGACGAACAGTAGGATGAATATGCATCGATTGCCTAATATTTTTGGGAAACCACAATAAATTCAAGCACGGATCTCCCATTCTTGGTGGATATATCAAAATGGAATCGCTACAGCCATCAATATAACTTACTCTACCTCTTTCTTCTGTTGGACCACCTATACATTGTTGTCCTCTAAATCCGACTCTTTCAAAAAAAACCGCTTTACCATTACCTGATAACTCGCATTCCCCGACAACAGAAAAATAATAACCGTTTTGAAGAGGTCCCCAAACTTGTCCGCCTACTTTTATGATAAGTCCCGATTCATAAACGTAACCATAGAGTGTTGTCACATCGGATCCGATTCTCATAGTAGAATTTCCTACGTAGCCACTTACTCGACTTGGGTACATCCCCTTACTACAATCAAATACTAAGCCATGTTGTAATACAGTAGTCTCAACCGAACCAGATTTAATAATTTGTTCAAACATTTTGAATACCCTCCTCTAAAATAATTTTCGGATGTCATTTATATTACACTCATCTATTTGATGCATGCAACAGAAAAGTATATTTTTACAATTTATTAAAATTCTCTCATATCCGCAATACTTGACTCCAGCTCTTATTAAATTATTGTATACTTATTCCATATTCATGAAAATTAAATTATAATCACTATTAGATTCGTTTTTCTAAATTTTAGGGGAGGGAACTTGCACATGATAGAAGCAAAAGATTTGTGGAAAGTATATACCTATCAGGAGCAACGAAAGGGATTTTGGGGTTCCCTTAACGATTTATTTTCTCCTATAAAAAAAACAAAAGAAGCAGTTCGAGGGATAAACTTCAATATTAATCAAGGTGAAGCAGTTGGATATATTGGTACAAATGGGTCTGGAAAATCTACAACCATAAAGTTATTAACTGGGATTTTACAACCAACAAGCGGAGCCGTTCTTGTAAACGGCATCAATCCTAAAATAAACCGTAAAGAAAACGCATTACAAATAGGAACAGTATTCGGACAACGTAGTCAACTCCTATGGGACTTAGCCATCCATGAATCTTTTGAATTATTTAGATTTATATATAAAATAAAACACTCAAAATTCAAACAAAATTTAAACTTAATGACCGAACTTCTCAGGTTAGATGAATTTTCTTCAATTCCTGTTCGTCAATTAAGTCTTGGCCAGAGAATGAGAGCTGAAATTGCATGTGCATTTTTACATGATCCAACAATCGTTTACTTAGATGAACCTACAATTGGTCTTGACGTAGTTGCAAAAGAACGCATAAGAAGCTTTCTACGTGAAATCAAAACAGAAAAGAAAACGACTATTATTTTGACATCGCATGACATGGATGATATTGAGCAAGTTTCTGATCGAATGATTCTTATTGATCATGGTCAAATTCTGTATAATGGCGGAACAATAAAGTTTATTGAACATTTTGGCAAGGAACGAATACTAACTATTCATTTTGAAAATGAAATTACAGATATATCTTTAAAATCCGGAGTTCTACTTTCTTTCAATAATAAAGAAGCAAGAATTTTGTTTAGTAAGGAAGACATTTCAGCGACAAAACTAATCGAATCTATTATTTCTGAATATCCTGTAATTGACTGTAGTATAGAAGAACCAAAAATAGAGCATTTAGTACGAAATGTTTACAACGCAAACAATCAAACGAAAATAGAGGAGCGTTAAATGGAACTTCCGAATTCTATACACTTTTGTAAGACAGCATACATCATTGCTCGCCAATCCTTTATTAATTCTATGGTTTTTAGGGGAAATTACTTCATTGGACTTGCTAGCAATGTACTATTCATTTATTTAAGTATCGAACTTTGGAAAACTTTATTTCATGGACGCGATGAGGTTAATGGCATCAACTTAGAACAATTATCCACTTACCTAATACTTGCAAGAATCATCACTTCAATTGATATGGAGTTTGTAGAAGTATTACAGCAACGAGTACTGTCTGGTGAGGTTGTATTCGAACTATTACGTCCAATGCAATATACTACCTACTTAATGAGTCAAGAAATGGGTTTATATATTAATCGCTTATTTTTCCAGACACTACCAATCATTGCGTTTTTCTACTTTACAATTGACCTTCAGATTCCCAAATCGATTCTACATTTGCTTTTCTTCCTTATAAGTATAGTCTTATCTTTCCTAGTCATGTTCTATATCAATTTCATTACTTCAATTATGACTTTTTGGATAACTCAAGTTACTAGTCTGAATATATTAAAAACGCAGACTGTTCTGTTTTTGTCAGGAGCCTTTGTACCACTTTGGTTTTTCCCTTCTGAAGTAAATCAAGCTATCCACTATCTCCCCTTTTCTTGTGTTATCTTTATTCCGATTCAAATATATATACATGAGTACCTTATTTCAGAGCTTCTAGGGAACATCTTTTTACAATTATTTTGGATCATAGTAATTGCTTTTACAGCTCATTTCATCTGGAATAGAGCTCTTCAAAGAGTCTCCATTAATGGAGGATAATATGGACTATATGATATTATTCTACATGTACATAAAATCCCAAATTAAATCCAATTCTGTTTATCGTTTCAATTTTATCGCATCAAGTTTTGGTGCCCTTTTCCTTTATTGTAGTCAGTATCTGCCTCTTTGGACCATTTTACATTTTTTTGGAACAATAAACGGATGGAATATTTACGAAGTAAGTTTGCTATATGGCTTTTGGCTTTTTACATATGGATTTCAACTGATATTTTGTGCAGGAATAAGAGATTTTAGAAGGTTAGTTCATACCGGGGATTTAGACATATACCTATTACGTCCCAACAATGTTCTGTTTCAAGTGATTTGTGGCAAATCGGATTTGACAGCTTGGGTACATACTTTGATTGGAGCTACTACGATTTTTTTGAGTAGTAAGGAAGTTGTTACTTGGAGCTTGATAAAATTCATTCAATTGAGTGAATTTTTACTTGCTGGTGCAATAATACAAGCAGGATTATTAATTTTATGGGCAACAATGGTATTTTGGATGATAAACAATAATTCCCTAACTTTTATGGGGTGGACGTTGAGTGTAAACTATATGACTTTTCCGTTATCTGCTTACGATTTTTCTTTACATGTATTTTTCACTATAGTGCCTATGGCATTTATAACATATTATCCTGTAGGCGTTCTCATTGAGAAGTTCCCTCAAGAAAGCTTGAGCTATATATTGGGAAATTGTTCGTTAATTGTTAGCATTATCTTCTTTGTTGTTGTATATCGCTTTTGGAAATTCGGCCTCAAAAATTATCAAGGAACCGGGAATTGAGCACATTCAATAATTGCTATTATTCTTTAGTAGAGTGGAGCGGAAAAATATTCTATGAATGCAGATCAGAACAATGATTGCGCATGTCTTATTACAGGCGCTTCTTCTGGCATAGGTAAAGAAACGGTTTTGTTCTTTCTTCGAAATGGCTACAAAGTTATTGGGCTTGCACGAAATAAAATAGAACTTATGAAGATTAAGGACGACTGGACAGACAACTTTGAATATCTCTGTAAGGATATTAGTGAAGAACAGCTTATATTTGAAGAAATATACAAGGAGATGCATGGTATCCATGATATTGACTTAATCGTTCACGCTGCTGGTTGCGCAAGGCAAGGGAAACCTTTCCACGAAATGGATCAACTCGATATCATGGAACAAATAAAAACCAATATTATTGGAACTACATTATTTATTCAGAATGCGATAAAATATTTTATTTCTAAAGGCAAAGGAACGTTAATAGTAATTAGTTCAATTGCAGCTCATGATTCTGCGCCAAATATGGCGGTGTATTCCGCAACAAAATCATATTTATCTCATTTGTTGCGTTCAATTCGTTCAGACATCCATGGTTTAAACATAAGAATTTGTTGTATTGAGCCAGGTACAACTCGTACCGCCTTATTGGAGGGGCAGTCAACTAATAATAACGAAAATCGTTATTCAGGATTTCTCCCACTTGAGGCAAAAGACTTAGCAGAAACTATACATTGGATTTATAAAAGCCCTTATCACATTAATTTCCAAGGAATACAAATAACCCCTTTAAGTCAAACCATGTATGTCCGTGGAATACATAGAAGTAATGTCGAACTTTAGAATTCTAGATAGATTTTATATAATAAGGAAAACAATTTCATAATGCATAGCTTTCAGTAGCTGGACTAGCAGAAAACCTCTAATATAGGGTTTGCTGAACAAGATTAGTTCAGGCCTACGCCCAGCGTAAACCGCTGAGGCCAAGCATTCTGAAAAAAAAGCAAAAAAAGAACCCGTAGTCGCCGCTCCAGATTCATAACCAGATACTGTAGGGCGATGACGGACATACTGGTTGCTGCACCACGTGCGCGAATGCGCCCCAGTCCTAATTTGCGTTTGCCTTCTCCAAATTTTCCTTAGATCGCATTGCGCTGTGCCGCGTCTTGCCGCTCTTGCGCTCGGTCGGCAGTGTCATTGTGCTCTTTCGACGGTCTGCCCAGCTTGGGACCGCTAAGACGAATACCGAGCTCTTTGCAGAAGTTCAGGTTGTCTCGATTGCGGTAGATTTTGTCGCCAGAATCACAGCCGGGTAGTAGCCGAATCGCCGTTTGTACGCTTCTACCGATGCTTGCAGTGTCGTGGCTTCGTTGAAGCTGTCCCACTGTGCGGCTTCAATCCAGGCGTAACCTTCCACCAAGCTGACGGCGATTTTCGCACCGAACTCTACGTTCGCGGCAGCTTTGCCTCAAACCATCGGGCGGACGTGCGGCTTTTCGATACTGACAATCCGATCGGCGACGACATGGATCTTCTTCTCCATCATCTCCCGCTGCTGACGATAGAGCTCGGCGATGATCAAGAGCTGGCGATAGTGCGTTTACTCAGCGTTGTCAGCGGCGTGTGCTTTACTAGTGTTTCAATAATACGGAGGTCTCGTCCCACGTAGCCGAGCTGCTTACGGATCGCTTTGCGGATGATCTTGCCCGATGCTTTGCGTTGTTTCGAAACGTTCAGATACGACTTCCTTGCAATCTCGCGGTACGTCCGTGGTTTCTCCATCTGTCCAACATGCGGAGTATGCAGCACATCAATGATGTCTTCGAGAATTTCACGAGCGTGGTTCAGCAGCCCCAAGTCCGTTGGATACTTGATGTCCGCAGGCGCGCAAGTCGCATCCAGCATCAGGGTGCCTCGGTTCGTGACATCCGCCGTTGTCTCGGAGGCGGCCCGTAGTACATGCAGCTTTTTCGTCGTACGACGAGGCTGTTTGGTCTCTTCGGTAGCTTCGGCGGGAAGAGAGAGAGCCTCACCAACGTCCAAGGTGAGCTGCGAGCCCCCAGAATCATTATCGTCGTCGCGTTCACGATCTTTCGATTTCGCCTTCGTCTGCTCAGCCTCTCGATCCGCTTGCAATGCGGCCTGAGCGATCCATTCGTTGATTTCAACCAGGTTCTCCATGCCGAACCGCTCTCGAAAATGGGTGAGCAGAGAATGGTGAAACGGCTCTTCATCGACGTATTCGGAATAGCCGAGGAAGAACTGCAGGTAGGGATTCTCTTGGATTTGCAAGGTGGTCTCACGATCGCTTAATCCAAGACGTTCTTTGATGATGAGTGAACCGAGGGCGATCCGTGCCGAGTACGCTTTTTGTCCAATGGTAATCCTTTGGAACGCATTCACGTATTTTTCTTCCACTTTGTCCCAAGGGATAATCGCCGCGAGTTGGACCCAGCGATTGGATGGATTTAATTTTCCGCCAAGGGTAGGCAGAAATTTTTCAGCAGGTCTGCCATATCTCGATTTTGCACGAACACATTCATTCACTCCGTCTGCAAGGGTTTTAGCCGAATTTCCACAATTTCTTTGCAGATAAATTCGACAGAAATGGTCAAATCCCTTGTGGAGTAAGAAGTTTATGGGCGTTCAGCAAACCCTAGTTAGTTTGAAAGATTACATTTAGATCAAAGTCGATATGTCCAGAGAAATCCAGTATGTCTTGTTCCAGTGTGTAAGCGTCAAATACATCACACCTTCACCCCATGCATGCATAGATGAGATAATGTCCTCAATATGAATCGAGGAGGACATCCCATGAATCGAGTAGAGCGGCAACAGGCATGGAGAACTCGCATTGAGAACTATCGAGCGAGCGGTCAAACCATGGTAGCCTGGAGTAAAGCCAATAACCATACCATCCATGAGCTGAAGTACTGGCTCAAACAGATCGAAGGCCCCCCAAAATCCAAACGATCAAAGTCTGCATCAACCTTCATCCCCGTTATCGTGCCACCTTCTCCCGTGCGTAGCAATCTGCCAACGGGATCCCTACGGATTCATGTTGGAGCGGCTTCTATTGAGCTGAGTGAGTCCTTCGACTCTACCCAGCTTCGTGAAGTCGTTAAGGTGCTGAAGGATCTATGTTGACCGTTCCGAGTAGCATTCCCGTGTATTTAGCAAGCGGCAGTACGGACCTACGCAAGTCGATCGATGGCCTGGCCGCTCTGGTGCAGGAGGTGTATGCACTCAACCCCTTCTCGAGTAGCTTGTTCGTGTTCTGCAATCGACAGCGAGACAAGCTCAAGATTCTGTATTGGGATGTAAATGGCTTCTGGCTGTTCTACCGCCGCCTCGAACGCGGCACCTTCCAGTGGCCGACTGACGACAGCCATGCGACCATCGCGCTGACTCGTCGCGAATTGAACTGGTTACTGGATGGACTGTCGATCGAGCAGCAGCAAGCGCATCCTGTGGTTTCCGTTCAAGCGGTGGTGTAGGCGCGAATAATCATCGTGCCTACCTCCATCATGTTTACTTGAAATGCAGGATAAACGTAGTCGTTCAGCGAATACATTCTTCATGACAAAACGTGCGGAATCAGCCCAACCCCAAACACTAGATGAATACAAAACATACAGCGAAGCGCTCGAGGCAGAGGTAAACAAGCGTAAGCGTCAAACCTAGCACACCTTCAACAAGATGAATCGTTATGAGAAGATAAGGCCAACGTTATTCAGAGATGGAGGCTTATACTCATGACGAAGAAAGAGCTGAGAAGACAAGAATGGATCGCTCGTGTCTCGGACTATGAAGCGAGCGGACAGACCATGAAAGCATGGTGCGCCGAACAAGGCGTGACCAAGGACCAATTGCGTTATTGGCTTCGTACACTTAACGAACGTACTTCTGGTAAATCCTCTGGCAACACCAGTAATTCCTTCATTCCACTGACCCTATCGGATTCGAGTAATCCAACATCCTCCTGCATCATCGTTCATGCGGGTGCCGCTCGTCTTGAAGTACGATCAGGCTTCGATGCCAAGCTTCTTCATGACGTCGTCAGCGCTCTAACGGTCTCATGCTGAGCATCTCGAGTGCGCATCAGGTCTATCTGGCCGCTGGAGCAACGGATCTTCGAAAATCGATTGACGGACTGGCGGCAATCGTTCAAGAATGCTTTGGCCTGAATCCCTTCTCCAAGTGCCTCTTCGTCTTCTGCAATCGAGAGCGCAACAAGCTCAAACTGCTGTACTGGGACCATAACGGCTTCTGGCTATTTTATCGCCGGTTAGAGCGCGGCACCTTCCAATGGCCGAGCAGCACGGAACGTACGGTTGCGATCTCGGCACGCGAGCTACGCTGGCTGCTGGATGGACTGGCGCTCACACAGCGGCAGGCACACCGGGCCGTTACAGCAGACAACGCCTGGTAATCCATACATTGTTCGCGGAATCGCCTTATCTAGCAGCAGGCGAGAGCCATCTGCTGACGAATATATCCGTTATGGATAAGCGACCGGATTCCCCAACTCTCGAAGAACTCCAACAACAAAATAAGAAGCTGGAAGAACAGAACGTAGAACTATCGGCCAAGCTCAAATGGTACGAGGAGCAATTCCGTCTGGCTCAGCAGAAACGTTTCGGCTCTTCCAGCGAGAAGACGCATCCGGATCAACTCGAGCTGAACCTGTTCAACGAAGCGGAAATGCTGGCAACACCAGCTGGTGAAGAACCGCCAATGGAGAAGGTGACGTATGAGCGCCGGAAGTCTTCCGGCAAGCGTGAGGAAGATCTGTCCAACCTGCCCGTGGAGACTATTGTCTATACACTGGAAGAAGGTCAGCAGCTCTGCGCATGCTGCGGCGGTTCGCTGCACGAGATGACGACCGAGACGCGCAGCGAGATTGCCATTGTACCGCCACAGGTCAAGGTGATGCGTCATGTGCGTCAGGTCTACTCCTGCCGTCACTGTGAGCGCCATGAGCTGCAGACGCCAATCGTCACCGCGCCCATGCCGAAGCCGGTCTATCCCGGCAGCTTGGCTTCGCCGTCCATCCTATCTCATGTCATGTGTCAGAAGTACGTGGACAGTTTGCCGCTGTATCGACAGGAGCAAGCTTTTGCCCGGCTGGGCTATTCGCTCTCCCGGCAGACGATGGCGAACTGGATGATCTACGGAGCTGAGAAGTGGCTCATGCCGATGTATGAAGCGATGAAGCGTTATCTGCTTAGTCAGGATGCGCTGCATGCGGATGAAACGACCCTTCAGGTGCTGCGGGAGCCGGGCAAATCGGCAGAATCCACCTCGTATCTGTGGCTGTATCGCACAGGCCGCGGGATACCGCCGGTTGTGCTGTATGACTACCAGCGGACGCGGGGCGGCGAGCATCCTCGGAATTTCCTGGCTGGATTTACAGGCTATCTGCATGTGGACGGCTACGCCGGATACCACAAGGTCGCGAAGGTCAAGCTCGTCGGCTGCTGGGCGCATGCGCGTCGCAAGTTCGATGAAGCATTGAAGGGAGCTCCCCCAGAGACGGGAACGCTCGGCAGTGTCGCGGGACAAGGATTGGCTTATTGCAATCAGTTGTTTGCAATCGAGCGCGAGCTTGCGGAGGCTTCACCGGAAGAGCGGCATGAAGAGCGGCAGAAGCGCAGTGCTCCCGTATTGAAGCCTACAAAGCTTGGCTCAAGCAACAGCGTTCTCGGACATTGCCGAAGAGCTTGACCGGTCAGGCGATTGCCTACAGCTTGAACCAGTGGGAGAAGTTGACGGCCTTCATGGAAAATGGACGGCTGGAGATCGACAACAACCGAAGTGAACGCTCCATTAAACCGTTTGTGATCGGCCGGAAGAACTGGCTGTTCGCGAACACGCCGCGAGGAGCGAAGGCGAGCGCTGTCATCTATAGCATGATTGAGACAGCCAAGGAAAACGGACTGCATCCGTACAACTACTTGAAGTATCTATTCGAGCAGTTGCCTCAGTTGCCTGATCCGCTTGATGAACCAGCACTCGATTCATTCATGCCATGGTCGGGATCGCTCCCGGCTGAATGTCGTATGAATAAGAAGTAATCGTAGCATACATCAGGTTCGCTCCCACCGCTAGGTGGGGGCTATTTGACGCTCACCTCGAAACGCTGTATAGCTTAGGGATCACGCCTTCCAGGAGTCGCCCGCGGGTAAGCAATGACAATCCTTATGCGGAGTCCGTCTTCCGTACATGCAAGTACCGTCCAGGATACCCGGAGCGAGGGTTTAAAGATCGTATGGAGGCCCGAGAATGGGTGCTGCGTTTTGTACACTGGTACAACCACGAGCATCGACACAGCGGCCTTAATTTCCTCACGCCTAGTCAGAGGCATAAAGGGCAGTCCGAACAGGTATTTGAGAAGCGGCGGCAGGTTTATGAAGCTGCCAAAACTCTTCATCCTGGTCGCTGGTCGGGGGCTACACGGGATTGGAGCTTGGATGAAGAAGTTTGGCTCAATCCTGAGAAAGCGACCGTTCTTCAAGCTGAGCAGAAGACGGAATCTATGCTGTCTTAATTTATTTAATCGCGACAACTATCTTGACAATTACCGAAACAAGGAAGCATTAACCGAGGATGAAGGAGATTTTTTGACCCGTTGCTTGGAGGCTTACAGGATACAAAAGGAGAAATGGAAAAAGTAAGAGTTTAGGTGATGATTCAATGAGCGATAAAACGATTGCGAAGGACATCATACTTGACGCATTACATTTTGCCTTAAAGGATGCAGAAAGACAGCAAAAACCTACTGAGTATGACATGGGGAAAATCGCTGGACTAAAACATGCTTTACGATTAATTCATATGCTCACTCATCCTGCGGTCGAGAATACAACACCGATTGATTTCATCATAAATGATTTTCCTCCATATACGAAAACACTCAATGAGTTTCGCAACACCCTACTTTCAAGACCACGAGCAATTACCACCACCCGACAATACTAACCGCTAATAATTTTGTTCATGAAAAACAGCCTGTAGCTGTGCAAATGTGTTTGCTGATACAAGCTGTTTTTACTCATTGAATGTAAACCAGTATGAATTTTGGGACAAGATATGTTTTTTACTGACGCAGCGAAATGTCCATTCGATACTCCCCAATTTCTTCTTATTCAATTTCCGTTACCACCGAATCATAATTATTATCATAATACACCACCGACTCTGAAGAAGCACACTCTCCCAGATTAAGCCCCAATTCAACCGGAATACATTGCAGAATGTTTTGGTGATTGGATACCGAATCATTATTCAAGTTATCCATACCAAACTTAAGCCCCTAAGAAGTCGCCACACAGCAAATCTAACCTCAATAATCCTGATCGTGAAACCAGCCTGTAGCTGCTGAAATTCTGCCGCTACAGGCTGGTTTACACTTAAAATGCTTGAGCAAACACATTCATCGATGCATAAATATACAACGCATTGTATTGATTCATTTTTCTCAATATATATGACGAATATTTCTCAACTAGTGAGTAAAAATTCTCACCTATTATGCAAAATCACAGAATTATAGAACTACTCGTCAATCGAATCCCCTACGAGCACCTGCTATACCCGCAGTTCGTGCAGCTCTTGCACCCCTCGCTGTTAATCAGCGAGGCGGTGCCGCACGACGGGCACAGGTCGAGCGACGTTGCGGCGCTGCGCGAGACGGCGTATTGAGCCGTCGGCGCCTCCTGCACGACGTCCTCCTCCTGCGTGGCCGTCACGTAGTCCTCTGCGGTGTCGGTGAAATCGCCGTGCATCTCGAGCGCCTTCGCTACCGCATCGGCGATCGATTCGACGCGGTTCGCGCCGAAGCCGATAGCGCCGGAGCCGCCGATGCCCTTCAGATGCTTGACGAGCAGCTCGACCTTGTTGCCGTGGTCGCCGTATCGCAGGAACAAGGAGCAGACGCGGCCGAGCGCCTCGGACATCGCGAACACGTCGGAGCCGGCCTTGCCGACGTTCAGGAAGATCTCGCTCGGCGAGCCGTTCATGTCATTAATCGTAATGTACGCCATGCCGAACGGCGTATTGAACTTGTAAGTGGAGCCGCGCAGCACCTGTGGGCGGCGCTTGTACTGCTTATCGAATACGCGCTCGGTCTGCGCGTCGATGTTCACGGTCAGAGACTCGGAGAGCTGCGTCATCGTCTGCTTCTCAACAGGCTCGCTCTTCACCGTCTGCACCTGCTCCTGCTTGTCGGAGGCCGTGGCTGGAGCTGGAGCCGTAGCAACGGCTGCCTTCTCCTCCTTCTTCTCCGTCTGGAGCACCTGCACATCGCGGCTGCCATCGCGGTAGATCGTCACGCCCTTGCAGCCGAGATCGAACGCAAGCTCATACAGTCGCTTCGTCTCATCGACGGTGAAGTCGGATGGGCAGTTCGCCGTCTTCGAGATCGAGCTGTCGACCCACTTCTGGATCGCGGCCTGTGCCCGAATGTGATCCTCTGCGGACAGATCCATCGCAGTCACGAAGTGCGAAGGCAGCTCCTGATCCGGGTGACGGTCCTTCCACTCCTGCGCGATCGGTACGTACTGCTTGTCGAAGCCGAGACGGCTCTGACGATAATATTCGAACGCGAAGTACGGCTCGATGCCGGTCGACGTGCCGACCATCGTACCGGTGCTGCCTGTCGGCGCCTGCGTAATGACCGTGACGTTGCGCATTCCCTTCTTCTGAATCGCCGCTCCGACCTCTGGATAGACGCTCGTCATCGTCTTCATGAAGCCGCTCTGAAGGAACTTCTCCGCCTCGAACTGTGTGAACGAGCCCTTCTCCGCCGCAATATCAGCCGAAGCCAGATACGATTCACGAGCCATGAAGCCGTACAGCTTATCGAGGAATTCCAGCGACTCCGGACTGCCGTAACGAATGCCAAGCTTGATCATCAGCTCCGCCAGCCCCATCGTGCCGAGGCCGATCCGCCGCTCATTCTGCTGGTTCAGACGATTCTCCTCGAAGTGGTACGGCGTCTTGTCAATGACGTTGTCGAGGAAGCGGACCGAGTACGAGACGACCTTCCCGAGCTCCTCCCAGTCCACATCATGCTGCTCCTCATCATAGAACTTGGACAAATTAATCGCCGACAAGTTGCACACGCCCCACGCCGGCAGCCCCTGCTCGCCGCATGGATTCGTGCAGATGATCGGATTGAAGTACCAGCTGTTGGACATCTGGTTATAGTATTCCATGAATACGACGCCAGGCTCCGCCGACTTCCAGGCCGACTCGATGATCGTATGCCAGATCTCACGTGCCTTCACCGTACGGTACGTAATGACGTTGCGTCCTTCCTGACGCCACTTATCCAGATCGCCGTTCCAGACGTTGTCGTAATCTGGATCTGACGTATCGGGGTAGACGAGCTCCCAATCAAGGTCCTCCTTGACCGCCTTCATGAAGCCGTTGCTGACGCATACGGACAAGTTCGCATTCGTGATCTGGCCCATCGTCTGCTTCACGGTAATGAAGTCCACTACATCCGGATGCCAATCGTTCATCATGAGCATGAGCGCGCCGCGTCTGCTGCCGCCCTGCTCGATCAGTCCCGTTGTGTAGCTGAACAGCCCGCCCCACGATACTGCGCCGCTCGAGGAGCCGTTCACGCCTCTCACCACCGACCTGCGGGGACGCAGCGAGGACAAGTTGATGCCTACACCGCCGCCGCGCGCCATAATCTCGGTCATCTCGCTCAGCGTAGCCATAATGCCACCGCGACTGTCATGAGGGGACGGAATGACGTAGCAGTTGAACAGCGTCAGCTCATCGCTGGCGTCAGCGCCTGCAGCAATTCGTCCGCCGGGTACGAGCCTCCAATCCTCTAATATGTAACGGAACTTATCCGTCCATTCCTTGCGCTTCTCCGGTGTTGCTTCGACAGAGGCCATAGCAGCAGCCAGACGATCCCACATCTGCTGCGGCGTCTTCTCCAGGGTTAGCGTCAGCTTCTCGATCGAAGACTCCACCACTTCGCCGCTCCGAAGCTTGACCTTCACCTGTCTGCCTGCCTTCTCGATGACTTCTCCGACTTCCTTCGCTGGAAATTTCGGATCGTCCTTCGTCAGCACGAGCACCGTATCGCCGACCTGTGTCTTGCTTGTATCCGCATTTTTCATCGCGTATCGATCAAGAAATATTTTCTCGCTTAGGCCTTCCAATTTGGTCTGCTGCATGGTCTTCAAAACAACAACCCCCCGGAATTATGGTAAACTCACGATCACAATATATGGATGCGTGATTCATTATACAATACAACATATAGTGTTTCTAACGGGGAATTAGCGGAAATTAGCGCTCGTCCCTAGACTCCATGCAATTCTCTTCTATTTGCTCGCGATTACTCTGTTTTTCGTTCATCATAACTTTATGGAAATCGACAAAACTCAACAGTAAGCCCCTGTCTCCATACCTCATACTCAGGACTTATTGACGTCCAAACTCCGGCTCAAGCTGGAAAATATACATTCGCTCTAATCCATTACAAGGGACTATAGTTGGAAATTGATGCCGAGCCCTTCTCACAGCTTCAAGCTGCTTTGACTTCAGCTCACAACGTTGTTAGTCTAGAAGAATCTTACCATAACGCACAACCGAACACAAACGTATGTTCTTGTTTTTTTTCTAAACAACAATCCAGAGGAGGCTGCCCATATGTCACGCTCACATGAGAACTGGGTATGGTATAACAACGAGCTGGTTCCTAGAAAATCCGTCTCGATCTCGCCCGATGATCGCGGCTATTACTTCGGAGACGGCATCTATGAGGTGTATCGAGTATATCGTGGAGTCATCTTCGAGGCGAACGGTCATTATGACCGATTGAAGCGAACGGCGGAGGCGCTGCGCATCCCGCTGCACGATACAGCCGAGACGCTGAATAAGAAGCTGAACGAGCTCGTGCAGAAGAACGGACTTGACACAGGCACGATCTATCTGCAAATCACCAGAGGCGCCGCACCGCGCGCGCATCCGTTCCCCGCAGCGGCCGAACCGGTCATGCTCGCGTATACGACCGAATACGAGCGTCCGCTCGCGGCGATGCGTAGCGGCATCGCCGCTGTGACGAGCGAGGACATCCGCTGGCTGCGGTGCGACCTGAAGACGCTCAATCTGCTCGCGAACGTGCTCGCCAAGCAAGAGGCGCTCGACCGCGGCGCACAAGAGGTCGTCCTGCACCGCTCGGGCACTGTAACCGAATGCAGCGCGTCTAACATGATGATGGTGAAGGACGGCATCCTGTACACGCATCCGGCGAACAACCTCATTCTCCACGGCATAACACGCCAGGTCGTGCTGAAGCTCGCCCGGCAGTCAGGCATGACGGTCAAGGAAGAGCCATTCACGACGGCGCAGCTCGCGCAAGCCGATGAGGCGTTCATCACCGGTACGACGGTCGAGATTACGCCTGTTATTAAGCTGGATGACGCACCTATAGCAGAAGGTGTACCAGGCCCTGTGACACGCAAGCTGCAGGAGGCGTTCGAGGCGTACATAACCACAACTGCATAAGAGCACTCGCTGACAACTAACGGCTCGAGCAGCTTCTGCAACGCAGCATTGCTCTTCGTTGCCCGTCACCTGCCCCTACCATCAAGCAGCCGAAGCGCTACTGGCGCTCCGGCTCCTCCTTCGTTACAAGCTTAGTAGCCACTCCAACGACCCTACATCATATTCGAATCAAGCTCACTCATCGCTTGAATAGCCCGCTCGAACGCCACCCTTCTTCGCTCAAGAAGTGTTCGCTGGGGACTGCCTATCTTTGCTTTGACATAGCTGCTATGAACGGATCGTATCAGGCCAGTCAACACACGGCGAGCCTCTGTAATTTCATCCTGAGTGTAAGAATGAGGCGCTTGAATCCACACATGCTCCAGCATGGCTAAGCCAATTGTACAAGCTTGGAGTCTTTTGTTGACTACCGTCGTCCTTGCGCCTTGCTGAGTCATTCGAGAGAAAGCATTCTCTAGCTTGCGTATGGTCGACTGCATCGATTGAATGGACTCCTGCTGATCGGCATTGGATAGGTGTTGCATCTTACCTCCGCTTATTCCATTCCTCATTCCCGTACTTCTCCGCCCCCAGCTGCCGCACGAGCTCCAGCTCGTAGTCTGTCAGCTCGCCCTCCACCAGCTCGATGCCCAGCCCTTGCGCGATGCCCGCCTCGAACGACCGCTCCACCTCGGCGAGCGTCGTCTTCTCGCGCCCGGCTGCCAGCAGCACATCGTTAATCGCCACCGCCTTGCGCTCGAACTGCTGCTTCATCCGCTCCTTGATCCGCTCGGTCGAGAACGTCAGCAGTCCGAACAGCTGCTCCGAGTCGAGCTCGAGCAAGATCGAGCCGTGCTGCAGCACGACACCCTTCGCCCGCGTCTGTGCGCTGCCAGCCACCTTGCGGCCCTCGACGACAAGCTCGTACCACGAGGGTGAGTCGAAGCACGCCGCCGAGCCCATCGACGCATACTTCTCCTGCTCCTCGGCGCTCGCTAGCTGTACCATCTCCGCCTGCAGGCCGAGCCCGCGGAAGCCGAGCAGCAGCCCCTCGCTCAGCACGCGGTACGCCTCCGTCACACTGCGGGGGATGCCCGGATACTCCTCCGACACGATGATGCTGTACGTCAGCTCGCGGTCGTGCAGTACAACTCGTCCACCTGTCGCCCTGCGCACGAAGCCGAGTCCCGCCTGCTCCACAGCAGCGAAGTCCACCTCCTGCAGCGCCTTCTGGAAGTACCCGACCGACAGCGTCGCCGGCGACCAGCCGTAGAACCGCACCGTCGGCGGCACCTTCCCTTCGCTGTGCGCGGTCAAGATCGCCTCATCCACCGCCATATTGTAAGCCGGAGCACCGAGCCCCGACCGAATGTAACGCCACTTCTCCATTGTCATCACCTGATCGCTATGTCTTTTTTCGCCCAACCTTCGAGCGTTCTCTCCATCATAATACAGCGGGTGCCTGTTTGAAAGCGTATCGTTTCGTACATACTAAAATTTAACTCCACGCCGCATAAAGGAGCGAGAGACTGCATCATGCAAACAACTGAGCGCAAAGACCACGTGAAACCGCTGAATGAGCATGTCGAGCTTCATTATGAACGGGAATGGTTTGAGGAGCTGCACGCACGTTCGCTGCGCAACGGTCCTTGGGACGACTGGGCCATGTTCAAGCTGGCCGTCGAGGCCGAGCGCGCGAAGCTCATTCATTCGTTCGACGAGCTGCAATGCCTCTCCCATCTGCCGAACCTGGTCCCGATGGATCACCAGATCGATACCGCGAAGCGCGTGCTGATGGACATGCGCGGACGCGCCATACTCGCAGATGAGGTGGGGCTTGGCAAGACGATTGAAGCCGGACTTATCTTGAAGGAATATATGATACGCGGACTGATCCGCAAGGTGCTCATACTCGTCCCGGCATCGCTCGTGCTGCAATGGGTGCGGGAGCTGAACCAGAAGTTCGGCATCTCTGCCGTTGCCCAGAAGAAGGCGTACATGTGGGCGCAGAACGACATCGTCGTCGCCTCGATGGATACGGCCAAGCGCGACCCTCACCGCAGCATCGTGCTCGAGCAGGAATACGACATGCTGGTCATCGATGAGGCGCACAAGCTGAAGAACAAGAAGACGACGAACTACCAATTCATAGTAGAGCTACGCAAAAAGTACTGCCTCCTCCTCACCGCCACTCCGGTGCAGAACGATCTGAAGGAGCTGTACAACCTGATCAACCTGCTCAAGCCCGGCCAGCTCGGCGGCCAATCCAGCTTCCAGTCGAACTTCGTCGTCGACAAGCGCATCCCGAAGAACGAGCAGCAGCTGCAGGCGCAGCTGAGCAAGGTCATGATCCGCAACCGACGCAGCGACGGCAACGTCTCTTTCACGAAGCGCATCGTGCGCAACATTCCGCTGCAGCTGTCAGAAGAGGAGCAGGCGCTGTACGACGGCGTCACGAGCTTCGTCAAGACACGCTATGAGGAGTCCGGCGGCGATATGAACAGCGCCCTGTCGCTCGTCACGCTGCAGCGCGAGGTGTGCTCGAGCCGGGATGCCGTGTTTATTACACTCGTGAATATGTTTAAGAAAACAGCAGAGGACTCTCCCCTCCGTCCGAAAATATGGGAGCTCGTCGAGCTCATCCGTGGCATCAAGGCGAATACGAAGGCGGAGAAGGTGCTCGAGCTGATCGAATCGGTGAACGAGAAGGTCATTATTTTCACCGAATACCGGGCGTCACAGGAATATTTGCTCCAATACTTGAAGGATCGCAAAATTACAGCCGTTCCGTACCGCGGCGGTATGAACCGAGGCAAGAAGGACTGGATGATGGACCTGTTCCGCAACCGCGCCCAGGTGCTCATCGCAACCGAGGCAGGCGGCGAAGGGATCAACCTGCAATTCTGCCACCATATGATTAACTTCGACCTGCCGTGGAACCCGATGCGGGTCGAGCAGCGGATCGGACGGGTCCACCGTCTCGGTCAGCAGAACGACGTCAAGATCTACAACCTGTCGACGTCAGGGACGATTGAGGAGCATATCTTGTCGCTGCTGCATGAGAAGATCAACATGTTCGAGCTCGTCATCGGCGGCCTCGATACGATACTGGAGCGGCTGGAGAAGACGACTTCCCTGGAGTCCCACCTGGCGAAAATGATTCTCGCCTCGCAAGACGAGGGCGAGATCAAGCGTCAGCTCGACGAGCTAGGTCAGTCGTTCACACTGCTGCGCAGCGAGGTCGAGCACGACAAGCCGGAGCCGTCTGCGATCGCCAGCCTGCTGCATGCCGTAGGCAATCCGGTAACGGATATGCCCGTCAGTGAGGAGGCGCACCGATGACGATGACAAGCGAGCAAATTCGATCGTACGTCCTCCGCTATCTGGACGCCGAGAGTTGCGAGCTGCTCGAGAAGCATCCTGCCTACGTCACCGTGAAGCTCTCGCCTTCGGCGGACAAGGACTTGAATCACCGTCCGTATTACTGGAGCTTCGTCGAGCGTACCGGCGTCGAGCCGGAGACGATGACGTGTACGTTCATCTTCGACCCCGAGCGCTACGGCGAGCTGCATCCGCAGGCGCAGCCAGGCGGTCCAGCGCCCGGCATCAGCACAGCGGCGCCGCCGGGCTTCGCAGGCACGACAGCGCCAGGCGTAGCTGGCGGGCCTAGCCCAGCTCAGGGCAGCGTACCGGGCGCTACGCCGAGCCCCACCGCCGCGGCGCCTTCGCCGGGCTTCGCAGGCACGACAGCGCCAGGCGTAGCTGGCGGGCCTAGCCCAGCTCAGGGCAGTGCGCCGGGCGCTGCGCCGAGCCCTACCGCCGCGGTGCCTTCGCCGGGCTTCGCGCCGAGCCCCGCGGCTGCTACGACTGCGCACGGCAGCGCCCCTGCCGGTGCCGCGCCCGCAACCGCTGCTGGCGCAGGAGCCCTCGCTGCGCCGCCCGCTCAGCCCGCCGCCGGACAGCCTGCCGCACCCGGACAGCCGACGGGCGACAGCATACTCGGCCGCTACTTCGGCTTCGTGCCGACGTCGTTCACCGCGCGCACACCGCGCGACGAGCTGACGTACGGCAGCCGCAGGCTCGAGCAAATTTTCGCCGCAGTCAAGGGCAAGGGACGCTTCGTGCGCCTGTTCGAGGCACAGCCGCCCGCCGATCCACGGCAGCGCGACACGAGCACGATCCCGTACGACACGTGGCTCGCAGTGAACTACCTGGTCGAGCTCTCGTGCGATATGAAGCGCAGCGAAATTCATTCGATCGGCATTCAGCTGCAGACCGGTGAGCTTCGCGAGCAGTTCCAGGACTGGATCGACAGCCGCAAGCTGACACCGAGACTGCCAGCACGCGTCTATGTCACTCCTGACCGGATCACGCTGCCGCGCGCCGTGCTATTCCTCGAGCAGCACCTCGAGACGAAGCTGGCCGCCTATGACCACAGCTGGGCTCGCGATGCGCAGCTGCGCCTCTCTGAGGAGCATACTCGCGTACGCGATTATTACGAGCCGCTGCTGAAGGCGGCCGAGCCGGAGGCGAAGCCTGACATCGAGGCGCAATATGACGGCCGCTTGAAGGAAGTCGAATGGCAATACCGACCTCGAATTCTAATATCTGCCATCAACTGCGGGCTGTTTCACGTACCGGCCTCGAACGAACGTCAGTCATGACGAACTGACACGAACGGTGAATATTTAAGGGGAAAAGTTTATTCAAGTCATCTACAGGTTCTAACAAACTTTTCCTGTCATACCTTATATAATGTAAGCATATTCGCTCTTGCAGCGTTCTCGAGGCGAAGATGCACGACTCTAACGCGAAGCAGGTGAATGAATGAAGAAGCTGTCGATTGTGTTATCCGTTGTCGTCATCGGGACAAGCCTGCTGCTCAGGGACGGCTCCGAGCTAAGCCCTTACGCTCATGCGATTGCGATGGAGCAGGCCACGCGCCATGACGAGCTGCAGCCAGCGAGCACAGAGCTTCACGGCGATCCAGTGAGCGCGAGCCCTACAGCCCCACTCGCCAGCCGCATGAACAGTCCAGCCGCTTCCAACCTAGGCGCCCTCGGGGCACAGCCTGACGAGCTGCAGACGGTGGACAAGCCGCTGCAGGAGGCCATACGCACGTTCAAGGACACGCTTGCCAAGGAGCCAGGCTTCGAGGCTTGGGCCAGCGCCAGCTGGACAAGCCAGCCGCTCGGTCCGGGCACCCACGGCTGGATCGTTCTGATCCAGCAATCCGGACGCGAGCTCGGCTACATGGTCATCCACGCCGTTGAGAGCGGATCGTATCAGCTCACCGAGTACGGCCGAGGTGAATACCCGCTGTTCAGCAGCAATACGCTGTACCAAAGTCTGGTACGGCTCGAACTTATCGATTATAATTATAAGGCAGAGCCCTTCTATTGGGACCCGCTTCAAGCCGCATGGCGCGTAACGGTCGAGCAGGCTGATCGGGTGTGGTACATTGACGCCAAGACGGGTGAGGAGCTTCCATTGACCAACCTGTCTGCGGAGCCTCGTACAACTTTTATGCCGACACACGCAATGAAAACGGTCACAAATCCGTCTTCGCTGCATACTATAATATTACGAAGGGACGCTCACCCTTCAGAGCCTTACGCGGAGCTTCCTTGGGTGCAGGGTACACCTGCAGCATTTCCAAGCTTCGCGAAGCTCATGGAGCAAGTGGAAGGCGGACAGCCTCCCGTACTGGTGACACAGCTGTACAATGGTACAGCGAACGTCCCGCTCCTGGTAGCCGGTGTCCATGAATGGTCCGACGGCAGCCGCTACGTTCACATCGTCCAGGACGATGCTCGCTACATCCCGTATGAATCGCTGACTGTGGCTGGTCAGTATTATCCGTAATCGCTCAAGCTTGCCGATTGCGATCACACAGCGCAGCGAGCCCAAGTACATACGGGCTGAAGCACTAACCTACGGTTTTCTCCTCTTCCCATATAGAAAAGCTTCCCGCTCTAAGGCAAGTCCGGTGCCGTCGAACACCGCGTCATCAGCCTTGGGCAAGAAGCTTTTCCTTTTTTTATGTAGAGTCTACTCACTTCTCCTTCTCTCGCCGCCACTTGTCTGCCCACATGCGGATCGAGAACGGGATCATGCCGAACCAGCGGTACTCCCACGGCTCACGCAGCACCTTCCTGTCCAGGCGCACCTGCCGCCGAACGTCCTTCGGCGTATCGATATATTTGACGAACCGCTCGGTCATATATTTCACCAGCTCATCGCTCTTCCCCATCGTGCATCCCTCCTTCTGTACTCATTATGCACCGAAGAGGCGGGATGCAAACGGCAGTCGCACAAGAGCTAAGCGCCTTCACTCCACTTTGAGCGAGTGCGAGCCCGCAGCCTCTCAGCATGGAAACTCATCTCAGCTCACGCCAAAAAGCCCCCAACAGCATCCATAGCTGTCAGGGGCTTCATGACTTACATTTCCTGAGGCGCTTCCAAGCCGATCAGACTGAGGCCATTCTTGAGCGTAATCGTCGTCGCGTACGTCAGCGCTAGACGCGCTGCCTTCAGCTCTCCGTCCGCCTTCAGAATCGGACACTCGTGGTAGAATCGGTTGAACGACTGCGCGAGGTCAACGAGGTAGCGACTGATGATCGACGGCTCCAGCTTCTCCATCGCCTGCACGATGCGCTCCTTGAAGACGTACAGCTCACGAATGAGCGCCGTCTCCGCCGTAGCTGTGAGCAGCTCCAGCTTCACGCTAGCGACGTCCACCTGCTCGCCGGACTTGCGCAGCACGCTGTTCGCCCGCGCATTCGTATATTGCACGTACGGACCGGTCTCACCCTCGAAGTTAAGCGCGTCCTCCCACGAGAACACGATATCCTTGATCCGGTTGTTGCTCAGATCGTTGAAGACGATGGCGCCTACGCCGACCTGACGCGCTACCTCGTCCTTGTTCGCGAGGCTCGGATTTTTCTCCTCAATAATTTCACGTGTCTTCTCGATCGCCTTCGTCAGCAGCTCCTCGAGATGAACGACGTTACCCTTACGCGTCGACAGCTTCGCTCCCTCGAGGCTTACTTTACCGAACGGCACGTGGTTCATCTGCTTCGCCCAGTCGTAGCCCATCAGCTCGACGACCTTGAACAGCTGCTGGAAGTGAAGGCTCTGCCCTGCATCTGTAATATAGAGTGAACGGTCGAAGTCGTATTCCTTCTTCCGGTAGATCGCCGCCGCCGTGTCGCGTGTATGGTACAGCGTGCCGCCGTCCTTCTTCACCATGAGCGCAGGCGGCATGTTGAACTCGTCCAGACGAACGAGCAGCGCCCCATCGTCCTCGACGAGCAGCTGCTTGTCCTTCAGCTCGTCCAGCACCGCGCCCATCTTATCATTATAGAAGCTCTCGCCCGCATACGAATCGAACTTGACGCCGAGCAGGTCGTACATCTTGTGGAATTCCTTCAGACTGATCTCGACGAACCAGCGCCACAGCTTGTGCGCCTCTTCATCGCCCTGCTCCAGCTTCACGAACCAAGCGCGTGCCTCGTCCTCGAGCTCCGGCTTCTGGTCTGCTTCGTCGTGGAATTTCACGTAGATGCGCTGCAGCTCGTCAATTCCATCGCGCTCGACCGCCTCCTGATCGCCCCACAGCTTGTAAGCGACGATCAGCTTGCCGAATTGAGTGCCCCAGTCACCGAGATGGTTGACCGCCACGCTCTCATAGCCGAGGAAGTTGAAGATCCGGTACAGCGCATTGCCGATCACCGTCGAGCGCAGATGTCCGATATGGAACGTCTTCGCAATGTTCGGCGAGGAGAAGTCCATCGGCACCTTGCGCCCGCCTCCGAGGTTCTGAGAGCCGTAACGATCTCCTGCCGTCAGCACCGCTTGCACGACCGAACGAGCATACGCTGATTTATTCAAGTAAATGTTCAAGTACCCCGCAACAGCCTCGACCCGCTCCACCGTCGGCTCGTCCGCCCAAGCGCCCTTCAGCTCCTCCGCAATCGCCTGAGGCGCCTTGCGCAGCTGCTTGCTCAGCTTGAAGCATGGCAGCGACAGATCGCCCATCTCCGGATTCGGCGGATATTCGACCCACTCCGCGAGCGCCTCCGCGCTTACGCCCTCTAGCTTCGCGGCCGTCTGCTCGGCCAGCCATAATTTATAATTCATCACGTAGTACCCCTTTCCGATATAAGCCCACGTACAGCCTGCGCTGTCTTGCACGCCCACATACGACAAAGCACCCCATCAGGGGTGCCTCACATTCGAATCATGTTCGAATCATGCTTGTGCAGCGTGCTTCGGGCCCGAACTTCACATATGTTCCATTATATAGACGGGTCAAAATCGAGTCAAGCCATCACGCCCGCAGCTCGGCCGCTCCGCTGTCCACATCTATCACAGCAAAGTCACAACCCCGATCTTACTGCGCATAGTCGCCCGAGTGGCTGACGACCGCCGAGTCGATCATACCGTCGATGCGCGACATATCCGCGACCATCGACACATTATCGTCCTTGACCTTGATTTCAGCGGTCAGCTCGATCATTCCTTTGCGGAACGTCTTCGACTTCAGTACCGCCTTCATTCTGCGCAGCTGCCGCTTGACCTCCTCCTCGGCGCGGTCCTCATAGCGTAGTACGACCAGATAAGGTGCCTTCACCTCGCGGCGCAGCGTCAGGAAGAAGATCGTCGCACCGATGACGAGCGAGCCGCAGAGTGCGAGCGGGTACATTTTGGCCCCTGTCGCAATTCCAGCCGCCACCGCCCAGAACAAGTAGATAATGTCCATCGGGTCCTTCACCGCTGTCCGGAAGCGGACGATACTGAGCGCACCGACCATTCCGAGCGAGAGTACGATGTTCGTGCTGATCGTCATAATAATGAGCGAGGTAATGACCGTCATGAGGACGAAGGTCATGTTGTAGTTGTGGCTGTACACAACTCCACGATAGCACAGTCTATAGATGTAATAGATGAATAGTCCGATTACAAGCGACAGCCCTAGACCGAACACCATGTCCAGATACGAGATGCTGCCGAAGCTCTCCAGATTCAGTACATTCTTCTTAATAATATCGTCAAAATTCAAAAGGTCACCCATGAAGCATCCCCTTCTATCCGTACTAGATCCGTCACGCCTTGTAATACACCTTCTGCCGCTCCTTGCATAGCACATACTTCGAGATCGTCGACCGCTGGTGAGTCTCCATCTGGACGAGCGCCCGAATGCTGTGCGGCAGGAACGCGTTGTACTTGACCTCCAGAATGTACCGGTTATCGTCCACCGCCGGCCAGGTCGGCAGCTCCGCATCGAACAGATCCACATGATGGAAGCCCGAGGCAAGCTGCTTGTCGAACGTAATGCGCGTGTCGGACAGCTCGTCGATGTATGCCTCCCGCACGTAATCGACGATGACGGAAGGCTTCATTGCACCATGCTTCACATCGAGGTAGAAGTCCTGCAGCAGCCCGCGCGGCGCACTGCTCGCCCAGCTGACATCTCCCTCCAGCAGACGGTCCACCTGCTCGCGCGTTAAGGTCGCGGACTCCTTCGCCACATACTCGTTGAATTTGCTCTTGCGCTCCAGCTTAATGATCTTATCGCTCTTGTTATAGATGCGAATTCGGTACTTGCGACGACTGAACACGCCGTTGATCTTATCATATAGCGCGCCTTCTCCGTAATCGTCCATATACAGGCTGCGAATATGATACCCTTCAGGAGATACCGAGTAACGATCGAGCGGCAGCAGCTGCTGCACACGTTGACGAAGCGAGACGAGCTCGCGTGGATTAATATAGAATTTCAGCTCATGTCGCAGCTTCTTGCCGTCGTACTTCAACCTGCTCCCCTCCTTCGTTATTCCAGATAAAATTGTCGGACGCCTTGGAAGCGGTCGCGATCCTCGTCTACATAACGGTCGAAGGACGTCATCTCGTTGCCTTGTATATCCTCCACCACGACCTTCCAGTAGTACTCGCCTGGTCCCGGGTCAGGTAACTTCACTCGAGTCGACTTCAGCTCCGTCTGCTCCGCGATAAGCTTCTCCATACCCGGATCCCTCGCGATCTGAATGCGATACGTTAAGTCGTCACCTTGCAGATCATAGGACGGGTCCCAGACGAATTCCAGCTGTCCGTCCACCCGTACCGGCACCCCCATGTAGAATGGCATCGGCGTCTGCAGACTGGTCATGTATCGCTGCTCGCTCAAGGCCGGAAGCTTAGGCAGACGCTCCAGCTCCATCTGGTAATATTCGATCGGACGATTCATATAGCCGATATCCGGCGGTCGATGCACGAACAGGTTCGTGATCGGCTTGTATATCTCGATCTGCTTACGTGTGTTCTCTTCGTTGATATATGCGCTGATTTCTTTCATTTTCGCAGTCAGCAGCTCGACGTTTTGCGGATTTTTGAACAAGCGATTATGCAGCACGTTGTTCCAATACGTCGACAATCCCTGTCGCCAAGGCATCCGGTATTCATCCGGCGACCCCGGTGTTTCGTAGATTCCCCATGCGCCGTCGTAATCCCATGGAAGGAAGTACCACTTCTCAGAATTCAGCGGTGAGTATAAATAATAGTTCTGCGAGTTCGTGTCAACGTTATCCATCAAGATGTTAACGGCCATCCACGTGTAGAAGTTATCCTTGTCGAAGTGCTTCTCGAACACCTTGTCGATGTCCTGCGTCATATCATTGACATCATCGAGCATTCGCAGCAGCTTCGTATGGTCCTTATCGCCCTTCGTCTCCATAATCGTCTCGAACGACGCCTTGTCGTAGGCAGGATCATCCACCTTCTTCAGCTGCTCTGGGTATCGATAGAACTCGAAGAATACCGGCTTATACAAGTGAGCATATGGATCGAGCCCATGCGTCCGCAAAAAGGACTTGTTCGGCTGCTCCACCTGCGTATACAAGCCGTAATCGACGAAGCCTTGATCACCAGCTCCGCTCGTCAGGTCACGCACGTGAAGCTGCACGAATTGGGTACGAAGACTCGTAATATCCGGTATCGTCTTGATCAGATCGAAGCTCAGCTTGTTGCGCAGCCGACTGAAGTCATACGCATGCTTGACGAGATTGATCGTACGCTGGTCGCGCCACTCCCCCGCGCTGCCGCCCAGCTCAATCTTATAGGACTTCTGCGATGCCCCCAGCGTCGTCTTGCCGCGCAATCGGATGCTCGCATTCGCCTTGTTCGCGCCCGAGCCGAAGTAGCCGCTCTCCGGTCCTTTCTCGCTTCCTTCCTGTATGATCACATTCATCTCTCGGTCAGGCGTGTTGTCCTTCGCCAGCTTGATCTCGTTCAGCTGGGACCATGTGACAGGCGGCGAGGCCGTCAAGTTATCCTTCGTAACGGTCAAGTACATATGAATGAGCGAGCCGGGCTGATCATTACTGTACACCTGACGGTGCTCGACAAGTCTTGGGGAATAGGCAGCCTTCGCATCCTCCGCCGTCACCGGCTGCTGGTTCTCCAGCTTGCGAACGATCTCATCGCGAGCCTCGCAGGCCGTCAGTCCAAGCATCGCCGTTGCGAGCAGCAAGGCTACTCCTCGTCTTGCATATGATCCTGGTTGTTTCAACTCCATTCACCTCATTCCTCTAGCATACAGATACAGGCACGTCGGACCTGTTGGATACATCACTATCCAAATTTATTCTCATTCTTAGACAGCAGCGGCTGGGCGCTGAAGGTGACGTAATGCAGCCTTCGCAGTCTGTACATGAGCCGCCACAGCAGCACCAGTAACGTTGGCAGCGAGGCAACGAACAGCGACAATCCCTGGAATTGCGGCATATCCTTAAGGAACCACGAGGCTCCTACATTCATCACGAAGAACATGAAGGATAAGCACAACGCTCCGATCCGATCATCGAAGTACAGCAGAAGCAGAATCGCTATCGTCACCATAATGTACATATAGAACGACATCACGAGAATGTTGTAGGTCAATATTTGTCTGGCTGTGAAGCCGATCAGCGGCAGCAGCTTAATGCCGCAGGCGACCGCGAAGATCGAGAACGCCAATTGGAGACCCATTAGCTTCGCCAGCTCGCCGACGAGCACCTTCTCCATTTCTCTCCGCGAGCGATCAATCTCCAGAATGTTACCAATACCGAGAATTGCATCATAATAATCTCTGAACTTCGGATAGAACGCGGTCTCCACCGATACGACGAACCAGATCAGCGTCGGCATCACCGACAAGACTGCGAAGTATACAGCTGAATCGTATTCCGGCAGCAGCTTGAAGGAGTCCTCGATCCAGATGCCGTGGAAGTACCATTCCGCCAGCTGATGCTCGAACATGCAGATGCCGGTGAACAGCCCGATCAAGATCAGTGACGCATATCTCTTCCAGTTCGCAAGGAAGGCAAAGATCGGCACCTTCTCCTCCATCTGAAAAAACTTATCGATCTCCACCCACAGCATCGCTGCAGTTACGAAGAAGCCAGCAGCCATCCATCCGAGCAGCAACGCAAAGGTAGCTGCCTCTTGCACAAGATACACCGTCAAGTAGACGCCTATTGTTGCGAGCAGCATACCAAGCGCGAACGCCAGCGCGATCTTCTTGTACTCCTTCATCGCCGAGATGAACACAACTTGAATCCAGATCATGACGATCTCCATGAATAGGATGAACAGAATCAGCTCCTCCAGCGGCTGGAGGCTTGCGAACAGCACGAACCCGATGCCGATCGCTGCTGAAATAATCAGGCTGATGAGCATGCCGCCATAGTAAGTAGGCAGCAGCAGCTGGAATCGACTTGAGTACAGCTGGTCCGAGATGCAGCGCGTCAGGAACATCGACAAGGGCGAGGATACCATAATCGAGAAGGCGAATGCATAAGACGTGCCGGCCTGGAACAGCTCCTTCACGCGGAACGGTGTATCTCCGCCGATCATCATAAGCTGAATGAGCGTCACGGCGAGCATACAGCAGATCATCGGGCCTACCGTAACAAGCGCAGCATACGAGATCGCCTGCGAACGTCCGAATATGCCTTCCTTATCGAACAGCGTTTTGAGTTGAAAGCCTATGCCCGCCATTCGCGCTCCCCCTTCGTCCCTATGCTCATACCGAGCTCATCGTACAGCTCCTCGTACTTCGAGATGAACTGTTCGTGCGTGTAATCGTTCAACACACGATTACGGCCGTTCAGCCCCATCCGAATCCGCTCCTGCTCATTGCGGCATAGACGGATGATCGCCTTGGCCAGCTCCTCATCGTTCATCACAGGCACCACATAGCCCGCTTGACCGTAGCTATCATTTCGACCATACAATAGCTCCCGGCAGCCGCCGACGTCGGTAGACACGAACGGCTTGCCCGCCGCCAGTCCCTCCAATATAGCCAGAGGCTGCCCCTCACTGATGCTGGTCAGCAGCATCAGGTCCATCCGACCTAAATATTCCTTAATGTTAACGCTGCCCGTGAACGTCACATCTTCAATGCCTAATAGATCGACGAGCTCCAGACACTCGCGGTAATATTGCTTGTCTTCTTCCGTCGGCCCCATAACGATCAGCTCGGCATTCGGTACCTCCCGCTTCACATGCACGAAGCCGAGCAGCATCGTCTTGATGTCCTTGATCGGCACGACGCGTACGATCGCCCCGATGATCACCTTCTCACGGAAGTGACCCTCCTCCGGCTGGGGAAGCTGCATGTAATCGTTCGTGCGCACCCCGTTCGGAATAATGGATGCCTTCTCGGACGGACAGCCGAGCTCAATGAGCATCTCGAGATTACGTCCGAACAGCGTAATGACCTTATCCGAATACAAGTAGGCGCAGCTGGCTAGTCCATAGAAGAATTGAATCCAGATGTCCTTGAAGTAGCCCTTCACCCAGTCGGCCTTAATGATCTCTTCCTCCCGCTCTCGGGAATAGATGCCATGCTCGGTTAGCAGCATCGGCCTACCGTACAGCTGCTTGCCGAAGCTAGCGAGCACACCTGCATATCCCGTCGATACAGCGTGATACAGGTCGGCCTCCGGGATCGTCTGACGCAGTAGCTGCATGAGCGGCAGCAGCATGGAGCGCACCGTCCAGAACATCTCGCGGAACGGAAGCTGACTATACTTCTCCCGACCCAGTTCACTGAGCAGATCGAAGTAGTCCTTACTCATGAGGAACTCTGTCGACGTCTCCCACCGCTTGTCGAGCAGCAGCTTGAACAGAGCGTCCCAATTCGTATCCGCTCCTCCGGAGATGAGCGACTTGAAGGCGCTGTATTCGTCAGCGCTTAGAGAGAACGTCTTCCCCCACTTATCCTCCTCGCGCAGGAACACATCGAGGAACGATTCGTGGACAGCCGATACGTTAGGAGGAAGCGTATACTTGTACTTGCCCTTCATCTTCTCCTCTGCGCCTACCGTCAAGAGGATGAACTCATGCTGGGGCATTGAAGTAATCAGGGCATGAATCCAGCTGGATACGCCTCCGGTAATATAGGGATAGGAGCCTTCCGCTACAATACATATTTTCATGGAGTATCCTTCCATTCAATTGAGAATCGTTCACGTTGTGCTTTTACCAAATACACACCTGAATCTATACGACTGATTTCGCAGCCTTCCGTATGCATCGACTGATGCTCAGTCCGCAGTATGAAGTGGATCTCGCCGGTAAACCCATTAATGTAGCCGTTCAGCCCGTTGTCTGTGCGCTCGATAATCGGCTCGCTCACTAGGTGCCTCTTGACCTCGACAGCTGCTTCCGATGACGTCATCTTGCGGATCCAGCCGAAGTCCTGCTTCAGTCCTTCCAGCAAGTCCTCGAAGCCTTCATACAGCTGCTTCCACGTCATTCCTTGTCCGCGCTCCTCGCTCAAGACGTCATCGGGGTGAACGAAGTGGGAGAAGTACCCTTTGAGCGTCAGCACATTGACAGCCAAGTAATTGTCGTACTCGCGCATGACGTAGCCCGATGTAATCCGCGGAAGCTCGACCTCTCCATCCTTCGTTACCTTAAACTCCTGCACATAAGACATGTGTGTCGCATCCTCATTGAACAGAGCCGCGACATTACTCAGCTCCGGCAGCGCCTCGCTTAAGGCGATGCGTCCCTCACGGCCCAGCACGTTGGACGGCGGTACGTACGAGCGAAGCTCATAGCCTGGGAATACGGAATGCACATAGTCGCGCGCGGCCACAATCGAGGCGACCATATCGTACGGGTCCGTCCACACCTTGTAGCCGAATGCCTGCGACGTCTTAGCTGACAAGGTGAGCGATTGGTGATTGTAGCCATGCAGGCCGATTTCCCCACCCATACGCAGCAGGTCACCGCCATACATCCCGAGCAGCTCCTGATTGCCATCGGCCGCCCAATCGAACGGCTGCTTGACCTGATCGTGATACGTGACGATAAGTGCGCCGGTATACTTCATATCGTACTGCTCCGCAATCCGAATCATATCCGGCCACCATACCCGCTTGAAGAAGCGGTCATTATCGAGACCGTATTCCTTCTGAATGATTGGAGCCGATCCATAGAACGGAGCCGGGAAGTCATCGATGTACATAATCTTAGCATTCATGATCGGGTACATGAAGTCCGGAAGCAGCATACTGATCGCCCCTGCGAAGACCCCCCGACTTACCTTCTCCTGCAGCATCGTGCCGTTATAGATGGCGTACTTGCCTTGACCAAGCTTATGCTCCCACATCAGCGGCAGCGTTCCGTCAACCGTCATATGCACCTTCACCCGGGAATCGAGCTTCACCCGCAGGAACGAATTATGTAGGGTATCTTCGGTGAACGCCTTGCCTTGCTGCTTGATCAGCACGTTCGTATGGAACTTGACCCCCGATGCCTCCATGAAGGTGCCGAGCTCCAGAATTCCCAGCTTGCGGTATACACGCTGAAGACCTTCATCCGGGTCTGGGACAGTAGCAATGAACACCGTTCCCCCATTCGTCGCATAGCTGTTGACCCGATCCAGCTCCTTCACCTTGCCCAGACTCGGTGTAGCGATAATGACGAGTGACGGCGCTTCACCTTCCGACAAGAACGGCTGCTCCTGCTCGACGACGCGGTAGTTCTTCTTCATGCTTTTTAACAGCTGTTCGGCATTCTGCTTGATGTTCACGCTATAGTTGTTAGCCTTGTCGTACACAATAACGAACGAATCTGTCTTAAGCTTGCTTTTTTCCTCGTCGGATAGTGCATTTGTTGCCTCCGGCAGCTCACTGCTTACTTCATGCCCGCTTCCTTTGTTCAGCTTGAACAGCAGATCCGATCGGACCGCTTGCAGCAGAAGCGTGAGAAGAATGACGGCGGCTATCGTTAGAATCACTTGCTTTAGAGCTTTTGACAGTTTTATTGGCATTCATTTCACCCGTATTCCAATATCGGATCAGCTGCAGCATCTGCTGTGATACTTTCACTGGCGACTGCTTGAGATTGTCTAGCGCTTCCTTGAAGCCTTCTCCCGTACGCGTCATATAGCTGACCTTCATCGCAGCGTAGTAAGCCTTCTCCGACGAAGGGAAGCGGCTTAAGAACAGATTAGAGACGGTCTCCGCCTGCTCCACATGTCCAAGCGCAAGCTCACAGTCCACCTTCTCTGCCAATTGCTCCTCGTCACATATCCCCCGCTCGATCAGCTTATCGATCACCTTGGACTGAATTTCTCGATAGGTCTTCTGTGTGCGTGGGTCCATCAATCCAGTGCCCATATACGAACGAAGCTTCTCCGCATATTGCAAGATCACCTCGTGCTCATCGGGCCGCTGCTCATAGGCCGCACCTAGCTGGCGCAGCTCCGCCATCATCACCCGCTTCATCTCCAGGATGGCCGTAACGGCATAGTGACTCGTCTCGCTGTCCTCGTTGCGCACCGCTCTGCTCAGGAACGAAACCATATCGAACGATTCCTCCTTCAGCGCATCCATGACGATGCGTCTGCGGGTATGCTTGTCGTTCACGACAAGCGCCTCCTCCAGCGGAACGATGTTCGACTCCTTCTCGACATTCACCTGATTAATGAGCTCGCGATCCCGAAAACCGAGTCCGAGCGCTTCCTCGAACCGTTCCTTCGTGTTATTCAACTGACGCCTTCTTGACAGTAGAACGACTAGACATGCCATAGGTAAGCCAGCAAGTGGAATGACGAGTCCGATCAGACCAATCGAGAGCGGAATCGTCTTACGCTTTAAGTATACAAGTAATGTAAACAAGAGGGCACAAGCATAATATGCCAGCAGCAACGCTTCAACCATGCACCAATCCCTCCTCAAGCAGTTCGATGACGAAGCCGTTCTTCTCCAGACGTGTAATAGCAGCTCCAGCTTCCTCAAGACTAGTATTAGACAGCATCAGCGTCAGACGACCTTGCAGCAGCCCCATATAATCGGTCGTGCGCAGCAGCTTGAACAGACGGCGGGACACCTCTGTAATATCTTCGTCCGACTTGACCAGCAGCATGACGAAGTCGGTCTGGTTGCGCTCCTTGGCAGCCTGCTTGCTCTGCAGAAGCTCCGTGTATACCTTCTCCTGCAGCACCTCCGTGCCTTCCACATACCGATCACTGCGGGTCGCGGTCACATAGGTGAACGATCTTGATAACGAACGCGACACCAGGTCAGAAGCAATTCGGAACAAGTTCTCATAATATAATGAAAATTTCTCGAACGACTGCTCATGTATGCAAATAATCGCAACGGTGCTACGCTCGTGCAAGACTGGAGCAACGAGCATCGGCGCATCCGGCGACAGCGACTTGTTCGAGAAATGTCGGCCGCTGCGAATAACCTCGGCAATCTCTGGCGCATCGTTCAAGTATAACGAACGCGGTACACGGAAGTCCGGGTCGGACGACTTGGACATCAGCCGCAAGTACGGCGAGTTCTCATTGACAGCATAGATGGAGATACGCCGCGTCTCGAGTAAATCCTCGAGCACCGTTACCGACGTGAATACGACCTGCTCCGGCTCCATGCTCTCCAGCTCCGCTACGATTGAGTGCAAGCGGCCAAGGCTGTCCTTGCTCGTCAGCACCTGCTTCTGAAGACGGTCCTTCACGTCGCGTGTATCCTTATAGACCTCCATCAGGAAGCTATAGCGCTGCTTCTCCAGCTGCAGATCGTTCGCCGCGAAGTACTTTTCCTTACGGACCTTATCCGAATAGAAGCCGACAGCTAGACCAAAAAACAAATATACCGACGTAATGAGCAGCATATCCGAGTCGCCGAGCAGTGAGCTCCAATGCCGTCCCGCGACAAGCTGTTCTCCGACCTGCAGCACAATCACCGCGATCGAGGCAGGTAGCGACTGCTTCGTGCCATAAAAAATGCCGATCACCAGCACGTAGAGCAAATTGAAGTCAACCGTCTTCGTATCTGACCAGCCAAGACCGTTCGTCGTGAGCAAGTACAGCAACGCAAAAGCTAGCAGGTTCTCAACATAAGGACGCACGAGCCTCGCCCAGTCCGGCCATTGTCTTCGTCGAGCCTTGACTGGCTTCGCCATTTCCTTCTCCTTGGCAAGCCATTCGTACGTACGCTGAATCCCTTCCTGCAGCGTATAGAGCGGCACCCAATCCAGCAGCTGCTTCGCCTTCGTATTATCGAGCAGCACACGCGCAGGGCCTGTTGGTAATTCCGCGTGATGGTCAACTCCTGTAATACCTACGTATAGGCGAATGAGCCGAAGCAATGCGTTGATGCTCGTGTCCACATTCGTCGAAGCATTAATGACACCTACAACAGGCTGCTGCGAGGCGCGATAGATGAGATCGGCCACATCGGCTACGTAGATGAAGTCTCTTGCCTGCTCCCCATCTCCGAACAACGTAAGCGGCTGTCCGTTCAAGCCCTGCTCCAGCAGCTTGCCAATCACCCCGTGACGCTCCAGCTGCATGCCAGGACCATATACGTTCGCGATGCGAAGCGATACGGTCTGTAGTCCGTACAGCTCATGCCACTTCTTACAATACTGCTCGCCGACCAGAACATTAACGCCATGCACAGTATGCGGTATGCATTCATCATCCTCGCGGCTAGGCAGCTCCTCGGCATGACCGTACACCTCAGAGGAAGAGCCGTATATGAATTTGCGAACGCCATGCTTCTGCGAGCAGTCCAGCATATGAATAAGACCCATCATGTTCGTCCGCGTGTCCTCATACTCGAGCACCTTCTCCGACGTTAGCGGATCGCGAGAGGCCAGATGGACGACAACCTCGAAGCCTGCACCGCGGAATACTTCCTCACATGCCGGATCTTCAACACTGAGCTTATAAAACTTAAATGCGCTGTTCGACGGCTTCATGCTTCCAGACGACAAGTCATCAATGATGTACACCCGGTGCCCTTCCTTATGAAACCGTTCAGCAACAGCCGAGCCGATTAAGCCGCACCCGCCTGTAATCAGCACGTTCATTGGCGGATCCCCCTTATGTCTAATCGTTTCGTTCTTAAATATTACTAGTGTTTTGGCTACATTATCCCTATAATAGAAGTCAAATTCACCCCATCAGGAGGACACAGCTATGAAGAGGCTTATTCTTCTTACACTTATCTTCGTCGTCATGCTCACTGCTCCGTCCCCCGCGTGGACCGCTTACGCTTCCTCTGAAGGTATCGACACGCAGAGTAAGGGCTATCGCCTGCTCATCTACTATGGAACCCCTAAGGCCGTCAACGGTGTATGGGATGAAGAGAAGTCCGCGAAGGCTCTAGCTACATACGATGTCGTTGTTCTCGGACAAAATCTAGAAACCACGTCCCATACCTTCCACAAGTCGACGTTCAACGTGATCAAGCTGATGAAGGAGAACAATCCTAACATTGCCATCTACGGCTACGTAGACCTTGGAGTCAGCACGTTGAACCTCAGTATTGCCAATATGAAATCTCGCGTCGACTCTTGGAAATCGATGGGTGCAACCGGTATATTTCTCGACGATGCCGGCTACGACTACAAGGTTCCCCGCGAACGATTGAACACGATGGTGAATTACGTTCACGATCAAGGCATGTCAGCGTTCATTAATGCATGGCATCCGAAGGAAGTGTTCGGCAGCGAGCCGCATCCGGTCTACAACCCGACAGGTGCTGCAAGTGCGATCGACGAGCGCGACATCTATCTGCTCGAGGATTTCCTGCAGGAGACCGACATTACGGCGAGCAGCAGCATCAGCGTCTTCACGCCGACGTTCCGTAAGAAGCTGGATGAGCTCCTTCATTACCGCAAGGAGACAGGCGTCCGTCTCATGTCAGTGAGCATCATGGATTTCGAGCAATACAGCGATACGGCGATTCGCAAATTTTTCCGAATGAACGAAGTAACAGCAGGCGTGTTCTCCTTGGATGGCTACGGTCTGTCACCAATCGACTATAGCGCCGACAAGCCTTACTCGAACCTGCTTCGGAAGTTCCCGTACATCTCGAACTACAATGATTTCCACACAATCGACGTAACGTACACGGCGAAGTATAAGGATCTTGACTTTGCCCGCGGCGGCTTCCGATTGCACTCACTGCCGAATGAGCATTATTACCTGTATCCGAAGGAAGCCAAATTTTAGTACTTTAGTTCTACCTTTTAACTTGTAGTATATTCTCATTGTAACGCAATCTGAACGTTTTTTCTTATATATTTTCAATTTTTAATACAAATTTGATTAACTTGTTATATTCTTTAACATACCATCATATCTACGCCTTGTCGATGAATGATAGTTATCGTCGATTTCAGGAAGTTAATCGGCATGGGAGAAATTGAGGTAAAACACTAAAGATAGTCCTCAGGACCTATGTTCATCAGATTGAAAGTGTAAAACCAAGAGCGCCTCATCTCAATAGAGAGAGGCGCTCTTGGTTTTCCCATTAGTAATTCAATATCATTTATCATATAATAGCAGGAAATTCCTATCATTATCAAAGCAACACAAAAGGAGAACGACCAGTGGAACTGAAGCAATTGGAATACTTCATGACGTTAAGTCAAGAACTGCATTTTACCCGTGCTGCCGAAAAACTTGGTATTACCCAGCCCTCGCTTAGCCAGCAGATTCGTTTGCTTGAGCACGAGGTTGGCATGCCTCTCTTTGATCGTATCGGCAAAAAAACAATGCTTACCGAAGCAGGAAAAGCGTTACAACATCACGGCTACAATGTGTTTCATGAGCTCTCACAGGTGCGTGCAGTAATCAGTGAGCTGCAAGGTTTAAAGCGAGGTACATTGAAAATTGGCGCTCTCTTGACCGTTGTTAATTACTTGCTGCCTCCTACGGTGATGGGATTCCATAACCGTTATCCCAATATAGAGCTTTCTGTGCTTGGGCTGCGGACCGGCGAAATCTATAACGGACTCCTGCAAAATGAGCTTGATCTTGGAATTGTTTTCTTGCCAATGGAACATGAAGAGCTTGAAGCTATCCCACTTTATAAGGAACATCTTGCCCTTGCAGTTTGTGTAGATCATCCCGTAGCCCAAGCATCGTTTGTGACGCTTGACATTCTAAAGGAAACACCTTCTGTTCTATTGCCGAATACGTATTTCTTACGGCAAATCATTAATGAGCATTGCCGATCATTGGCATTCACACCCCAGCCAGTGCTGGAAATGACCACGATGGAGTCGATCATCACGATGGTTAGCAAGGGCGTCGGTGTCACCATCCTGCCGAAAGCTTACCTGGATTATATCGATCATCCACAAATCCGAACGCTTAGGATTCAAAATCCGGTACTCACCACACAAATTGGCCTCGTATATCGAAAGAATAAACATTTATGCGCGGCTAGCCGTGTATTTATGGAACAATTAGTTTCAACGGTTAAAAACAAAAGCCTTCTGTAAGCCGAGCACCCCTAAAGTATTGTATCGTCTTGTTCGTGTCCAGCACCGTAGCCAGATCATGCGGATGAATCGTGTCCAAATTAAACGTCACCAAACCAAACCGACCTTCCTCCGGACCGTACATCGTTAAATGATCGATCTGTTTCATTCGTTCTACCGCATAGCTGGTCAATTGCTTGTCATGCGCTTCGATGACATCCAAGCCGATTTGCTCAAATCCAGAACCATCACCTCCTATTGCTGATAGCAAGACACGTTCGTCCACTGCGATTCTAAACTCTGAATGAGGGAGTATGTTCGGGGCATTCTTGGTAGAAGGTCACTCGATGATCTTCGGCTTTTGGTGCGAAGTTGCCTACCGTGGCCACATCGCTTCATGTAAAGAAGGTGCCTTGTCGGCACCTTCTTAGCGTGATTTAACCTTTTACATCCTCGAGACTAGCACCGAAATTGATATGATACACGTGTCCGTCAACCACCAAAGCTGGAACGGATTTAACACCCGCCTTCTCCGCTTCTTCGATCCGGTTTCGCGCTGTACCGAGATGCACAATTTCCGTAGTAATCTTTGATTTGTCAAGATAACTAACCACCACTTGCTCTGCATCTACACAAACGGGACAACCTGCATGATAAAAAATTGCTTGTGCCATTGACAATCACTCCCTCGTTTTAATGTAGCTTTGCTACTTAATATAATTATAGAAGCGACTAGGGGCATCATCAATTTCAAATTGCTTATCGTTATCATAGGCAAATGTAATGGTTATTCAGCCGTTCCTCTTTTGGAAATCAGACAAAAAATCCGCTAAAGCTTTGCAATGCTCATAAGGAACCGCATTATAAATAGAAGCACGTAAATGTCCTGCATTCCGATGGCCTTTTAATCCCAAAAATCCTTCCTGCTCCAGTTCAACAAGTAACTTCTTTTCAATTTCTCGACTGGATGCACGAAAGGTAACGTTCATCATCGATCTGCTGTCCTTATAAGCCAATCCTTTATAAAATCCGCCACTGCTGTCGAGCACATGATAAAGCAGCTCCGCTTTCTGCTGGTTGCGGACAGCTATCCCTTGTAGGCCGCCTTGATTCACAATCCACCTGAGCACGAGGTTCACCATATATACGGAAAAAACGGGCGGTGTATTGTAGAGCGAATGATGGTTGACATGTGTTCGATAGCTTAATATATCGGGAATCGTTTCTGGAACATACTCCAGCAAAGAACGGCGGACAATGACGATCGTAACGCCTGCAGGTCCCAAATTTTTCTGAGCTCCTGCATATATCAATGAAAATCGGGATGCTTCAATGGGACGGGAAAAAAAATCGCTAGACATATCCACTACTAAGGGAACATGTCCGGTATCAGGGAAGCTTCGGTATTGTATGCCGTCAATCGTTTCGTTGGATGTGAGATGGACATACGCCATCTCCTTCGGAATATTCAAGCTGCTTAGATCGGGCATCTGTTTGAAGCTTTGTTTCTCCCCGCTTGCCAACACGAGCATCTGCCCTATTTTTTGCGCTTCTTGCCACGCCTTTCCCGACCATGTCCCACAATGTACATACCCCGCTACTTTTCCTTCTGTCAAAAAGTTGATCGGCACCATCGAAAATTGCAGGCTTGCCCCTCCGTGAAGAAATAAAACCTCATAATCTGAAGAGAGACCCATCAGCTGTCTAATCAACTGCTGCGCTTCATGATGAATAGCTTCATATTGTTTGCTTCGGTGGGAGATTTCCAGAATGGATGCGCCAATCCCTTGATAATTCCGCAACTCTTCTTGTGCTTCCTGCAATACTTCCGCCGGCAACGCTCCCGGACCGGCATTTAAATTATAGGTATTAGCCATGGCTCATCACTCCTGTAGACCTTCATATAAAGGGAATTGCGACGTGATTTCCTGCACACTTCTTCGTACTTGCTCCTTGGCGACTGAACTCTCAGGATTTTTAAGTGCAAGTCCAATAAGCCGAGCAATTTCTTTCATTTCTTGGGGTCCCAATCCTCTTGTTGTCATAGCTGGAGTCCCGAAGCGAATGCCGCTCGTCACAAGCGGGCTTGCCGTATCATGAGGAATCGCATTTTTATTCGCTGTAACCCCCACCTCATCAAGTATGCTCTCAGCTTCTTTTCCAGTTAGTCCGATCGGGCGCAGGTCGAGCAAAATAATATGATTGTCTGTCCCTCCCGACACAACGGTTAACCCTTCATTTAACAATGCCTCCGCCAACACTTTGGCGTTAACCAGCACTTTCTCAATATAAGATTTAAATTCCGGTTGCAACGCTTCGCCGAACGTAACCGCTTTGGCCGCAATGGCATGCATAAGAGGACCGCCTTGGACTCCAGGAAAGATCGCTTTATCGATCGCTTGCGCCCACGGCTTGCGGCACATGATGATACCGCCTCTTGGACCTCGCAGCGTTTTATGCGTTGTGGTCGTAACAAAGTGCGCGTGAGGAATGGGGGCTAGGATGGAATCCTGCCGCGACAATTCCTGCAATATGCGCCATATCTACAAAGAATAGCGCTCCTACTTCGGCTGCGATTTGAGTAAACAGCTCAAACTCGATCGTTCGCGGATAAGCACTGGCACCAGCAACGATCATACGCGGGCGGTGCTTAAGCGCAAGCTTTCGCACAAGTTCAATGTCAATACGCGCCGATTTTTCATCAACACCATAAGGTGCAAAATTATATAATTTTCCAGAAAAATTAACCGGGCTCCCGTGTGTCAGATGGCCGCCATGAGATAGATCCATACCTAAAATCGTATCCCCCGGTTCAACGGCAGCAAAATAAACCGCCATATTGGCCTGAGCGCCGGAGTGAGGCTGCACATTGACATGCTCTGCACCAAAAAGGGTTTTCGCACGCGATATAGCCAATTCCTCGACCCGATCCACATACTCGCAACCACCATAGTACCTTCTTCCCGGGTATCCTTCGGCATACTTATTGGTCAGTACTGTGCCCGTTGCTTCCATAACTGCTCGGCTCACAAAATTTTCCGAAGCAATCAACTCTATTTTATCCCGCTGTCGTGCTGCTTCTTGCCAAATGGCGTTCGCAATGATTTTGTCCTGTTGTTCCAATCGTTTCACAGACATCTTCCTTCCCACCAATGCGTTGCAATAGCAACGATTTTCATGATAGCATAGCAGTCAATGGATTATTAGCTACTATCGAACTTCCATATATTTGAACAATCCATAATTCCATAATAAATGATAGAGGTGAACCCGATGCTCAAAGTGAACCGAGATGATGAACGTCCCATTTGGCAGCAGCTGCTTGACCAAGCAATCCATAATATTACGACCGGAAAATGGCCGCCTGGCGAATTGCTGCTCCCTTCTCGCGAGCTCGCGCAACTGATCGGGGTTTCCCGTTCAACTATCCAAAGTGTGTATGAGGAGTTATTCAGCCGCGGATACACCGTAACCTCTCGTCGCGGCGGAACAAGAGTTAGTGAATGGATGTATAAGCCCCACTCAACTGTCGAAGTTCCAGCCCAAGGACCCGCGCTGCCACAATTGTCGTTATTAAACAGAGCAATTGGCCATTTACATAGCTGGTTTGGAGATAAAGAACACGGCAAGCCAGTGATCGATTTCAGTCCCCATGAACCGTATTTAGATGATCACTTTCTAAATAATTGGCGACAATCCTTTTTACAGGCTTCAACACAAACAGACCTGGACAGTTGGACCTACGGCGACGCCTATGGCTATCTGCCGCTGCGAGAACAGATTGTGCGCTATTTATCGCTTGAACGAGGCGTTCATGTGAGCGTCGATCAAATTCTGCTGACCTCAGGCGCGCAACATAGCCTCGATTTGATTGCCCAAGCCCTGTTGCAAGAAGGAGCAACCATTTCGGTTGAAGATCCCGGCTTTCCTCCTGCCTGGATGGCGATGAAATACCGGCGAATGCAAGTTGTATCTGTCCCCGTCGACGAACATGGGCTATGCGTAGACGGCATTCACCCTGAATCCAGACTTGTGTATGTGACGCCATCGCACCAGTGCGCGGTTGGCGTAATTATGTCAGAGCCTCGCAGGCAACAATTGCTGCATTTGGCTGCGGAGCAATCTTTTTGGATCGTCGAGGATGATTACGACAGCGAATTTCGTTATCGTGGCGACCCACTTCCCACTTTGTTCAGTCAGCGGCCTCAGAACACGTTATATATGTTGAGCTTCTCCAAGATGATCGCTCCCGGTATTCGGATGTCGGCCCTCATTGGTCCGAGAGAGGCCATTCGTCAGCTCGCTCACGTCCATGAATTAACTTATCGTCATCTTCCGATTATGGAGCAATTAACGCTCACCCATTTTATCGAACACGGTCACTTCATGCGCCATATGAGAAAGGTACGAAATATATACCGGCGTAGACACGCAGCCATGACAAAAGCCATCGTCGCGACAGGCTTGAGCGAACGCTTCACACTAAGCGGCGCAGAAACAGGGCTGCATATGCTGCTTGAAGCTATGCCATCGTTTGACGAGGCAACCGTGACGAGCTTGGCGTTGGAAAAAGGAATTCGCATCTATCCGCTCAGCCAGTACGGCTTGGAAAGCAAGCGAAAAGGCTGGATACTCGGTTTCGCTAAAGTTGACGAAGCCGCCATTGAAGAAGGGATTGGACGTCTGGCAGAGATCCTTTTGCACAAGTAGCCCTGCCAGACGTTTGCTTATAGGTTAGCTTCGCCTGCGCTGCCAGCCCGTTCTTTCAACACCTTGTTCAAAATGTCGATCGCTTGATCAAACTCATCGCAGGTTACATATAAGCTTGGCATAAAACGGATGACATGGGTTCCTCCCGCTAGAACAAGCAGACCATTCTGGTGCAGCTTCTGAATGATCGGCGCAACAGGCTCGGCAAATTCAATACCGATCAGTAATCCTAGTCCTCGAACGGCATTAATGGCTGGATTAGCTTTTAACTCCTTGCGCAGCTTATCCAACGCATATACTCCCGTCTGCTGCGCTTGCTTTGCCAATCCGTCCTCCAGCAATGTGTCAATCGTTGCCAGCCCTGCTGCCATAGGAAGAGGCGAACCGCCAAACGTGGAAGCATGGCTGCCGGCCGAGAATGCCTCCCTTAGCTTCTCCTTCCCGAGCATCGCCCCGATCGGCAAACCGCTTGCCAATCCCTTCGCCAGTGTGATGATATCCGGTGCGATGCCATACTGCTCATAAGCGAACAGGCTCCCCGTTCTCCCGATTCCGGTTTGCACTTCATCAACGATCAGGAGAATTTCTTCCTCTTCGCATAGCTTAGCCAGCTCAAATACGAATTTGGGCTCGGCAAGATGAACGCCGCTCTCTCCCTGCACCAGTTCCAGCATGACAGCTGCCGTTTGGTCCGTGATGCTGTTTCTTACGCTCTGAATATCGTTAAAGCGAGCATGCACAAACCCTTCCGGCAACGGAAGATACCCATCCTTAACCTTTTCTTGTCCGGTAGCTGTCAAAGTAGCCATTGTACGGCCATGGAACGATTGTTCAAATGAAATAATCTCATAGCGGTTATTTCCCAGCACACGCTGGTGATACCGGCGAGCGCATTTAATAGCTGCTTCGTTTGCTTCAGCACCGCTATTACAGAAAAACACAAGATCTGCACAACTGATAGTCACAAGCTTCTCGGCAAGCTCCTCTTGAACCGGGATATGAAACAAATTGGACACATGCCATAATTGATCCAGCTGCTCTTGAATCCGTGCTTTTACCCGCTCCGGGACGTGACCTAAATTACAAACAGCAAGTCCTGCCATAAAGTCTAAATACGATTTCCCTTCATCATCCCACAAGGTGGTTTGATGTCCTCTCACCAGCGTGAGCGGGAACTTATTATAAGTAGGAAATAAAAAACTCTTATTCAGATTGACCACCGCTTTCTCCTACACTGAATTCCTGTTCGCTGCAAATTCGCTCCGATTACTGACCGCGTTCCTGCATCCGTTCATGCTGCTGCAAACTGGATATTTCAATGCCTTTCATCGGCGTTCCCAAGTTTTTCGATACACCGGCGATTAACGCATAATCTTCGTAGTGTGTCGTAGCTGCAACAATCGCACGCGCAAACTTCTCAGGGCTATCCGACTTAAAAATACCTGAACCTACAAAAACGCCATCTGCGCCCAGATGCATCATTAGCGCTGCATCGGCTGGCGTAGCCACCCCGCCTGCAGCAAAGTTGACTACCGGCAGCTTGCCGGATTCGTGAACCTGCAGCAGCAGATCATACGGTACGCCGTGCAGCTTCGCTTCGTTGTACAATTCGTCCTTGGACAGGCCTTGTACTTTGCGAATTTGACCGTTGATCAAGCGCATGTGACGTACCGCTTCCACAATGTTGCCTGTCCCTGGTTCGCCTTTTGTGCGAAGCATGGCGGCTCCTTCTTGAATACGGCGCAGCGCTTCGCCAAGGTCTTTGGCACCGCAGACAAACGGAACGGTGAATACGCTTTTGCTAATATGGAAAACCTCGTCTGCAGGTGTCAACACTTCGCTCTCGTCGATATAATCTACACCTAACGATTCGAGTACTTTGGCTTCTACATAATGGCCGATGCGGGCTTTGGCCATCACCGGTATCGATACAACCTTCATGACCTCTTCCACAATGGTCGGATCAGCCATGCGGGCTACTCCGCCAGCTGCGCGAATATCGGAAGGCACACGTTCCAGCGCCATCACAGCTGTTGCTCCGGCCGCTTCCGCAATTTTGGCTTGCTCTGCATTCATCACGTCCATGATGACGCCACCTTTTTGCATGTCCGCCATCCCTCTTTTTACCCGCTCTGTGCCTGTATTCCTATTCGTGTTCATGTTCACGCCTCCTGTTATTTTTGTTCGGGATGCATCCTCATGCGTATCTTTTCCGGTGCATATTTGAACGATTGCTTAAGCTAGTATATCAATAGATGGATTGGTTATATCCGTCCAAAAAGTACATATTAGAGCAATCCAAAATTACTAAATTCTCTGTGACAGCAATTGCTTACTGGAAGCGGATGAATCGTTTGACGAGGATACGATGACCCTACGAGCGCTTCATGGCGGAGTTCGGGTACATCAGCTTCATTCCTATTGTTTGGAGAGTAGATGCAAAGGGTAGGTATTAGGATATGCCAAGGTGACGGAAGGCTTATCGAGGAAGGTATTTCTATGGAGGGCTACCATAGACAAAGAAAAAGAGCTTCAACCATTAGGTTGAAGCTCTTTGCTTGAAACGTTATGCAGTCGAGAGGACTCGAACCTCCACGGGGGGTTAGCCCACACGGACCTGAACCGTGCGCGTCTGCCAATTCCGCCACGACTGCTTGGTACAGCTAAAAGCAAAAGAAAATGCGCTCGAGAGGACTCGAACCTCCACGGCTGTTACCCCACTAGAACCTGAATCTAGCGCGTCTGCCAATTCCGCCACGAACGCTTATTTCGATGTGTCTCGTAAGGAGACAAGAAACATCATATCACGCGGTATGCTCGATGTCAACAATTTTTCTCAATGCTTGCACAGTGCCACTCATCCTTCCCAATAAGCAGCTAGAGCTCGATGGGACCAGTCCACGAGCGAATCTACGGTTGACTGTACAGGTGTCTCGAACAGCCTAACGCCCCGCTCCGCATCGGTTCGGTCGAATCTCACGATCTCACCTGCTACACCGCCGCTGCACGGATTGGCCCTAAGCGCATAGCCATGTCCAAGCTCTACCCATATTTGCTCGCCATCGCCTGACATGATCATCCCTCCGTCCCCTGAAGGCTACTAATCTAATAGCCATAGGATTTCCCAGTCGGCGAAGGTTCATTCCATACATTCGACATCCGTAATCCTCGATCTCAGTCCTGCTCGCTCTCTTCATCTGCGAACAATTCAGCACGAGGCTCGCTATACGGTTCGTATACATAAGCACGATCCAGCTTCACAACGCGTCTCGTTCGCTTGCGAAGCATGACGGTCGTATCGTCCCACGCGACGACATAGCCCCTGACGTCATTCGCACGATCAGCATCGCGCACGACGCGCAGCAGTGTTCCTTCTTGCCTGTATTGATCCAGCTGCTCATCAGATATCATCGTTCATCCCTCTTTTCACCAAGCTGAGCTGTTATAAATATACATCATTCGGGGGATATAATAAAAGAACGCCACATTCAAGCGGAGGTGACAGCTGTGGACAAGAAGACGTATTATGTTGCGGTCAGCGCAGGCACGGGGCAGATCGTCGAGCCGGAGCAGATGAATGGCAACTTCGAATTCGAGATTCTCGCGACGAATGAGGAGATCGAGAAGCTGTCCGAGCTGTTCGAGGACAAGGAGAAGGAAGAAGAGGATTCCGCGGTACGCGCCTTAACGCCTTACCGTCTGTATCACAACGATAAAGAGAACGACGCCTACGACGAGACGCTGCTCGACATCTATAGCATGCTCCACGAGCTCGGCACACCTGCTACACGCAAGCATATCGAGTCGATGGGGATATTAGCCGAAGGGAAGATTCATTAGTCGTACACGCAAAAAGAGAACCTGCTTGCCTACTCGCAAACAGGTTCTATCTGTTATGATGATTGCATTAGCCTACGTGTTCACGCGAATCGTTCGTCTCAAACCAATAATCAAGCACCTTGCTCGACATGACGCGCTTCTCAATATAATCGACCTGCTGCTCCGTGAACTGTGCCTCCCATGCAACATCCAGCTCCTTGCACAGCTTGACGACCGTCAACAGCTCCGACCATGCGACATATCGCTTATACCAGAAAAACTGAGGATGCTCAATCATATAGGGATACAGATCGTCAAAATCTGTATGTTTACAATCCAAGGCACGTTCGAAGTGAACCTTCGCCTCATTCAACTTGGTAACAAAAAAATCTGCCGGTATTTCCTTCCCCATTCAAGCAGCACCTCCTTCGTGTAGTCAGTCGTACACCAACTGCCAAAAAAGCATTATCTCATACCGCTAACCCCTATTATAAAGGATATTTACTTGAGATGGAAGGCTTAAGAGCCCGATTAGGCGATGCAAATGTTGTTATTCAAACTCGATGACGCCGTTCGCCAGCGACGATATTCGTGCGAGCGACTCCACCCGTACACCCGACTCGCGAATGGTGCGGCCACCGGCCTGAAACGACTTCTCTACCGCAATGCCGACACCGACAAGTGTAGCGCCGGACCGACGAATGATGCGAATCAGACCTCTCGCCGCATCGCCATTGGCGATAAAGTCGTCAATGAGAAGAATACGGTCTGTCTCGTTCAGAAACTCCTTGGATACCATAATGTCCGTCACGAAGCCCTTCGTGAAGGAAGGCACGCGCTCGCAATACGTTTCGGTGTCGGTGTTCAACGTTTTTTTGCGGCGGGCGAACACCATCGGAACGTTCAGCTCCTGTGCCGCGGCGAATGCAATCGGAATGCCTGACGATTCGATCGTGACAATCTTCGTCACCTGCTCCTCGCGGAACAATCTGGCGAACTCTTGCCCCATCGCTGTTGTCAGCTCCGGGTCCACCGCATGGTTCAGGATGGCGTCCAGCTTAATGACCTCGGGGGAGACGACGACTCCGACCTCTTTAATTTTTTTCTTCAATAATTCCATGCGCTCCACGCCTTTCGACAATCAGCCTCTTTTTTGTTAAAACTTATCACAATGACCGCGCTCGTTTCAAGTATTCGGGTTAAAATTAACAAAATCTGCTGAAGCTGCAACTTTCCTGATTTTATTTCGTCTATATGGGTAAGAATTCAATAAAGAAAGCTCTGCACCACGAGAATGAAGCTATGAAAATAAATTCAGCCTCTCAGCGTTCTATTTCACTTAATTTGAGCTAATTTCGTCTTTGTATCCGACAGCGTGACGGAGTATGATTATGAAGTTAACAAAACGATAGATACATATATACGGAAAGGACGTTTAGGATGAACCGTAGAAAAGCATTCATCGGTTTCTTGTCCGTTGTTATAAGCGTGGCACTGCTGCTGCTAGCCGGCTGTGAGCCCAAGCCGCAAGCCTCGCCACACGAGCAGCAGCCTAACCCCCACGAGCAATTCGTAGAAGCTACGTCGACCCTACCGCCCGCTACCGCCGAGCATTCGGACGGCAAGCAGGTGCCTGCACCGACAACGCCGCTGCCCGCTGGTGATGATAAGGTCGCACTCGCCAGCGCGAATACGGATAAGGATCTCAAGCCGGCGCAAGGCAGTGCAGACAAGTCTGGCGAGGGCCAGAAGCCGACGATCAAGATTGATACTCCATACTCGCAGGCGAAGCCAACGCTGCTAGGCATTACCCTGAAGACGAAGCGGTCCTCGATCATTGAGGATTTAGGGAAGCCAAAGGAAGAGTTCATCATGGATGAGGACGAGGACCCGATCACGGTATATGACTATACCGATTTCTTGATTGGCTTCGACTCGCTGGATCAGGTGCACTTCATCGATGTGCGCAGTGAGAAGATCGACACCGGATTGAATGGCGTCAAGCTTGGCGACCCGACCAGCAGCATTACGAAGGCACTAGGCAAGCCAACGACGAACTCCAATTACGTCATTACGTATAAGGCGTCCGGCTCCGTACTGAAGCTCGATATCGATCCGAAGACGCAGACGATTAACTCGATCAAGCTTTTTGCTGAATAATAATAAGCCTCGACTGTCGGCAGATGCCGGTGAGTCGAGGCTTATTTTATACACGGCGGCTTAAGTATCCGTGCGTCGGAAGCGCTGTCTGCGATATCTCCAGAACAAGTAATAGCAGATCGCAAGGACAGCGAGCACGACGAGAATAGGTGCTGTATAGTGATGGAGATGCCGAAGCAGGAAGTATGCCTTACGCCCTATGAAATGACCGAGCGCAAGAAATGTCGTACACCAGATGAACCCCCCGATGCCTGCGAACAGCAGGTAGCGTCCCAGCTTCACATTGCTAACCCCGGACAAGTAACAGGTCAAGTGACGCAGTCCTGGGACGTAATAGCCGAAGGCGACCGCCCACAGGCCATACTTGTCAAACCAACGCTCGGCAGAGGCGAGCTTCTCAGGTGTAAGCTTGATCTTCTTGGCATGTCGATACAGGAACGGCTTCCCGACCCGTCGACCGATCGCATAGCTTACGCTCATCCCCGTCATCGCGCCGGCGAAGCTGACCAAGAGCGCAGGAACGAACGACATGACAGGATCATGCCCGATCGTCAAGGTGCCCACGGTCGTCATCAGAATCTCGTCGGGAATCGGAATACCGACGATACCGAGAGCCAATAAGCCGTACAGAGCTACATATCCAAATTGATCTATTAAATGCAGCAAGTGCTCCAAGTTGCCACGCTCCAGCATTCGATTTCGTAAGGCGCCCGCCTCCCAAGAGACAAGACAAGTTCCATTGTAGCAGAAAACCGATCATTTCCCAACCATATTGAATCAGTCATGAGGCTTGACCGAGGCTCATACGTTGTAAGTATACAAGCCGTGCCAAGGAGGGTACTTACAGCTAATGAAAAAATTAGGAAGCACCCTGAAGGTGAGCTTTACCTATATCGGTACAGTCATTGGTGCGGGGTTTGCCACCGGTCAGGAAATATTGCAGTTTTTCACCCGATACGGTTCAGCAGCTGTCATAACGATTGGGATCGCAACCTTCTTCTTCACCTGGATCGGCATTAAGCTCATGCTGCTGGCGAGCGAGACGAACGCCAAGTCGTACGAGGATCTGAACCGACTGCTGTTCGGGGCCAAAATCGGAGACGCCGTCAGCCTGCTGACGCTCATCTCGCTGTTCGGCGTATGCACCGTCATGCTCGCGGGCGGAGGCTCTCTGTTCTCGGAGCAGCTCGGACTGCCGTATCAGCTCGGGCTCTTGTTCACCATGATCGCCGCATACGTCGTGCTCATTCGCGGGATGGATGCGATTATGGCAGTCAACAGCGTCATCGTACCGATGATGGCGGTGTTCAGCATCTCCATCGTCTGGTATTCTGCGCACACGCCCGGTGCAATGAACTGGCTGACGCTCGATACCGCCTACTCCCCACTGCGGGTATGGTTCTCCCCGTTCCTGTATGCCGCCTTCAACCTGACGATGTCACAGGCTGTGCTTGTGCCGCTCGGGGTGAAGATCAAGGATCGGAGCACGATCGTATGGGGCGGCGTCATTGGTGGAATTACGATTGGCCTCATGCTTATGGCGTTGCACTACGCTCTTTCGTCACAGATGCCTAGCATTTTACAGTATGACATCCCGATGGCGACGATTCTGGAATCGATCGGTACGCTGCTGCAATGGCTGTTCCTGCTCGTCATCTACGGCGAAATATTTACGACGCTCATCGCTGACGTCTACGGCTTATGCCTTCAGCTGGAGCAACGGATCGGTGTGGCGTACCAGGTGCTGCTGCCGATCATCCTGGTGCTCAGCTACGCGGGCAGCCAGTTCGGCTTCAAGACGCTCATCTCATACCTATACCCGCTCTTCGGCATGCTTAGCGTCGCTTGGCTCGTCCTGATCGTCTTCCATCGCAGCAGCGCTCCCCCGCTGAACCGGGCGCACCATCGATAGGACGACGGCGAACCGTACCGTCAGCATGAAGCAGGCTGCAAGAACGAAGACGAAGCCGCACAGCAGGTAAGCCAGATGATAGGGCGGGAATGATTCCGAGTCACGAATGACGGCAACGAGGTCCGTCCACAGGAACAGTCCCCCCACAGCGAGCAAGGCGAGCACCGCATAATCGAAGTACGTCCAGCGCAGCAGCAACGGCGCAAGCTCCCGCAAGCTCGCCATGACGGTGAAGGGAGCTTGTGAAGCGGTACGCTCATCGGACGGCGCGTCGTCCCCCTCCTTACTTCTCTTCACGCTAGTCACGACGGTCCACGCGAGAAGCACCGCAGAGGCTGTCACAGCAAGTCCGGTCACCCCGGCCACGATAGCTAGAAAAATCATCATAACGTTCGATAACACCTGCTTTCTTCCTATGTATCCTTCGTCGACTATGACTGCCTCGCAAGCAGCTGCACAGCCCATACGAACAAGGCAAACAGAGCAGCGGGCATCGCGAGCAATACAGCCAGCAGCACTCGATGACCGCGAGGCACAGGCGCAGGCGTCCACAGCTGCTGCTCAAGCAGCCGCTTCATGCGCTGTAAGACGGACTTCGCTCGCATGAAGCCTGAACCGCTAGTCGGTGCCGAGGACGAGTCTTCAGCATCGGGTCTTGCGGATGGTACAATCTTGTGCTGCTTCCAGCCGGTATGATACGTCATCTCTCGCGTCTTGCGAGTTTCCGTGTCCAAAAACGAGCACCTCCGGCAAACGTATGGTATTCTATAATAGTAGGGACAACCCGGGAAAAAAGCAACGGTTTATACGTAAAGAGGTGACGAAAAATGACGAAGGTAGCCGCAATTACCGGGGGCGCCCAAGGCATCGGAAAAGCGATTGCACTCGCATTTGCTGAACGGGGCTATGAGGTATGTGTCGCCGACATCGATCGCGAGGCGGGGGCTCGATTATCCATATCGCCTCCACCCGTGCGCTCATGTCGGAGCCGCTTACCGAGGCGTATGCCGCCTCCAAGGGCGGGCTGCTCGCCCTCACTTTGGCGGGTGGGCAAGCAAGCCGGCTTGATAACCGGACAAAATTCAATCATTGACGGCGGTATGACTGTCAAAATGATTTACGAAGAGTGAGGGATATTGGCATCATGTGGTTTATACTAGCTGCCGCTTCGGCTGCGTGCTTCGGCCTGCGCGGCATATTGTACAGATGGTCCTCCAAGCAGACCTTGAATCGGAATTTGATGCTGCTTGGTGTATATACGTCGGGAATGATCATAACCTTCATAGCCGCACTGGCGCTGCAGCAGCCCTGGACACCTGCCGTATGGCTTGGCGTATTGCTCGGGCTGTTCTCTTTTGTCGCGAACGGTTCGATGTATAAGGGGTATTCAGTCGGGAAAACATCGCTGATCGCCATGTTCTCCGGCCTGCCGCCGGTCGTCGTCGCCCTGCTGGCGTTCGTCGTATGGGATGAACGGCTAAGCTACGGTCAGCTGGCGGCATTCGTCATCATAATGTCTGGTCTCTTGCTCGTGCGCTACTCGAATGACTTGTCACTGCGCAACCTGCAGGGCGCCCAATGGGGCGTACTGACGATGCTGTTCTTCGGCCTCACCGACTTCATGACGAAGGTGGCCACGAATTATGAAGCGCCTGTACTTCCGGTGCTCAGCGTCATGTTCGCCACAGGGGCGCTTCTATTCGGAGCCGTCTGGCTCGTCGGCTTGCGCAAGGAGCGTGCCGTGCTCGCCCAGCTGGAGCAAGCGCAGCGCGAGCTGGCAGCAGGTGTCGCAGAGCATACACGCACCGATTCGCTGGAGTCTGCCAGCTTGCAGCCGCAGCTGAATGAATCGGCTCCAACACAGCAAGCCGCCTGGTCGCTACGCCGAACGATGCTCTGGGGCATGGTTGTCGGCTTGACGAATACAGGCGGCATGCTATTCGCGATGCCGGCCTTCCAGCTCGGCGTCACAGGTCTAGTGTCCGTTATTATCGCTTCGAACGTTGTCATGGTCATGCTGTACGCTCGATTTGTACTGAAGGATGTGTTCACCCGTACTGAAACGTACGGCCTCATCCTCGGTTTATCCGGTATCGTCCTGTTGAAGCTCGTCTCTTAACGCGCTGTCTCTGCGCTGTTGTCCCGTGCTAGCCTCCTGAAATAACAGGTTCCCTACGTATCGGAAGATGTTATGGCAAGCCTCGAATTTGGCGCAGCCAAATTGAGGGCCTTCCTTGATATGACTTCTCCTGAAGGTGCCGTGCTAGCCTCCTGAAATAACAGGTTCCCTATGTATCGGAAGATGTTATGGCAAGCCTCGAATTTGGCGCAGCCAAATTGAGGGCCTTCCTTGATATGACTTCTCCTGAAGGTGCCGTGCTAGCCTCCTGAAATAACAGGTTCCCTACGTATCGGAAGATGTTATGGCAAGCCTCGAATTTGGCGCAGCCAAATTGAGGGCCTTCCTTGATATGACTTCTCCTGAAGGTGCCGTCCTAGCGGCATGGAGCTGTACGATCGGTTCATCCGGCAGAAGGCGTCTGTACGCCTCGCAGACGTGCCGATGGCACGTGAAGAGCAGCAGCTGACCCCGGCTCGACGCCTGCTTCAGCAGCTCGATCCCGCAGGCTAGACGCGCCTCGTCGAAGTTGACGAACAGGTCGTCCATGACGACTGGCAGACGGACCCCGGCGGAGGCGAATTCATCCACGAGTGCAAGCCGTATGCTGATGTACAGCTGCTCGGCGGTGCCCCGGCTTAGCCGCACCGTATCGACCAGCTGTCCATCCGGCAGCTCGGCCAAGACGCGCTGCTCGCCGACCGGTGCAACCGCCCGCGTATAGCGCCCTTCCGTTAGCGAAGCAAAATAGTGCGAAGCCCTTTGCATGACGAAGGGCTGTTTGTCTTGCTCGAACGTTCGCTTCGTCCGCTCGAGCAGTGCGCTCGTCAACCCAAGCACCGCCCATCTGCGGCTGAGCTGCTTCACCTCGGCACGGCACAGCTCTACCTCCTGCAGCCGGCTCGCATGCGTGCTGCCGTCCGCCAGCTGCTCCAGCTCATACTTGACCCGGCTACGCGCCTCGTGCAGCTCGGCAAGCCGCCTCGACTCTTCCACAATGCTGCCCTTCACCTGGCTACGCTCCGTCTCGAGCTGCTCGGCTGTATACTGCCGCAGCCGCGCCGCCTCCTGCTCCCACGAATCCCCAAGCAGCATCCGCAGCGCCGTCATCTCGTGACGGCGCTCCTCGCGCAGCGTCCGCTGCCGCTGCGCCTCGGCGCACCGCCTGCGCAGCAGCTGCGCCGCGCCTGCGCCTGCTGCGGCGTCATCGGCGACGCCGCAGCTCGCATAGAGCGCCGCGCGCCGCGCCATCGCGCGCTCGCGCTGCTCGCCGAGCCGCGCAGCCCCGCGCCGCAGCTCGGCGAGGCGCTCGCGGCGCAGGGCGCGCGCCCGCATGCGCTCGCGGGCGCGCTCTGCGCCTTCGCGCCACGCCCGCAGCGCGGCGGCAGGCTCGCGGGCTGCGCGCGGCCCGAGGCGCGCACCGACGGCCGCAGCGAAGCCGGCCGTCTCGCGTCCGAGCGCGGCCGCGTGCGCCTCGGCGCGGCGCAGCCGCTCGCGCTCGGCCGCCGCCGCTTCGGCGAGCCGCAGCAGCTCGAGCGCCGCGTCCGGCGTCGCGGCGTCCGGCAGCGCCTGGCTGCGCAGCCAGGCGCACCAGCGCGCCGCCAGCGGCCCGGCGGCGCGCTGGTGCCGCTGCTGCCGCTCGCGCAGCGCGGCAAGCCGCTCAGCGGCTCGCAGGCGTGCTGCGAGCCGTGCCTCGCGCGCGCGCAGCCGCTGGGCGAGATCCTCGAGCCAAGGCTCGAGGATCTCGGGCGGCAGCGGCTGCCGCGCGCCAGGCGCTCCCGGCTCGGCCGACGCACCAGCGGCCGGGCCGGGAGCGGCGAAGCCGAGCCGCGCGAGCTGGGCGAGCGCGGCTGTAAGCTGCGCCGCCAGCTGCGCGGCGTGCGCCGCGAGCGGCGCCAGCGACTGCGCAGCTGTCTCAGTCTCCGCCAGCTCGGTCGCCGCCATCACCAACGCTGTCGCCTTCGTCTTTTTCTCCGCTACCTCTGTCGCCGCCATCACCGACGTAGACGTCTTAATCTTTATCCCCGCCAGCTCCGACGCTGTCGCCTTCGTCTCTCTCTCCAGCGTCGAAGTCGTTACATCATGCGCATAAGGACGCTGACTGCGACTGCTCCCACGGCTTCTGCTACGCCCCCTATTACGCTGTCGGCTGTACCAGAAACGTACCGTCTCTGCGATGCTGCCACCTAGCAGCAGCACCATCGCGACGAGCGCAGCCAGCGGCTCACCTAACACATACAGCGCTGCGGGCAGCACGAGCGTGAGCGCATACAGCGTCGCAAGCAGTGCGATACTCGGCTCCTTCATGCTCGCATACGCAGAGTCCGATTGTCGCTTATCCCCACCGCCAAGCTGCTCCAGATCGTACAGCCGCTGCCGGGCATGCCGCGCTTCCCTCAGCGCTTCCTTCCAGCTCGACAGAAGCTGACCCGCTCGAGCCAGCTCCGCTAATGCAGAAGAAGCCGTCTGCTGCTCCTGAAGCAGCTCATCATACATCACCCGCTCGCTCTCGATGAGCGCCTGTAGGCCAGCCTCTTCTCTTTCCTCGAAGTCACCTGACTGCTCCTCTAGCTCCGTAGAACCCGAAAGCAAGCGCAGCTCCGGCGCCTCCTCGAACAGACGCCGTTCCTCCTCGCCCAGCAGCACCTCCTCCTGCCTCCAGCTGCTCCACTGCTCGCGGTAAGCCATAACCTCCTCCCGCAGCACCACAGTCGCCTCTATACGGTCGAGCTGCTCTTCTGTCCAGCCTGAGCCCAGCTGTCTCAGCAGAATACTCAGCTGTCCACGAAGACGACCTGCCTCCTGCTCGGCCTGCTCCCGTTGACGCTCGTTCTCCTCGAAGCTGGCGGCCCGCTCGGCATAGCCTGCAAGCTCCGTTTCATGCTCCAGCAGCCGCGCCTCTTCCTCCTCATCAGCCTCCAGCACCACAAGCTCGGCCTCGCACTCTCGGATAAGCAACGCCAGCTCGGCCAGCTCGCACTCGAGCGTGTGCAGCTCAGCTTCAAGCGCCTCGTCGCGCGCCAGCGCATCCTCCGGTACATCAGACAGCGACTCCGGAAGCTGCTCCAGCTCATCTTCGATGACCGCAAGCCGCATCACATGAGGTCTTGCATCGATACAGCGCTCCACATAAGCCGCCTTCTGTCTTGCCCGCTCCAGCGCCTCCTCCAGCTGTACCAGCTGCCTGCCTAGAAGCTCTCCCTGTGACACAAGCTGCTCATAGTGTCCAGCCTGCTCCATGCTCTCAACGAGCCGCTTCTGCGCCGCCTGCAGCTTGACGAGCAGCTGGTTGACGAGCGGTGAACGACCTCTAGGCTTGTACAGCTGCTCCTGCTCTTGCGTCAGCTTGCGCTCCGCCTGACGAATGACCGTCCCCGGTACGCCGAGTCCAGCACTATACAAATAGCCGCTGACCTCCTCGCTATTCATCGTCCCAAGCTCCTGCAGCTCCGTAAGTCCGAAGGCGAATAGACTACGGTACAGCTCAGCGGTCAAGCCTCCTGTAAGCTCCCTCAGCTCGCGTTCCCCGCCTGTTCGTCCGTCTTCATACGTAAGCACCGCTTCGCCAGAGGCGCGTCCACGACCTTCTCCCCCGCGGTCCCACCGCTCCAGCCGAATACGTCTGCCTTCCTCATCGATGAAGGTCAGACTTCCCCCTTGCACGACAGACGGCTCTGGGGCATAGGCGGTCTGCGCATGCTTCGGCGGGAAGCCGAAGAGCATCGCTCGAATAAAGCCGAGCGTCGTGCTCTTCCCTGCTTCATTCGGACCGTACACGAGCGTCATCGGACGGTCCAGCTCTACGACGACTTGACGAAGTGCTCCGAACGCGCTGATGTCGATCCGTACAAGCTTCATTCCGATCCCCCCGTTTCCACTTCCGGCAGCAGCAGATGGAGCGCCAGCTCCTCAGCCTCCTTCAATAGCTCCAGCAGCTCCTCCCTTGTGCCATCCGACCACTCCGCCGACAAAGCAGAATGTGTGTGCAGCGGCGCAAGCGCTTCCTGCGAGAACGACTCCAGCTCTGCGCCATTCTCAGCCACTCTCAACCCTTCGGCAAACCGTAGCAGCTCTCCGACAAAGCCGGACTGAGCGGCAAGCGCCTCCCGATCAACGAGCACTCCGGTCCGATCGTACAAGCCTTCGACCCAGACCGGCCCGCCCTGCTCCCGAAGGAGCATCGTCAGCTCATGCAAAGCGCCCGGACGGCGCAGCATCCGGTGCAGCGCCCCCCTTCCTGTTAGCGTCAGCCGCAGCATAACGGAATGTCCGTCTGAGCTCTCCTCCGCCGCCTGCACGGCCTCCTCCAGCGCCTCCTTCAGCTGCTGCTCCGATTCCAGACCGGCGATCGACAGCTCGGCCTGCTCCCACCGCCAGCTGTCCAGCGCATGGAACGTTAACGCAGCCTCCCCGCCAGCATTCACATCGACTACATAACAGCCCTTGGCCCCCTGCTCACGAATATGGCGTCCCTGTATATTGCCTGGATAGACGACCCAAGGCCGTTCATGCAGCACACGCCGCGTATGGACGTGACCGAGCGCCCAATAATCGATGCCGCGTCCGAGCAGGTCCGACAGTCGGCAAGGCGCATAATTGCCATGCTCGCCATTGCCGTCCACATTCGTGTGCAGCAGCGCGATCTCGAACAGTCCTTGGTCACCTAGGCCGCGGTAGCCCAGCGCAAGATTGTCCTTCACCGCGGCATGGGCGAACGACATCCCCGACACTCTTGCCAGCGGCTCGCCGCCAGCCGCTCGGACGATGACACTCTCCACAGCCTCGCAGCCGAAGACGGTTACCGTATCGGGAACCTTCAGTGAAGCGGTATACCCGTCCTGCATCGGATCATGGTTACCATGGATAAGCAGCACCTGTATCCCTTCAGCCGCCAGCTTCTCGAAGCATTGCTGCAGACGGAGCTGCGCGCGCAGCGAGCGCTCCTTCGCATCGTAGATGTCCCCCGCCAGCACGATGAAATCGACTCGCTCCTGCACAGCCAGCTCCACGAGCCGATTAAGCGCCTGCAGCGTCGAATCACGAACTGCATCGCGAAGCCGCTCAGGTAATCCCGTCAACCCCTTGAATGGACTGTCCAGATGAAGATCTGCCGCATGTATGAACCGGAACGGTCTCATATGCGATCCACCTCCCCAGCTGTCAGACCGAGCTGCTCTTCAAGCTCCAGCAGCGCATCGTACGGGTCGCCGGACAAGCCAAGTAGTTGAGCAAAGGCGGGCTCTGTCTTCGTTCCCTGCTCCTTCCGAAGCTCCGTAATCGCACGGAACGATCGACGCTGTACCTCTGTGCCTTCTTGCAAATATCGGATCAACTTAAACAACACAGCCGCCCCCTTCCACCAACCTACCACCCCTATATTATAGAACGCGCGTTCGCAGTTGGCAAACGTAGTGAAGCGCAAGTTTCCCCATAAGAAAAAAGCCCTGCTTAAACAAGCAAGACTTCCACTTATGACTGAATATTAGCTACAACGCACCATGAGCTAGAAAGCTGACGGTAGAACTCCTGTAACGTCTACGGTCGCTCCACCCGATACGTCCGATACACATTGCGCAGCTGCTGCGCGACGCGGGACATCGAGTACGACTTCAGCGCCTTCTCGAGGGCGACGCGGGACAGCTGGTAGCGGTACATCGGATCGCTAATTACCTTCTCCAAGGCGACGGATAAGGCGCCGACATCATCAACAGGCACGAGCAGCCCGTTCACGCCGTGCTCGATCTGCTCGGCAATGCCTCCGACGTTCGTTCCGACGACAGCGAGGCCGCACAGCGCCGCTTCCGCGAAGACGGAGCCGAACGATTCCGCCCGCGACGGCAGCACGAAGACGTCGAAGAACGGCATGAAGTCCTCCGGATGAAGCATGTAGCCGTAGAAGATCGTCTCCTCATACAGATCGAGCTGAACGGCCAGCTGCTCCAGCTCGGTGCGGATCGGACCGTCGCCGATCAGATGCAGCACGAACTTGTGCCCCTTCTTCTTCAGCTCCGCACACGCGTGAAGCAGCGTGTCGAGCCCCTTGGCCGGCACGAGTCGGCATACCGAGATGAGCTGCGGCACCTTCGTATCATGCTGCACAGGACGGAACCGCTTCTCGTCGAAGCCGTTCGGGATGACGCCAATGCGCTCCGGCTCCTGCACGTAGTCGGACAAATATTTTTTGAACGAATTGGAGACGGTAATCAGCTGATCAACATGCTCCTCCAGCTCGCCGTAGAGCGACGTCAGGAACTGATGCTCCGGACCGTTCTCCTCGATCCTCCCATTGAGGATCAGCTCCTTCTCATAGCTGGAGTGCACCGTCATGAGCACCGGCGTATCGGGAAACACCCGCTTCATCACGAGCGCCGCAATCGGATGATGGGCATGAATGAGATCGTACGATTTCTGAATACGCAGCTTCGTCCACCACGTATAGTCCTTGAACGTCTGGATATATTTATCAACCATCGGTTGGCCTGCGTACTGCGTCCAGTCGAAGGTCGTAAAGCTCACGTCCTCCGAGCCCTTGTTCCGAATACGCTTGGGCAGAGAGAACAGCTCCATCTCCCAGCCACGCTTATTGAAGCGGTCCAGCAAGTACGGTACCATCGAAGATACACCGCCCGGCTGCTCCGGTGGAAAAAACAACGCTTGAAGCACTCGCATAATAGGTAGGTCCCCTGTCTTTCATAGTTGTTGACGCACATCTGGCACAGTCTACTACAGTCTCTATCATCCTATCAGTTATATAAACATTCGACAAGACTTCCTGTGCGAATATAGGTTTGGTATAATGTGTCGAGAAATGGTTAATGACGGAGGCTTGTTTCCATTGAATGATACATTGACGCTGTCCTCGATACTACTAGAACCTACCGGCGCGGTGTGGATGTACTCCATGCTTCTTGTGATGATCGCGATGACAATGCTCGTGTCGATTCGCCTGCTCTTCACCCGGCGCAAGATTGGGTACTTCTCGATGATCGTCGCGCTGGCCCTGCTTCTCGTTCAATATGTGCTGCTGATCGCCCGAGCCTGGACGCCAGAGCTGACCGAGGATGAAATATTCGCAGCGCTGCTGCTCAAGGCGTTCGCCTTCGTCATGCTGAATGTCGGCATATTCCAGCTCTACAACCCGACGCGCAAGCGCGATATCACGCTGTTCCTCCTGTTCGTCATCGCGACCGCCGCCGTAGCGTCCACGTATTGGCTCGCACCCGAATGGCTGCAGAGCGGCGACATCCATATTCATCTGCTTCGCCCGCTTGGGCTGGAGCTGTATATGTTTATCCTCATCTTCTTAAGCTTCATTATCGTCAACCCGCGTATCGGCCAGAATGGCAAATACCAGACAATGCTGACCGTTTCCTTCATCCAGCAGACGCTGCACATGGCCAACCTGTATATATTCAACGACAGCCAGCCTGTCCTGCAGCTGCTGGAGCGAATGGCTCCATTCGCCCTGCATATGGTTCTGTTCCTGTTCATCTTCGAGCGGGTCATTGAGATCATGCAGGCGATCTATACGTCATCAATTACCGACAGCTTGACCAAGCTGTATAATCGTAAATATTTCGACAATCGTCTCCGGTCTGCACTGCAGCAGCGTCATCCGGTATCCGTTCTGTTCAGCGACATCGATAATTTCAAGAAGCTCAATGATACGAAGGGGCATCATATGGGCGATCAAGTGCTGCGTCAGGCCGCTCAAATTATCATGGAGGAAACGGGTGAAGCAGGCACCTGCGGCCGGTACGGCGGCGAGGAGATGGTCGTGCTCGTGACCGACCCCGACGTGCTCCCCGAGGAGCTGGCCGAGCGAATACGTGCACGCATCGAGCAGGAGACCATTGTGACCGTGAGCATGGGCTACAGTGTATTCAAGAAGGGCATCCACGCCGAGGAGCTGATCCAGCAGGCCGATGAAGCGATGTACAAGGCGAAGACGTCGGGTAAGAACAAGGTCATCGGCTGGAGCTGACCGACTACCGTTAAGCGCCATTCGCATTAAAAAGTAAACCAGAGCTGTGTGCAGCTCTGGTTTTTTTGAACCTGTAACCTATAGTCATGCTACTTCAGCTCGAACAGCTCCTCGAACGGCTGCTCCAGCGCCTCGCACAGCCGCTTCGCCGCTCCGGGACCGATCGACTTCATGGATCGTTCCAGCAAGCTGACATAGGCGAAGCTTAAGCCGGTCCGCCTTGCAAGCTCTCTTTGCGTCAAGCCCATAATGATACGTGCCTTCATTACTGCGTTCGTCTTAGCGATCACCTTCATCTTACAAATACCTCCAAAACAATCGTTTGTTCCCATTATATAAAGATTCATTCACTATTGCAATCTATTTATTTCACTCTTGTTAACATAGTTGTACTTGCCCACATTTACTGATAATATAAAAACATTAACCAAGATTTACCTAACGCAGGCAATCCATGCTTCAAGAAATGCTTATACTGATTACTTAGTAGGTGTGATCCATGTTGTTCTATCAGCAGCTCAAGGATATGCGCAAGCTAAAAGGATTTACGATTCGCGAGCTTGCCGACCGGTCCGGCGTTTCCGCCGCGTACATCTCGCAAATTGAGAACGGCAACCGTGGCGTACCCTCGCCCGATGTTCTGATGAAGCTATCAGAGGGACTGAATACACCATACCCCGAGCTTATGAGAATTGCCGGGTATATGGAGCCTAAGGAGGCGGCGTCCGCTCCGAGCAGTCCAGACAGACCGCGTGTCAATTTGCGCAGGCTGTTGCAAGAGAACGAGCTTCACTTCGACGGCGTTGCGCTGTCCGAGCTGGATAAGGAATGGATCGAGCGAGTACTGACCGCAATGTTTTGGCGCGAAAAGCATAAGCGAAGCAATGAAGCGGAAGTCTCTCAGCCGAAGGGCCCAGAAGGCGAATAAAGCCTACAAGCACAGCTTGCAATCGCCCATTCCGCACCGTATGATGCGCTGTAATGTCAAAAGTCCGGCTCCCCATCATGACGATGGTGTGCCGGACTTTTTACATTTACGATAATGAGGGGAATCAACGCTTATGCGCCAGAAGTCGGACGAACCTCGCCATAACAGGCACCATCGACTGCTGCATGCTCTCCATAATCGTCGACAGATGCGCTCTGTGGAAGGCAGGCTGTTGTGCAGCTTCCACTAAGTACGCCACCGCTGCCATCGATACTTCCGTATTGACGTTGACCTTACAGATGCCTGCACGGATCGCCTCGGTAAGTACGTCATCAGGCGTCCCCGAGCCGCCATGCAGCACGAGCGGCACAGACACCGCCTCACGGATACGTCCGAGCAGCTCTAGATTAATATTCGGTTCACCTGTGTACATCCCGTGCACCGTACCGATGGACGCCGCGAGGAAATCGACACCCGTCTCGGCGACGAATCGTTGAGCAGACGCCGGGTCTGTCAACGTGCCGTCTCCCTCCTCCTCGTCGGAGAAGTCGCCTCTAGCGACGGAGCCGATCTCCGCCTCGACGGACACACCCGCCATATGCGCGAGCTCGACGAGCTCCTTCGTGCGGCGAATGTTCTCGGCAAGCTCATACTTCGAGCCATCGTACATGACCGAGGTGAAGCCGCTGCGAATCGCGCGGACGATCGACGCCTTCTCATAGGCATGGTCGAGATGCAGAGCTACAGGCACGTTCGCCTTCGCGGCAATCGCCTGCACGAGCGCAGCGAACCCTTCCACATCGACCGTTGGGAAATATCGTTCGCCCAGCGCGATTATGACCGGACGCTCCTCCTGCTCAGCGACACGTACCGCCGCCTGCACCGTCTCGAGACTGTAGACGTTGAACGCGGCTACCGCTGTCTTCTCCTGCTGTGCGGCGAGGAGCAGCTGCTTCGTATTACAGAGCATCGGCTGCGCCTCCCTTCCTCGTGCCGTCCAGCAGCTCCACCGTCTCCCGCAGCGTCGTCGTCGCACCGACATTGCCCGGGAAGATGATGTATGCGATGCCGGGGAATCGGCTCTCCGCACCTGTCAGCCATACCGGGATGCCCGGCTTGATCTGCCCGGCGACGGTCGCTCTCTGAACCAAGAGCCCCTTCGTCCCGATCTCGCTCGACGTAATGCCGCCCTTCGCCACGATATAGCTCGGGCGGACCTGCAGACGCTCGACGATGCTCGTCACCGAATCGGAGATTCGGAGCGATTGCTTCAGCTCCTCCTCCTGCTTGCCCTCGCCCAGATCGAGCCGCTCCCGTCTTGTGTACACCGTCACGGTGCGACCAGCTGCTATCAGGCGTTCGACCTCAGCGATGACGCGATCGACCTCAGCTGCGAATCGATCTGGCTCGACGACCAGATGGCTGTCCAGCTGGACGAACGTAATGTCCGTACACTTCTGCAGCTCCGCCAGCTGCTCGGTCGTCTTCTTCACATGAGAGCCGACGAGAATCAAGCCTCCGTGGCCATTGTCCTCGCGGATAAGCTCCTCTCTGGTAAGCAATGGCTTGTCGCTGACGCCGCCGATCACCTTCGTGAACGCCGCCGCGCTGCGGAAGATGAACGTCTTGCCCTGCTTCATCGCGCGAACTAACGCCGTCGTGAATACGGCGACATCGGTATCGTCAACTGCATTGACGATCACCTTCTGGAAGTCGCGCACGTCCATGAGCTGACGGGATATGCCTTCCACATTGCGCGCCCGCAGGTCCTCCAGCGTAATGTAGGTGGCGTCTGCCGCCTTGTAGCGACCCGCCGACTTCTCCTCGACCCACTGACCGAGGTGCGACGACGTATAGCCGAACGTCCGATCCTTCGCGAATTCCGTCTCGCCAGCCGGCACGAGCTCCTCTCCCTGCTGCACATAATGAATGTTATCTATCGTATACCGTCCCCCTTCTCGGAAAAAAGGAACGATCACCTCGCCATCGAAGCGCATCGCAAGCCGCTCCTCAAGTGTGCTCTTCAGCGTCTCCGTCTCGAGGGGATAGTGGCCGCGCAGCGTCGAATCACCGCGGCTGACGAGCAGGAACGGCTGGCTCCGCTTCTTCGATACGAGAGCTAAGTTCTCGGCTATTGTGCGATGCACCGCCTCGCTCTCACTGGCGATCATCCCGCGGGAGTTCGTCAGGATGAAGAACATCGACTGCGGCTCGGCGAACCCTTGCTCGAGACTGTCGACCGACCAATCGGTGTACACGGATACACCGTGTACCGTCTGAACACCTGTCGGATCGTCGTCGAGGACGACGATCTTGGACTTGAAGTCGTGCAGCTCCTTCGCCAGCGCTTCATATACGAGGCTGCGGTCAACAGCTGGCAGGCTGCCGAGTACTTCCTTCATGCTTTTCGTAACCGTATTCACAGCTTACGCCTTCCCTTCTATATTAGATCCCTGGCAAGATGCCACTGAACAGACTGAATACGTACACGGTGGCGAGCGCGGTCAAGCCTGCGATGAACCCGCCGAGCGTCCAGGCGCGGAGCGTCTGGGTGACCGTTAATTTGCCGAAGCGGCTGACGACCCAGAAGCCGGAGTCATTCGGCAGCGACAGCCCGATACCGCCTGCGCAGATCGCAAGACCGAGCAAGATCGGGGATACGCCGAGCTCGCCGATCATCGGTCCGAGAATGCTCGACGTCGTCACGAGCGCGACCGTCGCCGAGCCAAGTGACGCCCGCAATATTTGCGAGAAGACGAAGGCAAGTAACAGAATCGGAATACTCAGCCCCTGCATGCTCTGGATCAAGTAATCGCCGATGCCGCTCTTGTTAATGACTGCGCCGAACGCACCGCCTGCGCCAGTGATCAAGATGATGATACCTGCCGAGTTGATCGCCTCCGCGTAGAGGCTCGAATATTTCTCCGAAATATACGGTCGAAGCGCTGCAATCGCGACGATTGTACTGATGAGCAAGGCAATATTTTTATCCCCAACGAAGCCGAAGAACGATGCAATCGCTGTACCTGGCCAGATCAGCTTGGAGATCGTGTTCAACAGAATGAGTACAATCGGCAGGCACAGCATCGCGAACGACAGTGCGGTGCTGATCTCCTTCCTCGGCTGGGCAGCATCCGTTGCTACCTCCACCACTTCAATGTCGCCAGAGTGCTTCAGCCGCTTGCCGATGAAGGAGCCGTACAGGAAGCCGCCGACGAGCGTCGCAGGAATGGAGCACAGCACCCCGTAGATGATGAACAGTCCGAGGTCGGCCCCCGTGTTCTCCGCTACAACGAGCGGTCCCGGTGTCGGTGCGACCATGTTGTGTGAGACGATCAAGCCAACGCCGAGCGACGTGACGAACGTCATGACGGCGATGCCCGTCTTCGACGCCAGACTTTTGACCAGACCGCTCAAGATGACGAACGCCGCATCGAAGAACACCGGAATCGAGACGATCGTTCCTGTCAAGCCAAGACCTGCAGGAGAGGCCTTCGGGCCGAACGCCTTAAGCACCGCCTGCGCGATCTTCTCCACAGCGCCCGAGGCCGCGAGGAACTGACCGAAGATGACGCCAAGACCGATCAAGATGCCGACGCCCGCGAGCGTATTGCCGAAGCCGGTCGTGACGATGCCGGGAATGTCCTTCAGCGGCATGCCGATGACGAGCGCTGTCGCGAAGGCGACGAGAATGAGGGATAAGAACGGCTCGATTCTCACCTTAAGAATGAGGAAGAACAGCGCCGCAAGCGCCAGCACGAATATAACAATTAATAGTGGACCTGTTACCATAGCTGATCGATGCTCCTTTATGATGTATCTGTAAAATGTTGTGCTGCGCTCTTCGCCTACTTACGCTTCTCTACAATAGTGTCTGTCAGCTTCTCGTAGTATTGCACAAGTGCGCCGTGATCAAGACCTTGCTTGCCATCCTCGACGAGCGAGCGGAACATGCCGAGCACATGACTCGTCAGCGGAAGCTGCATCCCTTCGTCGTCGGCCGTCTCCATGACGTTGGTCAAATCCTTCATATTGATGTCGATGCGGCCTCCCGGCTCGAAGCTGCGCGCAAGAATGAGCGGCGCCTTCGCATCCAGCACTGTGCTGCCCGCCAAGCCGCCGCGGATCGCCTGGTACATCTTCTCCACGTCGATGCCCGCCTTCGCCGCCAGCACGAACGCCTCGGACATCGCCGCGATGTTGACGTTGACGATGATCTGGTTCGCCAGCTTCGCAATCGACCCGCAGCCGCTACCGCCTACTAGCGTAATGTCCTTGCCCATCGCAGCGAGCACAGGCTCCGCCTTCTTGAAGATCGACTCCTCGCCGCCGACCATAATCGCCAGCGTCCCGTCTATCGCCTTCGGCTCACCGCCGCTGACCGGCGCATCGAGCAGATGAAGCCCGCGCTCCTCTAATGCCGCAGCGACCTCCCTCGACACGACCGGCGATACCGAGCTCATGTCGACGACGATTGTACCCGGCTTCGCGCCCTGTACAATTCCATTCTCCCCGAGAATGACACTGCGCACGATTGCGTTATTCGGCAGCATCGTGATGATGATATCGCTTTCACGCGCAACCTCGACTGGTGATGCTGCACCGCATGCACCTTCCTGCACCAGCTCGCGCACCGCCGCCTCATTCACATCGGTGACGGTCAGCTTGAAGCCGTGCTTCATTAAGTTACGTGACATGGGCTTACCCATGATACCTATTCCGATAAAACCAACGTTCATAACTATTCCTCCTTAAAGCGCTTACGTAATGTGTTGCAAGCTTATTGTACACAACAATTATTATTTTGTATACAAAAATTTAGAATAGGAATACAGTTTCTCTGTTTTTATGTACTTTCCTTTGCGATCAAGCTCCTGTATACGGTATGATGAAGCAATAGAATCTTCAGCCATCGAGCTAGATAAAGGTTAAGAAAGGACATGCACATGAGCAAGCAGCCGTTTCAGAAGGCTTACTTAACGTCGTACGAATTCATTCGGGATAAAATATTGAATGGAGAATATCCGCGGGGGACGAAGCTCGTCGAGGAGCGGCTGGCGGAGGAGCTCGGCGTCAGCCGGACGCCGATTCGCGAGTCGATCCGCAAGCTGGAGCAGGAGGGTCTGATCCAGCAGAAGCGCGTCATCAATCCGACCGCGACCGATATCAGCAATACGTTCCAGGTGCGCATCCTGCTGGAGGGCTTCTCGGCCCGCTGCGCCGCCACTTACATGGATGCAGCAACACTTGAGCAGCTGGAGACGTGCATCACGCTGGCTCGTCAAGGTCCTGACGAGGAGACGATGAAGGCGAACGAGCAGTTCCATAACTTGATCGTGCAGTCCAGCAACAACCCGCAGATGATCGACATTATCGACAGGATGCAATCGATCATCTACTTGTTCCGCAAGACGGTCGTCATCTACCGGAGACCGTTCCTGCTGGATGAGCATCAAGGGATCTATGATGCGATCCGCTCGCACGACGGCGACACGGCGGAGCGATTGATGAAGGAGCATTTGAAGGCGGACCTGGAGTTTTGTCTTCATTTTTTGAAGCAATAGGGAGCGATAGCGTGGGGATAACGGCGGTCAGACCGCCGTTATTCGTTCGTGCGTTGCTTAGAGGGCGAATAGAAGACGTCGCTATGGTAATGCCGTATTCGTTCCCAGTTGGCAGGATTGGTCGTGTCTAGCGTGCGTTGCTCCATGATAGCCTCGTAGAGAGCCGTTTTCTCCTCCAAGTGCGCGACACGCTGCTTGGCCTCTTCGAGCTGAACGAGCGCCGCCTCATGCTGCTCCTTCATAATTTGGCAGCGCTGCGGAATCGTCGAATCCCCCTCCAGACAGAGATCAACATACGTCTTAATCACCTCGATCGGCATCCCGGATTGCTTAAGACATTTGACACCATATAGCCAGTTGATCGCTTCAGCATCGAATAGACGGATATTGTTGTCATTGCGCTGTACACTCGGCACGAGTCCCTTATCGGTATAGAAACGCACTGCGTGCTCGGTGAGTCCCGTTAATTGGGCGGCTTCCTTGACTGTATGCATCAGTATGTCCTCCTTGGAAAAAAATGATCAGCCCCTGTTGACTTCGTGTAACACGAAGGCTGTAAGCTCATTATAATGCAAATCGGCTCCAAGCAGTAAGCTTGCTGTAAGGCCCAATACCCGGGCTTCGCCGCCATTTGACATTACAATCGATCCATAGGAGGAATGACCATGCAAGCTGTAACCTTGAACAACGGAGTGACTATGCCGATTCTCGGCTTCGGTGTGTATCAGGTGACCGATGCGGAGGAATGCGAGAACGCCGTCTATGAAGCATTGACGACCGGGTACCGTCTGATCGACACGGCCGCTGGCTACTTGAACGAGGAAGCGGTCGGACGCGCGATCAAGCGCAGCGGGGTGCCGCGCGAGGAGCTGTTCATCACGACCAAGCTCTGGATTCAGGATGCGGGCTATGAGAGTGCCAAGCTGGCTGTAGCCAACTCGCTGAAGAAGCTGCAGCTCGACTATCTCGATCTGTACCTGATTCACCAGCCGTTCGGTGATTATTATGGCGCTTGGCGTGCGATGGAGGATCTGTACCGGGAAGGCGTCATCAAGGCGATCGGGGTCAGCAACTTCCTGCCGGATCGTCTGATGGACCTCATCGTACACAACGAGATCGTACCCGCCGTCAATCAGGTGGAGACGCATCCATTCTACCAGCAGCTGGAGAGCGCTACATGGATGAAGGAGCTGGGGGTGCAGCACCAGTCATGGGCGCCATTCGCGGAAGGACGCAACAACATGTTCGGCAACGAGGTGCTGACCTCGATCGGCAACAAGTACAACAAGTCCGTCGCTCAGGTTATATTGCGCTGGCTTGCTCAGCGTCATATTGTCGCTATTCCGAAGTCAGTGCGCAAGGAGCGCATCGTCGAGAACTTTAACATTTTCGACTTTGAGCTGAGCGCAGACGATATGAAGCTAATCTCCGACCTCGACACAGGGGAAAGTCTGTTCATGTCGTACCACGACCCGAAGTTCGTCCAATTTTTGGGTAACCTGAGAGTCGAGCTGTAAGGCTCTGCAAGCGAATACGTGATCGCTCGTTATCGGTCCCATAGCCATTGCTCGTAAACGCAAAAAAAGCATCCTGACGGATGCTAAGTTTGGTGAATAAGGGTATCTTCCTGCTCTTTATCATTCTGAATGAACTCCAAAATCCTGGAACTGTTTCGATATCGTATTTGTAAACAGCTTCAATCATTTTATAGTAATTTCTGGAGTTTTGGATTGAACTTCTCGATAATGGATTCCATAGAAAAATGACCGAGTCCTGATATAGGATTCGGTCATTTCAACTCAGTTTTAAGGACCAAAGATTAACGTTCCGAAAAATATGTATAGGGGGCGCAACAAGAAAGCAAGTATATTGAGTATGATAAGTGTGGTATCAGTCTTAGTATGTGCTTTTCTTTGTGCGAAATACACTGCCACTAGCCCTATTGGTGGAAGAATGAAGGTTGACTTGATTCCTATGCCATCAAGAAATTGACGGTAATGAATAAACAGACCATCAATACAAAACAAGGCTACCGTCACAATGAAGGTTGCACCAGCTATAGAGCGTAATTTATTCGGACTCAAGGCTCAACCACATCCATTCACTTATTATCTTTAGAATAAGTGTGAGCAAGTAAGCTCACATTGCAAAAAACAAAAAGTCGGAGATTCTCTGCCGTATAAGTGAGTATCCGAACTACGAGATTGATATTAGTATCGAAACTATAAATTCCAGACAATATGAGTCTTAATTCATCGATGTTCCGTTTACAAAATCATAATAGCTCAACTTTCGCAGAGCCAATCACAGCCTGAATCCTTGCCCTGCTTGGACTTATGATAATGATGAAGTGATTAAATCAATTTCTACATTTAAGGACTTTGATTTCAATGGGCTTACACAAATTGAAGGCCGTTCAACGGGAGCTGAATTGAAACAGCTTGCTAATGAAGCCCAGATCTTTGTTACGAAAATTACTACAAGTGATTTTGAAAGGGCCGGGTTGTTCTGGGTACTTGAAGAAACTCAATAATTTTTGAATGTTGAAGAGGGTTCATTAACCCCCCTTTCTAACGTTAAGAACGGAGTTCCGAAATGAACAAGTTAAATATAGCAGGATTCATTCTAGTTATGATTTGGATTATTTATTTATTGTATGGTTACAACACTACTGATGCTATTAGAGAAGATTCATAGTTAATCAAAATTGTCGTTATAAATGCTGTAGGGATCGTCATTTTCCCAATATATTTTTTACTAGTCAACATTCCCTTCAGAAGGATACTTAAAAAAAGTAAGTCCTCATCCTGAGATAAAGCGCTGCCTATCTATGTTAAGAGGTTAAATATCAGTAAATATCTAGTTACGTAAAGGCTGCCGACATGTGGATCGTCAGCCTCTCCTTGCCCTGGTTCAATTTTCTTGACCGTAGCCGGAACCATCTTATGGCGTAGCTGAATGATTTCATTGGGTACATGCCGTTTCTCAATTTCATAAAAACCTATGGCGGCCAGCCATATACTGACCGTCTCGAAAGTAAACTTCCTTCGTCGTTTCTGGTTGCTGGTAGTGGCCGGAGTTCTAACTCTGATAACCATTCCTTAGAAACCACACGCTCAAATCGTTTCAACTCTTCCACATCTCGAATGCGGGAGATATTTAATTAAGACATCCGTTCCAGGATACTCATATTTGGAACTCATGACTTAGCAAGCTTGAGAGCACGACGCAGAAACCCAGCATGCGAAATTTCGCCGCGCAGCTTTTTACGAATAAGTTCATTCTCATCATCTGTAACATGAAGACCTTCGACTTTTAACGAACAATCTGCATTCTTCATCGCCTTTTCAATATCTGATGATCGACGTATTTTCATAGCAATACCCCCGCAAATATCCATAGTTACCCTCCTTTCATTATACTATAATTTCCAGATGGTATATAGATGAAAGCATCAGAACGTCAAGAAGATCGCCAACCACCTGGCTAAGCTAGCCGGGTAGGGCGATCTTCTGCTTTTATATGCTCGATATTTCGTTGGATGCTCTTTATGTTTGTGTTGATAAGAGTGGTGTCAGGAGCAGACTGCTCCACAGTACCTTGCTGCAGCCAGCGCTAGAGCGGGCTGCCCTCCATTATTTCTCATCCCGCAGCCTGCGGTCCAGCACGAACGTGCCGAACGGCACCAGTGAAGCGATCACCGCGAGCATTCCCCACACAATCGACCAGCGGCGAGCGAGCATGACATGGGCGACGGCCAGTAGAAACAGCACGAACAGGAAGCCGTGAAGCGCACCAACAAGAGCGACCGCCTCGGGGATTCCAGCCCAATACTTAAGCGGCATTGCGATGAACAGCAGCACGAGATACGAAATACCTTCATACAGGCCAATATAGCGCAGCCTGCCTACCGGTGTCTTATACGTCATCATGTACGCCTCCTATCGTGAATGAATTCGTTGCTAACTTATTTGACCCACTTGCTAGCTATCCGGTACAAGCGTTACTCTATCTTCATTATACTTGGCTCAGCGGCTCTAAAGTGTGTCGGAGCGATGAACTTTTGCACCATGTAGCCTCAGTCATACAGGTCTGCTACAATAAGGAGGTTGATTCCAAGTCGTGACTCATGCCTATTAAATGGAAAAATCAAGGAGGAGCTTGCTGTGAGCATCAAGAACACCTTGCTAGAGGAACGCGACGTGCAGCCTCTTGCAGCTAGGAAGGCGATGCCCGCTAAAGCAGTGCTCGTCGCTATTCTCGGCTCGCTCGGAATGATGGGGCCGCTCACCGTCGATATGTACTTGCCCGCGCTACCTGCGATCACGAGCGACTTCGAGACGTCGGCCTCCGCCGTCCAGCTCAGCTTGACGTTCTACCTACTCGGCCTCGCGCTAGGCCAGCTGCTGGCCGGTCCGATCAGCGACGTGCGCGGACGACGCGCTCCGATCATCGTCGGACTCACCGTCTATGCGATCAGCTCGCTGCTGTGCGCGCTGAGCACCAGCATCGGCTCGCTCATCGTGCTGCGAACGCTGCAGGGGCTGTCCGGCGCTGCAGGGATCGTTGTAGCGAGGGCAATCGTGCGGGACCTGTTTTCGGGTAAGGAGCTGACACGGTTCTTCACCCTGCTGATGCTGGTTAACGGAGCAGGCCCGATCATCGCGCCGCTTATCGGAGGCCAGCTGCTGCTCTACACCACTTGGCACGGAATATTCTACGTATTGTCCGGCGTTGGAATCGTCATGCTGACTGCTGTGCTGTTCGGTCTGAAGGAGACGCTGCCTCCTGAGAAGCGCTCGCAGGCTGGACTTCTCCATACCGTACGCACGTTCGGAGAGCTGCTGCGCGATCGCGAGTTCATCGGCTACGCCTTGTCCTCCGGCTTCGTGACCGCTGCGCTGTTCGCCTACTTGTCCGGCTCGTCATTCATGCTACAGAACGTATACGGCGTGTCCGCGCAAATGTACAGCTACATCTTCGCCTTCAACGGTATCGGCTTCATACTGGCCTCGCAGCTGACCGGGCGGCTCGTTGGTCGATTCAGCGAGCTGAAGCTGCTCGTAACCGGCTACGTCATCGCCGCGAGCGGAGGTGTTCTGCTGCTCGCCTCCCTGCTGCTGCACGCACCGCTATACGTCGTTACAGCGGCCTGCTTCCTGATCGTGTCGAGCGTCGGCATCGTCGGCCCGACCAGCTCTTCGCTGGCGCTGCAGAGCAAGGGCAAGACCGCAGGCAGCGCAGCCGCGCTGCTCGGCGTCCTGTCGCTGCTGTTCGGCGCGCTCACGTCGCCGCTAGTCGGGCTTGGCGGCGAGCATACGGCAGTGCCCCTCGGTCTCGTGATTGCGGTATCCGGACTCGGATCGCTCGTATGTTATTTCGTGCTTATTCGTCCGCAACGTAGAGCCATACAGACCCAAGAGCGTCCGCTATCGCTGTAGCGGGCGCTCTTTTTTTCATATACGGTACTGTGAGCCGTTCATCGACTTCTCCTCGGGCTTGGAGCGTGTCAATAACGCCCCGCCGAGCAGGAACGCGCCACTCACATAGAAGACCGACAATAAGCCTACCGCGTTGCCGACAAGCCCGAAGAACACCGGAGCGACGAGCTGCGACAGTCGGTTGCACGCAAGCCGCAGCCCGAGCACCTCGCCCGTTCTCGACTTCGGCGATGCGTTGTACGTCGTCGTCATCGACAGCGGCTGACCACAGCCAAGTCCCAGCCCCATCAGGGCGCTTAACAGCCCGAGGGCGTACACGTGGCCTGCTATCGGCACGAGCAGGAACGCGAAGCCTGCTACGCAGATCGAGGCGAGCAGCACCCGCTCCCGCCCGTAAGCGACGGTCATACGTCCGAGCAGCAGTCTGACGAGCATCATCGCGAGCCCTTGCACCGCGATAATCCAGCCGATGCTGGAGTCGGAGATGCCGAGCCCGACTGCGAATAGTGGGAAATAGGCGACGAAGATGTCCCGGGAATATAGCACAAGCGCGCTCGAGGCGAGCGCCTTGCGGAGCTCGGGCAGCCGGAGCAGCTGCAGCGGGCTTTTGCCTACGGGTGCATCAGAGCTCGGTTGTTCTGGATGTGCCTGACCCTGTGTATGCTTCGCCTCTACTGCAGCTGCATTGACTTCAGGGCTCTTGCTGCGCACGTTCATCGGCACGAGGAACGCCAGTGCGAGCGGCATGACGCTTAGGAGTGTCGACACGAGGAAGGCGAACCGATACGACATATACTCGGCCAAATATCCGCCCAGCACCGGACCGAGGAACGCTCCGATCGCCACGAACATGCTGAACATCCCGAACACGTGATCGCGCGTCTCCTTCGTTGCCGCGTGGCCGAGCACATTTTGCAGCGAGATGGTGATGAGGATGTGTGAGATGCCGACGAAGCCTTGAGACGCATACAGCGACACGATGGAAGGGTACAGGTAAGGCAGCCCGAGCCCGATCGCGAGGCCAACCGCGCCGAGGATGATCGGCACCCGGTCGCCGACGAGGTCAGCGAGCTTACCAGCGCTGATCGCCAGCAGGAGCGGCAGCACCGCATACGCCGCGGTCAGGAAGCCGACCTCCATCGTACCCGCGCCAAGCTCGGTCGCATACAGTGGGATGAGCGGTCTGGTCAAGTTCACCATCGTATGAAAGCTTAATGCAATAAGGAAGATCGCTCGAATTGTCGTCATGAAGGCTCACTCTCCATCTGCGCGAAGGGCGCAGCTCGTTGTGTCCTTATTGTAGCGGAGAGCGAAGCACATGCGGAAATATCGATTATGAATGGCCAGCCATACGCTCAGCGAATGGCTCCTGCTGCGCTACAGCCCCTCCTGCAAGTCCAGCTGCTTCACGAATTCGACGAACGTGCGGACGATGTTCAGCTCCAGCATCTCTTCATGGTAATACAGCCATGTGCGGCGTACGATTGGCTCGCCAGACGTATCGAGAAGCACCTCCGTGTACAACGCCTCCGCATCCTCGATGACGGTATGCGGCAGAATCGCATAGCCGAGCCCGTTCAGCAGCATCTCCTTGCACGTCTCTGCCTTGTCGACCTCCATGCCGACGCGCGGCGGCACCGTGTAGTTCTCGGACCACCATTGATCGATGAACGACTTGAACAACGGGTCTGTCTGGTAGTCGATACGCGGCTGGCTCGGCAGCTCCCCCATCTCCAGCGGCTCGCTGGAGGCGATGCACACCTTCTCCTCGAACAGCAGATGCTTCTGATCCGCCCATGCGTAATCGCCACGTACGATGCCGACGTGCACCTCCTGGTTGTACACCTGATGGAACACATCCTTGCTCCAGCCAGTCATCACCTTGAATTCAACGTCGGGGTATTGATGCTTGAACAGCTTCAGCAGCTTCGGGAGCTTCTTGCGCGTGATCAGATTCGTCACCGCAAGACGCAGCGTGCCGACGACACGGTCGTTCATATTCAGCACCTGCTCCTTGATCGTACGCATGCGGGTGATCATCTCATCGGCGCATCTGGCCAAATATTCGCCCTCCGGCGTGAAATGAACGCCCCTGCGGCCTCTGTGTACGATCTGCACCCCGAATTCCTTCTCCATCTGCCGCAATCGGTTCGTCAGTGCGGGCTGCGAGATGTACAGACTTTCGGCGGCCTTCGTCATGTTCTGATGCGTATACAGCTCCTTCAAGATGACCCAGTTCAAGTCCTCCATCACAGTTCCTCCCGTACAGACTCTTTTATGTATAGTTTTCGTAAAATCGCTCCTGCATGTATGCCGCTTGCCAGTCCACACGTATAATCATACATAACTACTCCCATGTCAATCGCATGACCCTCGAACAGCCGCGGAGTCACTAGGAGGTGCAAGCATGACCGAGCTATCCATTGGACATGAACAATTAAATGATAAACTGAACAAGCAGCTTCACAAGCTGACAGGCCGCCGCAAGCAAGGTACCATCATCCGCATCGAAGCGCACGATAGCGATTGGGTCTGGACGGGTGCGACAGAGCCGCTGCAGCCGGACTCGCCTTACTTCATCGCCAGCACGACGAAGCTGTACACCTCTGCGATGGTGCTGCAATTAAGCGCACAGGGCCGCATCGGCCTGCATGAGCGGATCACTGTGTATGTAGACGCCGAGACGATGCAGGGGCTGCATCAGTACAAGGGCGTCGACTACTCACAGGAGCTGACGATCACTCACCTGCTCTCGCACACGTCCGGCTTACCCGATTACTTCCAGCATCGTCATCCCAATGGGCGACCGCTTCAGGCTCGACTGACGGCTGGGGACGATTCAGGCTGGACGTTCGAGCAGGCGATCACGTGGTCGAAGACGATGACGCCGCATTTTGCACCGGGGACGAAGGGGAAGGCGCTCTACACGGACACGAACTTCCAGCTGCTCGGCCGCATTGTCGAAGTGGTGACCGGCAAGCCCATCGGAGAAGCGATGCGCGAGCTCATCTTCGAGCCGCTACAGCTGACCCACACCTACATGTACACCGATCCGTCGGATCGTACGCCTGCCCCGATGCATTACAAGGCAAAGCCGCTGCAAATCCCGCACGCGATGACCTCGTTCGGCGCGGACGGCAGCATCATATCGACGGCAGAGGAATGTATGGTGTTCCTGCGGGCGTTCTTCGAGGGTAAGCTGTTCCCGCTGGACCTTCTTGCGACGCTCTACCAGTGGAACCGTATCTTCTTCCCGCTCGAATACGGCGTCGGCCTCGCCCGCTTCAAGCTGCCGCGCTTCATGTCGCCGTTCCAGCCTGCGCCCGAGCTGCTCGGCCATTCGGGACTATCCGGCGCGTTCGCCTTCTACAGCCCAGAGCACCGCCTCTATCTTACAGGGACCGTGAATGAGATTTCCTCACCTGGAACGAGCTACCAGCTCATGCTCCAGCTGCTCCATACGTGCGCCCGCATCATTCCGACTCGCTAGCCACTCCGCACAAAAAGTCCGATAGACAGCACACCGCTGACCTCGGACTTCTTCTTGCTGCTATCGTTGCTGCTCATCGCACGCTTATCGTTACTGATCAACCGTACGTAAGGCTGATGCACTTCGGCACGTTCCTATGGTTTGCTCAGCTCACGCTTATAGCTGCTACTCTTCGCCGCCACGGTAGGCGATCGGATCGCTCAGACCAGCCGCCTCGAAGCCCTTCAGCCGCAGACGGCAGCTATCGCACTCGCCGCAAGCCTCGTCCTGACCGTTGTAGCACGACGTCGTCAAGCCGTACGGCACGCCGAGGCGCTCGCCCTCGCGAATGATCTCCGCCTTCGTCCAATGAATAAGCGGCGTCTCGATCCGAATCGGCACGCCCTCTACGCCGACACGCGTCGCCAGCGCCATCACTTCCTCGACCTTGCGGATAAATTCCGGACGGCAGTCCGGATAGCCGCTGTAGTCGAGCGCATTAACGCCGATATAGATCGCCTCGGCGCCGATCACCTCCGCGTACGAGGTCGCAATCGACAGGAACAGCAGGTTGCGCCCCGGCACATACGTCACCGGAATATCGGAGGCGGTTCCGCTAACTCCCGCTGGCGGCACGTCGATGGACAAGTCCGTCAACGCACTGCCGCCGAACTCCTTCAGGAACGCGAGCGAAATGACCTTATGCCGGTCCGCCGCACCGTAGAATGACGCTACGCTGCGGGCGTTCTCGATCTCTCGCAGCTGACGCTGTCCGTAATCGAACGTAATCGGGTACACCTCGTACCCGCAATCCTGTGCGATACCCATACATGTCGTACTATCTAAGCCTCCGCTCAATATAACAACGGCCTTCTTCGTCACTTTACGCTCATCCTTCCGTACTTTCCTCTAGCCACAGCACCTCATTACACACCTCGCGCCGCCGGGTCCCATATGATCTTATGCAGCTGCATGTTCAGCTTCACATGAGACAAGCCCCGCTCCAGCATCCGCTCGACGAGCTTCACAGGAGGCATCGTCTCCCATACCGGGCTGAACATCGGCAGCGCCTTCGTCGGATGGTGCTCCAGCACCTCGACCGCCCGCTCGAAGTCACGATCGCTGCCGATAACGAACTTCAGCTCATCCTGACTGCGCAGCAGCGCCAAGTTCGAGACGAGCATCTTGTCCTCCTCACCCGAATCCGGCAGCTTGTAATCCATAATATACCGCACGGCTGGCGCGTCGATACGAGCGAGGAATGGGGCGAGATCTATCGCACCGTTCGTCTCGATATGAATATCATCATAACGACCCGTAGCCGCCAGCGCCTCAATCAGAGCAGCCGAACGATCCCCGTACAGCAGCGGCTCACCGCCTGTCAGACAGAGATGTCTGGAGCGGTATGTACCCGCTTGCCGAACGATCTGGTCAATCGTCAGCACGAGCTCCGCCTCCGCAGGCGGATAGCTGTACGTCGTGTCGCACCAGGTGCAGCGCAGGTTGCAGCCGAACAGACGAACAAAAACGGTCGGAAAGCCGGCACGTGTGCCTTCTCCCTCCACCGTTTCGAAAATTTCCACCATCGGCAGCTTGATCTGCTTCAGCTCCGCGGATAGCGGAGTGCTTACTTCGCTCATGCTACGCCTCCCCCATCAGAGCAGCCGTCACCGCTGCATAGCTCGTCGGTGTCTCCCACAGACGCACCTCTTCGAGCTTGACCGCCGGGTACAGCCCTTCGGCACGCAGCGCGTCCGACAGCTCCTCATACATCCAGACGACCATGTTCTCCGCCGTCGTATTCATCGGAGGCAGCACCTCGTTCAAGTAGCGATGATCCAATTTATCGATAACGCGTTCCTTCGCGATCCGTTTAATATCAGCAAAATCAATGGTCAGCCCGCGCTCGTCCACCTTGCCCCGCATGACGACCTGCAGCTTGTACGTATGCCCGTGAAGGCTCTTGCATTTACCTTCATAGCAATGCAGATGGTGGGCGCTGTCGAAGGTAAACTCCTTGGATACGAGCACTTCCTTGTCGTGATATTTCAATTGTTCCATCTGGATGTCTTCGCCGAACCGTTGCACTTTACGAGGAAAATCGTATTCCACCTCAGCGTCCCTCCTTTATCTCAGAACATCATACCATTATATCATGCAGACTTGAACTCTCTCAATAAGAAAATGTGCCAGCCCGTCATGCACACCATCCATTGCTCTGAGCTTATTAGGAGATTGCAAGGATACATCGGATGCTCCATAATGGATTCTATGAAAAATGAGAGAGGAAGGAGCGGCCGAGCGTCGTGACGATCGTATTACCCGAAAGCTATACCGCGCAGATGCGCTCGCTGCTCGGCTGCGAGGCCGAGCGATTCCTGAACGCCTACACCGCCCCGCGGACGCAGGGGCTGCGCTTCCATACACGCAAGCTGTCCGAGCTAGGAGCGGAAGCCCGTGAGGAGTTGCTCGCAGCGCTCACCGAGAAGCTCGGACTGGAGCCTGTGCCTTGGTGCAGGTCCGGCTACTACTACCGGGAGGACGCCAGACCCGGCAAGCAGCCGTATCATGCCGCAGGACTCTATTATATCCAAGAGCCGTCGGCCATGTCAGCTGTCGAGCTGCTCGCACCGGAGCCCGGCGATACGGTGCTGGACCTCGCGGCTGCGCCCGGCGGCAAGTCGACACACATTCTCGACAAGCTCCACGGACGCGGACTGCTGATCTCGAACGAGATTCACCCTGTTCGCGCCCGCAGTCTGTCCGAGAACGTCGAGCGAATGGGCGGCACTAACGCCGTCGTCGTCAACGCGTCGCCGCCACAGCTGGAGAGTCGCTTCCCGCGCTTCTTCGATAAAATTATGGTCGACGCCCCGTGCTCCGGCGAAGGGATGTTCCGTAAGGACCCGGACGCGATCCGCGAATGGTCGCCGGCCCACGTCGAGATGTGCGCAGCCAGGCAGCTCGACATCCTGCATTCGGCTGTGCATATGCTCAAGGTAGGGGGAACGCTCGCTTACTCCACATGCACGTTCAACGAGCAGGAGAACGAGCGAACGGTTGAGGCGCTGCTGGCGGCATACCCGGCGCTCGAGCTGGTGAGGACGGAGCGCATATGGCCGCACCTGCACCGCGGGGAAGGCCACTTCGTCGCCGTGCTGCGCTTGAGAGGCGAGGCGGATAGCGAGGGACTCGATGCGGCGGAAGCTGGAGCGACTCACGAGACGATCGCGGTACAGCAGTCGCTGAACGCGACAGCAGGCCGCCATCTGCTGGCGGCGCAGGAGGATCGGCAGTCGCCCGTTGCTGCGGGTCGCGGTCGTGCGCGCAAGGGAGCCGCAGCGCCCAAAGGCCGCCGCGGCTCCAAGCCCGAGGATGACGCGATGAAGCTGTTCGCGCAATTCGCCGACACGCTCGGCGGCGAATCGTTCACGCAGCGGCTCTTCGCGATGCTCGGCCCCGGCGAGCCGCTGCTGTTCGGCGAGCAGCTGTACTGGCTGCCCGCGGGCGAGCAAGGCAGCCTGCGCAGCGACTCGCTGCACGGCCTGAAGGTGCTGCGGCCGGGCCTGCACCTGGCCGAGCTCAAGAAGGACCGCGCGGAGCCTGCTCATGCGCTCGCGCTTGCGATGGACGCGGCGCTGGCAGCTCTCGCGCCCGCGGTCGAGCTTGACCCGCCGCAGGCCGAGCGCTACCTGCGCGGCGAGACGCTCGAAGCCGCTAGCTCCGGCAGCGGCTGGGTACTCGTCACAGCCGGCGGCTTCGCGCTCGGCTGGGGCAAGCAGATTGGCCAGCAGGTGAAGAACCATTACCCGAAGGGATTGCGCTGGCACTAGGGTACGTGCATGTCGAAGAGGCGTCTGCCGTGGGCGGACGCCTCTTTTTCCACATCCAGCCGGATAGAAGCATCTTACTCGAACAAGCCTCAGCTCCAGCACCTAGCCTCGTTGCGCATCAGGTCTTATCCTTCTTCTCCAGCAGGTCAATGATCTGATTCAGCTTCGTGCGGATACTGTCATCAGCTCGCTGTCTGTCCTTCATATACTCCAGAACCTTCAGCATGAAGTAAATGACAAAAATAACGAGCGCTATGTATACGAGCTGAATGAGCAATGCAATGAAAGAAAACGTGATAAAAACCACTCCTTTGTCCTCCGACTTGCGCTCGAAACCTTCCAATCCAAGCTTGCCGAGGCGGTTACGAGCTCGTCACCTCTTGCGTCCGTCTAACCATAGCTGCTGTCACCATACAGACCGGGACGCTCACTACAAGTCCCCAGATGATGTACTCGGGAGTGAAGTAAGGAAGCGCCTCAGTCTGAATCAAGTCAAAAACACGCTCCATCGTCAAGCTCGTCTGTCCTGCGCCGTACACACCCAACACCGTGAGCCATGCTCCAATGCCTACGAGCAGCAGCCTCTCGCATACAGCAGGCACGACACTGATGATCAAGGCGCTCATTAGGGGACGCCCTTCTCGGCGGAACACCTCCCGCGCGTACCAACCGCCTGCTACATATGGAATGATAATTTGACACACTCCCATCATGACAGAAGACATGGCTCCTCCGCGATCAGGCGGTGTTCCTGTCACTATCGCGAATAGTTGCCCTGATGCAAAATAGGTAGCGATATATACAGCGAATACGATAAACCAGCCATCCGCATATTTGCGCATGTCGTATCGAACATCCTTTCACGAAGTGTTCTAGTTCTAATTACATCCATAGATTAACTCCATCCTCCATCTATCTCCATATAGACGCTTGCAGCACGATTAAGGTTGCAGCATAATTTTTCTTTTTTTCCACAACTTTTCCTTTTGACCGCCGTCTAATAAATGTAAATTAATCCATATGAAAGAGGTGTACGATGAAAACGACTAATGTACGATCTCGTCATGGAAAGCTTGTGCTGCTAGCGAGCCTAACTACCTTGCTGGCGGTCTCCTTAAGCCTTCCCAGCTTTGCCGCCAATCCTGCACAACAAGCAAATGACGAGCCGAAGCCGGATAAGAGCTATCGCCTGAGCTTAACGGAATACCAATGCTCCGCTTATAACAGCAAGGGCGAGATCTGGGTCTGGTCACCAAAAGGCACAGAACCGGCAGGTGTTAAGCCTGTTCGCGCATCAGCCTTCAAGGACGCGGCATCTTATCACTACAGCCGCGGAGATAAGCTCATGCTCAAGCAGAACGGGACCGTCTGGAGGCACGACTCATCCAAGATCGATTTCATGACAGGCTGGCCTTCGAATCCCGATTACTTCAGTTATGGTGCCCTGCAGATTACAGGACTCAAGGATATTACCAAAATCTCTTCCACACACTTCATCAACATGGCGCTAGATAAAGATGGTAATGTATGGATGTGGAATTACCTTTATCCTGAATTAGGTCAAGTGAATTTAAAGACCTCCGAGCCAGTGAAGCTACCATTAGAGAGGAAAGCGGTGGACATCTCAGCTGGTCACAACTATCTACACGTTATTCAGGAGGATGGCACGGTATGGGTACGGCATGAATCCTACGGAGCATCCCTGCATAGGGAGCTAACGCAAATTAAGGGCCTAACGGATATCGTCAAGCTGTCGCAAGGCGACTCAGATGTCTTCTATGCCATGAAGAAGGACGGCACCGTGTGGACGTGGGGAGAGAACCCAAGAGGAACCGAGGGGATGCCAAGCCTCTCCAACATCAAGCCTGTTCAGTATGAAGGAATTACAGATGTAGAGACGATTCATACGAATGGACGTACGACACTCGCTCTGACAAAGGACGGGACTGTCTGGACGTGGGGAAGAACAATGTACTGCACAATAAACGACTGTCCGAACATGTCCCCCGATGAATCGTACCCTATGCAGCCACGGCAGGTGGATGAGCTTCGGAATATTATGGACATCAGCGTACAGCCAGCCCACAATATGGCTATTGACCATCACGGTGTGCTTTGGTCATGGGGCTCCAATGTGTCTGACCAGCTCGCCAACGGCACAACAGAGAGCACCGAGGTTCCTGTACGCGCTGCACATCTGCCTTCCATTCAGTAGCTCCACAACGCCAAGCAGCTCCCTGCCGCATAAGCCATAAGCGGTTCAGGGAGCTTACCTTTTTACTCGTCACGATTACCTTCTCACAACTCCACCAAGCACCTAATGCACCTGCTCCGTCTCGAACAGCACTTCCTCGATCAGCCGGTTGCGGTGCATCATGGACAGATTGAGGGTTTCGTAATCCTTCTCCTTGTCCAGCTCCTCCATCAGCAGCGTCGCGATCAGCTCACGGTCGCTCTCCTCGCCCGGCTCGCGGAAGTCGATGAAGCCTGTCAGCTGGCGCTGGCTAATATCGATCGTCGCAATGCCGATTGGAAGACTGCCACGAGATGCTTGGTAAATTTCATACGTCAGCACATCGCCGTCATCGCGGCACATGGAGATCATGTAATCGTGCTTAGTCAGCTCGCTCTCGGAGAACACCTGTACGGACTCGTCCTCGTTATCGAGCAAGTCCTCGTGCGTCAGCTCAATCGTCTCGATAATATCGTTATCGTACACCATATGAATAACGAACGTGTCGATCTCGTCCTCATCGAGGTCTAGCACGATCAGGTCGGCGATAACATCCAGCTCGCGGTCACTCGGCTCAACGAGCCAATCGACCGTACCGAATACGTCGCGGCCCTCCATCGTGAGGAACGCTTCGGCGAGCAAATTTTCTTCCTTATCATAAATCTGGTATTCGACCGCATCCTCGGCCTCTCCCGCAACGACAAGCTCGTAATCACCCATCGAGTAGTCGTCACGCTCCAGCGGGGATTCGTCCTCCAGACGGGAATCCGTATCGACCCAATCCGTATCGTATTCGAAATCCTCATTCGCACCGGTCGTCACACCGAAGCTGTCATTATGGAACGCCTTCGTCTGCTCCGTAGCGATCACATGGTCGTAGCTGCTGTAGGTGACCATAATCTCACAGTCCTTCGCCCCGATTGCATCGACGAACGACTGCACATACTCATGCACCGCCTCGAACACGAGCTCTTTATCCGACTTGGACAGCACCTCTTGCTCAAGCTGCAAAGAACCGGCCACGCGGGAGGACTCCCGGTACACCATTGTCAACGTGCCTACAAACCGGTTTTTGTACACCACATCACACACTTCTCCGCCCGCCGTCTTCAGATCCGGCCTCAACATTACGCTGTTCATTCGAGTCCCTCCCTTGGGAAAATGGTTGTAAAGCTCATAAACCTATGCGCTCTTAGCATGTCCTTCCTTCCAGCTAAAGTATGCGCGAGCTCCGCGTAATCTCGTATTTTCTATTGAACCGACGGCTAGCCAGAGAAAAAAGACCCGGGATCTGTCGTCCCGAGCCTGCGTGTATCGATGTACGCCTAGTGCTACTGCCCAAGCCCCGCAGCATGAAGCGGAGCGAGTACGTGCTTGACGAGAGCGGCATGCACGCCGTGCTCATTATTCGAGAGCGTCACCTCGTCAGCGGCCGCCTTCACGCCCTCCGGCGAGTTGTCCATCGCAATGCCGAGTCCGGCGAACTGCAGCATGTCCACATCATTATAATAGTTGCCCATCGCGATGATCTGCTCCCGCTCAATGCCCCAGGAGGAAGCCAGCCGCTCCAAGGCATGCCCCTTCGACACCGTACTCAGCATCATATCGATGAACTGCTCGCCGCTGCGTATATAATGGAACGAATTCGGAAGCTCCAGCGCTTCGCCTCTCAGGTCCGCCTCCACTCGATCCATCTGCTCGGCCTCTCCGAACATCGTGAACTTCACAACAGGCTCCGACATCGCAAGCACATCGTCGACCTGCACAGGCTCGATGAGGAACTGCTCGTACATCAGCGCGACGGGAGCTGCCACCTTCTCCACATACAGCTTCCAGGACGTGTTCACGTCGAAGTGCACGCCACGCTCACGGCAATACCGAACAACTGCCTCCAGCTCCCGCATCGCAAAAGCATACTCATGCAGCACCCCAGCTCCCGGCGACTGTACCGTTGACGCTCCGTTATGCGTGATCAGTACGCCCTCAAGACCGATCTCCTCGAAGATCGGAATCGCGTTCCCAGGCCCGCGTCCCGTACAGAGCACGATGCGCAGCCCAGCCGCGTGAACCGCATGCAGCGTGCGGATCGTCATCTCGGACAGCTCATGCTCGTCGTTCAGCAGCGTGCCGTCCACATCCAATGCGATTAAACGATAGTTCATCGGCTTCCCCACTCCCCGTATGATGTTCGTATAGCAGCAGGTGCTGCCGCTATTCGCTCCCGCTCCCATGCGCCTGCAGCTGCTGCAGCTCCTCCTCCATCAACTCCCGGCACTCGCCTGTCGACAGCTCCGGGTCCAGCTTCAGCGGTCCCATCGACAGACGCTTCAGGAAGACGACCTTCTTGCCGACCGCCTCGAACATCCGTTTCACCTGATGGAACTTACCCTCCATAATCGTCAGCTCGATCTCCGATAGCAGGCCTGCCGACGGATCCCCCTTCAGCAAGATACGCAGCTCCGCAGGCATCGTCTCGTACCCATCGTCCAGCGTCACGCCAGCGCGGAACGCCTCCTGATCTCGTTCATTGACCGCGCCCTCCACCTTCGCATAGTACGTCTTCGGGACGTGCTTGCGCGGCGACAGTAGGTTGTGCGCGAGCTTGCCATCGTTCGTCAGCAGCAGCAGCCCTTCCGTATCCTTATCCAATCTCCCAACAGGAAAAAGCTCAAAGTGCGCATACTCCGCATCCACCAGATCGATCACCGTCCGGTCACGGTTATCCTCCGTTGCGGATACGACGCCCTGAGGCTTGTTCAGCATCAAATAGACGAACTCCCGGTACCGCACCTTCTCGCCTTCTACCTGTATATCATCGCGCTCGGGATGGACCTGCAATCCGCTGTCCTTGATCGGCTTGCCATTCACCGTGATCGCCCCGCGCTTCACGAGCAGCTTGATCTCGCTGCGCGTACCGAAGCCCGAGTGCGCAAGCAGCTTGTCTAATCGTAATGTCGTCTTCATTCGGTCAAGCAACCCTCCAGCCTGTTCCTTCTCTTCGTAACATTGTACTGCGAACCGCTGGAAGCCGCAACCACAGCAAGGTTCGTAATTCCACCCGATATGCGTTAAAATAGTAGAAGGTGCCGCTGGCTGCGTAAGCAAAGGCTGACGGTTGACGGCCATCATATCTATATCATGAAAGAGGGGACGATTTTGAAAAAGCTCGCGATCTACTTATCCATCATCGTCGTTCTGTTCGGCGTGCTGTATGTGTTGAACCAGCAGTCGAACAACGCCAAGTACGGCAAGCATGCCGACAACGTGTACGGCATCGCGCCGGACAAGCTGCATGTCGAGACCGTCAAGCTGCTTGACGACCCGAACTACCAGAACATCATCCTGCCTGCAGAGCTGGACAAGAAGCTCGCCGCGAAGGAAAGCTTCTTCCTGTACTACTTCGCCTCCACATGCTCGCATTGCAAGGTGACGACACCGATCCTGACACCGCTCGCTCAGGAGCTTGGCGCAGACATCAAGCAGTTCAACCTCGAGGAGTTCAAGGACGGCTGGAGCCGCTACAGCATCCAATACACGCCAACGCTCATCTACTACAAGGAAGGCAAGGAAGTCGAGCGTCTCGTCGGTGCCCAAGAGAAAGCCGGACTCGAGAGCTTCATTAAGAAGCACAAGTCGTAATCTTTAGCCCACAGCAAGCAAAAAACCTGTCAGCAACCGATTTACGGGTTTTCAGCGTTATGAAGATATGCTATTATTAAATTTAAGAAAAACCGAGTGCCGCAAACACTCGGTTATACAATTGGCTTGGATGGTTTATTCCCTTCTAAGTCTTTGGAAGTAATAAAACCCACCTTCGGCCGTGAAACCTTGGGGTGGGTTTTTACTTTCTCTTGTAGTTATTCCCGATGTATGTTAAAAGAGCTAGGATAAATGTTGCGAATAAGATCATGATGGTAATTGCATCTTTCAACTCCATGGTCTCACCTCCTTTCGAAGGGAAACCATGCCCACCCAAGATTCAATTGTACTCTAGTAGTTTACCACAACTTGACAACAAAAGATAGAACGTTAGTTCCCTGTTACCCCTCCCGCCGCCAATCGTCCCGTATCCGCTCTAGCAGCGCGAGACAGCCTTCCGTCACCATCTCATACACTTCCTCGAAGTTGCCTGTGAAATAAGGGTCCGGCACGTCCCGCAATGCCCGAGCAGGCAGCAGCTCCAATAGACGAAGCAGCTGTGCCGAGCCCGCTTCTGCACCCTGCAAGCGGCGTAGATCCGCTTCGTTCTGCGTATCCATCGCGATGATATAATCGAACTCCTTAAAATCGTCCACAGACACTTGTCTCGCCCGCTGTCCGTCGCACGAGATGCCGTTACGCTGCAAGATATCACGCGTCCCTTCATGAGGCGGCTTGCCGACATGCCAGTTGCCTGTCCCGGCCGAATCGATCCGAATACGGTCCTCTAGTCCCGCCTCACACACGACATTGCGGAACACCGCCTCCGCCATCGGCGAACGGCAGATGTTGCCAAGGCAGACGAATAATACGGCGGTTTTTCGCTCGTTCATACTGCGCTTCATTCCTTACTCTCCTCCTCTATAATCCAATCTCAAAACCCACAACACGAACAAGCCGAGTCCCATCAAGGGGCTCGGCTCTGCTTATTCCTCCTCGTGCGGACTCGGCGGATGCAGCTTCAGCTCCTCCACAAGCGCCGACAGCTCCGCGTCTAGGATACGAATATCGAGATCGTAGAACGCGAACGGCTCCTCCGCAAGCCGATGCAGCTTATCCAGATAGATGCGGCTGTCCTCGCGCAAGCGCTTCAGGTCGATGCCCAGCACGTCGTCAGGCTGCCCCTCCAGCTTCTCCAGCGCCGCCGTCATCAGCTTGACCGCTCCCCCGTTATTACCGTTCCGGTAATGGTAGAGGCCGACTGCGACCTGCAGAAGGCCTTGATACAGTGTATCCCGGCCCTCCTCCAGCCACAGCTCCTCCATCACCTCGTGACACTCGAAGTAATCCCGCTCCACGTTGAAATAATAGACGAACAGCACATACAACCGATCGTACTGGGAAGCCACAACGTTTGCTCCTTCCTCTACGCACTCTTAGCGCCGCGGATCACGACTACGTACTTTTTTTCGCCCGGCTGATCGCCTCGTCAACCTGATTGGACAGCTCCTTCAGCAGCCATACATCGTTCGAATCCCACAGCTCGTTGAAGCGAAGCTGGAAGTGCGCCGCCTCGCGCACGCGATGGTAGAAGTAGAGCTGCTGAATGCCGTCCATGAGCTTGTTCACGATGTTCGACATATCCTCGAACAGCTCCTGCGCCTCCATAATCTCATGGCGAATGCTGCTCATCTCTTGATCGAGCAGATAGGCCGCCTCCGCTGCCTTGCTTAACCGGTTGACGACTTCTTCCGGCAAGCTCTGACGATATTTATAATTCAATGAATGCTCAATCGTTGCCCAGAAATTCATAGCCAGCGTCCGCAGCTGAATCTCCGCAAGTACCCGCTTCATGCCAAGCGCCGTCTGCACAGGGAATTCGACGATAATATGGTAGCTGCGATACCCGCTCGGCTTCTTATTATTAATATAATCCTTCACGTACAGCACGGTCATATCCTCGCGCGCACGAATAATTTCGGCCAGACGCTCGATGTCCTCCACGAATTGGCACATAATGCGGATGCCGGCAATATCCTCAATGCCTGTTTCGAGCTGCTCCATCGGCACGCTTAACCGCTTCGCCTTCTCCAATATGCTGGAAATTCGCTTCACGCGTCCGGTAACGAATTCAATCGGCGAATATTGCTCCCGCGTCTTCAGCTCCGAGCGGAGCGTCTTGAACTTTACCTTCAGCTCCTCTACCGCTTGCTCGTATGGGATGAGAAACTTCTTCCAGTCACGACCATCCATATGCGATCCTCCCTAGACTTAACCTCGATGCTCCGAGCCGACCGCCTCCGAAATATGCTTGAAGCCGTCCTTCTTCAGCAGCTTGCGCAGCCCTTGATTGATCTGCTTCAGCAGCGGGGGACCTTCATAAATAAGCGCCGTATATACCTCGACCAAGCTGGCCCCGGCCCGTATTTTTTCATATGCGTCCTCCGCGGTGAAAATGCCCCCCGAGCCGATGATCGGAACGTTGCCCTCCGTCAGCTTATACACACTGCGAATAAGCTCCGTCGACTTCGACGTCAGCGGTCTGCCGCTCAAGCCCCCTGCTTCGCCTCGATTCGGGTGCGCAAGCCCATCACGCCCAATCGTCGTGTTCGAGACGATGATGCCGGACACGCCGCTACGCACGATCGTCGCCACCGTATATTCGGTCTCCTCCGGCGTCAAGTCTGGAGCGATCTTCACGAGTACCGGCTTCTCCTTGCCGCCGAACTGCGCATGCTGCACGCGTATCTCATCCTTGACCGCCGCCAGCAGTCTCGACAGGTCGTCTCCATGCTGCAGCTGACGCAGATCAGGCGTATTCGGCGAGCTGATATTCACAACGAAGAAGTCGCCGTAGCCGTACAGCGCCTGGATGCAGAGGCGGTAATCGTTCTCGGCTTCCTCGTTCGGCGTCGATTTATTTTTACCAATATTAATAGCCAGTGGAATGGTGCGGCTGCCTTGACTGCGCAGGTTGCGCTTCATGCCCTCGACTCCGACGTTATTGAAGCCCATGCGATTGATCAGCGCCCCGTCTTCAGGCAGGCGGAACAAGCGCGGCAGCGGATTACCCTCCTGCGGCTGAGGCGTGATCGTCCCGACCTCCATGAAGCCGAAGCCGATGCTTGAGAAGCCGGGCACTGCCTTACCGTTCTTATCGAGTCCAGCGGCGAGTCCTACGGGATTCGGGAAGCGGATGCCGACAACCTCCGTCTCCAGCTCCGGATACGAGCCGACGCCCCACATCGCCTTCAGCGTTTGGCGGCCGCCTGGCACGTTACCGAGCGTATACATAAGATCAATCATCAGGTGATGCGCTTTTTCCGGGTCCATGCGGAACAGCACGGGCTTTGCAATCTTCTTATACAACATGCGTGTCTCCCTCTTCCGTCCGTACTTGCAGTTCGTTAATTCGAATAAGTCTCTAGATGACAGTGTATCGCTTTACGCCGGAAAAATAAAGGGGACAGCCCATCAACTTCCTCCTACTAAAACGGTTACAATATGTTAATATATGCTTATAACCTCTCAAAGGAAAGGGTGGATCACAATGTCCAAGCCAAAAATTTCTCCTTACACAAAGCGCAAAGCGAAGGATGAGCCGAATAAAAAGCTGATCATCTGGATAGGCTCGGCAGTCGGTGGTGTCATCGTCGCGATGACGGTGCTGCTGATCGTCAACGGATAAGAGGAGTCTCATGTAAGACACGAAGAAGGAGCGGCCTCCGCATACCTGTGGGAGTCGCTCCTTATGTACACTCAGGTTCTGTTACACCAGATCACCATGCTTCATCACATAACGATCGAACTCACGCCCGAGCCGTTCGCGCATCACCGCTTCGAACGCATCGACCACGACCGGATCGAAGTGCGTGCCCCGGCACCGAATGATTTCCTTCACCCCGTCCGCATAGCTTCGCCCCTTCGCATAAGGCCGATCCGTCGTCATCGCATCGAATGCATCCGCTACCGCAGCGATGCGCGCGAAGAACGGAATCGCCTCGCCCAGTAGCCCTTCCGGATAGCCCGAGCCGTCCATCTTCTCATGATGGTACTTCGCGACCTCCGTCGCCTGCACCATCCTCGACTCCGGCTCCAGCTTCGATAAGATGCGCGCGCCGATCGTCGTATGGGAGATCATGACCTGGAACTCCTCGTCGGTCAAGCTCTCCTCCTTCAGCAGCACACGGTCTGGCACCCCGATCTTGCCAATGTCGTGCATTAAGGCAGCTCGATGGAACTGACGGCACTCTTCCTCCGACATGCCTAGCTTGCGAGCAATCCATAGCGAATATAGCGCTACCCGCGAGGAATGACCGGCCGTATACGGATCCCGTGAATCAAGCGCCAGCACGAGTGATTGGATCAGACTGACCGAGAACGGCTCCTCCTGAACAAGATCCGTGCGGCTCAGCACAGAAGCAGAAGCAAGCAGCAGCTCCAGCTCTCGATTACGTTTCTCCAGCTGTTCAATTCGCTCGAGCAGCTTGTCGTTCTCAATAGACATGATAATCCCCTCCCCCCACCGATGAACGATATAATGAACCGAGCAAGGCACTAGGTCGAAAAAAAGACTGATCCGATTCATGAAGAATGTTAAAATACATTTCTCCATCGGATAAGTCTTTTCCTGCCCACATCGAGATTAATTATTGTCTTGGAGCTTAGTGCGAATAATAGCGGTACGGGAATTCCCATCCCACTGCACGTCAAGTCCGATCTCTTCAGCGAAGAAGCGAACAGGCACATACGTGCGGCCCTGCTTCATATACGGAGCTGCGTCCGTCTCCTTCTCGACGGCACGCTCGCCTTCAACCAATCGCTTAATCCCCGTGCGATCAACGTACAATTCAATGGTCACATCGTCCTTGATCAACTGAATTGCTCTTGTCGCATCATCGAACGTCACCTTGTAGCCTAGCGCCTCGGAGATTGCACCAACCGGCACCATCGTGCGTCCGTTCGTAATTTCCGGTTGTGCATCGAACGTAATCCAGTCGTTGTTCAAGACGACCTTCACGCTATCATCTTGTGGTAGATTAGCTGGAAGCTTGAATGGCTGTACATGTCGAAGCTTATTATTGAAGGCATCGGCGACGAGCAGACTGCCATCCTTCAGCACGGCAACATCTACCGGACGATGAAAGCCTGTATGCCTGTCTACGCCGTCATGCTCCATCGTTGTCTGATTAGCTGTACCTGCAACAGTCGTCACTTGACCGTTCGCAATGAGACGAATCGAGTGATTCTGACTATCCGCAACGACAATCCCGCCATTATCTGTTAAGGCCAGCCCTATCGGAAAATGAAAGCGAGCCGCTGCAGCAGGTCCGTCTGCATACTCGCCAGGTACATACAAGTCCGTCAGTCGGGAAGCTTGACCGCCTCCTGCCACCGTCGTTACCGTCTGCTGCTGCAGGTCGATGTAACGTATGCGCTGATTGCCCGAATCGCTCACATACAGGTTGCCCTTCGCATCTAGGACAAGACCGCTCGGCTCGTTGAACTTCGCGTTCTTCAGCTCGCCGTCTGCGAAGTCACCCGCTGGAGCGGCCTGACCACGCGATACTTCCACCGCTCGAGTAGAGGGCGCATTCAACGTCGTCACTTGGCCGTTCGTCGCAATGCGGCGAATGACATGATTGAGCGTATCCGCTACATAGACGGTGCCATTATCGGCTACAGCTACATCCAGAGGCTGATAGAAGCGAGCCTTCCCGCCGACATCATCCGTGAGCCCGATAATTCCGTCTCCCGCTAACGTCGTCACATTGCCGGATGCATCGATTTTGCGAATGGCATGATTACCCGAGTCAGCGACGTACAAGTTCCCATTTTTATCCAACGAAATGCCGTGAGGGTTCGTGAATAAGGTTAGCTCCCCTTGACCGTCCAGCATACCACCCACTGGGAAGCCCTTATCATCGACATCGAAGAACGTACCGGCGACAAGCTCCACCTTACCATCCTTCATGGCGCGTATCTCGTGATTACGGGAATCGGCGATATATACAGTCCCGTCAGCCTTAACCGCAAGTCCGGCAGGTATACGGAACGTCGCCGAGGCGGCTGCGCCGTTCGCGCTGCCGAGTTGTCCAGTTCCAGCTGCGGTATCGACGGTGAGCAGAGGCTTCTGATCCGCCCCGAGCAACGCACCCTCCAATAAGGAAGCCGCCGAGGCGGAGCCACCTGTAGCAAGAGCGGCTGCCAGCCCTGAGACTAATAGGATTCGTAACACTTTATTCATATTCGTTTCTCCTTCACCTTGCAGGATGCGCTAGTTCGTCAAGCTGACGGTCAGCTTCTGACTGTTGCTGGACTCAAATAGGATGTCCCCTGCCTTATCTAAGACCTTCACATAGGCCACAGTCACTTCCGCCGAAGGGTCCGTCGTCGTCACAGTAAGCGGAATGTAAGCAAGCGTCTTCTTCGCACCGTTCAGACTGATCTCACTAGCTGGATTCGAAGTCGAGGACTGGAAGAGTGACCCAGCGTAGGTAAGCTCGCTTTGTGTTGCACCACTATCCTGCCTCACTACCTCGGCACCATTAGCTCCGTCGAATAGCGTGCCGTCATTATCAGGCAGCGCTTTTGGTCCATTGTAGGTCAGCTTCGTCTTGTCATACAACAAATGCACCTCTACTGCATAGAACGACTTTTCATTCAAGGTGGTGCCATCTACGATATCTTGAATATCCAGCTGCAGCCTTACCTCGGAGCCGCTTCTCGGTCCGGCTTGCACCGCCTTCACCGCTGGCTCGTACACTTGAATAGCTGGCAGGCTGATCGACTCGCTCGATCCGTTGCTATTCGTCGTATAAGCGTGCAACGTATACGTTCCGCGCTGGCTGAACTTCACCTTAATCGTCGCTGTTCCGTCCACAACGGCTGCGCTCTGCGGTGACTCCGTGCTGCCCGCCTTCTTGACCGAAACGGTCGTCCCTGCTGCTGCCTTCAGCTTCAGCTCGACCTCTTGGTTGACTAGCGCCTTCGTCACCGCCGTACTGACGAGCTCCGGCTTCGCCGGCACCTCGCCGCTGCTTCCGCCGCCTGAGGAATTTGGCACCTGTACAGGCTGCGGGTTAGCCGCTGTATTGTCCGTCTTCGCTTTATTGAATTGCTGCTGCTGCGATGCCGTATAGCTGTTCAACAGCGTCTGCTCGGCGGTCTGAACGAGCTTCGTCTCTACCTTCGTATTCTCAGCGGCCTTGCTCGTTGTGCTCGCCTTCGCTTGCTCGATCGCTTGCTGTGGAGCCGCCTTTCGGTTCTCCTCGGCCTCCTTGCCCGCTCCGACCTGGACAGCCGGCTTGCTCACCGGCTTCCCTGCCGCAGGATCTTTACCTGCATTCGGATCGAGCTTTGGCACATTGTTCAGATCCAGCTTTTTTTGAGCTTCCGCAATTTTGGCATTCGTATTTTGAATTTGCTGCTCCGTTACTTTTTTCTGCTCAACCGCTTGCTTCGCCACGTTTGGCAAGAATGCATCAATATTGGACTGAATCTTCTTCAGCACCTCATCAGTTGGAATGAACAAGGCCGCATTCGGATCCGGCTTCTGAGCACCCTGCTCGAACTTCTGCTTCAGCTGCTCCTTGACTTTTTCGTTCTCCTGCAGAATATCCGGCACATTCTCAATAATTTTGCCTAGCACCGCAGGCGATGCAACAGATACGAGCTCATTGATGTCGACGTACTCTACCTTCGTCTTCAGATCTTGTACCTCTTGCCCTTTATCAAGTGTAACTTGCTGCGCCGGGTACACCATGACCGATTTGCCCGACTCCGACGGCGAGATGACCGCCCCTTGCGTATCCATCAGCTCGGTCGCTGTAATCGTATTGACGTGTACCCGCCCGGAGGCAACGAGCATGAGCTCCTGGCCGGTCAACGGATTGACATACGTATAGAAGTGCGTGCCGCGAACACCCATGACCGCAGTCGGCGTTGCCACCTCGACCTCATCGGAGCTTGCGACGAGTGACTTCACCTTGCTCCACAGAGAGCCAGCCCACATCTTCAGCTTCGACTTCTTCGCGCCATCGATTTCCACCAGCTCGGATATGTATACCTCCGTGTTCTGATCAATCGTAATGAGATCATCGCGATCGGCGATCTTCAGCACAGCATAGGCACCAGAGCCTGTTGAGATCGAATCGCCCTCATTAAGTGTCAAGTCTTGATAGACGGTATTGGATCTGGAGCCACCAGATTTCTTATATGTAACCGTTCCGGTAACCTCCGATACGATCGCCGAACGAACGGAGCTCGCATGCGCAGGCAGCGCCATTGGGGAGGACAGCGTCGTAGACACCAAGCTTGCCGTGACGAGTAAGCGGACGAGCGTACCGCGCCGATTACGACGTAGATGAGATTTCTTCCTCACGTTCATACTCCTCTCAGACTTCTATGCATGAAGAACTAGACATGCCTTGAATGTACCTTCATTTTAATAGGGGTAGCTAGATTTTACAATGAATATCGGTGAAAAAAGTCGAAATGTGTGATGTTTCACATTATTTACCTAACCCCTTAGACACTCTCTCCGTAGCAGCTTCGGGAGCTCCCGTGACGTCCAGCACCTCAAACAGCTTGAGCGGTGCACTCTTCCCCTTCATCAGCTTCTCACCTGCAAAGTTATATTCAAAGTACGCCTTCGTCAGCTCATACGTCGTTTCCGACACGAGAATCTGGTTCGGCTGCGTGTTGGACTCGATCCGGGCCGCCGTATTGACGTTATCCCCGATCGCCGTGTAGTCGACACGCAAGTAGGATCCGATATTGCCGACGACAACGTCTCCTGTATTGATGCCGATACCGACGCTGATCGTAACTCCATACTTCTCCAGCACGTCCTCCCGCACCTTCTTCATGCCAGCTTGAATTTCAAAGGCCGTCTTCACGGCATAGTACGGGTGATTCGGAACGTCCAGCGGAGCGTTGAACAGAATCATCGCGGCATCACCGATAAATTTGTCGATCGTCCCGTGATTGGCAAGCGCCCGCTCCGTAATCAAGTCGAACATCATGTTGAGGAAGTCGACAACCTCCTCCGGCTTCAGCCTCTCGGACAGCGGTGTGAAGCCTCGTACGTCGAGGAACAGCACCGTCAGCTCCTTGCTGATGCCGCCGAGCTTAATCTCCTGCTCGCTGCTCGCAATCTCCTTCACAAGATCCGGCGAGATGTAGCGACCGAACTGCTTCGTTATGTACAGCTTCTGCTTCGTCTCGAAGTACGTCTTCATCGACAGGTTGCCGAGATAAGCGAGCAAGCCGCACACGACGGCGTTCACGACATCCATATATTGCTGGCTCGTCATGAACAGCACATATTGACCAGCAAGCAGCGCAACGGTGAAGCCGAGCATCATCAGCGCCCCGGTCGTCGCACGAACTCGCCATGACAGCAGTGCCGCCAGCGCCAGAGCGATGAGCGTTAATGCCAGCTCTACAAGGTGGTGCGCCTTCGTAATGACTTGATCCTTCAGAATCTGGTTCAAAATCGTCGCATGCGCATACACCAGATGCATATGGTTCTCTACCGGTGTAATGCCTTCATCCGAGCCTGGAGCTACATAGCCGACCAGCACAAGTCTGTCCTTGAACGCCGATACCGGCACCTTCCCTTGCACCACGTTGATAAAAGGAATCGTCTCGAAGTCGAACTCCTTCGCATCCCAGCGCAGCAGCAGCTCCGAGCGAGGCCGATCCTTCAAGACTGGAAGCTCTAGGAAGCGACTGACGTCTGCCCCTGCGAGCTGCGCCATCGCAAGACCCATGGACGGGAATACGCCCTCCGGCGTCTCAATCTGCAGCCAGTTGGAGCGAATGACGCCGTCCATATCGAACGCTGCATTAATGTGGGCGCGTTTCACATGCTCCCTGAAGAGCGGAATCGGCTGCTGTACACCTTGCGCCTGAATAAGCTGCCCCGCCTTCACCGTCGTGCTGCGATTGAACTGCCCCTCCAGCTGCGCGTGAGACGGCAAAATAATATTGTCATGCTTCGCGAGCTCTGCAGCGAGCAGCCTGTCGCTCTCTGGCTTCGAGCTCTCTGTGTACAGCTCGATATCGAAGCCGATCACCTTCGCTCCACCCTGCTGCAGCTTCTGAATCAGATCCACATATACAGTACGATCCCACGGATATGGACCGACCTCCTTGATCGAACGCTCGTCGATGCCGATGACGACGATGTCCTCGTGCGGCTGCTGTGACATCGTGCCTTGCAGATTCCAGTCATAGATCTGATTGGACAACACGCGTAACGAGCCGTATGCGAGCAGTAGCAAGCAGATCATAATAATTAGTGCATTCCCGAATAAGACAACGCTCGACTTACTCCATTCCTTCTTGAACATGAATAGCCCCCATTACCCAGTCTATGTGCCTATCTTACCATAAGGACTATGTTTGCAGGGTAACAAATGCAAAAAAAGCCTAAATCCGATAAGGAAATAGGCTTGGTGCTCACGAGTAATAATTAGTTGTTGAAAGGTGTGTCTGCAACCTTGATCGAATCCGTAGGGCAGCCATCCTGTGCATCCTGCAGATCATCATACAGATCTTCCGGAATTTCAGTAACACCCTTGTTACCGTCGTTCTCGTAGATTACTTCTGCAAGACCCTCATCGTCGTAGTCGTAGATGTCAGGTGCAGTCGCGCCACAGGCGCCGCAAGCGATACAGGTATCTTTCTCAACCCATGTGTATTTTGCCATGTTCTAATCTTCCTCCCTCGAATGTGTAACATCATCCTAAAATATAATATAAAAGATGCGAAAGTTCAAATAGAAAGTGTTGATCAAAGTGATAACCTATTGAGAACGATCGCGACCACTGCTTTTATTATACCCTTAGCGACTTCGAAATTACATCCTTACGACTGGAAGAGTCAGGTAGAATCATCATCAGCCAAGCCGCGCAGCTTCAGATGGTCCATCTGCAGCGACGTCCCGCGAACCTTCGAATTACGAATTAAGGTAGACGGATCATCACCGAGCATGCCGGCCGTCAGCACCGCATTCTCGCCGAACTTGTCGCGCAGCGCATCGAGCGTCCTCGTCAGCTTCTCCTTGACAGGCTGCTGCTGGTAATCGAACAGATCGAGCTGGACGGCCGACTCCTTCTTTTCGGTTAAGCCTTGGAGCGTGACCCCGACGAGCCGGACAGGACTGCCCTGCTGCCAGTATGCATCGAACAGCTTGCAGGCCGTCTTGTAGAAGTCATCGGCATTCTCCGACGGACGATCCAGCTTGACCGAGCGGGTAATTGTCGACATATCGGGATCGCGCACCGTAATCTGAACCGTACCAGCGAGCAGTCCTTGCCTGCGCAGACGACGACCGACCTGATCGGACAAGTTCAGCAGCACCCGATGGAGCTCACTTCTGTCTGTATAATTGACCGGCAGCGTCGTCGTATGTCCAATCGACTTGCTTCTCTCCTGCTCGGGGTTGACCGGTGAATCGTCCTCGCCATTCGCGGCACGCTTGAGCCATGCACCGACGACGCCGAAGCGCTTGATGAGCAGACTCTCGTCTGCCTGCGCCAGCTGCCCGAGCGTATCAATGTTGAGCAGCTTCAGCTTATCTGCTGTCTTCTTGCCGATTCCGTACAGCTCCGAGCATGGCAGCGGCCACAGCACTTTCGGCACATCTCGCTTGCGGAGCACGCTCATCCCGTTCGGCTTCTTCATATCCGAAGCCATCTTCGCCAGCAGCTTGTTCGGCGCAATGCCGATGGAGCACGGGAGGCCGAGCTCCTTAAGTATGCGCTGCTGAATGGTGCTGGCAATTTCGAGGGGCGTGCCGAATATTTTGGACCCGGTAATATCAACGAAGCATTCATCGATGGACATCGTCTCGACCAACGGTGAATAATCGTAGGCAATCTTCATGAATCGTCTGGAGAAATCTCGATACAGATGGAAGTCAGGCTTCAGCAATTCGAGGTCGGGACACAGCTTCAGTGCCTCGCGAACGAGCATCCCCGTCTTGACCCCCTTCGCCCGCGCCGCGTACGAGCAGGTTACGAGAATGCCCTTGCGAAGCTCCACACTGCCAGCTACGGCGATCGGCTTCCCTCTATACTTATCCGGCTCTACCGCCTCATGCACCGAGCAGTAGAACGCGTTCATATCAATATGAAGAATCACTCTACCATTCACAGGATAGGCGCTGTTTATTCCGGCTGTATGCTCTGCGCGATCGTTCATCACGATCACCTCCTTGACTTGCGCAGTTTTTTACTCTAATCATATCCTTTGAAAGAAACATTGTGCTATAATAAAATGAAATTTACTTGGTCAGGCTTAAGGAAATAGGAGGATTTCGAATGACTCGCACCGTAAAAATATTCGACACGACGCTGCGCGACGGCACACAAGGAGAAGGCATCAGCCTTTCTGTTGAAGATAAGCTTAAAATCGCTCTGAAGCTCGATTCACTCGGGGTCACTTATATCGAGGGCGGCTGGCCGGGCAGCAATAATAAGGACATCGAATTTTTCACCCGTGTCGGGGAGCTGAAGCTGAAGCAAGCGAAGGTCACAGCATTCGGCAGCACGCGTCGCAAGGGGACGCTCGCCGAGCAAGACCCGAACCTGAACCGCATTCTCGAGGTTGGTGTACCTGTCGCCACGATCTTCGGTAAGTCTTGGGACTTCCAGGTACATACTGCCATCCAGACGACGCTGGAGGAGAATCTCGCGATGATCTTCGATTCTGTGCGCTACCTGAAGCAGAACGGACTAGAAGTCATCTACGACGCGGAGCACTTCTTCGATGGCTACAAGAGCAACGCTGACTATGCGCTCGAGACGATCCGCAAGGCCGAGGAGGCCGGTGCGGATTGGGTCGTCCTGTGCGACACGAACGGCGGTACGCTGCCTCACGAGGTGACAGAGATCGTCACAGCGGTCAGACAGACGCTGCAGATCCCGATCGGTATTCATGCGCATAATGACTGTGAGCTCGGCGTTGCCAACAGCCTCGCAGCTGTCATGGCAGGCGCTACGCAAGTACAAGGCACGATCAACGGCTACGGCGAACGATGCGGCAACGCGAACCTCGTCTCCATCATCCCGAATCTGCAGCTCAAGCTCGGCTATAACGTCATCAGCGACGAGCAGCTCGCCAGCTTGACGAATGTCGCCCGCTATGTCAGCGAGATCGCGAACATGCACATGCCGATTAACCAGCCTTACGTTGGCGCTGCGGCATTCGCACACAAGGGCGGCATTCACGTATCAGCCATCCTGCGCGACTCGAGCACGTACGAGCACATTCAACCAGAGCTCGTCGGCAACAAGCAGCGTGTACTCGTATCGGAGCTCGCCGGACAGAGCAATCTCGTCTTCAAGGCGCAAGAGATGGGCCTCGACTTCAATACGAGCAACCAGGAGACGAAGCAGCTCATTGAGAGAATCAAGGAAATGGAGCATCAGGGCTATCAGTTCGAGGGTGCCGATGCGACGCTGGAGCTGCTCATTCGCAATGCCTTCGGTCAGCTGGAGGACGTCTTCACGCTCGAATCGTTCAAGATTATGGTCGCGAAGTCGCAGGAGCAGCCCGTGCTGTCCGAAGCGATCGTTAAGGTCAAGGTGCACGGCGAGACGGTCTACAACGCCGCCGAAGGCACAGGCCCGGTCAACGCGCTCGACAACGCCCTGCGCAAGTGTCTCGTCGCCTACTATCCAGGCATCCAGGATATGCACCTGTCCGATTATAAGGTTCGCGTGCTCGACGAGAAGGATGCGACGGCCGCGAAGGTTCGCGTCTTGATTGAATCAACCGACTTCCATAACACATGGAGCACAGTCGGCGTCTCCGAGAACATTATCGAGGCGAGCTGGCAGGCGCTGGCCGACAGCTTCCGCTACGCGCTGCTGAACCAGCCGAAGACGGACAGCAAGCCAGAAGAGCAGAAGGAACGACTTGGACTCGTGAACCATTAAATGTACAGTGAGCGGTGTCCCTTGCCGCTTTATTGACAAGCAGCAGCCTGTCATCGTTCAGATGACGACGGGCTGCTGCTTTTTTCTTTTTCCAATCCGATCAGACGGCAAGCCGCTAGCCCTACTCTTACCCGATCCCCTCTACCCTTCGCTCAGCAGCCGCTGCACCTTGCTCTCCAGCTCCGCCCGTGGCAGCACATGGATCGTCTCCAGCAGTCGCCCTTCCTTATCAATGAGGAAGCTCGTAGGCACGAAGACGAGACGGTAGCCGTCTGCCGCTGTCCCTGACCGATCAAGCAATACAGGGAACTTCACCTTATGCTTGCTGACGAAGCTGTAGACGCTGTTCATCTGGTCCGCCTTCGTCGTATTGACCGCGTACAGATCCAGCTTGTCGCCGTACTTCTCATATATGTAGGACAGATCCGGCGCCTCTTCATGACACGGCCCGCACCACGACGCCCAGAAATTAACGATAAGCGGCTTATCCCGCTTCCCGCCAATCGTATAGGATCGACCGTCCAGCCCCTCCAGCTCGTACACAGGCGCCCCCTTAGTCAGCTTCTGCCCACCCGATTGGTGCGCTACAGCAGACTGCTGTAATGCGGCTGGCTGCCATACCGAGGCCGCTTCCTCTGAGCTTCGCTCCTTCACATGCTGCCACTGCAAGACACCACCGATGAACAGTACGACGACTGCACCGACTGCTACCTTCATTCTATTTCGCATCGACTAGTTGCCCTCCTGTTCATGAATACGCTGTATCCTCTAGTATGACCACATCAGGAGCGCTCATTCGAGCTACAGCTGATGAGCAGGTAAACGTTGCCGCCACCTGTACAAGCATGACAGAGTGCCAACGCGGGCACAGTATCGGTATATTCAGCATACACTGGAGGTCGCTCTGTACGATGGAAAAGACGAAGAAACGAAGACTCTCCATCATCTTTGAAAGTGATATTAGTCCAGATGCGCATGCGGAGGAGAGCTCGAACAAGAAGAAAGGCAGCGGCGATCAAGGCGGCGAGACGAAGGGACACCTGCTGGACTTCATAGCGCTCGCATCCGTCCCGCTCGTGCTCGTATTCGGCAACTCGATGCTCGTGCCGATCTTGCCTGACCTGCAGGAGAAGCTCGCCATCAGCCAGTTCCAGAGCAGTCTTGTCATTACGCTGTTCTCGGTTACGGCTGGACTTGTCATTCCGGTATCAGGCTACTTATCCGATCGCTTCTCTCGGAAAGGCATTATTATCCCGTCGCTGATCATATACGGAGCTGCAGGCATACTGGCCGGCTTCGCGGCGATCTGGAATTCGTACACGATCCTGATCATTGCACGTGCCCTGCAAGGCCTAGGCGCAGCCGGTACATCATCGATTGCGATGGCGCTGGCCGGGGACATGTACAACGACGGCACAGAGAGCAAGGCGCTCGGTCTCATCGAGGCGTCGAACGGAACAGGCAAGGTGCTCAGCCCAATACTCGGCTCACTGCTTGCCTTAATCGTCTGGTATGCCGCCTTCTTCGCCTTCCCGCTATTCTGCCTGCTATCGCTGCTCGCGGTCATGTTCTTAATCAAGGAGCCGAAGCGGAAGAAGGAGCCGGAGAAGCTCGGCACTTACTTGCATAACATCTTCTCCGTCCTGAAGGAAAAAGGCCGCTGGCTCATCACCGCCTTCTTCGCCGGCTCTCTCGCCCTCTTCGTTCTGTTCGGCGTGCTGTTCTACTTGTCCGACATTCTCGAGGAGGCTCCGTACAACATTGACGGTGTCATGAAAGGATTAGTTCTCGCCATCCCGCTGCTTGGCATGGTCGTCACCTCATACACGACAGGCGCCCTGATCAAGAAGAACGGAACGCTGATGCGCTGGCTGATGAATATCGGGCTGGGCATCATGACCGTATCGCTCGGTCTATGTATCTTTTTTTATAACAGCAACATGTACTTGTTCATTGGTCTGCTTACGCTAAGCAGTATCGGTACTGGCTTATTACTGCCCTGCTTGAACACCATGATCACCGGGTCGGTCCCGAGAGCCCAGCGCGGCGGCATTACATCGCTGTACAACAGCCTGCGCTTCCTCGGCGTCGCCTTCGGCCCTCCGCTGTTCGGCTGGATGATGGATATGTCGCACCAGATCGTGTTCATTACGGTGACCGTGCTCGCCTTCATCGCGCTCGGCCTCGTCTTCTTCCTAATCAAGCCGAAGGGACAGCTGCAGAGCCAGTAGCTGACGCCGCGAGCCGCTATGCGTATAATAGAAGCAATATACGTGTAGAAGGGATTACGACTCATGGCTTCAGCTAAGGTATTCATCCGAGCAGACGTGCTCGAGGAGCTATCGGCTTATGCACGCAGCAAGTGGCCGCAGGAAGCGTGCGGCTTCCTGTTCGGCTGCTTGGACGGTACGGTCGGCTTGGTTACTGTAGACCGCTTCGACAACTCGGATCGCACTGACCGCTCCCTCTGCTGCCTGGAGTGCGCGGAGCATCAGCCCGCTCCTGTCGTCACACGCTTCGTACCCGTGGACAACGCAGCGCGCCGGACGGACAGACAGTTTCACATGGAGCCGGGGCAGATGATCCGCGCCCTCTACGAGCATCCACAGCTGCAGCTGCTCGGCATCATGCACTCCCACCCTTCTGCTGCGCCTGAGCCTTCTGCCGCCGATGTCGGCACCCTGTGGGGCTCCTACGTCACACACTGGATCGTTAGCGTCACCTCAGACGGTATCGCCGACGTTCGAGCCTATCGCTTCAGACGCCAGGATGCCTTCACGATCAGCGAGCAGCTTGAGATTCATCATTGCCCCCCGTGAACGAAAAAAAAACCGCGACAGCCAAATGCTGCTCGCGGATTTAGGCATGCTTGCTCAGCTGTGTGTACAAATCACCCAGCGTCTCGACGTCTCGTTCCATCACCTGTGGAATGAGCTTCGACCATAGCTTCGCTGTCATCTGGGCATCCTCCAGCGCATGATGGCGAGACGACACCTCGATTTCATATATATCGAGTAACGTATCCAGATCGTAGCCCTTCAGCTTCGGGTTGAGCCACTTGGCTACCATCATCGTATCGAGCAGTCGGTGCGAGAAGTTCACCTTGGACGTGCGCCATAGCGCCGCGTTCAAAAAATGCTTGTCATGACCCGTACCGTGCGCGACGAGCACCTTCTGCTGCACGAACTCGAGAAACCCGCGCAACGCATGCAGCAGGTCGGGCGCCTCTGCAGCCTCCTCGTTCGTTATACCTGTAAGCTGCTCGATTTCGTTCGGAATGCTCCGCTTCGGATTAACCAGGCTGTAGTACGTTTCATCCTCGCACACGTTCGCCCCCGTCACCGACACCGCGCCGAAGGAAATAATCTCATCCCCGTTATACGGAGAAAAACCGGTCGTCTCCAAATCGAAAACGACCAGCTCAACAGTATCCAGTGAAATATCGTATAACGAGTTTTTTCGCTGCTCCTTGATCATGGAACGGATGAAGGCCATTTGCTGCGCGCTTTTCATATCAAACATCGACGTAATGGCAGGTGTAATGCCTCCCATTTTATACAAGCTCCACATGCCTCCAGGACGTCTCATGTCCTTCATTTCGGTTCACCCTGCCTCTTCCTTTGCTCTATCTCCGAATGTACGGCCTTTTTGACGTACTTTTGCAGCTCGTTGCCGATGCGCAAGCACAATTTCAAATCGGTCGTTCTCTCTCTATTTAGCAAATCTGCGGTCAGCTTCCCTCTTGTCGTGTAAGCTCCGTTCTCCAGCTGATAGGGCGTCATCGATCTCAGCTTCAATGCAATCGCCAGCGCGTCCAACCAATCATGCCCGGGATCCTCCGGCACATGTCCTTCAGCCAGCAGCTTGCGAATACGATCTTCCGTCGAGGAGGCCTGAATACCTACCTCTATCGCAAGCAGCCTGATTCCGTTGACGATCGGGATGTAGGCACCATACTTAATGTCGACTCCACCAGCGTCCTCCCCGTACCGCTCCTTGATGAGTTGTCCGAACAAGCCGATGGACACCTTATGATGAAGCGTGTTCTGCAGCATGTGCTCATACATCTGAGGATGTGCCTTCATGTAGGCGATGATCATCTCCAGTATGGACTGACCTAGCTGCTCCTCACCGTATACGACCCGAAGATCAGCCACAATGAGCAAGTAGCGGACATTCTCCCAATTCGGCTCCTCCAGCCAGCCTTGCACCATACGTCGGTAGCCTTCGATTGACTGTCGCCACTGCTCCTTCGTACAGATCACACCACCGGTACACGGCGGATAACCTGCAGCTTCCAGATTGGTCGAAATTCGCGACGATAGTGCGGAGAAAAATTCGCCCGCCGCCATCGCCTCCTCCTCATGCTCCGGCTCTTCATAGACGATCCCATTATCCTGATCACTCCACAGCGTCTGCTCCTTGCGTCCGCCGCTTCCGAACAAGAGGAAGGCGAAAGGAAGCGGAACCTCTTCCCCTCGCTCCTCACATACTTCAAGCTCCGACCTTGCGATCACACTCTGGATAATCGCATCATGAAATTGATTCACGCCTGCATTCCAATCGAACGTGCCTAGCGATGACAGCTGTCCGAGGAACTGTTCATGAGCCCGGTCGCGTATTTCTCTAATTTGCTCGATATGCTGGGCTTCAGACACCTCTTCAATGATGTCAGCCCATGCATGACGTTCCGCCATGGGCCCGCTCCTTTCTCTAGAAGCATGTTCGTTGCAAGTAACACTGCCTTATATCGACGAGTGACCGGTTCTCTTCATTTCCTCCGGATATCCATACGTACCATGCTCCGATAGATCCAGACCGATAATCTCCTCTTCCTCCGTAACACGCAGACCGATCGTTACCTTGATGAGATATAGGATGATGAACGACAGGACGAGTACGAACAAGAACGCACCGATTACACCAAGCGCCTGAACGCCTAGCTGCTCGAAGCCGCCGCCATACAGGAGACCAGCCTTGCCGACTCCAACCTTCTCAGCCAGCTCCGGTGTTGCGAATAGACCTGTAGAGAGCGTTCCCCACACCCCAGCGATACCATGCACCGAGAACGCATAGACCGGATCGTCGATGCCTGCCCGCTCGAACCATTGAGCTGTGAAGAACGTAAGCACGCCAGAAATCGCACCTATTATAACCGCATCCCGAGGTGTAACGAATGCACAAGCCGCCGTAATCGCAACGAGCGCGGCCAATACGCCGTTCAGCATACTTGGAATGTCCGCCTTTCCGAAGTAGATCCACGACACGAGCAGTGCTGCTACTGCACCCGCTGCAGCGGCCAGGTTCGTCGTCAGCGCAACATAGCCGAAGAAGCCGTCGCCTGTTGCACTCAGTGTCGAGCCGGCATTGAAGCCGAACCAACCAACCCACAGGATGATGACGCCTAGCACGGAGAGTACCTGATTATGACCAGGAATAAGATTAGGCGTCTTATCCTTATTGAATTTGCCGATACGAGGCTTCAATAATATAGTGGCTACAAGCGCAGCAGTAGCGCCCTGCAAGTGAACGACCGTTGAGCCCGCAAAGTCCTGCATGCCGATCGCTCCGAGCCAGCCGCCTCCCCATACCCAGTGAGCGACGATTGGGTAGATCACCACTGTGAATAGAATACCGAAGATGAAGTAGACCGCCAGCTTACCGCGCTCCGCGAAGCCGCCCCATGCAATCGCAAGTGATACGCCAGCGAACGCCAGCTGGAACAAGAACAGAATGCCGATCGGAATGGAAGATTCAGCGAATAGACTGATGCTATCCTTCACCTGCTCAGCCGTACCGTCGAGGAAGAATCCCCCTGTTCCGATGAAGCTGTTACCGTCTCCGAACGCAAGACCGAAGCCGACAGCCCAGAACGCGATCGCGCATATGCCGAACGTAAGAATCGTTTTGCCTGCTACGTGCCCGGCATTCTTCATACGGGTGGAGCCTGCTTCCAGCAGCGCGAAGCCTGCCTGCATGAAGATCACGAGAATCGCCGCGAGCATCACCCACACCGAATCAATAGCTGCTGCTAGCTCAGCAGCCGTCTTCTCTTCGGCCGCTAGCGCCATCCCAGCAGGTACGAGCAGTGTGAACAACCCCAGCGAGCTCAACAACTTCTTCAACACATCGACCACTTCCTTGCTTGTGTTATTTTTTATAACATAAGATGATACTATTAATGCCATTATAGGGACGTTCTATATACTTTGCAATACATCTTCACAAATTTCTTATAAAAGCACAACGTTTGACTGTATGGTTTGGAATAGGTATCATTAAGATGAAGAAGGAGGGAGATTAGATGGGGATATAAAGCTATATCGGATCGGCGAGCTTGCCCGCATGTCACAAGTAAGTCCGCGCACCATTGACTATTACACGAAGCTCGGACTGCTGGAGCCCGAAGCACGCTCGGATAAAAATTACCGATTATACAGTGATGAAACCTTGAGTCGGCTGAAACGTATTGAGACGATGAAGAGAGAGAAGTATACCTTAGAGGAAATCAAGGAAAGCCTGATGCAGTGGAGCAAAGTAAGTCGGGATGATCTGGTGACACATAAACTTACATCCTTGCAGCTTCTGCTGCAGCAGCTGGAGAAGGAAGCCAAGGAAGTCGAATCGCTCGCGGAGCGTCTTAAGCCTACGCAGCTGAAGAACCTTCACCAGAAGCTGACACCTTCAGCCGCTGCTTGTATCGAAGCGTTGCTCTTGCTGATGGGCAAAGGTCCTCTCTCCTAAGATAACAGCCTTATTATGATTATGACCAGAATGGAGCGTGCATGTAAAGATGTTGTTCACACCTTGGACCATACTTATTTTGTTGGCGTTCGGATTAAGTGTATGGGCTAGCTTCCGTGTTAAAGGAACCTTCAATAAGTTTTCAGACGTGCCTGTCGAATCCGGTCTGACCGGTTATGAGGTTGCTAGACGTATATTGGACGACAACGGACTGTATGATGTACCTGTTGAGCCGGTACGCGGCTCGCTCACCGACCATTACGATCCGATGGCCAGAACTGTAAGATTGTCCGAGCCAGTCTATTACGAGCGTTCCATCTCCGCTGTATCGGTTGCTGCTCACGAGGTCGGACACGCGATCCAGCACAAGGTTAGCTACCCGATGCTTGTCGCTCGCCACAAGATCTTCCCGATCGTCAACTTCTCGTCAGGCATCGCGCCGTTCTTGCTGCTTGGCGGATTTTTCTTCAAGCTGTCCGGCTTGCTGCTGCTCGGCATCATTCTATTCAGCGCTGCGGTAGCGTTCCAGCTGATCACGCTCCCTGTCGAATTCAATGCATCGTCCCGAGCACGCGAGCTGATGGTCTCCTCCGGCTTCATCCGGAACCATGAGGAGCAGGGCGTATCGAAGGTGCTGAATGCCGCAGCATTAACTTACGTATCAGCGGCATTAATCTCGGTGCTGCAGTTGCTTGAGTACATTTGGATCTTCAACCGCAGCGACGATTAAGCTTAAAACCAATATTAAAGACGAAAGCCGACCGAAGTCTTGCAGCTGCTGCAGACCCGGGCGGCTTTTATATACCTATAACACTCGTTCAACTCTACTCATTCAGCTTACCCTGGTCCGCGAAGAAGTCGAGCAAATATTTGCGGAAGCCCTCTGCTACGAGCGGGAGCTTCTCTCCTGTCCGCTGGATTAACCCGACACTGCGTGTCACTCTAGGCTCAATTACACGAACCTTGGCCGGCTGCAGCTGGCTGATCTCTGTCAGAGCCATCTCTGGCAGCAAGCTCACCCCCATACCGGCTGCGACGAGTCCACGGATCGTATCGGTCTCCTCGCCCTCGAAGCCAATGTGAGGGGTGAAGCCTGCGAGCTGACAAGCCTCCAGCACGATGGAGCGCAATGAATACTCCTCGCTGAACATGACGAACGAATCGTCACGCAGCTGCTCAAGACGTATTTCCTCAAATCTCGATAAAGCATGCTCTTGAGGAACGATGGCATACAGCTCCTCCTGCAGCAGCAGGTCGCCGGTAACATGACTATGCTTATCGGGGAACGGAGAGATGAAGGAGAGATCGATCTCCCCCTTCATCACATCCCGGATTAAGCTATTGTACGTGCCCTGTCTGAGCTTGAACTTAACACGCGGGTGCGTTTCACGAAAGCGAGCGACGACGGTTGGAAGTAAGTAAATTCCTAGGCTGTGGGGGAAACCGATCCGAATCTCACCCTGCTCGGGATCAATAAATTCGTGCACCTCGCTCACCGCACGCTCCAGATCGGTCAATATCGTCTCGACCCTGCTAAGAAAAAGCTTCCCTACAGACGTAAGCTGCAAATTACGCCCCTTCTGCACGAACAGCTGCACACCGAGCTCTTCCTCTAGCTGATGAATTTGGCGGCTTACAGCCGACTGTGCGACATGAAGCTCCTCCGCCGCCTGTGTCACATGCTGCTTACGCGCCACCTTAACGAAATATTGCAGTTGCCTAAATTCCACGTCTGTTTATTCCCCCTGTATGAACATCAGCCTTCAATTGGACAAGCTCTCCTCTAAAAGTTTATAATAAGAAACGGGTAAATACCAATCATTTCATTTGTAAAAATTGAAGGAGGCCCATGTACACATGGCACAAGCTACACTGAAAGGCAATCCGATCACATTAGTCGGTCCTACTCTTCAAGCGGGTGACAAAGCTCCAGACTTCACGGTTAACAAAAACTTGCTCGAAACTGCATCCCTGTCCGATTTCGCAGGCAAAGTAAAACTCATCAGCGTTGTGCCTTCCTTGGATACAGGTGTTTGTGACGCACAAACTCGTCGCTTCAACGAAGAGGCAGCTAACCTCGGCGACAACGTCGCAGTATTGACGATCAGCGTGGACCTGCCTTTCGCTCAATCCCGCTGGTGCGGCGCTGCAGGCATCGACAAGGTTGTAACATTGTCGGACTACAAGCAGCATTCCTTCGGCAAAGCTTATGGCGTACTGATCGAAGAGCTTCACCTCTTGATGCGTTCGATCTTCGTCATCGATGCGAATGACACGATCCAATACGTTGAGTACCTCGGCGAGATGACCGAGCACCCGAACTACGAAGCGGCTATCGAAGCTGCGAAGAAGCTTGTCTAATTAAGCAGAAAACAATAAAACCAGCGCTCGTAAATCGACGCTGGTTTTATTTGTTGAACGCAGCTATTCATGCATGCGATAAGCTGAAAGTCGCTTATCGATATGCTTTATAAGATCCAGAATAGTCCGATAATTGGATCCAAGATCTCCAAGCGAGCCTCGCGATGCAGAGTATATATCGATCGCTGTTTTCACCGGATTAATGCCAAACAGCGTTATCGTAATATCTTGAGTACGACCCGTAATCGTGCGCTTCTCCAGAACAATTTCCCCGACACTGCGAACCTCATGAAGCAGCTTGTAGCCGCTTAATTTTTTGATCATATTGACCACTTCATCCATCGCTTGCTCTTTTGAAAGCTTATAATAACGTGTCTTCAGCTGCGGATCCTTTGCTTTATCCCCTGTAGCTTCATGGCTGCGAATAAGACCGACCAAGGCGCGCTTAAGCAAGGCATTCCCTCCTATAAGAAGTGCTTATCTATATGCGTTCACACTATTCTTTATCATACCATTGATTAGATGGAAGAGAAAGAGGGAATTCCGTCGACGACTCAATTTATTATAGCCAATAGCATAAGTAAAGCCGCCCTATTCAAAAGAAAGGACGGCTGAGATATATTTGAAACGTTTAAATTTATTTAATCAATTCGTTCTAAAATACCGATTGATTCGCGCCTTCCCAATCTTTCAGGAAACGCTCGATCCCTGCATCCGTGAGCGGATGGCGAGCCATTTGCTGAATAACCTTATAAGGGACAGTCGCGATATGCGCGCCCTGCAGAGCTGCCTCAATGACGTGAGTCGTCGTGCGCACGCTTGCGGTAATAATTTCGGATTGGATGTCATGAATGGTGAAAATTTCGCTAACTTCCTTAATCATGTTCATTCCGATCTGATTAATATCATCCAGACGACCTACGAACGGAGATACATAAGTAGCGCCTGCACGTGCCGCCAGCAATGCCTGTGTGGAGCTGAAGATCAACGTAACGTTCGTCTTGATGCCCAGCTTCGCAAACTGGCTCGTCGCCTTCAGGCCGTCCTCAGTCATCGGCACCTTCACAACGATACCGTCGCCTAGCGATGCCAGCTTCTTACCTTGCTCCACCATCTCATCAGCCTTAAGACTGATCACTTCAGCGCTAATCGGCATGTTGCCGACAATCGCCGAGATTTCCTTCACCGTTTCGAAGAAATCACGGCCTTCCTTGGCGATCAGCGAAGGGTTCGTCGTTACACCTGCGATAACGCCCAGCTCGTGCGCTTTACGGATCTCTTCTACGTTGGCTGTGTCAATAAACAGCTTCATTTCCTACATCCCTTCCTATGTATCGGTAATAACGAGCATAACAAAAAACCCGCATATGCCGTCCGGTTTAGTGTTTCAAACCCGCTCTCGCAGGTGGGTGTCCGCAGAATCGGTTTTGAAGTCCCTTTTCGAGGGCATGTCAGCAACGATTCGATGTAGGTCTCCCGTGAAACAGTCATTGGTTCAAAACAACTTTAAACCGAAACGAACATCGCAGGATCTTGTTGTACTTACATTATAGTCGACGACAGCTTGAAAGTAAACCTTGAGCCCCATGTCCATTGATGGAACTTGTGACAAATGTAGAGAGTCTTATTTAACGTCCGGTGTGTCGTTCTTACGAGGCTCAGCGGCCAGCGCGGCCTCTGGCTCGGACAGCTCATCCGACTCTTCCTCATCGTCTTTCTTGTCGAGCGCCTGCTGCTGCTCCTGGATCTTACCGAAGATCAGATTGAAGTGCCAGAACGACACGATCGCAACCATGCTGCCCATAAAGAACGGAATGAGAAACGTGAACACGAAGAAGCTAACATACATGACAGCTCCATTCAACACGATCATGGAGATAGAGCGAATCGGGCTTCCTATTGTAATGAGGAGCGCATTCTTCACTATCTGAAGCGTCTTCATATGCAGATGCGTCAAGATCGAGAAGAAGTGGAACATGGAGATCAGCAGCAGCACCGAGATCGACATCACCAAGAATCGCAAAATGCCGAACAGCCCGCCTTGATTGCCATAAAACTGAAAATTAGCAACGAGCACCGCGACCAGCACCATATAGATGAGTCCGCCCAGCATCGCTTGTACGAAGTTCGCCTTATAGCCGCGGAAGAACGTCTTGATGAGCGGGACATCCTCTTCCCCTGTCAGCCACTTCCGAGCGACACTAAACATCGCAGCTGTCGACGGAAACAAGGTGAACGGCGATACGACCGCCATCAGAAATAATGTCTGATACACCATATCCACGTTAGCCGGACTTAGCAGCGCGAGCCCTAATAGAAAGAAAGGGATGCCACATATAACCCAAAGCACATTAATGACAGACAGCCTCATAATCCATTCGGATATGCGGTATAGTCCGCCCATAATTCCTCGAAACTCCAAGCTCAGCGCCTCCTTCTGTATGTGCTTTATTATAGCGTATTTTGCCCTCGTTAGGTAGCGCATATAAAAACAACAAGCAAGCGCGCGTTAAGCGGCTTGCTTGTTGGCCAATCCTATCTTACACAAGCGTCTCTTGGTTAGAACGGCTCGAGCTGTTCGATGGTCCGCTGCTGCGGTTCTCACGGCCCTGCTCCGAACGACCGCCGCGATACTCGCGATTGCCTCCATCACGGTAGCCGCCACCACCGCCGCCTTCACGGCGTCCATCACGACGGTAGCCGCCACGGTCTCCACCGCGGTCACGATCGTAGCCGCCACGGTCGTTGCGACGAGCACCGCCTGCTGTGCTGTAAGGACCACCGGATGGTCTGCGACCGCTCGAACGGACGTCTGGACGACGCTTCTTCGCGCGGATCGGATCCTCTGGCGTAAGCTCGATGTCCACGACCTTCTTGTCACCGCCAGTGAGCATCTTCAATGCTGCAGCAAGTAAGTGTACAGAGTCGTGCTGCTCCAGGAGCGTGATCGCAAGTCCCTTAAACTCATTGTGCTCATCGTTCTGAAGCACTTCGAGCACGCGCTCAGCTGTCAGCTTCTGCTTGCCCTCGATCGCTTCCGCGAGGCTAGGCATCGGCTTGCGGGCAATGCGGTGACGCGTGATTTTCTCAATGAAGTGCAAGTGATCGATCTCACGCGGTGTAACGAACGTGTACGCAACGCCTTCCTTACCTGCACGACCTGTACGACCAATACGGTGTACATAGCTTTCCGGATCTTGCGGAAGGTCGAAGTTAATAACGTGCGTCACGCCTGACACGTCAAGACCGCGAGCCGCTACGTCAGTCGCTACGAGCACATCAATGCTGCCGTCGCGGAACTTGCGCATGACGTTGTCACGCTGGTTTTGGGACAAGTCGCCGTGCAAGCCTTCTGCCGAATAGCCACGCTTCTGCAGCGCCTCGGACAGCTCATCGACGCGGCGCTTCGTGCGGCCGAAGATGATAGCCAAGTCCGGTGCTTCCATGTCGATCAGTCGGCATAGCGCCTCGAACTTTTGACGCTCATGAAGCTCGATATACGCTTGCTCGATCAGCGGCGCGCTTACCTGCTTCGGAATGACCGAAACATGCTCCGGGTTCGTTAAAAACTGCTGAGCAAGCTTCTGAATGTTAACCGGCATCGTAGCCGAGAACAGCATCGTCTGGCGATTTTCTGGAACGAGCTTGAGGATCGACTGAATGTCGTCCATGAAGCCCATGTCGAGCATTTCATCCGCTTCGTCGAGAATGACGGTCTGTACATCGTCAAGCTTGATCGTCTTACGGTTGATATGATCGAGCAAGCGTCCAGGCGTACCGATAATAATTTGCGGCTTCTTACGCAGGCCGCGAATCTGCTTCACGATATCTTGACCGCCGTAGATCGGCAGGGAGCGAATGCCTTTGAAGCGTCCAAGCTTCTCAATCTCCTCACCAACCTGAATGGCAAGCTCACGCGTAGGACACATGATGAGCGCAACGATCCGTTCTTCCTTAATGTCGATCTTATTAATGAGCGGGATGCCGAAAGCAGCGGTTTTACCAGTACCCGTTTGTGCCTGACCGATGAGGTCGCGACCTTCCAATGCAACGGGGATAGCCTTCTCTTGGATCGGAGTCGATTCCTCAAAGCCCATCTCTGTAATGGCACGCAACACCTTCGGCTCAAGTCCGAATTCATTAAAGTTTTTCAATTGTTCAATCTCCTTTGTACTTTGGGTTCTATTATTATCTGTACCCTTAAGTGCGACTCCTATCTCTCTGTATTACTCTCTTCATGAAACACTTTCGAGCTGTGTCAAAATGAACAGTCAAGGCCGTACTTAAGAATATCTTTAGTAGTATAACACAAGGGAAGCTCATATTCCAGAAATGTTCAATTTGAAACCTCGACTTCTTGAACATCGTAACTAATACATCATACACGAATTCGAAAAGGAGCGACGGCACATGACTTTGTGGAAGAGAGCGCAACAGATCATCAATGGCAAGAAGCCCTTACCAGACGTTAAGAACAGAGAGCCACTTGAGGATACGCAGGTCGGCGACATTATATCCATGGAGCTCGAGGAATATGTCGTGTCCGGCAAGCTGTCCTACTACGATCAAGGCTATGCCCCGCATCGCTTCGCTTATTATTTGCAAAACGGCAAACAAATTTCATGCTTGCTTGTGGAAAAGGGACGCGAGTACGAATGCTTCGCCTGCGAGTTTGTCGAAGGCTCGCTGGATGACCCCAATGATGTGCCAACACAGCTAGACCTTGGTGAGGGAAGCTTATACAGCCTTGAATATTACCGCGAGGATACGTTGAGGTCAGAAGGCCGCACTGACTTCCGTTCGAACGACCGCGTTATGCTGTGGCGGTATGCAGGAGCAGGAGGACGGTATTTCTTCCTCCAGTGGCAGGACGGTAAATATGTAGCAATGGAAGGCGTGCATACGCCCGCAAGCCAGCTACGTTTCATGAAATCGGCCGAGTAGAGCCATAATGAATATATCGGCCAAGCTTGCGCCGAATCGTGCAGACTCGGGAGGCGTTCCATTAATGAAACGAATGACCAGATGGCTTGCGCTGCTGCTCACGATCTCGCTGCTTGTGGGCTGCGGCGATTCCGGCCATTTTATCCGAGACAATTACTCGTTAATCGATGTGCAGGGTCAAGGCGACAGCTCAGCTAAAATATACAGTGTCTCGGGCAAGGACGTCCCGGCGGTGGCTAACGAAATTGCAGCCGCTGAGCCGCCGCAAGAGATGAGCAAGGAATCAGACGAACGCATGTTCCTCATCTATGACCACCGGATGATTCACGTCCAGGACGATCCGAACAACGACAATACGACGCTCGTCGAAGTCAATTCGATTGCCTACGTAAGGGAGCACTACGATTCGTCCTTCCTGCAAGGATACATGACAGCCGTCATGCTGCAGTCCGTCCTCGGAGGAGGCTGGCTCGGCAGCAGGCGCGGAACCGACTACAGAGGCTACACCTCCACCCGCAGATATGACGATTATGGCAAATACCAAGCGGCGCCGTATTCCGGCTCTGCTGGCGGCTCTGCGGGCGCTCCTGCAAGGAAGCCGACCGACGCTCCACCGGCGACTACCAATCGTCGAGGCAGCTTCACGCAGCCGGCGAAGCCTGCACCGACAGAAGGACAGACGGGCGCTGTTCGGCGCAACGATGGCTCCACTCCGAACTACAGCAAAGCACCGACCGGCAGCGGTAGCACGAAACCGAGCACGACGCGGCGCACCGGCTCCTTCAAGCGACGCTAAGTAGCAGCGGCCTAGCTCATCAAGCTGGGCCTTTTTCTTATGCGCGCGTATATATGAAACTTTCCCCGCATATGCTGGTGACGGTAACAGTACGCTTTGAGCTCGCCGAGCTGCAGCTTGGACTCCACCATTTCCGCAAAAGTCCAATGTCAACTTTCGCAAACTATGTTATAATGAAAATGTTCTACAAATTCATAGTGCTGAACGTTCCTCAGCTTTACCTGTGTTACTCGAAAGTCGCTCCTGAGCTCTCAACATTAGATGGCGGGAAGGGTGATGCTTGTGGAAACCGTAAAGCTTGCGAAGATTGTCATGAAGCTAACGCCTGAATTGTATCCATTCCTCAAGCAACACGAGCTTGATTCCGAAATTGTGCTGCGCAACGGCCTTGCCGCATTGAAGGAGCAAGACGCCATGGAAATTATTCAGTACAGTATATCCGAGTACCAAAAAGAAACCCATCTTCATTAGAAGATGGGTTTTTCTTTTTTCACCTATTAAACAGCGGGATCGTTGTGCTTGCGCAAGTAGCTGTGCGTCCCGAGGAACAGCACCGCAGATACAGCCGCGAAGACCGCGCCGATGTAGTACATCGCATCTCCTCCGAGCCAATCCTTCACATACCCGCCGGCGTAGCCCCCCGTAATCCCTGCTAGACCAAGGAAGATCATCGCCAGCAACGACTGGCCTGTCGATTGGAGATGGCTAGGCACGAGCCGCACCACATATTGCACAGCGGTAATCCAGAACACGGCGAACGTGATGCTATGTGACGCCTGAAGCATCATGAGCATGAACGGGTCGTCCAAATACCCATACAGAAACCATCGCACCGTGTATAGAATCGACACGACACCTAGCAGCGCCAGCTCGTGAAAGCGTGTCAAATATCTCGCCAGCAAGGCGAGCGTCGGAATTTCACTACCTGCGGCTAGCGCCCAAGCCCAGCCGACCATTACATCGGTTGCGCCCAAGTCCTTCATGTAGAGCGCCAGCAAGGAATCATTCATCCGGTGCGGCACCATCAGGATGAAGACGAGGAACAGAAACCAGACGAACTGCTTATTCTTCAGCATTTGACCGAAGGCGCTCAAGGAAACAACGGCGTTGCCTTCCCCTTTCTCATTACGGGCGAGGAGCAGGAAGAGGAACGGAAGCAGCCAGATCCCCCAGTACAAGTAAGCGATATGATCAATTCCACCTATGACATCGAGCAAAAAGCCTGTGGACATCGACAGCAGCATAAAGCCGATAGAGCCCCATAACCGGATCGAGCCGTACGTAGCATCCGCACGCTGCGCGACGCGAATCGAGAGTGTGTCCAACAACGGCTGTGATGAGAGTAAGAAAAAGTAAAGCAGCAGCATAAACATAAACAAGAAGGTGTAGCTGGTGGAGCCGAATATGCCGAAGCTTGACAATAATGTCATCGCCCACAGCGAGAATACGATCGTCTTGAGCGCCTGATACCTGTCGCTGATATACCCCCACATCGGCTGGGCAAATATCGTAATGAACGGACCGATCATCATAAGCAGACCGATCTGCGCCGAGGTGTAGCCGCGAGCCTCCAGATAGATCGGCAAGAACGGATTCAACACGCCTGTCGTCGCATAAAACGAGAAATTGAGACCTCGCAATGACCAAAGCTGTTTGTTCATCATAACCTTCCTTCACTAATATGTACTTCTCCATTTCTCAACAGCAACTGACAGCCTTCACGTGATTGCATCAGCCTTCGTCAAATTCCATCAAACCGAATCTATCGAATTCAGCTCAACTCTATTATAATGAAAGAATCCTATACGGCAAGGAGAGACGATCATCATGGAACTCATATTGGCCGCATTCCTTATGGCCTGGGGCGGAGTCAACGCCGAGCAGCCTGGCCTCACGGTTGAGCAAGTCGCTCAAGCATCACTTGATTCGAAGAATATGACCGCCTCGCAGCCTCAAGGCGTTGCTGCTACCCCTGCGTCGAATCCGGGTGATCCGCTGCTGCCGCTTACGAAGCTCGACCCTCAGCCGGACGCGCCGAAGGTGAAGGGCATCTACGCCACTGCACACAGTGCAGCAGGCGCACGCATGAGCACGCTGCTGAAGCTACTCGATGAGACCGAGCTGAACGCCATGGTCATTGATGTGAAGGATGACTGGGGCTACATTACGTACAACACCGGCAACCCAACATTGCTCGCCATGGATACGACTAAGAAAATTATTCCCGACATCAGCAAGCTGATGACGACGCTGAAGGAGCATGACATCTATCCGATCGCCCGCGTCGTCGTATTCAAGGACACCATCCTTGCGAAGAAGAAGCCGGAGCTGTCGTTCCAAAATCCGGACGGCACCGTATGGGGCAATAACAAGAACCCGTCCGACAGCTTCGTCAACCCGTATCAAAAAGAAGTGTGGGACTATAACATTGAGGTAGCCAAAGAAGCAGCCAAGGCTGGCTTCAAAGAAATTCAGTTCGACTACGTCCGCTTCCCGGAAGGGTTCGAGAAGCGTGCCGATATACTGTCCTATTACAAGGATGAACGGTCACGCATTCAGGCTGTTGCCGAATTCGTCAAATACGCCCACGAGCAGCTTGCACCGCTCGGCGTGCGCGTGTCCGTCGATATATTCGGATATGCCGCTTCTGTACCAGCTGCGGAGGGGATTGGTCAAGATTTCCAGAAAATATCTCAAAACGTCGACGTCATCTGTCCGATGATCTATCCGAGCCATTACACGACGGGCTGGTTCGGCTCCAAGGTGCCTGACGCAGCGCCCTATGCAACGATCGCAGGCGCGACGAAGGATACGCATAAGAAGCTTGAGCCTCTAGGTGACATAAAGCCTGTCGTCCGACCTTGGATCCAGGACTTCACCGCAAGCTGGGTGCCGGGCTACATCCGCTATGGCAAGCAGCAGGTCGAGGACCAGATTCGCGCGCTGAACGACAACGGCGTCGAGGAGTTCCTCCTCTGGAACGCAGTCAACACGTATACGCCTGGCGTGAACTACTAGCGAGCAGCAACACAGTAGCGTCAGCGCATCAGAACAAGCCTCCGAACGAATACGTCGGCAGGCTTGTTCGGCGTTATGCTATATCGTGACATCAGCAGGCAGCTGCCAGTTGATCGGAGCAAGTCCTTGACGAAGCAAATATTCGTTCGTCCGCGAATACGGCTTGCTGCCGAAGAAGCCTCGGCGCGCCGACAGCGGACTCGGATGGGCGGAGCACAGAACGTGGTGACGGCTGCGATCGATGAGCGGAAGCTTCTTCTGCGCATGAGCGCCCCACAGCACGAACACGACCGGCTGCTCCCTCTCGTTCAGAAGCGTTATGATCCGATCTGTAAATGTTTCCCATCCTAGTCGCTGGTGCGAGCCCGGCTCCCCGTCCCGTACCGTGAGCACCGTGTTCAGCAGCAGCACACCCTCGCTCGCCCAATGCACAAGACAGCCGTGCTCCGGCATCGGCAAGCCAAGATCGCTGCCCAGCTCCTTGAACATATTGCGCAGGCTAGGTGGCAGCACGACTCCCGGCATGACGGAGAAGCTCAGGCCATGCGCCTGTCCTGGTCCGTGGTATGGATCTTGGCCGAGGATGACCGCCTTCACCCTCGAGTATGGCGTCAGATGCAGCGCTGCATAGATGTGCTCCTGCCGCGGGTATACGGCATGGCGATCATATTCCTGTGCCAGCCTGAGCTGCAGCTCCTCATAATAAGGCTGCTGCAGCTCAGTCTCCAGCAATCGCGCCCAGTCAAGCGTAGGCTCCAGCATCATCAGGCCGCACCCCTTATACGCCGGGGTCCAGAACGTAGCCGGAGCCCTTCACCGCACGCTTCTTCTCGATGATCGCTGCAGACTGCACATCAGGTGTCTTCACATAGAAGCGACCGATGAGCTCCTCCAGACTGTCGAACGCCTGCTCATCCGTCTCCGCCATAACGACGAGCTGCACACTTCTGTCCCGCAGTTCTACTTCCATTCTGTACAAATACATGAGCATTCCTCCTAGGATGTATCGTCATTAATGAGAATTATTATCACCTAGCTTGCTGTACACGCACTACTCATTATACAATAAACGGTATCATGGCTTCGAAAAGAAAGGTGTGTTCATACCTATGCTTCCATTAGGCAGCGCAGCACCCGCCTTCACGGCAGACAGCACCCAAGGCACCATTAAGCTGGAGGAGCATCTTGGCAAGCGCCCGATCGTTCTCGTCTTCTATCCGAAGAACGAAACCCCCATCTGCACACAGCAGCTGTGCGCAGTACGCGATTCGAAGGAGCAATACGCTGCGTACGATGCACTCGTGCTAGGCATTAATCCGGCAAGCACGGAGGCCCATAGCAGGTTTGCCTCGCGCTTCATGTACGACTTCCCGCTCATCAGCGATAAGGATGATACGATTCGCCAGCTGTACGGTGTCGGCCAGCTGCTGTTCGGCTTGCTCGGCCAGCAGCGGTTCGTCTATGTGATCGGCCGAAGCGGACGCATTATTTTCGCGCAGAAGGGCAATCCACCAACAGAGAGAATGCTCGCCGCGCTGAAGAGCGATCAAGGAGCGTAAGCATTGTATTGGGGCGCAGACTGCATATATCAGTAAGAGCGGAGTTCGATCTGATGAACTCCGCTCTTCTTGCTTCGCTGCTGCTTACTGGGACAGACGCTTCGCCAGGTTGTACAGCTCCATATTGAATTCCTTCTTCGTGTGCACCACTTGATCGATATCCGTCAGCACGAGCTCGCCGCGAATGATGCCGCATGCTTTGCCAGACTCTCCAGCAATGAGGCTGCGAACGGCAAAATCGCCGAGGTTGCTCGCAAGAACACGGTCATTGTGCGTCGGCGTGCCGCCGCGCTGAATATGACCAAGCACCGTAACACGCGGCTCGATGCCGTTGCGCTCTGTGATACCCTTCGCGATGTCCTCGCCCTTGCCGACGCCTTCTGCGACAATGACAATACTATGACGCTTGCCTAGTGCGAAGTTCTCCGCCATCCGGTTCGAGATCTCATCCAGATCGTAATCAATCTCCGGCACGAGAATCGTCTCTGCGCCGCTCGCAAGACCTGCATACAAGGCGATGTCTCCGCAGTGACGGCCCATAACCTCAACGACCGACGAACGCTCATGAGAGCTCATCGTGTCGCGCAGCTTGTTGATCGCATCGACCACGATGCTGACTGCTGTATCGAAGCCGATCGTGAAATCGGTGAACGGAATGTCGTTATCAATCGTGCCCGGCAAGCCCATCGTCTTAATGCCGAGCTTGCTCAGCTTGTTCGCGCCCTGGTACGAGCCGTCTCCGCCTACGACAACGAGTCCGTCAATGCCATGCTTGCGCAGGTTGTCTGCGCCGAGCTGCTGGCCTTCCGGCGTCAAGAACTCCTTGCAGCGGGCCGTCTGCAGAATGGTGCCGCCGCGCTGAATAATATCACCTACGCTTCGCAGGTCCATCTGACGAATGTCATCGTTAATGAGTCCGGCGTAGCCACGCTGAACCGCGTACACCTCAAGACCGTGATACAGACCACTTCTCACGACAGCGCGCACCGCCGCATTCATCCCTTGCGAATCGCCGCCGCTCGTCAGAACAGCAATTTTTTTCACTGACATCATCCATTCCTCCTAATCGTTATCGCCTGTCTGTAATAAGATCGCAATGAGTCGGCACCTCTTACGAAATCGTACGAATCCAGACACTATTCACTAGAAAAAACAGGCGCATCCATGGACTGCCCTTCATGAGTCGCCTGGAAACCCGCTTCACCTGCTGCTGCCTGCTTACCTTCGGATCAGATAAGTACAGAGCTAGCAGTCCTTCTATAATCATCCGATGAAAGGCAGCGTGTGCAATCGATTGCGAACGACGCTTCGCCTCACCGACAATATACTCGATCCTCTCGACGGTAGAATCCATATTGGCATAATAGCTGCAAAAATTCAAATCGCCGCCAATCCGGTCTTCCTCTTGATCGATCAAGTAATCCAGCAGTATGTGCAGACTGCATATGTATGGGAAATAAGCCTCGTGAATCGAATGAATCGTCTCCTGCTGCAGCTTCTCCTCTGAGGCAGCCAGGAACAGCATGAAGACACCGAGCGTCGACCCTGTCGCTGCCGCAAACTCGTTCCACGCGATCGTATCGTACTTCGACTGATGCTCCGCCCACCAATCGAGCAGTGCCTTCTCCCGGTGATCCTTATGGATATGCTTGTACACCTGCAGGTCGCAATATAGACCGACTAGCTCCTGTACACGCTCAGCGACAAGGACATAAGACGGGAGCAGCCTTAGCGATGCCTGGCATGTCTTCACCAAGTCGTTCAAGTAATCCGCGTCCTGCTTCTCCTCACGGAACTCGTAATAATCGTGCAGCGTGGCCGCCGGATTGACCGCATCGAGCATCGATTGATGGAGCCTGCGGAAGTCAACAGGGTCGAGCGATGTGCTGCGGTCGCACAGATTATCCAAATAATCGCTGATCGTCTGAAAAGCGACAATAAGCGGTATGAGCACATGGCGCATCGATGGATGTGCCGCAGCGTACACACACCCGCCAATACAATGAAACTCCTTGGTCGTCATACTCTGCAGCGCCTGTGTGCGCAGCTCCGGGTCCGGCATCGCTTCCGCCCGGCTGCGCCAATGCTTCAGCTGCTCCCGCACGCCCGGCAGTACATACCGGTATACGCGGGTCATCAGATGTAGCGGACTGCGCGGAACAGGTAATGGACTCCTATAGGTTGTCAAACAAGCTGCCTCCTCCACTGTTCGCGTAGCAAGCTTGGAGCAGCGTCAAGATCTCCTCACGCTGCAGCTCCTTCAGCAGCTGCTCGGCGTTCTCGTCACGCGCCTTCGTCACCTGCAGGCGGACGAGCTCACAGAAGCCGATCGCGTCGGGACGATCGCGCTGCGCCCAGCTGCGAATCGCTTCTCGGAGCGAAACGCTCGCGATGTTATCCCAGCTGTAATCTGCTGTCCACTTGGCGCAAGCAGCACCCCAAGCCGTCTCGGCCGGGTGCCCGCCTGCCATGCGGAACCAGTAGTCTGCATTCGAATAGTCGCCTTCCATCCGATGCATCATGCCATGCCAGTAGCTGCCCTCACGCGTGTGCAGCTGCTGGGACAGCTCATGCGAATCGTCCAAGCTTTCATTCCATACATGTAAGCCCGCCTTCACGGCGATGGCGAAGCTGCGCTGCTCCTCCCCGAAGCTGTCCGTAGACAGCTTCGAGATCTTCAGATCAATCAAGTCATCCAGCTCTTCTGTCGGATACAGCGAGGGCCGGTGATTCGACAGCTGCGCAGCAATGCGCCCAAGGCTATCACTCCAAGTCACGCTATACGTACCTCCCGATTCAACCCATAGCTGATCATGCGCTGAGCAGCGAGCTGCTGCCAGCGGTTAATGATGTGCACGGGCATCCATATCCTGATTGACGCGGAACCACAGGTGAAGCTCATTAATGGTACTAGCCAGATCGGCAATCTCACTATTCAGCCGGCACGATTCCCGGAAGTTATCCTCTACGTTCAGCTGGTTCTGCTTCTGAATAATGACACGCTCCAGCTGCTTCACCCGATCCGGGATCGTACCGCGTATTTCTTCCCAGCGCAGCAATATGGAAGCCTGCTCCCGATCCGAATATTCCTCGAAATCTCTATCCAGCTGCGGAAGCGGAATTCCGAGCCGTTCGTTCCACACGAAGATCTCCGTCATGCTGTCGGAACACCACCTTAACGCGATCTAAGGACGCGTATTTGCGCACTTATTTTATTCTATTAATGTATCAGAAACGATGATCGTGTTCCAGTAATTCGCAAATTTTTTTGCGCCCCGCCGAGCGGGATCGTGCTATAATGTTAAGACTGTATGAAAAGAGGGACTGCTATGCGTGATGAATCAGAGCTTCAACCGAACGGCGTAACGTTCAGACAGCTGCTCGCTTTCTTCCTCCCGCTCGGTATAGCCGCGAGCCTCGTGACGATCAGTCACGTCATCATCAACAGTACGCTGGCCCGCTCGGTCCAGCCAGAGCTCATCATCGCAAGCTACGCGCTGCCGATGAGCATACTGGCTATCACAGAGCGCCCGGCTGTACTGCTGCGGCAGACGTGCTCGGCACTCGTCCGAGATCGCATCTCCTTCCGGGCGATGCAAATCGTCAGCCTATACGTCTTCGGCGCAGTGCTGGCGATAGGGGCGCTGATCAGCTATACGCCGATTGGACCGTGGATCTTCACCCATCTGTTCGGGGCAAAGCCGGACATGATCGATCCGATGGTTGACGTTTACCGAATCTTAATGTTCGTCAGCATTTTTTCTGGTATTCGATGCTTGTATCACGGTGTTATCATTTTCAATATGCGGACCAAGTGGCTGACGATCGGCATGGTTATTCGCCTTGTCGGCATGTACGCGCTGTCGCTGTACTATATTCACACGGGTGTTAAGAGCGGAACTGTCGGGGCCATCATATTTTTGACTGGCATGATGATCGAGGCGGCCGTCAGCTTCTGGGAAGGACGAGCACTGCTGAAGCGCGACATTCCCGAGAAGAAGCCTGAGCATGAGATTGAGAAGCCAGGGCAAGTGTTCAAATTTTATAAGCCGCTCCTCTACTCGTCCGTCATTGCGGTCATTATCGGTCCAGCTATTAACGCATTTCTCGGCAAAACGACCGATATTCAGCTTTCCATTGCCGCCTTCGCAATTGCGGCCAGCTTGACGAACCTGGTGACGAGCTTCTTCTCGTACATTCATCAGATCGTATTGAACTTCTACCGGAAGGATGCCCGGACTGTCGTTCGGTTCGCTGCGATGCTAGCCTTCATTCCGGCGCTGCTCCTGTCGCTATTATCGTTCACGGAGCTCGGTCCGTGGTTCATGTCCAGCGTCATAGGCGTGAACGAAGCGCTAATGCAAGCGTCACTGCAGACGCTGCGCGTGTTCGTGCTGCTCACGCTTATATTCCCGTGTCTAGACTTCGGCAACGGCTTGCTGATGCTGCGAGGTCAGACGAAGGCGATGGTCTGGTCACAGGCTGCAAACGTGTGCACGACCCTTGGCGCGCTCGTCGTGTGCATCTGGCTCGCGCCGGGCTGGAACGGCGCCATCGGCGCGCTGGCGCAATCGCTGGGACTGCTTGCAGAAACAGCCGTCGTCTGGTTTATAATTAGAGAAACGAGCCGTTCCGGACTCGAGCCTTCCGGCTTCAGCCTTCAGCGGCAGCAAGCACGAAGCGGTGAAAACTCACAAGAATCGAGTGATCAATCATGAGCTCTGACACAGCCTCACAAGCAGCTGGTAGCACCAGCGTCACGAGCTTGACAAATCGACGCGACGACGCGCTGCTAAGAGGCTTTACCTTTTCCATGTTCACGATGATGGCCTTGATGGCCTCTTATTTCCCACTCTACTTCCAGCACATCGGTTATAACACGCTGCAGATCGGTCTGATCTTCTCGATCGGGCCGATGATCGGCATCGTGTCCAACCTGTTCTGGGGCTTCATGAGCGATAAATATCGTACGGTCAAGAAGATCATCATCCTTATCGTCTTCGGTCAGCTGCTCGTATCGGCCTTCCTGTTTCAGGTCGACAGCTTCGCGCTGCTGATGATCACGATGAGCTTCCTGTTCTTCTTCCAGCAGCCGATCATCTCGCTTAATGACAGCCTCACATTGCTGACGATCAGCGGTACGAAGAAGAGCTACGCCTCCTTCCGCGTGTGGGGCTCGATCGGCTTCGCGGCGGCGGCGCTCGGCTTCGGCATGCTGCTGAGGTCGCTTGGCACTGATTGGACGCTATGGCTAGCTGTCGGCAGCTTGTCTGTCACGTTGCTTCTTGCGCTTCTGATCAAGGATGCTCGGGACGCGAAGGTGACGAAGCCTGATTTCTCCGGACTGCTGCCGCTCGTTACGGCGAAGCCGTTCCTCGCCTTCCTCGTCATGATTCTCATCGTCTCGATGTCGCACCGGATGAATGACAGCTTCCTCGCGCTGTACATGCAGCATCTCGGAGCGAATCCGACGCTGATTGGCTGGGCGTGGATGGTCTCTGCGCTGAGCGAGATTCCGATCTTCTTCCTGCTCAGCAAATACGGTCATCGGTTCAAGGAGCTCCCGCTGCTGGCTGTCAGTAGCCTCGTCTATGCTCTGCGCTTCCTGCTGATGAGTCAAGCTCACGATCCGATGTGGATCGTTGTCATTCAAGCGCTGCACTCGTTCTCGTTCGGCATCTTCCTGTTTACAGGCATCCGTTACATTCAGGGAGCGATCCCCGACCAATACCGCGCAAGCGGTCAGGCGGTGTTCGCGATTACATGGTCAGGACTTGCCGGCTTGCTGAGCGGAGTAACAGGCGGGTGGATATTCAATGAGCTGAGCCCTCAGCTCATGTATGAAACGGCATCGTTGCTTGCATTCTCAGCGATGGTCGGGTTTATCGGTCTGCATTATCGGAACACGCGCTCTGGCGTATAGCTGGGCGGTGTTCTTTTTTTTCATCCATCGTATGGTTGTCATTCGGGTCTGTCGCGCATATAATGGTTAGTAGCTATTAGAACCAAGTACTAATTATAAGCTCGTAGCCTTGCTATATCGGAGAGGATGAGAAGGATGACGGAAGTGACTGCGACCCTGAATACCCAATACGAAGCATTCAAGTCGGTGCTGCTCGATCGGAGAAGTGTTCGTAAATATACGGACGAGCCGGTATCGGTGGAGCACATTCGGGAGCTCATTGACTGCGCCCGTTACGCCCCTAGCGATACGAACTCACAGACGTGGGAGTTCATTGCGATCACGAACCGAGAGAAGATTAAGGAGATCGAGGAGCTGACGTGGCAGGAGCTGCATCGACGCGCAGGTGAAGCGGAGCAGCGTGGCTTATCAAAGGAAGCGCGACTACTGACCAAGTCGTTCGGCCCTTATGCGACCGCCTTCTCGAACGCACCAGTGCTGCTCATCTGTCTCGCCACACCATACGCCTCGAAGTTCCGCGAGCGCATCTTCGATCCAATCGAGCTCGTAGAGGATGCGGTATGGGAGGAAGAAGGCATCAAGAGCAGCTGTCTAGCTTCGCAAAACTTGATGCTGGCCGCGCACGCCCTCGGACTTGCGACGTGCCCCATGACCGGACCGGTGCTGCTTGCACAGGATCGTCTTCGTGAATATTTGAGCATTCGTCCAGAGTGCCAGATTAATATGGTGATCGCCCTCGGTCACCCTGCTGAACGGCCTGCCCGACTGCCGCGCAAGCCGGTGGATGACATTTTGCACATTGTTGATTAATGGAGAAGCAATCGGATCCGCACAGCCTGTCTGCGTCATGCACGCAGTCGGGCTGTTTCCGTTAAACGGGGGTGAACGAGGTATAGCGATAAGCATAGCAAAAAGCGGTTCATGAGAGACGCTCTCAGAACCGCTTCATGTGAAGTGATCTTCAGCCAGCATAAGACAACTACCCGACGATCTATAAGTTAAACCTGTTGCTATGCAGCACAGGAATCGCAGTTAGTTTGAATCTTACAGCTTGAATACGTTAGCAGCTTGTGGACCGCGGTTGCCGGATACGATCTCGAACTCAACCGATTGTCCTTCTTCCAACGTCTTGAAGCCATCGCCTTGGATTGCGGAGAAGTGTACGAATACATCGTCGCCACCATCAACTTGGATAAAACCGTAGCCTTTTTCTGCGTTAAACCATTTTACTGTACCTTTCAATGAAAACAACCTCCTAGATGTATCGCCATCAAGGGCGAATAATTCGAGTATATCACCATCTATAGCATAAATCAACTCATCTTCCTCTATTCAGCGCCTCACCTGGAAAATGTGTACAGAGCCCGGAATAAAGGGTAGCTGCGACGGAATGAGCGAGCATCGGAAGCCCTCTTCTGTCAGCTCGGACATGAGCCGATCGAGCTCCGGATACCGCTCCCATAGCAACGTCTGAACCGGATATATGCGCACCTCTCCGTCCTGCCGGCATATGCGCAGCAGCTCACGCAGCGACTTCAGATGGAATTCGTAATCGAATTGCTTATCATATAAGAATAAGAAGTGACTAACTAACACCAAGGAGAACGTCTCATCGGGATATGGCAATGCAGGCAATGCCGCCGCTATGTATATGCGCTCTTCTGATGTGCATGATGCGGCATAATGTGCGCCGAATCGATCTAACGAAGCGATACGACCTTCGCGATGCTGCTCGATGCTGCCATAATACGACCAGTCGAATTGCTCCTTCAGCTGATCCAGCTTCGCCGTCGAGCTCTCAATCTCGCGTCTGCCGTGCTCCACGATCGCTTGCGGCTCCATCGCATAGAGCGGGTCCACCGCTCTCACGTCACAGCCCCGCGCCCGCGCATCAGCGGTGAATGAAGACGCACCTCCTGCGACATCCAGCACCGCACCTGTCTGCAGCTCCGTCTCCTCCAGTGCAAACATTCGCACATACTCCTCATACCCTCTGCACGTCATCGCGACGCCAATCTGCTCGTACCTGTGCTCGTGATTCATCGATCACACTCTCCTCTTCTCGGCTCATCTCATGACATTCTTTGCACTCAAGCCTCCAGCCGCCCTCTGGCAGCTGCTGAAGCTTACAGGGCATCGTAGCACATATTGCCATTTTTAACAATACGAAAATTTGCATTTCCTGCTCAGGTGCGGTATCATATCGCGGATAGAAGTCTGCCGCCAACGCCGCAGCTATTTTGGCTCGAAATGAGGTTATGCCCGTGATTAAGAAGCACACTGTATACAAGAAGGACAAATGGAACATGGTTAACGTCGAGGTACACGGCAAGCAGCTTGTCGTCCGCGTCATTACGGATCAGTGGGGTGAGGAATGCCAGACGTTCTTGAGCCGTCCAGAGATGATGCATTGGGTGAATGAACGTTACATGAAGGAACAATTTGACGGTACCGAAGAAGAGAGAGCTGCTGTTCTCGAGGCGTTCCGGGAAATCTAACAATTAATAATAAATACTTGCTTGACGTACGCGTTCATCCATCGTTATAATGAAACCAATTACATAAGATGCCTCCAAAGGGGAGTAGCTGGTACAGTAAAGTCGTCAATTCGGGTGCGATCCACCCCGGCTTTATTGGCAACTTGATAGTTGTTAGCAAGACCTTTGCCTAAAGCAGGCTAAAGGTCTTTTTTGATGGAAAAAAATACCTTTTCACTGCTTTAGGACAGGTTCATTTTTATGTAGAACTTTATTGAACTAAAGGAGTGAGCGTAATGGATTGGTTAACCCCGGAATTTCTACTTGCCTTGTTGAACATCATCGTCATTGACCTCGTACTCGCCGGTGACAACGCCATCGTCATCGCGCTGGCAGCCCGCAACCTTCCGAAGGACCAGCAGAAGGGCGCAATCATATGGGGTACCGTCGGAGCGGTCGTCATCCGGATCATCGCAACGGTCGCCGTCGTCTGGCTGCTCAAGCTGCCTGCCCTGCTCATCATCGGTGCCGTGCTGCTCATCTGGATCGCCTACAAGCTGCTTGTCGAGAACAAGGAAGATCATGCGATTGAAGCGAAGAGCCGTCTGACCGATGCGATCAAGACGATCATTATCGCCGACGCAGCGATGGGCTTCGACAACGTCATCGCGGTAGCAGGCGCCGCTCACGGAAGCTTCACGCTCGTTATTCTCGGTCTCATCATCTCCGTTCCGATCATGGTATGGGGTAGCACATTGTTCCTCAAGCTCATCGACAAGTTCCCGATCATCATTACGATCGGCTCCGCTGTTCTTGCTTACACGGCAGCGAAGATGCTTACCGAGGACAGATTGGTCGTCGACTACTTCCATGCGAATCCAGTTGTCAAGTGGGGCTTGATTGCCATTATCGTGGTAGGCGTCATCGGCGCAGCCTATTGGAAGAAGAAGTCCGACGCCGTCGTCAAGGTTACAGAGAACGGCAGTCTCTCGATCCCTGTCGGACTTGAGAAGGAAGCTGACATCAAGCCTTCCGACAGCTTCACAGCTAGCCGTGACGAGAAGGGTCGCCTTGTCTTGCATAAGTCACAGGTGACGTCCCAAGGACATCATTAATCACAACAATCGCCATTTAGCCTGTTTTCCTGATTAGGAAGACGGGCTTTTTTTCACCTAACAGAGGAAAATAAAGGCGAGTCGCGAACCATATACGTGAAGGTAAGCGGTCTCTTCAGAGGATGTTATAGAACCCTCGGAGCCAGTAATTTAAGGAGGAAAAATAAGCATGTCAACAACGATTGTTACATTTATTATATTATCGTTCTCGTTAGCGCTGGTGCTCATCATGAAGAAGGACTCCCTGCCCGCGGGTGTCAAAAGACCGCTGGCGATCATCGCTCTCGTCATGATCACCTTCTCGTTCGTGCTCCTGCTCTACTCCCTCTTTCATGCGGGAGCGGCCGGTTAGACTTCATCGTCTGGAAGCTCTATACTAATACATAAGCTGCGCTCCGGTCATACTAACCTGTAGTTTTGACCCGACACAACGACACAACTCTCTCACTTGGAGCGTGAGCCGTAATGCGGTGGATTCCACTATGGCTGTGCGGCATATTGAGCGCTACGCTCATCGTGTCTCCAGCCGCCTGGGCGGATCAGACCGCCACACCTAATCATTCGTTGAGGAGGCCCCCCATGAATCAATTGTTGAAGCGCAGCGAGGTGCCAGCTGAGCACCGCTGGAATTTGGACGATCTATACCCGAGCCGTGAGGCGTGGGATCGTGAATATCAGGACGTGTTGAGCAAGCTTCACGACATCAAGAGCTTCGAGGGCAAGCTGAGCGAGCCTGCCGCGATCAAGCAATGCTTCGAGCTGGAGGACGCGATCTCCCTTCAGATGGAGCGACTGTACGTATATGCGAATATGAAGCACCACGAGGATATGGCAGATTCGGCTTATATGGCCTTGTCCGACAAGTCGAAAAAGCTGAGCGTCGAGGTCGGCGAAGCGATGTCGTTCATCTCCCCTGAAATATTGAGCTTATCCGACGAGCAGCTGCAGAAGCTGGTCGCTGATCCAGAGCTCGCCTTCTATAAGCGGACGCTCGAGGAGATGATTCGTCAGAAGCAGCACGTGCTCAGCAAGGCGGAGGAAGCGCTGCTCGCACAGGTCGGCAATCTGTCGCAGGCGCCGAGCACGATCTTCGGCATGCTGAACAATGCAGACTTGAAGTTCCCGAAGGTCAAGAATGAGCAAGGTGAAGAGGTCGAGCTGACCCACGGTCGATACATACAGTTTCTCGAGAGCCTCAATCGCGAGGTGCGCAAGGAAGCGTTCCAGGCGATGTACGCGACGTACGCGAAGCAGAAGAACACGATAGCCGCTACACTTGCTGCGAACGTGACGAAGAACATGTTTTATGCCAAAACACGCAAGTATCCGTCCGCACTCGAAATGTCGCTGTACGGCGACAATATCGATAAATCGGTGTATACGAACCTGATTGACACGATTCACGAGGCGCTCCCGCTCATGCACCGCTATATGGAGCTGCGCCGCAAGCTGCTCAAGGTCGATCAGCTGCATATGTACGATCTGTTCGCCCCGCTCGTCGACGAGTATAAGCTCGAGATCAGCTATGACGAGGCGAAGTCGATGGTGAAGGAAAGCTTGAAGCCGCTCGGCGAGGCGTACTTGGACGTGCTGCAGGACGGCTTCGACAACCGCTGGATCGATGTGTACGAGAACGAGGGCAAGCGCAATGGCGCGTATAGCTGGGGTGCATACGGCACTCACCCTTACGTGCTCCTGAACCATAAGGACAACCTGAACAGCATGTTCACACTCACCCACGAGATGGGCCATGCGCTTCACTCGTACTTGTCCGACACGAACCAGCCTTACCGGTACGCGCAGTATACGATCTTCCTCGCTGAGGTCGCGTCGACGCTGAACGAAGCGCTCCTGATGGAGTACATGCTGAACAAGTCGACCGATCCGAAGGAAAAGATGTACCTGCTCACCTACTACATGGATCAGTTCCGCACGACCGTGTTCCGTCAGACGATGTTCGCCGAGTTCGAGAAGATCATTCACGAGAAGGCCGAGCAAGGCGAGTCGCTCACACCGCAGCTGCTCAGCGAAGTGTATTACGGCCTCAACAAGCTCTATTACGGCGAAGAGATGGCGGTCGATCAGGACATCGAGATGGAATGGGCGCGCATTCCCCATTTCTACAACAGCTTCTATGTGTATAAATATGCGACTGGCTTCTCCGCCGCGACCAGCTTTGCGAAGCAAATTCTCGAGGAAGGCGAGCCTGCTGTCGAGCGTTACCTCGGCTTCCTGAAGAGCGGCGGCAACGACTACTCGATTAACATCCTGAAGAAGGCTGGCGTCGATATGTCGTCTCCAGAGCCGATCAAGCAGGCAATGAGCGTGTTCAAGGAGCTTCTGGATGAGATGGAAGCATTGACGAAATAATAGGGTCAGGGGCTGAATCGGCATTGCCGGTTCAGCCTTTTCACGTTATGATGAAGGGGTAACGGAAGGAGGCGAGCTTACGGATGAAGAGCCAATGGATGCTGATTTTAATACTCATATTTGCACTGCTGACGGCCATATTCGCCGTTACGAATGTCGCGCCTGTGCGAGTCAACTTTATTTTCACACAGACGGACATCCCGTTAATTCTGGTCATCCTGAGCTCGACATTGCTCGGTGGTCTGATCGCGGCGCTGCTCGGTATGCTGAGACACTTCAAGCTGACGCGCACGATCAAGCAGCTGGAGCGGCGACTTGACGAGTCGGAGCGCAGCCTTGAGAGCTACCAGATCGCTGAAGCGGCACAAGTCACGACTGATGCATCGGCGCTGCCCGAGCCCTCTGAGACGGCCCAGCCTGGTTCAGGTGAAGGCACAAGCGGTACGCCATCGTCGGACAAGCTGTAAGATGAAGCGCTTTCCTTTTAATTGAGGAAGGCGTTTTTAATTGCAACCTTTTGGCATCGCGCTGCGTCTTAAGGGTAACTTGAACGATACAGCACCATTCATATAATGAGGAGGAATATAATCGTGAACAGGTCCAAAAAATTAACGGCCTTCCTGCTGGCCGCAGCCTTGCTCGTATCGGGTGCGCCTGGAACGGGGATGCTGCCTGTGGCGGAAGCTGGACAAGACATTGGTCTCAAGCTCAATGGCGAGGCGGTTCCGTTCAACAGCAAGCCGAAGCTGATCGGCAGCACGATGATGGTGCCGCTGCGGGACGTAGCGGAGGCGCTCGGGGCAGCTGTTGTCTGGAATGAGTCAGCCCAGACGGCTACAGTGACGAAGGGCGAAGCGGCGATTCAGCTGACGGTGGACAGCACGGCAGCGTTCCGGAGCGGAGCAGCGGTCGAGCTGCCGCAGGCACCGGTCATGCAGGACGGACACCTGCTCGTTCCGCTGCGGTTCTTCAGTGAATCGTTCGACTTCAACGTGTATTGGGACGGAGCGAACAAGGTCGTCAGCATCGTTGATGCGGACAAGAGCTTGCCGACTGTAGGCTCGCTGGCGAGGCTCGAGGAGCTGCTGAAGGAAGCGAATGAGCGAGGCGGCGGGTTTAGACTTATGACAAAGGGCCAGCTTGCAGTCGCCGAAACAGCCGTACAAGCTGCACCAGCAGCCGGCGCAGCCAAGATGTCCGCGGATGCGGTGTCGAATGCCGTGCCTACTTCAGCAGCAGGCTCAAGCGGAGCCAGCTATTCCGGCACGAACGTGCAGGTGCAGGGCGTCGATGAGGCCGACATTCTGAAGACGGACGGCCAGTACATTTACCATGTCAACCGTGATCGGGTGCTCGTCACCTCGGCTGTACCAGCGGACAAGATGAGCGTCGTCGGGTCGGTCTACTGGAGCGATCCGAACTTCCATCCGAGCGAGCTGTATGTGGATGGCAATCGGCTCATCGTGCTCGGCAGCACGTATTATCCGAGCATAAGCGTGTATCCAGCGGAGAAGCCTATGTCCTCCACAACGAAGCCGCTGAGCACAACTACAGATACGACTGCGGTTGCGGAGAAGAAGCCAGTTCTGGAGAAGATCAACATTAAGGTCATGCCAACCGACGATTCCATTCTCATTGACAAGGCGTTCACCCTCCCTGCCTTCGACCGTTCAACGACGAAGACGTATATTTACGAGCTCGACGATCGCAGTCAGCTGAAGCCGGTGCGTGAGGTCGAGCAAGAGGGACATTACGTATCGTCGCGTAAGGTCGGCGATTCGCTGTACGTCATTACGAACAAATATTTGGATACGTATTGGCTGATGGGCGCTAAGCTGGAGGGCACGGATAAGCTAGGGGCAGCCATGCTGCCAGAATATCGTGATTCCGCGCTAGGCGAGCATTTCAATAAGGTCGGGCTTGAGGATATCCGCTACTTCCCGAATTCGATCGAGCCGAACTACTTGCTCGTTGGCGGTCTGAATGTCGCAGATCCGGAGCAGAAGCTCCACGTATCGGCTTATCTCGGCTCCGGTCAGCACATCTACGCTTCCCGGGAGCATCTGTACGTAGCTGCGAATGAGACGGTGCAGACGAACCCGCTCGCGGCCACATCGATGCCAGCGCCGGACGGAGGCAATGGCGGCCTCATGCCGCCGAACTGGACGCCGCCTGAGTCGTCTACAGCGATCTACAAGTTCGGACTCGACCAAGGCTTCGTTCGCTACGTCGGACGTGGCAAGGTTCCGGGGACGCCGCTGAACCAGTTCTCCATGGATGAGCATAACGGTCACTTCCGCATCGCGACGACCAAGGGCAACATGTGGCGCAATGATGAATTTACGTCCAAGAATAACGTCTATGTGCTTGACTCTTCACTGGCAACCGTAGGCAAGCTGGAGGATCTGGCACCGGGAGAGCGCATCTACTCCGTCCGTTACGTGGGCGATCGGGCGTATATGGTCACATTCCGTACTGTCGATCCGCTCTTCGTCATCGATTTGGCGAAGCCGACAGCTCCTGCTGTACTCGGTCAGCTGAAAATTCCGGGCTACAGCGACTACCTGCACCCGTACGATGAGAACCATATTATCGGCTTCGGCAAGGACGCGATTGAAGTGAGCAGCGGCGCTCCTGCGGGCTCTGGACAAGATACGATCGCGCTTCATCAAGGGATGAAGCTGGCCATGTTCGACGTCTCTGATGTCAGCAATCCGAAGGAGCTGTTCAAGGAATCGATCGGCGGGCGAGGAACACACTCGGAGCTGCTGCACAACCATAAGGCGCTGCTCTTCTCCAAGGAGCATAACCTGATGACGTTCCCGGTTACCGTTCATGAGATTCAGGACCCGAGCAAGGCTGACCCGCATGCATACGGCGCATTCGAATTCCAGGGCGCTTATGTGTACGGCGTCGACTTGAAGCAAGGCTTCCAGCTGCGCGGCAAGGTGACGCATCTGACAGACGACGACATGCAGCGTGCAGGCAAGTACTGGTATAGCAGCGATCGCAATATTGAACGCTTGCTCTACATCGGCGACGCGCTCTATTCCGTTTCACCTGACAAGATTAAGGCGAATCGTCTGAGCGACCTGAACGAGCTAGGCGCTGTCACACTTCCGACATGGACACCGAAGAGATAAATACTTTTTGAGCTGAACCACTGGTAAGCGGGCACCGATTGCGGTACAATACGAACCAAATAATACACTACGGCTTATTGAACCGGGAGGTGCCCGCAGCTTATGGTCAATTTCATCATATTCATCTCGATTATCATCTGTCTGCTCGTCTCAGCGGCAGCATTCTACGTAACGAAGAAGTCCTACGAACGCAAATATTACGACGAAGATTAGACGCTGACTCGATTACTCAGCTCAACAGACGCCAGAGCACCAGCGCTGTTGCTCCGCCTGCGAGCGAGCTGACTGCGTTCACCGCATCGTTCGTCATCCAGGCAAGACCGCGAATTCGAACCGCCACTGCGCCGCAGTGGCGGTTCTTCTCTACGGTGCGACCGCAAGCAGGGCAGCGGTACATCACCTGCAGCACAGCTCCGAGCCACGAATCAGCGAGCGATCCGGCCATGCCGCTTATGAGCGCGATCAGCAGTAACAGCGTGAAGCCGATGGACTGCTCTCCACTTATTGGTGCCATGACTGCGTCCACAGCAACGGCCACGTTCGAGCTCGAGGTGACCACCGAGGCGAGCAATCCGCCTATGACGCCGATAAATAGACCACCTGCTGCTGATGCAGCCAATCCGAGCGCACTAACACCGCCAGACGTACCCGCACTGACGATGCGGCCAGTGACGATGGAGCGCGGCGGACGGCTGCTTAAGCCCCCGACCTCTGTCGCCCACGTATCCGCAGTAACCGTAGCCAGTACACCGATATAGGCTGCCCACCAGCCTGGATGAGGCCATATGGCGTGGCACACACACAACAGCAGCGCGATACCGCCATTCGCTGCGACCTGTCCCGCATCTCGCCGACCTGACTTCGCATAGCCGCTCTCGGCGACTGCCTTTCGCCGGCTCTTCCACTTGGAGAGCAACGATGAACTGACGAAGAACGCTATAAGCGTCCCGAACCACGCCGCGCTGCCTGCCGCGTACAGAGCTGTACCGAGCATGACGGCGGCCATTAGGCCAGAAGCAGACAACGACTGCTTCCAATAGGCCGCTCCGGCTATAAGCAGACTGCCCGTGAAGCCAACTAGAATCGTAACTGCTAACGAATCCATATGTATCTCCTCCCTCTCCCTGTCACATTACCTATATCTCAGCTGAATATATGTCAGACTTCGACAGACGCTTATTTACAGATCTGTTGTAAATATAATATGATTAAAGCTGATTCAATACGTTACGTTCTAAGGAGTGAACAGCTTGCACGAGGAATACAGCTACAAGCATGACCTGAACCCGAAGGAAATGCTGAAGGTCATCTTTGACTATGCAGCCAAAATTGCCAATGAGCGCCGGCTGGACAATCTGCTGATGCTGATGGCAGACATGGGTCGGGAAATGATCGTTAGCGACCGTTGCACGGTATGGCTGCTTGACCGCAGCAAGGATGAGCTGTACTCCACCGTTGCCCACGGTGTTCCACAATTACGAATACCAAGCAACGCCGGACTCGTCGGACATGCGGTACAGAGCGGACAAGCAATCTTCATTGAGGACGCCTATACGAACGAGGAATACCGCAACGTGCTGCAGAGCGGCGCGATCGCGATGGACCAAGTGACTGGCTATCGAACCAAAGCATTGATGGTTATCCCGTTCCGCAATAATGAAGGCGAGATCATGGGAGCGTACCAAGCCGTGAACAAGCTAACCGCGTCTCGTATATTTTCGGAACGCGATCTCGAATATTTAACACTCGCCGCTTCCTATGCAGGTAAATCGCTCGAGTCAGCACTGCTCACCGCTGAGATTGAAGAAACGCAGAAGGAAATTATATTCTCCATGGGCGAAATCGGCGAAAGCCGCTCCAAGGAAACGGGCAATCACGTCAAGCGTGTTGCTGAATATTCCTACATTCTGGCGCTCGGGCTCGGCATGTCTGAGGAAGAAGCAGAGCTGCTGCGTATCGCCTCTCCGATGCACGATATCGGCAAGGTGGCAATCCCCGACTCCGTACTGAAGAAGCCGGGCAAGCTGACCGAGGAGGAATTCGACCTGATGAAGTCGCATACGACGATCGGCTATAACCTGCTCAAGAACTCGACCAGACGTCTGATGAAGACTGCAGCTATTGTCGCGTACCAGCATCATGAGAAATGGAACGGACGCGGCTACCCGAACGGTCTTGCAGGTGAGGAGATTCATATTTACGGGCGCATTACGGCCATCGCCGACGTGTTCGACGCCCTCGGAAGCGACCGTGTGTACAAGAAGGCGTGGGAGCTGGACCGCATCCTGAAGCTGTTCAACGAAGAGCGCGAGCAGCATTTCGATTCCCGCGTCGTCGACGTGTTCATGGAGCAGCTGCCGAAGCTGCTGGAGGTGCGAGACCTGTATTCCGATGTTGCGCTCGAGCAGGCTGCAGAAGCCAAAGAGCTTTAGGGCAAACGGCTGCATAACAAACCCTCCTTCGCAAGCGGACCTCAATCCGCTGGAAGGAGGGTTATTTGGCGATCAGACATCCATGTCGCTGACGCGGCACCATCAGGGGATGTAAGATCGAAGATAGCCCTCGATTTGGCTTCGCCAAATTCGAGGCTTGCCATAACGCTTTCCGATAATCATGGAACCTGTTATTTCAGGATAGAGGAACGGTCTACACTACTGCAGCACTTCAAGCACTTACTTCAGTGCCGCCCGGAACGAGCCCAGCTTCTGCTCACCGAGCGTCAGCTCGAACAAGTCCCCATCTCCGACAGCGCCTACTCCGGCCGGAGTCCCTGTATAAATAACGTCACCTGCCCCTAAGCCGTAACGGGTGCCGACATAGTCTACAATCGTTTGCAGAGAGAAAATCATCTCCGACGCCTGCCCCCTCTGCACCTCAACGCCGTTGCGAGCGAGCGCGAACGATAGCTGCTCTAGCTGCTGCAGACCGGGGAACGGGATCGTCTCCGTTAAGGCAGCGGATTGACGGAAGCCCTTCGCTGGCAGCCACGGATAACCTTTGCGCTTCAGCGTCTCCTGTACATCGCGTAGCGTGAAGTCGATGCCGAGACCGACGCGATCGACAAGCTGCTCCACTGCTGTATTCCCCGGGCAATACGTAGCGGAGATATACAGAACAAGCTCCACCTCGTAATGAACGGCGCCCGAAGTGCCCGGCAGGACGATATCCCCGCCGTTCACCGCTGCCGCAGCATGAGTCGGCTTCGTGAAGATCATCGGCTCATCCGGAACGGAGTTCCCAAGCTCTGCAGCATGGAGCCCATAGTTTCTGCCTACGCAGTAAATATTTCGAATCAGACCAGCTTCCATCGTTGAATCCATCCCTTCATCATAGCCTGCGCTTCACTGGATAGCCAGCTACTACAAGCACTATTTCACATTCTGCTTCTTGTTCGTCTCGACGTCAACCTCCAGCTTGCGCACCGGACCCACCGACACCTTGCCGTCCGTGCTGAGCTGGGCATTCACCGAGATGCGGCCTAGCTTCTCAAGCAGCTGCTGCCCCTTATCCTCTACCATACGGATCGGCTGCGCCCACTTCGTAATGATCGGCGTCACGTGAAGCTGACAGCTGCGCTCCTTCGTGCAGGACGCCTCGAGAATCATGCTCTCCCATGTCTCTGGTACCTCGTTCGTCGTGAAGATGAAATTGCCCAAGCTGTAAGCAATCCACTTGCCCTTATATTGCTCGAACCCCTGCAGCACGTGCGGATGACTGCCGATGATCAGGTCTGCTCCTGCATCGATGAACGCATGCGCGAGCTCAGTCTGCTCCTTCACCGGATAAGGCTTGCGCTCTTCTCCCCAATGAGCAACGACAATGACCAGATCTGCCTCCTGTCTAGCCTTCGCGATCGATTCCAGCACCTGCTTGCTCGTATGCGGAACGGAGATGCCCGGCTTACCCTTGCCAGACAGCCAGCTAACGGCAGGAAGCACGTGGCTCGTCCCGATATAGGCGAGCTTCATCCCTTGCTTCTCTACGATTGTGTACCCGTATGCCTCGTCTGCGTCAACGCCTGCGCCTACCCGAAGCACGCCATGCTCATCCAGATGTCGAAGCGTATCGAGCAGCCCTTCCTTCCCATAATCCATCGAATGATTATTGGCCAGATTGACAAGATCAATACCTGCCTTCGTAAGCTCCGGCAGCACGTTCGGCGATGAACGGTACACATATTCCTTCGTCTGTGCATCCCCGCGCGTCGTAATCGGCGTCTCGAGGTTCGCTGCGGTTATATCGGCCGCTTCGAGCAGCGTCTTCACATATTTGAATGGATAATCGTAGCCGTGCTTCACGACCAGATCGTCCACCTTGCCGGCGAACATGACGTCGCCTACGAATGCAAGCTTCACCTGCTGTGCCTGTGGCACGGCTGGCGGCTGCTGACCAGTCGCTGTGCCCGTCTGTGGTTCGCCTGAGCCTTGCGTAGAGCCGCTGCCTTGACCGGATGTACCAGCTCCTCCCTCGGAGCTAGGTGCGCCCTTAGGAGCTGCTGCAGGCGGCTGGCCTTGGTCGGCTCTATCCTGCCCCCTTGCATCACTTGGAACGTTACCGTTCTGCTGCTGGCCCGTCCGCGTCGACAGCTTATCGTTGAGATAGAAGAACGCTGCAACCGTCAGCAAGGCGAGCGTGCCGAGCTTGATCCACAGCATATACCGAGCCTTCGTTTCTTGCTTCCTCTTATGCTTTTCTGAACGCGATTGAATGTGAACCTACCCCTTTGCCGAATACTGCCGCAGCTGTAGCTGTAAGCGCATATGTTCTCATCAGTCGTATTATACCAAATACAGTAACGAAGGTCATGGTCAAATGTCCTTAATTTTGGTGTATAATGGGGAGATACGCATGACGGAACACGAAGGGAGAGCTGGCAGTGGAGCAAATCGCACTTATATCAGATATACACGGCAACATGACGGCGCTGGAGGCGGTGCTCGAGGACATTCATGCCCGAGGAGCCCGCTCGATCATCTGTCTTGGTGACCTCGTCGGCAAAGGTCCGCAGCCTGCAGAGGCTGTAGATCGTATTCGTCACGTATGCGAGCACGTCGTCAAGGGGAACTGGGACGAAGGCATATCGAAGCCGCAGGACAAGGAAGCCGGAATATGGACGCAAGAGCGGCTGAGTGCGGAGCAGCTTCACTATCTGTCCTCACTGCCCTTCTCCATCGACCTGTGGCTGAGCGGAAGACGTGTGCGGCTCGTGCATGCCTCTGCTGTGAGCGTCTACCACCGTGTCCTGCGCAAAAGCCCGAAGGCCGAGAAGCAGCGGATGTTCGACAATACGGCGGAGACAGGCGGCTTCCTCAGCACCGACCTCACGCCGAACGTCGTCGCATACGGCGACATCCACGTTCCCTATATGCGCACACTTCGCACCGAACGCGAGGACGGACTCATGCTGCTGAACATCGGCAGCGTTGGCGCACCTTACGACGGCCTGCCTCATGCCTCTTACATGCTGCTGCAGGGCGTTCGAGACAGCGAGCAGCCTGCACCGTTCGGCGTCCAATGGGTGCGCGTCCCATACGATGTTGAGCGTGCAATTGCGATAGCTGAGGCAGCAGGACTTCCGCAGCTGGAGCGATACCGCAAGGAGCAGCGCAGCGGACGCGAGCATTCCTAAGACACAGGTGCTCCTAACAGACAAGCCCGCTCCAATCGGCAGGTGCATCATGTAGAGAACACATTCGGAAGGAAGCGATTCAGCTTGGCTCATTGGAAAATCAACCTCGCCGTCCTGTGGGTCGGACTCTTTTTTGTCATGGGCGGCATGACGATGATCGTCCCGTTCTTACCCTTATATCTGCAGGAGCTCGGCATGCACGACACGAAGGAGGTAGCCGCTTGGGCCGGCATCATATTTGCAGGCAACTTCGTCACCTCCTTCATCTTCCAGCCGATCTGGGGCGGCATTGCCGACCGATACGGCCGCAAGATGATGCTGCTTCGCTCGGGCATCGGCATGGCCATCGTCATGATTCTGATGGGCTTCGCGACGAGCGCCTGGCAGCTGCTGCTGCTACGCATGCTTAACGGCACGATCTCGGGCTTCCTGCCGGCCGCGACGGCGCTGCAATCGACCAACACGCCCAAGGATCGCATGGGCTTCGCTATGGGAACGCTGCAATCTGGCGCGGTGGCCGGCACCATACTCGGACCGTTCCTTGGCGGCTTGCTGGCCGAATGGATCGGCTTCCGGTACATCTTCTACATTACCGGCGGCTTGCTGCTCACAGCCTCGATCCTTGCGGAACTGCTTGTGAAGGAGAGCTTCAATGCGCAGGAAGCGGCGAAGCGACCGAACCAGACGTTGCGTGAGTCATTCGCAAGACTGAGACAAATTCCACAGCTGCCCGCGCTGTACACCGTCACGTTCGTCATCCAGTTCTCTCTGCTCAGCACGATGCCGCTCATTCCACTATTCGTGCAGGAGCTGCACGGCAACGGCGAGATGCTCGCCTTCTATGCCGGACTCGTCGGCTCGATCACAGGGTTCTCGAACATGCTCGCATCGCCCATATTGGGTCGCATCTCGGATCGAATCGGCGCGGAGAAAATTCTCGGCATCTGCCTCATCGGCGCTGCCATCGCCTCCGTCCCGCAGGCGTTCGTACAGAACGTCGGTCAGCTGTTCGCTGCCAGATTTTTCCTCGGTATGTTCATCGGCGGACTGCTGCCGACGGTTAATGCACTTATACGTAAATATACGCCGAACGGCATGGAGAGCCGCTCCTACAGCTTCAACAGCAGCTCCTTGAGCCTTGGCAACATGATCGGTCCGATCGTCGGCGGTGCCGTGTACGGCATTTTGTCGATCCAGAGCTTGTTCCTGGTCGCTGCGGTGCTGCTCCTCGTGAACGCCGTCTGGGTGTACGCGAAGCTGCTGCGGACTGAGGCAGCACTGGACAACTCATGAAGCTCCAACACAGCCCATGCAGCATATCGCACGCCAAAAAGGAGACAACCACTGAACAAGTGACTGTCTCCTTTTTTATATCATACGACCAATCCCCTACGTACGCTAAGTCCCGCCCCACTCAACGGACCGAAGCTCCACGCCGTCTAGTTCTCGAACCAGCCGTTCGTCGCGACCTTCTTATACCAGTAATAGCTGTCCTTCTTCGTACGGACGAGCGTATTGTAATCGACATGAATTAAGCCGAAGCGCATCGTATACCCTTCCGCCCACTCGAAGTTGTCCATCATCGACCATGTCAAGTAGCCCTTCACGTTGACGCCCGACTGCATCGCGCGATGCAGCTGAACGAGATGGCGCTTGATATAGGAGATACGGCGGCTGTCACGCACTCGTCCCTCGGACGGCTCGTCATTGTAGCAGGCGCCATTCTCCGTAATGTAGATCGGAATGCTTCCATATCGATCCTTAATGTGTACAAGCACCTTATAGAACCCTTCCGGGAAAATAAACCAGCCGATGTCCGTCTTCTCGTAGCCCGCATCAATCACTTCACAATCGAACGTGCCAAGCTCCGCCTTGTAGCGTCCGATGTGCCCCGTGTAGTAGTTAATGCCGAGGAAATCGAGCTTCTGCGCGATGATGTCCATATCGCCCGGCTGAATCGGCACCGTCGCTCCCTTCCCCGCGAACCAATCGGTCATGAAGGATGGGTATTCGCCCTTGAACAGCGGATCGAAGAACCATTCCACGAACCAGCCGACCTCGCGTCTCGCCGCATCCACGTCCTCCTGACGATCCGAATACGGGTCGAGCCACGTCACGTTCGGAGCAATGCCGATCTCGCCGTCTGCACCCAGCTCGCGGAACTTCATGACCGCCTGACCGTGGGCAACGAGCAGATGATGCGCGACTGTCACGGCCGTCTGCAGATCCTTTTTCCCCGGGGCGTGCACGCCAAGGTAGTTCGACAGAAACGAGGAGCACCACGGCTCATTAAGCGTCATCCACTTCTTGATCTTGCCGCCGAACTCCTTGAACATCAGCTCTGCATACCGCACGAACGCGTCGATCGTCTCGCGACTCTCCCACCCGCCCCGATCCTGCAGCGACTGCGGCAAGTCCCAGTGGTACAGCGTACACATCGGCTCGATGCCATTAGCCAGCAGGCAGTCCACGAAGCGGTGGTAGAAGTCTAGCCCCGCCTCATTCGGCTCTCCGTCCCCGTTCGGGAAGATGCGTGGCCACGCGATCGAGAACCGGTACGACTGAATGCCGAGCTCCTTCATCAGCGCGATATCTTCCTCGTAGCGATGGTAGCTGTCGCAAGCGACGTCGCCGTTGTCACCGTTCTTCACCATGCCCGGCGTGCGGGAGAACGTATCCCAGATCGACAAGCCTCGGCCATCCTCGTTATAGGCGCCCTCGATCTGATAAGAGGCGGTTGCCGTACCGAACCGGAAGCCCTCCGGAAATTGAATGATTGCCATGACGTACAGTCTCCTTTAGCTGATAATCGTTGTGCTTATCCTCACCAGTATAGAGCTGCTCGTTCGAGGCGGCGAGGAGACGATCCTACGAATTATGGATGAAATTTTTATTTCACTCTAGCGATCGCCAAGCCGTCATAAGCAGGCAGCATGACGCCCTCCAGCCGCGGATCGCGTGCAATCTGCTCATTGAACTGCCTCATCCTCGTCACCGCATTGCCCTTCTGCTCCGGATTGATCGTCTTGCCGCGCATGAACGTGTTGTCACCGACGACGAGCGCACCGGGCTTAGCCAGCTTAATCGCCCACTCGAGGTAGTTCGGGTAATTCCCCTTATCCGCATCGATAAAAAATAGATCGAACCGCCGTCCCTCCTGCTCCAGCGCACTCAGATGGTCCAGTGCCTCGCCAACGCGGTATTCGACGAGCTCGCCGAACCCGGCCTGTGTGAGATTCGCATGAGCGAGCTCCGCGTATTCACGCTTCAGCTCGAGCGACACGAGCCGCCCTCCCGGCTGCAGTCCGCGGGCAAGGCAGATGCCGCTGTAGCCGCCCAATGCGCCGATCTCCAGCGCGTCCTGTCCCCCTGTCAGCCGTACAAGCAGCGTCAGCAGCCGACCATAGCCTGCCGCGATCGATATTTCCGGCATTCCCTTCTCCCGAATGGAGGCAAGCACCTGCTCCAGCGCCTCATCCTGCTCGAATAGCTCCTCTGCGTACTGCTCTTGAGATTTTATGATGGAATCGTCTGTCATGCTGTCAGCATCCTTTCTGTCCTATGCTTGGCCACGAAGCCTTCATTGTAATATCGTGTCGAATCGCCTATACTAAAGTATTGTATGGCTTTTCCAGCGTTCGTTCAACTCATCCGATTCGGAGTGAAGCTATCTATGTCATCTACGCATATAAAATTAATCGCAACATCGCCTATGGGACTCGAGGCGGTCGTCGCCCGCGAGGTGCGCGAGCTCGGCTACGAGGACGTGCAGGTCGAGAACGGCCGCATCACCTTCATCGGCGATCTCGCCGCCATCTGCCGTGCTAATCTGTGGCTGCGCACGTCTGACCGCGTCCTCATCCAGATGGCGCAATTCGAGGCGCGCACGTTCGACGAGCTGTTCGAGGGTGTGAAGGCGCTGCCTTGGTCGGACTGGATACCGGAGGACGGCGAGTTCCCTGTAGAAGGTCGCTCGCACAAGTCGCAGCTGTCCAGCGTGCCAGCCTGTCAAGGCATTGTGAAGAAGGCCGTCGTCGAGAAGCTGAAGCAGCAGTACGGCACAGAATGGTTCGAGGAGACCGGAGGCCGTTACGTCATCGAGGTGTCGCTGTTGAATGACATCGCCACGATCACGCTCGACACGACGGGACCCGGATTGCATAAGCGCGGCTACCGCAAGCTCGTCACCGAGGCGCCGCTCAAGGAGACGATGGCAGCCGCACTCGTGCTGCTCAGCCGCTGGGAGCCGGAGCGGCCGCTGTACGATCCGTTCTGCGGCTCGGGCACGATCCCGATTGAGGCCGCGATGATCGGCTGGAACCTCGCGCCCGGACTGCGCCGCACGTTCAACTCGTCCAGCTGGCCGATCATCCCTGAGGAGCTGTGGGAGCAGGCACGCGAGGAGGCGTTCGACCTCGTCAAGGACGACATCCCGCTGCAGATCGGCGGCTCCGACATCGACCCGGAGGCAATCGAGGTCGCGCTCGCCGCGGCGAAGTCGGCAGGTCTTGCCAAGGAGCTTACGTTCAAGACGCTGCCCGTTCATAAGGCGATGCCTGCCGGAGAATACGGCTGCCTCATCACGAACCCGCCTTACGGCGAGCGGATCGGCGACCCGAAGGAGGTCGAGCGTGCGCTGCGCCAGCTCGGCTTGACGTACGCACATATGCCAACATGGTCCGCCTTCGTCTTCAGTCCGAGCAAGGACCTGGAGCATTACATGGCACGCAAGGCCGACAAGAAGCGGAAGCTGTTCAACGGCCGCATCGAATGTAACCTGAACCAGTTTTTCGCCTCGGGCGGCTTGTATGCCTGGAAGAAGCAAGACCGTGAGCAAGGCGGGCCTGCGGCGGGGAAACCGTAATTGTCATAGCCGCGTGCTTATTAAGCATCGCGATCACACCCTTCTCAAATGAAATGAACCACATGTTTATTGTTGTCGAATCATCCGCGCTCACCTTACGATGACTCTATTACAAAGCAAAAAGGTACAGTCCCTTCAAATATCTTGAAGGTCTGTACCTTTTCCTATGAGACGGACTAGCCGTCGCTCTTCATCGCATCGATCAAGCTCTGCAGCACGTCATCGGCCGTCTCGTACGGCACCTGGCACGTGCCTGCCGCCTTGTGGCCGCCTCCGCCGTTATGCAGCATCAATGCGCCCACATTCGTTTTCGACGTACGATTCACGATGCTGTGACCGCAGGCGAATACGCAGTTCTGCTTATTGCGGCCGTCTACGATCCAGATTGAGATGTTCTGCTCCGGATATAGCGCATAGACCATGAAGCGGTTGCCCGGATAGATCGTCTCCACGCCGCGCAGATCGGTTACGATGACGTTGCCGTCCGTACGCGTATATTGCTTCAGCATCGCACGGTACTGCTCGTCCAGCTCATGATAACGCTTCACCCGTTCCTGCACATCCGGCAGCTCGAGAATTTGCTCAATCGTCATATGCGCGCAATGATCGACAAGCTCCTCCATCAGCTGGTAGTTGCTGATCCGGTAGTCGCGGTAACGGCCAAGTCCTGTGCGAGCGTCCATAATGAACGACAGCAGATCCCAGCGCTTCGGGTTCAATATATCTTCGACGCTGAATTGTGCAGCGTCCGCCTTGTCCACGCCCTCCATAATGTCGTCGATGTCGCCGAACTTCTCCTTGCCACCGTAATAATCATAGACGACACGAGCCGCACTCGGTGCAACGCGCACCTCGCCCTTGAAGTCCGTCACATCGGCATTGCGCTCCAGCTCACTGGAATGATGGTCGAACCAGAGGCCGCAGCCCTTCACATAAGGGACGTTCGCCAATATATCGTTCTCCGTTACTTCAATCAAGCCGTCCTGCATATCTTTCGGGTGCACGAATTTCATCTCTTCAATCATGCCGAGCTTCTTGAACAGCATGGCGCATACGAGACCGTCAAAGTCCGAGCGTGTAATCAGTCGCATAATGTTCCTCCTACAATTAGTTCCACAGCACTACACTAGCTTCGCCTCTTATTATAAACGCTGCCCCTCATGCGCACAACACTGTATAGCTGCTTTCTATACAATTAGACGTGCTTCGCATTCCTTGGCCGACACGACAAATAATCGAACAACGGTAAGAACAAGTCCAGTCTGGCGTCGCAGCGAACGGACAGCTTGACCTCACCCTTCCAATAAAACGTCATCACCTGCTAGCATCGACCGTGAATCATCTCTATGTCCCAATCCGAGCTCGTCAAATCATATACTTGATCATTCATGAATAGCCTCGGCCCATCCTCCGATAAATATACGCCAAAAAAATCGTTACCGAGCTTCGTATAATACCCCAGCTTGCTCATGATGCTGCGTTCCGTTTTGGACATAAGGGCTGCTCCTCCTTGATCAGATCCGTTAAGGACCCAGACACTTCATTTAAGAATAAGAGAACAGAAGCTCGATGAATATCATGCTTTGTTCCTATTTTCCAGCATGCACCCGTGTCTTCTGCCTTAATTATTCGACTACACCTGCTAGCATTCGCGCAAAAAGGACCCACTGACGTTAGCCGCAGCTTGTCAGCAGGCCCTATTCCAACATCGTCTACCATTGACCGTCGCTCCATAACGTCACTTCAGGCGCTTAGCCGAGCCCGAGCAGCGATCGACAATAGGAGCCATTTTCTGCGCTTCAACCATCTTCTCATCATAACTTCCCTCCGAATATGTTCTTACTCTCTGCTACATTCCAGCTTATATAAGAACTGTTACACGAGCGTCAAGCTCAAGTTAACGTATTGTAAAAAAAGTAACGCTCAGCGTAAAAAGCCCCGGGCCGTTGTCCCGGAGCGGAGAAGTGCGGCAGCGTCACACTGCTACTTCTTGATATATTTACTCGCCTTCTCGATCGCTTCGTCCTCCGTCTTGCCGGTAATATACCGGCCGTTGACGAAAATAAATGCGAAGCGGGAGCAAGGACCGCAATACGACTTGCAGCCCACCTTGATGTCTGCATCGGGAGCGAGCTTCTGAAGCTTCGGCAGCGCCGTCTTCATTCTCATGTGCTTGCATTTGTCACACACGCGTATATCGTTGGCCATGCGGTGGTTCCTTTCTACCGTTCGATCCTGAACGCTGAGGTCGACTAGTGGTCGCCGTGGTTGCCCTTGCTCGGATTCGTAACAACGAAGCCTTCCTCAGGCGTATAGAAGTAGTCAATGCGCACGCCATCGAGTAACGGCTCGTCCTTCTCCAGCAGCACCTCGATGCCGCTGTCCGTCATCACCCGCTCATCGTTATCCGTCGGTGTGTCCATGCCAAGTCCATAGTGTGCATGATCGCCATGCTTATGCGTCACGTGGACACGCAGTACGAGCGTCTTATCCTCTTCCTGCTCGATCTCCTTCAGGAGCACCTTGGCTGCGTTGCGCGAAATTTTGCATTTCATATGAAGTCACGTCCCCTGCTTAACATTTTCATCTTATTGTATACAACCAACATCTTGAAAGCAAGACTTCCCGCACTTGCGATATCCCGTACGGTCTTTTAATATGGAGAGAAGTGAATTTTAATGGAAAGTGAGGAGTGCGAGTCTATGTGTATACCTGAGAGCTCGTTACCTAACAGCTACATACCGCGTGAGCCTGAGCATGTGGAATGCTCGATTGAGAAGGCGCTCGATGTCATCGGCGGCAAGTGGTCGTTCATCGTCATTCGCGAGCTGTTCGACGGCACGAAGCGCTTCGGCGAGCTGCAGCGCAGCATCACGGCGATCAGTCCGAAGTCGCTCACCGATACATTACGTCATCTTGAGGAGTCCGGCGTTCTCATTAGAACCCCCTACCCAACCGTCCCTGTTACCGTAGAATATGCATTGACTCCGAAGGGCGAGGATTTGCATCAGATGTTGAAGGAAATGAAGCTGTGGGCGGCCAAGTGGTGCTGAGCGCTGCAGCAGTCCTGCCAATTTTAGCCGAGGTGATCTGATCGCATGATTAGCTTTTACCGTAAATATTACCGCACTATCTTCGATATTGCGCTGCTCGTGCTGACCGTCTACTTGTTCATGCTGCTGTTCAGCTACTTGTACTGGATCGCAACGCCGATCTTCCTGGCCTTCGTCGTCTACATGGTCATCGAGCCGTTCGCCCGCTTCCTGCACCGACGAGGTATACGCAAGTCGATCGCGTCCGCCGTCTCGACCTTGGTCTTCATCATCGTTATACTCGGGGTCATTACCGCCTTCGGCGCCATCTTCACTGTACAGATCATCAATCTGGCGAACAAGCTGCCCGATTATTCGATCGTGCTGCAGAAGGAGGTATTGAACCGCTCAGCCGAGCTGCAGGCGATGCTCGGATCGTTGCCGGTCAACCTCGACCTCATCGAGAAGGCGAAGGAATATTCGGCCGAAATTATTCAGAAGGCGACCGAGCTCGCTCGCGCGTTCCTGATCGGACTGTTCGGCATGCTGACGAGCTTCTCGACGTTCATCGTGAACTTCGTCATCGCGATCATTCTCGCCTACTTCTTAAGCATTGAGATTGAGGGCTGGCGGAGAATCGCCTCGGACAAGACGCCGCGTACGTTCAAGCTCGCCTTCCAGTTTTTACGGGAAAATGTGCTGATCGGCATCGTAACGTATATTAAGGCGCAGGCGAAGCTCATCTCGCTGACGTTCCTCGTCATCTTCATCGCCCTGCTGCTGCTCGATGTGAACAATGCATTCTCGATTGCGCTGCTGTCGGCCTTCCTCGATGTGCTGCCGCTGCTCGGGGTGTCGACGCTGTTCATCCCATGGATCATCTACCTGCTCGTTGTTGGGCAGACGACACTCGCGATCTGGCTCTCCGTGCTGCTGCTGCTCGTCATCGGCGTCAGACAGATTCTGGAGCCGAAGATTACCGGTGATTCGCTCGGCGTCTCGGCGTTCACGATGCTGTCCTTTATGATCATATCGCTGAAGCTGTTCGGCGTGGCGGGTCTGATTCTGTCACCGGTGCTCATCATCCTGATCAAGGCCTTGTACGAGCAAGGGTACCTGCAGAAGTGGATTCGAATGCCGGCCGAGGAGTACGAGAGCTCACCCTTTTTAGCGAAAATAACAGCGAAGCAACAAGAAGGCAGCGACGTCTAGACGTCCTGCCTTCTTTATTGCGCGCGATAGCCTTCATGCGCCATATTTCTTCTCGATCCGCTCGGTAAACCAATTCATCATCAAGAGCGTCACCGCCGCATCGTCAAGCGGCATGAACGACCAAAGGTCCGGCATGATCCAGTAGACGAGAACAGGCAGCGCAAACAGCAGCTTCTCCCGAAGCGGCACACGCCGGGAGCCGAGCAGCGGCAGTACACGTCGCACGACATAGCCCCAGCGGCGCAGCGAAAACAATCGCTTCCACATGTCGCATCACTCCCCTTGTTGATGGCATACTTGTCCTTTAACTATACGATGTAAGCTTGCTGATGTACATAGTATGACCATAAGGAGTTGATTTCCATTGTCATTGTCCTACATCCATTCACCTGTACTGCAAGCCTTTAACGAAGATACGATCTGGGAGCCACTATATCGTTTGCATGTGACAGTTACCCGCTGCGAGCGTGAGTTGTTTCAGAACGACAGGATCAGAAGACTCAAGCACATTCATCATTATGGGGCAGGTGCCTTGATCAGCCCGGTCATCCATTCCCGACTGGAGCACACTATTGGTGTATGGGCGCTGAGCAAGCGATTTTTCCCGGAATGGCCTGAGCTTCACATCGCCTGTATTCTGCATGATATCGGTCATCTACCGTTCTCCCACACGCTGGAGAGGACATTACACCTGTCCCACCACTCGTTAACCGAGCAGGCGATTCAATCCGCCTCAATCCAGCACATCTTACGCAAGCATGGCTTCAGCGAGCAGTCGATCATCGACCTCCTCCATCGGGATACCCCGCTGTCCCCTCATACCGACGGTCTCGGTCTTGACCATCTCGACAGCTTCCTGCGCGACACACACTCTGCAGGCTTGTCTCCTGCAGAGCCTTCATCGCTTATCGAGCGAGTAGACTTCTACGGCAACGTTGTGGAGACGGATGAAGCGACGGCCTTACAGCTGATCGAGGCCATCGTTGACGATCATCAGCTGTTCCTAAGCTCCTCCATGCTCGCTGCTGACGCCTTGCTATGCCGGGCAACCAACCTGTATCTCATGGAGGAGCCAAGCCTTCTCGAGCAACTGCCTAACATGGGCGATCGCGAGCTCCTGACGCGATTACAGCATGCAAGCAATGTGGAGATACGTGATATACATCAAGCGCTTCTGTACGCGCCCCACCGCATCGTCAGCTGTGAGCAGCACGAGGCAGGCGCCATCGAGGCAAGCGTTCGCAAAATATATAGCAGACAGCCGTATGTCCAGCATAAGCCGATCGAACAGTCCAAGTCTCTAGACACGGCTACGTCCAGATTAGAAGCTCTCCAGCCGCTAGTACGTACGATCTACTGCAGGCTGCTGTAAATGAACAGAAGCCCCTCCTGCCTACATCTGGCAAGAGGGGCTCCTTGACTATAACAGCATACCTTCCGTCAGCAGTGGCAGCAGCTCCTTGTAGATGTCCGGGAACTGCTCGAGCGGCAGCGGATTGACGCCGAAGCCCGCCTCCACGGTGAAGCCCGGTCTGCGGAACTCCTGAATGAACCAGTCCTTATACCCCGCATCGCTGCCCGTCAGCTTAATCGCCTTGTAGCCGCTCAGCACCTCGAGACGCGAGGACAGCGTCTCCGCTTCGCCCGGCTCATAATCTCGGTAATTCCAATATATTTCCTTGCCTTGCGTATGGAACGCCATCACTAGACGGAAGTCCCGGCTTCGCGTGAGCTGCTCCATCGCAACCGCCTCGGGCTCGGACAGCGGACGCTCGCCCGTATAATCACGCGGCCCTGGACCGTCGACCTCGCGCCGCTCACGCTCCGTATCCCAATGGGCCGGGAATTGATCGTTCAAATCGACGCCGCGGATGTTCGCCTTCCAGCCGGAGAAATCGTCCGAGCCGCCATTCCAAGCAATCAGCCTGTCGCGCGCCGGATGCCCGTTCGCCCCGTGAATGGACAGCTCGACGCCGTCCGGATTGACCATAGGCACGACCCACAGCGATGTCTCCTCCATCAGCCTTGCCGCTGCGTGTCCGGCCAAGCGCCCTCCATTGTAGAACGCCTCGGCGTAAGCTGCGATGAAGTGCATGAGCAGCTGCGAGGTGATCCACTCATTGGCATGGAACGAGCCGTTATAATGAATTTCCCGCTGTCCGTGACCGATACGAAGGAACGGAATGTCCCGTCCCATGACGCTGCGCCCGATCGTGCCTGTCTCGATGAACGGATAGGCGCTCTGCAGCGCACGAATGTCTCGAAATAATGCTTCATAGCCATAACCTTCGGCAGCTCGTTCAACTGTCGGTCGCGCACTACTGGTTGCCTGTGACACCTGAGTAGTTTGTCCGATCCGTATAGCACGCTCTGCCGCATCCGAATGCTTCGAATTCGATATGTTCAATGTGTCCACCCCCTGCGATACTTCATGCTTATGCGCAAGGGTCAGATGATATTCGGGACTTGCCACACGACCGGCGTCACGCCGATTTCTTCATTCAGCCAGCCCTGTGCGATCGATCTGAACATGTTCGGATCACCGCTGCAGAAGAACTGATGAATCGGCATCTTCATGCTCGTCGTCAGCATTCCTTTATGGTACAGGATGGTGCTCACCTCTCGAGCCGTCTCATCCGCCGAGCTGATCAGCTTCACGCCCGGTCCCATCGCCTTGCCGATCGCATCGGACAAGAACGGATAATGGGTGCAGCCGAGAATGAGGCAATCCATCGGCGTCTCCTTCAGCTCGCTTAACGTAGCGCTGACGACCTGCTCCGTCTGGTCGCTGCGGAACATCCCCCGCTCCACGAGCGGTACGAACAACGGACACGCCTTGCTGACGACCTGAATGCTCGGCGAGATGAGCCGAAGCGCATCTTCATATGCGCCGCTCTTGATCGTCCCGTCGGTGCCGATGACGCCGACGATCTGATTCTTGGTCGACTTGATGGCCGCTCTCGCGCCCGGAGAGATGACCCCGAGAACCGGAATCGTCAGCCGGGCCCGAACCTCCTCGATGGCAACAGCGGTTGCCGTATTGCACGCGATGACAATCATTTTCGGCTGATACTGGAGTAAATAATCGACGATCTGGTGCGTGTAGCTGATGACCTCCTCAGCCGGTCTAGGTCCGTAGGGCGTTCTCGCCGTATCTCCGAAATATAAGATTTTTTCGCGCGGCAGCTGACGCATAATTTCTTTGGCTACCGTCAGACCGCCGACTCCTGAATCTAATATCGCTATCGCTTGCTGCTGCACGTAGGCTCGCTTCCTTCTCTTAAGATGTGTACGTATGGTGCTCCTAATAAAATATGTATCATGGCGATGAAATGTACCACCATGAGCGGTCGCGACGTGCCCGAATCCATGCAGCTTACCTTCCTTGAGCTATTCGATCACTTCGGCGGCTCGAGCTCATCGAGCCGCGCGAACGTATAACCGGCCTGCTGGATGCTCCGCACAATGCGGTCGAGCGCCTCGATGTTTTCCGGTGAGCCTTGATGCATCAGAATAATGTTGCCCTCATGCAGGTTGCCCATAATATCGTTATACGGATCTTCCGCCCCGTTCTTCCGCGGCTCCCAATCACGCATAGCTGTCGACCAGAAGACCGATGTATAGCCCATGTCGGAGACGAGCTTCACCAGATGCTGACTGTATCTTCCATAGGGGAAACGGAAATACGGCGCGTCCGGCTGGCCGGTCACTTCCTTCACAAGCGCAGCGAAGTCCGTGATCTCCTTGCGTACCTCATCATCGGTCATCAGCGTCATATCCTTATGCGTCATCGTATGATTGGCGAGCAGATGCCCGTCCTGTACGATACGTCTGATGAATTCAGGGTCCTTCTTCACATTATAGCCCGCGATAAAAAAGTTTGCCTTCGCCCCGTTGTCCTTAAGCGCGCGCAGCAGCTCCTCCTTATCGCCAAGCGCTCCTCCGGTATCGATCGTGAGGTACACCTTCTTGCCCGTACCGACCCACAGCGCCTTCCGGTCACCGGTCATCGCCGCCGTATCGGCCGGGAAGCGTGGCACCTGTCCCTTGCCCTTCTTCATGTAGTACCAGGACAGCGTCTTCCGATCACCGGCAGCTGAACCGGGCGACTGCGGTGCAGTCGTCGCAGGCGTCGTGCCGCTGCCGCCATATACGGCGTCTGTCGCTGTTCGCGATGGAGCAGCCTCGGTCGGAGCAGCCTGAGGCTTCGCCGCCGTGTCGGGATTGGCCGACAGCTTCGGCTCCTCCGCTGCAGGCACAGGCGTAGCCGCAGACCCTTCGCCTCCCGCGTTCAAGCTTCCCTGTCCCCCCACTGGGGAGGGAGTCTTAGCAGGAGACAACGCCCGCTCAGACGATCCGCTCTCCTGCCCGCTGCAGGAGACGAGTATACTGGCTAGTACGGATAAGCATATCCAACTGCTGACTTGTCCTCTCATATCCGCACACTCCTCTAGGTAGTGAAGCACGCTGATTACGCGACTGCCCCTTACTTCCGGCTCGCCGCGAGCATCAGCAGCTGAATGACTGTAATCAGAACGAACGCGACCCAGGCCAGGAACGGGATCGTCACGAAGCCGAACCAGTTGATATAGTCCACGTCGCACGGCACGATGCCGCACGCCTTCGCGCCTTCCGCGAACAAGCCTGTCTTTTGCATCAAATAGTGGTACAGCGAGATGCCGCCCCCCCAGATGGACAGCGGGAGCACATACCAGTAGAAGCGCTGCTCCTTGCGAACCGCCGCAATGCCGAGCAGCAGCACGAGCGGATACATCAGTATTCGCTGATACCAGCACAGCTTGCACGGTGCATACATCAGCACCTCGGAGAAATACAAGCTGCCCAGCGTCGCAACAAGTGCGATCGCCCATGACAGATGAAGTCCGTTCTCACGAATAAACGGTTTCCAGTTCATCAAGCTCATCCACTCTTCCTTCCAAGACAAATGTAAAGGTGCGTATCTCGTATTATATCATTTTTTACAAGCTGGACACATCTTGCTTTGCTAGAAAACAAAAGCGGGCCGCTCGCCTGACGAGTCGACCCGCTTCTTCACAATGATAACCCTACCATCTGCCATTACACACACTCGATCTACACGGAGAAGCTGTACGCCACTTCCCCTTCACTCGCTGCCGCAAGCCTCGTCCATTCCGACTGAGGTATAACATCGACAACCGCCTTCACACCGATTCCGCTAAAATCAAGCTGCGCCACCTGCTCCATCGTCAGCCGATCCGTTAACAATCGGTCCAGAACGCCAGGGAACAGCGACTCCATACGGCCAAGGCGGTACAGGCCGGTCTCGAAGTCTTTGCGCGAGGCGTTCACCGACCCGAGCACGCACTTATTCTCGAGCACGAGCTCATGATTGATCCGATCGACGGACACCTTCTCGCGACGGTTCCCCGGCGTCACACCGAGCAGCGCGAGCACGCCGTTCGGTCCGAGCGCAGTCATCGCGTCGAAGGCCAGCGGACTGTAACCGGTGCACTCGAGGATGAGATCCGCCCGCTTCCCATGTCCCTTCAGGAACGCATCCAACGGAGAAATCGGCTTCTCTGATTCCTCAGATTGCCGCTCATCCCCGACAGTTGCTCGATGCCCGAACATCGCAGCTTCAGTGGAACTCGCCCCACTAGCCTGCTTGTAATGCGCACCGCACGCCCGAACGATATCCGCCGCCGCGGAATCAGCAGGCGACTTACTCCAGACGTACGTGTCAAGGCCAAGCGTTCGGCACGTGAGCGCCGCCAGCAGTCCCAGAGGCCCTGAGCCGAGCACGACGGCTGTTTTCGGCTGCCAAATGAGCCGCTGCTGAATACGCTGCACTTCGTCCCATACCTTCTCGACGATGCTCTGCGGCTCGGCCAGCACCCCGAGTGTTAGCATCGAGGACGACACCTTGACCAAGTAACGCGCATCCTCCACGTAATACTCGGACAAGAAGCCGTGCATCCCCTTAATGCCGCGTTCGACATACGCCCCTGTCTCGCAGAAGTCTGGCTTCCCGTTGCGGCAATTCACGCAATCCGGCTGACCGCAAGGTCTGCGCACGAGCGCGGTAACCGCATCTCCCGGCTTCAAGCCGGTCGCAGCGTCCGCCTCCATCACGACGCCGAGCGATTCGTGCCCGAGAATCAGGGAGTGCTCCCCGAGAGGCGGAACGCCGTACTGCTCGCTCACGATCTCCCGGTCCGTACCGTCCATACCAACGCACAGTACACGAACCAGCACGTCGGTCTTACTTACGCGCTTCGGACGGGGCACCTCGGCCAGCTCGAGCATCGGCTTCAGCCTGAGCGCTCCCGAGGCCGCATCATCCTCCCGATGGTCCAGAGGGTCGGTTAAGCCCGTCACACGTACAGCCTTCATTCGATCGCTCACTCGGCTGCACCTCCTGTAGCGGAGCTAGCTAACAGACGCGCATCGCTGACGTCCTCCCGGCTGCGACGGTGCTGACGAAACCACTTCAGCTTGGACACATACTCCTGTACCACCTTGACGAACGAGGCATGCGACCAAGTCAGAGGCGATACGGACAGCGGCGCTCCCGTGAACGGATGCAGCTGCTCCGCCAGCACGCCGCTCGGCAGCGCATGGCCCATCGTCCAGCGCAGCAGCTCCTCCGCCTCCTTCAGCCCGGACTCATCCTTCGCTGCGGCGATGACATATTCGGCATACCAGAGCGTGCAGATGAACCACGGGTTGCCCGGCACGTTCTCTACATCCCGCGTCACCTGATGGTAATAATCGTTCGTGTACCTCGCAATGCCGCCGACGTCCGTCTTCACCCACAGCTGGTCACGGATCGCCTTCATCGTCGCAACGACACGCGCATCGTCCACAGGGAACAGCCCGAAGTCGAAGACGCCATACATACTTGCGTCCAGTGTCATATCTGGCTCATACGTCTGTCGATCCGCATTCCAATACAAGGAACGCACGAAGCGGCCGTCCTCCGTCACCATGCTGCGCTCTACGGCGAGCTTCAGCTTGTCTGCCTCGTCACGGTATCGAATCGCCCGCAGCTTATCACGGAACTGCTCAGCGAACATCGCTGCCGCTTGCAGGCCCCCGTATACGGCAGCCGCTGTGTACAGATGTACGCCGTAACGCTCCTCCCACAGATCGTAGGACGGCAGAACGAGTCCCGAAGCGTCCATATACGCCGCTAGGAAATCAGCAGCCGGGATGACGAACGACTTGTAATCGTCTCCCGCCTCGCTAAGTGTCCCGCCCAGCTTGTGATGATGCCACAGGGCATACAGCACGAGCGCCGTCTCATCCTCCTGAATCGGTAGTCGCTTGCCCCCCTGCTCATCGATATACGGATGCCAGCTGGAGCCGGCCGAGCCATCCGGATTATATTTGTGCAGCAGATAGCCTTCCTCCGCCAGCCCGTTCTTGCAGAAGTTGAAGAACCGCCTTGTCAACGCGTGATAGCCTGAGCGATCGAGCGCATGCGTAATCAACGCGCCATCCCGCGGCCACATATACGAATATGTATCCCGCGCGAACTTCAGGATGTCTGAGTCATTCGCCGCGACAATAGCCCCGCGGTTATCCATATTCGTGCGGATAATGAGCAAGCTGCGCTTGTAGAACGAAGCCATATCAGCCGTCAGCAGGCTGAGATCATGACGGTCAGAGGCAAGCCACTCCAACCAATAATTATACGTGCGCTGCAGCAGCCGATGCGGGGTCAGACTGCGCACTTCCGCTTCCAGCTTCTTGACCTCAGCATAGCTGCGTCCGAAGCTTATCCAGAACCACGCTTCCTTCGAGCCCCCCGCAGGCACCGTCAATTCTAACTCAATGGTCCCATCAACTGAGCCTTGAGCGATCGGATTACATCCGAGCTGTCCGTCCTCTGCATCTCTCCATGTCCCCTCCAGTCGATGGATCCCCTTCTGTCCGATGGCGAATGAGGAAGGCTCTGAGCCGCTCCCCTCTGCCGTCCGACACGACAGCGACATATAGCGGTGACCCTTGTAGAACACCAACGAACGAAGGTCCGGATCATAATAGACCGTATCCCCGACGCCATTGCCATACAGATGCAGATCCAGATGAAAATATAGCTTCACCGTCCGCTCCCGGTCCCAATCGTTCGTAACAACTACCTTGCGCACGAATACGTCCTTCTGATGATCCACACCATCGCGAAGCAGCAGCTTCAAGCCAAGACGCTCATGGACAGCTGTTACGTTCGTAATCATCGAATCGTTCAAATACCCTGCCTTCTTCTTCAGCTCCGGATGATCGATCCACATGAAATCTTCAGCGGTCCACACGCCGAAGTGGGATAAATGATCAATGGCCTGATTTTCTTGACCGACATAAGGGAAATAAATATCACGCATATTGTAATGGGTATCGAAATTAACGAGCACGTTGCCGTTACCTACAGGCAAATCACGAGCCATGACTGCTTCATCTCCTTCCTATTCTCCCTAATTTCCCCTCGGAACGGAATGATTTATACAGCATGACTCAACAAAAAATAGCCGACTTCTGCAATGTGCAAAGTCAGCTAGCTGTGTGAGGTTCCGATCATTTATGCTTCCTTCCGTGCTTGACAAGCGTCATACGTCTGGAATGCCTCAGCCAAGAGTAGTACGCCTTCAAGTCGCGCAGCTGTATATCTTGTGAGATGCGTCCCAGGAACGTCACAACGATCATCTTATGCAGCGGATTGCCTGCGATATCCGTCTCTTCCTTAAGCTCCAAAAATTCCGCTACCATCACAAGATCGTCATCAATCAAAAATACGTCCTTCTCGTTCGGGTAATAGGGGGAGATCTTGTCGAGCTTCAGCCGATCCCACAGAAACGCGCATATATGCTCTATGCCGCCCTCCCCGGGATCAATCCGTTCCGCCCAGCGGGCAAGTGCATGGCTAGTAATCACGATATCCGCTACTTTATACCCTTGAAATGGTACATGAAACGGCTCGTAGGTACTCCAGCGATTCATGATTTTATCCTTCATCCGCACACTCCCCCCCTTTTACACATGTTTCACCCATTATTATTTAGGGTAGTATTTATACTACATCTCGTCAATAGTTAACTTCATTAGATAAATTTTTTTTTAGAATTGTATTTCTTTTCGTTTACTTGTCTTATACAATGGTGTAGAAAGGGGTGACCGGAATGGGACAACCTATTCCTGAATTCGGTAAATTTCTCGAAACACTTCGAGGCTCCATGTCGTTAAGAGAGGCGGCCAAGAAGAGCGGGCTGTCGCATGCATACATACGAGATTTGGAGCTCGAGCGCAACCGTTCCACGAACGATAAGATTACACCTTCTCCAGACACACTACAGAAGCTGTCCATCGCTTACAGCTATCCGTATACGGAGCTCATGATCAAGGCTGGCCATCTTACTAGCAATGATATACCGAAATCCGGGGGCAGTGTCAAATCGAACGTAGAGCTTAGCGGTGTGCATTACATTGAAATTGCCATGAAAGACATCGTGTACTACATGGGAACGTCAACCGTATCCCGTAACGTAGAGTCGTTGATCGACTTCAGCTCATTCCTAGACGAGCTGGAGGAGGCTGGCTTTCGCAAGGTAGACGCCAATCTTTATGTTAATTTCAATCATATCCGTAAATACGATGAGCGGCGAGGTAAGCTTTACTTTACCGAAGACGGCAGCGGTAGCAGCGTTACATTAACCGCAATGAGACAGAAGAAGTATCACGATCAGATCATGCGTAGTACGGCTTCCAATACGAACAAAAGCCTCGAATTTACATTAAGCAAGAGCACTCGTGGCGTTGTAATTTCATCTTTAGAGGATCGTGCCTAGGACGTATTCTGCTTACATGGTGTGCGAATCCTTTTTCATTTCAACATTCATACCTCATGTGCTTATCCTCAGCCGAATGGAATATGGGATTCAACAGCATGAAATGTGGATTAGATCGGCCCTCAATAAGTATTGAACTCCTCACTTCTATTCGTTGTAAGCTACTATACGGCGGGCTTATCATTATCCATATCTCATGAGCGATGAATATAGAACAATGATAGAGCCCTGATCGTATATAACGATTACATTTCTATGCAGAAGGAGCACTATGAACAACAAGCTGATCTCCTACAGGCAGCCGGCCCTCGTCGTGCTCTTCGTGCTGACAGCAGGCCCAGGACCGATCCTGTTCTTCCTAAATCCTTATACAATAACGTTCCTCCCTCTCGTATTCCTGGCTGGAGCTTACTATCTGTATCAAGATGAGCTTCGTCTAACGGACTGGAATGCCATTCTGCGCAGTCAGGATAACCTCTCCCTCATTCGTACAGCGATTCAATGGGGCATATATGCTCACGCCATCAACTATTTTCTTATGTACAAGGTTCCCGGCAGCCCAATGACCAATACATTGCTTGCCCAGTATCCCATGATGGCGCTTAATGCGGCCTTGTTCGGCCCTGTCATCGAGGAAGTGGTCTACCGCAAGATCATTTTCGGTTCTTTAATTCGCATGATGTCGTTCTGGCCGTCTGCCATACTATCATCGATCATCTTTGCACTCGCTCATTTTAGTGTGAAGCTATTTCTCGCCTATGCTGGCGTAGGATTAGTTCTATGCTGGGTGTATCGAAAGTCGGGAAGCCTTCTGCCGCCTATTCTAGTGCATGCTGCACTGAACATCATTGGCGTGGCTGCCATGACCCTCCAATTATGAAAACGATACCAATAGTATCTCACAAATATTGTTTCAACATAAAATTGCATGATTCGACATATTTCTCTTGTATGTATGCTTACTCTGTATTAAACTACGTATATACATAGCAACTCGTGTAGAATGTATTTTTCCAACATGCTACCTAATATCTATAGCTTTTTTCTTAACAAAATATATATAATATTTATGAACGGAGCTACTTTACATGTGGATGGAACTTATAATTCGACATACCTGCTCGTTTTTGGAATTGCTAGTTTTGACCTTACTCACGTTTTCGCTTTTCCGATTTCCGCTACAATATAACTACTTCAGATTCGTAATCATTGCCTTAGTCATGAAAACTGTTGCTTTTTACCTAAAAGAAGTAGCTGGGTTAGGAATGTTGGCCATGCCGACGATGGTTGTGTCTGAAATTATTCTCATCACTTTATTGTTCAATCTGCCCGTCTATTATTCACTGTTCATTACGGTGATCGGCTTCTTGGCTGCCATGCTGCTCGAGTACACTGTTATGACTTTAGTGGTTCAATTGCAGCTCGCAACTGTCGAGGAGGTCGCAACCAGCAACCTGCACATGAGTATCGTCTATGTTGCTACTGCAACATTGGCATCTTTACTGACCATGTATATCCGTTATCGCAAATTTGGCTTTCTGATGATTGTGAACAAGATGACACTTCGTGAAGGCATTAAGAAGTACAACTTTGCTTTATCTGCGGTGCTCATTGCCATCATATCTATCATTCAAATCAACTCTGTCTTATTTAATGAGAAGCCATATGTTCATTTATTTGTGTTAGTCGGTCTTGGAGCTTGTTTTTTTGTATCTATCTTTATCGCATACCGACATAACAAAAGACTTATTAACGAGAAGTACGAAAGGATGAAAGCGCGATGAACTTCATTGATCGCTCAGCTCTATCGCTGACGCACAGTATTCGCAAGCATAATTCGGATGCTGCTTCCGAAACCGTATTGTTCTACGCACTGAGTCTGCTGATCAATTCGGCTGTGTCCGTACTCATTGTAATGACAATATCTACGATTACAGGGAAGATAGCCGACGCATTGCTCGTCATTCTCGCTTATACCATACTCCGTATAGTTAGTGGTGGTTTGCACCTGCGTACGTCATTAGCTTGTTGCTTAACTTCAGCTACCATTTTCTTAACAGCTGCACATGCAGCTTATGAGTTTGCGGTTATCGGGGTACTATTGAATACAGTGGCTTTCATTCTAGTCCTGATCTATGCCCCTTCCGATATAAAGAGTGTGAGCCGGATCGATCCGAAGTATTATCCCATGCTTAAATGTGTATCCGCTCTCATTGTTGCCAGTAACTTTTATTTTCAGTTACCCGTGTTGACAACAGCCTTCCTAATCCAGGCGTTGCTAACGACGCCCTTCATGAAAAAGGCTGTTGATTATATTGAGGGGAGATTGTACTAATGAAAAAAATGATCGCTGTACTTGCTAATGGAGCTTTAGTGGCACTTGCCACAATGTTCATGACCACGAATACGGTCTGGACTCATCGCCCTGAATTGCCAACTGAACTGCTCAAGAAATAATTACATCTAGGAATTACTGACATCTACGATTCAATAAAGGATGACTAGGCTGACAAGCTATGCTTGTCAGCCTCATCACACTTTCATGGAGCTGACAAACGTATGCAAAAAATACCCGTTACTCGAGACGGCAAGAGAGGCTCTGAGGTGCTCATTATTGACGCTCGCGACGTTATCAAAATTGATAAAATTCGCGATCGTGAAATTATTATCCATACCAAATCCGAGCAATACTACCTCGACTACTCTTTCGACAACTTAGAAGAATGGCTATTCGAGGACGGGTTCCGTCAGCTTGATACCTCCAATATTGTGAACATGAATCATGTGGAGGATTATGACACAAAGCGCGGTCTCCTCTATCTCGGCTCTGACAACAAGAAGTTAGCCAAGACGGCAACAGCTGCCCGCATTCATAAAGAGCATATCGAGAATGCCGTGAAGCTTATCAAGACCGCTCGGATGACGACCGAGGAATCAGGCACGGAAGCTTATGAACAGCTATTCTCTAACATTATCAGCGAAACGAACGACTATCAGTTGCTTCGATCTTATGCTACGATTCGGGCCGTGAACGAGCGCAAACGAGCTGAAGATAAAATTTTGCACATGGCCTATCACGATGCATTAACGAACTTGCCGAACCGTCTCTTATTCGACGAGAAGCTGCGCGCCTCCTTCGAAGATGCAAGCCGCAATGGCAGTAATCTGGCTGTTATCTTCTTTGACCTCGATCGCTTTAAGGTCATCAATGATACACTTGGACATCATGTCGGCGACCTCTTGCTTCAGAAGCTTGCACGCAAGCTGCAGGTATATGTGAAGGAGAAGGACATCGTTGCACGCTTCGGCGGAGACGAATTTATAATATTGTTGACGAATGTGAACCATGTCGATGAGGCTGCTCAATTCGCCAAGGGCATTCCTGACCTACTGAAGGAACCGTTCATCATTGACAACCACGAGCTGTTCGTAACGGCAAGCATTGGCATCAGCTTATATCCACAGGATGGCAGCGAAGTCGAGACGCTGCTCAAGAACGCGGATATCGCGATGTATCGTTCCAAAGAAAAAGGAGGGAATTCATACCATTACTACAATAAGGACATGAACAAGCGGTCCTTACATCGACTGAACCTGGAAATCCATTTGCGCAAAGCGCTGGAGCGCGGTGAGTTTCGAGTTCATTACCAACCCATCGTTGATCTGAAGAACGGTACCGTATTCGGTATGGAATCTCTCGTAAGGTGGCAGCACCCCGAATGGGGGATGGTATCTCCCGGAGAATTCATTCCGCTCGCGGAGGAAACCGGACTAATTGTGCCGATCGGCAATTGGGTGCTGCGTCAAGCATGCATCCAAAATAAGCGATGGCAGACTAAAGGGGCCCCTCCTCTTGTCGTCTCCGTTAACATATCGGCCATCCAGTTTCACCAAATTAACTTCGTAAATGTTGTGATAGATGCTCTGAACGAGTCTGGACTTCACCCAGAGCTGCTCTGTCTGGAGATTACCGAGAATATCGCCATGAACAACATGCCGTATATTCTCGAGACGATGCATAAGCTGAAGCTGCTCGGGGTGCGTATTTCGATTGACGATTTCGGGACAGGCTATTCGTCCTTAAGCTACTTGAAACGTTTCCGTGTCCATACGCTTAAGATCGACCAGTCATTCATTCGCGATGTTACATCCGATGAAGATAATGCGGCCATCGTTACAGCCTTGATTGCGATGAGCCATCGTCTCAAGATCAAGTCATTGGCTGAAGGCGTGGAGACGCAGGAGCAGCTGCAGTTTCTTCTGTCACAAGGCTGCGACGAAATTCAAGGGTACGTGTTCAGCAAGCCGATGCCTGCGGATGATTTTGAGTATATGATCAAGGAGAATAAGCAACTATATATGAATTAACTAGGGCCCGAACATTATTAGGGTCAAGTAAATCAAGGGGATTGGGAGCATATTATGCAACCTTTTCTCTTTTTTTTCGTCTATAACAAAGTATGTTAGATGAAGTTAACAAAAATTAACAAGAGATGGAGAGGATTCGAGCCATGTCCGCAAGAATACCGGGCCCCTCCCGTGTGCAGACAACCTCTGCCCCCGTTCGGAGAAAGCAGGCTTCCAGCAAACGTGGATCTTCCGTTCCGCTAACGCTATTTTTGTACACCGTATTCGTACTGTTCGTCTTCGGCATGCTCTTCATGCTCTGGTTCTTCTTAACGAAGCCGGGCACCGACCTGCGCTTCATGATGGCGGATACGCTGATCACGACGCAGCATCGACACTGGGCCAAGTATTTAATTGGCAGCGAGGAGCTAGAGAAGCGAGTGAACCGATATTGGGCACAGTTCGATATTTATTCCGGCGTGAAGGATGAAGGGCTCGTCAAGGTAGCCTCGAAGGATCCGAAGCAGACGAAGGAAGCTCCGAAGCCGCTCATCGAGGTCGAGGATATATCCGGGACGAACTTCAAGGGCAAGCTGCTCACGGTTCGCGACCCGAAGTCGCTGCGCATCGCTGTTCCCGGTAAGGCGGGCAAGGGAGAGAAAGTATCCAGCATGGTTCAGCGTCTAGGAGCCAAGGCAGGCGTTAATGCAGGAGGCTTCGTCGATCCGGAGTGGAAGGGCAACGGCTTCCAGCCGACCGGACTTGTCATGTCGGGAGGCAAGCTGTTCTACAACGACGGCGCCATGAATACGGCGAACCATATCGTCGGTATCGATAAGGAAGGACGCATGGTGGCAGGGAAATATTCGCCGAACGAGCTCATGAAGATGGGCGTGCAGGAGGCGGTCACCTTCGCTCCCAAGTTTATCGTGAACGGCGTTGGCTTAATCAAGAATCAAGCCGATGGCTGGGGAATCGCTCCCCGCACCGCCATGGCCCAGAAGGAGGACGGCACGATTATGTTCGCCGTCATTGACGGTAGACAGCCACACTCCATCGGTGCGACGCTATATGATATTCAAGGCATCTTCCTTGAACGCGGAGCCGTCACTGCAGCGAACCTAGACGGCGGTTCCTCCTCCGTGCTGGTTGTAGATAACAAGATCGTCAACAAGCCTTCGAGTGAATACGGTGAGCGCTATTTGCCTACCGCATGGCTTATTTTCGACGAACCGGATCAGGCTGATATTGATAACATATGGGAAGGTCTTGACCCTAGGAAGATCGATCCATCCAAATGGTAAATGTTAAAGGCGGCACGCTCATCAGCATGCCGCCTTGTTATTCATTAACGAGCAAAGCTATGCTTCATTACTTCGCTTCAGCTTCGACTGACTCACCTGACTCTTCTTCCACCGCAGTGGCTGCAACTGGCGCCTGTTCTACTGGCTTCTGAACGGAGCCTGTCGACTTGCTTGCACGCCATGCCTTCACCTCATCACGAGCTTGCAGGGCAAGCTCTTTGGCCTTACCCGCCCATTCTGACGTCTGGCTGCGAATCGTTTGAACAGCTGTATTCGATTGCTCAGACAACGCCGTCGCCAGCTCCTTCGTCTTCACGCCTACTTCGCCTGCAACCTGCTGCGTCTTCTCGCTGACGCACTCGTACCCTTCAGCTAGATCAGCGCGCAGCTCGCGGCCCGATTTGGGTGCTAGCAAGAGAGCTGTTACCGCACCGAGCAATGTACCGACGACTGCACCGACGACGAATTTTTTACCGTTATTCTCGTTTGCCATTGTGAAGTCACTCCTTTGTTTTCGTAGGTCTAGAGGCTTGAATGCGAGAGATGAGAGAGAACACCGCTGCTGAGCATTCCAGCGCTCCACTGAACGTGTCTTGCCGTTCCTGCACTGCCTTCTTGGCGTCCGTGACCGTCGCTTCCACTGCCTGCGTAAGCTGATCAACGGTGCGGATTATGGAGCGGACAGCTTCACCTGTTTCGCTAGCCGCTTCGAACCACGCATCGGTCGCTTCCAGCTTCCGCTTCACATTACCTAGAATCGCTGCAGACGTCTCAAGCGTCCGGACGGATTCTGCGACCGCTCGATGCGCATCGTGCTGAAGTGCTAGAAGCGACGTCTCGGTACGTTTCATCGCAGACTGCGCATGGAACAGAAACCGGATTACACTTACCGCTACTGCTATGAAGGCGATCATACAGACCGCCAGCCCCCATTGCCACCACATCGGTATCACCTCCGTTGCTTCCTCAAGCCTCTAGACGAATGCCTATGAGATAGTACAGTATAAGTCGGACCGTCTCGGTTTGACACAGTTTTCGCAAAATTTCTTCACCTAAAATTTTTCGCTTCGAAAGGAATTATTTTCTTTACAAACTTAAAACTTTTTACTTACAATTAACGTCTAAAGATAAGACGCTATTCGACAACTTGTACGGGAGGAACGATATGCTGCCGCCGCGTAAACAAAAAAAAACAAAGCCGAAACGATCCAAAGGATTGCGCCACTCCTTGCTCGCACTCGCCATCGTCTCCGGTGGAGCCATTGCATTCGCCGGATATGGAATATATAAAGTTGACCATGCGCTTGAGCTGATGTCTTCCGGAAGCAAGGCGCAGGCAACATCTGTAGACAAGCAGGCAGAGGCCGCGCTGCAGAAGCCGATGAGCTTCCTGCTCGCCGGTGTCGACAGCCGAAGCGGCAGTGGAGGCTCAATGAACTCGGACGTGCTCATGCTCGTCAGTCTGAATCCGAAGACCCGATCCGCGACCGTAGTCTCCATCCCGCGTGATCTGGAGCTCAAGCCGAAGGCGCTCGGATTAAGCAGTCAGAAGGCGAACTACTACTATGCCTATTATAATAATCAGAATAAAGACACAGCTCTCGAGAAGACGAAGCAGCTGTTCAGCACGATGTTCAACGTGCCTTTGAATTACATGGCTGTCATCGACTTCGACGGCTTCCGTGAGGTAGTCGACGAGCTGGGAGGGCTTGAGGTTGACGTCGACATGGATATGCGCTATGTGGACACCGTTGACGGTACGAACATCAACCTGAAGCAAGGCTTGCAGAAGCTGGACGGCAAGCAAGCTCTGGACTACCTGCGCTACCGCAAATCGAACCGAGGCACAGCCGAATCGTCCGATACCGCCCGTAATGAACGTCAGCAGGTCGTGCTTGACAAGCTGCTCCAGAAGATGACCTCGCTTAGTGGTATTACGCAATTGGGCGGAGTGCTCGAGATCGCAGGACGCAACGTTCAGACCGATATTCCCGCCGACACGCTGCGCCGATTCCTGTTGAACTTCCGATCGCTGAAGCCAGAACAGATTCAATTCATTCATCTGAATGGACGGTGGGATAGTCCGTATGTCGTGCCGAAGGAAGAGGACCTTGCCGCGGCTGTTGCAGCTCTGCGATCAAGGCTAGAGCTGACAGAGACCAGCTCCTCCACTGTGACGAAGGCGACGTACGGATCGTGGCAGACGAAATTCGGCATTGACCCCGCTTCTGGAACGAAGCGGTAGACGGACGACGAAGTAACCCGGAGGCGCATCCATGCGCTGAGCTTACGGAGGGACGGTTGCCTTTTGCCGCAGGTGAGGTATGATGAATACGTAGAAGATATAGATGAATAGGGTGAACGATACGATATGGCTGAGAAAATCATACGCAGCATCGGCGATCCGGTGCTTAGAGAACGATGCATGCCCATCCGCACTGTGAACGCCAGCGTCCTCAAGCTGCTGAACGATCTGGCGGATACGCTATATGCGGAGCCCGGACGTGCAGGACTTGCCGCTCCGCAAATCGGCATACCGAAGCGGGTAGCGGTAGTCGACACCGAGGACGGTGTGATCGAGCTGATCAACCCGGTCATCGTGGAACGAAAAGGCTCGCAAGAGGGAGCGGAAGGCTGCTTGTCGATTCCGAACGTGTACGGCTACGTGACGCGCTCTACGTACATCAAGGTAAGCAGCTTGAACCGTAACGGTGAGGAAACCGTGCTGGAGGCCGAAGGCTTCACGGCCATATGCATGCAGCATGAGATCGACCATCTGGACGGAATCCTATACATCGATCATGTTAAGCAGGGCGATCTATTCGAGGAGAAGACGGATCAATCGATCGACGTATTCCGCCTGATCCGTGAATCCCGCCAGCTATAGTAGGAATGACGCTACCTCCCATCCAGATGCAAAGACGAGGCCAACCTGAGCAGGTCAGCCTCGTCTTGTTTGTCTGCCGGTAACATTCGGTAGCACTAGCTAATGAAGAAGAGCTGCTTCAGATCGGTCAGCAGGTCCTCGTTCTTCTCCTCTTCGTCCTCGAACGACTTAATTAACGAGGAGGTGACATACTGGGCATTCACGCTGTAATGCTTCAGCAGCGCGTTCAGCTGCTCCAGCTGCTGATGGTTTTCTACAATTTCGTGTAAGCGACTCATGGCTTCTCCCCCCTCCTCCTCGGAATTACCGCCTTACGGCTCGTATCGATCTCTTCACTGGAGAACATCGCATCGTCTTCATCGGGGATCGCATCCTGCCAATATTCAGCCTTCTCCCGATCAGTCAGCGGACGGCCGAACCATTCCTTCATGAGCTCACGGTTCACGCTAGGTCCCTCCTTATCCCACAGCTTGGCTGGCATAGGTATCGCCTTCATACTCATTCAGGATACCCGACCCGTGCTTCAAATATGTACCAGCGCATGCAAAAAAACTGCACCTCCAATCGTTAGATGGTGTCTAACAATTGGGGTGCAGTTCACATCTGTCGAGTCGGTCTGCTCCTGCAACTAACAGGCTTCCGAGTTAAGCCAGGCTATGCATACTTCCATCGATCAGCTCGATGCTTCCTCTCGCTGCTGTATAATATACGTACACTTCATGCCGCCCTTCGCAAGACATTCCGTACGCTCAACCTCTGCATCATTGCCGAGCAGCGTGCGGAACATCGAGAGCTCACAGCTGCACGCATGCTGGAATTGATTCGCCACCTGCGAGATCGGACAATTGTGCTCCTGCAGCACGAACGCTCCGTCCTCCCGTTCATCCAGCTGCACCATATAGCCGTTCGCGTTCTGAATATCGGTCAGCTCGGCAACGCGCTGGGACAGCGACTTGCCTGCCATCCGACTCTCGTATCGCTCAATAAGACGCTCTCTGCGGCGATCGAACAGCTCATGCACCTGCTCCTCACCAGCCAGCTCCACAAGCTCACCAAGCAGGTCGAGCGCCAGCGTATGATATTTCTTAGGAAATAATTCATCGGCTGCCGGAGCGAGCGAGTATAGGTGAGACGGTCTTCCCATCGCTTGGCGAACAAGCTTAGACTCAATGAAGCCATCACGCTCCAATGTATTTAGATGACGGCGAACCGCCATTTCCGTTATACCAAGCTGCTTCGACAGGTCGCCAACGCTTAATGCACCCTTCGTCTTCAGCAGATGTAAAATGACCTTCCGTGTCGATACATCGGGCTCATAGTTCATCCGGCTTCACCGTCCTTCTAGCAGCAGGCCTGTTCATCTGAACAAGCCGTCCCGTATGCATATGCTCATTGTATACGAATCTATCGTTTTAGTAAATTCATATGCGCTGCTGTATGTAAATTACGAATCAAGGAAGGACTTACCTGTAGTCGAGACATCACAAAGAGCAGACGCTCCGGAGAACGTCCGCCTGATGTGTGATCCAATTAAATTTTCTCACGGTTAATAAAAGCAGGGATCGCCTCAGCGAAATCCGTTAACGCATCCGGCAGCTGCTGCAGGACGCCAAATAAGGTTGTCTCCGCGGCTTGAGAGCGCTCATCCATATATTCCTGCGTAAGCAGACGGCGAAGCTGGACCAGCTCTCTTAGCGTTCGAGCCGTTACAGCACCGAAAACTTGCTCGCCCTCAAGAATGTCGATAATATCCTCATAGCTGCTCGCGTCGCGCATCATGAAGGCGTCGATCAGCAAGCTTCCGAGATCCGTTACCGTCTCGATGGCGAGATATAGCGTATGCTCCAGCGCAAATCGGCTAAGCACCGCATCGAATGGCTTGGCCTCTGTCAGCGCACGACTTGCTTCGAGCAGCACCGGAATGAATTGAAGACGACGGTCGATCTGCTCTTGGTTCACGTAATACATGGTCTAGCCCCGCTTCCGTTTGTTCTTTTTCCACTTCGACCATAGCCATATAGCCGGGAATGTGACGAGTAGCAGCACGATGAGCAGCAGCGCCTGCATCAAATATTCATAGCTCATGACGATTGCCCCTCTTCCTTCGCTCGGCTTGAGCTGAGCTGTTGCTCGCGAGCGTATGCCCAATGGTTCGTCGGTCCATGACCCGCACCGATTCCGAGCTCACGCGAGATTGCGAGCGTAATGAACGACTTGGCCGTGTGCGCGGCCTCAAGCAGCGTGCGGCCCTTGGCCAGCTCCGCGCATATCGCTGCTGAGAACGTGCAGCCTGTCCCATGCGTATGGCGAGTCTCATAGCGCTCTGCTGTGAGGAGGTGGTAGGACTCTCCGTCGTATAGCACATCCGTCGGCTCGCCGGCGGCATGTCCGCCCTTGACGATGGCTGCCTTCGCGCCGAACTCGTTCACGAGCCTGCTTGCCGCCTCCTTCATCTTGTCCATCGAATCGATGGACAGTCCGGTCAGCACCTCCGCCTCCGGAATATTCGGCGTCACGACCGCGGCGAGCGGCAGCAGCTTGTCCCGCAGCGCCGACTGCGCACTGACCGCAAGCAGACTCGCCCCGCCCTTCGCAACCATAACCGGATCAACGACGAGACGGTCGATCCGATGCTTGCGAATACTATTCGCAGCCAGCTCGATCACCTCCGGCTGCGACAGCATGCCAGTTTTGGCCGCATCGGCGCCGAGATCAGACAATACCGCCTCCAGCTGCTCCTCAATGCCTTCCAGCGGAATATCGTATATACCGTGAACGCCAAGCGTATTTTGCGCGGTAACGGCCGTAATCGCACTCATGCCGAACACATCGAGCATCTGGAACGTCTTCAAGTCTGCCTGTATGCCGGCGCCGCCGCCGCTATCAGACCCCGCTATCGTTAATGCCTTATACACCTTCATCCTGCACCCATCCTTTATCGATAAACAACTGCTTCCTAATAAGTGTAGTATTCCCGGAAGCTGCTCGTCAAGGCGAGGAAGAGGCATGCTGCACGTCGTTTCGTGATATTTTTTTGACAACTTTCGTAAACACTTTGACGATGCATCCGCCCGAGGGGTATGATGAACATATTATATTCGGATGCTGCTACCACACATGCTCTAATGGAGAGCATCCGATACGAGAAAGGCTCGGGCTGCTGCGAAAATGAACCTATTGACGTCTCGTGCAACTTTACATCTCATTACAACAGGCCGACAGGAGCTCGAGGAGTTGACCGCCATCGTCAGTCAGCTGCCGATCGGCTCCGTCGATGTGCTCCATATCCGGGAGAAGCATCGCTCCGCCCAAGAGCTGATGCGCTGGTACACAGTCCTCAAGCAGCTGCTGCCGCACATGCTCGTGCTGCTCAACGACCGCGTTGACGCGGCCGCAGCGGTCGGCGCTGACGGCGTGCAGCTTGGCGGAGGCAGCCTGACGCCACTTGAGGCCCGTAGACTGCTCCAGACAGGCGCCTGCATTGGACGATCTGTCCACAGCCCTGAAGAGGCTGCGGAAGCGGCTCGTGAGCAGGCAGACTTCGTTCTGTTCGGCCACATCTATGAGACCGGCTCGAAGGCGGGGCTACCCGGACGAGGCCTCCACGCCCTGACCATGGCGTCCAGCGCCTGTCCACTGCCGACAATTGCGATCGGGGGGATTACCCCAGAGCGCACACATGAAGTGATTCAAGCCGGAGCTGCCGGCATCGCGGTACTCTCCGGCATCTTGTTAAGCGACAACCCGGCTCGTCAAGCCCAGCGCTTCCACGAAGCGCTCGACAAGACGAAGCCGCACCGCAAGGAGTGATAGAGCTAGCATGAACATATCCACATCTGATAGACGTAATCATTCCACACGCTCTCATGCGATTATCGTAGGAGGGGGCGTGATAGGCGCCTCCATCGCTTATGAGCTAGGCAAGGCAGGCTTCGCCTGCACCATCATAGACAAGAGCGGCTGGAGCCAGGAGGCATCGACCGCGGCCGCCGGCATGCTGGGCGCTCAATCGGAGACCCACCATCCAGGACCGTTCTACGACCTGTGCCGCGCAAGTCAACAGCTATACAGCGATTGGACCGAGGAGCTGGAAGCCGCCTCCGGCATCGCTCCGCAATACATCGCGAAGGGAATCGTCCGGGCCGCACTATCCGAGGAGGATGAACAGGAGCTGCGCTCCCGGCTGGACTGGATTCAAGATGCCGAATGGCTGGATGCCCAAAGTCTACTTCAGATCGAGAACGAGCTAACCCCGTCCGTGCGCGGCGGACTGTATTTGCCCAAGGATCATCAGGTTCACCCGGTATGGCTTACGCGGTCACTGCGTGCTGCACTCGAGCGTCAAGGCTGCTGCGTCAAGGAATGGGCGCCTGTGTTCAAGCTGCTGACAGCCCCAGGCACAGGGAGCGTCTGCGGCGTCTCTACGCCTGAGGGCGAGCTGTACGCCGACCTTGTCGTCCTTGCCGCGGGAGCCTGGAGCTCCTCGCTAACAGAGCCGCTCGGCTTGAAGCTGCCGATATTCCCAGTGAAGGGACAGTGCCTCGCCCTGAGGACCGAAGCACCGCTCATTAGCCACACGCTGTTCACGAAGGGCTGCTACATCGTGCCGAAGGCTGATGGCAGCTGCATTATCGGTGCGACGCAGGTGGAGGCTGGCTTCGACAAGCGGGCAACAGCGACGGCGATCTCAGTGCTGCACGATCGTGCCCAGGAGCTGCTGCCGCGCATGGCCGAGGCCGAATTCGTCAGCACTTGGTCGGGCCTGCGCCCTGGCACTCTGGACGGCTTGCCGTATCTGGGAGCTTGGGAGGGAGCTCCGGGGCTGTTGCTTGCGACTGGACACTTCCGCAACGGCATCCTGCTCGCTCCCATTACAGGCAGAGTGATCGGCCAGCTGGCGACCGGAATTACGCCAGAGGTGGATTTGACCCCATATGCACCGGCAAGAGCGCTCGCAGGCGCCTCGCAGGCGTTGTAATAACTTTACGCCTGGAGACGGGCTAGCAGCGCCCAGCGGCGCTCATGGCGCCGCTTATATCGAGGAAGTCCACGGTACAGCTCAACCGTCTCCCGGAACGCCTGACGAGCTTCCTCGACACGGCCAAGCTGCTTCAGCAGAGCGCCAAGACGGTAATTCGCCTCGCAAGAGGAAGAGTGAATGGTCCGGAATTGCTCCAAGTATTGGACAGCCTTCTGTGGGTCCGAGAGCGCGAACGATTCTGCAAGTCTCAAGTACGGCTCGCCGTATTTGACCCGTGGATTGAGCTCCAGCGCCTGCAGAATGTGAGCTTCGCCTTCCGCCTTCGCACCGCGCTTCAGCTCACATGTGCCTAGCTCGCTCAGCACGTCAGCCGAATCGTCCATGACCTGCAGCACCTCGGTGAGCAGCGGGTAAGCTGCATCATACTTGCCTTCCTCCATATACAGCCTTGCAATCTCGAGCTTCGTCGACGTATGATGAGGACTGAGACGAAGCTCCTCCTTCAGCTTGCTCAGCTTGCGCATCCGCGTCAATGGCTTAAGCAAGCTCGGAGTCAGGCCGATGAAGCGCCGCTCCATCATGTACAGAATGAGGAGCAGCACGAGTAATGCAACGAACGGATTGCCGAACAGCCACCATAGGAGTGGAAATAATAACAGTTTGCTCACGTTTGTGACGCCGCCCTTCTATAAGCATTCGCGATTCGAGAGCACATGCTGCTTCATGAATCGGCTCAACACCGATTGTACCATAATGTTCCAGAGTCAGGTCAACCGCAAGTCGTTTACAATTGAACGTTCGGAGGAATGTATAATGAATGATGCCGCCGCGGCCAAGTGGGCCCACGTGCGCAAGATGGGCAAAGCAAAGTATGTAATGGTGCGTGGCGTGCTCCTCTGGAGCATTGGCTTAACGGCGCTGTTCACACTAATCGAGTATATGACACAGCAAACGATGCTCTCCTCATGGCTGACGACAAGACTGATCGTATTCGGCATTCTCGGCTTCTTCATCTCCAATCAGCGCTGGGACAGCCGCGAGCGCTTGTTCGCTGCCCGCCAAGAACGGACTCACCAAGGCTCGAAGTCGTCTCATCCCTCGAAATAATCAGATGTACGCAAAAAGTCGCGGGCGCGATCCAATCGGCCTGCGACTTTTTTATTATAACCAGTCATGCTGCCTTGCTCCCTCTACACCGTAGACCTCGCCAGCTCCTTCTGCTTCTCCAGCTTCGCTTGGTCTAGCTTGCTCTTGATGTCCGCTCGTACGGAGCCGAAGCTGAGCACCTGCTCCTTGAATTTCTCACGCTCACCCCAATGCGTCTCGCCGTGCTGATCCTGGAACAGCTCCTCCGTCACATCCTCGTAGGCGGCATGCAGGTCGTTATCATACCAGTCGATCTCTCGGCTTGCGTCCTTGCGCAGCACCATGATCATATCGTAATCGTTATCCTTCGATTCCGCGAATAGGGCGATCAGATGATGCTCCTTCCCCTCTATAATCACCTCTACGTCAGCGCACAGTGTATCGTTTCTCTCCAGCACTCGCTTGCATTCCGCTTGGACCACGTTGTTCATGCTCTGCCTCCTCTTGCATACGTTTGTTCCAAGTGTGTCTCCGTCGGTTGCCCAATATGCACAGGATAAAGAAAAAACCCGCACATCGCGAGGCGACTGCAGGCGTCAAGGGATATATAATTAAAAAGGGGGTCAAGGGTTATTATAGCCCTCGAACATTAAAGAATGATGATACGAACATTACAGTTGGATTACAAATCGTCATCATACTGGAGCTGCTCCTGCGCAGAAGACGCCCCGCCGATCTTCTTCTTCATCGCAAGCTGCGCGAACAGCAGCAGTACTGCGTTGTTAACGGCTGAGACGACGTAGCCGAATATGCCGAACATTCGATTGAAGTGGTGCTCCTCACCAGGAAAAACGGATGACCACCACCAGATGGAGCCGACAGCGATGAGTGTATTCACGAGCGTGCCAGCCGCAAAGGATATTAGTACGTGCTCAGTTCTCCACATCACCAGGACGCCAACGAGACCGGTCAGGACGAAGCCCGCGCCGAGCAGCACCCAGAACATCATATCGTAAGTCAAAGCGAATTCACGCTCCTATAGCTGTAATCGTATACCATGCTTGATCAGATTAACACGATAACCGACAGCCATACAACCGATTCAAGCAAGATGTCTTAAAGTTGTCAAACTATAGACGTCTTCCATCATGTTCGGCCTCTCTCGCACATAGACTGATAGTATCCGATTACAAGGGAGAGAATTCGACATGCTGCTGATGGTAGAATTTGCGATGTGGCTGCTGCTGTTTGCCTCCATTACGCTTGTATTCAGCTCGATGCTGCTGGAAATGGTGTTGCGCGATACAGCCAAGTATGACATGGAGCACCATTGGAATCACCGCTTCACGTACAAGGATCTACATCTTGATCCAGATTCCAGAACTCGCGAATAAGGAAGGAGATACTCCGGCAACCTATAAGTGCACCAACGAGAAAGATGCTTTCTATATCCGGAGAAAGGGACGTGAACGAGGATGAGCCATCCGAAAAACCGCAGAGAAAATGAGTGGAAAATTCGCAAGCAGTCCCAGCACCCCCATGGCAAAGTGAAGTCGCTTGCCCAGTATTCGGACGAATATGATGCCCAGCATCCGAACTCATGATGCATGATGCAGGACAGCCCCGGCCAACAGTGGTCGGGGCTCTTACTATTATGAAGCTTATTCCTCGCCCAGTTCTTGTGCGTTCATCACTTAGACCTCTTGAGCGCATCCGGCTCAAGCAATCTCAAGTCGGGAGTGAGCAGCAGCCTATACGACCACGCTCCGAGCAGCATCGCTGTCATCGCCGCTGAAGCCGCGAGTACGAACATGATCAGCACCTGATACCGAACCGCTTCCATCGGGTCGGCGCCTGCCACAATCATCCCGGTCATCATACCGGGGAGCTGGACAAGACCGACTGTCTTCATGCTGTCTACAGTCGGGATCATGCTTGCCCGGACAGCTCGCTTCAGAGGGAGCTGTAGCGACTGCCTAGCATCCGCCCCGAGCGCGAGCAGCGCCTCGATCTCACCGCGAGATGTCTCCAGCTCCCGTCCCAGCTGGTTGAGCAGCAGACCGGCGACGATCATGGAGCTGCCGATAATAATACCGCTAATCGGGATGATGTATTGCGCCCTCGGCTCTATAACGCCGAGTACAAGCAGCAGCGTCATGGCGATCGCTTCCGTACAGCCAATCGCCGCCGCTATGCGCCAGCGGATGCCGACTAGACGCCCTGCACGAGCTCCCGCATTCCATGACGCTACCGCAATCATGACACCGATCAGCACGACCATGAGCCAGAGCTGCCCGGCGCCGAAGATGTAGTGCAGCACGTAGCCGATCGCAAGCAGCTGCACAGCTGAGCGAATCGTGCCGATTGCAATATCTTTTTCCAGTCCGAGCCGGGATCGCACGGAGATCAGCATCGTTACGGCAACGAACACAAGTGTACATAGTAACGCAAGATCAGACATCCGCGTCCTCCTCCTGTTCGGTCCAGCTGATGAAGCGGCGTCCGGCCTCCGTCGAAGGCTTCTTGAAGAAGTCGGCTGCCACACTCCTCTCGCTCAAGCAACCGCCATGCATGAACCATACTGTGCTTCCAACCGCTCTCGCCTGCTCCAGATCATGTGTAACCCATATGAACGCTCTCTCCTCACAACTCGTCCAACGGACAAGCATGGCTTCAACCGCCCGCTTGCTCTCCGGGTCCAGCGAAGCTGTCACCTCATCGAGCAGCAGCAGCTGAGGACTCGCGAGCAATGAGCGGATGAGGGCAACTCTCTGCTTCTCTCCACCGGACAGCTCGGATGCGGCTCTGCCCCAGTCGATCCCCCCTAGCATGACGTCATCCATCAAGCGTAGCGCGAGCTCCCGGTCGAATGGACGCTGATGAATGCGGCTTGACGCTCTCAGGTTGTCCTCTACTGTACCAGGCAGCATCACCGGATGCTGGGCCACATAGCTAGCGGTCGCCCTCCACGCCATTGGCGTCCATGCCTCTTTATTGCGCCCGAGCAGCTCCAAGCGGCCTTCGTCCGCTAACTCTAGTAGTGCGAGTACACGCAGCAGCGTGCTCTTACCTTGACCGGACGCTCCTAGCAGCACGACCTGCTCCCCTAGCCTCACGAAAGCTGTAGCGGGCTGGAACAAGAATTGGTCCGGCGCCTCACGACGCCGAACTGCGAGCCCGTCTAAGACCAGCAATATGTTAGACACTTGGGACTGCCTCCCTATTCATCACTAGCTTCTCTACACTTGAATTTATTGGACACCACTACCATGGAAAACCAGAAAAACGATCTCATCATTGGTGCATCTATACTTTACGCTTCACAATATCCATCGTATGCTTCGCTGCCTTCAGCATCGCTCGACGCTCTGCTGGCGTCAGATCATTCGGTACGTCCGCCGCTATTGTCGCATTAGGAACAGGAATCACCTCATACTTGCGGCCCTGAGCGGTTCGACGACGGCGCACCCAGGTCGGGACGCATTCCAGCTGCTGCAGCTTCACTGCACCGTGCTCATCCTTATGAAGCTCAGCAAGTACAATCAAGCCTCTACGGGTAGCTGCATGGTTCATCAGTGTCGTAGAGACGAAATTACCCAACGAGTAGACAGCAGCTTGCCGTTCGTTAGGACGAACGACCGGCTGTACGACGTGCGGATGTGCGCCGAGCACGAGATCAGCACCGCCCTCCAGCAGCTTCCGCACAATACGCTTCTGTACGGCTACCGGCTGGTGTGTATATTCCCGTCCAAAGTGAGGGCACACGATAACTGCATCTGCAAGCTGCCTCGCCTTGGCCAGATCAGCCAGCATCTTGTCTTCATCCAGCAGATTGACCATCCAGGAGCGGCTGCCAGGTAGAGGCAGCTTATTCGTACTCTTCGAATAGGACAGCACCGCGACACGCACGCCGTGCACATTCAGAACAAGGGGCGTGTGGGCTTCCTCAGGCATGCGGTACGTGCCCGTATGTGCGAGTTGATGGCCATCCAGCACCTCCAGCGTACGCACAAGACCGGCTATGCCGCGGTCCAGACAATGGTTGTTACCTGTTAGGAGCACATGAAAGCCCGCATCCTTCAACGCTGCAGCCAATTCGTCCGGAGCATGGAACGTGAAGAAGCCAGTCTTCGGATGACGGTATGTGAACCTGCCGCCTGTAGCCCCTGCAAGTGGCACCTCCAGATTGCCTATAACGAGATCCGCCCGCTTCAGCAGCGGTGCAACGTAACGGAACACAGGTCTGAAGTCGTACCCGCCTATATCCTCACAGCGCGACGATTGAATGATAGAATTGGAGATCAAAATGTCGCCGACCGCCGCCACACGTATAACGGTAGACATATTGGACATCCCCCCTGGAATAACAGTCTCCGAGGACTATCGGAGCTGTTATGGCAAGCCTCGAATTTGTCGCAGACAAATTGAGGGCCTTCATTGATAATCTCTCATACCCTGAAATAACAGTCTCCGAGGACTATCGGAGCTGTTATGGCAAGACTTATTCATCATTATATTCAAGCTGAGCCTACTTGGTTCAAGGAGTTCATTGACGGGCTTCTGCCTTGCTCGTCTCCCCCTTATGGTACTGCTCCACCAGCTTGTCTAGCCGGCCGATCTGATGTCCGTAATCAAACAGCGATGCCGACACAATCGTCAGCCTCAGGTCGGCGTCCGCCCGCTTGCCGCTCCAGTTCAGTACCTCGCGCATGAACGTCTGGCACTCCTCCTCGATCCGCTCGGTCTCCGAACGATCGCTCTTCTTCAGCTTCTCGTCGAAGCGCAGCAGCACATGCTCATGCAGCTTAATGAGCCGCTCGAGCTGCCGATCGAACTGTGCATCGGTCCACTCGTCGCGATCGCCTTGGAAGTAATGCTGATCGACGGTCTCCAGCACATCGAACCCTTTGCGCAGCGCTGCCAGCATGTGCGAATATACGACGAGATCCCGGATGCTGCTCAGCTTCGCGCCTCTAAGCTTCTTGTATTCCTCCTCCAGCAGCTTGAACTTGGCCGACAGTGCATCGAGCGCATCCTTCAGCTCCCGCTTCTCATCGCGGAATATGCTTTCTCTCAGCTCATTCGAGATGACCGTTCGCAGCAGCAGCGACAGCTTAACGAATACAGCCTCGATCTGCGCGATGAAGTGATCTCGCGGCCTTGGCGGCAGGAAGAAAATATTAATGAGTGAGGCGATCCCGATTCCGATCAAGATCTGCATGAACCGATTAAGCGCAAACTGCCATTGGCCCGAGGCGTCCATCACCGCAATGACGGTGACGAGCGTTAGTCCGATCGTCTCCTCCATCTTTAGCTTCAGACAGAGCATAATGACGATGACGCATACGATTCCGACTGCGAATGGATCCTTGGAGAAATAGGTACCTGCGATCATGGCCAGCACTGCGCCGAGCGTATTCGTCTGCAGCTGATCAAGGAAGTGCTTCCACGAGCGATAGATCGTCGGCTGCATCGCAAAGATCGCCGCCACCGCCGCGATGACCGGGGAAGTGACTTGCAGCAGGGAGGTGACATAGATCGTTAAGGTCACCGCTATTCCAGTTTTGAGCATCCGAGCTCCGAGTGTCATTCCATTCCTCTCCGATCCGATTCGTTCGGGCGTTCGCAGCTGCGTCTGATGCGTGCTCCAGCCCGCCCAGCTATCTTCAGAAATTATAACGGCGATTGGGCTGGCAGGCAAACCTGTAAGGAAGTACAAAGCCTAGCTGGTCGCTAGGCTTTGTATCGGTGATACATATTATCTTCCTTCTACATCTAAGTTCACTTCAAGCGTCTCCGTCCCATACAGATGCTAACTTCTCTACACCTATAGCGGCTTCGTTGAATCCCTGATCACAAGCTGTGGCTTATAGATGACGTCGCGCGACGCCGCCAGCTGGCACTTGCTCTCAATCATCTCAAGCAGCAGCTCTGCAGCATCACCGCCCATCTCCTGCTTCGGATGCGACAGCGTCGTCAGCTTAACCTCAGTCGCCGTTGCAAGGCTCGAATCGTCGAACCCGACGATGGACAAATTTTCCGGCACACTAAGACCGGTCAGCCGCACCGCCTCCAGCAGCTTCACCGCCAGCTGGTCGTTGTAGCATACGAACGCCGTCGGACGATTGTCCTGTTGCAGCATCGCAAGCGCCGCCTGGAACGGCTTATGATCCTTTTCCTCGCTCGTATAGGTCGTGAAGGTGAACGAGTCGAGAGGCAGCGCATACTCATTCAGTGCACGCACGAATCCCTTCAGACGGTTCGCGCCCTGCAGATCGTCGGTCTTGAAGAAGCCAGCGATCGAACGATGTCCGAGCTGAACCAGATGCTCTGTCGCCATGAAGCCGCCTGCCTCATCGTCCACCTTCAGGCATGGACACGACAGCTCCGGGTATCGTTCATTAATCATCAAGAACGGAATGCCTCTTACCTGTAGCTCCAGATAGAGCGGCAAGCTCGGATTGCCTTGCGCGCTCTTCGTTGGCTCGATGATAAGCCCACACAGCGACCGGTTCAGCATATGCTCCAGGTTATGCCGCTCCTTCTCCTTGTCACTATCGGTGCTCGACAGCGTCAGAATGTAATCCCGGCTGCGCAGCGCCGCCTCCGCCCCCCGCACGATGTGCGGGAAAATGTAGTCAGAGATGTGCGTCGTCACCATGCCTACCGTCCGACTCGCAGTGCCTCCAACCGGAAGTTGCCGAGGCGGTGACACGAACGTCCCTTTGCCCTGAACCCGGTACAGGAGCCCTTCCTTCTCCAGCTCTCCGAGCGTCTGTCTGACGGTCTGCCTGCTCATCTGGAACAAGGCGGCGATCTCGTGCTCCGACGGCATCTGAGCATTCGGCTTCAGCTGTCCGCTCTGGAGCCAATTCAATATTTCTTGCTTCAGCTGCATATATTTCGGCAATGGTTTATCGCTCATAGTTCCCTCCGCAATCGACAAGCATCAACATGTACGTACATCATTATAATACAATCGGAATATGATATCCTGTCTGCAGTTGCCGAACCCTTCGCCGAATAAGGTCCGTCCGCCCAGCTCCTGTCCACCAATGAGATAATTCGGAATCGCATCATACTTCAGAGCTAATCGCCGGGTCACCATCATGCGCAGTTGTTCTTCGTCTGATACGGCTACCCGATGATCAGCTCTTCCTTTGGATAATGATATCGGTCCTTGGTCACCTTGGAGCGGAACATGAAGAGAAGTGTCAGAATGCCAACACGCCCCATGAACATGAGCAGAATGATCAGCACCTTCCCCGGCGCCGACAGCTCGCTCGTGATGCCTGTGGACAATCCGGACGTTCCGAATGCGGAGCATACCTCGAAGACGATTTTGATTAATGAGAAATGTTGCCTCTCCAGCGCATCCAATAGCATGATCGACAATATGACGATCATCACTGCCGCGCTAAACACGACGAAGCTCTTCGTAATGTCCTCTTGCTTCAGTGTTCTACGGAACACACGCACCTCGCTCCGTCCGAGCGCATAGTTAACCAAGGTAAGCACGATAACAGCGAACGTCGTCGTCCGAATACCGCCTCCAACACTAGATGGACTCGCCCCGATGAACATGAGCACAGACAGCATGAACTGCGTCGGGGACGTAAACTCGGACACATCCATCGTCGCAAGTCCCCCGCTTCGGGTCGAGATCGAGTTGAACAGCGAATAAGCGAGTTGTTGGTGCCATGGCATTTCCCGGTAATAGACACTGCTCTCCACGATCCAGATTCCGACTGTCCCGAGAATAATTAGCGTGACGAACGTCGTCACCGTCACCTTTGTGAAGAGCGAGAACTTGAAGTTCGGCGTCTTCTTCACCAGCTTCTCGCGCAACTCGATCAGCACCGGGAAGCCGATGGCCCCGAGCACGAGCAGCACCATCGTCAAGCCTTGCAGCACATAATCGTTCGAGAACGATTGCAGCGAGTCGCCGAACAGATCGAAGCCTGCATTCGTATAAGACGATATGGCGTGAAATAATCCATGATAGAACGCCATCGGCACACTGTCATAGTACCCTGCAGCGAGCAGGTAGCTCCCGATCAGAACCGCCCCGACCCCTTCGAACAGGAGCGCCAGGAGCAGCAGACTACGGATCAGGTACACAAGTCCCGACAAGCTGCTTCGATTCTGGTCCACCATAATAAGTCGGCGGTACGATAACGAAATGTTCTGTCCGAAGATGAGCCACAGGAACGTCCCGAGCGCCATAATTCCGATTCCGCCGAATTGAATCATTCCCATAATCATCAGTGCGCCAAAGCCGCTGAACGTCTCTGACGTATTCACAACTGTCAGACCCGTGACGCTCACCGCGCTCGTTGCCGTAAAGAGGGCATCCAGAAACGAGATGGACTTGCCCTCCTTCACGCTGGCCGGCAGCAGCAGCAGCAGTGCCGCCACCATGACTGCGGTTAAATACGTGAACACAATGAATTGTGTCGGCGTAATATTTCTAGCCTTCTGTCGCACAAACTGCTTGACCATTTGCCGCAATAGCTGTCCTCTCCTTGCTCCCGTCGAATCCGGCTTCTTCTCAATACTTGCCATTATAAGTAACCTGTAACAGGGTTGCAACCGTTTAGCTCTATATTTGGCTCATTGTTAGCTAAGGCTGCGATAAATACAGCAGGCGAATCCCAATAGAACATCATAAACGTTCTCGTTCATTGGCTCCTGCAAAAAAGGAAAAAAACCTGGCTCCAATGGGGCCAAGCTTCTGTACGATTGCTATCGTTACGTTGTAACGTTGTAAGCGGAAGACGGGAATCGAACCCGCGACCCTCGCCTTGGCAAGGCGATGCTCTACCGCTGAGCCACTTCCGCATAACAAGATGGTGCGCGTAGAGGGACTTGAACCCCCACGGTCGCCCGCCAGATCCTAAGTCTGGTGCGTCTGCCAATTCCGCCATACGCGCACATATACACTGGGGATCTAGGATTCGAACCTAGGCATGACGGAGTCAAAGTCCGTTGCCTTACCGCTTGGCTAATCCCCAATACTACAAAAAATGTGGTGGAGGCTGATGGATTCGAACCACCGAACTCGTCAGAGAACAGATTTACAGTCTGCTGCGTTTGGCCACTTCGCTAAGCCTCCAAGTGATGCTGGTGCCGCCGAGAGGACTTGAACCCCCAACCTACTGATTACAAGTCAGTTGCTCTACCAATTGAGCTACAGCGGCATATGAAGATGGTACAATAGCGGCGGAGGGGATCGAACCCCCGACCTTACGGGTATGAACCGTACGCTCTAGCCAGCTGAGCTACACCGCCACGTGCTACGGAGAGAGAGGGATTCGAACCCTCGAGACGCTTGTGACGCCTACACGATTTCCAATCGTGCTCCTTCGGCCACTCGGACACCTCTCCATATGGCTCCCCGAACAGGACTCGAACCTGTGACAACTCGATTAACAGTCGAGTGCTCTACCAACTGAGCTATCAGGGAATACAATTACTTACTTCGTAACCGCCACCGTTGTCTTGCTTAAGAAGCGGCCGGAAATATAATTTATCACATTATGTCGCTGATTGCAACTGTACGATATTTCCTCCATTCTGCGGTCTTGAGCCGATCTATGATACTGCTTAACGTTGCAGATGTCTGCATCTATGTTCGCCTCCAGCCTCCAAGTAGCGGTCCGTTATATGACTCCTGTTATTGTAGCCGCGCTTGTTAAAAATATGCCCAGCTCTTCAACGTCTTAACAGCAAGAAAGCCCCGTTCGGTTATGAACAGGGCTTACGATTCGCAAGTCAGCCGCTTGTCAGGCAAGCGTTATACCATTATTTTACAAATGTCGTTCGTAAATTCAACCGGATCCTGCAGCGGCAAGCCTTCAATGAGAAGCGCCTGGTTGTACAGCAGAGCCGTGTACAGGGCCGCCTTCTCCTTATCACTCTCGTAGGCGCTCTTCAGCGACTGGAATACGCCGTGGTTCGGGTTAATTTCCAGCACCTTGTCAGCCTGCACGTCGCCGCTGTTCGGCATCGCCTTCAATATCTTCTCCATCTCAATGGACAGATCGCCTTCCGTCGTCAAGCAGACCGGATGCGACTTCAGACGCTTGGAGGCGCGAACCTCCTTCACCTTGCCCGCGAGCTGGCTTGCCATATATTCGAACAGGTCCTTATTCTCCTGCTGCGTCGCTTCGGATTCATCCTTCTGCTCGTCCTCAAGGCCGAGGTCGCCGCTCGATACAGACTTGAACGACTTCTCCTTATAGGCGCCGAGCATCTTCACTGCGAATTCGTCGATGTCGTCAGTGAAGTACAGAATCTCGTAGCCCTTGTCCGCGACTAGCTCCGCCTGCGGCAGCTTCTCGATCCGCTCGATCGACTCGCCGGATGCGTAGTAGATGAACTTCTGATCCTCCGGCATGCGGGACACGTACTCCTCGAGCGTCACCAGCTTCTTCTCCTTGGAGGAGTGGAACATGATGAGATCCTGCAGCACGTCCTTGTGCATGCCATAGTCGCTGTACACGCCGAACTTCAGCTGACGGCCGAACGCCTTGAAGAACTTCTCGTAGCTCTCCCGCTCGTCCTTCAGCATGCTCTGAAGCTGGCTCTTGATCTTGCTCTGGATGTTCTTCGCGATCAGCTTCAGCTGACGGTCATGCTGCAGCAGCTCTCTTGAGATATTCAGCGACAGACTCTCAGAGTCGACCATTCCCTTGACGAAGCTGAAGTAGTCAGGTAGAAGGTCCGAGCACTTGTTCATGATGAGCACACCGTTCGCGTACAGCTCAAGACCCTTCTCGAATTCCTTCGAATAATAGTCGTACGGAATGCTCTCCGGTATGTACAGGATGGCCTGATACACGACAGCGCCGTCCGCACTGATATGAATATGCTTAAGCGGCTTGTCGAAGCCATAGCGCTTCTCGTTGTAGAATTGCTCGTAGTCCTCCGTCTTCAGCTCGCTCTTGTTCTTCCGCCAGATCGGCACCATGCTGTTGACCGTCTGCTCCTCGCGAACATCCTCGAACTCGTTGTCGCTGCCTTCCTTCAGACGCTTGCTCGATACGTCCATCTTGATCGGGTAGCGAATGAAGTCCGAATATTTCTTAATGATCGACTTCAAGCGGTATTCCTCAAGAAACTCGTCGTAGCTCTCGTCCTCGGTGTTGTCCTTGATCTTCAGCGTAATCTCGGTACCGACCTCGTCCTTCTCGCAAGGCTCGATCGTATAGCCTTCCGCACCTTCCGACTCCCACTTGTAGGCGCTGTCGCCGGTCAGAGACTTACTGATGACCGTCACCGAATCCGCAACCATGAACGCAGAATAGAAGCCAACGCCGAACTGACCGATAATGTCGTGTCCGTCCTTCGACTGGTTCTCCTTCTTGAAGGCGAGCGAGCCGCTCTTGGCGATAACGCCGAGGTTATTCTCGAGCTCTTCCTTCGTCATCCCGATACCTGTATCGCGAATTGTAAGCGTACGGCTCGTCTTGTCAGCCGTTATTTTTATGAAGTAGTTATCTTTGTCGAATACGATGTTCGGGTCAGACAGCGCGACGTAGTAAATTTTATCAATGGCATCGCTCGCATTGGAAATTAATTCTCTTAAGAAAATTTCTTTCTGGGTATAGATCGAGTTGATCATCATCTCAAGCAGCCGCTTGGATTCGGCTTGAAATTGCTTCTTCTCCATGACTATGATTCTCTCCTTCGATATATTAGCACTCTACTCTATCGAGTGCCAGACTATACCTTTTTTATACCACTCCTCCATATTAAAGTCAACTTATTGAGATCATTACCGATAAGATTCCGCCGGTCCTTCGAAATAAACGATGTGCGGAATCCGAATATGCAGCGACCGTTCACCCACATTCATTTGGATGTGATCCACTCCAACCCCAGCGAGCGTCCCTTCTACTCTACCGGCTGTTGTCATCACTGCAAGCCGCTGGCCTTGGTGGCGGCTAATGTGCTGCACGAACACCGGCTCCAGCTGTGTCACATATATGCCCGGCTGCGGCACAGCGGGAATCGGTACAATCGGGCTGTGCGCCGCTGGCAGCCTCCCTACATAAGCGGATTGATCCACTGCGTTCTGCGGCGCTGAAATATTCGTCCATGCTCCCTCATTCGACTTCATGGTCTGCCTCCATTCCATCATTAGATTCAAATCTAATGATAGCTATGTCGGTTCTCAGCTCATTATGCGCGAGGAGAGTCGAACTTCCTTGGCTATGCAGCATCCTTCGTCAGCTATAGTCCTTGCTACACCCGCTCTGTCATGCCGAACGCCTTCGCAATCAGCTCATACGAGCGCACACGCGCCGATGGATCGTGTATAGGTGTGTTAATTAATAGTTCCTCAATACCGTACTCCGCGGCCAGCTTCAGCAGCTGCTCCTTCACCCGCTCCGGTGTGCCGATGATGCGCCGCTCGCGGCTCTGTCGAATATAATACAGGTCAACCTCCGTATACGGATAATTCATCGCCGTCTCTACCGAAGGCAGGCTTGGCAGCTCTCGTCCCGTGCGGATCGCCAGGAACAAGAGGTCGCTGCTCGTCGCCAGTCGGTTCGCTTCCTCCTCGGTCTCCGCACAGATGGCAAGCGTCGCGATCAACGAGCGCGGTCTCGGTTCCAGTAGCGCAGCCGGCTTGAAGTTCTCCCTGTAATGCCGAACTGCATCCTCCCCACCCGGTGTACCGAAAAATTCGGCAAACCCGTACCCCGTGCCCAGCTCCGCCGCGAACCTTGCGCTATCTCCGCTCGATCCGAGCAGCCAGACGTCCGGTGCCGTCGAGATCACTGGAGAAGCGACCAGCTTCTCGAACGGATGCCCTTCGGGCAACGCGTCGTGTAAATACCCGATCAGATCAAGCACCTGTTGAGGATACTTGTGGACATCGACGTACTTGTCTTGCTGCAGCGCCCTCGTTGCTAGCGGCATGCCACCCGGAGCACGGCCAAGCCCGAGATCGATGCGCCCAGGATGGAGCGCCTCAAGCAGGCGGAAGTTCTCCGCCACCTTATATGCGCTGTAATGCGGGAGCATGACGCCGCCCGAGCCGACGCGAATCGTACTCGTTGCTGCCGCCAGATGCGCAATAAGCACCTCAGGGCTTGAGAATGCCAGCGCCCGCATCGAATGATGCTCCGACACCCAGAAGCGGCTGTAGCCGAGCGCTTCTACTGCTTGTATGAGCCTCGTAGACTCGTGGAGTCCGTCTGAGGCGGTACGGTTCTCGCTGACATACACTTGATCCAGTACACCGAGCTTTATTGTCATCGATTGTTCTCCTTGTTGCGCTTACTTTTTGTAACTAAGTGTAGAAGGATAACTGGTTAAAGTCAAATCGAGTAAGCCCCTTCCTCTTATACTCTTCTTATTCGCAAACTTGCGATATAGCTGCGGCAGGCTGCAACAAAGTAGATCGTTTGCATGGCCAAATAAATACCAATAACGACAAAGGAATAGATCCAATTGGACGACATCAATATATTGTCCAATGTTTTCATAGCGACCAAAGCGTGAATGATACCAATGACGCAGGGTACGAAAAAAATAATGCCGACCTGGGTCACGACGACGTTACGGATCTCTCCCTCCGTCATACCGATTCTCGTTAAAGCTTCAAATTGCGCTCGATCGTCCTGCAGCTCGGTGAACAGCTTAAAGTAAATCATGCTCCCCGATGCGATAAAGAAGAGCAAACTGATAAAGAGTCCGATGAACATCGTCAGCGAAATCATTTCCTTTAAATTCTCTTGAGGGGCGGAACGGCCCAGTATATAAAAGGCGCTCGACGCCGTTAAGATGATCGCGCTCAGAATAGAAACGATAAAGAGCATACGTGCGTTGTCTCGGATCTTAAAACCGAGTAAGGAAATGATCAGCATATTGGTCCGCCGATAATAGATACCGTAGCGCTTTTTTATGAACCCAAGTACAAGGACGCTGAACTGGGTGAATACTAAATACGTGCCCACCAACACGGCAGCCAGAATCGCTAGAGCCCGAACCGAGAAACTGGAAAAGTCGAGGCTCAAAAAATTGTTTCCGTTCATCATTAAGGCAAGCGTATAGGCCATGCCGAGTGAACCGATTGCCGCTGCCACTAACCATGGAGAATAATAAAGATCACCTTTAGGCCTTCTTGATGCTTTAAGCAAATCAATAATTTGCGACCCTCCAATCTTCCGCGCCGTCCACAGCGAAATAAGCGTAAACAGGATGCAAAATCCGAAAGCCGTCATCCAAATCGCTTGTGCTGGTACGGCGAATGCAATCGTCTGTTCCAGGTTGAGAAGGACGCCCAGCGCCATAAAGAAGAGCTTACTGAACAAAATCCCCAGTACTATCCCAACTCCGATTGCAAGTAGAGAAATCGCCGTGTTCTCATAGATAACAAGCCGCTTTATTTGCGCCCGTGTCATCCCAAACAAAGAAAAAAGACCGAACTCCTTTTGCCTTGTCTTTACAAAAGCGGAATTGGAATAAAGCACGAAGAGTAATGAAAAAATAACGATAACATATTCACAAAAGAGCATCCCTTGCCTCACCTTAGAGGCGCCCACAATTTGACCGTTTACTACATCAGGATGTGCCAGAAAAGCAGCATACATATAGAAAATCATGACGGAGAACGTGCAGCTCATAAAGAAAGCAATATAGGAACACCATTTCCCTTTAATATTGCTAAACGCGAGCGAACGAAACGTCATCGAAATTCCCTCCCAGCACACTTAAAGCATCTAAGATTTGTTGAAAAAAGGCTTGGCGATTCGATCCTCTCCGAATTTCAGAAAACAGCCTGCCGTCCTTTATGAACAAGATTCGCTGGCAGTAACTCGCAGAGAACGGGTCATGCGTAACCATGAGAACCGTCGTATTTAAACGCTCGTTCATATCTTTAAGCGAATCCATTACATCCTTAGCGGCCTTCGAGTCCAGGTTACCCGTTAATTCGTCCGCCAGCACCAGCGAAGGCTGATGAATAAACGATCGAGCGATCGCAGCCCGCTGCTTTTGACCTCCAGACACCTCATACGTGCGCTTCTCAAGCACCTTGGCAATCCCCAGCCATTCGGCCAGCGGTTGAAGTCGCTCCTCAATCTTGGTCGGGGGAGTACCTTCGAGAACTAATGGCAGAATGATATTCTCCTTAATCGTTAGGGTGTCCAGCAGATTGAAATCCTGAAACACGAACCCAAGCTGTCGTCGTCTAAACAAAGCAAGCTGCTTATCGCTCAGCTTATGCGGTTTGATGCCATTGACCTCAATCTCCCCGGACGTCGGACGGTCAATAGCCGCGAGTAGATTGAGCAGCGTCGTTTTCCCGCTGCCCGAAGGCCCCATGACTCCGACAAATTCACCCTTTTCGATCTGTAGGCTTAAATCCTCCAGCGCTCTGTAAGTAACATTTCCTTTAGAGCTATAGATCTTGCCTAACCCTTCGGCTCGAAGCACAGCCATCGACGATTCCCCCTTGTATTCGCTATCCTTGATGAGAACAGTATAGATGCCCGCAACAGGCTGCAGCCATCGATTTACCTTTCAATTCGTTCAAGGAAGCTTACAACATTGACACCAAGACTCATGATGACTTTGCAGTCAGCTTATGAATGCCCCGCGGCTCAAAGGTCACGGTCATCGTCGTCCCAACTCCAAGCTCCGAGGTCACGTACAAGCCGTGTCCCAGACGTTTGCAAATTTGCTTGGCTAGGAATAGTCCCATACCAGTGGACTCCCCTGTAGAACATCCGTTCTCCCCTGTAAAAAAGGAATCAAAAATTCGCGGCAAATCATGTGCGGCGATTCCGATCCCTTCATCTATCACGCTTAGCTTCCCACCTCCGTTCGGAGCGGTCTTCAGTTCGAACAATAACGAAGAAGCGTCCACATGTTTTTTTCTATACTTAATCGAGTTGCTGATGAATTGATTGAATACAACGGTGATCCACTTCTCATCGGTTTCCACCCAAGCCTCCCCTTCAATTTTAGGGAAAATGGAGTGTCGGATGCACAGTCGCTTATGTGAATGGATCACACTCCGTATGACCTCGTGCAGAGGGGTCGTCTTGAGATGAAGATCCATCTCAAATTTTTCAAGACGCGCCGTATAGAGCATCATCTCCAGACCGCTTGTCAAACGTTCGGCTTCTTCCTTCATGCTAAGCAGTATTTTTCTTTGCGCCTCCTGTGTAAGCGGCAGCTCTTGCTGCGCATCCTGAGCCATCATGTCGATGACGGATACCGGTGTTTTCATATGATGCACCCATTGAAGCACAAAGTGATTGTGCAGCTCCTGCTGCCGACGGTACACGTGCAGCTTGTTCAAATAGGCACGATGCTGCTCCTTGAACAGAAGCGTAACGAGTCTCTGCTCCCTCGTAACAAAGGTTTGCACAATAACGGATGCATGCAATTCCCCCGAACGCTCAAGGGCATCGTGAACCTGCTTGTAGAACTCACGTTGTCGTATGTAATCCACTGCCAGCCCTAACAGCATAAAGAACAACCCTAACCCAACAAAATAAAGCACCGTTCCCAGGTCCATCACCGAAGGGTTGTACTCACTTAATAAAATCGCCCCGACATATAAACCGATAATGAGCAACACAACCAGAATGAATACGAATCGATCCCTTACAAATATCATGATCGAGTGCTCTTTCATGCTTCTTCTCCTTCTTACCGCCTTATTCGAGGGTAAACATATAGCCTTGACCGCGCACGGTCTCAATCGCTTTGGGAAGGCCCAGCTCCTCCAGCTTTTTCCTTAGCCTGGTCACATTCACCGTAAGCGTATTATCATCAACAAACTGCACATCGTCCCATAATGCTTCGAGCAGCTCTTCCCTGGAGACGATGCGTCCGTAATGCTTAAGCAAGCCCTCCGCAAGCAGCTTCTCGGTTTTCGTTAATTCGACCCGCTGCTTCTGCCATAACAGATCATTACGGTGGAGGCGCAGCGTTAAGCCCTGAACATGAAGCTCGGATGAGGAGCTTGATTGGAGGGGAGTACTGAATTCGGAAATCTCAGCATACTCACCATACACACGTCTCAGGATACCTCTCACCTTAGCCATGAGCAGCTCGAGAGGAATCGGCTTCGTCATATAATCATCGGCTCCGTTCTCGATCGCCATGACCTGGTCCATCTCCCCGGAGCGCGCCGAAATGAAAATGATCGGAATACTCGAGCGCGCTCGTATTTGTCTGCACCAATAATAGCCATCATAATAAGGAAGATTCACATCGAGCAGCACTACATGCGGAGCGAACGTCTCTATTTCCGGTATCAAGTCCCGGAAGTGTGAGGCGCATGCTGCCTCCAGCCCGTACTTTTCCATGTTACTTTTTAAGATCGCAGCGATCTTGTCGTCATCTTCTATGATCAAGATTCGATACATGATCGTCCCTCCCTGTAACAAAGCACCCTCTCATAAATTACCACTTCTCCCTGTTACATTCAATTGCTAACAATATAAAAAAGGACCCATCTCCTGCGAAATGGATCTTACACTTTCAATTCGTATAATAAGCTGAAAAGCCACATCTATGCTTCATGTGATTCCAGCCTTACTATAGGTTATCGTCGTTGTCCATCGTAATCACGACATTCCCCTTCTTATGCCCCTGCTCGACATAGCGATGAGCCTCGCGAATCTGATCCAGCGTGTAGCTCCGATCGATGACAGGCTTGACGGCTCCTGCCTCGATCAGCTCTCTGAGCAGCTCCAGATCCTCTATTCGTTCATCCGCAACGCCGCACACGACCTTCTGACCGCTGAACAGCGACGTCCACAGCATTTGACCGACTTCCTTGAAGTTAAACACCGCCAGAATATACCGTCCACGAGGCTGTAGCAGCCTGCGGCAGCTGGAGAACGTCGTCTTGCCGACCGTATCGAGGATCATATCAACCTTCGTATCTATAGTTGTGAAGTCCTCCTGCGAATAATCGATCACACGATCGGCGCCGAGCTCCTTCATCATCGACACATTCCCGGTGCTGCACACGGCGGTCACCACAGCCCCGAAGTGCTTAGCAAGCTGTACCGCATACGTACCGACACTTCCCGACGCACCATAGATGAGCACCTGCTGACCACGCTGAATGCCTCCCTTTCTCAGGAAAAACAAAGCAGACAACGCGCCCACCGGCACCGCCGCCGCTTCCTCATAGGTCAGATTCGCCGGCTTCATCGCCACGGCTCCGTGCTCAGACATCGCCTTGTACTCCGCATAGGCGCCCCAGCCCATACCGCTGGCCGCGTACACGGCGTCCCCCTCGCGGAACCTCGTTGCCGTGCGGCCGACCTGCACGACCTCACCGGCGAGCTCCACCCCTAGGATGGGGTGACGGGGTCTCTGGATGCCCATCGCGAGCTTGGATAGCGGCCACAAGGGCAACGATTCGCGAGTTCCTCGCCGGGCCCTCGTATCTCCTGCAGATACGGTAGCTGCTCTGATTCGGATTAAAATTTCGTTGTCCTTACATACTGGCATGGGTACCTCTTCAAGTTGTAGAACATCCGCTGAACCGTAAGCCTTACACACGACCACCTTCATATCCATCACTCCTTGATCCTAAACTCTAGGCGCGGCTGTTCAAGGCTTCATGCTGTATGGACCTGCGGCATGCCAGACAGACTACGCGATACACTAACACTAGTGTACCAGAATGTCTAGTTGTCCGGACAGATGCTCCTAGCGAACGATATCTTAACCCGCTGATCGACCATAATGATCAACGCTAAAGCTGAACAGCACCTTCAGCATGAACAATTCACTGACGATGAGCATAGACGGCGTCAGATCAAGTACAACTGGAATCCATCCGATTCCTGCGCATAAGAGAGTGCCTGCGGTGAGCAGCTGCTGGGATATGGGCAAGGCATTGACGACATAAGCCCCTGCGACGGTGTATAACCACACCCATACATACGGCAATAGGGAGCTTTCGAGCAATAGCCCTACAAGGAGGAGGTGTATATGTACCGAGATGAATAGAAGACGCTTGCGACTATTGGCCGCATAGTAATCGTTCGTGGACCTCGTAAAGTTGGCTATACAGCCACAGAAAATATCGAAGATCAGGACAAAGGCAAGCAGACTGCGCCACCAAGGTATATTCTCATACATCTCCGGGTATCGCCCATACAGGAGCCCCGCAAGAGAGAAGCCGAACAACAAGATGCCGATCATGGTCGTGATCCGTTGCTTCTCACCGAAAATCTCACGCAAATAGCTGGGCATACGACGCTGGTTCATCTGTTAAAACACTCCTTCACTGTAAGTTTTGTAGTTTTAAACTTAAATACTACATAACTACAATACATGAAGAGCATTCTTATTTCAACATTTTTTATAGTAGTCATATTGAATTACTCCAAAACTTCAGCTACACTTCAAGATGAGGTGACGAGCATGAATGGATATGAGCGCAGAAAGCAACGCAAAATCGAGCAAATTTTTACCGCTGCCTTCGATTTACTAATGAACAACGGCATGTCGAGAGTGAATGTGAATGAAATTGCCGAGAAAGCTCGAGTTTCACCGGCAACCATCTACAACTATTTCGGCACCAAGGAGCAGCTTTATGTGGAGATGCTACAACACTGGATGGAGCAGCAACTGCGGAAGTATGAGGAGATCTTGTACTCGGAGCTGCCTTATCTGGAGAAGGTTAGTAGCATTATGATTCAAGAATCGCTAAATCTTAAAATTGTACTTAAAATCGGACCGTTGCAAGCAGCTAATGATAAAGTTCACCTCGCGCGGCTGCTTACGGGAGATGTCTCAGACAAGCTCCGCCACCTCTATATGAAGCTGATTGAGCTAGGCAAGCAGGAAGGTCTCATTCCCCACGATGTCTTGGATGAGACGCTTCTGCGATATTTCCAGATGTATATAGAGCAATTCAGCCAATTGCACCAAGATCAGGACTCGGCCCCTACCAACCAACTCGTAGTCGATCAGTTCATTCATCTATTTTTCTATGGCCTTGTTCATCCGAATAAGCTGCCCGAGGGAGTCATAGAACCGCCGATATAGGAATAGAAGTGCACAAGCGAAGATGATCCCGAACGTGTAGAACTCCAACTTATATCCAACCCCGTATAAGGATGTCGCAACTACGGGACCAATCGTCATCCATATGTAACGAAAGAAGTTGTACACGCCTGTAGAGGTGGCTCGATGATGAGGCAATTCATTCGCGAGAAGCGTGGTCTGCAGAGGAAGAGATAAGCCGAGAAACAGACCGAATACCGATATACTGACGGTTAGAACGGGTAACGACACTGCAGCGACAGCCGCAAACAAAAAAACGGATGCCATATTCAACGAACTGATAGCCAGTAGCAGCTTTTTGGTGTCAAAATACTCTTGTATACGTCCGCCGATCAAGCTTCCGATTACGATACAGATCGATATGGGAAGGAACATCCACCCAGACTGACTGGGAGTTAGCGCATACAGCTCGATCAGGATATTCGGGAGCAAAATCAACAGCGTATAGAATACGCAATATTGAACCGAAGCCAGCACAACGATTCCTAAGCCGACTCGGTGTGTTAGCACCGTGGACAATTGCCGAAGTCGGAATCGGTCGCTCCCGCTTGTTTCTGTCTTTGTTTCTGGCAAGCTGATGAACATGATTAACCAGAGCGCGAAACTGATGCCCAGAAGGATCCAGAACAACTGGTGAATTCCATAGTACTGTCCAACTATACCACCGAAGACCGGGCCGAGTCCTGGTCCCAGTGCGACCAGCATTTGATAAATGCCCATCGATCTGCCGCGCATCTTACCTTCGAACAAATCTCCGATTATCGTTAAAGCCGCTACCGAACCTACCGCAACCCCAATTGCCTGCAGCGCACGAAAAATAATGAGCGTAGTCACCGAGTACGACATCGCAGCTCCGACAGTTGCCAACAAATAAAACATAAATCCAATCAACAATATTCGGCGCCGACCATATTTATCGATAAGCGGGCCATACACTAATTGCATAATTGCAAAGAAAAGGGGATATATGGACACTGTCAAATTGACAGCAAGTTGCGAGGCTTGAAGCTGCTCCGCGATTTGTGGCAGCATTGGCGTGTAGAATGTCTGGGTAAATGGACCAAAAAATGCAGCCGTAGAAACTAGAAAAACCAATAATTTGTTACGCATCGTTATCCCCTCCGTTAATCACTCCTATCACTAATTATAAATCATACGCTTATTAAATGTAAGTGTAAACCTTTATTCCATTCTTACGACAAAGAAAGTGTCAGTATAATCCTATCCTGTCTCGATCATGGAGACTTACAAGGTGCAAAAAAACCGCTAAACACTCGGTGTCCCTTGTGTTTAGCGGTATTATACATTTAGGATACGTTGGCTCTCGTCTTGGACACCGATCTGACTTCATCCTGCGCCTTCATCCGCACGTTCAAGAGCATCGTGGCGATGATCGCTATGGCTAGCCCTATAGAACCCAACCATGTAATGGAGCTTAAGGAAACGTGCTTCACCGCTGCTCCACCAATTCCCGCTCCTGCAGCCATCGCAAGCTGCATCATTGACTGATTCAGACCCAGCATGACGCCAGAATGGTTCGGATTGATCCGAACGAGATTGTATTGCTGCGTCGGTCCAGAAGACCATGCCGCGAACGACCAGATTACCAAGATGGCGATAACTGCAGCAACATGAACGGTACTCGCAACCAACAAAGATAGTACGATGAGGGCGCTAATATGCAGAAGCATGCCGCCAAGCAGCGTACGGGACACGCCCCATCGATCTGTGCTATATCCTCCGGCCTTAGACCCTAACAAGCTCGCAATCCCGAACACCAACAGCACGATGCTGAGTATGCCCTCTGGTATGCCAGCAGCATCGAGCAAATACGGAGAAATATAGGTATAGGCAATAGAATAGCCTCCGAGCCAAAAGAACGTGATCGACAAGCCAAGCAATACGTTGCCATCCTTCAACATGGTCAATTGCTGCCGAAGTGGAACAGGCGGATCGCCTTGAATACGAGGTATCGCAACATATAGAACAATACTCGCAAGTAATCCGAATAACGCGATAAAACCAAATACAGACTGCCACCCAAATGCAGCAGCGGCTACCCGCCCAAGCGGAATACCGATAATCAGTGAGGCCGTAAAGCCCATCACGACAGTCGCAATCGAGCCTGCCTTCTTCCCCTCGGGCGATATTCGAGCAGCAATATCTAGTGCCGTTACGACCACCATTCCTGCTCCAATCGCCATCATAATGCGAACCAGAATGAACGCTTCAAACCCAGGTATTAGATAGGCTAAGAGGTTGGCAATCACAAATAGCGCTAATGCTCCAAGGAGCAGCCGTTGTCGATCCAGCCTTGCTGTAATGGCCATCATGATGGGCGTACATATCGCGTACACCAATGAAAAGATCGTTACGAGCTGTCCGGCTGCCGCAATCGAAATGCTCATAGCCTCTGCGATCTGATCCAAAATTCCTGAGATGACATACTCCGATGTTCCCACTAAAAAGCTTACTACCGCCAATACATACACTCTCCAGGTGCTTGACATGTTCCAATACACTCCCGTTCCTTTATTATTTATATTGATATATCTAGAAATGTAGATATGATGGTTGCGGTGAATTAAATTTACATATCTAGATATATCGATGTGATATATAAAATGAACCCGAATGCTCATTCAGGCATTCAGCTTCACGTTATAATTCATACTGCAAGAAGGCGCCAATCTCCCGGATCTTCTCCTCATCCCGCTTGTAATACGTGTACTTGCCATTCCGTTCCGTCTTAATGAGGCCTGCCCGCAGGAGAATGGTCAAATATTGTGATGCGGTTGACTGCGTCATATTCAGCTTTTCGGTAACCTGACTTACACATACCCCTGTTTTCCTCATATCCACCCCTTCGTGAGGCGTGAAGTGCTTCTCAGGCTCCTTCAACCAATTAAGAATTTGTAATCTGGACTCATTGGACAACGCTTTGAAAATTTCGATAGGCTCCATACGTTTATCATATCGTTTTTTTGCGATATGTCAATACTTCAGATTGTGCTGTACAGGTGATTCACAGAAACTTTAAGAAGCACGCCCAGAGGACGTGCTTCTATGCTTGAATGGTATGTTGAGCCGTACGTAGCTTTATAACATGATAAATGCTATTGCAGCTTAAGCAATCTGTAGATCATGACGGCCGCTTGCGCACGTGTTGTACTCTGGTTCGGAGCGAACTCGCCTGTTGGCAATCCTTGGATTATGCTCTGCTCCGCAGCTAGAGCAACGCCTTCCTGCAGGCTGGCATGAATGAGCTCATGGTCCGTGAACTGCGCGAGCATCTCCTTGGCTTCAAACAAATTGTCGGTGCCATGAATAGCCTTCAAGCCTCTAGCGATCATCGTCGCCATCTCCGCACGTGTAATGACCGCGTTAGGATCGAATCGACCGTCCGCTCTTCCGTTCACAATGCCCCGCTGCTGAACGGCAGCTACATAAGGCTGGTGCCAATCTTGGTCCGTCACATCGCTGAACGTCTCCGTCGCATGACCGCCGACGATCCCAAGCGCATTCGCGAGCATCTTCGCGAACTCGGCACGTGTCACATTAGCGCTAGGGTCGAATTGCCCTTCGGCACGTCCTTCAGCAATGCCCTTCGTGGCGATGAAGCGAATTTCTTTACCAGCCCACGAACTGACAGATGAAGTATCCCCGAATTCGACTTTATTCTCCAGCACAACATATGGAGAGAGCGTGATCCGCTGTGTTTTTACGCCCCCATCGATGAACATCCCGCCGTAGTTCGTGAGACGGTTGTCCACCTCAACCTTGAAGATCGACAAGTAGTCCGGTTCCGGATGTGTAGGTATATTCAATCTCAGGTCAACAGGCGTCGCGAAGTTATTAATTTCTGTTCCGTTAGAACTATGGAACGTAACATCGACAATTGGAGAGACTGTAGTACGACTTAATAGAGACGAAATGGTATCTTGCGGTACCTTCTCAATCGTCAGCGTCGTGTCATCTTTAAATTGCTCAGGCTTGAAGCCTACGCCTGTACCGTTTGCTTCAACGTTGAGCTTCGTCACGCCGTTATCTTTAGCTCCATTAAGCACCTCTCCGCTGAGCGGTATACTTAACGTCTTAGCTTCGATCGTGCCGAAATCAAGGGTGAATTCAAATGGAACTTGAGCTTTCGGTGCTATTTCCTTAATTCCGCTTTGGAGCTTATTCACTTGTAGCTTGATCTCTTTGATCTGATTGATAACATCGCCTTCATTGAACACCGGAACCGTTTTACCATCTATTACAGTTACGTTATCACTTGAGATGGTCACCTTGCTCATATTTTTAACGGCTTCCTTTATTTCCTGTACAGCTTCTTTCACAATGGCCGCTCTTTCCAGAGGACGCGCATTCTGCGCCTTCTCTTTCGCTTCATTAACGGCCTTATTCGCGGCTTCAGCCTGCTCCGCTCGATCGGCTGGTGGTTTCACTGTTGTCGGTGGAGGTCCTGGTGGGCCGCCGCCAGGGCCGCTGCTAGGACTTTCAACATTTCTCCGCAGCGTAATCGTGCCCTTGAACACAAGCTCGTTAAACGCAGCATCATGCGCAGATACTTCCGCCGTTATCGTCGTATTATCCGCCGCGCCGCTGCTTAGGACGAACTTGCCATTAGAGAAGCTGATCAACTCATTACTCGATTTCCATGTCACCAAGCTGCTGATGTCATTTCCGAACAGCTTCAGAACAGGCGTCAGCTCGGTAGTTCCCGAAGTCGAAGTAAGGCTCGCTTCGGAACGCAGCAATGCTTTCACTATTGCAATTTGCGCATCCATGTCGGTATCGACGGAGTCTACCACATTGAGGTAGCTTGTCGCTATAGCCTCAGCCAGCTCAGCCCGTGCAGTCGTCGTTGACCCATAGTGGGCCATTGCCTGGGATAGCTTTAAGTTTTGGTTACCCAGAACTTCCAGGTAAGCCGCTTTCATGTCCGCTTTAATAGATGCCTTTTGCTCGGCGAGCTTGCCTTTCTTCTGAGCATCGATGTAAATCATGGCTTTGGTCAGTGTGATCTGCTTCAACAACGCGTTGTGCACAGCATCGTGGAAGGCTGTAATGTCAGCGAACTGAATTTGGTTCTGGCCATCCAAGGAAACAGGCGTGCCATCCAGCACTTTACTAATAGCTCCACGGACAAGCGCGTCGCTACGGAACGCATTCAGATGTTTGCTGAGCAGGTCTGCATCGTCTGTTGAAGCAACGGTTCCGAAAAATCCGAGAACTTGGAGAACATCAGCCGTCGTTAACAGATTCGAAGTCTTCTTGCTATTCAAGTGGTTGACGATCGGAGCTACTAGAGCATCATTGCCACTAGGAGTAAGCTGCGACAGCGCCTTCTGGAAGTCCTTAACCGACTGCATCTCCTCGACCGTTAGCTTCGAGTATACATTAATGATGCGCTGAACCCACGCGTTCGTCTCGACTGGCAAAGGTGGATATGCAGCAAGAGATGCATGAGCTGTCGTAGTGCCGAACAGCTGCTGTACAGCAGGCGTGCTCATCGGAATTCCAGCGATCGATCCTAACGCTAAGCTTGCCGCTACGGATACCTTCAATACTTTCTTCTTCATTCTCTCACCTCGTTGAATTAATGTAGGAATATGCTTGTTGCTTACTCGACAGCATGTCGGTCATTACGTAACTAACCCATTAGATTCAGTTCATGTAACTACCAGACTATGTATCGATACTGCCAACTGATTACATCCACTGGGTCTAGTCTATCATTCTCTACATAATTAGACAATCCTATAATGCTTCCTGACTAAGCTGCAAGTGGTAATGGGCGTCGAAGCTTGGCTCCTTGAACGTAGCTGATTCATAGGCTATAATCATAAGCAATGGACATGAAGCACATGCCGCTCGGATACTTTCGTATCGGGCGGCATTTTTATTTTCGCGGAATGGAATGAGGTGAGGCTTATGTTCAACCTAGAATACGAGCTGTGGATGCAGAAGCAAATTGAACATGAGAAGAATAATAGAAGAAGAGAGCTGCTACAAAAAGGGCTCAGTCATGGAACTGTCGAGTTTTTACGGAAGATCTGGTATCCAGTCGTTGGTAACTTCGATCATCTATATCCGGAGTGGGAGGTGCGAGACTTCAATAACGGATATCGGTATCTTGATCTTGCATTCATTCGTGGGAACATGAAAGGTGACATTGAAATACAAGATTACGGATCGCACGCCAGAGACCTCGACACGCGCCGCTTCAAGGACTTATGCCGCAGACAAAGCTTACTATCGCTCGATGATTGGATCTATTTACCGATCGCTTATTTGTCCATTAGAGAAGAGCCGGAATTTTGCAAGCAGCTCATCCTTTCGTTCTTGGGGAAATTTGTTTCGTGCGAGGTGAACGCCGAGTTAAGCTGTCTGGAGGCTGAGACTGTACGGTATGCAAGACGGTCACTACGACCGTTCAAGCCGAACGAGCTTGCCGCACATCTTCGAGTCACGGATCGGTATGCTCGCCGATTGCTGCACGGCTTGGTTGAGAAGCAGTATTTGTTGGTTGTAGGTGGCAATGTGAGATACCGGTCATACCGATTGAATATTGGCGATGTTGGATATATGGGCCTTCAAGATGAGAGCCGGCGTTAACGGAACTGAGAGACGTTATTCGGTGCAAATGGGGCTTTTCTTATCACTAACGGAACTGAGAGACGTTATTTCGTATTTTTCTCGGCGTATCGGGCTCATTAAGGTCATATAGCGGCGATGAGTTCCGTTAGCCCGTTAGAGAGCCTCATTACGTAGGAATAAGGTCGCTGAGTTCCGTTGTGAGGAAAGTCGGTGCTTGTAATTCGTGTTCGTAGCAACTACGCGCTCAAAGCTCGACTAAGCTCGACAGCCGCGCACGCATGCATTTAAAAACGCCACCACTTCGTGGTGACGTTACATAGTCGTATAGGGGCAGGCTCTATGATTGGCTTCCTAGATCGATTCGGATAATCCCTTAGCATTTGAGCATAGTCAATAGCTCGCTGAGGGTTGTTTTCCCAGAAGTAAATTCCAGGACCAAGCCAGTCATAATCGTTGTCGCTGGAACGCATCTTATCCTCGTGAAGCAATATTCTTTCAGCGACAGCTTTATCGCAGCCATAAAAGCCAAGTACACAATTCGGCAAATTGGAATAGATCATTTTTCTTGATATTGCGGCGAGCTTACCGTCCTTATCTACAATACCTGCCTTCTGCAAGAACTAGCACGTACCCCAAATTCAACTTACCTATGTTGAGTCTCGATTGTTTTCGAAAAGCCTAACGCTTGAATTAAGCGATATAGATAGCAGAGAGCCTGCATCTGGAGTTTGATCGTATTATTTAGATAAACCCGGATGCAGTCTGCAAGCTTCATGGCATGCTCGATGTTCTGCATTTCTAATAGCGCAATCGACATCTTTAAGTTCACAGCTTCCTCAGAATAAACACAATTCTGCATCAGCTGAATCATCCTGATTTTCAAAAGATCTGCTTCACTATATAGACGGTACCCATTATCAGGATTCCGCTGAGTAGAGAAGAGGCCGCTTTGCTCCCAGTAACGAATTGTTGATTTAGGAGTGCCAGTCCGGCTGGAGACCTCGTGAATGCTAAGCCGTTGGGAAAAGTCACAGGCTTGATGACCTTCGCCAATCGATTTCAATTCGATTACCAGTTGGTCCAAACTTGCTTTTTTCCGATAAAGCAGGACCTCCCTTTCCCTAATGGTCCACAATGCGTCGTCTATTTCATTTCTCTGAAGACAATGTAATACCTTGGTCGTCACTTCCATCCCGAATGCGGGGGACATAGCCTGAATACATGCCAGAAAGTCTTCATGCTGTTCCGAATACATCCGGTATCCATTTGAGGATCGTTCCGCTGGGGGAATTAATCCCTTCACTTCGTAGTTGCGCAATGTGTTGGCGCTCATCTTATATTTTCCTGCCAGTTTTTTTGGCCGAAAGCCCATACTATCCCACCTTATTGAAATTACACAACATTAAAGCCATTGTAAGGTTGTTCTATTTTTTTTGTTGATATCCTTCATATATGGTTCCGAAATCTTACAATTGGCTTGCATGTTGTATGATGAAGTTAGTCTAATTTACAAGGAGGAATAAACATGACAGTAAAACCAGTATTCCGTTACGACATGACAATCGGGGAGATTAGCGAGGTAGGCAATCAGTATATCAGGTCCGTATGGAAGACATTATACGATTCAATGCACGAGCAGTTAACGATTGCATTTCGTGAAATTGAGGATGCTGCCTATGGGTTATATTTGGACCAGTTGATGCCAGCACTATTTGTTGCCCTTGAGGAAGCAGGTTTCGAATCAACAGTACCTCTCATGGAAGATGACTTTGTAATTGGGAAATGTCTGCTATTTCGTAACTCTCTAGAAAATTGGGGAACCGAGGAAAATAGGTCCAGGATTTTCTGGAATGTTATACGCAATAATCAAAGTCATCAACCCATTGGAACATTATTAACGGAAATTCCTCATTCTCATCTGAAGTTTGAGATTCCTGCGGCACCTGTACTTTATTCGTTGCAAGAATGTGAGAGGAAACAGATTGCGCAAGGAATTCGTCAGATCAAAGGATAGAAAATATGATGAAGGAGAACTGGCTTTTGCTAGATCCAAATCCCAATGAAGCCAGCATCAACCTGAGTGGTAGAGCCATACGGGACAGTAGGGATGCGAGCCTAACGGAACTGGGAGACGTTATTTAGCCATAAATGTTCGAGAATAAATTCTAAAGGAACTCAGAAGCGTTATTGAAGCAATTAACGTGTTTTTTATCTCGAATTGCACAAATAGCGGCGCTGAGTTCCGTTGCATTATTTATTTTGTGCCTATTCGAAGTAATAAGGTTGCTCAGTTCCGTACGGTGGTAGATAGTGCCAAAGGGGGGGCCGAATCTTTCATTACCCACGAAGTAAAATTCACCGAAGAAATGCCGTAATATACGTTTCTGATTAAAGTTGCGGGGGAGGAGGCGGGGATAACAATCCCAAGTGGAAGATTCAGACGCCGTGCTCCTCCGTGACTCCATAGCGAAAGAAGGTGACACCCGTAGGTATCACCTTCTTTCGCTATGGAGCCTAGGGGGATCGAACCCCTGACCTCATCGCTGCCAGTGTGGCGAGCACGGCTCCCCCTGTATCCTGCGATGTCCGAGAATCCTTATTTTACAAGGGTTTTCGGGCATCGCGTTATTTAATGATACCGCATGTTTCCCGATGTAATTTGCTGTTTTGTGACCACAGATGTGACCAACCTCTATTTTTTCCAAAGGCTATAGCACTCGTTGTAATCTTCACCCTTGCTTGGTTTAATACGTTTAACTTTTGCAACACCGTCATTACCCATTTTAATGGCTAGATCATGCATATCTTTTTCTGACATATCATCATCCAAGGCTAATTCTTCACGAGCATCTTGTTCTGCTTGCTCATTATACTCGTACACATAGGCTTCAGCCTTTTCTTCGTTTCTGAATGCTTTCTTTATGTCGCCGCTAATCTTAACGGCATAAAACTCATAGGGAATACGCGAGTATTCTTTGTCATCAGTCTTTTGATTCTTATCTGCCTTAATTTCCTTAATCGTATACTCAGGATCATTATCGTGGTCTAGACACAGACACTTCTCTGCATTTTCTCTTTTTTTGAAGACTTCTTGCACTTGCTCCTGATCGTCACAAATAGCATACAGCATTGGCATTGCTTCATCTCCTTTACGCTTAGTACTATCTGCCAATCTTGTTCTTAAAATCGGTGTAGCTGTTCGCCCAGTGGAAATCTACATCATTTGATACTGCCTTGAAGTGCAGCTCTCCGCATTTTATTTTCCGCTTCTCCACTGTTGTCAAGTCTTTATCTTCCTTGTCGATCTTTGTTTCAATGATGAAGTAAAGCTTCGCGGTGTTGTTATCTCCACGATACAGTACGGCCCAGTCAGGTGAATATTCACCATATGGCGTGTCGATCACGAACCCGCCCTTCTTGATCTTCGTAAACAGTAACACATTTGGATCAGCATCCAACTGCTCCGCAAACGTCTTCTCGCCCTTGCTATCCAGTTTATAATACTTGTACATGGCTCTACGGTTACTTGGATTCGTCTTGTAGATGTAGTTTGCCGCGTCATCAAGCATTGTCTGATCAATCGAGTCTGCTTCAAAGATCGTCTTATCACTAAATACATAACCATCAATAGTGTGATATTCCGTTATACCGAGTGCCTTATATTCCTTTAGCTTTGATTTGATACGTTGAGTCGCGATGTCTAAGATGTCCTGGTTGCTCAGAAGAACCTTCCTGTCCAGCTTTGATACGATTTTATAGATAGCCAGACGGGGCAGGAGAGTATGATACATAATGTAATTGACAATCTCGAAGTCACTCTTCTTCTGCCATTGTATACTCAAGTCCTGGTGCTCATACTGTTGAATGGCTTCGGCAAGCATAAACTTCTGCTGATCATTAAAGGTCGCTTTGCCTGTCTCAACCTCGTATTCGTTTCGTATCTTCTTATACCTCAACAGATCATTCAGTTCGCTAACACACGAATCAATGAATGCCTGATGATCGATCTTAACTTGATACATGGTACGCTTACTCATACGCGTACTTAACTCTTTGAGCAGCTGTACAAAGGAATCCTCAGACATGAAGCTATGCTGACCATTATCAACAGGCGCCTCGTCACCATTCTTCACTGGTATCTTCTTCGTACCTTTAGCGATCATTTGTTCAACGAACTTCTCTTTGATCATTTCGCTATGTTCTTTTAAGGTTTCATCCTTAAATTCAATGTTTCGAATATCTTTGGCGTTCTTCGTGAGTTGGTTCTTCTCATTGATGAACTTATTCTGAAGAAGTTCGTTCTTGAATGTATCCACCAATTCAGCAGTAACTTTCTCAGCTGGAATCCCCGCATGCTTCAAAGCCTTATGGATAATGTCTGCTGTCACTTCATCCTTGTTGAAGCCCGCCTGATCGTTGAAATCATTCTGTAGAGCTGCGGCAAAGTGATCATAGTAGTCATTGGCAATAATGGTTAATTCGTTGATTTCTGCGTTCGTACAGCGATTTCCATTTGTGTCTACAGGCAGTCTGAGCCCTCGGCCAATCTCCTGCTTCTTTGCAATCTCAGAACCGCCGCGTTTAAGCGTACAAAGCGTAAATACATTGGGATTATCCCAGCCTTCACGCAGAGCGGAATGAGAAAAAATGAATGCCAACGGTTCATCAAACGAAATGAGCTCGTCCTTCTTCTCCAGGATAAGCTCGATACCGCGATCCACATCTTCTTGCGACTTCTGCTTTAGCTTCTGTTCATCAAGAAGAGCTTCCCAGTTCTCCACTTCAACAGTCTGCTTGTTCTTATCGACAGCAAAGTACCCTTCACGTACTTTCAAGATATCTCTATAGTGCTTGAAAAGCGCAGGGAATTCAGCAAACAACTGGTTCCAGGTGGAATCCTCAATGATCGCAGCATACTCCTCGTCAAAGATACGCAGGTATTCCCCGCGTCCGTCCGTAGCCTTACTATCTCTGAACTTATGAACAGCGTCAATAAAGAACAGAGTCAGTATCTTGATGTTATATCCCTGTCTTAGAATCTTAAGCTGCTTTTCAAGATGTGAGCGGATTGCAAGACGAATCTGGATACGAATAATGTCGCTCTCACTGATGTCAGAGTTGTTATCTCCTATGCCAAGCTCGATAATGTTGTCGCCTGTACCAATCTTTAGCTTCTTCAATTGATGTGGGTCTTCTTGAACAATCATGTTCCGATACTGCTCCAGAGAACCAGAAAGCTCATGTAGGTTCGCGCCGCGGCGTACGTTGAAAGTCTTTGTGCGTATCGGTCCGCCTTGCTCGACATGGAATATCTCGATCTTGGCATGAAGGTCCTTCGTGAACTCTACATACCGTACGTATGGATATTCCTTGGAGATCGTGCCGTGCACCGTCTTTACTTCAATCTTCTTAACCAGATTGTTCTGATAGGCATCATAGGAATCTAATTTATATACCTGATTGTACAGCCGCTTATGTGTTGCCGAATACCGTAAAATAAACAAAGGACTCAACATCTCGATAGCTTCCAATGAAGCACTCTTCTTTTTTGCCGCCCCTTCGATTTTTTGCGGTTCATCAATGATAACGATGGGGTTAATATGTTTGATATCATCCCATAATACTTGACCGTATTCATCCTTATCACGCAACTTATTGGTTTCCTTATTGAAAGCTTGAATATTCATGACAACAATGCTTAATTCTCTGGTTTCAACAAATTTTGTACTAATTTCTTTGGGATTGGAACTATACACAAATGCATGGTTCTTTAAGTCCAGTCCGTCGTACAGTGCCATGAAATGCTCTCGTAGCATTTCGATGCTTTTCTCAACGCCTTTGCGAATTGCGATTGTCGGAACAACAATCATGAACTTAGTGAATCCATAGCACTTATTAAGCTCAAGAATCGTTCTCAGATAGACATATGTTTTTCCTGTACCAGTCTCCATCTCAATTGTGAAGTTGTTATTGTCCAGCTGGTTGTCGGGAAACAACATATTCCGAAGCTGTACTTCACGTAGATTATTAAGTAATCTCGTACCAGTAACGATCTGGGGGTTCCTTACAGGATCGCCCTCTGTGAGTTGTCTGACACGAGTAATATTTCGATAGATTGCACTTTCTTCTTGTCGGTTAACGCCATTGAAAAGGCTCACGACTGATTCTATAGCTTCCTTCTGATAGCCAAGTCCGTCTTCAAATTGAAAGGCAATTCGCTTAGTCACCTTTGATTCACCTCCACTTAAATGAATTCGACTCGATACGCCCGTTTTTCAAGTCCGCTATTTCTCCGCATTTGCGCTTCCAAGCGGCTCATTGTGTTCTCCTTTAGAGAGATGTCATCACTAAAAGCACTATCTCGGAAGATTATTTTGGTCGGCATCGGTTCTATGGCCGCAATCTTATTGATCATTTCCTCGGAGATCATCTCTTCCAGACATACAACTACTGTATCGGCAAAGATGTATGTTCTATTTCCGATATCTGAAAGCTGCTCAACATTTGTGGAGAGCTGGATGTCTCTATGACGCAGCAAGATTTCGTAGACAACATCAAGGTCTGTGAAACCAGGGTTAAAGTCCAGCTTGTCCTTATCTGTCATTGTCATGTCATAATCGAGAATGTCCGACTTGATCGCTTCACTGAACCAACGTATGTTTGTATTGGATAATTTGAATACTCGAAAGCCAGTATCCAATTCAGCTTTTTGGAACTCATCTCTGAGAGCGATTCCTGCTCTTCTAATCCTTTCTTTTCCAACGTCACAGATCGTCTTATATCCATTACCAAAGGCTTCAGAACTGCTATCAAACTTTTCATCTAATTGGACCATAATGTATTTGCGATTTCCACCGTCTTCAGCATTTACTCTCATAACAGCTTCTGCTGTGGTAGCTGAGCCAGAAAAGAAATCTAATACAATACTATCTTTATCCGTACCAATTTGGACTATTTGTTTAATTAAAGCCGTTGGTTTCGGGAAATCAAAAAACTTAGATAGTCCCAACTTACCTAATTCTACTGTACCCTTTTCAGTAATAAAATCCGTCTCTTGCCAGATGGACTTAGGTTTAAATGTGCTCTTTCTATATTTTTCATAAATGTTATAACCACCATCATTCTTCCGTTTTGCCACTACGTTACTGGATAAGGTGTCGCTGTTAATATTACTTTCTAACAATGCCTTACCCCAACGCCAACAACTGTCTCCCCCCGTTGAGTTAATAGGGAGCACCTCTATACTATAGTTATTGTCTCTAACTAATGAGATGGGAGAGAAGCCATCTTTATCAACAACTCTACCATTCACGTATATAGGATAGTGGAGATTCGGTCTATTGAATTTACCAAATTTAGGGTTTCGATTTCTTAACTCCCTTGTATTAAACCTTCCGATGTTATCCTCTTGGTTCAAATCATCAGTCTCACCAGATTTCTCAAGTTCATTAATCTCTACATCTGGATTCTTAGTGTAGATCAGCAAGTACTCATGAGTTTTTGATATTTGTTTGTATGTTTGTCCACGCTTGTTTGATTGCACAATAACTTGAGCAAAGAAGTTTTCCTCACCAAATACACTGTCACAAACTTTCCTAAGGTTTACCACTTCGTTGTCGTCAATGCTAATAAAAATAACTCCATCTTCCGACAATAAATCCTTAGCAATTCTAAGCCGCGGGTATATCATACTTAACCAGTTAGAGTGATATTTACCATTACTCCGCTGATTTGCAATTAGCCTGTTATTATCCTCATCAACATCACCTTCAGCCTTCTCATTCTCTTTTGAACTAATTGAGAAGTCATCTTTGTAAACAAAGTCATTCCCCGTATTGTATGGGGGGTCAATGTAAATCATTTTGATCTTGTTATAGTAGCTATTTCGTAATAACTTTAATACTTCAAGGTTGTCGCCTTCTATATAGGTATTTTCAGTTAATTCAGGGTCTTTACTGTCTTCAGGTATATACTTAAGGGTTTTACCAACAATATCGCTATTGGCGATGCGCATTGAATCAACTTTACCAGCCCAGTTGAGCTCGTAGCGTTCTTCCGAATCAATGTACTGCCCTAAATGCGCCAGCAAACAGGCGAAATCTACAACTCCGTCTTTCACGGAAGAAGGAAATAGTTCAGCTAATTGTTCACTGAACACCTCTTCGAACTTTGCTTTGTTCATCTTGATCGGATCGAATATCTCTTTGGATACTTTAGTATATTCCACTTTTGATTCCTCCTATTATTGGGTTATGAATTGGGATAACTGATTAAATATGTTCTTTAACTCGCTATTGTATTTTGATTGGTTAGAGATTATCATGGCTGCCTTCTTTTCCTTTTGGAGCTGAATGATACGCTTATAGTAATCGAAGATAAGATGAGCATCGGAAACATTATACCAAGCTTTCGAAGCAAGCATTTCCTTACTCCTAGACCACACCAGTAAATGAGATATAATGTATGCCTTCGTCATTAGCTCAATATAAAAGGTCATTTTGTTTGCCTTGTTCCTTATCTTCTCGAAGGCTGCAAAGTCATTCATAAGCGTGACCGTATCATCTGTTAGCTGCGATGAACTAATCGCGGATAAGATTGAATCCTCGATAACAACCTGTGTACGATCCTGAAGGTTGAGTCTTTTATGTGCAAAGGAATACGTCTGCATTCCCTTTACATCGTAACATCTAATCACACATAACGGCTTTACGAGCTTTTGCATGCTATCGCATACGAATGAGGCATCCTTCAACGTCTTCAATTGAACATCAAAAAAGAGTATAGCTTGGCAATCATATTGGTCATTAATCAGCGATGGGATCGACTCGCCAGCAATCTGAAATGCCAGCTTAATACTCTCCACGCTTTCCTTGAAACGCTTCTTTTCCTTAGGCAACAAATCAGAAGTCATAAAGGTGCTCACTTGAATACTCTTGTCTATCGCATACTCGCTGGGTAAGCCTAGCATTGTATCACCTCTATTCCACAACCAGGAATGAAATTAATTCGAAATCATCACTGCTTGAATTCGCAAACTCGTTGTTATAACCGCTGAAGTCGAATATGGATATCTGTGCGTTTTTATCCTCTTCGCCCTGAATCGCCTTTATTGCCTTATTCAGCAGGGTGGAGTACTTCGACATATTCTCAGCATTTCGTGTCTCTTTGTTGAATTTGTTAAACAAATCCGCAATAGGAGCGCTCTTGTCGTAGGCAAGTCTTCTGAATTCTTTCAGTGCCTCCCTGGCATTGGCATTACCAAAGTGGACTTCGCCCGCTTCTGTCATATACATGATGTAATAGGGATACAGTGAGCTTTCGTTATTGGGCTTGGACGTATCCGATTGATGCTTAAAGCAAAAGAGCGTACCCTTCGTACCGCCATCCACCAAAGAATAGATCCCTTTCGGTACTTGTTTGATCTCAGGATGCTCCTTAATATATCCTGCTAACTCGTACAAGTAATCGTTCATGTTCAAGTCGGTCAAGGAGATATTGTCATTCAAATCATCCATATCGACTACTTCTTCTTGCAGCCGTTCGAGCTGTTTCTTTCTGAACATGAAATCATTCATCTCAGGAGATAACAGGTCCTCATCTCCAGTAGATGTTAGATTGACCCCCAGCATCTTGCCCTTAACCCGCTGTTCAAGTTGCAAGTAATCATTCAACTCTACAGCAGGGAAGAAATTGATCATTGCGATCTGCTGATTCTTACTGCCGATCCGATCCACCCGTCCGAAACGTTGAATAAGAACGACAGGATTCCACTGAATATCAAAGTTAATTACACAATCACAATCCTGCAAGTTTTGGCCTTCGGAAATGCAGTCCGTACCAATAAGTACATCGATTTGTTGTTCATGCGGCAACTCTTGCCCCATTTTCGAACGAGGCGAGAAATGGCTAAGGACTTGGTTGAATTCCGCCAACCCTTTGACCGTCGATCTTGGATTGCCTGAACCCGTGACGCAAGCTACATTGACGCCATGTTTAGAACATTCCTTCGCGATAGAGTCATACAAGTAGTTGGCTGTATCAGCAAAGGCTGAGAAGATTAGTATCTTGCGATTACCTGGATTAAACGGCGTCGTTATGATCTTATTGGATATAATCGTCTCAAGCTCCTTCAACTTCGCATCCCTGCGGTTATTCAAGACGGTCATTACATCATCATATAGCCGATCCAAAATGCTTTTGTCGTAAAACAAATCCTCCAAGAAGTCAGCAGTGAGGAGATGTTCCACTTTAATTTCATACTTGTAATCAAGCGTGGTGCCATCGTCCAGAACTTCCTCTCCTTCAAGTGAAACGTCTCCAGACTCATGACGAGAGATTACATCGATATAGCCATCAATTCGGGAAATCAAGCGTCTGATCGTTTCGCCGAATGAAAAGACCGAGCTCTCAAGTCGCTTAAACAAGTTGAACCGATGAAGCTTGGCCGTAATGAGCTCACGGCTTTCATGATAAAAGAGCACTCGATCACCGCGTACCGTCTGATACTTTTCACGATAATATGCCTTATGCTCCGAACGAATATAGCTCATCGGTGAATATACCGCAAGCTTAAGAGACTCCAACACTTCATTCGTTTGACCGAAGTTCAGTAATTCTTTACATTCATCAATCGGCGGAGTATGCGTATCAGGCTTCCGTTTCTGAGGGAACTTTCCAACCTTATCGCTGCCGTAGTATCCCGTAATGTGTTTTCTGCTGCGGGATATCGTCAGCATTTCAAGCAGCTTAAAGAAATCAGCAGGGAGTCTGTCGATAAGTGCGTTCTTGGAACGGTTGTCGGATTCGAGCCAATCATTTAGCTCCTTTTGAGTCCTTCTCAACAATGACGACACACTTGCAATACCTTGTTCCTCAAATGCATGGTCCTTATCTGTTGTAATGATGCTCAGCTGGTTCTTAAGATCGGTCAAAGAATTGTTTACAGGTGTCGCAGAGAGGAGCAACACTTTCGTGTTTGACCCCTTTTTAATGACCTCGTTCATCAGTCGCTGATACCGCGTCTCGTGTTCCTCGTTTTCAACACGATTGCGGAAGTTATGAGATTCATCTATGACAATCAGATCAAATTTGCTCCAATCAACGCGAGATAAGTCCATCCCGCTTCTGGACATTCCCTTCGTTCTTGATAAATCGGTATGGAAGAGAATCTTATAGTTGAAGCGATCATCAATGAATTGATTGTCGCGGTACGGACTCTTGAACGAATTCCAGTTATCATAGAGCTTCGCTGGTGTAAGAACCAGGACATTGTCTTGTCGAAGCTCGAAGTACTTAATCACCGCTAATGCTTCGAATGTCTTACCAAGACCGACACTATCCGCAATGATGCAGCCATTATACTTGTTTATCTTTTGAATTGCAGAGACAACGGCATCCTTCTGAAAGTCGAACAAGCTATCCCATATCTTGGTCTTCTTGAAGCTGATGCTGTCTCGTTCGAAGCGGTCAATACCATTATCGAGTTGCTCTCCAAACAGCTCGTTCAGCGTGAAGTAGTAAAGAAACTCAGGCGAATACTCTTTATATACATAGCTGAGACTCTGCAGGATTTGATCCTTAAAGTCTTCCGTATACTGATTGTTGTTCCAAAGAGCCTCGAACTTTGCCTTATTGTTTAATATTTGAGCATTATCCATTGAATTCGTAATGAATGTATCGAAATTCACTCTTGGCAATGCGCCGCGCACAGCTTTCCTCGATAATTCAAGGGAGGAAGAGCCCTGTATCTGAAACTCTTCATCAATAATAATCAGGTTGCCCGTTACCAGTTGAGGAGTTCTAGTCTTCCGAACATTGACATGTTTCTTGATGAAGTCATACATGGACTTTGCTTTTACGAAATGCTTTAGCTTATTCTTCTCCGTGATCTCATACGAATTAAAGAATAAGTCCGAGCTGTTGAATGCTATCTCGAATTCTCTAGCTATCTCTCTGGCCGATGGAATGAAGGCTGTATCACGAATGATGAAGTTGATCTGCTTCACGTTATGAAGGTTTTTCGAAAGCTCTGAAAAGACAGAAAGGGTTAGCTTATCGTTAATGATATTAACAATACTGTCTTTCCTGTCCTTTAGTACTTCATTGATCCTTGTGATTAGATGTTCATTGGAATTGATGACTTCATTCAATTTGGTTCCACCTCGCAAACCTCTACTGGTTAAGATTCAATGATTGACTTAAGTTTTTCTACACCTATGTTAATGAGCTTATACTTCTGCTTTCCCGTTCGATTCAATGCGGTATAATTACCGTCATGCTCAACAATATTGAACTTCCAGTGTACACCGATACTAGGCGTATATACCTTGCTTTCTTCTGAAATGGAATTGTCGATAAATTGGTTGAGTTCGGCCCAAAGCAGTATATTTTGATACCGCACCAGTAAATGCCCTGTCTCCTTCGTCCTATCGTACCGATCAAGGTTCACCTTTCTCAGATCGAACCAGCTATAGGAGTTCTGCGAGGAGGGGGATATTACAAAGACTCGGCTTTTTGTATAGATGGTCGTATTTTTATACTGTCTTAATCCTAATTGTCCGACAAGGACATCCCTGTTTACATTACTTGCCGCTGTATTACTTGCCATTTAACTAACCGCTCCTCCGTTAAGCATGCTCTAACACATCTGTTATTCTGGACTCTGAAAATAACCAATCTGCAGGAATCTGGTCGGTGGTTCCCGCGCCAAAAGCTCTGTCCGTCCATTGCTTGAACTCATACAGGATGGTTTCTCCCCTCCCATTCGCACTCTTCTTTAGGTGATTTGCAATGTCCAAAGGCGTAGCAAGATATACCCTCGGCATTTCGTTTATCGTCACATCATTAAACTGTACAAGGCAAATGACCGTATGCGGCTTGTGTTTTCTGTACCAGGCATCCGCAGCAGCATGATAGTTCGCATCGGACATATGCGACTGAGTAAGCCCCCAACCTCCATCTTGACTGCCTTTAACAGATATCTTGAGCATCTTGTTACCTTTAGCTACCATTAGGTCATATTCGGGCTGGTTTGCCCCATATTGCACTGAAACGTCATAACCCGCTCTTGCAAACAATGCTGCGGTTATGGCTTCAGCAGCTACGCTTACTTGCCATTGGTTCATACCGAGTACAGTTTCGACCTTACCTATATATAGCGGTATATCATTCGGTATAAAATCATTTCCTGGTACAAATATCGGCCCTTTCAATTGACCTGAAGATAAGGGAGTACCCGCCAGCGATTCTACGAATTCCTGCAAAGCCTCTTCATTTTGCTTTGCTTTCTTAGACGCTTTTCCAAATGGAACAAATTCATGAACAATAAACACAGCTTGATCGGCACCTTGGCTCTTCGCTTCAATCAGTGTTCCAGCAATTGCATGTATGAGTTGATATCGAAGAGCTCCTATATCCTTCAAACCGAATAGAGCAGTTGAAAGATTGTTGATCCTCTCAGGCACCTGAGAACGTGGATTCTTCTTTCTACTCTTGATTACATAGTCAGATACAATCTCACCGAATGATTCATCGACTTTTGCTTCTACTGCACACAGTGTTTTCTTCCCGTTCGCATTTCCTACGACTATCATATCGTGATTGCGACAGTTACCTTTTAGATTATCAAGCTTTGTTTCATGCTCAGGGGTAGCCCATTCTGGTTGGAAACCGACCGTGCAAGCTTGGGATAATAAGAAATCAGAAATATAAGATGGCATTCTGGCTCCATTGCTGGACATCCATGCTTTAGCAAACTCTTTTGCGCTACGGCCATCTTTCCAGTGCTTCTCTCCTTTTGCTGGTGGAGCATATTTGAGCCATTCATCAAGGGAATGGATGGTTTGTCCAGCTTGATTTTTAATGATCATGAGCAACACCTCTTATCATACCATCATAGCTATCTATTCTGTCAGCATATTGTCACCGAACAAACATTCTTGCTTGAAGATCACAACAAAGATTGGTCTATTTCAATAGGCATCCCCTTTGATCGCAACTCCGCTACTCTTTCCATATATTTCGGTAACAGCACTGAAAACATAAGCCCCGCAGTTATTAACGAATACATCGGGTATGTTTTGCGAGCCTGTTCAAGCTCTGACTCAAATCCATGTGATGTTTTGTATATAGTAGCTTGATAACCACCAATATTCTCTAGCTTATATATGATCCCTGATTCACCGTAAATGATGTTTTTGCCTGGATGATCGATGATAAGACCAAAATACTTAACAATCACATGTTTCACCGCCAAACTTCATACTTTCGTCCTATAATTCGACTAATTCGACGCAGGGAGGTTATTACCCTTCTTCCAGTAACAAGAAAAGCGCCACATGGGCGCTTCTTTCACTTTTCTCCCTTTGCCTTGTAATGCTGGCAGTAATGAAGTAATAGCTTCGAGAAGGGATCATTTTCAAACTGTAATCTACTTATTGCCTTATCAAACGTCTTGTACTGTCCTTCCGCTCTTCTGTATGGAGATTCCACGATAGCTTGAATCCCACCATACTGAAACTTGCTGATTACCCCATTATCTAAGAAATAGTTTGCAAACTTGATAGCAGTCTGTACTTCTCCAGCTTCACCGCACGTACTCATGAATAAAGTAACAAGATCAGAATCAAAGACCTCCAATGGAATGTTCTGAAATAACTCAAGACGTTGACGCGGTGGAACATGTCCGAAACTGACTTGATACATGCCTGGTATCCCTTTATTTTCGATGATGAAGTTCTCAATTGCTTTTACAATTTGGTCTTGGCTCATTTGTTGCATAGGTTCCCCTCCCAAGGAAAATACGAATCTATCAATTAACTCTATTGGATTTCCAGCTTGAATACTCCCCAAATCATGGTCTGCAGACTTACTGCAAGTCGATCGTATAACCCTGATCCTCCATATAAATCGAAATCGCGAATCTCAAGCCCTTTTCCTTCTGGAAGGAGCTTGATGAATAGCCTTGAATTTAACTTGTTCGAACTAACGACATATTCGGATTGAAGGTGTACACATCTAGCTAAATGTGCTGCCAAATACTCTCTGTCTAATATAGGCTCCATCTCTGATAAGGCTGACCTGTCAAATCCCTGAAGTACGATGTCGTCAATATCATTAAAGACAAAGTGAGTAACGTAGTCGAGAAATGAGGCGAAAGAGTCTTCGTCAAAACTATCCCATTTTTCCTTGTCCTGTACTGTTATCATTCAACCCAACCACCCTCCAGCTGATAATTAGCCTTAATCTATTTGCGTTCTGTTCGTTCTTCATCGAAAAACATCTTATTGCGTATTGTCCATTCTGTTCCGTTATGTTGCAGCTCATATTGAAAGCTCTTGGTGTAGTCCCACGTCTTCTTCATGCCTTCATGTTTCCAGGTGAATTCCGTACTTCCATCGAGAAACATTCTGCCGTCTGTCGCTCCTTCTTTAACAGAAGTAAAATGCACTTTAACCGTCTTAGCGACTTCTGGACCGTACTGATCACCGATGCTTTCCTTAACCAATTGCGTTACCTTGGCTTTAGCCCCGCCATCACTATTGTCTGTTGCATCAGCGCCGCATCCAACGAGCATTAGAAGTGCGAGTATCATCGTCGCGGTCAATCCGATCTTTCTCATGTACGCTCTCCTTTCCGAAGAAATTTCCTTAAGCAGATCGTGAAGTTACAAAAAATTGGCAAGGTAATTATGTATTGTGGAATGTTGTCGAACTTTTGGAATCGGCCACCCCCTCCCTACAGACTGGTAGTCTTTCTTCACTAGAACAGAATACCTACTTTTCCCAATCAGATTATAACATGCATTATATTGGTTAGTTAAGTTGATATAGTGCATTATAATGTTTCGACGACGATTCATCATTCCTCTACTGTTTTTGGTAGAGGTGAGAGAATGGCTAGGAAATCTCGGGATGTTCAGAAGATCAAGACCGCTGTGGGGCAGCGGCTACAAGGATTCAGGAATCATCAGGGCAGAACCCAAGAGGACGTTGCACACGAGGCCGATGTCCATCCTTCATACATAACTAAGCTTGAATCGGGCAGGTCTAATTGGACGATTGAAAGCTTGGATAACATTCTGAATGCACTAGATGTTTCGTACGGCGATCTGTTCCATAATATTGATGAAACCAAGAGTAGGATCGATAATACGGTACTAGTTCAGATTGTTAAGTTATTGGAAAGCAGAAGCATCGAAGAACAGCGGAAGGCACTGCAATTATTAAAAGCGTTGTACAGCTAATCGTACAGCGCTATCACAGGGCTCTGTGGCTAATCCCTAATGGGATAAGGCTATAGGGCCTTTTTGCGTTCATCGGTATGACAGAGATAACCAGGGCTGTGAGAGGACGCCCATATTGGAGGAGGTGAAAAGAATGGCAAGTAGCCTGAATGAATTGACCGATCAGCAGTTGTTGAACGTGCTTAAAGCAGCAAGAGAACTAAAGTTGGATGCGGCATTCATCACATTGATCGAAAGCGAGTTGCAGCGCCACGGCACCAACATAAATCAATGAAGGGAACGATGCAATTGAGCAAACAGCTACTGGTTACAAAGACCGCTGGCAATACGCAGTATCAGCTATACCGTGTCGATATTCTCCATCCTGCTACCTACAATGACTACAGAGGCACAATCATCGAGCAGAACGTAATGATCGGTGCATACGGCATCGTTGCGATCCTATTCATCGGACAAGAGGAAATCTATTATGACAGCGGTCCCCTCTCCGCACAGGGAAATCAGGTGAATTGGTTATTCCATCATCTACACAGACAAGGATTCAATGACCTGGGTCAGATACGGGAGATGATATGGAAAGAACATGAAAGCTGGTGTTGGAATCAGTACGGAAATCCTTTTGGTAAAGTTGCTAATCAAAAGCTTCGGAAACAAATAAAGAAACTGCTTCACTAAGGGCTTCTGCTTGATACCTGGGAACGGGTATTGGTGGGAGCCCTTTTTCGTTTGACAGAGAACCAAATGTAGGCTTAGTGAGATCAGGCCAGAGGGGAGGTAATGCATATGGACGAGTTTAGTAAGAGACTGAGTGAGGCATCGGCTGCATTGATTCTGTTAAGCAAAGAGTTTGAACGGAAACTGATCATTCCGATCTTCTCTGCTTGAACTACCCATTCAGCGTGTGTCTGCTGGAAATCGTACATGGAATGTTGGAATGGCAAGAAACGATCAACGAACTTAAGGAGGCGATCAAGCGTGGAAAAACGGCAAATTGCTGACGAGATGACTACTCTTCTCCGTCAGTTGGTAATGCAAAATCAGTTGGTAATGGCGGCTCGCGTCTTGGGAGTGTACTTCCAGCGTGTATGGAAGGTCGATGAGGAACTAGCTAATCGTTTTGTTCGCGGCTACTTTACTAAGTACTATCCAAAGCAGCTAGAGAAGCATTTGAAGCGTCAAAATCGAGCCAGTTAAGGAAGGTGAACTTCGGTGACAAAGCAGTTAAAGGAGCGCAAAAAGGCTTTACAGAGCGTCAGGAAGCGCCTGCATGACAATGCATCACTCAGGTCCGATGAAGGAAGACAGTATATCCGTTGCCTGGCTATGCTCGTCACTACGGAAATGCAGATTGAAGAACATCAAAGCATGAAAAAGGACGCCTGCCAGCGCCCTCAGTAAAACCCATTTCGATTCAATCATAACTCAATATCTATACCCATTCAAGGGGAGGTCGCCGCGCCTCTCCTATTTCTATTTCTTGGAGGTAATCCACAGTGAACATGTACTCTATCAAAACAGCCTTAGCTGATGCGCTCTGCGTGAAAGAAGATAGTACCGTCATTCAAGAGCTGTTTACTCGCTTTGTAACGCCATATGAACTACTTGATGCTAATGAGTTGGAACTTACCCGTATCAAAGGTGTTGGCCCCTCGAAGGCTCGTCAAATCGTTTCTACGCTTAAGTTGGCAAGAGCGTTGAACACTCCACGTGAGAATCCACACATTATCCGTTCACCGAAGGATGTATTCGACATCATGCGCTTTACCGTAGGTCACCTAATGCATGAAGAATTCTGGATTCTACCGCTGAACACCAAGAATCATGTTATTTGTAAAGAAAGGATCAGTGTCGGAACGCTGAATAGTGCCATTGTGCATTGCCGTGAAGTATATCGTTCTCTAATCCAAAGATCAGCAGCAAGCTATATCGCAGTTCATAATCACCCCTCGCAAATTACGGACAGCTCCCCTGAAGATGTACAGCTAACGAAGCGTTTGGCTGAAGCTGGAGAATTGCTTGGTATCGAACTGCTCGATCATGTTATTGTCTCAACTGACAGTTACTTTTCGATTAAAGAGCACGGGTTGATGTAGTTCATCTATTGGGAGTCGGCCTAATACGCTGACTCCCTCTTATATATAAAGCCTTCGGCTGTGTTGTTGGGCTCGCTTCGCTCGCCTTTGTGTTCGCACGTTCTCATCATACGCAGTTCTATGCATACAAATCAAATTCAGTGGAGGAATGTTACTATGACTAACGCAGCAGCAATTGGATACGCACTACTCGCAGCAAAGAAGATGGGCATGAACCATGAGGAGCTAAAGCGCCTCGAATCTATTATGTACAGCTATCTTGACCTCGTTACAGAGGAAGAAGCTGAGGAAGTGTATCGTAGGAATTAATTGAGTAATCGCGGAGGAGCCATTCCATAAGTGATTGGCCCTTCTTAAGTTTCGAATTATACCTATGGTGCAATTGTATTTATGACACAAGTGAAAGGATCCAATTCTATGAGCAAAGCTGTATACATTGCGCAACTACCAAAGCATGAACAAGATGAAACTGCTGCAAAGCTGAAGGCACTACTGGTTGCAGAAGGTCTCTCTGAAATAGAGGTATTCCCAGCCGTTAAAGATGTAATGGATAGCAAGATTGCTGATGTTATCCAGCTATTCGACAGTAATTGATTCAATTGGGAGGGAGCCAGCCACCTGGTTGGCTCTTACCTGTTACTTCTCCTTCATGAGTGATCGAACGCTGAACGTGTAGGTAGGATCGGCCAAACGCCGCGCCATTAGGTCCATTGATAACTCGTTAGTATAGGTAGGGGAATCACTGGTCCGCTTCTTCTTTAGATTCTCATACAGGTTAATCATATGAGCATTTGCGGCCTTTTGACTGTCCGAACAAGTACTCAATTCACTTTCCCTTTTAAGGGAATCTATTAGGTCGTCGTAATTATGCATTGTCATCTTCTCCTTCATTGTCTTCATCAGTTCCAAATCCAAATATAAACTCAGGCCAGTAGCTTGGCTCGTTTTGCTCAATCGAAACAATAGTGCTATTCATGCATCTTGTCCCCCTTTTTATTCAGTTTGTTTTCTCCGCCGCCGACAGGTTATAGTATCGTACCCCAAAGATCGGGATCATTATCGGTTATCGCTTTCCAGTGCGCTCGTTGTTCTTCAATAGTCATATCTAATGGTTCTTCTGGTGCATCCTGATCAATCTTATACTGTAAAACGCCATCAGAGTATAGTTCTTCATATAAGTACGATTCAAATTCCTTGAATCTCCTTTTGGGAATCAGCCGCTGGCCTGTTTCAATAAGGCTTATAGTAGAAGCTTGCAATCGGACAATCTTTCCGAGTCCCTCCTGAGAAAGTCCGTCGTGAATTCTCTTAAGTTTTATTTGTTTATGCAGAGGCAAACTGTCAGGTTCAATTAGAACGCTTTTTCGTGCATTAAAGATACTCATGATATCATTGGGGTCTTCCACATAAGCTTTTCGAAAGCCGAATTCCCCATACTTCGTTAGATCATCAAAATCCATAACATCATTCCTTTGCAGGTTTCGTGCCCCTCTCCTGGTGAAGAGGGGCTATATTAGGAAGGAGAACACGATACAGGAAACAGTTGGGAACCTGTATCGTTCTAACTCGAACGTAAGCTGTTCGCGAGCTGGTTGTCAACTATTTTGTCAAACAAATTAATAATCCTCATTGCCTTTCTGCGACCTATACACCCGTGAAGCATGCAGAAGTGGGAAATCCCGCATAAACACTGGGGTTTCGGGCACTCATGGCCGTATTCTCAAACAGAAGTATGAGGCATTCGCGCTGGGGGACGTGCTATAATTAAACATGGGAGATGGTACCTAATGTCAACATTACTTGATCTATTAAATGAGGCTAATGTGCAATTATCACTGTTCTGCGAGAAGTTGGAGATAACCGAGGATCACGCTTTGGAGATCGCCACTACAGCAGACTACGATACTCAAATGGATACATACCTGCAATTTGTTACTGTCTTGAACGATGAATCCCTCCTACCTGAACTTCTAGATTTTTATGCGCCATTCGTTACAGAAAAGGGGGAACTCGCGGAATTCATTACATCTGTTCTGCGTCTGCGGAGTAACAACGTCCCTCGAAGAATGCTCAACAGCATCCATAGGCTTGTGACTCTTGCCGATGCAATGGATGAAGTACGTCCAGGTAAGGACTCTCTTAAGGTTTTTCACTTTGTAGTTTGTATCGAATCCCTGTACCATCTTCGAGATGGAGAGGTTGATAATAAGACACTAGCCGTAATTGACTTCTTTACCAACTATATCGAAGAGGATGATCGGCTGCTTATATTAGATTGCTTTCACCGCAATCTTGCGGACGAAAAGTTCAATGTTCATAAGCGCCCTGGAGAAAATTATGAAGAATATCAGGAACGATTAAGCACTTCGGTTGATCGTACATTTAATACGCGAGTAACCATGGATATCTTTGCAAGGGTAGTCAATGAGATAAGGAATTGTTTTGCCCACGAAGGAGACTATTGGAACTTTCATTTTGCAAACAGTGACCATAGCATGATGAACTCATTAACAGTAGCTGAGAGCCAGACAGAAGCTAGCTTAAAGAGAAAACGAATTATCTCTGGATTAAGAAGAATCTATTCAGTCGATCTAACTTATCAGCAGTTTAAGGCAGCTTGTGTACGTGGGTACCTTCAATTCATAAGATCATACCTCGAAACATTAAATACATAGGTCGCTCGCCGCAAGCAAGCCTCCAAACAAGTTGGAGGACATAGGACAGCTTGTAATGAGCTTAACCCCGTCAAGGGTTCAGCTTCGCTCCTTCGGCCCTTGACTGCCAAATAGTCTGTTAATACGTTAACATAAGAAAGGAGAGCTCTTATATGGAAATGAAGCCCGTTGAATGGATTACTACGATATTAGCTGTTGCAGCTATCATCGTTAGTGTATTCTCATGGAGGACTGCTCACCGAAACACACAAGCTGCTGAAAGGAATGCTCTCGCGGCGGAAAGAAGCGCAGAGACGGCAATCCAGTCTAATGAGCATACAAGGATGCAATATGAAGCATTTCAGAAGAAGGAACGACAGCGCAGAGATTCATTCAGACGCTTATACATCAAACGTCTGGTTAAATCGGCCAGGCAGATTCATTCTGCTGTGTTGGGAAAATACCAGGTGGACTCACCGTTCGCCCGTAATCCCGTTGTTATCGATTTGGAATCCATAAGGAATGTCCCGCAGGAAGTAATATTTGCCGACGATATCCTGATCGATATCTTTACTCAGGAAGAACGGGAGCAGATTGACCGCGCCTGGTCCAGTCTTAACCACTTGATAGACGAATACGGGATAGAGGACGCAGAACGAACAGGGATTGGTTACGCGGGGCAAGTAATCGGTGACTTCCATCGTCTTATCCAGATGTTTGAAAACGGATGACTAAAAGACTAAAATGCTGCTTACCTTGTCCCGCAAGGGATGAGGAGGAATTGAGCCACGAATATGCAATATCCCTAGAATTCCTAAATAACATCGGAGTGATTGCCGCCGCCAGCACTTTAGGAATACTGGAAAAAAGGGGGCAGAGCCCTCTCAGGCCAGTCGTAGCGCGGCTTTCCCAATATAGTCTTTCAGTATTCCATTGACGTACCTTGTGCTATTGCTTATGCTAGCCTCAGGAAGAAAGCTGCTGTGGTGGCTGCTTCTTCGGATCGTAAACAAAACTGCAAATATCGGTGTTCTCAAGAGCAGAGAGTATGTGTTCGAACATGTTCAGACCATGTTCGCATCCGTACTCTCTTATCTTTTCTTGCGTGGTGCGAGTCAGGTCTCGCCACTGAACAAGCCCTTGGTTTAACTGCGTTACTTGATCCTTAAGCTTTGACGACATCGCGCACACCTCAGGAATGATGGAGTAGTGAGCGGCCGCGGCGAAATCATCGATGCATAGAGAAGATATCCGCATCATCGGCTCAAAGCGAAACCGCAACTCAATACGTGTCCATGTGTCTGTCATTATCCCCCATTGACGATACATCTGCTCCTGTTTGTCGTACATGTGCAGCTGTACTGGAGAAGAATGAGAACCGAGATATACTGAGGTTCGATAATGCGTGGTGTCTGCCCTTTTCGCTGGGTGAATGGCATGTAGCTGCTGATATGGGAGGTTAGTATCCAGTGCAATATCGATCCTGCGGGCTTTCCATCGTCTTAACGGAATGATCTCGAAGATATCCTTCAGAAGCTGGCTTTCATTTGAATAACCCTGGAAGATAAGGGATGTCGTGTAGTTGGCAAATGGCGCTCTCGGAAAGTGTAAGAGATAAACTCCATTTCGCTTATCCCGCACAACATAATGATACTGCTTGCTTGGTGTATAGCCGTAACGCTGGCAGATAAGCTTGAAGACTAGCTGTCGTTCGATATCCGTTAGATCAATCTTAAGATGCTTAGAATCGGTATTCATATGCATGTGTTCATCCGTCCTGTTCATGTGAGTGCTGAGTAAAAATGACAAGAAACGGGGTCATATTATACTCGCAGTCATAGAACAACCATTTCACAATAATATTTCAAGTGGCAATTTTGCTGGATGAACAAAGTAACCTGATCCCTTTATGGAACCAGGTCTTGGCATTGCCGAGCTTCAGTTGTCGAGTAGTTGGTTCAACTCCCGCATGATTCGTTCATTAGGATCAATGCCCTCATATTGGTCTATGCGACGTTCCGCTGCTGACAGCATTTGATAGAGCTCTTGTATGTGTTCGCGCATTTCAATGTACTCTTTGTGCTTAATGGAGATCATTTCAATATCCTTCTGGAGAATGTCGTGTAATCGTGGCAAATCTTCCGACAACAATTTGAACCGAGCAAAGCTATTCCGCTTCGATATGAACTCTCCAGTTTCAGGCTCTCTTACCCGTATCAATATTTCAACATCAACTTCATTAAGTCGCTTTACATCCGTCTCCCATTGGTACTTCGATAAGTCGCTGTCATCCAGGATGTGCTTCTTACCGTTTTGACAAAAGTATCTGTAAAAATATTCATCTTCATCCTCTTCCTTGCCTATGAACAGCCCCTTAACCCCGCATTCATCAGTGGTTTCCATAGTGATAATCGCTTCGGGAACACCATACGCCTTCGCAAGTATGCTGATGTTTCCTTTGCGGACACTCCCCTTCAGACACTCTTCAATGTTCTTCAAACCTTGATAAGACAGGTCATTGTTTATCTTCTTGATCACAGCTGACCGTGAATATTCATCCCCATACATCTCCTCAAGCCAAATGCGAATACGATGTAGTTTCTTTCGCGGATCGAGTATCATGAACCTTTCAAAGTGAACACCGACCAAGCACCCGCCAGGAACTTCATCTAATTCGTCATGAATTCTCTCGAGGATTATCGGTCGCGGAGATTGTTTTGTCCTGACCTTTGAATTAGCATCCGTACTCATTAAATAACACCACCTTCACTGTAAGTTTAATCCTTATATTAATAATGACACTATTTCTACCCTATTTCAATGTTGAAAGCGATTTATAGTATAAATCAACCTAACATCACAACAACATTATTAAACCAGTTGAAAACTCAAAAATCACAATGTATCATCATCCATGCAAGCCAACAAATGACAGGACGGTGACTAAGATGACAAGCAAAATGAAAGTCAAAGCCACGCTGATTTCAACTGTGTTTTGGTAGCCAGCTCCAACTCGCTTTAATCACTTTAGACAATCAATCCATTCTGAGGAGGAATGAACAATGTCAAATGCAAACAAAGATGACGATCACAATTCCAGCGACGCCGTGAAGATCCTTGAACAAGCTGCGAAAGCATTGAAATGGGAAGAGGCACCCGTTGAATTCGAGGCACACAAGCAAATAGCCTTTCCAGTTCAAAGCCTGCCAGAAGTTCTGGCTCAAATTGTAGAGCAAGTTTCGGAAGTAACCCAGACGGCAACTGATGCGGCAGGCACCGCTGTACTGTCCATGTTGTCTGCGGCTGCTGCGAGAAAATTCATCGTCCGATTGGCAGAAGGCGAAGGATGGAAAGAGAAAAACAACCTTTACGTCATTATTGCCATGCCATCAGGCGAGAGAAAAAGCGCTGTTTTCAGTCATCTAGTCAAGCCGTTGATTAAATTTGAAAAGAAGCTGGATGATCCCGCATTTCGTACGACTCATGGAATCAGGGTACAACAGTTCGTCACTGATGACGTGACCCCGCAAGCTCTCATTCAACGTCTCGATGAAAATGGAGAGAAAATGGCTGTGCTTTCCACAGAAGGGGGATTCTTCGACAATCTCACCCACAAGCACTATGGTAATCAGGCGAAACTGGACGTCTTCCTGAAGGCATTTACAGGAGATCGGATGATCATTGACCGAAAGCATGCTCCTAAAATCGTGCTGAACGATCCTACTTTGACCATCTGCTTGTTTGTACAGCCCACAGTCCTTCAGAACTTGCCTGAAAAGTTTGTTGGATTGGGACTTCTCGGTAGGTTCTTATATGCGGTGCCGCCTTCCAAACGTGGTTACCGTGATATAGCGATCAAGTCCATACCTGATGACTTGTATGAGTCGTATAGTGACCTGATTCATCATCTCATGATGTTTGAGCCAGAGACGCCAGTAGTACTCTCTCTCTCGGAGGAAGCAATGAATGTATTTCAGGAATTCCGAAATCACTATGAGCCGCATTTAAGAGAGGGTGAAGAACTCTCCTATGACTTCCTAGGAACCTGGAGTGAGCGATTTCCTGGGCAGATCGTTAGAATCGCTTCCCTACTTCATGTTGCCGAGCAAGCCATGTATGGTGTGTCGTTTGATGAGTCGTTGGATAGTCAAATCACGAAGGAAACGATGGAGAGAGCTCTTTCACTTGGAGAGTACTTTCTTGAGCACGCCAAGGCTGCATTTACTTCGCTAAAATCAAGCCAAGATCAAGAAGGGGCTAAGTATCTTCTGGATGTTCTGAAGAAGAAGCAAATCAAAGTATACAAACGTCAGCAGCTCTGGTCGATGGTGAAGGGCAAATTCCATACTGCTGAAAGGTTTGACAGTGCCTTGGTGATCCTTGCTGAACGTGGATATGTCCGCGCCGATATTACGAAGTCGCTGAGAGGAAGAAACGGTATGAATATCGAATGTCACCCTGCCTTGATTGGCTCAGTGAATGAAGTGAAGCCCCCATCTCCAAAGAAAGATGAAGGTTAAAGGAGTGATTTGTCATGGAGCAATCTTATCCAACCGTACTGTTAGTTTCTGATATCCAGAAAATGCTTGGTATTGGCCGTCGCCAAGCATACGAGCTGGTGAACTCAGGACAGTTCCCTGTGATCCGCATCGGTAAGTCAATCCGAGTCGCTCATGATGTGTTCTATAAGTGGATGAACAGCCAAAGATAATTGAACTTTGAAAGGAAGTGAACGAAATGGTTATTGTCCGAATTCGCGATCCGACCAATGCATGGTTGTCGAGACAAATTCATTAACGAGTCTAAGGAGGGGCACAATGAGTGTCAAAAAAGACGACAAACGCGGTACCTGGTACTTCGTTGTAGATGCTGGAAAGGACGATAAGGGCAAACGGCAACAAATCAAAAGGCGGGGATTCCGCACCGAATCCGAGGCAAAGCGTGAAATGCGGAAAGTTCAGTCGCAAGTCGATGAGAAGACTTTTGTTAAGCCGACAAAGCTAACCTATTCTGAATTCTTAACAGAGTGGTTGCAAAGCAAATCACTTAAGCTGCGCCGAGTCACTCTTGAAATGTACACAGGGCATGTTCAGAGGCATATCGTCCCCCATTTAGGGTTTCATGAAATTGCCAAGATCACGTCTGCTCAGGTTGAGAAGTTCTATGTTACGTTATCTGAGGAAAAGGGATTAGGCAGCAGAACGGTACTTGATATTCATAAGATCCTCAAGAGCTCTTTTGAGGCAGCTATGAAAAGAAAGTACGTTACATCTAATCCTGTAAGGGATGCTGAAACACCAAAAGTCATATCCCAGGAGATGAGCGTATGGTCTATCGAAGAAGTTAGCAAGTTTCTGGAATCCGCTCGTGACGATCGCTATTACTTAGCATTCCATCTTGCTCTGGCAACAGGAATGAGACAAAGTGAAATACTCGGTCTTCGGTGGAAGGATATTGATTTCGACAATGAAGTGTTGAATGTAAGACAAACGTTAAGTCATGATGGAAAGGAACTGCTTACTCAGACCAAAACCAAAAGTAGTTCCAGAACAATCTCAATCGATACCAGGACGGTGAATGCGCTACTCAAACAGGAACGGCTTATCTCAAGGGAGAAAAAAGCCGCAAGCGTCGCGTATCAAGATAACGATCTAGTCATATGTACAGCTAAGGGAACGCCTGTGTCGCCAAGGAATCTGTTACGTACTTTCTACAACATCATTAAGAAGGCCAAAGTTCCAAAGATTCGATTCCACGATCTAAGGCACACCGTCGCCACACTTATGTTAATGGATGGGGTCAACCCAAGAGTTGTCCAAGAAATCCTCGGACATTCGGATGTTAAGATTACCCTTGGTACCTACCACCATGTGCTTCCAACTGTTCATAAGGATACAGCTAAGCGGCATGGAGACAAAATATTCGGCAATTCAACAGCTTTACAATAAAGGGTTTGCTCGTATGATGGAATTCATACGGACAAGGCCTTTTTTGATTTCACTTAATTGTGTGACCGTCTGTGACCACATTCTAGGTGCTAACCTTTTGTGACCACAGTTGTGACCACGGCTGCTTTGCCAACGAATATAGATTGATTGAAGTAGCCCTAATCACTACAAAAATGTATGAATTTGAGTTCGAGCAAAACAGAAAAAACCCTTATGTATCAAGGGTTTGTTGGCATTTTGGTGGACCCTATCGGGATCGAACCGACGACCTCTTGCATGCCATGCAAGCGCTCTCCCAGCTGAGCTAAGGGCCCAAATATTCAATTGATCTCCACGCTGCCAGCGATGCGCTCTCCCAGCTGAGCTAAGGCCCCGTTTTTGTTGACAAGGAGTATATTAGCATACGCCTGTGAGGCTGTCAACACCACCAGAAGGAGCCTCATGACCGAGTCGCACACGCACATTCCGTACTGGCTCATAAGCAATCCGCACGCCTTCGCATCATCATTTGCCCTTCTTTCTAGCTACAGGCAGGCGTCTTGCCCATCCCATCCCGCGAGCCAACAACAGCCCGCCCCCTGCGCCCGATCACATCTCCTACAAACGCTACAGCTTACCGTTGCCTTCCCCGCCTACCTGGTGCTTGGACAGCAGCTCGTTGAGCTCCTTCATGAACATGTTGATGTCCTTGAACTGGCGGTATACGGAGGCGAAGCGAATGTAGGCGACCTCGTCGACAGGGTACAGCTCGGTCATGACGATCTCGCCGATGTCGCGGCTGTCGACCTCGGCATGGGCGGTGTTGCGCAGCTGCTTCTCCACCTCGGAGACGATCATCTCGAGCTGCTCCACCGAGACCGGACGCTTCTCACAGGCGCGGATGAGACCGCGTAGCATCTTCTCGCGGCTGAACTCCTCGCGGCTGCCGTCCTTCTTAATGACGATCAGCGGCGTCTCCTCCACCATCTCGAACGTCGTGAAGCGCTTCTGGCACTTCTCGCATTCGCGGCGGCGGCGAATCGATTTATTCTCATTAGCGGAACGGGAATCAAGCACCTTCGTCCCGGCGTTATCGCAATACGGACATTTCATAATTCGAGCTCTTCCTTTCCATATGTACCGTCTGAACCGCCATTACCAATGAATCCCTCACATGAAGAACGCCAGCAGGACACATAATAGGATTACCAACGACAAGGAGGTGAACAGACATGGGTGCAGGTCAATCCCGCAGCAGCAACGCATTGGTAGTCCCTCAAGCAAATGCAGCGTTGGATCAACTGAAATACGAAGTGGCACAGGAGCTTGGTATCGCCATTCCGCAAGACGGTTACTATGGTAACATGGCTACTCGTGATACTGGTGCGATCGGTGGTCACATTACACGTCGCCTAGTACAAATCGCAGAGCAGCAGCTTGCAGGTCAATTCAAATAATAACACGTTTCGCAGAATACGCAAGGAGTGTCGGACAGGAGCAACTAGCACCTGTCCGGTGCTCCTTTCTATTTATCCATCCATTCCTCGGCATACAGCTTCTCATACTTATCGTAATAATACATGACGCGCTGCACATAGTGGCGTGTTTCACCGTACGGGATACGATCCACGTGCTGGAACGTACCGTCCCACTCGCCTTCGCTCATCCAGCGACTCACCTTGCCGTGTCCTGCGTTATAGCCAGCGATGACGGCATACAGATTCCCATCGAACTGCTTGTCCATCCAATTTAAGTACCAAGCACCTAGCTCAATGTTCACGACCGGCTGATCAAGCCGCTGCTTGAACGACTTATCGAACGGAGCCTTGTCAATGATCCAATCCGACGTATCGGGCATAAGCTGCATCAACCCATAAGCACCCTTAACGGACGATACATCCGGCTTATAATTCGTTTCCACACGTATAATGGCGGCGATCAAGAACGGATCGAGCTTATACTTGACCGCATGCTGTTGAATAACCTCTTTATAATGAATCGGATAGATTAATCGGCCCATCCACGAGCTGCTTAGGAATAAGAATAGGAGAAAAGTAAGCAGCAATAGAGCGTACACCCGCTTTTTGCGCCAAAAGCTCATGAAAGCCCCCTTTCCGTCCAAAACGATTCGATTTGCCTTTCGGTCTCGTCAATCGTGCCGCTATTATCAATCACAATATCTGCTAGCCGTTTCTTCTCTTCGATCGGCATCTGAGCAGCAATCCGCTTCTCAGCCGCCTCCAGCGTCAGCCCGTCCCGCTCCATCAGCCGTACAAGCTGCACGTCACGCGGCACATAGACGACCATAATCTCATCCACGATCGACGTCTGACCAGACTCGTACAGCAGCGGAATGTCGAGCACGACGAGCTTGTCCGGGAACTCGGTCTCGAACGTCTCCTTGCGTTCACGCATCAACGCCCGAATAGGAGGATGCAGAAGCTGCTCGAGCTTCTTCCTTGCCTCCGCATCTCCGAAAATACGCTCACCGAGCTTCTTGCGGTTCAATGAGCCGTCCGCCTGCAGCAGGTCACCACCGAACGCCTCAATCACTTGGGCGAGCACCGGCGTACCGGGCTCGACTACTTCTCTGGCGATGCGGTCCGCATCGACCAGCAGGGCGCCGCGGCTGACGAGCAGACGGGCGACCGTGCTTTTGCCGCAGGCGATACCTCCGGTTAATCCTATATTCATACTCTCAAATCCTTATCTTCACCATTCACATTAGAACAGCTTCATAATTCCCATCATAATTAATACGAACCCCGGCAGCAAGGACAGCTTGCGCATCCACTTCATGCCCGCATACCGGAAGCCGACTCGAAGCCCGACGCTTAAGAACGTTCCGCTCGCAAGTGCGATGACCGCCGCCGTCAGCCACGGCGTAAATCCGAGCATCGCAGCCCCGATCCCCGCGCCGAGCGCATCGAGCGACAGCGCCGTACCGAGCAGCATCGCCTCATAGGCCGAGATGTTGCCGGAGCGGTCGACGTCCGCGATGGACGGCTTGCGCAAAATTTGAATGACAAGTCCGAATCGCTTCAGCTCGATGTACAGCACTTCCTTCGCCGTAGCAGCAGGCACCACTGCAACAGGCGAATGATTCTCCTCCTCGTCCTCCTGATCCCCATTACGTTGACTGTACAGCTGATACAGCGCCCACGTCCCGATTCCGATCAGTATGATCGCACCCAGCATCTGGGCCGTCTCCGGCTGCACCCAGCCCTTCAGCCACACACCGAGCTGCATCGAACCGAAGATGATCAGTCCGGAGCAGAACGAGATGATGGCGATGGACAGCAGCGGGATGCGGATTTTGCGTAAGCCGTACGTAATACCGACGCCGAAGCCGTCTAAGCTGACTGCGAGCGCCAGCAGCATTAACGAAACTACAGGCAGCATGATGTCCCCTCCCGAGTAAAGCGGAACCGCCTCACCTTTAGCTTCACCTTCAGCACGTTCAACTGTCCGTATCGGTGCTAACTTGCAGCTTCGGCGGCTCTAGCAAGTTCATGACGCAAGCCTGCACGCCTCATCGGCTGAGCAGACCTTGCGCGCCTTCACTCGCTACTATATGGCGCTTCTGGGCGGGGTGTGCATCTTATTTTCACGTCTACAAAGCTCACGCACCACTATGCTTCTTCATCGGCTGACAGACCGGACAGAAGTGAGTGCCCCGACCGCCGACGACTGTCTTCTCGATCGGACCTCCACACCCGTTACACGGCTGACCCTTGCGACCGTATACCTTCAGCTGATGCTGGAACATGCCGATCTCGCCTTGACCGTTGACGTACGACTTGACCGATGAGCCGCCAGCTTCGACAGCCTCCTCCAGCGTTCGGACGACCGCCTCATACAGTCTTGTCCATTCCGCGCCGCGCAAGCTACTCGCTTCTCGCTCCGGGTGTATACCGGCCAAGTGGAGCGCCTCATCGACATAAATATTCCCGAGTCCGACGACATATTCCTGATTCAGCAGGAGCGGCTTGATCTTCGTCGACCGCTTGCTCAGCTTGTCCCGGAACGCCTTCTCTGTGAACGTCGCCTCCAGCGGCTCCAGCCCGAGCTTGCACAGCGGCTGCTCGTTCAGGTCCTCATTCGCCGAGAACAGATGCATCGTCCCGAATTGCCGCACATCCTTATATCTCAGCTCCGTCCCGTCGGTAAAATGAAACACGACATGCGTATGCGTCTCCAGCGGCTCCGCAGCCTCGTATACACCGTAGCGCCCTTCCATCCGCAGATGCGACACGAGCGTATAGGCATCAAGCATAAAGCGGAGAAATTTCCCCCGCCGCTCTACCGACTGAATCGTCTCGCCTGCTAGTAGCGAAGCGAATTGCTGCAGGTCATCCGGACGCTGGATAATGCGTGGCAGATGAATGCTGACACGCTCAATTTGTTTGCCGACGACGAGCTGCTGCAGCGTGCGCCGAACCGTCTCCACCTCTGGCAATTCCGGCATGATGTCTGATTCCTCCTGTTATTTCGCCTCGTACCAGTTCGCACCGGAGTCGGCGTCGACCTTCAGCGGCACATCGAGCGCAAGAGCCGATTCCATCACTTCGATGATCATCGCCTTCATCTGATCGAGCTCCTCCTCCGGCACCTCGAACACCAGTTCGTCATGCACCTGAAGCAGCATGCGGCTTTTCACCTGCTCCTGACGCATCCGCTCATCGAGCTGCACCATCGCCAGCTTAATAATATCGGCCGCGGTGCCCTGAATCGGGGAGTTCATCGCCGTGCGCTCCGCGAACGAGCGCGTGTTGAAGTTCGACGCCTTAATCTCTGGCAAGTACCGTCTGCGGTTCAGCAGCGTCGATACGTAGCCATTGTCCCGCGCCGTCTGCACGATGGTGTCCATATATGTTCGTACGCCCTGGAACACGGCAAAATATTGCTCAATAAATTTCGCCGCGTCCTTGCGCGTAATATTTAAGTTTTGCGATAAGCCGTAATCGCTAATGCCATACACAATGCCGAAGTTGACCGCCTTCGCTTGGCGTCGCATATTCGAGTCGACCTGCTCCTCGGACACCCCGAATACGTCCATCGCGGTCTTCGTATGAATGTCCATATTGTTGCGGAACGCTTCGATCAGCTTCTCATCCTGGGAAATGTGCGCAAGCACGCGCAGCTCGATCTGCGAGTAGTCCGCGGTTACGATACGCCAGCCCGGCTCGGACGGCACGAACACCTTGCGAATTTTGCGCCCTTCCTCAAGTCGGATCGGAATGTTCTGCAGGTTCGGATATTGGCTGCTTAAGCGGCCTGTCGCGGCGATCGTCTGTTTATAATACGTATGCACCTTGCCGGTCGACGGCCGAACCTCCTTCAGCAGACCTTCCACATAAGTCGACTGAAGCTTAGAGAGTGTACGATAGTGTAAAATGTGGCCGATGACCGGGTGATGCGGCTCCAGCTTCTCCAGCACCTCCGCATCGGTCGAATAGCCGGTCTTCGTCTTCTTGACGACAGGCAGCCCCAGCTTCTCGAATAAAATTTCGCCGAGCTGCTTCGGTGAATTAATATTGAATTCGGTTCCTACGGATTCGTAGATAGACTTCATAATGCCCTCGAGCTGACCGGCAAGATCCTTGCCGTACGCCTCCAGTTCACCGGTGTCGACCTTAATCCCCTTGCGCTCCATTGAGGCAAGGACGAGCGCTAGCGGATGCTCCAGCTCGTAGTAGAGCGGCTCCATACGGTCAGCCTCAAGCGCAGACTTCAGCTTCGGTGTCAATCGCTCGATAGCGGCCGTCTTGCGTGCCATGAAGTCACACAGCTTGTCCTCAGACGGAATCTGGAACTTCGCCCCCTTGCCGAAGACGTCCTCATCCGCTTGGAGCGCAGGCAGCTTATAGCGGCTCGTCAAGCCGCTGAGCGTCAGCGTCGATTCCGTTGGATCGAGCAGATAGCCGGCTAAGAGCACGTCGAACGCCACTCCGCGCAGCTCGATCCCATGCCATGCGAGTGCAATGATCGCACGGTGCAGGTCGTACATCGCGACAGCCTTATCCTCCTGCTCCAGCCATAGCTTCACACGCTCAGCCGCACTGCCTTGAGCGGCCTCCTTCAGCGCGCTATAAGGCACGTAGTACACGTCTGCGGCCAGAATGTCCGCGTTCCCTTCTTCCGCCTCCGCATTCGGCACGTAGAATGCCAGACCGAGCACGTCCGAATTGTGCGGATTGTCTCCAACGACCTCGACGTGAATGGTGGTCACCCGATCCAGCTCGTCAGACAGTCTCGCCAGCTGCTCCTCGCCCGCCGCCCAGACCGCCTCGATAGGAGCATGCGCCTCCGCCTCTTCAACGTCAGCTGGATCAGCCGATCCGCCGTGTCCGTACAGATCGAGCTCCTCCAGCAGCGACTTGAATTCAAGCTTGCGGAACATATCCGCGAGCGCATCCTTCTCATATCCGCTATAGGCCAGCTCGTCCAGCGGCAGCTCCGCAGGCACCTCGCGGTAGATCGTCGCGAGCTCCTTGCTCATCCGGGCATCGTCTGCATGGGCGGCGACCTTCTCGCCCATTTTCCCCTTAATCAGCGAGGCATTCTCCAGCACCTGCTCCACCGAGCCATACTCGTGCAGCAGCTTGAGCGCTGTCTTCTCGCCTACGCCTGGTATACCGGGAATGTTATCGCTCGTATCGCCCATGAGCCCCTTGAGGTCAATAATTTGCTCAGGCTTCAAGCCATATTTCTCGTCGATGTATGCCGGGTTGTACAGCTCGATCTCACTGATCCCCTTCCGCGTCAGAGCGATCGATACCTTGTCCGATGCGAGCTGCAGCATATCTTTATCGCCCGTTACGACCAGCGCCTCGTATTCAGCCTTGCTCTCAATTACCTTCGTCACTGTCCCAATAATGTCATCGGCCTCGTAGCCCTCGAGCTCGAACTGCTTCATACCGAACGATTGGATAAGCTCACGCAACAGCGGGAATTGCTCAGACAGCTCCGGCGGCGTCTTCTCCCGCGTTCCTTTATATTGGGCATAGCCTGTATGTCTGAACGTCTTCTTACCCGCATCGAATGCGACAAGAAAGTGTGTCGGCTTGTAATCCTCAATAAGCTTCAGCAGCATTCTGGTGAAGCCGAATACCGCATTCGTATGAATCCCCTTGGAGTTGCTGAGCAGCGGCAGCGCGAAGAACGCCCGATATGCTATTCCGTTACCATCTACAATAATTAATTTCGACTTAGACAACATGTGCACCTCATCCCTACGAACTGCATTCTCTTCTTATGATAGCACACGCGTAAGCAAGAAAAAAACTTGACACTTTTCTCTGCGAAAAGGCGTCGCCCGAGCCCTTCATGCATAAAATGAACTAACTCATCCTTGCCGCTCGCCTACCTATGGCACTGAGGAGATCGGAGGGAACACGATGATCGAGATGAAGCCGCTTCGCGGTAAGCAAGCTATTTTCTTTGATGTGAACCAAACGCTTGTCGTACAAACCATGACGTTCGAAGCATGCTTCCTGCATGCTTGGGAGCAGCTTAGCGCACGCTGGTTACCTGAAGAACGTCCAGATGGGCAAGAGCTGTGGCAATCGTATATGACCAAGTGGAGACAGCATAAGAAGGACCGAATTACCTTCAAGCAGCTCGACGAGCTGCAGGTACAATGCTTGTGGCAGGTGTTCCGAGAACATAGACTGCCGATCAGCGAAGCAATGACTAGACCATTCATTCAGCAAGTGCTTCAGCTGCATTCATCAGCGAAGCAGCTGCCCCCGCGTACGCTCGAAACGTTATCCGCCCTCGCATCGACACATAAGCTTGCAGTTATTAGCAATAGCCCAAGGCTTGAGGTGCTTCAGCTTCTACAACGATTCGGGCTGCAGGACTTGTTTCCGGAGCATCGAGTGTTCACGGCACGCTCACCAGCGGAGAAGAAGCCATCCCTTTATTTATTCAAGCAAGCGATACGAAGCATGAAGCTTCCGCCTCGACAAGCGGTCATGGTCGGCAACTCCTGGAAGCATGATGTGTGCGGAGCGGTGAAGGCTGGCATGGACGCGATCTGGATTCATGATTCGGGAAGCAATGAACCTGATGTCAAAAAAATATCCCAGCACCGGCTGGGACGACGAAATGTATATATGATACGACGGATGGAGCATATGCTCGAATTATTTGTATAATGCAGCACTCTTGCAGCAATCTTCCGCATTGTTACCGATCGAATCACAGAAGAATACGCTACCCTTAAAGGCCTTGGACTTCTTCTTCAAAGCGGCAGCAACCTGCGAAATATGGTCAGGCGTAATGTTCATGTTCGCGGGATCGCATACGACAAGTGCAAGCGATAAGGTAACCCCTTCACTGTCCACACGATTCCCGTGACGGTCCTCCACATAGGTGAAGCTACCGGAGTCGTATAACGCTTGGACCCCAAGATCAAACCGCCGCAGCATCTCAAGACATATTCGATCCGGCTCAGGAGATGTAGTGATGGCAATGAAGTCGTCTCCGCCAATATGCCCTACAAAATCAGATGGTGTGCCAAGCAGCGAAATCGCCTGCTGCATGCTGTCAGCGGTAAATTGGATAAGCTGATCGCCCTTATGGAAGCCGAATTGATCGTTAAACCACTTGAAGTAATCAAGATCGGCATATATGACGGAGAATCGGGAGCCATCAGCCAGCTTCCTGCTAATTTCTCTGTTAATTTGCAAATTACCAGGCAGTCCGGTCAATGGATTGGCGACCTTCGCACTCTCCATCTTCGCGTTCGTAATACATTCCAGTATGGTACGAATTGAAGCGGTGCCATGAAGCTTGCCCTGCGTCGTAACGATGACCAGATCGTACAGATTCCGAATATCACGGGACGTAGCCAGCTTGGATACGTGTTCTACCGGAGTCTGCTCCTCCACTATAAGTGGGCTCACATCCATCAGCTGATCAATCGAGCGATTCCAGAACAACGAATATCCATATTGGCCAGCCAGCTGCTGGAACAGCCGGTCTCGCATAATTAAGCCTACAGGCTGCTGTCCCTTCATAATAACAGCGCCCTGAGCATTCACATTATCCTTGAAAAAGTTGGCGACAACCGATATCGAGGTCTGCATGGTAAACGTCTGGCACGGTGTCGATATGTCACCAATTCCTACAAAATGATCAATCATCTCGTTGATCTTGCGATGCTCTAAGATTTGACGCTGCAAGTCTGGTGTAATGGCTGACGGTGTCTCTACCGGATGACCGAGTAAAAAGCCTTGACCATAATGAACACCTATTCGGGTAAGCTTCATCAGCTCATCCGCAGTCTCTATACCTTCGGCGATCAGGTGAATGCCGAGCTTCTCAGCAAACATCACCATCGTCTCCATGATATATTCCTTCGTTTTGTTCCGATGCACATCGTGAACAAGCGATCGGTCAATCTTAATGAAATGTGGATTCAGCTCGGCAATGAACTGTAACGACGAGTAACCAGCTCCGGCATCATCAATGGCAATGCGATAGCCTTGCTGTCGGTAATGCTCAAGTATACGCTTCACAGCATTAAAGTCTTCTATAGAGCTTCGCTCCGTAATTTCAAATACGACATTAGACGGATGCAGTCCCTTGCCGCGTAATAGTTCTAAGGTCTTGCCAGGAGCAAATTCCGGATCGTACAATATGTCGGCCGACACATTCATAAAGAGAAGCTGATTCATGCTTGACAGAGCAGCTCCTTGAATCGCCTTCACCCGAGCGAGCTGATCGAGAGAATATAACAGCCCTTCTTCCTTAGCCAAGCCGAATAAATCAAGAGGGAAGTGTAACGGACTGTCCTCAGGGCCACGCGTAAGTGATTCAAATCCGAGAATATCCCCATCCTTGAGCGAAACAATCGGTTGATAGACACAGTGTATATCTCTTTGTTGGATGACTTGCTGAAGCTTATCGCGTCTCATCTGAAGTTCACCTGCTGACGACTCGACGACATTTTGGTCTGTCACCATTAAGCATCCCTACTTACTATTGGAAATCTTCTTAATCAGTATCATACCATAGGTCATTGAACCTAGTGTAAAATCAAGTAGACTATTTATGTAAATGTTATGTTAAGATTTTGTCGAAAAGTATGTTTTGTATAAAAGTTCTGTATAAAATGAAGGACCCTCCGGCCAATGCTGGAGGGTCCTGATACTGCTGAATGTATTATACGTTCAAGTCTTTACGCTTGCCTGTTACCATGTAGATTACACCTTCGCCGATATTCGTCGTGTGGTCGCCTACACGCTCAAGGAAATGAGCAGCGAGCATCAATTGCGACAGCTCGCGGTTTCTTACCAGATCACTAGTCATGAGACCGTTAATCTCTTCAACGACTGCACTGTACAGCTTATCTGCTTCATCATCTCTTTCCGCCAGAGCTGAAGCGCGATGAATGTTACGCTCCGTGTACGATTTCAAGCTTTCGCTTAGCATCGTCTTTACCACAATCGCCATATTCGGTATGATTTCAAGCGGCTTGATCGGATCCTTGCCCGCAAGACGGTACGCAATTTTCGCAATATCAACCGCATGATCGGCAATACGCTCCAGATCGATGGCGATTTTCAGCGCTGTACCAATAATACGGAGATCGCTTGCCATAGGCTGCTGTAACGCGATTAGACGCAAGCATTTCTCCTCAATCTCAAGCAGCATATGATCAATACGATCATCTTGATCAACAACTTGCTTAGAAAGCGCTTCGTCACGCTTGGCTAGAGCTTCCACTGCACCTTGAATACTATCCTCAACGAGGCTACCCATCTTGAGTAGCTCTGCCTGCAAATCTTCCACTGATTGATGGAAATTAGATCTCGTGTCCATACACTCGACCTCCTTCTTGTATGTATATTAACCAAATCGTCCGGTAATATAATCTTCTGTACGCTGATCTGTTGGCGTCGTGAATATTTTCTCCGTTTGGTCGGATTCAATAACCTCGCCGTTCAAGAAGAACGAAGTAAAGTCGGAAATACGTGCCGCTTGCTGCATATTATGCGTTACAATGACAATTGTATACTTATCGCGTAGCTCCCGAATCAGCTCCTCGATCTTAAGAGTAGAAATCGGGTCAAGCGCTGAAGTCGGTTCGTCCATCAGCAAAATACGAGGATTGACCGCAAGCGCTCGGGCGATACACAGACGCTGCTGCTGTCCGCCGGATAAGCCGTAAGCGGACTTCTTCAAGTTGCCGGATACCTCTGTCCATAGTGCAGCAGCCTTCAAGCTCGATTCCACGATATGATCCAGCTTCTCTTTATCTGTAATACCATGAATACGCGGACCGTAGGCTACGTTATCATAGATGGACTTAGGGAACGGATTCGGCTGCTGGAACACCATCCCGATATTTTTACGAAGCAGCTCCACGTTCACATCCGGATCGTAGATGTTTTGTCCATCGATGCTGACAAGACCTTCGATACGAATTCCTTTGATCATGTCATTCATCCGGTTCAACGTTCGGAGCAACGTGGACTTTCCGCAGCCGGAAGGTCCGATGAATGCCGTTACGGAATTTTCGGATATGTCCATATCGACCTTTTTCAGAGCATGAAACTCGGAATAGTATAAATCCAATTTTTTAATATCGACAATTGTCGTCATCGTCCTGATCCTCCTACTGCTTCCTCTGGTACTTGTTACGCAAATAAATCGCAAAAGCATTCATGCTTAACAGCATAATAAGCAACAAAATAATACCCGCGGCCGCAACGTAGGCAAACTCCTCTTGAGGCTGACTCGCCCAGTTATATATCTGAATCGGCATAACGGTGAACGTGTCGAACGGCGACCTTGGCAAGAACGCGATATAGGCTACGGCACCGATCACGATCAACGGAGCAGTCTCACCGATTGCACGGGACAAGGACAAGATTGAACCGGTCAAAATACCAGGCAAGGCGGAAGGCAATACAACCCGAACGATCGTCTGCCAACGGTTAGCGCCAAGTGCGAACGAAGCATTGCGAAGCGACTGAGACACCGTCTTGATCGCTTCCTGAGAAGACACAATAATAATCGGCAGGACGAGCAAGGTCATGGTCAGCGCACCCGACAGCAGGCTTCGCTCCAGCCCAAGCAAGCGGACGAATACGGTTAATCCGAGCAAGCCGTACACGATCGAAGGTACTCCTGCCAGGTTCGAAATATTCGTTTGAATCATACGACTAAACCTTGTATCCTTCGCATACTCCTCCAGATAGAGTGCAGTTGCAACTCCAATGAAAAACGTAAGCGGTGCGGTAATCAACATCAAATAGAACGTTCCAACTAATGCGGCGAGAATACCGGCACGCTCAGGCAAGCGTGAGGAGTAATTCGTGATGAAATCCCAATCGAGCCAGCCAATTCCTTGCACGAGAACTTGTATAAGCAGCAAGGCAAGCGCCACGATCCCGAAAAGTGTTGCAGACAAGAACAATTGATGGTAAAGCTTGTTTTTCCGTTTTCTCGCGCTAATATGCTTTAAGTCCGCTTTGCTATCCATCAATATTCCTCCCTGAACTTTCTGGAGATATAGCTTGCCAGAATATTCATCACTAATGTCATTACGAAGAGCGTTATACCTACCGCATAAATGGTTAAGTATTCGGTAGAGCCATATTGAGTATCACCGGAGCTGACCGAAACGATATATGCTGTCAGCGTCTGAATACTTTGAAGCGGATTGTATGCCATAACGGCCATACTGCCTGCCGCGAGCGTAACAATCATCGTTTCCCCGATTGCCCGGGAAATGCCAAGCACGAACGAAGCAACGACACCGGACAAAGCCGCTGGCAACACAATTTTCAGCGCAACCTCAAGCTTTGTTGCCCCCAGCGCATATGCGCCATTACGCAGCGCATTAGGAACAGCTACCATAGCGTCCTCACTCATTGAAGATATGATCGGTATAATCATAATACCAACCACAATACCTGCACTAAGTGCATTGAATATTTCCGTCTGCGGGATGATGAAGCGAATGATCGGAGTGACGAACGTCAGGGCGAAGAAGCCATATACAATCGTCGGTACTCCTGCCAGTATTTCAAGGATAGGCTTAACGATGTTACGAACCTTCGGGTTTGCATACTCACTTAAGTAAATGGCCGAGCCAAGACCGATCGGGATGGCAACAATACTTGCGATTATAGTAATTAAGAGCGTTCCTGTCACAAGCGGCAACACTCCAAAGCTCGGTGGTTCGAATAGTGGTGTCCAATTCGTACCGCTGATAAAGGTCCAAAACGGAACCTCCCTAAAAAAGCCCAGCGATTCAATGACGAGGATGGCTACAATTCCAACCGTCGTAAGAACCGAGATGACAGCAAAAAAGGCTAATATTTTAGGTATCAGCACATCGGAGGATAATACGCTATTCTTCTTTTTGTAGTTCACCTTCATACCTGAATCCGCAACTTTGTCCATGATCGTTACATTCCCCCGTGTAAAGCAATTAATATTGTGAAAACCGTGACCCCCATTGATGCAAATTGGAGCGTCACGGTTTTCAGTACATGACAATGGTTTATTTTATCAAAACTACTTTACGTTCTCAAGGTTTTTCTTGATTGTTGCATCTGGAAGACGGATGTACTTCGCAGCTTCAACAAGCTTCATGCCCTCTTCGCTGTTGTAGAACTTGATAAATTCCTTGATGTGCGGTTGCTCAAGAGCTTTCTTCGTAGGGTAGATATAGATTTCACGGGACAGTGGAGCGTACGAGAAGTTCTCGATCGTTTCCTTCGAAGGCAGTACAGCTGGTGCTGCAGCGTCCTTCTTGATTGCTACTGCTGTCAGCTTGTCCTCGTTCTCCTTGTAGTAGGAGAAGCCGAAGTAACCAAGAGCGAACTCATCGCCAGCTACGCCCTTAACAAGTACGTTGTCATCCTCGGAAGCTGTGTAATCCGCACGGGATTCCTTCGCTTTACCGTTGATTGCTTCAGTGAAGAACTCGAACGTACCGGATGCTGTACCAGGACCGTAAAGCTTGATTTCTTTATCAGGCCATTCAGGACGAACTTCGTTCCACTTCTTGATCTTGCTGTCCTTGGACCAAATCTTTTTCAGCTCTTCAACTGTCATTTCTTTTGCAAATGTGTTTTTCTTGTTCAGAACAACCGTGATACCATCAAGAGCCACTGGCATTTCAACAGCTTCTGTACCTTGCTTTGTCTTCAGCTCTTCATACTCAGCTGCCTTGAATTTACGAGACATGTCCGCGATATCGATCTCGCCGCCGATCAGCTTCTTCGCACCGTTGGAGGAGCCGGATTCGCCGACAGTAATTTTAACTTCTTTATTTTTCTTCATGAACTCTTCGGCTACGGCCTGGGAGATCGGGAATACTGTGGAGGAGCCATCAACTTTGATTTCGCCCTTCAGAGCAGGTGCAGCAGCCTTATCAGCAGGCTTCTCTGTGTTTGTCGGTGCTGGTGTGCTGCCTTGAGTGTTTTCTTCAGTTTTAGTACCACATGCTCCGAGAGACAATGCCATTGCAACTGCAGTTACTGCCAAAGTGCTTTTCTTAAACAACTTGACCACTCCTTAATAATTATATGTTTTTCATCCACATTCGCTATGTTACCCCTCATTTGTTTTCGCTATTTCAATCGTTTGTAAAATCTATGTAAAATAGACTCGAAATCTATCAGGTAATCTTTTCCTCCTAGATTTTGCAACAAAAAAGCGCAGTTATTCGACAAATTTTACATGGATTTAACTTTTTGCACATTGTCCTTTAATCTATTAATAGTACAATGTAATTACTTTATTAAATTTGAATGTTTAGTAAACGCGCCGCTCGTCTTCATTATTCATTTACACATTTATCAGGAGGGAATTCACGTGTTTACCAGATTATTAAGCAAGCTCAAACTGCCGCATCTAAGCCTCAAGCTTAAACTGATTCTAAGCTTTGTTGCCCTACTCGCTATATTCGCCGCAGCCTCCTCCTACAACAAGAACCAGATTAATGAGATTCATAGTCAGGTTTTGCATCAGAACGCGGAAATGAACAAGCAGCAGCTAGCGATGCAGCTTAAGGTCAACACTAATGAAATTGATTCAATCAAGTCCGCATTTATTATATCCCAAGACGAGAAGTTCATTACATTATTTACGGGGAAGAAGACTCAATTCATGCAGCTGGTTGAGCAGGTTGCTGCTACAGCAGCTAATGCAGATCAACGCAAGTGGTCTGCAAGACTGACCAACACGTCAACTGAATATACAGCTACTTTTGATACTATTATAGAAGTATCTCAAAACAACAGTCTGACCACAGAAGAAAAGTATGATCAAATGGCTCGCATACATGACATGTCGCAGGTACATAAGGAATATATTTTTGAGCTCGTCGATCAATTCAATACCGCTTATGTCCAAGATGTGCACGCCGCTATCGCAAGCTCTAACGCGATACTGAGCGAATCCCAGTCGGCCTCTCTCATCACGATCATTACAGTCATTGTCGTCAGCTCTGTCATTGCCTTCATGCTGATCCAGTCGTTCGCAGCCTCGATCACGAAGCTGCAGAAGGCCGTCCGGCAAATCGCGAAAGGCGATCTGACGAGCAAGATCAATAACAGCTCGAAGGACGAGCTTGGTCAACTGAGCCGAGATTTCGATCAAATGATCGAGGAAGTAAGGTCGATGCTCGCAAGCTCCCAGCAAATTGCTCAATCGTTAACGAAGCACTCCATCGTATTCAAGGAGTTCTCCAGCTCTACCGCAGCCTCGAATAAGGAGATTGTACGGGCCATTCAAGAAATATCAACAGGAGCCGAGCAGCAGGCGCTCTTCTCCGAGACGAGCTCCTTCACCATCTCTGAGTTGTCCGATCAAGTTCGCGATATCGCACAGTTTATTGATACCGTACAGCGCAGAAGCCGCGAAGCGGCGTTCAACACGCATACGGGCTCTAAATCAATGGAAGGCTTACAAGCAGCAGCCACACAATCCGAAGCAACGCTGCATCAAGTATATAACGCGCTTGATAGCCTGACTCAAAGCTCCGTTCAGATCGGCAAAATTGTAAATTCGATATCCGACATCTCTACACAAACGAATGTGCTTGCGCTCAATGCTGCCATCGAGGCTGCAAGAGCCGGAGAGCACGGCAAAGGCTTCTCTGTCATTGCCGAGGAAGTCAGACAACTCTCTACACAGACGAACGAATCGTCGAAAATCATTAGCGGGATCGTCAAGTCGTTGACAACCCAAATTCATGGACTTGCCGTAAGCTTGTCCGAGGTCAAAGATTCCTTCGAGCAGCAGAACGGCAAAATGAACGAAAGTCTGCAATCGTTCACAGATATTCGCACCTCCATGGACGAGCTGTCGGACTACATTAATCAAATCCATAAGCGTATTGAAGCAACCGAGCATAAGAATAATCAGCTCATTGAAACGGTTCATCAAGTAGCTGCCATCGCCCAAGAAACAGCCGCAGGAGTCGAGCAGGTGAACTCCTCCTCCTTGCAGCAGGATGCAGCCATTCATCAGGTTGCGAAGGAAGCCGATGACATTCTAGAGCTTGCCGAGTGGCTGTCGAGTGAAATCAATAGATTCCGTATTACTACAGAAGAAGAAGCCATCATCATTGCCGACCCTGCCCAAGATGAACCGGAAGCGGCGGCGCAGACTACTGCCAATGACGATGTCCAATCACCGAGTAAACCAGTTGGAGATGTAATCGAGCTTAAGGAAGAGATCCGGCAAGAAGATATGCAAGAGGAGAAGCATATAGAGAAGGAAGTAACTAACGAGGAAGAGAAGGTTGAGGAGAAGGAGAAAAAACTCGTTTCCGTCTAGTATCAGCCAAGGAAACTAGGTAAGAGAAAGGGCCCTGTCGGGGCCCTTTCTCTTATAACCGTATCATCAACTATTTCTTCACCGGAGACGTCACCAGCTTGTAGCCGACACCCCGGATCGATTCGATCTGTACCGATTCCTGATTCATCTCCAGCTTCTTGCGAAGTGAGCTGACATGAACATCCACCGTACGCTGACCACCGATATAATCGAAGCCCCATACGATGTTCATCAGGTCATCTCTTGTCACTACAACACCCGGCCTCTGAACCAAGTACAGCAGCACCTCGAACTCCTTCGGACGGAGCGGAATTGATTCTCCGCCCAGTACGACTTCATATTTCTCCGGATATATAAGCAGCTCGCCAACCGTAATGACCTTCTCACCGCTGGAAGGCTTATCCGACGAGCCCTCCTCCGACATCGTTCTCCGAAGTACAGCCGATACACGCGCCAGCAGCTCCGCAACGCCGAACGGCTTCGTAATATAATCGTCAGCTCCGTACTTCAGACCTTGTACGACCTCTTCCTCCGCGTTGCGCGCTGTCAATATAATGACCGGAGTCCGATTCCCCTTCTGGCGAAGCTTGGACAAAATCTCAAAGCCGTTCATACCCGGAAGCATTATATCAAGAATGATTAGATCGAATTGCTGCTGGAGTGCTGCTTGCAGCCCGTCACTCCCGTGGTCCACAACCTTCGTTTCATAGCCTTCTTGGGACAAGTTATAAGATAGCAATCTTGCTAACGTAGGCTCATCTTCAATAACTAATATTTTTTGTGGCATGGGATTCCCCCGACTTATGATCTATATACTATGTAGCTTAACATAGCCGATAGGAGTTGACAAACCATACATGAGGTCGAAAATGTGCAATAACGCTTGTTTAAGAGTGAATTAACGGCATATCAATAATAAATTTCGAGCCTACGCCTACTTCACTTTCCACACGAATATTCCCTTGATGCAGCTCGACAAGATGCTTCACAATCGATAAGCCTAGACCGGTTCCGCCTGACCCTCTGGAGCGTGCCTTGTCCACCCTGTAGAATCGCTCGAAAATTCGCGGTATGTCTTTACGTGGAATACCAATTCCCGTATCTACGATTGTAAATCGAACCCAATCCCCTTCTCCCGAATCGTTGCCGCTCATAATGTGTTCGACCTTCACGGTAACACTTCCGCCCTCTGGCGTATAGTTAATACCGTTGGACAACAGGTTCATCATAATTTGACGCAGTCGGTCTTCGTCCGCTTCCATATATATGTATTCCGGTACGAGCATTGACAGCTCGATGTCCTTGGAAGCTGCTTGCGTATTGAGTACGTTCAGACAATTGTTCACGAACGACTCCAGATGAATAGGTGAGAACTGCAGCGGAATACGCTTGGATTCGATTTTAGACAGCTCCAGAATGTCTCCGATGAGTCGGTTCAAGCGCTCACTCTCATCAAGAATAATTTGCAGGAACGAGTGCGCCGTCTCCTTATCGTTAAGCGCTCCCGCGAGCAGCGTCTCGGCGAAGCCCTTCACCGCCGCGATCGGCGTCTTCAGTTCATGGGATACATTCGCGACGAATTCACTACGCATACGTTCAAGGCGCCGGACCGCCGTAATATCGTGCAGCACGATAAGCATGCCGGACCAGTCGTCTTCTGTTTGCGAGATCGGATTCATATGAATCTCCAATATACGCTCCGTCGGATAATAGAACACCATCTCATCACGAAGCGGCGATCTAGAATCAATGCACTCCTGAATAAGCTGTGTAAATTCGAACTGCTGCTTCGCCTGGTCGAATCGCTTGCCCAGCAGCTCCTGTGACGAGAAGCCGAGTATCTCCTCTGCTGAGCGGTTCAGAAGCACGATCTGCCCATCACGATCGATCATGACAACACCGCTGATCATATTCTCCAGAACGCTCTTCAGACGACTCTCATCCTCGCGTATTCGATTCATCTGCAGTTGCAGGCTGTCAGCCATCCGATTAATCGCATTACCGAGTTGCCCAATCTCATCCTTCTTATTCACACTTACACGGTACTTATAGTTCATGTCGGTAATTTGCTGGGCAACCTTCGTAACGAGCTCGATCGGCCTCGTAATGCTGAAGGCCACTCTGTAGCTGATCAGTGCAGCCAGCAGGAACACAGCGGCGAGCCCCCCCAGCAGCACATACCACACGTTCCGAATGGATTTCTCAACCTCTACAAGGCTCATCGCTAGGCGCAGGAAGCCTATTGTCTCACTACCCTTCTGGACCGGCACCGCGACATATAGCATATTGCGATTTATCGTATTGCTGAAGCGTGTTGAATACCCGATACCATACTGACGGGCTTCTACAATTTCTTCACGCTCAGTGTGACTATCCATCGTACGCGGATTATGCTCCGAATCTCCGAACACTTGGCCATCTACCCCAATAAACGTAATACGTGTGTCTGCAGATTGCCTCAGCAGAGCCGTCTTGGACGAATAATATTGGTACATCTGCTCCTCAGTCCCCTGATAGGCCCAGTCAGTTGTGGACTTAATCACATGCAGCTCACGCTCCATGCTGACTGTCAAGGAATCCATGTACGACTTCCTCAGCATGCTGGCCATGAATATACCTGCTACCAATACGGAGCAGCCTATCAGAACGATGAAAATTAAAGTAAGCCTGGCGCGAAACATATTCATATGGTCTGGTCTTCCCTTCATCAAGGAGACGGAGCAGGGAGAGCACCGTCAAACGTTTTACACATTATCGTAGCTCTTCGGGCGCTGGAATGCCAGTAATTTTTTTGTAAAGCTTCGTCTGCATCAATCGCTTCAGGAACGCATGATTCAACGTCGCGAACGGCTGCTGAATCAAGATGCCGATGACGACTGGAATAGCCGCAATCGGGCTGAAATAGGCGAGTCCCAGCACAATCCCAAGTGAAATGTTGCGCATGCCTGACGAATACGTCATCGCGATCATCAACTCCGGACGACGCAGTCCGATCGAGCTGACGAAGCCAATGAGGTAAAAGATGAACACCAGCACCGCCACAAGCGGTACGACCGTCAGCATATTGTGCTTCAGCTCGATCACATACTCGGCAATAGCTGCGGAATTAATAAGAATGACGGAACAAAGCGCCACCTTGGACAGCGGGCCGAACGCTGGCGCCGACCAATCCTTGAAGCGCTGCTGCGACAGCTCGTTAACGATAACGCCGAGCACGGTAGGAACGACGACAATCTGAAGCAAGTCCGCCATCACCTTCGCCAGATCAAGCTCAATCGCCTCCGCGAATATGAGCTTCATCGCAGCGGGTATGACGAACGGGCTAATGGCCGTATCGATGACGATCATGGCAAGCGTGAACGGCACATGCCCCTTCGAGATCGATACCCAGATGACAGAGGAGACACCAAGCGGTATGATGGCTAACAGCACAAGACCAATCACATAAGGCGAATCTGCCCCGAAAAAAGCAGCACCCGCCGCATACGCGATCGCTGGCGCTACAATATGCGTAATGGCAAACGTCAGCACGATCATGCCCGGCATCGCTAAGGCACCCTTAATCTGCCTCCAGCTGCAGCCTGTCGCCATCACGAAGGTGAGGAAGGCGAACAGGTAAGGGACGAGCGCTACGCCGCCCTTACTCTGTTCAGATAAAAGAAACCCGAGTATCAGCGATACCGGGGTCAGAACGAATAAATATTTCTCAAGCTGTATATTGAGTCGGAGTCCGACCTGTCTCATGGAAGACATTACACGAAGACCGGGTCTTTGAATTGCGCCAGCTTCGTACGGGAATCGTTCTCGACGTCCGCATGCAGGCTGTTGCCGTGCGAATCCATCGTGACGATTGCTGCGAAGCCTTCGGTCTGCAGGTGCCACATCGCCTCTGGAATACCGAACTCGAGGAAGTCGACACCTTCGACCTGCTTGAAGCACTCTGCGTAATATTGAGCGGCGCCGCCGATTGCATTCAGATATACCGCACCATGCTCTTGAAGCGCCTTCAGCGTCTTCGCGCCCATGCCTCCCTTACCGATGACCGCACGAATGCCGAACTTCTTAATAATGTCGCCCTGGTAAGGCTCCTCGCGAATACTCGTCGTCGGTCCTGCTGCCTTCACTACCCAGCCGCCCTGCTCATCCTTAGCCATGACCGGACCGCAATGGTAAATAACCGCACCATTCAGGTCGATCGGCGAATCGTGGTCCATCAAATACTTGTGCAGTGCATCGCGTCCCGTATGCATCGGTCCGTTGATGATAACGACATCGCCTACGCGCAGCTGACGAATCTGCTCCTCGGAGATCGGCGTCTGCAGTACGATCTCGCGGCGCTCCGGTTGTGCTTCAGCCGCTGGAGCAGCCTCTGTCGGCTCGTCCTTGCTCATCGGCAGCTCATCGCCGCGGCGGTATACCCACTTCGTGATCTCACCAGACTGCGGATCGATCAGCACGCCTTGACGACGGAACGCCCAGCAGTTGTAAGCGACGGATACGAAGAAGCTCGCTGGCAGACGATTCATGACGCCGACCTTACAGCCGAGCAGCGACACTTGACCGCCGAAGCCCATCGTCCCGATGCCGAGCTTGTTCGCATTCTCCATCACATACTCCTCGAGCTTGCGAAGGTCTTCATGCGGGTTCACATCGTCCACAGCACGGAACAGCTGATGCTTCGCGAGCTCGTAGCCGCTCGTCCGGTCGCCGCCGATGCCGACGCCGATGAAGCCCGCGCTGCAGCCTTGACCTTGCGCCTGGTACACAGCGTGCATGATGCACTTGCGGATGCCGTCGAGGTCACGTCCAGCCTTGCCCAGTCCTTCGAGCTCCGTAGGAAGGCTGTACTGGATGTTCTTGTTCTCACAGCCGCCGCCCTTCAGAATGAGCTTCACTTCGATCTGGCTGTTCTCCCATTGCTCGAAGTGAATGACCGGCGTTCCGGGTCCGATATTGTCGCCGCTGTTCGCACCTGTCAACGAATCAACGGAGTTCGTCCGCAGCTTGCTGTCCTTCGTCGCTTGTGCGACCGCTTCAATGATCTGCTTCCGCAGCTCCATCTGGTTCACGCCAACCGGTGTATGCACGATGAAGGTCGGCATCCCCGTGTCCTGACAGATCGGCGATACGTTGCACTCCGCCATGCGGATATTATCAGCAATCGTGGAGAGCGACAGCGCCGAGCGCGTACCCGCATCCTCCTTCTTTCTCGCTTCCTGAATCGCTTCGCGAACGTCAGCAGGAAGGTTCGTCGACGTCTCGACAATCAGCTTATAGATGCTCTCTTGAAATGGTTGTGCCATCGCGTGTATCCCCTTTCGATAACTATACATTGAACTGATCATACTTAAGACACATAGCTCTATCTTAACATATTATTCGTGCTGCTACACGAGGGTAGTAGAGAACAATATTTGAACGCTTAAATACGCTTCGATCGCTCAACGATCCATTCGTTTTCATTGTCAAATGGTGTATAATATTCGTTGACTCTTGTCGAATCACCCTACCATAACGGCACGGAAGGACTTTACTATGAATAATCACTTTTTCGCGTATATGTATCGTCTTCGTTACATCGAGCGCTGGAGCCTGATGCGCAATATGATGAAGGAGAATGTGGCGGAGCACTCGTTCCATGTCGCCATGCTGACGCATGCGCTGTGCACGATCGCCAACGTTGTATTCGAGAGGAACGTGCCGACAGATCGGATTGTCAGCATGGCACTGTTCCACGATGCAACCGAGGTGTTCACCGGAGACATTCCGACGCCCGTCAAGCACCATAATGACAAAATATTAGCTAACTTCCGCGAGATCGAGCAGCTGGCCGCGGATCGGCTGCTTGATATGGTGCCAGAGCCGCTGCGACACGTGTATGAGCCGCTCGTTGACGCTAAGCGCAATGAGGAGCCCTCAGCCGCAGCATACAAGGCGTACGTGAAGGCCGCCGACCTGCTCGACGCTTACTTGAAATGCGTAACCGAGCTGTCCGCAGGGAACCGTGAGTTCGCCACAGCCAAGAAGCAGATCGAGCAGTCGATGACCCAGCTGAGCATGCCGGAGCTCGAGTACTTCCTCGAGCATATGGCGCCGAGCTTTGAGAAAACGATTGACGAGCTGTAAGCCCTCAATTGTGCAGTAAAAAAGCCAGCACAGGATCGTTTAAGATCTGGCTGGCTTTTTTTCATCTGTTAAGAAGCATGTCGCGGCATTACACTAAACTAAATACGGGAACTTCATCAGCGTCACGATCAGGAAATAAATAATTCCCGTGATCGTCGCCAGCGTCTTAATCGAGCCGAGCTGAGCCGATACAGCGCTGCCGGACGATTCCTTCACCGCAAGACGCAGACGCTTGCCCATAATGCCGGACAACGCAGCAACCGCGAGGAACAGCACAATCGCGAGTACCTGCCACAGAACGGAGTAATTCCCCTTGCTGATCATATAGCCGCCCGTCAAGAAGGACAAGATCAGAGCGAACTGACCGATACGGTTGGACACGAACAGCACGTTCAAGAAGCCGTACTGAGCGGCACCGGATTGAAGCTTGTCCACATGCTTAACGAGGAATGGCATAAGCAAGTATATGCCCATCACGATCGACGTCAACACGTGGATGTAGAGTAGAATTTGAAGCATAGTGAGACCCTCCCTTCCAATTTCTTCATCACTTCTTCCCTAGTATACCGAAGACTGCTTACGAAGAGCAATTCGCTCCCATGTCCATCTCGTGACAAAAAAAGCACCTGCCGCACGCAAGCTAAACGGACAGGTGCTATTGCAGTTCATATCTTCCTCAGATCGTAATCACTCGAATGACACTTCGTACAGATTCAGCCGATTTGTCAAGCGCCGCCTGTTCCTCCGGAAGCAGCTCCAGCTCGAACACCTTCTCTATTCCGTTGCCGCCCAGTAGTGTCGGTACACCCATGAACAGATCGTGGTAGCCATACTCGCCCTGCAGCAGTGCGATGGTCGGCAGCAGACGCTTCTTATCCTTCACAATCGCTTCAGTCATCTGTACGATCGAAGCAGCCGGCGCATAGTAGGCGGAGCCGTTGCCGAGCAGATTCACGATTTCCCCGCCGCCTGTACGGGTTCGTTGTACGATGGCCTCAATACGATCGGCAGGGATCAGCTTCTCGATCGGAATACCGCCGACGTTCGAATAACGGACGAGCGGCACCATATCGTCACCATGCCCGCCCAGCACGAAGCCGCGAACGTCCTCGACCGATACGTTCAGCTCCTGTGCGATAAATGTACAGTAACGCGACGTATCGAGGACACCGGATTGACCGATGACACGATTTTTGGGAAAGCCGAGCGCCTTGTAGGCTACGTAAGTCATAGCGTCCACAGGATTGCTGAGAATAATGACAATCGCATTCGGACTCGTTTTCTTAATATTGTCGCATACCGAGGTCACGATGCCGGCATTGGTGTTCACAAGATCGTCGCGGCTCATGCCAGGCTTACGTGCAATACCCGCTGTAATGATGACCACATCGGAATGTGCGGAGTCGTCATAGCTGGAGGTACCGATAATATGAGCATCAAAGCCTTGAACCGGTGAAGCCTCAAGTATATCGAGCGCCTTCCCCTTCGTCGGGTTTTCCAGCTGAGGAATATCGAGAAGCACGACGTCGCCAAGCTCTTTCTGCGCTAGCATCAACGCTGTCGTCGCACCTGTGAAGCCTGCTCCGATTACCGTTATTTTCTTACGCGTAATGGCCACTATCCATTACCTCCCAAGAAGGATTGTCGTTCATGCCGCAACGAGCCAACGACGTACATATGAACGCCATAAACGAAGAAGATGAAGCGTGCAGACGTTAAGTCACACGCTTCATCATCATTCCGGCTTTCGCCAGCTCTAGCTCTATATTTAGAAGTTTTTGATAATCTCGTCAGCGAACTGCGAGCACTTGATTTCGGTAGCGCCTTCCATCAGACGTGCGAAGTCGTAAGTAACCGTCTTGTTGTTGATGGATGCTTCCATTCCTTTGTAGATCAGCTCAGCCGCTTCCAGCCAGCCCAGGTGCTCAAGCATCATAACGCCGGACAGAATAACGGAACCAGGGTTAACAACGTCAAGACCTGCATACTTCGGAGCTGTACCATGAGTCGCTTCGAAAATCGCATGTCCAGTCACGTAGTTAATGTTCGCGCCTGGTGCAATACCGATACCGCCAACTTGTGCTGCAAGTGCATCGGACAAGTAGTCGCCGTTCAGGTTCAACGTTGCGATGACGTCGAAGTCTGTAGGACGCGTCAATACTTGCTGCAGCGCGATGTCTGCGATGGCATCCTTCACGATGATCTTACCTTCAGCCTCAGCAGCCTTCTGTGCTGCATTCGCAGCGTCCGTGCCTTGCTCTTCCTTGATCTTGTCGTACTGTGCCCAAGTGAACGTCTTGTCGCCGAACTCTTCCTCAGCGAGCTCATAGCCCCAGTTCTTGAACGCGCCCTCAGTGAACTTCATGATGTTGCCCTTGTGTACAAGCGTCACGCTCTTACGGCTATGCTGGATCGCATACTCGATGGCAGCGCGGATCAGACGCTTGGAGCCTTCGGACGATACTGGCTTAATACCGATACCTGAAGTTTCTGGGAAGCGGATCTTCTTCACGCCCATCTCGTTCTGGAAGAATGCAAGAACCTTCTTCACTTCGTCGGAGCCAGCAGCCCACTCGATACCTGCATAGATGTCCTCTGTGTTCTCACGGAAAATAACCATGTCCACAAGCTCAGGACGCTTAACAGGGGAAGGTACGCCCTTGAAGTAGCGAACTGGACGGGAGCACACGTACAGGTCAAGCTCTTGGCGAAGCGCAACGTTCAGGGAACGGATACCGCCGCCGATTGGCGTCGTCAATGGTCCCTTGATTGCAACGATGTACTCGCGGATTGCTGTCAATGTATCAGCTGGCAGCCAGTTGTTGTACTGGTTGAATGCCTTCTCACCTGCGAATACTTCGTACCAAGCGATCTTCTTCTCGCCGTTGTATGCCTTCTCTACAGCTGCATCCAGCACGCGCTTGGAAGCGGCCCAGATGTCAGGACCTGTACCATCGCCCTCGATGAAAGGGATGATCGGATTGTTCGGAACGTTCAGCTTGCCATTCTCAATTGTGATGCGCTCGCCCTCAGTCGGCAATGCGTATTGCTCGAATTGTGCCATGATTATGTATTCCTCCTCGTCAAATTAGAGTCAGCCGCGACTGACTCGTAAGATACTCCCCATCGGATGACAGGTAAAGATTTACCTCAAAAAGATACGGGAGCTGCGGCCGTCACCTGTCGCATCCGCTCGAGGTGACTGGGTGCCGCAGCAGCCCGTGTAGGTAACATTGCTATGTGCTTAAGCCGATCGTAAGTCATGTGCGCTCGAAGCGAACGCGCAGCCGCTTAACGGTTGTCGATCGGAACGTAAGCTTGCTGGGACGGACCTGTGTACTCCGCACGCGGGCGGATCAGGCGGTTGTTCTCGTACTGCTCGAGAATGTGAGCCGTCCATCCGGATGTACGGCTGATCGCGAAGATCGGCGTAAACAGATCGCGCGGGATCTCTAGAGAAGTGTACACCGAAGCGGAGTAGAAGTCTACGTTAGGCTTCAATCCCTTTTGTCCAGTTACCATTTCCTCGATCTGAACAGACATGTCATACCAGTTCATGTTGCCTGTCAGCTTACCGAGCTCCTGGGACATCACTTGAAGGTGCTTCGCACGCGGATCGCCATTCTTGTAGACGCGGTGACCGAAGCCCATGATTTTCACTTTGTTAGCCAGCGCGTTGGAGATGTAGCTCTCGACGTTATCGGCTGTGCCGATTTCTTCGAGCATCGCCATAACCGCTTCGTTCGCTCCGCCGTGCAGAGGTCCCTTCAGCGCGCCAATTGCCGATGTTACGCCCGAATAAATATCGGAGAGCGTTGCAACCGTTACACGAGCTGCGAAGGTGGAAGCGTTCAGCTCATGGTCAGCATGAAGCACAAGCGCCTTGTCCATAGCTTGAATCGCAATTTTATCAGGTGCGTTGCCTGTCAGCATGTACAGGAAGTTCTCAGCGATACCAGCGCCAGCCTTCGGTGCGATCGGCTCAAGACCTTTGCGGATGCGATCGAAAGCGGCAACAATCGTAGGAAGCTGCGCCTGAAGCTTAATCGCCTTGCGAAGGTTCGACTCGTCGCTCATGTCGTTAGCTTCGGCATCGTACAGCGCCAGACTGGAGATAGCTGTACGCAGCGCCGCCATCGTGTTAACGTCCTTCGGATACAGCTTGATCTGCTCAAGTACCTCTGCAGGTACAGACGCGTTATCGTTCAAATCCTGGATCAGCTTGCTCAGCTCGGAGCGATTAGGCAGCTTGCCGTACCATAACAAGTATACAACCTCTTCGAACGTGGCATGCTCGGCGAGCTCGTCGATGTTAATTCCGCGATACGTCAAAACCCCGTCGATGATGGAGCTTATGGAAGACGTTGTTGCTACAATTCCTTCCAAACCTTTGGTAGCAGTCAAGATAATCTCTCCTTTAGCGTTCAATTTCACATACGTCTACTATAATGGATTTACCAATCAATGTGAACAAATTTAGACATAAAAGTTCATTATCAGCATCATAAAGATTGTTTGTTATAGACTTAGCCGCCTAAATTCAGATCCCACATAGAAGCATGTCATAACCGATGTAAAATTATTCTCAAATGTTGTCCCGACTTCCAAATTTGCCCAGAGTCTCTGAAAAAGCACTGATCTTGTACCATTAGTCCCTGATCCAATGTAGACTTGCATACAGTTAGAAGTTAAAATAGAGCATAATCTTTCATGCGCGTAACAGGAGGAAGGCCTAATGAGCAGCAACCGCAGAATCGGCATTATTGACATCGGCTCCAACTCGATTCGTCTGGCCATATACGAGCTTCTTGGGCGAGGCTATCGAGTCGTGAGCGAATTTAAGGAATCGGCGCGGTTGAGCGGCCGGGTCGGCGCGGACGGCGTGCTCGGCTCTACGGAAATACAAGCAACTGTTCGTATTCTGCTTCACTTCAAACGAATTTGCAGCGCCCATCAAGTTACCGAATACCGTGTCGTGGCAACGGCAGCGATCCGCAATGCAGCGAACGCTCAGGAAATCGTAGACACACTGCAGCGCGACAGCGGCTTGCCTGTTGAAATATTGTCCGGCGAGGACGAAGCGAGAATCGGATTTATCGGCATGATTCACACGATGGATCTAACAGAAGGTCTGCTTATCGATATCGGCGGCGGCAGCACGGAGGTGTCGCTATTCCGCGAGCGAAAGCTCGTTCGCAGCGTCTCCTTCCCGTTCGGAGCGGTGAATACGACACGCAGGTTCGCCGTAGAAGGAGAAGTCCAAGAGGAGCAGCTTCGCCAAATTCGCGAAATGGTCGAGCAGGCGCTCGAGCAGGAGCCGTGGATTCGCGAGGCGAAGGGCTTACCGCTCGTCGGCCTTGGCGGCGGCGTGCGCACGCTATGCAAGATCAGCCAGCGACGCAAGAAGTATTCGCTCCAGCAGACGCACAATTACGTGCTGCAGGCAGCGGAAATGAACGAGCTCGCCCTCTGGCTGCCCTTCCTGCCGAGCGAGAAGCGCAAGAAGGTGGACGGGCTATCTAAGGATCGGCACGACATCATTATTCCGGGCCTCGTCATCCTTCAGACCGTCTTTGAGACTGCCGGAGCGAGTCACTACGTCATCAGCGGAGCCGGACTTCGCGACGGACTGTTCTACGAGACGTTCGGCCCTGAGGAGCCCGCAGGCGCGCTCAGCGTAGCCGAGCACAGCTCGGACAACCTGCTTGCTCTGCACTCAACAGCTCCCGAAGCACACCTGACACAGGTTGTTAGCACGACGTTGCAGCTCTATGATGCGCTAGCGGATGGACTCGTCCATCAGTATTCCGATCGCACACGACTATGTCTGAAAATTGCAGCCAAGCTGTACCGCGTCGGCGTATCGCTGCAATACTACCAGTATCCGAAGCATTCATTCCATATGATCGCGCACACCCGTATCGACGGCTTCAGCCATCGGGAGACGATGCTCTGCGCCCTGATCGCCTCGTTCAAGACGAAGGCCCGCACCCAGCAGGCGATGGCCCCTTATCGGGATATCGTCGAGGAGTCGGACGCTGATCTCATATCGAAGCTTGGCATCCTGGTGCAGCTTGCAGCAGCGCTTGATGTGAGCGAGACGCAAGCGTTGCAGGTGACAGGTGCCTTCGCGGAAGACACCTGTCTGCACGTACGTCTGAAGACACAGCACGACCCCTCTGCAGAATACAGAGAGGTCGAGGGGCTGCTTAAAGATTTCAAGAAGCTATGGGGATTGCAGCTTAAGCTTCATGAGCCGTCGTTTTCCACGAGCTGATGCGCATCGCTTCGAATTGACTGCGAAGCTGCGGTTCATCGTCCTTCGCACATATTCTTTCGTAGAGCCCGTTCGGCTGAAGCTGGCGGGCTTTTACATTGTCATCGAGGCTTAGTTGTAAAATATTAATCAATGAGGCCTGAATTTGCTTGTCAAACACCGGGCACATCAGCTCCACACGACGTGTCAGGTTCCGGGTCATCCAGTCGGCGCTAGCAATATATATCTCCGGAGTGCCGCCATTCTCGAAGTAGAAAATGCGGGAATGCTCCAAAAACCGATCCACGATGCTGCGCACCGTAATGTTGTCGCTCAAGCCCGGAACGCCAGGACGCAGGCAGCAGACGCCGCGAACGATCAGGTCGATCTTCACCCCGGCCTGCGACGCCTTATAGAGCACATCAACCATCTGCTGGTTAGACAGCGAGTTCAGCTTGGCGATAATTCGGGCTGGCTTCCCTTGAGCAGCAAACTCCGCCTCCCGCTCAACCTTCTCACACAGCTTCTCCATCAGATCGGTCGGTGCGACGCCGAACGCCTTCCAGTTATGTGGCGCCGAGAAGCCCGTCACTTCATTGAACAGAGCCGAAGCATCCTCACCGATGATCTTGTGCGAGGTGAATAAGCCAACATCCGTATACAGCTTAGCCGTGTTATCGTTATAGTTGCCAGTGCCCACATGCACATAGCGTCTCAGACCGTCCGACTCCTGACGAACGACGAGCGTTATTTTGGCATGCGTCTTAAGTCCAATAAGACCGTACACGACATGGCAGCCTGATTGCTCCAGCTTGCGTGCCCAAGCAATATTGCGCTCCTCGTCAAAGCGAGCCTTCAGCTCTACAACCACCGTCACCTGCTTGCCCGACTCAGCCGCACGCGCGAGTGCCTGAATGAGCGGAGAATTGCCGCTAACCCGGTATAGCGTCATCTTAATCGCCAGCACCTGCGGGTCGTATGCGGCTTGACAGATGAAGTCCGTCACCGCGTCGAACGATTCGTACGGATGGTACACCAGCACGTCGCGCTGACGCAGCTTGCCGAACAAGTCCTCGATATCCTGTAGCTCAGCAGGGTACACCGATTGAATCGGCTTGTAGCGCAAATGGTCGTAGCCGCGCAGATGTCCGGCGAGCCGCATCATGTACGTCAAGTCAATCGGACCGTCGATCTCGAATGTATTATCTGTAATTTCGAATTCCTCGGTCAGCTGCTTCAGCGCATAAGGGTGAATCCCCTTCTGCACCTCCAGCCGCACCGGAGCTCCCCAGCGCCGTCTGCGCAGCTGGTTCTCGATCTCCTCGAGCAAATCCTCTGCGCCCTCCTCGTTCAGCGTCAGATCCGCGTTGCGAGTCAGGCGGAAGCTATGAACAGACACCGCCTTGTAGCCGCTGAACAGCGTCTGAATATGCTGCTCAATGAGCTCCTCGATCAGTATATATTCCTGCTTCTTACTGTTCACACGGCCTGGAAGCTCGATGTAACGAGTCAGGTTGGACGGCACCTGCAGTATGGCAAAGTACGGATCGTCCTCTGGATCGTCACCGTCCTTCCTGAGCACAACAGCTAAGTAGACAGACTGGGTGTGAACGAGCGGGAACGGTCTCGCTTGGTCGACTGCCATCGGCGTGAGCACCGGGAAGATGATGTCATGATAGTACTCGTCCATCGCTCGACGCTGCGTCGCGGACAGGTCATTGTATTCCGTCAGATGAATACCTTCCTTGGCGAGCATACGCAATATTTCTCTGTATGTCCGATACTGCTCTACAACCATCTTCTCCGAACGCTTCATAATGCGCTTGAACAAGCCTGCAGGGGTATACCCTGTAAAATCCTTCTTCGTGTAGCCCGCCTTCATCTGATCCTTAATCCCAGCAACGCGAACGCTCATGAACTCATCAAAATTCGAAGAGACGATAGCCAAAAACTTCGCCCGCTCCAAAAGCGGAGTTGCCGGATCCTGAGCTTCCTCCAGCACTCGCCAGTTAAACTCCACCCAGCTGAGATCCCGATTCAAATAATGGTTCGCGGTATCGCGTGTGGTCGTCTCTCGAATAGCCGCTTCTTTGGAAGCTGTTTCCGTCATACCTTACCCCTACCTTCATCAAGCTTCTTTTACGCAGTCAATTTCTGCTTGTTTCATCATAATTCGACAATGTTAAGCGTATATGTACTTATTGTAAATTATATATGAACTGTAGCCGAAAATGCGATATTTTTTTTATATTAATGCTGCACAGCCGCCTCTTGAATGAGCTTGAACAGCTCAGGCGCTTCTCGGTCGATGCGAACCGGACGCCAATCTCGGTTCAGCCATACATGCTTCGTACTCCCGGTGACGAGCAGATCGTCGTCCCGCGTAAGCTTGAATTCGAACTGTAACCGAAGGTGATTATATGAAGCGATGCGCGTGTGCACCGTAATCCAATCGTCGTACTTGGCCGGCTGCTTGAACTGCTGTTCAGCTTCGATGACCGGAAGCAGCAGCCCCTTCGCCTCGAGCATCCGATACGGCATCCCGAGCGAGCGAATCATCTCCGTGCGGCCGATTTCGAACCATGTCAAGTAATTCGCATGGTAGACGACCCCCATCTGGTCCGTCTCCTCATAGCGAGCTCTCAGCTCATGCTTGAACCACATGCTATATCCCCCTCTTTTTTCGTACTATCCTTATACGCACAGCTCGCTCCCGCTCGCAAAAAAAGGGCGAAATCGGCATCCGATTTCGCCCTCTTGCTCCTGCTGATGCCTCGTTCCTACAATTACAACACGCGCGCGCGTCCGGAATAAATAACGCCTACCTCCGGATAGATCGAAACTTCATCGCCGTCCTTAAGGATGGTCAAGGCGTTCTCTACACCGACAATAACCGGCTTGCCGAGGCTGATGCCTACAACAGCTGCGTGCGACGTAATGCCTCCGCTCTCGGTAATGACCGCTCCCGCCTTCTCAAACGCAGGCATGTACTCCTTGTCCGTAGTCGGCGTAATGAGAATACAGCCTTCAACTACCTTCGTGATCGCCTCATCCGCATTGCGGGCAGTAATAACCTTGCCTGTCGCAATCTGCGTGCCGATGCCTTGGCCCTTCGCAATCATTTCGCCGATCTGATGAACCTTGATCAGGTTCGTCGTTCCCGAGCGGCCAACAGGTACGCCTGCCGTAATGACAACAAGATCGCCCAGGCTGACGATACCAGCCTTCACGCTTGCGTCTACCGCCATCTCGAACAGCTGGTCAGTCGAGGTGCAGCTTTCGCCCTTCAACGGCACAACGCCCCATACGAGCGACAGACGGCGCAGCACGCGCTCATCTGGCGTTACGGCGATGATCGGAGCCTTCGGACGGTACTTGGACACCATACGTGCCGTATAGCCGCTCTCAGTCGCCGTCAGAATCGCACGCGCATCCAGATCGAGTGCAGAGTTCGCTACCGCTTGGCTGATCGCCTCGGTCACTGTCGTCTGCTGAGCATTGCTCTGACGAATGAAGATTTCACGGTGCTCGAGCGCAGCCTCTGCACGCTCGGCAATGCGAGCCATCGTCTGCACGGACTCTACCGGGTACTTACCGGCTGCCGTCTCACCAGAGAGCATAACCGCATCTGTTCCGTCAAAAATAGCGTTCGCCACGTCACTCGCTTCCGCACGAGTCGGACGCGGGTTGCGCTGCATCGAATCAAGCATCATCGTAGCGGTAATAACCGGCTTACCTGCCTGGTTACACTTCTTGATCATCGCCTTCTGCACGATCGGCACGTCTTCAGCCGGAATCTCAACGCCGAGGTCGCCGCGTGCAACCATCAGACCGTCGGATACTTCAAGAATCTCGTCCAGGTTGTCTACGCCTTCCTGGTTCTCGATCTTCGAGATGATCTGAATGTGCTGCGCCTGGTGCTGCTCGAGAATTTCACGAATCTCGATCACGTCGCTCGCCTTGCGGACGAACGAAGCGGCGATGAAGTCAACTCCCTGCTGAATGCCGAACACGATATCATTCGCATCCTTCTCCGTAATACCCGGCAGGTTGATCTTCACGCCTGGTACGTTAACACCCTTCTTACCGCCGAGCAGACCACCGTTCTTGATGCGGCACACGATGTCTGTGCCTTGAATATCTTCGACCGTAAGTCCGATCAAGCCGTCATCGATCAGAATCGTCGAGCCGACCTTCACGTCCTTGTACAGATCGCGATATGTAATTGATACACGGGAGGCGTCGCCCAGGATCTCCTCTGTCGTCAGCGTAATCAATTCATCCTGCACAAGCTCGACCTTCTGATCGTCCTTGAGCTTGCCTGTACGAATTTCCGGACCTTTTGTATCGAGCAGGATCGCTACGTTTTTGCCGAGCTCCTGGCAAGCCTGGCGCACATTCTTGATTCGATTGCCATGCTCCTCAAAGTCGCCGTGGGAAAAGTTCAGTCGAGCCACGTTCATACCTGCATTGATGAGCTTCTTAAACATTTCGAGCGATTCGCTTACCGGACCGATCGTACATACAATTTTTGTTTTACGCATGGTTACCCTCCTGGATAGTTGTGAAGCGTCCTATTTGTCTGAATTTGCGGTACCGGTCTTCAACGAGCTTCTCCTCCGACAAGACGAGCAGCTGCTGAAGATTGCGCGTAAGTGTCTCCTTGATCGCCTGAGCCTGCACGGCGACATCCCGATGGGCGCCGCCCTTCGGTTCCTGAATGACCTCGTCAACAACGCCGAGCTTCAATATTTCGTCTGCGGTAATCTTCATCGCCTCAGCCGCCTCCAGCGACTTCGAAGCGTCCTTATATAGAATAGAGGCCGCGCCCTCTGGACTAATAACCGAATAGATCGCGTTCTCCAGCATGAACACGCGGTTGCCTACGCCAAGCGCAAGAGCACCGCCGCTGCCGCCTTCCCCAATAACAACGCACAGAATCGGCACACGCATGCCTGCCATCTCGAGCAGGTTGCGAGCGATCGCTTCACCTTGCCCACGCTCCTCAGCAGCATTGCCGGGATAAGCGCCCTTCGTATCGATGAACGTAATGATCGGACGCTTGAACTTGTCTGCCTGACGCATCAGACGAAGCGCCTTGCGGAAGCCCTCCGGGTGCGGACTGCCGAAGTGACGGGCGATGTTGTCCTTCGTATCCTTCCCCTTCTGGTGTCCGATCACCGTTACCGGCACACCATCGAGACGGGCAATACCGCCGACGATCGCAAGGTCGTCACCGTACAGTCTGTCACCGTGCAGCTCAATGAAATCGGTGAAGATATGCTGAATGTAATCGAGCGTAGTAGGCCGCTGCGGATGACGGGCGACCTGCATCTTCTGCTGGGTGGTCATGCTCACGTACAGCTCGGCTTCAAGCTCGGCAAGACGCTGCTCCAGTCGCGCGATCTCCTCGGAGAAATCAATATGCTTATCCTTGCTGAACCTGCGCAGCTCCTCAATCTTGGCACGAAGCTCCGCTAGGGGCTGTTCGAACGGCATCTCACTTGCCATTGACGACTTCCTCCTTTACCGTGTGCATGCTAAGAAGCTTGGCCAGCATGCTTCGCAGCTCCTTGCGGTGCGCAACCAAGTCAACTTGTCCGTGCTTCAGGTTAAATTCAGCCGTCTGGAAATTATCAGGCAGCTTCTGACGAATGGTCTGCTCAATAACGCGGCGTCCGGTGAAGCCGAAGGCAGCACCAGGCTCCGCAATAATGTAATCGCCAAGCGTCGCGAAGCTGGCCGTTACACCGCCGAAGGTAGGATCTGTAATAACGGAAATATATAGTCCGCCCTGCTCGTTAAGCTTGGATAACGCGGCGCTCGTCTTGGCCATCTGCATAAGGCTCAGAATGCTCTCCTGCATTCTGGCTCCGCCCGAGGTCGAGAAAATGATCATCGGCTTCTTATGCTCAATCGCATGCTCAATTGCAGCTGTCACCTTCTCGCCGACAACCGAGCCGAGCGAGCCGCCCATGAAGTCGAAGCTCATCGCAGCTACGACGACCGGCAGGCCGCCAATTCTACCTTCGCCAGTAATAACGGCATCCTTCAGACCAGTCGATTCGACGGCCTTATTATACTTAGCCGCATAGTCCGGGAACCCGAGCGGGTCCTCGGATATGATATCCGCATCGAACTCTGCGAATTCACCGTCATCCATCGTCATCTGAATGCGCTCAACGGCATTCAGCTTGTAATGGTAATCGCAGGAGGAGCATACTCTTAAATTTTTGTCGAGCTCCTTGTTGTATTGAATCATTCCGCACTTCGGGCACTTGTTCATCAGCCCTTCCGGAACTTCTCGGCGCGGCCGTTCCTCCGGAACGTCAATAGCTCCGTCGAGCGGTCTTACAGCGCTGGGCTTGTCCGCGGATGGGACCGTTGCATACTTCCTCTTCTTCTGAAACAAATCTTTAAATTGCACGACTACACCTCGCCTTACGTTGTTGGACTTGACCGTGCATCCTTGCCGGGGCTTGTACCTGCCATTAAGATCTATGCAAAATGGTGTTCAACACTTCCTGAACTTCCTCCAATTCGCCTTCGGGAACTAAAATTTCGAATTGATTCTTAGTCATATTGATCGCGCGAACCTGTACCAGAAAGCCTTCTTCCGTCAACCTATGCTTGATACGATCAGCAATCTTCGCTGTTGGGGCAATGTAGATCACGGTCCACATGACAGAGTCCTCCCGTACATAATGGAATAATGATAACATACCTCCACTTTTTCCCGCAACCGAGAGGACGGACCGCTATAAACGGGCAAATCTCACAAAAAACGCGTCCTGACGCGAATATCCATCATTGTATCCATGATGTCGACCGCATTTTTACTTCATTAAATATATGTAAAAAAACAGGCGAAAATGGGCCTCTCAGCCCATTGCCCGTTGTAACGGCTAATACGGCGCCTGCTCCAGCTCATCCTGGTGCTTGTGCGCAATTCGTGCTGAGGCGGCGGCAGCGAGCCCTGCAACCAGATCGTCAAGAAACACATGAATGCTCGTCGGATGGTCGTTCAGGTCGCGGATGATGCCGTTTTTCTTCTTGTCCAAGTAACCGAAGCTTGTTAGGCCGATCATGCCGTATACGTTCACGATTCCGAGCGCCAGCGTCTCGTCGACGCCATACAAGGAAGCGTCCTCCTCCATCAGCTTCTGCAGCGGCTCAGGCAGCAGCTTTCTCTCGGCCAGCTCATCGAGCGCAATACCGGTGAAGAGCACGTACTGCACCTCGCGCTTGCGCAGCACATGAAGCACACTCTCCACACAAGCCTCCTTCGACAACGCCGGATTGTAAGGGAGCTGCAGCTCGAGTACAATATCCGCAATCTGGTCGACGGTTACTCCGCGTTTGTTCAAATAGTCGATAATGAGTAGCTGAGACATAACAACAACGCCTCCCTCGATTCATCTTCACAATCCGAGCACCATCCCGACATAACCGGGCATGAGCTATGGCTGGATGGTCTGGGATACTAAATGTATGCGAGGGAACGCGTCATTATTTCACTATTACACATTGCTCGCCAAGAAGTGCTTCAATATGGGCAAAAAGCTCTGGCGATGGCTTCACGTTCAGGTCGGCGCTCAAGCCAAGCGTGCGCTGGGAGCTCTCGTAATAGAGCACAACAGGCAATGCGCCTGGATGCTCAGCTATAAGCTTCTTGAGCGAGGCAAGAACGGCAGGCTGCTCTCGGTCTGCCGCGATGCGCACATAGACGCGCTGCGCCTGCGTGCGTGCTGCGGAGGCATCTGGCCGCGCAGGCGGACGCTCAGGTGGGCGGGAGGCCGCCTGCGCCCGCCGCTCAGCGCCCGGCCTAGTGCCGCTAGGCGTAGGCGCTGGCGCGGCACCAAGCCGCCGGTCAACGGGCGGTGCCGCAGCGGCGTTGCTGGGCGCGCGACCAGGGCGCGCGGCGGCCGACGAGGCCGCCGCGCTGTAAGCCGCGCCCTTCTGCGCATCGCCGCTGGTCGGCGCCTGCGACTGCCCGGCGCCGCGCGAGGCCGGGCGCGCAGCTGAGCCGCCTTGCGATGCCGCAGCTCCCCCCGCGCCCTGCTTCGTTCCGCCGCCGTACTTCGCACCGCCTGCGTACGGTCTCGCTCCGCCTGCTCCGCCGCCACGCACAGCGCCGCTACCGCCTCCTGCCATGCGCGGCGGCGAGCCTGCCTTCAGCTCGAGGTGCGGATCGGTCAGCGCCACGAGCCGATCGGCGAGCAGCTTCGCCTGCTCGTCGCCGTGCTGCAGCTTGCCGACGACAAGCAGCGGGCTGCCCTTCTGCACGAGCGGAGCGTGAATGCGCCACGTCTCGGGGAAGAGTACGACCTCGAGCTTGCCGATACGGTCCTCCAGCTCCATGAACGCCATCGGCTGCCCCTTCTTCGTAATGATCGTCTTATGCGACATGACGAGTCCTGCCACACGAATGTCAGCGCCGTCCGGATAGTCCGGAAGCCGTGCGATCGAATCGACCTCTAGCCTGCGCAGCACGTCGTCGAAGTCATCAAGCGGACTGCCGGAGATGTACAGGCCGAGCAGCTCCCGCTCCAGCTCCAGCTGCTGCATGAGCGTGAAGGGCGGGATGTCGGGATATTCCAGCTCCCACGTTACTTCCTCGTCGAAGCCGTCCAGCACGAGCTGCAGCGCCTCGCGGTCCTTGCGCCACTTAAGCGCTGCCTCCACTGTCTCCTCCAGCATCGCCAGCTGCTGCGCGCGGTGTCCCGACATCGAGCCGAGAGCGCCTGCCTGCACGAGCGACTCCAGCACCCGCTTGTTGCATACGCGCAAGTCCACGCGTCGACAGAAGTCAGTCAAGCTGGCATAAGGACCGCTCCTGCGCTCCTCGATAATGGATTCGATCGCGTGCGTGCCGACGTTCTTGATCGCCGCGAGGCCGAAGCGGATCGCCGCAGAGCCTTCACCAGACGCTCCCGTCACTGGCGTGAACAAAAAGCTGCTCTCGTTCACATCCGGCGGCAGCACCGCAATACCCATGCGGCGGCACTCATCCGCATATTCGGCTACCTTGTGATGGCTGCCAACGACTGCCGCCAGCATCGATGCCATGAAGATGACCGGATAATGCGCCTTGAGGTAAGCGGTCTGGAAGGCGAGCACACCGTAGGCAGTCGCATGCGCGCGCGGGAAGCCATAATCGGCGAACCGCACGATCATATCGTACACGCGGTTCGCGTCGTCCTCGCCGTAGCCCTGAGAGCGGCTGCCCGAGACGAAGTGCGCCCGCTGCTCGTCGAGCACCTCACGCTTCTTCTTGCTGACCGCCCGGCGCAGCAGATCGGCCTCACCCAGACTGAAGCCAGCCATCGCCGAGGCGATCTGCATAATCTGCTCCTGATACACGATAATGCCGTACGTATCCTTAAGGATCGGCGCAAGGTCCGGATGCGGATATTCCACCTCGACAAGGCCGTGCTTGCCCGCTATATATTTCGGAATGAATTCCATCGGACCTGGACGATACAGCGCCAGAACCGAGATAATATCTTCAAAGTGCGTCGGACGCAGCTCCCTCAGCACCCGGCGGACGCCCGGCGACTCGAGCTGGAACACGCCTGTCGTGTCCCCTAGGCCAAGAAGCTCATACGTCCTCGGATCGTCGGTCGAGATGCGCGTCCAATCAATGCGTTCTCCGGTCAGGTCGTGAATCCACGCAAGCGTGCGCTCAATGATCGAGAGGGTTCGCAAGCCGAGAAAATCCATCTTCAGCAGCCCGATTGACTCCAGATGCTCCATTGTATACTGCGTCAGCGGCGTATCGTCGCTGCCCGCCTGCAGCGGTACGTACTCGGTCAGCGGCTCGCGAGATATAATGACGCCTGCCGCGTGTGTAGAGGAGTGACGCGGCATTCCTTCGACCCTTCTTGCATAATCGAGCAGCTCGGCCGTCTTCGGGTGCTTGTCGCTAAGCGCCTTCAGCTCAGGGCTGACGCGCAGCGCCTCCTCCAGCGTCATACCGAGCTGATTCGGGATGAGCTTCGCCGCCCGGTCCACCTCGCCATAAGGCACGTTCAGCGCCCGTCCGACATCGCGGACAGCTGCCTTCGCGGCCATCGTCCCGAACGTAATAATTTGCGCGACGCGGTCGCGACCATACTTGCGCACGACGTATTCAATCACTTCGTCCCGTCGCAGATCGCTGAAGTCGATATCAATATCGGGCATCGATACCCGCTCCGGATTGAGGAAACGCTCGAAGAGCAGCCTATACCGAATCGGATCGACATCTGTAATACGTAGCACATAAGCAACGAGACTGCCCGCAGACGAGCCTCTGCCCGGACCGGTCACGATCCGCTGCTCATGCGCATAGCGGATGAAATCCCACACGATCAGGAAGTAATCGGAGTACCCCATCCGCTCGATGACGCCCAGCTCGTAGTCAAGCCGCTCCTCAGCCGCACGACGCCATTCGATATCGCTCCAGTCCGACGTGTCGGCATAGCGCAGCCTCAGCCCCTCCCGGCACAGCTGCACCAAGTAGTCACCAGCTGTCAACCCCTCAGGAATCGGATCGAACTGCGGCAATATCGAGCGTCCGAATTCCAGCTCAAGCGAGCAGCTGTCGGCAATGGCCGTCGTGTTCGCAATCGCCTCCGGCACGTGCGCGAACAGCGCGTGCATCTCCTCGACGCTCTTCAAGTACAGCTGGCTCGACCCGATGCGCAGCCGATCCTCGTCCTCCACCGTCTTGCCTGTTCCGATACAAATCAATATATCCTGCACCTGATGATCAGCTTCATGTACATAGTGGACATCGTTCGTCGCCACGACGCCGATGCCCGTCTCCCTCGCGAGCCGCAGCAGCTCCAGATTCACCTTCTTCTGCTCGAGAAGACCGTGGTCCTGCAGCTCCAGATAGAAGTGCTCGCCGAATATGGCTTTATATCGCAGCGCCGCAGCCTTCGCCTCTTCATACCGTCCATGCAGCAGGTGCTGGGACACCTCGCTGCCGAGACAGGCGCTCGTGCAGACCAGCCCCTCGGCATATTGCGCGAGATGCTCCAGATCGATTCTCGGCTTGTAGTGAAAGCCCTCCAGATGGGCGATCGAGCTCAGCTTCATGAGATTACGGTAGCCGACCTCATTCCTCGCCAGCAAAATCAAATGATAGATCGGCTGCTCCTGCCGGGTTCCCTTCTGGCTGATGGAGGCCGGCGTGAAGTACATTTCGCAGCCGATAATCGGCTTGATGCCGCGCGCCTTGCACGCCTTATAGAACGGGATTGCCCCGTACATCACACCGTGATCGGTCAGCGCCAGCGCCTTCATGCCGAGCTCTGCCGCCCGGCTCACAAGCTCCTCCAGACGCGCAGCCCCATCAAGGAGACTGTATTCGCTGTGTACATGCAGATGGACGAATGAACGCATACTCCGGCCCCCTTTCTTTTATCGCACATTGTTCGTAAAAATAATTTTAGCATAATGCGAACAAGTGTGCCATAGAGTAGTAGAAAGCGCCGGCCAAGCCCGGCTCGTACAGAAGCAGCGTATGCGAACAAGACCAATGATTACATTTGTAGGATGGGGAGGGCCAACGATGGCTGCATTTTTATCCAAATGCTTGCTTGATTTCTTCGTCGCGTTCGGCGTTGTGTTCGGAGGAACGATGCTCGCCGGCATCTGTGCCGTCATTACGCTCGAGCCGCCGGTGCACAAGATGATGAACGTCGCCGAGCAGATTAAAATATGGGCCATGGTTGCGGCCATCGGCGGTACGATCGATCCGATCCGCGCCATCGAGACTCACTTCCATTACGGCCACATCTCACCGGCGATCCAGCAAATTCTGTACATCGTCAGCGCCTTCATCGGCGCCCACATGGGCACGACGCTCATCCAATGGATCTGCAAGGGAGGGACGGCCGCTTGAGGGTCCCTTCGTTCGAGGCGAGTCAAGCATACTTGCGCGCGATAGGTCTAATCATTGCCGGGATGGTCATCGGCGCAGCCCTGTTCCTCGGCATCTACAACCAGAGACTGAACCTGATGATCGAGCAGAACCGCGAGCTGTTCACGGAGAAGAGTCGTCTCGAGGGCGAAGTATCCGATCTGCGCAAGACGAAAAATCAGCAAACGACGATCAATCTGCTCAACGTATACATTCAGCCCGAGGAGCATTCCGAAATCGATAAGCTGACCGAAAGTGAGCTCAAGCGGCGCATCCACGCCCAGCTGAAGCCTGTCATCGTCGGCCGCAAGGTGTCCGAGTTCGCTGCAATGCCAGACGTCTACGAGCAAATGCTGATCGAGAAGCCGCTGCTCGGCGTGCTCGATAAAGATTACATGGTAACATCGGTCAAGTGGATTGTCCTGACGCAGTCGGAGCTGAAGATCTGGGTCAGCGTCCGGGAGTGGAAGCGAATTCCGACGTCGTACTTCGGCAGTTGATTCCGTATGGCATATGGGCTACAGTGTAGAGGAGTAGTCATTATCATGTAGCCGGGTCGGTACGAATAAGGATGTGCGATTGGAATGGAAAAGGTACAAGGGGTGCTCAGCGCCCTCATTATCGTGACGGTGATGATCTCCGTCTATTACAGCTTCCGCTACCGTCGGGAGCGCGAGCCTCGGCTGCGGGGGCTCTATGCGTCCAGAATGAACATCGCGATGGGACTGATGCTGGTCGTCATCGCTGTGTCGCAGCTGTTCTTCTTCACCGATACGCCTCTGCGCCGCATCTTCGGTACGGTCTGTCTCATCATCGGTGTGTACAACCTGTTCGCAGGACTGCGCAACCACGGTCATTACAGCCGCTTGCAGAAGTGAGATTCGTGTCAGGATCGAGTCAGGTTGCCGCGATGCTCCTGTTCGTGTCGCGCAATCCTCGCATGAGGTAGGCATGCTTCAGAGGCCAGCACCAGGGAGCGCTGAAGCGATGCGAAGCTATACAAATCATGACAAGCAAGCCCGGAGGCCGAGTGGCCTGCCGGGCTTGCTGTCGTGATGCGCGCTCCGTGTGAAGCGTCAAGCCGGCTCGATCACCTGCGCGGTCATCATCGCCTTGGCTACGAGCGAGCCGTTGTGGTACATCTCCACGTCAAGCTTGCCGAACTTGCGGCTCACCTCGATGATGCGCGGGCGCACCTCAATGACGCTGTCGATCTGCACCGGCTTGACAAAGTAAGAGGCCATGTTGTCCAGCACGATGTCCGACTTCTTCACCACCTGCATCGCGTGGTAGGCCGACTGTGTCATCAGAATCGCCAGCACTCCCTCGGATACGGTGCCGAGTCGATTGATCATCTGAGGCGTAATCGAGCCTCTATACACGGGCTGCCCTGCCCCATCCCTCTCCTCGGCGAAGCCCGACCAGATCAAGTCCTCGAACGTCTCGCCGTGCTGCGGCTGCCGCTGCACATGCTGCATCGCCTTCAGCACATCCTGACGGCTGATACAGCCGACGATCTTGCGCGCGCCGTCGACGATCGGCAGCAGCTCGATGCCCTCCCATACCATCAGGTGCGCCGCTGATGCGACGGACGTGCTGACGAGCGCCGTCACCGGATTACGCGTCATCAGCTTGTCGATCGTCTGCCCGGGCGAGGCGCCGATCAAGTCGCGCGACGTCAGCATGCCGATGACGCGGTTCCACTCGTCGACGACGGGGAATCGGCTGAGACCCGTCTCCACATTGAGCCGCTTCCAATCCTCCATCGTATGATTGCCCTTGAGTACGTACAGCTTCATCGGCTTCGGGAGGATGTCCTCGATGAGCAATATTTTTTTCTTAATGAGACGGTCATAGATCGCCCTGTTAATCATCGAAGCTACCGTGAACGTGTCGTAGCTGCTCGAGATGATCGGCAGCTCTAGCTCGTCAGCCTGCTTGCGCACCTCCTCGCTCGTTCCGAAGCCACCCGTTATGAGCACGCCTGCTCCTTGCTCCAGCGCGCTCGAATGCGCCTCGTTCCGGTTGCCAATGATGAGCAGACTGCCTGGATCGATATAGCGCAGCATCGCATCCTGCTCCATCGCGCCGATGACGAACTTGTGCAGCGACTTGGACAGGCCGCTCCGGCCGCCGAGCACTTCCCCGTCGACCATGTTGACGACCTCGGCGAACGTCAGCTTGTCAAGCTGATCGCGAAGCTTCTTCTCGACTCGTACTGTCCCAACCCGTTCCTTCGTGGCGACAAGACCGTTCTGATCGGCCTCCTTGATCGCCCGGTACGCCGTCCCCTCGCTGACCCCCAGCTTCTCCGCAATTTTACGCACAGAGATCTTGCTGCCGATCTTTAGACTCTCAATATATCGAAGTATAAGCTCATGCTTCGTTGCCGCATCGGCCCCAAGCGGACTCAGCTCGTCCATCTGTCTCACCCGCTTCTCTTATACTGTATGTATAACTGTACTACTTCAACTTCATCTTACCATGTCTAGCGATCGATTAGAACAAGCTGCGTACAGATTACGGCTGAATTTGCAAAAAATTAAAGGTTCTATCGTTCTGAGAAAGCGTGAAACGACCCTCTCCTGCATATAGTGAATCGAACACGACCTATGCGTCGCCTATACTTTATGGAGGTGTATTCCGAATGTTAAACATGCCTAACCCGAACGCAGCCGCTCCGCAAACGATATTCGAGATGGAGAAGTCCGATGTCGACGTGCTGAGCAAGTGTAAGCATAAGGTGCATGATATTTGCAGCCAGCACATGCACAAGCCTGTGCGCATTCAGACGGTGCAAGGCAGCATGCATGACGGCATCATCGTACATATTGATATGCAGTATGTATATTTGCAGGTGATGCCAGGACATAGCCGCGCCTTCCTCGGCTCGCCTTATGGCTATGGATACGGAGCTCCGGGCTACAATCCGTATTACAACAATGTCATCCTGCCGCTCGCACTGTTCGACTTGTTAGCGATCGCTCTGCTCGTGTAATTCGTTGTCCATTCGTTCATTCATGAGGAATACAACAAATAGCCCGCAGCGCCGCCGCTTGCAAGGAAGCGGCCCGCCTGCGGGCTCATTACATATTGACGAGCACATGTATACGGACAATTATCTTCTCACCTGAAGCATCTTGCGCTTGCCAGTTACCGCCTGCTCCATCTGCCAGCGCTTCATCCGCTTGATCTTCAGAAGCTCCCGCTTCGTCTCCTCCTCGACCCCGAGCAGCTCATGCAGATGAGAGGCTACGACGAGCAGGGCGAAGCCGATCCAGACGAGGCCGAATATGGTGCTAGGCGCACTGAGGTGGCCGATATCGATCTTGGGCACGGAATACGCAATCATTCCTAGCGCAAGCCCCATGTAGATGATGTTTTTCCAGCCTTTTCGCATGGCGTATCCTCCTCCCTAACAACTTGTACAGTTCATTGTATGAAGAAGAATTGCGAATTAGCACCCCCGATTGAGCAACCGTGCGGATCGCGTCCCAGTCGCAGCAGCCGGACAGCAGCCCGACTGCCCTCCATAGACCCGCCAGTAGCCTCACCTCAGCCTGACATCGTCGCAGGGCTAGCCTTCTTCGCCTGACGTGCAGGCTGCACCACCTTGCCATAGACGTACGAGAGCAGCCATGGCACAGCCAGACTGACCAACAACCCGCCAGCCACATAGCCATGATAGAGCAGCATCGAGCTAGGCGACTCCACATGCACCTTGTAATACGTCAACACAGCCGGATGCACCAGATAGATGCCGAACGAGGCGGCGCCTAGCGCCTGCAGAGCGGCGGATACGCGCGGCTGATGGCTGACGATCCATTGACCGAGACGAATGAACGTCAGGGCGGCAAGTCCTGCATAGCCGAAGAACAGCGCCTGGAACGTATAGGCGGACATGCTGAACAGCTTACGATCGTCTAGCACGAACAAGATCGCGAAGCTAAGACCGCAAGCCGCTGTGCAAGCAAGCACCAGTCCCAGCCTCCGCTTCAGCCATACGGTTACCTGCTCATAGTGAAGACCGATCCAGCCGCCCAACGTGAACATGCTGAAGTAGTTCAAGCATAGCGATGCCATGTGGTCTACAGGACGCACCATATCGTGGTATACGTAGAACGCCGCATGAACGATTAGACCGAGCCAGATGAGGTGGCGCCCGATCCACGCATACTTGTGGCATAGCCCCATCAGCAGCGGGAACAGCACGTAGAACTGCACGATAATGATCATGAAGTACAGATGGTACGACGCGTCCGCCCACGGCAGCAGCTCCGCGAATGCCGAAGCGTCGAAGCGCACATTACTGCGGTCATAGATCCATTGATTATATAGGTAGTAGAATAAGGACCAGACTAAGTAAGGGATGACGATTAGCTTTAATCTTTTCGTATAAAAACTGACCGCCTGCCTGCTCCCGAAATCATCCTTATATCTGTAGAACAGGACAAGTCCGCTCAGCAAAATAAAGACCGGCACTGCAAAATTGTGAAGCTTGTTGATCAGGACATACATCGCCTGTGAGCCGCTGCCAGTCTGCAGCTCTACGGTCGCATCTGCTGTTGCATGAATAACAAGGACCGCAACAATAGCGATTGCGCGTACAAGCTGAAGCTCAGGTACCTTAGGCTGCCATATAGGACTGACTGAAGAAGTGCTGTTGCTCATCGATTCTCATCTAACTCCTGTTCCGCGCGTTGGCTTATGATTCCTATACAGTAACATACCATAGGCATGTACGACTATAACGAATTGTGCCTCGGACCACAGTTCGGATTATACGATGAGAATGTTACGCCTGTGCATGAAAAGCTCGCCCCCTGCGCACAAATAACGTGCAGAGAGCTAATGGTTAACTTTATAGGAAAATAACTGCTCGGAAGGGGAATTGTATCGTGGAGCATAGCAACCAACAGCACAACGTGAGCGCAGACAGCGGCAAGGCGGAGCGCAGGCTCGAATGGTGGCAGCTCGCCCTGCTTGGCGTCGCTTGTACGATCGGCACCGGCTTCTTCCTCGGCTCGGCGATTGGACTGACGATCGGTGGACCGGCGCTCATCGCCGCCTTCGTGCTCGCTGCGCTCGGGACGTACTTCGTCTTCGACGCACTCGCTCGTATGACGATCGCCGACCCGCAGAAGGGGTCGTTCCGCACGTACGCGAAGAACGCCTACGGTCGATGGGCGGGCTTCAGCTGCGGCTGGGTGTACTGGCTGTCGGAGCTGCTTATTATGGGAAGCCAGCTGACGGCGCTGTCGCTGTTCTCGCGCTTCTGGTTCCCGACTATGCCAATGTGGATGCTCGCACTTGTCTATGCTGTGCTTGGACTTGGGGTCATCCTGCTCGGGACGAAGACGTTCGACCGGGCAGAGAATGCATTCGCCGTCATGAAAATTGCGGCCATCTTCATGTTCATCGTGCTTGCCGCGCTCATTCTGTTCGATGTCATTGGTGGCACGGGACATGCGCCGAAGACGCCTGCCTCCTATCTGCCTAACGGAACGATAGCGCTATGGTCGGCCTTCATCTACGCCTTCTATGCCTTCGGCGGCATCGAGGTGATGGGCTTGATGGCGACGCGGCTGAAGAACCCGAAGGACGGCCCGAAGGCGGGCAAGGTGATGCTGCTGCTCCTCGGCATCATCTATGTCGTCTCCATCGGACTCGCCCTCGTGCTCGTGCCGTTCGGCTCGTTCCAGACGAAGGAGAGCCCGTTCGTGACCGCGCTAGCCGATCCGCTGCTGCCGTGGGTGCCGCACGTATTCAACGCTACCTTCATTATCGCGGGCTTCTCGACGATGGTCGCGTCGCTATTCGCGGTGACGACGATACTCGTCTCGCTTGCGGAGGAGCGGGACGCTCCGCCGTTTTTTGCCAAGACGACGAAGAAGAAGGAGAAGCCGCTGCGTGCGATCGCGTTCACAGCCGGGGGGCTCGGGCTATCGGTCCTCATGGCGCTGCTGCTGCCGGATAACCTGTATGAATTCGTCACGACCGCGGCCGGCTTGATGCTGCTCTATAATTGGATGTTCATCCTGCTCTCCTCCGGTCGCTTGCTGGAGGCATCGACGTTCGGCAAGGTGAAGCGCTATACGGGCATCCTGCTGCTTGCCCTCGCAATCAGCGGCACGCTGCTGCACGAGACGACGCGGCCCGGCTTCTTCATCAGCCTGCTGTTCGTCGTCGTGGTTGGCATCGTCACGCTTGTGATGCAGCGCGTCTGGCGTAAGCACGGGGATGCCGCCGATGCTCATGCCGATGGCAAGACGGAAGGCGCTGCACCAGCGTGGGATGTGCGCCCGTCAAGCGGCGGCTCCATCTGGAGCTTCGAGCCGGACCCTGCCATTTTCTCAACCGAACAGAAGCTTGGCCGCTTGAAAACCAAAGTAAAGTCCAAAGCCGATCAGTGACACACCCGAGGCGATCGAGATGAAGCGCAGCATGCGCGGCGTCAGCACCTTGCGGAACGTGCTCGCGATGCTGGCCATAATGATGTCCCACAGCAGAATACCTGCGATGATGCCAAGCGAATACAGGATGAGCTCCTTCATCCCGAAGGTGGACGCGGTCTTCGCGAGCACCGAGCCGTAGATGCCGAGCCAGAATAGGATATTCAGCGGATTCGTCAGCGCCATCAGGAAGCCGGACAGCAGCGAACGGGTCAGCGTCTCGTCTCCTCGGGCTTGATAAGAAGCGGCGTCCCCGGCCTTCAGCACGCTTTCGAGGCCGATATAGAGCAGCACGAAGCAGCCGAACAGCCATAGAAACGTCTGCATGAAGGGCGTCTCCAGAAAGTGGACAACGCCGAAATAGACGCACAGCATGTACAGCACATCAGCTAGCAGCGCACCGAAGCCGACGATCCACGCATGCCAGAAGCCGTTCTTCAGCCCCTTGTCCAGCTGAGCGGCGTTAATCGGCCCGATCGGCGCCGATAAGGAGATGCCCAGCATCATGTACGAGAGAAAGACGTTCATGTATGAGCTCCTTTGCATTCGGAATTGGCGCATGCTTGTTCACACGCCCGCTCCCATTGTATTCGCCATAGCACGGCTTCATGACCGCTTGTCTTGGCTCGTGTACCTGGAAGCGGTGCATCGCGGCAGCTATAGCGAATAATTCCACACCGTACATCGAATACTTAAACTACACTAGGATGACGAGGAGGCACTACGAATGCAGCAGAACATGCAACAGCAGCAAGGACAGCAGACCTACATCCCTCAAGGAAGTGTACAATCGCAAGGATATACGCAGCAAGGCTCGACACAGCCGGGCATGCAGCAGCAATCGTTATCGTATCAGCAATTTCTAGAGCAGCGCCAACTGCAGCAAATGCAGCAAGCCCAGCAGGCGCAGCAGGCACTCGCCCAATCGGGACTGACGAACTTCTCCTCCCGTCTGCGCGAGCTTCAGCAGCAGTTCGTTCAAGTACAGACCGAGCTCCAGCAGGCCCAGTCTCAGGTGGAGACCCAGATGAGCGCGCAGCAGCGCCGCATCATGGAGATTCAATCGAAGCTTCAGCAATGCATCAATCAGATGGACGTGCTCGTCAAGCAGCAGCAGGGCCAGACCGGAGACAGCGGCCAGCTGTACATGTAAACGCCAGCGCCAGGAGCTTCAACGAGCTGTTGTCGTTAATATAGACTCATAAGGAGCGCAGCATATGCCTAACGAGCCGCAATTCGAGCCGGAGACCGACGGCGATCCGGCTACCGTCTACGAGGATACAGCGCCACATGAGCGCTACGAGCTCGGCGTCGTTGCCGTAACCCGCATCGGGGCCGAATCACCGTACGAGAAGCAAGAGAACGACGAGCAGGAGCAGAAGCGGCCGACACGGTATCGGCTGTAATGATGCTCTGACCATGCATCGTCAAGTTTGAAATAGGACTTCACTTCAACGTCAGTAGACGATGAGGTGGAGTCCTTTTTGCGTTATTGCGGCTGATCACGTTTTTATTCTCACCAAGGGATAGACGCCCTCATATGATGAAGTAGTTCGTTTGCCAACGCTCCATGCATGAACAAAACCGCCAACAGGGCGCACCGCTCATGCTGGGAAGGAGTACCGTATGAAGAAGAGAACAAAAGTGAAAATCGCGATACAAGCGTCCATGATGGGCGACAGCACACTGCTCATGCTCAGTGATGCCTTGGTCCGCAAATGGAAAATTCCGCAGCGAGAGACGATCCAGTTACGCCTTGGCTCGGCTCGGCACGACGTGAAGGTCGTGGCGGTTCAAGCGAGCGGCACGCTGCGCATGAGCCCGACGCTCGCCGCCAAGCTCGGTCTGACCCAAGGGATGCAGCTATGTGTGCGGTATAAGGCGAGCAGCAAGTCGCTCCATCTGGGGCCGCTCATAGGCGTCATGATGAGCCGTGTACATGCAACTGCAACCGACAAGCCGTTCGGAGCGAACACCGGCTTCTGCCGGGAGCTCAGCGATGCGTGCAAGCTGTACGGCGCAGCGGTCTTCTTCTGCACCCCTGACGATCTGGACGGCCAGGGCGACACTGTTCGCGGCTGGCATTATGCCGGAGGGTGGCACAAGACTGCCTTCCCGTTGCCGCATGTGCTGTACAACCGACTGACGAGCCGCAAGCTGGAGAACCGCCCGAGCGTGCAGCAGTTCATCTCGCATGTAAGGTCGAAGCAAGGCACAGTGCTGTTCAATGAGAAATATTTGAACAAAACCGAGGTGTTCGACGCCCTGCAGAAGGAGTCCGGCATTCGCCTCTACTTGCCAGAGTCGCATCTACTGAAATCGTTCGAGCAGATGAAGTCGATGTGCAGCAAGTACAACACCGTCTTTCTGAAGCCGATCACTGGCAGTCTCGGCAAGGGCATAATCCGTATCCGTAAGCTGTCAGGCGGCGGCTACAGCTGCTCCTTCACTGGAGTGAACGGGTCGCGCAAGCAGTCTTACCCGACGATGAGCGCCTTGTACGCGGCGCTGTCCCGCAAGGTCAAGTCGCAGCGGTATCAGATTCAGCAAGGCTTGCCGCTCGTCTCTGTCGGAGGACGCCCCGTCGACTTCCGCGCGCTCGTACAGCGTGGAGACGGCGGACAGTGGACCGTCACCTCGATTGTCGCTCGTATCGCCGGTCAAGACCATTTCGTGTCGAACCTGGCTCGCGGCGGCTCGCTGACGACCGTCAAGGATGCGCTGAAGCGTGCCCGCTCCATCTCTCCGTCGAGCGGTCTCCTCAAGCTGCGCCGCGCGGCGCTGCAGATCGCGAAGGGCGTCGAGAAGCAGATCGATGGACATTTTGCCGAGCTGGGCGTCGATCTGGCGCTAGATTCCGGAGGTCGGGTATGGCTGATCGAGGTCAACTCGAAGCCGTCCAAGGAGGACAATACGCCGCTGTCGGCAGAACGCAAAATTCGTCCATCCGTCAAGACCATCGTGCAATATTCCCGATACGCTGCCAAGTTCTAACGTTGCGTGCATATATGAAGATGAGCGCAAGATCACTTCCCACCGATCGAGAGGTGCTGTGCGATGGCAATCTTCAACAAGTCGGCTCGTAAGCCGAAGACGGTCGGCATCCTGACGACAAGGACGAGGACGAGAACGGAGGTACGGACTGATCAGGAGGCGCCGTTCGAGAATCGCAGCTTCTACCAGCGGTTAACGATGCTCGGCCACAAGCTCGGCCTGACCGTGTACGTGTTCACGCCTTGCTCCGTCGACTGGGAGCAGGAGCGCGTGCAGGGCTACCGATACGACCTCGCTCTGCGATGCTGGGAGCGCTGCTCCTTCGAGCTGCCTCCGGTGATCTATGATCGGTGCTTCTTCTCGAGCAAGCCGCAGCAAGCCGTATACCGCGAGGCGCTCCGTCGGCTGCGCGACATTCCTTCGGTCCGTCTGCTCAGTAACGGACTGAAGGATAAATGGACGGTGCAGCAGATGCTCGCTGCAAGCGGCCAGTTCAACCGCCACCTGCCGCCGACCGAGCTGCTGCGCAGCATGCGCACGCTCGGCGTCTGGCTGGCGGCGCACGGCGAAGCCGTGCTGAAGCCGCTCGGCGGCTCGCAGGGCCGCGGCGTGCTGCTCGTGCGCCGCGGCGAAGCGGGCGCGGCGCATGCCTATACGGTGCGCGGCCGGGACGCGCGCAACCGCGATGTGTCGCGCGGCTTCGCGGACGCCGCCGCGCTCGGGCTATGGCTGCGGCGCTTCATCGGCCGCCGCCGCTATCTGGTGCAGCGCTATCTGGCGCTGCACACGAGCGAGGGCCGCGCGTACGACGTGCGCGCGCTCATGCAGAAGGACGGCTCCGGCCGCTGGCAGCTGACCGGCCTCGCCGTCCGATGCGGTCAGGGGGGCAGCCTGACCGCGAACCTGCACGGCGGCGGCTCCGCGGAGGCCGCCGAGCCCTTCCTCGCCCGCCAGTTCGGGCGGGCGCGAGCTGCCCAGCTGCTGGAGGAGCTGCAGCAGCTCTCAGAGGCGGTGCCGCCCGTTCTCGAAGCCGATCACGGGCGTCTCGCCGAGCTCGGTATCGATTATGGGATCGATACCGCCGGGTGTATCTGGTTGCTTGAAGTGAATTCCAAGCCGGGCCGCTCCATCTTTACTTATATCCAGCATCAAGAGGCGCAAACAGCCGCCGCAGCGAACCCGCTGCGCTATGCGGATTACATGCTGCGGCACGAAGCGTCCATCATTCGATAAATGCCCTCAATTTGGCTGCGCCAAATTCGAGGCTTGCCATAACAGCTCCTGTTTCTTCCCGGAGACTGTTATTCCAGTAAATCAGGCCCTCAATTTGGCTTCACCAAATTCGAGGCTTGCCATAACAGCTCCTGTTTCTTCCGGGAGACTGTTATTCCAGTAAATCAGGCCCTCAATTTGGCTTCACCAAATTCGAGGCTTGCCATAACAGCTCCTGTTTCTTCCGGGAGACTGTTATTCCAGTAGATCAGGCCCTCAATTTGGCTACGCCAAATTCGAGGCTTGCCATAACAGCTCCTGTTTCTTCCGGGAGACTGTTATTCCAGGATAGGAGGTTCATCATGAGCTCGACCACTTGTACAGTTCATATTACAAAAAGACAGGAACGCGCGGTCTATGCCAGTGGTGACTTAGCTAGAGCGCTGAAATTGTCCAAAACGCGCAGCGTTACCGTAAAGGCTGGCAGCAAGAGCGTAACGCTGCCACTCAAGCTGCTGAAAAAAAGCGGGAACCATCTGTATATAACCGCCTCCCTCTATACGCAGCTCAAGCTCCCCCGCACCGGAACGATCATGGTTGTCAATAACAGCGGTAAAGAAATGAAGCTCGGACCGTTGATCGGCATCTTGACCAACGTCGTCCGCAGCAGCACAGCACCGTTCGGCTCTCGGACTGACTTCATCCGTCAATTCATGCGGGTCGGCGCAGATCGCGCGTTCTACTTCGCCTTCTCCCCGAGCGATGTGAACTGGTCGCAGGGCACCGTGAACGCGATCATTCCTCGCAGCGAAGGCGGCTGGGTGCGCAAGACGGTTCCGCTGCCAGATGTCGTGTACAACCGGCTTCCGAGCCGCAAGGCGGAGAAGCTAAGCTCCATGAATGCGTTCAAGCAGCGCTTCATCCGACGGGGAATTCCGCTGTTCAACTGGAGCTTCTTCGATAAATGGGACGTCTACAACTTGCTCCAGGGCACCGATGCGTTCCGCTTTGTACCGGACTCGCGCATTAATCCTTCGGGTGAGGAATTGAAGGAGATGCTGGAGAAGCACAAGTTCATCTACTTGAAGCCGACAGCGGGCAGTCTCGGCATCGGCATCTACCGACTGACGTATAACCCGAAGCGCGGCTACTACGCTCGCTTCCGTCGCAGCGGCCGCAACGTACTGCTGCGCTTCGGTAAGTACGATGGGCTCATTAAGCTGCTGCACCGTCATAACGGCAGCCTGCGCGGCTATGTCGCCCAGCAGGGCATCCGTCTAATCGAGATTGACGGCTGTCCGCTCGACTTCCGCTTCCATATGACGAAGAACAGCGCCAACCAATGGGTCGTCGCTGCGATCGGCGCGAAGAAGGCGGGTAAAGGCAGTGTTACGACGCACGTTCGCACAGGCGGCATGCTGATGACGCCGGAGCAAGCACTGCGCCAAGTGTACGGCTCGCGGGCGGATGCCGTGCTGTCTAACGCCAAAGATTCGGCCATCAAGCTGGCGCAAGACATCGAACGCAACTACAAGCATACGCTCGGCGAGCTCGGCTTCGACATCGGCATCGACAAGAACGAGCGCATCTGGATGTTCGAGGCGAACTCCAAGCCAGGACGCTCGATCTTCAAGCACCCGGCTCTTAAGGAGCAGGGACGCGCTTCCCTGCAATATATATACGACTACTGCCTCTACCTGAGCCGCTTCAAGGCAAGGAGGGATGGTTAGGTGGCTACGCGAACGAAGCAACAAGCGACGCCTCAGCGACCGACGCTCGCCATTCTGACCTATGCGGATAACAAGCGTATTTTTCGCGGCAATCAAGATAACTTCATCGACTTGATCCGAGCCGGGGAGGAACGCGGCGTCCTCGTATACGTCATGACGACGAGCGACTTCAAGCTGAGCGGCAAGCATGCGGTCGGCTACCGCTACCAGCATGGCACGAAGAGCTGGAAGCGCGAGCTGCTGCCACTGCCCCATGTCATCTATAACCGGATTCCGTACCGCAAGTTCGAGATGATGCCCGAGGTGCAGCAGGTGATCCAAACCTGTCTGCGCCACGAGCGCATCCGCTTCTTCAACCCATCGTTCTTCAACAAGTGGACACTGTTCGAATGGCTGAACAAGTCGAAGCAGACGAAGCCTTACATCCCGGCTACGGTGCGCCTGTCCTCCAGCTCCGAGCTCGACAAGCTGCTGCAGAGCTACTCCTCGCTGTACCTGAAGCCGATTCGCGGCAAGGCCGGCAAGGGGATTATGAAGGTGAGCCGCGTCGATAGCAGCAAGGCAGCCGCAAGGCAGTTCGAGCTGAGCATTCAAGATAAGACGAAGAGCCAGATTACCCGCTTCCCGAACGTCTCCCAGCTGTGGAGCGAGGTGAGCGAGCTGATCGGCTCGAAGGATTATATCGCCCAGCAGGGCATCCAGCTGACGAGCTACAAGCGCCGGCCGTTCGATCTCCGTGTGCTCGTGCAGAAAAATTACAAAGGCGCCTGGAGCGTAGCAGGCGTCGGGGCGAGGCTGGCCGGTAAGCTCAGCATTACGACCCACGTCCCGCGTGGAGGCTCCATCGACGACCCAGCCAAGCTGCTCGCGCATGCCTTCGGCAGCACGACGAGCAAGAAGGTGATCCAGCGGGCGAAGAAGGCCGCGCTTACGATTGCCCGGCACATTGAGAAGGCAAGCGGCCATACGCTTGGCGAGATGTCCATGGACCTTGGCGTCGACAGCGACGGACACATCTGGTTTTTCGAGGCGAATTCGAAGCCAATGAAGTTCGATGAGCCTCCAATTCGGCAAAAATCGCTCGAAAACTTGATTCGCTATTCGATGTTTTTATCCAAAAAGAGTACGAAGCTAAGCAGCTATCGTTAGGCAGGTGACCATCATGTCCAAACCACTAGGCGTTCTGGCTATGTATCTGGAGGGGCGTCGTCTGGAGGAGCTCGCCTTCTTCAAAAAGCTGTGCATCCAAGGCCGCAAGCTCGGACTGGATGTCATGATCTTTACACCCGATGACGTCAAGGAGCTGCAGCCTCCGCGCGTGCACGCCCTCACCTACGATTCAGCCCAGCAGAAATGGGTGCGCAAGTGGACGAAGTTCCCTCCACTCATCTACGACCGCTGCCGGTACCACGGCGTCAGCAATTACCGGAAGCTGTCGGGCTTCCGCAAGCGCCACCCGGAGCTTCAATATATAAGCCGCCCGCTTGCTAACAAGTGGGCGATGCATCAGCTGCTCGCACAGGATGACCGGATCGAGCCTTACTTGCCGGCGACGGTCCGCTATCGAAGCGCGAAGGAGCTGGCTGATTTTCTGAAAAAGCACGAGGTCGTCTACATGAAGCCGAAGAGCGGCACCGGCGGACGCGGCATTCTTCGTCTTCAGCGGCTGGCCGGTAGCGGAAGCGTTATTCACGTGCAAGGCCGAGACCCGATGAGACGCATCTTGACCGCGGGTAAAATGAAAACCGACCGCCTTCCCGCCAAGCTCGAAGGCTGGAAGCTGCAGGAGCAATATATTGTGCAGCAGGGCATCAACCTGAAGCTGAGGGATGGACGCGTACACGACTTCCGTATGCTCGTGCAGAAGGACGGCCAAGGCCAGTGGCAGGTGACTGGCTGTGCAGGCCGTATCGGACCGCAGCGCTCGGTTACGTCCAACCTGCACGGCGGAGGCCGCGCGGTGTCGATGGAGACGCTGCTCGCGAGGCGGTTCGGCACCGGGGCCAAGGTCGAGTCGATCCGCAAGGAGGCTTATGAGCTCGGTCTTCGCGTGGCGGAGCATCTGGAGACGAAGTTCGGCCCGTTCTGCGAGGCGGGCATCGATCTTGCGGTCGATCCAAGCGGTCACATCTGGCTGCTGGAGGTGAACCCGAAGCCGTCCCGTGAAGTGTTCCGACGCATCGGCGAGAAGGAGACCTACGCGAAGGCGATCACCCGACCGCTACAATATGCACAGTGGCTGATGACTACGAAGAAGAAGGATGCACCAGTCAAGCCGCGGCCCTAAGGCTGCGTTAACGAGTCCGTCGCCTACCTCAGACGTAGCACTTCACGCGGTCAATCGGACCCTCATGACAAGACCCGCTCCCAGGAGCTCTGTGACGAGCTTCCGTGGAGCGGGTCTATTGTTTTACACATACGGCATACGGTACAGCCCTATGTTACAGCTTGAGTTGTCGCTATCCGCTTCGCTGCGTCTGTTCGAACGAATCGAGCACGTCGAGCAGCTCACTGAACGACTGAATGCGTACATCGGCCCCCGCTAGCTCCCCCTGCTTGCGGAAGCCTGCGTAATCGCAGCCAACGACGAACAGTCCGTTGCCACGGCCAGCCTCAACGTCCGACGAGCGGTCTCCGACCATCCATGCTTCCTGAATTCCGAACCGGTCAAGTAAGAGACGAACGAGGTCTACCTTGGAGCGCGTCCGATGCTGCCCGGCGCTGTACAGCCCTTCCGGCTCGAACAACGGCTCCAAGCCCTGATAGCCGATCACTCCTTTGACATATGCCTCCAGACCGTTGCTCGCGGTAAACAAACGGATGCCCCGCTCCTTCAGCGCTCGCAGCGTCTCAGCAACTCCCTCATAGAGCTCACCCTCGCCGCGCCGCAGCCCTTCAAGCTGGAGCTTCAGCAGCAGCTCGTCCGCACGTCGATGAACATCACGCCCATACTCAGGCAGTACCTGCTCCCATATGTGCTCAAGCAGCATCCCAAGACTGCCGATGATGTACCGTTCCGGCGGCGTTTCCCCGCGAAACAGCCCTTCAGCCCGCAATTGCTCGAATGCAGCATGATAGGCAGGCAGCAGCAGCGTCTCCGTCCGGAATAACGTACCGTCTACATCAAATATCATCGCTTCCGGCATCGTTCGTTTGTTCATCATTCGTTTCCCCCCACCGCTTTCAAACCAATGCCCTTCTATACAACCATGTTTCCTCTCGAATGTCAATTAGCGGGAGACCACCTGGTTTCCAATATGGCTCTGGCAATCGGTTCGATCGGAACCTTGAAGTACCATACAAGGAGTATAATAATGGGTACCGACACCGCATAGGCAATCAGCGGTTTGCGGCTATGCAGCAGCAGCATGGGGAACATGAGCACATCAAACGCTGTGGAATAATACCAGTTCCACCCATTGCCATACAGCATACGGCCGTTCCAAGCGAGCACAAGCTCGAAGCCTGAGTACAGCAAGATCCACTTGGCATAATGCTTCGCAATATGGACACGACCCTGTGGATAGCTATTCAAGAACATGAGCACCGTAAGCGGAAATACGATGAAGGTGTAGCTAAGCTCAAACACAATGGGCAACAGCTCGAATTCTGGTGAAAATCGCCACAGCACGAAGCCGGCCGTAAGCAGCAAATACAATAAATTGCCGACGATCATATAGAGCGCTGTCGTATGATAGCGTCCGGACTGCCGCCAATTTTTCGAGCGAAAGAAGCATGCAATCGTGATTGCGGTTACTAGTAGATGAATGACAGCTCTCCTCTTTCCATCACACTTCTGTATAAGACTTGATGAGTTATAGGATGGACAAGAATGCACTCTTTTTGCAGAGCCGCACCTAAAATTTTCTTTAGATTACTTATATGTATAAAAATGTAATTCGCGTGCTCGTATTTATTGGGTGCAAAAAAAGAGAGAGTCCGAAAACTCCCTCTCCTAACTGCTTTAATGCATCGGACCTAACGCGCCTTGCTTGACAATGACCCGACGAATCGTGAACGCAATGGCGAGTCCGATCAGCGTAACGAACATGGCGAACAGGAACACGTTCTGCGACCCGAGCGTCATCGCCTTGGCCATCTCCGCCAGCTCTGACGGTGCAGTCGATTGATGCAGGTACTTCTCCATCCCGCTCGTCAATATAGCTACCGCTACGGCAGTACCGATCGCACCTGCGACCTGCTGCAGCGTGTTCATGACAGCTGTGCCGTGCGGGTACAGCTCCGGCGGCAGCTGATTGAGCCCGTTCGTCTGTGCAGGCATCCATACCATCGAGATCCCAACCATAAGAGCGATATGCAGCACCACGATGAAGGCAATCGAAGTCGTCGGCGTAATGCCGGAGAAAAACCATAGCGTCACCGCAACGATGGCAAGCCCCGGTATGACGAGCCACTTCGGTCCATACTTATCGAACAACCGCCCCATGCGCGGCGATAAAATACCGTTCAGCGCGCTGCCCGGCAGCAGCATCAGTCCAGCTGCAAATGTGGACAAGCCCATGCCATTCTGCAAATAGAGCGGAAGAATAATCATACTGGACAATATAATCATCATGCACGACAGCACCATCAGTAGGCCAACGATAAACATCGGGAACTTGAACACACGCAGGTTCATGACCGGCTGACGCATCGTCAATTGACGTAGCACGAACAACATCAGTGCGATCAAGCCGACGACGATGGAGGCGATCACAATCGGACTGCCCCAGCCTTGCTCGCCTTCGCCAGCCTTGCTGAAGCCGAAGACGACTCCTCCGAAGCCGATTGTCGATAACACGACCGATAATAGATCAATAGGAGGCTTCGTTACTTCCGTGACATTTTCCAAATATTTCAACCCTACCAATAATCCAACGACCAAGAACGGCAACGTCAGCCAGAAAATATAGTGCCACGATAAATATTCGATCAAGATACCGGCCACGGTAGGACCTGTCGCTGGCGCAAACATGATGACCAGTCCAACGAAGCCCATCGCCGCTCCACGCTGCTCCGGCGGGTAGATGACAAGGATCGTATTGAACATCAGCGGAATGAGAAGCCCCATACCCGCCGCCTGCAGCACACGTGCGACCATCAGCATCTCGAAGTTAACCGCGAGAGCCGCGATTAACGTGCCCGCCAGCGAGCTGGCCAATGAAATAATGAACAGCTGTCTCGTCGTGAACCATTGCAGCAGCAAGCCCGTCATCGGCATCAGAATGCCTAGCGTCAGCAGGAAGCCCGTCGTCAGCCACTGCGCCGTCGCAGCGGTGATCTGGAATACTTCCATTAAATTGCTGATCGCTATATTCAGCGCCGTCTCGCTGAACATGCCCATGAAGCCGCAAATGAGCAGCGACGCCATAATGGCCTTCGTATTATATTGCTTCATGCCTTCACTCCACTTCCTTCTCCGTATATACAGGGCTGTGTTTTGCGCGCCCCTATATCTGTTACTCTACGATTTACAGTTTAAATAGTCAATACTTGAGGCGTAATTTATTTGTAAATGGTAGGATGACAGCATATAAAGAAGCCGTTCCTTCGCAATGAAGTACGGCCTATCCCTGTGAGCTATGATGATGGTTGTCTAGTTAGCTGCTACTAAAATATTTTCTTCGCCCCTTGCTCCGCCTTCAGTATCTCAACCGCCTCGCGGAACCGCATGGAATGCACAACCTCACGCTCGCGCAAAAATTTAAGTCCGTCCTGCAAGTCGACGTCATCAGTCATATCAATGAGCCACTGGTACGTCGCCCGTGCCTTCTCCTCCGCCGCAATATCCTCATACAGATCGGCGATCGGATCGCCCTTCGCCTGAATGTAGGTCGCGGTCCACGGATCTCCCGCCGCATTCGCGTAGAAGAGCGCCGAATCGTGGCTGACGTAATAAGGGTCAAGACCTGCTGCTTTGATTTGCTCGATCGATGCATCCTTCGTCAGCTTGTAGATCATGGTGGCGATCATCTCGAGGTGCGCAAATTCTTCTGAACACTATGGGTATCGGTTATTTTTCACTGTGTTTCTTTCATTAGAATATTGAACTCCGTTTACTGTTTATTTCAATTCTCTGGCTGCGTCAAATAATCGATTCATTTGCCTGACGTAATGTTTCTCTTTTAATCAAATCTTAACACTATTTTTTATTTACATATTATTGAAAATATATTAAATTATTATATGTAATATAAATATTATATAGTTTAGGAGATGGTGGATTTGAAGAAGAGAAGATTTTTGTCAATTGCGCTCGCTGCTGTATTGATGTTTAGTACGGGACAATCCGTTTTTGCTTCACAGGACGTAAATGAACCAAACGACTCTCCTTATACCCCAACGATCATCCCAGCATTTGGAGCAGCAAACTTTCAAGGTTACATAAGCAGCCATGAGGATATGGATTGGTATGGTTTTCATACAGCTGACTATGGTGGGACATTTGCGGTAAATGCTATCCATTGGAGCCCTTCTCTCATTGTCACAGCTTATAAATACACTCCAAGCGGATTCTATGTTGTTACTCCTATTCAGAGCAGCCAACAAAACGGACACACCTTTATAGAGTTTCCAGTGGATCCATTTTCTAGTTACGTAATTTATGTCGATGGAGCCGCTGACTCAGATCCTTATTATCTTTATACTTCTGGCATCCTCAGAAATTCTTAGTATCGTAAGTACTCTGATTTTGAATATCGCGACGCCTTCCATTGAAGGCGTCTTTTTTGTGTGCAATATTAAAACTTCACGTTGAAACCAAATTAGCAGATGCAGACTGTAGCAATATCCTTTCTGATAGGCGGAACGGCTTCCGCATCAACTCAACGCGCTGCTTAAATGAACGTAATTGTGGACTTTTTAATGATACCTCCTACTGAGATTGATGAATCAATGGATTGTAGGGGATAGTACTCACAAAATAGAGGAAGGTACTAAAAAACCAACCACCCTGTTAATGGGTGATTGGTTTTTTATAATTTATTTTATTGACCAAACCCTGATAAGGGCTGGTCACGTTCGTTTTTTGTTAACGAGATTGGTCTAGATATGAATCTGTACTCACTTAACGAGTCAAAGCCAAAATACCGAAAATCACAACAATTAGAAGAATGATGTAAAGCAAGATACGATCATTATTCATATTGTTCGGTTCCCCTTTCTTACGGGAACGTGACCGCATAAAACATAATACAATTAAAAACAGCTCTGTGTCAACAAAGACAAACAACTACCATATAAACCTAAGTTAAGCAGTTGCATTACACAGAAATCCCAAGCGTTTGGGAATATATGTGATTACATTTACAATTATGAGTATATGTGGTAAATTTACTTTGTCCGGAAGCACCGGCAAAACTCCCCTTGAGGAAGCACCTCAGGGAGTTTATCATTTTTCCAAGAAGATCTGGGATACTCCCTTTACTCTCATGCGATGATCTTCATCTTAACATACTCTTTCAGATAGCTTTTTCCGACAATTACCACAAAGTGCTATGTATAGTTTTCCAACCAACACCCTATTGTCAATTTTACAATTCAAACATTTTATGATCTCTTTTAAATCTGAATTTTCTGTTGGAATATTTTGATTCGGAATTATGTAATAATTCTTGAGATAAGTCTCCCAAGTTATTCTCTTCTGGAGGTTATGTAATTCCTCAATTAGATTATTCCGATCCCAAAGTGCGACACCGAGTTTGTCTGCCATGCGCCTTGCTGGGTGTGTATAGTATGAATTCGTAACCACAAGAGCTTCATCGCAATCATACATTCCTTTACCTGCGTATACCTCTTGAACAGCCGAAACAGAGACATTTCCACTGTACCTCTTGCATTGTACACCAATTCGTCTCCCGTGTGTCTCAATAATAAGATCAATCCCATCGTCGCCCGACGCCTTTGTTCCAGAGACTATGTATCCCTGCCTTTGAAAAACAGAAGCCATAAAATCCTCAAATGCTATTCCTTCGAGCTTATCTATATCCCTAATATTACTGGTCTGATAAAGATACTGTCGGTATATTGACTCTTTGAATCTCACTAATTCATAGCTTCTAGTGTTTTTTTCCCGTTCCAAGTTATTTTTGATTTCCTCATTAATTTGAGCTTCATCCTTCTCCTTGATTATTCTTCGAATTTCTTCAGAGTAAGTGCTTATTATCGTGAGGAAGAGCAGAACTGCAGCAAATACTCCAATGAACCAGTTGGGATGTATATATAGTTCATATCCTATCTTATCCAGAACACCTTCAACAATTTGGTGTATAATACCCCCAACAATAATCCCGACAACTACATAAAATATACCACCGACAAATAATAGTGCCATGAATGAATTGAAGAGTTCTTTTTTAATTGCTTTTGCCTTATTCTCCTTATCATTTTCAATTTGCTGTAACTTTTCCTGTACGAGACTAGATAGCATACATGAGTTGCAATAAGGTAGTATCTTACCCTCAACAACCTTCTCCCTCATATTCTCATCATGGAGAGTACATCGAAAAATAAGGCTGACTGGATTAGATGGTGCTATAAATATACGATGATTATTTTGTTTTTTCTTTTTGTAATAACTGGGTCTTATCCGCGCATGCATCATTCTATCCCCAATCTAATGATAAAGACGAGTTGACTTGTACAGTATCCAAGATGTCATCGAATATTGAAATATTCGTTATTTCAAGTAGATAAATACCAATAAATAGACCGTACATACTAATTTGGAATTAATAAAATAAAAGAGTCACGTATGATGGAGTAGACTCTGCCACGAAAATACAACGTGGGCCTGATAATAACACCCCTCTCTTTACGAAAGTGGCAGGCGATTTGCAGCAAATAGAATGATTTAATTCAGACCATGGTAACGAAACTAAGTATAAAGATATTAACAAACGTGTAAGGTTGATTAATAGCGGCCAATACCTAAGTTTGAAAGGTTTTCCACACGGGGTACCCATGGTCTATTCAAAATCATGGAGACAGAGTTCCAATACCAGATGAGCTGAAGGATTTTCGCCATCTGAAATTGGAACTCTCTAATTAGGGAAACTAATTCAATACGTAACACTTTCACGGGACATTGTTGCCTCTCAGGTAATTTCGGTTAAACACCCTTATTATGGACACCGCACCTCTTATTCGATATCAATCGTACAATTGCTTTAACTTTCTTCGTTTTTCGCCGAATTCAGATATACATTGGATCAATTCAGTCGACTTTCCATCGGCCGCTCCAAAGGCATCCTTGACGCTGAGCCTCCGACGGATATGATGAGGCATCCCTGCCGGCATCCCCCTAGGGCGCTCCCTACGGTCGCTTGGGGCTGCTAGCCGGACCAGCCTATCATATCCGCCTTCTCAGCATCAAGGACCGCTTCGCTTGCCTTTTCCACTGGTTCAGCTTGCAAACGGACATAACGATTTATTAAACCTTAATCTGCTTAGGCTTCACAATGCCTTGCTTCACCGCTTCCATATAGTCATATGGGGATAAGTCGTAGATGCTGCCATGGATGCGGATTCGATTGTAGTCTTGTATAAACTGACTCACAACTTCATAGGCCTGTGGATAAGACTCGAACTCATGGCGCTGGTAGCACTCCGCCTCTATTATCGAATGATACGATTCGATGTGAGCGTTCTTATTCGGCGTCTTAGGCGGGATACGCTCGTGGATCACACCAAACTCATCACACGCATTTTCGAAGAGATTGCTAATGAACTGTGGACCGTTATCGGAGCGTATGACCGGCTTCTCAGCCTTTTCAAAGAGCTGGCGTTTCATGAGCGCTTCCTGCGTGATCTGGACGAGATGCCTGGCTTCACAGGTCAATCCAATGTGGTATGAAACGATGGCGCGATCAAACACGTCTATGATGCTCATAAGAAAGAAAAATCGTTGCTCGCCCTGGACCCACCCATACTTGATATCCGTTTCCCATAACTGGTTGGAGCCCGTTATCTCGCGATTGTTAGCAAGTCGCTTCGGATGCTTTACTGTTATTTTGCGCTGCGGCCGAAGCACGTTCATTTGCTTGCAAAGGCGATAGACCTTCTTCTTGTTAATCTCCATCTGATGGCGTCTTCGAAGAAGCACGGTCAGCTTGCGGTAACCGTAGTTTGCGCCTTCGCCGGCTAAGAACTCCATGATCCATTCGCATATTTGTTCATCACTGATTGGCTTGCCTTCTTGTGTATATGATAAACCAGGTGCGGGGCGCCCGACCCTGTGGACAGTCTCTTGAGATTGCTGCTTACTTCTGTTCGCATGTGCATAATACGTGGACCGCTCTACTTCCAGCACACGTAGCACAAAGCTAATGTTGTTGCCTTCTCGGATATACTTCTGGGCGATCTCTATTTTATCCGCAAGTGTGGGTTCGTTTTTTTTAGCAGGTCTTTGAGAATGTCCCTCTCTAAAGCTTGCTCTGCAAAGAGCTTCTTCAGCTTCTCATTCTCTTTCTGCAGCTGCGCATAATCTTCTGCGGTGGGCACATACTTCGCTTGCTTGAAGCTGGCTCCATCCAATTGATCCAGATCCTTTCGGTTCAGCTCTCTAGCCCACCGCAGCACCATCTTCGGATCCAGTTCATGTTGTCTTGCAACAGCAGTCATGTTGCCAATTTCGTTGCCCTTGGCAACCACCATCTTTTTAAATTCTAGATCATACTGCTTCTTCTTCATTTCGTTCCCCTCCGCCTCAATATTATTGTATCGGAGTAAGGGGTGTACTGTCCAAATTCATTTAGGGGCTAAATAGATTTGACGGTGATTTTCTCACCGACAACGGCGTGAGAATTGTGGTGTCAGTCTGCCAAGCAACTGAGAGATATATCACGAGTCAAGGTGGAGTCACTCGCCCCTTCCGTCCCCTCCGGGGAAACGCAGGGAACACAGTCCCCTGCACCCCGTCTCTCGCCGTGCGGCAGGCCCTGCAAAGCATTGCAGGGCAAGGAAATAGCGTGATCGAAGGAGTCGGAAGTCAAGGCTAAAATGAACGCTGCGCGGCCTTGACTTCCTACCGTTTGATTTCTCACGTTACTTGGCGGCTGGTACTCCCGTTGCTTCCGTCAATCACTCTTCTGGCTGGCCGCCATCTGAAATGAGAATAATCCCGGTTTCTACCGACATTTTATATGAGCGGTAACAGATATCAGATAATTTGACATCTAGCCGATTGTCAGTTTTACTGTTGACAATCAACTGTTACTCTTTATAACGTGTTAGATTCTTTTTCAACTGTTCTCTGGCTGTAATATCATTGGTCTTGTTTCCTTGAGGTCTTGTACTTGAATTATTAGAGCTAAAAAAAACAGACATTAAAATACTTACAATTCGATACGTGGACGGAATAAACCATGCGACCACCAATAACCAGATCGTAAAAATCCAGTCAGTCAATAAAGAAATATCTTCCCTAATAACATGCATAACACAAGAGGATATTACAACTGCAAAACCAATGATAAAAGTCTCTTGAAAATACAGCTTCAACGTCTTTTTTTCATTTGTTGCAAATATTGCTTTTACAATTAAACTATCTCGAATACTCATTAGTATCCCAAGTAACGCCCCTAGGAAACCAACAACGATCGAGCTAAAAGTTATTGAACCATCTAACACTTTATCAAAATATTTAACTTTGCTATTGAACCCAAATTTGAATGCCAGAGCCAAAAGGAGTAGAGCTAGCAAGAGAGGGTAGAACCAACCCAAAAATTTAGTCACCCTTTCCATTGTTCGCCCCCTTTCACATTATCTTAAGAATGAGTTAATATCCTTTTGCCTGTTTGCACATCCTTCATTTCCACTATATATACGCCACATTTCTTCCGCTATCGCATAATGGCCCAAGGATTCCCTCTTTTCCATACGGAAGGTTCCAAAATCATGTGCCTTATGCTCAAATAGGTCTAAGATTTCAACCCTTGAATCGTCACAGTCTCTCTTGGTAATCTCGGCTTTTGAAAAGAATTGTGGATTCTCCTGCAGGTCATTCAAGGTATCACTAATAGTATCGTCATCTAGTGACGATCCTTTTACATTTCCAACAGTAATTATTACTTGAGCATTGATTCCCTCATATTCGTTGAACGAGGATATAATTTTCTTTAGTGGGGATTGGAACCTTCCGAGTCTATTACTATCAACACTCTTAATATCGGCAAACCTAATATTTATTTTTCTATATTCAGTTGCTTTCCTTGCAAGTGCAAATGCATCAGGTGGACAAATAGGTCTCAGATATATTTTTTCATCATCACTATCCCAAAGTAAGTTCATGTATTCTTCAATACCTTCAGGTCCTAAACTGAACTTATTTCGTTGTAGCATCAACACGTGGCTATCTTCATCATACAGTGCCGATACTTCTTCTCCAATGAACTCATCATCCTCCAACTCCATAGGTTCTACAATTGCATCGACTTTAGCCTTTGAGGGGATGTTTGTGTCGCGAAGTCTAACCAAATGTAGGAAATAGTAATTCAGTTCGGAATCCCAATATGATGAGTCAAGACGAGCTTGCTCCTGCCGATAATTATAAGTTCTTCCTTCAAGAGACTTTTTATTAGCCTTATCCATCCACTGTACCAAATCAAATAGCCTATCTCGGTCATGCTTTGTATCATCCTTAGTTCTATAAACTACTTGATAATACTCAAATCTTATCTTCCGATACACAAAACCACTCCTCTCAAATTACAAACATGCTAATTTTAATTTTTTTTATCAATAATATCCATACATTTTCGGCATTTTCCGATAAAGTTTTCTTTATAATATTAATGAATACCGAACCCATATAACATGGATCATGTAGGTTGCTGTCCTGAAGCAATTCGCAGCTCATTCGCCAACCAATTATAATACCTCTGCTGTTCCTCCAGCTGAGCAACCGCCTCACGCCCCGCTCCTGCTTTTGCGGACTCTGCCCCATGCCACGCAGTCTTAATCCAAGTATTAATAATCGTATTAGCTACATCTGGATTCAACACAGGCTCATCAGCCTCCCAGTCATATTTCGAAAGCTCGTATCCGGAGATGAAACTATTCAACTTCCGCTCATACACCGGATCAGTCGCATACCCACACATCCGTAGCATGGCCGTCTGCTCCTGCGGTGTCTTCGCTGCGCGCACCCGATCATACCGACTCCACTGGAACAATAGATCCTGGTCCCGAAAGCAATCCTCGATCGTATCATAAGCACGCCAGTGAGCTTGTACACCATCGACGCGGACACCATTGTATACTTCCCACGTCTTCGTACTCACGCTGCGCCCCTTCCAGAACGCATTCGGCTTCCCGCTCCCGACCTTGAAGCCTACAAGGTTATTCCATCCGTGCAGCACGCATCCAGTCTCAAGCATGGCCTGCACGATCCGAACGGAAGGAAAGATCGGAGATCCCTCCCTCCGCAGCTTGACCGCGATCGGCGCGACTACGGCGATAAACTCAGTCCGACTCATGGACGCTCCTCCTTCTGCATCGCCGGCGGATGCTGTGATTTCGTCTGAATCTGCCCCGCCGCGGCAGCGACGAGAAACGAATTCGCGAACGTCAGCACATACAGACGCCAGTCCAACGCCTCTGCGCCGGTTGCGAGCTGCGCGGCCAGCAGTACCATGTACGCAACGAGCACAGCATAAATGTCCGTCGGCAGATTACTAACGACACGATCCAGCAATCCCTTTGAATATTGGACGATAAAGAACGTCAGCAACGAAGCTCCCCCCATTGCGGAGAGAGCTTCCCAAGTGAAAAATTGTCCTTCCTGCATCTCGATTACTCCTTTCCATCCATTCGATTGAGGCGATAATGTGCTTGCTTCGTGCTCTCTTCAACGCGCGTGACGCGCTCAGACAGCTGTTCATAGCGCTGGCCCTGCATCTTGATCTCCACTCGCATATCGTCCACCCCGCGCTTGATGTAGGCCATATCAGCCTGCAGCGCGGCGTCTTTGCTGGCTTCAGCCACTGTGTCCTGCTGGACTGAGCGTGACCTCGCCTTCCAGCCCAGCACAATACCGCTTACTGTCCCTGCTACAGCAATCCAGGGCAACATCGATTGCAGTTCCATTGTTTACTCCACTCCCCTCTGAGGGTATTAAGAAAGCCCCCAAGCATTGGAGGCTTTGCCACTAAATCAATAGACCAAACGCATATACATCTCGGTAACGATCCGTCGTGTTCGTGAACAGCACATATACAGCATCCGCGGGCTCCGGAAGCATAGCGATCCCATCGACAAAGTCGACGAAGGGCTCGCCGCTCTTCGCTCCTACAGCTACGACGACAGCTGGTTGCGCTTCAAGATAGAGCTGGATCGTGTCGGTCGCTTTCCCCAGCTGCAGCTTGACCGTTCTACAGCTGCCACCCGGATGCAGCGCCATGATCCCGTCACCCATGTTCGCTTTATGGCTCTGTAGCTCGTCGGCGAAGTGTTCTAGTGAGAAATCCTCATCATAGAAGACGAGATCCAACCCTTTATGAACCGCCTGGATACTTTCGATCTTCGCGGCTACTATCTCATCGTACGTGAACAGCGCCGGAGCTTCTTCGAACGTTACGTAGCTTGTTACTTGATGAGGTACCATAACGGGTGCTCGCTCTTCCCATTCGATCGGGATCTGAGCTGTCGTCGTTACGTTCTCGCCGTCCACAAGATACGTTGTCGTCCGCTCTTCCCAAGCAACAGGCTTCTGCCGCTCGGTCACCTCATCCCAAGCTTCCGCTCCAAGCTCGTCCACCGTAACGTTATCTTTATATAGCGGCTGCCCCAAGTCATTCGTCTTGGGGACCTCTCCGTCGATATACGTTACAGGCTTAGCGAGCCGGATTGCATATGGGAGCTGTACGACATATTCCCCTGGGCCTGCTGCAGGCCGATTAAGCCCTCGTAACGAATGGTCCTGTCGACTAAGTACTGCGTTCATTATCGCCATCGATCGCTACTCCCTTACTTTTTAATAAGCGGACGGCCTGGAAGTCGATAGTAACGAACTGTGGCCGAACCCCCTAAGCCTATGGTTGTTAATTCGCTCCTTCTGCGCAGGTCTAATCGAAGTAGAATCTCACCGTTATGCTCGACAAGTCGCGGCATAGCACTAAGGAACTCGGCCACTTTACTCGCCCAAGCAGGCAGACCATCTGCGAATAACATGGTCGCGATCCCGAAGGAATGCGGGGCATCAGCTGTCCAGTAGCGTAACACGCTGTTATTCGCGCTCTCATAGATGATGTTGGCCATGAGCGGCTGCGGGTCCACCTTGTAGTTGAGATCACTCTCGGGTCCTACAAGTCGCGTGATCGCATTCGCATACTGATTCAGCGCATCATAGTGCCGGTTCGTCCCTGCGGTCAGCACGATGCCCTGCACCCCTTGCAGCAGCTCCTTAATGCCCGTCAACGTGCTGGCATATTCCTGCGTCGGAACGTACTCCCCTATTACCACGATGCCGTTATCTTCGTCATTGCCTGGGAAGAGACTTTCAATCTCGCGGGTCTGACGTCGCACATACAATACCCCAGCGTTACCAGCATCGCGACGCGGGTTCTCAGGAACGAGGGTGTCGTAACCCGTTCTCGCGATGATCTCATATTCGACGGAAGCAGAATCTGTATATAAGGTCGAAGCTGTCACGCCATCAGATACAGGCGCATACGCGATGATGTATGTGAAGCCTGAATCCAGGATGTATGGATTGAGAGTACCCGCCGATATATTGCGTGTCACCGTTACAGGAGCTGAGTTAGAATTTGCCGCAGGATACTGCCATGCGCTGCCGTTCCATAGTGCAGTCTCTGCTCCGAATCCAGCAGGTCCAGATCCGTATCCGGTCCATTTGAATACTAGCTTCCCTACGTTGGCTCGCAGCCATGACGCCTTCTCGACGGTCGTGTATGCACCGGGTATCTTCCCGTATTTATCTTCGAAAATGCGCACCGCATCAAACCCGATCAACATTTGCGCTCGATCTCCGTTTACAGTGGTAGTCACCAGCTTAAGCGCGTTATCGATTTTCTTTATCGCATCGTAATCGGCTTGATTCAGTTCAGCACCGGGCGCAGATGGTGTAGCAAGAACAGCTCCGACATTGCTATATGCTCTGTTAGGGTTGGCTGCCGTGCTACCCGCCACTTTGCCTGCGAAGTCATCCGTCACAACGACGGTGCCTTTGATTAGCTTTTTGCCGTTTGCTTCACCTGCAAGGATGTTGGAATAGAGCTGGAACAATCCGCCCTGACCTGCAGGCATGTTAAGGCTGTATTCAATGATGAGCTCTTCCACGTCGAGGCCAGCGGGCAACGTACCAAGGGTGAACTCAGCTTCCGTTGTTCCAAGGCTCGTCCAAGTGCCAGGCACTGCCGTCGATACTCCTGCGATAATGGATCGTACTGAAGGGCTGGAAGTGCTCGCAGTCGTTTCGTAAATGTATCCACCCGTCCAAAGTGTCGTGCTAGTCGTCGCAGATGTGTTTACACTGAAAGTAACTTCATTTTTGCTAGTATCAATCGAAGCTACAGTATAGATGTTTCCGGAAACGGCGCCCGAATTGAAGACAACGTTAAAGCTATCACCAACAGCCATTGCGTTAACGGAATTCAAGGTTAAGACTACGGTTGTCGTTCCAGCCCCGCTAATGTAGCCGGTAATTCGCGCAGCTGCCGTATCTGCATCGATGATTCCACTAATGATCTCTCCTGCCAGTCCGCGGATCTTGATCCTGTCTCCAACTTCCCATACTGCAGTATTTACGCCTGTTCCCTTCGCTACCGTTACACCGCGCTCCTGTGTTTGATTTTGCACCTTCGCTACGGAGGAAGATTTCTGCGATGTCAATGCGTCACTGTTAATGCGACGCTGGTAGTTGAATGACGGCATGATGTCGGCGTAGCCCGCAATAAAGTCTGCGGGAAGTGTCGCGAATGTCGCCCCCCTGTCCACTGTACTCAGGGAAAGATCGCATATGATCCCGTTAAACGTATTGTTCCCGCCCGCATGGCTACTGCCAACGCGGAGCTTGGCGACATTGGCTAGGTTGACCGTGATGACTGCTGCAGCAACATGAACTCCATTAATATAGGTCGTGCAACTCCCGCTATTGAGTACGACTCTAAAATGATTCCAGTTATTCGGTTTCACAGCTCCCGTTAGAAGACTATGATAAAATTTATTGTCATACAGGAACGTCGTGAAAACTTGAGCGTTCGAAGCATCTAATAAAGTAACAATGTGCGAATAGGCATTCTCGTCTTCTTTACGGTAGTAATACCAGAAATCAATGGTCAGAATGTTTCCTGACAAAGTAAGTGGGTAATCCAAATACTTCGACTTGTCACCCTTGAAGCCGACGCCAGTTACTGAAGGATGAGCAGCTATCGTACTGAGTTGAGCCGGACCACCGATCTCTGCAACTGGGCTTCCATCATAAGAAGCATAGAATATATGATTCCCATCAATCGGGGTTTTCCGTACACCTACATAATTCTTCCGCATTATCTTACGTCGTTCGGGCTGAATAACGCCGCGCAGGTGCTGGTCCAATCCCTCTATAAGCAGCTGGCTGTACGAAGGCGCCGTAAGGTACGTCTTATGGCGAAGATCGGTGACGTCCCGTTCATCAATAATGTCAGCAAATAACCCGTCAGGGCGGTCTGCTTTCAGAACAAAAGGCAGGCCAAGACCTAAAGCACTAGCCCCCGATGTATTTTTCAACGTGACTGTTGTGGCCGAGTCAATGCTAATAACCTGCATCGTTAAGTTGGCAGCGTCACTACGCCCCAGAACATCACCGACCCTAAGCCCAGCCGTACTGGCTACCGTAACTTGCCGAATTTCATCCAGCGCGAAGTTCCCGCCTGGCGATGCCAATGTTGCAGAGTAGTAAGAGCGTGCGCCGTTGGGATTCGTTACACTGTACCCGCCTGAGTTTCTTCGCCGTACTTTGAACAGTGGAATGGCGTACACGTAACCGTCGTATGTTTTGTGCAATCCTTTAGACGCATCCGTTCCATCGCCTGCCACATAGATCCCTGCGTCTAGCGGGTGCACGGTATGAGCGAAAGTAGTGATTCTACGTTCGACTGGCAGGAACGTTTTGTCGAAGCCTGCAACCGGAGTGATCGGGGCCGTATTTCCGCCTTGTGGCATGATGTTCAAGTAATTGACCGAAACCCAGCCGTTCCACTCTCTAGAACAGAAACCATCCGCGTTGAAGCTGATGAAGTCTACACCAGCGATACATCGCATTCGTACCTTCCAGTCTTGTGCTGTTTGATCGCGCCACGCTTCCAAAAACACCAGATCGTCACGTTCGCCAGCAGCTGGCGGCGCGGGAAGAGTTACAAGGCTACATCCCAAGGGAGCTGCTGTATTGTTAAGTCCTCGAACCAGGATGATGTTACCGTTAATAATCGCGTGAAACGGCTGCAGAGCCAGCTGATTATTACGATCGGTGCCGCCAGATGGATGCGGTGCCTGAACTTGCCCCAGCTTGTCTGTTGCAGCTATGTTCCATCGGTATACGACAGGTTCCCAGTCCAGCACCCCGCTATGCGCCGCATGTGCCGCCAGCTCGCTGGATAACTGTACGCTGGCATCTTTCGCCAGCCCCTCAATCTTGTTAAGATTACCGGCACTCAGCGGAGTGCCCTGCTGGACGACATTGCCGCTGCCGTCGACGATATGGTCCTTAAAGTTAATTTTGGTATACTGCACGCAAGAGTAGCCTCCTTCATACCCGCTTCAGGGTGTACTTGAACGTAATGAGCAGCCCGTTCAGCGCGGGCTTGACGATGCTATCCGGCTGGTCGTCGAAGACGCCGCCCTCCTTATCGATCACCTTGAATTTCGTAATCGTGCCGCTGACGTTATCGTCCAGATAGAACTGCACGGTAATGACGTCACCGGCCTGGCTGATCGCATGGATCGGCATCGTCGTCTCAACACCGCCCTTCGTGTACGTCCCGTGAGAGATCATCCCTTGCAGCCAGTCTTTCATCTTTGCATGTGCTGCCGCTGTAATAGCCATCAGATTACTTCCCCCGTTCCTGCGTTAACTGTTCCCGTAGCCCTGTAAGCTTTGGTTACTACGCTGTAGGTCGCGCTGGCTTCCAGCGATCCCGTATAAGTGACTGCTTGATCGGCCGGATCGATCATCGGCGGTATCGCTACGCCGCTGCTCCCAGCATAAATAAGCCCCGTAATCGCATACGGCGCTTGCTGCTTCGTTACATATGCACTTTGGCTGGCCACAAGCGTTCCGTTATTGTACACCGGCGGAGTAGGCAAGTTTACGATGGTCGGTCCGCCGTATTTCGTGCCCGTGTATAGCGTCTGAGAGGCGAATGCTTGAAACGGATACATCAGGTCCGTATAGCTGCGTCTAACCTCAATCGTATTCTCGTCCTCCCAATAACCCTGCTTGACGATCTGCATGTTCGATGGAATCACCTTATCGACTTGCTGATAGAAGCTCGCGTTCGTGACGAACGATTCCTCAAAGTAAAAGGTCACGATAAGACTTTCCGCGTCAATCGCGACACGTGCAGGCTTGCCCGTATACGCCTCAGCGATGCCTTGCAGCGTCAAGGTGGAGAACGGAATTCGACTGCGCGACTTCGCCAGCAGACGGCTTCTGCGCAGCCCGAGCGTCTCGGCCTTAGGATCGGCACGAATACCGCTCATCAGCTCCCGTCTTAAGATCGCCGTTTCGCCCGAAGTTTCAATATACTGGTCATCGAGCAGCTGCTCCAGAGCGCCCCGCAGTACGTCTAGCTCGGCATTCTCCGTCTGGACCAGCTCTCGAAACTCTCGTATGTCGAGGTAATATTCGGGTAAATATGGCTGTAGGTTAACTGGCATACAGCGTCACCGTCCCGAGCTTAGGGATTCGATGACTGTCTAGCGTCACATTGGCCGATGACCCATTCAGCATCGTTCCCGATATATCAGCAATACCGAGCACAGTCAATATACGTGCCTCGATCTGGCTCGTCCGAACGACCAAGTATTCGGCATCCTCCCAGGATTGACGCAGCGCGAGCAGATACGCCTCGATCACGGCCCTCACATCGGCCTCTACCTGCCCGATGGTAACCCCCGTCGCTAAGGTCAGCGTGGTGGTGACGTTCACAACATGGTCTGCTGTACCTTCCACCGTCACGATATGCCCCATCGGAGCTAGCCCCAGCCCTTCACCCGGATTCGTAAGCGGGTCCACCTTCTGCTGCACAGTATCGATCAGTGATTGCGTCGGCGAGTTGTAGTCCGCGCCGATGATGATACACTTCACTGTTCCGCCGCCTGCCCACGCTCGAAGCACCTTCACACCGCCGACACCACTGATCGCGCCAATCTTCTGCCGGTAATCCGCGGCATTGCCTCCGAACGGCTGCTCCTGCAGCGCATCTACATATCGCTGCCTTAGCGATTCGTCAGACTCTTCATCTTCGCCAGGCACGAGGACGTCTGTCAGCTCCGCACGTACGAGGTCATCGATATATTCCACAGGCGTAAGTACACCGAATTGCTGGTTGCCGACCGTACCCGCGCTTTCGCATACCATGACGTATTCACCGACGGCCGCAAGTCGCTCTTCTGCAATATAATGAAGCTGACCAATGGCGAAGCGACTGCCCAGCGGAATGTCCAGCAGATTGTTCTGACTGTCGTAAAACAGCCCCTTGCGCTTAGCAAACGTAGCTGATTCCCTGTAAACGCCGCTTTCGCTGACACGCCGATCCAGATACTCGCCAGACGAAGTATCCGCGAACGAGAGCTTCAGTACGGTATCCAGCTCGATATATACCTGAGCGAGCTCGGCGGCCGCCGGCGCCAGCGCATCGTAGATGATGCTTCCTTCCCTCTTATCGACGTCGTCCGGGACACGGCCTAGCATTCGCTGCAAGATCGCTTCATACGTCTGATGCTCATACACCACCCTCCCCTCCTTTCGTCATCGTGAAGCTGCCATAGGTAGATATGACGGTGAACGTAACCGTCACCTCATCCCCATGCCCCATCAGCTCAATGTTCTCCACTGCGGAAATCCGATCATCCTGCAGCAACGCCTCCCGGAGCTGGCGCATAAGCTCGGAGCGGAATAATCCAGGGTCAGCTCCTACTAGGCCCGCATGCAGCTCATGGCCATAATTCGTGCTGTAGATCGCATGTGCATACCGATCGGTGTTCAAAATCTTGAACACCGCCTGCCGGACCGCCTCAAGGTGGTCGATCATTCCGGAGATGCGTCCGGATTCGAAGTCAAGTGCATACGTCCGGCTCGGTCGGGCTGCCGGGTCTGCGAGCGGTAACTGCGCAAGTGTGCCTCCTTGGGGAATCATCCGCTCGTCACCACCCGGTCTATGACGACGTACGGCTGGCCACCTTGCGCGCGCAGCAGAAGAACCTGATCTCCCAACTTCATGCCGCGTCGAATGACTAGCTTCTCCTTGAGCGCTTCCGCTGTTGTGCTCGAGGTGCTCCCATTGCCAGTCTGATCGACATAAGTGTGTGTATGCTGCAGCTCGACCTCGTATGGCGTCAGATGCTCAAGCACGAGAAGGAACTCTTCCGTCAGTGTGAATCGCTGATCGACCGTAATCTCTAGCGGCTTCTCGTTAGTCACGGTGCCAAGGACCAGGGCAACCGGATTGCCTGCCTCTACCCCAGCTTTACTTGCCTGCTTAATGACATCTAGCAGCATCAAATCACCTTCAATTCGAGTGTCATCGTATGATCAGCTCCTTCGAACAGATGCGTACATTCATCGACCAGGAAATACTGATGAATTCCCCGCTCCTCGATCATGATCGGGACCATGCAGCCTGCGCGAATCGAGATATCCCCGATCGCTTCCACGCGCAGCGACTTGCGCTCACGGTTCTTAAGCTGTAGCAGATTATCCAGCAGCTCCTTCAACTGCGCATCGGTGTATCCATCATCGACCTTCTGATAAAACTGCAAGCGACCCCACTTCGCGATCGTCGCGCTGTCCTGGGCGATGTATACCTCGCGCTTCTTCGTCTCCTTGTTGTCGCGAACGAGCTTGATGCGGTTGTACGTCTCACTATCGATCGACGTTGTGTAGTCATAATCGTGCATGAGGCTGCCATCACCAACCGCAACATCAACACGCAGGTTCAGTACGTCCCGCAGCATCAGCGATCCGGACTGGTCATAGAAGACGTAGTGCTTGCCCGTGGCCATGAGAGTCCGATCGAGCGCTGTGCAGATGATGTCGAGCAGCTTCTTGCCGTCCTCTACCATCGTCGGGATTCGATACACGGTGTCGGCTAGCTCTCCCAGCTTCAAGCTGAAGTCTCCTGCGATCCGCCGAATGACCTCCGTGGCCGTCACGTTCTTGAACACATAGGTATCGCTCGCAAGAAGATACCGCAGCTGGTCGTAAGCGGTCAGCTGCACGATATCCGTCTTCCCACCGCTTATGGTGAACAAATAACCATAGAACACGTTCCGGTCCCCGAGACGGATCCGAATGATGTCGCCAGGCCCGTATTGAAACGACTTGGATTCATACAGACCGCCCTTCACGAAGCTGATCGTCGCGTTCGAGGCTTTGCCGATCCGTGATGACTTCCACGTCACTTTACTCACGATCGAGGAGATGTCCCACACGTTCCCATTCTTGTTATCGATAAGTACCTCAAGCATACCCTTTCCCCTCCGGCATCCGGAGCTCCATTCCGACGGGTAAAGCTCGCATCTGCGCATCTGTAATTCCATTCAAGGACTGTAGCTCCTTGAATCTGGCGCCGTCCCCGAGCAGCTTCTTGGCGATGAGCCACAGCGTATCGCCGTCGGCGATCGTGTACGTCTTCGGCGGTACTCGCTCGCTGGGACGAGACGGTGCTTCGGCGACGAGCTGCGGAGCGCCCTGTCCCGTCGCGGCCACCGAAACACGCTTCGCGGCGAAGAAGACGTACTTCTTCAGATGTAGCGTGTATTCAATATCCCCCGGACTACCGGCCGCCTCCTTCCATTCGAATCGCTCGATGCTTACGGGTAAGTTCAAATCGAACGATGAGCCGGTGAAAACGAACCGGATCGGCATGCGCGTCCGCATCCATTTGCGGATCAAGTCCACATAGTACATCGGCTCTGCGAGTAGGTTGCCCACGACGAACGGATACTGCTGCGCGGGGAATTCGCTTGAGAAGCCGATCTCTGTCAGCTTCGGATCCTTGATGACCGAGATCTCACCGCCAGACACCGCATATGTCTTGTTATCCCCACCGCTGTCCTTCATCTCGAGGGATTCCGGGTTGACCGGGATCCGGAACCCCTCCTCCTGGTTGTTCCAGCTCAAGTAGATGCCGTATTCACTCACAGCCCATACACCCCTTCCGCAGAAGACGCGATCTGTTCGACGAGCCGCTGCTCGATGCGGTCGACGATCTCATCAATGTCGGAATCCATACGAATGTCTCCGGTCTGTACTTGCACCGTCGGTGTCAGCGTAACGAAGTTCTGGATCGACTTCATCTCGGCCAGATCCCGCATCACCTTCAGATCTTCGCTGGAGATGTCGACAGCGTCGCCGATTTTACCGACTTCATGGACCCGATTAATATTCAGATCCTGATTCCACTTATCGAGCACGCTCATGTCTGCACCGGGCAGCTCGAAGGAGAGACCGTTCACGAAGTCTGCTCCTGCCTTGTACCCGACATCGAAGGACGACTTCAGGTTCATATGCTCCATACGAGGAATGGATACGACCGCTTCCGTGCTTACCGGCTTCTGAAGCTGATCGAGCATCTTCTTCATCCCATCGCTGACGACGTGGATGTTGTTCTCGTCAAGGAGCTTCGCGGTTCCGATCTCCGTACCGAACATGCTGTTCACTTTTTCAACGAGCCAGTTGAAGCCCTCTAGTACCTTGTTGATCCCCTTCAGAATGACCTTCATGAAGTCTCCCGCGAAGTCTTCAGCGCTCCGCTGCATGTTATACATGTAACCGCCGAACGTCTGCATCAGGTCATAGAACAGCTTCTGCACCGCATACGTCGGATCGATGAACAGATTGATCAGAAACTCGGCAAAGCTCGAGAACACGTTCCAGATCAACGCGACCTGGTTCCAGATCGTTGCCCCGAGCGTCGTGAACAGCCCTGCTATAAAGCCGACAATCTGATCAGCCGTCACGCCGCAACGCAGCAGCACGTAGATGAGTATCCCGATGGCGGCGGCGATGAGCATGATCGGCCAGTTAATGGCCATCCATGCAGCTGCCTGTGCGAGCAGTGGAGGTACTTGCGCCCACAGGAGCGGTATCATCGCCCATAGCTTGGCTATGATCTGCATCGTCAACAGCGCACCGATGCCTGTCACAACGCCGGCAATGATCGGCCAGTGCCGCTGCACGACGTCGGCAAACCACATGGCCCCTTGTACGACTTGAGTCAGGACGATGGCGATGAACCGCAGACCGACGCTGAGCGCATCGAGGAACGGCTTGAACCTTCCCTCCTGGAAGGCCGTATTCAGCAGCTTAATGAGCGGCAGCAGCGCGGCGACCGCTCCTTGTCCGGCATCCGCGAAGGCAGACTTCATGTTGTTCTTCAGAATCTCCGTCTGCTTGGCCGGACTTGCGAGCATCTTCTCGAACGCGGCCTGTCCCATCTTCTGCTTCTCGAGGAGCTTATCGAACGCTTTGATAAAGCCGTCGATGTCGCCTTCTTTGCCAAGCTCATCGATCTTGAAGGCGCGAATGTCGTTCTTCGACATGTTGAAGCGCTCGGCCAGCGACACGATATCGCCGCTCATCGCTTCCTTGATAGAGAAGTTCGCTCCGTCGAGGCCGTTCCCGGCGCTGTCGAACGCATTGAGACGCTGGGCGAGGTTGTTCAGCTTCGTGAGCTGGCTCGTATCCTGCGTCATCGAGAAGAAGGACAGCGTCCCTTGCAGCGACTCCTTGACGTCCATACCCGCCTTCAGAGCCTCGCTCTTGAACTTCTGGAACATGGCTGCGCCAACCGCGTCATCGCCGGTTCGTGCCTTGAACATGTCCATCATTTGCTGTTGCTGCATCGCGCCGTTGATGGTCAGATCCGTTAACTTCTGAGCCGTATGCAGACTGAGGTAAGCTGAGGCTAGATCCCGAATTGTGCGACTCAGCTCACCGGCCTCACGACCGCCTTCCTCGATACGGCTATTCAGCCGCTCCTGCAGACCGATTATTTGCTGCTCAAGCGATGCAATACGCTGCAGCGCCGCCTGAAGCTGGGCAGCACCGTCCGATGGCACTTGTATGCGCCTTGCGATATGGACGAGCTGCAGCATCAGTCGCTGCAGATGACGAAACGTATTCGTCACGGATGAAGGCAGCTGCAGCTCGATGCGAGCCTGCAAGTTACCGATCTCCCCAAGGATTTGCCCCCGCATGTGCCGAGCCTGTGCAACCGCGTGAGGAATATCAAGCATCACACGAACCGCTCCTGATGCGATACCCGAGCTGATCCTTCGTTGAATGTCGGCTAATCGTCGGGACACGTCGTCCGCATCGATGAGCACGCGAAGGACACTCGTTCCCCCGGCCCTCGCTCCTGCTGCCAGCTGCTGACGCATCTGCTCCAGCTGACGCGTCGCCTCGGATGCGTCAACTCTCACTTGGATCGCAGGCACTTCGAGCCTCGTATCCAGCGCCTGCCGCAGCTGGCTCGCCTGAGCCAAGGCTTGCGTCGAGTCAAGCGAGAGCTGTACCGCCATATCTGTCAAGGAGCTTCGCAATTGCCGCTGGACCTCGCTCAGACTGCGAGACATATCCGCTGTATCTAGTATGATGTGCAAGGCGCTGCTCTCGCCTGACGACATGACGCGAGCTCGCAGCTGCTCCAGCTCCGAATATACCTCCCGAGCATCCATCGTAAGCGTCAGCACAGCCGGATTAGACTGTACCCGCGTCCGCAACGTGGATAACGAGGCGTCGACATGCGCAATGTCCAGTTGCATCGAGATCGGAGCTTGGATCGAATCCATGTGCCGCAGCACATCTAGCATCTGCTCGCGCATCGTCGGAGCGTTCAGTTTGACTGGCACGTCGATCTCGCTCATGGCGCCCGCAATCTGATTGCGCGTGAGCGGCGCGGCTTGAATGGCCGACGTCGCATCCAGTGCCACCTGTACAGCCGTGTCCCCGAGCTCAGCGCGTATACGGTTCTGGATGCCGGCGAGCTCCCGGGCGACACCATCGCTGTCGATCACGATCTGAATCGCCGATTGTCCGCCCATCGACGCGGCGCGCTGCCGCACCTGCTCCATCTCAGTGACCATACTAGCGGTGTCAAGGTCTATCGTGATGCGTGATTGTAACGTATGCTTCAAGCGCTCCGCCACCTGCAAGGTCGACTGCATCGACTGCTGCGCCCGATTCATCGTGTTCGAGAAGTGATCGAATAGCTTTAGGCTGGCGCTAATCGTTTCCATGTTACGTCAGCTCCCTTTTGGCCCGCTTTTCGCTTTCCACCGCGACTTGAATGGAAGCAAAGACGAAAGCCCTCTCGCGCTTCGGGAGGGCCAATATTTCGCCAGGCAGCTTCTTCAGCCTGTGGAGGGCATAATGCAGCAGGTTCGCCACCGAATCCGGTTCTATGCGTTGTCCTTCTGCGTCATATCCTCCGTTGAGCAGTTTTTTGCTTCATCCACCAGCTCATTCATATCGGTATCGAAGCCGTTGATTTCCTGGATCTTCATGATCAAGGTCGTATATTCGCCCGACAGAAGCATCTTCTTCAGCAGCGCCTCCGCTCCCATCACGCCGTACGATTTTTGCAGGCTCTCATCCTTCAGATTCGGGAACACGACGCTGGCCACAACGAGCTTCGCCATGTACTCATTCTGATTCGTCTCCTGTGTCACGATCCCGTTCTTGCCCCGCTCGCGCTTCGTCGCGGCTTTGCGAATCGTCTCGTTCTCGTCCTCGGTCATGCAACGAAGAATCCAAGGAACGGGCTTGCCGTCCTTGCCCTTGAAGCGATCGGAGACCATGTACTCCACGTTCGTTTCAATCGGGGCATTCTGAGCAAAAAATACGCTAATATCTGACATCGTTATTCATCCTCCTCGAGATGGGGTTTATCCTAAGATCGGCTTGCCGAATTGATCAAGAATGTCTGCGTCCTCGAACGTGAACGGGATCTCTTCCTCAAGCGCATCGGAGTCTACATCGACGAGCGCAAGGACGACTTCATCCAGGTTAATGTTCTTGATGATCGTCGTCTGCTTGCCGATCGTCGAGGTCGGGTCCTCGTTCACAACCTGCAGGTCGAAGTACGTGTCCTTCCCGGTCTTCATGTACTGCAGCATGAGCTGGCGGAACTTCGAGGTCACGTAGTAGATCGTCATCGTGCCTGACCCTTCCCATCCGGCAGCCTTCTGCTGCGCCCCCCGCTTGCCGAGCGTCTTGATCGCTTTCTTTACCTTCTTAGCCTTGGCTTCGATCTTCTTCGCATAGAACATTTCCTCGACCTGTCCGTCAATTGTCGCGTACGCGCGCGCTTCCTGACCGCTGATCGTGTCACTAGCTTTTAAGAACATCGGGTCTCACCTCCTTCACGTATTAGCGCACGTTGACTTTGACATAGATCTTCTCGATCGAGTCGACCGGTTGGACATAGAGCTCAACCGTAACACTGTCCGACTCGTCGCCTTGGCTTACGATGATATCCGTCTGCGCGTCGAAGTTCTGGATCGCCGAAATCGACTGCAGCGTCTCCAGCAGCTTGATGCACTCTTTCTTGAACAGGTTGCGGCCGTCGTCGTCGTTGTCCACCTTGCCGATGTAGTACGTCTCGAAGATGCGCTTGAAATCGTTGTTGATGCTGTCCAGCACGCGCAGCACTCTGTTCTTGGCGAACATCTTACCCTTCTCCGGCGTGAAGCTAACGAGCGAATTGATGTCCTGCTCGATGATGGCGCGTCCATTGTGATGGACGAACACGAGCTCGCCAGCTTTGAGCGCAGCTTCGATCTGGCTGTTCGTATAGCGCGGATGGACATCGACGGCGCCGTCATACGCAGCATAAGTCAACGATTCGTTCGCTGCCGCCCTTGCGGTCGCTCCGGCCACCCAGGCTGTTGCCTGTGCTGCTGTCAGCGTCGTGCCGTCGGCCAGCTTGACGCCGTTCTTGACGTTGATAACACCTTCGCAGTCGGCGGTCGAGTCAGTTTCGATGACGAGCTGCGCCTTGATCCCCTCACTGTCACGCAGGCGCTTGATGAACGTAACGAACACCGATTTCAGTGTACTGTCCGTCACGGGCAAGCCAATGGTCTGGAACGAATGCAGCTCAACCGCCGCGAGGTAATCCAGATAGTCCTGATTCGTCACCGTGCCGTCTGTGCCGCCTGTGAGCGGACTGCCCGCGGTAGCAGTCAACGAGCCGGCTCCGCTGAAGACGATCCAGTCATTCGCCTTCAGCCCTGCGATGTTGGCGACCGTCTGTGTATCGACGACTTTACCAAGCAGCAGAGTCTGGACGTCGAACTTGGTGTTATCGTCGACGTTCGCCTGGATGACGAGCCTCAGGTCGTTGCCGCGTACGCCGCCACATCGAGCAGTGGCCGTTAACGTGCCGACTGTGGCCGCCGCCTTCGTGCCAGTGTTGACGCGGTAGAGCAGCAGCTTGCTGGCTCGCTTCAGCGCTTCCCGTACGAGCAGCAGCTTCGGGTCAGTCAAGTCATAGCCGAGAATCTTGAATATGTCGTCGCCGGCATTAATCGTGACCATCTGCTTCGCATCCCCCCAGCTGAGCGGCAGCGGCAAGGAGGCGACTCCACGGTCACTGATCGAGCCGAGCTGCGCTTGGCTAGCGAAGTTGACGTAGACACCGGGCCGTACTTTGTTTTGCGTTGTCCATGTTCCACCTGCCATCGGTTACTTCACCTCCGCATTGCGAAATGTGCCGAGCAGCTGCTCGACTTGCTCATGGCTGTATAGCTGATCGTCTTGCAGCAAGGCGGCCAGTACGTCCCGATGCTCTGCATAGGTGCTAGAGTCGAGAAATTGGCGCTTGCTGTACGTCAGCGGCTCGGTGAATTGTTCATCCGTTTGAGCCGAATCGGTCTGATTTTTACGTGTAGTCACGGATCGTGACCTCCTTCTTCAGTTGGTTCATCTTCGGTACCGCAGGCTTCAGCTTGAGCATTCTGACGTTCAGCTCGAGCAAGAAGTGCAGCACGTCGTCTACGACCTCATGGCGCAGACTGTTAGCCCTGTACGTTTCCCCTTCCCACTGGATATACTCCAGCTCGGCGTATAACCGCTCGGCGATGCGTTCGCAAGCGCCCTTCATGTCGAGGCTGCTCGGGTCGGGGAAATACCGAACGGTAATCAGCATCATGCGCGTATACCGGCGATCTAGCCCGCGAGCTTGCCCGGAGCTGATCGACCGTACAAAAAAGCAAGGCTCCGCGAAGCCCTGCTTGACCTGCTCGGTATAGATCGGATGGTCGGGATACAAGCTGCCGAGGCAGCTTGTAATGCCGTGAATCACTTCGATCATCGACTCAGCCTCCCAGATAACGGTTCATGAATGTCTGAAGTCTGCGCTCCAGTATGGCTGGAAGCTCCTGCTGCAGCTCGGCCTCAGACGTGGTCAGCATGAATCGGCCTTCGACCCACCCGGCATGATCCCGCGTTCGGTGTCCGAACTCGACATACTTGGCATACTCGATCGGATTGATGATCTCGATGTAGATCTGATCGCCCGCTCGCTGGATCTTCCCGACCGTCCATCCTTTGCGCAGATCGCCAGTACGACCGACAGGCGTCCTAGCGATGACCTTGGCCAGCAGACGACCAGCGAGCTCCTTCATGCACGACTCTACGAACTTCGGGTACGCGAGCTGCAGCTGCTCGAGCTTCGTCTGAAACTCCTTCAGCCCCTCGAATTCGAACTCCCCCATCTGGCTCATGCCCGGCTGACCTCCTGCAGCATGACCTCTTGATGCGTCGGGTACCGGAAGGGATGGCCAACATGCTCGAATTCAAGCTCCATTCCGTGCTGCTGCACTCGGATGCGGCTGCCAGCCTTGATCACAACATCGGGTGACAGGAACAGCTTGGCGTCATAGCGAACCTGCTGATCCGTGTCCGTTCCCTTCGCGCTAGCCAGCGACGCTTGCGACAACGCGCACGGCTCTTCAAGCAGCACGACGATCGGCTCCAGCCTTGTGACGCGTGTCGCCGGGTCCTTGACCGACTGGAACTCCGTCACCGTGCACAGCCCCTCGTAGGTCATCTCCAGCGCCTGGCGCTCTGCGCTAATGCTGCCGTATGCCACTGCTACCACCTCATCCTTCGGAACGCTCGCAGCTGCGATGCATACCCTTGGACGAATTGTGCGTCGCTGCCGGCGCGAACCGTCGGCTTCGCGGCTCCGAAGGTCGTCTGCACGTCACCACGCTTTACACTTTGGATGACCGTCTCCTTCGGGAACTCGTCCGCATATTTGGTTCGGTAATAGTCCTCCGCGATCTGAACGATGACAAGATCTAGCTCGGGAGGAAGGAGAGAGAGACGGCAATACGTCTTGACCGCTTGCACGACCGTCTCCAGCACGAACGACAGCCGCTCGTCTTTGCTCGTGTCCTCAGGTGGAATGTCGAGCATTGCCTTCAGCTTAGGCATGTACTTCTCCATGCTACTCACCGTCCTCCGGCACGATCAGGCCATTCCTCAAGAGGTCCGCATAGTCCGTCTGCTTGACCTGGGCGCGTTGGCCTTTCATAAACCATTGCCCGCGGTATTTGACACCCTTGTTCCACTTCACGAGTACGAGCTCCAATACGACGGGCGGCTGCGACGGCTCCGTCTCCTTTGGCCGCTCAGAGGACTGCTCGGATGGCTGTTCGGATGGTAGCTCAGTCGAAGCGCCTTCCGGATTCCCCTCGACTGATTCCAGCTCTTCATTCGATCGCTCGACTTCGTCTTTGTCTACAAGCTTCTTTCTCACGGTATTCACCTCCTGAATAGCGATAGCGAAGAGGCACGTGCCTCTCCTTACACAACCTGCGCGATAAAGATCGTATCGATCGTCTCGAACGACGGCAGGACGATCTCCGACACGACCGTCTCCACGTTCACCGGATGCGGCTCGCGAATCGTAGTAATCGCAACACCGGTATGAACGATGGACACCTCTGCAGCGGTGCTGCCAGCCATAAGATCGCTCTCTTCCGGCGTCGTGCCGTAGAACGTGCTGCCGAGCGTCCCGTCGGGAATAAGCGTGAAGTGGTCATCCGGATAGAACAAGCTCGTGGAGCCGTCATGCAGCGCATACTTCTTGTTGTAGACAGCTACGGACAGGCCGAGCTTCGTCTGCAAGTACTGCTTCATCATCGCATCGGTCATGATGATGTTCTGGCCGCCGAGCGGATTCATGTCGAGGCGAATTCTCTTATTCTCCAGAATGTAATTCCACGTCTTCCGCGTGCAGATCGCCTTCGTCGGGCGGACACCAGTGTCTTCTTCAACCGTATCCTGCCACATCATGATGTCACCGATGATGTTCGCCTCCGGGTTGTTCCACTTGTCGTCGGCGGTCGCAAGAGTCGTCTTGTGGTTATCCGGCATCTTGTACGTGTAGTCGTAATCTTGACGGTTGGCCGTAATCTTGATTCTCCCGGTCGACAGCAGCTGCATGATCATCCGCTCCGGAATGACCTGAGCGCCGTTGACCAGATTCGTGATATCATCGTAGATCGCGTTGATGACCGGCATAATGAGCGCTTCGTTCTGCGAGGCAGCAAGCTTATTGAGCTCCTGACGCTCCTTCTCTCCGATCCGCATAGCTTCGCGGAAGAACGGCATCTCCGTCTCAATTTTGCTGAAGCCAATCCGATCGCGCACCGTCGCCTTCGCATCAAAGGCGGACGGCTGCAGCGATACTGGCAGTCCCCGAGAGCCTTTGATCCAGCTCAGATCGAGCCCCAGCTGCTTCTTAGGCGGGAACAGTGTCGCCCCTAAATACGGAATCGTGTTCGATGGATTGGAGAGGTAATAGGTCGAGATGTTTTTCGAGTTGACCAGGTCAAAAATAGTCGCCATGCTTTCACTTGTCCTTTCTGCCTATTTAGGCGATGAACGTAATTTGCGGCAGAGCAGCGGTTTCTTCCTCGGTTGGCGGGCTCGGCAGCTTGCCAGTCTGAATGAACCCGTGGATGACGAGCGCCCCCTGTGCTGGGCCATGCGTAACGTCTGTATCGTTCAGCAGCACGCCTTCGGCATTGGATACGCCATCTGCTGTTGTCGCCCGGGCAGCTGGGGTTGTCTCGTTCGCCAGAACGCCGCCGCCGAGAATCGTGCCCGCAGGAACGATCTTCTTACCGTCCGCATTGGCGACGACCCCGGCATCGCTCACCGTTACGGCCAAGGCGATGAAGTGATCGGGGAACTTCAGAATTTCTTTTTTGTTAGAAAAGGTGGATACGATGTACTTGCTCATCTTCAATCAGCTCCCTTACTCAAAGTAGGCTGTGCGGGCTTTATCCAGCCCGTCGTTCTGCTTGGCGTAATCCGCGACGCGCTTGCCGAAGTCGCTCCCGGTGCCGCCTGCGCCGCCGCCCGTGTGCTTGTCCTTGCCATCGAAGGGGTTGACGCCCTTGAATTGATACTGTTCTTCCTGCTGCTTCTCTTGGACAAACAAAAAAGCCTTGCTCTCGCGCAGGGCTTTGATCTGGTCCTCGAGTCCGACTTTCACGTTGCCATTGTCGTCGAGCTCGATTTTCGATTTATCCAACAAGCTTGTTACGATGTCTGGATCATGCACCTTGCCGACGAGCGCCAGCTTCATAGCTGTGCCAAGGCGCAGCTCCTTGAGGTTTGCGTCGTACTTCTCTTTGGCCGTCTTGTTATCTGCCTGCAGCTGTTCGATCTGTTGCTTCAGCGTGGCGCTGTCCCCTGCCGCTTTCTTCAGGTCTTCGAGCTGCTTGTCCCGATCCTTCAGATCGGCTTCCGCTTTATTCTTTGCCGTCGTAGCCTCCTCATAGCGCTCCTTAGGCACCCAGCCTTTATAGTTTGCGTCGACGCCCTCGGTGATTGCCTTGATCTGCTCAGCGGTAAGCCCTTGGGCCTCCAGCAGCTTCTTTAACCAGTCCATGTGATTCGACCTCGCTTTGTACTTTGTATTTACGTGACGTTGCTACAACGAGTTCAATGTACGCAGCCTATTCTCACGGCTACATGACGACCACCCCCCTAAAATACGAAGCGCTTATGAATTTGGAAAAATCAAAAAGAGCACTCCGCTGCATGCGAGTGCTCTTTATAGCTCGGCCAGCCTCCCCCAAACAAAAAAAACACTCTCGCATTGTATGGAGAGCGCTTCTTATTGTTTGTCTTCCTTCTCGATCTTAATGGGCTTTTTGACAGCCTCAATAAATTTTTCGAGGAAGCTTGGATCGCTTGGATCAGGGAGACCGTCTAAATATGTCTCATCAAATCCCCCAATTTGGCGTTCTTGCGGCTTCGAAGTCTTCGACATATTCCCACCCCAATTCCTCAACCATAGATAACAAGACCAGATGTGAAAAGTAATATCGTCGTTCAGATGATGACATTATAGCATAATTAGAGTCCGCTGATAATTGCTTGTTCACTTTTTCAGCAGTTTTTGCCATCAAGTCGTTAAAGACCCATACATTAATAAACTTACCGAGTGTAGATACCGCGCTAACCCCACCATCATGACCAACCGCCACTATGGCTTGAAGCGAAGGATATAAAGACAAATTTTGAATGTCCTTCAGATTAATGCGGGTGCCTTGAGGATGATTATGAGTCAAAATGATTGAATTTGAACTTGCCTCACGTAAAATTGCGTCCATCTCATTGCTAAATTCCGCTTTGTTGATCGTACCTGAAGTACGAGCAAGAGGGATTCCCTCCTTTGAGCTCAATAGGACCGCTATCTCCTTGGCTCGTTTATGACCTTCCTTAGCAATACTTCGATTCGTTTCGGTCAACCGCTCTAATGTCTCCTCTCCTACTTGAGGCAATTCAATGTGATAACTTGCCTTAGGGTTAAATCGACGATTGGGCAAGCCCGATGGTTCCTCTACACTTCCGCTGTGTTCAGACGCTGGAGGTTCTTTCGTCGCTGGAGATGGATCGGCTTGCGTCGATGAATTCGATGACCCCGAAGGTTCTGACAGGTCACTTGACACATTCTTCTTCGCCCATTCCTTATACGTCATATCCCCCGGCACCATGTAGTGATCGCCCTTCTCATTCCGAGCCGCACGTTCCTTCACGTTTCCCTCAAAATGCGGAATATCGACGGTTCGACAGCGGGCATGGAACGGCGCGCAGTTGACGTTCGGCTGCGCCTCTGCGACCTTGAACACCGTTCCATCCATCTGCCTGCATAGGGTCGATGTCTTCTTATCCAGCGTGGCGACGTTCTTGAACTCTTCGACTTCCAGCTCCTTATACGCCTCTCTGCGGGAATGGCCAGAGAAGAAGGCGATCTCCGTAAGGACGAGTCGCTCGGCATCTCTCCGAGAGACGCCCATGCGCTCGGTCATGATGTTGATCATTGTATCTGACGAGTTACCTCGAATCAGCCCCTGTACGAGCGTTGTCTGCAGCTCGGATATGAGCTTGGAGCGATCGCCCCATATGCGGGAGCTGAAGTCTCGACCGTCTGGCGCCCACGGTGTGACCAGCAGGTTATTGATCTGCCTGTTATCCAGCTTGGCGAAGGAGCTCCCGACGCCTGTACCCTTCTGGAGCTCGAACACAGAGCGATAATAGTTGTCTTTGTAGATCCCATGCAGCAGCTCGCTCGTGCCTTGCTGATGCTTGGCCGCCAAGAGCTCGACTTCCTGCCGCATCTGCAATTGCAGCGCCTCCAGGCGGCTAACTCGGACCTTAATACTTGCATTCTCAAGCTCCTTCATATGCCTCTGATCGACTGCGTTCTCTCGGCCCTTCTGGATGTACTCCTCGACAGTCCACTTGAATTCCTTAAGCTGGCCGGCATTCAGCAGCTGGCGTGCATCTGCGAAGCTGACCTCGTTGTTTTTGGCAAACCGCTGATAGAAAACTTCGATGTCCTGCTGGATGGATGCAATCGCCTTGTCATACTCCTGACGCATCTTCTGGATGTAGGCATCGCCCTTGGCAAACTGTGCATCGCTAAGCTTCTCAAGCCGCTTGACCCAATAGTCTTCGGATTTCAAGGCTATTCACCCTCATCCTCAGGTGTCGTCTTCTCATTGCCTGTCAACCCACCGTATTGGAGGGCATCCTCCATAGACGCATGACGCTGCTTCTCCAGTCGATCAAGCTCGGCTGCTGTGTCTGTGACCCACGGATGGTTAGATATAATCGTCTCATCCGAGATGAGGCCGGCGCTGTTCTTGGCGTTCGTAATGGTATCCGTCTCGTTGATGACGATATCCCGATTGAAGATGAAGTCGACCTGCTCCTCACTGTAATCAACACCGGTCGTATTGGCGAGATGAGCATCGATGAACCAGCGCAGACGTTCTAGAGACGCCTGGAACTCCGTCTCCATAATATTCGCATCCATATCCAGATCAGCGTACAGGAACTTGAGCGCGACGCCGCTCGGACTGTTGCCGAAGCTCTCGCTCTGCGTATCAACACCGCGTCCGAACTCGTAGATGTCCTTACGGTTCATCTGCATATGCGTCTTGTAGGCTTCCGTGTCAATGTCCAGACTGATCGTGTCGACGCCGCCGTCATCCTCTACGAACACAACACGGAAATTGGAGATATTTTTTCGGAACTCACTTCCGCTTGTACCGCCGTAATTTTTAACCACATAGATGCTGTCGGGAAGATCCTCCAGGTTGTTCGCGTTGTCCGACTTCCGCAGGTCGTAATCGTCAACAAGACTCTTGATCAGCTCGACGAGCGGTTGCTCCTCTTCGTTGTACTTGAACGGGATGAACGGTACGTACTCCCAGTTCAACGTCTTCTCCTCGGGTCCGGCAATGACCTTGAAGTGAGAGTCCGCTTCTCCTGCCTCAACATCCGGTACGAGTCCGCCTTGCTGGACGTACCGCCGCACACCTGCCGTATCCCACCATTCGAGCTTAGTTACTGTGGTCTGACGAATGCCCTCGTAGGCTTCCACTTCATAGACACGTATGACCGCGTCCAGTTCGGTATGAGCCGTGTCCCTCCATAGCGGGATGATCTCCTCAGAAGGGATCTTCTTGAAGCTAAGACGCCCCTTTGGATCGTAATAGACATGCAGCCATGCGATGCCTTTATTGATCGCCTCTTTACCGACGTTCTGCAGAAGGCGCAGCATGCTTTTGTTGAAGAAGGCTTGCAGCTGCTCTTGATACTTGGTTAGGTTCGTCTGAATGCTGAGCGGCTTGGCTAACAGATAGCCAACCTTCTGATCCACAAGCTTGCGTATGAATGGATGGATGAGCTTGTTGTTGGCCAGGTTGCCCACGATGACCTTCGCCCCGTTTTCACCAATGACGGTCCGCTCACGGCCCATGATGTCGGTCCTGTTACGGTAGTATCGCTCGCCGGTGAGCATCCAGTTACGCTTCGTGCTGCTCCTCCATGTGCTTACTTCCTGCTGTATGATCTGAGCCTCGGTCATCGCCGATCTGGCGCCTGCTTGTAAGATCCGTGTGATCTCCTTCATACCACTGGAATCGATTCCGTACATACTTATCCTCCCTTCACCCATTAATCGAACCAGACGCCTGCCTTGTTCTTAACGATCGTATTGACGAAATAGCGATCGCCGTCCATCTGGTGATCGTTCTCCTTGACCGGCTTGTCTTCGCCCCTCTTTGACGCCTTCTCGTCCCATATATAAGAATTGAACTCGCGGAACGTCTCCGTGCAGCAGTCGTTGTACTTGATCAGTCCCTCCAGCAGCGCGGAAGCGACGTTGCGGATCCCGTCCACGACGTCGTTCTTGGCCTTGATAACCTTCAACTCACCGCGCTTGCGGATCGCTGCGATGAAGGAAGCTGCTGACGGGTCAATGATGACCCCTTTGATCGGCAGGCCGCTGACAAATTCGATTAAGTCGTCACAATACTCTTCATCTGTCTTCTGCTTGCCCCTGGAGCGACCGTCATAATGGTACTCCTTCACCTTGTACCAGATCCCCTTGCTCTGCCCCCACAGCCCGAACGTGGTCGGGTTTAATGTTCCGTAGTCACAGGAGACATAGTATTGCGTATAGGGTCGATCGATCGTTGATACGACGTGCTTATCCCGATCGAACATGTCGTAGATGACACCTTCTGCGAGCACCCAGAGACCGAGAATATACCGCTTATAGAACACGCCCGAGAACATGCGCCGGAAGCGTTCCTTCACCCGTTCGGACAGCGAGAGATTGTCATCCATCGTGAAGTGAAGCACGAGAATCTTCTTCTCAACCGCCTTGTCGAGATATTCGACCTTGAACCAGTGGTACGGACCATCTGGATTACAGTTAAAGAATAGCTTCGCTCCTTGACCATCTGTTTCTGCCGAACAACGGCCAATCGCCTGATCGACGAACGACTGCGGGAACAACGCGACCTCATCTAAGTAGGCGCCGGCTGCGGTCAAGCCCTGTAGCGTGTCCTGACTGGACTCATTGTTCGCTCCGAACAGATAGTAAGTGTTCGTACCGATGATGAGATGAGGATTCTCCGACCGATGGTAATGGTAATCAATGCCCTTCGCCGTCAGAATCTGAAACATGGGCTCGAGCACGTTACGCTTCAGAGCGCCCATCGATTTACTTGCTATGATGAAGTTCTGGTTACGGTGTTTGGCAAGCGACCATGTAATGAACGAGTCTATGCAGGCAATTGTCTTGCCCGAACGGATCGCACCTTCGGCTACGCAAATATCGTAATCCTTGTACCGACTATTATCGGTCCACCACATGAGCAACTTCTTCTGCTTGCGGCTGAAGGGCTGGAACTTGAATGAGGTCGTTCGTTTACGCTTCCGCATGAGTTCAGTCCTCGTCGGCGAATACGTCTGCCGCTTGCGCGTTCAGCGCCGCCTCGTAGCTGTTGCCCTGCTGATGGGCGATATCGTTGCCCTCACCCTTCAAGTCACCGATCTCCAGCTTCAGCTTCTCGATCCGTAAGCGCTGCTCCTCGAGTATCTCTTCAGGCGGCAGCGTACGAAGCATATCCTCATATTGCTTGATCATGGATGTCAGCCTCGACATGGCGGAGGATTGAGCCGTCAGTGCTGCACCTTGCTTGTCCCAAGCGAACTGGATCTCGTACTCGGTCTCTTCCGACCCACCGCCCTCCTCCCCGCCGAAGTGCACATTCTTCTCCTTCTTGAGCTCCTTCGTCATGTCGTCCTGGTCCCGGACGAACATGATTTTTTGAGCGCGAATGATGTTGGTCCATAGAATTCGTATGGATGCCCATAACAGATCAAGCGGCTCCATCGAATCAGTCACGTCGAAGATCTCAAGTGTCTCCTTATCGTTCGGAAGAAACTTGCGATATAGCCCATGTGTCACAGCCTTAGCGTTACGCAGCGGACCTCCTGGGCCGCCCTTGTTGCCCTTAGCATTCTTATTACCGGTCGGCGCGCCAGGGCCGCGCTGTCTTGGTGTCGGCTTCTCCTCCCACTGATCGATGCTCTTCCACTTACGGACGAGCTGCGCGCTGATACCCAGCTCAGCAGCGATCTCCGCCGGCTTCTTCGTGCGTCCGCTCTTCTCCCATATCTTGAGTGCCTTCTTGCGCTCGGGGCTTTGTGCTCTCGACATAGCCGATCACCTCAACAAAAAAAGATGACCCGAAATCGGTCATCTTGTATCTTGTTCAATCTCCTTCACTCTACGGTAGAAGGTATTCGGTTTCATCTCTAGCTGCTTCATAGCAGCTACTGCCGTCATGTTGCCGGCCTTCCACTCCCCATATACGGCCCTGAATTGCTCCGTGACCTCTTGCTTCGGACGACCAAACTTTACTCCGCTGTCCAGCGCTACCGCGATCCCTTCGGCCTGGCGCTGCCTGTTCTTCTTCCGCTCCTGCTCAGCCACGTAGGATAGCATGGATAAGAACTGATCCTCCAGCAACTTGCCAAGATCGCCCATCGTCTTGAATTTCCGGCTGTCGAACAATGTTTCATTCTCGAGCACGACAATGTCCGCATTCAGCTCACGAGTGATTTCCTTCCACTCCCGAATAATGCCATCGTAATCACGACCGAGACGATCCAGCGCATCCAGATAGATGATGTCTCCCTCTCTGATCATGAGCTTCATCGCTTGATAGCGAGGACGGTCGAAGTCTTTGCCGCTCTGTTTATCTATGAAGAGGTAACGATCCTCGATGCCGAGCTCCGCCATTTTGCGTAGCTGTCGCTCGACGTTCTGATCTTTCGCGCTTGCACGAACATAACCCATTCGCATGTCAGTTCCTCCGTTCATTGATCCATGTCATAACATTACCTCAATTATTGACATATTTCAATTTAGAATTTTGTAACTTTTGACATGCAAAGTTGAATGAGTTTTACTACGTGTCAAAAAGCATGCTTTTTGACACAGCTCGTCGTGAGTCAGCCTGCGAAAGTATACCCCCCGATGTACCCCCTCATAATTGAGTTGGTTTTCACGTAATTATTACGATTAACCATACATTTACTAAATAATCATAAAGTTGGATGCGAAATTCAAGGCTCCTTTTCGCTTACATCTGCCCTCCACGTTTAACTAAATCATGGTAAATGAGTGTATCTTAGTAGTAATTCTGTCACACTCAACCGATCGCCAGATTCTTAGCTATATCAAGGGTTTATCCATGTTTTCTGAAAACAAGTGTATCATGGACCTCAATATGTATCGCTCAGCTCGTCGAACGCCTCATCCATTGCGTCTTGCGTCAAGCCCAAATACCTTAAGGTAACCCATTGCGAGCTATGGCCGAACATATCCATTAGTAACGCCAGCTTCGTCGGGTCTCTCCGGTACAAGTGGTATCCCCACGTCTTTCTCATCGTGTGACATCCAATTTCACTTAAGCCGTATCGCTTGGCAACAGCATTCAGCATCCGATATGCGGTCATCCGATCGATCGGCTGTCGCCGTGCTCCGTTCTTCATCTTCTTTTGACGGCTCGGAAACAAATACTCTTGATCACCCATAGTTCGGATATAGTTGTCGAGGTCTGCTTTTAAGTTCCGAGTGATGAAGATATTTCGTTCTTTACGCCGCTTCTTCTTCTTCCTGGTCTTCTCGTCTATGATCTTAATGTGCGTCTTATTGCGAACCATGCCTGCGCGAATCTTCAAAATATCAGATATTCGTAATCCTGTGTAAATCCCCATGCAGAACAGAATGTAATTGCGTTCACTGACCAAACGCAGATCCTCTTTGATGTTCTCAATGAGCGCCGTGTCACGAATGGGTTGTACGAACTTCATGGTTCGTGCACTCCTTCTTGACACATAGTAGAGGTTTGAAGCACACTTGCTTGACTCCCGTCCACTGCCCCCAGATGCAGCCCCGGCAGATCTGTGGCTGTTGTGGCGGATCCTTATACCTTTGCTTCTTCACGCGACTCCCTCCCCTTGTCCTATGCGTGATAGTCCCAGCGCAGGCCGACAGTAGTACCCGTTCGTCTGCACGTCTTCCACCTTCAATCATTCCGCAGCGGACCGGCTACGGCCGAGCCGCTCTACAAGGATTGAAGTTAATAAGGGGCATCTAACCCCACCTCTCACCGCACCCTTGACGACTGGCGTCTAAGGCAGCACATGCCCACAGCACGGCCGAGTGCCTACAATGATAAGGGTACAGTAGACATCACCCGAAGCCTCATCTCGGCTTCCATGATTCTACTGTACCCTGTATGCCACCCTTATGACCTGCCGCTATTCTGTCTGCATTCTGCCACTCGTCTGCCACTTTTTTTATCCTTCAGCAATGCTCTCAGATGGTTCAATGAGCACTTCCAGATTCAGCATAAAGGCAAGTCTGTAGAACGCTTTGGACTTCACACGGTAGTATGTTCTCTCGCTGATGTTCAATTCTGCATACACATTGAAGTCGTACACATCCTCATCTTCCAGGTATCTCTTACGGATGATCTCACGCTGCAGCTTGCCTAGTCGCTGCACGGCAGCCTCCACCGGCTTCGTTTTGAACTCGAGCTTCTCGATCCCTTTATAGGTCCGGGCTGCCTCGAGTGCTTCCTCCACACGGCGGCGCGTCTCATCCTGATCAATCTCAAGCAGCTTAAACGACAGTTGTCCCATTCCGCTCACCCATCCTCTATGGTATAATTCGGGTGAGAACATTTATTCCCCGACAGATCCGGCCAAAGATCATTGTGTTGGGGAATTTTTATATTATTGCTTTAACTCCAAGACTTCGATCGCATTTTCAATGTGCTCAATGACAAGTCCAATATCAGCAATTTCCTCTAGGCTACGTTCGTTTGCCGTCAAGTATAGAAGCGCGTTTTCAGCTTGCTCTTTTGCCTTCTGCAGCGTCTTGACGACTTGAGCACGACGTTTTTTATCGTATGCATTCATCGATAACCTCTCCTACCCCGCAATGCCCTGACTCTTGCTACAGATTATTCATACTTGTCCGTTCCAGTTCCACAACCCTTGTTGACCCTTAGCTGGAATCGGTTCAGATAATGATGTAATGGCAGTCAATTCCCACGCATATCGACCTGGTGCAAAGTCACCATATTCATACTCAGGATGATAAACATATACTCCGTTCTCTAGTTCATATCCACCTGTGAAAGTATCAATACACTTTATGCAGTCTTTAAGTATTGCTGTTGCTATAACGGCTCCCTTAGGCAATCTATTGATCGTATAACTGTTACTGTAACGGCACCTTTCTCGAAAATAGTCTCGAATGTATTCTTCTTGATCGTTCTGGAGTGTGTCCAGAATGATAAACGGGTCTTTTTTACTGGCATGTATCGCAATAGGTCCCCGATATTTCGTACGCCATCCCCGTGTTTCGTATCTTTTCTCACCAAGGGCGATCATCGTCGCCCAAGGCTGATGTATGGTTATGGCCTTCACGCGTTCAATCCTCCTTATATCCACATAGATCACTACTTAATTTCTAATGTGATTGCTGCACCGAGGAAGGATATCTCAACTGCACTATCGAATAGTGAAAAATATCGGATAATTTATATTACCAAGAAAGAGGGTAATTAAAATGAACAAGTACAAACGAGCAATCTTAAAGAGACTTTTTAAAGGGCCCCAGACTTTAGAGAACCTGGCCGATATCCACTGTAATACTATCGTGCTCTCTTGCTTACTTGAGTTAGAAGAAGTTGAGTATGTTAAACATGTAACAGAATGCTATGTCGTCGACTCGAATCAAAATTCAACAGATGAAAAAGAGGAATGCGATCACTGGATCATTACGCTTAAGGGTTTGGATTATCTCACAGAAAGAAAAAAGGAGATACTATGGAAGTCCCTACCTATAGGAATCTCCGTCTGTGCTCTTGTTTTCTCGGTTCTTAAGGGATAATTAACCTTAGTATTGACACAATAAGTGCAATTATAGAGATAGTTAATGTTAGTCGGAAATCTTGGTTTGACTTCCAGTACGAACAAAAAGATTTGAAGAAACCGGCCAGTTTATTAATTAAGTTCATGTCATGTTCCCACCTACTAATCAATTTTCAATCCAACAAAACGCTCTCCCAGCAACACCTGCAGGCTCTTCTAGGATGTATGCCATTCCTTTGCTCATGTACACATTCGTCTTAATCTTCAGGTATCCGAACTTCGTACCGAGATGCGATCTCTCGGCCATAGGAGCAGTAGGAGCTACATACAATGCTAATAGCTGAATGTCCTTGCCGGCATGGACTAGGGGGGTTATCTTTTCCTCGAGCAGTTTAATTGCTTTGTCATAGCTGGGCATCTTACGAGCTCCCTTCAACCTCACCAGCAACCGGATCAAATTCCCAATCGCTTGCGAATCCCCCTCAATCCATCGATGCCTCGCCTCGGACAATCCTCTTCACATCATCTGCCGTAGCCGGCGCGACCACGTATGCCCGGTCACGAACCCGCACGATCACTTCCTCGTGCTCCTTCAGGTTCATAACGACTTCCTCAAACGTCTCTTGCAACTCCTGTCCCATCGTTACGCCCCGACCCTCAGCTTCCGCACGGTCCCCGACATCCGATGTACGATCACGACCTCCGCGCTCGTCACACGCTCGACTAGCCAGTTCTGGTAATTCAAGCCATATGACTTGATCAGCTCTTTCTGCTTGCGCGTTGGATTCTTCCCTTGCTTCATCCTTCCTCATCCTCTCTGTGATATTAGCGACTCATCTTACGGCGGTGCATATCCGGCACAGGAAACCGTCCTTGACCCGAAGGCAGCGACTGGTGCGCCCCATCATAATGACAGCGATCCAGACTGACGAACTTGTTAAAGCTCTTCAAGAATGCCAGCTCCACCGTTCCCACGGGACCGTTCCGCTGCTTCGCAATGATGACCTCGATAATATTCTTCTTCTCGGATTCCTTGTCGTAATAGTCGTCGCGGTATAAGAACGCCACGATGTCCGCATCCTGCTCGATCGCGCCGGACTCCCGCAAGTCCGACATCATCGGACGCTTGTCCTGCCGTTGCTCAACTGCTCGGCTTAGCTGCGACAGCGCGATGATCGGAATGTCCAGCTCGCGGGCCAGCTGCTTCAGCGTCCTCGAGATCTCGGACACCTCCTGCTGCCGGTTGTCCCCCTTGCCACTGCCTGCTAGGAGCTGCAAGTAATCGATAAGCAGCAGGTCCAGCCCTTGCTCCTTCTTCAGCCGTCTGCTCTTGGCCGCAATCTCATGCACCGTGATCGCTGGCGTGTCATCGATATGAATGTCAGCCTCTGCGACTGAGCCGACCGCCACAGCAAGGCGGTCCCAGTCGTCGCTCTGCAGGTAGCCGGACCGTAGCTTGCCTGCGTCGATATGCTGCTCTGCGGACAGCATCCGCTGCACGAGCTGACCCGCAGCCATCTCCAGGCTGAAGATGCCCACCTTCTTCTTCGCCTGTACACCCGCATGCTGCGCAATGTTCAGCGCGAAGGCGGTCTTCCCAACAGAGGGACGCGCTGCGACGATGATCAGATCAGAGCGCTGGAAGCCACACGTCATCCGATCCAGATCCGCATAGCCCGAAGGAATACCGTTGACGTGATTCTCGCTCCGATTGTTGAACCGATGCTCGATCTGCTCATAGGTCTCTATCGCGACCTCCCGAATGGAACGAAACTCCTTAGACTGCAGAGCCTGCTCTGCGAGCGCGCTGGCCGCCGTCTGCATGCCCGATATGGCATCCGTAGCATTCAGCTTCCACGCTTCGTCCAGCTGACGCTGAAGCTCCAATATCGTCAGTCGATGCAGATAGCGCTCATGCACGATGCCCGCGTAATAGTCCACATTAGCCACCGTCGGCACGCTCTGCGCGAGATCGGTCAGATACCCGACGCCGCCGATCCGTGCGAGCTCGTCGCCCTCCTGCAGCCTTGATGCCAATGTGACGAGATCGATCGGACCTTCCTTCAGCTGACGGATCGCTCGTACAATGCGCTGATGCCGCCGATCGTAGAAGTGCTTCTCCGTCAAGTCAACCGTCATGTCGAACTTGCCAGATAGCAAGATCGCCCCGATCACCGCCTGCTCGGCCTCCAGACTATGCGGCAGCGGAATACTGTGTTCCATACGCGATTCAGCTTGACTTGTGTAACGCACGTAAGATCCTCTCCCTCTGTTCCGGCGTCGGTCCGACGGCCCGCTCTTGCATTCGGTCGTACTCGGCCAGCGTATCCAGTCCCGACTGACGCATATGGTCATGATAGTGATCGGCTCCTGACCGCTTATCCAGCGGCTTCGCCAGCGCTCCAGGATGAGGCGGATACTTGTTATCCGGATCTAGCGCATACCTGCGCAGATTCTCTCTGGCGACCTCGACGGATACAGATCCAAGGCACTCATGCCACGCATGCAGCATGTCCCGAGCCTCGCTCCTATTCTCACGCGGTATGACGAACAAGGGATATATGCGCTTGATGCTCTTAAACAACTCCGAGATGTCCGATAGCTCCACGCTTACGTTCCTCCTCCACGACTTGATCCAGCAGATCGAATGGCCGATAACCTGCTCCTTGAGAGGCAGAAGCTCCCTTCGCCGCCTCGAACGACTCGTCCAGCGCCTTCGCAGCACCTAGCGTTCTTACGCCTGCTCGGAAGTAGTCGTCCAATATTTTCGTAATGAGATTGAACCTGTAGCCCTTGCTTGCAAGAGCCGCACGCTCAATCGCCCGAATCACCACGTCCTCGCTCATCCCGTCCTGCTCGATGTACGCCACCAGCTTCTGTGTTTGGAACGGATTGCACTCGAAGCCGAACACTCGAGTATGGGCAGCATAGAACGATTCATACGCGCCAGCAGAAGAAGCAGAAGAAGAATGAATATCTTTAAGATCTTTTAAAGCGGAACCATTACCGGAACCGAAGTCGGAACTATTGTCAGAAGTAAAGTCGGAAGCATTATCGGAACAATTGTCGGCAATAGATGCTGACAATTGCCTCAGCTGGTACATCGCCGCCTTGCTACCGCCTCGTGAAGTGAAATCGATATAGCCCTTCGTCTTCAGCTCGTTCCTTGCATTCGAGATGCTTCTGTCGCTTAATCCACTCTTAAGAGATAGCGTTCCGACGGGCACGGAAAACTTGCCTTTCGATCCGAATCGGGTCGACATATGCAGCAGCACGTGCCATAGCGCGATCGCGGATGAGGAAAGTGGGTTTATCTCTAGCTCGTTATAAAACGCGTGTACCTCTCGTACGTAGTCCAAGCTCTTCACCCTCTTCTTATGTCAATGAGGCGACTCGCCTCTCATGATCTCTCGCTCCAGCAGCTGCTCGAGTCCAATCTCCCGCACGAATACATCCGTTCGGTCGTACAGTGGAGTGTACCGATGCAGTAGATCACCAGTACCAGCCCCTGCGTTCGCTTGATACAGGAAGGCCGACGGAAGCTCTGCTCCATTACGCAAAATGGGTACGCCGAACTTGCCGCACCTCGTCTTGCTAATCAGCACGGCGAACGGGTATGGCGTATGCGTCCAGCTCTTGGAGCGCGGTATGTACACCGGTAGCCCCGTGGCCTGAACCTCTTCCTTCGTAAACCTACCATTAGCGTTAGGCATCGGTCTCAGCGCTCCCTTCCGCCTGCGGAAGCTGTACCAGCTGCAGATATTCGGTCGAAAAGCACCCACTGTAGCCTTCGAGGAATATCGAGCAGTAGTTATGCCCCTTAGGTCGGAAGGCGTCCGACTTGCACGTCCAGAGTCGCCCCGCGTACTTCGGATTGCTCGCCTCCATGCATGTATGCATGACGACCGTGTCGCCCTTCTTCAAGGTCGAGCGCTCGTTCCGATCTGAACGGACATGGATGCCGAACGGATGGAAGCGCGCCTGCTGTATTTGTCTGACGATCTCCTCCGGAGAGGCATAAGCGCCTTCGGTGCGGAGCCAGTGTACAAGCCGCTTGCCGTCTAGCAGATCTTCCTCTCTCGTTTGCATGTTCTTCGACTCCAATCTATACATATTCTCTCTTCACTTCGTAGTGGTCACTTACTACCTTCAAGTCATCGAATGATACTGGTGATGTAACGCAGCGAGGATCGTACTCGCATACTAGATTCCCTCTTTGATTCAATCTCCACCGCGCTGGCTTGGCATCATAGACCCACACCGTTCGCTGGTCTTGATATACTCGATCAACGACAACCCTCTTCCCGATCCGATCAGGGAAAAGCTTCGGCATGGCGACGTGACGAGAGTCATTATTGATGAATTCACATAACTGCCCTCGCCGAAAACTCTCCGATCCGAAGAAGAAAAAAAACATTACACCATTCCCTTGATCATGTCGCAAAGCTTGCCAATGGCAGCCTTAAACCTCTGCTTCTCCTCTTCGTTCTTCACCTCGTTGATTGATTTGAGGAGGTCGTTAAAGTTCGTTTTCAAATTCTCGAAGCATACCGTCACTTTAATGGCAGCCGTATTGTTGTTCTTCTCCAGCAATTCCTTCATCTCTGTGATCTGTTTGGCCGCTTCTTCTTCCTTCTGCCGGGTGATAGCCGCCAGCTCCTGCTCACGCTTACGAAGAGCCTCGAGCTCCTCCTGGGTTTCCTTCGGAATCTCGATCTTCGGTACATCGATCGGAGTATTCTTCAGTTGCTCCTCGAGCTCCTTGACCCGCTTGGTCTTCTCGGTGAGCTCGTCCTTCGCTTTCTTCAGCTGCTCTTTGGCCTTCTGGGCTACTTGATCGTCCTTTGATGCCTTAGCTGCTTCAATATCTGCATTAAGTTTCTGGACCAGCTCGTCATGAGCCTTCTGCTGTGCTTCCATCTCCGCAACGGATGCGGCAAGCGCCTCTCGGGCCACACGTTCCTGCTCTGCCTGCTGCTGACTCTCCTTCAGCTTACGCTCAAGCTCCTGCTTCTCCTTGATCGCTGCCTGCAGCTCGCGAGAGGACATCTTCTCCACATCATGCTTTTCGGCAAAGTCCTCCCGCTCTTCTGCAGGAACGCCGAGAAGAGCGACCGCTTTGGTATAACTCAAATTCGAGAGCACCTGGGAACTTGTTTTCCCGTATTCGGTCGCGATCCGCATAAAGTTATTGGCGGTCGATTGGCTGTATGAGACGTTCTTCTCTAACCAGGACCCCCATTCACCGTGAGCAACGAGCTCCTTAGCTTCGGTCAACCGGTGGCCGATCTCAATGGCGCTGCGAAGAACGAACTCCCGAGTTTGGGAGTCAATGCTGCGGATCTCTGCCGCGATCAGCTGCGGTGTCCGATTTTCTTCGATAATGCCTGCTGGCTCTGCTGCTTTCAAAGCTTTACTCATACAGCTACCTCCTGGGGCTTCTTTTTATCTGGTCGTTGCTTCGGCTTCTTCTCCAGACGCTCTTTCTGAAATTTGTCGATAAACTGCTTCACTTCGTTCGTAGTGTCACAGTTCTTGTGACCTCGACACTGCACTATCTTTCCGCCACTAATCTGCATAGTGAAGAATGGTATGTCCGGATCTTCGATTTTTCTGATAACTAGAATGTCACAGTCGCCCTTCGCATAACGATCCGCATACGTACCCACACAGTGATGCAGTACTTTTCCCTCAATAATCAATTCGGCGGTGTCAGCAGCTGCCCGAATCAGATATCCGCTGTGTTCGAAATGGTATTGATCCAATCTCTTCTTTCGTTGCTTTATCTTTTCGTCAAGCTCCTTGTTCTCCTTTACCTTGACCTGTTTGATCGTGTTGAGGTGGGCGCGGTGCAGATTTGACGGGAACAGTACCATGTCGTTCGTAAGATCAAAACCAAGGCGGATGCAATCTCCGATATAGTCATACCAAGTGCCTAGAATATCCTTCGGAGCACACGGTCGCTTCGCTTGCCTCTCGACCCTCTGCTGTTTTTGAATGTATCCATCTGCACGTCGAAGGGCAGTGTACTTTAATACCTTTTTCAGTGCTTCGAAGCAGTCATCATATCGTTCTGCCATATCATTCAGCTGATGCAGGGTAAGTTCAGATTTTTCTTTACAGCTGATTTGAAATAGTCGCAATGTTAGTGGATGGCCAGACGGATGCTCTACAAATCGCAAAAATTCTTTTACTCGGGATTTTTCCAGCTTCAATACTTTATCAATACTTTTGCCATTCCAATTGATTGCTCCATAGGTGTATGCCCGGTCAAGCTTCGCCAAGACGAAGTAATTCATTTTCAGCTTGGTTAAATACTCGACGCACGGATGTTTGGAATAGAGATCAAAGAACTTCACATTGTCTCCGCAGCGATAGGACTCCCACGTACTGTACTGATAAGGTGTCCCCTTTATTGCCTCAAGAAGAAACTGCTCTGGGCAATAGGAGTGAAATCCGATGGTCGAATGAAAGTTGGTCTTATAAAAATCGGAATGAACGGTTCGCTCTGGATAGTACCCTCTTGTGCTGTGGTAATTTGAGCGATACATCTTGCTGTTGCCCATCTCAAAAAGGTACAAGCAGTCCGCATGGAATTTCGTCACTACTTGCGTGTAGTCTCCGCTGTAATCCCTCTGGACAGTGATTCCTCTCGCAACCATCGCAGCTGGGTTCACGACGCTCTTTTCGTATACGACGACATATGATGCGTCATAGAGATGCTTACGCCCAAGACCTGCCTTCTTTGCTATGCAAGCAGATGAGCAATTAGGACATGTAGTATCATCATTGTGATTAAGGTTCGTGCGGTATTTTGCCTTGCAATGCGTACAGTGTCCGTATTGGCAGCCTTTTTCCCGCGTGAGGAATACATATCTGCTTTTCAGGAGGACAACATCACGCACATAATCACATAGCTCTTGACTGATTTTTGATTCGAAGTGAGCCAGAAATTCCTCCAGTTCTATATCCCTTTGATTCATGTCACGATCCTCCTAGAACAGATCATCTAGCGACACGTTTAATGTTGCAGGAGCAGTTGATTGAGCGAATGCAGCTTGGCTCACTACGGCCACGCCATAATACTTCAGCACCGTGGCAAAACCTTCTTCATCCGTAAGCACGCCAACGCCGTTCTGTTGTTGCTTCCTTGCCTCTTCTTTCATGGCAGACACACTTCCCTCGATGTTTTTGCCTTGGGCCAGTATGAGCTCCGCATGCTGCGGATTGCTCCGTACATGATTCATTAGGAAAGCGGCAACCACTGCTACATACTTATCCTTTGGCTTTGCGGTTACTTCGGCTTGCAGCTTATTCAGTGCTTCCTTCAACATTTCCTGTCTCCTCCTTCCTGGCAAGGGCGACGCACGTCCGCCGCCCTGCACAGCTATAATTACGCGATGATCGTGACTCGGCCGCCCTTGATCTGATCCTGCAGCCTATCGCTCAAGTACGCACGAATGGAGTCAATCGCAGTTAGCTTCCACGCTCCACCGTCCGCTTCGAACAGTGCCGCTGTCGGTCCCTTCTGCATGCGGAAGACGAATTGACTCTCAGGCTGTACGATCTCGACGAACGTTCGGAACGGCTTCAGGAACACCGGATTCGGCACGACTACCGGCGCGACTGTAGCTACCCCCGTCTTGGCCGTCACCTGCTGTGCGATTCCGTCGTCTCCGAAGGTCGTGACATGCTCGTCCTTCACATTGCCGACAATGGCCAGCAAGGTCTGGCGATGCTCATTAGGGACGAAGCAGCTCTGTAGGAGAATATTGAAGTGCTCCAGATCCAGGAATCGTTCGAACGGAATGCTCGGAAGCAGCGCCGATGCCTTCAGCAGATGGTTGCGGATCATGTCGCGGTTGAAGGTGCTGTACACATTGACTTCGGTAGGGCTGGATACTTGGATGAGAACAGCAGGCTGCTCGTCGTAGTTATGGATGATGTAGTCCACAAGTCCAGATAGGTTCCGTACCTGAAGCGGTTCTGGCGTCGCCTGTCGGACCGCGTGTAACGGCTGGGTGGAGTAGATCTGGCCCTCGATATTCTTCGTCTCGGAAGTAAAGTTCATGATAATATACTGCAGCGCTTCTTTGATCATCGGATGATTGCTCCTTCACTTCATGATTGGTGGGTCTAGCGGAAGTTCCCGTTCACTACCTTGCCGCCTGTCGCGTCTGCCACGTCTCCATCGTTATTCACGATGAGCTGATTGGGATCTCGTGTCAGCAACTCCTTCATCACGGCTTTCCCTTCACGATCGAAGTCGAACACGAACGACGTCGGAATGCCCTTGGATGGGGCGAGGCTCGACTTGACATTAATCTCTGCGGATGCCATCTGACGCGTCTCATTCGGCGTGATCTTGATAGACAGCGTGACCGTCCTTGAGGCGCTCGCCTTCGTATTCGGATCAAGGACGTTCTCTGCGACCTTGCGCAGCTCGATGTTCAGCTTCTCGGCCAAGCCGCCGCCTGCAATGTCGTTGATGGACAAAATCATATTGGACATAGGGTTCACCTCCTTTCACATGTCCTCTGCTAAGCGGTGAATGTAGCTCCTGAGCTACAGCGCCAGAATTTAGTTGGTGTCGTATCAAGGCAGAACCCTCCGGGCGGAAAGGAGTGTGATGCGTCTTCTTCTTCTTTTTTTTCAAATCTGAATTTTCCCAGCGGCTCGCATCCGCTATGGAAAGTCGCAACTTAGACCCAATGTCATTGTCGATGATCGCTAACGTCTCACCTGTCACAGTCAAACGTTGGCTGGATGGGAAAGTCAAACCGAGATTCGATAACTTAAATCGTCTAGCAGACGTACTTGATGTCCCAAGTGATTACCTGCTAGGCAGAACCTAACATAAACTATGGCCCGGAGGGCTCTGCCTTGATACGACCTATACAACGCTAGCCTCCACCTCGTTCACAGCAAGCCAGCCCATCGCATCGGGTTCATTACAGAAGAAATCTAACCCCATGGTTTTTCGGCATTTTAGAAAGCGTTAGTTGATTCGTAAGCCTTTCAGTAAATTCACTGGCATCAATAACAACTGTTGGTGCCAGTTTTATCATGACAGCTGGCTGATCTGCTCGTAACAGTTCAGCCAATTCCTCCCGTACGATCTCCCGAACCCTTTGTTCATCCACCATCTTCACCTCCCTTCCTGCCATATGAATAGTCAGACATCAGTCACTACGAAATTCATACTGACCACCTATAGCCTCACCCCCACCTTCCAAATGCAGGATATTCTCCCTAATATGTCGAACTTCATAGCCGTACATACAGTTCAATACTAGTGCGAAAGGATGAGAGCATGACTATACCGATGAATTGGAGCCCACTTGATAGAGAGATTTATGAGCTTAGAGATCATGTACAGTTAGCCAAGCAACAAGGTGGCTACAGCGCTGCCATCGAACCGCTACGAATACTACATGCTAAGATGTTGGAGCACGGAGGGTACGGAGTCACAGAACTACTCCGACTTCCTCTCTATCTGCAGCAAGCAGGTAAATTTGTTGAAGCACTGGAAGAAATAAATAGGCTAACTTCAAGATTTACTGAACCTCTCTCGATTTCAGTTATTGTGGATAAACGGCGACTTATGTTTCAGCGTGAGAAACGTTTTTTGGAAGCCATTCCTGACGGTGTATTTTCTTATTTTTTTGAGATGCTCAGTCTATATCAATCCGCAGCTGAAAACATGAAAAATATGGACTATTTCTATAGTGAAGAAGGTGAATCTATTCAGTTATGCGAACATTTCAACAATAATGCTCAGTTTTGCTTGGATAAAATTCAGACTATGCAATCACATGAATATATTCATGACATGTTACTCAAGCTTCTAAAAAAGGCTAAACGGACAGACTTATTAGACGAATTGACTGATTTAATCAACTATCATTTAAAAGATCTGCATAGCTTTGACGTTCCCTTGTTCGATAAACAAATCAGACAAATCTTGTTTAGATGAGAACATCCTCCTCTCGAATTATTAAACCTCTCGTTGCGGTCAGACTGACTCTTACGAGTAGCTGACCGCACCACACCAGTGACTCCCCCACTCTGCATTCCAAGCTCCTGCGTCCTTCATAGGCTGTTCGCACTGATATCATCTTGGTGAACTCAATTAACATGGCACTACGAATTCAAAGCTTGTCCATGCAAGCCGAATCGATCGGAGAATCGGCTTGCATGGTACGCATGGAAGCTACGCTTGCAGTCCCGCAGCTTCCTAGCCAGAATCCCGTACTGCCGCGAACGGTAGTCCTGCCCGCGGCACATCTGCTCAGCCGCCATCGCCAGCAGTTCGAGCGATTGTCCATCGAGATGCAGCTCAGCCGTAGCCTCGTCCTCGGTCAATGAGTGCCGATCGGTCACATACCGCTGTCGCTCGTCTCGTAGCTGCTGCTGAACGCCTTCGCGCACGGCAAACACGTGCTGCAATATCGAAACGACGACAATCTCGGTATGCACAGCGCCGTTGACACAGCGGTACAGCTCGATGAAGCCATGCTCCAATTCGCGGTACGCCCATACGTGCTGCTCAGTAAACTCATGGGTCACGATGTATGCGTGACCGTTGTGAATGATCGTCTTCTCACTCGAGTCATGCAGCACACACGTCCTGAGACTCCTCCGATCGGCTCGCGCCTTGCTGTATATCCGAGCAACAGGCTCAGCACCTTCACCTATGTTCCCATCCCGATCGACGTCACGGCTTCGGTATACGAGCAACGCGTCCGCTATACGCACGATCCACCAATCGTCACATTCGTCCAGCAGAGCTGGAGTCACATCTGGCGGCTGCCACTGGCTGTGCGGTTGGCACAATCGCTCGAGGAGCTCTCGCAAGGTCTCACGCACCGGCGCGCACCTCCTTGTCAAGCTGCTGCTTTAGCGTTATACTTGGGCTAAGATGGTTTTCCAATGCAATAATGATCAAGTCGCCCTGGCCGGCGGCTTTTTCGTTTTGTCGGAAGAGTAGAGCTTCCAGCTCCGCAATATCGTTACAGACCCAATCGTACGCACCTGCAACATATCCTTCCGGCTGTTGGAGCATCTGCTCCCTGATACCATGCAGTCCAGCAAGCCGCTGATACGCCTCCACCTTCGTATGTATTGTATTCACGTGATCCCTCCTACCTGTAAAATGCTTTGCATAATCGTCATTACGTCCACGCCGTTACATAGAGCCATGAGTACATCCTTCGATCCTGTTGCCTCTGCCCACTTGAGCATCGTCGTCATCGTCGGTTCCTTCTGATCGTTCTCGTACTTGCTGATACAGCTTCGAGATCGATATAACTTCTCAGCGAGCTGTTCTTGAGTTAATCTGGCTCGTTCTCGGCAGGCTTGCATAATCGCGCCGAGCTTCAAGGTATCACCTTCCCTCTCGTTCTATATTGGAACTGACAAGCGGACCGTCTCATACTATGATGAAATTGTGCTTATACGGCTTGTCCCATTCTGTAAGGCTCGCGGCCGGATCGGTGCGAGCTGTTTTTTTATCTGATGATCCTAAGGATGAGATGGCATAAGTTCAGCTTGTGCGCGGCACGACCATGAAGCCCTCTGCCTCCAGCAATGGGAGCAGCTCGTCACGCTCGGCCTCCGTCTTCGCTTGATGGAAGGCACGGACGACCTCCGACTCCGCCATGCGGCGCTTCCAGATGCTCCAGGCAGTGCGGTAGTAGCTGCTCAGTACCTTCTCCCGTTCTTCAGGCGTCTTGGCGATATACTTGTCATTCACGTGGCATAGCGAGTTGCCGTACTTGTACGTTGCTACGATCTTGCCTTCGTATTCTTGCTGACCCATGGACATCGACCTCCTATGGGTATGTATATGCTCGATACTGGATGGGACGGGCATTGTTTTTTCACCTCCTGTGCTCGCTTGCATGCTAAATTTTCAAATCAACTTCGCGAATTGCGTAGCGCGTTGGCAAAAAAATATCTTCTTTTGCTTTTCCATATACCAGAGCAATAGCATTTGCCCGCTCTGAGCTAACATGTCGATGACCATTCTCAATTTGAGAAAGGTATCCAGCTGAAATATTCAATAACCTAGCAGCCTCCTCTATTGATAATCCTGACTCATACCTAGCCAACTTCACTCTATTCAAATATACTCACCCCTCAACTTCTCAAATCGCGTTGTATGTTGACATTTTACATTGCATAACGCGAAGTTGTCAATGCATTTTGCGAAGTCAATAGAAAAAAATTCACATTTTGCAAAGTGCAAAGTATAATTTAGATTAAAAGGCGGTGTATAAGAACAATGTTCGGGCAAAGAATTCGGGAACTACGACAGAAATCAAATCTCACCATGAAAGAATTCGGAAAAAAATTCAACCTTGCTGAATCAACAATATCTGGATATGAGAATGAAGCAAGAAAGCCTGACATTGATTTACTAAGTAAATTTGCTGATTTCTTCGAAGTTGATATTGATTACATACTAGGCCGGACTGAAGTTCCGAGTCGTCCTGTAAGTCTTGATGAATCTGACAATAATAACAACGACTCCAGAACAAATGGACGTCCATCAACAGATATTCCTGAACATGTGTCACTCAAACATTCCAGTACTAATATACATATGAGCTCTTTCCAACAACGATTTAAGCAGCTTAGAGAAGCCGCGAATTGGACGCAAGACCAGGTAGCAGACAAGCTCGGGCTCTCCCGTCCAACCATAGCCGGTTATGAGTCAGAGGATAAAAACCGAGTACCACGTGAAGAAACCTTACGAAAAATTGCTGATCTGTTTGATGTTTCAACAGATTATTTACTTGGCCGAACTAACACACCAGATCGACCAATCATTCCTGAACACGCTTCTCCCAAAGATAAGCGCGACTTCAAGAAGTTCTTAGAACAACAAGAGGTCATGTTCGACGGTGTCCCAATGGATCAGGAGAGCAAGGATAAGGTATTGGCATTCATGGAGGGCATGTTCTGGGATGCTAAAGCAAAGAACAAGCGTAAGAAAGACAAAGACAATCAATAAGGATGTGGATGTGGACAGAAATATATTGTCGGAGGGGTAGCATTGGATATCGCCCGTATCATTGCAAAGCTCGCTAGAAAGTATAAAACGAATTGCCCCTTTGAACTTGCTCGCGCACTGAACATTCAAGTCTGGTACGGTGATCTTGGGGAATGCCGCGGCTACTATCTGCGTACACTCCGCAGGCGATACATAGCCATTAACAATGCATTGAGTGATGAATGGCAGCGGTTCGTCTGTGCACATGAGCTTGGTCATGACCGACTGCACAAGGGTATGAGCCGTTTCTTCCTCGAGGAGGCAACGTTCTTTAATCCGGGGCGATACGAGAGGGAAGCTAATCAGTTTGCTGTGAATCTATTGTTGCATCAGTCAGGCACCATAGAATGCCATGAATCGGTAGAGAACTACTTTGCAAGAAATGGCATACCTCGCGAGATGACGAGATACTACCAATCCAACTTATAGTTGTCGAAATAGACCGCTCCTCCTAAGAGAAAGCGGCCTATTGTTTTATACAGAACCTTGAAGATTCTCTGTACGCACCTTCCAAATATGCTATAATCTAGCCTGTACAATTGAATCGGCTTAAGGGCGGTCGGCTAAGCTCCCAAGATGGGAGGTGATGCCTGTGGAGGTATTTCAAGCACTGCAGCTAATGTTCCTGTTCGGAATGTTCATACTTGCACTGCTTACCTACATGAATAAGAAATAGACCGCCCTGTGAGAAGGTGCGCGGTCTATTTCTCAACCACCAAAACTCAAGCCACCGCCCTTAATAGCGGCAATTGTGCAGGCCGTAGATGCTACCAACATCTGCGGTCTTTATAATTCTTATTATATCTCTCCCAAATTATACGTGCAATAACCATCCTGTCGCGAGGTGATCCCAATGTATAAGGCTCTTGATAAGAACGCTCAGTATGCGGTGTACATGAGGAAATCTCGAGTGGACCTCGAAGCGGAATCCAACGGAGAAGAAGACACCTACACGAAGCATGAACGAATACTGTTCGATCTTGCAGCGAAGCTTGGCATCCAGATCCGAGAGATCTATAAGGAGAAGGCCGGCACATCGGGCGAACGGATATCGGAGCGTCCAGAGATGCTGCGGCTGCTTACGGACGTAGAGGCTGAGAAGTGGGATGGTATTCTCGCTGTTGAAGTCGAGCGACTGGCGCGCGGCGACACGATGGACCAAGGTATCGTAGCCCAAACCTTCAAGTACTCCAACACCCTGATCATCACACCGATGCGGACGTACGATCCGAACGACCCGAATGATGAAGAATATTTCGAGTTCAACCTGTTCATGTCACGGCGTGAATTCAAGACCACCACACGGCGAATGCAGACGGGTCGTGTCATGTCCGTCAATCAAGGCAAGTACGTCGGCAATCAAGCCCCCTACGGCTACAATCGAGTGAAGCTACCTGGCAAGGGCTTCACGCTGGAGCCACATCCGGAGCAGGCGCCTATCGTGCAGCTCATCTTTGCCATCTATACCGATCCAGATCCGGACAAGTGGATGGGCACCGCCAAGCTGGCACGCTACTTGAACGAAGAGCTGAAGGTGCCTACAGCAAGGCAGACGCGATGGACAGTGGCCACAATCAACGGCATCCTTCGCAATACGGTATACATCGGTAAAGTGCGCTGGGGATCACGTCCCCTTGTGAAGAAGAAGGACTCCAAGAGCCGCCCGAGGAAGCCGCGAGATCAATGGATCGAGGCGCAAGGCATCCACCCTCCCCTGATTGATGAGGTGACCTTCGCACGGGCTCAGGAGGTCATGAAGAGCAATAGCCATGCGCCAGTGTCGAGGAACAAGATCGCTAATCCATTGGCCGGACTCGTCCGATGCGGAATGTGCGGCGGTCCAATGTTGCAAAGACCTTACAATAGCAAGATACCCGATAGCCTGATCTGCCCCGAGACCAGCTGCAGCAATGTCAGCTCATACGTCCACCTGGTGGAGCAGAGACTGCTCATCGCTCTTCAGGATTGGCTGCAGGGCCTTCGGAACGAGCTGAACGACCGACAAGAGGACCCGAGCACCGACACGCAAGCAGAGGCGAAAATCAAAGCTCTGGAGAAAGTACGAAAGGAGCTCAAGAAGCAGCTCGAGGAAGTGAATGAACAGCTCGCTCAGGTGCATGACTTGCTCGAGAAGAAGATCTATACCCTTGAAGTCTTCATGGAACGATCGACCCGGCATACCGAACGGCTGAAATCGATCAAGTCATCACTAGAGGAAACCGAGAAAGAGCTCGAGGAAGAACGTCACCGCACGTCAGCTAAGTTCGATACGATCCCGAAGGTTGAGCGCGTGCTGGACGATTATCCGCTGGCCGGCTCCCCCGGCGAGAAGAACGCACTGCTCAAGGAGGTTGTCCGACTGGTGAAATACCGCAAGGAGACCGGCGGCCGCTGGAGTGGCGCCGCGGATCAGTTTGAGCTAGAAGTGTTTCCGAGGATATAGAAAAAATAAACAATATAGAATATTATTATAATTACTATAACTGCGAGGTGAATCATGAAATTAAAGGAACAATCTATTACATGGGCTATTAAACACTTAGAAGTCGAGAAAGATACAGACTTATTCCCAAGTCCTAAAGAAATTACTGTTTTTAGCGAACATCAAGAAAAGCTTATAAAGAAGTTAAAAGATTATGATATCTCTCAGCATAAAATCAGCCCTTCAAGAAGATTTGTAATACCAAAAACTGAATTATCCTATAGGATAGCAACTCAACTCGACCCTCTCGATAGTTTGCTCCTAGCTGCAATTCTCTATGAGTATGGTGAATTAATAGAAAAGCGCAGACGACCAGTTAGTGAGAAAAGTGTTTTTAGCTATCGATTTAATCCTTTGAAGAACGGTATCTTTTACAGCAATGAAAACTCGTGGAAACAGTTCTGGGAATCCTGTCTTGAAAAGAGTAAACGTAAAAAATTCGTTGTTCAAATGGACATTTCAGATTTTTATAATCAAATCTACCATCATACAGTCGAAAACCAACTAGCTGAATCAAAATTTAATAATCAAATAATAAAATTTATTATGAGACTGCTTGAGGATATTACCAAGACTGTCTCTAGAGGTCTACCAATTGGTCCCCACTCCTCCCATCTACTTGCTGAGATGACGTTAATACCAATTGATGATAGTCTATCTATAAGAGGTCTTGATTTTTGTAGGTATGCTGATGACATATTCGTTTTCGTTGATACTGAAAAAGATGCATATAAGACAGTTTATCAAATGGCAGATATTTTAGATAAACAACAGAGGCTTGTCCTTCAAAATCAGAAAACAAAAATTTTCACTTCGGAAGAGTTCTTTGATGTTTGTCAGAAAAATTTAGACGACAACTCACAAAACGAACAAGAAGATGAAATGATCAGAGTATTAAAAAAATATACTACCGGACCGTATCAAGGAACAAACTTCTATCAATTGACAGAAGAAGAACAAGAATTATTTTCTGAAGAAAACATTCGATACCTTATTACGGGCTATCTAGATATAGATGAACCGGACTATAAGAAAATTAGATGGCTTTATAGAAGACTTGGTCAGCTTGGAGCCCCAGATGGCATTATGTTTACAGTATTAAACATACAACAGCTAATCCCAGCTATTAGTGATGTTTGTCATTATCTTATATCTGCAAGTAGAAATTTTCACGATGATTTCCTTTTATTGGGTGATCATATTGTAAATATACTTGATGATGAGTTATTTGAAATTAATGAATACTTCTATATTGCTGTATTAAATCTATTTGCAAGCAACTCAAAACTGAACCATCTTAATAAACTACTATCGCAATTTAGTTCATCATCTTCAGAAGTTAAAAGAAAAATAATCCTTGCTGCTTATGAAGCTAATGCCTCTACTTGGATTAGAGAGTTGAAGGAACTTTTCTCTACTTTAGATCCATGGAGTAGAAGAGCATTGCTAATAGCATGCTCGATATTACCAGAAGACGAAAAAAATCATTATTTGAGGCATCTGAAAAATACCCACACTTTAAGCTTATCGGAAGAAACAGTTTTAGAGTGGTCACTGTCTAAAAAAAATATTGGACTAGAAACAAAATAAATTAAGAGAAGCTGCCGAACCCCTCGGCAGCTTCTCATTTCACCCTCTCCACACAAGCCCCTCCTCTCCAAACCCGCGCCACTACAGGCTTTTTCATCACCTACACCCATAGTGCGCAAATTCCTCCGTCCCAATATCTGTAAGCAGTCCGATCACCTTATCCGGAATCGTATAGCGCTGGTTCAGGTAACGAAGCGCGGCCGCGAGCTCGCCATCTGCTCCGCCGTACTGCTCCATGAGCAGCTTAGCCATGCGAGGGTCGCACTTGCTTACCTTGACCGGATACTGCAGCTTCTTCTCATATACCCACATACCGATTCTCCTCTCCTCGTACCTCGTGCTTGCTCGGGGAATGGCTTATACTTGCCAAGGCCAAGGGGTATCGTTCCATTGCCACGGCTGCTTCGTGTAGCTTTGGCCGTAATTTTGCAGCGGTCCGAACTCCAGCTCGAACTGGTAGGCCAGCGCCTTGCGCTGCTGCGCGCATTGGTTGTATTGCTGAATCGCCTGCGTATCGTGCGGATGCGTGTCTAAATACAGATTGAGCTCCAGCAGCACGAAATCGACAGCCTGCAGCTCATGCAGCATCGTATAATAATGGTCAGGAAGCTTGTGATGCATATCGTCCCCTCCTCGTAACTCAATATTGACGCGGCTCGTAAGGGCTGTAGAGCGCAGGCCACAGCGTACCGCACTTCAGCGCCTCCATCGGCGAGAATTGCGGCAGACCAGGCGGCTGGAACGGAATGTACAGGTTAATCGGCGTAGAGTATGTTTTTACGGTTACAGGCGGACACGGATCGAACGGACTGACATACGGGTACCAAGCTTTCGTTTGCTCCATACACCGGACCTCCTTTACGAATGACTACATTTATGTATACAGAGCTGTGTAGCCTGTTATGCTTACGAATTCGAATTCAAGCCACCTCCCCTTCCATCAGTAAAAAAAAGCTGCCCCGCAGCCGGAGATCCGGTCTACAAGACAGCCCTAGGGAAGACGCATAACGTTAATGAATATCCTTCTTCTTGAAGCGTCCGCCCTTCACATCATGAATGTTGCCGACGGCAAGGAACGCGGCCTGATCCTTCTCCTCCACGATGGACTTCAGCTTCGCCTCCTCCAGTCTGTTAATGACGCAGAAAATGACGAGCTTGTTACCGCCGCTGAAGGCGCCTTCTCCTTGCAAATACGTGACACCGCGTCCGAGACGGTGGAGGATGGCGTCGCCGATTTCCCGGCTGTTGTCACTGATAATCCAGACCGCCTTCGATTCGTCGAAGCCCTCGATCGTGATGTCGATCATCTTGAAGGCGATGTAATAGGCAATAAGCGAATACATAGCGTGATCCCAGCCGAACACGAAGCCTGCGCTGGTCAAGATGAAGAGGTTGAAGAACATGACAATTTCGCCAACCGAGAACGGGGTTTTTTTGCTGAACAATATCGCCATAATTTCCGTACCGTCCAGCGAGCCTCCGGATCGGATCACCATACCGACGCCAACCCCAAGAATGATGCCCCCGAACACAGCGGCGAGCAGCGGATCTACCGTGAACGGTTTGACCGGATGGAGCAGCGTCGTGCCAATCGACATCATCGTAACGGCAAATAAAGTGGAGAACGCGAATGTTTTACCGATTTGCTTATAACCGATGAATAAGAACGGAAGATTGAAGAGCATCAGGAATACCCCAATAGGTATCCCAGACAGGTGAGACGTAATAATCGAGATGCCGACGATGCCTCCGTCGATAATGTTATTAGGAATGAGAAATATTTCAAGTCCGACTGACACTAGAGCAGCTCCGATTAGCATCAGCACGGCTCGCCTTATTAGCTTGGCAGGTGCGATCTTCGTATGCTGCTTCGTGTTCGCCACTCCGTTCTGCACATGCATTCCCCCTTCTGCTCACATACAACTAGGCTAGGCTATATGGAGCCTAGGAGCCTAGTTTAATGTTTATTTTTAATATACCAACCCGTCGCAGCGCCTCGAATATAATGACCATGATCGGTCCAAGGAACAAGCCGAGCACACCGAGCGCCTGAAAGCCCACATACATACTGACAAGCGCGGCAAGCGCATTGATGCCAACGGCTTCACCGATAATCTTCGGCTCGACGATTCTGCGGAATACGAGGATGACCAGGTACAAGATGACGAGCCCGACGGCCAGATGCACGTTGCCCACGAATAAGCTATACCCTGCCCAAGGCAGCAGCACGGCGCTCGTCCCGAGAATCGGTAAAATATCGACGGCGATAATCAAGAGAGCGATTGCCATCGGATAGTCTACCTTCAAGATGAGTAAGCCAATCAGCGTCACGATGTAGGTCAGGAGGCTGATCAAGCCTTGTGCGAAGATGAAGCCGATAATCGCACGCCGCAAATCGGTCAGCACCTCATTAACCTTCGACCTCGAGGAGCTTTCGAACATACTCAGGAACGATTGGTGCAGCTTAGGCAAGCTGAAGGAAATTAAGTACAGCGCGATCACGAAGACGATGAAGAAGATGAACATATTCGGGATCGCCTTGGCAATACCAATCAAGTAGCCGGTCGCCGCGCTGATGATGCTGTTGACGTTCTCGGTCAAGCCTTGCAGACCGTTCTCAAGCCATCTCTGGGCATCCAGTGCCATCGCTGGAGGAAGCGTATCGAAGAAGAACTGCGTCTGGATCGTTGCTTCTTCAATGAAGTCGGTAACCTCGTTTAAGTACGAGGGCGCGTTTTTCAAAAACGACACAAGCTCGTTCACTACCTTGAACACGACCACATAGAGGAAGCCGAGCAGGCCGCCAACGAATAGAGTACAAACAATCAGACTTGCCCCGATGCGGGGGAGTCTCAGGTACTTGTTAAGCATTAGCACGACTGGCTCAAGCAAAATCGCAATCAGCATCGCCAGCATGAACGGGAAGCCGAGCGTAAATGAGGCGTAGATCAGAAGAGCAACTAGCAGGCAGAACACTAAGGTACGTAACGACATTGCCGAAAGCTCCTCCTCGATAATCGAATAGATCGTTCGTTCACATAATCGATTGATGCTGTTCCTTACCCGCCAATGCGCCCTACGTTAAACGATCGCTTGACGCTTCGTAAAATCGACATCCCGATAATACGTATCAGCCACAAGCAGATTCGGACCGCAGCAGGCTGCCGCCGCGCAATAGCAGCTGACAGAGCTATACAACGGATGCTGCTTCCAGCGGGCGAATACTTGATCGAGACGGTCATGGAGCGCATTACCGAGCGGCGGAACGTCTGAGAAGTCTGTAACGTACACGTCCCCGGTGAACACATTGACATTGAGCCTATTGCGTCCGTCAGGATCATTGCGTACCGTTACGCAAGGCTCACGACGCAGACGCTCGACGATTGCTCGATCCGCCTCGGAGGAGCTGCAGGCATAGAACGGCAACGTTCCGAACAGCATCCACAGGTCGCGTCTTCTGCCGTCCAGAAGCTGGTTAATGGCGTCACGCGTCTGATCTAATGAAAGAACCGGAAGATTCGAAGCGAACGCGCTCGGGTACATCGGATGCACCTCATGCCGCTGACAGCCCATCTCAGCGATCAGCTGATGAATGCCGACCAGCTTCTCGTGCGTCCGATAATTGATCATCGACTCGGCCGATACGAGCATGCCGCCCTTCGTAAGCGCTCTAGTATTGTCGACCATACGCTCGTACAGCTTATTGGCGGCTTCTCTCGGTGTACGGCGCTCCGAGCGAACGAAGCCCACCTCATAGAAATCGTCTGCATTCAAATAATTAAACGATATATGCATCACATCCAGATAAGGAGCAAGCAGCTCATAGCGTGAAAGATCTAGCGTAAGATTGGAATTAATCTGGGAGCGGACACCGCGCTCACGCGCATATCGAAGCAACGGAACGATATATTCGCCCACCGTCTGCTCATGGAAGCTCGGCTCTCCTCCCGTGATGCTGATCGTCTCCAGCTGCTCTACCTCATCAAGTCGCCTTAGGAGGTCAGCTAGCGGTATACGCTTGCCTTCGGTCAAGGTCAGCGTCTCTCCGACAGCGCAATGCTCACAGCGCATGTTACACAGGTTCGTCACGGTCAGCTCGACGCTGGTCAATCGGTGCTCCCCGTACTGCTGATAGACGGGCAACGGATCCCACGGATCGTAGGCCGGAGATAGCTTGCGCCATACGGAGAGGTTGTTCGGTAAGGAATCAGACATAATATTCGGCACACCTTATTCTTGTTAGGATAGGAAGTCTTAGGATAGTTGGTATCTAATAAAATCTATTCTCCATTGTATCGCAACACGCACAAAAAGAAAACAAAATGCCAATAGGCCGCCCCCTGGATAGGACAGCAGCCATCGCTCCAGACGAAAGCCGGTTCATCCAACCGGCACATCGTTAATGTCGGTGATGATAACGTTTAGCACCTTGGACAAATCCATCTCCTTCGAGCCATCCAACTGCTGTCCGGCCTCATCCTCAAGAATGCGAACGATCGGGCGGTGCGGCACCTTCGTATTCAAATCAACGACGACGCCCTTCTCGCCAGTACTCAGCGTAACTGTAATGCCGATTGGATAAATTGCAATTTTGTCCCGGAACAGCTCCAGCTTCTCCTTGTCGTACAGCGTCCCACAGCCGCCAAACAGCCTCTCCATCGCCTGATGCGGCAGCATCGCTCTGCGGTATACACGGTTCGTCGTCATCGCATCGTAGGAGTCGACGATTCCGATCACCTTGGCCAGCTCATGAATGTCATTACCCTTCAAGCCTCGCGGGTAGCCGCTACCGTCCAGACGCTCATGATGCTGTAGCGCGCAATGTGCCGAGAGCAGAGGGATATTCGGTTCATCCTTCAAGTACTGGAAGCCGTACACCGTATGCTGCTGAATCAGTGAAAATTCCTCATCGCTCAGCGGCTCCGTCTTGTTCAGAACAGTGAGCGGTACATGGATCTTGCCGATATCGTGCAGCAGCGAGCCAAGACCTAGCGTCATCAGCTCCTCCCGGGTATAGCTGTCGGCCATGCCGAGCATCACGGAGTAGATGCACACGTTAAGCGAATGATGAAATAAGTATTCATCTGTTGCATGGATCGCGGAGAGCATAATCATCGCGTCCTTATGGGTGCTTAGCTCCTGCATGATTGTGTCCATCAAGCCTCGGAACGATTTGCCCACCTGCAGCTGCCCGACAGCCTTCCTCCGAATATCGGTCTCAGACAGCTTGCGGAACGTATCACGAATCTCGGTAATGGCGCGAATGCGCGTCTCGTCAGACAACATATCTCGAATGACAATATCGCTCGTCCGCGGATCTTCTATATAAATCTGATGAATTCCGTACTGCTCCAGTCTTTGCAGCAAGCTCTGTGTGAGCTCGACGTGCTCACCTAGCAATATTAAGCCTTCCGAGTTGTAAATTCTTTTGCCGAGCCTCATCCCAGGCTCTACCATGCTGATCGGCAGCAGTCGCATAGCTGATACCACGTCTTCCTTCTGTAATATGATGCGGTCTCATCGTCTTCATCCTTCAGCCTATCCGATTTCCGGTAAAGTAGCAATGCATTTTCGACATGTTGGCGCTTACTTTTCATATTTTTTTGCACAAACAGACAAGCCTCACCAGGCTTGTCTGTCGAACTGTATGAAGCTAAACAGGCATCGAACGCCATCGCTTCAAGGCGCTCTCCGCAAGCGCCTGCGGGCTCCGCAGACGTTCCAGCAGGATGTCACGAATAAATTCGGGCAAATAATATTCGACATCGGTGCCTTGCCCAATGCTCATATAGCCGATACCGAAGGTGAACATGTCAATCGTTCCTACAGAGTACGAGCGTTCCAACTGCAGCTGCTCATTCCCGACGAAGACCGATACGAGCTTCGAATAAGGCGGTCTCGCGTGATCATACTCGACAACGATCCCCGCGAGGCACAGCGTGCCGAGCACCTTCCCGCGGAAGCCGAAGCCGTACAGCGGCTTGCCCATAAATTCGGGAAGCAGACTTTCCTCCAGCGCCTGCCAGATCTGCTCTCCTGTCAGCGTCATTCGGCATGGGTTGATCGGAGAAGGGCATAGCTGCAGCAGGGAGCCTGCCGTTACCGGCCCCTGCGGCGGCCCTCCTAGCAGCTGCCCTGCATTAACGAGGCCGATCTGCGCACCGGCCCGCTCGCGCAGCCCCTCTGCGAGCAGGTTGCCAAGCGGTGATTCGCCGTACCAGTCTGCCGGCATGTCACGATCAAGCGTGACGACCTCTCGCGAGAGCGCCTCCTTGGACTGCTTGCGATAAGCATCCACGATGGACAGTAGCTCCGGGTCCGGACGCGCCTCCTGAGATGGATGAACAACCGTACCAATCAGCTCCACCTTGCCGGTGGAGCGGTCTATTTGCAGATCGACAGAGCCGACGTACTGCCCGAACTTACCAGTTGCACATATCCAGGCTCCTCCAGCATACAGCGGCTCGGTGAGCAGATGATGTGTGTGCCCGCCTAGAATGACATGTATGCCGGGAATCTCCTCCGCAAGCCTCTCATCACTGCGAATGCCTAGATGAGACATAACGATAATGACGTCGGTGATCGGACGCAGCTGATGAACCGCTTCTCGCACCGCATCGAATGGATCTGTAACGTCCCAGCCAAGCAGCCTGTAGAACTCGGTGAATGGAGCCGTAACGCCAACGAGGCCGATCCGGATGCCGGACTTCTCCAAGATGTGCCATCGCTTCATCCAGCTCGGTACGTCGCCGGTCGTACGCTCGAGAAGATTGGCGAGCACAACCTGGCACTTGGCCTGCTGACCATACAGCTTCTCCAGCACCTCAGACGTGTACGTCAGCCCTTCATTGTTGCCAAGAGTAATGGCGTCATAGCCGCTTGCATTCAGCACCGCGACATTCGCCATTCCTTCGGTGCCCTCTGTCTCCGGACGCATACGGTCGATGTGATCGCCAATGTCCAGCACAACGGTATGCTCTGCGCCTGCATCCTCCTTCAGACTTCGAATCCAGGAGGCCATATGCGGCATTTGCTCAAAATGGCTATGTATATCGTTCGTATGTATTATTCGAAGCTTAATCGATTCCTCCGTAATGTGAAGCACCTGCCTTCGACCTTATTCCTTGCCGCGCCCTGCGCCGCCGAATAGCTGCTCCGGGCTTATCGTGTTGAGGAAGCCATACTCCGCCTGCTCGCCAAGAGCTGGATTGTATAGCACACGAAGGCTGACTACCCCCTTAACGTGTAAGCAGTCACTGCTGCCATGGGGCACGTAGAGCCGCATCGGAAACCCCTTATCCAGCGGTGTCCCATCCTCCTTCGCATAGACGATGAACGCATCGGTCAGCTGCTTCCACGGAATGAGCGCCCGAAACTCATCGACCGCTGTTACTTGAAGATGTGTAGGAGCAGCCTCCTGCTTCGCCTCCGAGCCTGTCTGCTCCTGCTTTGTCTGCTCCTGGCCAGCCTTATGCTGAGCGCACCAGCGAGCGTACCACTCGTTCCAATCGATCGCATATCCGTTTACCTTCTCCAGCCTCGCGCTCAGGTCTGCAACAGCAGGCCCCAGCTCAGCTAGCTCGGCCGCGGATTGATACGTTTGCCTTCCTAAACGTTCGTCCTCCATCATAATTTCCACTTGCTTCACTAGCTTCACGTCCCCCGTCTCTCATCATTTCCAGTTTGCCGCAGCATAAGCAGCTTTGTTGCCATTATATCACTTTTGCCTTCAATTATGGTATGCTGGGATATAATCGAACGCAGCAGACTCAAGCTGCTGCATCTATCGTACAACAAGTGACCCGGAGTGATGAGATCATGAAGCTGAAGGTGCTGCTGTTTGCCGGCTTAGCGGACGTCATGGGCGCCCGTTACATCGAGGTGGATACGGAGCAACATACGCTGAGCGTTACTGAACTGAAGACGTTGCTAGCCCAGCGCCATCCACAAGCTAGAGGCGTGCTAGCCACTGCTTATGTTGCGATAAATCAAGAATATGCAGCTGAGGACGCGCCTATACACGAGAACGACGAGGTCGCGATCATTCCTCCTGTATCTGGAGGAGAGCCTGAATGGGCCGAGCTTACGTATGAGCCTATCATACCGGATCAAGTAACTGCCAAGGTGCTCCATCCGAATCATGGCGCAAGTCTATGCTTCATCGGGACGACCCGTGAATGGACGAACGGACAGCGTACGCTGCTGCTGGAGTACGAGGCTTATGAGCCGATGGCGATCCGTAAGCTGGAGCAATTAGTCGACGAGATTAAGGAGCGCTGGCCGGGTACGCTGTGCGCAGTTACCCATCGGCTCGGTCCTGTTGCTGTCGGCGAGATCAGCGTCGTCATAGCCGTATCGTCCCCACATCGCGATGCCGTCTACGAGGCGAATCGGTATGCGATCGAGAGACTGAAGCAGGTCGTACCGATCTGGAAGCGGGAGCGCTGGGAGGACGGCTCGGAGTGGAAGGGGCATCAGACGGGTCCATGGAACCCGCTAGCACCTGTAGCACGTGAAGGAGGCTTGAACGAGCAATGAATGATTCGACATTAGCTCCGCAGGAGCACATAACCATAGATCGTGAGCGGTATTCGAGACAAATGCTGTTCCAGCCAATCGGCGAAGACGGCCAGCTGAAGCTGCTCCAAGCCCGCGTCGCCATCGTCGGCATGGGAGCGCTCGGTACAGTGCTTGCCAACCACGTCGTTCGGGCAGGCATCGGGTTCGTCCGCATCATTGATCGCGATTTCGTCGAGCGCAGCAACCTGCAGCGGCAGATGCTGTATGACGAGCAGGATGCTGCCGCCTCCTCGCCGAAGGCCGAGGCAGGCGCAGCTCGCCTTCGTGCATCGAACTCTAGTATCACGATCGAGCCGATTGTCGCCGACCTGAACGCCATTAATGCGGAGGAGCTGCTTGGCGACGTCGATCTCATACTCGACGGTACGGACAATTTCTCCGTTCGCTTTCTCATTAACGATGTCAGTGTCAAGCTTGGCATTCCGTGGATCTATGGCGGTGCCGTCAGCTCCCGCGGCGTATCGCTTACCATAGTTCCGGGTGTCACTCCATGTCTGCGCTGCCTGTTCGGACAGCCGCCAGCCCAAGGCACGGCTGAGACGTGCGACACGGCTGGAGTCATCGGACCGCTAATCCATACGGTGGCATCTCATCAAGCTACCGAGGCGTTCAAGCTGCTCGTCGGTGCAGACGAAGCCCGCAACCGCAAGATGGTACACTGGGACGTATGGTACAACCATTACTCTGCTGTCGATGTGTCCAAGGCGCGTAAGGAGAGCTGTCCATGCTGCGGCGAACGCCGCTTCGAATACTTGGATGCCAGCATCGATGAAGATACGATCCAATCGATGTGCGGACGCAACTCGGTCCAGATTCAGCCCAGACAGCCGATGAGCCTGTCACTCGACGAGTGGGAGCAGAAGCTGCGTCCAGTCGGCCGCGTCGAACGCAATCCATTCTTATTGAAGCTGCACGTGAGCGACGAGCTGACGCTGGTCCTCTTCCCGGACGGACGATTAATTGTACAAGGCACCGACGATCCTGTTACAGCCAAGAGCTTGTACAGTCGATACATTGGGATGTAGTGAACAATTACAAAGTGCCGCAGTCAATCGCTGGATCGACGCGGCACTTTTTTTCACTCTCCCGTCTAGTACGCCACACGCTTGGCAAACAGGAACGTCTCTTTCCAATACGCTTTGTTGATATTCGTCAGCTGTACACCATCCTTCGGCTGCGGCGACGAATGAATCATCACTTGGTTTCCGATGTAGATACCGACGTGTCCGACAATCTTATTGCTCTTGAAGCGCCCAGGAACGTAGAAATAGAGCAGGTCGCCCTTGCGCAAGCTTTTGCGACTAACCGTCGTCCCCTTCTTCGCCTGCGCCCGCGACGTACGCGGGAACGTGATGCCGTATTTCCCATACACATACTGGACGAACGTCGAACAATCAAAAACACCAGACTGCGGGTACGGCTTCGCTCCAAAGTCATATTTAACACCGAGATATCGCTTCGCACGCGCAATCATCGCGTTGATGTTAATATTCTTCAATACGGGGATGGCATCCTCATCGGACCAGACTGTATCGTCGGCGCCGATCGGCAGCATCATGGGCTCCGATTCATCAACTGTGCCCTCTTCACCCTTGAACGGATCGCTCGGGTCATCGCCGAATTCCAGCTCTCCGCCTGTGTTCACCTCGTCAGGACCGTCAATCGAGCCGTTAACCGCCGCGCCGCTCGCCTTCACTACGAGAGCCTTATTCTCAACGGTGTAATCGAAATCGTCCGCAAGCAAGAACGACAGCGCAGACACAGGGATTAACAGCTGAGAATTATGAACGATCGGGGCTTGACTGATCGTCGTCTGCTCGTCACCACGAGTCACCGTCGTACTGTTCGACTTCAGCTCGTACGCCGCATCGTTGTCGCCGAACATGAATGTATTCGTATCCTTCTCCCACTTGCTTAGAAAATCAAGCCCGTTCGCCAGCTCCGACCCCGCGACATAATCGACGCCGCCTACATTCACGAACGGAATTCTCAGCGTCTCTTGATTACCCAGCATGTTGATCGTACTGCCTTGTCCGAGCGCAGTCGACTTCCCGTTCAGCTGCTCGCTCAGCTGACGATCTGCATTCTGATGCTCCCGATTCGGGACATCCTGCTGCGTCAGACGCTGCTCCTTCGAGATTTGTCCGCAGCCGCTCGACGTAACGAGCATAGTCATTGCTACAGCGGCTGCAAGTAACGAATAGCTTCTCTTCTTCATGTTCACGACTCCTTGTTGTCTCATTTAGTGGTCTGCCTATAGCTTGAGACAACAAGGAGGGGGATATGCATGGAACGACGAGAATTAACGACATCAGCCTAAGCCACATTAATCCTATTCAAGCCTTACAGCACGAACGGAACTGTCCCATTCTGATCAACTTCATATCCCCACCTGTCAATGTAAGCCTCTCCGGGTAAAAAATCGTCATCGCGCTGTTTCAATAGGCTCATTAATCTTAGGTCCAGGTCTTTTTGAAGCTGCTCGTATTCATGAAGATCAACCAAATTATGTAGTTGCAGTGGATCCACTTTATTGTCATACAACAGCCACGGACCCTTCAAATCCTTAACGTAGGTATAACGTTCTGTCCGTATCCCTCGGTATTCTCTTCCATTCTGAATTCGTTTATACTCACCGAATGGATGGGGGCACATTATTAAGGCTTCCTCAATGTGCAATGTTTCTTCTCCAAGAAGATGCGGTGTGAAGTTCGTCCCCTCCACGGTTTCGGGAATAGTCAACCCGCATAACCCCAGCAGAGTGGGCATAATGTCTGGTGTATTGAACGGGATGCTAATTTCCTTTGCCTTATTACCGAATTCACGTGGATAATGAAGCAAGAAGGGTACTCGTATGGATTCGTCCCAAGGTCTTTGCTTCCGAATTTCTCCATGAGAGTAGAGCATGTCACCGTGATCCGAGGTATATATAACAATGGTATCGTTCAATATCCCTTTTTCTGTTATCGTTTCCATTAAGCTTCCGAGGCAATCGTCCAAGGCTGTAATATGTGAGTAGTAACCTGCCAATTCTTCTCTAGCCTTTTCTTCATCGGCGTGTGGTATGTTGCCTCTCAAGGTTAATTGCTGGGGATCATACATATCTCGGTAAGCTTTCGGTGCAGTTTCATAAGGATTGTGTGGCGGCCCCCAGGAGAGCACAAGAATAAATGGCTTGTCGTCCTTATATTGAGAAATATAGCGCTGCGCTTCTTTCGTCTGCGCGAATGCATCGTAACCTTCCCACTGCTTAAATTGGTCCTCATTATCATAATAGTTGGATGTATTGTAATCATGCGTACAATTCAGCACACACCAATGATCAAAGCCTTGTCTTCTTTCCACGGGAATGAATGCACTTCTATTGGGACCGTCTAAATGCCACTTTCCAATGTAAGCTGTATGATAGCCTCCCGCTTGAAAGGCTTGCCCTAAAGACACGGCTGTATTGCTAAGTTGAACATCATTAACAAACACGCCATGAGTCAATGGATATTGCCCCGTCATTAAGCTCGCCCGATATGGCGCGCATACGGGCATACAAGATACAGCTGTAGTAAATCGAAGCGCTTGTTGAGCTAATTGATCCATGTTCGGAGTCTTAACATCAGGATGATTCTCATACCCCACGGCTTCAGCTCGATGCTGATCACTGAAAATATAGACGACGTTGGGCTTTACACCATTCATCGCACAATCCCCCTTATCATCATAAATATTCAACATGACACATCACTAGTTCAAAACGACTGTCCACCTTCTACGTTCTACCTATTTACATTCAACGGCTTGTTACTCGGGCATGAATTAAGATACAATATATAAAACGTTTTTACCGCTATACGTACTCCACTCACACAGCTTGAAATGACAGGCACATGGAAGGGAATGACAATAATGAAGACCACAATTAAAGATATTGCAAGAGAAGCCAATGTGAGCATATCTACAGTATCTTTCGCATTAAACGGAACCGCTCCAGTCGCTGAGGAGACGAAAAAACGTATAATGGAGGCTGTAGATCGATTAAATTATGTACCAAGCTCCTCTGCTCGCAGTCTCGTTACCAACAAAACCTATTCGATCTGTCTACACATTCCAAATCCCAAATCAAATATATTCAAGTTTATGGGCAATACGTTGTTAAACGATATGCTTCAAGGCATCGGTGAAGTCATAGACGAGCATAACTATAACCTCTTGCTCTCTTGGGATCATGCTTCATCAAGCCATTCGAAAATTGAGTCGTTGGCAAAATCAAAAACGGTTGATGGTTTTTTATTTTTCAGTCCTTCAGATCATATCGAGCCCATTTCCTATTTGTCACAGAACAACTACCCTTTTGTCTTTATGGGACCTCCCATAAATAATATGACTATGAATACCGTTAATGTGGATAATTTCGAGATCAGTTATCGAAATACACTACATCTTATTCAACTGGGCCATAAGGAGATCGCCTTCATCAGTCCTGGTTCTCTAGATTATCTTCTTTCGGAGGACCGATACCAAGGCTATAAGGCGGCCATGCAAGACAACCATATCAAGATCGATCATCGTTATTTTTATATAGGTGATACAAGAGAAGAAAGTGGTTATGAGGCCATGCGATCATTTTTTTCGTTGAAAAAACCTCCAACCGCAGTAATTACAGGAAGAGATATTCAAGCTCTAGGTGTGTTACAATACTGTACTGAATTCGGACTTAGCATCCCTAATGATCTGGCTTTAGTAAGCTTTGAGAATTCAGATATCGCTAAGAAGCATCAAATCACCTCCATCTCTACGGAACTGTACCAGATAGGTAAGGAAGCAGCTCGTCTATTATTAAAACAAATCAAACATAACAAAAGAAATTTTCATCCACAAAATATAATTATCCCCAGCGAACTCTTCATTCGGAATAGCTGCGGCTCAACAAAACCGTTAGAGCCTTGAGCAGTAACTGTATTATCCAGAGGAAATCTGCCCCATAAGGTCGAACTCGATCTAGGGGCAGTCCCTTCCGCATGTCCCATCGCTCTCTACGATATCACTAACATGGCAGGACCTATCCAGCCGGAAGGAGCCGGAGTCTTTCGATTAAAGGTACTACGAACAGAAGCGCCAAGAGTGTTCGTTACCTCCAGGACAAGCGTATTAGTTCCCTCTTGAAAAAAATCTCGTGGCACCTCCCAAGCATAGGGAGGGCAAATTTTAGAAGGCAGCTGATAGCTGTTGATTGACAATACAGCCGTTTCATGCACTTCACCAAGGTCTACACGTGCGTGACTCTGATCAATCCGCTCCAATACACTCGTATCCAGCGTAAAGCTGCATGCATAAGTAATCGTACCACTAAATGATTCGAACCCGTCTTGCTCCATCCAATTTCCAGGAGCGGGCAGGGAGTGCCCATCGTGCAAGGGAGCAACCGAACTGCTGCTATGAATACTACTCCAGTCGGTGAGCGGATAGTTGTATGCTTCAGACCTATGCTCGAGGCTGGTACTCGAGCTTCGTACCTCGAGACCGTCTCCGCCATCCGAGTGGAATACTACGAATATTGCCTCATATGGGGCCAGTCGCATCGGAATAGCCGTGTTCCCTTCGCGTTGTTCATATCCAGACAGTGGAATGACTGTTCCACTCATCGCATCCCATAATTCCGGGGTTCCGGAAGCGCAGAAAATAACTTCATCCTCGAATATCAGCTGTACGCTCTCGTTATTCAAAAAGAACATATCAAGACCTTCTCGCTGATAGTGACAGTATCGGAGCTCAGGGAAAGAATGGCCTAGCTGTAAGCTTCTCAAGCCTGAATGCTGGTTCAGCCTGTCAGTCAAGCTACTTAGACTAATAGGACCTTCCCTCTCATTTATCGATGCAAGTCGTGATTGAATAAGATCGTGACGTCCACGGCAATCCTTCTTCAAGCTGAGCTCGACCTCAAGTAGAAGTCCACCGGAATCACGAAATTCCAGCAGACGCTCAAGCACCTCGAGCGGCACAGTTTCGATTCCGGGCAGCAATATACATGAGAACTGATGCTGGGCAATGCATAGCTTCCCTTCTACAAGATGACACCGTTCACGATCCATTAATAAATCCATGGAAAGAATGTCAAAATCATATTGCTGCTGCATCAATACTTTGGCAACCTGATCAAGCAAAGTCTCATCTCCGGCCCAGTGTGATTCAGCCGGATACAATACAGCGATCCTTGACACGTGCTCCGCTTCCTTCAGCATGAGACAGGATCGGTTCGCATAATCAGCCCATTTCCTGAAGAAGCTCCATTGCGGGTTACGCCCCCCAGCATAAAAGTGCGGCGGACAATCGTCGTCAGGAAAGATCGGAGAGAATGCATGTGGAACATACCAGTTCGTACCGCGCGCGGTCATCCAGTCCGTCAGCCATTTCATCTCTCGAAGTCCAAGGTCCCAGCCATAAGCACCAAAATTCTCGCACATCACTAAATCGGTTCCGATTTCAAGATGAGCTTGGGATTGTGCCAGCTTTCCCAGTGTGTACTGGAAGAAATCAGGATTCGAGGCTTCTCGATACTGAGAAAATTGAGGATAGTTTTCCACATAAGGCTCCAGCTTTTGCTCCGAGTCCACCTGACGCAGGACGAAATCATAGCCTCCCATATCAAAGTGACGGGTAGTACGAAAGTAATGACCCACTCCATAGCCGTGGTGCATATGTGCTTGATTGTCCTCCACAACATGTCCAATAAAACTAACGCCTTCTGCATGACACCAGGCTTGGATTTTGGCAAAAAAATGCTGAGAGAATAGTCGGGTAATTACGTCCATAAAGTCGAACCGCACCCTTGCGTCACGACCGTCAGCATGCTCGTACCAGAGCCACTCCAGCTCATCAAACAAGTCATATCCTTTCATTTCGAAGAAAGCTTCACGCATAGACCGGGTCCACGGCATACAAGGAGTGTCTTCCCCAAACAGGACATCATAGGAAGCGAAATTTTCAAAGCTTGTTTCGTCGCCAAAGAACCCTTGGATTACCGTTCCAAATAGATGACCGAATCGAGCCTTAGTCTCTTCATAGGTTATCGCAATAAAGCAGTCAGTGATTTGTGGATCGATATAATCCACCATCTTATCAAACATTCGACCGCTCCAAGATGGCTTGAGACCAATGACATGAATGAGCCAGGATGCTGGCTCATTCCGTTCTGTGGACTGCCACGACAACAAATCATCTACTTCATCGAAGCGCACAGAACGCGTCCATTGTGGTTTACCGTCCGTTTCAGGCACACATACACATTTGCATATCGTGTCCATATCATTATAATCCGTCTTATGAAACGCAGCCTCCGAAGCATTCCACCTTCTAGTGTCCCTGACGAGCACCTTCATTCGACCTTCAGGCATCCTCTGCAGCACTTTACCTCCTGCAATACCCGAAGGATAGTACTCTTCATCAAATATCCATACCTTCATGCCTCGTTTCTGAGCTTCATCAAGACAGATGTCAAGATCCCTCCACCAGCCCTCACCTAAATAATCACAATGCGGACGTGATTCAATAATAAATCCACCGCATCCCCCTTCGTCCATGGCGGCAATCTCTTGACGAATGACAGCTTCTGTCTCCCGGGGATCACCATGCAACCACAGCAGAGGGAATAAACTGCGCGGGGGTGAAGCTGACGTAAATTGCGCTTTCAGATTCGTATATCCGTTCATATGAGGTTACCTCTATATGGCTTCAAACCAACCAATCCCCTTCTATCATAAAAAGCCGGGGCCTTCGCCCATGCGACCGCCAGATGCATCAACAGGTCTGTCTTCAACCGTTCCCGTATCCGAGCATAGGCATCATCAGAGTATACATTATTCCACTCATTAGGGTCATTGATCAGATCATACAGTTCTCCGAACGCTTCCTGATGATTGGACAGAGGATTGCCGATCGCCCCATCCAGGTACATAATCAACTTCCATTCCTTAGTCCTCCACATATACGCCGGAGCGGAATGAACAGGTACTCCTTTGCCATGAAATTCACAGAATGTCCCGCTTCGTACCTCCTGACCGAGCAAATCGAGTCCGGGCAGCATCAAATTTCGTGGCAAGCCCGCCACGTTAGACAGCGTAGGCACGAGATCAATCAGCTCGGCCATACGTTCATCCGTCGTCCCGCGTTGATCCTCGGCAATATAAGAACCCGATAGAAGGAGAGGTACACGCACGCTGCTGTCATACAAGCAATACTTGGAAAAACGGAAGCGGCGCTCGCTGAGCATCTCTCCATGATCCGAGCAGAATACGATCAACGCATGATCCAGTACTCCCCGTTCTCGCAATCGCTCCAATACTTGACCGAAATAATGATCCAGCCATGAGCAGTTCGCCCAATACCTTAACGTGGACTGGCGTCGTTCGAGTGGGCTCATCGCTTCCCAAGCGTCACGCTTCTCGCGATAATCATTTAGGCTTCCCTGATTAAGTGCATCCGTTGCCGCAAGGTGCGTATCCGACTCCGTCTCCCAGGGTGGCTGCTGGATGTCAGGAATATCCTCCAGACGATAGAGCTCCTCGAATTGTTTTGGGACATTATAGCCCGCATGTGGTTTTAAAAATGACAAATACAGAAACAGCGGCCGTTCTGAATCAATCCCGCCATCCTCGATAAACTGTAAGCATTGCTCAGCGACCCATCCATCGCGATGATAGTTCATTGGAATCATACTGGTACAGCCAATATATCCATTAGCATTCTCTTCGCCGTCACCGTAATTGTTCGTCTCTTCTGTATACGCCTGAAGTCGCTCTGGATGCGAATCCCCCATCATGACAGCACCTTGTTCGTAATGTCCGCTCTCACGAGTTAATCCAATCGCGCGATGCTCAAAGCCTCGGGCGGACGGTTCGGGAACCTCCTTAGTATTATGATTCCAGTGGGTCTTGCCAAACCCTGCGGTCTGATAACCAGCTTGGCGCATAAGCTCCGGGAGTGGGTCAACAGGCAACAGTTCTTCATTCGTAATACCGCCCGAATTCGTGCGAATCCCAAGCTGCGATGGATATAGACCATACATCATCGAGTAGCGGCTTGGTACACACATCGGTGCTTGGCAAACCGCCTGGCTGTAAACGATCCCCTCATCCGCCAGCTTGTCGATAGTAGGGGTATGAATATACTTATTGTACCTTCCAATGCAGTCCCAGCGCTGTTGGTCCGTCATCAAAAAAATAATATTCGGTCGCACGTCAACCGCCTCCTCATCCTAATATATACCTCGATATATGTGATCAATGCTCAATCGTAAAGTGATAATGACCCGATCCTACTCGCAATTCGACATGCCCATCGTTAAGACCCCAGTCCAATAAGCCTTCCATTTCCGGTATCGCCGAATCACTTTCCCTTATTTGCTCCACTCTGCTTACTCCGCTAAATCGTACCGTTGCATCAGTGTTGGGCGGAATTGAGATATAGATCTGCATACCGTCAGGCAGCTTCATCCACTTGGAGTGAATTGTACCATACATGCTATCATAACTGGCGTTGACCCAGCTTAATTCTGTTCCAAAGCTAGGACATATTACAATATGCTTATATCCAGGCCGATCTATCGATGTATCAATACCAGCTACGGTTCGATAAAGCCAATCGCCAACCGCACCATACGCATAATGGTTGAACGAATTCATATCGTCACTCCAGAAAGAGCCGTCTTCTTTGATTCCGTCCCAATGCTCCCAGATCGTTGTCGCCCCCTTACTTATGGAATATAGCCATGAAGGGTAGTCCTTTTGCAACACTAATTGATAAGCGAGATCTACGTAGCCAAACCGTGACAATACATGGCATAAATAAGGCGTTCCCACAAACCCCGTTGATAGATGTACCTTATTATCAATGATTAATTTAGCTAATGTGTCCGCCACTCTTTGCCGATCCTTTACTTTAAGAACATCGAACATTAGAGCCAACACATGCGCAGTCTGAGTATGAGATACCAATCTTCCATTAGGCGAAACAAACTCACTACTGAAATGTTCGATTATTTGCTGGTACAGTCGTTCATACTTGACTACATCTTCGGTATGACTGAGGATTTGAGCTGTCTCTTTCACTAACTTAGTTGAATAAGCGTAGAATGCAGTTGCGATTAGATCCTTCGGAGTTGCGCCCTCATAACTATCTTCTTTCGCATCCAATCCAAGCCAATCGCCAAAGTGAAAGCCTGTATTCCAAAGATACTCATTATCGCCTTGATTTCGTATATACTCTACCCATGCCTTCATGCTTTCATATTGTTCCTCCAGAATTCTTACATCTCCATAACAGACATAGAGTGTCCATGGGCATATAACCGCAGCATCACCCCAGGCTGATGAAGAATGGTCTTCCTCCCGTAGTACATGTGGAATGACATGAGGCACTCCACCGCTTGGAAGCTGGTCAGCCTTCAAGTCTCGCAGCCACTTCGTAAAGAATAACGCTGTATTCATGTTGAACGACGCTGTCCGCATAAAAACATGAGCGTCTCCTGTCCAGCCCAGTCTTTCGTCTCTTTGAGGGCAGTCTGTGGGCACATCAAGAAAGTTACCTCTCTGGCCCCACACAATGTTGTGCTGTAGCTGATTGAGCATATGATCCGAGCATTCGAATGTCCCTGTTATCTCATTATCGGTATGAATCACTTTGGCTGTGAAGTCCTGCAAGTCTAGCTCTCCCGGCCATCCCTCAACCTTCACGTAACGAAATCCCTGGTAAGAAAAATGAGGCTCGTACTCCTCCTCTTCCCCTCCCTTTAGCACATAATTTATCGTTTGCTTGGCATTCCTCAAATTACCTACATAGAATTCTCCGTTGCGATCAAGCACTTCTGCATGTTGCAATGTAATGGTTCGTCCACGTTCCCCTTGTACCTTAAAATGAACCCAGCCTACCATGTTTTGTCCTATATCTAGTACGGTTTCACCTGAAGGCGTGTGTATCATGGAAACGGGCTTTATTTCTTGAATAATACGTGTGGGCATATGTTCTTGAGCTATCAATATGTCTTTAGGATGATCGATAATTTGGGTTCCTGCCCAATCAGAATCGAGACCCTCCGCCTCATTCCACCCGTTCCTTGCTAATCGCGCATCGTAGGTTTCACCGTGGTATATCTCAGAGAATAATAAGGGGCCAGTTGCTGATTTCCACTGATCATCAGATATAACCATATCCTCAGTGCCATCTTCATAGGTGATATGCAACTGGCACAATAATGCCAATTGCTTCCCATAAATATTTCTTTGTTCGGCAAAGGCCAAATTTCCTTTATACCAACCATTCCCTAGAAGGGCACCGATAGCATTTACTTCCGTCTTCAATAATTCGGTAACCTCATAGGCTTGATATTGTAATCGATTATTGTACGAGGTCCATCCGGGTGTAAATAACCAATCTCCCACCCTGCGCCCGTTAAGGTGAAGCTCATATAGACCTAATGCAGTTGCATACAACCGTGCATCCTTCACCTTCCCCTTCAGAGTGAATACACGGCGAAGCATAAGGCACGCGTCCATATTCGAGGAATCGCGTGATAGATCCCCAGTAATCCAATGGGCATACCACTCTTCCTGCCCCAATAACCCCGTCTCCCAGTAATTCACATCACTCCATTCAGACACCAGTGCATTACACCACACTCTGACACGATAATAATACTTGGTTCGAGGGAGTAAGTCGGGCCCTGTGTACACTACATGTATAGATTGATCGGATTCTACTTTCCCTGTATCCCAATGGAGCGCCGATAAGGTCGGATCGTTAATAGATACTTGAATTTGATAAGACGATTGAACTACATTGCGGCTATCAGAAACCATTTTCCAACTAAATCTAGGGCACTTCACATCGATTCCTACTGGATTTGTTCGATACTCACACCGTACACTCTCTACTCTATGTCCCAATATATTCGTCTCCCCAAACGTATTGCATACGTATCTCACGCTCATTAGTTTTTCATTCCTGTGGTTGATAAGCTTTCAACAAAAAATCGTTGTGCCAACAAAAAAATAATAATAACCGGTAAAGCAGCCAGTAAGTTGGCAGCCATTGATACATTCCATGGTGCAGAAGTATATTCTGAACCCATTGCTGCCAGTTTTAATGTAAGTACCCATAGATCAGTTTTTTGTGTTATCACTAATGGCCATAAATACATATTCCATGCAGTTAGAAATGTTAAACAGGAGAACGTAGCAATAATAGGTTTACTTAGAGGTATAAAAATAGTGACGAATATCGTAAACCAATTTGCGCCGTCCATCTTCGCGGATTCAGCTATTTCATCAGGAACGTCCTGTAAAAACTGCCTAAACAAAAACGTACCAAATCCTGTATGAGCAATAATAGGAACAATGAGTCCTTGATAGGTGTTCACCCAATCTAAATGTTTGACTATGATAAAAGACGGGACTAGACTAACTTGACTCGGAACCATCATGGACATCAACAGCAAAGCAAAAAAGATCTTCTGACCTTTTGCTGGAATTTTGGCCAATGCGAATCCAGACATTAAACAAATTATAGCTTGGCCGATTAAGATCGCCCCTGTGAAAAAAATACTATTCATAAAAGTCTGAATGCCGAGCTCTTCCCATGCCAGCACAAAATTATTCCATTGTATCGAAGAAGGTACAAATTCAGGGGGAAAAACATACACTTCTTCCGACGGCTTTAACGAAGTACTAAGCATCCATATAAATGGAAAAAACATAACCAAGCCTAGAAGACACGAACAAATAAGGAGGATCTGCTTTTTTACGAACTCTATATTCATTTACTGTCACCTCTTTTTTTCAGTGAAAACTGCAGCCATGTTATAAACAGTGAAATGACGAATAAAACGATTCCAAGAGCAGATGCATACCCCATATTCAGCTCCATAAACGCTTTTTCATACAAGTAATATATAATTATTTCTGTGGAACCATATGGACCGCCTCCAGTTAATACTGCAATTGCATCAAATGAACCAAAAAATGTCCATATCATATTTAGAATAAACAATAGTAAAGTAGCATTGGAGACCATGGGCCAAGTGATATGAATCATCTTTTTCCAAGCTCCTGCACCATCTAAGGAGGCAGCTTCGTATAAATGCTTAGGTACACTTTGTAGAGCAGCTAAATAAATAATGAGAGTGGGCGGAATATGCTTCCATATGATTACGATTGCAACCGCCAACAATGCGACATTGTCATCCCCTAGCCAATCCACAGGCGGTATTCCTAACCACTCTAAGCCATAATTCAACACCCCGAAGTTTTTCGAATATATCCATTTCCATATAAATGCCGATGATACGAGTGATATAATTATGGGAAAATAGAACATAGTTCTTATTAGATGTATGCCTGCCAGCTTGCGATTAATTAATATAGCCATGAAGAAACTAATCACCACGGCCGTCGGCACAGAATATACAATTAGCAAAATATTTAATTGAAGTGAAGTGATTGCTTTATCATCCTTTAAAAAATGGATATAATTATCAAGTCCAACAAAAGTGGGAGGCTCTATTACATTCCATTGATAAAACGACAAAACAATAGCAAATAGGATTGGAAATAGCGTAAAGACAGAAAAAACAACAAGGTTAGGCAAATGAAACAAAAAGGCCCACCAATTATCTCTGTTTCCGAAAGCTCTTCTTACTTGACTGTAATACCCTTTGGACGCAGCCATCAATTATTCACCCACCCCAGCTAATTCGTTTCATATTAACGTGCTAGGAGCATCTCCCAGCACGTTAATATGACTATCGAATTTTATTAGTTTTTGTTAAGAGCCTTAGTTGCTTTAACAGCAGCGTCCTGCATCAATTCCTCTAGATTGAGTCCATCAGTTAATAAGTATTTTTCCAGAGCCTCATTGATTGCACTATTGAATGCACCACCGGCCTCAACAGGTATTGGAGGAGACGTAACAGAATATTTCAAAGTATCTGTAAACACATGATTTGAATATGGAGGACCTGGTAATTCCGTCCAGAATGCACTCGTGTATAGACTCTTGATCGGCGGAACTACAGAATAATTTTCTGCAAAAATCTTCATTCCGCCTTCAGCATCGTATATAAACTTCATGAATTTCCATGCTTCCTCTTTATGCTTTGTTTTTGATGTTATCGAGAAGCCGACAGCGCCAGCGCCAACTTTTTTGACACCATTGATATAAGGAAGCTCTACAACATCCCAGTCGTCCTTTAAGCTTTTTCTTACCACAGGAACCAAGGCTCTTATTCCAGTGAACATCGCAGCCTTACCAGCTAAGAATGGAGCATTATCACTACCCATATCGTTCTGAACCGTTAAAGGTACGAATATCCCTTCTTTCGCAGGCTCTACGAGAGCTTTCCATCCCTTAATGGCTTCAGGACTATCAAAAGTCGCCTGATCTCCCCCAGCATTGACCAATGAACCTCCGAAATTCGCTAATAATGGATTATAAACGGCCATCCACTTAAATCGCATATTCGCACCGTAGGTTATTGTATTCCCTTTATCATCCTTCTTAGTGAGCTTTCTAGCTGTATCAATAAACTTCTCATAATCCCAATCGCTTGTTGGATAAGGTACATTCGCTTCATCAAACAGCCGCTTGTTATAAAAAATAACGATGGCATCTGCTCCGAGCGGCAGCATGTGCACTTCACCTTTAGTTTTAGTACCTGATGATACACCAGTATTCAAAAAGGCTGCATCAAAAGAATCTCTATTGAGATCAGGATCAGACTTCAACATTTCATCGAGGTTCACGGTAACACCATTATCTGCAAAGAGCGAAGACATTGCACCTAAGTTTGCAATCACATCAGGTAAATTATTCGCCGCAAGGTTTGTGGTTATTTTTTGCCTATACTGGTCCTCGCTAGTAGGCCAAGGCTCTAGCTCTACGTTAATGTTCGGATATTTCTTCTCGAATGCAGCAACGACCTTCTCTGCTTCAGCAGTTAAGTAATCTCTTATGGCCACTCTTAACGTAACAGCCCCAGAGCCTTCCGCAACATGTTCACTTTCCGCGACTTTTTTATTTGATGCTGAACAACCGCTAACTACTAGAGCCATTACCAGGATTACACTGACAATAGTCATTTTTCTCATCAACACAGTAATCAAGCCTTTCATATATACTCACTCCTTCGCATGATTCAACTCTGTAAAAATTAGAGTACTAGCCTCCCCAAGCTCATTACATGAATAAAAACGTTTTTATAAAATACATGATAATCCATAAAGTAAGCGTTGTCAACGCTGTCATTTTTGCAATATATCATGTGTATAGTTTGAATCACGCCAGAAACATATGGATTTATCATAATATACCCATGTTTACAAACTAATTATTGTAAAAACGTTTTACTAAATTGAGAACGAACGTGCATAGTGCTGTATCTTTTATAGAAGAACAGTATGGATATTCATAAGATATCCCACCTTCTCGAAGAGACTGGCCTGGTGTCCAATAGCTATGGCGCAGTGATGCGTCGGAGCTTCCATAAACCACTTCTTCATATAATCATCCGGATGCATGCTGAATTTTACCGGAGTTTGGGTATTGCCGATGCGCATAATGGGACCATTCGTAGATTGCCCCTCGCTGATGATCAGCTTCAGCTTACCGTCTCCGGTCTGGGTGACGTTCAAGGTCGTGATGTCGCCAGTCTTCACCTTCGCCTCGACAGACACTCCGTTGCCTTGCTTACCATGATAGAGTCCCATCCCCCTAAGAATAGGCTTTCCTTCGGAAATGGCAATGTGGAACGGACCGTCGTGTCCCAAAAGAATCGTCTCATCCACATAATCAACAACTACAATTTCCGAGAAGCTGCCGCCTGTACCTAGCAGGTCACATATTTTCATGGCCAATGCAGTCTTCAGGTCACCTTCACCAGAGCACGGAATACCGCGCGCAGTTAATAACGAGTGCCCTACAATAAACCCTCCCTGTAGCTTCTCATAATGGCCACCAGGAGTGCCATGGTAGTAATAGGTCAGTGCATCCAAATCATATTCCCTAACGAGCTTCTCTTGTGCGGCCGCTACTCTGCAGGCCCATTCCAGTTGGTCCTCAGTTGGCTTTCTTGCTATTGGATCAGACGGAGAGTCGCCGCTTATGTCGAACATGGCATGCACTTCTTCCAGTTTAGCCTTGACCTCTTGAGTCGTGATCTCCTGAAGCAAGCGATCGAGCTCGCACATTTCCAGCATCTCAAGATGTACCCCTGTCTGAGCCTGAACCATCGTAAAATCACTATACATATCCAGCATCCCAGAGTAAGTGTTACCGAGGAAACCGAATCGACTGTATTGCAATTGCCGCGGAACTGCTGCTGCTCTCGTCCACTCCTCAATCTCCTTCCACGCGCGAATCGCTTCTTTGCGCATATGGGTCGATTCATTGGACAACGAAATAGCAGGACTGTCTTCCAAGCCAAGCAGTCCATTCACAATTCGAAAGGGTAGCCCTGCTCGATTGAACGCATTTGAAAACTCAGGTACTGGACAAGCACCACAATGAGCCAGCCATTCCCCCGTTGTAGATGCCTCATAATTCATTCGGTCTGTTGGCTGAAGATTTAAGAAGACGACTGGTGCCTTACAAATTTGATGAACCGGCAGTACTGTCGAGCTCGTCGAATACGTGGCCGCATGGACAAAGACGATATCTACTTGGTTCACATTCAACCATTCACCGGCCTTGCGTCCCTCTCCTTCCGTATCAACCAGACCATAATTTTTCACCTCAGCCCAGTTAGATATTCTTTGTTCAATAAACCTTCCATACTCGAGCAGTCGCTCTCTCAAACCGGGAAATTGCTCCCAGTAAGCCTTCAAGCCTACTGAATATAATCCGATTCTAGGTTTACTAGCTGGTTTAATCGACTGCTGCCATTGCATCTTTACCACCTCATCCAATTATGAAATAATAACTTTACACTATAATTGTAAACGCTCTTATTTCATTAAACATCAAAGAATCTGCTTCAAAAATAACAGAATGCTGTGAGGTGGCCTCATGACACAATTTATGGAACGTTATAAAGACGCTTGGAGCGAGGACTCTCTACGATTCATTCGCACCCCTTCGCCATTTGCTAAGTCCAGCTTATTTTACGTGCAGGAAATCGGTCATTTTCAGACACAGCCCTCCTATTTCACAGAACGCGAGCAGCTCGATTCCTTCTTGATGGTCTACACACTTAGGGGATTAGGGAGATTAAACTATCAGCAGCGCTCTCTTACTGTACATGCCAATCAATTATTTTTTATTGACTGTATGCAATATCATCATTATCGAACCGACAATGAGAACCCGTGGGAGCTGTTGTGGGTCCACTTTAATGGCAGTACAACTCGTGGATATTACGACAAATTTGCCGAGGCCGGAAATCCGATCCTAACCCTTCAGCCGGAAACGAGCATCCCTTCTTTGATCAAGCAGCTTATTCATTATCAGCAACCTAGCTTATACAGTGAATTGAAATGCTCGATGCTGCTGGTTGAGCTCATGACCGATTGCTTATTGGAGCAGAAGCAAGCCATAGGTACAGCGTTAAGCGAAGCGGACTATATTTATGCAGTCATAGAGGATATCAAATTGAATTATAAAAGTAAAATAACGTTGGATGAGCTGAGCAAACAGCATGCTGTAAGTAAATCCCATCTATCCAAGCAGTTTAAACGTATGACTGGATTCTCACCTAATGAGTACCTCATTAACATCAGAATTACACACGCCAAGGAGCTACTCAAATATACTGACCTCCCGGTCGCCCAAATCGCAGCAGAGGTGGGCATTGAGAACGTCAGCCATTTTATAAATTTATTCAAGGACCGCGTAGAATACACACCGCTACTCTTTCGAAAGAAGTGGCAGAGATAAAAAAAGAAGACGAACTGTATAAGTTCGCCTTCTAGATCAAGCTTATCCAATACTACCTTCCATCTCGAACTTGATAAGACGGTTCATCTCAACCGCGTACTCCATCGGCAGCTCCTTCGTGAACGGCTCGATGAAGCCCATGACGATCATCTGTGTTGCCTCAGCCTCGGTCAAGCCGCGGCTCATGAGGTAGAACAGCTGATCCTCGGATACCTTGGATACGGTCGCCTCGTGCTCGAGGGTAATGTTATCGTTCAGAATCTCGTTGTATGGAATCGTGTCCGACGTGGACTGGTTATCCATGATCAGCGTATCGCACTTGATGTTCGCCTTGGAGCCTTGGGAGTTACGTCCGAAGGAAGCGAGACCGCGGTACGTAACTTTACCGCCGTGCTTACTGATCGACTTCGATACGATCGTGGACGTCGTGTCCGGTGCAAGGTGAATCATCTTCGCGCCTGCATCCTGGTGCTGGCCCTTGCCTGCAACGGCAATGGACAATACCATACCCTTCGCGCCGCGGCCCTTCAGCACGACAGCTGGGTACTTCATCGTCAGCTTCGAGCCGATGTTGCCGTCCACCCACTCCATCGTTGCGTTCTCTTCGGCTACCGCACGCTTCGTAACAAGGTTGTAGATATTCGGTGCCCAGTTCTGGATCGTCGTATAGCGCACACGAGCGTCCTTCAGGCACAGAATCTCAACGACGGCGCTGTGCAGCGAGTTCGTGCTGTAGACAGGAGCTGTACAGCCCTCAACGTAATGCACGAAGCTGCCTTCATCGGCGATGATCAGCGTACGCTCGAATTGACCCATGTTCTCGGAGTTAATACGGAAGTACGCCTGCAGCGGAATTTCCACCTTCACGCCCTTAGGCACGTAGATGAAGCTCCCTCCCGACCATACTGCGCTGTTCAGCGCTGCGAACTTGTTGTCCGCAGGAGGTACAACCGTCCCGAAATATTTCCTGAAGATCTCCGGATGCTCACGAAGCGCTGTATCGGTATCCATGAACAGGACGCCCTGATCCTCAAGCTCCTTCTGCATGCTGTGGTAGACGACCTCGGACTCGTACTGAGCCGATACGCCAGCGAGGAACTTCTGCTCCGCCTCTGGAATACCGAGCTTGTCGAACGTTTCCTTAATCTCAGTCGGAACCTCTTCCCATGTCTTACCTTGCTTCTCAGAAGGCTTCACGTAGTACTGGATATCGTTGAAATCCAGATCGTCCATGTTGCCGCCCCAGTTCGGCATCGCCATCTTCTGGAACTGCTCCAGCGACTTCAGACGGAACTCCAGCATCCATTCCGGCTCGCCCTTCATGCGGGAAATCTCGATCACGATCTCACGAGTCAGACCTTTACCGCTCTGGAAGACCGATTTATGCTCATCACGAAAGCCGTATTTGTACTCTCCCATTTCGGGCATTTTCTTAGCCATTGCTTCCGACCTCCTTTATTTTACTTGATCTACGCCCTTGCGGAGCGCGTTCCATGCCAATGTCGCACACTTGATGCGGGCAGGAAATTTATTCACACCGGACAATGCTTCCAATTCCTCGTACTCGAATTCGACCGACTCGCCCTTCATCAAGCTCGAGAACTGCTCCGCCATCTGAAGCGCCTCGTCCAGCGACTTTCCCTTGACCGCCTCCGTCATCATGGAAGCGGAGGAAAGGCTGATCGAGCAGCCTTCCCCGGTGAACTTCGCCGCCTTGATCTTCCCATCCTCAACCTGCATCTGCAGCTGAATCTTATCGCCGCACGTCGGGTTGTTCAGGTCGATGCTAACCGATTCGCCTTCGAACGAGCCGCGGTTCCGCGGATTTTTATAATGATCCATAATGACTCTGCGGTACAAATCATCCAATTGCATGGCCGAAGTACTCCTTTGTTTTATTCAGAGCAGCAATTAACCGGTCCACGTCATCTTCATTATTGTATAAATAGAAGCTTGCCCTCGCCGTTGCGGTCACATTCAACCAGCGCATGAGCGGCTGGCAGCAGTGATGTCCGGCACGTACTGCGACACCGTCCGCATCGAGCACAGTCGCTACGTCGTGCGGATGTACATCGTCGAGGTTGAAGGTGATCAGTCCGACACGATTTGTCTGTGGACCGTATACGGTCAGTCCGTCAATCGTGAGCATACGCTCCATCGCGTAGGCGGTGAGCTTGCGCTCATGCGCCTCGATCTGATCAAGACCAATGCTCTCTAGGAAGTCGATCGCTGCGCCGAGTCCGACAGCGCCAGCAATGATCGGCGTTCCTCCCTCGAACTTCCATGGAAGGTCCTTCCACGTCGAGTCATACAGGCCGACATGATCGATCATCTCGCCGCCGAATTCGATCGGGTCCATCTGCTGGAGCAGCTCCTTCTTGCCGTACAGTGCACCGATGCCTGTAGGAGCGCACATCTTATGACCAGACAGCGCGTAGAAGTCGCAATCAAGGTCCTGCACGTCGACCTTCTTGTGCGGTGTGCTCTGCGCACCGTCCACAAGAATCTTAGCACCGTGACGATGAGCAATTGCTGCAATTTCCTTCACCGGATTGACTGTGCCAAGTACGTTCGACGCATACACGATCGAGACGAACTTCGTCTTCTCCGTAATCGTACGCTCCACGTCCTCCAGCTTGATCGTGCCGTCCGGCTGCAGCGGAATATACTTCAGCACAGCGCCGGTCGCCTTCGCGACCTGCTGCCATGGAATGAGATTACTATGATGCTCCATCGGTGTCAGGACGATCTCATCGCCTGGGCCGCATACCGAGCGCGCATAGCTGCCTGCTGCCAGATTGATCGCCGTCGTTGTGCCACGGGTGAAAATAATCTCCTCCGTCGACCGGGCGTTAAGGAAGCGGCGCACCTTCTCGCGAGCGCCCTCGTACGCATCGGTCGCACGCGAGCCGAGCGTATGAACGCCCCGATGCACGTTCGCATTGTCACGCTCGTAATACGTCTTGATCGCCTCAATCACCGAGACCGGCTTCTGACTTGTCGCGGCCGAATCGAGATAGACGAGCGGGTGACCGTTGATCTCCTGATTCAGAATCGGGAACTGACTGCGGATTTCAGCTGTGTTCATTGACCCAGCTTCCTTTCGACGAGCGATTGCAGCTGCGAGCGAATTTGCTCCAGCGGAATTTCGTTCACGACTGGATCGAGGAAGCCGTAGATGATGAGACGCTCAGCCTGTGTACGGCTGATACCGCGCGACATCAAGTAGTACACCTGCTCCGGATTCACCTGACCGACCGAAGCGGCGTGACCAGCCGTAACATCGTCCTCGTCGATGAGCAGGATCGGGTTCGCGTCGCCGCGTGCCTTCGGACTCAACATGAGCACCTTCTCGGTCTGCTCGCCGTTCGCCTTCGTCGCACCATGCTCGATCTTCGTTACGCCGTTGATGATCGCTGTCGCTTCGTCACGCATTACAGCGCGAGTAATCATCTGGCTGTCCGAGCTTTTGCCGAAGTGTACGGCGCGTGTCGTGACATTCAGCTTCTGATCGTTCGTACCGACGCAGATCAGCTTCGCATCCGACGTCGAGCCGTTACCCTTCAGAATCGAGGTCGTATCGGATACCGCATTGCCGTAGTGCATCTCGCCAACGATCCACTCGATCGAAGCGTCGTTGTCAAGGCTCGCACGGCGGTACGTCAAGTCCGCTACCGTCTCATTCAGGTTGTGTACCGATGCGAACGTAACCTTAGCGCCCGGCTTCGCGATGACTTCGACGACTCCGTTCTGCACGAGACCGCCAAGCTGGCCCTCGGAGATGAAGTTATCCACATAAGTCACGGACGAATGCTGCTCCGCAACGATCAGTACGTGCGGAGAGAACGATGCCTCGGCGTCGTCTGTCAGGAACAGCGCCTGCAGCGGCACGTCAACAACGACGTTCTTCGGTACATACAGGAACACACCGCCGCTCCACAGCGCCGCATGCAGCGCCGTCAGCTTGTGCTCATCCTTCTTCACAACGCTCATGAAGGAAGACTTCACGAGCTCCTCGTGTGTGCTGAGCGCTTCCTCCAGGCTCGTGAATACGACGCCCTGCTGCTTCAGCTCCTCAGACAAGCTGCTGTACACGACGCCGGAATTGCGCTGCACGAGCAGGTTCGTCTGTACGCCTTCGCCGCCGTTCGCCAGCAGGCTGCGCGCAGCCTCAGGCAATGCGTCAAGCGTAGTCAGCGCCTCAGCTTGCTTATACGTACCGAAGGAAGTCAGATTCCAACGGTCAATTCTTGTTTTCTCCAATGCGGGCCAATCGAGCGAGCCAGCCAGCTCAAGCGCCTGTTCACGAATAGTGGTCATCCATTCCGGCTCTTTGCGTGCCTTGGACTGCTCCACCAAGCTAGCGCGGTCGATGGGAAGAGTTTGTGTACTCATTTCGTTTATTCCTCCTGTCCTTCGAGTCGCTTCTTAGTATTTAGGAGCTGTCGTATTCATTGGGATTTTGAACTCTTCTTCCGAGCCGCCTACCGTCTCATCGACAATGCCGAGCTCTTCCTTCACCCAGTCATAGCCCTCGTTCTCAAGACGCTCAGCAAGCTCAGGTCCGCCGGATTTCACGATACGACCCTGCATCATGACGTGTACGAAGTCTGGCTTAATATAGTTCAGCAAGCGCTGGTAGTGAGTAATGATGAGGAAGCCGCGCTCCTCGGAACGCATCGCGTTCACGCCATTCGCTACGATGCGGAGTGCGTCGATGTCAAGACCGGAGTCGATCTCGTCAAGGATGACGACACGCGGGTCGAGCATCAGCATTTGCAAAATTTCGTTACGCTTCTTCTCACCGCCGGAGAAGCCCTCGTTCAAGTAACGGTGCATGAACTCCGGATTCATCTCAAGCTCCTTCATCTTGCCTTCCATCTGGCGGATGAACTTGATCAGCGAGATTTCGTTGCCTTCCTCACGGCGGGCATTGATCGCACTGCGCAGGAAGTCGGCATTCGTTACGCCTGTAATTTCGCTCGGGTACTGCATCGCAAGGAACAGTCCAGCGCGTGCGCGCTCATCCGTCGCCATCTCAAGCACGTCCTCGCCGTCCAGCACGACCGAGCCCTCCGTCACTTCATACTTCGGATGACCCATGAGCGTCGAAGCGAGGGTACTCTTACCTGTACCGTTCGGACCCATGATCGCATGAACCTCGCCGCCCTTAATTTCGAGGCTAAGTCCCTTGAGAATTTCTTTACCTTCAATCGTCGCCTTCAATCCCTCTATTTTGAAATGAGGTGAGTTTGCCATGTTCGTTTGCCTCCGCACTATAGATTTATTATTTGTTTAGAATCATTCTAAACTGATTCTCACTGATTCTCAATCATAATATACTATTATATCTTACCATTTGGAATGATTAAATACCTGCGCGCTCGCTTTTTATCGCATATTCTTGAAATTTATCCGTTTAACGCGACTTTCACTGCCGCAAGCTCCTCTTGAAAGCGCTCTTCCGACATCACCGCACGCCGCGGCGCCTCGGTCAGCTCGTCCGGCAGACGAATCCACGACTTGCAACCGTTGTACTCCGGCAGTATCGGAACCTTCACAGGCTCGTCCAGCTCATATATCCTGAGCAGCATCAGATGCAGCGGCTTCGTCCGCTTCCACTTCAGTCGCTCCTCCGCGAAGTGGTCCGTCCAGATGTGACAGCCACCGAGCTTGTCCAGCTCCTCCTGTGTATGAATCAAGATGTCCTCAACCAGCTCCGCGTACACGCTAAGCTCGATCTCGTCCTGCTGCGGATTCCAGCCTCGCTCCAGCTCCTCGACCCGTGAGCTGTGATGCGACTTGACCAGCTCCTTGCGTTGGTGCTCGTATGTAGGATAGAGGAAGAAGCAATCGCTCTCCACTTGGAAATCCCGTGTCTCCTCACGAATGCCGCCCTTCCGCATAATGAGAATTTGCTCCCCGCGCTTCAGCGCCTCCACCGCGACGGCCCATTCCTTAAGCCCGATCGCCTGACTCATTCGTACCCCTCCCCTTCATATGGTGACTGATGATGTCGACCGTCGAGCCATTCTGATATTATAGATTTTTAGGCAAAACAATGCAATTCCGCCTCAGCATAAAATCAATCGCAAAAATGGATGCTAATACAGCACCATCAATATGATGCTTCTAGGAGGTTGACTAACGATGCGCGAAGGTCTTATTCCAACTGTACTAGGCACAGCCGTAACCGCGTCAGGGGCAGCAATCCGCAACAAGTATCCGCTGGCGGCAGCCGCGGTCGTCGGCTTCGGGCTTGCCCACGTCGTGCTCGGAGCCATCGATTTGGTGGAGCACCGCAGAAGATTTTAATTCATTTTTTGTAGGAAAAAAGGTCGGCTCATGCCGTCCTTTTTTCATTGTACATAGATACGCTTGCGTTCCACTGTCAGTCCTCAGATCCCGTCGTCAAATCGACATCATTCGAGATATTCCAACCGACCGCAAATTGCTTTATACTAGAGGGAATGATCTGCCTGTGACAGCAATTATAAGGAGGATATACGAATGACCGCTTATCATGCATTCACTGAAGCACAAGCTATCGACTACGCGCGAGGCATCCCTGACCTGTTCAGCCCTGGCGCTGAGCTCGTAAGCCGCGAGATCGGAGACGGTAACCTGAATCTCGTGTTCCACATTAGCGAGCCTGCAACGGGCAAGAGCATCATTCTGAAGCAGGCGCTGCCGTATGCCAAGGTCGTCGGCGAGTCGTGGCCGCTCACGCTGGACCGCGCCCGTATCGAGAGCGAGGCGCTGATCATTCAGGAGGAGCTGTGCCCGACGCTGGTGCCGCATGTGTACGCATACGAGGCCGACCTCGCGCTGACGGTGATGGAGGACTTGAGCGATCACGTCATTATGCGCCGCGGACTGATGGAGAAGCAGCAGTATCCGCTGTTCGCTGGACATATCGCCACGTTCCTCGCCCGCACGCTGTTCTTCACGTCCGATCTTGGCATGAACCAGCAGGAGAAGAAGGAGCGCGTGAAGCGTTTCATTAATCCGGAGCTGTGCAAAATTACAGAGGATCTCATCTTCGACGATCCGTATACGGATTCACCAAACAACAACGTGCCGCCCGCGATCCGCGATGCGGTGGAAGCGATCTGGGAGGACCATGCGCTGCATCTGGAGGTAGCCATTCTGCGCGATAAGTTCCTGACGAAGGCTCAAGCGCTGCTGCACGGTGACCTGCACACAGGAAGCATCTTCATCAAGCCGGACTCGACCAAGGTGATCGATCCGGAATTCGCCTACTATGGACCGATGGGCTTCGATATCGGCGCCTTGTTCGCGAACCTGCTGCTGAACTTCACCGCTCAGGAAGGCTGGAGCGAGAACGCCGCAGACAAGCAAGCATACCGCTCGTATTTGACTGGTACGATCCGCGACGTCTGGACGAAGTTCGAGGCCGAGTTCCGCGCGCTGTGGAACGAGCATGGCGTTGACCGGATGGCGAAGACCCCGGGCTATCAGGATTGGTACATGCAGGAGCTGCTGCGTGACACTCTTGGCTATACGGGCTGCAAGATGGTGCGCCGTACATATGGTCTTGCGCAGGTGGCGGACATCAACAAGCTGGAGGACGAGGCGGCACGCGAGCGTGCGCAGCGTATGGCGCTGGCGATCGGTACGGAGCTGATTCGTCGCAATCGTCAGGCGACGTCCATTGACGAGCTGCTTCAGATTGCGGAGAAGGCTGCGAAGTCCGAGTAAGCTTGAATGAATGGCGGGGAGCCTCGTTCAGGGAGACAGCAATCGGTTGCCGATTGTCATCCTTCAGGAGGCGGCCCCCTTGCAGATGAACATACGAGGAGCGATATCATTATGAATACAGAGCAAGTAGAAAAAGCAGACTGGCTGCAATCGGTACGCTGGAACTCACAAGCGGAGCAGCTCGACCTGCTCGACCAGCGGCTGCTGCCGGAGGAGATCGTCTACCTGCCGCTGACGACGAGCGAGCAAGTATGGGACGCGATCAAGCAGCTCGCGGTCCGGGGCGCGCCGGCGATCGGCATCGCCGCGGCGTATGGGGTGTATCTGGGCGTGCGTGACGCAGAGGGCACGCCGCAGGAGCTGCTGGCGGAGGTGAACCGCCAGTGCGATTATCTCGCGACGAGCCGTCCGACGGCCGTCAATCTGTTCTGGGCGCTCGACCGGATGCGGGCGCGCGCAGAGGCTCTGCTTGGCCCGGACGGCGAGGGTGCCGAGCCGGGAGTGGCCAAGCAGGCGCTGCTGGACGAGGCCGTGGCGATCCAGGCCGAGGATGAACAGACGTGCCGCCTGATCGGCGAGCACGCGCTGACGCTGTTCGAGGACGGCATGGGCGTCCTCACGCATTGCAACGCCGGCGGCCTCGCTACGGCACGCTACGGCACGGCGCTCGCGCCGATGTACGTCGCCCAGGAGAAGGGCATCTCGCTCAAGGTGTTCGCCGATGAGACGCGGCCGGTGCTTCAAGGCGCACGACTGACCGCCTTCGAGCTGCAGCAGGCTGGCGTTGATGTGACGCTCATCTGCGATAATATGGCGGGCGCCGTCATGGCGAAGGGCTGGGTGCAGGCCGTCATCGTCGGCACCGACCGAGTCGCCGCGAACGGCGACGTCGCTAACAAGATCGGCACATACAGCGTTGCGGTACTCGCCAAGGCACACGGCATCCCGTTCTATGTTGCGTGCCCGATGTCCACGATCGATCTGAGCACACCGACAGGTGCAGACATTCCGATCGAGGAGCGTCACGAGGATGAGATTACGCAAGGCTTCGGCAAGCGCACCGCACCTGCCGGCGTGAAGGTGTACAATCCAGCATTCGACGTAACGCCGAATGAATATGTAACAGCGATCATCACGGAGAAGGGCATCGTCCGCGCTCCGTATACAGACAGCTTGAAGCAGCTGTTTGAATAATTTTTCACCGTACGCACCGTAGGACAAAAAAAACCTTGACAAAGCTCCAGCCTGACCGCCCAGGAACGAACATCCGTTCCTACCGCGAGCCGCGCTGCCTTTGACAAGGTTTTTTTATAGTCAAATTAAGACTTCGACATAAATTGTCTTCCGACCAGATGAAGCTGCAGCTTCTGCAAATCTCGATCTGAGATCGCTTGAATCTCCGCGCCGTATCGAATCGTATTCTCCTTAATATGTGCATATCGAACGATCAGTCTCGGATGAATCGCCTCATCGCCGCAGATGATCATGGAGTAGTAAGGGTGGTTCATTCGAACAGAGAAATCGTTCACTTCAAAGCTGAAGCCAAAGCGGCTCACTGCGCAATAACGAACAGGCATCGTCTTGAAATCATCATTCAACGTACCGTAGCTGTTCAGCTCCATCGATTGAACCGGCTTCGTCGGGTCCTCCAGCAGAAGATCCAGCTCGCTCTGCAGCTCCCCCTTCAGCCTGGCCGCGATCCGGAATAACTCCGAATCGCCCGGCACCAGCAGCAGCTTATTCTCCGTCGTTCGCAGCACCCGCATCTGGGCCCGCTCCTGTTGATTGAAGCAAATCACCGATTCACCCGTAGCGAATGTCGACGGCTGCTCCAAGAACAGCTCCATCAATTCATGTCCTTCGAACGAGACATGGCCCACGTACACTTTTCCTTTATGGATGACCTGAAGCTCCTTCATCATCCAACACCTCCTAAACTCGATAAGTCTACTATAAGAGGCATATCTTCAGAAAGTTTCAGTCATTTATTAGGAGACTATTAAGACTATGAAAAAAATGAAAAAAATAGAGAGACGCTCAACGAAGAACTCGTGAGCGCTCGCCCAGCCATTCCAACACATGCGAGACAACCTCATCCCGATTCGTCTCATTCAGCATCTCATGACGTCCACCCGGATACAGCCTGTACGTGACGTCGAGCATGCCGATACCGGTCAGCGTATGGACGAGTTGCATGAAGGAACGTCCGTTCTCCCCAAGTGGATCTTGATCACCAGCGAACATATAGATCGGCTGCTCACGCGGAATGCGCAACAGATGCTCCGTCCGGAAAATGTCCACAAGCGAGCCGAGCATCCCCATAATGAGCGCGTTCGTGGCCGAGGAGCCGCAATATTCGTCCGCGATGAACCGGTCAACTTCTCCTTCATCACGCGTCAACCAATCGAAGGGTGTGCGATTCGGACGAAACGGCTTATTGAATGCACCTGTAACGAGCCGATTGAGCAGCCAGCCATGATGCTGTGCCCCCTGCAGCCTGTACATCAGCTTCGCAAGCCGATAACCTACCGCATGCACGGCGGACGGGCCCTTCGGCGCTGAGAGCATAATACCATCCGCATGACCTGGATACCGGTACATATATTGCAGCGTTAAGAACGTGCCCATGCTGTGCCCCATCACATAGAGCGGCACTCCCTCCTGCTCCTGCCTGGCAATGTCAGATAGCAAGCGCATCGCATCGACCATATGACCGAAGCCCTCCGCACCCACATCGGTCAATCTATCCCGTGAGCCAGCCGTCAGCCCGTGTCCTCGGTGATCATTCGCGTACACCGCATAGCCGTTAGCCGTCAGACATTCGGCGAAGCGGGCGTATCGACCGGCCGTCTCGGCGAGCCCATGTGCAATCTGGACGATGCCACGCACAGGCACCTGCTCCTCCGGTAACCATCTATACGTATGTATCGGAACCTGCTCTGCATCTGTAAACGTAAACCGCCACGTACGCATCAGCCGCGAACCTCGCTTCCCTATATTGGATCTGATTCCATTATAGAACGGGTCCTCGTCAGCCTGCAATGAAGATTACCGGCTGTCTGGCATTCCGAACAGGCTGGGGGAGTTCCCCAGCCCTAATCTACCGTTACACCTTGCCATAGCAAGCTCCGACTTCGTCTTGGCGCTTGTTATTTCAGGGGGATTTGGCCCTCAATTTGGTTGCACCAAATTCGAGGCTTGCCATAACAAGCTCCGACTTCGTCCTAGCGCTTGTTATTCCAGGGGGGATTAGACCCTCAATTTGGTTGCACCAAATTCGAGGCTTGCCATAACAAGCTCCGACTTCGTCTTGGCGCTTGTTATTCCAGGTGTAGCATTCGCGCTACGGCGTCGCTGCCCTTCATTCCTGCCCGAATGCCGAGCTCCTCGGCCTTGTGCGTGACCGATTCGAGCGGCGCCTCGAGCAGCTCCTGAATCGTGCGGACGCCTGTCGCCCGGCCGGCAATAATACCGCGATCCTTCAGCTTCGCATTCAGCAGCCCAACGTCCAGTGCGCCGCACATAATATAACCTTGATCCGTCGTTACGACGAGCAGCGTCGTCTTCGGAAGCTTGACCTCGATTGCCAGAGCGGTGCGGCCTTGAATTTCGATCGGTTCCATGCGCATCATAATGAAGCACCCTCCTTGATTTCTGATGATGCTTCACTATATGTCACGTGCCGTCTGAAGGTGAAGACACTAGGTCAGGCAGTCGATGCCGCTCGAATGCAGACTACATATTGATCGAAAAACATGGTATATTAGGACTACTGCGACAGGGGGGAAATTAATGGGGAACGATCCGAAGCCTAAACGGAAATTTCTGTTTAAGGTGGATATTATGATAGAGGAAGAAACTAACGGTCGAGCATTGGAAGCGCTTTTACACTTACTTAATACAGATAAGGTTGAGGACTACAAGGTACTAGAAGGGATCGAGCTCGGCAAAAAAATTGAGCAGTCTCTGAAGGAAACGCTGCTGCAGCGTCATGCGACTAAGACAGAAGCAGATAAGCCTGCACCCCCGAAGCCACAGCCCGAGAAGAGCACGGCTAAAGCATCAAGCGGCGAACCAACGAAAAAGACGGAGGAGCCCTACTCTATTGAGAAGGACCCGCACCGCCTGATTTGGGATCAATTGGGGAATTTCCAAGCCAATAACATTTTGATTCGCCTCTCCATCTTGAAGGGCAAAGGCGTAAAGGCCAGCATGCCCTGCCGGATTATCAATACAGACCCGCCAAGTGGCAATTTATCCGTATATCATGTCGATGAGAAGAAGGTATACTTGGTCAAAATCAACGAAATCGATGATTTCGAAATTACGTAATCCATCATTCGTAGCCACCCTAGTGAACCGGCTCTCCATCCGAAGGTAACCGGTTCGGGGCTGCGGCCGCTGTCATCGCCCGGGCTTGCATCAGCTTCTCAATCGCGAACGCATCAAGCGGTGGACTGAAGTAATAGCCTTGAATTTCGTTGCAATGATTATGATGCAGAAATTGCAGCTGGTCCTCCGTCTCCACCCCCTCCGCGATCACCTTCAAATTCAAGTGTCCCGTCATCGCAATGATAGAAGCCACGATCGCTGCATCGTTCGGGTCCGTCATAATATCACGTACGAACGACTGATCGATCTTCAGCTTATCAATCGGAAATTTCTTCAAATAATAGAGCGAGCTATATCCTGTACCGAAATCGTCGATACTGATTTTGACACCGAGCTGCTTCAGCTCATGAAGAAGCTCAATCGCATAATCCACATCCATCGTGCTGCTTTCCGTAATTTCTAGCTCCAGCTGGTCCGCAGGCAAGCCGGTCGTCTCGAGCACCTCTTTAATCTTACCAATCAGATTCGGCTGCAAAAATTGTCGCGTTGACAAGTTAACCGACACGGGTAGAGGGTTCATTCCTGAGAGCCTCCACTCCATATTTTGCCGGCATGCCTCCTTCAATACCCATTCTCCCAGCGGAACTATTAACCCGCTCTCCTCGGCGAACGGAATGAATACGCCTGGCGAAATAAAGCCCTTCTCCGGATGCTTCCATCGCACAAGCGCCTCGAAGCCGACGATGCTCTCGGTTACAATGTCCATCTGCGGCTGATAATGCAGCACCAGCTCATCCTTCGCAATTGCGCGCCGAAGCTCCTGCTCCATCGTCAGCTTCTCCAGGGAAGCCGTCTTCATCTGGGAGTTGAAGATCTGATAATTGTTGCGTCCCTTCTCCTTCGCACGAGTGAGGGCCAGGTCTGCCCCCTTCATCAGCTCGGTAATCCCGTTCTCCTCCTCGGATTGAATGGCGATACCGATGCTGACCGTAATATGCAGCTGGAACTGTCCAAGCGTGAACGGCTCCTCCAGCACCTGCAGCAGCGACTGAGCAATCTCGGACAATTGCTCATGGGCATAAGACTCCTCAATGCTGCCGAAGTATAGCGCGAACTCATCGCCTTCCGTACGCGCCATGAAATCATGCTCCGACAAGCATCGGGTAAACCGCTCGGCCACCTGCAGCAGCAGCATATCTCCATAATCGTGACCGAAGCCGTCGTTCACCAGCTTGAACCGGTCTACATCAATGAATAATACGGCAACCTTGCCAACACCGGTCGACTGTCGCTCCATAGCTAGCTCCAGCTGCTGCAGAAACATTCTGCGGTTCGGTAAGCCAGTCATATCATCGTAATAGGCCATATGCCGAATCTGTTCTTCAGTGCGCCGTGCCGCCGTGACGTCTTGACCAATCAATACGACTCCCGTCGTCTTGGTGCCACATTGAATCGGCACGACGGTCGCCTCAACGTCGATCCGATACCCATCCTTATGTATAAGAGCTGTTCGGAATGAATGTCGCTCTCCCTTCATCGCAGCTTCAACGATCCCCAGCGCTTGCACGAGTCCTTCAGGGACGATGAAATCACGCAGACGACTGCCGAGCAGCTCTGCCTCCTTCCGTCCTAGGAGCTGCTCGCCCATGCCATTGAGCCTTACCACTTCGCCTTGCTCGTTCACATAGGCGATCCCGCTCGGGCTGTGGCGATACAGCGCCTCCAGCACCTCATAAGACGGTAGCTCGGAGGGATGCTCTGCTCCGTTGACTTGAACCGCAGCAGTTCGCGGCGAAGACAGCCCGTACGTTTGTCGCCAGACGAAGCAGGCCGCCAGCAGAGCAATTCCGCTCAATACGCAAGGCATCAGTTGCGGCAGCAATAAAGTGAAGATGAAGCTGCTGCCCGCAGCAACCGTTGCGAGACCCGCTGCCGTGCGAAGACGTCGATTCCTGCTTTCAACGTTACACTTATCCGTAATGTGGAGCATGAATGAGTTGTCCTCCTTAACCAGCGCACGTCTTCATTCCCAACATGTGATCATGATTACATTAGCTAGTACGCATTTCTTTGATGCGCTCCTAACATTTTCTACGGAAAACGAGCTTATTCCTGCTATACAGACAAAAAATCACAAAATCTATAAAAAAAATCGGCACGTATGCCGATAATAATGAGTCGTGCTCCTATTCAGTACGATACTCAGCGATTCTGTGTCACACCATGGCGCCAAGCGGCAACAGCCAGCAGCAGCCATGCCGTCAAAAAGCACAGTCCGCCAATCGGCGTAATCGCGCCAAGCACCTTCATGCCGGTGATGCTGAGCGTATACAAGCTGCCAGAAAAAATGATGATCCCACCTAGCATGAACCATCCGGAAAGACGCAGCAGCCGACTATCCTTGATATATGCGGAGGCAAGACCAACCGCAAGCAGCCCTAGTGCATGCATCATCTGGTATTGCACGCCGGTCTGATAGTTCGCCAGCATGTCCGCTCCGAGCTTGGCCTTCAGCGCATGAGCACCGAAGGCTCCAATGGCAACCGACAAAAAAGCGCAGATCGCACCCAGTCCAACAAACGTTCTGTTCACGCTCTTATTACCTCCGTTGACAAGCCAGCTCTACAGAAGGCCAATATCGTGCTGACCGACAATAAGCTTAACCGGCTCCAGATAAGCACGCATAACGGCTGGCTCGTCCATTAAATTAATTTCGACATCTACCACTTTAAAATGCTGCATCTTACCTTCCCGCTTGTCGTACACCACCTCGAACTCCTTCAGTCCAAGCTGATACGTAACGACCGAATGTCCGATGGACAAGCTTGGCAGATCGTAGCTCCCGTGCTCGAACAGTGCCTCTGTGATGATTTCATCGTTCATATCAACAATTGTAACCTTTTGGCAAATTAAATAATTCATAAACTGTCCTCCTTTTGACTTCCTCTACAAACAATGATACGACGCCCTGCATCTATTCTCCTGCTTGACTTCCATTGAATTCGACAAAACCTGCAAATTCACTCTATATTCCTAGAACCACAGCTCGATCACGATACTCTACTGTGGCTTCTCTACCGGCAGCCACACATACAGCAATGCAATTGCAAGCAGCAGCGAGGCGCTGATAGCGACCGTGACGCCCTCTCCGTACATGCTGGCGATCCATCCTCCCGCTACAGGTCCAACCATGACGCCGATTCCTTCGATGCTCGACAGCACGCCCCACCCGGTCCCCTTCTGATCCTCCGGTACATAGTAGGACATCAGCGCGTTCCATGCAGGCAGGACGGCCGCATAGGAGGCTCCGAGCACGACAGCCAGCGTGATGATCCAATACAGCTTCGAGGAAGCCAGCAATAGACAGGCCATCGAGACAGCCAGCAGCGCGAAGCCGACCACGAGAAACCACTTGCGCCCGAACCGATCGGACAGCCGTCCCATCGGGATGAGGAACAGTGTCGTCGCCGCACCACCAGCGATCAGCATGAAGGAATAATTCGTATAGCTCAGCTGTAAATATTGATGTGCGAACGTCGGGAGGATCGGCACGAGCAAGCCCGCTGCCGCCGTCTGTACGACCATCCCCGGTAGCAGCGGCTTCATCGTCTTCAGCTTCAGGCGCAGCTGGACAAGCTGCTCGCGTACAGGTATGCTCGGAATCGGCCGCACCGGCCTGTTCCAACCGAGCGCGATGAGCCAACCGACCGCGAATATGGCGGCTAGCAGCCAGAACGTCATCCGATATCCGCTGTCCAGCACAAAATTGACCGCCACCGGTCCAATACCTAGCGCAGCTAGCCAGACGGTATAAATAATGCCCATATGCGAGCCTCGGCTATCCTCCTCAATCGAGCTCAAGCAGATGAGCCAGATCGGCGAAGCGCCAAGACCCATCAGCGCAGCGCCTGTAATGAGCGCCCACGGCTGTCCGATGAAGAAGGATAGCCATAAACCGGCGAAGACGAGCAACAGCGACGCGTGCAAGATGAAGCGCGGTGCAAGCCGGTCGAGCAAATATCCGGCAACCGTCTTGATCGCCGTATCGGCAATATAATGAATGGACACTGCCAGCCCTACGGCTGCTACCGAGATGCCGAGCACGTTGCTCGCATAGGCGGGTAGGAACGAGATAATAAAAGCGCTGCGCACAATTTCGGTAAAAAACAAAATGCTGCATAGCTGTATAAACGAGCCCTTAAGCGACAGTGCTTTGATCGTAGACATAGCTCCTCCAATCGTTGCTCTCACAGGTCAATCCGGCTATTCAGGCTCAAGCACTGGAGCCTTCTTGAGCTTGGTTCCCTTCCGTCAGCTTGCGTGTCACATCGCGTACGATCCGGTCTGCCGCATACTCGTTCTGCAGTGACCTGGCGCGCTCTCTCATCGTATGCTGCAGCGATTGATCGTGCAGAATGCTGCGCGCCTGCTCCAGCAGCTCCTCCAGCTCGCAGGAGATGAAGGCAGCCCCTTGCTCAGCCAAGTACGCAGCATTCTCCTTCTCCTGACCAGGAAACGGCTTGAAGATAAGGATCGGCACATTGACATGAATCGCTTCCGACAGCGTAATGCCGCCCGCCTTCGTCACGACGCACGAGGACCGACTCATCAGCTCGTGAATATTATCGACGAAGCCGTACACGCTCACTCGCTGCTCCGAGGCAAAGCAGTCGTTCAGCTCCTCCAGCAGCTTCGCGTTACGCCCACAGACGACATTCAGCCTCACGCTCGGGATCGTCAAGAGCTGCTCGGTCATCTTCTTCATATCCCGCAGCACACCGTAGCCTCCGGCCATCAGCAGAATGGACGGCTCCTCGGCGGCTGATGCCTCGACCCGCTTCGTCCGATAGAAAGGCTCACGAATCGGAATGCCGCTTACCGTAATGAGCTCCTGATCGATTCCACGCTCCACCATCGTGTCGCGCAGATGATTCGTCGCCACATAGAATTGCTCTGGAATCGAATAGAGCCACCGGTTATGCACGACGAAGTCGGTTAATATCGTATACGTCGGAATCGATATACAGCGCCGCTCGAGCTGCTCGGATATGCCGCCGAACGGGAACGTGCTGATGAGCACGTCCGGCTCCTCCTGCATAATGACCTTGATCAGCTTATGAATGCCGAGCACATTCAAGCATCTCGCCAGCACGCTGCCGGGCTTCATATCCCGGGTCAAGTAATAGCTCCACCCGTAGTAATCAAGACCGTATGCGGACAGCGCCCCGCTGTTCATATATAGAAACTTTGACACCGTATTCATCAGAGGATGCGCTTCCTCGAATAGATCGATCAGTCTTACGCTGCGGAATCCGGCCTGCTCGAACTTCTGCTTCAGCACCTTGGACACCTGCATATGACCATCGCCGTAGCTGGCCGTAAGAATAAGAATGTTACGGAGCTTATGCATGGAGTGACACACCTTTCTGTGAGCTAAGCAATGTAGCGGTTCATGAGCTCTTTTCGCGATATGGCAATAATTTTCGGAACGAGCAGCTCCGACTTCTCCTTGAGACGATCCTTGCCTCTGGGGTGTATGATGGATAGCAATAATCGAAGATAGAGACGAGTCACGTGTGAAAAAACACCCTTCGGCAGGTCCAGCACCGTGAAGCCGAGCTGCTTCGTACCTCGGTGAATGAGGCTGATGCCATACAGCCCCTTCACATCCTTATAGGCCGGATCACTGGCGATCAGCTGCATGATGCGCGGCATCAGACTCTCGGTCCGCCTCACCAGCTGAATCGCCAAGTGCACAGAGCTGCTCGAGCTCTTGCCCAGCTCATACAGCAGATAATTATCTAGATGAAGCTCCGCAATCTGATCGCCCTGCTTGATCTCCTCGCCGTCCGCGAGCTGGAGCGGGCTGCGTCCGCGATATTCGCGTACACGCAGCTGCAGCAGCGTATTCTCGTGATCGATCGGCTTCACGCGAAGCAGTCTGATCAGGGCACGCTCCCACATGAGCCAAGCGGTCACGACGATTCTTCTGGCCGCTCCGGCCGCAGAGGGCTTCGTCTTCAGCTCATCGACCCGGACGAACTGGTAATCCCTGCTCGCCAGCTCCGCGATCACGTCCTTCAGCGCTTCGAGCATGTATAGAGGAGCGTCCTGATCCGCACCAATCGTATCCCCGCTGTCGTGCAGCAGCACGATCGAGCCGTCCTGGATGCGCTTCAGCAAGATCGACTTCATTGTTGTCTTCCCGACATGACTGCGCCAGTCCTGCACCATCACAGACCACAGTACGATTGTAAACCACTGGGTCAGCCTGTAATCGAATAGGTTGAGGACACCCCACGGCGGCCGGTAATGAACAGGTCTTACTCCTGTAATGGACTCTACGATGTCCGCGGAACGCTTCACTTCACGCCGCTCCACCGTCCAAGGGGCCATCAGCCAATTGGACAGATGCCGGTAATTATGAACGCCGATGAGATGCCCTTCTCGGTGCATACGCTCGATAAGCTCGGGATGCTTCTCCGCCTTGGAGCCAAGGACGAAAAAGGTCGCTCTCACGCCCCGCTCCTTCAGCATATCCAGCAGCAGCGGCGTGTAGACGGGATCAGGTCCGTCGTCGAAGGTGAAGGCCACCTCTTGATGGCCTGCTTGGCCTCGGCGGAATACGCCGAGACTGAATATGCGAGACAGCACCCACGGAATGACCATGTATATGACAATGAACAGCATCATCGTAACGAACAGCTTTTTGTCCATGATGTTTGCCCTCCTGAGACAGCCGCACGTTGGCAGCGACTCGATTGCGTCCTCTTTCATGGTACATACAATTTCCAACATTTTCAACGATAAATCGATAATTAACGTATGAATGGGTCAATGATTCACAAATCCGCACAAGGCGCCGCACGAGCAGCATCGCAGTCTATTTTATTGTTTATTACCGGAGGAAGTGATATATGTCCCGTTTCTTTAGACGTCTTAAATATAAGAAGTCACTTCATCCATTTGCTCCTCGCGGCAGTCGTATAGTGTGACCTGCACATTTTACAAAACATCAACAACCGATATATAGACACTTCTGGTTCTATATGGTAACATATCCATATTGTACGTTCTCGAAGCGAAGCACGCTTTTTTTGACCGGTTAACGGTTGAATGGCGTGCTTTTCTTGATGGGCGTAATGTGCGCTGTAGAGAACGATATCATCTTAGCGTCTGGGAATCATGATGTGGCTAGAGATTATGGAGAGGAGTATGGGAAGATGATCATGAACCAAAGGAACACGTACCGCTGGAGAACATTGCTGCTGGCGCTGACGCTCACTGCGGCAACGGCGGGCTGCTCGAGCGTATCGACGCAAGCGCCTGCTTATACCGACCTTGCGCCGGGCACCTACAAGGTAACCTCAGCAGAGTATGAGCCGGCAGACGATGACTACGAGCTCATGCTGGATCGGCTCGGGGAGTATGACATCCCGTTCGAGGCGCTGTACATCGTGATGGACCCGGAGAGGAAGGAGCTGCTGCTTGAGGTGAGCAAGGACAGACGGCAGACACTGTACTTGCCTGGTCCTCGGCATCTACAGCGCGAGGCTCTCCCGACAGCGGCCAAGCAGGAGCAGAGCTCTGTGAAGAGTCAGGTCAAGGCGCCGGAGAAGCAGGTTGAGAAGCCTGTGGAGAAGGCGTCTAACGTTACGACAGGAACGAAGCCGGCAGAGAAGACACCAGAGAAGGCAACGTCAGGCAATGTGCCTAAGAGCGATACGAGCAGTGCATCGAAGAGCGACACGAGCAGCCAGACGAAGAATCAGCAGGGTCAACCGTCTGGCACGCAGCCGAAAGGCACGCCGAGCAATACGTCCAGCAGTGGCTCGACTAGCCCGTAGGGGGTCGCTGGAATTACGTTTGAAGTGAGACCCGAGGTTCATACATAAGCGAAAGCGGCACCCACACAGATGCATGGTGCCGCTCCATCAAGTCCTCTACGGTGTACCGCCTCCATGCCCCCGATGCTGCCGATATTCCATCGGCGTGACGCCTGCGAGCTCGCGGAACACGCGGTTGAAATGCTTCGCATTGTCGAAGCCGACCTGCTCCCCAATCTCATAGACGAGCATGTCGGTCGATATGAGCAGCTGCTGCGCCTTCTCAACGCGCACCTTCTTCACATATTGCACGAAGCTTTCCCCGGTGTACGCCTTGAACGCGGTGCTGAAGTAGGAGTAGTTCAGCGAGACGTAGTTGGACACCATCGCCATGTTCAGGTCCTTGTTGTAATGCTCATGAATATAAGCGACAGCACGGCTGAGCTCCTTATGCTCGTCGTGTGCAGACTTGGCCTGCTGAACATAGGTGCTAACCCGTCCCAGCAAGCCCTCGACGCTCTGGTAATATTGCGCATAATTGTCGAAGCTATAGAGCTGACCGACCTGCTTATACAGCTTCAAGATGTCCAGCAGCGCGTCTCCATACGTATGGAAGGCATAATCGAATACAAGCTCGTTAAGGCTGCGGCTAACCGCCTCTAGGTACCCGGGCTCGTAACGGCGGACCACCCGAATGTCCAGCACCTCGCGCAGCAGCGCCTGCATATCGTCGTCACGTCCGGTGCCGAGCATGTTCGCCAGCTTACGGATCGTATCTAGCGGGATCGGCGGCTGAGGCTCCTTGCGATCTATCTCTCCGAAGCGAAGGCAAGCTGTCTGGCCGTGCACGAAGGTATGCTTCAACGCGTACACCGCTTGCTCATAAGCCGCCTTCAGCAGCTCCAGCCCGCACATCGTCTCACTGACACCAATACGGCACACCGCATCCGGCTGACGGTCAAGCAGACTGTCGAGCTGCTCTGTAAGCTCGGCCGCCTTGCGGCTAGATACGACGACGAGACTCCCGTCCTTGTCATACAGATGGATCAGCTGCTCCCCTTGCTCGTGATGGCAGCAGGCATGCATGCGACGTACGAGCTCCTCCGCGTCATAGAGACGCCCCTTCGGATATCGAGCAACCGCCACCGCATACTGCCGCTCGAACGCGTGCAGCTCCAGGGGCTGCAGCTTCTCTCGGATCTCGTCCGGCTGCAGCTGCGGATGCAGCAGTACATAATGGAGTTGACTGGTGCGGAATTCGTCCAGCGTAGCGAGCAGCGCCTCCTGACGGCCCTGCTGCGCCTCCTCCCGACTTAGCTCCTCCTCCAGCCGCTCCATCGTCTCATACAGCTCCTCGCGCACGATCGGCTTAAGCAAATATTGCTTCACCTCGCACTGGATCGCGGCCTTCGCATACTTGAAGTCATCATAGCCGCTCAGGATGACGAGCTTCGGCTTCGGCTCCAGCGACTGCAGCTCCTGCATGAGCGCAATACCGTCCATATTCGGCATTCGGATATCTGTAATGACGATATGAACCGGCAGCTCCTGCCGGATGAGCTCCAGCGCCTGTTCGCCATCCTGCGCCATCAATACGACATATTTCCCGGGAAACCTTCGCTCCAGCATCGCCTTCAGTCCAACCCTAATATTACGCTCATCATCTACAATCAGCAGCTTACGCATCCGCTTACCCCCTTCCTTCCCGTTATGCTAAAGGCCGCTCCGAGCCTACCTGTAAGACAGCCGCAGCTCTACTCTCGTATACCGACCTTGCTCACTCTCCACCTTGAGACCGCAGGTCTGGCCATAATACAGTCTCATCCGCTGATGCACGTTGCGCAGACCTATACCGCTCCCGTCACGCTCCGCCCGCTGCTCTGCAGCAGCGCCTGAACGTGTATGGACTTCGTTAAGCTCCAGCGACTCGTTCAGCAGGACGACCGCCTCATGGCTCATACCGCAGCCACGATCCATCACCTCAATGACGGTATGCCCACTATGCACATAGGCTCGCACCGAGATGACCATGCGGTCGTCCTCGCGCATCTCCTTCATTCCATGCTTCACTGCGTTCTCCACGATCGGCTGCAGCGACATCTTCGGCACCTCATGGTCAATCAGCTCAGGCGGTATGTCCAGCTCCAGCACCAGCCTATTGTCATATCGGATGTTCATGATCGCGATATAGTTACGAATGTGAAGCAGCTCATCCTGAAGACGAACATAGCTGCCGCTCCAATTCATGCTGTAGCGCATCATGCCGCCGAGCGACGTCAGCGCGTCGGATATCGTGTACTGCGCCTCAATCTCGGCAAGCATCTTCAGATTCTCCAATGTGTTATACAAAAAGTGAGAGTCGATCTGATTCTTCAGCGATCTCAGCTCCGCTTCCTTCGTCGCCGCCTGCTTGTTCACCGCATCGGCGATCAGCTCGTTCATGCGGCGCATCATGAGTCGGAAGTGGTGCGCCAGCTCGCCGACCTCGTCTCCGCTATGGATGTCGATCTCCACGTTGAACTGACCGCGGCGAACCTGCTTCATCGAATCCTGCAGCCGGTGGAGCTTTTTCAATATCAACGAATTCAGCACATACGTAATAACGGACAGCAGTCCGACCAGCAGGACGACGACCAGCAGCATCCGGGTACGCGTCTGTTCGATATCTTCGTGCATCGTCTGGAGCGATACGACGTTCACCATGTAGGCGCCAACCGCCTCGACCTCGGTGTAGATGGCTAGATATGGAACACCATCCAAGGTGAACTCCCAATGCCCGTGCGAGGCGTGTGGCAGAGCTTGAAGTTGGTCGAGTACAAGCTCACGGCCACTGCGGCTGAGGAAGCCCGATTCAGCTCTCGTGAACACCCTCCTCCCCTTGTCAACCAAGAACGTCTGCGTCTGCCCATCCTCCGCCCCGCCGAACGACTTGGGGAAGAAGTGCGCCAGCGGCATATTGACCTCAATGAGTCCGACATGCTGCCCCTGCGCATAGCTGATCTCGCGAAGCAGGGAGATGGAGTCGGCGTTCTTCATAATCGGCTGGAGCAGATCGTTGTCCTCGGGATGAAGCACCCATTGCTCGATGCCTCCGGTCTTCAGCACCTCCTCGTACCACGGCTTGCCTGCGATACGCGATTCCGACAGGAAGATCGGCCACAGCTCCTTCACATACGGATTGCTCGTGAAGATGCGGATGTAAGCAATATTCGGGTTGTTGAAGTGCATGCGGATCAGCTCCGAGTTCTCCTGCTCGCGGAATGCAATAAGCTGTGCCGCATCCAGCTCCTCGCTACTCATTACATATTCGGTGACCTTCTTATTCGATATGGCCAGCTGCGCCGTCCGTTGCATCAGCTCGACATTATGTCTGACGTTGTTCAGCTCTACCTCGAGCATATACTCGTTCTTGCGGAGCATGTCGTCAATCGCGCTCTCGTACAAGTCTCGGAACACATACGCCGAGAGCAAGATGACAGGCACAAGCAGTATCACAATATAAGATAAGATCAGCTTCGTCCGCAGCGTGACACTGCCGAAGTAGAAGACAGCCCGCTGCAGCCAGCCATTGACGCGCTTGATCCATGGATTCATCAGCATGAGCTAGCATCACTTCCAGCCGCTTAGAGTTGTACGTCTATCGTAACGGAAATCGGTCAGCATTGGAACCTTCACGGCCGCTTGGGTAACTGGAAAAGCCCGGGAAGCGCTGCGATCGCACTTCCTGGGCTCCACCAAGCCGTAGACATCTGTGTGAGGACTCTACCCCAACTATTTCATAAACTGCTCCAGCTTCTTCTTATTCTCACCGTAAGCCTTATTGCGGTATTCCATCATCTTCGCGAAGCCGGCTGCTTCGCGGTCCTTCACATATTTGTCGAACAGCTGATCGAACTCGGCATCCGACTTCGCGAGCAGCAGCTTCGGCAGCGCCTTGCCCCATACTTGAGCAATCTTGCTCGCGGCGAGCCCTTCCGCACCTGTGCCGCTCGGCACCGTCTGGTCGTAAGGCGAGAAGTTCTTCAGCTTGCCCTTCGTCCAATCCTCCAGCTGCTTGAACGGCTCAGGCGTCGGCTTCTGCCACTGCAGCTGCATATTGTTGTCCATCAGCATCCAGAACGTCCACGACGAGCCGTACTTCTTGTCGAAGGCGTTGCGGTCCTTGTTCATCAGCTCCCATACCTCCGGCTTGAACGTATCCTTGCCATCGATCGTATCCCACGATACGCCCTTCTCACCGAGGTACAGATCCTTCACGCCCTCCTCGCTCATCAGGTAGCTGAGGAAGCGGATCGCCCGCGCCTTATCCTTGACGTCCTTCGAGATGAGCGTCACGGTCCAGCCGGAGATGCCTGGTCCCGGGATGGTCGGCGGGTCAAGCTTCGCGTTCGCCGGTCCGTCTACGGCGATGTAGACCGAGTTCGGGTCCTTCGCATAGAGCGCGTTCTGCGCCGCGGCAAAGTCTGTGCGCTGGTAGAACATCGCGAAGTAACGTCCCTGCGCCGCCTTCTCCTCCATCTGCGAGCGCTTGTCGATGAACACATCCTTCGCGATCAGACCGAGCTCGTTCGCCTTGCGGAACGTCTTCAGCCAGCGGATGTACTCCGGGTCTGTCTCGCGGTCGTACATCTTGCCATCCTTCTCCATCGGGATAGCGAGGAAGTTCTGCAGCATCGAGCTGTACTGCTGGTTATCCGAGAACGACGCATTGCCCGTATCTGTAAATTCATGGAAACCGATCGGAATAAGCGGCTGCCCGTTCACCTCCGGGAACTTCTGCTTCGCCGCCTTCAGCGCATCGAGGAAGCCCTCCGGCGTACGCAGGTCCGGCTTGCCCAGCGCCTCATACATATCCTTGCGCACGACCAGCGTCTGGTTGCCGACGAAATTCTCACCATACTTCTCATAGTCCTTCGGCGAGGCCGACGCGTTCGGATAGCCGTACAGATGACCGTCCGGCTGCGAGAACCACGACACCTTCGCCGGGTCAGCGACCTTGATGAAGTACGGGTCGTACTGCTTCGCCAGCTCGTCGAGCGGCAGAACGAGTCCGCCCTCGACCATCTTCTTGACCGCATCCTCCCACCAGCCCAGCGTAATGAGGTCCGGCAGCTTACCAGAGGCGATCATCGTGTTCAGCTTCTCGTTCTCGTTGCCAGCCGGGACGATGAAGTTAATGTTGACACCCGTCTTCTTCGTCACATATTGGCTCGTCGCATCCACACCCCACTTGTTCGGGAACCAAGAGAAGTTCAAGTACCAGTCGAACGTAATCGGGGACGTATCGGCCTTCCAGCCCGGCGAGTTCGGATCGACCTGAACCGCATCCTGCTTCGGCTTGTCGGTAGACTGCCCTTCCTTCGGCTCTGAGCCGGATGGGCTTGTGCAGGCAGCAGTCGTGAAGGTCATGGCGAGCGCAACGGTTAGCGGGAGCAGCTTTTTATTATTGTTAAGTATTGTCATCGGAATACCCCTTTTCTCCTGATTGTGTTGAGGTGTGAGTTACAGGTACAGCTAGCCCTTGATCGAGCCGATCATGAAGCCTTTGACGAAGTACTTTTGCAGGAATGGATAGATCAGTACAATCGGCACCGTCGTGACGACCATCGTCGCCATCTTGATCGACTGCGAGGTGACGGTCTTGTTAATGCCTCCGGCCGCTGCATTCGCGATCTGGCTCGTCCCCGACTGTGCGACAATGCGGTACAGATACGTCTGAATCGGCTGCAGCTCCTGGTTGTTCACATAGATGACGCCGGCGAAGTAGTCGTTCCATTGGTACACGCCGTGGAACAGCGCGATCGTCGCGACGACAGGCATCGATACCGGAATAATGATGCGGTAGAAGATGACGAAGTCGTTCGCGCCATCCATATGGGCCGCCTCGACGAGAGCGGCTGGAATCTCCCGGAAGAACGTCAGGAATATAATGAGATCGAAGAAGCTGAACATGACCGGTATGATATATACCCAGAACGTATCCAGGAGTCCGAGGTCGCGGATGAGCAGGTAAGTCGGTATCAGTCCCCCGTTGAAAAACATCGTCACCGTGCCGAGCACCATATAGAGCTTGCGCCCGACCAGCTCCTGCCGCGATAACGCGTAGGCGACCATAGCGGTGAATAGCACGTGGACGACGGTGCCGACTACGGTCTTGGCGATCGTGATCCACATCGCCTGCATGATGCCGCTGTTCGTGAAGACGGCGTCGTAATTCTCAAGACTGAACAGACGGGGCCACCAATAGATGCCTCCCTGCATTGCATCCTTGCCTTCATTGAACGATTGTATAAGCACGTACCAGATCGGGTATAGCATGATGAAGCAGACGAGCAGCATGACCGTCGTATTCCACAGATCGAATACAGCTTCCCCCGCCGTCCTTCGATGTAAGCGCAGCATAGCAGATGTCACCTCTGTTCCTCGTTAAAATAATGACGTGCCGTTAACCTTCTTCGTCACGTAGTTCGCTGTGAGCAGCAGAAAGAAGGCGATGACGGCCTTCAATAAGCCGACGGCTGTCGCGTACGAGTAGCGGCTCATCGTAATACCGGTCTGGTATACGTAGATGTCGATGACGCTGCTCGCCGACTCGTTCAGCTTGTTGCGCAGCACGAAGATCTGGTCGAAGTTCGAGTTCAGAATCGCGCTGACCGCGAGAATGAACAAGATCGTGATCGTTCCCTTGATCATCGGCAGCGTCACGTACCACATCTTCTGCAGTCGTCCGGCCCCGTCCATCGTCGCGGCCTCATACAGCTCCGGCGATACGGCCGAGATCGCTGCTAAGTAGATAATCGCTGACCAGCCGAGCTCCTTCCAGATGTCCGAGCTGACGACGATGCCCCAGAAGTACGACGGCTCCGCGAGGTAGCTGATCGGCTCGTCAATGACGTGCAGCGCCATCAGCAGACTGTTGATGATGCCGACATCAGCCAGCCACGTCGTCAGAATGCCGCCGAGAATGACCCAGGACAAGAAGTGCGGCAAGTACGAGATCGTCTGCACCGTACGCTTGAACCTCTCCGAACGCAGCTCGTTGAGCATCAGGGCGAACACAATCGGCAGCGGGAAGCCGATGAACAGCTTGAGCAGGCTCATGCCGAGCGTATTGCGGATGACGTTCACGAGATTCTCATCGTCAAGGAATGCCTTGAAGTGCTCGAGACCGACCCACGGCGCCTCCGAGATCGACTTGATGATGCTGAATTCCTTGAAGGCGATGACGAGTCCGTACATCGGAATGTAGTTGAAGATGATCATCCAGGCGACCCCGAGCAGCGCCATCACCTGCAATATTTTTTGCGAGGCGAGCTTGCGCCCTAGCAGCTGCAGCCGCGAACGATGCTGGCTACGCGGCGGCATGTGCGGCGGCATGTGCGGCGGCTTAGTCTTAGGCTGCGCCGTCTGCCCGGCGTTGCGTTCCGCATGCATATAGGCTTTCCCTCCCGAGCAGCAATGTTGTAGTCGTGTAAGCACTTACAAGGTTGATTATATCGGGCTGGCCGCCGGAGCATAAGGCCTCATATTTCATATCGATTCCCGGAATTTCAGGTGATCGGGTACAAGCTCCGTGCGAGCTGCACCGGGGCAATATCTCTTGCCGTCACATATACACTGGCGTCTTGAATATATTTAAGTTACAAGACTTGTTTCGCTATTCTATTCACGAACCCGGAGGTGTCCGCATGTCAGAGCCGCTATTCACCGTATCCCGCGAGGATTGGTCGCTTCACCGCAAGGGCTTCCAGGATCAGACCCGCCATCAGGAGAAGGTGCGCGACGCGATCAAGCAGAACCTGCCTGACCTCGTCACCGACGAGAGCATCATCATGAACGACGGCAAGCAGATCGTCAAGGTGCCGATCCGCAGTCTCGACGAGTACCGCTTCCGCTATAACTACAACAAGAGCAAGCATGTCGGCCAAGGCGATGGCGACTCGCAGGTCGGCGATGTGCTGGGCGTTGATCCGCAAGCCTCGCAAGGCCCCGGCAAGGGCAAGGGCGAAGCCGGCGACCAGCCCGGCGAGGACTACTACGACGCTGAGGTCGAGATGGAGAAGCTGGAGGCGCTGCTGTTCGAGGAGCTGGAGCTGCCGAACCTCGAGCAGAAGGAGAAGGAGAACGTCATCAGCAAGGAGATCATCTTCAACGATGTGCGCAAGAAGGGCATTATGTCCAACATCGACAAGAAGCGGACCATTCTCGAGAATCTGCGCCGCAACGCGCGCGAGGGCTCACCCGGCATTCACGGCATTAGCCCGGACGACCTGCGCTTCCGCACGTGGGAGGAGAAGGTGACGCCACAGTCGAATGCACTTATTTTAGCAATGATGGATACATCTGGTTCGATGGGCTCGTTCGAGAAATATATTGCCCGCAGCTTCTTCTTCTGGATGACCCGCTTCCTGCGCACGAAGTACGAGCACGTCGAGATCGTCTTCATCGCGCACCATACGGAGGCAAAGGTCGTGACGGAGGAGGAGTTCTTCACGAAGGGCGAGAGCGGTGGCACGATCTGCTCATCGGCCTACCAGCTGGCGCTCGAGCTGATCGACCGCAAGTACGCCCCGAGCCGCTACAACATCTACCCGTTCCACTTCTCCGACGGCGACAACCTGACCTCCGACAACGAGAAATGCGTCAAGCTGATCGGCGAGCTCATCAAGCGCAGCAACCTGTTCGGCTACGGCGAGGTGAACCAATACAACCGCAGCAGCACGCTCATGTCGGCCTACCGCAACCTGCACGATCCGAAGTTCGTTCACTACGTCATCCGCGAGAAGGGCGAGGTGTACAAGGCGCTGCGGACGTTTTTCCCGAAGAAGGACGGTATCGCGGCGAGGTAAGGTGGGGTGAAGATTAAATGAGAGCTGTGGGGGTGGAAAAGAGGGCGCAAGCCCTCTTTTTGTCCGTGGATAGAACATACATGACCTATGCAGTTGAAGTAATTAACTGGTAGCATCCCAATCCAAAAAAAACTTGACTTTTGAAAAACGGCCTAATAATTGCGAAGAATACCTTTTCACGAGGTATATCTTCTAGATAACAGGTGGTTTTCCAATGTCAGCGTTACAAAAACCGAGATTCAAACAATTAAACCATGGAGAGTGCGCAGGCGCACCCATACTAAAAAGCTTGTGGGAGCGGTTTGACCTTTCCCTGCTGCTCACACAATCCGGTATGATGAAACGAAGTGGTACTCCGTCCTGGCTCATCTGCTTTCTCTATGTGATCGGCCTTGTCAGTAACTGCTCGTCTGTCGTTCAGATGGCGAGACTGGCCGAGCAGGATGCGCTTCTTAAAGTGATGTTTCAGCCATGGAAGCTCGCTCAGTACACGATGAGTCGGTTTCTCTCCAACTCCTTCGCATGGACTACCTTTGGCAAAAAGCGAGTAGCGCGGCTTCAGCAGGATGAAGTCACTCGTCTGCAGGATGGGGATGTGATCAATCTGGATGATACGCATCTAGCTCATCCTTATGCCAAGCAGCTTCCTTTTTTGAGCTGGTTGTATGATTCGTCTAAGAAGACTTATGTGTGGGCGATGAATGTGGTCGTTGTTCAGGCCGTACTTCAAGGCGGACTTGAATATCCGTTGTTTTACCGCGTATGGCACAAGTCTGAGCAGAAGAACGAAGGCTTGTCGAAGATCGATTTGGCTAAGCAAATGCTCTTGATGCTGCGCGAATCGGCGACCTGCCGTCTTTGGGTTGCGATGGACCGCTGGTACTTGTGTAAAGGCTTTTTCGCCTTTCTCGAAAAGCATCAATTTGACTGGGTAACGAAGGCTAAACGCAACACGGCATTATTTCGTAAGGTCATCGAGCCTTACACGGGCAGGGAGCGGTACGTTCCTGTGACCCCGATCATGCTCATTCGGGAAGTGTACGGCCAGTTGGTTGCCGAGGGTGCGTCAGGACTGGTTTCGCTTGCGATTCCTGACATCTACATGAAGCAGCCTCATCCTGTAACGAACCGCAGAGGCAAGCAAGTCAACAAGCAGCGCTATGTACAAATTGCCGCTGTAGCCGCCATGCGCTTAAAGGAAGATGATTCCGAGTTGCTCGAGACGGAGGAGGAAGCCCCCGCGACTTACAAGGGTGCCTACCTGCTCATCAGCAACCGCTTCGATGCGCCTGAAGAAGCCTTGCGTACTTACGTGAAGCGTTGGCGGATCGAGGTGTTTTTCCGAACGGCCAAGCAGGAGCTCGCCTTGGAGAAGTGTCATTCCGAAACTGAAGCCCATCACCATGCACACTTCGAATTATTGTTTACGGCCGAAACGTTGCTGTCCGTTGCTCTATACGAATTAAACAAAGAAAAAACGAGTGATGAAGGCTACACCCACGGCGAAATGGTTCGTGGCCTCTTCCACACTCGTTGTCAGGTCCGCATGTCACACCACAAAGGGCAACAGCGAATCTACATCGATTGTGACACACATGTACAGCAGTTTGCAAGACTTATTGATTTATTTTGGCCGGAGCATTATCGGATGGTTCTTTGGGTTGCGCATCATCCGATAAACTACCAGACCTTACCACGAAGTGCATAGGTCATGAACATATATTCTGTTCATATCTGGGGGAATATGAAGGATGATAGCCATTACAATTTATTCTGACCTCTCACTTATCCGCCATACGGGAAATAATGTGAAGAGCTTATTCCACTGTGCCAAGGAAACCAGCGTGAAAGCTTCAATTCCCCGCCTCTTAACTTCTGGTAGCCTCGACAGCTTCATAGGGAAATGTCCTTTGGTCTTGTCAGAGAGCGCCAGTAATACTGCACTATCCGCAAAGCTTGCTTCTATTAACACGATATAATGAATGGGCTTGTCCAGCGATCGGTTACAGGCCCACTCAAATAGCAAGGTATCCTTCACCTTCTGGCCGAGATCACGAGCCAAGTCAGACGATTTCATACGCTCCAAGTATTTGACTCTCTCCTCCACCGAGGACCTCGGATGATCAGGATCAACTATCCATCTCCCGTCTAACAGACTCATCCATTAACATCGTGTATGCTTCTAAGATCGGATTTGGAGACACTTGGAACAACTCTGTGTAACTACTGACCCGGATCGTCTCCATATCTTTATAGAAGGAATGATATTGGACCTGATTGTCAGTTGACCTGCGTAGATCAATCGCCTTCAGCAATACATAGTTATGAGTGGCCAAGAAGATTTACACACCTTCTTTTTCTAAGGCTAGTAGAATATCGGCAATGATCGGAATAGCGGAAGGGTTAATGTTCGCTTCAGGTTCATCCCAGTATAGAACAGAGCCTTGTTCAAGGGTTCCGTTTTTGATGAGCATCCATAGCAAGGCCAGCTTTCTTACACCTTCTGCGACAAGACTAAATTCTAAGGGACCTCCGACTTTCTGCTGTAAATAAAATACATCATTGTCCACTTTAACCGTACCGCTCAGCATCTTCTCGAGATCCTTAATGAACGATTTTCTCGCTTGTGGCTCCGGCCCTTTTTTGATATCCACTTTTGCATATGCAATAATGTCAGCGTATGTATCATCGAAGTCAATGTTCCCCGCTCGATGGGCTTCCAAGAAATTATAAGAGTGCGAGAGAATTTCTTTGGCAGGTATAAATATACTGTGACCCAAAAAATGGTGCTCCCATTTTTCTTCACCCTTTGTTTCAGTTCCTGCTGTTTTCAGCTTGATTTCGCTCTTCAGCGTTGCTTCATGAGAGCTGATTTCAATAGTGGCCGTACGATTTCCAGCCTTCACCCTGCGAACTAAGCGAGACATCTTCATGTCCTTAGGTCTAAACACCTTTCGAATCTTCTCTTCGAAAGTCACATCTTTACGTGAGGCTTGACTTGCTGCATACAGTAGCTTCAGAAGATGTGTCTTCCCTGTCCCGTTTTCTCCGATAAAGACATTGATCCCATTAGTAAATGACAAATTTAATTCATCAAAAACAGTAAAATCGGAGAGCTTCGCTTTCGTTATTGGCATGGTCTCCCTCACTTCTGACAAGAATAGTATATGAACCGATTGTTCGAGAGCATCTAAATCCTATATCGTTGATTTTACTAACAATGACAATGATACCGCAAGTTCGTCTCTAGGATTCACCATGCTCCGGATACGCAACGATGAATTCGATCAACTCAGTCGGTATACTCCAATTGAACACCTTGGTCAACTCCGTATCTCGAAAAAAGGCACGCGTTACCTCACGGTTTAGCTCTAGTCGGTAGGGGACCCAGCTAGCTCGAGCATCAGTGCGAGCGGCCTCCTGCACATTCGTGGCAAGCGCTGGCGCGTTCGTGTCGAAGTCTAGCTCGTTCAATCGGACGACCTTCAAGTCCGGGTACGGATTAGATGCGAAGTGCAGCTCCAGCCGCCACATACACGAATAAGCTCCCCGCGAACGATCCAGGACCGTCGGGAGAGCTCCGTATGCAACTATAATATAGATTGTTATCCGCCAAAAAATAAATCCAGTACATTCGACGCCGTGGACGACTTCCGATTATAAAACTCCGAGTATCCACAGTTCGTGCAATATACGACCACAAATTCGTTATGCTGTAGATCGAACATCTTGGACAGCCCCGTTCCCGTCATCGCGACATTCTTCGTCTTCGCTTCCCTGCTTCCGCACTTCATACAGCCCTTGTCTCTCATCTCGCTTCGCGCTCCTTCGCAGCGTATTGGGTATTCAGCCCTTGCCTCTGTAGCTTATGGGGTAGTACGAAGGGAGCTGGAAGGAAGTTTCCTTTTAATTGGAGGGGAATCCCTGCCCCACGAAAATCAAGTATGTCCGCGCCTCCGACCGAATATATGGATTACAACCCAGATCGGAGGTGTGCTAAGCTTGACACCAGATGACATCAAGCAGCTCGAGATGAAAATTTATGAGAGAAGGCTAGGCTTCGTGTCACCAAGTTACTTAATTTGGGGACGAAAAAACCGACTCCCAGTGAAGTCGGTTCAATATTTAAGGTTGCGTCTCATCGCACCGTGCTTGAACGAAGTGATGACGTATCTTTCCCCGTTATCCAGTACCTTGTAAGACACGATATACCTGTCTACGATGCAGTAGTAGGTGCCGTGGTATTCACGTGAAGGCATCATCGTTCCCATTTGAACGACCTTATGCTCTACGCGCCGAAGCAGATTTATCTTATATTCGATCGTCTCTTGTTCGCTGTAATGCTTGCTCTTGATTTGCCGGAATCGATTTCGCGCCGTTTCGGTCCATTGCACGATCAACTACAATTCACCACGCTTTATCGCTTCCACCATCTCTTCAGCAGAATACACGTTTCCTTCCTTTATGTCCTTCTCAGAAGCCTCGATCATTTGTCTGATTTCCGGGTCGGAATCAAACTCATCGACAGGACTGTACACCTCGTATTCCATGCCAGCAATCTGAATGAATTCTTTGTGATTCTTCAAGTAAGACTCAATGACTGTACCGTCCGGAGCTTTGAGACTGAATTGCATGATCTTCGCCTCCTTTATCCCTGAATTATACCATAATTCGTGCGGATCAGAAACAATCAAGGAGCACAGGGGAGAACTTAATCTAACCGACCACCCCTCCCCCACGAAAATCAAGTATGTCCGCGCCTCCGTCCGAATATATTGATTACAACCCAGATCGGAGGTGAGCTAAGCTTGACACCAGATGACATCAAGCAGCTCGAGCGCGCCATCGACGAAATTACAGAGATAGCAGTCGGCTTCGGCCTCGACTTCTACCCGATGCGCTACGAGATCTGTCCCGCGGATATTATTTACACGTTCGGCGCTTACGGAATGCCGACCCGCTTCAGCCATTGGAGCTTCGGGAAGACGTTCCACAAGATGAAGATGCAGTACGACTTCGGCTTAAGCAAAATTTACGAGCTCGTCATCAACTCCGATCCGTGCTATGCGTTCCTGCTCGATGGCAACTCGCTCATCCAGAACAAGCTCATTGTAGCGCACGTGCTGGCTCACTGTGACTTCTTCAAGAACAACGTCCGCTTCTCCAAAACGAACCGCAACATGGTCGAGAGCATGTCCGCTACGGCTGAGCGCATTCGCCAGTACGAGCTTGAGCATGGACGGGACGAGGTCGAGCAGTTCATCGACGCGGTGCTCGCGATTCAGGAGCATGTCGATCCACTCATCACGAATCCGTACCGCCACTTCGACAAGCGTGACCGCAAGGATGCGGGCAACGCCCCGGCCATCAAGGAACGCACGTTCGGCTACGAGGATCTGTGGGACTTGGACGAGGCGAAGAACAAGAAGCCGGACACTCAGGAGGAGACACGGTTCCCTGAGAAGCCGGAGAAGGATCTGCTGCTGTTCATCGAGGAGTACGCGCCGTACATGAAGGATTGGCAGCGCGACATTCTGACGATGCTCCGCGACGAGATGCTGTATTTCTGGCCGCAGCTCGAGACGAAGATTATGAACGAAGGCTGGGCCTCCTACTGGCATCAGCGCATTCTGCGCGAGCTCGACCTGACCGAGACCGAGACGATCGAGTACGCCAAGCTGAACTCCTCCGTCGTCGTGCCGTCGCGTCATTCGCTGAACCCGTATTACCTCGGGCTGAAGATTTTCGAAGATATTGAGAAGCGATGGGACCATCCGACCGAGGAGGAGCGCGAGCGGTTCGGACGTGTGCCAGGCAAGGGTCGGGACAAAATATTCGAGGTACGCGAGGTCGACTCGGACATCTCCTTCATCCGCAACTACATGAACAAGCCGCTCTGCGACGAGCTGGATCTGTACGTGTTCGAGAAGAAGGGCCCGGAGTGGAAGATCACCGACAAGTCGTGGGAGAACATTCGCGACCAGCTCGTCTATTCCCGCGTGAACGGTGGCTTCCCGTACATCGTCGTCCACGACGGCGATTACAACCGCTCCGGTGAGCTGTATCTGAAGCACAGCTACGAGGGCGTCGAGCTGGACCTGAAGTATCTCGAGCGCACGCTGCCGTACATTCACCGCCTCTGGGGCAAGAACGTCCACATGGAGACGCGGATCGAGGATAAGCCCGTGCTGTTCACGTATGACGGGAAGAAGCACCAGCGGAAGTTTTTGTAGCCGTAACGGGGTATGAAGGGTTAGAAGGTCGAAAAAGCCGGTTCAGCGTATGTGCTGGGCCGGCTTGTTGTCTACGAGCGAGCATCATCCAAGCTGAACAGCTTATGTGTCGATACACACAGATCCTTGAACATGACGGACTGCACCACGTCCTTCTCCATATACAGCTCTCTGACTAGGTACTTGCCATCGTGCATCGCGTACACATGGACGGATCGATTACCCGGATCACCACCTCCAGACTTCGACGAATCCCCCGTACTCTCACCCCCCGCTCCCCTCCATCGACGGCGGCTGCATCCACCACTCGAGCCCAACCAGTAATTAGGACCCATTCCTACAAAGTAGGATAGTACTATAGACACATGGATAATCGGATGGTAAAATCAGGTTGAGTCGGGTCGAAATAGGGGGTGGAGTTCTCGTTAGTCAGCATTCGCATACATACTCAGCGTATGGACTTGAACATGAACGATCAGGAGGTCCCGTTATTTGTTAATTACAGCAGCCCAACAATCGAACTCCAGTAATGCGTACGCCAATGCCATTGCCTCTGTGTCGTCATTCGTCACTTGGATCGAGAGTCAGTCCGTAGCGCCATATCCGAGCGACGCGCCTTACAACAATGCAGACACCGCCTTCACCAAGACGAAGCAGGATGCCATCGAGTGGTATAACGTCATCTATCCGTCTTGTATTCAAGTGTTGAACTCGATTCAATCGCTCAATCCGCAAGTGACAGGCGGCATCAACACGCTCCAATCATTAGCCGCACAATACGCCTCTCAGCCAGACAACGAAGCGCTTCACACCGCCATCGTGAGCTCGTGCAATCAGGTGAAGAGCCTCGTTGCCGGTATCTACGAGCAATCGAATAAGCTTCAGCAAGGCTTGTCCTCATTCCAAGATCATATGAACGCAGACTTCGCCAGCTTGAACGCCAGCTATCAGGCGCTCATGATAGAGCTTCAGAATCAGCAGAACCAGCTATCCTCTCTCTATGGCCAGCTTCACAGTCTGGAGAGCAAGACGTGCCCGAGCGACAGCGATATTCAGGCATGCAAGAGCCAGATCCAGAGCAAGCAGAACCTGATCAACCAGATTCAGCAGCTGTATTCGCTCATTGGCAACGCCTTATCCCAAGCGAGCAGCGCGAGTCAAGGCATCTCGTACATGCTCCAATTCTGGTCCGTCATGACGGCCAACACGCAGACGGTCATGTCCGCATTGGACAAGGTCGCAGCCGATCCGGCTGTTCTCGTCAAGCTAGATCTCACCTACGCGCTCGAGTCGTGGAACAATCTCGTCCAGTTCGCTACACAGAACTACGATCAGTTGCCTGCCAATCTCCAGATCGGCTAGCAGCATAAGGCCGAGCTCGACGTAAACAATGGTTGAACTTCTACTATTATCCCAATATATCCAAGGAGATGATCCCTGTTATGACAGCAAGCGTTAACGTTAATTCCGATGAGTTCAAGCAACGCCTTCTCGATTATGCCAATGCGACGTCCAAGGTGAACCTGTATGTATACGCCATTACCCAGCAGTCGATGCCTGTGTTGCAATACCCGCCTAAGGATTATGGCGATTTCACCGCACAGTTCGCCCCTGCTAAGGCCCATTGCCTCGATTGGACGAACGGCATCTTCCCTACGATGCTTTCCTTCCCGAAGACGATCTCGACCCAGATGAAGAATCTTTTTAATATGGAAGAGATGATGGCCGCCTCTTATCTTCAAATCCTTCAAGTTGACCCGAGCAACGCACAAGCGAAGGAAGGCCTGAACCAAGCCATCACGACGATGATGAGCCTCATTCAGCAGCAAATTGATACGGCGAATGGCCTTGTCACGAGCCTGAACACCTTCTCGACGAACATCACTGCAGATGCGACTATTCTGAACAACATTGCCACAGAAGCGTTGAATGATGTTCAATCCGACAAGGATCAGATTACGCAGTTGAACAACAGCATCAAGGACTTGCATAACCAGATTGATACGCTGCAGACGTACTTGACTTTATCCGAGATCGGCACAGGGTTATCCTTATTCATCGGTCTTGTAGGGGTTGTGTGCTGCTTCATTCCAGGCGCTCAAGGCGTTGGTGCTGGCCTGATCGTCGTAGGTGTTGTCGGCGAAGCAGCCTCCATCACAGGCTGGGTGCTGTCTCAGAAAGCGATTGATGCGGCCAATGACCAGATTCAGAGCGAGCAGAAGCAGATTGATGGCTTGAATCAGGATATTATCCTGCTGCAGGGCATCAACACGTCGTTCCAGTACCTGATCGAAGCGAACCAAGCGGCACAAGAAGCGATCAAGGTCGTCATCGCCATGTGGCAGGATCTGTACAACGATCTGGCTACTGTCAAGACAGACCTCGCTTCTGTCGAAGCAGATATCGAAGGTGCGGCACCGACCAAGGAGCAATACGCTCAAGCCTCCACAGATCTCAACGCAGCCAATGAGGCTTGGCAGGAGGTTGTCGCCTTCGCCGATGCCCTCGCAGGCGTGGATTACAAGTGGCAGGATCAGAACGGTAACTGGCACAGCTTCACCGATCAAGCGCCTCCAGCGAACGGTGCTACGATCGATCAAGCGCCTAGCAACGTAGCTTAATCTAAGCCAATCGGGCTTGCCCTTTACGAGACGGAGGTACTCTATGACAGCGACAATCATTGCGCTTAAGCCTACAACGGATCAGCTATCCCAATATATTAATGACATCTCGGACGTTACATCCTATTCGTATTCGTTAACGCAGACTGGACTGCCTGCCCTGACTATTCTAGTGCCCGACTGGTACGCTGAGTTCGCCGAGAAGCTGGCCGTAGCCAAGTCTCATTGCCTCGATTGGACGAACGGTATTCTGACAAGCCTGACGACGATTCCGCAGAGCCTCGTCAATCTGAATACGCTGCTGCAAGCGGAGCTGAACGTCATCACGAAGAGTCTGCAAGCGCTGCAAGCCGATCCGCAGAACGAGTCGGCGATCCAAGCGATTCAAGCTTGCATTCCCAAGCTGCAAGCAGCGATCGAGTCCGTGCAGCTCACGATTAATGGACTTGACGATGCGATGGCCGAGTTCAACACCGAGCTTGTATCCGACTCCGCGGTGCTCAGTGCGATCGCCAGCGATGCGATGGCATCGGCGGAGGCAGATACTGCCCAGATTCAGAAGCTCGTCGACAGTGTCAATACACTTCAGGATACGATTAACAGCAAGAAGCAGCTCGTCAAGCTCGAGAAGGGGCTCAAGATCGATTATATTATTTTCATCTCGACGGTGAAGATTGTAGTCGGGGTGCTGATCGAGGACGAGGATATGGTCGTGGATGCGGCTGTATCTGCCCTCGAAGACACCTACAACGTGATCGTCGCCGATGGAGCAGACGTCAAGGCTGAGCAAGATGAGATCGCGAATGTGCAGGCCGAGATGGATCAAGAGAACAAGGCGATTGCGATGCTGAAGAGCATCTCCTTGACCTTCGATCAATTGCTTCAAGAGAATGAGGAAGTACAGAAGTCGGCCACCGGGGTGAGAAACTTCTGGCAAGCTGCGGTGTACGAGACGTACCAGATGGTGCAGGATCTGGACAAGATGCTGAACGATCTGTCCGCTTCGGATATCGACAGCGCGATTAACGATGTCACGGACCTGTCCGAGCAATGGAACGAGATTGAAGAACAGGCGTTCCTGATCAAGGACATCAAGTACAAGTTCGATAAGAATGTGGCTTCCATATCCTAATTGAACGTATGACCCATGGAATAGCTGGAGCTGCGCTGATGCAGCTCCGGCTTATTGTTGTTTTGCTTGTACCGCATTCATCCAATGCTCAATCAAGCTGAATGACCACCGCGTCTAACGGAGCCGCGGCTCTGGAGCGTATCAAATCAGACGACCCCTTCGACGACATACATCCCGAGAAACATCACGCCCGCATACGCAAGCAACAGCAAAAATACCGCCTCATCGAGGCGGCAGCGCAGCAGCCACAGCAGTCGGATCGACTCGACCGCCGCATAATGTGGCGGCAATGCTCGATCAGCCTGCAGCAGCGCCGCATTGATCCAGCCGTTCAGGAGTAGCACCAGACTCCAGACTGGCCGTCAGTGCTCCGAGCACCAGCTTATTCCGCGTCCTCAGCGCAGCAGCCAGCGCTCCACCGCATAGGCGATGCCGTCCTCGGCCAGCGGCTTCGTCACATGGGTCGCCACGGCCTTCAGCTCGTCGCAGCCATTGCCCATCGCGATGCCGATGCCAACCGAGCTGAGCAGCTCCAGATCGTTCAGTCCGTCTCCGAATGCAGCCGTCTCCTCGCGGCGCACGCCAAGATGCTCGAGCAGAAGAGCAAGGCCCGCAGCCTTATGTACGCCTTGCGGGTTCAGATCAACCGCCCAAGGACGCCAGCGATGTGTGTACAGGCTGCCACCCTTCGCATCCGTTGCATCCGTTGCATCCGTTCCACTCGCTCCCCCGCTCACTGCCGTATATGCCCGCTCCTCCGCCTCCGTGCAGAACACGATCGCCTGATAGACCGCTGGTAGCTGCGGCTCCTCATGAAGTGGCAGCGGCTCGAGGAAGCCGATCTCCTGCTGCGCTCGGCGGAAGTACGAATCGTCCTCCCCGCTCCAGTACATGCCCTGAGAGCCGTACAGCAGCAGCGAATGACGTGCGCTGCGGCTCGTCTCGAGCCATCGCTGCACCCGCGCATCATCGAAGGCCGTGCCGAATACGGTGCTCCCTTGATACGCGACATGCGCGCCGTTGCACGTAATGGCCCAGTCGATCCCGAGCTCCTCGCGCAAGCCCGCGATCTCATATTCGCTCCGGCCTGTGCACAAGGCCAGCTCCACCCCCGCCTGCCTCAGCCGCCTCACTGCCTCACGCGTCGAGTCGGGCATATAGCTCCGATCGCGCAGCGTACCGTCCACATCGAATGCGACGAATTTCACCATACTCATTCCCCTCTCCCCTTCTTAACCCGTCAACAGCAAGGGGAGGAAGCTCTCCCGCGCCTCCTCCCCGCTCTCTCCTTACTGCGGCAGCTTGAACCGCACCAGCCGGTCGTCGCCCGCCTTCGGGTGACCGCGGCCATCCGTATTGCTCGTGATGACGTAGACGTAGTCGCCTGCCACGAGCACATCCCGAAGCCGTCCGAGCTGCTGCAGCTCGACGTGCAGCTTGTTCACCTTCGGATCGTAGCGGAACAGCGTCTCGCCGACGAGCGCCGTCACCCACACCTGACCACTCGGGTCAGCGGCAATACCTGACGGCGCGAAGGCGCGCTCGCCCGAATGCAGCAGCGGCGGCACGAGGTCCGGCTTCGTCTCGTCGCCGATGACGAGCGGCCAGCCGTAGTTATTGCCGCGCTCGATGCGGTTCAGCTCGTCGTGTCCGCCCGGCGAGCCGGACGGTCCGTGCTCCGAGCTGTACAGCGTCCCATCGGGCGTCCACGTGAGCCCTTGCGGATTGCGGTGCCCGTAGCTGTACACATACGAGGACGACTGATCAGGCGGGATGCGGCCGTCCAGCGTCAGCCGTAATATTTTGCCTGCGAGACTATCCTTATTCTGGGACAAGCTCTCCTCGCTCGCATCGCCAGTCGTCGCGTACAAGTAGCCATCAGGCCCAATCGCCAGCCTACCGCCGTTATGGTACCGTGAGCCCGGAATACGCTCGAGCAGCGGCTTCTCTTCCTCCCAGCCGCCGCTAGTCTCACGCAGTAGCACGATGCGGTTGAACGTCTCGCCATCCTCCGCATACGTGTGATACGCATAAGCGTGATGCGACCTCGCGAAGTCCGGCGCCAGCACGAAGCCGAGCAGACCGCCCTCGCCTTGCTGCAGCACAGGCTTCACGAGCCGCACCGCTTGGCGCTCCATCGCAGCAGACGAGCCCGGAGGCTTCTTCACGACCGTCCCGCCGCGCTCCGTCATATAGAACGTGCCGTCGTGCAGCGTGATCGACCACGGCGTCTTCAGCTGCTCCAGCACCGTCTCAACAGCCGGCTGCTTCCCATCCGTCCGCGTCCCGCCTGCCGCGCCTGACTGAGCTGCCGCTCCTGAGCCGCCAGGTGCAGATCCAGAACCAGGTCCCGACCCGCTCTGTCCAGCTGTACAGGCAGAGAGCAGCAGCATAGCGGCCAACACCGCTATCGTCCATCGAACACGTGTGCCCATATAGGCTGTGCACCTCCTCGTTACTCCGCTGCTTCTTCCTCCGGCAAGCTCGCAAGAGCAGCATCAATCAGCGCATCGAAGAAGTCGTCATCGTTCTCCAGCCGCTCCTCGACCGCGAACAGCTCCTCCTCCTTGCCCTGATCGTTCGCATAGGTCAAGCTGTAATTCCAGTCTCTCCCCTTCGCGCTCTGCAGCGTCAGCTCCAGGCTCGTCTGCTGCTGTGGCATATGGAACACAACATGGCCGATATATCCGTCTTCCTTCGAATGCGTCATCGACGCTGTAGTAATAATAGGCTCCATCTGCGGCCCCTCCACTTTCTTCTCTAATCATTCTAATCATCGCTACATGTACTTGTATAGCCCAATTCTGAAGCATCCAATCCTTAACGATCAGCTGCCTGGCAAGAACTTGTATCCGACTCCGTGAACGTTGATGATATGCTTCGGACTGGACGTATCGGGCTCGATTTTTTTCCGCAAATTACTAATGTGCACGATGATCGTACGCGTATCGTTGAAGCACTCCTGTCCCCAGATCTCGCGGAACAGCTGCTCATGCGTAAACGTCCGCTCTGGGTGAGTCGCCAGCATGTACAGCAGGTCGAACTCCTTGCGCGATAGCGTCAGCTCCTGATTGCGTACCGTAACGACCCGGCTCCCCGGATCGATCTGCAGCTCCCCGAACGTCAGCCGCTTGGACGACGTCTCCGTCTCCTCCGCACCGACGAGGTACGGACGGCGCAGCAACGCCCGCACCCGGGCGATCAGCTCATTGGGCGAGAACGGCTTCGTCATATAATCATCCCCGCCGTAATTGAGCCCTTGAATCTTGTCCGTTTCTTCCTTCTTGCAGCTTAGGAAAATAATCGGCACCGGGGACACCTTACGCAGCTCCTGACAAATGTCGAAGCCGCTGCTTCCCGGCAGCAGCACATCGAGAATGACCAGATCAGGACGCTCCTTCTCCAAGAGAGCGACGGAGCCGTCTCCGGATTGCAGAGCAATGACCTCGAAGCCGTTCTTCTCAAGATACAATCGGATCACATCTTGAATGTCCGGATCATCCTCGATCACCATAATTTTGTGCATCCTCATCTGATCACCGCCCGATTCGTCGCAAGTTTCACTGAGCTTGTATTATCCTTCAACATACGTAAGCCTCTCTTATGCGTATCCTCCGCCAATTGTGCGCTGTCCGCGTTCCTAATTAATAAGCGACTAAGCGACTATCCGTTCCCGCAGCTGAATGCTGTTCCGTGCATCGTTAGCCCGCATGTACATGCGGCTGCACAGGCAGCGAGAAGCAGAAGACCGTCCCTTCCCCCGGCTCCGTCCGCTCGATCCATATTTCTCCGCCATGCGCCTCAATAATTTCTTTGGCAATCGATAAGCCGAGGCCCTTGCCTCCGGTCGACATATTCCGCGACTGGTTACTCGTATAGAACCGATCGAATACGTACGGCAGATGCTCCGAGCTAATCCCGTCACCCGTATCCGTCATGCGGCATACCATCTCCTTGCCGTTATCTTGGAGCTCCACTGTAATGGAGCCTCCTGCCGGAGTGAATTTGACCGCATTGACGAGCAGGTTGCTGTACACCTGATGAAGCCGCTCCAGATCGACCGACACACTCGAGAAGCACTCCTGCTTCTGCTCCTGCTCTCCACAGTACTCCTTCATCAGACCGCGCATGGTCAGCTCGTAACGGATGCCCGCATTCCGGGCCTCGAGCTCCATCCGATGGAACAGCAGCTGCATTAGACGATCAGCAGCTATGAGCTGCAGCTTGAACTCGACTTGTCTAGCCTCGAGGCGCGACAGCTGGAACAAGTCCTCGATCAGACGATTCATCCCGAGCACCTTGCTGTGGATCATGCGCAGGTAGCGCTCCCGCTGCTCCTCCTGATCGACCATGCCATCCAATATCGCTTCCGTATAGCATTGAATGGTCGTCAGTGGCGTGCCCAGATCGTGAGATATGTTGCTGATCAAGTGACTACGCGACGTCTCGAGCCGGAACAGCTCCTCGTTCGTCCGTCGCAGCGCAGCGTTAGCCTGCATGAGATCGTCCGTCCGCGCCCGTACCCGCTCCTGCAGACCGTTATTAAGAGCGGCGAGCTCGGCAGACAGCTTCTCCTCATTGACGAAGGCGCGAGACAGCTTCATCGACAGCAGCACCGCCTGGCAAAAAATAAACACCAGCAGCCCGAACGCCGCCATCCGGTCTGTCGTATCAATCCATTCGTGCGCGTACAAAATATCGTTCAAGATCGAAACGCCGAAGATGAAGCACGACATAAGAATGAGTCCCCCGCCCTCACGCTTGCGCATGAACGCTAGCGTCACGGTCACCATCACCTGAACGAGACCACATACGACCAGCAGCTGCATGATCCACAACAGCTTCGTGAACGTCATCGGCTTCAGGAAGAGCAATACGATCACATATAGAGCAACCGCAGCGCATAGCGCCAGATTCAGACGCTTCGAGCTCTCCTCGGGATAGATGCAGGCGAAGAACAGGACGAACATCGGCGGCATCATCGCCGCACTCATATATTCGAGCATCAGCTCAAGGTCCCAGTTGAAGTCCGGGAACAGCTTCGTCAGTACGATCTCGCCCAGCAGCATCATCCGGAACGCGAACAGCAAGCATAGAATGCCGAAGAAGAGTGAGGACAGCTCCTTCCTCCGCACCGCATATACACCGATATGGTACAGCCCCATAATGAGCAGGCTGCCGACCAAGAGCGTATCGAAGCCGGTCTGAAGCTCCTTCTTGCGCGCCACCTCACGGAACGTTCCGAGCTCGATCGCTTGCAGCAGTCCTCCCTTCACATGATCGAAGTTCGACACCTGCAGCACGAGCTCCAGCTCCTCCGCGTATCGGTCACCGCTCGTCAGCTGAGGCATGAAGCCCGGCCTCGAATAATCAGCGCTCGTCCCGACGACACCGACAGTCGCCTCGAGCTTGCCGTTCATCCACAGCTGGTAGGCCGTGTTGATCACGGGGAGCTTAACAGCGAGTGGCCGCTCCAGCCTCTCATCGAGCCGAACGCGGAGCCTGTAGGTCGCATAGCCTTGACCGCTGAGCAACTGACCATCCTGCTTCATCGCATTCCAGGAGCCCGGAACGGAAGCGATCCGAAAGCGATCCTCCACCGGATTCGGCCAATCGAGAAACTCACCCGGACCGAGCAGCTCCATCCAATAAAACTCCCACTGTCCGTTCAAGCGAACAATCGGCTGCTGCTCCCAGTCCCAGTCGTCCAGCTCGAGCACACCTGCACTCGCCTTCGGCTGTGAGGCTGCCGAGGAGAGCAGCATCCGCTGCACCTCAAGTCCGATCAGCAGCAATAGCAGCGCGAGCGCCAGCAGCGGTATGATGCGTAATCGTAAGTATCTGCTCACCGCTTCAGCTCCTGTATCTTTCCGCTCTACGAGCCGGACTCCTCGATCGTCACCTTCTTGATCGCCACAGGCTCCACCGGACGGCTAGCCTCTCCTCCTGGTCCGACAGCGGTTACCGGCACAGCTGCGATGCTCTTCACGACGTCCATACCGTCCACGACCCGGCCGAATATCGAATAGTTCGGATACTGATTCAAGCTATGGCTATCCTCGCCCGTGCAGATGAAGAACTGACTGCCGTTCGTATCAGGACCCGCATTGGCCATCGCCACGACGCCCGGCTCATACCGGTAGCCGCTGTTCAGCTCATCAGCGAACGAATAGCCCGGACCGCCTCGTCCTGTGCCTGTCGGATCGCCACCTTGAATGACGAAGCTTTCGAGCACCCGATGGAAAATGACATCCTCATAGAAGCCTTCCTTCGCCAGGAAGACGAAATTGTTCACCGTCAAAGGCGCCGACTTCGCATACAGCTCGATCGTCACGGTCCCCTTCGTCGTCTCCAGCTTCGCCTTGTAGCTCTTGTCCGGATCGATCATCATCTCAGGCGGCTGATGGTACCGATAGCCGATATAGATCGTCTCGCGCTGACCGTTATATTGCACCGGCTGCCCGAGCGACTCGCTGATGAAGCGCAGCGGCACGTACGTCGTGCCCTCATGAATGAATGTCTTGCCCTGTCCTTCCTCGAGCTGGCGCTCCACACCATGGAACACCAGCTTCAGCTGCTTCACATATACGTCCAGCTGCTCACCTGCCGCACTTACGCCTACGGCTGTCGTCAGCAGCGCGCCAATGACTCCACCTGCCGTGAGCAGCTTCAGCTTCTCCTTCCACATCACAACGGCCTCCCTTATCCTTACTTGGACATGCTCTCCTTCATTATAATCGACACCGTGCATCTTGAACACGTTATTCTACCAACTTTAGTCGAACATTGTCACCGTCCACGTAATGTTAGACTAAGCCCGCGCCGGCTTCACCGCATACACTCGAATTCGCCGGTAGTCCGCATACCACGATCCATCACGGTACAACGTACGCCGTAAGCGATCCTCGCATCGGCAGACGAGCGAAGACCGCTGCTCCTCCGTCAACCCTTCAAGATGCACACCCGCGAACGCCTTCAGCCAATGTGCGAGTCCATGCTCCCCGTCGCTCAGCTGCGTCGGCCGATCGTACAGCTGCGCCCCTCTCACCTCGAAGCCCTGTCTCTCCAGTACAGCCGCATACTCCCCCACACTGGGAAAATACCACGGATTCCGCCCCGCCCCATCGATGCCGTCATCCGCTAACTCCGCTTCCAGCGCACCCACGATCGCGCCGACGTTCCCCTTGCCGCCGAACTCGGCGACGAATCTGCCTCCCGGCTTCAGCGCCTCCCAGACGGCGCCTGCTGCCAGCTCCGGCTGCTTCATCCAGTGCAGCGCCGCATTCGAGAACACGGCATCATACCGCTCCTCGCCGGGCTGCAGCCGATACACCTGCGCGTCCGCCTGCTCGAAGACGAGCTGCGGATACTTCACCCGTGCCTGATCCACCATTTCCTGCGAATAGTCGATCCCCTTACAGACAGCACCGAAGCCTGCAATCTCACTCGCCAGATCCCCCGTCCCGCAGCCGATGTCCAGAATGCGCTCTCCAGCCTGCGGCTTCAACACCTCGATCAGCCCCCGCCCGAGCTCCGACACGAACCCGATCCGAGCATCGTAATGCTCCGCATTCCATACTTGTGTGTTCATTGACTTCGTCATAGACACCAGTCCCTTCCTTTATTTACCTTGATTATGAAGGAAGATTGATTATTAGTGAAATATATAGAAGTTATGGATGCAATAGGTTGTACCTATAACTCAACATCTATCCTTCGCATCCGATGCCAAAAAAGCCGCCCCCACCGACGCTCACATCGGTTCGGAAGCAGCTCTATGTACCTCTCAGCTTCACCTGCTGCTAACTAATGCCATGGTAAGACACGTACCAATCGGCAAATTGCTGCAAGCCGACCTCGATCGGCGTCTCGGGCTTGAACCCGACCGCCTGTTGCAGCCGCTCCGTCGACGCATAGGTAGCGGGAACGTCGCCGGCCTTGATCGGCTCGAACCGCTTATCGAATACGATCGTCCTGCCCGCGGCGCGGCTCAAGCATCGTTCCAGCGTCTCAATGAACACCATCAGCTTCTCCGGCCTGTTGTTGCCGATGTTGAACAGCTGGTGCGGCACCTCACCTGTCGGCGCATGGCCGAGCAGTCGCTCCAACCCGGCTACAATATCATCGATATACGTGAAATCCCGGTACAGATCATGCTCGAGGTCGCCATTGTTGTAGATCGGAATCGATTTACCGGCGAAGTGCATGTTGGCGAACTTGTAATACGACATATCGGGTCTACCCATCGGGCCATATACCGTGAAGAAGCGCAGGCCCGTCGCCGGAATGCGGAACAGATGGCTGTACGTATACGCCATCAGCTCATTCGACTTCTTCGTCGACGCATACAGCGAGATCGGCGTATCCGTCATATCCGTCTCCTCGAACGGCACCTTCTTGTTCGCCCCGTACACCGAGCTCGACGACGCATAGATCAGATGCTCCACCGGATACTGCCTGCACGCCTCCAGCACGTTGTAGAAGCCGAGCACATTGCTGCTCATGTATACATCAGGCTGATCGATCGAATGCAGCACGCCCGCCTGCGCGGCGAGATGGATGACGACGTTCGGACGATGCGTCGCGAAGCTTGTACGTATCAGCGACTTGTCCGAGATGTCGCCCTTAATGAAGTGGAACGACTCATAGCCCTTCAGCTGCGCGAGCCGCTCCTCCTTCAGCTTCAACTCATAATAGCTGTTCATATTATCAAGACCGATGACGCGAGCGCCTGCATCGAGCAGCCTCTTCGCCATATGGCAGCCGATGAAGCCGGCCGCTCCGGTAATGAGATATACGTTAGCTGGATCGTACTGAGGTTCGTTCACGCTGCTTGGACTCCTTTAACTCGGCTCTTGCGGCCGCCTTCCTTCCGATCGAATAATATTCGACACCTGCTGCCGCCATCGCTTCCACCGCATATATATTTCTACCATCATACACTAACGGCGTTCGCATGATCAACGTGTACACCTCTGGCTGCAACGCCTTAATCTCTCCCCACTCGGTGAAAATAAAGCAGACATTCGCCCCCCTCAGCGCCTCCTCGACCTCACGCACATACGTGATCCGTCCGTTGCCGTTAGGCCCCTCGGGATACAAGCGGGCGAAGTTATCCGCGCCTACGGGATCGTAGGCATAGATGTCGGCGCCCTGCTGCAGCAGCAGAGGCACATTCTCCAGCGAAGCCGCTTCTCGCAGATCATCCGTCCCCGGCTTGAACGTCAAGCCGAGCACCGCCACCTTCAGTCCGTTGAAGGTAATGAGCCGGTTGCACGCCTTGCGGTACAGCACCGTCTTCTGGTCCTTATTCACATCGATCGCAGCCTTCACCGTTCTCAGCTCATAGCCATGCTGACGCGCGAGGTAATCGAGCGCCTTCGTATCCTTCGGGAAGCACGAGCCGCCGTAGCCGATCCCGGCCCCGAGGAACTTCGCCCCGATCCGCTCGTCGTAGCTCATCCCCTGCGCCACGTCCTGAATATCGGCTCCGACCAGCTCACACAGGTTCGCAATATCGTTCATGTACGAGATCTTCAGCGCCAAGAAGTCATTCGACGCATACTTGATCATCTCCGCCGAACGGCGGCTCACCGACACGATCGGCAGCCCGAACGGCTCGTACAGCTTCCTCAGCAGCTGCTCCGCCCACTCGCTCTCCGTCCCGATAATGATCCGCTGCGCATGGAGCGTATCCCGCACCGCCGAGCCCTGGGCGAGGAACTCCGGATTCGACGCCACCTCGACCCGTACATCCTGCACGAGGAAGTCGTGCACGAACTGCTCCACCTTATCGTTCGTCCCGACCGGCACGGTCGACTTCACGACGATCAGGCAATCGTTCTCCACCGTCTCCGCAATCTGCCTCGCCGCCGTCGCGATGTACGACAAGTTAGCCGATCCATCGGGCTGCTCCGGCGTACCGACCCCGATGAAGATGACATCGGCATCCCGATACGCCGAGCGGTAATCCGTCGTATAGTGGAGTCGTCCCGCCGCATAATTGCGCTGCATCAGCTCCTCAAGCCCCACCTCATAGATCGGCGATACGCCCGACTTCATGAGCTCGACCTTCCGCTCGTCAATATCGACACACGTCACGTTATACCCAACCTCGGCGAAGCAAGCTCCAGCGACGAGCCCGACATATCCCGTACCGGCTACAGCGATTTTATACATGGTACACACCCTTTGCTTGAGTATGATCTAGCCTCGCTATATGGATTCGATGCTGTGGTGGGAATTACCTCTGCTTGGAATGAAAATAACCGTGACCTGAGGTCACGGTGTAACGCCGAACATATACCAATATTTTGTATCCACACCATATTGGCTAAGTAGACTCTTTTTCTGATTCAAGTATTCCGCCTTCTTCTCAGCCTTCACGCTTGTAACCGTCGCAGCATCGTGACCGTGCTGTTGGAGCTTGCTACCTAATTCATTCAACGCCGCATCGACCATATCGTCGTACTTCTTTACGATCTTTAGAGCCTCGTCCTTATAATAATCTTTCTTCTCCTCCTGCACAACAGGGTCTGTGATGGCTAGGTACTCCGTATGCAGATTAGATATCTCTAGCATTCCAATCATAGCTTGCAGCTTAACCGAATCGTAAGACGACTGGAAGTCGGCAAGTATCGCCTCTACAGATTTCGTGATCGTAGGCGCACCGCCTCCGAAGCCACCTCCACCACCACCGCCTCCGACAGGTCCTGGAGCTGCAGGAGCAGGCTTAGGCTCTTCCTTCTTCGGCTCCTCCTTCTTCACCGGAGGCTTCTCCGCTGGCGGCGTGTCAGCCGCGATCGAGTAGCTCTTCGGGTCCCACACGATCTTGCGTCCGACCGACTCGGAGAAGAAGCGCAGCGGCACGTACAGTCGGTTATCCACGAACAGACCCGGCAGGTCCTCCCCAATCTCCTTCTGCTTCCCGTCGAACACATACTGAACCTTCTCTTGGTACACCGTCACCTGCGTCGGCGCGAGCTGGGACGCATCGAACTGCTCCCGCAGCTTCCCGCCGCGCACCTTCGTATTGAGATTATGCTCTTGAATCTCGATCTTCGCCGTATCCTTCGGTTCCTCTACCGATACTGTATACGAATCTCCGTCCCACTTCACCGCCTTATTCAGTGAATAAGAGAGGAATCGCAATGGCACATACGTACTGCCCTCGTAGATGAAGCTCTTCTGATCCTCCGGCGGCGCGTACTGCTCCCCGTCGAAGACGAACTGCAACGGCACGTAGTAGACGTCGATTTGCTGGGGGGTTTGGGCGGCTTGGGCTGTTCCTGCCAGACTCACAGCAAGAACAGATGCGAGAGCCAACCGCTTTATTTTACTAAGCATATGTGCCTCCTCTTACTGTGTCTCGTTGTATTTTTTCCCTTGACTCAAGCCGTACTTAGCGGCAATTGCAATAAGCTCATTATATTCTTCTTCAGATAGTTTGGCTAGAATGATCTTCTTGGCTTCTTGTTTCTCCTCAAGTGTCAGCCCTCCAGAGGACATTTTCATGAACATCTGAATTTCGGATGTGCTGAGCTTGGAGAGAAGGATGGATGTTACTTTTGCTTTTTCTTTTAATGTGACATTTTCTTTGACTTCAATTGCTTTGTCTTCTGGTACAGCCGCTTCGTATTTAGAAGAAGGTTCTACATTTTTTTCAAGGACCTTCGATTCGCTTGGCTCTGAATGATTATTGTCATGCGATGTGGTTGTTTTTTCAGTAGCGTCTGGTGTTTTAGGTTGTTGAGCCTGCTGCGCCTCTTCCTTAGCTACTGAAGCCGGGTTTCCTTCTGCTTTTACTGAAGGGTTCTCTTGCATATTATGGTTATTAGTCTTGGTGATAGACTGAACTACTGCAGCTACTTCACCAGTACTTACAAAGTTCCCAATAACCTTAGAAAACGTTAGATTTGCTAAAAATGCTACAGCGAGCAGCAAGCTGACAGATATAGAGATGACTACGATTTTTTTTCGCATAGGCACTCCTCTCTTCGTAATTGCTTACGCTAAATGCTTCTTATACCAATCAATCGTTAACTCTAAACCTTGATTAATATCATATTCAGGATTGTAATCCAGAAGCTCTCTAGCTAATGATATGTCTGCTAAAGAATGTGGGATATCCCCTGCACGCGGCGGTCCATAATTAGGAGCGATCTCTTTCTCAAGAAGCTGTGACAGCTTCCGGTACAGTTCGTTCAGGGACGTGTTCTGTCCGTAGGCAATATTGAACGCCTTACCGCTTGCTTCTTTACCAGCTAGGCAGCTCTTCAGGTTAGCTTCAATGACGTTCTCGATGTACGTAAAATCTCGAGTTTGCGAGCCATCACCATTAATCGTCGGGGCTGTATTGTTAAGTAGACACTTTACGAATACAGGAATAACAGCTGCATACGTAGATTGCGGGTCCTGACGTCTACCGAATACGTTAAAGTATCGCAGTCCAACTGTTTCAAGACCGTACATTTCAAAGAAGTTAAGTGCATATAGCTCATTTACCTTCTTGGTTATTGCATATGGTGATAGCGGCTTACCTACACGGCCTTCTACTTTAGGCAAATTAGGCTCGTCCCCGTATACTGATGAAGAAGAAGCATACACAAACTTTTTGACCGTACCCGCTTCAACAGCAGCCTGCATCATGTTAAGCGTGCCATGCACATTGACCGTATCATAATGAAGTGGCATCTTAATGGAGCGAGGCACCGACCCCCATGCAGCCTGATGAAGTATGTAGTCGACTCCTTGACAAGCCTGCTGGCATAGCTCCAAGTCAGTAATGCTGCCTTCGATAAAGTCAAACTCATACTTTTGCTTCAGACCTTCAATATTTTCTTTTCTACCGTTGGAGAGGTCGTCCATAATTTTGACTGTGTACCCCATCTCGAGCAGCGCTTCTGCTAAATTAGCTCCAATAAAGCCAGCTCCACCGGTGATAAGGAAAGTCGAGTTGTCTTGAAATTTCAAATGTCTATATCCCACAAATATCCTCCATCCTAAATCGTGCTCGTGTTACTGATAAGCTTTAATATTGTATTAATGACTTTATCCTGCTCATCCTCAGTCATATTTGATCCGGATGGTAAGCATATTCCGTTATGGAACAATTGATCTGTGACGCTCTCATCGCCGTGTTTATAATAACGATTATCAGAGAATAAAGGTTGCATGTGCAGTGGTTTCCAAACAGGCCTTGCCTCTATGTTTTCAACGGCTAAACCATTAATAATGGTGTTGATATTAGCTACTTCAGGAGTAACGGTCAGAGCAGTAAGCCATCGAGTGGAGACTCCGTACTCACATTCAGGCATAAAGCTTAAGCCTCTAATGTGAGACAGGGCTTCTTGATAACGCCTAAAAATTTGTCGACGAGCCTTAACTCGCTCATCAAGAACTCTGAGTTGTCCTCTACCTATACCTGCAAGTACATTACTCAGTCGATAATTATAGCCAAGCTGACTATGCTGATAATGAGGAGCCTCATCACGTGCCTGCGTAGCGTAAAATCTTGCTTGGTCTAAAGCCTCGACATCGTCAGATACAAGCATTCCACCACCAGAGGTTGTGATGATTTTATTACCATTAAATGAGTAAATGCCAAATCTACCTATAGAACCACTCTTTTTTTCTTTGTACGTTGCACCGAGTGATTCCGCGGCGTCTTCGATAATAGGGACCTCGTAATCATTACACAGATTAGTAATAGCATCATAATCAGCACTTTGGCCATAAAGATTAACAACAATAACTGCCTTAGGCAATTTGCCTAGTTCTCGGCTAGCTTCTAATGCTTTTCTTAAAGCTACAGGTGACATGTTCCATGAATCAGGTTCCGAATCAATAAAGACAGGTTCAGCACCTTGATATAAGATTGGATTGGCACTCGCTACAAAAGTCAAAGATGAACAAAATACGACATCTCCTCTACCCACACCTAGTAACCTTAAAGCAAGATGGATAGCAGCAGTACCCGAGCTTAGAGCTAATGCGCCCTTCGTTCCACAGTAAGAAGCCAGTTCCTGCTCAAACAAGTCTACATTGGCTCCCAACGGTGCTATCCAATTCGTGCGAAACGCCTCTTCAATAAACATCAGTTCTTCTCCACCCATATGAGGAGAAGATAAGTATATTCTTGGTCGAGTAGTCGAATTATTCATTGCTTCGTCCCTCTCTATGTCAGAGCTTTAGCGGGTACCCCTACTACTTTCGTGTTATCTGGGATATTCCGAATGACTACGGAGCCAGCCCCAATCGTCACATAACTTCCAATGTTAGTTTGTTGGATAATAGATGCACCCAGACCCACCCAACTGCATTTCCCCACTGTAACATTTCCCGCAAGATGTGCTCCAGGGGAAATGTGAACTCCAGCGGCTATCGAACAATCATGATCAACTGTACTTCCTGTGTTGATAATAACACCATTACCTATCGTAGCCCCCGCATTAACGGCACTTTGAGCTAAACATACCGTACCTACGCCGATCTCAGCGTACTTACTCACGAATGCTCTGGGATGTATGACCCGAGCTGCACGGTATCCTAGACTAACTGCTTCTTGAAGCAAGGATAGCCTAACGCCATTACTCCCTATTGCTACAACAACATCGACATACTCTGTTACATACTGCTCTAGATTAGAGATGCGATCTATAATACTCCAGCCGTATACATGCGTAACATCCGGATAGTTATCATCCAAGAAGGCAATCTCAGACCATTGGCCAGATTGTTCTGCTGCATCTGCAACTACTTTACCGTGGCCCCCAGCACCAAGTATTATGAGCCTTCTCATGAAGAAATCCCTTTATACTTTTCTACTGTAACATGGCCGTTTTGAGTAATTCCCTCCGACTTAAACACTTTTCGGATAGTCAACCACAAAATCTTAATGTCAAGCTTGAACGAATAATTGTCCACATACCAGACGTCATATTCAAACTTTTGCTCCCAAGAAATCGTATTCCGTCCATTGACTTGAGCCCATCCCGTAATGCCAGGCTTCACATTGTGACGCCTCATTTGTTCTGGTGTATAGAGCTCCAAGTATTCCATAAGCAAAGGTCTTGGACCGACGAGACTGAGGTCCCCTTTAAGCACATTAAATAGTTGCGGTAGCTCATCTAGGCTCAGTTTTCTTAACAATTTTCCAAATGCGGTCAAACGAACTTCATCAGGTAGCAATTTCCCATGCTGGTCCGTATCACTCGTCATTGTGCGAAACTTTAACACATGAATAGGTCTTCCATTCAGGCCCGGACGTTTCTGTTTAAATAATACTGGTGACCCAAGCCTAAGTCGAACTAGAAGGGCAACTAAGACAATGACCGGAGAGAGTATCAGCAATAACGCCAACGATGTAATTATGTCAAAGCTTCTTTTCAGCACATTGTCATCTCCATACTTAATGGATTAGTTTCTCAAACAGGTCAAGCTGAATTTTAACAACTTTATCTTCATCAAATAATTCTTCTACGAGCTTCCTACTCTTATCACCAAATCTCTTTCGCAATGTAGGATCGTCAGCCATTGCCTTCATCTTTTCGTATAAATGTTGTGAGTCACCTTTACGAACCAAGAAACCATTCTCGCTATCAAATACTTCTTCGCGGCAACCTCTAATATCGGTAGCAATGATTGGCTTAGCCAGTGCCATCGCCTCAATTATTGATCTAGGCAACCCTTCTCGATAGGAGGGTAGGACATACACATCACAAATAGATAATAGTTCCGGTACATCTTTACGAAAGCCAGGTGCAATAATGGATGGATCATTCAATAACTGCTTTAGCCTAACTGCGCTCTCTTGATCTCGTTCGCTATCAAGAACATCTCCAATCATAAGTAGCTTAACGTTCGGACAGCTGACCTTCAGCTGATGAAATGCTTCCAATAACTCAAAAATGCCTTTCTCACGAACAAACCGACCGATGAAAGAGAAAACTATATCATGCTCGTTAATACAAAATTGTTCCCTTAAATTTAATTGCTGCTTCTCATCAATCAAGCTCGGATTAAACTTTGTTGTTATATCTACTCCATTACTAATGTGAATAATGCGATTCTTGTTTTTAAAATGATCTGTGTTACATAGCTCATAATCCTCTTTGCTTTGAAGTAACAACCAATCCGTAAACATCCTCGCAAAAAACTTCTCAATTAGATAGAAAGTACGATAAACTGTTGGGGACATATCGTCATGAAAATAAAAACCATGCGCTGTATAAACAATGTTTTTTACACCTGCCAGCTTAGCTGCTACACGGCCTAAAACAGCTGCTATAGGAGTATGGACGTGTACAATGTCATAATTCTCTGTACGCATTAACTTGTATAATTTAATAACTGACTTTATATTTGCAACTGGGCTTATCTTACGATCAATTTTTATATCTATCATAGTGAGGCCTTCAGCTCTCAACCGACTAAATCTTCCCGTATCCGTACAGACATTATGCACAATATAGCCGTGCTCCATCGATTGAAGAATTAAAGGCTTTAGTAAGGCATCAACAGAAAGATCAATGGCGCAAACTTGTAAAATTTTTTTTCACTTTATAATCTCCAAAGGTTAGCATTGTTTGGTTTAGCTTGTACATCTAGCACGCTTTTTACATCAACAATGACCACTCGATTACTTAAGTTAACTATAGGATTAACGATATTCCATCCTTCACAAACAAACTCCTCGTGTGGAACAGCAAGAACAACTGCATCAAAGTTCTCTAGCTTATTCAACGGAATTAATTGAACACCGTACTCATCAAAGACTTCAGTCGGCTCTGCAATTGGGTCCGATACCTCTACAACGATACCAAACTCTTGGAGTTCCTTGATTATATCGATCACCTTTGAATTTCGTATATCAGGTACATTTTCTTTAAATGTAATACCAAGAACGGCTACCTTGGAACCTTGAATAGGAATTCCTGCTAAAATCATTTGTTTAACCAAGGATGTTGCTATAAATTGCCCCATGTTATCGTTTATTCTACGTCCGGCTAGAATAATCTCAGGATGATACCCAACGCTCTCGGCTTTGTGTGTCAAATAGTATGGATCTACACCAATACAATGCCCTCCGACCAAACCAGGGGAAAATTTAAGGAAATTCCATTTAGTACCTGATGCCTTCAAAACCTCAGACGTATCAATATTAAGTCTATCAAAAATAATAGCGAGTTCATTCATCAACGCAATATTTAAGTCGCGCTGAGTATTTTCAATGACCTTAGCTGCCTCAGCGACTTTGATTGAAGAAGCACGATAAACACCTGCTTCAACTACTGAGCCGTATACATCAGCAATGATTGAAGTTGTATTTTCATCTTGACCCGCTACTACTTTTACTATCTTTGTAAAGGTGTGTTCTCTATCACCAGGATTAATTCTTTCTGGCGAGTAGCCGAGAAAAAAATCAGTTCCAGCTTGTAGACCCGAAAATCTCTCAAGAATAGGTAAGCATACTTCTTCAGTAGCTCCTGGATAAACAGTTGACTCAAATACAACAATAGTTCCTGCTTTTAGATGTTTCCCTACCGTTTCAGATGCTTTTTGGAGTGGTGTTAGATCAGGTTGTCGTGCTGCATCAATGGGAGTAGGTACTGCTACAATGATAAAATTGCAGTCACTCAATTTTGCAGAATTTGTTGTAAATTCTATATTAGTATTTTTCAAATCTTCATAGTTGATTTCACCCGTAGAGTCAATATTTCTTTGCAAAGATTCAATCCTCTTTTGGTTGATATCAAAGCCAACGACTGATTCTCTTAAGCCGAATGCAACCGCTACAGGTAAGCCAACATACCCGAGACCAACTATACCTATTTTTCGATTCATCCTTACACCTCTTTATACAGAGACTCGTATTTCAAAACAACTGATTTTATATCAAACAAATCTTTAACTCTTTGTCGTGCTTTCATTTTCAATTCCTCCTTAACATGACTAGGCAGAATTAAGAGTTCATTTATAGCATTAGCTAAAAGTTGTGGGCTCTGTTTCGGCACAACTCTTCCAGTATCCCCAACTATAAACGCTGAATCTCCCACATCAGTAACAACACATAATGTCTCACACGCCATCGCCTCACCTATAACATTAGGGAAGCCTTCTCCGCTTGAAGAGGAAACAAGAACATCTGTCGCAGCCATAATTCTGGGCACATCAATTCTTCTCCCGAGACAATATACGCTTGATCTAAGATTAATCTTCTTAATCAATTGTTGAAGTTCCAGATTATGATGATCTATCCCTTCTCCACACATAAGTATGACAACATCCTTTGAAAGATTTCTTTCCTCAAGAAATTGAATAGCAGACAAGAAATTATTATGATCTTTTAAGATCTCCCAACGTGCTACGAGGCTGATGACATCCACTTCTCTACTAATACCAAGTTCGGAAAGCAAGCTATCCTTAGCATTATTATTCGGGATAAAAAGATCCGTTTCAAATCCATTTGGTATCGTAAGCAGTTTCCGACTACAATATCCTATTGAAATGTGCACCTCTGTAGCTACCTTGGAACAACTAACAACACTAGTTACATACTTTGACAACAAAGCATTGATACGTGCGAGTAGAATAGTTGTCTTTTTATTTTTATTAGACTCTAGATTACTGTGATGGATACCCCATATTAGTTTTGGAACGTTGGCTAGTTTACCTAGAATGAACCCAAAAAGATCAGCATGATACATCCATGTTTGAAGTATGTCTGCGCCCTGTACTATTTTTAGTGCTTTGCGCAAACTCTTAAAATTTGGAATGCCACGTCTCATATCCAATTTGTGTACAGTTACCCCTAGCTTTTCTAGTTTCTCGCCATAAACTCCGTAATCCATCATAGATATTACTTCTAGCACATATTTATTTTTATCTAAGTTTTTAAGCAACTTATAAAGCATTGCTTCAGCCCCACCGTTGCCTAATCCAGTGATAATGTGTACTATCTTTTGTTTCACCATGCTTTTCTCCTAGATTCATTTAATGAGTCCATTTAAACTTGTAACTATATACAGTGAATATAAGGATACTATGAAACAAATTAGTGAGCATTATTGCTATACCAGCACCATCTAATCCGAAATGTCCAATTGCTAAAAATGATGAGATACATAAAACAACTAAAGAAGCAACATTAATTTTCAATTGTTGATGGTACTGACCGGCAACATGCAGTGAAGTACCAATAAAAATAGAAGAATATAAAAAGAGCATCCCTACGGACAAATACACAAGCAAACTCTGATATAACATGTATTCTTCACCAAATATAATATAAAGCAGTTGATCTCCAAAAATGACTGTAATCAATAGCCATCCTACGCCTAATCCAACAGACACCAACGTAGATTTTTTCAAGATCTGATTATACTTGTTACGTTCACCAAGATTATAGTACTTGGATAGTCTAGGAAGCAGAGCCTGGCTTATTGAATTAATAACTGAACTTCCTATTACTGCAAAGTAATAAACAGCCGAAAACACACCGACTGCTTCCAAACTAATTTGTTCAAGCATATATCGGGGGACGTTATTGAATAGATTACTAATCAACACTACAAAAGCCAAAGGGTATGTTCTCTTTAAGACGCTTACAGTCCCCTTAAGGTCTAATTGAAAAGTAACAATTCCAGGCTTAAGTAACATTACGAGTTCAACAATCAAACCAACCAAATAAACAACAATCAATGTATATAATATCGCTACAACACTAGGATAAAATAGCAAAACTACAAAAGAACATACGATAACCAAACTAGCTTTTATTATTTGCGCGATGGTGAGCTTAAAAAAATACTCCTTGCTTTGAAAATATCCATGAATAACGTCTGAAACAAACTCAAGTAACTTCCACGCAAATACTAACATAAAAATTTTCAAGTAAGCAGCATAATCAAACAAAAATGCAATGCTAATTGTCAACAAAAATACAGGAATAAATGAAAACAATCGAATTGAAAGATAGTTACTAACGGTACTATCAATAGCTTGATCTGTTGACATCACACTTTTAAAACTCAGTCCGAAAAAATAAAACATCGGTACACATATTGCTAGTGCAAGTGAAAACACACCTAAATCCTCTTTAGTTGTGAATCTAGCTAGCAATACTATAATTAGCCATTGTGAAAAATAATAGCAACCATAATTCACAAAACTAAGAAGAATGTTTTTTTTCATATGCTAGTACCTTGAAGACTTTTTGTAGAATAAAGTTTACTATAAAAAACTATAAGCACTAGTAAAGGTATACTAAACGCCATGAATAATATGTTAATTCGAAGTTCAGCATGAGTAACAAACCAACCGTATGAATAGCATGTAAACAAATATAGTACAATACCGAGAGCACTTTGTTTTATCGAGATGAACAGGTCCTCAATAACTTTACTCACTACACCGAACACAAAGCCAAAAATGATAATACCTAAAATACCTAGATTATAATAAGAAAACGCAACAACACCTGCTGGTATATCACTCTCAAAAATTCCGCTTAAGAATTCGGTGTTGTAATATACGATTGTTTCCGGTACTTGTAAGTTAAAAATTTTCAGAAAGAACAGAAACGAGTAAGGGAAGTCACTAAAAAATCTATAACTCTCTGTCGAATCTAATGAAGCTTGTATAGAAATAAAAGGATGTGCAAAGTACTGAATAATTCCTGAGAACAGATCTCCCCCAACTACTTCACGCTTATATTCAATTGCATTTAAAACTCCACTATATCCATACTGAATTGAACCAAAAATCTCTTTCCCAAAAAGTATCGTATATAACGATAATGGTAATATTAATATTAAATATCTGAAATAAAACTTATGCTTAATACTCACTATGATAAAATAAGCAATTATAAAAATCATTAAAAAATCAAGACGACCAGCACCAATAATGCCAACTGCTATAGATGAACTTAACGATAAAATTAATAATATAAGCACGAGTTTATTTTTATTAGAAGTTATGAATATTGTTAGAAGTATCCAAAAACTGAGATAAATATTTTTAGTAAAAAGATTTACAATAGCTCCGAAATTTGATCTTTCAACATACCCGCCTCGTATTGCTCCGGCATTTTGAATTACATAAGAAAGACCACCATATGAAATGACAAATAAGATAAAAGCAAGAATTCCAAGAATGAGTAGAATTACCGCAACTTTTATTGGATCTATTTTCTGTTTAATTTTTAAATATAGTCGGGTATTATATTTAGAAAACCTAACATAGAATCCAAGAATTAAAAATACATAAAAAATAAATATTAAAAAAAAGTTGGATGTGAAACTTATCTCGTCCTTGGACGTATATTTCCACGGAATTACTCTGCCTTCATAAAACCATAGAGATACGGGATATATTATATAAGAAACTAAGAAAAACAAATTAATAAAAGTCAACATATCGACTATGCTGTTCTTTTTTCTAATTTTCTCAAATAATATGATTAATAGTCCAAGAATGAGATACAGAAAAAAAATATACAAAATATTTCACCCTATTTTTTTGTTTTTAATTAGAACAATATTCCCTTTTATGAAACATTCAAAAACGTCGGCACCATCTTCTTCAGCATCTCGCGAATCGCCTGTTGATCCTCAAGCGTCACCTTCTCCAGCTTCTTCAGCTCGAACTCGAGCTGTGCAGGGTTCAGATGAAGCGGCTTCCCTACAAAGATCCGATCATGCTTCGTCGAGCCGAGCCCCTCCTCATCCGTCAGCAGCTCCTCATACAGCTTCTCGCCAGGGCGCATGCCGGTGAACTCGATCTCAATGTCATCATACGGCGTGAAGCCGGATAGACGGATCAAGTCCTCAGCCAGCTGGACGATCTTCACGGGCTCGCCCATGTCGAGGATGAATACTTCGCCGCCTTGGGCGAAGGCACCGGCCTGGATGACGAGCTGGACGGCTTCCGGGATCGTCATGAAGTAGCGGATCATCTCGGGATGCGTGACCGTGACCGGACCGCCGAGGGCGATCTGCTTCTTGAAGTGCGGGATGACGCTGCCGCGGCTGCCTAATACGTTGCCGAAGCGGACGGCGACGAACTTCGTCTGGCTCGTCTTGTCGAGCGACTGGATGATCATCTCGGCGATACGCTTCGTCGTGCCCATGATGCTGGTCGGGTTGACGGCCTTATCGGTCGAGATGAGGACGAAGCGCTCGCTGCCATAGCGGTCTGCAGCTTCTGCGACGTTCTTCGTACCGAACACGTTGTTCTTGATCGCCTCGGCCGGGTTACGCTCCATGAGCGGGACATGCTTATGCGCCGCGGCGTGGAACACGACCTGAGGACGATACGTGTCGAACACCTCATGTATACGCTCACGATCCTGAATATCAGCGATGATCGTCTCGATCGGCAGCTCCGGGTACTTACGGCGAATCTCCATCTCGATATTGTAGATGCTGTTCTCGCCATGTCCGAGCAGAATCAGGCACTTCGGCTGGAATGGTCCGATCTGGCGGCACAGCTCAGAGCCGATCGACCCACCAGCTCCCGTCACGAGCACCACTTTATTTTCCACATAATTCGCGATGCCTTCCAGATCGACATTGATCGGATCACGACCGAGCAGATCCTCCACCTCAACGTGACGTATTTCCTTAATCGTCACCTTACCATCGATCAGATCCTGAAGTCGAGGGATCAGCTTCAGCTTCGCCTTGGTCGTCTTACATACCTCGATGATCTCAGCCGTCTCCTTGCGTGACAGCGACGGTATCGCAATAATAATCTCATCAATGTCCATCCGGTCTACGATAATCGGCAAGTCAGACCTGCCGCTTAACACCGGAATGTTATGAATGTGATGCCTGTGCTTCGTCCGATCATCATCCATGAATACGACAGGGTACAGGTCAGCATTCGGCTGGTTCAGCATCTCCTTCGCAATCATCGCACCGCAGTCGCCAGCGCCGTAGATGAGCGCCCGCTTCTGCGAGCTGCTCGGCTTCACGACGTACCGATCACGCACGAACTTCCAAGCGAAGCGCGAGGCGCCCAGCATCAGCAGCAACGTCTCATAATTGCGCAGCAGGACGGACAGCGGCACCCGCTCCTGTGTGAATATGAGCACAAGCACGTACGAAGCAATGACCCCTGCTGTCACTGACTTGAAGATCGCGATCATCTCGTGCGTGCTGGCGTATTGCCACACCCGGTTGTACAGCTTGAAGTGCCGCATCGTATAGATGCAGATGATGCTCGATACTATACCATACAGCATCGCTTGCATGACGAAGGAGGATGGTATGTTTCCGTCAAAACGCAGCACGTACGCTGTCATGATGCTAAACCATACAATGAATACATCCAGCATGACAAGTAATGATAATCGTTTCTCGTAACTCATAACCATCCTCCGTTATCGATCTAGCGCCTGTTATTTTTTATTCTCTGGTGCTCCATAATAATAATAGTAATACGACTCGGCATTCTTGCGGTCCATGTTGTTCAGCACGACGCCGAGTATGCGGGCTTTCACGTGATCAAGATTGGCCTTCGCCTTGATCGCCATGTCGCGCTTCACCTTGCCCGAGTCTACGACGAGAATGACACCGTCACACTTGGTTGCCACGATCTGAGCGTCGGTTACGGCGAGAGCCGGCGGCGTGTCGATCAGCACGATGTCATAGCGACTCTTCAGCTCATCGAGCAGCGCGGTCATCCGCTTGGACGACAGCATCTCCGACGGATTCGGTGGAATCGGTCCAGCGGTAATAATGCTCAGGTTCGGGATGTACGTCTCACGAATTACCTCATCGAGCTGAGCTTGTCCGGCCAGCACACTCGTCAATCCCCAACGGTTCGTCTGAGTAAATGTATGATGCATCGTCGGCTTCCGCAGGTCGGCATCGATCAGCACAACCTTGAGGTCGGTCTGGGCATAGGCCACAGCGAGGTTGGTCAAGGTCGTCGATTTCCCTTCCCCAGGTCCGGCTGATGTGACCATCAGAATGCGCAGGTCTTCATCGATCGCAGAGAACTGGATGTTCGTACGCAGCGTTCGGTACGCTTCTGAGATCGGCGACTTCGGATTCTCATGAGTAATAATCGGGCGGCGATTATTGGTTAATGGTAACATGAGTCGGCTCACCTACCTGTTTAGATGTGGAGGAAGATGACTTCGGATTCGCTAGATCTTCTTCCTTAATCTTCGCAATCATAGCTACTGTCGGCAAATTCAAATATTGCTTAACGTCTTCCTCGGTCTTAATGGAATCGTCCATGTAATCGAACAGGAAGGCAAGACCGATCGCGATCATCAGCGACACGATGAAGCTGATCGCAATATTGAGCTTCGGGTTAGGCTTGACCGGCACCGGATTGTCGATGTAGATGGCCTCATTCAGCAGCGACACGTTGTCGACCTTCATGATTTGCGGAATTTCTTGCTGGAACACCCTGGATACGGCGTTCACAATATCGGCCGCTTTATTGTAAGAGTTGTCTTGTACGATTAATGTCATCACCTGCGTGTTGTTCACAGAGCTCACTCGAACTTTCTTAATCAGCTGTTCCGCCGTCAGGTTGAACTGTGGATACTCCTTGGCCACCTTGTCCATAATGCGCGGCGTCTTAATAACTTCCTTATACGTCTCAATGAGACGAATATTCAGGTTAACCGAGTTAATATCGACCTGCTGCAGGCCTTGCTGTTCATTCGATTTGTTCACAATGAGCTTCGTTGAAGCTTCATATACCGGTGTCATGAAGAAGTAGCTGACTACTCCCGTGGTCAGTGTACACAGCAATACAAAAACGAGGATTAACCAGATCCGTTTCTTAATGATCTTCAAGTAATCCCTCAAATCGAGCTCCATTATGTTCCCCCATCCCTGTTCATGCTCGTTCATCTTATTCGATAAGATTCGAATGATTCCCACAATTTTCGCGCATAATGGCAAAATGAATGAAGCACCTCCCTCCACACGGAGAGGAGGCACCTCAATCACGATAGCAGCTTATTTATTCAGCAGTCGGTAGATGACCACTGCAGCTTGCGCACGAGTCGAATCACCGTTCGGGTTAAACTTCTCATTCTCTTCACCGATCACGATACCGTGAGCAGTAGAGAGTGCAACGCCTGCCTTCAGCGTGGAGTCAATCGAGCTATTATCTGTGAACTTCTTCAGAGAAGCATCTACATCCTTCACAGCCGGCCAGCCATTCACAGCTGACAGCGCACGAGCGGCGATCGTCGCCATCTCAGCACGAGTAATCTTGCCGTTCGGCTCGAACTTGCCTTCGGAGCGTCCGTTCACGAGACCGTGCTTCACAGCTGCAGCTACGTATGGAGCGAACCAATCGGTAGCCTCGACGTCGTCGAACGTCTCCTTCGCATTCGGCGTGTTCAGGCCGTATGCATTCACAATCATCTTCGCGAATTCTGCACGCGTCACAGAATCGTTAGGAACGAACTGCTTGTCCGCACGACCTTCCACAATACCCTTCGCTGCAGCAGATTGAATCTGGCGACCTGCCCAGGCGTTCACGGAGCTGGTATCGTCGAACGATACCTTGTTCTCCATGACTGTATATGCGGAGAACGTATACAACCTCGATCCGACACTGCCATTACTAAACTTTCCACCGTAATTCGTCAAGCGATTATCAACTTCGACCTTGAAGATCGACAAGTAATCTGGCTCCGGATGAGTCGGGATATTCAAGCGCAGATCAATCGGTGTCTCAAACGTGCTCTTCACTTGGCCGCCAACTGTAAAAGTAAAGTCAAGTAAAGTGCTTACAAGCGAAGAACGTTTCTGTTCAGGAACGACGTTCTTATCCAACGTCTGTACATCGACCGTCGTATCTGCACCGAATTCGCTCGGGTCCATTCCGATGCTCACATCGTTGAATTCAACTCTCACGAGTTCAACACCATTGTCAGCTGCACCTGCAAATAAATCCTTAGGCAGCGGAATCTTAACTTCCTTCGCCTTCACTTCGCCAAGCGCAAGCTTCAGCTCAGGCTTCACAATCGGTGCGCCAAGCTCCTTCAGCTTGTCGTTCACCTTCTTCGCTTCTTCGGCAACCTTCTTCATATTGCCTGTCAACGCAGCCGCGTCAACCTTCACCTCGGCCTTATCGCCAGTGACGGTCACTTTATCCTTCAGGTCGACGGTCGCAACCTTATCCAGCGCAGCGGCTGCTTGCTTCACAAGGCCGTCCAGCTTGGCGAGCTGCTCGGATAGAGGAAGAGTGGCTAATTCCTGGCCGACCTTGTCCAATTCTTTGTCTAGCTCCTCAATTGGCTCAGCTGGAGGTGGTGTAGTGTTGGAACCGGTGGTTCCATCATCTGGGTTTCCATTCCCTGGGTTGCCATCTGGCGGCGTCTGTTCCTCTTCCTTCTTCAACGACACACTATCCTTCTTCACCAGCAGCACGTCATTCAGCGGCATGCCAGCGGCCAGCTTAATGTAGCCGTTAATCGTTCCGCTAACTTCGCCAACACTGGAGAGCTTAACGGTTACTTTACTATCCTTCGTGCCGTCTACAGTTATGGTCTTATCGGTAGTGGACGAAGGAACGAACTCCCACTTCATCAGAGCAGCAGGAACCTCGATACCGAGCACATTGAACGATAAGCTGTATTCCTCTTTGCCTGAATCACCATGCTTAATCGACGTATTCGCCTCGTAGCGAAGTACCGACAGCGCAATGTTCTCGACCGCCTCACGCTCTGGATCGACCGCATCGATCAGGTTCACGATCACTTGTGCGACATCGTCCGCATTGATCGGATCCTCCGTGTTCTGATGCTTCAGCACGTTGCTGAATGCATTGTCGTCGGCAAGCACATCCGCAATGGCTTCCTTGATGAACGCCTTGATTTTCACCTTGTCATTCGCAAGTGAGGCAAGCTCCAGCAAGCTCTGGCTCTTCAGCTCATCCAGTACCTCGTCCTGCACCTTCATCGCGAAGTCGACCGCATCCTGTACCGTCAGCTCCGGATCAGACAGGCTCGTGTCAGCGTTCTTCGCCAGCGCTTCCAGCGTCTCGCGTACCTCTGCATCGTTCAAGTACTCGTATGCCGAAGCGCTGTTCGTATTGAAGAACAGTCCAAGACGAGCGAACAGCTTCAGAATACGAGCGGAGCTAGTTGCAGAGACCTTGCTTCCCTTAATCTTTTCGGTCAACGGTCTCACAAGCTCAACATCCGTTACGTTCTTCAGCTCTGCGCGGGCATCGCGGATCGATTGTACCCGCTCCTCTTCCCACAGGAACGCTTGATACTGCTGCAAGCGCACGGCTACCGAATCAACCGTTGCTGAGGATTCTGCATGTGCGGTGCTAACCCCCAGCTTCTCCAACAGACCATTCGTGCTAAGCGGCAATCCCGCGAACGAACCAAGTGCCAAGCTGGCTGCAACTGTAGACGCAATAACTTTATTTTTCAATACTCCCATTCCTCTCTGAATCTAATATTATATAAAAAGCAGCATGAGCATCAGTCGCTTCCCTGTTCACATGTACGATATAGCGAACAGGTAGTAGCGAAGTCATTGGCCGCTTTATGAATATAAATCAAGAATACGACGATTTTCTGCAAACATCGCTACAAAATGTTACCATGTCCAGTAGGCAGGGTCAATGAAATACAATAATTTTAAAGAAAATTTTATATACTAAGCCTAGACAAAAATGCGGATTACCCCCATAACTTCCACCATTTCCTCCCAGAAGCTACGGCCGCTGTTCGGACCCGAACCAGTTCCCCCGCGACGAGCCGCTCTGCATTGCCCATCAAGTAGTCTGTCATGTCCGAGCCGCACTGCTCCCGAACCGCCTCATACGCTTGTCTCAGATGGAACGCCCGATGCTCCACGTTATGCGCATCCGACGATACGAATTGGATCAGACCTTGCTTGCACCAAGTGAAGCACAGCTTCTGCAGCTTGCGGCCATATACACCGTTAATCGAATGCGAGGTGAGCTGGGCGAGTGCGCCAGCCTCGATGAGCCGGGACAGCTGCTCGGTGTCTGAAGCGAGCACGGCATTGCGCTCCGGATGCGCGATGATCGGAATGCGGCCCATGAGCAGCAGCTCATGAAGCATCTCCTCGGTATACGACGGCACGTCGGACGAAGGCAGCTCCAGCAGCACGTACGTTGTATCATGCAAGCCGATAGTTACACCGGACTGCAGCTCGTCCAGCAGCTCGCGATTGAGGCGCACCTCTTGGCCGGGCAGCACTTGAACGTCTACGCCATTCGCCTGCAGCAACGCGTTCAACGCCTGGACTCGCTCACGAACCATAGCGCCTGGATTCGTATATTTACCATTGTAATGGTGCGGCGTTGCGATCAATGTATGAATACCGTCGGCCACAGCGGCTCTGGCCATCTGCAGCGCTTGCTCCTCATTCGCGGCGCCGTCATCGATACCAGGCAGGATGTGTGTATGAATATCTATCACTTACCATAACCCCTTACTGCATAGAGCCTTGTTCTTATAATTAAATTATAAAGGCTGTCTGCTTCGATGTCATTGGCTAATTCTGTGTACTTTCGCACAAAAACTTAATTAACCGTTCCCATTTACTTCATATTTCGACAAGCGGTATAATATAATGACCTTTACCTCATTTATTTCACGAACGATTTCTACTATATTATACATGGCACGGCATGCTACTTATCGAGGTACGACTCATACCATATGTAACGATTGCAACAGGCAGGTGATCTTCATCCATGCAAAAAATTCCGGTCGTGCGAGATAAAAGAAGCTCCGATATCGAAATCATTTCGTCCGATGAGGTCATGAAGATCGAGTGTATTCGAGATCGGGAGTTTTTGATATATACCGCTCATGACAAATTTTATTGGGCAGCCTCTCTCGAGGGCTTCGAGGAGTTCTTGTTCGAGGAGAACTTCCGCTTGATCGACCAGATGACATTGGTCAATATGAACTGCGTGACGAATTACGATTCTCGCAAGGGCATCGTGACGCTGCAAGCGGATTCCGACTCCACGATGCGCACCGCCTCGGCTGCGTGGATTCAGGGAGATCATATCGTCAAGCTGATGAGTCTTATACAGAAGATGAAGAAGCTCGAGCATGGGATGCCAGATGAAGAGGATGACAAGCTGTTCGAGACGATTCTCGCTCAGGAAGAGGATCATCGATTCGCCCGTTCGTATGCGATGATCAAGGCGCTGTATGAGAAGCGCAAGACGGAGATTCTATTAGAAGAGAGCGAGCTGCGCAACAAGTCGTTGTTCGTCCATAACCCGGACCCGATCTGTTCGCTGAATCTGAACGGCCTCATCACGAGCGTGAATCCGGCGATGATCGCTGTCACGGGCTACACGGAGAAGGACTTACTACATAAGACGATCGGAACGCTCATACTGCCCGAGCATTATCCACAGTGGTATAACTTCTTCCACGATACGATCCAAGGGGCAACTCCCCAATATGAGCTTGCCTTCCAGCACAAGCAAGGCAAGCGTATCGAGCTGAGCGTACACAGCTTCCCAATCTATGTAGGCAAGCAGATCGCCGGCATCTATATGATCGGTCAAGACATTAGCGAGCGCAAGCGCGCAGAAGAGATGCTTATTCGCTCCGAGAAGCTGTCGATCGTCGGTCAATTAGCGGCTGGCGTCGCACATGAGATCCGCAATCCGTTAACGTCGCTCAAGGGCTTCGTTCAACTGATGCAGACACGTGTACAAGGCTTCGACCATTACTTCAATATAATGAAGGAAGAGCTTGACCGCATTAACTTTATCGTCAGCGAATTTCTCGTGATTGCGAAGCCGCAGTCCATCGCCTATGAGCCGAGCAACGCCGAGTCAATTGTGCTGAGCACGGTGATGCTGCTTGGTGGGCAAGCTGCAGGCCGCAATGTGGAGATCGAGGTCGACACAGAGCCGAACCTCCCCCCCATTATATGTAATGAGAATCAGATTAAGCAGGTGTTCATTAACGTGCTTAACAATTCGATCGACTCGATGAACGAGGGCGGTACGATCCGTATTGAGCTTAGAAGGCTGGACGATCGCCGTGTGCTGCTGCGCTTCATGGATGAAGGCTGTGGCATTCCGGAGGACCGTCTTCCTAAGCTGGGCGAGCCGTTCTATACAACGAAGGAGAAGGGCACCGGCCTAGGCCTAATGGTCACATTCCGAATTATCGAGGATCATGGCGGCGAGATGAAAATCTACAGCCAGGTCGGCGTCGGTACGACGGTCGAAATTGTACTCCGCGCAGCCGAGTCCGAATAGGGACAGGAAGCCCGCGGATGTAAGCGTCCGCGCTGACCTTAGTCAGGGGGCTTACGGACGCAGAGGCAGGACGACTGCATGTAGAGACGAAGAGGACTGCCGGGGATATCGGCAGTCCTCTTTGGTGAATCGCGGGTGTCCAGTTAGCAAGCTGGCTGGTCGGCGGTTGAGCTGTTGATTAGCACGAGGGTGTCCAGCTGCTGCTGAGCTGTTGATCGGCATGCGTTGGTCCAGCTTAGCTGGGCTGCTGGTCGGCGGCTGGGCTGTTGCCGCAAGCGAACAGCTAGCGGTTCAGCAGGCTGCCCACATAACGCAGCAGCTCGTTGGCCGACGCTGTCGTGTAGCCATGCTCCTCCACCAGTCGCTTGATGACCTCGTTAATGCGCTTCAGCTGGTTCTCGTCTGGCGTCTTCGTCGAGGTCGTGATTTTCACAATATCCTTGAGGTCGGTGAACAGCTTCTTCTCGATCGCCTCACGCAGACGCTCATGGCTGCTGTAGTCGAATCTTCTGCCCTTACGCGAGTACGACGACATACGGATCAGAATCTCCTCGCGGAACGCCTTCTTCGCATTCTCGCTGATGCCGATCTGCTCCTCAATCGAACGCATGAGGCGCTCATCCGGGTCCATCTCCTCACCTGTCAGCGGGTCCTTGATCTTCGTCCAGTTGCAATACGCCTCGATGTTGTCGAGGTAATTGTTGAACAGCGTCTTCGCGGACTCGTCGAACGAGTACACGAACGCCTTCTGCACTTCCTTCTTCGCCAGCTCGTCATATTCCTTGCGTGCGATGGAGATGAAGTTCAGGTAACGCTCGCGCTCCTCCTTCGTAATCGAAGGATGCTGGTCGAGTCCGTCCTTAAGCGCACGCAGCACGTCGAGTGCATTGATGAATTCAAGATCATGACGAATGAGTGCGCTCGAGATGCGGTTGATGACGTAGCGCGGGTCGATGCCGGTCATGCCTTCCTCGAGGAACTCGTTCTGCATCTCCTTCAGGTCCGCTTCCTTGTAGCCTTCGACCTCTTGGCCGTCGTACATGCGCATCTTCTTCACCAGATCCATGCCCTGCTTCTTCGACTCCTTGAGCCTGGTCATGATCGAGAAGATCGCCGCGGCTCGCAGCGAATGAGGCGCGATGTGAACATGGCGCATATCGCTCTGCTCGATGAGCTTGGCGTATATTTTCTCCTCCTCGGACACCTTGAGGTTATATGGAATCGGCATGACGATCATGCGGGATTGGAGCGCTTCATTCTTCTTATTGCTGATGAATGCCTTGTACTCCGACTCGTTCGTATGCGCGATGATGAGCTCGTCGGCACTGATGAGCGCGAAGCGGCCAGCCTTGAAGTTGCCCTCCTGCGTGAGCGAGAGCAGGTTCCACAGAAACTTCTCGTCGCACTTGAGCATCTCCTGGAACTCCATAATACCGCGATTCGCCTTGTTCAGCTCACCGTCGAATCGGTACGCACGCGGGTCAGACTCGGAGCCGTATTCGGTAATGGTGGAGAAATCGATGCTACCCGTCAGGTCGGCAATATCTTGAGACTTCGGATCAGATGGACTGAACGTACCAATCCCGACGCGGCTCTCCTCCGACAGCAATACGCGCTCGACCAGCACTTCCTCGATTCTGCCGTTATATTCGTCGCGCAGACGAATCTGGCACGATGGGCACAGGTTGCCCTCGATGCGGACGCCGAACTCCTGCTCGACCTCCGGACGAAGCTCATTGGGGATGAGATGGAGCGGCTCCTCATGCATCGGGCAGCCCTTGATGGCGAAGACAGCGCCCTTCTCTGTTCTGGAGAACTGCTCCAGACCCCGCTTCAGCATCGTCACGAGCGTCGACTTACCGCCACTTACAGGCCCCATCAGCAGCAGGATACGCTTGCGCACGTCCAGACGCTTCGCTGCGGAGTGGAAGTACTCCTCCACAAGCTTCTCAATGGCCGTATCGAGACCGAACAGCTCCTTCTCGAAAAACTGGTACTTGCGCCGCCCGTTCTTCTCCACAATACCGTGAGAGGCGATCATTTCATATACGCGCGCGTGTGCGGTCATAGCCAGACTCGGGTTGTCGCGGAGCAGGTCCATGTACTCGGCGAACGTCCCTGTCCATGAGAGCCTTTCGGTTTCCGTGCGATAATCGGCGATTTTCTTAAATATGTCCATATTCGATAACCTCCTCCGGGCTTTGCGAAGCAAAACCAGCTTTCATGAGCATCGGTACAAGCTGCGGCTGACGGTAAGGCTGTCGTAGCGTCATCGACCGTGAGATCGACAGCGGTCGGGCTTCCAGCACCTTCCTGCCGAACTCGAAGTGTATTAAATACCTATGCGCCGCTGAGGAGAAGTTGACCTGTTTTTTAGACAAAGCAGAGAAATTCGCCTATAATGACTGTACTTAAATGACCGAAAGAGCGTTCACACTCTCCATAGGCTGGTGTTCTAAGCTGTAGCCAAGGGCGGTGTCGACGAGATCGAAGGGGCGGGCGTCGTGGCGATCAAGAGTGAGATGGAGCTGTACGCTCCTGTCAAAGCATATCTGGAGCAGCTTGGCTACGAGGTGCGGGGCGAGGTGCGTCATTGCGACATCGTGGCGATCCGCGGCGAGGAGCCGCCGCTGATCGTGGAGCTGAAGCGCAGCTTCTCGGTGCCGCTGCTGCTGCAGGGCATCGACCGTCTGCGGCTGTCGCGGACGGTGTACGTGGCGTTCGAGCGGCCCGCTAAGGGGCGCGCTCCGCACGGAGCGAGCTGGTCCGAGCTGCGCATGCTGTGCGGTATGCTGGGTCTGGGTATGATGACGGTGCAGTTCTATAAGAGCCGCAAGCCGCGCGTCGAGGTCGAGTGCCATCCACCGGAGCTGTCGCCGGAAGGACGAGCTGCTGCAGGCAACGTCCGCAAGCCGCGTCGCAGCAAATATGCCGCCGACAAGCTGGAGAAGGAATTCAAGGAGCGACAGGGCGATTACAACGTGGGCGGCAGCTCGAAGCGCAAGCTCGTCACCGCTTACCGCGAGAAGGCGCTGCAGCTGGCGCACCTGCTCCACCGCTACGGCCCGCAAGCCCCGCGCAAGCTGCGCGACGCGACAGGCAACGCCCAAGCAGCCGCCACGCTGCGCAGCAACGTGTACGGCTGGTTCGAGCGAGTAGAGCGCGGCATATACCGCCTTACGCCAGCAGGCGAGGCGGCGCTCGACGAGTACAAGCATGTGCTCGAAGGCGGGTTTCGGTTCGAGGAGACAGGCGGGCTGGACGGGGAGGGGGCACAATAGTCGGGTGAGTGGTGCGGCAATCCCTACTACCATCCAACCGCCACTCGGAGCCGTTAGAAGGAGCCGACAGGCTGCTGCGCCTTCAGCTTCAGCAGCTCCTTATGCATCCAGATGGCCGCTTGAGAGCCGTCGCCCATCGCAATGACGGACTGCTCCGAATGAACGCCAATATCGCCTGCTGCCCATACGCGGGGGACTGACGTCATTTTTGTCCGCGGATCGACGATAATGTGCTTGTTCTCCATCCGCTCAATGCCGAGCGAAGCTGCCCATTCCGATTCAACCTTATTGCCTCCGAATGCAATGAACCCCTTCTCCCCTTCGATGACACGACCATCTGCGAGTCTGACACCTGTGAGCCTCGACACTTCTCCATCCTGCTCACCCAGCACCTCTGTAATCTCTGCCTCTATATAAGCAATGCCGAGCTCCTGAAGCTTCTCGTGCTTGTCGCTGCCGATAACAGTCCGCTCATGATTCACATAGACGAGATCGTCGCACCAGTACCGCAGCGTGATCGCCATCCCAGCTCCAGCCACACCTGCGCCAAGAACGATGGTCCGCTTACCTGACGTCTCATAGCCGTCACAGTCCGGACAGACGTAGATGCTGCACCCGAGCTTGTCTGTCAGGCCTGGCAAAGCAGGATAACGATCTCTGATCCCTGTTGCGATGAGCATCGTCCGAGCTCTTAGCACACCGCCAAGACGCGCAAGCGCCAGCTCGAACTGTTCGCCGTCACGCGCTGCTGCGATGACCTCGTCCTCCACGAACTGAACACCGTATTGCTCCGCTTGTGCTCGTCCAAGTGAACGCAAGTGCTGTCCCGACACGCCCTCCGGCCAGCCGAGAATGTTGTTATAGCTCACACAGAGCGTGGAACGCCCCTCTCCCTTATCGATCACGAGCACCCGATGCTTGTACCGACCCAGCTGAATCGCAGCCTGCAGTCCGGCAAAGCCTCCACCAACAATAATGCTATCGTACATCTCATAATCCCCTGCCTCTTCGGAACGTGTTGTACTGCTTAGCATTTCTTCGCAGAGGGGGGATTATGCAGGGGGGATCGCGGGGCGGGGCGCGACGGGCGCGGACGGCTTGGCGTTACGATGATTCGCATCGTAACGGAGGGGCGCGCGGCGCGGACCGGGCGCGGACGGCTTGGCGTTACGATGATTCTCATCGTAACGGAGGGGCGCGCGACGCAGGCTGGGCGCGGGCGGGATGGCGTTACGATGATTCCCATCGTAACGGAGGGGCGCGCGCCGCGGACCGGGCGCGGGCGGGATGGCGTTACGATGATTCCCATCGTAACGCAGGGGCGCGCGCCGCGGACCGGGCGCGGTCGGCGTTGCGTTACGATGATTCGCATCGTAACGGTGGGGCGCGCGCCGTGGACCGGGCGCGGACGGCTTGGCGTTACGATGATTCTCATCGTAACGGAGGGGCGCGCGGCGCGGACCGGGCGCGGGCGGGATGGCGTTACGATGATTCGCATCGTAACGGAGGGGCGCGCGACGCGGATCGGGCGCGGGCGGGATGGCGTTACGATGATTCGCATCGTAACGTCAAAAAGGGCTGGTTGTTATGACACCATCCGTCATAAGAACCAGCCCCAACCCTACGCCTCCGCACGCTCCTGTCGCTGCTGGTGGTCTACGGGGGCGAGAGGTTTGGGTTCGCCTGAACCATTTTCAACAAAGAGGTATAGTGTGATCTGCAGGGCGGCCGCGACGAGCAGTACCCAAGGTAGCAGCTCAATTCCGTAGCGCTCTAACACGAGCACGAAGCTGACAATTGCAATAATACGGCCAATATTGATGAAGATCTCACGCAGCACGACCGACTCGACCCGCAGCTCGCCGCGTAACGGTAGCTCGCCAATCGTTCGATAGAAGAACACGGTGATCGTATTGCCCTGTAGCGGCGCACAGACGGAGTACAGAATCATGAAGATGAGCACGGACCCGATCGACATATCCGCTACGATGAACAGTGTTCCGAGTACGAAGCCGAGTGTCGATAATACGATCATTCGCTTCGCTAACGATTCGTTACCGAACCGTGAGATGTACATACTTGCCCCAATGCTAAGCAGCGCGAACAGCACGCCAAGGTAGCCAACGATGTCCTCCCTTGGGATAAGCCGGAATAGCAGGATGTTGGGGAGGAACAGCATCAGACCCTGCAGCAGCCCTAGCGATAAAAAACCGTACATCGACTTCGCCCACCGCTTATGCTTGCGGATGAGCAAGCCCGAGTACTTCAGATAATACGTGCGGTGATGAGACGCATTCGACTTAATCCGCAGACTGCCGATGCTCGCGATGAAGAACATGACACAGGCGATGCCGAAGACGAGTGTATAGCCCTGCAGCCCGTCGTTCATACGGATGAGGAAGCCTGCGAGCGCTGGTCCGACAAGCCCGCCAAGCATAAACATGGTCGTATTCAGCGCGAGATAACGAATCCGGTTCTGATCCGTCGACACTTCATACATCAGCGTCAAGTATCCAACCCAGTAGAAGGCACCGGCAATACCGTGGCCTATAGCGAAGAGCAGATACCACGACGCTACTAGCTCCCCAGCGAACACGACCGCAAGATAAAATACCGCGTTCATCGCTATGCCGATCCGGTATACGACCATCCGATCTTTCTTCTTAATCATCCAGCCGCCGAATACGAAGCCTACCATCATAGCCGAAAAACTCGTTGCAAAATAAATGGCGTTGATCGTCAAGCTCTCGGTTAACCGCCATAAATAAAGCGTCAGGAACACGCCGGACATCGATGCGCCGAACTGGAAGCAGAAGTGAATGAACAACGATACCGCAGCTTCATTGGAGAGCCGCTTGTCCGGAGGGATGCTTGACCTACGTGATTCGAGCCAGCCGGATAATGTTGCAGGAAGTGCCTTCGTCATAACGCTCGATCCTCCAAGCTTGAACAGATGTTCTTCCCATTGTATAGCGACCCGGCATCGTTGCATAATGGTCAAATTCCGCTCTCACCGCATATAGCGCCGTAATTCGTTGCTGGGTGCGATCTTATCCCCGTAATCGGACTATATGTTGGTTATTCTCTCCGATAAGCCGAATCTTCAGGGGGATTGATATTGCGTGTGCAAAAGCGCTATCGCACCGCGCGGCCTGGCGCCCAGCGCACGGCGCTCGCCGTTAGCGCACGTTTCGTGCGCTAACCCACCGCGCGGCCTCGCGCACGGCGCCCAGCGCGCACCGTTAGCGCACGCTTCGTGCGCTAACCCACCGCGCGGCCTCGCGCACGGCGCACGGCGCTCGCCGTTAGCGTACGTTTCGTGCGCTAACCCACCGCGCAGCCTCGCGCACGGCGCCCAGCGCACGGCGCGCACCGTTAGCGCACGTTTCGTGCGCTAACCCACCGCGCGGCCTGTCGCCCAGCGCCCAGCGCGCACCGTTAGCGCACGCTTCGTGCGCTAACCCACCCCGCCGCCTCGCGCACGGCGCCCAGCGCTCGCCGTTAGCGCACCTTTCGTGCGCTAACCCACCCCGCCGCCTCGCGCACGGCGCCCAGCGCTCGCCGTTAGCGCACGTTTCGTGCGTTAACCTACCGCGCGGCCTCGCGGCCAGCGCCCGGCGCTCGCCGTTAGCGCACGCTTCGTGCGCTATCGCACCGCGCCGCCTCGCGCCCAGCGCCCAGCGCTTGCCGTTAGCGCACGTTTCGTGCGCTAACCTACCGCGCGGCCTCGCGCACGGCGCCCGGCGCTCGCCGTTAGCTCACGTTTCGTGCGCTATCGCACCGCGCGGCCTCGCGCACGGCGCCCAGCGCCCGGCGCTCGCCGTTAGCTCACGCTTCGTGCGCTAACCCACCGCGCCACCTCGCGCCCAGCGCCCACCGCGCGGCCTCGCGCCCTCCCGCACCGCACCAGCCTCTCGCCCCAACACAAAAAACACCGCCCCCTACGGGGCGGTGCCTCATAAATCACACGGTAGCTTTCACCGTCGTATTACTTCTTCTTCAGACTATCCCATGCCTCTTGGAACTCCGTCAGCATCTGGTCCTTCGTCTTCTGCTTCGCCACATAAGCCTGCATGGACGCTGCGAACTTCTTGGAGGAAGCTTCGCCGCCTGGGAACTTGAACCAGTTCCAGCTAATCGTCTTGCCGTCCTTGCTGTAGCGGATGATATCAGCAGCCAGAGGGCCGAGAATCTTCTCGTCAGCGGAGATCGTCTTGAACGCAGGGATGAACTTGAACTCTTCAACCATGTACTTCTTACCGAGGTCAGAAGTAACGAGCCAGTTGAGGAACTTCTTCGCCTCTTCCTTGTTCGCGGAGTTCTTGTTGATCACCCAGTTGTTCGGTACGCCGACCGGAAGCTTGTCGTTCGCAGCCGCGTCCTCGCTGATCGGCATTGGCAGGAAGCCTACCTTCAGATCAGGGTTCGTCTGTGTAAGCTGTGTCTGCGTCCAGTTACCTTGCTGTGTCATGGCCGCCTTGCCCGTCGCGAACTCCGTAACCTGAGTCTTGTAGTCCGTCTGCAGCGGGTTCTTGTTGCCGTATTGCAGCTGCAGGTCGAACAGCTTCACCCAATTATCGAACGCTGAGTTGCCAGGAATCTTCGCTGTGCCATCGTTCAAGCCCTTCACGAATGCATTCGCATCTGGCTGGTGAGCGAACGGCAAGTTCACGAAGTGGTTACCCAGTACCCACCACTCGCCGTAGCCGTTCACGAATGGCGTAATGCCTGCGGCCTGGAGCTTCTTCGCCGCTTCCTCCAGCTGGGAGAGCGTCTTCGGCGTCTCCGTAATGCCGGCCTTCTGGAACAGGTCCTTGTTGTACAGGAAGCCGTAGCCCTCAAGGTTCAGCGGCTGACCGTACAGCTTGCCGTCCTTCGTCATTGGCTCCTTCGCCACGTCTACGAGATCCTTCACCCACGGCTCGCCGGACAGGTCCTCGAGGTGCTCGATCCACTTGTCGAGGTCGGAGAAGCCGCCGTTGTTGAAGATGTCAGGCTTGTCGCCGGAGTTGAACTTCGCCATCAGCGCTGCGCCGTAGTCTGCGCCGCCGCCGACTGTATCAACCTGGATTTTCACGCCTGGGTTCTGCTTCTCATACTCCTGCACGAGCTTCGCCAGCGGCTCTGCGATCTCCACCTTGAACTGGAACATCTTCAGCGTTACGTTCTTCGCAGCTGGCTTGTCACCTTGAGCCGCACCGTTGTTCGGCTGAGCGTCATCCTTCTGTGCGCAGCCTGCTGCTGTCGTCATCGCGAGCAAGGCCGCGAGGCTAAGACCTACGATTTTCTTTGTTTTCATCTAAGAACCCTCCCTGTTTGTGTAACTCTCAATTTGAACGTGCGTGTCTTGCTGCTTCTGAATTTATTGTATAAAAGGCTCCGCCCTTCGAACACGTAAGATATTGAACGAAAAGGTGGAACATTTTGAACAAACGCTTTCATCCCATTTATTTACATCCGCAACAAATACAGACTGGCTAGCCTCTAAGCTCACCCTTCGCCAACTGACTACCCCTTCACCGAGCCGGCTGTAATCCCCTCGATAATGTAGCGCTGCATCGACAGGAAGAACAGGATGATCGGAATGACACCCAGTACGAGCGCGGCCAGCGCCATATCCCACTGCTTCGTATATTGACCGAAGAACGAGTACGTGGCGAGTGGAATCGTCCGCAGGTCCGGGCTGTTCAGCACGAGCAGCGGGAGCAGGAAGTCGTTCCAGATCCACAGACTGTTCAGCAGCACGATCGTGACGCTCATCGGCTTCAGGAGCGGGAAGATGATTTTCCAGAATACACCGTAAGGGGAGCAGCCGTCGACCGTCGCCGACTCCTCGATCTCCTTCGGGATCGACTTGATGAAGCCGTGGTACAGGAACACGTTGAGCGATACGCCAAAGCCGAAGTAACAGATGATAAGGCCCAGACGGCTGTCCATCAGACCGACCTCGCTCGCCACCTTCACCAGCGGAATCATGATCGACTGGAACGGAATGACCATCGCCGCGACGAACGCCAGGAACAGCAGGTTATTAAAGCGGGACGGATGCCGCACGAGACGGTAAGCCGCCATCGAGCTCACGAGCACAAGACCGAGGTTACTGAACACCGTAATCCAGAACGAATTCATGAACACCTTCGGGAACTTCATAATGTCCCATACCTTAATATAATTCGCGATGTTGAACGATTTCGGCAGGTTGGACGTGTTCACGAGCAGCTCGCCGAACGTCTTCATCGAGTTGACGATGACGAAGTAGAACGGCACGAGGAACAGCAGCGCGACGATGATGCCGATCACCTCAAGGCTGAACAGCCGGAACGTATAGCTTTTTTTGGATGCCTCCATTACGCCTCAACCTCCTTACGCTTCGTAATTGTAACTTGAACCATCGTAATAATCGCAACGATGATGAAGAACAGGAACGCCTTCGCCGTACCGAGTCCGTATCGATTGTTGCGGAATGCTTCCTCATAGATGTTCAGTGCAACCGATTGTGTGGAGTTAAAAGGTCCGCCCGATGTCAGCGACACGTTGAGATCGTACATCTTGAACGCCCACGAGATCGTTAAGAACAGACACACCGTAATCGATGGCATGATCATCGGGAACGTAATGTTGCGCAGCGTCTGCCAGCGGTTCGCGCCGTCGATGTAAGCGGCCTCCTGCAGCTCCTTCGGCACGTTCGCCAAGCCTGCGATATAGATGACCATTAGATAGCCGGCATGCTGCCACACGCTAACGATGACGATTGCCCAGAAGGCGGTCGGCGAGTCGCCGAGCCACGGAAGCGTGAAGAACCACCAGTCTGTCAGCTCTCCAATGCTCGCGAAGCCCTTCACGAAGATGAACTGCCAGATGAAGCCGAGCAACAGACCGCCGATGACGTTCGGCATGAAGAAGATCGTGCGAAGCACGTTCCGCGACTTCAACGCCTGCGACAGCAAGAGCGCCAGCAAGAAGCCGACAACATTCGCCAGAATCACTTCCGTAACGGTGAATCTTGTCGTGAACCAGAATGACTTGTGGAAGTCCTTATCATTCGTCAGAATGTGGACGAAGTTATCGAATCCGACCCACTTCACGTTGGAGGTGACCCCGTTCCACTCTGTGAACGAGTAGTACATGCTCATGAGGAATGGGACTGCCACTATAATGCTGAAAAAAACGAAAGCCGGTCCGACGAATACAAGCTGCTGCATGAAGCCAGACCACCGCTGGGTTGCTTTCATGGGATCCTCCCCTTTTTTTATAAATTTTACAATCTGCTTGTAAAGTATACGGTAAGTATAAAATTCGACGGATGTAATTAACACTTACTCTCTTGACGTAACAGGTGGAATTTATTGATCTTTATTGTTACAATTAAGGGTGCTGGCGCCGTTAGGAGGACAAGCGTATGATCCGTAACAGCATTCGCAACAAGCTCATTTTATTTTTGCTTGCCGCCACCATTCTGCCCATTTCGACATCGATCGTCATGACGTATTTCGTCACGGAGCGACAGGTCATCGAGGATACGATACAGACCAATTCCCGCTTGATTTATCAAGGCAAGACCAATATGGTTAACTATCTGGAGAGCATCAAGCAAGCGTCAACGTTCGTCTATAACGACCCGAGCTTCTACAGCGTCATTGAGAATGGAGCGCCTGGCTACGGCAGCCGCAACGAGGTGATTCGCGGTCTCATCAGCGTGCACAATGCGGTGCGAGATATTCATCAGGTGTACCTGTACTTGAGCACGACAGACAAGGCGTACTTGTATACACGCGGGAACGTCAACCTGAACGAGACCGGTCAGTCTAAATATGTACCTGCGATTCAGCATAGCAATATTCGCATCGAGCCGACGCATGTCAGCCATACGTATGAGCTATTTTCTATTAATCCCCTGCCGGTCGCCGATGTATTCACGCTGCACCGCTCGATCTCGAACGCGCTGACGCTGAAGGATCTCGGAACGCTGTCCATCGACGTGCGGCTCGACTATATACGCGAGATATGCAGTCAGCTATATGCGACAGGCGAGGAGCTGTACGTGCTCGACGAGTCCGGCAGCATCATCTTCAGCTCGAAGCCGCAGCTGATCGGCGCTGCCATTGCCGCCCCTTGGGTCACTCAGGTGCTGGCGACAGCAGACTGGACGAGCAGCGGCAGCGGTGAATGGAGCGATGACGCGTTCAAGGGCATTCAGATCTACGAGCATATACGTATGCCTTACGCCAATTGGACGATCGTCAAGCGTATCCCCAGCGAGCTGCTATACGCTCACGCTGCGGAGCTGACGTACGCGAATACGGTCATTCTGATCGTCTTCATGATCGTCGTCATCCTCGGCACGCTGTATGTCTCGTTCCGGTTCACGGCACCGATCAAGAAGCTGATCGGCTACATCGGTATCGTCCAGACCGGCAACATGCAGGTCGATATTCATGTCACGAGCAAGGACGAGTTCGGCATACTTGCTCAGCGGTTCCGCACGATGATGCAGCGGATCGACGAGCTCATTCATAAGGAGTACAAGCTGGAGCTTGCCAATAAGACGAACCAGCTGAAGGCGCTTCAGGCGCAGATCAATCCGCATTTTCTATACAACGCGCTGCAATCAATCGGGACGCTCGCGCTGCAGCAGGAGACGACCAAGGTGTACACCCTCCTCTCCTCCCTGGCCAAAATTATGCGCTACAGCATGAACAACGACGAGACGAGCGTCATGCTGAAGCGCGAGGTGGAGCACGTGCGGGCGTATCTCGATCTGCAGCTGCAGCGGTTCGAGGACGAGCTGACGGTCACCATCGACGTATCCGAGGAGGCCGAATCGGTCCGCGTGCCGAAGATGCTGCTCCAGCCTCTCGTGGAGAACTACTTCAAGCATGGGTTCGAGCCTCGCACGCAAGCAGGTCGCCTCTATATTGGCGGCTTCATCAACGCGGAGGGCTGTTTGCAGCTGACGGTGCGGGATAACGGGAAGGGACTGAATGCCGATCAGCTCGAGTCGCTCCAGCAGTCACTTCGGCTGCCGCTGGAGCCCACTGCCGGAGGAGGCGGTGGCACCGCTGCATCGGACAGCATCGGACTGCGCAACGTGCTCGCGCGGCTCATGCTCTATGACGGCAGCGGCCGCAGCAAGGATGCTCGCACGCGCATGCACATCGAGGTACCGCCTGAGGGCGGCTTCCAGGTGACGATCACGATTCCATTGCAGCTACAGCTAGAGGAGGAAGAATAGGATGATAGCATTAATCGTCGATGACGAGAAGCATGTACGCGAGGCGATCAAGCTGCTCGTGCCGTGGAAGGAGCTCGGCATCCATACAGTCATGGAGGCTCAGGACGGCGCCGAGGCCGTCGAGCTGCTCCAGGAACAGACGGCACAGCTCATCTTCACCGATATGATGATGCCACTGATGGACGGCAAGGAGCTCCTCGTCTCGGTTCGTAAAATAGCGCCTGACGCCAAGACAATCGTCATCAGCGGACACGATGACTTCGAGCTTGTGCGGCACACGATGAAGCATGGCGGCGCTGACTATATACTGAAGCCGATCGACGCCCAGCAGCTGAAGGAGACGGTGCAGAAGGCCGTCTTCGAGCTGAAGCAGGAGCAGGAGGAGCGCCTCCTGCAGCAGGCGCGCGAGATGGAGGTGAACCAGCTGCGTCCCGTCTATTGGGACACAATCTGGTCCAATCTCGTCAGCGAGCCGGCCGGCTATGACAAGCACGCGAAGGAAATCGTCGACGAGTACGGCTTCGATCCGTCCATCACGGAATGCCGTCTGGCTGTGCTCAGCCTCGACACGATCAACGGCAAGCTGAAGGACCGATTCTGGTCGCAGTGGGATCTCGTCTACTTCTCGCTGATGAATGTGTGCAACGAGGTGCTGACCGAGCAGCAGCCTGCAAGGCTGGGCATTGCCTTCCGCTACTGGAACAGCGACAACGAGATCGTCCTGCTGCTCGTGCGTGAGCTCGGCCGCTCGGACCAGCTGCTGCAGACGGTGCAGCAGTGTATTAAGAGCACGTTCCAGAGCTCTCTGGACATCGGCGTGAGCGGCACGCTCGCCTATCCGGACGGCCTGAAGAACGCCTACGCCGAAGCGAAGCAAGCGCTGCGCCGTCGCAACCTGCTCGAGAAGCAGAAGCGCATTCACGTCTATCAGCCGGAGGAGCCCGGTACACTGCCGACCTCCCTGTCAATCGACGGCTACGCCGAGATGATCCGTCTTGCGGTTCGCAGCGGCAGCGAGGAGCAGATCAGCAAGGCCGTCAGCGAATGGATGGCTGCTGTCCGCAAGCTCGGCTCTATTGATCTGGAGCAGCTGGAGCTGTGGTGGCACCAGTACAAGGCGTACAAGAGCCGCTGGATCGTCGAATGGTTCGGCGATCAGCAGCAGCTCGTCCAGCCGCGTGAGGAAGCCGAGTTCCAGGTGCCGACGGATAACGAAGGGCGGCTCGCCCTTGATCTGTGGGAGCAGCAGCTGACGCGCAGCTTGTCCGAGCTGTCGAAGCAGATGCTGAAGCTGCAGCAGCAGGACAGCAACGTCATGTTCGAGATCGCGAAGTATATCAGCAACCATTATCACGAGGACATCTCGCTGCAGGAGATCGCGAACCACTTCTACCTCAGCCGGGAATATATATCGCGCAAGTTCAAGCAGGAATTCGGAGAGAACCTGTCGGATTACTTGAGCCGCATCCGGATGGATAAGGCGAAGCTGCTGCTGCTGAATCCGCACCTGCGGATCGCACAGATCGCTTCGATGGTCGGGTACGAGGATGAGAAATATTTCAGCAAGGTGTTCAAGAAGACGACAGGTGTCACCCCGAACGAATACAGGAAGGGGCGGGAAGCATGAATACGGAGCTAGAGACGAATTCGACGCAGCTGCCTGTTCGCGGCAGCAGATCCGGCATAGGAACAGATCCCGATACTGGGGGGCAGCAGGTCAGGACCGGCAAAGCCGGCAAGCCGAAGCAAGTACGGACGTACGTGCTGCTCGTGCTCGTCTGGTCTCTCCTCGTCGGAGGAGGCATCTATGGGGCAAAGCTATACAGCGATCAGCTTCAGCAGCAGCTGAAGGCCGACATCGCGGCCCAGACGGAGCTGCAGCTTGCTGCTATTCAGGAGGACTATCAGAAGCAGATTACGGAGCTGAGAGCTTCGATCCAAGACGATATGAAGCAGCTGCAGTCGAAGATTGACTCCGTGAATGAGCTGCTGGCGTTCACGAAGGACAGCGCCAGCAGCAAGACTGACAACAGCAACCAGCTATATACCCAGCTGGCGGAAGTGACGAAGAAGCTCGAAGAGCTGAAGAAGCAGCTCGATGCGCTGCAATAATCTATAGAACGAAGCGAACTTCATGAGGAGGTGAAGCAAGCATGAATGGCTTCCAGCAGCTGAATCGGCTCATGCTGCTAGCCGCCGCTCCGTTCCTCGGGCTGATCGGCTTCCTGGCCTTCGCCCCGCCGAGCGTGACGATTACACCGCCTGCAACAGGGCCGAAGGCTGAGCTGCAGCTCGCGAGCACGGTACAGCGTGCGCTCGATGGTCTCGACCGTGCGAATCAGGATGCAGTCTCGACTCGTGCCACGATTCAGAAGTACTATGAGCTGTACGCAGCGAGCGCCAATGAAGCGGCACGGCTGTCACAGCTTGCAGCAGATGCCGCTACGCGGCCTTCCGCCATCTTCGACTCACGGTTCATCTCAAGACTCGGCGGCAAGCAGCTGCGCAGCACGTCATCCGACAACATCGATCTGAAGCTATATTCGTTCAGCGAGGCTCGATATGCCGGCCATGCGCTGAAGGTTACCGTGAAGTCGGATAAGGGGATGCGCATGACGCTTGGCAACGACAAGGTCGGCGGCAGCGAGACAACCCAGCAGGCGGCGCGCCGCTACGGGGCGATCGCTGGTGTTAACGCTGGCGGCTTCGCCGACGACAAGCGTACAGGCAAGCGCTATCCGCTCAGCACGACCGTCTATGAGGGCAAGTACGTATACGGCTTCGAGCCTACGTTTAATGATTTGACCTTCATCGGGTTGAGCAAGGACCGCAAGCTGATCGGCGGCATGTTCTCCACCCAGCAGCAGCTTGACAAGCTGAACCCGATGTTCGGCGCGACGTTCGTACCGGTGCTGCTGCAGGGCGGGCAGAAGCAGACGATTCCTACGCAATGGCAGACGTCTCCGGCGAGAGCACCGAGGACCGTCGTCGGCAGCCTGAAGAACGACCAGCTAGTGTTCCTCGTAACGGATGGGTACGACGAGCGCGGACATTCCGGAGCGACGCTGGCCGAGCTTCAGGACAAGCTGCTGGCGCTCGGCGTCAAGGACGCGTATAATCTGGATGGTGGAGGCTCATCGAGTCTCATTTTCGACGGACAGGTGATCAACAAGCCTTCAGATGCCGGCGGACGTCTGAGACCGATGCCGACTCATTTTTTGTTTTTCAAGTAGCAATTGTTCACACATTATCCGTTTTCTTTTCGTTATTGGTTGGTTATAATAATGGCTGGGGGGTGCTCAGGATGTCTGCTACATTTTGGTTAGTGATTGTCGTATTTCTACTTTTCATCGTTGCGATGCTTACTGCAGCTTACAATGAGGATAAGACGAAGGGGCTGTAAGCACGGCTCTTTCGTTATATGAAGCGGACTCGCCATCGCCACGGCCCTACGATGTACGGGCTTCAAGGGGAATGGACGAGACCGCTTTTTTCGTTAATCGTGCATCAGTCTGCGTCTCGAGACTGACTGACTCTTTATGCAGAGGTGCAGAACCGCTAATCTGCTTCCTCCCCTGCTCAATGCTTAACCCCAATTGAAGTAGGATGACCTCGATCTCAACTGTCCTCTCCATGGCGCGCTGTCACCTTCCCTTGGTCAATAATATAATTTTATCCGACAAATAGGATGTTGTACCTAGATTACCATATTTATCGTTACACGAAGGTTACACTACCATCCATTTCTAGTGACACTACCCTATATTTGTATTAAGATAAATTTAGAAATTAAACTATTTGTTCCAATTGTAAGATTATAGACCCAGAGGGATGACATCATGCAGCCGTTCACTTGCAGTTATGGAATGAACTTTACATATAACCTAGCCTCCTCTACTACACCCGCCACGGACAAGCCTGCTCTCGTGCTCATTCACGGCATGGGCCTATCCTCGTCGATCTGGGAGCGTCTACTCCCGTTGCTGCTGCCTCATTACTCCGTCGTAGCCTACGATCTGCCGGGTCACGGACTCAGCGAGGAATCTCCCGATTCTCTTAAGCCTGATCGCTTAATCCAGGACCTGCATGCACTTATCACTCATCTTGAGCTTCGTTCCGTCGTCTTGATCGGACATCAGTTCGGCTCACTCGTCGCCAGAGCGTATGCACAGCATTACCCGAGCTACGTACAGCGTATCGTCTACCTATCACCGTTGTTCTCGTTCCCATTCCTATTGCGTCACGGCTACAATCAGGACCCAGCCGCCATATTCAGTCACCTCGACAAGTGGAAGCTGATGCTCGATCAGTCGATCAGCCTTACTGTACATGGACAGCAGCAGGCGCGTCTGCAGCAGCAAGTCACGCAGGCTCTCAGCCGTGTAAGTGACCTTACGTATCGCCAAGCCTTGAACACGATCGCCGTATGGCTTCAACAGCAGCCTAGTCCGCTGCTCGCCTCGATCGAGACGCTGTTGTTGTCCGGAGAGAAGGATCAGCTGTTCACTCCGGCGCTCGCGGGGCTCGTGCATGTCTATTGGAATACGAGCGGCTTCCTCATCGTACCGGAGGCGGCGAACCTCATGTTCGTCGATGATCCGTCCTGCACGTTCGATTGGCTCCATCGCTTCCTCCAGCAACAGACGTCCGTCTCGCCGACGATCGTGGACTCATTAATCCATGAGCACATGCGAGAGCTGTTAGCCGAGCAATCAATGCTAGAGCAAGCGAAGCCCGCCCTTCGGATCCAGTGTATCGGCGAATTCGATGTCAGCTGGACAGATGGAGCTGCAATGCCTGACGGCTGGCATAGCCGCTATGCCAAGAACATTCTGCTCTACCTCGCCTTCCACCGGAACGTATCCCGGGAGCAGCTATGTACCGACCTGTTTCCGGAGAAGAGCTACCATAGCGCACTGCGTAACCTGCGCGTATACCTGAACCATATTAGCAAGCTGCTGGACCGCGGTCAGCACCAAGAGAAGGCGATCACCATCGACCGTTCTCATGTGCACCTCCACGGCGAGCTCGCATTCGATCTGCTGGAGCTACAGAAGCTGCTTCATACAGCCAGTGAGCTGTCCGAGCCTGTCAGCAAGCTATTCCTGTGCCGGCTACTGCTGGACAAGTTCACCGGTCCGATCTTGTCGGGCTTCTACGATCCCCATGCCTTGTCCATCAAGGACAGGCTGGAGATGCAATGGGAGAAGCTGGCGATCTGGGCGGCCAGACAGCTCTTATCCCAGCGCAAGCCGCACACCGCTATCGAGTTCTTGCTTAACGTGCAGCCGCACAGCGGCGTCAATGAGCTGCAGGTGATCGACCTCTTGATCGAGGCGTACCGGCTGCTCGGCGCAGGGAAGGAGCAGAGCAAGTGGCTGCGTAGACGGCGCAAGCTGGCACGCGATACACCGACCTGATCACGAGAGAGGGCTCCGACGGCGGCATGCCGTGGAGCCCTCTAAGTCCATCTCTTTCGTTCTCGAAGCGAAGAGCATCATTCCATTGAGCTCATAAGCGCAGCACTTCCCCCGCTCATGCTCCTCCTAGGCGTCCTTCTGCCTAAGACCATACATCTCTCTCAAGCACTCGCCGCATATGTGCCGTTCCTTGAAATCGCTCACCTGCTCCATCGATCCGCAGAACACACACCGTGGCCGATATCGCTCCAGAATAATATGATCGCCGCTGACCAATATTTCGACCGGGTCCCCCTCGTTCATTTGGTACCTTTTGCGCAGCGACTTTGGAAGCACGATACGTCCAAGCTGATCCACCTTGCGGACAACACCTGCCGGTTTCATCATCATACACCTCATTTCAATCCTGTTCTTTAGTTGCCACCTTAGATATTTCGACATCAAAGTGTAAATTCCTGCCCCGCCTTACTCCAATTGTATGGCCCTTCAGACCCTAACATGACAGCTAGGATAATCCTGGAAACCTATTCTGCCTCAAGCCTTCATAGAGGATAATAGCGGCCGAATTCGACAGGTTCAAGGAACGAACCGTATCGGTCATCGGCATGCGAATCAATGAATCCGGATGCTCAGCTAAGATCGACGGATCGAGACCTCTCGTCTCCTTGCCGAACACGAGGAAATCTTCGTCCTGGAATTCGATGTCCGTGTATAGCTTCGTCGCCTTCGTCGTCGCAAGGAAAAATCGTGAAGATGCGTACTTCTCCTTGAGCTCGTGCCACGAATCATGGTACTCCAGCTTCACGGAATGCCAATAATCAAGACCCGCCCGCTTCAGCGTTCGGTCGTCGGTGTCGAAGCCGAGTGGCCGTACCAGATGCAGCCAGGTACCTGTCGCTGCGCACGTTCTTGCAATATTCCCCGTATTCGCCGGAATTTCGGGTTCTACCAGCACAATGTGAAACGCCATTACATGTCACTCCAATTTTAACACTCGCTTTACCTATTCTTAATACAAGGTTGACGGTGCATTGAGATAATGAGCATATCTGGTGAGGCTGTAACGAAGCTGTAACGATGTTACTGATTCACATGCAATCGACAGTAAAGGAGAAATTCAATCATGTTGAAGAAGAAAATTCTTGTCGTTGATGATGAACCTTCCATCTCGATGCTCATAGAATTCAACCTGAAGCTAGTAGGCTTCGAGGTGCATTGCGTATACGATGGCGAGGCTGTATTCAGCGCGATTCAGCACTTCCGCCCCGACCTGATCGTACTCGATCTCATGCTGCCGAAGATGGACGGCATTCAAGTGTGCCGTAAGCTCAGAGATCAGAACAACATGGTGCCGATCATTATGCTCACCGCCATGCAGGATCTGTCTGACAAGATCGCCGGACTTGACAACGGAGCCGATGATTACATGACGAAGCCATTCAGTCCACAGGAACTCATCTCCCGCATTCAAGCCATCCTGCGTCGTATTCAGATTCTCCCTTCTACATCCGAGAACGCTCCAGTACAGATTGGTCACATCTCGATCCAGCCGGATCAGCGCGAGGTGAAGATCAAGGGCGAGACGATCGAGCTCACGCCGAAGGAATTCGACCTGCTGCTGTTCTTATGCAAGCACAGAGGCAAGGTGCTCAGCCGTCAGCAGCTGCTGCACGGAGTATGGGACTATCACTTCCTCGGCGATACCCGTATCGTCGACGTGCATATCAGTCACCTGCGCGACAAGATCGAGACGAACGCTCGTACGCCTGAATATATTGTAACGATTCGCAACGTCGGATACAAATTAACAGAGCCTAACGTCAAGGAATCGCTCGCCTAATCGAAATCATCATCGAATCCATAAGCGTCACGCGCCCAACGAGCCGTGGCGCTTATATCGTTGTTAAGGTGCGCCGCGGCTCGTTCCTGTGTAGGCTGAACAGCACAAAGCAGCAGCCTGCTACGAGCCGCGGACGGTCTGTAGCAAGCTACTGCTCTTGGGCTAGCATGCGCACTTGACGCGCCTGTTACTGGTTCCGGCTGCGGAAGTCGTTCATGAAATCCGCCAGCGCCTTGCAGGACTCGTGCGGCACGGCATTATACGTCGATGCGCGCAATCCGCCAACGCTGCGGTGTCCCTTCAGACCGACGAAGCCGTTCTGCTCGGACTCCTTCACGAATGCCTTCTCCAGCTCCTCCGTACCAAGGCGGAACGTAATGTTCATGCGCGAACGGTACGGCGCCTGTACGACACCGCGGTAGAAGCCATCGCTCGAATCGATCGCCTGGTAGATCAGGTCCGTCTTCTCCTTGTTACGCTGCTCCATAGCGGCGAGACCGCCATGATCCTTGATCCAGTGCAGCACCAGGTTCATCATATAGACCGAGTACACTGGAGGCGTATTGTACAGGGAATTGTTCTTCACATGTGTATCGTAGCGGAGCATCGTCGCTACACCCTTAGGCGCATCCTGCAGCAGGTCCTCGCGCATAATGACGAGCGTCACGCCAGATGGACCGAGATTCTTCTGCGCACCCGCATAGATCATGCCGAACTGCGCCACGTTAACAGGGCGGGACAAGATGTCGCTTGACATATCTCCGATCAACGGCACCGAGCCTGTGTCCGGATACGTCTGGAACTGTGTGCCCTCGATCGTCTCATTCGACGTCAGGTGAAGATAAGCAGCATCCTCGCCTAGAGCAAGACCCGACAGGTCTGGCATACGGGTGAACTTGTCCTCTTCTGACGATGCCGCAACGGCTGTAGCGCCGAACAGCTTCGCTTCCTTGATCGCCTTATCAGCCCAGGAGCCGGTATGCACGTAGTGCGCGGTCTTCCCTTCCTTCAGCAGGTTCATCGGGATCATTGCGAACTGGGTGCTCGCGCCTCCCTGCAGGAACATCACCTTGTAGCCGTCCGGAATCGCGAACAGCTCCTTCAGCAGCACCTGCGTCTCCTCGTTCAGCTTCTCGTACTGCGAGCTGCGATGAGAAATTTCCATAATCGACATGCCGATACCTTGGTACTCGACCAGCTCCTCTTGAGCACGCTGCAGTACCTCTAGGGGCAGTGCAGCCGGACCGGCGTTGAAATTATATGCGCGCTTGGACACAGGAATCACACCTTCGTTTCCTCAATTGATATGGTTATGATAGCAAAGGATACCATACGGATTCAAGTGTAGTTTTCATGAAATGTATATATGGCCGCTCGGCAGCGTATATTATGTGCGTTCTAAGTCAGGTTGATGCGACAAGCGTCTGGTGGCGGATTGCTCAGAGGTCGCATCCGAAGCGTATGCAGCAGGCTGAACCGCATCCGAAGCGTTCATCGTCTGCATGGACACTATACCCAATTGTCGCAGAATGCGCTCGACTTCTATTGTAATGGTTCTCTCCATCAAAGTTCTCTCTCTCCATTCGTCTATTTAGACTTTGATCCATCCACTTCCGTGTGTGAGAGCCTTCTATCCATATGTTTAAGTTTATCGGTAAAACCTTTTCGTTTCGATAGTTATTATTATCCATATTTTCGTTTCTAAATAATTTTTTAGATTTAGTTAATTATTCCTATGTAAACCTTTTCCATAGAAAGCTTATCTTCACATACTATGCTACATGTTGTATAATCGTGAAGTGTTCGCTGCAGCGAACAATCGTATTATATTGTATATTATACAGAGAATCAGAGGTGTAACACGTTGAAGCATGTCGGACGCCGAATCACAGCGACAAGACTAAGCCTGGAATGGAGCGAGCAGGAGCTCGCAAGCAGGTGCGGAATGGCATTAGACCTAATCGAGTGGATTGAAGAAGGTACAATAGTCCCTGATGATCAGCAGCTGCGACAGCTGGCCATCGCGCTTGAGGTATCCGAAGACTATATACGTGGCCTCACACTAGCCCCGACCACCATCCTTGACGAAGATGTTCGCTCCTTCGTGCAAAGCCTATTCAACTCAGACTATCAGATCATGCAGCAGTTCAAGCTTACGTTTCAGGGAAGAGCATTATCTGCCGAAGAGACGAAGCAATTCCTGTCGCTCGTTCGATCGGAGCTCGTGAAGTAACCGTAAGCTCTATATTATGAACCTCTACAGCCGGTTCAGCTGTCCGCACTTCGGGCACTCGTAGACAGCGAGAACGGGAAGGTCCATGAGATTGACATTTTTGGTCATCAACCATTGACAAGAGCCGCATAGTATATCCATACCATGGTCATACCCCACATAGAACGGCTCTTCATCATCCGGACTAGCTTTCTTATGGACCTCGTAGTTCATATAATACGGCTTGTCAATTACAGTCATCGCCCGCACGTTATTTCGTACTCTCGAGCTTCTGATCTCCATGGCGCTTCCCCTCTCTTTTTGGATACCAATTGTATCACACCGTCCACACTAAAGCTTGCGACGTGTAAAACCCCATATTTTGACCCAATACTTACCATCTGAATCCCGAAGCAGCTTCACTCCTATTAGGCGCAGCGGTGTCCAAATTTCTGTAAAATAGTGATAGGGCATTGGTCGCACACCTCCAGTACGATACAATTTGTATCAAGTCCCATTATGTGAATTTTAACACGTTCTGAGATAGAATCCAACCCTAGATTTGACTATTTTTTCTTAAATAATAGTTAAGCAGGTCAATAATATAGGTACCAGGAGCGTACTGATAATAGAGAGTGCTTGAGTATCCAATGTCTTGGAGCTAGAATGAAGACTTGAGCATTGCTTGGGGATCAGAGGAGGTTATAGCTATGGAGTGGATTATCGGAGCTGCATTAGGCGCACTGGCAAGCGTCTATGTGCTATTCATCTTGCCTACACAATGGCTGAAGATCGAGCGCGTGCAGCGCCCTCTCGGACTCGGCATCAAGGTGCTGCAGCTGAGCGACCTGCACGTCGAACGGCTGCGCATAACGCCTCGTCAGCTTGCCCGCGTTATCGCGAGTGAGAGGCCGGACTACTTGTTCCTGACCGGCGACTATACGGAGCTCGAGCACCAGCTGCTGCCGCTGGACCGGTACCTTGAGGCAGTGCAGCAGAGCGGCGTGCCCGCCTATGCAGTACTCGGCAACCATGACCATCACCTGCGCAAGCTGACGAACCTGATCAAGCTGCTGCAATCGCGGGGCATCGTCGTGCTGCGCAACGAAGCGGTGCAGCTGCCCGGCTTCCAGCTCATCGGCATTGACGACTTCGGTAGCGGCAAGGCCCGCGTCTTGAAGGCGTTCCACTCCGTCCACGCCGAGCGCCCTCGCGTCGTCATCACTCACGATCCGAATATCGTGCTCCATCTGACTGAGCGCTACGATTACTTGATGGCCGGACACCTGCACGGCAAGCAGATCAACGTCCCGTTCCTGTACCGCATCCGCCCGATGGGCAAGCTGCCAGCGAGCGGAATCTATAAGGGGCTGCATCACAGCCCGCAGGGACATTACTATATATCTAAGGGCCTCGGGCAGACAGGTGTGAATGCCAGGCTGTTCGTGCGGAGCGAGGTGACGGTGCATGAGTTGTGAGGGGTTACCTATACTGACTCAACACCTGCCGCACTTCCTCCACACTCATCCCTGACGCCTGAACCTCCTGAGCAAGCCTCAGCCACTCTTGGTCCAGACTCGCCACTTGTGCTGCCTCGTGGTCCGTATCCTTAATCAGAACCGAGATGTCAATTCCGAGCGCTTTACAGATTTTATTAAGAAAATCAACTGAAGGATTGCTCTGAATATTACGCTCAATCGAGCTTAAGTAAGACTTCGCCACGCCAGCCCGGTACGCCAGCTCCGTGAGCGAGAGTCGCTTCATGTTCCGGTAATACTGTATACGCTTACCTATCATTCGGATCACCTTAACACTTTCATTAGATTTGTAAAATGATACTTGAACTCTCATCACTTACTTCAAGCTGCTCTCCAGCTCTTGGAACGCCTTAGCCTGCATACCAGCCTTCGCCGAATGGTATTGCTTCAGCCAGCTATCTGGGCCCGTGTCGTTCAGCCCTGCTGCCTTCAGCTCTTGCTTCGCCTTGCTGACCATGCCCTTCACCTGCTGCTCACAGCCAGTCTCGGCCGCATCAATGCGCGCCGCATACTTACGCTGCAGCTCCTGGAGCAGCTTACGATCTACCTTGTCATGACCAGCCAGCTCGCGCTTCAGCTCCCCGATCAGGGCAGACGCCTTCCCTTGACAGGAAGCTTGCACCTGCTTCAGCTGCTCTTCATACTTACCTTCGATCGCGGCTATCGCTTCTGTACGTTCAGGCTTAGCTCCTACCACATGCCCAGCTTCCCCAGCCGCCGTACCTGCTTCTACTGATGCTGGAACAGTCCTCTGCTCAGCAGGCTCTCCGCCTGCCATCTCGTGCCGCTCTCGCTCAGCGAGCTCCTGCATAATCCGCTCCCGCTCCGCCTTGTCCGTAACTCCGACCAGCTCGATCGGGTAATTCGGGTCTGCTATGTTCAAGCCCTTGCCGTATTTCCTCGTAATGGCGCGCAGGGCGTCGATTTCTTCATTCGTCATTTTTTCTAATAAAATATCTCGAATGCGCTGCTTCTCCTCGGTTGACAGCTTCGCATCAGACTGACCGATCAGGAAGTAGATGTCCCGAAGCGATAATCCGGATTGCAGTAAGATCGCGGCTGCATCCAGTGCATCCTGCTTATCAATGGGCTTATTCGCGATGGCGCCCGCCTTATCCAAGGTCTGATCCAGAATAAGAGGAAGCGCCTTATCTTCGGTAGGATTGTTCGTCTTCCCGTCCCCTGTACCTGTCCCAGCCTCCGACTGCCCCTGCTCCTGCGTTGTCGATGTCGTACTTGTCTGACGAGCAAGCACATCGGAAATATCCATCGAGCTAAGCTGATGGTACATGTATGCTACATAGCCCGCTCCACCTGCCAATATAGCGAACAGCAGGATAAGCACATACGTTCCAGTGCGTGCCCATCGTCGTTTCTTAACGGTCAAGTCACCTCTCTCCTTCCCCGCTTCCCATACATGAACAACCAAGCTGTCCCTATACCGAGCGCTGCACCACATACATCAACCAGCACATCCGCGACCATCGGCGTTCTCGATACGGTGTAGCGCTGATGCCACTCATCCGACACCGCATACAGCGAGCACAGGACGAGCGCAAGACTGATCGGCACATACGTACTCCGTCCTTGCAGCACGTACGCAAGCAGCCGATACATCATCATGCCCAGTAGCATATATACGAGCAGATGCGCACCCTTGCGGATGACAAATTCTACAAAGCCCGCCGCCCCGTTCTTCTCCACACTGATCGTGCGGCCACCATACTTCACTTCCACTTGCCCGAGATGCTCCTTCATCACAGGCTCAGACAGGTGTTGCTTAATCCAAGGCTTCAAGTCCTGCTTCGTATACGGCTGCGCTGACATCATGAAGATGACGAGCAGCCAGATCAGAAGCGGCGCCCCGTACAGCCAGAGCCTCGCGCCGCTTCGCTTCATTCGTTTTTGTCTCAATTGCCCGCTTCCTTTGCTTGATGGAGTTCCATTACCTCACGGAGCGGCAATGCAGTTCGATCTCTTCCCAGTTCATGAACAGGCGCACGATGTCTCCGTCATTAACCTGTTTGCCCATTTGGACCTCAATCCATTCCAGATCGGTCAGTGCGCGTATGCTGTGGAGGGTGCCTGCCGGAATCTGCAGCATGTCGCCTTCCTTCACCTGCATGAACACGTTGTTCAGTATGAACTCCCCATGCCCGGCTACGATCGTCCAGCATTCACTACGGTTGCGGTGCATATGGTAGCTCAGCGAGTTGCCAGCTGTCACGCGCATCTTACGCGTCAGCAGCTCCTGACCTTCACCCAGCTTGTGGTAATCCATCACCTTGTATTCACCCCAGCGGCGCTCCTCATACATCGGGCGCTGCTCGATATGGTTGATCATATCCTTGAGCCTCGGGCTTGCGGCTTTATCACTGACGAGAATGCCGTCCGGACTGACGGCCACCACTACATTCGGCACGCCGAGCACTGTAACTGGAATATCCAGCTCATTCACGATATGAGAATTAGTCGATTGCTCGCACAGGATGCCGGAGCCCATAATACTTACGCCCATCTCCTCAGTCAGCGTATTCCAGGTACCCAGATCCTTCCAGTAGCCTTCATACGGAGTCGCTACAATGTTGCTCGCCTTCTCGACCACCTCGTAATCGAAGCTAATCTTCGGCAAGCTGTCGAACTGCTTCAGCAGCTCCTCATATTGAATCGGAAGACCCTTGGCCATTAACAGATTGATAATATAGTCCAGCTTGAATGCAAAAACCCCGCCGTTCCAAAGCGCATTCGCCTCAAGCAGCGACTTCGCTTCTTCCTCGCGGGGCTTCTCCTTGAAGTGACTGACACGTACATAAGTGCTGCTCGCGTCAGCTTCCTCGAGCTTCGGTACAATATAGCCGTACTTCTCCGATGGATACGTTGGCTTAATGCCAATAAGTGCAAGATCAGCATCAGACTGCTCGACGATCGTCTCCAGCTCCTTCACGCGCAGGAAGAAATCATCCTCGACGTATGGGTCAACCGGAAGCACCGCGATGACCTCCTGAAGACTGACACCAAGAATCGAGTACAGATACGTCGCTGCAAGCGCGATCGCTGGGAACGTATCCCGACGAGCAGGCTCCACGACGACAGGCACGAGGGAGCCGAGCTGCGATACGATCATTTCCACTTGACCTTTGCCCGTTGTCACACATGCATCCTGAGCGAGGCCAACATGTTCCAGCTGCCGCCATACTCGCTGCACCATCGATTCTTTATCTCCGGTCTCGTTGTCCAGCACCTTCAGGAACTGCTTCGATCTTGCATCGTTAGATAGGGGCCACAGGCGCTTACCCGAGCCGCCGGATAGTAGAATTAGCTTCATCGTGATCATCTCTCCTTAGCTGAAGTGTGGTCATAATTTCATTGATATATCGGACGATCGCTACGATACGGTCCGTACCTTGGGTCGCCTGCGGAGGACCGCAACGCTCACCTATTCGTTCCAGCTCCGAGAAGCTCTTGGTCTTCAATGCCTCCCAAGGTACGGACACGTACGGATACTGACTGGCGAGCGCAAGGAGCGTATTCTCGTCCTCTTGCATACGATGTCTCTCCATAATGAACAGCTGCTTGCCACAGCATACCGCCTCTGAGATCATCCCCCAGCCAGCCTTGGTTACGATCACATCCGCGGCCGCTACATAATGCTGCGTCTCGGTATATTCAGCAGGAATACTTGTTACATTCGACAGGGGCACATTCATATTCGCAGATACGATATAGTGAACATCCTCATCCGCCCACAACCGCCACTCGGATATATGCTGTGCGTCAATCTTCATACCGAGAGCAGTGAATACGATACGCTTATCCGCAGGCAGCAAGCTGCGAATACGATTCACCTCCTGCTGATCCACCTCCCGACTGTAGAAGCCGAACTGCGATTGACCGAGTCGTCCCCAGCGTGGCTCCTTCGCCCCTGGCAGCGCAGCATAATAGTCCATCTGCACATATAGAGCGTATAGGTCAATCAGCTGGTCGTGATCCAGCATGCCTCTGTAGGCCGTATACCACGTGAAGTTCGAGATGCCTATGGATGGAATGCCAAGCTGACCTGCAGCGGCGAACGGAACAGCAGCCATATCGGATAGGACGAGCTGCACCTCCTGCTCCTTGAGAAGCAGCACCTCACGTTGCACTCGGGCTGGCAGTTCATCCGTGAATCGTTCATACGCAGATCGCATGGCTGAAATATCCGGCTCCATTGAATGTAGATACAATTCGTATCCTAACTCACAATAGTCGTTGCGGTATACTATTCGGTCCTTGAAGGGCTGCAGCGAAGCTTGCATGAACGGGATCGGAAACGAGCTGCACACGACGAAGCGGAGCCTCTTGTGCATAAGCATCAACTGCCGAATCAAGGCAATGCTGCGTGAAGCATGACCATATCCATAGTCCGAGATATAGAAGGCTATGTTAGCGTCTACCGATGATTGAGTTCTCATCTCGTTACCCTATATTCGCCAGTAGATGACGGTACTTATTGATGGCCACTTCCTTGCGCAGATGCTGCTCCAAATATTCACGACCCAGAAGCCCTTGAGCGATCAGCTGATGACGATCAAGCTTCACAATGTTACGAATCGTATCAATAAGTGCATTATAATCCTGAGGCTCCACTGTATAGCCGCATTGACTATGCTCGATCAGGTTCGAAGCTTCACTGCCCTTCTCCAGTACACCTAGAATCGGCTTGCCCGCCGCCATGACTCCGTATATTTTACTCGGAACAGACACGCCCTTAATCCCCTTCTGGTTCACAACAAGATGAATGTCAGCCGCATTCAGGGAATAGATGATCTGATCCTTCGGCTGGAACGGGATGAAGTGAACGTTCGGAAGCTGCTTCTGCTCCACGAACTGCTGCATCTTCCCCTTGACTGCACCGTCTCCGATGAAGACGAAGGCCACGTGCGACATATGTCTGAAGTGCTCGGTGATGCTGATCATATTCTCTAGATCGTAGTACAGTCCAAGATTGCCTGAGTACATAATAACGAACTTATTCGTAAGTCCGTATTGCTCGAGGAACGCCTGCACCTTCGGGTGCTCCTTCGGCAGCGGTGTAATCTGCTTCTCGTCCGTCCAGTTGTTAATGACCGTGTTGCTAGGCGCTTGACTATTCTTGAACCTATGGAGCAACGTCTCCCGCATATCCTCACCTACGGTAATCACATGATCGGCCAGCTTGCAGCTGATATTGTCCACCTTACGCGCCAGCTGGAAGAGCCACTTCTTATCGGTGAAGCTGACCGCTTCCGCTTGCTCAGGGTTGAAATCCTGGATGTTGTAGATGTGCTTCGCACCCTTCAGCAGCTTGCCGATCGTGCCAATCAGACCGCCGATGATCGGAGGACTTGAGATCGAGTAGATCATATCGACGTTCTTCAGCTTCAAGAGCGCAATCTGAGCGAAGAAGAAGTAGGACAAGATGTACTTGATGCGACTAAGCTTATTCGTCTTGTTCAGCTGAGGCAGTCGAATGCGAATGATCTCGATACTCTCGAGGTACGCTGTCGTAAATCTCTTACCGTTGTTCGTCTGCTCCATATGGTCAGGCTGCTGGGCGATGACGGTAATGTCGAAGTCATTCTGAAGATGCAGGCACAGTTCCGTCATCAGCTGACCGGTTGAGGCATAGTCAGGATGAAAGAAGTTGATGACGAAGACGATTTTCTTTTTCTTCATGGTCATGGTCATTGAGATCCTCTTCTCTATGAAATCTATTCTTAATAAATTTAGCTGGGTTACCGCCATAAATGCCATTCGGCTTTAAATCCTTGTTCACTACACTCCCGGGAGTAACGATTGAATTTTTCCCCACTGTTACCCCTGGTAGCACTATACATCTTGATGTAATCCATACTCCATCTTGGATAATAATAGGTTTAACGATTACATCCATAGTGACGTAGGGCTCATGTGAGCCTGTTGTGATGAATGATTCCTGAGAAATAACTGAATTATTTCCAATAACAACCTTTCCCTTATTTGAGATCCATACTCCCTCACCAATCCAACAATTATCCCCAATGGTCAGGTTCCATGGAAATCTAATTCTAGTTCTGGCCCTCATAATGACACCAGAGCCTATCTTAGCTCCAAATATTCGGAGAACTCCTATCCTTAGCTTTGAAGATACCTGCAGAGGATTCGTAACTAATATAAATTCAATGATCATCCATAATGCTTCCAGCCACCTCGGCCATGTTCTTGTGAAATCACCATTTCCAGCTTTAGATAAATCGATTACGGATGCTTCATTGTAGGACAGATTATCCAATACTTTTCACCTCGGAATACGTACTTTCTAATTGCTTAGCAATATTCATAATCGTCAGCTTCTCATGCACTAACTTCATTCCATTCAACGAAAGCTCCGAGGCAACTCGTGGTTCATTAAATATCATTTCTACTTTATTCGCTAGATCAGTTGGTGTAGCATCGCTAAGCAACACCGAGTTAGATTCCTCCAATATGTCTCGAATATGAATGCATTCACTAACAATTGTTGGAACCCCCATAGATAGTGCTTCAATTACGGTCATTCCGAATGGCTCGTCTTTAGCTGGCAAAATGTAAATACTAGCGCTTTGATAGGCTTCAATGGCTTGCTGACTATTGAGAGCACCGGTAAACTGAAAGTTCTGAAGCATATCATAATCCGTTACTCTTCGAATTGCTTCATTCAGATCCCCTTCATCAGGACCAACTACCTTGTAATTGTATTGACCGCCACGATCTTTAAGTTCCTTTGCCATTTCTATAAAATTCAATAACCGTTTTCGAGGGTGTAATCTTGCCAAGAAAAGGATCGTTTTATGCTTAAGGTTTTCTATACTCCAAGTCGTCTCTCTAGGTTGCAGTTCTACTCCATTAGGTACGACCATCGTGCGACAATTCGGTGCAATTTCAAGCGCGCAGGCTGCCTCTTTTTCTTGCAGCACAAACACCATATTACATTTTTCAAGAATACTTGTTGTAATTATTTGATCAATTAACTTTCTAGCTCCGGACCTTTTATTCAGCATGCCATGCGGCTGTATAAAGACGGGTACTTTACTCTTCATCGCAATGCGTGTTGCAATAATCGGAATAAGCTCTCGTCCGAAGTGAATATGTATGACATCATATCTTCCGCAATTAGCCTTCAACCAATTAAACATCGACTGAGAATATAGAAGTGAAAATTTCTTTCGGACATAGCTTGATTCAAAATACTTCACTTTAATACCATCAACGTTGGTCTCAGACATGCTCACAACCTGCTTAGGAGTGAAAGCCAGAAGATTAGAAGTCACAATCGTTACATCATGACCTAGCTTAACTAATGCTTTGGCTTGATTGAATGCAACGGATGTCGGACCTCCATAAATTTTGCTTGGAAGGCCAATGGATAGTACCATTAGGATGTTCATGTTAGAATTTTGGACTCCTTCACAATATTATCTATATTTTTAGTTTTTACCGGTACTGTACCTTTTAGAGTTCTCTGATTAGATAAGCTTTGACTGGTATGAACACCAATAGATGACCATAAAAAAATACTCGTTAAACTACCGAGAGTATAGAGGACAGACTCTGTCAGTGCATAATAAAGCATCACAATAAAAAATGACATCATAAATTTACTGCTTCGATCTTTATTCACCTTATAAGATCGATAAAGTATAATAAAAACAGATGCTATAAATAAAAGAAATATACCCAGTCCGAAGATACCAGTTTTCGTAAATACAGCTATATAGTAATTATCAATAGGTAATTCATTTTTGGTTAAACCCATTCCTAGAAATACTGTAGACGCCGAGTTCATTTGATCGATATGATACATCCAGACATCTAATCTATTACTTAATAATTCATTTAGGTCATAATATAAATTCCCTGTTTGGCTTAATTTATTACTCAATACAATAACCCCAATACATGTTAAAACTCCTAAAGTTGTCCTTTTTATTACAACTTGAAACTTACTAGACAACATAAAATAAGCAAGGAGAGTAAGTAGTAAAATAACTGCCAGCCCTGCTGTTCTACTGTCACTCAGATAAATCAAGTACAAATAAAATGGCACCACGGTTAAGTATTTTTTTTTATTAAAAACATAAGCCAAATAGGTGCATACAGTTATTCCTAAAAAAGAAAAGACTCCTAGGAAGTTAGGATGATTAAATAACGCATAATATCTATTCCTTAAGCTTTCTGGATTCAAGTGATATGCAGAGGGATCCGAGAAGCTGATTAAGAAAGATATCCCAAGTGATAAAAAAAGGCACCAAAAAAACAATTTCAGATACTCAAAGTATTCTTCTCTGCTCTTAATATAATTAGGTATAACAACAAAAGAGAATAAAAATAGTAGCACGTATGTTAAAGTAGATGATAAAATGCTTACTATTTCATCAAAATCATTTGAATTTATTGTTCCTAATCCTATAGTTAGAAGCCAGAGATAGAAGGTTGTCAGAACCAGTATATTATTTTTATAAAATAATATACTTCTATATTTTAAAAGGGATACTATGATTACTGATAATGATATTAAAATTACAATTAGAAATTTCAAGCTATACATTTGGGTTGCAAACTCATATTTCATATATGAGATAATGTTACCAATCACCAAGAGAACAAGTAAGAATTTTATCATATGGCCCCCAGACTACACGGATTCGTTTATTATGAAGTTAATTTAGCTGCTTCCACCTTTACTTTTCTCTTATAGAAATATTTCACTACTTCCTTTTTTTCAAGTAATATAAAAACTATTAATGCTATTAGGATTATGGCTATGTTTATGATGAAAAGTACTATAGAACTATCACTTAAACTAACTGTTAATTCTGATATTGTAATAAAAATTAACATAATCACACAATAATACAACAATCTTTTACTAAATAGTCTGTACCTAAAGTAGCGACGCGATAACGAATACGATATTACTAGTAGAACAACAAACGAAGCAAGTGAAACTATAGTAGCAATATACAATCCGAATTTTGGGATAAGAATAAAATTCATTGAAACACTAAAAATTGTTGCAATCAAGGTACTCACTGGTATTAACTTAGATTTTAATGCAATAATACCCATTACATTTACTGATACTAGATGTAGTGAGTATAGTAGTTGTCCAGCTAACAAAAACGGTACATAAGGAATAGAATCAACATAACTATCATGTAAGAATAATTCTATAAACGGTTTAGACATTAAGTATATAGAAAAACAAACGAAGAATATAAATTTACTGTATAGTTCAATGGCTGACTGTACTTTTTCTGGATCAGTTGTGTTCATGAATACCCCTATCATTTGATTATTTACTGCGTTGGCCACTAATCCTAATATTGAAGCAATGGTCACTGCAGTTGCGTAAATACCTGCCTCATGACTTGAAAGCAAATAACTGATAATAACCCTATCTCCACCGGTTAGTACTAATTGTAGGATGGCAAATATCGCAAATGGAACAGTATATTTATAAACAGATAACAAATTCGTCTTTAACTTTTTCGAAAATGATACCTTATGAAAAAAAACACCACTTTTGCGAGTGTTATAGATAATTGTCATTACTAAAGCAGCGACATTCCCCAGAACCACACTATAGACTCCCCAACCAAGTTGAACTAGCGCCATAATGGTGAAAGATGGATATAATATAACCTTAATAAGATCTGCTACTGCATAGTCTCTTGCGTTGTTGGTCGCTCGATAGAAGTCCCTATAGAAAGAACAAAAGAAAAAATCAACAAAATATACTATTAGTAAAAAACTCGTCAGTAGGACCAACTTGCTATTCTCAAATAAGAACCCATTAATAATAAGAGCTCCAAATATTATTGAAGAAATACAAAATGTTATAGAATATGATTCCTTTAGGTCATCAGTTCCATTACTCGAACTTTGTTCCTTCAAGCTTTTAAATATATAATTATTGACTGAGAGTGTTACTAGTGTAGTAATAATAGTGCATATAACTATTGAAATCGATAAAATACCGTAGTCCTCAGGCGATATATAAAATGTAATTATTGGAAAAACAAAAAAACTGATCAATCTTGACAAAATACTTGGTAGTGTAAAATATATAAGTTTTTTCATATCTTATCTCTCCTGAGATACTAAAGGTATTAGGTGGCATCAACATACCTTAACGCCACCTATACATATATATGATTCTCAACTATTGTATCTCAACACGGGCTCTGTGACTTTCCTCACGACCAACCCGCTTCATATCCTCATCCACCATCATATGAATCAGCTCTTTGAACCCTACCTCCAGCTCCCAGCCGAGCTGCTCCTTCGCCTTCGAGCAGTCACCGAGCAGAAGATCGACTTCAGCTGGACGTACGAACGCCGGATCGATGTACACATGATCCTCGTAGTTCAAGCCAACATAAGAGAATGCCACCTCTAGCAGCTCGCGAACCGTGTGCATCTCGCCAGTCGAGATGACGTAATCGTCCGGTTCGTCCTGCTGAAGCATGAGCCACATCGCCTTCACGTAGTCGCCGGCGAAGCCCCAGTCGCGCAGAGCGTCGAGGTTGCCCATCGGCAGCTTATCCTGCAGGCCGAGCTTGATACGGGCGACACCGTCTGTCACCTTACGTGTGACGAACTCAAGTCCGCGACGCGGAGACTCGTGGTTGAACAGAATGCCAGAGCAAGCGAACATATTGAAGCTCTCGCGGTAATTGACCGTAATCCAGTGACCGTATACCTTCGCTACGCCATAAGGGCTGCGAGGATAGAACGGCGTCGTCTCCTTCTGAGGCGTCTCCTGCACTTTACCGAACATCTCGCTGCTGGACGCTTGATAGAACTTGGCATCAGGCTTAATGAGACGAACCGCATCGAGCATATTCGTTACACTCAGCGCCGTAATGTGTCCAGTGGTGAAGGGCTGCGGCCAAGATGCAGCGACGAACGATTGGGCCGCCAGGTTATAGACTTCATCCGGCTGCGAGATACGTACCGCTTCGATCAGCGAAGCGAGGTCTGTCAAGTCGCCAGAGATCCACTGAATCTGATCCTTAATGTGCTGGACGTTCTCATAGTTCGGTGTGCTCGTACGTCTGCGCAGGCCGAACACCTCATAGCCCTTACTCAGCAGCAGCTCCGCCAGATAAGATCCGTCTTGTCCCGTTACACCTGTAATTAGCGCTCTCTTCGTCATAGATATACTCCTCCGAATGGTTGAATTTAATCGTATTTAATTAACTGGATTTACAGCGTATTGCTCCTTGAACCATGCATAAGCTGAACGAACTCCATCCTCCAGCGGGATGCTGGCGCTCCACCCAAGTTCGTTGATCTTCGTCGTATCGACGAGCTTGCGCGGTGTGCCGTCCGGCTTCGTCGTGTCGTAGACAATCTCGCCCTCGTAGCCGACGATGCGGCCGATCAGCTCGGCAAGGTCCTTGATCGCGATGTCGTCGCCGACGCCAATGTTCACAATCTCGCTGCCTGAGTAGTTATTCATTAAGAACACGCAGGCATCAGCAAGGTCATCGGCATGCAGGAACTCGCGACGTGGCGTGCCTGTACCCCAGATTTCAACGGATGGCTTACTGCTTTCCTTCGCCTCATGGAACTTGCGCAGCAAGGCTGGCAGTACATGGGACGATTGCAGGTCGAAGTTATCGTTCGGGCCGTACAGATTAGTCGGCATGACCGATACATAATCGGTGCCGAATTGACGATTATATGCTTCGCACAGCTTAATACCGGCGATCTTAGCGATTGCGTAAGGCTCATTCGTCGGCTCTAGTGCCCCAGTCAGCAAGTACTCTTCCTTCAGAGGCTGTGGCGCGAGCTTCGGATAGATGCACGTGCTGCCGAGGAACATCAGCTTCTTGGCGCCGAACTCATACGCTGCTTCGATCACATTCGTCTGAATCTTCAGGTTGTCGCCAAGGAAGTCCACCGGATAGGTGTGATTCGCTACAATTCCCCCTACCCTTGCAGCTGCGAGGAACACGTATTCGGGCTGCTGCTCGGCGAAGAATCGATAGACGGCCGTCTTGTCACGAAGATCGAGCTCCTTGCTCGTTCTCGTCACGATATTCTCATGTCCTGCCTTCTCCAGCCTGCGAACAATAGCCGAGCCAGCCAGACCGCGGTGACCGGCTACATAAATTTTCGATTGAAGCTCCATCACTTATTCCCTCTCTTCATCTCTTAATAAGCACCCTTCGACCCGAACATGACCAGCACGGTCTTCACGATCAACCGGCAATCCATCCGGATCGAGCGCTCCCGTATGTAACGCAGGTCGAGTTCGACCATCTCCTTGAAGCCGATGTTGCTGCGTCCGCTCACCTGCCACAGGCCGGTGCAGCCTGGAGTCGCAAGCAGCCGAAGCTTGTCGTACTCCGTATACTCGGCGACCTCACGAGGAAGCGGCGGGCGTGGGCCGACGAGGCTCATCTCGCCCTTCAGCACGTTCCACAGCTGCGGTAGCTCGTCGATGCTCGTCTTGCGGATGAAGCGGCCAATGCGGGTGACGCGAGGGTCATTCTTCATCTTGAACATGGCGCCGGTCGTCTCGTTCTTCGCGAGCAGCTCAGCGAGCAGCTCCTCCGCGTTCGATACCATCGAGCGGAACTTATACATCGAGAACTCGGCGCCGTTCTTGCCGACGCGAGTCTGTCTGAAGAAGACAGGTCCCTTCGGGTCCTCCAGCTTGATCAGAAGGGCGACGACGATGAAGAGCGGGAAGAGGAGCACAACGCCCGCTCCTGCTCCCAGCACATCCATCATCCGCTTCATGGCGAAATATTTCGTATGCGACAGCGAGGACGACTGCATCACAGCAGCCGCCTCCGCTCCGGTATGGAAGTCGGTAGATTTCATATGCTTCTCTCCCCCTTAACCGAGCATCGGCAGAGAAGACTTCTCACGGTCAAGAATTTCCTGCAGCGCGTTCAGCAGCGGAAGCTTCAGCTCGCCGTTCATCAGCGCGTAATCGAGTGTCGTTAGAATGAAGCCGAGCTTCTCGCCGACGTCATAGCGCGTCCCCTCGAAGTGATACGCATACACGCTCTGGAACTTGTTCAGCATCTGGATCGCATCGGTCAGCTGAATCTCACCGCCTGCGCCCGGCTTCTGCTGACCGAGAATCTCGAAGATCTCCGGTGTCAATATGTATCTGCCCATAATCGCCAGATTGGACGGGGCTGTGCCCTTGGCCGGCTTCTCGACGAAGTTGCTCACCTTGTACAGACGGCCATCTCTCTCCGAAGGATCGATGATGCCATAGCGACTCGTCTCCTCCTGCGACACCGGCTGCACGCCGATGATCGAATGCTGCTTCTCGTTGAAGTGGTCGATCATCTGCTTCAAGCAAGGCGTATCGCCGTGTACGATGTCGTCACCGAGCAGGACCGCGAACGGCTCATCTCCGATGAAGCTGCGCGCGCACCAGACCGCGTGACCCAGACCCCTTGGCTCCTTCTGACGAATGTAATGAATGTCCGCCATCTTCGAGGAATGCTGCACCTGACGCAGCAGCTCAAGCTTCCCCTTCTCCAGCAGGTTCTGCTCCAGCTCGAACGCATGATCGAAGTGGTCCTCGATCGCCCGTTTTCCTTTACCTGTGACGATGATGATGTCCTCAATACCCGACTTGACCGCTTCCTCAACGATGTACTGAATCGTCGGCTTGTCGACGATCGGCAGCATCTCCTTCGGCATCGCCTTCGTGGCCGGCAAGAAACGTGTACCTAACCCGGCTGCGGGAATGATCGCTTTTCTGACTTTTTTCATCACATCTAACCTCCCGTATTCGATATATTGGTATGGCACTTCTTTCATTGCAGCCTGATAAAAGTGCAAGCTACACCGTCTTCACCACGAAAACGGCATAGCTTGAAATTTTATACACAATAAAGAATGGGGCATCTAACCCCTCCTCACGTCACACCCTTGACGATGAACGTCTAAGGCGGCAAGCCGCCCACAGCATGACCGAGTGCCTACACGTGATAGAGGTGCAGTAGACATGACCTGAAGCGCGCCCTCGGGCTGAAGCTTCCTTCATATTCATAAGCATTCGAATCCCTTATTCCTCCGAGCTGTAATAATAGTAGTAAGGCGCATCTTCCTTCTTGCGTTCCTTGTTATTGAGCACGACGCCGAGGAACCGCGCATTCACCTGCTGCAGCCTCTGCACCGCCTTGCGGGCCGTATCCCGCTTCACGCGTCCGCTGCTGAGCAGCATCACCACTCCGTCGCACTTGGTCGACAGCACCTGAGCATCCGTCACGGCAAGCGCAGGCGGCGAGTCGATTAGAATGATGTCGTACGATTGCTTCAGCTCGTCGAGCAGCGCGTTCATCTTCTTCGAGTTCAGCATCTCCGCCGGGTTCGGCGGGATCGGACCGCTCGATAGAAGCGACAAGTTATCGATATGAGTATCGTTGATCGCCTGCATGAGCTGGTGCTGGCCGGCGAGTACACTGGAGATGCCGATTCGATTCGACTTCGTGAAATAATAGTGAAGCGTCGGCTTCCGAAGGTCCGCATCCAGCAGGATGACCCGCTTGCCCTCTTGAGCGAAGGCGACCGCGAGGTTCACAATCGTTGTCGACTTGCCTTCAGACGGCTCCGGTGAGGTGACCATGATCGCCTTAATTTCATCATCCACCGTTGAGAACTGAATATTCGTGCGCAGCGTCCGGTACGACTCCGAGATGAACGACTTCGGATTCTCCGCGATCATAATGCGATAATTATTGGCTCGCGCTTGCATAGGTCGTCTCCCCCACCTGTGTATGTTTGTCTTGCTTATTCGTGCCGAAGTCTTCCTTCGACATCTTATGGATCGTGACGAGCACCGGCAGGCCGAGCACATGCTGCACATCCGCTTCATTCTTAATCGTGTCATCGAGATATTCGAGGAGGAACGTCAGTCCGATCGCGACCATGAGCGCGACGACGAAGGCGATCGCAATATTCATCTTCGGATTCGGCTTGATCGGCTGCGGATGGTCCAGCAGCTTCGCTTCATTGAGAATCATGACGTTGTCGACATTCATGATGAGAGGAATTTGACTACGGAACACATCCGCGATCGCATTCACGGTACGGACAGCTAAGACGTGGGATTGATCTTCGACGGTTAACGTGATGACCTGTGTATCGTTGACCGAGCTGATCTTCACCTTCTGGATGAGCTGCTCCGTGGTCAGCCCGAGGTCTGGATATTGGGTGGCTACCTTCTCCATAATGGCCGGTGTCTTCACAATTTCCTTATATGTATTGACGAGCATGATTTGTGACCGAACGAGATCGCTCGTAATCGTATCTTTACCGCTCACTTCGACTGACTTGTTGACGATCAGCTTCGTGCTGGCGGAGTAGACCGGCTTCAAGTAATAGAAGCTAATCGCAGCCGAGGCCAGACAGCTGGCAAGCACGATCACCAAAATCATCCACATGCGCTTCTTTAAGATTTGGACGTATTCCTTCAGCTCTAGTTCCATTGCTTCTCCTCACGCTCTCTCTAGTTTATTTGTATTAACTGATACTTAATGTATCATTGTAGTTAAAAAAATGAGTCCCTGCGATCCTACTTATGTCTCGACTGTGCCGTCCCAGGAATCTGTCACGCGCCCCCTCTCACCTCAGCTGCCATCTGGTCGCGCCGATCTGACAGCTCCGCTGTTGTTCTCGCTAGAGAACGTACTCACGCACATTAAATTGATACTATAAGTATCATTACTCTTACAACTTACACTTTATGATACAATATGTTTCATGTCAAGCGGTTTTTAACGATTATTCGCGCGGAATGAATCTTTTGTGGAAGATTGTTGATTAAGCTCGGAAGGCTTAGGCTCGATCATCGAGGCGTTGACGAACTTGTCGGAGGCAATATCGAGCTGCTCTAAGATCAGCTGTATATCCAAATGGATCGGTTCAGAATGGGCATGTCGTTTACTCATTTGGCATTGCTCCTTCTCTATCGAATGGTTAGAGGATATGTTGCTTGCAGCTCTTACTATCACTTTATGATACACAGCGTATCTTGTCAAACAAAAAATATGTCGCTATATGTCGAATGTAAGCAATGAAAACGCCTACTTCTATGACGAAATATCAAGTTTTTTTTATAATTGCTTTTTCATAAAGAAGAGGAGATCCTCAACCGGATCTCCCCAGCCTCCCTGCTACATTCTTCAGCTACTTACTAGTCGATAAACTTCAGGTGGTCGAGCAGTCGCTTCAGGAGCACCGCCGCCTGCGCTCTTGTCGCTGTCTCCTGTGGACGGACATAGTAGTCCTTCACTCCTTGGATGATGTCAGCCTGCAGCGACTTCTTAACTGCATCAGCTGCCCATGGGCTGACGAGCGACGTATCGACGAACTGCTCCCATCTATGGTTGCCGTTCGAGGCGACCTTAATATCTTGGCCGACGTACTTCGCTGCGCGCTCGAGCATGACGAATAGCTGCTCACGCTGGATCGTCGCGTCTGGCTTGAAGGTACCGTCCTCGAAGCCCTCGATGAGTCCGGCCTTCGCCGCCGCTTCGACAGAGCCGCTGTACCAGGCGCTTGCCTGCACATCCTTGAACGTGCTGCCCGCTGGTGCTTCCAACAGTCCGAGCGCACGGACGAGCAATGCCGCGAACTCGGCACGTGTAACCGAAGCTTCCGGCGAGAACGTATCTTCGCTGACGCCGTCGACTACCAGCTTCGAGGCCATCATCTCAACGTCCGACTTCGACCAGTGACTCGACAGATCCGCGAACTCCTTCTCGCGTGTAATGGTTGCAAAGATCGCGTCGTGCAGAGAACTGATTGTCGCGTTCGAGGTGCTGGAGCCGCCTGAGAAGACAGATGGAACGAAGCTCAGCTTATCATTGGCCGGATTGAACCATACGGCTGTTGTGCGGCTTGCATTCACGCTGCTGTTCATTGTCCACGTTCGAGGCACATACTGATTCTTATAGTCGGTAATATTCGTCCGTGTACCGCTGGCCGTTTCCCGCTTAATGGAGAATTGGTAGATCGGCTTGACAACCTTAGAACTCTTCAGTGCAGCCGCCTTCTGAATTCTCTCATACATCGTATCTCCCTCGTCAATTCGTGCAAGCTCGAAGACAATTCGATCATTCGCTGCGCCTGCTGCGTTAGCGAAGATGTTCAGAGGCATCTGGAGCGTAATACCATCTACAACAATCTTCAACGTAATGCCCGATGAAGCTGCTGCTGCCAATACTGCTGCATCAAGCTTCACATCGACCGGCAGCTTCGTAGCACCGAGATCGAGAGTCAGCACCTTGCCAGCTACCTTGCCGCTTGCGAGGTCGTCAAGCGCAGCCTTCAGTTGCTCGCTCTTCAGCTCGACAACGTTAACCGCGACGCCATTCTTGGTCACCTGTGTTACCGTCGCAGCTCCAAGTCCGAGCGTTCCGTTGAACGGAGCTGTCGTGGTGCCGCCCGGTGTACCGCCTGTTGTACCGCCTCCACTGCCGCTTCCCGAATCTTCACCATTACCGCTGCCATTGCCAAGACCCTCTGCAGCGATAACAGCCTTCACCCAGGCGATCATTGCCTTACGATCTGGGTCAACCCGCGGACGGAATAGACGGATAACATCGGTAATGTCGGAGCCTCGAATCCCAATTGTGGACAAGACGTTAGAGACCTTCAGCGAGTTATCGCCGATCACCTTATTAAGCTCTTCTTCCACGACATTCTCAGCCTTGACCGGGTCTGTCGCCATATTCAGCAGCTCATTAAGCGTCATCGCCTTGAAGCGATTCGTAACGTTCGATTGCAGCTTGTCGATCGCAGCTGCGATGTCGTCGATCGTAATATAATTCAAGCCATCCTGTCCGGCAAGACGGATGAGCTCGTCAGCGACAGCGCGCAGCTCCGGCTTCGTGATGATGTCGTTCAGTCCACTTCCTTGCTGATCATACGGGTAGCTCAGATGCAGTACGAGGTTCAGAATGTTCGCCTTGGTCAAGTTCGGATAGTCCGGCGATGTGCCCTTCTTCGCCTCTACACGTGCCCAGATCGGTTGAATAAGCTTCTGGTTATCCGGATTATTGAGATCGGACTTGAGAGCATCCACCTTGTCCTGAGCGGCAAGCACGATCTTCCGGTCTTCCGGCGTCATCTTCTCCACGATGCGCTTGATCTCATCGTTCAGCTTCTGGCTTGGAGTTGTAGCTGCATAGACGGAACGATACAGTCCTAGCTCAACGCCCGGGACAACCATCAGGCTGCTGTACAGCAGACCAACGCTAAGCGTGGTCAGCATTAGCTTGTTTTTCATTACCATAATCCCACTCCTTGTTATCTATGTTAAATGGATGAAGCTCCAGGGTGAACGCTGTGAATGAAAGAATACGACATAGAATGTATGGATGGAAATTAGGTTTGAACATTGACTAGCGGGGTATAATTATAGATAGGGCTCATATGCAGCTGGTAGCTTTCTGTCGCACGGTCGTAGAATCGTTCTCTCTGATCGGACGCTTCAGCTAGCCTGCGTAAGAGATGCGAGCGCTCCTTCTCCTGCAACGTGCACTGTGCGGCATAGATGTTGGAGGAGCCTTCACCTTCCTGTCGAAGAAGCATACCGAGCCAGCTCAATCGAAGCTCGTCTGCAGCAAGCTCGAAGCGAAGCTGCACCTCGTGATCGTCAGGTAACCGGAGCGGAGTGGCGAACGTAATGTCGTGCTCAGTCACGCTCACCAATCGAACGACAGCGCTTCTCGTATGTACCGTTCTACCGTTCAGCCGCTCGATGGAGAGCGTCAGCCGAATCGGTGAACGAAGCTTGAAATATGAGGCATCAAGAAAATATGTCGAATCATGCACTCAGCATCTTCCCATCTTCATACTTTTTGGTTACAATAAGCTTGTAAAGCGGATACAATCTGTAATGAACCATCCAAGAGTGCATTCACTAAATTAAAAATATGATACAAACTGTATCATTGTCAAGATGTTTTTTTTTGCCATGCTTATAATACATCTACTGGGAAGTCAACTATGTTGGGAGGTACCGTCTATGAACTACGGAGAGCGAATCGCACTGCTTCGTGAGAAGCATGCGATGACGCAAGGCGATTTGTCCAGCAAGCTCGGCATTACACGCGCCTCTCTCTCGCATTACGAGAACAACAGACGTGCACCAGATTTCGAAACGATCGACAAGATCGCCAACTTCTTTAAGGTGTCAGTCGATTATTTACTCGGACGCACCGACGACCCGCATCAAGTATTGGATGATGAGGTTCGAGAATTCGTGGACAGCCTGGAGCTGTCAGATGACAACATTATGGAGAAGTTCAGCCTGACGATCGACGGGACGAAGCTGACTGCCGATGAGGCGCGCCGCTTTATCGCCTTCATCCGGGCGGAGCGTATGATAGGTCGCAAGGAATAGACTTGGGGCTGCTTGTACGCAGCCGTTCTCAATTGTGAACAAGCCAAGGAGCACGGTTCTGAACGATCAGACTGTGCTCTTTTTGGGCATGCGTGAATGGGTGTGTATGACTGTGAGCTTATTGAGTTATTCTCGGAATGCATCGGGATAGAGCACCTCGGCGACTCGGCGAAGCTGCAATACTTGCTCCTCGGTCATTCGGCAAGCCGCGCGAGATAACAGCTGAATCGCCGGGTGGTCGATGTCTACAGAAGACTGCGATGTGTCCCCTGTCCGATCAAGAAGGTAGTCGGTCGTCGTGTTCAATATGTCCGCAATGCGGCTCAAATTGTCAATGGAAGGATTAATTCGGTTATTCTCGATGTGGCTGTAGTGGGCTCTTCCGATATGAAGCTTCTCGGCCATGCTGTGCTGAGTATATCCCCTCTGTAAGCGCAGCACTTTGATGCGATCACCGACCTTCACTACTCCCTCCCCCTTGCTTGTATAATGACTGCTGCTCTATTGGTGTGCTCTGCTTGACGAATACGACTGAACAGCAGCTAACTGGAGCTGCAACGGATCAGCAGGATCGTACAGCATTCCCGCAGGCCGCTCCTGCTGTGAACCGTTCGGATAGACGTCCTCTGTTACACGGCTTGCCGGGCTCGCTGGGGTCGACTGGCTTGCAGCAGCTGGTACGGCCGCGGCGCGCGCCTGCCGGTCATAGTACTGACTGCCGAAGAACCAAACCGCGATGTTGCCCCCCAGCAATAGAACGGGGATCGTCCACTTCCAACCTATACGCATCAACAATTCCTCGCTTTCGCATACATTCGTATACATATTGTATCACATGCCATACGAATCTCCTAGCTACTGCGTGCTTCAGGAACATATAGCTGACCGCCACACTCGCACATGACTTAGACACTCTGCTGATGCTGCCAGTCTTGGCTCTCTGTATAAACATAGCACGTGCTGCAGCTCTTGCCGTGCGCCTTGCAGGCATTGTCTAGCTGCTCCCAGCAATTCACAGCATACTGCTCGTATGCGGGACAGCTGCGGCATACTGTGAGCGGGGCGCAGTTCATCTCCCAGCAATAGCCAAGCGAGCGCTCGCTGGATGGTATCTGCTCCCGCTTCAGCGCGAACCAAGCTGTTAGTGCTTCAACAGCTCGCGCGTTCAGCTGCGAGCCAGCTTCGAGACGCAGCTGGCTCATCGTATCAGCGAAGGAGCCGATGCGTACAGTGTCTGAGCCTGCACTCAGCAAGCTAACGAAGCGCTCTGCAGCCTGTGCAGCTGCCAGATAGCTCGGCTCGTCGTAATGTGCGGGAGGGTCGGGTCGCAGCTGCCCGGTTTCATCTGAATTGCTGTCAGCAGCGGCAGAGTCGGTAGCTTCGTTGTTGGCTTCTCCGTGTAGATCGGCTGCGAGCTGAAGGTCGCCTGTCAGAGACCGTACGAGCTCCGCTGAGATGAGACGAATGCGTCTTCGCCACAGCTCAGACTGCAGCTCGACATCGTGCCTCATATATAGCTCCTCCGGACAGCCAAGCAGACCGATGCGGCCTAAGCTGCTGACGAGTGAGGCACGCTGTGCGAGCTGAGGCTCAAGACCGAGCTGCCTCGCAATAGCTGCAGCGTAGCGGCCCACCTGCTCCGAGCGGCCGGATGAGCCCGGCTCGATACAGTCGACGAGCTGCGCCAGGCTGCGCAATTGCTGGAGAGCAGTCGCCGAACCGGAGCCAGCAAGGCTCTGCTGCAGAAGCAGGTCGTTGAGCGGTCCGAGCACGCTCCCAAGCATGAGTACCCGGTAGCTGTATGGACCGGTCCATTGCTCCTGATCCATCGCGTAGCCGATCCAGACAGCAGGCTCGCCCCTGTACATCATTCTAGCGAATACGAGCCACTGCGCGCCGATCCCGCGCACCGTCTCCGGTAGACTGCTGTACCTCGGGTGTTCGGTAGTTATCGTTACGGGCTCGACCGCCTCCCCGATGAGGCGAAACAGTGCCCTCATCCCCCTGTCTTCAGCAAGCTGAGCCTCAAGACCCCTTCCCTGCGCCTTGGACGAGCAAGTCACCTTCAATTGCTGCCCCTCCGGATGAATCAGCAAGCAGCCGTCCATGCTCCAGCTCGTCTGTGCAAGCTGGAACAGCAGCTCGACCAGCGCGTCGGGCTGTTCAACGAGCCGTCGCGCCTTGCCCGCAGCGACGACGAGGTCGAACGACTCATCAGCAGCAAGCGCATGGACGGCCGCTGATGCTCCGATGGCGGTGTCACGCGCACTGCCAGTCTTAGAAGCATCTTCAGTCAATGTGCCAATAGCGCCGTCTGCAGCGAGCCCAGCATCTATATTAGGGTTCGCCTCAGACGACTTCGCTCTCCTCTTGCCCGCACGAAACCGCCCCAATATGTCGAGTGCCACCATAATGAGTACCGCGAGCAGCATACCCGCCGCAGCCGCTTGAACGGGATATAAGGTCGTAAGGCTACTCATGTTGAAGGGACGACTCCTTTCCGAGTGACACTCCCGCTTCCTGCATATGAAGCTCGGAGCTGACGAAGAAGTTGTTCAGCGCCACGTGCTGCGCTACCTCCTTCAGCTTATCGTTCAGATGCGAGATCTGAATGGACAAGTATAGCACGATCAAGAGCAGCACAAGTGTAGACAGCATGAACAGCAGCGAGGGCGGGTATTGCACGCCGAGCAGTGCTGCAAGCTTATCGAGCGAGCCCGGATTGCCGGATAGCACGAGAATGAGGGTGGAGCCGCCGAGCCAGACGAGCGACAGCTTCTCGCTTATTTTGCTACGAGCGAGCAGACGGAAGACGATGATAACGAAGCACAGACCGCATACAAATGTGAAGTAGGGAAGAATGCTAGGCATTATTTTTCACCCTCAATCTGAATTTGTACTGGACGAAGACGATGAGAATGTTGAGCATCATGCGGCACATGTAGATGATCGGCTTCAAGCCACCGTGCTGCTGGCTCTCTCCGTGCTCGCGATCCCGCATATTGACAGGGACCTCGGTAATCGTCAGATTGCGATACAGCATCCGAATGAGGAAGTCCGCATCCGGATATTCCATCGGGAACCGGTTCTTGATCGCGAATTCGCGATACAAGGGCAGTCGAATGCAGCGTAAGCCGGATGTCGTGTCGGTGATCCGCTTGCCCGTTAAGACCCGAATGATGTCGCGGAATAAGCCCGCTACCGCTCTCTTGTGCGGTCCAACATGCATCTCTATACGCTCATTGTTCAGAAACCGGGAACCAATTACGATATCGCTCGTCCCCTTGTTCATCTCCTCGATCATGCTGCGCAGCGTGGACGGATCGTGCTGGCCGTCGCCGTCGAATTGAATAATGTATGGATACTGATACAGACTGGCGAACTTGTAGCCGGTTTGCAGCGCGGAGCCGTAACCGATATTGCTCGGATGCGAAATAACGTAGACGCCAAGCTGCGCTGCCAGCTGCGCCGTACGGTCGGCCGAGCCGTCATTGACGACCAGGATGTCGACGTCGAGCTGCTGCTCGCGGATGCCGGTAATGACGCTGGCGATGCTTTTTTCCTCATTATAAGCTGGAATGATGACTAGTGATTTGACCATCGGCGAATCCCTCTTTCTTCATTGTCATACGTAACGAACGAACCATCATCAGCCATAGACATACCGCGTTCAAGCTCCAGCCGCAGGCAGCCGCGTAGCCGATGCCGGGAGCGCCAAGGCGGGCAACGAGCACGAGGTCGAGCGCGATCGTAACCGCCCCGGACAGTATGAACACGAGCAGCGCCCTGCTCATCTGGCCAGCCGCGAGGAAGTAGCGCAGCACGACCGTCGAGATGCCTTGCCCGACCATGCACAGCGCATAGCTCTGCAGCATACCGGAGGTCAAGGCGAGCGAGCTATGATCGAACGAGCCCCGCAGGAACAGCAGTGCGACGATGGGCTCATGAAACACGTAGAACAGCAGCGACAGCGGCAGCGTCAGAGCGGTAATGGCAAGCACGGAGCGATGCAGCCGTTGCTGCAGCTTGTGCCATTCCCGGCTCCGAATCCATTCGGATAAGGAGGGCAGCACGACGGCCGAGATGGCAGCTGCGAACACCCAGATCGGGAACTGGGAGATGCGGTAGGCGTAGTTCAAGCCGGCGATCGTACCGACCTCAAGCTGGGACGCCAGATAGCGCTCCACGAGCAGCACCGTCTGTGACGTGAGCAGAATGAAGAAGTAAGGCAAGGCGGCAGCGGCCATCTCGCGCACATCGGCGCGTACGACGGGGTCGAGCCGCGGAAGCAAGCGGTCTGTCAGCCTGACTCCACCCCTCGTGCCGACAATCGGCTGCCATACATACACAGCCATGACCGCGGCCGCACCGGTAACGCACATCGCGTAGACGTATACACCGCTCTCATGCGGCAGCTGCAGCGCAAGCGCGACGACGATGGCGGCGAGCAGCACCCCATTCAAGAGTACAGGCGCTACGGCCGGCCTGATGAACTCCCTCTGCGCCTGCAGCACAGAGGTGCCGACCGCACCGAGCGGCGCCAGCAGCGTGATCGGCAGCATTAGAAGCAGCAGTGCCGTAGACGTGTCCTGTCCACGAGGCGCGAGCTCTGCGCCGAACGAGCCGAGAAGCGGGACGCTGAAGATCGCGCACAAGCTGGCAAGCAATAGACCAATTGCGGCCGTCCCGATGACGGCCCACCGAATCGAGCTGCGCAATCGCGCCTCATCGCCTGAGAGTGTCAGCTCGGTCAGCTTCGGCACACAGGCGGAGGCGAGTACAGCCGCGAACAATCCGTTGCCGAGCGTATCGGCGATGAAGAACGATAGCGCGAGCTGGTCAGCCTCCTGCTGCGTACCGAAGTAGATCGCATACAACGTATCCTTCAGGAAGGCGACGACGGCAAGCAGCAGATTGACGAATATAACAGCACCGGTCGGTCCCCGTATAGACTGGAACAAAGTATGGATCGCAGCCGTAGCCTTCTCCCCCTTAGACCGAAGCGCTCAGCTGCTTGACCGGAGAGCCCGCGTAGCTCTCGCGGATCACCTCGCTCATCGTGCCGAAGCGGAACTCCTTCAGCAGACGAAGCAGCTTCGGCTCCATCGTTCTCAAGTTATGGTAATGAATCAGCTTGCGGTGAGGCTGCACCTTGCGAACGACCGGCTGCTCCAGATCAATCTCCCACGGGTGAATATAGATCATGCCCGCTCGCTTCTCGTTCAGCTGCCTCAGTGCCCAAGCGATAACGGTATAGGGCAGCGCCCGCATGTAGAAGCCGCCGGAGAACGGCACCTTCAGCTTGCCGAAGTCCAGCACCGTCGGCGGGAATTCGAGCAGGCTGAGCTGTCGGCCGTTCACGACTGGGTAATATGGCTCAGACGGCGCTCCCGCGACACCAGAGAGCGGCGTCCAGAACGGCTGAATGCTGGAGTCGCACGTGAAGCCGAGCTGGTCCAGGATGGTGAGCACCTCGTAGCGATCCGGCGAGATCGACCACGACGGCGCGCGGAACAGACGTACCGGCTTGCCCGTAACGCGCTCGAGCATTCGCCTGGAGTATAGAACGTCCCGTCTGAACTCCTTCAGCGACAGCTCGCTCACCATCCGGTGCCAGCCGCCATGCGAGCCGATCTCATGACCTCTCACGTCGATCTCGCGCACGAGCTCCGGATATTTCTCCGCAATACAGCCTAGAATGAAGAACGTCCCCTTCACCTGATGCTCCTCCAGCATGCCCAGCAGGCGGAACGTATTGTCCACCACCCGATCCTGGTAATTCCCCCACGTCTCCACTGGATAGTTAAAATCGTTCGTCTGGTACCAGTCCTCCACATCAACCGTTAATGCATTCAACACATGCTTCCCATCCCTTCATCGATCGAACATCATCTTCCACACCGTTCTATTGAGACTGAGCCGGAAGCAGGCGAGCACCATGCCGAGAGCGGGCAGCGGGTCCTTGAACGATATAATGTCGTCCTTGCCGCCGTTCCACAGCGACTTGGCGAACGCCCCGACTGCAGCGAGCCTGCGCCTTCGCGTCAAGAAGTGCAGCAGATCGATCGGCAGCAGCGAGCGGCACCGTACGCCGACCTTATAGGGAGCAGGCTCATCTGCCGTAAGTCCGAGTCCGAGCGCCTCCCGAGCCGTATCGTACGGGAAGTTCAGTCCGGACAAGTACGACAAGTGCAGCGAGTTCCAGTAGCGCGGGTTGATCTCCATGAACTTCGGCTTGCCGTCCCGCGGATCGAGCATGAACTCCACCTCCGCGACGCCGCGCCACTTCAAGGCCGATAGCATCCGATCGCACGCATCGATCAGCTCTGGCCATGCGACGCTCTCCTGTGCCGTACTTGGCCCCCGCTCCGCGGGAAAATGCCTCAGCTCCTTCTGCACGAAGGAAGCAGCAAGCGTCCCATCCGCCTTGTACAACAGGCAGACATCGTAGCGCGGCCCCTCCGGAATGCACTCCTGCAGCAGCGGGTACGGATACTCCGCATGCACCTCGCGGTACAGCAGCTGCAGCTCCGCTGGCGTATGCGCCATGCGGATCCCTCTCGAGCCTGCGCTCGCCCGAGGCTTAATGACGACCGGATACGTTAAGCTGCTCATGGCGCTCTGCAGCTCCTTCATGCTCATCGGCATCAGCGTCTCTGGACAATCTACCCCGTGCGAGGCGGCCCACTTGACGGATAAGAACTTATCCGCCGCGATCTTGTAGCTATCCAGAGGCGGAAGTAGAACGCGAGTTCTGTCCTCAATCTCCTCCCGATGCTTCAGCACGATAGACATCGTCTGATCGTCCATAGGGATGAGCACATCGATCCGCTGAACCTCCAGCGTCTCGAGCAGCCAGCTCATGAATAGCTGCGGAGCTGCAGCCGGATCGGGGTAACGAAGCGCTCTATAGCAATACTTAGAGAAGGCGGCCGACGTCACACGCATGCGATCGGCGACGACGACCTCCACCCCCTGCTCCCCTAGCGAACGTACAGCCGAGAGCGTCTTGCGCATCAAGCCATCGGTCAACAGCACCCTCATCTTCTTCTCTCCTCAGCGCAGCAGGTCATACGGGTTATTCCCGTCCTGCTTCAATAAGTAAATGCGCATGCTCGGCGTGTCCTCATACACCTCAAGACGACCCGGATGCTTCTGCCGGTACGCCTCCGCCCAGTAATAAGTCTTCGCTTCGAGCACGGTGCGGCTATCCTTGTTGCGGTAATAATCATCGAGTCGATCGCCCTGTATCGTCGGGAACGGCTGTGCCGCGTCCGCCTCCGTCACGTGCCGCTCTGTGCCGAGCGGCACCTTCTCCACGAACCAGAACACGTAGTTAGTCGGGAAGCTGACTCGTTCCGCGTCGCCTTGACCCGTAATGTCGCGCACGAACTCCCACAGGTTGTAATGCCAGCCGTAGCCGATGACGAGCGGATACTCCTCAATCGTCGAGACGATCGTCCACTCCTGATGCGGGAAGTCTCCCTGTATGCGCAAGTACGCTCGCGCGGCATCGTCATACTGGAACCGATCACCCTCTGGTATCGCATGCCCGCTATTGGAGAAGAAGAACAGCAGCGCCGCCGAGCACGATAGCAGCTTGAACGCATTCGACAGCTTCGTGCTGCGTAGCAGACTGCCGGCCGTACTAATCGTCAGCGCCATCAAAATCGCTGCCCCGAGCACGAAGAACGCTTCGAGTCGGTACTCGGGAATGAACACCGGCAGTCCGAGGTGGCCTGCTTGGTATACACAGAAGAAGAACAAGCCAAGGAGCAGGAACACCATGCTGCTTCTTAGGCTATGCTGCGGCAACAGGGACACCCGCTTGCGCAGCAGCTGCGACAGGGCGAGCAGCACAGCGAGAGCGCCCATGCAGAACAAGAACAGGAAGAAGAACCGATTGCTCTGATACACCTTCCACTTGTCTGCCCACGTCTGCTCGGCGCCGTCCAGCGTCACGCTGTCCTTGATGAAGTCGATCGACGTCTGGTGGAACTCGAGCCCCGCCAGAATACCGAGCGCGAGCGGCGCCATACCGAGAATACCGGCGGCGAGGAAGATCGCGATGATGCGCAGCATGCTTCGCGACGCCAGCACCTTATCTGCGTATACGACGAACACGATGATGTAGGCGACACCGTGACAGACGGCGACGTACGGATGGATGAACAGCGTCAGCACCAGACATTCCGCAGCCAGAATGAGTGAATACGAGCGTCCCGTCCGTAAGAACGAGATGAGGTAGTAGATGCCCGGAGCGAAGAACAGAATGCCGTATTCCATCGACAACGCGGACATTTGCCGCCAGACGTAGCCCCCGAACAGCCACGATGACGCTGTAATGATGACGAAGGTCAGCACGATGAGCATCAGATCCTTAGGGAACAGCCTGCGCAGCACGTAGAATATGGTGAACAGAATGAGCACGCCCGTCAGCGGACCGATATATCGGACGATATAGTACGGGTCCATCATGTAAAATTTGTTCAGCGCCGCAATGACCGCCTCATACCCATACGGGTATACTCCGTCAATATAGATAATGTTCGTGCTGAGCGCCTTGGCCCACTTCAGATGAACGTACGGGTCAGAGGAGGCGTAATAGGCGTATAGCAGCGCATGTCGGAACACGATGTATGCGGAGCAGCCGATCGAGCCGATCAGGCCGATACTGACGACCGGATGCTGGCGGATGTAGGTGGCTGTCCGGTGGATTGCTCTCCTTGTCTTCAGCCGCACCTTTCTGAGGCTCTTGAGCAGCAGCTGCCGCAGCTTCATGCGGTTATCGGACAAGTCCAGCAGCGTCGTTAGCCGATATACACCAATTGACAAGCTCCCCTCCTTCGCCCGCTTCCGCAGAAGGAAGACGAAGGTCAAGATGATGACACAGTACAGCGAGATCGTCTCGAACAGCTTCGACAGAGCCAGCACATGCACGACGACGATGATGAAGAAGTGGGAGTGCACCATGCTGACCATCCAGCGGTCCATCGGGCGCGGACGCTCCTGCTGCTCATCGACGTGCGGCGGCACCACTAGAGCCGGGAGCCAGTAGAACAGCAGCATGTAGGCGATGATGTATTTCAGTAGATGGAACAGATCAGCAGCAAATTCGGCCATCGGATGCAATACCTCCTTTCGTTATGGGCTGCCAGCGCCGGTTGCGCCTGATGAGCCAGTCTGGCTGGTGGGGCTCGTCGAGCGGGTCTGGCTGACCGGGCTCGTTGGGCTCGGGCCCCATAGCAGGTCGAATATTTCTTTACGAGAGGCATCCCGATGGAAGTGATAGACCGTTAAGTGGTCATCCTCGTAATAGACGGGCGGCTTGCCATGCAAGCTCTCATATTGATGAAGCCACTGCTCTAATCTGCGGTTATTGGCTTCAAAGGGTACACGGCGCTCCAGCAGCAGCGGATACAGTCCGTTCGTCTCCTTGACGAAGATCGACTGCCTCTCATGGAACAGGAAGACGTCATGCGTAATGTCCGGATCGGGTCGAGCGGAGCCCTGTCTAGTCAGTAGCTCGTAGCTCGGATCGTACCGTTCAAGGAAGCTGCTAAGCTGTTGATGGTAGCCGATCCCGAGCGCCAGCGAGTAGCCGCCCTCGGTCTGTGACACGATCGTCCATGTCTTCGGTCGGTATTGCTGACTAATGCGAAGATATTGCTCCATGCTGCTCTCCGACTCCATCTTATACGGCTCCACCTTCTCCGGCTGCCATTGCAGCAGCGCCCATGCCAGCACCATGATGAGGACGCTGCTGCTCACCGCCGTTGCCCAGCGGTAATGACGTACGAAGCTCCACACCATATGCCATGCCGACCCGATGCAGATCGGCGCCGTCAAGGCCCACAGGTCGCCTGAGCGAGAGGCGACGACACCGCTCTGTGTCAGCTCACCTCCATACGCGTACAGGAGGAAGGACGCGCAGCCGAAGCCGACGAGGTAGATGGGCACATACATCGTTGCCCACGACTGCTTACGTATGAGCAGCTTGAGCAGCATGCCCATGGCGACAACGCCGATCGACACAGCTGCGATCTCGTGAATCAGGTTCACTGTCGTCACGTAGGTCGTCTCCTCAACCTTGCTGACTAAGTATTCGACAGACGTCGAGTGCAGCGGCCGTCCGATCAGCAGGCCGTAGCCGAGCGGAATGGCGGCGGCTGCACCGGAGATGACGACCACAGCCGCAGTCTGCAGCACAAGCTGCAATCGGCCGACCCGCTGCACCATCAGCCCAGCAACGAGTCCTGCGGCGATCGCCGCACACGCATACGCATACGCGAGGGCGTGCGTCAGGCCGAGGATGCACAGGACGACGAGAACGGAGGTCCAAGCCTCCTTGCCAGGCCAGGATGGATGCTTCAAGCGCCAGCGGAGCTGCGTCTGCTTCAGACCTATGCGAGCAGCAATTGGTGGCCCCGTGTGCTCGCCTGCGCCGCTTGACAAGGACTCCGCGTGCTGGCCAGTGCCAGCTGCCAAGCGCTCGCTCAGCTCGCTATCCTCTCCCCGCATCCGTACGTAGCGGTAGTAGAAGTATGACGTCAGCGGCACGAAGATGAAGGCGAATTCCTGCGAATTGGTCGCCGTCTGGCGCTCCCAGGCACCGGGGTTCAGCTCTGCGCCGAACCAGCCGTACAGTGCGGCGGCGAGCAGCGCTCCCGAGTAGGAGCCGGTCAAGCGCTGAACGGTGACCCAGATCGCGAGCGTAATCAGGATGCCGTCCAGCGGTCCCATATATTTCAGAATGTACAGATGGTCGATCTGCGCCCACTTCTGGATCGTCGCCAGCACAATATGGAAGCCCTGCGGATAGATGTAGTCGAAGAACAGCTGCCGCTTGTCAATATACTTCATCCACGCGAGAGTCACGAAGCCGTCCGACAGCGCCGGAGCCGCCTCGGTCAGTGCATCGTAGAACCGGAGGTAGGCGGCGTAGCCGACGACGCTGAGCAGCAGCAGCGGACCTGCAAGTCGCTTGACCTGCAGACGCTCGAAGCATGCTTGGGCAAGTCGTCTGCACCTGCGCTGCAGCCACTCACGGGTTAATCCTGCGAGAGCCAGTCGTCCGTCGAGCGCATTGTAGAACAGCACCTGGTACTGGAAGCTATGCGAGTCGGGACCAGCCATGGCCAGCCTGAGCTTCCTGAGTCGGGTATATTTGCGAATGGATAAGACAAGCACGAGCAGCACCCAAGCTATGAATTCGTACAGCTTCGTCGCGACAAGGATGTATCCGCAGGCGATGATATACAGGACGATGTGACTGCTGTAGACGAGCTGTCGCTCGACCCAATCGCCGGACGGACGTGTGAAGATCAGTCTCGGTACGACAAGGAGTAGCATGAACAAGGCGAACGCCATATGCAGCAGCTGGCCGAGCTGGTGAGACCACGCACTATACATCGCTTCTCTACCTCCTTTTCCACAATGATGCTAAGATGAACTGACGTGCAGCTGCCCTCGAACAGCGCCCCATCCGATCCCCGAACCGATCCGTTCAGGTCAGGTCTGCCAGCGCCCGACTAAGATGCCGCGTACAAGTAATAGTCAAGCTTCTTGATCAGCTTCATCAGATTAATCGTAGACAGCACCGCGACGACGAGCGAGCCAGCAAGCAAGCCGAAGATCGCATAATGGTAATCGACCCAGCGACTAAGCAGGAAGCCGACAACGAAATTGACGATCAGTCCGATGATAAGCGCTTTGTTAATTTTCGTAGGCTGTGATAAGGAGAACAGGATGACGGCGTTCAGCAGGAACACTGACAGCACCGCGTACGCCACTAGCGCCCACACGAGGACGAACTGAGTTACCTCGCTCGCCAGGAAGCCTTGAGCATTTTCCAGGAAATAATTGTTACTTGCATAATGGAAGAGCCAGAATACGAGAATCGCGCTGCCGATTGCTGTCACGACCTGTAGCAGTTGGGTGCGAATGTATCGCCGTAGGAAAAACCGGTTCATCTTCTCCGCCTCGTCCGCCATATACTTCTTCTGCTCGGCCTCGAGCTTGCGCATGAACCAGGAGATGTTGACCTCGCTGATGCCTAGCGGAATCATGAGCATGAGGAGAGCAAAGTCCATCCCGACCTCGTATTCGCCGCGAAACCAGATGACGTACGGCATATAGGTATTGTTCGTGGACCATGCGACGATCCGATCGATATAGATGAAGGTGAAGTATAAGAAGCCGTAGAAGAAATAGTGCATCGCCGAGTAAATCGTAATCGACACTCGAGGCATTACCGAGACTGTCGTCGGTCCCGCCTTCTTCTCCGCTTGTCGGAACAGTCTCATAATGAGCAGCATGCAGAGCAGCGATACGATCGTCAGTGCGACCAGCTGCGAGAAGATGATGTCGATGCCGAGTATTTTATAGAGAACATAGACAAGAAATATGCCGAGCACGATAATGCCTGTGAAGTACAATTCCTTCTTGAGAATGTACATAACCGTTACCGTAATCCAGATGCCCGTGAGCAGTATAAAATAGGCGAGTATGTGAAAGAGCATGCGGTAAGGAAACAACGTAAAGAGCATATCGACTGCCAAAATCAGAACAGCCATCACTAAACATAGAACGAAGCCGACTTTAATGAAGAAGAACGTCGTTCGGCTGGCTAGCATGTAATGACCCTGCAGGATGTAGAAGAAGCCGCGACGTGCAATCGCCTGGGTGAAGCCGCCCACCGTCATGAAGCTTAGAATGGTGCCGATCGCTATACTCGTCGCAAGCTCGACAGACAAGTTCTCGAACGACCAGAGGGAGAACTTCAGCGTTAGCATGGAGATGACGGAGATCGCCATCGGCAGTGCGAATATCGTTCCGCGTAGAAAAGCACGCAACAGCTCATACAGCTTCTGCCGCCACGACAGCTCCTCCGCCTTGGAGAATGAGCTGTACTGGATGTTGTCCCGGATCGAATCCCAGATGGCGTCCGCGAGCCCGAATACGTCCTGTACGCCGAAGGTGTCAGCCGCTCTGCGGTCACTCCAGCCAATCGATTCGAGAATGGCTGCTACCTCGTAGCGGTCCTGGGGCTGGAGGTGCCGCTCCAGCACCTCCTGGACCAACCCGCGGAACGCCCCGTTCTCATACAGAGAAGCGCTGGCGTTAATCGGTACAACGTTGCTCATGTCTCATCGTCCTCGAATCCGGGCAGTATCATATGCACGATCAAGTCGGCAAGCTTACCATCGGCCTCAGCTATAGCCAGAATCGGCTCGGTGATGACCTCGTACTTCCGAATGATCAGCTTCCCCCGGCTATCGAGAAGATCTTGGCCCGCCCGGTTGCCGACGATATATTGCTTCTTAATGAAGCTCGCCTCCTGCGTCAGCTGAGCGCTCGACGAAGCTGGGTCTTGAGCTGCTGGACCTGCATCAGCCGTTCCATAAGCGGCCGAAGCTCCCTGCGCTGACTTACTGATGCCCGCATCTACAGCCGAGCTATGCGCAGGGTCTGGTGCTGCCGTCTCCTCTGCTACTGCTGCCGTCTCCTTCTTCGCCTCCGAATCGCCTCCGTACAAATATTTGTCAAGGTTATCCCAAAAATCCGCCCGCGGATCATGAGCTGTCTCCACCGCTGTTGCCGCAATCCGCACCTCAGCCTCAGCCTCAGTCTCCATCGTGTCTGCGGAGTGCGCCTCTTCAGTCGCGGACACCTCGGGCTCCGTCTCGTCTTCTCCGAACTCCGCCTCTACTGCCGCAGGCTCCGTCTCGGCTACACCAGACTCCGCCTCCACTACCGCAGGCTCCGTCTCGTCTTCGGACGACTCCGCCTCCACTACGGCCACAGGCTCCGTCTCGTCTTCACCAGACTCCGCCTCTACTACTGCTGCGGGCTCCGCCTCGTCTTCACCAGACTCCGCCTCCACTACGGCCGCTGGCTCCGTCTCGTCTTCACCAGACTCCGCCTCCACTACCGCTGGCTCCGTCTCGTCTTCACCAGACTCCGCCTCTACTGCCGCAGGCTCCGTCTCGGCTCCCAGCTCCGACGCCGACGCATCCTGCTCGACGTCGCCAATAGCCTCGTCCAGTTGATCCAACAATACCTCGATCGTGATACGAAACGTATCAATCTCTATATCAAGCTCCGCCGCAGCAGCAAGCTGCTCCGTTCTGCGCCTTGCCGCCTCCGTCTTCAGCCGATTGGCCTCTTCCTCGCGCTCATTATTCAACAGCAGCAGCGCATCCTTCGTCTTGCGCAGCACCAGCTGCTTATACGCTTCGTCCGTCACCAGCTGGCTGCTGCGCACCTCCGCTTCCATAAGCGCCTGCTGCAGGGACTCATTCTCAAGCCTCAACACTTCGATCCTCTGCTTAATAGCAAAGTACGCCTCCCACAGACGTCTTGCATCATCCAGCTGCACAGTCTCAACAAGAGAATCATTGATCTGTATCTCCATCATCCGATTCCCCCCTGTTCCACATTCGCGACCTGCGCCTTCATTGTGCGAATCGTCTGCGACAAGCTTCTCTTTAGCTTGTGCAGCTGTTCCCTCTTCCGTTCCAGCTGTAGCTCCATCTCCTGTTCCTTCTTCTTAAGGCTCTCGATCAGCTCGAACAGCTTCTTCGTATTGTCCATATGAGACATTAGAATGATGGACGATATTTCCTTCTCTACCAATGACAGATCCGTTCCTTGCTGATTCATCTCCTGCAGCCTGCGCTTGAGTTGTTCATTGTCATGAAGCAGTGTGGACAGCTCTGTCTCGGCTTCATCGATCAGCTTGCGGTACAGCATATCCAAGTACATCTTCCTCCCTACGATACAATCTTGAACCCATACAGCTCAGCAAGCATTCGCATACGCTCAAGCTCCATACGTGCTGCGTCCGGCCGTCCCATATGGGACAAGCACTCGGAAATTTCGGCTAGCAGTGCAGGTGTTGATGCCGCTCCCGGCAGCATTTGTACCGCAGCCCGGAACTGCGTGACGGCCTCGGGATAATAGCCTTGGCTTTTCAACGTGTAGCCCTGCTGAACATAGATTCGCTGTCGGTCCACCACATGCACCGAAGCCGCGCTCTCGCGCATCGCCATGTCCGATTGAACCGATAGCTGGATGTAGCTCTTCATATGCTGCTCCAGCACTTTATCCAAGGTCAGGAAGCTCATCGCCCGAGCTCTCGCCGCCTTGCCGAGCGTACGCCGCAGCTCCGCGTCCTGCAGCAAGAGAGCTGTCTGCTCAGCCAGCGCCTCCGCATCTCGAGGCGTCACGATGTAGCCCGTATCTCCGAGCGCCTCGCTGATCCCTCCGACATTCGTCGCGACGACAGGTCTTGCCGTCATCATTGCCTCAACTACGGCGTAAGGGAACGCCTCCGAAATACTCGACAGCACGACGACGTCCCCGCTCCGGTAAGCGCCCGCCATATCTTGAGTATGACCTGCGAAGATCACCGTAGCCTCCAGACCAAGCTGATCTCTGAGCTTCACGCATTCCTCGTAATAATCAGGTACTGCGACGCTGCCGTGGATGACATATTTCACATTCGGAATACGCTGCTTCACCAGCATGGCAGATCGGATCAGCGTGAGAATGTCCTTATTCGGATCGATCCGCGCAACAGTCACAACAGTCGGATGAGCGTTGCCGGGACTTGGCGAAGGCAGGAAAATTTTATCATCCACCCCATTGTAGATGACCTTGATCTTGTCCGCTTCTACCCCAAGTCGAGTCTCCCAACGTGTGTTGTACTGACAAACGGGTGATACTTGGTCCGCATAGGCGTAATTCAAGGTGACGATAGACGAGATGAGTCGAACGAGGAACGTGTTCAGGAACGAGGACAGTCCCCGCTTCGCAAGTGACAAGTACTGCTCACGTAAATAGACGCCGTGCTCGGTTAACAATATCGGCGTCCCGTGCTCCAGCTTCGCAAGCACGCATGGAATGCCGCAGAACGCAGCAGCCGAGGAATGCGAGACATGAGCCTTCGGAACAGGATTGTTCAATAGGTTGAAAAAGCGGAAGATCCACCCGAGGCTCTGGATCATGCCGTACAGGTCTGGTGCAGGAAGCGATGGGGCGGACATCACGATCCGCTTGTATACATCCCAGGTCAACTCAGACTTGAACGACTCCTTGTACTCATACTCCTGGAAGTAACGGTACAGTGCATGCATCACCTGAGCAAGCTCTTGGGGGTTGCGGTCGAGTCCAATCAGTTCCTCCACGAGAGTCGTAAATAGTGGAATGAACTGTTCTTGAATGACCTTGGGCGTTGTTCGTTTCTTGGCGAGGTATACTTGGGAGAACGGAATGTCCAGGTGCTCGCACGGCTCCTCAGTTCCCCATAGCGGCATCGACTTCAGCAGCGCATGCTTAGGAATCTTGAACTTGGGCAACACGTAAGGATCAGTAATGACACTGTACAGCACATAATCAATGTTCGAGAGCTTCCTCACAAGTATGTCGCACCAGGTACTGACGCCGCCTTGATAGAACGGGTAAGTCCCTTCTGTAGACAGCATGACGGTCAGCTTCTGCCCCATCCGACGCACCCCCTCGCATAATCACTGATTCATGTCCTTCATCTGCTTAGGCATAAAAAATAGCCATCGTATGCTGCTTGATGGCCGGTTGCACTACTAGCTCCCCTTACCCCAAGTGCCCACATATAGAGTAAGAATCATCGCTGCCTATTTATTTCGTCCGATACAATATGTATCTCATTTTATGTCACTTTTGTCAATACAGACAGAAGAAAATGTTCGTTTAATCAAAAAAAATTTAACGCGGATTGATTGATTATATGCTGTTGTGAGGCTATATTTGTGCAGCCTCAGGACGAGGTGGCTATGTCTCCATAGATTGATACACTGAGTATCATTTTCTGTTGACTGTTCACGCCAATCCTCTAAAATATAGAGAGGATCACGTAGCATTGGAATGGTTATAGTCACCGTATCTGTCTTACTAATCGTCTGCAGCATGTCCTTAGGCTCCGGTACCCCCTCGGCGATGGCTGCGTCTTGGCGTGTTGCATTTACCGATATACATTTGGAAAAGGCGGTCAAGGCACAGCTTCAGCTAGGGGAAGCTAACTCGGTTACAGCTGCCGACATGAGCCGGTTGACTGAGCTTCATGCTGCTGATGCCGCGATTACGAGTCTCGAGGGGCTGCAGCATGCCGTTGACATACTGCCGGCTGGAGCCACGTACATTCGCGTACATGGTCTGCCGGAGGCAAGTCTGTACTTCTATGCGCTATGGCGTGCGGAGGGGCTGGCGGCGGAGAGTTAGCCCACGCGTTGGGCACGTTGTGGGAAGCAGCGGGGCGCGGTGAGCCGTCAGAGGCTGGAGCGTACAGGCGTGGGGAGCAGGCGCCGCGCTTTAGCGTACGCTTCGGGCGCTATCCGCGCGCCATGACCGCGCCGAGCGCAGGCGCCGCGCTTTAGCGTACGCTTCGGGCGCTATCCGCGCGCCATGACCGCGCCCGGCGCTGGCGCCGCGTTTTAGCGTACGCTTCGTACGCTATCCGCGAGCGCCATAACCGCGCCCGGCGCTGGCGCCGCCCTTTAGCGCACGCTTCGTGCGCGATCCGCGCGCGCCATGACCGCGCCGAGCGCTGGCGCCGCCCTTTAGCGCACGCTTCGTGCGCTATCCGCGCGCGCCATGACCGTGCCTGGCGCAGGCGCTGCGTTTTAGCGTACGCTTCGGGCGCTATCCGCACGCGCCATGACCGCGCCGAGCGCAGGCGCCGCGCTTTAGCGCACGCTTCGTGCGCTATCCGCGCGCGCCATGACCGTGCCTGGCGCAGGCGCTGCGTTTTAGCGTACGCTTCAGGCGCTATCCGCGCGCGCCATAACCGCGCCGAGCGCAGGCGCCGCGCTTTAGCGCACGCTTCGGGCGCTATCCGCGCGCGCCATGACCGCGCCGAGCGCAGGCGCCGCCCTTTAGCGTACGCTTCGGGCGCTATCCGCGCGCGCCATAACCGCGCCGAGCGCAGGCGCCGCGCTTTAGCGCACGCTTCGGGCGCTATCCGCGCGCGCCATGACCGCGCCGAGCGCAGGCGCCGCCCTTTAGCGTACGCTTCGGGCGCTATCCGCGAGCGCCATAGCCGCGCCTGCCCATGCCCCGTGCATTAGCGTACGCCCCCCACCTCCTTCTCCGCACGCACAAAAAAGAGCGTACACCTTGAATGCTCAAAGTGTACGCTCTGTATTTATCATATAAGTGCTGAGTCTTACAGATCGAAGTACAGGGAGAACTCGTGCGGATGAATGCGGATCGATACAGCTTTCGCCTCGTCACGCTTCAGTGCAACGTAGTTGTCGATGAAGTCCTTCGTGAATACGCCGCCCTCTGTCAGGAACTCATAGTCAGCCTCAAGCGCGTTGAGAGCTTCGTCGAGTGTGCCAGGTACGCTGCGGATTTCCTTCTTCTCAGCATCGGACAGCTCGTAGATGTTCTTGTCGAAAGGTCCGTAGCCAAGCTCACGAGGATCGATCTTCTTCTTGATACCGTCAAGACCTGCAAGCAGCATCGCTGCGAATGCAAGGTAAGGGTTAGCTGTGCTGTCCGGTGTACGGAACTCGATACGGCAGCCCTTCGGCGTAACAGCAGCAACTGGAATACGAACTGCTGCGGAACGGTTACCCTTGGAGAATACCAGGTTAACTGGTGCTTCGTAGCCAGGAACCAGACGCTTGAAGGAGTTCGTGCTCGGGTTCGTCAACGCGATCAGAGCTGGAGCATGGTACAGGATACCACCGATGTAGTGGATCGCCATTTCGCTCAGGTTTGCGTAGCCGTTTTTGTCATAGAACAAAGGCTCGTCGCCGTTGAAGATGGACTGGTGAACGTGCATACCGCTACCGTTGTCACCAAACAGCGGCTTCGGCATGAATGTAGCCACCTTGCCGTACTGGCGAGCTGTGTTCTGAACGATGTACTTGTATTTCATCAGGTTGTCGGCTGTCTTCGTCAGCGTGTCGAAGCGGAAGTTGATCTCGCCTTGACCTGCAGTCGCTACTTCGTGGTGATGGCGCTCGATGCGAAGACCAGCTTCCATCAGCAGACGGCACATTTCCGAACGGATGTCCTGCTGTGTATCCGTTGGAGCTACTGGCACATAGCCGCCCTTGTGGCCGACCTTGAAGCCCAGGTTGCCGCCCTCTTCCTTACGGTTCGAGTTCCAGTGAGCTTCTTCGGAATCTACGAAGTAAGTGGAGCTGTTTTGCTTGCTCTCGAAGCGAACTTCGTCGAAGATGAAAAACTCGGACTCAGGCGCGAAGAATGCTGCCGTACCAACGCCTGCCTTCTGCAAGTACTCTTCAGCCTTCTGAGCAATACCGCGCGGGTCACGCTCATAACGAGCGCCGTCCGGCGTGTGGATGGAACACATTACGATCAGCGTCGGATGCGCTGTGAAAGGGTCCACGTATACGGACTCTGTATCTGGAAGCATAACCATATCGGACTCTTCGATTCCGCGGAAGCCTACGATGGAAGAGCCGTCGAATGCTACGCCGTTCTCGAACGTTGCTTCTTCTACTTCTACTGCTGGCAAAGAAATATGGTGTGCACGGCCGTTCAGATCAACAAAACGGAAATCTACCCACTCGATACCTTTTTCTTGAATAAGGTTCAATACATTTTGAACTGACATGGACTCGGTTACCTCCTAAATTCCGAACATTATCGGCTGTTTAAACGAAGATTGTTCAAGTTTTCCCTTGAATATGTGGTTATTATAAAACTATTCGGCATTAATCGTCAATACTTATGTAAGGTATTTTTTATGCATGTGTAAGGTATGCTCACACCTTTTTGGGTTAAGTTCACATTTTCGACATAAAACGAGCTTGACGCTCTGCAATTCGTGCAAAAGCGCCAAGCTCTAGCTCCAACATTCCTATATTTTCCACAAAACCAAGCTTTACACGAAAATGAGCGATACACCGAACGTTCGGATTCTGATGAAAACGGTCTCACTTAGCGCACATTACCCCTGCTCCGCGGCCGCCGGCCCGCACCAGACTCACGCTACCCCTGCTCCGCGCCCGCCTTCGTCCTCACGGTCGGAATGAGACGGTCCATGTTCACCGTTCGGCGAATCTCCCACGTCGACGGATCGTTCTCGTCGTATTGCTCAAGATACGAGATCACTTCCTTCGTGATCGGCGTCGGCGTCGAGGCGCCGCTCGTAACGGCCACGCGCCGCACTGACTCAAGCCACTCCCGCTTCAGCTCGGACAAGTCCGAGATCCGATGCGCCTTCACGCCCGCGATCTCCTCCGACACCTGCGCCAGCCGGTTCGAGTTGTTGCTGCGCGGATCGCCGACGACGATGACAAGATCGGCTCCCTTCGCCTGCTCGGCCACCGCCTCCTGGCGCACCTGTGTCGCAAGGCAGATCTCGTTGTGGATCTCCGCCTGCGGGAACTTCTCGAGCAGACGGTTCATGATGTGCTTGATGTCCCACTGGGACATCGTCGTCTGGTTCGTGATGACGATGCGCTCGCTCGTGAGCGTCAGTCCGTCGATCTCCTCCAGCTTCTCGATCAGATGGACATGGTCCGGCGCGACGCCGACAGCGCCTTCGGGCTCGGGGTGGCCTTTTTTGCCAATATAGATAATATGGTAGCCTTCACTCGTCTTCTCACGAATGAGGTCATGCGTCTTCGTCACATCCGGGCACGTTGCGTCGACGATCGACAGTCCGCGCTCGCGGGCACGCTTACGCACCTCGGGCGATACGCCATGCGCGGTGAAGATGACCGTCCCCTTATCGATCTTCTCCAGAATCTCGAGTCGGTTCGGGCCATCCAGCGTAATGACGCCCTCCTTCTCGAAGAACTCGGTCACGTGCGCGTTGTGCACAATCATACCGAGAATGTAGATCGGCCTTGGCAGGTTGAAATTTTTCGCAGTTTGCATCGCCAGCGCCATCGCATCGACGACGCCGTAGCAGTAGCCTCTCGGCGATATTTTGATCACGTCCATAGGTACACCGTCCTTCCCGGCAAAGTTCATTCCCTCATTATACCCGATCTCCTTCTGTGAGGGAATGGCTCGCATGCTCTGCGTCCGCCTCTAGCACCCTCGACTCGACAATCGGGAACCACAGCGTGAAGGTCGAGCCCTCGTCCTTAGCCGTATTCACCTCAATCGAGCCCCCATGCTCATCGATAATCCACCTCGCGATCGACAAACCGAGTCCGGTACCAGACTTCATCCCCCTCGACACATCCGCCCGATAGAAGCGGTCGAAGATGTGCGGCACCTCCTGCTCATCCATCCCGATGCCACTATCCTCGATACGGATACCAATCTGACCGCCATGGCGCAGCGCATCGAGCTTCACGTAGCCGTGCTCCGTGTACTTGAACGCATTCTCGATGAAAATAAACAGAAGCTGCTGCATATAGTCCCGATTGCCGATGATCCGCACACCTGCAGCGGCGGACAGATCACCAACGATCCATTCCACCGTACGCGGCAGCATGTGCGCCTTGCGCGCGGCGTCCTCCAAGAGCGGCCTCAGCTCGAGCTCCGCCTTCGCCATCTGGAACCCGGCATCGGCGCGAGCCAGCGCGAGCAGATCGTTCACAAGACGCGACATCCGCTCCGCCTCACCGGAAATGTCCCGCATCGCCTCCAGACTGAGCTCGACCGAGGACATACCCGAATCTGGCGCCGATGAACGCTGCAGCGTCTGGTTCCACACCTTCTCCAGCAGCTCCACATTGCCGCGAATCGTCGTCAGCGGCGTCCGCAGCTCATGCGAGGCGTCGGATACGAACCGACGCTGGGCGCTGTACGCCTCCTCCAGCTCGGTGTAGGTGTGCTGCAGCCGGCTTAACATACCGTTGATCGTATCGGTCAGCACGCCGATCTCGTCGGGCGGACCGTCATATTCGATGCGGCGCTGCAGGTCGGTTCCTTTCTCAATCCGATTCGTCGCCTCCACCAGCCGCTCGATCGGACGAAGCGCCTTGCGCGCTAAGAACCAACCGACCGATGCCGCCAGCACGATGATCAGCAGCATCGTAATCGTCAGTACGAGCCGGAGAATGACGAATACACGCTCGTAATTGCCGACGAAATACGCCGCCTGCAGCATGCCGATCGGCTCATCGGACGAGCCGAACAGCGACGAGGCGAACAGCGGTGTATAATGAATAAGGAAATCATTGCCATCTACCTTGACCTTCTGAAACGCACAAGACCCCCTCAGCACGCACGCAACCTTGGCCGGTGACACACCCGGAAGCTCCAAATCCGCTTCAATGAGATCATTCGAGCGGAATTTGCGCCCATCCTGCAGGTTAACGACCTGAAGCTGCAGCTTGCCGCTGCGAATCGAATTGCGCCCCTCCAGCTCGAAGTTGAAGCTGAAGCCCTGCGACGATACGGTCGGCAACGCGCGAATGCGGGGGAGCACGTACTCCGCCTCGCTCTTCAGCTCTGACTTCAGACTGCTGTACATGATGTAGTTCATGAAGAAATAGAAGCCGATCGCCAGCACAAGCAGGGTAGCGGTCAATATCCCTGTGTACCACAGCGTCAGGCGCATGCGGATCGACATGTCACCCTTCTCCTCTCAGCACGTAGCCCGCGCCGCGGACGGTCTGAATGATACGCTTGTGACCGTGCTCCTCGGTCTTCTGCCGGAGCAGCGCCACGTACACCTCGAGCACGTTCGATTCGCCGCTATAGTCGTAGCCCCATACTTTTTCCATAATAATGTCTCTCGACAGCACGCGCCGCGGATTCTGCATGAACAGATGCAAGAGGTCGAACTCCTTCGTCGTCAGCTCCACCAGACGACCGCCGCGGAACACCTCCCGCGTATCGAGATCGAGCGACAGGTCCAGATACGTCAGCTTGTTCGTCTGCACCTCCGGCTTGTCCGGCGACTTGCGCCGCAGCAGCACGCGCACCCGAGCGAGCAGCTCCTCCAGCGCGAACGGCTTGACGAGGTAGTCGTCGGCACCGAGATCGAGCCCCTTCACCCGGTCGCTCACCTCATCCTTCGCCGTTAGCATGAGCACCGGCACCTCAAGACCCGCCTCGCGGATGCGGCGCACGACCTCCCAGCCGTCCAGCTGCGGCATCATCACATCGAGAATGACCGCATGCGGCTCATTCTCCGTAATCGACTTCAGTCCTTCGACGCCGTGATTCGCCGTGAACACCGTATATCCCTCGAACGCCAGGCTGCGCCGCAGCATGGACGTAATTTTCTCATCATCATCGATCACCACGATCTTCTCGCGCATCGCAAGTCACCTTCCCTCTCCAGCCATCTCTTCCTCTATTGTACCGAACATGTCGGGTGAAAAAAAGAAGCAGGGCGCTCTGCTGCCCCGCTTCATGACTCGAAGTTGCTACTCCGCGTTGCGATTGCCAATCGTGACTTCAATCGACTGCTTCTGACCGTCGCGCATAATGCCGACCGTCACCTTATCACCGACCTTCAGCTTCTTGATCGCTTCGCTGATCTCCGTCGACGTCTTCACCTTCGTGCCGTTCACCTCGACGATGACGTCATAAGGACGAATACCTGCGCTGAACGCCGGGCTCTTACGCTCGACCTGAGCGACGATTGCACCGTCGGTGCTGTCCAGCTTCAGCTCACTCAGCCATTCCTTATCGATATTCTGCATGGAGATGCCGATGTACGGCAGTGGCTCCTTCGGAATCTTGATGTTGTTCTTCAGATTATCCAGCACCGCCGAGATCGTGCTCGTCGGAATGGCGAAGCCGATGCCCTGTGCTGTCGCGCTGACCGCCGTATTGATGCCGATAACCTCGCCGTTCAAGTTCAAGAGCGGTCCGCCCGAGTTACCTGGGTTAATCGAAGCATCCGTCTGCAGCAGATGCTTGTAGTTACGTGTGCCGTTCGCATCCGGAATGCTGATCGGACGCTCCTTCGCACTGAGCACGCCGACGGTTACCGTATGGTCGAAGCCGTACGGGTTGCCGATCGCGACGACCCAGTCCCCAACATTCAGATCATCCGCATTGCCGAGCGGCAGCATCGGGAAGTCTTTGCCATTCTCTGGTGTGATCTTCAGCGCCGCGAGGTCGAGGTCGTAGCTGTTGCCGAGCAACTCAGCCTTGAACGGCTTCTCGAAGCCCTGTACGTACACCCAGATCTCATCCGCACCCTCGATCACGTGCTCATTCGTCAGAATGTAGCCGGACTTCTCGAAGATGAAGCCCGTTCCCATCCCGCCCGGCTGCAGCTGTCCAGAGTCATTGTTGCTCGGCGGCGTCATGCCGAAGTCATCGCCGAAGAACTGTCGGAAGAACGGGTCGTTGAACAGCGAGCTGCCGCTGCGGCTCGTACTCTTCGCCTTCACCTTCGTCTCGATCTTCACGACAGCAGGACTTGACTGCTCGACGATGCCGGAGATGTTGTTCGGACGCTCCATGTCGAACGCAGTCTGACGAACTCCCGCATTGCCCGAGCCTCCGAGAGCCGACTGAGCGGTCGCACTTGCTGGGCTGGAGCCGTTCATGACGCCTTCCGCGCCGGTGAACAGGTTCATCTTATCCGAGGCGAACATGAGCGATCCGACCACGATTACACCCGCCATGAACGAGGCGAAAATCGAGCGGAAGCTGCTGCCGCGCTTCGGTGCCGGATTGAACTGCCATTGACCGGCTTGAGCCGACGGCTCGGCTGAATTCGTCTGCAGCGGTCGCACCGGCTTCGGCGGCGTCACTTCGACCGAGGACGTGCCACTAGCACCCGTCACCGTCGTATCCCCTGCGCTCGGCGTATATGGACCGTAGCCGAAGTAGTGCGAGGATCGGCCGGCAGGCTGACCGTCGCGCTCGCTCGAGCTGGACGCCGGCTGCTGCGCGGCCGAATCATCCGACTGTCGTGCATCCCCATCGCGCGCGCTTGAGCTGCGGAAGAAATCGTCGAACGGATTGTACGCACCGTTCTTATTATCGTTAGAGCCGCCATTGCTATGGTTATTGTTATTGTTGTTGAAGTCCATCTACATTCCCTCCACTTCGATCAAGTTTCGTTTTCGTTTGCTGCTATGCTACTTATATTGAAGGATGAACCTTAACTGAACATTAAAAGAAGGTAAAGCGAAGCTAAAAGTATATTTTTTCGTGCATAGGCGACAAAAGCCAGCGGATACATGTCGACTCCACTGGCTTCCCTTCATTACATATTAATAAGTAGTCGTACGTGAATGCACACTCCAGTATCTCTACTGAAGCCAGGTGCTCTCCACCCTGTGCAGCAGCTCCTTCGCTTCCTTCACCCACTTGTCTTCAACCGGAGCATCACTATCGAGAGGTGATGAGAATTGGTCGAGGAGCGCTCCATACGTTCGAATCTGCGCCTCGCTGTCCAAGCCTTCATTATATATATGCTTCAGCACGAACGGAGAGCCGAATTGCACGATCGCCCCTGTCTCCGGTGTATCACCGTCGAGCACCCCGTGTGTCACCTCGAACGGCAGCCTCAGCCACACCTTATGCGCCTCATCGAGGTACCGATCGAAGCTGCCATGCTCGTAATCCCAGTTCCCTCCGAGCGCGAACTCCATCCCATGCAAATATTCTCGTACAGCGTCAAAGGCCTCCTCGCGGCCTGTAATTGTAGATTGCAGCGGTATCATCGCGGATCTCTCCTCCTACGATCGGCTAGGCTTATGCGCAAGACCGTCGATGTATTGAGTTTATTGGTTTTGTATGATGCAGTAATAGGATGGACATGTTTAGGTAAAATTATGCTGGAATACGACGCAGAGCGTCTAAATACACCGAATGCGCAGAATATTAGTGAGAGTTATACAAGTGAGCACACCATTTGCACCTGACAATGCATGTTAAGTTAATTAATAGTTCTCAGCTATTAAACTGGTGTTAATTATTCTTACGTTTGTCGTTGACATACTTGTCAGGCGCCATCTATAATTGGAAAGCGAAAACGCTTAATCCTAATCAAAACGAGGAGTGACATGTATGGATTTGACCGCGCTGCAGAGCGGTTTGGATACGATCTGGGTCGTGCTGACGGCAGCCATGATTTTGCTGATGGAGGGCGGCTTCGCCTTGCTGGAGGCCGGGTTCGTCAGACAGAAGAACGCTGTCAGCATCATTATGAAGGTATTCGTGGACATCGCCTTCGGAGCCCTAATCTTCTTCTTCTTCGGCTTCGGACTCATGTACGGGAAAGACTTCGCAGGAATGATCGGCACATCCGGCTTCTTCATGCAAGGGGATCTGTCACACATCGACTTAACGATCAGTCACGACACGTACTGGCTGTTCCAATGCGCCTTCGTCATCGCCGTCATCTCGATCGTATCGGGTGCGGTGGCCGAGCGCATTAACTTCCACGCCTACATATTGTTCACCGTCGCAATGACCGGCTTCATCTATCCGATCGCTGGACACTGGGTATGGAGCGTAGGCGGCTGGCTCGGCGGCCTCGGCATGATCGACTTCGCAGGCTCCGCTACGATCCACGCGCTTGGCGGCTTCGCTGCGCTGGCAGCTGCGATGATCATCGGACCGCGGATCGGCAAGTTCACGGACAAGGGCGTCGCGAACATCGTGCCGCCGTCCAATCTGCCACTCGCCTCTGTTGGCGCATTCATCCTATGGTTCGGCTGGTTCGGCTTCAACTCGGGCAGTACGCTCAGCGCGACGAACGGCGCCATCGGCCATATCGCCGTGACGACGATGCTCGCCGCAGCGTCGGGCTGTGCGACTTGTATCTTGTTCACCATGTTCCGCTACCGCAAATCCGACCCGCCGATGGTCATCAACGGTTCTCTTGCCGGCCTCGTCGGCATCACCGCAGGCTGCGCGTTCGTCAGCAGCGCTGCCGCGATCTTGATCGGCGCCGTCTGCGGCATCGCGATGGTATTCGCGACCGAATACCTCGAATCCCGCCGCATCGACGATCCGGTCGGCGCATTCGCCGTACACGGCGTCAGCGGCAGCATCGGCACACTCGCTGTCGGCCTGTTCGCCCAGCCGGAGCTGATCGGCGAGCTCGGACAAGGCTACACCGGACTATTCTACGGCGGCGGCTTCCAGCTGCTCGGCGTGCAGGCGCTCGGACTTGCTGTCATTATCGTCTGGGGCTTCGGCACGACATGGCTCGCGTTCAAGCTGATCGGGCGCTTCATCCCGACACGCGTCAGCCGCGACGAGGAGCTCGTCGGTCTCGACGTCGGCATCCACGGCGTTCCGGCGTACAGCCAGGAGCACGATTTCATCGAGCTCGGGCAGCTGACGAGGGAGAAGTAATCGAGTAAACACGAATAGGCTGGCGGCTAGTGTGAGGGAATGAACTCTCATACTGGCCGCCAGTTTTTTTCTACAAATAGTCAAACAAAAAAACTTCCGCCAGCTGGCGAAAGTTCGTGAAGCACGGCCTCCAATTCGATAAGCCATGCATATTAATTTAGTTCATCTGCTTCTCCAGCTCATCACTCACGACGACAAGATCGCTCGGCTTGCTGTCGTTCATAATGGTGCGAGCCTGCTCAATTTCAAGACGCAGCTGACGAATTTGCTCCATCGGCTTCTTCACATAGTGAATGTACTCAACCGCCAGATGGTGGTCCGGCTTTCTTCCAGCAAACATCCGTCTGAAAGCTGACATCGACTGGTAGCTTCTTTCTTCTAGAGCCCGTTTTTTCTCGTAGCGCTGCACAACCTGCTCAATTTCTGTAATTTGAGCCTCTTTGTGAGTAATGAAGGCTTCCAAGAATGGATACACATCAGCCGCTTTGCGTTGATTCATCGTCACCGAGCTCCTTGCCAAGAGGGCATTTATCATGAAATATCACCTGTCCTGTTGTGTTAGCAATTGTAACAATACATCTATTGTACACGAAAACAGGCGCTTTGAAAACAATAAATTGTGTGTGAACGGCTTGATGTGAAGAAAGCTGCGATCCTTGGGCACTTGGAGCTATTTGTACCATTTTCAAATCGTTGATACAGCTCGAATCTATCTTATATGGTATTATTGGAATTTACAGGATATAATTTGAGCAGATCGATATGCAATCCACACCTGATCGGAGGCGAATATGTTTAACTTCAATCTATGGCTGATACTGACCGTGCTCTGCTTACCTGGCATATGGCTGATGAGCGTTCATACGACGAACGTCATGAACTCTGATGCGAGCAACTCACTCTCAAGAACGACACTTTTGACGATTACGTTTGTTCAAACGTTGTTGATTACCAGCGCTAGTGCAGCCAGCGGCGCATATTTCACCCCGAAGGTGGGTCTTATGGATGAATTCCTGCTTGCGCTTAGCAATGGCCATTGGCTTCCTGAGCAATTATACCTGCAGCTAGGAATAGGTATTGCTGCGGGACTCCCGTGCGGGCTCGTGTGGGTTGCCGTGTATTACGGCTATGTGCGGAAGCGTCTCGATCCGGCTACCGTCCGCATCTCCGAGAGCCAGCGGCTACAGATGGGCTTGTGGACAAGAGTAGCCTCGGGTGGGATGACTGAGGAGATTATTTTCCGATGGGGCTTCCTAAGTCTGACCATGTGGGCACTCAGCTTCGTCACCGATTCTATAACTACAGCGTTCTGGTTCGGTCTGTTCATTACGGGCGTTTTGTTTGGCCTTGCCCATATTCCAGGGAATGTGGAGACAGGAGCTACAGCATCACCGCTTCTTATCGCTACCTCTGTACTCGGGAATCTGTGGGTAACCTTATTTTGCGGATACGGCCTACTGAAATTCGGGCTCCTCACAGCGATCACCATACACGCCTTGTTCCATGTCATCTGGTACCCGTTCGAACGAAGAGTTCAGAGCAGAGCCGCTGCCACCCCAACTTAACCTGCTCCTCTAACCTGAAATAACAGGTTCCAAGATTGTCGGAAAGTGTTAAGGCAAGCCTCGAATTTGGCGAAGCCAAATTGAGGGCCTACATTGGTACTTCATCCCCTGAAGGTGCCTCATAAGCGGCATTGTTGTCTTATAACAAAAGAGCTTAGCACTCTCCAAGGAGGCTAAGCTCTTTTTCACCTGCTTATGACTTCAATTACTGTTGGTTTTGGTTGTTTTGATTGTTTTGATTGTTTTGGTTCTGGTTGTTCTGCGCGTTTTTCGCGTTGTTCATCGCAGCAACCTCTTCAGAAAACTCTGTGTTCACTTGCTGGTTTTGGTTTTTGTTCTTGTTTTTCGCCATTTGTTCTCACCTCCCGACCCTTATAGTATGAGCAGGCAGGTCTGATTTTATGTCCGAATTTATAAAAGAAGCTCTTCCTTCAGCTTCCGCCAGATCGTCTCGTTCAGCTTACCGTCTCCTTCCTTTACGACGAAGACGTTAAGCGTTTTTTTGCCCCATTCCGTGTACACCTGATCCTTCGTCTCAAAGTACAAGTCGATGCGATTGCCCTTAATCGCCCCGCCGGTATCCGCCACTACGCCGTAGCCATAGCCCGGAATATACAGTACCGTCCCAAGCGGGAATACATGCGGATCGGCCGCGATCGTGGACAGCGCATAGAAGTCTCTCATAACGCGCACACCGGAATACGTCAGACCATACTGAGGATGTCCCGGGTTCTTCCCTGTGGACTCCCGACCTGCATAGTAGCCCGTCGCGGTTACCTCTACAGCCTTGAGCTTCGTCAGATCTTGGTTCTGATGTGGAAAAAGCTTATAGCCGCGCCGCGCCGAGCTACCCTGCGTCACGGCTGTGACGATGGACTTGCCTTCCGTCTTCGTCGCGCCCGTCACGCCCCTGTCCGTCATAGCGCCGCCTGGTCCGCTCGCATGTACAACAGCTGATGAGGCGGACGACTTCGGCAGCTCACTGCCGGAAGCGAGGTGTGGCTTCTGATCATCTCCAAACCATATCAACACGGACAGCACAAATAGGATTGAGCCAATCCATCTGGCATGGCTTGCGGTTTTTGTTAGCATGATATTCGTTTAAACCTCCCCTTACTATTAAAGAATCTCCAGCGTGGGGAGGAATTATTCGAATGGTGGATTACTGGAAATGGCAAGTGAATGGGAGCTATGTTGAAAATAAAAAAAGAGCTATCCCGCAGACGATCTGCGAGCATAGCTCCTAACGATACATAGCATGCGCTTGATGGTAGCACACTGACCTGCTCAGACTGACACGAACTGACTCGCTAACGCGAGTTTAACGCGGTCTGCCACGGTCTGACGCGGTCTGACACGGTTTAACCCAATTTACACTCGCTTCAAGCGAATGTCCTCTTCAATCATGCCGATAACCTGCTCCAGACTCTGCGCCCCGAGGTCGCCTTCGCCGCGCTTACGCACCGACGCTGCCCCAGCTTGCTGCTCATTCTCGCCGACTACGAGCATGTACGGAATTTTCTCCAGCTGCGCTTCACGAATCTTGTAGCCGAGCTTCTCGTTACGCAGATCCGCCTCGACGCGAACGCCTGCCAGCTGCAGCTTCTCCGTGACGTGCTTCGCGTACTCCTCGAACGCGCCGGATACGGGCAGCACCTTCGCCTGTACAGGGCTCAGCCAAGTCGGCAGCGCGCCTGCGAAGTTCTCAAGCAGGAACGCGGTCATGCGCTCCATCGTCGAGATGATGCCGCGGTGAATAACGACCGGACGGTGCTTCTGTCCATCTGCGCCAACGTACTCAAGCTGGAATCGCTCTGGCAGCAGGAAGTCGAGCTGTGCGGTCGACAGCGTCTCTTCCTTCTTCAGTGCCGTCTTGATCTGCACGTCGAGCTTCGGACCGTAGAACGCGGCTTCGCCCTCTGCCTCGAAGTACGGCAGGCCGAGCTCCTCGACGACCTCGCGCAGCATGCGCTGCGACATTTCCCACATCTCGTCGTTCTGGAAATATTTCTCCGTATCCTTCGGATCGCGGTACGACAAGCGGAAGCGGTAATCCTTGATGCCGAAGTCCTCGTACACGTGACGAATCAGGTTTACAACGCGCGCGAATTCTTCCTTGATCTGATCCGGACGACAGAAGATGTGCGCATCATTCAGCGTCATCGCGCGTACGCGATGCAGACCCGTCAGTGCACCAGACATCTCGTAGCGGTGCATCGTGCCGAGCTCGGCTATCCGAACCGGCAGATCGCGGTAGCTGCGCATGTCCGACTTGTACACCATCATATGGTGCGGACAGTTCATCGGACGGAGCACGAGCTCCTCATTATCGAGCGCCATCTTCGGGAACATATCCTCGCTGTAATGCTCCCAGTGGCCGCTGATCTTGTACAGCTCCACGTTCGCAAGCACTGGCGTATATACGTGCTGGTAGCCTAGACGCTCCTCGAGATCGACGATGTAGCGCTCCATCGTACGACGAATCTTAGCCCCGTTCGGCAGCCAGAGCGGCAGACCTTGTCCCACCTCATTGCTGAACGTGAATACTTTCAGCTCCTTGCCGAGCTTGCGGTGGTCGCGCTTCTTCGCTTCCTCGAGCAGGTGCAGATGCTCGTCGAGCTCCGCCTTCTTCGGGAACGCCGTGCCGTAGATGCGCTGCAGCATCTTGTTCTTCGAGTCGCCGCGCCAGTAAGCGCCAGCTACGCTGAGCAGCTTGAACGCCTTGATGCGTCCTGTCGACGGCAGGTGCGGTCCGCGGCACAGGTCGAAGAATTCACCTTGATCGTACAGCGTAATGACCGAATCCTCAGGCAGATCGCGAATAAGCTCCAGCTTAAGCGGATCCTCCAGCTCGGTGAAGATCGCAAGAGCCTCCTCGCGGCTCACGACACGACGGGAGATCGGGAGATTCTCCTGTACGATGCGCTCCATTTCTTTCTCAATCTTGACCAGATCCTCGGGTGTAATGGAAGTCTCTAGGTCGATATCGTAATAGAAGCCGTCCTCGATGACCGGTCCGATGCCGAGCTTCACCGCCTTATCGCCGTATATACGCTTGATCGCCTGCGCCATCAGATGCGCCGTGCTGTGACGGTACACCTCGAGCCCTTCCTCGTTGTCGAGCGTCACGATCGATAAGGAGCAGTCCTCACCCAGCGGTGTCGACAGGTCCACGACCTTGCCGTTCACCTTGCCGACGACTGCATTCTTCCTCAAGCCGCTGCTGATTGACCCTGCAACCGCCTCAATGGTCATACCTTGCTCATACTCCCGCACAGCTCCGTCCGGGAACGTTACCTTCACTGCCATGATTCACTCATCCTCCATCTGTTGTATATGCACAAAAAAAGCGCAGCTCTCCCGAAAGGGACGAGTGCGCTTGGCTCGTGGTTCCACCCTAGTTCAATCCGCGCTTGCGCTTACGGATCCTCCAGCATTCGTTAACGGGAATGACGCGGCGGCGTTTACTGGACGGGAAGCTTCGTGTCGTTCCACACCGCGGCTACAAAGGGGTAAATCAAGGTCGATAATCCGAAGAGGCTTACAGCCGAGGGCCTCTCTCTCTGGGCGGTTCTTCCTTCATCCATGTCTTTGATCGTTGCCTTCTTACCCTTTATTATATTCAGCAGCCGTCGAGCGGTCAAGATTTTGGCAGAGACGGCAGTAGCTGCACAGCTCCACCCGATTTTCGAAAATTTGCGTAATCGTCTTGATCACCTGCGTATTCGGCTCTCGCGTATGAATGTACACCTTCTTCGGCGATACCGTAATGAGCGTGCTGACGATCATATCCTCGAAGTTCATGTCCGATTCAAGCAGCTCCAGCGTCACGACCGAATCCGGATCGTTCGTATCGATCGGCTCCATCTGATCGTCAAGCAGTAGGAAATCGTTTCCACCTTTATGGATCAAATGAACGAAAGGCACCTTCGCCTCTTGAATGTATACGAAATATTGGAGCAGCGATATAAACTCTTGATACTGCCGGTCCATGACGAATTCATCGACTGCGTATTCAACGACATCGCGTAGCTCCTGCTTGTAATCATGTAGCCGGAATCGTAAGAATCCATCCAGATTCAGCTCTGTCTGCGATTCAAGGAATTCGGCAATCTCTACTGCAATCTTGTCCCTTCGCCTCGTATAAGCCTCAGGACCTGCTTCGTTCAGCTCTGTCGTACACGGCGCATCGAGCAGCTGCTTGCAATAGTCGAGAATGCGACAGATGTCAATCTCTTCACTGTATTTGAACTCATCGCGAATCAGCCTGCGCAGAAGTCGAGGCTCCTCGACTTGAATCATATATGCCGCCAGCGACTGGGACAGCTCCTCATACAGCTGCGGCCCGTCGGTTGCCAGTTGAAAGGCGGGTAGCTTCCCGTATATGCCAATCGCATGCGCCTGCGCCTGCCTGTCGAGGGTAATATGGATCAAATCTTTATTATGTAGCCTATTGCCGGAGCCGGAAATCCATCGATACAGCTGCTCTGCTTGAGCGTCCGATCGGTTCCATGCAAGCACCGTTAACAGCTTCATCCCCATTCACTCCTCCTTTGTCGGCCTGTTGCATTCCTATAAAGTATATGGCCTTGGGCACACATATATACAAATTCCGAATGGCCATGTTATAGTAATCCATCTTTTTTCATACAATAATGGAATGACACTGATACGTACAGTATATATTTTCTTGCGATAATTACTGTTTTATGATACATTTTGTATCATAAGAAGCAGAAGCTCCATTATTTCACTGGGCCTGGCCTGGAGGATTGATCAATGCCGTCATCTAACGGACGTTTCCCTTCCCCACATGCGGGACAGCTCGTTCATCTGCACAAAAATATATATGTGAACCGTCACGATCCGCTCTATCATGACAAGGTCATTCGTTACCTGGATCCGCATTCGCCAGAGGCCCATTATTACCTAGGCAATCATTATGAGCGCAAGGGGAATCGACTCAAGGCGCTGCAGCATTATCAGGAAGCGATGGCCGTCTACCCATCCGATTATTACTATAAGGCTTCCAGCGCTATTCGAAGGCTGCATCAGGCTGAGGAGCGTGCAGCTCAAGCCGCAGCGCTGGCCACTGCAACACAAGCCGGTACGTCGGTTACGAAGGAGGAAGCTTCGGGAAGCCTTCCGTCGTTTATGAAGGCAGTGCTCATCGTTCTCCTGCTCATGAACGTTGCTCTGCTGCTGGTTTTCTTCATGCCGACAATTGTGCCCAAGGTCGTATCGGAGCTGAAGCCGTGGTTCGTCGGTAAGGCCGTGACCTATGAAGTGTTAGAAACGCCGTTCCTCGTCCATCTGCCTGCAGATGCGTCCAAGGAGACGATCTCCGACCTGCTGCACCGCAAGACGGTTCAGCTCTCCGAAGCGCATCCTAGCTCCTCCATTGTCGTCTATGGAATCGCAGCGGCTGGCGGATCGACCGGAGCTGCAACGGGACCGCTCAAGGCGGTGCCGCTCGTCAGTCCGGAATGGAAGGAGCAGGCGTTCGTAATCGCTGAATATAATCCGCTCGTGGATTCTGCGGTTCGCATTCGGTTCGTTCAGCCGAAGGCGTACGAGAAGCAGAACGCTTGGTCGGCCAATCTCGTGCGCACCGCGCTCGCCGCCTATATCGAGGAGCATGGATCAGCGCCGGACAAGCTTGAGCAGCTGCTAGCTGATTACCCGCATAATTACTTGAGCTTTCTGCCTTCAGAGGCGCACACAGGCTCGGACCAGGTCCGAGCTTTTTTCGATGGAACGGGTGGATGGGTGTATCGGCCAGCGGCGAGGAGCCTCGCAGACATGTTCGTGCCGAACGTCGGCGACAGCGATGCGCCGCCAGCATCGGCTCCTTACGAGCCGATGCAGCTGCTCGTCGACACGGACGAGCATAGACTGCTGCTCGTCAGCGGCAGTCGGGCGATCGCACAGCTCGCGATCGGCGTCGGCGCAGCCGGACATGAGACACCGGCGGGCACGTACGCCGTGTCAGAGCGAGTGCTGCAGCCGGCGGGACGCTCGCCGGGCGTCTATGGCGAAGCCGCGCTCGGACTCGGCGCGATCGCGGTTCACGGCACCGCCGATGCGAGCTCCATCGGCGCAGGCAAGTCGCTTGGCTGCATTCGCGTCGCCAATGCGGACATGGCCCGCCTGTACCCGCTCGTGCCGCGCGGGACGCAGGTGATTGTCGCCGGGGCGGACGCCGCCCCCGGCCCGAAGCTGCCGCCCGCCGCCGCGCAGGCGGGCGACACAACGAGCGCCTCGGTCGCGATCGACGAGGCGCTGGCCGATGCGCTGCTGGCCGACTGGCAGCGCACATCCCTCGCGCGCGCGGCAGGCGAGCGCGCGCCCGGCAAGCTGTTCAGCTGGCTCGGATGATGAAGCAAGCTGCACCGCTCTGAGCTCTTGCCTCGTAGCTTCGCTCTTCGCACTTAGCTCTGCGCTCCACACTCCAGCCGCACACAGTGAACGTCTCCGCTCCATAGCCAAAAAGCCAAAGAGCACTCAACCGACTAAGCGCCGCCCATCGCGGCCTTCATCGGTTAAGTGCTCCTCGATATTTCATCACCCGAAGGTGCCGCGCTCGCGGCATAGCTGCCTGATTGCTAATTCTGCATCACGAAGTCGTTCTCCACCTGCTTCGACTCATCGTCGAACACGCGCAAAATCTCGTAGCGCGTGTTGCGCTGCGCCGGGATTTTGCCCGCTTCACGGATCAGCTGCAGCGTCGAGGCGATGTTCACCTTATGCGTCGTGCCCGCGGCCGAGACGACGTTCTCCTCGATCATCGTCGAGCCGAAGTCGTTGCAGCCATAATGCAGCGACAGCTTGCCAACATCAGGCCCCATCGTCACCCACGACGACTGGAAGTTCTTAATGTTGTCGAGCATAATGCGGCTGATCGCGACGTTCTTCAGGTACGCATCCGCCCCGAGCTTCTCCGCCTTCAGGTTCGTGTTGTCCGGCTGGAACGTCCACGAGATGAACGCGAGGAAGCCTTCGGACTTGTAGCCAGCCGCGAGACAAGCGTCCTGCGCCTCACGAATGCGCAGCAGGTGCAGCGCACGCTCCTCGTTCGTCTCACCGAAGCCGATGACCATCGTCGCTGTCGTGTTCATGCCGATGCGATGAGCCGTCTTCATGACGTCCATCCACTCCTGCCACGAGCCCTTCTTGCGGCTGATCTTCATTCGTGTCCGATCATCGAGTATTTCCGCTCCGCCACCTGGCAGCGAGTCAAGACCTGCTTCATGCAGAGCGCGCACCACTTCCTCGAGCGACAATCCTTCAGATACTTCCTTCATCTTCATAATTTCCGCAGGCGAGAAGGAATGCATTGTAATGTGTGGGAATCTTTCCTTAATCCCACGCAGAATGTTCGTGTAATAGCTGAACGGCAGGTCCGGATTCGTCCCGCCCTGCATTAAGATTTCGGTACCGCCGACGTCGATCGTCTCCTGAATCTTGCTATAGATCGTCTCATCGGGCAGCACATAGCCTTCCTTCGAGCCCGGCGCGCGGTAGAACGCGCAGAACCGGCAATACACATCACATATATTCGTATAGTTCACGTTGCGCCCGATGACGAACGTCGTAATCGGCTCCGGATGATGTCTTAGCATCAGCTGGTTCGCAGCATGTCCCATCTTCTCAATCTCGTCGGATGCATACAAGGTCGCGCAATCCTCCACACTAATCCGGTTGCCCGCCAGTGCATGCTCTAATATCCGGTCGACAGCATTCATCGCACTTCATCTCCTTTACACCGTTCATCGTATCATAAAAGCGCCCACACGGCTACAGCACATCGTCCACCGAAATGGCAAAAAAGCCGCCGACAAACGTCAACGGCTGTAACCTACGCACTGTTCGCCTGATGATTCTGGGTAATCATATCCTTGACGAGCTTCAGCTGCTGCTTACGCTCTTGGTCGGTCACGAGCGGCTGCGGCCGGGCAAAGTAATAGCCCTGCACCATGTTCACCTTCATATCGTACAGCATGCTCGCTTCTTCCTTACGCTCAACACCTTCGGCAATAACCTCGCAATTAATATGCTCGGCGAACTGCTTAAGCGACTTGAGCAGCGACTGCTTCACAGACAGCTGATCGATGTTCGAGATGACCGATTTGTCAATCTTGATCATGTCGGGAATAAGCTCCGAGATCGACTGCAGACTCGAATAGCCAGCCCCTGCGTCGTCGACGGCGAAGCGGAAGCCGTGCGTGCGGAACGCGCGCATCACCTTGCCCAGATGCTCGAAGTCGCGAATCGCATGCCGCTCTGTAATCTCGAAGACAATCTGGGAGGGGAACACCTCCGGGTACAGCTTCATAATGTCCAGCAGCTGGTTCAGGAACAATGGATGGCCGAGCGAGATCGGTGTCACATTGATGAATACTTGCTCCTTGATGCCCCGCTCCGCAATTTGCCCGAATGCCTTCTTCAGCACGAGAAACTCCATGCGCGATAGAAGATCAGCCTGATGCGCAAGGTCGAACAGCTCCGCCGGCGTATGGAATGGGGTATTGGACGGGCCGCGGGTCAGAATCTCCCAGCCGAATATCTCGCCGTCGGACAAATTCATGATCGGCTGTGCCAGCACCGATATGTTCTCATTCTTCACGATGTCCAGCAGCTGCTCCCGCGCCTTGCTGAAGTTCGCTGGCAACTTACGAGTCGCAATCGACCGCGCATAATGATAGCCGGTACGGATCGCTACAGCCGTATCCTCGATCTCTTGATCGATCACATAGCAGCCAGCCGCGAATGCGGCAGGTAGACCATGACTTACATGCACTTGCTGCGACAACAGACTCTCCAGCTCACGCTTCAGCTGATTCGCCTTGCGGAGCAGCCCATCGAACTCAAGTCCGGACTTGTCCTTCATTAATATACAGAAATCTTCTTCACCGTACTGCTGAACGCCCAATATATCCGATGGATGAAAATGGGCAGGCAGCAGCTGTATAATACCCTTCCGTATTTGCTCCAGAAGCGTGGCTGTTGATGTATAAGAGGATACGGCAAATAAATGATGATAGTTTTCCAAATGGAGAAGAATCAACGAGAAGGTGTGGTTCTTCTTCCGATACTTCTTGACCGTTGTCGTAACGGGATCGCGAAGCGTAAAATCAGGGGGGAAAAATCGCAGAGAATGATCCGAGCACGGCAGCCTAAGCAGCATCATCAGCCGACTCTTCCAGTCATCCGGTAACCATGTATGCCTCATATCGCACCCCAAATTATGTCATATGCAGTAACATTTTTTATCATATCATGAGTTCGTAAACGTGAACAGCACAAGTTCGTATTTTTGTAGAAAAAAGAGGCAACAGCCTCCAGCTGCGCCCCACCGCTTCAATTATGTGAAAAGTAAACAATATTTTAACAACACTTTAACAAATCTTTAACAAGTTACAGCTTGTCGTGACACACAATTGCTACACGTTGACTGACGCCATGCCTGACTCCAGCTCCTGCTTCGCCTGCTCGATCGCATGCGACAGATCCGCAATGAGATCATCCGCGTGCTCGATACCGACGGAGTAGCGGAGCAGCTTATCATCGACGCCAACCTTCTGACGAATGTCAGCCGGAATGTCCGCGTGCGTCTGCACGGCCGGATACGTCATCAGCGACTCGACGCCGCCAAGGCTCTCCGCGAAGGCGATCAGCTTAATGTGACGCAGAATCGGCTCGATGTAGCGGGCATCCTTCATCTTGAAGGAGAAGATGCCTGTATTGCCGGACGATTGACGCGATTGGATGTCATGGCCCGGATGTGTCGGCAACGCCGGGTAATAGACGGCTTCAACCTCCGGATGCGACTCGAGGAACGTCGCGATCTTCGTCGCGTTCTCCTGATGACGCTCCATCCGCAGCGCCAGCGTCTTCATGCCGCGCATCAGCAGCCAGCTGTCCTGCGGACCGAGCACCGCACCGATCGAGTTATGCAGGAACGCCATCTCCTCGGACAGCTCCTTGCCCTTCGTGACGATCAACCCGGCCAGCACGTCGTTATGTCCGCCTAAATATTTGGTCGCGCTATGAATGACAATATCTGCCCCAAGCTCGATCGGACGCTGGAAGTACGGGGTCAGCAGCGTATTGTCGACGATCGACAAGATACCCTTCGACTTCGCCCAGTCGCACACCTTCGCAAGATCGGTAATCATCATGAGCGGATTACTCGGCGTCTCAATGAGCAGCCCCTTCGTTCCCGGCTGTACACTTGCCTCCAGTGCATCCAGGTCATTCGTATCGACATAGGTCGCTGTGACGCCGAAGCGCGTCATAATCTTCTCCAGCAGTCGGTACGTCCCGCCGTACAGATCGAGCGAGACGATCAGGTGATCGCCTTGCTTGAATAGCGCGAAGATCGTCTGCAGCGCAGCCATACCCGAGCTGCAGGCGAAGCCTGCGTCGCCGGACTCGAGCTCGGCAATTGCCTCCTCGAGCACCTTGCGCGTCGGGCTCTTCGTACGGGCATAGTCGAAGCCTGTGCTCTGCCCAAGCTTCGGATGGCGGAACGCCGTAGACTGGTAGATCGGGAAGCTAACGGCGCCGGTTACCGGCTCCTCCTGAGATCCGATCTGGGCAAGACGGCTTTCAATACGAAGTCGTTGATTGTTGTCGTTCTGACTCATATGACATAATCCCCCTTATATAGATCGAACGGCGTTTCCTGATAGACATAGTAGTTTAACCAGTTGGAGAACAGGAGGTTGGCATGAGCGCGCCACGTATTGAGCGGCGGCTTGCTCGGGTCGTCGTTCGGGTAATAATTTCTCGGTACAGCGATCTCAAGACCACGGCTGATGTCTCGATCGTATTCGCCCTTCAGCGTACACGCATCGTACTCCGAATGTCCGGTCACGAAGATGTGCTTGCCGTCCTTCGTCGCTGCAATATATACGCCTGCTTCTGGCGATTCGGAGAGAATCTCAAGCTCCGGCACCGCCTCAATATCTTCACGCCGCACCTCGGTATGCCGCGATTGCGGCGCCCAGTACTGCTCGTCGAAGCCGCGCAGCAGGTTGACGTTCGGCACGTTGATCGTATGCGGGAATACGCCGAACACCTTCTCGCTCAGACCGTACTTCGGCACGCCGAAGTGGTAGTACAAGCCGGCCTGCGCCGCCCAGCATATATGGAAGGTGGAGGTGACGTGCGTCTTGCTCCACTCCATAATTTCCTTGAGCTCCTCCCAGTAGGTCACTTCCTCGAAGTCCAGCGTCTCAACTGGGGCTCCTGTAATAATCATCCCGTCCATCCGCTCGTGCTTAATGTCGTCGAACGTCTTGTAGAATTGAGCCAGATGCTCCGGTGACGTGTTCTTGGAGACGTGCGACTTCGGATGCAGCAGCACGAATTCCACCTGCAGCGGCGTGTTGCCGATGAGCCGGAGCAGCTGCGTCTCGGTCGTCTCCTTCGTCGGCATCAGGTTGACAATGGCGATACGCAGCGGCCTTATGTCTTGACGGAACGCTACACTTTCATCCATAACGAAAATATTTTCTTGCAGCAATACTTCCTTCGCCGGCAGATGGTCTGGAACTTTAATTGGCATCGAAATCACTCCTTCACCATTCATTCGTCGTTTCTGGCACTCTGTATGCTTGAAGGCGGTCGCTCCATAAGAAATAGGCCTTCATCGCGTACACGAGAAAGGCCTATGTATAGAACATCGTCCTCTCTCATCTCTCAGAGGCTGTACGCGTACAGCTTCCGCAAGATTTAGCACCGTGCATAAGCTTTGCATTCTATACTGTAAATCTGGCTGACAGCTGCAAAGTTATGTCGGTTGCCGGGTATCATCGGGCTAGTCCCTCCACCTGCTCTTGATAAGAGTGTGAAACCGAATATGAAATTAGTTGTAGATATATTTAATTTAATCGAAATTGACGTCATCGTCAAGATACTCCGAACATTTGCCTCAGCAGACACATAGTGTATCCAGAAGGCTTCATTTCCTTACCCATAAGGATTGTATTCTAAAAAAGCTAGGCGTATACTAGACAAGTATTCGACAAACCTACACAAAAAGGGGTGCGCCATCCGCAATGGACTCAGACCCGAGGAGTCGTTCGAAAGCACGTACACAACTACATAGTCGAACGAATACCCGGTCGGGTTGGTTCGGATGCACGGTCCATCTACATGACGAGGCTACTGCGTCCTGCGTGGCATCTAGGCAGAAGCTCTAGCTATCGAAGCGGCTGATGCCGGCTCTCCCTCCGACCTGACCTGTCGGTACTCGCTCGACGGACACATGAGAGGTGAAGCCGATGAAGGCACGCTTGGTACAAGACGGCATTTTTACACTTGTGGATGATTACACCCAGACCTTAGAGCCGCCGCAGCATGGGTTCTACTGGATTGACGCGGAGCCCGAGGATCTTGAGATTCTTCAACCGTTATTCCATCTTCACGAGCTTGCGGTGGAGGATGTGCTGGTTGAGGAGGAGCAGCGGCCGAAGATCGAGCTGTATGATACCCATTACTTTATCGTTGTCAATAGCATACGCTTCGACGATGAGGAGATTTTCTTGCGAGCCTTGAACATCTTCCTGGGCAAGCATTATATCATCACCATTACGCGGCAGAAGATTAATGAGATTCGCGCCTTGAAGCCTGTTCTGTGGGAGGAAGAGGTTACATCCCCAGACCAGTTCCTATACCATCTCATGGACTTAATTGTAGATAATTATACGAATGTCGGCGATCGGATCGAGGCGAAGCTCGAGAAGCTGGAGGAGGACATCCTCATGCACACGAAGAAGTCGCACTTGAACGAGATTATCGGACTGCGAAGCGAGATTCTGTGGCTGAAGAAGGTGCTCATTCCGCAGAAGGAAGTGCTCCATACGCTGAACAAGAAGGAGCTTCGATTGATCAGCGAGCCGCTGCGCAAATATTTCGGTGACATCTACGAGAACGCGGTCAAAATATCGGAGACGTTCGATACGTTCCGCGATCTGATGGGCAACCTTCGCGAGGCGTACCAATCGAGTCTGGCCAGCCGCGCGAACGAGATCATGCGCGTGTTCACCGCGCTGACGACGATCTTCATGCCGCTGACGTTCATCACCGGCATCTATGGAATGAATTTCGAGCAGATGCCCGGCCTTGAGTCGGCGCATGGTGGTCTTGTCGCCATCGTCGTCATGATCTGCATCGGTGTGGCGATGTTCTTCCTGTTTCGTAAGAAAGACTGGCTGTGAGCCAGTCTTTCTTTTTTGGGGGGCCGAACTTAGCACGCATGAGCATCGCAGCCTCAGCTCGCCTCGGAAGCAGATGTCTGACTGCGCACCAGTCCGCGATACTTCAGCCTCAGCAGGCGCAGCCATTCGTAATGCCGCTCCAGCTCCTTCCCGCTCATTCCGTCCAAGCTGTGGATCGTCTGCAGCACCGGCTTCAAGTAGCGGTCACCCTGCTCCTCGAACGCCTGCCACGCTTGCTGGACGTGCTCGGCCGGTACCGACTCCAGCACGCGGTCGATGAGCGGCATGACGTCATACCCGTCTCGATCCAGCTCCTCCACCCATTCGAGCAGCTCCTTGCGCGCAACCTTCGTCTTCTCCTGCAGCTCCTCCAGTCGGCCGCCGCTCTCGATCGTCTCCAGCAGCAGCCGCTTGTTCGTCTCCTTCTCCAGCTCGGTTTGACGCCGCTTCTCCTTCTCCTGCAGCAGCCAGCCGTTCACCTCCGCCTCACTCACCTGTACGTTCACCCAGTCCAGTGGAAAACGCGTCGTACGCTCCACCTGCATCGTCATCGCAAGCAGCTCCTTCCCATAACGCTCCATTCGCATACGACCCATACCTGGCAGCTGCAGCAGCTCCTCCTCGGTATGCGGGACGAAAGCGGCGATCAGCTTCAGCAGCCTGTTGCTCGCGACAAGATACAGCCGCTTGCTCTCCTGTGCCGCTTGACGAATGCGCCACTGGCGCAGCTCCTCATAGAGCGACTCGTTCGCGTGCTGCTCGCTGTAATAGAATAGAAATTGCTGCTGCGCGGAACGCTCGTCAAGCTCCGACAGCTCACTGACCTTCATCTCGAGCAGCGGATGGAAGCCCTCGCATTGCTTCGAGAAGACGCGCTCGCGGAAGATTGCCAGCATCTCCTCCCAGTGCAGCCCCTCGTACCAGCTCTCTTGGCGAAGCCGCCCATTCTCCTCCTGCTCGCTCCACATGACGTGCCATACGCCCTGCTCCTCGCCGATCGATACTTGCGCTGTGCGTACTTCTCCAGAAGCTGCCGCCTTCTCCAGACTGTTCAGGAACATCAAGTTCATGATCTTCATCCTTTCTTGGATTCATAATATGACTTCATTCAACGAATCGCCGCCGGAGCTAGTTATACAACGCAAATAAGCACCACTCTTCCCATTGTGGAAAGAGAGGTGCTTCCTCTGAACGACCGTTTGAAATTAATGACATATTACCATATACCGAACGAAAATGGCAAGTAAAGTATTGGATAATCCCGTTAGTCAAGCGGCAACACTACATACAGCATAGCTACAACCACCACCCAATATCGCATCACACGGGTCGACGAAAGGAGCGCTATACGATGAGTTCAACCGAAGCTGATCGAACACCAGAGTCGAATACTACATCCACTGAGCCGTCTGCCGAGCAGCTTGACATCCCGAAGGACCAGAACCAGGACGGCTTCATCCAGCAATCGCCGCACCAGAAATATACGGACTTCGCAACGGTGGAGTCACAGCGTAATGACTTGACGGCTGAGGAATTCCCTGAGGGGCCGTACGGCACCAGTCTGCCGCTCGAATCGCTGGGCAAGAGCACACCGTGGCGCGACGACCAGCGGTCGAACAACCGATTCAGCTACGAGAATCGCGAGCTGCACGCCGGCCTACCGCGTAACTACCCGGGCGAGCATCCGACTCACAGCTCATCGGGTGATGAGTACGAGGAGTAGTCCTGAGCTACCGATCTAGCTCGATCGATATACCGGTATGATGAGCCAAAAAAAGACATTCGCCTCCCCATCCACATCGCGGCGGGGACGAATGTCCTTTTATTTATACAGAGCAACGATTAGATCTTCATGACGCCGCCCGTGCTTGCGGATGTTACGAGCTTGGAGTAGCGAGCGAGGTAGCCTGTCTTCACCTTCGGCTCGAATTCCTTCCACTCCTCAGCGCGACGACGCTCCAGCTCCTCATCACTGACCATGAGCTGAATCGTGCGGTTCTTCAGGTCAAGCTCGATCTCATCGCCGTCATGAACGAAGGCGATCGGTCCACCCTCAGCCGCTTCCGGCGAGATGTGTCCAATGCTAATGCCGCGGGATGCGCCTGAGAAGCGTCCGTCTGTAATCAGACCGACCTTCGCGCCAAGACCCATACCGACGATCTGCGACGTCGGAGCGAGCATCTCCGGCATACCCGGTCCGCCCTTCGGACCTTCGTAGCGGATGACGACGACATGGCCTTCCTTCACCTTGCCGTTCGCGATGCCCTCGAGCGCCTCCTCCTGCGAGTTGAAGCAGATGGCAGGACCCTTATGGTAGCCGCCGACCGATTTGTCCACCGCACCGACCTTGATGATCGAGCCGTTCGGAGCAAGGTTACCGAACAATACAGCAAGTCCGCCCTCTTCGGAATGCGGGTTATCCAGCGTATGAATAACGTCCTTGTCGAGAATCTCGCAGCCAGCCACGTTCTCCGCCAATGTCTTGCCTGTTACCGTAATGCGATCACCGTGAATCGCGCCCGGCTTCTTCAGCAGCTCGTTCAATACGGCGCTCACGCCGCCTGCATTGTGCACGTCTTCGATATGGTAATCCGAGGCTGGAGCAATCTTCGCCAAGTGAGGCACCCGCTTCGCCACCTCGTTAATACGCTCGATCGGATACTCGAAGCCTGCCTCATGCGCAAGCGCAAGCGTATGAAGCACCGTGTTCGTGGAGCCGCCCAGCGCCATGTCGAGCGCGAACGCGTTGTCGATCGTCTCGATGTTCACGATGTCGCGCGGCTTAATGTCGAGCTTGATAATTTCCATCAGCTGCTTCGCGGACTTCCTTACGAACTCTTTGCGCTCAGGCGCAACTGCAAGAATCGTACCGTTGCCCGGCAGCGCAAGACCGAGCGCCTCAGCCAGACAGTTCATCGAGTTCGCGGTGAACATACCGGAGCACGATCCGCATGTCGGGCAGCCGAATTGCTCCAGCTCCTGCAAGCTCTTCTCGTCGATCTTGCCCGCTTGATAAGCGCCTACGCCCTCGAATACAGAGGACAGCGAGATCGAACGTCCGTCGCTCGTCTTACCAGCCTTCATCGGTCCGCCGCTGACGAACACAGTCGGGATGTTGACGCGCAGCGCGCCCATCATCATGCCCGGTGTAATTTTGTCACAGTTCGGGATGCAGACCATACCGTCGAACCAGTGTGCCGAGACGACCGTCTCGAGCGAGTCCGCAATAATCTCACGGCTTGGCAACGAATAGCGCATGCCGATGTGACCCATTGCGATACCGTCATCTACTCCGATTGTGTTGAACTCGAACGGTACGCCGCCCGCCTCGCGAATCGCTTCCTTGACGATCTTGCCGAACTCCTGCAGATGCACATGGCCTGGCACGATATCGATGTACGAGTTACATACAGCGATGAAAGGCTTGTCGAAATCTTCCTCTTTCACTCCGGCTGCGCGAAGAAGACTGCGGTGAGGGGCGCGGTCGAAGCCTTTCTTGATCATGTCGCTTCTCATTTTACCTTTGGACATCGGGTAGAGCCTCCGTTTCTATATGAACCTACTCATAATTGCTGCTACTAATTTCGCTCCAATGATTGTATCATGTTTCGACGGTTTTGAAAACGCGCGTCGCTTGATTACCTACGCTAATGTCGAAAGACGCAGAAGACTTGTTTTTTTGCCGCTATGGATCGACTTCTGTTATAATGCGATTAACTTATGGTTGAGGAAGCGAGGCTGACATACATGGAATTTGATTTTTTGTACGACGGAACCGAAGAGACGAAGACGCGCTTCTGCTGTATCGTCGGGGAGTCGATGCGTCGATTCGACCTGGCAATTACGACGACGAACCGCTTCTACGGCAAAAAAATGGTTATTGACCTGCAAACGGGACGCTCGGCTGTTATTGGCCCGGATGATCTGGAAGAGGAAGGCTACCTCGAGCATGTGTACAAAATTAACGAAGAGGAGGCCGCAGAGCTGCGCGAGTTTTTATCCTCGCTCATCGGGCCGATCAGCTACTCCGACATATAAGGAAGCCAAAGCCGAACGACTAGCCTTAGTCGGTCGGCTTTACTTTTGGCCGTCAGCCTTAATTAGCGCTTAACCAGATCCTCGCGAACCGGCGTGAACGTATCGAGCAGCTTGCTCGCCTCGAGCGCACGGCAGCCGTGCTTAGCTCCGCTCGGAATATAGATCGTCTCACCAGCCGTGATAACCTTCTGCTCACCGTCAACCGTGAACTCCAGCTTGCCTGCAAGGCAATAGGAGAGCTGCTCATGGGGATGGCTGTGCTGATACCCTTCGGCACCTTCCTCGAAGTGAACCTCCATCATCATCATACTTTGACCCGGCTCGAAAATTTTGCGCTTGACGCCGGGCTCCGCATTTTCCCACACGTTAATGTTGCTCATGCGAATACCTACCTCCAGACCTTAGTATGTACTTCTTCGCGACCGAAGCCTACGTTGCAAATTATACCGAACGAATCGAGATAAGCCTATGTTTTTTTCAGAACCGTATCACATCTCAATGCCTACTCCCAGCCGTACGCCGTCGTCAGCACATCGGCGAACTTCATACTCGCCTCCCGCCGCTGCTTGCGCATCTGGGCGCGCTGAACGGCCGTCTCGTGCAGTCTGATCTCCTCCTCCGTCTGCGGCACCACCCTCGGCACCGACACCGGCCTGTTGTTGTCATCCAGTGCGACGAAGGTGAGGAACGACGTAGCGGCGATCTCCCGCTCTCCGGTTCGCAGATCCTCCCTAATGACCTTCACGAACACCTCCATCGAGCTGCGGCCCGTCCACGTCACGAACGATTCGAAGCAGACCGAATCCGCGGGACGGATCGGCGTCAAGAAATCGACAGAATCAGTCGAGGCCGTCACGACGCTTCGACGGCAATGCTTGTAGGCCGCGATCGAGGCAATGTCGTCGATATAAGCCATGAGCTTGCCGCCGAATAACGTATTATGGTTGTTCACATCGGTCGGGAACACCCGGTTCGTTTTGTAGCATCGGGTTTCATTCACATATCGCTGATCGTCCATTGTGGATCCCCCCCATTATGCAAGCCCGTATCAGGAAGCTGCTTCCCTGTGAGCTGCCTTAGCGCTCATTATAGCTTGACCGGTACATGAAGCCAATGGGCTCGGTCATATCTTTATTATTTTTCATGAAGCTAAGCGGGATATGAGCACTCGGAATGGATACATTATGGAGGAAGGCTACTACAAGGAGAACAGGAGCACATACGATGATCAGAAGATGGCTAGCTGCAATGTTGATGACAGCACTACTTATCAGCTCCGCCGCATGCGGAGGCAATGAGAAGCAGGACCAAGCCACCCAGAAGCAGCAATCGACTTCAGATAAACAATCGGTCGGCGGCAAGGAAGGCGGACAAGGGCAAGGCAAGCAGCTCGGCTCTGGTGATGACAGCGAGGGTGAAGGCGGCGAGGGTGAAGGGTCCGCAGATAGCGAAGGCAGGCAAGGTGAAGGTGGCGAAGGCAGGCAAGGTGAAGGTGGCGAAGGCGAGAAGAGCGGCGGTTCGAAGGAAGGCGGCGGCGAGGGCGGAAGCAAATAATGCGGCTCATCATCAAAATACACCAAGAAGACAAGGTCTCTTGGTGTATTCGTCGTAGTGCAGAGTCGAGGCCCATTTCTATTCAGCCAGAAGAAGGCCCTTCCCCATCTCGTCACACTGACAATCTCGCTCCAGCATCGCCTGCAGCGTAGAAGCCGGAACCGGCTCACCGAACAAGTACCCTTGCATGCGGGTGCATTGCATCTCTAGCAGAATTGCCGACTGCTGCTCAGTCTCCACACCTTCCGCGATCACCTGCAAACCCATGCTGGCAGCCATCGTAACGATCATCGAGATGACACCGTCATTCGCAGCCCCCTTGCCGAGCCCTCGAACAAAATGGCGGTCGATCTTCAGCGTGCTGATCGGTAAGTTCGTCAAGTACGATAATGAGGAGTAGCCGGTGCCAAAGTCGTCCAGTGAAACGTGAACGCCGATCTCCTTCAGCTCCGTCAGCTCGTAGATGACCTTATCCATATCGCGCAGCACAATATCCTCCGTAATCTCAAGCTCAAGCAGCGAAGGCTCAATACCCGTCTCCTCCACGATGCCCCGGATTACGTCTGCCACGTTCGTTCGGTAAAAGTGCTGCGGCGACAGGTTGACCCCTAGCTTAAGCGGACAGCCGCGAAGCTGTAATATCCTTGCTTGCTCGCATACTTGTCTGATCAGCCATTCGCTGATCGGTACAATCAGTCCCGTCTGCTCCGCGATCGGGATTATTTCCGATGGACCTACAGCGCCGTATACGGGATGCTCCCACCTCAGCAGCGCCTCCGCGCCGATGAGCTCACGAGTCTGTCGATCGCGGCTCAACAGCACCTGCAGCTGATAATGGATATGCAGCTCCTGATTGCGCAGCGCCGTTCGCAGTTCCTTCTCCAGCAGCAGGCGCCGTGCCGATTGACTCTCACCCTCGCGGATCGACTGCTTGAGCCCATTGTCTAAGTAGCTGCGATTAACAAGTCCGGTCAACGGGAGGTGATTCGCTAAGTCGCTGATCTTCTCCTCGCTGCGCAGCGCCTCCGTAATGTCCTTACCCACTGCATATAGACCAACTGTTCGCTCGTCAATGATAATCGGGATCAATGTCAGGCTAAGCGGGTATGTCCGTCCCGAACGGCTTCGCATCGATAGCTGACCATGCTGGGGGCCGCTATGTCCAGCCTTGTGCAACAGCTGCATCGCCTGCTTATGATCCTTAGGGTCGATCAGCGCTCGAAACGTGCGTCCTGACAGCTCCTTCATCGTATATTCGGTGAGCGAGGAGCACGCCGGATTGACCGCCTGAATACGTCCATCCAGATCGAGCGAGAAGACGGGCTCGGGATAATTGTTGAATATCGAATGATACCGCTCTGTACTTAACGTCAGCTGCTGCGAACGAAGAAGCAGACTGAGCATGAGTCTGTTATTATCCATCATCGTGAGCATCTGTCTCGTACTGACGAGCACAATGGACAAGACTGCGCCAATCGTTAGCCAATTAATCTCCAGCCCTTGAAGCACGACAGCCGCTATGAGCATAATGATGCTCAGATGCGGCGCAATAATACGCGTGAAGCCGCGGCTGCTCACCGCCTGCCACTCCTCAGCCGCGCTGAGCGCACTCACCTGATGCATGCCGACTCCTTGAGCGCGTGGCATCGACCCTGATACGGCTATGGACAGAAGTCCCATCATAAAGAACGGGTCAACAAGGCTACCGGATTGGTACACGTTCGCTGTCTGCATGTACATGTACACGGAGTCAGATGTCACAAGCACGAGCAAGCCGATGAGCATCGGCAGCCAGCTCCCGTGAGCCCGCAGCTGCGGTGCGCCGAAATATAGCGTTAGCGCGCTGAGCAGCAAGCCAAGATCTCCTATCGGATAGCCGATATATACCCAATGATACGGATCGCGGAGCCAATCGCCATCGAGATTCGGCTCGATCAGGAAATGCAGACTGAACGAGATCGCCGCCACCATAATAATCGCAATATCGAGCAGATGCTGAATTCGTTGGGATCGTCTTGCGTTCGCCAGCAGCCTCCAGCCGAAGCCGATCAGGAAGCAGACAACATGTAAAATATAGAATAAATCTGGCGGTCCGGGATACGGCAATGTCCAATGAAGCACATTCTCATACAGCAACCATACAACTTCCGCTATGACATAAAATAAAGAGCCGACAAAAAGAAACAACCAGAGCCGCTGCTCTCCATTGTCACGCGGTGCAAGCCTCCAGGCTCGTAGAAGGAGTAGCGAGGCTGCGATTGAGCCTAGCGTAGAAAATAGGTTACCCCCGAGCGTTAGAAGGTCCGTATCTCCTCTCCAGAGCAGGAGCCAGCTGCCATACAGCATCGTATAAACAATCATCACCGAATAAAGACGCCAGGGCTTGATAATGGAAGACATACGTTCACATCCCGCCATGAAAGTTAAGCCGTAACGACTATGATCATATCACATTTTGTCGGATTAAGTCACAAAAAGCCGCAATAAAAAAAAGGACTACCGTCCGTGCTAAACGCCTAAGCGCGCAGCACGTACAGTAATCCTCGAATGCCCTTCAGCCTCTTACTCGAGCCCTTCGGACCAGTGCTCTCTGCAGAACGATGCCAGCTGCTCGACCTCGCTGTCTTCCAGGTCAAAATCTAAATATTGACCGGTCGACCGCTCATGCAGATCATACTTCACAAGCTCCTGCTTGTCTTCCTCTACTCCATAGATCACTCTGACGTAAAGTCCATTCTCCGAATACAGCTCATCGTCCTCAGGCACGTCCAGATCGAGAAGGAACTCGAAGCGTCTGCCGGCGATGATGCCGAATGGATCCTTAATCAGCTCTACGCTGTACGACGTAATGTTCAAGTCCAGCCATCCCTTCCGCTACTCACGTTACTGCAGTCTTCTATTCGACGACGATGAATGTATTCGCGGAACGGTGCAGCTTCTTACCGTTAATGGACACATGGTGGGACGAATAGCCTGTAATCGGTCCAGCCGGATAGATGCGCAAGTCATTCTGTCTAGGCTCAACCATCGCTCCCTTCGTCTTCGCATACTCGAATTCGAAGTCTTCCTTCAATATAATCGTTTCCTTTTGCTCTTTATCCATGCGCTGATTCCTCCAACCGCCTCGTTATAGATGTGAATGGTATTTCTTCACTGTGTATAGTTTATCAGATTCGTGACCGTTTTTCGAGGCGGAGGCAGATCCGTTAACAATCTGACTGGCGTGCTAGAGCAGATAGAGCGTGGTGATCGCCGTATTCCTTAAGATCGTTGGCGGCTCAGCTGGGTCACCGTCCCCTCGGCTCGCAGCAGTCGCTGCATCTTGGCCATGTTGTCCCCTTGCATCAGATGATAGCTGTTCACGACAGGACGAACGTCATCGAGCGCCTCATAATCGGCAAGCTCCCCTAGACCAGAGCGCCACTCGGCTAACCGATACATTAAGGCTTCCTTCATCTCCTGATGCTGCGGATCGTCGAACAGATTGCGCGCTTCTATCGGATCGTCGTCGAGGTTATACAGCTCCCCCTCCACGACAGCTTCGAGGAACATCGGTGTATATTTCAAATAATGGTCCAGCTGCAGCCGGTCATGAATCCGCTCTTGCCCCGGATATACGGTCAGCTTCCATTGCTCCTTACGCATCATGAGCGCCGGCTCCGTCTGCAGGCCTCCTGTGAAGATATGGCCGAATACTTCCGTCTTGGCCGCTCCCGGCTCTCCGCGCAGCATCGGCAGCAAGGAGCGCCCTTGCACGCGTTCAGGCACCTCGAGCCCCGCTGCATCGAGCAGCGTCGGCATGATGTCGACGATTTCCGCGAACGCCTCATACGTTCCCTTGTGCATCGACTTCGGGAATTTGATCAGGAGCGGAATACGGGAGACCTCCTCGTACATGATTCCCCATTTCTCAATAAAGCCATGCTCGCCCATCATCGACCCGTGATCCGACGTGAAGACGAGGATCGAGTCGTCGTATAGATCGAGCTCCTTGAGCCTTGCCACCACCTGTCCGACGCGATCGTCCACATGGGTAATCAGCCCATAGTAGCTGGCCAAGCTTCGGCGGTAATCGTCCTCGGTCAGACGATCGAAGCCGCGGGCGCGGTAATAGTAACGGTGCAGCAGCGGCTTCGTGCTCAGATCCTCATCCCAGGTGGACGGCAGCGGGATCGACTCGGGAGCATACATGGACGCATACGGCTCAGCTGGAAAATACGGCGTATGCGGATCAATCAGCGACAGTCGATGAAGCAGCGGCCGCTCGCTATCCTTCAGCTCCTCTAGCCGATCCACGTAAGCTTGTGTTACAAGGGAATCAGCAGTCTCCTCCGGTCGCTGCGGATTGACGCCGTGAATAACGAGCGAGATCTCGCCCTCGTTCTTCTTATACACGCTCCGCTTCTGCAGCTCGCGGTCCGTCACGCCGAATACGCTGACACCACCGCTCGAATATAGGCCGTGCGGGTAGTGCTCCTCGAAGCCGAAATTACCCGGCGTATTGAAGTGAATCTTGCCATAGTTGATCGTCCGGTAGCCGCCACAGCGCATCGTCTCATATAGAGACTGCTCATCGTCGACCGGGGCGAACGCATTATCCAGCACACCATGACTCAGGCCGTGCCGCCCCGTCGCCAGACTGACTCGGGCCGGGGCGCACATCGGACTATTCGTGTACGCATTCGTGAATACGGCACTATCGGCCGCGAGCGCATCCAGATGCGGAGTCTTCACGATCGGGTGTCCCCGGTAGCCCAGCGTGTCCGCGCGCAGCTCATCCGTCATGATGAAGAAAATATGTGGCTTAGTACGCATCCGTATCGCTCCTTCTCTCAGCCTCAGGCATACGCCCGGATTTCGTACACACCGACCCGCTTCGCGCCGTTCGTCTTGTGGAAGACGACCTTGATCTCACGGGTAGCGATCGCATCGAAGGATAGGGAATTAACCCTGTGATAATTGTCCGTCACCGACACGACCTCTCGATAGGTGTCGTCCTCGCCCTTGGCGTATACCGTATAATCCTTCACCACCGTCGGGAACACGGTGAAGTCCTTGTACATCTCCAGATTGTCGTAGTTGCAGTTCAGATTGGAATCGAAGGTCAGCTGCAGCCTGCTGATCGATTGCTCCTCATTCCAACAGATCGTCACCGTCTCATCCCCAGCAGTGATCGCTGACAGCCACAGGTTCGGCAAGCCGTGATTGCGGGAGTAGCCATTATTCAGGTTATCCGCGCCGTAGACCGCTTGCTCTGGAACGGTGCGATAGCAGGGCAAGCCCTCCGCGGACCGCCACATCTCCTTCTTGACCTCCAGCGTATCGATGTCGCAGAACGTCGTGCGTCGATTCAGCGGCTGCTTGCTTAGGAAGAACAGGCCGTTGAGCTCATCCCTCACCATGCCGAGCTGGATCGCCTCGTTCGGTTCCAGCTCGATGAATAGCTTGCCTGTTGACGTCTCGCAAGGCACTGGCAAGGATACCCAGTCGAAATCCGATTGAGCCATAAGCGTTACCGCGCCTTCATAGAGCTTCTGCTGCGGCGAGTAGTTCTGCTGCTTCACGGACGTGTATACGGTATAGCGGAGCTCCGTATCGACTTCGCTCTTCAGTCGCAGCGCCAGCTGCTTCAGCGATTGTCGAACCGGGACGATGAACGCACTCCTCTCGTTCAGCGGCATACTGAAGTGCTGCTGCTCTAGGGTGCACTCCTGCACAGAGCTCGCGGTGAATACGGCTTGTCTGCACAGGTCGTTCGGGTCCTCGTTCTTGCGCCCAATAATATATTGGTCCTCGCCAAGAAGCAGCTGCTGCAGCTGGGGCATATGACTCTCATAGATCTGACGAGGAGTAACATCGTATTTGCGGCACAGATAAGCGGCAGCGGCGCAAGATTGTCCGAGCACGGCCAGCGTCGCCATCACGCGGGTCGAGCCAAAGGCGACATGAGAGGTGGACATACAGCGGCTCGCCACGAGCAGGTTCGTCACATTCTTCGAGTAGCAGCTGCGGAATGGAATCGGGTAGACGCCCTTCAGCACGAAGTGGCGGGTCGTCATATCCTTGGAGAAGAAGCCCTCCTTCGCATGCAGGTCGATCGACCAGCCGCCATAGCCGATCGTGTCCTCGAAGTCGGTCTGCTCGACGACATCCTTCTCCGTAAGGATGTAATCACCGATCAAGCGGCGGGACTCCCGCTTCCCTGGCGCGCCGCCCACATATTCAAGATCATAGCTCTCGGAATCATACTTCCCACTGTTCTTGATATGGTTCCAGACGCCAAGCACGAGCTCCCGATGATTGTGCATAATCTCTTCATTGTCATGAATCTGATCCTTGCCGTGTCCGATCTCGTAGAACCACTGCATCCGGTAGCCTTCATATCTGGAGTTGTGAGGGATCCTCTCCGGAATGTCCCGGTGCTTCAGCGCCTCCTCCACGGACAAGCTCTTCGCGAACTGTGGCAGGACGAACCGGGCAGGACGGCCCGTATCCTTGGAATACCACGACAGCGTGCTGAGCAGCACATGGTCATCCGCCTCCTCAGGCGCGATCCGTTCCCCGAACTCCGACCTCGCCTCCCGGCCCTTGCGGTATTCCGCACCTGCCAAGTAGCCGATCGTCCCATCTCCCGTGTCATCAAGGAACAGCGGGCTGTAGTAGTCGAACCGCTTCTCCGTGCCGCTCTGCGAGCCGGATACCGATACGATCTGCCCTTTCCCATCGGTCACGACCTTGTCCACATTCGTGTTCAGATACAGCTGGATGTTCGGCTCGCGCAGCACATAATCGAGCAGCACCGTCTCCCACAGATAAGCGTTGCCTTGCGGATTGCGGTACAGGTTCTCCAGACGCAGCTCCTCCATAATGCCCGACTCTCTTGCATAAAAGTTAAATTCAGACGCGCCGTCCGCACCCGCAACGTTGATTCGATGCTCCGGACTTGCATTGCCGCCCAAGTATCCGCGGTTGTTGATCAAGGCCACCTTCAGTCCGAGTCTTGAAGCCTGTATCGCTGCGCATATGCCCGGCATGCCGCCGCCAATGACCGTCAGGTCATGGTCTACGCGTATCGTTTGGAATTCCATCATAATCACCTTCCCATGTGTTCGTTACCTGCCTTATATCCATATTTTATTACACTTTCATCCAAGGTAACATGCTATATCATGCAGGATTGATATCTTATTTCGACTTTCGTAATATAGAGATGAGCCCCTTCTACAGACAGGGATGAACGAAAGGATAGACGATATGATGGAGCATCCGGTGATGATCAATCGGAACGAAATTCCGAGCCTCGTAACCGTAGGCGTATTCGAGCCCACGAAGCCGTGGCTTCATGTCGACCGCACGCTGAATATCGATACGCTGCTGTATGTTGTGAGCGGTGCTGTGCATGTGTGTGAGGAGAACGTGGACTATACGGTGACGAGCAACCAAGTTTTTTTCCTGAAAAACCGGTGTCATCACTGGGGAAAAAAATCGATCGCACCCGGCACAAGGTGGTACTGGGTCTCCTTCGTCCCATCTGAGCTCAGCGAGGAGAACGAGCCGCTCGTCCTTCCGAAGCAGCTCACCGTGTCGTCACCGGAGCACGTCACCTACCTGCTCAGCTCGATGCTGCGCCTATTCCATACGTCCGAGCCGCTGCGAAGCGAGCGACTGAACGGCTACCTGTACCAGCTGCTGTACGAGCTGCTGCATCAGCACCTGCAGGCGGGCTCCGAGCACCATCCGACGTCCGTCTCGTCCCAAATTATTCGATGTCTCACGCAGCAAGTAGAGCAGCCGTTCGACAGCGAGGCTATTGCAGAGGCGCTGAGCATGAACTATACGTACCTCGGACGTCTATTCAAGTCGGCTACCGGCCTCACGATCAACCAGTATTACCGCAGGCTGAAGGTGCAGCGAGCCATCGAGCTCATGCAGGATGCTACGCTGAACATTGCCCAGATCAGCGAGCGGCTTCAGTTCCCGAATCCGTACTACTTCAGCCGAGTGTTCAAGCAGGTGACTGGCTTCTCCCCGAGAGAATACCGGGAGCAGGGCTATCGATGAGGTGAGCGCCCACTTCCGCATCATTCCAACATCCCCTATAATAGATTAAAACGGTTACAACGCCCCACACTATACAGACAGGATGTGCACGCTATATTTACGCGACCTGACCGACTTCAACACATGCTCAAGACCGTTCAAGCAGACCGGGACGAGCTCACGAAAGCGATGCTGCTCTGCTGCTACTTGTTCTCTGTCACAGCGGCTTCCACCGTCGGACGTACAGCGGCGGACACATTGTTCCTAAGCCGATTCGATCACGCCTCGCTATCGGCGATGTACTTGCCACAGGCGCTAATGATGATAGCAGCTGGATTCGTATTCCAGCGAGTTACGGCGAAGGTGCGCGTCGAGGCGCTCCTCCCTTGGCTCATCCCTTGTATCGCAGCGCTCGTGCTGGCGGGCAGACTCGCCGCTGGCTTCGAGCTGCGCTGGAGCTTCCCGGTGCTGTATATTGCCGTCGACGTGTTCAACTTCCTGATGATCGTCTGCTTCTGGCAGCTGGCGACCGGCATTATGGACCAGCGCAAGGCGAAGCGCATGATCGGCTTCGTCGGTGCGGGCGGCATAGCAGGGGCGATCACGAGCGGCTTCGGAATGAAGGCAATATTGCCGCTCATCGGCACGGCCAATCTACTGCTCGTCTACGCTGCCTTCCAGCTGCTCGCGCTGCTGCTCATGCTCGTCTTGCGCGCTCGAGGAGCACGAGCGAGAAGCTACGAGGCTGATGCTGGACGAGCATCGGCTTCGTCAGTACAGTCAGTGAAGCCGAAGAGTCGCAGCAAGCAGGAGATGCTGTCGCAGGCTCCCCATCTTCGGGCCTTCGCCGTATTAAGCGCAGCCCTCATTATCGCCTTGACGCTCATTGACTACCAATTCAAGGCGATCATTCGAGAGGAGCTACAGAACGACGCACTCGCCTCGTTCATGGGAAGCTTCTATGGTCTATCCGGCATCGTCGCGCTGCTCGTGCAGCTGCTCGTGTCAGGCTGGGTGCTGAGCCGATTCGGCATGATGACCGCTCTGCTCGTCTTCCCTGTTCTGCTCCTCGTGGGCAGCTCAGGACTTCTGCTACTCCCTGTGTTGACCGTCGCCGTACTCGTCAAGGGCAGCGACAAGGTCGTCGGCGATACGATCCACTCGTCCGTCAACCAGCTCATCATGTTCCCGATTGCACCGGAGTGGCGCGGCCCGGCCAAAGGCTGGATGGACGGTGTCGTCCGTAACGGGGCCAAAGGGTTGGCTGCGCTCGTCCTGCTCGCCACGGGCTCTCTCCTTGCGCCCGCGCAGCTCAGCTACATCGTGCTCCTGCTGCTCGTGATCGCCATCGCAGCCGGCCTGCGCGTCAAGCCGGCCTATATGAAGACACTGACCGCCTCGCTTGCACGGGGGACTCCAGAGGACGATTCGGAGAGCAGTCCTCTCATGCTCGACGCGAGCGCGAGGAAGCTGCTGCTCGCAGCACTCTACTCGGAAGAGCCGCAGCAGGCGATGGCGGCCTACCGGATGCTGCGGCATGTAAGCTTTTCCTTCACACCGCATATACCGGAACTGCTTATTCATCCGGTGGAGGGAATACGGCTTGAGGCGCTTAAGCTGGCGGCGCAAGCGGCAGACCCGTCCCTGCTGCCCGCCATTATTCGCTGTCTGGACAGCGAGCAGCCTACTGCCGTCCGGGCCGCAGCTATCCATGCGCTCGCCGTCTATGAACGCGAGGAAGATCTCGAGCGGGTGAGCGAATACGTCAGCTCGTCAGACTTGACGCTACAGACGGCGGCGATCGTCGCGCTCGTGAAGCAGTTCGGCATCGAGGGCATGTTCCGTGCGGTGTCGAGGCTGAAGGAGCTCATCGATAGCCGCATCGAGGCAGAGCGGCTCTGTGCCGCTGCCATCATCGGTCAGATCGGCGTTCGCAGCTTCTACAAGCCGCTGGCGGAGCTCTTGACCGATGCCAGTCCGCAGGTGCGCATCCGCGCCATTGAAGCGGCTGGAGCGCTGAGAGCGCCTGCGCTGCTGCAGCCGCTTCTCGCGCGGCTGCAGGATTACGAGACGAGGCGCTATGCGATCGAGGCGCTCGCCGTTTATCCAGAGGACGAGCTGCTGCCTATGCTGGAGCAGGCGTTAACGGATACGACTAATGCGCTGCATATCCCGCTCGTCTGTGCGAAGGTCGGCACCCCCTCCTCCTGGATGCTTCTGCTGAACGCTTACGAAGGGGCCGAGCTGGAGCTAAGAGATCGGCTGCTCGAGGCGATGCTTCGCGGTATGGAGGCCGCGCCGGGACACGTCGAGGCGCAGCTTGAGCAGTACGCGCTGGCGGAGCTTGCGCTAGACACAGAGCTTGCTAAGCAGCAGATGGTGCTCAGCATGCAGCTGTCCGAGCATTCGATCGTGCATGAGCTGCTGTCCGATACGCGGGAGTCGATCAGACGGCGCGTCTTCCAGCTGCTGGCATTGCATGTGAAGTCGAGGACGCTCGTCCATGCCCATCAGAGCTGGACGACAGGCGATGTCAGGCAGCAAGCGAACGCAGTCGAGCTCGTCGACCAATCGCTCAAGGGCCAGCTGCGGCAGCACGTCACACGCTGGATGAATGGTTGGTCTGCTGCACAGGAAGCCACTCATGCTTCCGTGAGCGCATCTGATGCGCTGATGAAGCTGCGCAAGCTGCCTGATCCGATGCTGCGCGCAGCGATAGAGGCGGAGCTTGCCTCGCTTCAGGCTGTATCGGCAAGCGAGGCACTGGATGCTGATGCCACGCATCGCGCACGGTGGGAGTCTATTCGACTGCTGAAGCAGACGCCTCTGTTCCGTGAGCTAACGGTGAAGGACCGTGCCCGCATCGCAGAGCGTCTCGTGCCCGTCCAGTACGAACCGGGGGCCACTCTCGTGGAGCAGGGCGAGGTAGGGGAATGCTTGTACCTGATTACGGATGGCGAGACGGCGATCGTACGAGACGGTCGTCAGGTGAGCAGCTTACGAGCCGGAGATTGTCTTGGGGAGATGGCGCTGTTCATTCAAGGTAAGCGGACGGCAACCGCCGTCGCGACGACTCGGATGCAAGCATTGCGACTCGATGCGGAGGAGCTGCTCTCCATCTTCGATCAGCACAGCTTCGTCGCCATGGATATGATGAAGCTGCTGTCCCGACGATTGCGCGATGCGCTAAGCCGCAGACCGAAGCAAGAGGACTCGACTGCTGACAGTGCGACGCAGCCTGTAGGGGCGGCGGGTGCAGCGGTGGATGCTATGCGGAGAGAACATGCGCCGCTTGCAAGCATGGAGCACGACGGAGCGATTCGCGCGCTGCTGCGCCGCATCGCGGCACTCGAGCGAATCGAGCTGTTCGCGCAGCTTCCGCCGGACGACATGCTGTGGCTTGCGCGCTCGCTTCATGAATCGACGTGGGCCGCAGGCACGGCGATCTGCAAGGAAGGCGAGCACGGCGACGTCATGTACGCGATCCTCGAGGGCAGCGTCCGCGTGCATCGCGGCACCGATACGATTGCGATGCTGCAGCAGGACGAATACTTCGGCGAGCTGGCTGTCATCGACAGCGCTCCCCGCTCGGCACATTGTACAGCGGAGACAGACACCGTGCTGCTCGAGCTGCCTCGCGATCTGATCGTAGCGAGCTGCGCCCAGAACCGCAACGTGCTACGCAGCATTCTGCAGGTGCTGGCGACACGGCTGCAGCGTGTCTAAATCTCAGCGTTACATGCTGCAGATGCTAGCTGCAGATGCTTCCCGTGCAGTCATCATCTGATTGCTAGACACGAGAAAAACCCTTCTTGCCGAGCACAGCTTCACTGTGCGCAAGGAGGGTTTTTCGCTTATTTTTCTCAATATACTGAACGTAATTCTACGAAGCAGCCACTGTCGACAGCTTACCAACTTCCTTAATCAAACTATTGAACTCAAGCTCCTCGAACTTGCTCTGTACCAGATGCAGCTGCGGATTCCACAGACTCGCCTCCATGTCCCACTCGACCGGCGCATCGCACTTGATCGTCGCCAGCTCCCTGCACAGATGCAGCATATCCAGATCAGCCTCGATCTTCGACTTGACCGACTTCGTCAGCGTGCCGAGGTTGTCCAAGATGCCGTCGATCGAGCCGTGCTCGAGCAGCAGCTTCACGGCGGTCTTCTCGCCGATCCCCTTCACGCCCGGATAATTGTCGCTCGTATCGCCGACCAATCCCTTCAGATCGATGAACTGAGCGGGCGTCAGCTGCTTCTCCTCGAGCAGTACGGCCGGATCATAGACGGCGTAGTTGCCTGCGCCTTTTTTCATAATAATAACCTTGACCCGCTCCGTGACGAGCTGCAGCATGTCGTGGTCGCCCGTCAGCACCTGCACGTGCATCTCCTCGCTGAAGCGGCGCGACAGTGTCCCGATGCAATCGTCCGCCTCGAAGCCAGGCAAGCCGACGTTCGGAACGCCGAAGCTAGCGACGACGTCCTTCACGAGGTCGAATTGCGGGATCAGCTCCAGCGGCGCCTCCGGACGGTTCGCCTTATAGCCGTCATACTTCTCCGTGCGGAACGACGTGCCAGACAAGTCCCAGCAGCAGACGACGTGCGTCGGCTTGAACGTCCGAACGGCGTCGAGCCAATATTTCAAGAACCCGTACACCGCATTGGTCGGTAGCCCGGCGCTTGTCTTACGAATATAGCCGCCATACGAATTGGCGAAGTAGCCCCGGAACAGCAGCGCCATTCCGTCTACCAGCATCACTTTACGATCGTCCATATGTCTAGTACCGCCTACCTTTTTTAGACCATTATAGCATACAGCAGCAAGCGAACGTATTGGTAACGATATGTTCCGTTTACAGACAGAGGGATAGCTGGTATAATAGCCTTAATTTAAAGGCAATGCTACCGAACAGGTACAACCTCGGACATGACAATGTTCAGCGGGTTGTGCCTTTTTTGCATACTATCATTATTCTGCCCTATTAGGAGGACTCTAGCTCATGTCCATCGTACTCGAAGCGATCTACCACCGTCCGAAGCTGAACTGGTCCTACGCCTATGATAACGACACCATTCACATCCGCATCCGTACGAAAAAAGACAACGTCCAGCGCGTCCGCGTGCTGGCAGGCGATAAGTACATGTGGGAAGCAAGCGTCGGTTATGTCGATATGCGCAAGCTGCCGGGCGATGCGCTGTTCGACTATTGGCAGGCGGAGGTGCGTCCGCCGTACCGCAGGCTGCGCTATGGCTTCTGCCTCGAGCACGGGGATGAGCAGGTGTGGATGACCGAGCAAGGCTTCTTCACCGAGGAGCCGAAGGACTCGGCCTACATGTTCGAGTATCCGTTCTTGAACCCGGCCGATGTGTTCGCACCGCCCGCCTGGGTGAAGGAGGCTGTGTTCTACCAGATCTTCCCGGAGCGGTTCGCTAATGGCGATCCGGACAACGATCCGGTTAACGCGCTGCCGTGGGGGTCCGCGGAGCCGACGCCGACGAATTATTTCGGAGGCGACCTGCAAGGAATTATCGACCATCTGGATTATCTACAGCAGCTCGGCGTGAACGCGATCTACTTCAATCCGCTGTTCGAGGCGACGACGAATCATAAGTACGATACGAAGGATTATATGAAGGTTGATCCGCAGTTCGGTACGAACGAGACGTTGAAGGAGCTCGTGGACCTCTGTCACGCGAGAGGCATCCGGGTGCTGCTCGATGCAGTGTTCAACCATTCGGGTCACACGTTCGAGCCGTTCCTCGATGTGCTGAAGCATGGAGCAGCATCGCGCTACGCCGACTGGTTCCATGTGCGCGAATTCCCGCTGGAGGTGAAGGACGGCGTGCCTACGTACGACACGTTCGCGTTCGAGCCGATCATGCCGAAGCTCAATACCGAGAATTCCGAGGTACAAGCTTATCTATTAGAAGTAGCAGAATATTGGATTCGTGACATTGGCATCGACGGCTGGCGTCTCGATGTTGCGAACGAGGTCGATCACCGATTCTGGCGGCTGTTCCGCGACCGGGTGAAGGCGCTGAAGCCGGACGCCTACATTCTCGGCGAAATCTGGCACGACTCGATGATGTGGCTGCAGGGCGACCAGTTCGATGCGGTCATGAACTACCCGTTCACCGAGGCGGTGCTCAGCTTCACTGCAAGAGGCAGGCTCGACGCTGCCGGGTTCGCGCACGCAGTCGGCGCTCAGCTGGCGAGCTATCCGCAGCAGGTGAACGAAGTGGCCTTCAACCTGCTCGGCAGCCACGACACGCCGCGACTGCTGACGCTGTGCGGCGGCAGCAAGCCGCTGATGAAGCTGGCGACGGTGCTGCAGTTCGTGTTCCCCGGCACGCCTTGCATCTATTACGGCGATGAGATCGGCATGGACGGTGCAGGCGACCCGGACTGCCGCAAATGTATGGTGTGGGATGAGGAGCAGCAGGACCGCGAGCTGTTCGCCTACTTCCAGCGCGTCATCGCAATGCGCAAGCAGCTCGCCCCGCTTCGCGAAGGCAGCGTACGCTTCCTGCTCGCACGAGCTGACTCGCGGCAGCTCGTGCTGGAGCGCGCCACCGAGGACGGGCGTGTGCTGGTCGCCGTGAACGCATCGGATCGCGAGGCGTCGGTGCAGGTCAACTGCGGCGAGGGCAGCTGGACGGACTTCTTCACAGGTGCTGTCCATGTGACGCCGCTGAGCGGGCAGCTGCAGCTGTCGCTGCCGGCCTTTGGGTTCGCGGTGCTGAATGGGGAGTGAGATTACTGTAGCTAATAGTCGACGGTTATCCCCATGAATCGTACAGGTCCAACGTGCGCAGCCTTGATCACCTCAGCGTCGAACGCTCTACGCCATAGATCAGATGCGTACGGCGGACTTGTCTTGTATCGCGAATCGTCGGATTGTCCTTCACCTACGGATCGTTCTGCGCCTCCTTGTTCGTCGGAATCTATGTGCAATAACTGTACGATTAACAGGAACAGCCCTAATCTAATATCTAGACTAAGGCTGCTTCCTATATATTCGCATGTGACGTAACAGTAGGGCTACAATTTATTCATTTTTTCAGCAGTCTCTCAACAATTAGACTCATGACCAAGGCAGGAATAACGATGATCGACAGAGTGAATAGGTCCCACTGAAAAGTACCTCTAACTAACGTGGAGATCAGAATCACAATTGAAAAGAATATAAATAATGACTCCATCGGCTCACATTCTTGTATAGGAAAGCGACTTCTGAATCTGTCCCTGATTCAAAATGTAGTACTCGTAATGCCGAAGAAATCTTCAATCATTGTATAATAGTAACTTCATAATGGTGTTAATGTAAATATTCTCCTAACCATACCCTTCACTCGGCCCCATGAACGTCTAACTGCTGTTTACAACACTTCCGACCTTCGCTAATATTAGATGAATAACGCTTATCCCCTTCCCTTGGTTTTCATTAAACGTTTAAATACATTCAACATTCGCTCGCTGGAGGTACTTCAATTATGCATGTTACTATTGTGGATGTCGCCAAAAAAGCCGGTGTCTCGCCATCCACTGTATCCCGTGTCATCTCGGGACATCCGCGGATCAGTCCGGCCACGATTCGTAAAGTGAAGGAAATTATGGAGGAGCTCGGCTATCATCCGAACGTCATGGCCAAGAGCCTCGTCTCCAAAACGACGCAAACGCTTGGCCTGCTGTTGCCTCGTTCCGCGGAGGAGCTGTTCCAGAACCTGTTCTTCTCTGAGGTCATTCGAGGGGTCATCTCGCAAGCTACCCGCTCGAGCTACGATCTGATGATGACAACAGGCACAACGGAGCGCGAGGAGGTCGAGGCCGTCACTCGTCTTGTTCGCGGACGCCGCGTCGACGGCATCATCCTGCTGTACTCGCGCAATGCCGATCCGGTCATCGCCTTCCTGAAGGAGCACTCCTTCCCGTTCGTGCTGATCGGACGCAGTGAGGATGAGGCGATCTTAACAGTCGATAACGATAACGAGCAGGCGGCCTACGATGTAACGAAGCATCTTATCCAGCAGGGTCACCGCCGCATCGGCTTCGTCAGCGGGCCACCGAATCTAATCGTATCGCGGGACCGATTGAACGGCTACAAGAAGGCGCTGAAGGATGCAGATATCCCGTTCCGGAAAGATTGGATTGTCGAGGGGGAATTTCTGCAGGAGAGCGGCTACCGGGCGATGTCGTTCCTGATGTCGCTGCCAGAGCGTCCGACTGGACTGGTCGTAATGGACGACATGGTCGCCTTCGGCGTCACGCGCGGCTTGAACGAGCTCGGCTACAGCGTGCCGCAGCACTTAAGCATCGTCGGCTTCAACAACTTGCCCATGTCTGAGCTCGCCACGCCGCCGATCAGCTCGGTCGACATCGGCATCTACCAGCTCGGCTATACCGCCTCGCAGGTGTTGATCCGTGCGGTCAAGGGGGAGGACATTCCGCACACACGGACGATTATTCCGCATCGGCTCATCGTCCGTGAGTCGTCGTTGTATCATCTTGCGACCGAATAGCTGCACAATTGCATATTGTAGAGCCTCATTCTATAGACGAAAGCCGAGCTCCCTATCGACAGGGACTCGGCTTTTATTACAGCTGCGGAACCTCTTGCATGAGCGGGATTAGTCCGCTTGACCACGCAAGCAAGCTCCCTACTTCGTTCCATTGAGAAACTCACCAATACGCCGCACCGCCTCCAGCAGTCGGTCCTCCTCCTGTACGAGCGCAATACGCACGTAGCCTTCGCCTTCCTTGCCGAATGCGTCACCCGGAATAACGACAACACCTGCGTTATACAAAATTTCCCGGGAAATTTGTCGAGATGTCCAGCCGTCCGGTATGCGCGCCCAGATGAACATCGAAGCCTTCGGTGTCGGAATGTCCCACCCTACAGCACGCAGTCCTTCCACCACGACGTCACGGCGTCGCTCGTACAGAGCGGCTACGGACGAGCTGCCCGGCAGCATGTCATCGCGCAGCGCCTGAGCGGCGGCCTTCTGCACGGCGAGGAAGACGCCATAGTCGATGTTCGACTTCAGCGTGCGCAGCGCCTCCACTGCCCCAGCGTGACCGACCATGAAGGCGATGCGGCAGCCCGCCATGTTGAAGCTCTTCGACATCGAATGGAACTCGACCGCGACATCGTTCGCCCCTTCAACCTCGAGTACGCTCGGCGGGCGAAAGCCGTCGAACGCCATCTCCGAATAGGCGGCGTCGTGTACGATCAACAGCTCATGACGACGCGCGAACTCAACAAGTCGCTCGAAGAACGGAAGCGTCGCGACCGCCGACAGTGGGTTGCTCGGATAGTTGAGCAGAATGAATTTCGCCTGCTTCAGGACATCCGCCGGGATCAGCTCAAGCTGCGGCAAATACTGATGCTCCTCACGCAGCGGGAGCAAGTAGGGCGTCACGCCAGCGAGCACCAGACTGGCCGAGTAGATCGGATAGCCAGGATCAGGCACGATGGCGATGTCGCCGGGATTCGTGATCGCCAGTGCCAGATGCGCCAGACCGTCCTGCGAGCCCATCAGCGCGACGATCTCACGCTCCGGATCAAGCGTCACGCCGAACCGATGCCGATACCAGTCGGCAACCGTACGTCGGAACTCCGGCGTTCCATCGGTACCCGGATAACCATACATCGTCGGGTCCGACACCGCTTCGCGCAGCGCCTCCCGCACCCGTTCGCTCGGACCATGGTCCGGACTGCCGATGCCGAGGTCGATCACATCGACACCGCGTGACAGGACCTCCTGCTTCCAGCTTGCCACTTCAGAAAAAATAGCCGAACCAAGTTCGGCTAATCGATTGGATTGCAGCTTGATCACCATAACAGGCTTATCTCCTCTACCCTACGTCTAGAAATCAATGCCCGACAGCACGTGCACCACGTGCATCAAGTACAGCAACGACCCGGCGAGCGCGGCATAGCCGAGCCCGAATTTCCAACGAGTTGCTGGCGGCACCTCGTAATACTTATCGTTCGTGTGAGGCGAATAGTCGATGCGAACGGGAAGCTCCAGCCTTAGCCCCTGCTCCGTCTGCTTCCGCTTCACACCTTCCAGCTGCACGCGATGAATGATCGACTGCCTCTGCATCGGCACCGTGCCACGGAAGGCGAGACCCTCGTAATACACCTCAACGAGCTGCTGCTCCTGCTCGCGATCCGTATAGGTGTGGAACGCCAGCTCGCGGCGATGCTCCGAGCCTGGAATGATGTACCCTTGCGCCAGCAGCGGCTCGGCGTCCAGCTCGAACGAATAGACAGCGGCAGACTGCTCGCCGCGATTGCGGTTTTTCACATACTTGATATACAGGTCGTAAGCGAACATCGCCCAGAAGATCAGCAAGATCCAGCTGCTCAGCTGGATGATGACGATAAGTCCAAGCACCAAGCCGACAGGCCACAGCCAGCGAGTCACCGCTGTCGAGATGCGACCTCCATCAAGAGGGTTTATCGGAAGTAAATTAAGTAGATTAATGAAAAAGCCCGTATAGGCCAAGCTGTACAACAAACCACTGTCAAAATAATAAGCAGCCCCAAGTACAGCGAGAGCTCCGATTGATCCAATCACCGGTCCTCCCATTGCAATATAGGCTTCTGTAACCGCATCCTTCGGATATCGCTTCATGTTTGTCATCGCACCAAAAAATGGGATGAACACTACTGCTGTTACCGGCATCCCTTTTCGTTTTGAAGCCCACACATGCCCCAGCTCATGCACGAAGATGAGCAGCACGAACCCGATCGCGAACTGCCATGGGAACAAGAGCGCGTACGCCCCGACTGACAGCAGCATCGTCAGGAACGCACCGCCCGCCTTCCCCGCCTTCAATACAGGCAGTATCACCTTCAGCTGTGAGAACAGGAACATCGCCGCCGCCCCGATGAACCATAGCGGTTTTCTCTTGTTTTCCTTCTTTTGCTGCAAGCCGTTCACTTCCTTTCGCCTGCTTATGATTGACTCCATTCCTCTGCATATTGCTCCGGCTTGAACCCGACCGTCGCCTTCACGCCATTCGTAACGATCGGACGCTTCAGCAGCATCCCGTTCGAGGATAGCAACGCAACCTTCTCCTCGTCGGACATGCCCGGCAGCTTATCCTTCAGCTTCAGCTCCTTATATACCTCGCCCGAGGTGTTGAAAAACTTCTTCATATCGAGACCGCTGATCGCGATGAGCTCCTTCAGCACCTCCGGTGACGGCGGCTGCTCCTTGATGTGAATCTTAGTCAGCGCCCAGCCCTCATTCTGCAGCCACTTGACCGCATTGCGGCACGTGCCGCAGGTCGGGTATTCATAGATCGTCAGCGTCTTGTTGTCGTTCGACATATTCCCCATCCTTACATCCAATAATCGCGTTACGCGGTAAGCCACCCTACCATTATACCGAGAGGCGTAAGCCGCCTGCAAATGTACAGGCTAGTCCTGCTCCTCGACGACCTCCCACTCGATGCTGATCATCCGATCGACCCAGCTGCGAATGTTCACCTCAATCGCCTGCTCGATCTCCTCATCCGTCAGCTCGCCCAGCTTCGTCTCCTCGATCTCGAGCTCCTCCTCCTTCACCGTCTGTCCATCGACACGAAGCGCCACCTTATAACGCATGCTCCCAGCTCCCTTCATCATGTTAATTATTTATGAAGCGAATTGCTTCCTGACTGCAACATATCGTATCCTATCCTAGAAGAAGTTGGACCGCGCGACCGAATCACTCGACTCACTCACGTCCCTGAAGGAGCTTACTTGCCATGATCTATATGTTGAAAATGTTATACAGCTTCCTGCTTCCCCCCGGCTTGTTCGTCCTGCTGCTGCTGGCACTAGGTATGTGGTGCTGGGCGAGACTGAACCGCAAGGCCGGCATCGCCGTACTCGTCGCAGCTGTACTACTGTACGGCTCCTCCATCTCGCTCGTCACCGATCCGCTTGTCCGCAGTCTTGAGAATCGCTACAGCCCGCCTGCACCAGGCAAGCTGACCGGCGATGTGTACGTCGTGCTCGGCGGCGGTGCAATCGACGGCGTGCCGCATCCGGACGGAGTCGGGCAGCTAACCGGACATACGCTGCAGCGAGTCGTTGCAGCCGCACGACTCTATGCAGAGAAGCCGCTGCCGATCATCGTCTCCGGCGGGCAGGTGTACGCCAACTCCGGCAACGAAGGGCAGCTGGCGAAGCGCACGCTGCTCAGCCTCGGCGTCCCGGAAGCGAGCATCAAGCTCGAGGACCGAAGCCGCACGACGGAGGAGAACGCCGAGTTCACGAAGGTGCTGCTGGATCAGCACGGATATACGCGCCCGATCCTTATTACTTCAGCGTTTCATATGGCGCGAGCGATGAAGCATTTTGAAGCGAATGGGATCGCCGTGCTCCCTTATCCGGTCGACTACAAGGCCAGTCCCGCCTCACTGCCGCGGACGTTCCAGCAGACGTGGACGCCCCGATCAGCGGCGATGGACGATCTGTCTCTCGTGCTTAAGGAGTACTTGGGGCTGCTGCAATAAGAGCGAACCTCCTAGCCTCCGACACATGAAACGAACAAACAGGAAAATCCGCGGCACCTCTTCGAGCGAGAGGAAGCACCGCGGATTTGTACTTACTCCAAGGATCAGGTCAGTCGTTCGATGCAGCTTCTCATATCGTCGGGCAGCGGCGCCTCGAAGGTGATCCACGCCTTGCGCGTCGGATGTGTGAAGGCGAGCAGGCAAGCGTGCAGCGCCTGACGGCCGATCAGATCGTCGTCGCTGTGACCACCTGCCCCATACAGCTTGTCACCGACGAGCGGATGACCGAGATGCTTCATATGGACGCGAATCTGGTGCGTGCGGCCGGTCTCGAGCCGAAGCCGCACAAGAGTAGCCCCCCGCAGCCTCTGCTCGACCCGGTAATGCGTGACCGCGGAGTAGCCCGATGGCGTCACGATCCGCACGTGCGGCTGCTCGGGACTGCGGTCGATCGGAGCGTCCACTGTCCCCACCTCCTGCTGCAGCTCCCCGTGCACGAGAGCGACATATTCCTTCATCACCCCGTGCGCCTGAAGCTCCTCGGAAATTTGCTGATGCACGTACGGGTTCTTCGCAATGGCGAGCGTCCCCGACGTCTCTTGGTCGAGCCGATGTATAGGGCGGAAGCGGAAGCGCACGCCGCGCTCCTGCCAATAGTGGACGACGCCGTTCGCAATTGTACCCGTATAGTGACCATGCGTTGGATGCACGATGAGACCGGCCTGCTTGTTCAGCACGAGCAGCTCGTCATCCTCGTACAGCACGTTCAGCTCCATCGGCTCAGGGAGAATGTCGTCGGATTGCTCCTCCAGCATCCGGATGGCAACCCGGTCTCCGCTTGCTAGCTTCACATCGATATATCGGCGCTCGCCGTTCACTGTAATGCCCTGCTCGGTTAGCTTCAGCCGGGAGATCAGCTTGCGAGACAATCCCATCCGGTTCGTCAGCACGGTGCGCAGCAGCAAGCCTTCATCCTCAGGCGGAACGATATATTCAAGCGGCTTGTAATAGTTCGTCATAGCTGGTGTATGTACTCCTCATTGTTGATCAAGGGTCAAGCTTGTCAAAGTGTTAGCTGTCCTGCGAGGAATCGGACGTCTCCTTCGACTCCTTCGACCTTCTGCGGAACACCTCCGCGCTGCGAGCATACTCGACGTCCGGCTGGCCGCACCGATGGTTAGCCGTTCTCGCAACGGTGAAGAACAAGTCCGACAACCGGTTCAAGTATCGGCGCACCTCGTCATTGATCGGCTGCGTGCGTGCGAGCGTCACGACTCTGCGCTCGGCGCGTCTGCACACCGTCCGGCATACGTGCAGCGCAGACGAAGCTGGACTGCCGCCCGGCAAGATGAACCGCTGAATGTCCGGCGTCTCGGCGTCGTACTTGTCGATCATCGTCTCCAGACGATCGACCATCTCCGACGTCACCTTGTAAGGACGCAGCTCTTGCTTGAGCAGCGCAAGGTCCGACCCGCAGTCGAACAACTCGTGCTGAATGTCGAGCAGATCAGCCAGCAGATCAACATCCCGCTCCGCTTCGAGGAACCCCATCGCCTGCCCGACGAAGCAGTTCAGCTCATCGACTGTGCCATACGCCTCCACGCGAACATCGTCCTTATCGACTCGTCCTCCGATGACGCCCGTCTGACCCGCATCTCCCGTACGTGTATAAATACGCATACTATTTAATTCCCCCCTTCAGGTGTAACAGGTTCCTCTATCATCTCATAGATTCGCGACATATCCAAGTGCGCCCGCACATGCTCGGCCAGTCGATCAAACGCAGCCTCTCGGCGCTCCTGAAAGCGAAGGGAGGCTGGAAGCGGGCTCCATCCCTTCTCCTTGCGAAGCTCGTTCAGGAAGGCGCGACGGAAGTCGTCGTTATGCAGCACTCCGTGTACATATGTGCCCCATTGGCGGCCGCTTGGCGATATGCAGCCGTCTGGAAGCTCGACCTCGTTATGCGCGTGATGCGCTCCCTCTACCAATGTATCAGCAGGCTTCAAGCGGAATGGATGGCGGACAGGCTCGAGGAACGACGTGCGGCCCATATGAATCTCGTAGCCAGTAATCGGGTAGAGCGTCAGTCGAGCTGCTTGATCGTTGACGGCTTCACTGGTTCCTTCACTGACTCCTTTGTTATCCGTTTCGGTATCCCCTTCACCGGCCCGTTTACGAATTCCTTCGACTAACTCTTCACTTGTCTTCCTCCATGCTGTACGCCGCACTCCATGAACGGCATGTATGCTCGCTTCCTCACCACTGCCTCTACCCGACTCCCAGCTCACCTCGGCGCGGCCTTCCACGCGGATCGTGCGCTTCTCGGCGGCGAATACCGTCTCGGTCGGGAACAAGCCTAGCCCTGCCAGCTCCGGCTGATCAGACTCGACGAGCAGCGGATCGAGTAGCCGTCTCCCGAGCATCTGGTAGCCTGCGCATATGCCGACGACCCAGCCGTCTGCTGCAGCCATCTTCGCAATCGCACGGTCGAGTCCTACGCTTCGCAAGTAGAGCAGGTCGTCGACTGTGTTTTTGCTACCCGGCACGATGACAGCATCCGGCTGGCCGAATTCGGCAGCCGAGCTGACGAAGCGCACGCGCACATCCGGCTCCTGCAGCAGCGGATCGATGTCGGTGAAGTTGGACAGACGCGGATGGCGAATGACGACGATGTCGAGCTTCGGGGATGAAGCGGGCGTCGCCTCTCCAGATGCTTCCTTCGAACCCGCCAGCTCCTCTGTCTGGACTGTACCGGCCGACAGCTTGCGCTCGAGCGAGGCGGAGTCCTCATCCTCAAGGCCGAGCTCTGGCAAATACGGAATGACGCCGAGCACGGGCTTGCCAGTCTTCGCCTCAAGCCAATCGAGACCCGGCTTCAGCAGCGTCACATCACCCCGGAACTTGTTGATGATGAAGCCCTTCACCCTGTCCCGCTCCTCTAGGGTCAAAATCTCAAGCGTACCGACGAGCGAGGCGAATACGCCTCCGCGATCGATGTCGGCAATGAGCAGCACCGGAGCATCTGCCCAGCCCGCCAGCCGCATGTTGACGATGTCGCGGCTCTTCAGGTTCACCTCAGCGGGGCTGCCCGCCCCCTCGAGCACGACGACGTCACAGGACAGTCGCAGACGCTCGAGCGCCTCCTTGACGACCGCCTCCGCTTCGGGCAAATATTGCTCCCGATACGTTCGGGCATCGAGATCCTTGTACGGCTTGCCGTGTACAACCACCTGTGACACCATATCCTTCTTCGGCTTGAGCAGAATCGGATTCATGTCCGTCGTGGCGGCGATGCGGCACGCGTCGGCCTGCATCCCTTGCGCGCGCCCAATTTCTTTGCCGTCTGGCGTCACATAGGAGTTGAGTGACATGTTCTGCGACTTGAAGGGCGCAACACGCTTCCCATCCTGGAGTAAAATGCGACACAGCGCGGCGGTCAGCAAGCTTTTGCCAACGTCTGAGGCTGTGCCCTGCAGCATGAGGACTGCCGCCCGCTTCGTCAGAACCGAAGGAGGCTTGCTCGTGGCGCTACTCTCAAGGTGCGGCCCCTCTGTGGCGTCGTGCAGTTGCGAAGCGGTCGGTGGAGCTGTTGGAGGAGCCGATGCTGCCCATACAGCATCGTTCGCTTCGCCAGCCCTATGCGCCTCTGTCATTGTGCCTCCGGCTCTCAAGCGCACTACAGACGCCTGTGCCGCTCCATCGTAAGCTCTCGGCGATATATCCGACGCTGCTCCTTCGTCTACTGTCGGCGATACACTCGACGCTGCTCTCTGCAGCGCAGCAATCGCCTCCGCCATCGTCCGCAGCAGCACCGCATGCTCCTGCTCGCGCTTGACGGCGAGACGTCCGTACGTCTCATCGAGACCGGCGAACGTAGAGGCGTCGCGGATCAGCACACCGCGTCGTCCCATCTCCTCCTGCAGCGCCCGAACGGGCAGCCCGAGCGGCCGAGTCGAGAACAGCACAAAGTTCACGTCGCTGTCGTATACGCACAGCCCGAGCTGGCGCAGCCCCTCCACAAGCGACCTGCGCGCTTCCGGCAGCCAAGCGAGTGCCTGTGAGGCATAGTCGGCATCGTCGAGGACGGCACAGCCGATTCGCTGAGCGACTGCGTTCACGCTCCACGGCACCTGAAGCTGCTTCAACCCGCGAATAACGTCAGGGTGAGCGACCGCGTAGCCGAGCCGAATACCCGGGATCGCGTAGAACTTCGTCATCGAGCGGATGACGATCAGATTGCGCTTACTCGAGGCTGCTCTCGCCAGCGACAGCTGCTCCTCCTCCGGTACGAAATCTAGGAACGCCTCGTCGATGACCGCCTTCGCCGTCCTCTCCTCCGGAAGCGCCCTGCACCAGTCCAGCACCGCCCGTGGCAGCAGCTGTCCAGTCGGATTGTTCGGATGCCCGAGAAATACGAGGTCGCACACAGCCGCCGTCCGCTCCAATCGCTCTAGCTTAAGCTGGAAGCCGTCGCTCGCCTCCAGCGCAATATCGTGAATGCAGCTTCCGGCTTTGCGCAGCGCGTCCTCGTACTCGACGAACGACGGCCTCGCTACAGCCGCATTCTGTGGGCGAAGGACGCGTACCGCCAGCTCGATTAGCTCAGCAGCGCCGTTGCCGACAAGAATGCATGCGGCATCGACGCCGTGCTTCTGTGCTAGCCGCTGCGTCAGCTCCCGCACCGCCGGGTCCGGGTAATGCACGAGCTCTGACCAGCTCTCGGCCATAACCAACCGCACCGCAGCCGGAGGCCCGAACGGATTCATATTCGAGCTAAAGTCGAGAAAGCCGCCCTCAGGCGCGCCGTACAGCTCCGCAGCGGTCCGCAGATCGCCGCCATGTCCATAACGCTCCAGCTTCATCGTCCAAGCCCCCTTTGTCTATCACACCTACTACGTGCCGAGCTCCTCATGAGCACGGCATTCATCATTAACCCGCCATCAGCACGAGCACAAGCAGCAGCGACGCCTCCAGCAGCTCGTTCATCGCTCCATACGTATCACCCGTCAGACCGCCCAGCTTGCGGGTCATCACGCGACTGAGCCAGAAGCCGATTCCGCACGTTACAGCGATACACACCAATAAGACGAGTACAGCCTGCATAGCTGGAAGCTGTACCCAACCCAGCCTCATACCCGCATACAGCATCATGCCCGACACTGACACCCCGACGAGGAAAGAAGCCACAGCGTGCCGCAGTCGGACGGTGCGGAACAAGCCGCCGAGCCCCGCGCCAGCTTCGTCCGTTGACCGTGCATAGGGGAAGCCTGCAACGGCCGCCACCATCCACCAGCGGCTCCATATCGCAGCGAGCGGGAGCAGTGCGAGCCATGTCGAGCCCGAACCAGCTGTCCAAGGATGACGTCGAGCCGACTCCACATCATTCATAGACTGCACCGAATGCAGCAGCTCCGAGAGCAGCGTCCATTTCACCAGCAGCAGCAGCACGCACGCGACGACACCCATCGCACCGACCCGACTGTCCTTCATAATCTCAAGCATACGCTCGCGCGAGCGGTGGCTGAGCAGGCCGTCAGCCGTATCCATCAGCCCGTCGAGATGGAGCGCACCGGTCAGCGCCACCCAGCAGCCGAGCACAAGCGCTGCCGATACTTCGGCAGACAGTCCGGCCCAGCCCGTAAGCAACGCGCCGAGCGCTGCCACGATCACCCCAAGCACCGCTCCGACGAGCGGGTACCAGATGACGCTTCGACGGAACATCGCATCGTCATACTGAAGCTGAACCGGCACCGGCAACCGAGTGAGAAATTGAAAGGCCGCCGCACAAGCGGCCGCCTGCCTGCGTACCATCCGTATCATCCGAAGCGCCATAGCAGCAATCCTCCGATCAGCAAGCTTCCTGCGATCATGTAGCTAACCCCATACAGCAGCTGCACCGCCCGCAGCATATCGTCGCGCATCCGCTCGCGCAGCGGCCAGCCCATCCGCGCCCGCTCGCTCACGCGACCGTGATACACGTTAACACCCCCGAGCTCGATGCCGAGCGCTCCAGCGACCGCAGACTCCGGAATGCCGCTGTTCGGACTCGGATGCAGCCGCGCGAAGCGCCGCACCGCCGAGGCTGCGCGTGCGGCCGACAGACCCGGCGTTACGGCTGACCACCCAATAAGCAGCAGCCCAGTTAGCCTAGCTGGGATAAAATTCAGGCAATCGTCCCAGCGGGCCGACGCCCAGCCGAAATCTATATACTTCTCATTGCGGTAGCCGACCATCGAATCGAGCGTATTGGTCGCACGGTACAGCATCGCCAGCGGAGCGCCGCCGACGAGCGCGTAGCAGATCGGCGAGACGAAGGCGTCGACGATATTCTCCGCTACAGTCTCCACAGTCGCTCTCGTCAGCTCCGGCTCCTCAAGCTTCGTCGTATCTCGGCCGACGATGTAGCCGGTATACGTCCGCGCCTCGTCAAGACGTCCTTCCTTCAGCGGAACGTATACGGCGAGCGCCGCATCCTTCAGTCCCTTGACGGCAATCGTCGTCGAGATGAACCAGATGTTCACGGCATACCCGAGCCACGGATGCACCGTATAGGCCGCCCAGACGAGCGCTCCCGTTACCCCGAACGCCAGAGAGATCGTCGCTGTCATCAGCACGACCCCGCGCCATCGCAAGGAGCGAGGCGAGTGACCTCCGCCAGAAGGCTCACCGCCCCGAAGCACGTTCTCGAGCCAGCCGATCCACCGCCCGATCCAGACGACCGGATGCGTCAGCCAGCGCCAGCTCGGGTCGCCGATGAGCCAGTCGAGCACGATGGCGGCTAGCATCATCCATAGCGTTTGTTCCAGATCGAATACGAGCAAGATCGTTCCCCCACATTCCGAGCTCTATAGTAGCTACAACCGATAAGCCTGACTCTTCAGTTCCACCGCCACCCCGCACGTCACGAGAAAAAGCTGATCCGCCTCCGCAGCGAGCCGCTGATTCATCCGTCCAGACACGTCGCGGAACAAGCGGCCCAGCTTATACTCCGGCACAAGTCCGTTGCCGACCTCGTTCGTCACGAGCACGATCGGCTGCCGGGCCGAGCGGAACGCATCCGCCAGCTCCTCGACCTGTTGGTCGAGAAGCTCGCGCATGTTAGGCTCGTGCTCGAGCCGAAGCAGCCAATTGGACAGCCACAGCGTCAGGCAGTCGACCAGCACGACAGGCGCATCCGCTTGGCGCAGCGTCTTGGCGAGCTCATAAGGCGCCTCCGCCGTCGTCCAGCGGAACGGCTGACGCTCCCGGTCGAGCCGATGCTGCACGATGCGCTCCTCCATCTCTGCGTCATAGGCGTGCGCCGTCGCGATATATAACCCTTCCGCGCCCAGTGTAGCTGCGTAGCGCTCGGCGAAGCCGCTTTTGCCGCTGCGGGCGCCTCCGGTTACCAATGCTTTCACCATTATGCTCCATCCCCCTGCGACACGCCCGCCGATTCGAACGTCGCCATCTCGTTCAGCAGCCGCATAGCCGCCTCGACGAGCGGGAACGCCAGCACGGCGCCTGTTCCTTCGCCAAGCCGCATATCGAGCTGCAGCATCGGCTTCAGACCGATCAGCTCCAGCAGCCGGGCGTGCCCATACTCCTGCGACAGATGCGACGCGATCATGTAGTCCTTGCTAAGTGGCGCAAGCCTTGAGGCAACGAGCGCCGCCGCCGAGGAGATGAAGCCGTCGATAACGACCGGACAGCGGTGCCGTGCCGCACCGAGGATGACGCCGACAAGTCCGGCGATCTCCAGACCGCCCACCTTCGCCAGCACGTCGATCGGGTCCGAAGCGTCAGGCGCATTGCATGCAATCGCCCGCTGTATGACCGCTTGCTTATGCAGCAAGCGAGCATCGTCGATGCCTGTGCCGCGCCCCGTTGCGAGAGTAACGTCGACGCCTCCCAGCACGGATAAGATCGCAGCGCTCGCCGTCGTATTGCCGATGCCCATCTCGCCTGTGGCGAGCAATCGGCACCCTTGCGCCGCCAGCTGACTGACCAGCCCGATGCCCGCCTGGATAGCCGTCTCTGCCTCCACGCGTGACATCGCTGGGCCAAGCGCCATATTCGCCGTCCCCATGCGCACCTTGGCGTGCACGAGAGCCGGATGCGACAGCTCCGCATTGACCCCGACATCGACGCACACGACTTCGGCTCCGACTAATCTAGCCAGCACATTGACAGCCGCCCCGCCATGAACGAAGTTCATCACCATCTGCGGCGTTACTTCGGCAGGGTACGCACTGACGCCCTCCTCGCATACACCGTGATCCGCCGCCATCACGATAACCGCCTTGCGCGACAGGTCAGGCGCGAGCTCGCCTGTTACACCAGCCACCTGCATCGCCAGCTCCTCCAGCCGTCCAAGACTGCCAGGAGGCTTCGTCAGCCGGTCGAGTCGCTCCGAAGCCTGCTTCACCGCGTCCGTACACAACGGCTCTATCGCCGACACCGTATGGATCCATGACTCCTTACTCATTCACTCCGACTCCTTGTGAGTAAAATTTGCGGCACCGACCGCTCCGGATGCAGTAGCACAGACGGCCTCGTTCCGTACACACGTTCGAGCAGACTCGCCTCCAGCACCTCATCAGGTGCTCCGAGCGCCACAACGCGGCCCTCGTGAAGCAGCAGCAGTCGGTCGCAATATTGCGCCGCGAGGTTCAGATCATGCAGCACAGAGATGACCGCTGCGCCACTTTCTCGCTGCCAGTCACTGACCGCGTTAAGCATCTCCAGCTGGTAGCCAATATCCAGATACGTCGTTGGCTCGTCGAGCAGCAGCAGCCGTGGCTGCTGCGCGAGCGCCTTAGCGAGCGCTGCCCGCTGACGCTCACCACCGCTCAGTTCGGCCATCTGACGATCCGCCAGCGGCTCCAGCCTCGCCCAGGCGAGCGCCTGCTCGATGACACGCTCTGATGCAGCCCCGGACTCCTCATCCCCGAGCCAATTCTGGTACGCATACCGTCCCATCTCGACGACCTCACGGACCGTGAAGCCGACGACAGGCAGCGCCTCCTGCTCGAGCACCGCGATGAGCCGGGCAAGCTGCTTGCGCGAATACGTACGCACAGGCTTGCCTGCAACGAGCACCGAGCCGCCCTGAATCGGCTCCGTACCGGCGATCGCATGCAGCAGCGTCGACTTGCCGCTCCCGTTCGGCCCCAGTATGCCAAGCCACTCCCCCGCGCTTGTCTGCACCGTAACATCTCTCAGCACATCGCGCGATCGATACCGCTTCACCACATCTTGCACCTGCACGAGCACATCGGAGGGTAGGTCCCGTTGCACAGCGTCCTGCACCTGCACATTATCCAACCGTTGCACCTCCCTTGCGACGATAGAGCAAATATCCGAAGAACGGAGCGCCGAGGAACGCCGTCACGATGCCGAGCGGAATTTCCGTCGGGCTGAGCAGCGTTCGCGCCAGCGTATCGGCGAGCACCACATAGATCGCCCCGCCGATGACCGACAGCGGTAGCAGCAGGCGGTAATCCGGTCCGACGAGCAGCCGCAGCAGGTGCGGCACGAGCAGTCCGACGAACGAGATGACGCCTGCTACCGATACAGCTGCCGCCGTAATGAGCGTGGAAGCGACGAGCACGACCAGCTTCGTCCGCTCCACATGAACGCCGACATGAGCCGCTTGCTTTTCGCCTAGCATCAGCACATTCATCGCCCGACCGTATCCAAGCAGCACTACTGCCCCCACCGCCAGATAAGGCAGCAGCACAACCGAATACGACCACCCACGCAGCGCCAGACTGCCCATCATCCAGAATATAATCTCATTAATGACTTGACCGGACATCGACACCATGAGCGACACGAACGCCGACAAGAACGCCTGTACGACCGTTCCGGCTAATATAACCGTCTCGATGCGCAGCTTCCCCTCGGACCTCGCTAAGAGCAGCACGGTGATCAGCGTGATCGCCCCTGTCCCGAACGCCGCAAGCGGCACACTCCATTGCCCCACTACATACTGCAGCCCGAATAAGATAAGAAAGGCCGCTCCGACGGAGGCGCCAGAGGCGACGCCAAGCGTGTACGGATCGGCCAACGGGTTGCGCAGCACGCCCTGGAACGCTGCCCCGGCAAGCCCCAGCGCAGCGCCGACGAGGACGGCGAGCACGACCCTCGGCAGCCGCACCTTCCACACAATCGCCTCATAGGCAGGCTCCCAGCCTGCAGGCAGCAAGCCGCCTGCTACACCGATTCCCGGTATGTGCAGGTGGGAGAGCAGAATGCTCCACACTTGCACGAACGGCACCGGCACGGAGCCGATCGACAGCGCGGCCGTGACGGTGAGCAGCAGCGTGAGCAGCGCTCCCCCGCCCCATAGCGCAAGCTTACGCTTCATCCTTATTTCACCAGCTCAGGGTACATGCCCTTCGCCATTTCCGTTAAACCCTGCGTAATACGCGGCCCCGGACGGCTCGTCGTATCTTTATCAATGCCTGCCAGCTTGCCGTTCTTCACCGCATCCACCTGCTCCCAGCCACTGCGCTCGCGAATGATCTGGTCCATCGACTTGCCGGACTTGTCATCGATCAGGTTGCGCGGATACAGAATGACCTGTGGGTTCGCCGCGATCACCTTCTCCTCGCTCAGCTTCACGTAGCCATTCTCCGACGCATAGATGTTCTCGCCGCCCGCTGTCGCGATGAGCTCGCTCAGGAACTCACCGGAGCCGACCGTCCAGCCCGGGCTGAACTCGAGGAACACACGCTTGCGCTCCTCCGGCTTCACATTCGCTACGGCCTGAACCACCTTATCCCGCTCCGCCTTCATCGACTCCACAAGCTGATGCGCCTCGTTCTGCTTGTCGAAGATTTCGCCCATCACAATAATGTTACGCAGCACATCGTCAATCTTCTTCGGCTGCACCTGGAACAGGTTCACCTTCAGCTCGCGCAGCTTCTCGACCGTCGGCGCCTTCATCGACACTCCCGTCAGCACGAGCTCTGCCCCGGAGCCGAGCAGCGCCTCCTCGTTCGGCTTCGTAATGCTGCCGAGCTTCGGCTTCGACTTCGCTTCAGCCGGGTAGTCGCAGAAGTCGGAGACACCGACGACCTTGTTGCCAAGACCTAGCGCGAACAGCAGCTCTGTCTCGCTCGGCGATGTCGAAGCGATGCGCTCCGGCGCCTTCTCGAAGACGAACTGCTTGCCCGTCGCGTCGGTCACCTTATACGGATACACCGTGCGTCGCTCGCCTGCTGTCTGCTTCCCTTGACCAGCCTGACTGTTCCCTTCAGCGCTACCGCCTTGAGCAGTCGGCGGATCGACCATCTTGCCTGCCTGCGGCGGATTCGACGCGTTACCGCAAGCCGCCAGCGTACCGGCCAATGTAAGCACCAGAGCTGTGCGGAGCCCTTTGTTCCAATAGTGATTCATGTTCTTCATTCCTTGCTCCCCCAATCGATTATGTAAAAATAAGTACAAAAAGCCCTCTGCACGGAGGTTCATTCCGAACAGAGGGCACGTACGGTCAGCCCAAAGCGAGCCTGCTCCGCTTAAACGTATCGTTAAGCCAAGCCTGCAACGCTGTAGAGCCTTACGCGATAACGTCGATGATCGACGCGTGCCGTCTCTTCTCCTCGGAAGATACGTGCTGTCGCCGTTCGGGCAGGTCTCCTGGCTTCCGGGCTCCTTACGGCGCTCCCCGCCTTCCCAGCCGGAGCTTGTCCGGCCAGTGGCCTGCATGGGGAGCTTGTCGCCCGGTTACAGTGGCGGGACCGCGCCGGTATCGCACCGGCTTCCCTTTTAACCCGCCCGCGAGGAGCAGCGCTGTAACGCTGCTTCCTTCATGGGCAGGACCCGAACCGCATATGTAGTGAATCTACTTCTGTGCAATGACCTTCATCACTTGCTTCGCTTTCTCGATATCATTCGAGTTTTGCGGGATGAAGGCGTACAGATCTTTGCCATTGTAGCCCAGATCCAGGAACCACTTCGTCTTCTCCAGATGGATGCCGTACAGATGCTTCTCCATCTTACCCGGCTGGCCATCCACCGGCTGCTCGATATAGCCGTCCGGGAAGTCCTCCGGATTCGCTATATCATCGAGCGACACGAAGCCGCCCTGCTTCGCGAACGAATGGAACTGCTCGCCCGGTACGATCAGAATACCGTTCCCCCCTGCGGCTACCTCCACCATGAGCTTCTCGAGCGAGAACACCGGTGTAGAACCGAGCGAAACGGTCGGTGATTCACCCAGCTTCTCAACGAGCGCCGTCTCCAGCTTCTTCACCGTCTCACTGGCCGTACCCGACTTCGTCATCATGAAGATCGGCACCTCAGCCTGCTGGCCTCCGCCGCAGGCCGCCAGAAGCACCAGCAGCATAACTGCAATCAGTAACTTACCTGTCCTCAAGTCCGAATCCCTCCCGAACTGAATGCAAACCTATAGATTATCAATCTTCATATGATAGCATATCGCAAGCGCGAGACGCAAAAAAGAAGCCGCTAGCGGCCAATGTCATGAAGCTAATCGCCTAAGGCTTCTCCACACCTTTCCCCTGAGTAGAACCGGTAGTAGTTTCTACATCCTTTTTGATTAGTCGTAGTAAAATACGTCGAATCCATTTACTAAAAGGGGCGATAAAGAACCAATAAAACGAAAAAATCCTTTTCGATACCCGATCCGTACAATAGACCCGTGTAATGGTCGTTACACGCGTACCTTCATTTAACTGAGCAACATGAAAATTCCAGACGATTTTGACAAAACCACTTTCATTAAATGAGCAAAACTGATTCGCATCGAGCTCTCGCAAGTCACCGTTCGCCTTCCAAGGCCTACCTACCTCACCCAATACAATTTCTTCTCCGACTTTCTCCGAAAGCTTGATGAAGCCAATATCTAAAAAGCCTTCCAGCTTCAATGCTTCCTTAGGCATTCCTCTTAGCCAGAATAGGAATCGAATGATTTTAGAGTGGCTGAAATCTAATTTTTTAATTGCCTGATACACTTCGGCAGGCGTGCTGTCAATCGTTATGGTATGGATCTCCTCAAAGTGTCTTGGCCTTAAATACTGATCAATCAGCATCGCTTCCTAACCTCTCCTCAGCAACCTCTATGATAAAGCCATTCTAACCTATCCTTCAGTTGGAGTATTGTAAAAAGCCGACATATACCGTTTATCGAGCAATAATTCTCTAGGTGTCACGGTAATTGCTTAATCGTAGATTCAAATCGTACAATCCGCTGATTCTATACGTGCGTGATCACAGCTTTGATATCGCCTAAGAGCGGTGTGCGAATTTATCGAATTCGCATACTCATTCATTGGCATAACCTCCTCGTTTGGCAAGGGGCTTCTCCACGCATTTCCAACTGCTCGCTCAAGTCCTTTTCACTTTTCCGCACGAAAAAAAAGAGCTAGCTATCTCGCGATAACCTGCTCTTTTTCGTAATGATGGCCCGAAGCCTTATCTGAATGACATGGTGCTAGCGGCGGCTTCGTTCGGCGTGCATATATTCGTTAATCTTGATGTCTAGCTCCATACTGATCTCCACCACTCGGGCGGAGGTCAAGCTGTTGCCCTTCATGACCAGCCGTTCCATCTCCTTGCGCAGCCGGTAGATTTCATCCTCAAGCAAGGAGACGGACGGGATGCATTTGCGCTTTCCAAAAACCCACTTGGAGCCATTATCGTTTTCGTTGATCCACCCGACCTGAATGTACTGCGAAAGCCGATATTCCGGAAATGCCATGTTCCCATCCCTCCTATAAACTGTTTTGTTGAGTATATAACAAGCTTCATCAAATATTAATATATGAAACTATCACATATCTAACATACCAGTTTTGGAAGCCGTTGAACATGACTAGTTTTGTCGATTTTACAGTTTTTTCATAAATTTTCCTATCCGATCGATCGCTTCGATCAATTGGCTCACGGAATAGGCATACGAACAGCGCAGAAAGCCTTCTCCACCGAGTCCGAAGGCCGATCCAGGCACCGCAGCGACCTTACCCTCGAAGAGCAGACGCTCGGCAAACTCCTGGGACGTATAGCCTGTTGACTGAATCGAAGGGAACGCATAGAACGCTCCTTGCGGCTCATGGCATGGCAGTCCGATCTCACTGAAGCCCTTCACCACAAGACGGCGGCGCTGGTTGTACGACTCCACCATCCGGTCCTTCTCCTCGAGCCCGTTCCGCAGCGCCTCGTTCGCAGCGACCTGACCCATCGATGGCGCGCACATGACGGTGTACTGGTGAATCTTCAGCATCGCGCCGATCAAGTCACGATGACCGCACGCATAGCCCATCCGCCAGCCGGTCATCGCGAACGCCTTGGAGAAGCCGCTGACGAGAATCGTCCGGTCCTTCATGCCGGGAATCGAAGCGAAGCTGACGTGCTTCGAGCCGTATGTGAGCTCCGCGTAGATCTCGTCGGAGATGACGAGCAGATCGTGCTCCTCGACGATACGGGCGATCGGCAGCCAGTCCTCATACGTCATGATGCCGCCAGTCGGATTGCTCGGATAGCACAGGATGAGCACCTTGGAGCGCGGCGTAATGGCCGCCTTCAGCGATTCCGGCTTCAGCTTGAACTGGTCCTTGGCGAACGTCTCGATGCCGACCGGAACACCTCCGCCGATGCGTGTGATCGGATTATACGAGATGTAGCACGGCTCAGGGATCAAGATCTCATCGCCAGGTGTGACGAGCGCGCGCAGCGCGAGATCAATCGCCTCGCTGCCGCCGACGGTGACGAGCACTTCATTCGACGGCTCATACTTCGTATGGAACGAGCGGTGCAAATATTCAGCAATCGCCTCGCGCAGCTCTGGCAAGCCGGAGTTCGGCGTATACTTCGTGTTGCCGCGCTCGAGCGCGTACACACAGGCCTCGCGGACGTGCCACGGTGTGCTGAAGTCCGGCTCGCCAACGCCCAGCGATATAATGTCCTTGCTGCCCACCGCAAGGTCAAAAAACTTACGAATTCCGGACGGCGGAATATCCCGCACGAGCGGAGCGATATAGCGGCTCATCGATGCCGATGAAGCCTGTTCAACGTGTTGCTCTGTCGGATTGTTCATCGTTCCCAGCGTCCTTTACGGAGAGATTAGGAGACGGCGGTCATCCTCGCGATCCTCGAATGTGATGCCGTCCTGTTTGTACTTCTTCAATATGAAATGCGTCTTCGTCGACAGCACCCGGTCGATCGGCGACAGCTTATTCGACACGAACGAGGCGACCTCCTTGAGCGTCTTCCCCTCGATCTCGACCAGCAGGTCATACGCACCGGACATCAGATAGACGGATTTCACTTCGGGATATAAATAAATACGCTCGGCGATCGCGTCAAAGCCTCTGCCGCGCTCCGGCGTAATTTGCACCTCGATCAAGGCGGTTACTTTCTCGCTGTCCACTTTGGCCCAATTCACAACCGTCGCGTACTTCACGATCACGTTCGCTTCCTCAAGCTCCCGAATGGCGGTAGATACCTCGGCTTCGCTCGTTCCGAGCAGCGTGGCGAGCAGCTCGGGCGAACGACGGGCGTCCTCCTTCAGCAGCTCAATAATTTTCAACTTGAACGGTTCCAATTCCATGGACAATAGCCTCCTTCTTCAATAAGCGGCATAGGGCGGTCATAAGCCTATTCCTTCATATTACACCGATACACGTCAGATGGCAAAGGACAATTGAACGATGACAGAGTGTGCTTCTGTAACATTTTCTGGGAACCGTACGTTAATGTTCTGGAAAAAAATAAAGCAGCCCTCCAGTCCTCTGGAACGCTGCATCGATACCGTTCTATATCACCAGTCTCTACTTACTTCAACAGCTTCTGCATGTACCGCTCGATCTCGCGGCGCTCGTACGCAGGCAGCACCTTGCACGCTGCGCTCCGCTCAGCGCCTGTATGCTCCGAGCTGCGTCCGATCCCGACGAGACGCTCGTCATCATAAGCCGCGACGACGCGCTCGCAGCGGCTCAGCGTCTCATAGTCGAAGGCCAGCTCTGCGGCTGCTTCAACCTTCATCGCTTCGAGCCATTGCTTGTATTGCGCTTCCCCCGGAAGCTCATTGTGCAATGCGATTTTCATGATACGATTCCACGCTCCCGCTTCAGCAAGATATACTTATTATTATACACATATATGAATAAATATTCAATGTTGTGCACAGAAAGACCCGGCATCCCCTATGCGCCAATCTACAATGTGACGTGCATAGTGTACCGGGTCCTTCTAGCTTGATGCGCGCTCGTTACGCGGTCACGACCGCCTTGCGCATGAAATAATAAGCGAACAGCGGCGAGCTGCCAATCGCCAGCAGCAGCCAATTCATCGCAAGCGGAGATGAGGTCGTCGAGACGACGAGGATGAAGGCGCCTGTGCCGAGCAGTCGTCCCGCATTAAGCGACAGCTCGCGCAGCACAATATACTCCTCGCGCCGCTTCGCGCTCTCCTCATCCTTGCCGATCAGATCAAATACGAGTGTCGTCATCGGAATACTGTACAACGGGAAGAACATGGCCACCCCGATGCCGAACAGGAGCAATGTCGTGAAGCTCACCTGCCAGAAGAACGGCAGGATGAGCAGCACCATGGCGCTCGCGCCGATCAGCATCGCCCGCCCGCGGCGATGAGGCTTCAAGTACCGGCCAGCGAGCATGAAGAAGACGAGCGCGACTGCAGACGAGATGAGCGAATAATTACCTAGCTTCATCTCATTGCCCGTATGCACATAGACGAGCAGTGCGATCATGAAGCCGAATACGCCTTCCCGCACGCCCTGTGCCATAAGCGCCAGCACGACCTTGCGCCAAGCCGTCTCCTTATTGCGCAGACAGCGCCAGCTAAGTCCCCACTCGTACGTGCCGGTCGTCTCCCGCTTCTTCAGGAAGAAGCTGACCGCCGCGCCAATAAGGAAGACGACGAGCGAGATCGTGAAGATGAGCCGATAGCCCGTCGCCGACTCCATGCGCGTAATGAGGAAGCCGGATATCCACGGTGCGAGCATGCCCGCGCCTGAACCGAGCAGTCCAGCCCAGCCGTTGAATCGGTCCCGGTTGCCAGGCTCGGTCACCTCGAAGTAGACGACGTTGAAGGCGAGCCAGAAGAAGCCGGCCGACATCCCTTGAACGGCTCCCAGCAGCACGAAGTTATCGGCGGCCCGCTCACCGAACAAGAGCACGAGCAAGTAGAACACAGCAGAGATCGTCACGCCTGCGCGCAGGCAGTTCATCTTGTTATGCTCCTTCACCCACTTGCCCGCCAGCCAGAATGTCAGCGCCATCGTGAAGTAATGAACCAGTGTGAACCAGCCGATCAACGTGAAGTCTCCCCGCGACTTCCACAGGTACACATTCACGAAGGTGCCCGATAGTGCGTTGCCAACACCGAACAGACCGTTAACCGCCAACAGCAGCTTCGATTGAGCGTCCAGCGGCTCCTTCTTCGGCTCAGGCTGCGAGCCTTGAGACTGACCTTCAGCCGGTCCCTTGCGTACCTCTTGCCACACATGCTTGTCCTGATGCCGACTGCGTGTGCCTTGCTGCGGAAAGTGCCTCGATCCGGTATACATGCGATCACCTTATTAAGTAGAATGTACTAGTTAACGTACCCCAATAGAGCGTGATGCATGTCTGTATGCAAAAAAAGGAAGCCGCGGCGCATCGCCGAGCTCCCCATTTTCGATCATCATAAACCGTTAATCGTTACGCCTTCCCGAGCTTCTTAATCTGCTCCGTCATGGCGATCCGATCCTTCTCCTCGAGCACCTGCTCTACCTTGAAGCACGATGGACAGATGTACACCTGAGTCGCGAAGGACGGCTGCACCAGCGTCTTCTTCAAGGCTGGCTGCACGTAAGGCAGAAACCCGGCCGGCATGCTCTGCACGCCTGCGAACAGCATGAAGCTTTGACAGGAGGAGCATTCCGGCGCCGTGTCCTGATGGTCGAGTATGCGCTGCACGCCCTCCTCGTATTCATCCATCGCCTCCAGCTCCATGACGTCCTCAAGATCAAGCTCATCCAGCTCGTCATATTCCTCGTCATCATCGAATTGAATCGCATGACCGTTCTGCTTCACCGTCAGCTGCACGCTGCGATACGGACCGAGATCATTCAAGCAATGCGGGCAGCTCTCCTCCGGCCCGATCTCGGGATCCCATACGATCTCCGTTTGACACCAGGGGCAAATGTGATCCTGCGGTTGAGACACAACGCATTCCTCCTTGACTTCCTTGCCGATATGTATGCATACTACAACCTGCTGCACCTCATGCGTGATTCATGAAGTAATATATGCCCGCGCCAAAAAATACGATAGCCAGCGCAAGCAGCGTTCCCCATAAATAATTCAACGTGTCTACGCACCTTTCCTGCCGATTACGTCACGCTCGCGCCAATTACGTAAGACAAAGATATGGAAATAATCATCGCAATAAAGCCGACCGCCCGATTGTCCTTCTGGATTTCGTCGTCGATTTTGAAGTATGGCGTAAGAAATTCAAATATGAAGTAAGCAGCCAGCAGCAGCACATAGCCGTACCCGGCCCAGATGAGAGAATGAAGCACCGTGTCGTTATTCAATATAGCAAAGCGGAACAGGTTGCATATACCAAAAATTTTGCCCCCGGTCGCCATCGCGACAGCGAGGTTGCCCTTCTTAATCTCTTCCCAGTCCTTGTACTTGGTCACCAGCTCGAAGATGGCCAGAAAGACGACAAGCGCAAGCACCGCCACCGAGAAAAACGCCAGCGTCTCTACATAAGGATTGTCCATCATTACACGAATCACCTCGTCCTCAATCATCATCTATCGCCCCTTCCCCTTGCAACTTCGCCCCGCGACAGCGGAAAAGACTGAGGGGAGCAGCTCCCTTCAGTCTTCTTCGATCCAGACTAACCGTTCGTTACGGCTGCTGCTTGCCTGCCAGTCTTGCTCTTAGCGCCGCCAGCTCATCCTCGATCCCGTCGTCCTTGCCAAGCGCGTTCAGCTCGTCGTCAAGGCTCTTGCCCTTCGAGCGGAGCTCGCTCGTCGCCTCGGCCTCCGCTTCAAGCTGCAGCACCTTCTCGCTCATCCGGTCGAAGCCGCGCGCTGCGTTATCCGTACCGAAGCCCGACATCGCCTGATTGATCTGCTTCTGCGCCTTCGCGGCCTCCGCACGGGCGACGAGCAGCTCCTTCTTATTCTTCAGCTTGCCGTACTCCTCTTTCATCTCCGACAGCTGGGCGCGCAGACGATCAGCATTCGCCTTCGCCGTATCGTACTGCGACTTCAGCTCCTCGTAGCGCTTCTGCTGCTCCTTCTTATCCTGCAGCGCCCGACGAGCGAGGTCATCATTGCCTGCCTCCAGCGCCTTCAGCGCCTGCTCCTCACGCTTCTGGACGACCTCGTGCGTCTCCTCGTATTGCTGCTTGAACTTCTTCTCGATCGCGATCTGCTTCGCGACCGCCGATTCTGCCTCCAATATATCGCTTTCCATATCCCGCAAAAACTGGTTAAGCATCTTGACAGGGTCCTCTGCCTTATCCAGCAAATCGTTCATCGAAGCCATCGTCAAATCACGCAGACGCTTGAAAATTCCCATCTTCCAAAAACCTCCTCGGTTTGTAGGGTTGGCGGTTCTTCGATTGCTCGAGATCCATTCAAGGTACATACGTTGCGAATGTCTGCTTCGTTTCAAGCCCAGCTCATATTGTAGCTTCATGCCGCTGGTTTGACCGTTTATTTCAGCTCCGCAACCGTGACGCCAGCGCCGCCTTCATTATAATTGCCGATTCGGAAGCTTTTCACGTGCTTATGCTTGCGCAAATAATCTTGCACACCCGTTCGCAGCACACCCGTTCCTTTACCATGGATGATATAGACCGAGCCGAAGTTAGCGAGGTACGACTCGTCGAGGAATCGGTCGATCTCGATAATCGCTTCCTCCACGTTCGCCCCGCGCAGATCGAGCTCCATCTTGGCGTTCTCGTCGCGCGTCCGCTTCAGGCTGGACGTCGCCTTCGGCTGAGGCTTGGGGGCGCCTTGGTTCGCCACAGACTTGAATAGCTCTACATCCTGCTTGCGAACCTTCATCTTCATAATGCCGAGCTGCACCGATATTTCATGCTCGTTGATCACATCCACGACGAAGCCGCGTTGCCCGACGGTCGTGACGACGACCTCATCGCCCGGCTCGAGGCGGTCCGGCTTCTTCTTCGGCAAGTTTGCCGCATGCTTACTCTTGAGATCAGGCACTGCGTCATTCAGCTTCCGCTTCAGCTCGCTCAGCTTATGATCCTTGACGCCGCCGGCCTCCTCGCGCTGCAGACGCTTCAGCTCCTGCAGCACCTCCTCGGCCTCGCGCCTTGCCTTCGCGACCGCCTCACGCGCGTCGCGCTCAGCCCGCTCGAGCAGCTTGTGCCGCTGCTCCTCGAGACTCGCCCGCTCGCGGCGAAGCTCCTCGCGTAAGCTCTCGACCTCGCTGCGCAGCTGAGTAGCGGTCGTACGTTCCGCCTCGGCGAGCAGCGTGTTCTCCTCGAGCGTCGCAATCATCGATTCGACGCGCTGATCCTCCTCGCCCACTTGGCCGCGGGCGTTGTCGATGATCGGCTTCGGCAGCCCGAGCCGCTCGGCGATGGCGAATGCGTTGCTTCGCCCGGGTACGCCTACGAGCAGCCGGTACGTCGGACGAAGCGTCTGGACGTCGAACTCCATGCTCGCGTTGATGACGCCTGGCCGGTCGAACGCATACGCCTTCAGCTCGCTATAGTGCGTCGTAGCGACGATGCGGCAGCCCATCCGATGGATGTAGTCGAGGATGGAGATGGCAAGCGCTGAGCCCTCTGCAGGGTCTGTGCCTGCACCGAGCTCGTCGATTAGCACGAGGCTCTTGGGCGTCATTTCTTTTAGAATGCGAATAATATTAGTCATATGGCTCGAGAACGTACTCAAGCTCTGCTCAATGCTCTGCTCGTCGCCAATGTCGGCGTAGATTGCATCGAAGACGCACAGCTGACTGCCTTCCTCCGCAGGCACGAACAAGCCGCACATCGCCATCAGCGATAAGAGGCCGATCGTCTTGATCGATACCGTCTTACCGCCCGTATTCGGTCCGGTCACGATAATGGACGAATACTTATTGCCCAGCTCGATATCGATAGGGACAACCTGATCCAGCACGATGAGCGGGTGGCGTGCTTTCTTCAGCTTCATGAAGCCGCGGTCATTGAGTACAGGCAGTGTAGCCTTCATCTCTCTGGCGAGCCCCGCCTTGGCGAAAATAAAGTCGAGCTCAGCCAGCACCTCCAGATTCACGAGCAGCGTATCGACATGGTCCGCGACGAGGGAGGTGAGCATGCGCAATATTTTCTCAACCTCGGCCTCTTCCTTAAATCGGAGCTCGCGCACCTTATTATTCATCTGTACGACAGCCTCCGGCTCGATGAACAGCGTAGCGCCGGACGCGGACTGGTCATGAATCATGCCACCGAAGTGGCCGCGGTACTCCTGCTTGACTGGGATGACATAGCGGTCGTTACGGAGCGTGACGAGGTTATCCTGCAGCATCTTCTGGATCGACGGCGTACGTACCATCTGCTCCAGACGCTCGCGTGCCTTCGACTCACTGTTGCGGAGCTCCTGCCGGATGCGGGCAAGCTCTGGACTTGCTGAATCGACCACCGCTGCGTTCTCATCGATACAGAGGCGAATGCGATCCTCCATCGCCTTATGATCGGTCAGCTGCTCCGTGATGCTCATTAAGAGCGGCAGCGGGTAATCGTCATGCACGTCGGCAAGATACTTCGCCAGCCTCCGTCCGCCCTGGCTCGTCAGCTGAATATCGAGCAGCTCCGCCGCATTCAGCACTCCGCCGATTCTAGCACGGTGCAGCGCGCTGCGGATGTTGCGGATGCCGCCGAACGGCGCGCCGCCCTTGAGCCTATCCACATTGACAGCCTCGTCCGTTGCTTGCAGCCGCTTCTTCACCTCTTCGAAGTCGCCGCTCGGCATCAGCTCGCGCAGCAGCTCCTCACCGAGCTGCGTAGACGCATGATTCGCACAGCGGTCCAGCACCTTGTGGAACTCCAGCGTATTTAATATTTTCTCATTGTATGATGGTGTGTTCGCACTCATTGAATTGTATGATTCCCTGCCTTTCGCTTCCTTACATGCGTAGAACATTCAACTGCTATTATATCCAACTTGACAAGGATAAGCGAATACCCCCTCCTGAAATAACAGTCTCTCTACGATAGTCAGAGCTGTTATGGCAAGCCTCGAATTTGGTGAAGCCAAATTGAGGGCCTTTTCTTCTAGAATAACAGTCTCTCTACGATAGTCAGAGCTGTTATGGCAAGCCTCGAATTTGGCGAAGACAAATTGAGGGCCTTTTCTTCTGAAATAACAGTCTCTCTGAGTACCTGAACCTTCCATCATAAGCTGCGCTCGATTCGGTCATGATAAGTGATGCACCGGATGAACTAAGCTTCACTACTAGCTAGCACAAGGGAGGAATCGACTGATGCATCTGTTAGGTCATCTCGTCCGATTTATCGTTTCCGCTATTATGCTGCTCGTCGTAAGCTGGATTGTTCCTGGCTTCTCGGTTGGAGGCTTCTGGAGCGCGTTCTTCTTAGCCCTGGTCATTGCAATAGGCGCATGGGTGATCGAAGGGGCCTTCGGTAAACGTATTACGCCGTTCGGCCGCGGCATCGTCGGCTTCATCGTCAGCGCACTCGTCATATGGGCTTCCCAGTTCATTGTCGGCGGTGTCTCGACGAGCTTCATCGGCGCCATTCTAGCCGCGCTTGTCATCGGGATTATCGACCTGTTCATACCGGTCAAAACTCCGTTCGAGCATGGATTAACCGGACGCGAGGATGCTAGGTAAAGCGTCCCGTCCATTAATCAGGCTCACGGAGCCATGAATCAGCCGCTGATCCGCTTGTCGGAGGCGGCTGATTTTCGTATCAAGTTAAAGCTTTCCTTATAGCTTTCATCAGCAATCGTAATTTCCACTGGTGGAGATTGGTTGATATAATGAGTGAAAATCGGTAAAAGGGGAATTGGACATGACACAATCGAACAGCTTAGCCGGTAAAACAGCGATCGTCACAGGAAGCGGAACAGGTCTCGGACGCGCAGCAGCAATCGCCTTGGCGGCGGCTGGCGCTCATGTGGTGCTTGTCGGTAGAAGAGCTAATAAGCTTGAGGAGACAGCTGCGGAGATCCAGACAGCGGGCGGCTCCACGCTCGTTGTAGCAGCAGATGTAAGCCTTGAGAACGATGCTGAGGCAATTGTAAAAAAGGCCGTCGAGGCATTCGGCACGATCGATATTCTCATTAACAACGCGGCTGTCTTCGAGGCTGGTCAAGTGGCGGAAACGACACTGAGCGCATGGAATGAGCAAATCGCGGTCAACTTGACCGGTGCTTTCCTGATGACGCGAGAAGTCATTCCGCACATGCGTTCACAAAAGCGGGGACACATCATCAACATCACGTCCTCGATGGCGACGAATGGCGCAGGCGGCTTCGCCGCATACAGCGCCAGCAAGGCTGGGCTTGAATCGCTAACGCGCACGACTGCGGATGATGAGAGCAGCTACCACATTATGGCGAACCTGTTCAATCCGGGCACCGTGAAGTCCGACATGCATGCCACCGGCAAAGACCCTGCGCTGGTCGCGCCTGACATCGTGGCCCTCGCCGCACTGTCGAATCCCGGCTTCACCGGACGACTCGTCGAAGCGGGAACGGTGCTGGAGTAGAGCGGCTTTCTCTGGTGCCCTTTGCTGATGGACACTCGGCGATTCCTCACCATAATCGAGTAGGAGGGAGCGACTAACCGTGGTCCTCACACTTAACCATTCTTGCAGCCGCAAACAGCGCCTCCAAAAAGGTATCATTGCTCCAACACTGGTGGGCTTACACGTAAATAAGCACTTGTCGAGCATTCGACAAGTGCTTATTTCATCATGTGCAGCGATACAAAGGCGAGCTTTCTCGGGAGAGCGCTTAGTTAGTTAACTAGTTGAGCTCAGCCTGAGTTGTTGCCAGCTTAACAGACAAGGATCCGCTGAGGTCCCCACTGTTCTTCCCAGTGATGCTTACCCAGTGAGTCCCCGTGGACCAAGGGGACGATGCATACCCAGTCCCTGTTTGACCTGCAGCCACTTTGAAGAGCAGCTTAGAATTTCCAGTTAATGTCCCCTGAGTAACATTAACCGTTATCTCCTCAGATGATGTATTATGTACCCACACCTTTACCCATCCGTAGTGCTCTGGGATGCTAAAGCTATGTTCGTACTTTCTTCCAGAAATCGAATCATTGACAATTATACTATCGACCTCCATAGGAGTGGTAGCTTCGGCTCCAAGGCTGTCGTTCTTAGCAGGAGCGTTGGTGGCACTTACGCCAAATACTGCAACGGAGGCGACAATAGCAGATACTGCAAGGCTTGCTGCGACTTTTTTGATCTTCATCATCCGGAATTATGTCTCCTTTTTTGAAAATAAAATTAGTAGATTATTTCTACACTTCTACCGTAACACAATTAAAAAAAAACAATATAGTAATAAATAACCATTTACTAATTGTTAATGGTTTTTTTGTTGAAAGTTATTTAAAAGGTCTCACTACGAAAACCATTGCTCTTAGCTAACGTTAGTCGTTCGCCAGCGCCCGTTCGGGACCTTCACCCTAGAGATGACGCCCATGCTGATACTGGATATACTTACGGCAAAAAAAGGTATCTCGACTACGACGAAGTCGGGATACCTTTTTTGCTTCTTCGCTCTTACTGATGTTTAATAGCAGACAGACCGTCAAAACGAGGAATTAACAGAACCCAGTTAGGGACGATGCTTTCATATGTTTGCAGTAAAAATTGATAGATTCGAGGAACTATTTCATATGCCTGAGCCCTGGTACATCTATCAGGTTGAGTTCAATGTGGAAGCGAAGCAGTTGATGTCTACGTCAAGTTTCGTAAGCGTGCGCTATTCTCTGGCTTGGATTTTGGAGCACCTGACTAGCCCGTGAAGGATGTAGTCGCAAAAAATCGTACTTGGCGGCATCTGAATTTCATCGTGTATCCTTGTTATGTACACGCTGAGTTGCCTCATACCCATTGCGGAACGTACAACCGCATGATGCGAGTGAACGTTCCCTGGGCGCTCGATAACCGAAGCATTACTTCACTCAGCATTTTGATGCGCTCATCATCGCACTTGCCAAGGATATACCGATGGACCCTGTTAGTCGATTTGTCGTTGAGCACGATACACGGCTCTGGCCGGTGCTGCATCATTATGTAGATAAACACCATCGCCCCACAGGACCTTTCCTAAGTGACGAAAATAAACACGGACGAAACGTCAGGGGGTTATGTAGTTATGATGGGGAGGGGAACCCCTGATAACTTTGTAGGGTACGCAAATGCATACGGACATTATGCACATAAGATAGTTACATATAGCATTAGTGTCGAAATATCTAAAAATGTGATGTCAGTTTCTCCGAGTTTTGCTTTTGACGATGCTACTGATGTAGGATGTCAATTTAGAATCGAATAGTATAAAATGAGATAAACCCCAGATAATCCAAGTCTGGGGTTTATTCTTAAGTATAAAGGAGATAGAACAATGGCAGCATTTTTGTTCTTTTGTTTGCCAATTACTTGTGTTACCTTTACTTTCTTTTTCTTCTCAACTATGAAGCGTATTATAAATGGAGTTACTAGTGGCAACTGGATTTACTATTTACTAACATCAATTTCTCTATATGTAATCGTACTTACGATTATTCTCACTTGCATGACATAGCGATTTTCTGAACTTGTCAAGCCGACGATCAGCTCCAATCCCGCGTAGCCCCCGATCAGCAACTGTGCTTCCTTCAGATTCCGCCTCACGGCGGATCCCCTTGCTCTTGGCTAACGGCATGCGTTCGCCAGCCCCCGTTCGGGATTTTCACCCTAGAGACGACGCCCATGCTGATACAGGATATACTTACGGCAAAAAAAAGGTATCTCGACTAAGATGAAGTCGGGATACCTTTTTATCATACACCTGATCATGCCTTCGTCCGTTCTGTCTGATTCAACCACAGCTGCTGCAGCTTCTCGGTCCATACTGGCGTGTGCTCAAGCACATAAGGCGCCGCGGTCGAGGTGCTAAGCCAACGCTGTGCTGTGTCGCTCGGCACGACCGTCATCACATGAATCGCAATCCACACCAGCACCGCTGCTTCCAATGCTCCGAGAGCGGCGCCGGTCCACTTGTTGACAGACTTCAGACCCGGTACGGCGGCCAACCAGTTGAACATACGACCGACGATGCCAAATACGAGCTTCAGCCCGAACAAAATAAGGGCAAACGCCATCGCGTTATAAATATACACATCAACATGCAGCTCTTCGGCCAAAAAAGCATACTTGCGGTAGCTGTCCGGCGTCTCAGTCTGAACGAGCTGACGCAGGAGCGGAGCGACATCATCATAGTAATAAAATGCGGCCGCATATGCAGCAATCAGCCCCACAATCGAGACAAGCTGGTTGACCAATCCTCTGGCGTAGCCCAGCGCCAGCCCCGCTCCAAGTATAGCAAGAGCAGCATAATCCAAGCCGTTCATCTGCATTAATCCTTCTCAACGAGCTCAATCCACTCGTTGTATTCCACTTGAAGCTTCTCGTACTCCACCTTGAGCAGCTCCAGCTCCCGGTTCACACCCTCTGCCTTTCCCTGCTGAAGCTCTAGCTGCTGCTGAAGCTGTTGATTGTGTTCCAGCTGCTCATGCAGCTGCCGCTCCAGCTCTTGATACAAGCTCAACTGCTGCGTAATTTCCTGCTTGTTCGCATCGAGCGTCTTCCGCAGCTGACCTGCCTCGGCAGCCGCAGCCTCCAGCTCGGCTAGACGCGCTGCATTCGCAGCCAAGCGTGTTGTAAGCACATTGTGCTCGGAGAGCGATTGCTTCTGCTTCGCCTCCCACGTGGCGCACTGCTCCTGCAGCGCACGGCTGAACTCTTGAGCCGCCTGATTGTCTTGCTGAAGCTGCTTCATCGTCTGCTCACGCTCAAGCAGCTTCTGCTCTAGCTCGGCATATCTCGCACTGTGCTCCTCTTGCTCGACAAGCGCGCTTAGCTCCAGCTCCTCGAGACGGCTTGTGAGCTGGGTGAGGTGCTTCTGCTGCTCCTCAAGCTGCTCCTGCTGCTTCGCAAGCTCCTCCTGCTTCGTCTGAAGCGACAGCCGCAGCTCATCTGCCTGCTGCGCCTGACTTTCACTGCGATGCTGCCACTGACTGCTGCTCTCCTGCAGCTGCAGGTTATACGCCTGCTGCTGCGCCAGCTGACGCTCCAGCTGCTGCAAGCGCTCCTCGCGCTCGGCCAGCTCGCGCTCCAGCTCCGACTTCAGCTGCGCCTCCGATTGTGCCTGCTGCCGCAGTCGATCTGCTTCAAGCTGCAGCTCTTGTTTCAGCTCTGCCTCGGTGCGGGCGCTCTGCTCGCGATGAGCGGCAAGCTCCGCCTCCAGCTCGCTGTACAGCTCCTGATGCAGCTCGTATTCCTCGCTCTGGTCAGACAGCTGACGCTGAAGCTGCTCCAGCTCGACTTGACGGGCATCGACCAGCTGCTTCTGCTCGCGGTTAATCTCCAACTGCTCGCCTAGCTGTATCTGCAGGCGGCGGTGCTGCTCCAGCTGTTCGGCATGCTCCCGCTCGCGGCGTGCCTCCGACTCCTCGAGAGTGCGCAGCAGCACAGCCTCCCGCTTCTGCCAGCCCTCCAAGGCTTCAGCGGCCTCTTCGCGAAGCCGAGTCAATTCAGACTCGAGCTCCGCGCTGTGACGGTTCGCAGCTTCTAACGCTTCGCTGGCCTGGACTTGCGCTCGCTCGTACCGCTGCTCCAGCTCCGCTTCCTTCTCGCTGCTAGCTTGCTGCAGCTCGTTATACAGCTCGACCTGGAACGCCGCCTCTTGCTGTACACTTCCGAGCTGCTCCTGCAGCAGCTCTAGCTGTGCGGCGAGCTCGGCTCTTGCTGCTTCGCTTCGTTGAAGCTCGCCTTCCAAGCGCTCGAGCTCTAGCTGCTGCTCTCCGCATAGCTCCTCACTTGCTGCTAATGCACGCTCTCGCTCAGCAAGCTGAGCAGCAAGACGGGACTGCTCCTCTCGAGCCTGCTCCTGCAACGCGGCGAGCTCAGACAGCTTCGCCTCGCGAGCAGTAAGCTCGCTCGCGAGACGCTCCAGCTCGCCTTGCTGCTGCTCGCGCGTCGCTTCACTTGCTGTGCATGCGCTCTCACGCTCGGCCAGAAGGACGGCGAGGCGTGCTTGCTCCTCCTGCTCCAGCTCCTGCAGCGCTTCCAGCTCCTCCAGCTGATGCTCCAGCTGCTTGAGCTTATCCGTGAGCCGTTCCAACTCACGCGCCTGCTCGACGCACGCTTCTTCGCTTGCCGTATATAAGCTCTCCAACTCGACCTTCTCTTCGCCGAGCTTGGTCCGCTCCTGCTGCACAGCTCTAAGCTGCTCCGCGAGCTCCATCCGCTCGCTCACCAGCTGACTCTCGCGCTCCGCGTGCTCCGCACGCAGCAGCTCCTCTTGCTCGCCATGCTCGCGCCGCAGACGCTCCTCCAGCTCCGCACGCTCGCTCGCCAGCTGCTGCTCGCGCTCCGCATGCTCCGCACGCAGCTGCTCCGCTAGCTCGCCATGCTCGCGCCGCAGACGCTCCTCCAGCTCCGCACGCTCGCTCACCAGCTGCCGCTCACGCTCCGCATGCTCCGCACGCAGCAGCTCCGCCAGCTCGCCATGCTCGCGCCGCAGACGCTCCTCCAGCTCCGCACGCTCGCTCGCCAGCTGTTGCTCACGCTCCGCGTGCTCCGCACGCAGCTGCTCCGCTAGCTCGCCCTGCTCGCGCCGCAGCCGCTCCTCTAGCTCCGCTCGCTCGCTCGCCAGCTGCCGCTCGCGCTCCGCGTGCTCCGCACGCAGCTGCTCCGCAAGCTCGCCATGCTCGCGCCGCAGCCGCTCCTCCAGCCCCGCCCGCTCGCTCGCCAGCTGCCGCTCGCGCTCCGCGTGCTCCGCACGCAGCTGCTCAGCAAGCTCGCCATGCTCGCGCCGCAGCCGCTCCTCCAGCTCCGCACGCTCGCTCGCCAGCTGCTGCTCACGCTCCGCATGCTCCGCACGCAGCAGCTCCGCAAGCTCCCCATGCTCGCTCCGCAGCCGCTCCGCGAGCTCGGCCTGCTCCGCCGCGTGCCGCTCGGCAAGCTCCGCTCTCGCCTCGTCGCCCGCTCTCAGCTCCGCCGCAAGACGCTCCAGCTCACGCGCCTGAACCGCGCTCAGACCCTCGAACTCGCGCGCGCGCTCCAGCGCCTCAGCAAGACGCCGCTCCAGCTCTGCGAGCTGCTCCAGCTTCTCCGCTAGACGCTCCGACGTATCCGCGAACTCAACCTCAATCGCTTCCTTGTGTGCGATTACATCGGTCAGCTGCTGCTGCAGCTGCGCCTCGCGCACCTTCAGCTGGTGCAGCGCCTCCTGCAGCTGCTCATGACCTGCGCCGACGGAGAACAGCTGCTCCCGCTCCTCCTTCAGCGCCTTCTCGGCCTCCTCCAGCCGACCAGATACTTCCTCCAGCTCCTGACGCGTCCGTTCTAACTGTTGCTGCTGTCTATGTGAAGCCTCGACCTCTTCCTGCATGCGCGTCCATTCATCGGCCATATTCACCGCAGCCAGCACGGCAATCTTCGGCAGATCCAGACGCGGACTCGTCGAGGCTATGCGATGCATCTGATCGTTGACGATGGCGACAACCCGCTTGATATAGGAAGGACTCGACCTGGATACCAGCTTGTATTGGGTGCCATAGATGTCGACGGTCATCCGAACTTTCTCTTCACCGTTCACGAGGGTTGTCCCCTTTCCACATAAAAAAATTCTCCGTATCTCAATTACTTCGATACGGAGAATCGCTTTTCCTGCTAATATACGAACGTTTTGTCGAATTCGACCATCGATTAATTACTTCCGCAGCTCTGCGCCGAACGTCTCCTCGAGCACCGCCACGACACGCCCGTGAAGCTCGCTCACCTCTTCATCCGTAAGCGTCCGCTCCAGTGTACGATAGACGAGCGAGATCGCCACGCTCTTCTTGTCGGCCCCTACACGATCACCCGTGTAGATGTCGAACACCTGAATCGACTCCAGCAGCTCACCAGCCGTCTCACGCGCCTTCTCCAGCAGCTCACCTACCGCAGCCGAACGATCGACAACAAGCGCCATATCGCGCGTCATCGCCGGGAAGCGAGGCAGCTGACGGTAAGCGAACCGCTCGCCCGTAAGCTCATCGAGCAGATCGAGCTCGACCTCGAGCACGTACGTATCGGCGAGATCCTTCGCCTGCTGCAGCGCTGGATGCAGCTGACCGATCGTACCGATCACCTTGCGCTCACCGCCGACCTCTACCTCAATACGAGCCGTACGTCCCGGATGGTAGCCCTCCGGCTGTGCAGCCGTATATGTGACGCCCTCGATGCCGAGGTACGAAACGACATTCTCGAATACACCCTTCAAGTCGTAGAAATCAACAGCACCCGGCTTGCCCGTCCAGTGCAGCTCGCTCCGCTTGCCTGTCAGCAATGCAGACAGCAGCAGCTTCTCCTGCGGCAGCTTCGTAATCGGCGCCTCGTCCGTCACGAACACGCGACCGATCTCGAACACAGCAACGTCGTCCATATTGCGGTTGCGGTTGTACGTCGCTACATCGAGCAGATGCGGCACGAGCGACGTGCGAAGCACGCTGCGCTCCTCGCTCATCGGCATCGCCAGCGCTACCGGCTTCGCGCCGCTGTATGCGCCCGGATAGGCCGCCATATGGTCCGGATGCGTGAACGAGTACGTAATCGCCTCGTGCAGACCGCTAGCCGTCATCAGACTGCGCACCGTACGGCGCACGAGCTGCTCCTTCGTCAGCTTGCCCGGCGTCGTCTCCGTATGCATCAGCGTCGTCGGAATGTTGTCGTAGCCGTACAGACGGGCGACCTCCTCGATCAGATCGACGACCCGCGTAATGTCACCGCGGCGGCTCGGCACGTGCACGAGCACGCTTCTCTCCCCGAGCGGCTCGACCGTGAAGCTGAGACGCTTCAGCACGCCTGCGACCTCCTCCACCGTCAGCGACGTGCCGAGGTACCCATTGACGCGGTCAACCGTCAGCTCCAGCTGCACCGAACGCTTCTCCTGCACGACCTTCTCGACGATGCCAGAGACGACTTGACCGCCTGCCAGCTCGGCGATGAGCGCAGCTGCGCGGTTGAGCGCCGGAATGACCGCCTCCGGGTTCACTTCCTTCTCGAAGCGCAGCGATGCCTCCGAGCGCAGACCGAGCTGACGCGACGTCTTGCGTACCGTACCGCCGTCGAAGCGCGCCGACTCCAGCAGAATGCGAGTCGTCGACTCCGTCACCTCGGAGTTCGCGCCGCCCATCACACCTGCGATCGCAACCGGCTTCGTGCCGTCGGTGATCAGCAGCATGTGCGGCTCGAGCGTACGCTCGACGCCGTCCAGCGTCTCCAGCTTCTCGCCAGCTTGCGCGAAGCGGACATCAATATGCCCGTTCGCCAGCTGATCGGCATCGAACGCGTGCAGCGGCTGACCGAACTCGAGCATCACATAGTTCGTAATATCGACGATATTGCTGATCGGGCGGATGCCTGCGGCCATCAGACGATTTTGCAGCCAGAGCGGGGACGGTCCGAGCTTCACGCCTTCGATGAGACGGGCCGCATAGTGCGAGCACGCTTCAGTCGCGGATACGTCGACGGAGATGCGGTCCGCAGCCGTCACGCCGGACTCCTGATCGCGCACCTGCTGCGCTTCCTCCGGCAGCTTCACCTCGCGCCCTAGAATCGCGCCGATCTCGTAAGCCGCGCCGAGCATGCTCAGGCAGTCCGAGCGGTTCGGCGTCAGATCGAGCTCCATGACCTCATCGTTAATGCCGAGCACGTCAAGAATGCTAGCGCCGATCTCTGTATCTGGAGGCAGCACGAGAATGCCCTCCTGAATTTCCTTCGGCAGCAGCTTGTCGTTCAAGCCAAGCTCCTTCGCCGAGCAGATCATCCCTTGCGACTCGACGCCGCGCAGCTTCGCGCGCTTGATCGCGAAGTCGCCCGGCAGCTTCGCGCCGATGACGGCGACGGGCACCTTTTGACCGGCGTCTACATTTTTGGCCCCGCACACAATCTGGAGCTCCTCCGCTTGCCCAACATCGACCTTACAGACGCTCAGCTTGTCCGCATCGGGATGCTTCTCCCGCGACTTCACGTAGCCCACGACGACCCCGGACACGCCCTGGTTCCGGTTCTCGACGACATCGACCTCTACCCCGCTGCGCGTCAGCTTCTCAGCCAGCTCCCCAGCCGTATATCCGCTCACATCCACATATTGCGACAGCCACTGATACGATACCTTCATTGCTCGTTACGCCCCCCTCTTACACATGCACGAACTGCTTCAAGAACCGCAGATCGTTCGTATAGAAATGTCGAATGTCTTCAATGTCATGCTTCAGCATCGCGATCCGCTCCACACCAAGACCGAACGCGAAGCCGCTGTACTCCTCCGGATCGTAGCCCGCCATCTCGAGCACGCGCGGATGCACCATACCGGAGCCGAGGATCTCGAGCCAGCCGGTATGCTTGCACACGCGGCAGCCGCTGCCGCCGCACATCGCGCACGTTACATCGACCTCTGCACTCGGCTCCGTGAACGGGAAGAAGCTCGGACGCATGCGGATCTGCGTGTTCTTGCCGAACAGCTCCTGCATGAACTGGAGCAGCGTGCCCTTCAGGTCGCTCATCCGAATGTTGCGGTCGATCACAAGTCCCTCGATCTGTGTGAACATGTGCGAATGCGTCGCATCGTCATCGTCGCGGCGGTAGACGCGGCCTGGGCATATGATTTTGATCGGCACCTGCCCCTTCATCTTCTCGAGCGTGCGCACCTGTACCGGAGACGTATGCGTACGCATCAGAATGTCCTCGGTCACGTAGAACGAATCCTGCATATCGCGGGCCGGGTGGTTCTTCGGCAAGTTCAGCGCCTCGAAGTTGTAATAATCTTGCTCCACCTCAGGACCTTCCGCCACCGTATAGCCCATCCCGATAAAAATATCCTCGATCTCCTGAATCACCTTGCTGATCGGATGCACGGCGCCATGCGCCACCGGACGGCCTGGCAGCGAGATGTCGATCGTCTCTGCCGCAAGTCTCGCCTCGGTCTCCGCACGGTTGTACGCCGCCTGCTTCGCCTCGATTACTTCCTCGATCGCCGCACGCACTTCATTAGCCACTTGACCGATGACCGGACGCTCCTCGGCGCTCAGCGCACCCATCCCCCGCAATACCTCGGTCAGCGGGCCCTTCTTGCCCATGTACTTCACGCGCAGATCATTGAGCTGCTGCTGGCTCTCTACGCCAGCGAGCTCGGCGAGCGCCTCGTCCTTCAGTTGCAACAATCGTTCCTTCATCGTTACGGTTACCCTCCTGCATAGTAGATTGTTTTTTTTCATATCCAGCTGCACGCAAAAAAAGACTTCTCCATCCCAAATAAGGGACGAAAAAGCCGCGGTACCACCCTTGTTAGACGGTGCTTGCCTGCTGCTGCGTAGGATGGAATTCGATTCCAGCTACGCACCTAGCGAGCGCATCGTCTCACTTCATTAAGAGATAACGGTTCTGACGAACCGGCTCCCCTCTACTGCCTCTAGCGGCCGTCTGTCTAACAGCGGCTTGAGGGTTCAAAGGACTGCTCGGGAGCGAATGTTCCACAGCCTAAAACTCACCGGCTCCGCTCTCAGTCTTCGGCGGACCCTCCCTGGGATGAATGAGGAAGCGCTGTGTACTTGCCTCCGTCGTCGCATTTCGACAGTATGCATTTACCAAGTATTATATGCAATCGGCCGAAGGGATGCAAGGTGAAGGGTGCGCGATGCGGTACGCTCCCTTTTGAGATAAACCTGTGCTGTGGTATACTCGAATGAACTGGCGCAGGCGTTCGCTTACGCGATTTTACATAGGAAGAAGTGTGGGAATTAGTATGCTAACGTTCGACGAGAAGAAAGCGATTATCGAATCGTTCCCGGAGCTGACACGCAAGGACGTGTCGATGGGACGAGTGAACTACCATTACGAAGCTAGCGGCTATGATAAAAAAATCGTCGTCTACCATCTGCATCCGAACGGCAACGGGTTCGTCTATGCGGGGCATTCGAAGGAATACGAGACGGACGATCGCGGACTTGTCAACATCCGGGAGTACGGTGAAGCGGAGCTGCGGGCGATCATCCAGGCGTCGATTCTATCCCTAGCGCCGAAGACGACAGCTGAGCAGGTCGTAACGAGCGATACAGCGAGCGAGGAACAGCGCTGGTACGGGCCTGATAACCAGACGCTGCTGCTCGTGCATGAGGATGAGCTGTGGTACGTCTATGCCGGGCTGAACCTCGAATCGGCGTTCGAGACGTATGAAGAAGCAGAGGAATACTTGAAGGAAGAAGGCTTCCGCCTGCCGTAGTTACGCGCTGCGGATAGGTTACACGAGCTGCTAGAGTGTGAGGAATGGAAAGGAGGCATATCGATGAGCTTATCCGGACAGCAACGCAGCAGCATCAAGCCGGGTCTAACCGTCGACATCGTGCTGAAGCAGGATCAGCGCACAGGCAAGACGACGCGCGGCGTCGTGAAGGAGCTGCTGACGAACTCGCCGACGCATCCGCACGGCATCAAGGTTCGATTACAGAGCGGTCAGGTCGGACGAGTCAAGACTATTATTCATGATACGGCGAGTGGAGCTGCAGCTACATCTGTACGAGCGGCGGCGGCTACCGAGCAAGGGGGCGCGGGACAAGGCGCGGAATCCCGGAAGGGAGCTGCAGAGTGATGCGTGGTACGCGGCTGCAATGGAGACGCGATGCTCTGCAACGAATCAGAGTGTCATTGCCGTCATTGCAGCGCTCTTGCCTCCGCCTCGTTGCGCTCGCGCTTGTGCTGCTCACCGCTTGTGCCTCCTTGCTGGGGCGGCCCGAGGTGTGTCACGCTTGCTCCTGTGCCAATGTGACGGTACAGCAGGCGTTCGAGCAGTCCAGTGCCGTATTCGTCGGCAAGGTGCTCGATCAGGCCGAGGTATTCGACCCGCATGAGGACAGCGGAGTGATCGGCCGGCGTTACGCTGTTCGCTTCGAGGTGCAAGCCTACTGGAAGGGCGATGTACCGTCACAGGCGATCGTGTATGACAGCTTCACGAGCTGTGGCATCGGCTTTACGGAAGGTTCGTCGTATCTAGTATACGCATACGAGCGGCAGCCCGGAGAATGGACGACTCACCTGTGTTCACGGACGAAGGAGCTAGCCGGGGCTGAGGAAGACCTTCAAGAGCTCGGCGAGGGACGAACGCCGACCCGTCAGATCGAGCTAGCGGATCAGCTGCAGACGACCTGGATGGATACGGTGCAATACTATGCTGGGTATGTGTGGCATAGAGTGTCCAAGGCGTTGCCACTCGCAATGCTCGGTCTGCTGACCACTGGGCTACTAGCCGCGATTGCTGTCATCTGGCTGCTGCGTCATCGTCTGCCGCTGCGCAAGCTGAGCGTCCGCATCGGCGTGCTCGGCGCTTCGTACGCGCTCGTCATGTGGGCGATTGCTCTCAGCCTCGATCGTTACGGCCCGCCTGAAGGAGGCGAATGGCTGGTCGTCCTTGGCCTCGGCGTACTGCCCGCGTTGCTTGCGCTCGTAGCCGCATGGCGCCAATCGTCCTGGCTGCTGCTGGTCGCAGCACTATCGGCCGCCCCGCTATGCTTCCTACTCGCAGTGTCGCCCAGCATGTTCACATGGATCGGCCTATCCTTGCCGTGCTACTCGCTCTCTTGGGTGATGATGCGGCTGGCAGGTCGAGGTCACAGGTAAGGAAACAAGCCGCGTACGGAGTGAGCTCCGGCGCGGCTTGTTTGATTGGATTTTGTGGCTCTGCACATTCCTTCTCAACGCTTACTTAGATCACATGCGCATCAGGTGCCCGATCTGATACTAGATTTAATCTGATGTTATGCTCTAAGAGAGCCTTTAAGCCGCACAGAACCATCGTATATCCACCCATAGCGTCCAAGCATTGGTTCACGATCTCATCGGGTTCTCCCGAGAAACCAGAATTCGTGATGGCAACAAGCGTTTCATGATCTGCTCGAACGGTAAAGCACCACTCAATCTCAGTGCCGTCTGAGGATTCAATGACAATCCGTTGATTCTCCTCCAATTCTTTAACGAATATCTCATCCCACACCCCATACATTTCCCAATCCCAACGAATACGTGTTCCGATTTCCAGATGACCGCTGCTTTTGGTGAACCAGAACTTAGTAGTGATTTCCGGATCGACAAACGCTTGAAAAACTTCATGAACTGGCTTTCTAATGAGCATTTCAGTTCGAACCTGTGGTATCTGGCTTAATGTTGACATTAGATCTCCACTCCTCTACGATATTCTATATTCTTCAAGTATTCGTACGACATCCATTAACCTTCTGATCTCATAATTCGGGCTGAAGGAGCTTGCATTCTTCTTCCCTAGCGGATTGAACCAGCACGTATGAATCCCATATTGAATTCCGCCTTGAATGTCTGAAGTGATGGAATCCCCTATGATCAACACATGCTCTTTACTCGAGACTTTCAGTTTATTTAACGTGTAGTCAAAAATCCCTTGATGCGGCTTCTGGAAGCCCGCGTCCTCTGAAACGATAACCTCTTCAAACCTGTCGAATATTCCAGCCTTCTGTAATCTCCGAATCTGCACTTCCCTAATTCCGTTCGTGATGATACCCAGCCTGTACTTCTGATCGGAGAGATAATTACAGAGTTCCAGGGCCCCCTCCATCATGAATGCCTCTTCACTCAAGTGTTGCAAAAACGCCTCACTACATCTGTTAGCATCACCATCGATATGAAACTCTGTTAACAATCGCATAAATCTTTCAGTTCTTAACGTATTCAGCTCAATATAACCAAGCTCAAATTGTGTCCACAGCCGTTGATTGATCGCCCTAAATCTATCCATCATGAGCTGATCAATGTGGATATTCTGCTCTAGAAATACACGCACTAGGGCTTGCTCCTCAGCCAGCTGAAAATCTAACAACGTATCGTCTACATCCAACAAAATGAGCTCGTAGGGCATACGATGTGATGTCACCTCCCGTGCGTCTCGGTCATCGAATCACTTGAATGGCCAGGCCACTCTGTAGACCCATCTATGGTTTCGCCGTATATTTTTTCATTCCGATCATTGTAGCCTATGAGTTCGAATTTCGTTCCTTGTGACGCTGATAGGTTTACATAATAAACTCTAAATCACTCAGTAACCGTAATGATACTCACTTGTCTTTCCAGCTCGGTTATGTAGTCTCTGACGACTAATCGAGTCACCCTGGGATCTGATATTCCGCCATATAGAACAGGATGAGGTATTCTGTGCTCCTTTTGTTCTACAACTGGCAAATATTGAGCCGAGATGAACCTATTATGGTCGTTGGGATCAGGCATCAGAGACAATTTTGAACTCGAATGTGATCCCCCATAGACCCACTTCCACTTTCCATTTAATGTACTTTTGACGTATTCGACAGAGATCACAGGAGAGCCTTCATTCATATTCTTCAAGTAATAGATGAATGCTCCATTATTAAAGTATTGCTCATGCACGACAACCTGTACCGAATGATTCGAACGTATACTCTCAACAGCCTCAACTATACTAGCCTTCGAATCTCGGATGGAGACATAGTAGGTTATCGAGAGATATAGTACGACTGACACCAGTAGCCCCAGTAATATCCTTTTCACTTATACCTCCACTTGATACGTATTTCTGAGCGCATCTCACCTTACAACTAGCTCTCCGATCTATGCTGAGTTCTGTTCACAGCATTGAGCAGGATGGTGCCAACTACTAGCACCGTTGCAGCGAACTGTACAACACCGTTCGTATCGATCATAGCACCAAAATCTTCATTTTTCACCATAAAATAAAAATGAAAAAGTTGCAGAAGAAGCGAAATCGCGCATGAGCTCATGCTGATCGCCCAAGAGGTCATCCTGTTCCGATCAGCTTGTTTTTCTGTGCGTAAGAGATACACTATCGGAACGAGCCATGCTATAAGGCCGAATATGAGACTCATTAGATTAAGCCAACCTGTCATAACGGGGTCCTCCTTTTATATTCAACCATATCCATCTTTTACCTTAGACGCCCGATACGAAGATATAGTTCCACACGACGCGAAGAAAGCCGCGAACGGATTCAACTCCGCCGCGGCTTGGTTATGTGACTGATACTGTATGATCAAACTAGTTCATAAACTGCACATATTGCAGGAAACGCTTCAGCATCACAACGGCTTGAGCTCTGGTCGCGGACTCATTCGGTGCGAAGCCTTGCTCCGATAGACCGTTCACGATCTTAGCTTCAACCGCCTGAGCTACCGCCGTCTTCGCCCAGCTATTGATAGTTTCTTGATCTGCAAAGCTCGATAGCTGCTGCACCTCTGCCGCTGCGGTCAGCTGCGGCTGCTTGCCGGCCAGCTTCATCGCGCGTGCGATCATGACAGCCATCTGTTCTCTTGTAATCGATGCGTTCGGGGCAAATTGCTCCGCGCTCAAGCCTTGCACCAAGCCAAGCTTGGCAGCCGTTCCGACTGACCCAGCATACCAATCCGTCGCTTGCACATCGGCGAACGACGCGGCGGCCGCATCAGCCTTCAAGCCAAGCGCGGTCACGAGCATCGCAGCGAACTGCGCCCGGGTCACCTGTTGGTCCGGTGCGAACGTCGACTCGCTCATTCCGTTGACGATATGCTTCGAGGCAAGCTGCTCCACATCAGACTTCGCCCAATGTGTCTTCAGATCGTCGAACGCCTTCGCCGCTTCGACTACGGTATACAGACTGTTGCGAGCTGACTTGATCGTCACCTCTGCCATACCTTCAGCATTGCGGATGATAGCAGGGATGAAGCTCATCTGACCTGTTGCCGGATCGAATGTAACAACGGAGACGGCAGCGGCATCCAAGCTGGACGGTACAGTAATCGTTCGCTCCACGTAGGTGCCATCGAAATCGTGAATCTCGGTCTTCTTACCCGATGAAGTCTCCGCAACAATGCTGAATTCGATCGGATTCGCCAGTAGCGGCTTCACGCCAGGGTTCGCGCTCTTGAGTGCATCGTTCGTGCTCTCGGCAGCCTTCGTCACCGAGATCGTCACCTTCGCATCCTTCAGCTCCGTACCTAGCTTCTCCGTCACATTCTTCAGCACTCGAACCGGTAAGCGATATGTACCCGCATCCGATTGAATGGCAAGTACAGTCTCTGCGCTTGTAGCTATTGCATCCTTGATCGCCGAGGCTGGAATATCGATCTTCGCTCCCGCCTCTGCGCCTGCTGCTTCCAAGGTGAGCGTACGGCCCTTCGCATCCTTCTTCTGCAGCGCTTCAACCGCCTTGCTCATCTGATCGGCAGTGATGCTCACGCGGGAATAGCTCTTGCCGTCAGCACCATTCTCAAGCTTGCTGGACAAGGTTGACTTGTCGAGCTTGACACCATCTGCCGTATCGGATACCGGATTAGATAGGAAGCCTCCGCCTCCACCTCCAATTCTAGGCACGTCTGGAGCCGGAGGGGGTGGGGTCGGATTTTTCAATGCGATGGAACGATGGGCATGGTATCGATCTGCCATGTCTTCCATAGACATATACCAATTGTTATGCAACGATAACGTAGAGATCTCAACGGAATAATAGTCTCCTGCCCATTCTGGCAGTCGAAGCTCATTCTTACTACTAGTCGGAGACATGCGTAACTCGTACTGCTTGTTTGCTTCTAGCGACTCAGAGATTTGTAGGGTTATGACATCGGAATAATATAAAATATTATTCTCCTTGATCGACTCAACCCCAATGATCGCTTGATCAGAAGTTCGGACGAGCTGGAAGTCCGATGCGCTCAGCTTATCTCTATGTATCGAAGTCGTGTTATGCGGCCCCTTGTATTCGCCCCAAGGATCATAGGGCAATGTTACATTCAGGTACTTCGAATTACCGCGAGACGGTGTAAAGCGTACGATTCCTTCGTTTGGCTCGAGCCATCGTCCGGGCTCCTTATTATGCATCAGGAACGTCGGAGGCTCCTTGAAATCACCTAGCATTAGAAGCACAGATACGTATACGCTCCTATATTTTCCATAATCCACACGAGCTGCAAAATCAGAGACAAACTTCTCTGGCACAAACGTTTCACCAGCAGTATTCGTCACCGAAATGGTATAGTCTGCGGAAGGTAAATCGATGAAGTATTCAATGTAACCGCGTTCATAGCCAGAATTCCACTCTTTCAACGAGTAGCGTCCAACTGTGGTTTGCCCCGATAACATCGGTCCATGATATGTAAAGCTGTGAATGACCTGACCTGAAAGATCCTTCACTTCAATCTTCGTTCCTTCGGCAGGAAGACCGTTTAGATAGATTATCCCTTGGTATTGAAATCCATCGGCTTGACCTATTGGACTCAGCACTAATTCATCACTTCGCTCTGATTCATTCCCGAAGGCATCAACGGCTGCCTATACGGTACGATATGTACATAACCATGTGCTAGAGGTATGGATGGAGGTCGGCGTGCTCGGTGTTGCCTTGTACATGGCCGCTGTCGTGCTGATGCTGCGCAATGGACTGAAGGCTTGCCTCCGTGCTGATGGGGCTCGGGCGAATCGGGCTTGGCGCGTTGGCTGCTTGACCGCCTTCGTCAGCTTGCTGCTGCACAGTCTGGTCGACATTACGTTCAGCTACCCGTTACTGCTCGGCCTGTGGGGCTTGCTGGGCGTGTCCATGTGCAGGACAGAGCCTCAGACCGAGTCGAACGTCCGTGCATTCGCTACAATACCGTCATGGGCAAAATCGCTTCGGATTAGCGGAATGCTACTCTTGATCGTCATTGGCGTCATGTCGATTCGCATAGGTCTGTCCGAAGCATTCTACATGCAAGCTGAACAGATGCCTGATTCGGCTGCAGGACGCACCGAGGCGATTCAGCTGCTGGAACGTAGCGCTGCGCTCTCACCCGCTCCAGCCATGCAGCATGAGCGGATCGCTGGGTTGCTGCTGCAGCAAGCAGTGAGCAGCGGTCCGGCTTCAGACCGCACGCAGCTGAAGCGGGCCGCTGAGGAAGCGTCCACCGCTCTCATCTGGAGGCCGCACCATCCTCGCCTACTGCTCCTCGCATGCCAGATTGAATATGCCAGCGGCAATCGAGCAGCAGCGCTTGAGCGGCTCAGAGAGCTGAGCTTGCGATATCCTTTTCGCGTGGACATTCAAGAGGAGCTTCGGCGCTCAGGAGGATGATCGCACAGGCGCAAAGAAGCCGCTACGACTTGCCTTACGGCATCTGTCATAGCGGCTTGCTCTACATACATGGTCGGGGGTTAATTAGAATGTTCTCAAAACGATTACAAGCAAGATGTAGAGCACCAAAATAACCGTTGTGGAAGTATACAGACCTGCGCAAGCACCCATTGCTCTCCCTCCTTTCCTTTTCCTTAGCATTATATGTCCGTAGGATAAATGTGTAAGTGCATTTGCCTATTGGGGCAAATTTCTTGTTTCGAGGGCAGGCACTGTGGGCCGGGCACTCAGGCGCGGGCGCCTATAAGGCACGAAACGTGCCTTATTCTGCGTTGACGCAGGCCGAGCGCTCAGGCGCGGGCGCCTATAAGGCACGAAACGTGCCTTATTCTGCGTCGACGCAGGCCGTGCGCTCAGGCGCGGGCGCCAATAAGGCACGAAACGTGCCTTATGCTGCGTCGACGCAGGCCGGGCACTCAGGCGCGGGCGCCAATAAGGCACGAAACGTGCCTTATGCTGCGTCGACGCAGGCCGTGCGCTCAGGCGCGGGCGCCTATAAGGCACGAAACGTGCCTTATGCTGCGTTACGGCGGGCCGGGCGATCCGACGCGGGCGCCTATAAGGCACGAAACATGCCTTATTCTGCGTCGCCGCAGGCCGTGCTCTCAGGCGCGGGCGCCAATAAGGCACGAAACGTGCCTTATTCTGCGTCGACGCAGGCCGGGCACTCAGGCGCGGGCGCCTATAAGGCACGAAACGTACCTTATTCTGCGTCGCCGCAGGCCGTGCGCTCAGGCGCGGGCGCCTATAAGGCACGAAGCGTGCCTTATTCTGCGTCGCCGCAGGCCGGGCACTCAGGCGCGGGCGCCTATAAGGCACGAAACGTACCTTATTCTGCGTCGCCGCAGGCCGAGCGCTCAGGCGCGGGCGCCAATAAGGCACGAAACGTGCCTTATGCTGCGTCGCCGCAGGCCGTGCGCTCAGGCGCGGGCGCCTATAAGGCACGAAACATGCCTTATTCTGCGTCGCCGCAGGCCGGGCGATCCGACACGCAAGCCAATAAGGTACGAAACGTACCTTATTCTGCGTTACGGCGGGCCGATCACTCCGGCCAGCAATGTAAAAAGGCAGCCGCTAGGCTGCCTTTTTACACTACGCTATAATTAAACCAGCATCGTCCGGCTGATGATCACGAGCAAGATGAAGAGCACCAAAATTGCACCTGTAGTTGTAAAAGCACCGCCTGCGTATGTCATGTTGACGTCCTCCTTCGGTGTTGTGTGTTATCGTCTTACGCTATATCCTATGCCCAGCGGCGTATGACGGAGTGGGCCGTCGTCTACTCCGCCTGTAATCGGGCATTCGTCTATGGCGGTCAACGCATCACACCGCTCCAACTCCATTTCAAGCTCAAGCGTCAGCTCGGCGTGCACTTCGATACGCCTCACACTGCTCCAGCCAGCGGACAACCGCTCTCCTATTCGAGGCAAAATGCAGATGCGTGTAGCCTGCGATCAGCTTGCCAAGCAGCACACCCTCCTGCTTCACTCCTCGCATCCCCTTCGTTTCATAGGCGTGTGGCAGCGGCTCAACACCCTCTCCCAGCTCATACGTCGAGTAGTGGAACTCGTGTCCGCGTAGCTGTTCCCCCTCCGGCAGCAAATAGTTGCCCGGCAGGCCGCTCACCTCGCGCAGCCCAAGTGCGGCCAGCTTGCGTTGCATCGTCACGTGTCCGGCGATCAGCCCGACCATCGGGTAGCTGCGTCCTGCCGTGTCGCGGATCGACTCGGTCAAGTACATGAAACCCCCGCACTCGGCAAGGGTCGGCATACCGCTTCGCACAGCGATACGGATCGACTCCGCCGTCTGGAGCTGTTCACTAAGCCGCTCGGCGAACTCCTCGGGGAAGCCGCCGCCGATGTATATGCCATCAGCTTCAGACGGCACTGACTCCCCGGCAAGCGGCGAGAAGGAGACGAGGTTCGCGCCGTGCAGCTGGAGCAGCTCTAGATTTTCCTCATAATAGAAGGAAAAAGAAGCATCACGCGCCACCGCAATCGTAACCGGATAACGACGCTCCGGCTCGCGGAACAGTCCACCACCGCTAGGCACAACCGCGTCACAGGCTGCGGATAGCTCAAGCAGCGCCTCGATATGCGTCGTCTGCTCCAGACGACTCGCAAGCTCCTCGAAGAATGTACCGAGATCACCTCGCTCAATCGAAGGGACAAGCCCGAGCTGCCGCTCCGGCATCGCTAACGCTTCGTCGCGCACCATGTAGCCGATGACCGGAATGCCGCACTCCTGCTCGATCGCTTCCTTCACAATGCGGTAATGGTTGACGCTGCCCACCTTATTAGCGAAGACAGCGGCGATGCGCACGCTCGGGTCGAGCAGCTGGAAGCCCTTCACAATTGCAGCCGCACTGCGCGCCATACTTTGGCAATTGACGACGAGTAGCACAGGCGCTCCGAGCAGCTGACTGATCTCCGCCGTACTGCCTATGTTGGACTTCGGGTCCTTGCCATCGTAGAAGCCCATTACACCTTCAATGACCGCTATATCGGCGTCCTGCGTCGCCCGACTGTATAGTTCGCGCACCGCCTCTTCGCCGAGCATCCAGCTGTCGAGATTGCGCGAGGGCCGTCCGGTCACCGCCTTATGGTACGTCGGATCGATGTAATCGGGACCGCATTTGAACCCTTGAACGGTCAAGCCTCTACGTCGCAGTGCGGCCATGAGTCCGATCGTGACCGTCGTCTTGCCTGCACCGCTGCCCGTGCCCGCAATGACGAGCGAGCGGCACGGTGCAGCATGTAACTCGTTATGAGATGTATAGTTCAAGTTGATTTCCTCCTGAATAGATAAGGAAGCATAGCAGATGCTTGAGTGGTCCAAGGGGCATATGGGCCGAGCTTAACCTCGACACCGCATACACCAGCACTACCAGTCCTCCGTGCTCTAGCTGCTGCGTTCTACCCCTTCGCTTCCTCGGCGTGCTCGATAACCCCGACGGAAATCGTCACGTTGCCGCTCTTCTTCTTCGTCAGCGCGAGCTGCGCGCAGCCCGCGTACCGCTTCGCCGCCGGCTCGCTGACGCCATAAGCGCCGGTGAACTTGAATACCGTATCGGACGGGTCATCGATCGGCAGCTCGTTCAGCTCTTCGGGTGTGTAGCAGATGAACGGCCAGCCGTTCGTGCGGCATACGTCGAGGAGACCTGGTTCGTCTTTTTTCAAGTCAATCGTACAGACCGCCTTCACGCTCCTCCAGGCAAATCGCAGCTCCTCCAGCGTCTCCCGAATGACCGTGCTGATCTCCTCAGCAGACGTACCGCGATTGCAGCCGATGCCGAGCACGATCACCTTCGGTCGGTACAGGACACCGTTCGCGAGAATCGGCTCCTCCTGGGGCTCCAGCAACCGATGCGTGACGACGAGCGCTCCTTGCGGCTCATCCTCGAGCGCCGACCGGACGTCCCCATACGTACGAATACTCGGCGGAAGCGGCGTGTCGTACACCCACCAGTTCGGCTCGCCCGACTCCTGCACGACGGCGACGCGCTCCTCGTTCACCACCGAGGCGCTGACAGGCGTCAGCTTGTCGGCGCTCTCCCACGTCCAGCCGAAGCGGCGTCCGAACAGGTCGACGGCGATCGTCTTCTGCACATCAGAGGCGGTCGTCAGCACCGGCCTGGCACCGAGCGCCGCTGCCACCTCGCGCGTCAGCTCGTTCGCGCCGCCGAGATGACCGGACAGCACGCTGATGACGTGCTCGCCCTTGTCGTCGATGACGACGATGCCGGGGTCCGTCTTCTTATCCTGAAGCAGCGGAGCGATCATGCGTACGACCGCCCCGAGCGAGATGATGCAGATGATGCCCGAGTACGCTGGGAATAACGCTGGAAAAAGCAGCCGCACGCTGCCCTCGAACAGCTGAATGCCCCGCTCCGCTTCATCACCACGCGTAAACTTAGACATGTAGTACACGTCCGTGCTGCCGCCGAACGACTCGTTCAGCCTCCGCGCCAGCTCGACGCCGTGCTTCGTAATGGCGACGACCGCGTAGTCACTTCGCCTCACGATGGACGGGATGACGCCCTCCTGCAGCACAATAGGAGCAGGCTGCGGTTGTTGCACGAACGTAGCATTCGTTGCCTGCGTGTGCACCGACTGGCCCTGCTGCCCTGTGTGTGGCCGCTCCATCACGGCTTCACTCCTTTGCGGTAGCCGTGGGTGAACGTCTTGTCGTACAGCTTGGAGCGGTACTCGTCCTTGTCATGGATATCCGGGTCGAGCGCCCAGCCCGCGAGAATCATCGCATGCGAACGGATGCCGTTCACGCGCATCGCCTCGTCCAGCCCCTCCAGCGTCGTGCGTACGACGACTTGATCCGGCCACGTCGCCCGCTGGACGACTGCGACTGGCGTATCCAGACGCCAGCCCGCCTCGGTCAGCTCCTTCACGACCTTCTTCGTCAGCGTCGCGCTGAGGAACAGCGCCAGCGTACAATGGTGCGCCGCCAGGTCGCGCAGCTGCTCGCGGTCCGGCATCGGCGTGCGTCCTTCGACGCGCGTCAGAATGACCGTCTGCGTCAGCTCGGGGATCGTCAGCTCTGCGCCGATGGCGGCGGCCGACGCGAACACCGAGCTGACGCCCGGCACGACCTCGTACTCGACGCCCGCCCGCTTCAACAGCGCCGCCTGCTCCATAATCGCGCCGTACACGGCTGGATCGCCGGTGTGGACGCGGACGACCATTTTCCCCGCCTTCACGCGCTCGATCATGATGTCGACCATCTCCTCCAGCGCCATACCTGCGCTCAGCAGCACCTCAGCTCCCAGCTTCGCCTTCGCGATCAGCTCCTCGTTGACGAGCGAGTCGGTGTACAGCACGACGTCAGCCTGCTGCAGCAGCTTCAAGCCCTTGACTGTAATGAGATCGGGATCGCCGGGTCCTGCTCCGATAATATAGATTTTCATTTTCTCACCACCATTAATGTTAAATATTCAAGCTCCCGTCCAGCCAGCTCCGTCACGTTGCGCCAGATCTGCTCCTCGCCCGACGTCACCTTCGTCAGCACGGACGCCTTCTCCGTCAAGCCGAGGTCGCCGAGCACGCGCAGCATGAGGTCGATCACCTTCGCCACCTTGATGAAGACGACACAGTCATGTCTCTCCAGCACCGCACGCATCGCCTCATAGTCGTCAGTCGCGGGCACGATGCCGATCTGCTCATCCCCGTCCGCCAGCGGCAAGTTCAGCTGAGACGCCGACGCGTTGATCGACGAGATGCCCGGCACAGATACGGTCCGCACCTCGGGATGACGCTCGTTCATGAGCCGCATGAGATGAATATATGTGCTGTACAGCATCGGATCGCCCTCCGTCACGAAGGCGACGTCGCGACCCTCGCTCAGCTGCTCCCACACCGTATCGACCGTCTTGTTCCACTGCAGCTCCAGCGCTTCACGATCCTTCGTCATTGGAAAAGTAAGCGCGAGCATCGTCTTCTCCCGCGTATCGACGTACAGCTCAGTGATGGCAAGCGCGTAGCTCTTGGCCCCAGATTTTTTACGCGGGTAGGCAATGACCGGACATTGCTTCAATAGGCGAAATGCCTTGACCGTGATCAGCTCCGGATCACCGGGACCGACGCCGAGTCCATATAACGTGCCGAGGTTGCTCATTCGTTCGCTTCCTTTCTACTGCGGCTGTCGTCGTTGCTGGCACTGCCTGTGCTGCTGGCACCGCTGCTCGCGCTACTATCGTTGCCTATCCCGCCGCTCTTACGTCCGCTTCCTGCGTCCAGCTCCTTCTCACGCTCTCCCGCATCGCTCTCGCGCCGTCTGGCTGCAATGATGTACACCGGGTTCAGTCCCTCGAACCGAGTCATATCGAGAATCGGCTTGCTGCGGCTCAGCTGGGCTAGCGTAATATCGGTCACGAAGCCTTCTTCGGCAAAAGCCTTCGTCGACGCCGCCAAATTCTCAATTGTCGCCGCATTGAGCACAATCGTTCCGCCGGGACGCAGACGGCTGCAGCAGAGTGCAAGCAGCTCCCGCAGCTCGCCACCGCTGCCGCCGATGAACACAGCGTCCGGGTCCGGGAACGCCTCGAGCCCCTCTGGTGCCTTGCCGTGAACGAATGTAATATCGGTACGAAACTTGCGCGAATTGGCGATTGCATTCGCAAGGTCCGCTTCATTCTTCTCGATCGCATAGACAGCTCCATCACGGCATAAGCGCGCCGCCTCAATCGCCACCGAGCCTGTGCACGTGCCGATGTCCCAGACGATGCTGTCCGGCTTCAGGCCGAGCGCCGCCAGACTGAGCACGCGCACCTCGCGCTTCGTAATGAGCCCCTTATCCGGCTTGCGCTGAGCGAACTCGGCGTCGTCGATGCCGAGCGGCCATGCCGTTGTGCGCCCTGCCTTAGCAGCAGCTGTGGATGCGCTTGTGGCAGTCCCCACCGAATCGGTAGCGATGCCGCTCGCGATGGCTGCCCCTGCGGTCGTCGAGTCCGTCTGCACCGCACCACCAGCCGCTCCTGCCGCACCACGGCCGGCACGGACACGCAGCACGACGACGTTAAGCGGAGCAAAATAATCGTCCGCCAGCGCCGCAGCGTCGTTCAAGCTGTACCAGCCTGTGCGCTCCTGATCGCCGCCCAGATGCTCGCCGACGAACAGCTCGTATTCGGTCATACCGAATTCGAGCAAGTACCGGGCAATCTCGCCCGGATGATTGCGCTCATCCGTCAGCAGCGCTACCTTACGCCTGCCGTCGATCCGCTGCGCCAGCCCCTGGATCGGGCGTCCGTGCAGGCTGACGATCGCGGCGTCATGCCAGCTGTCGCCGATCCGCGCGAACGCCAGCTGCAGCGAGCTGAGCGCCGGGTACACCTCGACGCGCCCCGGCAGCTTCCCTGCGAGATAGCCGCCGATGCCGTAGAAGAGCGGATCGCCCGAGGCAAGCACGACAACGGTGCGCTCCTCCGCAGCAAGTCGCTCTGCGAGTGCAGACAACGCCAGTCCTGCGCCGATCGTCAGCTTCTCCCCTGCATACGAGTCAAAAAACTGCAGCTGACGCTCCCCGCCCACGAGCAGCTCGCTCGCCTCGATGCGTTCGATGTAAGCAGACGGCAGCCCTTGCCGGCCGTCGTCGCCGATTCCCATCACTATAATGCTGTTACTCATTCGTATTGTTCACACCTTCCTACTATATAAGGGCGAGCGGCATAAGCGCCGAGCTGCAAGCTGGGTGCTGAGGGGTGTGAGCTGCGTGCTGAGGGCTACGTGCTGAGGTTGGTGAGCTTACAGCTGTAAGCTTCGAGGCAACGATTCGCCTCACACGTTGAAGCCCCAACCCAAGCTCCTCGTCTCCAGCCCCTACTCGAACTCCTACGCCTACTCCTACGCCTCCACCTGCGACCGCCCGAGCAGCTCCGCCTTCATCGATATAATAACCGTCTCAATCGTCAATCCCGGCGTCTGCCCGGCCTCCTTCAGCAGCTCTCGGCAGCACGAAGCGCCCATCGTCTCGAAAAATAACCCGTTCCCCAGCCCCTGCATCATATCTCCAACCTGAGCCGCCGTATTCGCGCCGAGCACCTGCTCGATCACCTCAGGCGGCGATCCCGCCGCCTCCGCCAGCTGCGCGAGGAAGCCAAAGTCGACCGGCGCACTCTTCGAGTGCACCATCATGACGCCCTGGGCGACCTTGCTGAACTTGCCCATCATGCCGACGAGCGTAATGCGCCTAATGCCCTGTCGCGCACACTGCTGAACGGCGAAGCCGACGAAGTCGCCCATCTCGACGAACGCCTCCTCCGGCAGCTCCGGGTACAGCTCCATGCCGTACTTCTCCGTGCGGCCGCCTGTCGAGAGCACGATGTGCTCGACGCCGCCCTTGACGGCGACGCGTATCGCCTGCGCCACGCTTGCCTTGTAGGCGGCGGTGGAGAACGGGACGACGATACCCCGCGTCCCGAGAATCGAGATGCCGCCGAGGATGCCGAGCCTCGCGTTCAGCGTCTTCTTCGCAATCTCCTCGCCGTCCGGCACCGAGACGATCACCTTCACACCGCGCACCAGCTCGTAGCGATTGAGGACGTTCTCGATCGCTTCGCGGAGCATTTTACGAGGAACGGGATTGATTGCCGCTTGACCGACGTCCACGGGCAGCCCCGGCTTCGTCACCCGCCCGACGCCGATGCCGCCATCGATCTCCACGCCCTCTCCGTCTGTCCACTGCACCTCGCTAATAATACGTGCGCCGTGCGTCGCATCTGGGTCGTCGCCGCCGTCCTTGATCACCTCGGCGCTCGCACGGTGCGCCTCGTACTCGCACCTGACGATCTCGAACGTCACTTCCTCGCCGATCGGCAGCCGAATGCGCGACTCGCGCACACACTCCTGCCGTATTAACGCCTCCAGCGCCGCCTGAGCAGCCGCCGTGGCGCAGGAGCCCGTCGTGTAGCCGTGACGCAGCGGCTTCGCCTGCTCCTCGCTCGCTTCCGACTTCCTGCTACTTGTCCGCTCCTGCGCCATCGCCGCTACTCCTGCTGCTCCGCCATGAGGGAGATCGCGTTGACGGTCGCGACCGCCACCGGACTGCCGCCCTTGCGCCCGATGTTCGTGATGAACGGAATGTCCAGCTTCAGCAGCTCGTCCTTCGACTCCGCCGCCGACACGAAGCCGACCGGGACACCGACGATGAGGCCGGGACGCGCCTGCCCTTCCTTCACGAGACGAATGAGCTCCAGCAGCGCCGTAGGGGCATTTCCGATGGCAAAAATCGCCCCGTCCTCCTGCGACGCCTTCCTTGTCGCGATAATCGCACGCGTCGTATTGAGCCGCTTCGCCTCCTGCATGACGTCGGGATCGGAGATGTGTACCCGCACCTCGGAGCCGAACTTGTCGAGGCGCGGCTTGCTGATGCCGACCTGCACCATCTGCACGTCGGCGATGACCGGCTTGCCGCTGCGAATCGCCTCGATGCCGGCGCGCACCGCGTCCGGATGAAACACGAGACTGCGTCCGAGCTCGAAGTCAGCCGAGGCGTGAATGACGCGCTGAACGACCTTGTACTGCTCTGGTGTATAGTCGTGCGCGCCGAGCTCCTCGGTGATGATCTCGAAGCTCTTCTCCTCAATTTCCTGAGGCTGTACGGTTAATGGCTTGAATTCTGTATGAAAATCCATCGATCACTGCACCTCCTGAACGGTTGGTTGGAATGGGTCCTGCTCTCCTGTCTGGTGAAGCGGATGATGCTAATGAAGTTCTTGAAGCTTGCGAAGCTCCTCAAGCACGCCGTCGAAATCGGAGTAGACGACCCCGTAGTCGAGCTGCGGCCGACCGATGACGATCGTGTCGATCTCCAGCTCCAGCGCCGCCGACAGCTTCTCCTCGACAGCGCCGACCTGCCCGCTCTCCTTCGTAATGAGCACGTTCACGCCATAGTGACGGTAGAACGCCTGGTTCATCTCCTTGGAGAACGGCCCCTGCATGGCGACAATGTTCTTCTGCTCCACGCCGAGCTGCTCGCACTTCTCCATGTTGTCCTTGCGCGGAAGCATGCGTGCAACGAGCGTCGTACCGGGCAGACCGATCAGCCTCTCGGTAAAAATCGACAGCGTCTTGCTCCCCGTCGCGAGGAACACGACACCCCGCTTCGCAGCCGCAAGCTCCGCCGCCTGCTCGTAGTCGTCGACGAACGTCAGACGCGGATGCCCCTCATAGCGGCCCTGCTCACGCTCGTACCGAACGTACGGCACGCCCGTCGCACGCGCTGCCGCCATCGCGTTGCGCGACGCCTCCTCGGCGAACGGATGCGTCGCATCGACGAGCACCGTGACGCCCCGCTCGGCGATGAGCCCTGCGAGCGCCTGCTCCGGCAGGCGTCCGGTGATGACCGGGACACCGACCTCGGACAGACTCTTCGCTGCGCTGTCGGTCACGACCGTTGCGAGCAGCGGATAGCCTGCGCTCTGGATGCGCACAGCCAGCTCCCGCGCATCGCTCGTGCCCGCCATGACGAGAATCATGAGCGCACCTCCTTCGCCGCAGCCGCTTCGCTGCTGGCGGTGCGCTTGGCGGCGCCGTTGTCGCACGATGCACCCGCGCCAGCCACGTGCTCATGCGCATGTTCATGCCCATGCCCGTTCCCATGCTCGTGCCCGTGCTCATGCTCGTGCCCGTGCTCATGCCCATGCCCGTGATCATGATCATGATGATGGTGATGATGCTGCATCGCCTCGAGACGGAACGAGCACATGTCGCAATTCATTCGCACCTGCCCCTGCAGCGCCTCTAGCGCGCGCTCCTTCAATATTTCTTGCAGCATCGGATGGAAGCCGAAGTAATTCGCCAGCACGAACTGGTGCTCGGGATATTGCTCGGCGAACGTCTCTGTCAGCTGCTCCAGACGCTTGATCAGCACGCCTGTGAATAAGAAATACGGCAGCAGCACGATCCGCTTCGCACCTAGTCTCACACACCGCTCGACACCCTCATCGGCCAGCGGAGCCGTCACGCCGATGTACGCCGTTTCGACCCATTTCACCTTCAGACGCTCCCAGAGCAGACGGGAAATCTTGAACAGATCGCTATTCGCATCCGCATCGCTGCTTCCGCGTCCAATGAGCAGCAGCGCCGTATCCGGCGACTCCGTCAGCCCATCAATGCCCGCCTCAGCGAGCCGCGTCCGCAAAATATCCAGCGCCAGCTCATGCACGCCGATCGGTCGTCCGTATGTAAATTCAACCTCGGGATAGGCCCGCTTCGCCTCGTCAATCGCCGCCGGAATGTGCAGCTTCGCATGTCCCGCAGCGAATAACGTAATCGGCACGACGCCGACACGTGTCGCCCCCCGCTTCACACAAGCGGAGAACCCTTCCCGCATCGTCGGGCGCTCGAACTCGAGGAAGCACGTCTCCACGATCGGCACGTCAAGCCCCTCCTGCACCGAGCGGACGAATTGCCGCACCTCAACATTACCCTCCGGGTCCCGGCTTCCATGTCCTACAAATAATATGGCATCCATTCGGATCGCCCCCTTCTCTCACATCGAATCAACCTGATCTATCGCTTAATCCCCGCACAGCGCATTCTCGATCTGGAACACCGGCAGCTCCTGATGTCTGTACCCCTCCAGCTCCTTCACCCGGCTGAAAAATTTATGAAACCGCTCGTTCGGATTCGCCTCGCTCGCATAACGCTTCACGATACGCTCCACCGACTCGACAAGCTGCTCCGGCTCGATCCCCTCGGCTACCGGAATACCCGCATGGGCATTACGCCCGACCGTCTTGCCTCCCAGGAACAGATCGAACCGCTCCCGGCGATACACAATACCGATATCCTCCTTGACCGCTCCGTAGCACGCCATCCCGCAGCCGTTGAAGCCGATCTTCAGCTCCTTCGGCAGCTTCATCCCGCCGATGCGGCGATTCAGCTCCTCCAGATGTGGCACCGAATCCGCCTTATCCATGTTGCAAAAATCGCACGCCTTCAGCTGCGCCACGTCGCCGACCGGAGCAAGCAGCAGCCCTGCCGCCTTGAGGCGGGCGACCGCGTGCTGCGGCTCGCTCGTCACGAGCCGGACGAGCAGCTGGTGATGCGGCGTATATTCAATCGCGCCGTCATCGCCTACGACCTCAGCTAGCAGCGTCAGCTGCGCAGCTGACAGCTTCTTCTCCGCGAGTCCCGGACTGACCGCGAACTCGAGTATTTCCTGGCGCTTGAACGCGCCAGCGCCTTGCAGCCAAGGCGCAGCCGCAGCTGACTGCTCCACACCGCGTGCGCCCCGAGCTGGAGCCGCCTGCACAGGCGCTGCCGACTGCGCCGCAGTCGCAGGAGCGCCTGCAGCATGCTCCATCGCTAACCCAGACCCGGCTCCCACGGTCTGCTCGGTCCCCACCAGTCCGGACGCAGCTGCCCCGCCAGACTGCACTTCAGGCGCTGCCGCCGCAGCTGCGGCAATCAGCTCCTCGGCCGACTGCGCCGACCGGGACGCCTCTTCCCGCGCATCGACAAGCCACAGCGCCTCAAGCGCAAGGGCGAGCGGGCTTGCAGGATCGATACCCGCGCCCTGAAGCCCACTCTGCAACCTCGCACCTTCCGCATCCGCCGCCTCTGCCTCCAGCGACCACGGCTCCGCATCCACCGCCTGTGCCTCCACCGACCACCGCGCAGCATCCGCCGAACTCGACTCCGAATCCGCCGCCTCTGCCTCCAGCGACATAGGCTCGGCACCCTCCATCTGCGCTTCCAGCGACCAAGGCTCAGCCTCCACACGCAGCCGCTCATGCGGCTTCAGAGGCTGAATCTCGTCGCCCAGCGTGTACTTACGCTGGTAGCCACGCGGAGTAATCATCAATCCGTCGTACACGACGGTTGCGGAGTTGCCAATAATGACCGTGGTCAGCATGCCTATGTCATGCTCAAGCATGTGCTCCAGCGTCGTAATGACGATATCTTGTCTGTCACGGTACGCACTCTTGACGATACCGACTGGCGTGTCCTTCGAGCGATACTTCAGCAGCACCTGCTGCGTCTCGACGATCTGGCGTGTCCGGCGGCCGCTGCGTGGGTTGTACAGCGCGATGACGAAGTCAGCCGCCCCTGCAGCCTCCACCCGCCGAATAATGAGCTCCCACGGCGTCAGATGATCGCTCAAGCTGATCGTACACGCATCGTGCATGATCGGTGCGCCGAGCAGCGAGCCTGTCGAGTTAATCGCCGATATGCCGGGGATCACCTCGACCTCGACGCCGGTGTCGCGTCGCCAGCCTTTTTCCATCAATACCTCGTATACAAGTCCTGCCATGCCGTACACCCCGGAGTCTCCACTCGAGATGACCGCCACCTTCCGCCCCGCTTCCGCCTGACGAACCGCCTCCTGCGCCCGGCTTACCTCCTCGGTCATGCCTGTGCGCACAATATGCTGACCGTCCAACAGATCGCGAATCAGATCCACGTACGTGTTGTACCCGATAATAACCTCACTCTCTTGAAGAGCCGTCCGCGCTCTCTCCGTCATATGCTCGAACGCGCCCGGCCCGAAGCCGATCACCGACAGCTTCCCTTTCACAGCCTCTCCTCCTCTCGCCGCAGCTGAATACTCATGTATGTCCATGTCAACAATTCGTTCGGAAGCTTTCTGCCACATAGCAAAAAAGCATCCCTCCGAAGAAGGATGCGTAACGATCAGGTTATGACGCGACGCTCGAGCTGATCCATACCGGACTATAGCGCTGTAAACAGCAGCCAAGCTGGGCAGACCTACTCCGCGCGTGCGTGAGCCTTTCTCGTACACCTCCCTATCCGCGTAGGTTTCATGGTGACTTACGGGCTGCCAGCACCATTAATAGATGCACAGCACTCGTCCAACAGGCAGGTCTCCTGACTTGCGGATCGTCGCTTCCTCTGCGCCTTCCCATCCTACGATCGGACAGTGACATTGTGCAGAGGTTACTCCTCGCTTACAGTGGCGGGACCGTGCCGGAATTACACCGGCTTCCCTATTAAGCCTATGACACGGAGCTAGAGCTCCGACCAGAGGCACCTGTTTCGAATCAAATTATGGAATTACGCCCGGTCTCAGCCGGGACAGAGTAATGATAGCACGTTTATTTCCGCAATGTCTACCGATATTCGGGCCGTCCTGCTTCCGCTCCCATACTATCCGCTAGTCAGGCTGTTCTAGAGCTGCTACGAACTTCCACCTCTTCGGAATATATGAGACAAGCTGCAGGTCTAGACCCAAGCTCAACTACGTTCGCATGCACAAGTCTATCCGGTATATAGCATCGCAGCGCCGACCAGTCCCGACACCGAGAGCGCAGCAAGCGGATGAAGCCGATACTTCAGAATACCGATCACGACGAATGCGATAATGCCGATGCTTACGGCACTTTGCCACGAGAACGACCAGTCCCCGCCCCGCATGCCATACGAGAACGCAGCATATATAATGAAGCCGGTCACGACAGGCCGCATCCCGTACAACAGAGACCGAAGCCACCTGCTATGATGTACACGGAGGAAAAAAGCAGCAATCACCACGATGAGCATTACGGAAGGCAGCACAATACCGACTGTAGAAACGATAGCCCCAGCGATTCCCGCCGTCTTATAGCCGATCAAGGTGGCGCTATTGGTTGCAATGGGGCCCGGTGCCATCCCTGCAACTGCGACCGTATCGGTGAACGCCTCATCCGACATCCAATGATGCGCCCGAACCTCATGGTTCATAACAGGGATCATCGCATAGCCGCCGCCGAACGATAGTAAGCCGATTTTGACAAACGTAATAAATAAATCCAGAAGCTCCATCTCCACTCCCCCTTCCCTCTAGGTCTGGATCAGCTCCAGTCCTCCAGCTGTTGTGCGTCTAGATGCCGTCAGCCATGTAATAGTCGTCATACTTGAACCGACCGCTGCCATCGGTCTCCTGCACCTGCTTCTCCAACTGAATCGGAAGCCCCGCAAGCTCCTTGATCTTCACCAGCAGCATACCGATAACAAGACCAACGCCCATGACAGCTATAGGATGAATCGGCACACAGAGGAGCACTATCACCGTACCTACAACTGTTGCGAGCGTCGTCTTATCGAACACCCCGCTGCGCCCCATCCGATACCCGGCCACCACGATTAAGCCGACAATTGCCGCATGTAGCCCTTCCAGCGCACCGGCTACCTTCGGATTATGCTGCAGGTGAGCATAGCCGAAGCTAAGCAAGAACGCGATGAGGAAGGTCGGCAGCGTCATGCCGATGACTGCAACGACCGCTCCCGCGATCCCCGACAGTCGATAGCCGATAAAGGCTGACGCATTCACACCAATCCCCCCGGGCGCCGAGCCGGCAATCGCGAGCACATCGTTCATTCCAGCCTCATCCATCCAGCCTCGCTTCTCCGTCACCTCTCGCTGAATGACAGGGATCATCGCATAGCCGCCCCCGAAGGTCGAAGGACCAATCTTGACGAACGTCCAGAACAGTAGCCACAGCCTTAACCATCGGTCACGCTTCATCTCGAACACCTCCCACTCATTCATCGTTATATGTCTAGTATACCTAAGTTTATTCCACATTGGAATAAACTATAGCTGATTTTCCTAATAAATCGAACAGTTCATTCTTCACGTAGCGAATTCGGAAGACATAGGATGAACTATATTAGCGTGTTATTCATATTTTATTCAAAATGATATAATCCCAACCTCATCCACCTGCACAAAACGATAAAAAGCCCACTCCCCGTTGAACACTAGGCAGTAGGCTTCCTCTCGGCACCTCATACGCTTCGTACGAGCTAGCCTCTATATACATTCATACTATATACCTTGAAGAACGGTGCATCACCATCGAGCAGCTGTCCAACCTAGTAGGCCGAATCGACTACAGCTCGCTCACTAGCGCATGAAGGCTCCGCCGTTAATTTCGATCGTCTCACCCGTTATAAAGCTGGACATCCCGGATACGAGGAACAACACCGTGTTCGCGACATCCGCAGGCTCTCCCTGCCGATTGAGCGGCGTTCCGGCTATCGTCGCCTTCTTCGCCTCCTCAGACGTTACCATAGCATGGAACTCGGTGTTGCCGATGAAGCCCGGCGATACGCAATTGACGCGAATGTCATAAGGCGCCGCTTCCTTCGCGAGCCCCTTCGAATAGGCGATGACCGCTGCCTTGCTTGCAGCATAGACGCTCGCGCCCGGTCCGCCGCCATGATGCGCCGCTACCGAGGACATATTGACGATATGTCCTTGTCCCTTCGAAAGCATGCCCGGCATGACTGCCTTGGACATGAACACCGTGCTCTTCAGATTCAGATCCATGACCCGTGTGTAGAGGGAGTCAGTCATCTCGGCGTTCAGCTGCCGCTCCAGCATGTGACCTGCATTATTGACGAGAATGTCGATCGTTCCGAGCTCCGCCTCCACCTGACTCACGAGCGCTTCGATCTGCTCGATGGACGTTACATCACCCTGAACGATGATCGCCGTGCCGCCGCTCTCCGTGATCGACCTCGCGACCTCCTCAGCCTTCTCCCGACTGCTGTTATAGTTGATCGCTACCTTCGCTCCTGCAGCTGCTAGCGTTCTCGCGACACTCGCGCCGATACCCGAGCTCGCTCCTGTAATTAACGCTACCTTGTTCGTTAGATCAATATTCATCCGTGTTCCACTCCTAATTCTTTATTCATATGAGACACCTACACCCACGCTCATCTAGCTACATCTCCACATCAGCCGCGAGGCCCGGACTCTTCTTACGCAATCCGGATATAATGCCGAGGACGAGAATGAGCAGCGACACCGTCAGAATCGTTCCAGAGATCGGCCGGGCGAACAGCCCGAGGAACGAGCCGTCCAGCAGCTTCAGCGATTGAAGCAGCGAGCTTTCCATCATTTTGCCTAAGACGAACGTCAGTACGATAGGGGCCATCGGGATGTCAGCCTTCTTCATAAAATATCCAAGTATACCAAAGACGATCATCAGCCCGACATCGAACAGGCTGTTATTGGCCGTGTACGCGCCGACGACGGAGATGACGAGAATAAGCGGATAGAGCAGCTTCGGCGGAATCATCGCGATGCGGGCCCACCAGCCAGCCATCGGTAGGTTCATGATCAGCAGCACGAAGTTGCCGATAAACATACTTGCAATGACGCCCCAGACGAACACCGGGTTGCTCTCGAATAAGGTCGGGCCAGGCGTCAGCCCGTGCATCATGAACGCGCCGAGGATGATCGCGATCGTCGGCGAGCTCGGAATGCCGAGCGTGAACAGCGGAATGAGCGCTCCGCCGCAGTACGAGTTGTTCGCTGTCTCGGGACCGGCTACGCCTTCCAGCGCACCCTTGCCGAAGCGGGACGGGTCTTTGGCCATCTTTTTCTCCAAGGAATAGGACAGCAGCGCTGGGATGACGGAGTTCGTGCCTGGAATGAGCCCGATGATGAAGCCGAGCACCGTACCCCGGCCGATCGCCTTCATGTTCGGTCCCCACTCCTCCCTGCGCGGCAGCATGCCCTGCAGCTTAGGCGGCTTCTCGGCGGCCGTCATCTTCTCGATACCGAGCAGAATCTCGGACAAGCCGAACAATCCCATCGCCACGATGACGAAGTCTATGCCGCTCATCAAGTACGGGCTGTCGAACGTGAAGCGCAGCGTCCCGGACATCGGGTCGATGCCGACCATCGCCAGATTAAGCCCAAGGAACGCGGAGATGAGGCCACGAATGATCGACTTGCCCATCAAGCCGATGACCGTCGACAATCCGAGCACCATCAGCGCGAAGAACTCAGGCGGGCCGAAGTTCAGCGCCCACTGCGCCAGCTGTGGACCGATGAAGACGAGTCCGAAGATGGACACCGTCCCTCCGATGAAGGAGCCGATTCCCGCGATGCCGAGCGCCGCTCCTGCACGCCCTTGCTTCGCCAGCGGGCTGCCATCGAGACACGTGATGACCGACGCCGCCTCGCCGGGCGTATTGATGAGCACGGACGTAATCGTCCCGCCATACATCGCGCCGTAGTAGATGCCGCACAGCATGATGATAGCCGAGACCGGGTCCATCCCGAAGGTGATCGGGAGCAGCACTGCTACTCCCGTCGTCGGACCCAGACCAGGCAGAACACCTACGAGCATCCCGATTGACACGCCGATCAGACAATATAGTAAATTCCAGCCGCTGAGAGCGGTCGCAAAGCCTTGTGCGATAAGGTCCATATCCGGCATCCGCTGCTCACCCCACCCAATCCCAGATTTGTCCGCTTGGCAGCGGGACATTCAGCCAGCTGTCAAACATCAAATAGATCGCGACGTTCACTGTTATCGCAATGCCAGCCGAGCGATGCCACGGATAGGCTCGCGACAGCAGGAACGTCATCATCAGAAACCCGGCCAGGACGAAGCCGATCGGGGTCATGACGAGCACGAACACGACGACCGAAGCGAGCACCGTCAGCACGTTGCGCATGTCCCTCCCCTTCGGCATCACCTCCGACCATACAATCGGCTGGCGCAGCGAGCTGAACGCATACAGGAGCGAGAGGAGCAGCATCGCGCCGGCTAGCCACCTCGGGAATAAGCCGGGGCCTGGTCCGAGGCTGCTGTAATAGTCGAGCTCCCACGACTTCCAGAACATCGAGCCCGATAGAGCTATGAACATCAGCGACATATAGAAGCCTACATTATGTTTCCATTTCATGAGAAGCAGCCTCCAAGCGTGCGCAATGCTTATTTCTTAGCGAGTCCGAGCTCTGGAATAAGCTTGCCGAATTTGTCATGATTGTCCTTCAAATGCTGACCGAAGCTCTTGGCGTCCTTCGCCATAATGGTTAGCCCGTTCTTCTTCATGAAATCCTTGAACTCCTCGTCCTCGACCGCCTTCATGAAGCCATCGGACAGCTGCTGTACGATCTCATCCGGTGTATCCTTCGGAACGCCAAGACCTCTCCACGTGCCGATGTAGCTGAACTCGATGCCCGTCTCTTCCTTCAGCGTCTTCACACCCGGAAGCACCGCTGCCGGCTTATCATCGAGAATGGCCAATGTACGCAGCTTACCTGACTCGACCTGCGCCTTCACCTCAGGCGGGCTCACTGGTACCGCGTCGACGTGACCGCCGAGCAGCGCTGTAATAGCAGGAGCCGCGCCCTCGAACGGAATGTGGTTGAACTTCGTACCTGTCCCCTTCTCCAGCCCCGCTGCAGCCAGATGCCAGATCGCACCCGTTCCGGAGTTACCGAGCTTCACCTGCCCCGGATTCGCCTTGGCGTAATCGAGGAATTCCTTCATCGTCTTCCAAGGACTGTCCGCACGCACGGTGATCGCTGCCGGCTCATAGTTCATCATGCCGACCGGCTTGAAGCTCTGGTGCGTAATCGGGGATAGTCCAAGATGTGAAAGCGTTGTCAACTCTACCGTTACAACCGTAACCGTGTAGCCGTCGCTCTTCGCATTAGAGCCTTCCGTCATCCCGACTGAGCCGCCGCCGCCTGTTTTATTGATTACTGTCACCGGCTGCTTCAAATATTTCTCCGCCGACTTCGCCAGCGCTCTAGCTGTTGTATCGGTGCCGCCGCCTGCTGCGAACGGTACGATTAGACTGATCGGCTTCGTCGGGAACTCTACCTTGCTCGCCGCTGACTGGCCTGACGACGTCGGAGCTGTTCCTCCGCATGCGGTTAATACGGTCATTCCCATGATTGCTGTTACAGCTAGCGCTGCCTTCCACTTCTGTCTCATCATTTGCCATTACCCCTCTACATGTTATTGGTTATGTTGCGGTTGTGTTGCGGTTGTGTTGGTGCGTTATTGCAGTTGCCCTCCAGCAAGCATCGCTGTGAGCTCCTGCTGTACACACATCGTAGAACAGATCGCCGCCTTGCAGCAATCTGCCGAACGCGCGATTCGTTGACATTTCCGCCAATTTGGCCTGTTTTTGGCCGATCTGCAAGCTTGCTGCTCGATGTGCATATGCCAGGGCTTACGGACACAGATGCTCTTATGCCGCCGAAATCGTGTCCTATTGCAATCTAAGGGACACCCATGACGCTATTCACCGCTTCACTGTACCTTCAACGCACAATGTGGGGTAATAAGGTCCAAGGTGTCCCTTAGAATGATGTGATCGATCTGATTATCCGAATAGCGTCACTGTGGTCCGTTAGAGGCTATCGCTTGAGCACGGGCACAACGTTCACTCCATTCCAGCAGCCCACCCCTGCTCCGTTCTCACTCATGCGCCCGGCTAATCTCCCGGTACTTGCCCGGTGTCATTCCCTTCACCTTACGGAAGCTGCGGATGAAGCTCGTCTCGTTCTGGTAGCCGACGAGCGCGGCGATATCCGCCACCTTGCGGTCCGTATCGGTCAGCAGGCGGCACGCCTCCTTGATCCGCAGGCTCGTTAAATACTCATACACCGAATGCCCCGTCTCCTGCTTGAAAATGCTGCTGACCGACGACGTGCTCATCTGCACGCTATCGGCAATTTGCTGCAGACCAATGTTCTCCTTCAGCTGCTCCTGCATGAATTGAATCATCCGCTGCACGAGCGTATGCTCCTTCCGGGTCATTCGGCTGCGGAAGCCTTCCGTTACAGCCTCCGAGAGCTGAAGCAACAGGCTCGCAACGTCTGCCAAATCCATCATATGAAGCTGGTGGGCCGTATAATCCTCCAGCGCGTGCGGCTGGTGCAATTCATAAGTGTGACAGAGCTGGGACAGCGTCCCGATCCATTGATCGGCATATCCGTAGACAGCAGCCGGCTCAGCCCTGCGCACTGCGACCATTTCAGACCAGCTGCGAATACGACCTTCCAGCTGCTCCCAGCTACCCGATTCCACGAGGCCGAGCCATTCGCGCTGCAGCTTCTCGGTATCGATCCCTGATTTGGGCGAGTCGGCTGCAGATGCGGGTGTGTCGAGCGGGACGCTCAGCACTCGTCCGTAGCCCTCATATAGTCGGTAAGCTAGGGCGGCGCGGGCGGCCGCGTACGACTGCTCCAGCTCATGTATAGAGCGGACAGGCATCCCAATACCGACCGACAGGTAGGTATGCAGATAAGCCCGGGATGCGGTAATTGCTTTGTTGAACAGCTCCTGAATAGAAGCCTCGGCGTCGAAGGTCTCAGCACATTCATCTGCAGACGACTTCGGCTGCACAATGAGCAGCATATTTTCCACATCGAGCTTCACGTCAATGAGGTGCCACTGCGGCGCTGCCAGCTCCTCGATCAGATTGGTCAGCGCGTACTTCAGCAGCAGCTGATCCTCCTCGTTGAACTCGGCGGACCACACCTTGTACCGATTGATGGAGACGATCACCGCCGTCACTGGCTCACTGGAGGACCACTCTTGGAAGTATCGTTGCCACTTATACTGGAGCTCCTTGGCCCCAATTCGGCGATACAGCACATCCTGTACGAGCTTGGACCGGATCTCAGGCAAGCTCTGCTTGCTGATCGCTGCCTTCGAGTCGAATTCCTTCAGAAGCCGCTGAATGTACTGCTCAATATCGTACAGATCTCCGTCCCCGTTCGCCCGCGCCTGCTCATCATGACCGATAAGCTGTCGTATACGCTTGACCGGACGAAAGGAGGCGTAGCTGTAGAAGTAGATCGCGATGCACCCGACGACAATCGAGAGCAAGCTCAGCAGCACAATAATATCCCGCACAAGCCGTACATGTCGCAGCAGGTCATCGAGGGAGATGAGCGACACCCACCGCCAGCCCGTCACATCGGAGAACGCTTGATTCGCGAGGTACGTCTGTTTGTCGAGCTTCACCTCATGGAACGGATGAATATCGATCGCCTCCAGCACCTTACGCATATCCGACTCCTCGATCGGCAAGTTCGTCTTCGGATAGATCAGCTCACCGTCCAGGTTAAAAATATATTGAGGCGCCTTCAACTGCTTATGTATCGTCGTGAACAGCCTGTCGTAGTCGATATTCATAATGACAAGACCGATCTGCTCGTCGTTCACCCGTATTGGACGATATAACGAGATGAGCTCGCTTCGCAGCTGACCTGATTCGAAGCCGCTGCCGAAGCTGCGCCGCTGGATCAGCAGCGGCTTCTTCTCCATCTCCTGGATCCAGTGAATCCAGGTTAAGTCCTCGAGCTGGGCGAAGGGCAGCTCCTGCTCCCCCTTCGACGAGACGATCCGCTGCTGCTTCGTGTCGACCACATAGACCGAGTGAATCTCTTCCTCGAGCGACAGCTCCTTCAGATGAGCGAGAAGACCGGCTGCCGTCTCTTGCTTACGCTCCGCTGCAGCGGATACGTACTCCACGGCCGTCGGATGGAAGCTGAGCTGCACCGCTTCACTGTCATAGCTGCGGAACGCGCGATTGGTAACATGCAGATTAATTTGCAGCAGCTCCGCATTCGGCTGGTGCAGCTCCTTGTCCAGCTTGCCCCGGTAATCGTAGTACAGCAGCATGCTGACCGAGGAGATCAAGGTGGAGAGGAGCACGGTGATGACGGCAATGAGCCGTATTTGTTTATTCGAGCTGATGATCTTAAGACCGAAGCGCCACTGCATAGAGTTGAGGGTCTCCTTTTATCCACAGGTTGTCGTCAAGACGTTCGCAAATCACTCATGATGCTGCATATGATCGATGTTAGCTGCGGGACGAATGTGTTTCTTCAATTATATACGGTACGTATTGAGGAAAGATAGGTGTATTAGAGCGTTTCAATCCGCCACATCGGCAGATGGTATAAATTGGTTGTTGATTGTGTACGCATATGGTACGGTTAGTTCATGTAACAATGAGGAGGATCTTAGAAATGATGCCTAGACTCTTCATCACTGCACTCACAATATCTGTCCCATTCAGCTTGTTCCAATTCAACGCCTATCTCAAGGGCTCGGCGCCCAGTCTTACACAGGTGCTATGCTCTACATTATTCGTGGTCCTATGGCTTGGATCCAGCTTAATTGCAGGCTATATAATGAAGCCTTCCTTCATCAAAGCAGCGACCGCGTATTGGTGCTTAGGACTAAGTATCGTACTTCTCGGATATTGGACCGAGGCGAGTCTGCTCAACATTCCTGGAGTGCTGCTTTATTGCGGACCGCTGTACAGTCTTACGGCAATATGGTACCCTCGGACAGACCTTCTGTCAGCATCTTATACCATCTTGGTACTGCAAGTGCTCATTGCAATGAGCTACGGTGCTGGTCTGTTATGGCATAGAATGCGCAGCAATTGAGTGTATATAAACTCCCTCTATAAACCACCACCCAACCAACCGATATAAGTAATATATACCAATACAGGACGGTGAGTAGCATGAAAATTGTGAGTGCAGAGGTATCCTTAAAGAGCATGTCAAGCTACAAGGAAACGTATGAGAATCAGGAGTCGCTAACCGCTTGGGACAACCGAGGTGCAGCCAATGCGAATGCGTCTGTGGATGCTGGTGCAGGCGTGCACATATCGGATGAAGCGCGTGCCCTACTCGCACAGAATGCGCAAGTGGCTGCCGACCCTTCCGCGATCGCGCAAGCTCAAGTCGAGGCTACAAAGAGCGAGGAGGTTCACCTCGAGCTTACGGACAAAGATAAGCTGAAGATACGGCTGCTCGAGGTCATGTTCGAGAAGATGACCGGCAAGAGCTTCAAGTTCCAGGTGCCGGAGAGAATGAAGCTCGACAATGGCGGGGTGTCCGAATTTCTCGTAGGGAACGGTGAAGGACAGCTGCGTCCTGTGACGGGGCGTGGATGGGGATTAGAGATTCGTACGTCTGAGTCGTATAGCGAGCAGCAGTCCGTCGCCTTCCAGGCGAGTGCGGCCATACAGACAGCAGATGGAAGAACGATCCAGCTGGACCTGTCCTTCGCCATGAACCGTAGCTATTATGAACAATCGAGCACGGTGCTTCGGTTCGGTACGGAACCACAGCTTAAGGACCCGCTCGTCATTAACCTCGAGGGTGGGACCGCCTCGCTCACAGATCGCAAGTACGAGTTCGATCTCGACGCGGATGGTCAGCTGGATTCGATATCATTCGTTGGACCGGGCAGCGGGTTTCTGGCACTGGATCGTAATGAAGACGGCGTCATTAACGACGGGTCTGAGCTGTTCGGAACGTCGAGCGGCAATGGGTTTGCCGACTTGCGGGCGTATGATGCGGACGGCAACAATTGGATTGATGAGTCCGACCCGATCTTCCATCAGCTGAAGGTGTGGATGAAGGACGAGCACGGCAACGATAAGCTGCTAGCCGCGGGACAGGCGGGCATCGGGGCGCTCTATCTCGGTCATGTCGATACGCGCTTCCAGTACAAGAACGATCAGCAGGCGACGCTCGGGATGCTGCAGAAGTCTGGCATCTATGTCAGCGAGCAAGGTCGCGCTGGAACGATCCAGCACATCGATCTGGCTTTGTAAAAAAATAACCGTCCACTCCAGCCGAAGCGGAGTGGACGGTTTTTTCAATTACCGATTAATTCGTGAAAGAGAGTTGATTCAGCATGCGGTACAGGATCGTGGAGCTCTGTGCTCTCGATGCCGTCTCGTTCGGAGCGAACTTCCCTTCTCCGACTCCATTGACGATCTGCATGGACACGATCGAAGCAATAGCTTCCTTCGCCCAGCTCTGGAATTGCTCCGCATCGGAGAAGCTCATGCTGCCACTCTGATTGCCGCCAGCTGTATAGCCAGCAAATACCATCGCACGGTAGATCATCACAGCCATCTCTTGACGCGTAATCGTGCGGTTCGGTTGGAACGTACCATCCTCGTAGCCGGTCACGATGCCCGCATCGGCAGCTGCCTTCACTGCAGCATAGTACCAATCCTTCTCAGCAACATCGTGGAATGCCGTCTTCTTCTCTGTCGCAGAAGCAGACAATCCGAGAGTTCTTGTCACTAGAGCAGCGAACTCAGCTCTTGTTACCGATTGGTCTGGACGGAACTCCTGATCGGTCATACCAAGCGCAATGCGTCTAACCGCCATGCCCTCGATTTCTGCCTTCGCCCAATGACCCGTAACATCTGCGAAAGACGCAGAGTTCTCCAGAATCATATACGTGCTGTTCGTTCTGCTGTAGATCGTAATCGTGTTACCGGAGATCGTGTAAGGAACCGGTGCATAACGAACCGTTCCGTCCGCATCCTTCTCTACACGTACGACAGCAGTCTTGCTGCCATCCACCGCATCCTCCGTCTTGATCGAGCGTGGAACATATTGCTCGAAGGACGAGATTTCAACGGATGCTCCTTCTGCATTCACTGCCGTAACTGTAAAATCAATCGAAGCCTTAACGTTCATGCCATCAGCCTTCGCTCGCTCAGCCGCCGCAGCATCATTGGACACGATGACTGCAATCTCGCTCGATCCGCCAATCTGCTTAAGCAGGGACGGTGTGAGCGGCAGCTGATAGCTTCCAAGCGCGCTCTCAACGACCATCGTCTTGACAGCTCCATCTGCTGCAGCCTTACGTAGAGCTGCTCCATCTACGGATACCTTCGAGCCTGATGCATTGTCCAGCTTGTCGACAGTCAAGGTGAGGCGACCATTGACCGCGCGCTTCACCGCATCCTCGACAGCTTTCACATCCGCCTTGGACTCCGCGACTTTTTTCCCGTTCGTCGTGACGACCGTCGCAACGAGTGTTACATTGTTTGCACCTGACGTGTTGCTCGGCGCAGGTGGGGTCGTGGTGTTACCTGGAGAACCAGATGGATTCGGCTCCGGCTCCGGTGTCGGGTTCGGCGTCGGGTTCGGTGTCGGGTTCGGCGTCGGCTCCGGTGTCGGGTTCGGCGTCGGCTCCGGCTCCGGTGTCGGGTTCGGCGTCGGGTTCGGTGTCGGGTTCGGCGTCGGCTCCGGTGTCGGGTTCGGCGTCGGCTCCGGCTCCGGGCTTGGATCCGGATTCGGGCTTGGATCCGGGTTCGGGTTCGGGTTCGGGTTCGGCTCCGGGCTTGGATCCGGACCCGGATTCGGCTCCGGCTGCTGCACCGCAGTAGTCGTCTTCAGCAACGGACGAACATTCACGAACGAATGGTTCACCGAATACAGCTCGATCGGTACGCCTTGACCTGTTGGATCGACAACCAAGAACACGGCCTCGCCGTTCAGCCTGCTGTTCACATATTGCTTTAACGCATCGGTAGAAATATTGTACGAGTCCACATTGTAAGGCAGATTGTACGAATTATCCTTGAACGCCTTCATTGTGAACGCTCCGAGATAGACACCATCGGATACAGATGCAGCCGATGGATTCGCGATATCGGTATTGTTCATTCCATACACCTGAAGCGTCATCGTTTCGCTGCCCGGATTCACATCCGTCAGCTTGCCGCTAAGCTGAAGCGACGCCTCACTCGTTGGAGCGACACCCATCAGGTCGAATTTGAACATCGCTGCGAAACGCTGTCCAGCAGCTGCGCGAGTATCCGCTGCAGCATAATACACAGCTTCGTATACCGGATTGCCAGATGTGTTCGTTACAGGTACACCAGCCGGCGATACGACATGACCATGTCCTTGACGAATTTCGATGCCGTTCACGCTGTTCAAGATTTTGTTATCCAGCAACTGAACATCGCGTGGATTGCCGTTACCGATGAAGCTCGCATTGCTGTCACCCGTATCATAGTCGAGCAAGATCGGGATATCCGACGCCTCAAAGTTCTGGATCGTGTTATTTAATGCGATCGTTCTCGGTGCATTCAACAGACGAAGTCCGAGTGCCGTAGTCTGATACTGGTTTCTGACAAAGGTCGAAGAATCGATCTCGATCAGATTGTTCTCGATGATCGTATCCGGAGATCCGAGCACCACGGTGATACCTTCTGTATTGTTGCGAAGCGTGTTGCTGTGAATATAGTTGTACGGTCCAGCTTCACTGTGATTGCTCGGGAAGCCGCCGCCCGTATTACCAAGCGCAATACCTGCGCCTCTCCGCGTTCCGATAATGAGGTTTTCGCTCACTTCGTTCAAATATTCATCTTCGCCGTGCAGGTCGATTGCATCATAAGTGTTGTAGATCAACGTATTTTTGTGAACCAAATTGTTATGCGTATACGCCTGCACGATAATACCGTGACGCATCGCATTCGTGCCGTCGAACATATTGTTCTCTACGATATTGAACTGGGAGTCTTCCTCATAGCCATAGCGGTCGTTCTTAAAATCCCCCTGGAGAGAGATGCCGTAGCCTGCGCCGCCCCCACCAATATCGGTAGCATTACGGAATATCGAGTTGCGTACGACCAGATGCTGACCTTTAGCCATCCGAACTCCGGTTTTTTCGAATTTCTCGATAATGACGTTGTCCACGACAATATTGTTAGGCGCCTTGGCCGAGCTGCCGCTTGTGGACTTATCAATATAGATACCATGCTTGTATCCGCCTCGAAGCGGATGGTTAATGGCTGGGTCCGTAGGGTACACATTGTCCCACGTGGATGTAATCGTCAGGCTCGAGATCGTAATATCGGACGAGTTCATTGCTGACAAGACGCGGCTGCTCGCATTCGTCAGACCGGTGCTGATATTGTCCGTACCGAGACGATTGTCGAAGTCAGACAGCAGGATCGCGCCTTCCCGACTTTCGCCTGTAAGATTCACTCCGCTCTTCAGCACAATCTGAGTATCAGACGAATAAGCGGTCAACAGCTTATAAGTGCCATTCGGTAAAAATACTTCGTCGCCCGGCTGAGCGTCATTGATCGCATTCTGGATCGCCAAGCGATCATCCGCGATACCATCGCCGACAGCGCCATACTTCGCATCCTTGACATTAATGCGCTGGCCCGTCGTTGCATTCGGCGTCGGCATCACATGCGGCGTTCCATCCGGATTGTACAGCCCCGCCTTCGTCGGGCGTGCTCCCGTATTCGGCGTCGTCTGCGTATCTACCGGCAAGATCGGATCATTGAGCATGCCGCCTACGCTCGGTGCGTACATATGGACGACTGTGTACCCGTTATAGGTGGTCGCATTGTTCCCTGCACCTACCAGACGGATGTATCTAGCGTCAGTATCGACGACGTCGAAGTTTTCCATCTGGAGCGTTGTGCCGCTGCTTGCGCCGCTGTAGATCGTATTCCAGAACATACCGTCGGTAGAGCTCTGAATATCGAAGGAATACGATCTCTCGTTCCCTTTGTAGAAGGCAATGCCTACGGAACCGACCGTCGACACTGTTCCGAGGTCGTATTGAATCCATGCTCCAGAGCCATTAGCGCCCCATCTTGTATTCGGATTATCATCGATTGTATAAGTCGGCTTGTTACCCCAGTTGCCGTCACCGTTATACATCGTATCGAAGCCGCTTGCCGTTACTTGCGTCTGTGCGAACGTGTACCGCTTCTGTGGCATAGCGGAAGCCTCGTTCGAGTTCACGCTGCTGCTGTTGTTCGAATTAAGCGCCTGTACGATGTAGAAATATGTTTGACCATTCTGTAGACCGCTGTCCACATACGTCGGAGCTGTTATTTTCGAACCGATTACGGAATAAGAGCCACCAGCGGAGCTAGCACGCTTCACTGTGTAATACACAGCATCTGTAACCGACTGCCATTGCAGCTTAATCGTCGAATTGCTAGGAATAGCTGTCAACTCTTGCGGTGCATTCGGCGGATACGCGGTTCTGGCGTGAAGCTCAGAAGAAGGCGCGCTTTCACCTGATGTGTTGAAGGCCGTTACCGTATAGTAGTAATCATTATGCACGATTAATCCTTGATCCAAATAGCTAGTTGTAACACCATACACCGAGTTGATTACCGTATATGGACCACCTGATGTGCTGCTGCGCTTCACATGGTAACCGACAGCATCTGGAACTTCGTTCCAAGTAACCCCGATCTCCGTATCACGAATAGCTGCAGTCAGCTCGCCAGGCGCAGCAGGCGATGCTGTGGAAGCTCTCGGAGATGCAGCCGCGGCGGCCGACAAGCCTCCGTCAATATAGGCGCCATTCTCCGTTTGAGCAGCTGAGCTTACAGCGTAATAGTACGTGCTGCCATTAGTAACCGTCTTATCCTGATAGCTGCCTGAGGTCACGGTTGCCAGCGTAGTGAATGGTCCATTAGGAGATGTGCCCCTCTTCACATAGTAGCGCTCGGCTCCTGCCGCTCCAGACCACTTCAGGCTCACCTGATCATCTACTTCCGACACAACCGTCAGTCCAGTCGGATTACCAGGGAACACCTTCATGGAATAAATATCGTCCACATACATGCGCATGTTGGAATTTCCGAAGAAGCCTACGCTAGAGCCCGTCGGAACGCCTGTCGTATCTGTGACAAGCGCTGTGACCGTCGGTCCGCCTTCGATGGAGCCCGTCAACACCGTGTTACCCGGTGTTCCGGTAACTAGGAAGGACATCCGGTAATATTGTCCAGCCACAAAGTTCGGGATCGCGACTGGTTGCGATATTTCTACGTGGTTGCCCCCAGTCCTCTTGAGCAATACCAGATTGTATTGTGTCGCAGCCATCTTGCGAATAGCAAGCACATACGAGCTGTTATTATCGGTTACCCGAGTCGCCAATCCAAAGTAGGATGCGCTGCTCGGCACACTGGTCGGTGTATTCGGGTGAAGCTTGACCTTGGCCGATAACAGAACATCACTGGAGGAATATTCAATGAGCCATGCCGATGATGTGCCTGTACCGTTGAAGTACATCCCGACATTCGATCCGTCGTCCGAACCAATGCTCCATATACCGGCGCTCGCATTGGATCTCCAGTTGTTCATCGTTCTTGCATTCGTATTGCTCGACGTCACATATGAACCTAGCACAGGTGGCTCGACGGAATGATTCCCGCCCGAAATGGACGAGCCTAGGTTCTGGAAGTCGTCGAAGCGTTCATTGTCGCCGTAATATGCCTCAGTTGCTGTCGATGCCACTGCTCGGTCGAGCGGCGGAATGAACGAAAAGGTGAGGGCGAAGCTTAACAACATACTGACGCTTCTTTTTAATAAGCCTGGTTTCATACGATGACTCCCTCTCTATCCTGAAATAACAGCTTCCCTAAATATCCGAAGATGTTATGGCGAGCCTCGAATTTGGCACAGCCAAATTGAGAACCATCCTCGATATTTCATCGCCTGAAGGTGCTGCGCTAACGGCATGATTGTCCACATGTAGATAGCGCTTACAGACGTAGCTCAACTATATTAAATAATTGAGACCCGTACTTGTACTTCCTTCGTGCCTCTTGTGTTTTTACAATATTCGACCCATACTTCTTTTATACATGTTTTTTCGACATAATACAACAGTAATCGACAAATAGTAGCCTTGGATACTTGTGTGTGTGAAAAAAGCAATTCAGCACGATGCAGCGAACAGCCACCCGTTAAAAAGCGAAAGGACGTGCCGCAGGGCACGTCCTTGTCCTATGATGATGTGCTAGAAGCACGTACTACGAATGCGCTTGTCATACGGCGATACGACTTCAACGCTCCTACTAGTCTCCTTCGATCTAGTTGGCCCGAGGAATATTAATGGCTTTCCCTAGTATGAGCTCCAGCCACTCTCAACCGCTCGCGGTCGCGCTGGACGAATGCACCCGCGCCTTCCTCATGAGCCGCCGCTGGCGGTCGCGGGGCTGGATGCGCACGGCATTCCTCATTAATGATTGAATCGATTGTTGCACAAGTGCTTCGTTGACTCGTCTACCTCGAACCGGATCATGTAATGCCACTTGCTGTTGATCTCATGAGATAAGCCCCAGCGCAGTCCCTCCAAGGGGTGCAGGTCTGGCTGCTCGGAGCGGTAAGGTCCGCCCGCCTCAGGCGGATGCTCGATATACGCTTCGATCTCGAATTGCAGGCCATCACGGGCATATTGAATCGTATTGCGCTCCGGTCCATCCGTCGTCAAGAGCGCTGCCATGCCGTCTCGATACGGCCAGAGGAGCGTTTCGTGACCACTGTTCGTGATCGGGTTGTATTCGGACTTGATATAGGGACCTTCCGGGCGGTCGGCGATGGCGACTCCCCACTTCGTTTCCCGTCCGGCACACGTCAGCTGCTCGCCCATCGGATACCCTTTATAATAGAGGTAGAACTGATGGTTGTAATAAAATAAGCACGGATCGTTCGTCTTATGGCTGTCGAAGTCGCCCCTCGCCTTCACCAGATGACGGTTATCCACATCTCCAAACCATTCGCCGTTGCTCGCAGGCGACAGAATCGGCTCGTTAAGCTTCATCCACGGTCCATTCGGACTATCGGATTGCGCCATGCCGATATGTTCCTTGGAGCGTCTGAGATAAGGATGCTGAACGACCTGATAGACGAGATAATAGTGACCGTCATGCGCAAGAATCTCGGGTGTGAAGACGCTGCGATCATCGTAAGAGCCGCTCTCCCCGCGGCACACGGCAACACCTTGCTCTTGCCAATGGATACCATCGGCTGACGTCGCATACCAGATGTCCGACCAATCCCATGGCCATACCTTCGCGTCCAGATCGCCTGTATCGTAGCCGACGCTCGGACCGATCGATTTCGTATACCACACATAGTACGTTTCTCCAACCTTAATAATACTGCTAGGATCGCGGCGGTGAACACCTTCCTCATAGCCGAGACCGTGAACCTCAGAATACTTGAATTGACAATACCAGGTGCTGTCCTTCTGATAGTTACGTTCCCGCGCTCTGCGCATCGCTGCACTTTCTTGTCGCATAGCTGTTCCTCCTTATATAAAACGTGTGTCACGCATACACTCGTACCTCGATCAGCTCCGCACAAGGCGCGCCATTCGTCTCTTCGATGATGACTCGCAGCTGTGCCGTATGCAGTCGCTGCTCCAAGCGATGTACACGCTTGCGCTTGCGGTTGTCCCGCTCCTGCAGTACGACCGTCCAGCTGTCATCGACCCACGCCTCCAGGCGGTAATTCTTCGCCAGCTCAGGAATGATGTCGAACGGAGTGCGATGATGATGCAGGTTGATAAGATCTTCATTCACTTCATCATTCCACGTCAGATGAATCTCTGACATGGCCATTGGCTCCGGCCAGCTCAGCTCAATGAATGCCTCCTTGCCGTTCAGTCGCTCGCTTCTCCACATATTCGGTCCGCCGTACGGCCGCGTGTACCCGTTCAATACGTTCGCTTCGGAGTAAGCAAGCGTAGGCGAGGTCACACGGAAGCAGAGCGGCTGACGATCCAGCTTCTGCGTGCTCCACTGCAGCACCGGCTGCTGCGGCTGGTCCTCCAGCCTTCGATCGACGATCGGCTGACACCCTTTGCGGAAGCAGAGCACGCCCGTGAATGGTTCATTGGAGCGGTATAGAGCTACTCCCTCCGCTGCCTTCACGACGAGGAACGCATTTTGCGCGGAGGCTGGCTTCCATTGGATGTTGAAGCGTACCCATTGCAGCTGTCCAGCCGCCACTTCAACGGTACAGCTGGTGATCCGCTCGTGCGGAACGTAATTTTGCGGCTTGCCGGTTGCATAGAGCTCTACCGTAATAGATGTGTTCGCCTTGGCATCGAGCAGCAGCTCGACTACGTCCAGGGAAGGATGGACCGGGAACAAGATCCCCATATCGGCGTCGAGGGATTCGGGCTGAACGGGATGCTCGATGGCGATGCGCTGCATCGTACTGGATGACTTCACGCTGGCCAGCCTCGCTTGATCCAGCGGGTCCGCATTGCGCAGCCCGAGCACCGAGGCATCTTGACGAAGCAGCGTCTGCTGCAGCTCCTCCAGATGGTCGTGGTATACGTCACGCGGCGATATGCCATACTTGACGCACAGCGCTGCACCTGTTCCCGCTGCCTCACCGATGACCGCACATGTCGCCATCACTCGCGTCGTCCCGAAGGCGACATGCGTCGCACTCATATTGCGCCCTGCCATCAGCATGTTACTCACATTCACCGAGTACAACGAGCGGAATGGAATGTGATAATTGCCATCCGCATGCAGATGCTTCGAGCCGCTCTCCTCCGAGTATACGCCCTGCGGCGGATGGAGGTCGATCGACCAGCCTCCGTATGCGACCCGATCCTCGAACAGCTGCTGAGCGATAATATCGTTCTGATTCAGCATATAATCGCCGACGAAGCGGCGGTACTCTCTTTTACCAGGAACGGTGCCGACCCACTCGAGCGTCATCTGCTCCGAATCGAATTGGCCCGAATTCTTGATATAATCCCATATGCCATAAATGACGGCCCACAGCTCATCGCGAATTCGCTCGTTGTCGTGGACGGTGTCGAGCTCGCCGCCCCACTCGATCCACCAATACGCACAGCCGTTGTCCCCGCTGCGAATGACCCGACGAAGAGGTATCGTCGTCTGCGTCACATCGATGGCGAAGCTGGGCTTCACGTACTTGACCGGCTTACCCGCATCCTTCGTATAGAATAGCAGCGTGCTGCCGAGCGTAATGTCGTCCGCTGCCTCCGGAGCCCAATCCTCGTTGAATTCGCTCCGCGCCTCCCGACCTAGCCGATATTTCGCTCCTGCCAGGAAGCCAACCAGTCCATCCCCCGTGCAGTCCAGATACACCTCGCTCTCCAAACGAATACGTCGCTCCGAGCCCATCATCCATCCGGTGACCGAACGAATGCGCCGCTCGTCCTCATCCCCATCCGCCTCCACCTCATGAACGTCCGTGTTCAGGAATAGCTGAATGTTCGTCTCCCTCTTCACTGTCTCGTGTACGACAAGATCCCAATAATACGGATTACCTTCCGGATTCGTATACTGGTTCTCGACGAACATCTCGCCCATAATGCCGGTTTCTCTCGCATAGCGGTGGGTGCCGTGTCCGGTTGCGCCGCACACCCATACCCGAACCTCACTGCTGGAGTTGCCGCCTAGCACCGGTCGGTTGTTGACCAGAGCAACCGTATGACCGAGCCTCGCGGCAGCTACCGCAGCGCACACGCCGGCAAGACCGCCGCCGATGACTGTAAGATCTGTCTTCACCGTCTCCTGTCGCATCGAATACACCTCGCAATATACTTTTCATTCATGGTACACTGCGGATATATCTTTTAACATACAGGAAACGATCACTGCACATATACTTTATTTCACTAGGAGGCGCTTCGAATGAATGAGCTTCACCTTCAGCCTCAGACCGGTCGCATACAGCTGCTTCATCATTATTATTGGCATGAGAAGCCATCGTTCCAGCTTGACGAGGATACATATCCCCACTGGGGCATCTTCGCTGTGGAGCAAGGCGGCTTCCGCTTCGGAATCGGCGATGACGAGGACGGTGAAGCGACGTTCGGCGATTGGGTCGTATGTCCGCCCAATACACCGTTTCGCAGGGAGGTCATCCAGCCGAAGCCGCTCACCTTCCACTTCCTGCGGTTCGAGTGGGCGACAGCACCATCCATGCTGCCGATGGGCAAGATAACGTTCAGGGACCGCGAGCGACTCAGCTCCGCTTACCGATACATGCAGCAGCTATCTGCACTCCCCGAGGAGCAGGCGCTGCTATGGCGCAATCGATTCGTGCAAGAGCTGTGGGACGGGTATGTGCTGCAGCACATGCTGCCAGAGCCAGCGCCGAGTGACCCCGTCTGCGACGATTCGCTGATGCTCGCTGCAAGGCGCAAGCTGCAGGAGCGGGCCTTCCATGCCTTGTCGATGAACGAGCTTGCAGCGGAGTGCAGCCTAAGTCCCGTTCAGTTCACACGCCGCTTCAAGACCGCCTTCGGCTGCACCGCCTCCGATTATGTGCGCGAGCTTCGTCTGGCCGAGAGCAAGCGACTGCTGACAGAGACCTCTCTGACTATTGAGCAGGTTGCACATCGCTCAGGGTACGACAATGGCTTCTACTTCAGCCGCGTCTTCTCCCGCCATATACAAATGAGCCCTTCGGAATACCGAAGGGCCCATCGGGTGTAGTCATAATAAAAGACCGCAAGCCATGCGCAACCTGCGCCTGCTTACGGTCCTATATGGTACGAAAATTAATACGCCTTACTGATCTCTACCTTCTTCGTAATGCCTTGATCCGTCAAGTAGAGATGAACGCCGTGATCCTGATCGTCCATGAAGTAGGACACATACTTCGTATCGCCCTTCTTCATCGGTACGAGCAGTGTTACGAGGCGGTGGCTGCGAGCAGACTTCGTCTTCGCTGTAAGGTGCCATTCCTTCGCCAGTCCTTCGATCTCGGAAGGATCCACATCGAGGAACTCGTTCTGCTGCGACAGAGCCAAATCGCCGGACGAGCTGTAGATGAATCGACCGTCCAGCTCGGCCTTCTCTCCAACGACGCGGAACGATTGTCCCTTCAGCTGCATCTCATTGCGCGTATGGAACAGCCAATCAATCGAGCCCGGCTGATCCAGATCAACGGAATCGACGATAACGAAGTACGATTTGTTGATGAAGTACGTCTCACGAATATATTTCTTCAAGTAAGGCACGTTCTCGAGGTAAGCAGCTGTCGCATTGGCACGCACGTAGCCGACGCCATCTGCTCTCTGCTCAGCTAACTCGATAACGCCCTTAGCTGCCATGTTCAGAACCTTATCCGTACCAGCATATTGACCCTTACCGTCGATCAAGATGTTGTTCGTCGAACGGGTTTGTCTGCGCCAGTTGCGGTGCATCGTCGAGCCGAACGCGACATAATAGCCCGACTCGATCGCAAGCGGCTCGCCATAAGCGTGCAGCAGGAATGCGTTCTGATCGCCGTGGCTGTGGCTGACGGAGCCGTAGCGGCTGCTCTTCGTCAGGAACATAATGTGCTCGTTCGGATCGTGCATCTTCTCGTGCATGGCTACCCAGCCGATGTCACGGAACCATTTCAGCGGCTCAACATCTACAGGCTCTACAGCCTCTACGCTCGGATAGTCGAACTGATACATCATCTCATCGAAGCGGAAGTCCCACCAGCCGTAGTTGTAGAACTTCTTCTCCGCCTCAGGGTCAAGCTTCCGAGTCTGCTCGTAGTACCACTGGTACATACCGTTGCCCGTGTTACCTGCATATTGGCGAATGTTGAAGCCTGTCTTCAAGCTTACTGGATCACCGAGCGTCGACTGGTCGCCGAAGCTTGCGCGGAGTGTATCCGGGCTGAAGCAGTAGAGCGGGAAGTCGCCTGTCTTATCGAAGAACGGACGCTTGTAGAAGTTATGGCCTGTATATTTGCGAATCAGGTTAACCGCCTCAGTAACGAAAGCCATCTGCGTCGTCCAGTACATCGGACCTTCCGCCCAGCCGCCGTCCTCTCCGCCCCATGGGGAATACAAGCCTGCGTAGTACTCGAGCGTATAGTCCAGCCATTCCTTCGCCTTCGGCTCTTCATGCAGCATCGCAATGCAGCAAGGAGTAAGCACGGAGGACAAGGAACGCACCGCATGGCTGTCGTAAGGCACCTGATGAATCTTGGAGCGCTCGATAACGTGGAAGGCTACCTGCTCTGTACGCTGTAGCAGCACATCTCGAACCGCCGTACGCTCTTCTTCGTTCATGTGGGCATACAGCCAGTCATAGCCCCATGCAAGGGCACCGGCGATACGGAACGACGACTCATCGTTATAATCACGGGAAGTCGTACCTTCCGGGTTCCAGCTTACGACATGCATGAGCCAGCGCTTTGCGTGAGCGATCAGCTCTGCGTCCTCAAGCACAACACCTGCGACCGACAAATGACGAATCGCGTACAGCGTTTCCTGGCAGTCCATGTACATCTTCCGCCACAGCTTCGCGACGCGCTTGTTGTCCGGATACGGTGCAGGCTCGGCGATCAGCTCGCGTGTCGTCCACGGCAGCACGGACTTCTCATAGAACTCGTTCCAGCCGCAGTAGCTCGGGTCAGCAAGCACCTGCTCACGGAACTTCTGCAGCTCCGACGCTTGCAGCCACAGGCGAGGGTGAGTTGCATCGGTGCTCGCATAACGCTCTGCGCGGCTAGGAAGCGGTGTTTCCGGAAGACCTTCGCTCACGTTGAACTTACGAACCGTGCTCCACTCGCTGCAGCGCTTCTCGGACTCATCCACAAGTGCATAACGCCAGTAGTATGTTCCAGGCGACAATGCTGTGTCAGGCGTGAATAGATTGTAAGGAATCGGTGCGAACGATTGCGTACTAGCCTCGTCGAAGTCGGGCGAGCTGCTGATTTGCAGCACATATTGGTCATCGTCAAGCTGAGCAGGCATCCAGGTGAAGCGTGGAGGATTCTCCAAGAGCTTCGTCGATTCGTCGGGTTGGTACAGGACAGTCAATATGCCGCTTGCTGGTTCATAAGTCGTTTTCATGAATACCATTCCTTTCGATGTTGTTTATAATGATTGTTTGTAGTGAGACGCCGATGTTGCATGAAATATGCGACATCGGCGTCCCGCGTTCTTTGCGCTATCATTCAACGCAATTTATGCAACTACTATACGAATAACCTGTAACGTATTATACAAGCTCGCAGCGAAGTCCTTGCTCTTGATCGAGCGAGTACTTCCATGCTTGACCTGCCGCACGCACAACGAAGCTGCCGCCAGTCATGACGCCGCCCTCGATGCTGCAACCAGACAGATCGAGCTCAGCAGGAGCGTCTCCATTCTGGTACACAGCAATAAAGGTTGCAGCCAGACCCGAGGTACGGATGCAGATTCCGCTCATCGGACGCGAAGGATCGTCGGCTGTACCTGGATATACGACCTGATGCAGCTCGGTATAAGGTGTGCACCACAACGAAATCGCAGCTTGTGCTCCTTGCGACTGCTGCAAGAACGCACGTGCTTCGCCCGCTTGTTCGGTCACATGACGCGACACCGAACGTACGTACGCATATCCTGCAGATTCCGCCTCACCTAAGCTGACGCCCGCATTCGCATGAACAGCGTTGAACTCAAGTGCTGCAGACGGCTCCGCTTGTGCTCCCTGCGCTGTCAAGGTGCCTGCTCCGTGATACCACCAATCAATCGTATCGGACTTCTCCAGCTCGACCTGGAATACATCGACGAGTAGCGTAGCATTCATATAGAGGTGACGGTTCATAACCGCACCTTCATACGCTTCGGTTGAGCGCAGCCAACCGTATACGCTGCCCTCAGCTTCTTGCCACTTCATCAATTCGCCAGTATGCGGCTGCTGCGAGCGGCCACCAACGGATACGGTGTTGTGGCTCGCCGTCTCTGCGTACCAGTCCTTGCGCAGGTTCGAGCCGTATGGCACCATGCCGAGCTCCGGTGCCAGCGTGCCGTCACGGTGCTCTAAGCTAATATGTAGCTTATCGTAATGTCCGTGGGAGCCGCCGTGCGGACCGAAGTCCACGAGGAACGACAACGGATTGCCCGCTGTACGTCCGATGGCGAAGCCTGATTCCGGAAGCAACAGCGATGTAGCCTGACGCGCACCAGCTGAGCTAGGATCTACCTCTTGCTCACCATACACGAGCGATTCCAGCGAGCAGCGGAACACGCGAGGAAGCTTCTCCGCGGCGCTCAGTTGACGGTATGCCTCTGCGAGAACTGGCAAGTAAGCAGCCTTCTTGTATTTCGAATAACCGATCTCGAACACTTCGGCAATCTCTCTTGCATAAGGAACGCGTGCATATGGACCATCGTGCAGGGCAGGAAGCTCGCCCTGATCGTTAGCCATTGCAGCCAGTACGTCGAGCATACCCTCGTAGGTCTGACCTTGCTCACCTTGAATACTGAAGATGTCTACCTGCATACGCTCTGCCATCTCCGCTGCGATCAAGTACGCGCGAAGCACGAACACGTGGTAATACGTGCTGCCCTCGAACTCGAACTGATCCGGCATAACACCGATCGTCAAGTGATGGCGAATGCCACCCTCGCCGCCGATCAGACCGCTCAGCTTCTCGCTTTTTCCCGTCGCTGCATATACGCTTGCGAGGGATGCGTTCAGCCACGCTGTATAGTTGTTCTCCGCATTCTTTCTCTCGTGAATCAGAATGTGGCGGTACAGCGTCATGCTCTCTTCGAGCATAGCGAAGAAGCGCGTCAGCGGCTCCGCATCCTCATCGAACTTCACACCTTCATCAAGAAGAAGCAAGTAAGCACGAATTAAGGTTGTGGACCAGATCGCCTCGGTTAATGCCTGATGGAACGCGCGGCCCTTCAGCATCCAAGGCTGCGCGTCCGGATGTACCGGATAGTTCGGGAACTGAAGAGCATAGCTCGTAATGATGGTGCGTCCCAGCTCCGCATAGCGGGCATCGTGCGTTCCAGCATATACAGCCGCCGCCTGCAGCGCATAGCGGGCGAGTGACTGATGCTTGAACACGAGCCAGCCGCCGCGATACGGCTCACCGCTTACGACGCAGCCGTGCGGACAATGAAATTGCTCTGCATTCGCTTCGAATGGATTAAACAGAAGCTCCGCATGATGCTCCGGGCATACGTATTGATGCCACCAGCCGCCCGGCTCATGCGGAATCGTCATTCCGCTTTCTGCAAAAGCGTCGAGCTCCTTGCGGAGCTGCTCAAGTACTTCGCCGGACCATTGTGTAGTCTGAAGCTTCTCGTATATTCTCATCGCATGAACATCCCGCCGTTGATTTCTACGGTTTCTCCCGTAATGTAATCGGACAAGCTCGAGCTCAGGAAGAGAGCAAGATTCGCTACATCCTGCGGCGTGCCTTCACGTCCGAGTGGGATCGAGTTAATCGTAGCAACACGTGCTGCATCAGGTGTGAACGTCGAGTGGAACGCCGTCTGGCCGATGAAGCCAGGGGAGATGCCATTGACTTGAATTTGGTGCGCCGCGAGTTCCTTCGCGAGTCCTTTTGTATATGTCAGTACAGCGCCCTTGCCCGCTGCATAGATCGTAGCGCCAGGTCCGCCGCCGTTATGAGCTGCTACAGACGTCAGGTTTACGATCTTGCCGCCCTTCTTCTCGATCATATCTTTAGCAACGGCCTTGCACATGAACACGCAAGATTTGAAGTTCACATCCATAACCTTCTGGTAATGCTCTTCTTCCATCTCAGCATTCGGCACACGCTTAACCAGATGGCCTGCGTTGTTAACCAGAATGTCGATCGGACCGAATGCTTCACGAACGTTGTTCGCTAGCACATCTGCTTGTGCAACATCAGTCAGGTCAGACTGGAACGATACAACCTCAGCACCAAGCTCACGAATACTCTCTACAGCACGAGCAGCTGCCTCTGCATCCTTCAAATAGCTGATCGCTACCTTCGCACCTGCTTTAGCCAGCGTCTGCGCGATCGCCAGACCAATACCGTTGTTACCTCCAGTTACGAGTGCTACTTTACCAGTCAGGTTTACTTCAATCATGGTTTCTCTTCTCCTTTGTTTTGTTGAATAGTTTGGCTGAGCGTTCGACCTTCGGCATCCTCATTATAATGGTGGTGCCGAGTCCTTCTTCACTCTCTATGCTTAAGCCGTACTGATCGCCGAACACCATCTGGATTCGGCGGTGTACGTTCACCAAACCGATACCGCCGCTGTTCGATGCCTTCACTGCAGGCTCTGCCAGCTGATTGCGAGCGAGCGCCTCTTGTACTTCGGCAAGACGCTCACACGTCATGCCGGCGCCGTTATCCTCGACGAAGAATAAGAACAAGCCATCCTCTTCCCTAGCATCAATGCGGATCCAGTGCCTGTCCTCAATTCCGAGAGGGAAGGCATGCTGGAATATATTTTCTACGAGCGGCTGCAGCGTCAGTCGAACCATCTTCTCCATTAATAAGGAAGGTGGTATGACGACATCCAGCTCGAACTCTCGTCCGATCCGGTGCTGTAGTATAATCATGAAATTACGTACATGATTCAGCTCGTTCGCTACCGTAATTTCTTCGAGATTCGTCTGGATCGAATATCGCAGCATGAAGGCCATCGCGCCGACCATCTCCGAGATCTCCTCGGAGTTACGTACGATCGCATAGGCGTTAATCGTCTCCAGTGTGTTATACAGGAAGTGTGGATTGATCTGAAGTTGCAACGCCTGGAATTCAGCGTTCCTGCGCTCAAGCTCAATACTGCGAAGCTCATAGGCCGAACGTTGGTTCGACAGCTCCGCTGAATACACCTGCTCGATCATCTCAGACAGCCTGGACACCATCAGGTTGTAGCTGTGAATTAAGCCGCCTATCTCATCCTGACGGTCAAGCTCTTGCTCGATATGCTGCCAGTTGCCCTTCTCCGTCTGCCGCATTCCTTCCTTCAACGTCTGAATCGGACGCACAATCGATCGGCCGAAACGGTACGCCAGTATAAGCGCAAGCACGAGTGCAAGTAGCCCGACCATGATGGTCGTCGACCGGATCGTAGAGATCGGCTCGCGCAGCTCCTCCGTAGGCAACGATACGACGACGCGCCAGCCGGAGTAATCCGACTTGCGGGAGACGAGCAGATGCTCCTCATTCCCTAGCTGCTCGGTTATCGTTACATCCTTCATTGCAAGCAGCTTGCTGATTAATGGTCCTGTTATACGGTTATCCTGTGGAAAACCTGGCGGACGATAAATCAGTTCACCCTCTGCATCAAGGATAAAGAAGAAGCCGCGCCTGCCGAGCTCAATATCTTTCCATGTCGCCGCGAGCTCATCTGCCTTAATCTCCATCGCTAGGACACCCTTCGTCTGATAGGAGGTATGTCCGCGAATACGACGGGCCAGCGTATACACATCTGTCGTCGGTACATCACGCAGGCTTCGATTAATGATTGCGATAGAACCGTTGTCCGGGAGTCGCTTGTTAAAAAATTCGAGCTGCTCCTTGGAATCAATACGCTGAATGAATGCTGCACTTTGATTGTCATCAATAATCGCTTTGCCATGATCACCGAGCACGAACAACACATTAATCTCGTTATACAGGATGAAGGTCGGACGAAACACCGTATTCTGGATACGCTCGCGTAGCTGCAGCAGCGCATAGCTGTCTTCAGGGCTAATATCAAGTAACGACTTCACATCTGAATTGGACAAGATGGAATGGCTTGCACGCTCGTACCTCTGCAGGATACGATCTGACTGGCCTAGCGACGTCTCGATAAATTGCGTCACATAATTCTCAACCTGCTGGGACAGTTGGGTTGACGCTTGATAGTATGAGATAAAACTGACTATGCTAAGCGGCAGCACAATGACAATCAAAAAATAGACAAAGATTTGCCGAGCGAGACTGTGCTTCATCACTCAATCCCCAGCTTCTGCCGATACTCCGACGGTGAATAGCCGGTATATTTCTTGAACGTCTTCGTAAAATGCGGATGGTCCGCGTAGCCTACCTCGTAGGAAATATCGGTAATCCGATAATGCGGCTGCTCGAGTAGCTGCTTCGCCTTCTCCATCCGTCTGCGAATTCGGTATTGCACGAACGTCTCACCGGTATGCTGCTTGAACATTTGGCTGAAATAGGACGGGTGCAGACCTAGATATTCGGCCACTTCCTCTAGCTGAATCTCACGGGACAGATTGTCATCGATATATGCCTTTGCTTCTTCAATCGGATCACGAGTCTTGCCTCTGCGCTTGCTCTTCAGCTCTTCCACAAGGGACATAATGTAATCGTTCAGCTGTTCATGTGCTTCAGCTTCCAGCTCGGTTAGGCGAAGCGGAGACCGCTGCTCGAACTTATAGGTGCCGCGGGCTTGCAACTTCTTTACTAGAAGCTCCAAGAGGTCGGTGTGCAGCTTATGCACCGTCCTCGCGCTGTAGGCGCCTTCCGTGCAACATTTCCGCCATTCCGTAAGCGTCTCCATCAGATCTTCGATCCGCAAGTCCCATAGCTTCTGCTCCAGTCGCTCAGCCCAATGGGTCAGTGTCGCTGCGGATACGTCCGGTAAAGCTGACTGCTGACGCTGCGCCAGCACCCGATCCAGCGTCTCATACAGCTCCTGTCTCGCAACTGGCTTCAGCAAGTAATCCTTCACACCTGACGCCATGCACTTTCTTGCGTATTCAAAGTCACTGTATCCAGAGATGACGATCATATCGAGTTCTAGTCCCAGCTCATGAACAGAGCGAGTAAGCTCGAGCCCATCCATGACCGGCATACGTATATCTGTGAGCACAATGTCAGGGGCTTGCTCGAGGATGAGAGCCAATGCGGACTTCCCGTTGTCAGCGGTCCGGATGTGCACTTGATTATCCTTATACTGCGTCAGCAGTGTAGTCAAGCCTTTCAAAATCATCGGTTCATCATCTACGATCAGCACTCGAAGCATTGGCTCACCTCAGTCAAAGTTGTGTTTGTAAGTAGACCCGCTCCCTCATCATAGTGACGAAAGGAGCGGGTCTAGTTTATTGTACTGTTATGGCGACCCTATTTCCACTGCTGAGCTTCTGGTCCTCTATACTTGAGGCCTTCTTTCTTCGAGTAGCGCTCGTTCGCTTCCTTCAGAACCTCGTTACCACCCTTAGCCTTCCACTCCTCAATAACCTTCGGCCAGTCGGAGATCGGCTCTACGCCATACACCATCTTAACCATGTGCGTGATCAATACTGGCGGAGGCGTGTCAGACAGCGGGGATACATCCGGATTCTTCGCCATGGAATCAAGACGAGGATCGAATTCCAGACCGCCGCGACCTTCCTTAGGAAGGATCGTATCGAAAATGCTCATCAACTCTTTACCAGCAGGTGTTGCATTCAAGATATCTTTACGGTAAGCATCGTCCTTCACCAAGTGCAGGAAGCCGCTCAGGTAACGCTGCTCGGATACTTCTTCAGCTGTCTTAGGCTCTACCGGAAGCGTCAGATCGAACCACTTGTTCGCCTCATCCGTTACTTGCCATTCGAAGAACTTCAGAATGTCTGCAGCCTTATCCTTCGCCTTCGCATTGATGAAGTACGAACGAGTTGCGGACGAGTACAGGTAGCCGCCGCCCTTGCCATCAGGACCTACAGGAGAAGCAATGATCTTGATTTTCGCATCAGGTACGTTCTGCTGAAGCTGAGTCTGCCACTGCAGATACTCCTGCGCGTTCATTTCCCACATACCAGCTTTGCCGGAGATGATCAGGTTCTTGAAGTTCGTCGGGTTGATCGTTGGGAATTCCTTATGGATCAGACCTTCGTCGAACATTGTCTTATATGTTTGCAGAGCCTTCTGCATGTTCTCTACATCGAAGAACTTCGGCTGTACCTTGCCATCAACTACCTCGAACTGGCTCAGGTATGGATATACGTCGTACGCGCCGAAGAAGATATCGGCATATTTGAAGTCTTGGCGACCCATGAACGGATGCTCAACGCCCATCTTCTTGAACGCACGCAGCATTTCGAGGTACTCGTCAACTGTCTTCGGATCCTTCGTAATACCAGCCTTCTCCATCAGGTCAGCACGTACCCAAGTTGCGCGGCGGGACGGGTTGGAGAGGTACTCTGGAATCGCGTAAATTTTGCCGTTCAGGGATACTTCATCCCAAGCTTCCTTCGGGATCGTCTTCAGAAGCGTTGGAGCGTGCTTCTCGAGCAACTCGTTCAGCTCAAGGAAGACACCAGCCTGTACAGAGCCTGCAAGCTCCTTACCGTTCGTACCCGCACCTGCCTGAACAACGTCCGGAATTTCGTTAATCGCGAACATCTGAATCATTTTCTGCTCATAATCCTTGTGAGGAATGAGTTGAATATTAAGATCGGTGTTCGTCTTCTTCTCAAGCTCAAGAACCCATTTGTCCTTGTTGATGTCCGCATGCTTCTCAACGTAATCAAAATTGTTCGTACGGAGCGAGATCGAGAACTGTGTTGGTCCTTTGTTTGCTTCGCCTTCCTTCGGTGCAGCGCCTTGATCATTGCTTGGTGTACAACCTGCTGCCGTACCAAGTGCCATCACCATAGAAAGTGTGCCTAGCGTCCACTTTTTGTTCAATCGAACCCCTTCTTTCTGTCATGTTTTTATGAAGCGCTTTCAACGCCTACACATAGTATCGCGTATTTTTCGCTAAGGAACAATGGAGGACCTTTAGCTGACTTGTCTTTTTTTAAGGTCCCCCAAGTTATTAAGATTTAACCGAACCGATCAACATACCTTTAACGAAGTACTTTTGAAGGAATGGATAGATACACAGAATCGGAATCGTCGCGATGAATACGGTTGCCATCTTGATACCCTCCGGCGACATGTTCAGCATCTCAGAGAACAACGAAGCATTCGGATCACTGTTGATCTGATCTGCATCGATGAGCTGACGAAGCTTAATCTGTAGCGGATACAGGGCGCGATCGTTAATGAAATACAGCGCGTTCGTATAAGCATTCCAATGGTATACGGAGTAATAAATACCCATAGTAGCCATAGCTGGCTTGGACAAAGGTACAACGATTCTCCACAGGATGCCCATCTCTCCGCAGCCGTCGATACGGGAAGCGTCGATCAGCTCGCTCGGAATGTTCATGAAGAACGAACGCATAACGAAGAAGTTGAAGGCACTGATCGCATTCGGAATCATGAGCGCCCATAGGCTGTTCATCATTCCGAGTTCCTTCACAAGAATGAAGACAGGAACGATTGGTGCGCTGAAGATGATCGTGAACAGAACCATCATGAGAATGTATTTGCGTCCCAAATACTCAGGCCGCGAAAGTGGATAAGCAAGCGTCGACGTCATGAACAGGTTAATTGCGGTACCGCATACCGTAACGGTTACACTGACCATGAATGCTCTCCAGATCGTAGGATCGTTGAAGACGTGCTGATAGTTGATCCAGGTGAATTCGACCGGCCACAAAGCAACTAGACCGTTCGTAATCGCCTTCGAGCTACTGAGCGACTGTGCGAATATGTTCAAGTACGGAAGAAGCATCGTGAGCGCAAGCACTGTCAAGAAAATAATATTGAATACGTTAAAGGCACGCATGCCTGGTGTAATACGATGGTTCATGGAATGTCACCCCCTAGTATAAGCTCTCGCCAGTAGCTTTTTTACTCAGCTTGTTCGCAACCACGATCAGCGTCAAGCCGACCAAGGACTTGAATAAGCCAACTGCTGTCGTATAGCTGTATTCCTGCTGCAGCAAGCCTGCGCGGTAGATGTAAGTATCGAGAATTTCACCGTTTTCGTACGTCAACGGATTCAAGAATACGAATACACGGTCAAAGCCATAGTCAAGGAAATCACCAATTTTCAGAAGGAACAAGATGGTCATCGCTGGAAGGATCGATGGAATCGTGATCGCAAGCGTCTGCTGCCAACGGTTAGCACCGTCAATCTCCGCTGCTTCATACAGATCCGGGTTAACCCCTGCCAATGCTGCCAGATATATGATCGTTCCCCAGCCGACTTCTTTCCATACACCGGAGGTGACGAGTACACCGCGAATCATGGAGTTCTCAGCCAAGAAGTAGATCGGTTCGAAGCCCAGCCACTTGATGAACTGGTTCACAATACCTGTCGATGGCGACAAAATACCTACTGCAATACCACCGATAATAACCCAAGACAAGAAGTGTGGCATATAAATGACTGTCTGAATTACTCGCTTGTACGCAACAATGCGAAGCTCATTCAGCATGAGGGCAATGACGATCGGCATCGGGAAAGCGATGATAATATCAAGCCCGCCTAGAATGAACGTATTTTTCAATATTCGCAAAAAATCTGCATGCTCGAACATACGCTCGAAGTGCTTGAAACCAACCCACGGACTACCAAATACACCTTTGAAAATGTTGTAATCCTTAAATGCAATAAATGATGCGGCAAGCGGTACATACTTAAAGAGTAAGTAGTACACGATACCTGGAATTGTCAGGAAGTACAGCACGCGGAATTTCCACATGTACTTCCACACGCTCATGGAGCTGCTGAGGACCATTACTTGGTCGGCGGGTTTAATTTTCGCTCGTGACATGTCACTCATCCTTTATCTGTAGATTATGTTTTGCATGGAATGGCCTTACTGTGGTTCATGCTGCAAGATCGATTCAGTGAGCTGCTATCATAGCTCTGCCTGCATAATATAGAGCCTTGCATGCGTGTTCGTACCTCCTTCGATATTATCTAAATGTACTTTGACGGTGTAAGAGCTTACACACTTATCATAGTGTAGAGGCTGTACAGCAACAATGGAATGCCTTCTGCCGCTCTTGTGTTTTTTTAAGGTACAGGCATATTTTGTCGCCTAAAATTACATGAATCGTCAAAAAACCCGGCTACAAGAGCCGGGTTTTTCATTATTTGACAATTTAAATCAATGGCATCTTAAGGATGCACGTGCGTAAGCGAGTAGAATGTCGCCTTCACGTGATCGGACTTGTCACTAGTTGTATCCGTATTATTTTGGTTGTATACGCCAGCCTTGTAATACAGATACTTATCATTGTAGCCGGACGGAAGCGTGTAGTTGACCGTCGTCGTGGAGCCGCCCTCTGGCGTTACCTTGACTGTCATCTGAAGACCTACGACCTTGATCTCGTAGCTCCACTTCTGACCCAATGCAATACCGTTCGAAGGATTCAGGTTGCTCGGTCCACCAAGGATGTTTACATATGTGTTCTTGTTGCTCAGGTCATCCGTACCGAAATAGATCGCACCCTTGCTGTCGGAAGGACGCTTGTGGAAGTACAGACGGATCGGCTCTGTTTCCGGTCCATGGATTTGACCAACGACAACACGGCCCAGCTTGCTGCTGTCACCGCTAATCGAGACGCGGTCAACCGTCAGCGTAGCCTTCATCGTGCCATCCACACCACCAGCTTGCGACTTCGTAGACGAAGAAGATGTCGACGTCACCCAGTTGTTACCGAGCGAAGTCGTGCCTGCGGACGGGTTCAGCATTTCACGAAGCTCCGAGCGCGGGTAAGTACTGTTCGTCGTCGTGCTGGCGAGATTCGGCGACATGAACACCATGCCTCCGGTTACCGGATCTGTGTAGAACCACTCAGAGTGCGTATAGCCGTTGCTCAGTGTGGAAGGTTGTACCTCCGAAGCGTTCGGAAGCGTAATTTTCCACTTAGTCAAGTCAAAGTTACCAGATGGAGCCTTGGACGGGTCTAGTGTGCCTGTACCGCCGCCACCGCCGCCTGTGCTGGAGCCTGCGCCCCATACCTCTACTTCGTTGTAGCTATTCCATGTATTAACAGAGTTACCATGTCCTACAATACGTACATAACGAGCACTCACGTCAGTGAAATCAAAGGTCTGAAGGTTGTTGTTCTGGGCGCTGTTCACATTGCTAAGACGAGTACTCCAGTTCGTATTGTCCGTGGATGTCTGAATATCGAAATTCGACGTACGCGAGGAGCCATTGTGGAAAGCCATCTTTACAAAGGCTACCGTCTTGGTCGATCCGAGGTCCAGCTTCAACCAAGCTCCGTTTCCATCTCCCGACCAGCGCGTGCTTAAGCTGCCATCAACCGCTTGAGCAGGTCCGCATGTGCAACGAGTATCATAAGTGCTCGCCGATGCAGTGGCGCTCAGCTTCGTCTCGCCAGCAGCTGTAACAGCGCCAGTGAAGCTTGAGCCCATCATCATAACAGCACCTAGTGTGGAAACGCTAAGCTTTCGAACAACCGACTTATAAGTCATTTTCAAACCTCCAATAATTTTTTTATTTGGTAACGTTTGACCGTACTAAATTAGTTCACGCTTCCCTTATACATGTTGCCGGACGGACTGCGTGTGTTGCTCGAAGCTGTCGCCGTTGCACCATTGTCAGCGTTTACAACATAAGGTGTGGAATTATCAAGGTACAGTGTATTGCCTGTAAACTTTGCATTTTGTCCCCAGCCGCTTGCGCGCTCATGCACTTGGAAAGCGTCTACAATTTTACTGTTGTTGTTGCGGTAGCCGACATTATTTTTGATCGTGTCGTTGTTGCCCTTCACGTCAATGAAGCTGTCCGCGTAGTTCGCACCAGAAATGCCCGTTCCGTTGAATGTGCAGTTCTCAACCGTTGTGTACGAAGAACCTTCCTTAATGTCGACATGCTCCGCACGAACGTTAGGACCGAACGTAACAGCTGAGATGCGATTGTTGTTCGTCTCCTTCTTGTAAGTGCCCCACTTGCCGATATCCGACCCAACATACACACCTTCACCGTACTCAGGATTCAACAGACCCGTGTCTTGAACAGTCGAATTCTTGATCGTATTGTTCGAGCTTCCGTCACGGTAGTGGACGCCTTCCTCACCGATCTTGTACACGTCGACGAACTCAATCCAAGTGTTGTTCGCGTTGTCGAGCATGATACCCTTCTTCGCATTCGTTACCTTCACATTGCGAATATCGTAATAGTCGCCTGTGATGTACAGCGCGTATCCGCTTGATGTCGTGCCGCCGTTAATAATTGGCTTGTTCGTGGAGCTCGCGCCCTTGATCGTAATTTTCGCCGAGGACGTGCCGTTCTTCGCAGCGACAAAGTTACCTGTGAAGGTAGCACCAGCTGCAAGCGTAATGACATCTCCTGGCTGTGCGTTCGCAAGCGCAGAGCTCAAGCAGGAGGACGTGCTGCAAGTAACCGATGCAGCTTGCGAAGGAGTCGGCATTGCGATTGCGGTAAGAGAGAATATTGCTGCAAGTGCTACCGATTTATGAAGCTTGCCAAAGGATGTCTGTGTGTTGTACATATCATTCATTCCTCTCTTCGTCTGGTGTTTGAATGCGGTTTCATATTTCAGTTTATTAGAGTTTCTTCGGAGCCTCCTTTCTCTAAGCTTTCGTTGTAACAGCGCTTACATTTATACAATACAAAGTTTTCCTTTACACGTCTTGTCAAAATCACACATGTTCTTGTTTTTTTTCAATACAGTAAATCGTCCATTGTAATATTAATTAACGCTTCCCTTATACATATTACCGGACGGACTACGTGTATTGCTCGAAGCGGTTGCCGTTGCACCACTGTAAGCATTTACGACATAAGGTGTGGAGTTATCGAGGTACACCTTATTTCCGGTAAAGCTTGCATTTTTACCCCAACCACTTACTCGCTCATGAACCTGGAAAGCGTCTATAATTTTACTGTTATTGTTACGATATCCGGTATTGTTCTTAACCACGACATCATTACCCTTGACATCCATGAAGCTGTCTGCATAATTCGCTCCGGAGATACCTGTTCCGTTGAATGTACAATACTCGACAGTTGTCCTAGAGGAGCCTTCCTTGATGTCAATATGCTCAGCACGAACGTTAGGACCGAACGTCACATACGAGATGCGATTATTATTGGTTTCCTTCTTATAGCTTCCCCACTTGCCAACATCTGAGCCGACGTAGACACCTTCACCATACTCCGGATTGAGCAAGCCGGTATCTTGTACGGTCGAGTTCTTGATGACATTATTCGAGCTACCGTCGCGATAATGTACGCCTTCCTCACCGATCTTGTACACGTCTACGTACTCGATCCATGTGTTATTCGCATGATCAAGCATAATGCCTTTCTTCGCATTCGTTACCTTCACATTGCGAATATCATAATAGTCTCCCGTGATATGCAATGCGTAGCCACTCGACGTCGTACCGCCATTAATGATAGGCTTGTTCGTCGAACTTGCGCCCTTGATCGTAATTTTCGCCGAGGATGTGCCGTTCTTCGCTGCTACGAAATTCCCCGTGAAGGTTGCCCCAGCTGCAAGCGTGATGACATCGCCTGGCTGCGCATTAGCAAGAGCCGATTTCAAGCAGGAGGACGTGCTGCATGTTACAGAAGCGGCTTGCGAAGGTGTGGGGATTGCGAAGGCGGTGAGTGATAGTATTGCAGCAAGTGCTACCGATTTCTTAAGCTTTCCAACAGGTGGCTGAGTGATGTACATTTCATTCATTCCTCTCTTCTACAAGATATGTTTGAATGCGGTTTCATCCTGCAAGCTGCTGTGGCTTGTTTCCCTACCTCCTTCAATCATTATCGTTGTATAACAGCGCTTACATTTTTACCATACAAAGATTTCCACTGAAAGTCTTGTGAAAACACTAGATGTGCTTGTCATATTTTAATGAAAAATATAAAAAGACGCAGACCGATTCAAGCATCTGCGTCAATTGAAGTTAGACTCTAACTTAAGGATGCGTATGCGTCAGGTTAAAGAATGTTGCCTTCACGTGGTCAGAGGATGTGCCTGTGTTGTTCTGGTTGTACACGCCTGCCTTGAAGTACATGTACTTGTTGTTGTAGCCCGAAGGAAGGGTATACGTCTTCGTTGTAGTCGAACCGCCTTCTGGTGTAACCTTAACTGTCATGGTCAAGCCAACAACCTTGATCTCATAGCTCCACTTCTGGCCAAGGGCGATTCCGTTCGAAGGGTTCAGGTTGTTCGGTCCGCCAATAACGTCCACCCATGTGTTGTTGTTGCTCAGGTCGTCCGTACCGAAGTAGATCGCACCCTTGCTGTCGGAAGGACGCTTGTGGAAGTACAGACGGATCGGCTCTGTGTCCGGTCCGTGGATTTGGCCGACAACGACACGACCTACCTTGGAGCTGTCACCTGTTGTCGACACCGTATCAACACGAAGTGTAGCCTTCATCGTGCCGTCTACACCGCCAGCCTGCGACTTCGTCGAGGTGGACGATGTCGAAGTTACCCAGTTGTTGCCGAGCGACGTAGTGCCTGCAGAAGCATTCAGCATCTCACGAAGCTCAGAGCGTGTGTAGGTGCTGTTAGGCGTAGTCGAGCCCAGATTCGGCGACTTGAACACCATTCCGCCTGTCGCCGAATCGGTGTAGAAGTAGCTGGAGTTTTGGTAGCCGGACAGGTTCGTCACTTCGGAGCCCGTTGGCAGCGTCAGCTTCCACTTCGTCAGATCGAAGTTGGAGGATGGTGCGCACGTTGTGCACAGTGCCGCGTAAGCGATACTACCCATGCTTGATACGGTCAAAGCTAATGCGAGTACTAACGAGCCAATTCTTTTCTTTTTCATAATCCATTCATTCCTCCTTAGAATAGTTGCTGCTGTTTCCTAAACGACAGACTGAGTTCGAAGTAGTCGGCCAAGCCCTCCATTCCAGATTTGCGCTTATCCTCCAGCGCTTACATGAAGTGTAATCTATTTCACAAGAGAAATTCTTGTATAATTCAAAGCTTAATTTGGATTTTGTTAGTATTTTTTGTTAATTATTCTTTGTAACCTATATACACTTTTACCTCATATTCACAATAATTCGATTGTATCTTAAAAAAACACAAGGGCCGCAATGTAACCCAATTGCTTCTCATAGCGCACTCCACTACGATTAATATACTTGCGTACTATAAAACAGGAGGTAGACAAACATGCCACAAATTACAATCAAGATGTATCAAGGCCGCACTCAGGAGCAGAAGGACAAAATTGTAGAGGTATTTACCCGCGAGCTGTCCGCTATTATTGACCGTGACCCACAATTCATCAGCATCCACTTCGACGAAATTCCAGTTGATGAGAACGCTCCTGCCAACCTACGCAACAAGACGGATCAGGGCTCGCAGTAATGGGTGAACGGTCATGGAGACGAATTCCATGACAACACCTAACGCCTCAGCGAGCAAGCAGAGCTTATGGTCTGTTCATCTGATCACGATGTATGCCGACACGCTGCTCATGGCGATCGGCTTCTTCATGCTCGGACCGCTGCTCGGCGTTCATATGATCAACAATCTCGGCTGGAGTGCTGCGGTGGCCGGATCAGTCATGGCGATCAGCGGCTTATCGCAGCACGGCTTCAAGTTCATAGCAGGCGCATTCGCGGATCGGATCGGCTATAAGAAGGCGATTCTGCTCGGCGTCGGCGTCCGTATCGTAGGCTATACGCTGTATGGCCTAGTGGATACTCCAGGGGGCTTCATGCTCGCTGCCTTCATTGCCGGACTCGGCGGGTCGATCTTCCATCCTGCGAGCTATGCTACGTATGCGCGTCTAGTCAAGGGTGAAGACAAGTCCCGCATATTCGCCATGAGAGAGATGCTTAGCAATATCGGCTTCATTCTCGGACCGGTCATCGGTATGTTCCTGCTGAAGCTTGACTTCACGTACGTCTGCTTCTCAGCTGCAGCGATGTTCGCCATCGCGTTCGTCGTTACGCTTGTGCTGCTTCCTTCGCTTGGAGGCGATCAGTCGGATACCGCTTTTCTCACGTTATTCTCTGATGCGTTGCGTGACCGCGCGTTCGTGCTGTTCAGCGTGCTAGCCTTAGGCTTATGGGCACTGATGACACAGCTCTACTTGGCCGTACCAGTGAGAGCTGACTTCATTCTTCCCGACTCGTCCGTCGTCGCATATATGTATATGGGCGGTGCAATCTGTATGGTACTGCTGCAGCTGCCTGTCCTCCGCTTCGTGGAACAGAAGCTGTCTGCAAGCCAAGGCCTTGCGCTCGGTTCGATCATTCTTGGAACAGCCTTACTGCTTCTCGGCTTCTCACAAGGTGTATGGACGATGCTGCTTGCGATTCTGCTGTTCACATTCGGACAGATGATTGCGCTTCCGCTTATGAATAATATGATATCCCGCTTCTCCGGTCCAAGTCGGTTCGCGACCTACTTCGGCTTGAATGGCTTTGCGCTGGCGATCGGGGGCTTCCTAGGTAATTCGGGCTCTGGTAAGCTGTATGATATTGCTCGCTCTTACGCGGAGCTGCAGTGGGTGCCTTGGACGGTGCTGTTCAGCTTCGGAGCCTTGCTAACCGTGCTGTTCATGACGATAGGCAAGCGCTTCGATCAGCTGCCATATAAAGAGTAATAAGTTGTACGATACGAGAACAAGCCTGATCTTGAGCACAGAGCTCTTGATCAGGCTTCTTTTTGATATGCTTAAGCTTATTCCAGCTGCAGCGGCAGCTTCCATGGTCCTCGGACCAAATAATGCGGCTCCGCAAGTGAGAAGGCAAGCACCGATTGGTCTGGAGCTATTTCCAGCCGGAGAGACTTCATAACGGCTGTTGTCGGACTGATATTATTCCAGCTGAACGAGTTATTATACTCCGAGTTCGGATATCGAATCCTAAAGCTGAGCAAGCTCCTTGGCTCAGACGGCTTGTAGCCTAGATCCACGTCAAGAATGACGGATGTTTCACTCACACGCCCCAAGCGGGTGAAGCGAACCGGGAAGCCGTCTAGGGCAGTTTGTACATCAATCGATCGCTCTATGCCCACCTGAGGGAGAGGAATCGATATCTTCGAAGAGATCTCATCCCGGTCTGACACTTCAAGATAAGGAATAACTACCGTATACGGCAACGCGCCTCCTGCAGGCAGCTCTTGAAATTGAAAGTCGGAAGGATACGTCATCAGCTCAGACTTCACAAGCTCCGCTCTCCCTCCACTTGCATCCTCCACGTACAAGCTCGCTTCCGGCACAGACGGAGATACGCCATAAGATTGAACACTAAGACCAGACTGCGGCAGCTTCGGGACAAGCTGTACTCGAATGTGCTGATCGGTTATTCGCGTAGGGAATGCGGTCACTCTAATGTCCTGCTGAACGTCGCTCGAGCCGAGATGCTCCAGCGATTCAGCTGTTCTCGGCGCTACGAGCGCTAATGGGCCAATGACAGCACCGTTGATATGCAGTGTGATCGCAGGGGACGTGGGCACCTTCACTCCTTTGGCCGGAACGTATGTCCCGTACCAATCGCCCGACGAAGCACGCATGGCAGAGGTGAACGCATAAGTGCTACCGTTGATCTCCGCCTTGAAGCCAGTTACCTCTGGCGTCTGCACACCGCGCAGCTTGATCATCGTACCGCCCGACTGTAGTACAATTCCGTCAATCATCAGCATGCCCTCGCCAAGCTTGTGCACATGCGGCTTCTCCAGCACAAACGTCTGTTGACCTTGCGCGGCTTCCTGCACCGTGCCGATACCTGGCACATATTGCAGCACCTTTTTCAACTCGGCCTGTACGGATGGGATCGAGGATGCGCCGAGAGCGACAATGAGAACAGCCGCTACTGCAGCTGCGATGACTCGACGCCGAGGCGAGCGGAGTCTCTTAGGCAGAGCTGTATCGGTCTGCTCAAGCCGTAGCCTTGCCAGTGTACGTGTCTTCACTCGTGCGATGGCTGACGTATCAACCGCACGTATGGGATCAGAATGATGAGCAATGTACTCTGTCTCTAGCTGCTCCAGCTCTGCTCGGTCCGCGTCGAGATTGTCCATCCACTCATATATAAGCTTCTCTTCATCTTTCATCTATACGCCCTCCTACGTCAGCTCCCGCGAGCCCTAGCGCCTGCTTCATCATCACGCGGCATCTATAGAGCCGACCTTCAACCGCCTTCTTCGTCAGGTTGAACATCGCGGCCAGCTCATCCAAGCTGTCGTAATAAAAGTACCTTCGCCAAAACAAGCTGCGATCCGGCTCGCTCATCTTGACGACACAAGCAAGCAGCTCCTGTGTGAATTCACGGGATAATGCGCGCTGCTCGGTACAAGTGCCACCCGGGATCAGCTCAGCCTCCCGCAACGTAATCCGTTCTTCCTCCTGACGCATCAGCTTGCGCCTCGAGTCCAGCGCCTTGTACTTAGCTATTAGGAGCAGCCACGTCCGGAAGGAGGCACGGTCTGCGTCATAGCGATCAATGTGATGCCAGGCCGTCCAGAACACGTCGCTCCCACATTCCTCCACATCCTCCTCGCTCCCCATACCGGACATCACACGACGTACGAGCGCTAGCACACTCGGTCCCCACTCGTCTATTGCTTCCTCTAATGCTCGCTCATCACGACTCTCGAATCGCTGAGCCCAGCTCAGGCTCTCCTTATTAAGCATGCTGCGAACCTCCGGTATCATTGTACTCCTTACTACGTCGTCATACAGCTGAAGCACTCAGGAAGCTCAACTTTCAGCCCCCGCCTCCACGCACAAAAAAGAGGACACTAGCTCCGAATCCGAGCTACATATCCTCCATAACGGTTCCACGTACCTTCTCCATCCGCAATCCGTTTTACTTGACACCGGGAATCTGGATTTACTCCGACGAATGTCTCGGCAAAAAAGCTAAGATTCGTACATCCATCAGGAAGTGAATGATCATAGCAGGCCATATCGAGCCGGTCAACGCATAGAGGGAGCCAAGCACAGCTCCGACCAGCGCCGTAGTGGCAACGCCCTGCACCCCTTGATACGTATGCCCGAGACCGAAGATGACCGCCGAAATGATAATCACGCTCCAGCCGAACGGCTCAAGGCCCAGCGACGCCAGATAATGAAATAAGAATACCCGGTACAGCAGCTCCTCACAGATGCCAGCGCTAAGCGATATCCAGACCCAATAGAGCCGCTCCGGCTGCGTCTTCGGCAAAAATGGCTCCACCCCGGCGAGCTGCCGGCTCATCGTGTGGCGAAACGCCTTGCTGACCAGCGCCAGAACGACAGGCACAACCGTACCGATCAGCAGAGCGCCTAGCAGGACCGCTCCAGTCCTATCAAGCTCCAGCTTGAGCTGAAGCTCAAGCAAGCCGGGAAGCTCGCCTGTAAGCCAGGCTGCAAGCATCAGATAGGCAGTCAACCCCCACAGCATCAGGAGCACGAAGCGGTAATACTTCATTCGCGCGGAGCTATCGGTTTGTACGACTTGCTTGAACGTCTCATACTTTCGGTAGCCGAGAACAGGCTCTACAGCAAGTAAATATAAGAATAGCGCATGCAGCAATACCACGCCTATCCCCTCCTGACCATACATGATGATGCTCAAGACATGCAAACGATCTCGTATTTACTGGTGGTTCCGCTCCTCGATATGATAGCTGTACGGCAGCTCCCTCCTCTCATCGGGAAAAGGTCCGAAGCTGTGATGATGCCGCTTCACCGTGAAGGGCAGCTTCATCGCGATCGTTCTGATCATGAATGTACCAGCACCGCCTTACAGCTCTGTATGATTATGAATCGCCTGATCCAGTCTCTGCAGCATATAGCCGATTCCGGTGCAGCCAGACAGTGGATATTCAATGCGCTCAGCTTCGGTAAAAATGTGCGGCACGACGTCCCTGAACTTGCGTCCGCCCAAAACGACGACTCGCCTGAAGCGATTCAGCTCCTTCGCTTCGGCCTGCGCCTTCAGGCTGTCCAGCGAGATGACCTCCGGATGACGCGTACCGAAGGCGACGTTGTAATTGCCCGGCACTTCATCGTCCGGCAGGAGGAAGCCATGCTTCGCCGACAAGATGACCCAGCTAAGATCATGCTGTGTCGCGTACGTCTGACACTTGCGGTGCAGCGTCGCCACGTAGGCATATCTGGCCGGATAGGCCCCCTGAGCCGACGGGTCTGCGTCCCATATTTTCCTCGAGCCGCACGGGATGATACATAGACTGTTCATGATGGGTCACTTCCTCTGATGGGTGCATCTAGGTGCTTAGCGGCATATAATCTGCCCATACCACGTTATCCATATATCGCTGAACTAAATTGTCTTTACTTCTTTTTACTTTTACCAGGTGTCCATTTGAACCCGCAATTCATACAATTGTTTACAAGCTCGCTTCTCCCCTTAAACCCAATAAGTATGCTTACTGGCAGGGATAAACTTAACGAAACCAAACATAAGAGCATAATAACACCTATTATTCCATCAATTATTGATGCGCTCGAAAAGTTCATTGCGTTCAAAACGGACGTACCACCGTTCCATAGTAAAAGGGTTGTTACAAGTACTAAGATAATAGTGATTAGGATCGGAATTAAAGTCATCCATCCTAAAGCTAAGAACATATTAGCAAAGCTATAGCCTCTTTTATTGGCTACGATTTGTGTTCCGTTACATGTTCGACAGACAACAGAATTATTGGCAGAAGCATTTGAGGGATTAACAGCCCCGACTGTTTGACTTGCAGTACCCCTGCTTACTTGGGAACTCGTCACCTGAGCTTGACCGCTAACCGTCCTGCTGCTGGTTTGGGCAGAAGTTGGTTTGTTTGTTTGTTTAAATGTGGTTCTAGTCTCACGTTGCACGCCTGTATATTCCCCCTCAACGTTACTTATAGGTATATATTACCACTTATACATATTCGTCAATTTCCCCCATATTCCTCCTTATTATTTCATATATTTATCGTGCCTTCCCCTGTACACCGAGCGACCACATATGGTAACGAAGGCCTATACTGGACAGCAAACATGGAAAAATCGAGTTGCGCAAATGAATCGTTACCCATATAACGTAATAATCTCCATCGCTTCCAACGACAGGTCGGTGCTTACGAGAATGGAGTGACGGTCACCTTGTCTGACCATAACGAAGCGAAGATCTTGGTACAGTCCCTGTCCCACAGCAAGTCTAGACATAGATAAGAGACGAGCTCCTCCTTGCTATAGATCGTGACCTTAACGGATTGAAACTCGGACGCAAGCATGTGAAACAACGCCGCGAGTTTAAGCAGCTTGCCCTCCATGGGCTGACGCCCTCGACCCGCTTTGCGGACAGGCTGCTCAGTAAGCAGCCTTTCGGGAGAAGCAGGGGCTAAAGGAAGATAGAATTTCATCAATACATGTTAACATGGGACTGGTTGATCGTTATAAAATTAGGTAAACTAGCAAAGTAACCCTTTCTAGCGATCTGACCTCCTTTCTGGCGTAGGAACCTTAAGGATATCATGGATTCGCTTGGTCAGGTTGTTAGACAAGATATTCTATCGCAACGATCTTAACTCTTGATTCCGTAAACGATGAACAGCCTAAACGATATGCGTTATAAATTGCCATGGGCAAGCCCGTAAGTAGGGGTAAGACAGGCTCTGCATTTACATAGCAGGTAGTCATATTGCATAGTGAATGTAATTGAAATTAAGCCTCGTGGTCGTAAAGTATGCGCCGTTTTCCCTTGCACTCCTGTGCTTGGAATGAACGGCGTTTTTTTTGCGCGCAGGTCGGACAGGAGGACAGCGGATTGGGCGACCTGCTACCCCCTGTTGTCACGAGGTGAAAATATCGAACGATATAGAGGAGGCTTTTCGTGATGAACACCTTTGATCGCGTACATGCTGCCTGCTTATCTGATCATCTGAACAAACGGACGGGCTTCCGGAGAGGAAGGCTAGAGCACGGACAGGGTCATGCAGAGAGAGGCTTTCTTGAAACCGTATGGTGGCCTGCCCTTCAACAATTCGAGTATTTGCATCCGGAATACGAGGTAAGTGACTTTCGTGATGGGGTACGCTACTTGGATTTCGCATACTTGCGCGGAGGGCTGCGGCTTGCTATTGAGATTGATGGAATGGATACGCACGCCATAGACCGGATCACACAGCAGCAATTTTCTGATGAGCGTACGAGGCAAAACCATTTAATCATCGACGGTTGGCAAATTCTACGGTTTTCTTATCACGACATCAAGGCACAGCCCCGTCAATGTGAGCAAATGATCGGGCAGCTAATCGGAAAATGGTTCGGCGGGACCATGGACGAGTGGACGATCACACTGGAAGAACGCGAGGTGCTACGTTATGCCGCAAGGATCGGCGGCCGAATCACTCCCGGTGACGTCTGCAAGCTGCTAACGATCGAGAACCAGAAAGCGAGTCGATTATTGAAGCGACTCATGCATCAGGGCCTCGTATCTCCCGCAGGCCGAGGTCAACAACGCATCAACATGTACCAGATTAGCGAGGAAAAAGTATACGCCTTACTTCGAAGGTAAGGCGCCTACTGTTACGATGATTCCCATCGTAACGCACCACCTCCGGCGGGCCCCAGACTCGCCCGCGCGCACAAAAAGCCTGTCCGCATACAACTCGGACAGGCATAGTGCTCAGCTCGATATACGCTGAAGCAAGCTTGTAAATTCATTAACCGGGATTGGCTTCGAATAGATGTAGCCCTGGATCTCGCGGCATTTCACGTCGAGGAGGAACGAGAGCTGCTCCTCGGTCTCAACACCTTCCGCGATGACGTTGAGCTTAAGGCTGCTCGCCATCGCCATAATGGCCTGAACGATCGCCGCATCGTCCGGGTCCACCGTAATATCACGGACGAACTGCTGCGCGATCTTCAGCTTCGTGATCGGGAACTTCTTCAAGTAGCTGAGCGAGGAATAGCCAGTGCCGAAGTCGTCCATCGAGATGTGCACGCCAAGACCTCGAAGCATCTGCAGCTTCTCAATCACCTGCTCGACATTGTACATCGCGATGCCTTCGGTAATCTCGAGCTCCAAGTATTGCGGCTCCAGTCCGCTCTCCTCCAGTGCATGAAGCACGACCCGCACGAAGTCCTCCTGATAGAACTGGATCGGCGATATGTTCACCGCCACCTTCAGCGGCGCAAAGCCCGCCACCTGCCAAGCCTTGTTCTGCTTACAGGCCGTGCGCAGCACCCATTCCCCGATCGGAATAATCAGACCGGTCTCCTCCGCTAGCGGAATGAAATCTCCTGGCGATATGAAGCCTAGACGAGGATGGTTCCAACGAATTAACGCCTCCATCCCATTCACTCGATTGGTAAAGATGTCGACCTGTGGCTGGTACAGCAGCATAAACTCCTCTTGCTCGAGCGCCTGGTTCAGCCATTCCTCCATCACGAGCTTCTGAATAACGGTGTCGTTCATCTCCGCTTGGAAAAAACGATAGCCGTTCTTCCCCCGCTCCTTCGCCTGATACAAGGCGGTATCGGCATTCTTCATGAGCGTAATCGCATCCTCGCCATCACGCGGATACATCGCAATGCCCACACTGCAGCCGACGCGAAGCAGGTGCCCGTCCATCGAGAACGGCTGATTCAGCAGATGAATGATCGTCTGCGCCGTCTTCTCTGCTTCCTCAGGATGTGCTGTATTTTCGACTAGAATAGAAAACTCGTCTCCGCCCTGCCTCGACACGACTGCTGCTGCATGCAGCCCATCCTTCAATCGTTCAGACGCCTCGATGAGAAGCTGGTCGCCGAAGGCATGTCCGAACGTCTCGTTCACATGCTTGAACCGATCCAGATCGATCAGTATGACCGACAGCTGACCTGCGGTCAGCTTGGTCGCGTCGATCGATTCCCCTAGAGACTGCTGGAACTTCTGACGATTGGGCAAGCCTGTCAATGAATCATGATACGCCAGATGCGTAAGCTGATTGACCGTGTGTGCGCGCTGTACGATATCAGACGCAACTAAGAACAGCATGGGCGTAGTGACGATAAGCAAGTAGAGCAGGTCAAACCAAACACACCACCACGATAGCTGTGTTGTCAGGCCGAGCAGCTTCAGTCCAAAGCCGATGCATTCGATCATAAACACGGTGGCAAGCGCCGCTGTTATATATTTATAATGTTGGCGGCTCGCATGTCGCAAGGCAATGTACAATAAAGGCAACGTTATCAGTAGGGAAGACAAACCTTGTATGTATTCTAGCACTCCATTAGGAATACCGACGAGTTGCCGGAGGGACAACAAGACGATCACCGAGCCGACGAATACGAACCATAGCCGCAGCAGCAGCACTTGCTGAATAACGACCTCGTACCAGGTTGGCCTTCTGTTCGGATTCATATCCGGATGAAATATCTTAGTTTCCATGATGAACCTCTGCTTCCTAATGAAAGGTATACCCCTATTGTAATGCGAGTAGCTCCAAAGGACAACATATTTTTACCCTTTTCGACCTATCCATCATTTAGAAAACGTTAATTTATGTAGAAACAAGTCGAACTATATCAATAAATGTCGATTTCCCTCGAGTAAACCGTCTCATTATCTTCAGCATCCATCACGCGTACCTCCAGCTGCCACCTGCCTGCATATGGCAAATATGCACCCTTTCCCTTGTACGTATGGCGCATCATGCCGTAGGATTCATCAATAGATACATCCTCGACCGGCTCGAGCGGGACAAGCAGCGGAGCGATATCCGGTGTATCGGTCGGTCTTACCTTGAGCATGATTTGCTTCGGCTTGCCCAGCTGCTCCGGAAGCCACACCTTCACGGTGAATTCGTTCACTCCGGGCACCTTCGGACTGATCTGCGTCGTCATATGGATCGTCTCGCCCATCACGTGCCAGTAGAGCGGCTTGTTCTCCGGGTGCGGTGACATGTAGGTGAAGCATCCGACAATGACCAGTATGGCTGCCATGAACGCCGCATCGATGCGAACGAGCATACCAGCTGTCCGCGAACGCTGCTTCTTCATCGCATAGCGTATGAGTCCCCCAACGATAATTACGAGCAGTACGATCCCCGTCTTGGCGATGAGCCACCGTCCCCATTCGGTTATAAGCACATGGCGAATATTAGGTAAATATATGAAGGTTAGCACCGTTCCAGAGACGGCAAGAAGAATGATGCTCAGCAGAGCGGTACGGGACATAATAGGCAGGAAGGCGGCAGCCGCCTCCCGGCTACGCCACATCAGGCTTAGGAGCAGCACCAGTCCGCCGATCCAGACCGCTGAGGCCCCCAGATGCAGCCAATCAAGCAGCAACGTCTGGCTGCGCGGCTCCATCGCCGCTGCATGCCCGAGTAAGCCCTTATCCAGCCACACCGCACCAATCCATAGCAGCTCAAGCTTCGCCCCTCGTCCGAGCATGACGAACGAGAGCATCGACAGCACGAGTCCAGTTATCCACGCATAGCCGATTACGGTCTTGCCGAACAGGATGTACAGCCCTTGCGTCCCATTCTCACCGAGCAGCTCAATCAGATGCGCTCCCATGAATAATAGGAAGATGATGACATAGGCTTGCTGCAATCCGGTTCGCGTTCGGTCGAGCGCTGCTTGCAATTCAGTATGCCGCTCCTGCTCGCGGACCCAACCGCTGAAGCTTAAATATCGGTTCCACAGCACCCAGCCTGTCAGAGTCAGCATAACAGCATAGAACGCAATGCGCAGACTGTACAGGAGCAGCTCCTTCGCGCCAAACGAACCGAGCGGGTCCTCCTTGCCGTGCAAATGGTCCATCATGGAGTCCGGAGCGGCTGCAGACGGGGCGTCTAGCTGCTGTCCAACCGCGAACAGATAGCTGCCCTCCACCGGGTGACCGTCCGCCGAGATGACCCGATACGTCGCAAGATAAATGCCCCGATCGAGCTGCGGCAGCTCTAACGACAGCTCCGTCTGCGCATTGTTGAGAACGGGCTTACGATCCGTCACTTTATTTTTGGCCGCATCGAACACCTTGAGCTCGAAGAGCCCATTCTCAAGCCGTTCATTGAAGATCAGCTTAACCTTAGTCGGAGACTCACCCAGCTCGCTGCCTGCCGCAGGCGTCGCCTCCACAAGACTGGCGTGTGCGCTCGCGGTTTGCGGGCTCAACAGCAAGCTGACGACTAGCGCTACCGACAGGATGAGCATACCTAGCTTAATCCATCTATTCGAGTACCGTTCAATTGCGTTCATCTATACTTCCTCCATCCGGACGCCGTGCAGCGCTGCTAGGCGATGCATGTTGCGGCGCCTTTCTTGATCTTACTCTATATGTAATAATGTAGCACAAACGAACCTGGATAATCGAACCTCTTAACCAAATTGTCACACCATCCGCCTCTACCTGCAACTATCTTACATTTTTTCGCAAAATAATAGATTGACAGAACGTCGCCAGATCATGTAAATTCAATTTATCGCTTTAAAACTTGATCTATATCTTGTATGTGTTTGACGACATTAACACGATATGTAGTAGGAACACAACATTCATGCGGAGAAGCGATGAGGAAGCTCCAGCTCCCTCATGCTACTGCCTTCGGCATGACTCGTCATCTTCCGTCAGTCTAGCCAGTACGTGCATCTGCGGCATGCCTTATCCCGAAGCGGCAACGATTCGGTGCTAGAGGCGTGCTTTTTATTCGCTTTTATTTCCGAGGCTGCAGCTGCTGGCGTTCTTACTTCCTTATATACTTATCCACTGCAAAGGAGCCCGACGAATACTATGATTATCGTAAAGCGTGACGGCACGAAAGAAGAGCTTGTATTCTCCAAAATGAAAAAGGTAATCGACTTCGCCTGCGAGGATTACCCGGAGTGCGACCCGCTTGAGCTGGAGACAGCGCTGCTCCCCCTGTTCCGCAACGGCATTACAACGAAGGAAATTCAACGTCTGCTTATTCAGGTGGCGGTGGAGAAGACAAGCGTAGAGCAGCCGAACTGGCAATATGTCGCCGCGAAGCTGCTAGCCTACGATCTATATAAGGAAGCTCGGCTGAATCGCAAGTACGGACACTTCGGCTACGGAGACCTGTACTCGCTTGTTACTTACTTAACCGACATGGGATTGTACGGTAAATATATTCTCGAGCATTATACACGGGAAGAAATTCTCGAGCTGGGCACCTACATCAAGCCTGAGCGTGACTACCTCCTCAACTACATCGGACTGAAGACGCTGTCTGATCGCTACCTGATCCGCGGCCTGGACAAGGAGGTGCTGGAGCTTCCGCAGGAGCTGTTCATGGGCGTGGCGATGCACCTTGCGATGAAGGAGACGGACAAGCTGCACTGGGCGAAGCAGTTCTATGATGTGCTGAGCCAGCTGGAGATGACCGTAGCGACGCCGACGCTCGCCAATGCGCGCAAGCCGCTGCATCAGCTGTCCAGCTGCTTCATCGACACCGTGCCAGACAACCTGTGGGGCATCTACAACGTTGACCAGAGCTTCGCACAAGTATCGAAGCATGGCGGCGGCATGGGCATCTATGTCGGCAAGGTACGCAGCCGCGGCTCGAACATTCGGGGCTTCAAGGGTGTCGCAGGCGGCGTTGTGCCGTGGATCAAAAACTACAATAATACAGCGATCGCCGTCGATCAGCTTGGCGTCCGCTCCGGTGCAGTCGCTGTCTACCTCGACGTGTGGCACAAGGACATTCTCGACTTCCTGAACCTGAAGACGAACAACGGTGACGATCGGATGAAGGCTCACGATATTTTCCCAGGCGTATGCATACCAGACCTGTTCATGAAGACCGTACAAGAGCGCGGCACATGGTACTTGTTCGATCCGCATGAGGTACGCAAGGTGAAGGGCTACTCGCTCGAGGATTGCTACGGTGACCTGTGGGAGGAGCGCTACCTCGATTGCGTGAACGACAGTAAGCTGTCGAAGGAAGAGATCTCGTCCATCGACATTATGAAGCGCATCCTGACGAGCGCCTTCGAGACGGGTACGCCATTCGTATTTTTCCGTGATACGGTGAACAAGGCGAACCCGAACAAGCATAAGGGCATTATTTACTGCTCGAACCTGTGTACGGAAATATGCCAGAACATGAGCGCGACCGAGCATATTCAGACGACCCATGAGGATGGAATCATCTCCACGCAGGTGAAGAGCGGCGACTTCGTCGTATGCAACCTGTCGTCCACGAATCTGGGCCGCGTCTATACGAAGGAAGATATTGAGCGAGTCGTGACGACGCAGATGCGCATGATGGACAACGTCATCGACCTGAACTACTATCCGATTCCGCAGGCGGAAATTACGAATAAGAAATATCGGGCCGTCGGTCTCGGCTCTAGCGGCTACCATCAGATGCTCGCCCAGCTGCAGATTAACTGGGAATCCGATGAGCATATCGCGAAGGCTGATGAGATCTACGAATGGATGAACTACTACGCGATCAAGGCCTCGATGCAGATCGCCAAGGAGAAGGGCGCTTACCCGGCCTTCGAGGGCAGCGAGTGGCAGAGCGGCGTATACTTCGATTCGCGCGGCTACAGCAGTCCAGAGTGGCAGGAGCTGAAGGCTGAGGTGGCAAGGCACGGCGTTCGTAATGGTTGGATGTTCGCCATCGCGCCGACTGCGTCCACGTCGCTCATCGCCGGCTCGACGGCGGGCATCGACCCGATCTTCAACAAGTTCTTCGTCGAGGAGAAGAAGAATGCCATCATCCCACAGACTGCGCCGAACTTGAACGCTGACACGATGTGGTATTACAAGGAAGCGCATCGGATCGACCAGCTCTGGAGCATCAAGGCTGCAGGCACACGCCAGCGGCACATTGATCAGTCGCAGTCGTTCAACCTGTACATTACGCCGGAGCTGTCCGCTCGCGAGTTCCTCGAGCTGTACATGGCTGCTTGGCAGAACGGGCTGAAGACCGTCTACTACGTTCGCAACAAGAGTCTCGAGGTCGAGGATTGCGTCAGCTGCAGCGCGTAAGGAGCTGCTAGCTATCCCGCCGCAAGCGCCCGTCAGCAGCGCTAGACGCTGCTGACGGGCGCCATAGCGCTATAACATAAGCCACGTATCGCGTTAGACGATGCGCATACGTCAGGCCGCTTTAAGAGAACCTACGACAGGGGTACGGACCCCTGTCGTTTTCACACGCATACAGCATGGCAAGTATTGGTAAGTCATATCGATAGTGGAGGTACCTTGCATATGGATCTTCAGAAGAAGAAGCTGTTCAACGAGCACGGCGACCGCGATTGGGGCAAGCGCCGCATGATCGGCGGCAATACGACGAACCTGATCGAGCTCAATAATGTGAAGTATGACTGGGCAACGAAGATGTACCGAACGATGATGAATAACTTCTGGATTCCGGAGGAAATTCCGCTCGCACAGGATGCGAAGGATTACAAATTCCTCTCGCCCGAGGAGCGCCAGAGCTATGACAAGATCATCAGCTTCCTGATCTTCCTCGATTCGCTGCAGACGGCGAACTTGCCGAACATCAATGAATACATTACTGCTCCTGAGGTGAATCTGTGCTTAACTGTTCAGACGTTCCAGGAAGCGGTCCATAGCCAGAGCTACTCGTACATACTCGACAGCGTCTGCTCGGCCGACGTTCGCGATGAGATCTACAACCAGTGGCGCGAGGACAAGCATCTGGCGCGCCGCAACCGCTTCATCACCGACCTGTATGAGCGGTTCATCGAGGAGCCGACAACGGACAACCTGATGCGCACCATTATGGCCAACTACATTCTAGAGGGCATCTATTTCTACAGCGGCTTCAGCTTCTTCTACGCGCTCGGCCGTCAAGGCAAGATGCTCGGCACCGTGTCCGAGATTAAATATATTCAGCGCGATGAGCTGACGCACTTGGCGCTATTCCAGAACATCTTCCGGGAAATTCGTAAGGAAAATCCAGAGGTGTTCACCGACGAGCTGATCGAGGACCTGCGCAACATGATGTGGACTGCCGTCTCGCATGAGATCGAGTGGGGACAATACATTACGAACAACAAGATTCACGGTCTGAGCAACGAGATCATCGAGCAGTACATCAAGTACATCTCGAACGAACGGATGCGCAAGCTGGGACTCGAGATTCTGTATCCGGACGTCGTCGACCATCCGATGAAGTGGGTAGAGAGCTTCAGCAACATGAATGCGATGAAGACTGACTTCTTCGAGCAGAAGGTCACCAACTACAGCAAATCCTCGAACCTTAATTGGGACGATCTATAATCGATCCGTTCAATGAAAAAGCCCGGTCCACGCGGCGCAACAGCGCTGGTGGATTCGGGCTTTTTGAATCATTTATGTATAAATCTGCAGCATTTCCTTCACCTTGAGCTCCAGCTCCACCATCGAGAACGGCTTATGCATGTAACTGTTCGCTCCAAGCTCCAGCCCTCGGCTGACGTCCTCCTCGCGGCTTCTGCCGGACAGGATGAGCACCTTCAGCTCAGGTGGACGTGTGTTGTGCTCTTTCATTCGCTCGAGCACCCCGAAGCCGTCAAGGTTCGGCATCACTCCGTCGAGAATACAGAGGTCGAATGCGCTATGCCGAATCAGCTTATACGCTTCCTCTCCGTCTTCCGCCTCGTAGAAATCAACCGGCAGATGCTTGAGCTTCGCGAGCAGGATGGAGCGCAATATTTTATCATCATCGGCGATAAGCACCTTGGATCGCTTGCCGGATGCAGTTGCATTACTAGGCAGAGGTGAGCTTAAGCAGGAGGCCGACAGCACAATCCGATTACGTCCGGACTGCTTCGCCTCGTACATCGCCTCATCGGCCAGCGCCGTCCACTCCTGAACACTAATACCTGGCCTCCATTCAGCCACACCCGCAGAGAACGTAATGTAGAACATATGACCCTCATTCTGTGCAACCGGCTCGAGATGAGCCTGCCGCAGAATGCTCTCCATGATCCGCTGCGCATCAGCCCCGGTGGTGTTCGGCAGCACGACGACGAATTCTTCCCCCCCGAAGCGCGCCAACAGATCCGTGCTCCGAATGTTCCCTTGCAGCAAGTGCGCGAGTCCCTGCAGCACCAGATCGCCGATATGATGGCCATGAGTATCGTTAATCGACTTGAATCGGTCAATATCGATGAATACGAGCGAGATGGGCGCCGGATAGCGGGTAATGCGCTGAAGCTCCACATTGATCTGATGGTCGAAGAAGCGGCGGTTATACGCCCCAGTTAACGGATCTCTGAACGCCATCTGCTCGAACGTGCGGGTGCGCTTCAGCAGGCTGTAGATTCTCGCGCTCAGCTCCTCGTATTGAAAGGGCTTCGTCACATAATCGTCAGCGCCCAAATAAAAGCAGCGCACCTTATCGTTCACATCGTTGCGGCCGGACAACACGATGAGCGGCGTCCACTTCAGCGTCGGATCATCCTTTAAAAACTCAAACAGCTCATAGCCGCTGACCGGATGCATCATCAAATCGAGTGTAATGAGCTGGTAAGGCTTCTGACGCAGCAGCCGCTGCGCTTCGGCAACATCTGCGGCCTCATCGACCTCGTAGCCGTCCATCCGTAGTCGGCGCACCAGATAGGAGCGCAGCACGTCGTCATCGTCGATAACCAGCATTCGTTCTCCGCCGCTCATCATCATACCGGAGCCATATCGCTCATGATGCTCATCAAGCTCCAGCTCCCGACTATATATATCAAGCTCAAGCTCCAGCTCGCGCAAAATAGGCTCCGATAAAGAGGAGGTTCGAATAAACCGATCCATGATGAACGCCCCGTTGATGACAGCGTCGTCATGCTGTGTCCATTCCCACAGGTCGACCAGCTTCTGCGCGCCTGACCCAATTCTGATGAAACCGAACATAGGAGCGCTGCCCTTTAGCGTATGTACGACCCGATAAATTTGTTTGGCTGTGTCGACCGCATACTCCTCATCGTCCGGCGCACCGATCCAGGCGTTGAGCTGCCCGAGCTGCTTCTCTAGCTCACGAACGTAACGCTTACGGCCTTCCTTCAACAATCGCTGCTCTTTCCCGCTTCGATCTTCACCTGTCGGATTTCGCACTGTGTCCACTTCCGATCCGCATAATATCCGAGGAGACTGCTGTCCTGCTACAGTTGCTGCCTGTCTATTCATTCTTGATGACATGTACGTTACACCCTATATCGTGTCAGATGCTTCAATCAATTCTTGCACGACATCGAGAAGCAGCATCGGACTGAATGGCTTCACGATGTAACGGGTTACGCCCGCTTGAATCGCTCTTTCCTTATCCTTCTCCTGCGCCTTGGCTGTGAGCAGCACCACAGGAACATCGCGATTCAGCTCCGAGCTCGCTCTCAGCCACTCGCACACCTCGATCCCTGTCTTCTCCGGCATCATATAATCTAAGATCACCAGATCATACTTCGTCTGATCTAGCAGCTTGATCGCTTCCTTACCATCAGCAGCCTCTACGATGTGATACCCTTCCTCCGCTAGCGTTTCGGTTAGCAAAAATCGCAATGCGGCCTCATCGTCCGCCAATAAAATTTGATACGATTCCATAGGCTTCATTCCCACCCCGATTGTCTTTCACATATCCTTATTATAACACGTTTCAATTTCTTTTGGGTGAACGGACGAAACATTTGGCAGCTTGTAATAATCCAAAAGTATGATGCATAAGTCATTAGAACTATGGTAGTATTGTGATTATCATGAGTTGATTATAATTTAATGATTTAAAGGATTAAGGTCCTATGATGAAAGGGGGATAATAATGATTGCTGCTGATCAGCTTATAAGAAAAGTGTCGAAATATGTTACGTTCGGACAGCCGGTTGCTTCCGGCTCCGTCATTAGTCAGCGCTTGGCAGACCCGCGCATACCGATTCTCGCCTACTACTTAACCTTGATCGCCCAAGAGGGAGAAAAAGATTATTACCATGAGGTATGGCTAAAAAAGGACGGCTCCTTCGCCCTGACGGAGGCCTGGTATCGCGAAAGCACCGTATCCCGTAAGCTGCTAAAGGATGACCTGAGCTACGAGCAGCTGCTTGAGACGATCGGTGAAACTGAAGTGAACGCGATCATGATGCGAATTTCGGAGACGATCAAGAAATCCGAGCGGGATGATTGGAGAAGATACTCAAGCAGAGCGTAAACCGATATTCTGGTCATATATGAGGCATCCTAGCCGCTGTAGCGCATTTAGGCGCACAGCGGTTTTTGCTTACGTACGATTATTGTCGGCTCCTGCTGCTGCAGTGCTCTCTCCAGGAACGCTTGTCGATGAGCGGACAGCCTCTGCTGCTCGCCCATACGTACACCCAGCCCTCCAGACTCTCGTCTGCAGCATCGCGTATCCATACTCGCTCATAATCGTTAGACTGGCCTGGACCGTAATATTCCTCGAGCTCGTCCATCGCGATCAGCCCTGCATCCTCCACTAGGAGCCATTCTCCCTCGACCATCCTTCCGCTCGCGCTATGTTCCTGCACCAGCGCCGGGTAAGCTCCCACATCATATAGGCTCCCGTGAACGACTCCCGGCCTGACTGATCTCACATATGAAGCGACCACGTGATGATTGGATTCGCCCGTCAGCAGCGTACCATAGACGAACACCGGAATCATACTGAGCTCACTCTCCTTCGGTTGAACGTGACGCTTCGATTATAGCATATTCAAGAGCTTCACCTTCCTCCTATCGTCTGCGTACATTATATTAGGGAAGCCCGAAGCTTCAACTGAGGAGGAATGGTTATGCTGAGTGCTGAAGACGCCAACAAGATCATCCGCTTCTTATCCGCCGCTTACTTCTGTACGGAATCCGAGGAAGCGCGCAAGGAATTTAACCGGCTCGCCAATGAACTGCGTAAAGCGTCCGGTCAGCAGGTGCAATAGCTGCAGTCTCAACGTGTAATAGATGGCTAGTGATTGGAAGAGCTCCTGCGGGAGCTTTTTTTCGTTACCGTGACACATGCACACCTTCGATTGTGGGCGTACATATAGTGAGGAGTGTGGAAGGATTGCGGATGTATGACTTAGACGTGATGACTCCCCATCCCTAAAGGGAGGGGCTTCTCAGGTCAACAGAAACGGCAACCCATTTCCTCGCTGAAGGCTCCATCCGAGCCCGTTCATGCTTAGGCTGTTGCTCTTTGCAAAATATTGATAGCCGCGTTCACGTCTCGGTCTGCAACGAAACCGCAATGCGGACAGTGGTGCGTGCGTTCCTTCAGTTCTTTTTTGACGACTTCACCGCAATTCGAGCATATCTGTGACGTATTTCGTGGATCGACTTGTTTCACGACTCTACCGGCACTCTCAGCCTTGTATTTCGTGAATTGTACGAGCTGATGCCAGCCAGCGTCTACGATCGACTTTGCGAGGTTGTGATTCTTGACCATACCAACCGTATTTAAATCTTCGAAAGCGATCAAGCCGAAGCGGCTTACGAGATTACGAGACAGCTTATGCGCGTAATCCTTGCGCTGATTGGCAACATGTTCATGCAGTCGAGCGAGTAGGCGTGAATACGTTCGTCCAGCAAACGGTTATACAGCAGGCGGCAACGCTCTATAGTGAAGTGAATCGCCTTGCGCTGTTCGCGGCTTGGATACAGTCGGTATTTGTACGTTATTCGCATGTTCAACGATCCTTCTGTTCTTCAATATATCGCTGTACCGTTTCAAGCGACACGCTTCCAACCGTAGCGACGAAATAGCTATTGGTCCACAGCGACGGAAGCCGAGATGTAAGCTGCTTGAACTCTTGGCGCAACATACGCGACGTATACCCTTTCAGATGCTTCACAACTTTGTGAATGCCGAACTGCGGATCGCACCTAATCAGCACATGCACATGGTCAGGCATGATATCCATATGGACGATTTCCGCTTGAAGTTCGTTAGCTTTCAGCAGGAACAACTCTTTCAGTCGTTCGTCGATTGGAGATACAAGCACCTTACGCCGATACTTCGGGCAGAATACGACATGGTATTTGCAATCGAACACCACATTGTTAGTGCTATATACGTCTCTTGACACGGTTATCACCTCAAGATCAGCATACCACAAAACAATAGATAGATTCAAGAAAACTAACGAAAGCTGTTCGCAGATGGCGACTTACATCCCCATAGCTCAAGCAAGGGGTTTTACGTCGCAGACTATAAATTGAGGACTAGAGGTGGAAACGATGGAATTGGGTATTGTGCTCATGGGGGCGCTGGTCGGCCTGCTTGTCGGTCTGACCGGTGTAGGCGGAGCCGCCCTGTTAACCCCGCTGCTCGTGTTTCTAGGCATTCAGCCTACTGTCGCTGTCGCTACAGATCTGTTCTATAATGCGGTGACGAAGCTATTCGGCAGCATCCAGCACGTTCGGCAGAAGACGGTCAACATGACGCTTGTGAAGCACATGGCCTGGGGCAGCATCCCGAGTGCGATCGTCGCCGTACTGCTGCTGAAGTTCGTGCCGTCGCTGCATGCGTATCAAGATACGATCATTAAGCACGCGCTCGGCTTCGTCCTGGTCATCGTCGCCTTGCTGAGCATCATTAAGGTATGGTTCATCCCGAGTGAGCCGACGGCGCTTCAGGATAAGCCGCTTCATGAGAAACGAGCCTTATCGATCATGATCGGCGTTCTCCTCGGCTTCGTAGTCGGCTTGACCTCGATCGGCTCCGGCTCCTTATTCGCTCTGGCCATGATGTTCTTCTACCGACTTAAGGCAGCGGAGCTTGTCGGCACCGACATCGTACACGCGTTCCTGCTCGTATCGGCTGCAGGCCTGCTGCATGCTGGTTTCGGCAACATCCATTACATGCTGGCGATCAACTTACTGATCGGCTCCGTGCCCGGCGTCCTCCTCGGCAGCAGCCTATCCGCGAAGGTACCCGCCAAGCCGCTGAGAACGGTCATGGCGATCATTATTTTGATCAGCGGCATCAAGCTGATGTAGGGGGCACCTGACCCCAGTCGCGGGAGAAACCGCGATCTATCAGGTGACGGGCTTGACGGGGGAACCCGTTTCCGTCACCTGGCCCGAGCAGCGGGTGGAACCGCGCTCAATCAGGTGACGGGGAGTTACGGGGGAACACGTTTCCGTCACCTGGCCCGAGCAGCGGGTGGAACCGCGCTCAATCAGGTGACGGGGAGTTACGGGGGAACACGTTTCCGTCACCTGGCCCGAGCAGCGGGTGGAACCGCGCTCAATCAGGTGACGGGCTTTACTTCAACGCCGTGTTGGATGAGGCTCAGCTTCAGAGCGGCGGCAAGCTGGGCAGCGCCGGGACCGTCGCCGTGGATGCAGAAGGTCTCGGCCTGCAAGGACACCGGCGAGCCGGATTTCGAGATCGTGAGGCCATCGCGCACAATGGACAGTACCTGCGCGGCCGCCTGCTCCGGGTCGTGAAGCAGAGCCCCGCTCTCACCTCGCGGCGTCAACGTCCCCTCTGGCGTATAAGTCCGGTCCGCGAACGCTTCCGGAACAGCACGCAGCCCCTTGCGCTCCGCAGCACGAATAAGCTCGCTACCGGCGAGACCGAACAGCATTAGCGTTGGATCGAGCCGCAGCACCGCCTCCGCGATCGCATCGGCAAGCGGAGGCTGCACAGCAGCCATATTGTATAGCGCGCCGTGCGGCTTCACATGCCGAACGCTCCCCCCTTCGGCACGTGCGATCGCCTGCAGCGCTCCGATCTGATACAGCATCAGGTCGTATACCTCCTCCGGGCTGACCTGCATCATGCGTCGGCCGAAGCCGCTCAAGTCGGGAAGACCCGGATGCGCACCGATCCCTACCCCTGCCTCCAGACAAAGCTTGACCGTCCGCCTCATCACCGACGGATCACCTGCATGGTAGCCGCATGCAATATTCGCAGACGTAATATGCTGGACAAGCTCCTCGTCAGCGCCTAGCCGATATACGCCGAAGCTTTCGCCCATATCGGCGTTCAAATCCACTCGAAGCGATAGGTTAGCCATGACAGCTCCTCCTTCCCTATATCGTACCGTCGTACAATATTTCGATGTCTCGAAGTCGCAAAGTCGCGACACTCTTCGCAACCATTTATAACCACCAAAACCAAATTCATATCCATATCATGTAACCATCAACGTAACTATTAACGTAACCATTTACGTAACCATTTACATAAACATCAATCTAACTATCATCATATCCATCAACGAAGAACCCCGCAACTTTGTCAAGTCCGGGGTCCGTCACAATATGATTCTTGACTAATCGCTGAACGCCACATGCCCCGCACCGCCTACTGCCTCGCAGCCAGACCGCGCGTTTTCACTATAATCTTACGAATGCTGTCCTCACTGAGATGGAACTTGGTAATAAGCTCTGTAACCGAATATCCGTTCTCATATAGTTGGAAAATCTCGTCGTTCCGCTTCCGGATCGACTGCCGGGTGCCGTTGTTCTCACCCCAGCCGGCTCGGGTATGCTCCTTCTTCGGAACATATATAATTTCGCCCTGGATGTAATCCTGAAGCTGCTTGAGCAAGCTGGGCGGTAAAATGTCCTTGCCATTTTTGTACCCCACCGATGAATGCCTCCTTTCGAGCCGAGACGGCCATTAATCCGAAAGTTGTCAGCATTTTCATCTTCACACCTCCTACGCATGTGCCTCTAACATACAGGTACGTTCGCATAGAGCCTTCAGGGCACTCTGATCCAAGTGTTCGGTCTTCTCGATAGTCTCTATAAAATGGAAAAAACACGCTCTGCCGATACGTGCCCGAATACCTCGATGTTCAGTTCCTGCATGGAGACGGGGATCAGGTGACGGTGATTGGAGAAAATGCTATTCATTTGTCATCAATTCCTCTTATCATAATCCACGTGTAGATACGCATCACACGCCACTCCCTTCGTATTCATGATTCGTTGACCATCGCCGCATCGTGCTTTCGGCTTCAATCTTGCCTCATTATAAACCATACTTTGCCAAATTGTCTACGCAGCACCTTGCACACTTCACTTCGGCGGTAGTCAGCCCGCTACATGTACTATTAACGCACAATCGCCCCGAGAGCGGCAAGGTGCAGAATCGTTATAATGATTTTATCCGCAAGTCTACCGATGCAGCCAGACTCACGAGCAGCTGCTCCCGCTCGAGGTACAGTCGCTCCGCCTCCCGATGTGTAATCTCGATAAAACGAAGCCGCGCCCCCGGTCGCGCCTGCGCGACAAGCGGCAAATCGACCGCTGCCACCTGCGCAATACGCGGGTAGCCGCCGGTCGTCTGTGCGTCGGCCAGCAGCACGATCGGCTGGCCGTCTGGTGGTACCTGCACCGTGCCGGGGACGACGGCCTCGGACAGCATCTCGAGCGGCTCCTGCAACGCGAGCCGCGGCCCCTCCAGTCGGCAGCCCATGCGGTCCGACTGCGGGGAGAGCCTGTAGGGCGCGCCGAAGAACGCCTCGAGACCTGCGGTCTCGAAGCGTTCGGCCTCGCGCCCGCGCACGGCGCGCACCGCCGGATGCTCCGCATACGGCGGCTTCGCGCCCTCGGCCAGCGCCCACGGGGCCGCGGCCAGCAGCTTGTCGCTGGCGGCGGCGCGGGCCGCCAGCCACGCCATCAGCGCTGCCGAGCGGCGAGGCAGCGCGCCTAGCGGCAGCCGGTCGCCCGGGGCCAGCGGGCGACCGGCGAAGCCGCCGAGCCGCGCGCGCGCATGCGTGCTGCGGCTCGCCAGCACGGCCGGCACGGCGAAGCCGCCGGCCACAGCGAGATAGGCGCGCACACCGGCGCGCGCCGCACCAATGCGCAGCACGGTACCGCTGCGCACATAGCACGGCCGCCACAGCGCAAGTGGCGGCCCGCCCTCGGCGCGCGCGTCCATCGCCGCGCCGCACAAGGCGACGAGCGCATCGCTCTCGAACCGGAGCGATGCGCCCGTCAGTGTCAGCTCCAGCGCCGCTTCCCCCGGCGCGTTGCCAACCAGTACGTTCGCCGCACGCAGGGCGAACGAATCCGCGGCGCCGCTCACCGCGACGCCGATCGCGCGGCTCCCGAAGCGCCCCGCGTCCTGCACCGTCGCCAGGAGACCCGGCGACAAGACATGCACCGCCACAACACATCCCCCCCTAATCAACCTTCTGTCAATTGTAACGATATTTAATTCGTGTAGAATTGAATAATTCCAATCACAATCATCATGAATACCGTCACTAACAAGATGTTCATCAGCAGCTTCATCAAGCGCAACACCTCTCCCGACAAGGTATGTTCCAATTTTAACCAAGTCGGAATCTACTTTCAACAACTGCCTCGATCACTTGTCCACGAACTCCACAAGCCGTCGATACGTCCCAAGATCAATCGCCTCGAACCGCACCCGATCGCCTGCCATCAACAGACTCGGCCGTTCCCGCTCCGGTACGAACAATCTCAACGGAGTGCGACCTAGCAGCCTCCAGCCGCCCGGCGCCTCCAGTGGATAGATGCCAGCCTGAGCACCACCGATCGCCACCGAGCCTTGTGCAACCTGCAGCCGGGGCACCTGCTTGCGAGGCTGAGCCAACTGCTCAGGCAGTCCGTGCAGATAAGGAAAGCCCGGCATGAAGCCAAGCATCATCACCGTATACTCCGCAGCGCAGAACTGCTCAATGAACGTCGACACGGTCAGACCGCTCCATGCAGCCGCCTCCTCGAGATCCGGGCCGAGCTCTGGATCGAAGCATACCGGTACACGCGTGTACGTGACAGCGATGCTGCTACCACGGTTCACACCGTCTACTCCCGACGATGGCATTAGCTCCTGCTCCTTGGCCTTGCCACTGTCTCGGTCCTCCAGCACACGGCTCAGCCAACCGCACACCCGCTCGTACGGACTATCCGCATTCAGAAGCAACCTGTGCCCGGAACGGCTGACCAGCTCCCCTGCCTGCACGAAGTCCAGCCTTCCCTTCTGCACAGCCCAAGGCTCATAGAACACCGTAATCGTCATAAACGTTCGCACCACATCGCGAATCGCCTCAGACGGCTGTAGAGCGAGACGTGCTTGAATATCGTCCAGCCACTCGATCAGACGACTGTCCATCTGCATGGGACGTTCGTCAGCTGCACACTCCAGCACCGGACGAAGCACAACAGCCTCCTCCCCCAGAGAATGAAGCTCCAGAAGCCCATACTTGGTCTGAATGCGCATCCCTCTTGCCTCCAATGACTGCGGCTCCAGCGTGACCGTCCCCCTTTCTAGTCCAACTGATCCTCACTTCTTCATATATAGCTACACCTACATGTGCACAAGCGGGTCATCTTTGATCTGCTTACTTGATCTTATCACTTACTCTTAACACTTACGCTCACACCACTACTCACTCTGCCTCGGACAACTCCGACTTCCCGTCCCACACCACTTGCCAGTTGCGATTCAGCGTCGCCTCGATCGTGCCTCTCTCCATAATATAGCTCGCCAGCAGCTCCGCTATATCCGTCGGAATGTCCTTCACGACCGGCTTGCCCTGGAACATCATATAATTCCCGCCGCCTGCTGCTCGATAATTGTTCATGACGACGTCGTATTCACCGTCTGGATCAAGCGGAGCGCCGTCGAACTCAAGCTCGACCACCCGCTGTCCTGCCGGACGCGAGATATTCAGCTTATATCGGATTCCTTCCCACATGTCGTAGTTATAATGCTGAGGCTTCGGCTCGCCGAACTCGGCGCTGACCCGAATGTCCCCTTCCCCCGTATAGGTATCAAAATAACACGCCGTCTGCTCCAGCGCAGCCCGAATATCGCTGCCCTTGACCCGAATGACCTGCAGCGTGTTCGGATAGATGTAATTGGATACGATATCGCGCATCGTAATATGCTCGGGGAAGCCCGGTGACACATTATCGAACAAAGCTGTGTTGGAGATACGTGCACCCGACAGCTCCATCTGCACGCGATTGATAAACTCAATCAACGGATGCTCCGCAAGCCGCACCTGCATCGGGTCCGTTACCCGCATGTCACCGACAAGTCTGCCAATCGGCTGATCCAGCCACTTCTGCGCGAGACGCTCATGCGGCTCTGTCATCGACAGCACAACCGGGTCAGGCGCGACGCCTGCGGGTGTCAACAGCTCCGTCGTGATCTCCTCCACGTGCCAACCGCCCTCACTGCCTGATGTGAGCTTGATCGTCGCCTTCCCGAGCCATCCGCCCGCACTCCCCGGCTGCACTACAGGGACGCCGCACACTTGAACTCCTGCTATGGTGCGATGCTGATGTCCGGTTAACAGCAGGTCAATTCCCGCCACCTCCTGACACAGAGCGTAGCCTTCATTCTCTCCAGTCAACGGCTCGGTCGGCTCTCCTGTATCGAGGCTGCGCTCGAAGCCACCGTGATACGAGACGATGACCACATCGACGCCCTCCTGCTCACGCATGTACGGCACCCAACGCTTGGCGCTGTCCACCGCTCCCTCGAACCGCAGCCCGGCGATATGCTCGGCCTTCTCCCAATTCGGAATGTAGCGCGTCGTCAGGCCCAAGATCCCGACCTTCACGCCACCCAGCTCCTTGATCACATACGGTCGACCGAAGAGCGGCTCCCCATCTGATTCACGTACAATATTAGCGCTCAACCATGGAAAATTCGACTCCCCCACAGCCTTCTCCAGCAGCGGAAGCCCGTAATTGAACTCATGATTACCAATAATCGCCGCATCATAGCCCAGCTCGTTCAAGACGCGGATCATCGGGTTCGGCACTTTTGCATCGAGCTTCGCATGGTGATACGCCAGTGGAGTCCCTTGAATAAGGTCGCCGTTATCGATCAGCAAGACATGCTCCGTGTTGGCCCGCTCCTTACGAATGACGGCGGCCAGCTTGGCAAGCCCGCTTTCGATCGCCGAATGGTCTGCATATGAAATGGGCACAATATGCCCATGAATGTCACTTGTTTCCAGCACAGTCATCGTCATGCATCTGTTCAAGGGAAGCTCACTCCTATGTCATTAAATTGCTTACACTATAACAAATTCCATCTGAAAGAGCTATATTCGACAACAAGCTGGTAAAATCGTGCAATTTCTTCATAAAATCTTAAAGAGTTTTTATATGAAAATATGGTATATTGTTTTATGGTAATAGAAACCAAGCCCATATTTTAGGAGGAAAAGAACCATGCTTAAGAAAATGGCAGCTCTGAGCCTGTCCCTCGTACTGACTGCAGGGATCGCGGTAGGTTGCGGCACTAAGCCAGAAACGAATCAAGGTGGTCAAGCTCCGGCAACAGACAAAAAAGTAGAAACGCCGGCAGCAAAAGGCTTCGAGCCGAAGGAGCTTCGCGTACAGTTCGTTCCATCCCAGAGCGCTGAGACGCTTGAAGCAAAGGCGAAGCCGCTCGAGAAGCTTCTCAGCGACAAGCTCGGCATCCCGGTTAAGGTTTCCGTATCGACGAACTACAACACAGTTATCGAAGCAATGGCTTCCAAGCAAGTAGACGTAGGCTTCCTGCCTCCGAACGCTTACGTGCTTGCACACGATGAGAAGAAGGCAGCTGACCTGCTTCTGCAAGCTCAACGCTACGGTGTAGACGATAAAACAGGCGGCGAAACGAAGGATCTGGTTGACTTCTACAAAGCTATGATCATCGTTAAAGCTGACTCCCCTATCAAGACGGTTGCAGATCTGAAGGACAAGTCGATCGCATGGCAAGGTGTAACATCTTCCGCAGGCTTCGTATGGCCGGCTAACTTCCTGAAGAAGAATGGCGTTGACCCAGAGAAGGACGTTAAAGGCGTAGAAGTGAAAGGTCATGACAAGGGCGTTCTTGCTGTATTGAACGGCCAGACTGACGCAGCTGCTATTTTCCAAGACGCTCGTAACACTGTGAAGAAGGACATCCCAGACGTATTCGAGAAGACTCGCGTACTGGCGTTCACAGAGCCGATTCCTAACGATACGATTGCCGTTCGTAACGACATGGATGCAGCATGGAAAGAAAAGATTGCAAATGCCTTCATTGAGATCGGTAAATCCGAAGAAGGCGGCAAAATCATCTACGAAGTATACTCGCACCGCGGTTATGTGAAGTCCGAGGATGCAAAGTTCAATATCGTTCGTGAATACTCCAAGGGTGTAGGCCAGAAGTAATTTCTGACCATCCTCAACAGTCTAACATGCCAAACAACCTCCGAAGCTGCGTAACCCTACGCCTTCGGAGGTTGTTTCTATTTATGCTCATCACTCAGCGTCCATTCCATCGTTCCAATAAAGCTCCAGAGACTCAGCATCCTTCAGCATGTGGCCGGTCAGCAAGCAGATGACAGACTGCTCACGATGAATGACTCCAGCAGCCACAAGCTGCTTCAAGCCCGCAAGCGATGCAGCAGATGCTGGCTCGCAGCCGATGCCGCTCCGATCGATCACCACCTTAGCCGTGAAGATCTCCTCATCGCTCACGGAGATGGCGACACCGTTCGTTTCTTCGAGAACCCGCAGCGCCTTGCGCCAGCTTGGCGGTGCACCTATTCGCATGGCGCTCGCCCTAGTAGAAGGCTTCGATACAGGGACAAGCGTCTTACTCCCTCGACTGAGCATATCGGCCAGCGGTGATGCCCCTTTCGCTTGCACGACCGCGACTCGCGGCAGCCTCTGAATGAGCCCGATCTCCCGCATCTCTCGGAGACCTTTACCGAGAGCGGACACATTACTGAGCGCACCACCTGGAAGCACGATCCAGTCTGGAAGCACCCAATCGAACGTTTGTGCCAGCTCGAAGGCTATACTTTTTTGCCCCTCTATACGCCAAGGATTAATCGAATTTCATACATACCACTGCTGCTCGGCAGCATACTGCTGTTGTCAGAAGAAAATAAAGTATTAGACTGACGAATTTGGCCATACTGCTACTAGGAGCTCTTCTACAGTCTAAGAATCGACATCTAGAATAACATCATGACTCCATTTGGGGCTACCTTCGGGTAGCCCTATTTTCTTTTCAGCCCGTCAAATCTTGGACAACTAACACCGTCAATTTCTGGACAGATTACAGAAAGGGATTTATCCCATTGGTATGAAGTTCACCCAAGCACAAGGCACTTATTATATCAACAAAATATGTAATATAAAGTCTAAAATTCCGATTATACCTAATTCATAGTCGCTCCACATGTGTGGAGACTGTTAAAGAGTATATAACTCTAAATATTCGAGTAATTCGTACTGTACGAACCTCGACGTGGGGAAAGTTACTTATTGGTCTACTAACGTGGACGCAGCATACCGCTGACTATACGAAGCATTATTTTTTTTGGAATTAAGCGAGTTGCTTGAGAGTTAATATAATTCATAGACCCTGCAACGACATAAGATCGATTAGTCCCTAGTGAACGAAGAGCAACATCTACTACATGCTTTGGAGTAGCTTTCTTTCCAACTGATGCATCATTAGTACCTAGAACATCGAAGAAGGCTGTTTCTGTTGAACCTGGACACAAAGTAAGGAATTGAACGCCACGTTTGCGATTTTCTTCCCATAATGCCTGTGTAAACGAGAGTACAAAAGCCTTGGTTGCACCGTATACAGCCATATAAGGATCCGGTTGGAATGCCGCTGTGGATGCCACATTAATGACCACACCACTTCTCTTTCTTAGCATCTCCGGTAAGAATAGATGAGTAAGCTCTACGACAGCCATAACGTTAAGCATAATTTCATCATGATTTCTGTCAAAGGACTGTTCCTCAAAAAGTCCATGTGTACCAAAGCCAGCATTATTAATTAATATATCAATACTACGACCTCGCTCAATACATGCTTGATAGAGCTCTGCAGGAGCACCTGCTTGGGACAGATCTGAGACAATAACCTCAGTTTGGATTCCATGTTTCTTACTAAGTTTCTGTGCAAGATCATTGAGCTTAGATTCCGAGCGAGCCGTTAAGATCAAGTGACTCCCTTTAGCTGCCAATTCATGTGCGAATACTTCACCTATACCTGATGAAGCACCTGTAATAAGAGTCCATTTGTTATTCACATTTTTCATATTTCCAACCCTCTCAGTATTTTATTTCACAATCAGGAAACAATGTTTCTTTTCAAAAACATTGTATCTGAGAAAAAGATTATTGTCAATTTATTTGACTAGACGTCGGATCATACACTATAGTACAGGTATTGAAAACGGTGTTTCTATAACCCACATTCCGCACGTGTAATTGAATCTCTAAACGAATTTCGATAGGATTTCCATCCTTGTCCTTACTCATCCGGTCCAGCGTGCTGCTGGATCGGATGAGTAAGGAAATCGAGTTCGAGCCTACGATCAATCGTCTGCTGTCATGGGACGAGAAGCGTTGCAAGCTTTCGCCTGGCACGCGCTTGAAAGCATTGGTCATCAATGTGATGACCGGACGAGATCCACTCTGTCATGTCGATCAGTTCTATCGCGACCAAGATGTTGGGCTTCTGTTCGGCGAAGAGGTTACAGCCGACGACTTGAACGATGATGCCCTCGCCCGCGAGCTACGACATGACAATATATACTGCGAACGTTGTCAAATCCGTAAGCCGCTAAGCAAATACACCACCAGTCTGTACGCGCTCTGTCGAAGATGGTGAAATCTCCGCAGCTTTCGTCGTGAAGCTCACAGACCAACGGCCTTCACGGTTGCAAGTGTGTCATCTAGAGGGTTAAGTGTCGTCGCGTTTAAATTTCATATGCGGAATGTGGGCTATAACATTAATATGTTCTGAGGGTGAGATCACATGAAAGCCAAAACCTATCAAGAATCAAAACTACAGCATGCTGAGAATCTAAAACATACCATTGTGGAAGCTGCTGCAATGATCCTGCAGGAACATGGACCTGAAGCCGTCACTATACGTAGGGTTGCCGAAGAAATGGAATGTTCGACCAAAATTATATATAATTTATTCAACAATAAGGATGGTTTGATTAAACTTCTATATCTAGAAGGCTGTAAGTTATTGGCCAAAAATTTCGAATCGGTAATCAGGCAAGAAAATCTAGAGCAGTATGTTCGAGAACTTGGTGAAGCCTATTGGGTTTTCGGACAAAACTATACGAGTTATTATAAGTTAATGTTCGGCGGAGCTTTTAGTGAGTTTAAGCCAGAGGAAGAAAGTTTACACTCTACAGTAACAGCATTGCAGCAGTTCATTAATATTATTACAGAGGCGATTGAAATGGGGCTAATTGCAGAGAAAGACCCTATATTAGTAGTCCAAGTTATATGGGCATCGTTACACGGAGTGATCCACCTCTATCTTGGAGGCCACATCGAAAACTTAGAAACCACAAAAGCCTTGTATGACAAATCTGTAACAAATTTGATTCACACTTACTTCCGAAGCTCTAATTAGTAATCCAATCGGGTAGGAGACTATCCATTAATTGAATACCGACCTCCCACACCATGGCTCCCTGAACCGGATATCCATGTCGATTATATCAACACTATCATCCAACGTGTCATAATAGTAACGGGGGCAGTTTATTTACTGTATGATGGTCGTGAAGTAGATGATGACATAGACTTCTCTGACCCGAAAGGGATTCATCCTCTACTCCAAACCGTACGTTATTGGTTACAGTCTGATTCAGCTTCCGTGCTTTCAAAATAAAGTAACATTAAGAAACACATATTACTTGTCGCGTAGTCTGATACTTTATTTTCGAGAATCTGAAACAACTATGTTTCTAATTGAATTTCAGACTAAAACTTAATTCTCATAAGCTGACGATTTTCAAACTCAAAAACCGCGTCAAATCAACAACTCCAGTCTAATACTTTATTTTCTTCGAACAGCTGTAAATAACGGATTCCATCATCGTATGAGCCTTCGATTCGATGCAGTTGTGCCCATAGGCTAAAGCTTGGCTGACCTTCTCTCTAGTAACACCTTAGCCATGCTTCAACCTAACGCGAACAGCCTGCCTCCTAGCCATGAAGGCTAAGAAGCAGGCTGCTGCTTATGCTGCAATGCTTTTATACGAGTCGCTTACGAATACTGGACGAGATGATATCAATTATCGTAACCATCACGATAATACCGAGCAATATAATCCCGACACGGCTCCACGCGCGCGCCTCGAGAGCGAAGATCAGCGGCGTACCGATACCACCTGCTCCGATCAAGCCGAGAATCGACGCGGAACGAATGTTAATTTCGAAACGGTACAGCGCGAAGGAGAAGAACTGCGGCAGCACCTGCGGCATAATGGCGAACCACAGCACCTGCAGACGGTTCGCTCCACAAGCCGTCAATGCCTCGGAAGGTCCAAGGTCGAGATCCTCAACCGCCTCCGAGTACAGCTTACCGAGCATACCAATCGAGTGCAATCCGAGCGCGAGTACGCCGGCGAAGGCGCCTGGTCCGACCGCTTTAATAAAGATGATAGCCATAATAATTTCCGGAAACGTCCGAATGAGACTGAGCACGAACTTGCCGCTGCCCGATACGGAGCGAAGCTTGCTCATATTAACAGCCGCCCAAAATGCGAACGGTACACACAATATCGCGGAGATGAACGTTCCGATGATCGAGATGCCTAGCGTGTCACGAAGACCCCGTAGCAGGTCCTCACCCTCGGGCAAGTACACATAGCCCCAGTCCGGATTGAACAGTCCGCGCATAATCGTCTTGAAGTCACGCAGGGCGTTCTCTGTAAAGCCACCGAAATCAATGCCCGTGAACGACCAGACATAAATAGCGAATATAAATACAGCAACAAGCCAAAAACGGATACGGCTCGGCTTCTTAGGCACAGGTCTATTATTCATAGAAGCTTCTCCCTTACCTTGGTGCTGACGTAGTCAATCAACAGAACGATCACTAGCGTCAATATAATGATGAGCGATGCGCGGTCATAGCGGAACTGCTGCAGCGTGCGGTCGAGGTACAAGCCGATACCGCCTGCTCCGACCAGACCAAGTACAGCCGCCGCGCGCACATTGACCTCGAATGTGTAGAGGAAGTACGCCATATATTGCGCCGCTACCTGAGGAACGACACCGAATTGAATCCACTGCAGCTTATTCGCGCCTACAGCCGTCATCGCTTCAAGCGGCCCTGGATCGATCGCCTCGATCGACTCGAAGGTCAGCTTGGCGATCAAGCCGAAGGAGAAGAAGATCAGAGCGAGTACCCCCGGCGCAGCGCCGATCCCGAATATGGCGACGAACAAGCCGGCGAACAGCAGCTCTGGAATCGTACGAATGAGGTTAAGTATGAAGCGCGCCGGCTGATAAATCCAAGGTGTTCTCGTCACGTTGCCTGCAGCGAGCAGAGCGATCGGAATCGCAAGCAGACCACCGATTGTTGTACCGATGACAGCCATTTGTACCGTTTCCATCATCGGGTCCCATATGACGTCAATATAGCTCCAATCCGGCGGGACCATCTCGACGAGCAGCTTCCCCATCTCCGGCGAGCCTTGAATGAGCTTCACCATACTGGATTCCGTATTATCTGCGCTCCACCAGAGCAGCCCAAGCAGCAGCACCGCTGTCATGTACGACTTCATCCTTGAAGGCTTCTGAAGCAGCTTCTTGCGGTCAGCATCCGACATCTTACGCTTCCACCCCCAGCAGCTCGTCCTTCTTGATCGGACGTCCATAGATCTCCGAGAACGCCTCATCCGTTGCCTGCTCCACTGGGCCGTCGAACACGAGCTCACCAGCCCGTAGGCCGATAATACGTGTTGCATATTCGCGTGCCAGGTCGATGAAGTGAAGGTTCACGATCGTCGTAATGCCGAGCTCCTGGTTGATCCGCTTCAGGTCGTCCATAACTTGCCGTGTCGTCAACGGGTCAAGTGAAGCGACCGGCTCGTCCGCCAGTATGATCTTCGCTTCCTGCGCTAGCGCACGCGCAATCGACACCCGCTGCTGCTGACCGCCGGAGAGCTGATCTGCACGGGAATACGCCTTGTCGAGAATGTTCACACGCTCCAGTGCGTTGAAGGCGAGCTCCATATCCTGCTTCGGGAATAATCCGAGCAGCGTACGCAGCGTCGAGTGATAGCCCACACGCCCTGACAGCACGTTACGAAGCACGGTCGAGCGCTTGACGAGGTTGAAGCTCTGGAAGATCATGCCGATGTCACGGCGGAATCGCCGTAGCTCCGCACCTTTGGCAGACGTAATCGATCTGCCGTCAATGAGAATCTGACCGTCGGTTATTTCATGCAATCGATTAATCGAGCGCAGCAGTGTCGACTTACCTGCTCCGGAAAGACCGACAATGACGACAAACTCGCCTTTTCCGATCGTGAGATTAATGTCCTTCAGACCTATTGTTCCATTCGGGTATTGCTTGGAGACGTTCTTAAATTCGATCATAGGCTACCATAAATCCCCTTTTTGGAATAATGACTAACACGATTATATTCGACATTTAACGTGCTAATCCTCTACATCTTGCGATCTTCATAAAACCTTAATGTGAAGTCAATCAATTGTAAGCATTCATATCTGTATCCTTATGCCTATCCGTCATGAGTACGTTATAATGTACAAGGATTGCTTGAGCATCTATCGCTACTGGCTACTCGCTATTCATCAAGGAATGCTTCTGCCTCCAGCCGAACCGCTTGCAGCAGATCATCAGCCGCAGCCTGTAGCTCTGCTTGGGCGATGCCTTTTAACGAGCATCTGAAATAAACAGCCTCTTGGTTTGGAGCAATACCGCTTTCATCCGCTCCTCTCTAGAGGACTGAGACTGAGTTGCCGGCCCATTACTGTTCATTTCATCAACTGCATTAACATAAGGATGTTAATTTGCATATTATGGATATGAACATGCCAGGTACGAACGGACTAGACGCTCTCGAGCTTCTACAGGCGCATGAGCCTACGTCATCTGTTCCCATTCTGCTCTTAACCGGAGACACGCGCAAACAATGAAGAACGGACAAGCGCCCCTTCTATTATTGCAGAAGTACAGGACTTGTCCGTTTCGTACTATTGATCCAGCGACTCGTAATATTTAGACAAGGATACGATCATACTACCCATTCGCTCTTCCTCTGGGGCGACGACGTGTCCTACTCCTTCCTCGCGAAGCGCTTCCCCAGTCACCTTCCCTACCGCAACGGCCACAACCGAGCTTTCAAAGGCTTGCAGCACACGTTCGTGCAGCCCTTTTTCCTTGGCATACTGCATCAAGAAGCGTACTTGCGGGGTGCTTGTGAACGTTACCGCATCTACTTGTCCATCTATCACCTCATGCAGAAGCTGATCCACGACAGACAGCTCAGGCGCGATATGTCGATACGGCAATATTTCGTGGAAAATCGCTCCTCGCGCCTTCAGCCACTGTACCAGCTTTGGTGCGTGATCGCCGTATAGCTGCAGCGCTACTCTTTTTCCAGCAAGATCCGTGCCCTCCAGTGCTCGCAGCAGTCCGGATGTCGTGCCGTCATCGTCACGAACCTCTGGGTCCACACCGAGCTTACGCAGCACATTCACCGTCTTATAGCCCCGGGCCGCCGTCTTCGAGGACTTAAGCAAAGCAATAAAATCATCTAAGCGCCCCGTTTCTTCCGCCGCCTTAAGTAGTAGCTCTGTGCCGACTCCCGTCGTCAAGATGAACCAATCTGCTCCTTCTTGCAGCAGCTTCTCTACCTCAAGGTGAACAAGCTCTGACTCTACAGCAACCGTTCCTTGAGCAGGACGAACGATCGGAATACCACCCATCTTTTCTACGATCACACTTAACTCCGCGGCCTTACGAGGACCTGTTATTGCGATACGCTTTCCATCGAGCTTTGCCAAATTATATCTCTCCCTTATCTATTCATGTTTAGAAATCTCCGAAGCTGGCAATTCTTGTACTAGAGTTGTACAACTAATTGCTAGAGGAGGATTTACACATGGTAACCATCATTTCTCAGATTCGTAATTGCTTCAGCATGCTTACGCTTGCGTTGCTGCTGACCTTTGTCTCCACGTTAACTGCTGCCGCTAATGAAGATAGCTATGGTGCTATTTTCATTAATGATTTTTATATCGCTTCAGAGTCTGAAGAGCATGTAGCCCCGGTCGAAACCGCCAAAGCTGTCCTTTTACCATCATCGATCCCATATGAGGTACGTCCTGGAGACACATTTTATCGCATTGCCCGTTCATTCGGTGTCTCGATTCAACAACTGCTCGCGGCTAACACTGCGTTAGACCCTAATCGCCTTGCAATCGGCTTACAATTAAATGTACCCGTTCAAGAGCCTGTGCTACAAGCCGCCAGTGGTGAGTCCGCTGTCATTAAGCAGGTGCTATCATCGACATTGACCGCTTATACAGCCGGCTATGAATCAACTGGCAAGACCCCTGGCCATCCGCAATACGGAATTACATACAGCGGTAGTAAAGTTCAGGCAGGTCGCACCATTGCTGTCGACCCCGACATTATCCCGATTGGCTCCAAGGTCTTCATCGACGGAATCGGCTTTCGTACGGCAGAAGACACCGGCTCTGCGATCCGCGGCTCTAGGATCGATGTGTACATCCCGGATCTCCAAGAAGCTCGAGATTTTGGTGTCAAGAAAAATGTCAAAGTCTATGTACTGACAGACAAAGCGGTTGGCAGCGGCTTTACCGGTTAACCTCTCATCAATCGTTGGTCCTGATTCAATGGGAACAACGATTTTGTGCTGCGTCTTGTCCATACCGTTTGTACGATCCTCTTTATCATAATACGATATTGCGTACTTTCCCAACATGTTTTTTATACTTTTGGGTAAAATAACGTTGTCATACGATGTCGAGCACTGGGAGGTAGTAACGTTATGAACACAAAGCAGCCAATAAAATGGCTTGTCGTATTCACTTCGGTTGGTCTACTGGTTACAGGCTGCAGTTCGAGTGAGCAAGCCGCTTCTGACAGCAGCGGACCACAAGCCAAGAGTACTAAACAAGAGTCTAAGCCGATCGATACCGTGTTGAAGCAGCAGATGGAGATGTATCAGGAGATCAAAGAGCAAGAATACGAGCAATATAAACAAAAACGAGAGCTTGAAAAAAAGCAACTCAAGCAACTGCAAAAGGAACGACAGCAGATGCTAAAGCAAGAGCTTGACATGCAAACGAAGCTTAGAAAGAACAATAACCCTTGGGCGAAACCTGAAGAAAATACGCAGTCAAAAAACAAGCCCGAAAACAACTAAAAAAATTGCAGAGATTCTCTGCAATTTGAATGTTTGATATGGTCGGGACGACACGATTTGAACATGCGACCCCCTGGTCCCAAACCAGGTGCTCTACCAAGCTGAGCTACGTCCCGATATAATAAATAGGTTTGTTTCAATAAAATTAAATGGCGTGCCCTGAGAGATGCGGCCTTTCGACCGACTGCGAAGTTGTCCTAACGAAGCTTACGCTCCGACGAACTCCCTCTCGTTCGAATCGTGTCTCATGTCACTTTGTGTATCGATGAAGTTAAATGGCGTGCCCTGAGAGATTCGAACTCCCGACCTTTTGATTCGTAGTCAAACGCTCTATCCAGCTGAGCTAAGGGCACAACTTACAATATGCGCTCGAGAGGACTCGAACCTCCACGGCTGTTACCCCACTAGAACCTGAATCTAGCGCGTCTGCCAATTCCGCCACGAACGCATATTTAGTTTATGGTGCGGTTGAGAGGACTCGAACCTCCACGGGCGAAGCCCACTACCCCCTCAAGATAGCGTGTCTGCCATTCCACCACAACCGCATATTTAGAAAAGTGAGTCATGTAGGACTCGAACCTACGACACCCTGATTAAAAGTCAGGTGCTCTACCGACTGAGCTAATGACTCATGAGGATGATGTGAGCTTAATACTCACATCATTTCAAGCTTGGCGACGTCCTACTCTCCCGGGACCCTGCGGTCCAAGTACCATCGGCGCTGGAAGGCTTAACGGTCGTGTTCGGGATGGGTACGCGTGGTTCCCTTCCGCCATCATCACCAAACCGGATTTTTATGCTGACATCACTTCTTCGAGATTCGAAAATAAAATATCCAACCTTGAAAAGGACATGCAGCTTAAAACTCAAGGCTATTGCACCTTGAAAACTGGATACGAAACTCAAGCACGCTGATGCTCTTTATTAGCATTATGAGATGTACATCTCATAATTATTTAGGATAAGCCCTCGACCGATTAGTATTCGTCAGCTACACACGTTACCGTGCTTACACCCCGAACCTATCAACCTCGTCGTCTACAAGGGGTCTTACATATTGGGAAATCTCATCTTGAGGGGGGCTTCACGCTTAGATGCTTTCAGCGCTTATCCCGTCCGTACTTGGCTATCCAGCCGTGCTCCTGGCGGAACAACTGGTACACCAGCGGTACGTCCATCCCGGTCCTCTCGTACTAAGGACAGCTCCTCTCAAATTTCCTACGCCCGCGACAGATAGGGACCGAACTGTCTCACGACGTTCTGAACCCAGCTCGCGTACCGCTTTAATGGGCGAACAGCCCAACCCTTGGGACCTACTTCAGCCCCAGGATGCGATGAGCCGACATCGAGGTGCCAAACCTCCCCGTCGATGTGGACTCTTGGGGGAGATAAGCCTGTTATCCCCAGGGTAGCTTTTATCCGTTGAGCGATGGCCCTTCCATACGGTACCACCGGATCACTAAGCCCGACTTTCGTCCCTGCTCGACCTGTTTGTCTCGCAGTCAAGCTCCCTTATGCCTTTGCACTCTGCGAATGATTTCCAACCATTCTGAGGGAACCTTAGGGCGCCTCCGTTACATTTTAGGAGGCGACCGCCCCAGTCAAACTGCCCACCTGACACTGTCCCCATACCGGTTCACGGTACCAGGTTAGAACTCCGATACGATCAGGGTGGTATCCCAACGGCGCCTCCACCGAAGCTGGCGCTCCGGCTTCTCAGGCTCCCACCTATCCTGTACAGATCGTACCAAAGTCCAATATCAAGCTGCAGTAAAGCTCCATGGGGTCTTTCCGTCTTGTCGCGGGTAACCTGCATCTTCACAGGTATTAAAATTTCACCGGATCTCTCGTCGAGACAGCGCCCAAGTCGTTACGCCATTCGTGCGGGTCAGAATTTACCTGACAAGGAATTTCGCTACCTTAGGACCGTTATAGTTACGGCCGCCGTTTACTGGGGCTTCGGTTCACAGCTTCGGATTACTCCTAACCGCTCCCCTTAACCTTCCAGCACCGGGCAGGCGTCAGCCCGTATACTTCGCCTTGCGGCTTCGCACAGACCTGTGTTTTTGCTAAACAGTCGCTTGGGCCTTTTCACTGCGGCCCCTCGGGCTATTCACCCTACCGAGGCACCCCTTCTCCCGAAGTTACGGGGTCATTTTGCCGAGTTCCTTAACGAGAGTTCTTCCGCGCGCCTTAGCATGCTCTGCTCGCCTACCTGTGTCGGTTTGCGGTACGGGCACCTTCTCCCTGGCTAGAGGCTTTTCTTGGCAGCTTGAACTCATGACCTTCGGTACTTTTATTTCCCTCCCCATCACAGCTCAGCCTTACGGTTAGCGGATTTGCCTACTAACCAGCCTTGCTGCTTGGACGGACATCCATCAGTCCGCGTCACTATCCTTCTGCGTCACCCCATTGCTCATAACGGTTCACGGTGGTACAGGAATTTCAACCTGTTGTCCTTCGACTACGCCTTTCGGCCTCGCCTTAGGTCCCGACTTACCCTGAGCGGACGAGCCTTCCTCAGGAACCCTTAGGCTTACGGCGGATCAGATTCTCACTGATCTTTTCGTTACTCATACCGGCATTCTCACTTGTATGCAGTCCACCAGTCCTCACGATCTAGCTTCTACCCGCATACAACGCTCCCCTACTGCCCTTAATGGACCCATAGCTTCGGTGGTGTGTTTAGCCCCGTTACATTTTCGGCGCAGAGTCACTCGACCAGTGAGCTATTACGCACTCTTTAAATGGTGGCTGCTTCTAAGCCAACATCCTGGTTGTCTGTGCAACTCCACATCCTTTCCCACTTAACACACACTTGGGGACCTTAGCTGATGATCTGGGCTGTTTCCCTCTTGACAATGGATCTTAGCACTCACTGTCTGACTCCCGGGTATACGTATGCGGCATTCAGAGTTTGACTGGACTTGGTAACCCTTGGCGGGCCCCGCACCCAATCAGTGCTTTACCTCCGCTACGCTAATCCCGAGGCTAGCCCTAAAGCTATTTCGGGGAGAACCAGCTATCTCCGAGTTCGATTGGAATTTCTCCCCTACCCCCACCTCATCCCCGAATTTTTCAACATTCGTGGGTTCGGGCCTCCAGTGCGTGTTACCGCACCTTCACCCTGGACAGGGGTAGATCACACGGTTTCGGGTCTACGTCTACAAACTCATTCGCCCTATTCAGACTCGCTTTCGCTATGGCTCCGGCTTCTCACCTTAACCTCGCTTGCAAACGTAACTCGCCGGTTCATTCTACAAAAGGCACGCCATCACCCCTGATTTTCCGAAGGAAATATCAAGACGGGCTCTGACTTCTTGTAAGCACACGGTTTCAGGTTCTTTTTCACTCCGCTCCCGCGGTTCTTTTCACCTTTCCCTCACGGTACTGCTTCACTATCGGTCACCAGGGAGTATTTAGCCTTGGCAGATGGTCCTGCCGGATTCCGACGGGGTTTCACGTGTCCCGCCGTACTCAGGATTCCTCTAGGCATACGCTCGCTTTTGGCTACAGGGGTTTTACCTACTGTGCCGGGCCTTTCCAGACCACTTCGCCTAACAAGCTTTTGCCACATCGAGGTCCTACAACCCCTAGCGATATAAT